>NZ_SOHJ01000012.1 GCF_004403185.1 Cryobacterium suzukii | reverse complement strand
AACAATCGACCCCGCAAAACGCTCGGCGGCATCACACCCGCTCAAGCCATGCAACGACTATTGTCAGAGCCAGAAAAGCCCATCGTTGCGACGACCGGTTGAATCCGCCAACCCTCTACGGGACCGTGCAGGACCGTTGCATTGACACGCGTGATTGACAATAGTGTCTGCCACACAGTAACGTGAGCGATATGACCGACCCCGTATCTCTCGACACCCACCTGCAGGAGGTACGCCGGGGAACAGTGGTGCTCGCCTGCCTGCAGATTCTTCACACACCGGGCTATGGCTACAAGCTCCTCGAGGAACTCGCCCAGCGCGGTTTCACAACCGATGCCAACACGCTCTATCCGCTGTTACGCCGGCTCGAAAAGCAGGGCTACCTCAACAGCGAATGGAATACCGAAGAGGCCAGGCCACGCAAGTTCTACCGCACCTCAAATTCAGGCACCCTTCTCGCCACGATCCTCACCGCCGAATGGCGATCGCTGACTTCTGCGATCGCGTCCCTCACCGCATCGGAGAACTGAGATGACCGCCACACTCACCCAGCGCTACATCACCGCGACGACCAAAAACCTCGGCACGGCATCAGACGCTGACGTTCGGGCCGAGCTCGAAGGCTCCATCGCCGACGCAATCGACGCTCGCGTCGAACAGGGCGTGAAACGAGTGGATGCTGAACGTGCGGTGTTGACAGAGCTCGGCGACCCCGCGCTCCTGGCCGCTGGCTACGCCGACCGGCCACTGCATCTGATCGGCCCACGGCACTACCTCACCTGGGCGAGGCTTCTCAAGATACTTCTCGCAACAGTTCCGCTCGTCACGTTCATTGGCGTCGCACTGATCGAATCCTTCTCGAACGATTCCATCGGCGAGATCATCGCCGCCGGGATCACCATGGGCCTCTCCGTCGCAGTGCACGTCACGTTCTGGCTAACCCTCCTCTTCGCCGTCCTCGAGCGCATCGGCACTACCTCCAGAGGTCATTGGAATGTGGATCGCCTGCCGGATTATCCACGTAGTCATGTCAACCGCGGAGACTCCGTTGCTTCGCTCATTGGCCTCACCATCTTGGCGGGAGCGATGTTCTGGGATGGCTTCGCAGGCTTCGCGCGGCTGGATGCCGAACCGGTCTCGATCCTCAACCCCGACCTGTGGCCCTGGGCGATCAGCGTCCTGTTCACTTTGATAGCAGCACGAGCGGCGCTGTCGGTCAGAATCCTTATCGTCGGCCGGTGGACCACCAGCATGGCGATTCTGAATACCACGTTGGCTATCCTGTTCATGAGTGTCATCGCCACGCTCCTGGGACGGGGCGAGCTGATCAATCAGGAATTGGTTCTGGGCGTCATCGATGCCGGCGCGAGTACGGACATTGTGCGAGTCATTGCTCTGATAGCCGGACTTGCGGCTGTCGGCTTCGCGAGCTGGAGTATCGCCATCGGTTGGCGTGGGACGGCCAACACGACCAACCGCTAACCAGCCACCGATCCGCCGGATCATCCGCTACTTTCAATGATGCGCCACGATCGAGCAGCGGAAACACGATGCCGGACGAGGGGCGACTACAGGCCGTATGAGGAACCCTCTACGGGATTCTTAATCGTGGCTTCTGGGGCACGATTGACTAGTTCTGCGTCGCGGGTTTTTTACGCGTCGACCTCAGTGAGGAGAACGCGCTGCTCTTGCTGGGTGAGGCCAGATCGGCGTTCCCGGTCGAGTCCACGGCCCCGTTCGTCCGCCAGCACGTCCTCGAGCGTGTCCTGCAGGGCTCGCTCGGTTCCGCCCGCTGCGACAAAGCGGCTGCGGCTGCGCTGAGCGAAGGCGAAGTCGCTGCGGGGAAGCCACAACGGAAGGGACCGCGGGCCAGCCCAGTAATTGACACTGTGCGCAGTTAGCCAGTCGTCCTCGGCCGCGATGAGTTCGCCCGTGTGGCCTGCGACCCGGGCGGCGGCCAGCAGAACCGTGGAGAGTTCATGTTCGCTCCCGACGGCGTTGTAGACGCCGGTCAGGCCGCGCTGTCCCGCACTGATGAGCCATCCGGCAAGGTCCCGAACGTCGATGAACTGCACGTACCGATCCTCGGCATTCGGTACGAGAACGGCTTCCTCGGGAGCCGCGGCGAGCCTGGATACCCAATAGCCGAACCGATCGCTTTTGTCGCCTGGCCCCACGATCAGGCCCGGTCTCGCAATAAGAAGACGATCACCCACCGCCTCCGCCGTGGCGCGCTCGGCGGCGACTTTCGCGTGCGCGTAATCATCGAGGTCGGACGGCTCAACGAGGACGGCGTCCTCGTCGGCACCCGGTTCAGCATTGCTCGCATACACGGAGACGGAGGAGACCAAGGTCCAATGCGCCGTGCTGCCGGCCAAAGCCCCGAGCGCTCCGGCGACGAGGTCCGCGTCATCGCTGAGCTCAATGATTTCGTCCCAAGCTTCACCAGAGACAAGGATCGTAGGATCCAGGTGATCGCCGGTCGGAGCGGACAAACGTCACGCCGGGTGGGACTGCTCCAGATTCACCGCGCGCAAGGCACGTCACGTCCTGGCCTTGAACCGCCAACTGCTCGGCTATCTCTCGACCAAGCCAGGCGGTTCCTCCGAGAATGAGTGTGCGAGTCATAGCGCCAGTCAATCGTACAACCGAGATGAATCGATGCCTGATTCGCTCTGAGCGAGGGACCTATTAACGAGGATCATCGCAGAGGTGGCAATCATACTGCGATCCCGCGGTCGCCCGTAAGAGCACCATAGAGAACGGTTAGTACATTTCAAAATTAGGTTGTCCCGCGCAGGTCACAAGAACCACGCTGCTGAAAAACACCATCTCTTGGCAATAGCGCGCTCATTGCGCTAGGGACCATCGACCCCTGGAATGCCGCTGTATGAATGAAGTCCGTTGAAGAAGAGGTTTACTATCGTGAAGTTGAATAGAACGGTACTGAAGCCTATGATCGCAAGCCACGCCGTCCGGGTACCACGCCAGCCCCGGGTTGCTCGGGCATGGATATATCCGGCGAACACGACCCAGACGATAAACGTCCACACTTCCTTCGTGTCCCAACCCCAGTAGCGGCCCCAAGCCTGCTCGGCCCAGATTGAGCCGGCCATGAGGGTAAAGGTCCAGAACATAAAGCCGATGATGATCACCCCGTAGGCACGGGATTCGAGCTTTTCAGCAGTAGGGAGCGTGTCGAGGAAGTGGGCACGTTC
Source organism: Cryobacterium suzukii (assembly GCF_004403185.1). Lineage (GTDB taxonomy): Bacteria > Actinomycetota > Actinomycetes > Actinomycetales > Microbacteriaceae > Cryobacterium > Cryobacterium suzukii. The sequence goes on along the minus strand of NZ_SOHJ01000012.1, from coordinate 48,515 downwards.
CCGCCTTCCCGTCGCGCGTCGCGCCTGGAGTACCTGCATGATCGAGAGGCCAGCGCCGACGGCGAAAAACGCGGTGCCGAGTGAAGCGACAAAGACGTGAATGACCAACCAAGCTGATTGCAAGGGCACCGCAAGTGGAACGACGTCCACATAAAAGTTGACCGTCGCTAACCCGAGCAGGATCGCGACGATACCGGTAATAAAGGCACCCAAGAATTGAAGGTCGCGCTTGAAGTTCAAGAGGAGAAACATCCCGGTCATGATGCCGGTGCCGACTAAGGCGAACTCGAACATGTTCGACCACGGCACGTAGCCGTTCGCGATACCACGAAGAACTGTACTGGTGACGTGCAACATCCATGCGATGACGGTGAGGGCGATTGCGACGCGGCCGAACCGCGTACCGCGTCGGTCCGGGAGAGTGGGGATGTCAATTCGCTCGCGTACGGCGGTGCCGGGGACGGTCCCGCTTGCGCCGGCAAAGACCGGCGGGACATCGCGCTCGGACGAAGTAAGGCTGTCGCGGTGCGCCGTCACATCCTGCGCGGCGAGGGCGCGAGCGGATCGGGCCGAAAGGTCGATAGTGAAGGCGACAAATGCGAGCACATAGACGGCGATTGCGGAATAGGTTGCGACGAGCGAAAGGGTCGCAAGCGGATCGGTCATCATGGCTATAACCATACGTCGCTCCATCGGCAGGCCCAGAATCCGGGCGGCAGAAACTGGGCTATCAAACTCGTCAGCCACGACCCGATCATATTCAGTCACCGAGCGCCCTGCCCGTAGGACATGATCCACCGAGCGATGTCGGCAGGCGAAATGAGTGACGCACATTGAGCAGAGTCAAGCGACGAAGTGCGCCATCGAGGAATAGCCGCACAGAACATCACGACCAACCAATCTGGTGGCGGACACGGCTGGGTTATGCGTCTCACCGCATCTAAGTTGAGCAATCTGGATATAAAATGTCTAGATTGCTAGGCTCAACATCATGCAACTCCCTAAGGGCGTCGAGTGGGCCGCACACTGCCTCGTCGTGTTGGAGCGATTGGGTGAAAGTCACCCCGTCCCAACTTCGACTTTGGCTGAGGTCTACGGCCTCTCTCCGACGTACTTGAATAAGCACCTTCAGGCTCTGTCACGGCACGGCTTGCTGATATCCACTCCCGGATCCACAGGAGGATTCTCACTCTCACGGCCCGCCGCTGAAATCACCCTCGCTGATGTCGTGGAGGCACTCGACGGAGATAGAACACTATTCCGCTGCACGGAAATCCGGTGCGACGGGCTGTTCCAAGACCGCTCCGCCGAAATCCGGGCGAGCGGAGCGTGTCGCATCGCTGCTGCCATGTGGCAGGCCGAGCAAGCCTGGCGAGAGAGTTTGGCAACCGTGTCAATCAATGATCTCGCCGGTGGCATTGACGCGCTCAGCGGCCAGAATCTAAACGAATTCGTTGGAAATAAGAACAGGAAAGCTGGTCAAGACATATGAAAATCGCAGTTTTAGGAGCTACCGGAACGGCCGGCACGCGCACGGTGAATCTGTTTGCGAAGAAGAAAATTTCCGTGGTGGCAGTATCGCGTTCAACCGGCGTCAATCTCATCACCGGTGAGGGACTGAGCGAAGCTCTGCGCGGGGTTGATGTGGTGATCGACGTCACCAATGCCTTCCCGCAGGACGAGACGATGGGACTGCATGAGGCGCTCACCTCAGCGACCCGGAACGTCGTGGAAAATTGCGTCGCACAAGGAGTGGGCCACCTAGTGTTCCTATCCATCGCCGGAGTAGAAGACACCATCTTTGACGATTTCGCCTACTACGCGGCAAAGCGTGCGCAAGAGGAAATCGTGAACGAGAGCCCCATTCGCTCAACCATCGTGAAGTCCACACAGTGGCATGAATTCGCGACAAATCCATCAGCAGTCACCTTCCTGGACGGTGAAGTCCTCGTCGAGGACTGGCTCATTCAGCCAGTTGCCGCAGACACCGTCGCCGAGGTTCTCGTAGAGACTGCCCTCAACCATCCGGGCTGCCTGGTCAAAACCATCACCGGGCCCGAGAAGGTCCGACTTCCTGAACTCACCTCCCGCATCCTCGCCCGGCGTGGGGACCCCCGGAAAGTCCGGGTAATGCCTCCCGTGATGGACGTACTCTCTGAGGGCGTACTGCTTGCTCCCGCCCACGCGACGGTAATAGGACCCGACATCCTCTCCTGGTTAGCGTCACTACCTGCGAAAGTGTGAGAGCGCCGGCTCCACGAAAACCTCTGACCACACCCGCTGGCCCGTTGACCTAAATCAACAGGGCGCCGGGCGCAGCTTCTCGCCCCGAGAAGAGCACGCAAACGCTGCAGGGGCAAGCCAGACTGATGATCGCCTAGGCGCGCCGTTCGTGTCGACGGGGCTTAAGGCGCTCTGGAGCGTCGCAAGCTTCAACGAAGTCGCAGGTGAATTCCCCTTCGTAGCCGAACAGGAATCCAAAGACACGGTTTCGCACGTCGAGTCTGACTCGGTAGACGCCAGCTGCGTCGTCGTAGGATTCGTGCAGTTCTGCCCGACCGCTGAACAGCATGGGAAACCGGAACGCGACGGGGCCCTCGTAGAAGCGTTGAGCGCCCGAGCGCAACCGGAGTGACCCGTCCGGTTGGACTGACAGGTCAAGGTCGACTGCCAGATGCTGGTGCGTACCCAAATAATCCAGGACTTTGCCGCCGCTGAGGACCATAGTCGCGTCGAACCGGCTGGGCCGGTCGCGAACCTGGTACTCACGCACGAACGTTACGGTTTCGCGCCCGTAGGGGTCGAGGTAGGGGTAGTTCCAGATCGTGAACGGTACGTTTGTGCCGAGATCGGGAATGAGGATATTGCGAATCTTCCCGAGGCGCAGAAATGGAATCGTCCACCATGGCCCTCGGCTGATCCGCAGCATCGTGCCGCGGCCGATGCACGCGTAGCCGGCGTCCAGACCGACTCCGAATCGTCGTTGCAACATCGGATGCAACCGGTCGAAGTCAGCGCCAAGGGCTTCGTGGAAGAGTGACGTCACGGTGCGTCCAGCGTGAACAGGGATGTGGGGGCCAGAGCCATGGCGTTGCCGCGTCTGGGTGTCCGCCGGCATCGGGCAGCCTGCGGCCGGCCCGGGCGCCAGAACGCGAGGACAGACCCGATCGTCCACCGCTCTGGCAGCGTTCCGGTTTCGGCCCAGATTCGTAGGCGGTCAAAGCTCCACGCGGTCATCCATCCGATAATGCGCCGCATGACCAGCCGGTCGATCAGCCGGCCCCACCCCGGCTCATAGTCAAAGCCGGTTATGAACGTCGTCCCCTGAGACGTGGGAATGTACCGCCAGTAGCCTCGTCCTGCTCGGAGCGGCGAAAGGCGGTCATCCGTCGTAAAACGCAGCGCCGACGTCAGTGTTCCGTCCGGCCGCTGCTTCTCTCCGAGCGAGGTACCCGTCCCCCTAATCGTATGAAAGAGCAGCCGGCGCTGGTAGATAAATCGGCTGCCACCAGTCGGAAGCGTCGCGATCGGGCTGATAGAGCTAAAACGCAGATCCCATCGTGGATGCTGATCGGGGTCCTGAGTTAGCTGCCACACACGGTCAACATCGGCTTTGATCTCGATCTCCACATAGATCGCCGTCTCGCCCATGAACCCAGCATGCCTCATCGACGAAAATTGCCCGAATCGCGAGCCGCGACAAAAAACGATCCTCATAGATCGTCCTCGAACGGTGAAACGTCGCCCAGTGAGCCAGCGAAAGCCGATATCCACGGCCTTCGACCCGTCCCGCAACAGGAACCTCTTACGGGACGCCCGCTCCGGTCTGCCCGCTCAGCTGCCGCTGCAGCGTAGCCGCGGTCGGTCTCGATATCAGCCAGCATCGTCTCAACACATCAACGCCCTAACCTTGGTTGATGCTTGTACACGAAATTGGCTCGGGAACGCCGTTAGTACTACTCCACGGATTCGGGGTCGATCATCGGATCTTGCTGCCCTTGGAGCCCACTCTCGAGCATGCTGGCGGATGGCGGCGCATCTACATCGATCTGCCGGGCGCGACCGGATCGCCGGACGACTTCGTAAGCAGTACCCAAGAAATTGCCGCGGCGGCGATGGCCGAGGTGCGGTCTCGCGTTGGCGCTGAGTCATTCGCAATCCTCGGAAACTCTTTTGGCGCAATGATTGCCCGCTACATCGCACACGAGCTTCGATCACAGGTTCTCGGACTGGCGACATTGGCGGGCGTCTTCGTCCCCCAATACGACGACCGGACGGTACCGGCCCGCGTCGTGCTCCACCAAGACCCCCGGGTGGTGCCAATCCTCGGTGACGCACTCGATGACTACCGCACGATGGCTGTGGTTGAGTCGCCGCATAGCGCCCAAGCGTTCTTGGAGTACGTGCTGCCCGGCGTCCGGGGTGCCCACCAATCTGCTCTCGAACGCGTTGCCGAGAGCTACGCACTTACTCAGCATCCTGAGGACGTCCATCCCACACCTTTTCTGCAACCATCGCTCCACGTCACGGGCCGACAAGATCAGGTTGTTGGATACCGCGATGCCTGGAGCCGGATTGAGCACTACCCGCGCGCGACATTCGTGACACTCGATGGCGCGGGCCACAATGTCCATCTCGAACAACCCGAGGTCTGTGCCGTGCTCGTGAATGACTGGTTAGGGCGAGTTCGACTGTCCGTTTAGGGGAACGCTCACTCGACAGTCACACGTACAGCGTCCGTCTGGGCCAAACTGTGGAGTTCTTCTGTGATGCGCGTCCGCAGTGGCGAATGCTGCTTTCCGAGAGCGGTCGCCGGGTTGCGCCAGCTCTCGAGGTCGTAAAGCCAAACCGGCCGCCAGACAAGTTCGGACGCCTCCCATTCGTAGCGTGGCCAGATGTGCGCATGCACGAACGCGTCCGCATTGCCGAGGATGTCGATATTCACGCGACGGAAAGCTGGATCGGTGGCCCGGCATGCGCGTTCAACCGCCGTGGCCAAGAGATCAACATCCGCGAGAAATTGCACCCGTTCCTGTCGCGGCATCTCAGCCAACGCCTTCGCGTTCGGGTCCTTTCCCAAAAGCACGCAGTAGCCGGGGAGAAACTGAACGTCTCCGATGACCGCGTATCCGCTTTGCAACTCGGCCAACACTGTCGGGTTCTCGCCGCGCGCGGCTGAACCGATTCGATCTTCACGCCAATCCATAGCAATTGACACTAGCCGACGGTGATGAGCACAGACTTGCACCAACCGCAGATCGCTGAAGCGGACGCCCGCAAGCCGGACGGTGACCGGGACACCCGAACCATCACGGAGCGCCGAAGACGTTCCGCATGATCTCCGGGAGCCCGATTCCCGTATGCCCCGCCCGAGAAAATGCCCGGTGAAGGGAGGCTAAACGGTACGCTCACCCGAGCTTCTAGCCGGCGGCAATCGAGCTTTTCGCCCGCCGGCTGCGTAGAAACGCCCGCGCACCGCGCCGTGCCGGGTCGGCGTATTTCGGCGTCGCCTACTACCCGAGCAGCGCCCGGTCGTCGAGCGAGGCGCCCTTGATCTTCGCGAACTCGGCTAGCAAGTCCGGCACGGTCATGGTGGCCTTGCGTTCGGAGTCGACGTCGAGAATGATCTGGCCCTCGTGCATCATGATGAGCCGGTTGCCGAGGCGTAGCGCCTGTTCCATGTTGTGCGTGACCATGAGGGTGGTCAGATGATGTTTCTCGACAATGCTCTGGGTGAGAGTCGTGACCAGTTCGGCCCGCTGCGGATCGAGGGCTGCTGTGTGCTCGTCGAGGAGCAGAATGCGCGGCTGGGTGAAGCTTGCCATGAGCAGCGACAGCGCCTGGCGCTGGCCGCCGGAGAGCAGTCCGACCCGAGCCTTGAGCCGGTTTTCTAGGCCGAGTTCGAGCGAGAGGAGTTCCTCGCGAAAGAATGCGCGGCGCTTGTGCGTGACGCCCCAGGACAGTCCGCGCCGCTGGCCGCGGCGCAGCGCGAGCGCGAGGTTCTGCTCGATGCTGAGGTCGGGCGCGGTGCCAGCCATCGGGTCCTGGAACACGCGGCCGACGTAGGCGGCGCGCGCGTAGTCCGGCATCCGCTTAACCGAACTGCCGTCGATCGACAGGTCGCCGGAATCGATCGGTAGCTTGCCGCTGATCATGTTGAGCAGGGTGGATTTGCCGGCGCCGTTGCTTCCGATGACGGTGACGAAATCGCCCGTGTTTAGCTGCAGCGACACGTCGTTGAGGGCGACGCGTTCGTTGACCGTTCCGGGAAAGAAGGTCTTGGTGATGTTCTCGATGAGCAGCATGAGACTCCTAGTTGGCTTTGACGGCGGCGTTGCTGCGCATCTGGCGCAGCGAGGGGACGCGCTTCAGGAACCCCCAGCGCGGCAGCAGCAGCGCGGCGACGACGAGCAGCGCCGAGATGAGCTTCATGTCGTTCGGGTTGAGGCCGGCACCGAGGGCGAAGAAGATCACCAGGCGGTAGATGACGGCGCCGCCGATGACGGCGAGCGAGGCGAGGAAGATGGTGCGACGCCCGAAGACGGCCTGGCCGACGATGACCGAGGCGAGCCCGACCAGAATGAGGCCGATGCCCATGCTCACGTCGGCGAAGCCCTGGTACTGCGCGATGAGCGCGCCGCACAGGGCGACGAGTCCGTTGGAGATGGCGAGGGTGAGAATCGTCGTGCGGTGCGTGTTGACGCCAAGGCTGCGGATCATCTGCTCGTTATTGCCGGTGGCCTGAATGGACAGGCCGAGGTCGGTGCTGAGAAACCAGTCGATGGCGAATTTGATGACGAGGGCGGCGACGGCAAAGATCAGGATGCTCCAGGCCCCGCCGAGCAGACCGGCGTCACGCAGCGGGGTCATCAGGGTGTCTTCGCGCAACAGGGGAAGGTTGGATTTGCCCATGATGCGCAGGTTGATCGACCACAGGGCGATCATCGTGAGGATGCCGGCGAGCAGGCCGTCGATGCGGCCCTTGGTGTAGAGCACTCCGGTGACCAGACCGGCCACCGCTCCCGACGCCGCCCCGGCGAGGGTGGCGAGGGGAGCCGGCACGCCGTTGATGATGAGTGACGCGGCTACCGCGGCCCCGGTGGTGAAACTTCCGTCGACCGTGAGGTCGGGAAAGTTGAGGATTCGAAACGTCAGGTAGACACCCAACGCCATGATTCCGTAGAGCAGGCCGAGTTCGAGAGCCGCATTCATCTGGTTATTCCTTTAGTAGGGGAGCGGCGGCTATTCGATGATTCGGTCGGCCTTGGCGATGACCTCCTCGGAGAGGGTCACTCCCATGCGCTTCGCGGCGGCCGGGTTGAGGATGAACTCAATTGTGTCGAGGGTCTCGACCGGCATGTCGGCGGGGTTTTCGCCGTCTTCAAGGATGCGAATCGCCATCTGGCCGGTCTGGTAGCCGAGGTCGGTGTAGTTGATGCCGTAGGTCGCGATGGCGCCACGCTCGACCTGGCCGTTTTCGGCACCGAACAGCGGAACCTGATTCGCCTCGGAGTACTGAATGACGGCCTCGAGGCCCTCGGTGACGCGGTTGTCGGTGGGGATGTAGATGGCGTCGACGTCTCCGAGCGACTCGGTGGCCTGGGCAACCTCACTCGAGTTGGTGACGGTGGCTTCCTTGATGGTCAGGCCGAGGTCGTCGGCCGCTTCCTTGGCCAGCTCAACCTGCACATCGGAGTTGACCTCGCCAGAGCTGTAGATGATGCCGACCGACTTGGCGTCGGGCAGAATTTCCTGGATCAGTTCGAGCTGCTCCTTGACCGGGTTAAGGTCACTGGTGCCGGTGATGTTGCTGCCCGGCTTCTCCCAGCTCTCCACGAGTCCGGCTTCCTCCGGCTCAGTGACGGCGGTGAACAGCACCGGGATATCAATGATCGACTGCGCGGCGGCCTGCGCTGTGGGGGTGGCGATGGCGAGCACGAGGTCGACCTTGTCGGCGGCGAACTTCGCAGCGATGGTGCTCGCAGTCGCCTGCTCGCCCTGAGCGTTCTGCTCGTCGAACTTGATGTCGGTGCCGTCGACATACCCGGCGTCCGCGAAAGCCTTCTTGAATCCCTCCCGGGCGTCATCGAGAGCCTGGTGTTGCACGATCTGGCTGATGCCGATCGTGATCATCTCGTCTGAAGCGGATGCTGCCGGCTCGCTGGCTGCGCATCCGCTCAGTGCGAGGGCGCCCGCGGCGACCAGGGCGAGGGCTGACAAAGACTTGGTGTGCTTCATGCTGGGAAATTCTCCTTTGAATTCTTCTGACAAACGGTTGGTGCGGTGCGCGTGGAAAACAATGTTCTCGTGCGGCCGAACGATAGGCGGGCTAGACGGTGGCGGGTGCGAGCGCGGCCGCGGCGGCGACCAGGAACCGATCGTTCTGCTCGGCTGTGCCGATTGTCACGCGCAGTCCCTCGCCGGGAAACGCTCTGGCCAGGATGCCCGCATGAACGAACATGGCGTTCACCCGATCGGTGCCTTCGCCGGTGCGCAGCCAGACGAAGTTTCCCTGCGAGTCGGTCACGGGCCATCCGCTGGCCCGAAGCGCCATCAGCACCCGGGTGCGTTCGGCGACGATCTCGTCGATGCGCACCGTGAGCTCGGCTTCGGCGTCGAGGGAGGCCAGGGCGGCGCGCTGGGCGATGGCGGTCACGCCGAATGGCAGGGCCACGCGGCGCAGGTTGGCGGCAACCTCGGTCGGCGCGATGGCGTAGCCGATGCGCAGACCGGCCAGACCATAAGCCTTGGAGAAGGTGTGCAGCACGGCCACGTTGGGGTAGCGGCGAAAGAAGTCGATGCCGACGGCGGAGGACGCGTCGCGGTTGAAGTGCACGTAAGCCTCATCGACGACGACCAGCACGTTCTCGGGCACCCGGGCCAAAAAAGCCTGCAGTTCATCCGCGGTGACGAAGGCGCCGGTGGGGTTATTGGGGTTGCAGACCAGGATGAGCCGGGTTTGCGCCGTGATGGCGTCGGCCATGCCGTCGAGGTCGTGCCGCTCATCCGCGGTGAGGGCGACCGCAACGGGCGTTGCTCCGGCGACCCGCACCAGAATCGGGTACGCCTCGAATGACCGCCAGGCGAAGATGACCTCGTCGCCGGCCCCGGCGCTCGCGTGGATGATTTGGGAAAGCACCTCGACCGAGCCGGCGCCGAAGGCCACGTTTTCGGCCGGTACGTCGAACCGCGCCGCGATTCGGTCGGTGACCTCGGTCACGGCCATGCTCGGGTACAGATGAATCTCCCCGAGAGCGGATGCGATGGCCTCGGTCACCGAGGCAAGAGGCGGGAATGGGTTCTCGTTCGACGACAGCTTGAATGCTCCCGAATCGCCCGCTGCGGCGCCCTGCTTGTAGGCGGGCAGCCTACTGATGGCTTCGCGTTGGTGCACCATAATCTCTTAACCTCACTCGTGAACCGTGTTCCAGATACGCTCGGCGAGTACAGCGTCGGCGATGACGGGATGCTTTTGAGCGTAGTGATCGCGGAGAAGTTTGACAATTCGACCAGTAGCTACGACACAAACTGCTCTATCTGATTGGTGCTGAGCCGACTTTGCCGAACAAATTGCTTAGTCCACAAATATTTGATGTCCTATTTTGGCGACCTGGCCCGGGGTACTAAACTTGAGCCAGTTAGGCTCAACTTTAGAGGAGACAGCGATGCAAGCCGGTCAGCGACCACCGCAGCAAGATGCCAAGACGGCCCTCGAACTGTATGGGGTGAACCTCACCGACATCGCCCGCAGCGGCAAGCTCGACCCGGTGATCGGGCGTGACGCCGAAATTCGCCGGATCAGTCAGGTGCTCACCCGGCGCACCAAGAACAACCCCGTGCTGATCGGGGAACCCGGCGTCGGCAAGACGGCCGTGGTCGAGGGGCTGGCCCAGCGGATCGTGGCCGGGGACGTCGCCGACTCACTCAAAGACAAGCAACTGGTCTCACTCGATCTGGCTGCCCTCGTGGCCGGCGCCAAGTATCGCGGCGAGTTCGAGGAACGGCTCAAGGCCGTACTCAAGCAGATCAACGACGCCGACGGGCAGATCATCACCTTTGTCGACGAACTGCACACCCTTATGGGTGCTGGTGGCGGTGAAGGCTCCGTGGCGGCCAGCAATATGCTCAAGCCCATGCTTGCCCGTGGTGAGCTGCGCCTGATCGGCGCCACGACCCTCAACGAGTATCGCGAATTCATCGAAAAGGATGCCGCGCTCGAGCGCCGCTTTCAGCCGGTGCTGGTCGACGAGCCGTCGGTCGAAGACACCGTCGCCATTCTGCGGGGGCTCAAGGAACGCTATGAAGCCCACCACAAGGTGACGATCGCCGATTCTGCCCTCGTGGCCGCGGCATCCCTCTCGAATCGCTACATCACCGCCCGCCAGCTGCCCGACAAGGCCATCGACCTCATCGACGAGGCCGCGAGCCGGCTGCGCATGGAGATCGACTCGTCGCCGGTGGAGATCGACGAACTGCGGCGGAGCGTCGATCGGCTCAAGCTCGAAGAGCTCGCTCTCAAAAAGGAGAAGGACGACGCCTCGAAGGCACGGCTGGTGAAGCTGCGCAGCGATCTGGTGGAGCGCCAGGCCACCCTGAAGGAGCTGCAGGCGCGCTGGGACGGCGAGCGGGCCTCGCTGAACCGGGTTGGCGAGCTGCGCGAACGGCTCGACGCCGCCCGCATTGAATCTGACCGGGCGCAGCGTGAGGGCGACCTCGAGAAGGCGTCACGGCTGCTCTACGGCGACATTCCGGTTATGGAGCGGGCGCTCGCCGACGCCGAAAAGGAGGAGTCCGTTGGCCCGCGCATGGTCAATGACCAGGTCACGAGCGAGGATATCGCCGCAGTGGTCGCCGCCTGGACCGGCATTCCGGTCGGTCGCCTGTTGCAGGGCGAGACCGACAAGCTGCTGAATCTCGAAAATGAGCTCGGCCACCGCCTGATCGGCCAGAAGCGTGCCGTGCGAGCGGTCGCCGACGCGGTGCGGCGTTCGCGCGCCGGCATTTCCGACCCCGACCGGCCGACCGGATCGTTTTTGTTTCTCGGCCCCACCGGTGTTGGCAAGACCGAGTTGGCCAAGGCGCTCGCCGAGTTTCTGTTCGACGATGAAAAAGCCATGGTGCGCATCGACATGAGCGAGTACGGCGAGAAGTTCTCGGTGTCGCGCCTGGTCGGAGCGCCTCCGGGCTATATCGGCTATGAGCAGGGCGGCCAGCTGACCGAGGCCGTGCGGCGTCGTCCATACTCGGTGATTTTGTTCGATGAGGTAGAGAAGGCACACCCCGAGGTGTTCGACGTGCTGCTGCAGGTGCTCGACGACGGCCGACTCACCGATGGCCAGGGACGCACGGTGGATTTTCGTAACACCATTTTGGTGCTCACCTCGAACCTCGGTTCGCAATTTCTGGTCGACCAGAGCCTCTCGGCGGAGCAGAAGGAAGAGGCCGTGCAGGCGCTCGTGCGTCAGTCCTTCAAGCCCGAGTTCGTCAACCGACTCGACGACATAGTGGTGTTCTCCTCGCTCACCACCGACGAGCTCGGCGAGATCGTTGAGCTCGACGTTGATCGACTGCAGAAGCGTCTGGCCGAGCGGCGGCTTGAGCTGGCTGTGACACCGGATGCCCGCCGCTGGCTGGCCGAGCGTGGTTACGACCCGATCTACGGCGCGCGTCCACTGCGGCGCCTAATGCAGCGTGAGATCGACGACCGCCTGGCCCGGGCGCTGCTCGCCGGCGACATTCGTGACGGTGACACGGTACTCGTGGCGCTCGCCGCCGATGGCGACGCGCTCACCGTGGCATCCGCTCCGTCGCTCGCAGCAAAAATGTGACCCGAAAGGGGGTGGGTTCACGCTAGTCGGGTTAGCCTTTACCAATGAAAGCAACCGTGATTTATGGCGAACGAGATATTCGCCTCGAAGAAGTTCCTGACCCTGTGCTGTCGACCGGTGGCGACGCCATCGTTCGGGTGGTCGCGGCCTGCGTCTGCGGGTCTGACCTGTGGCCCTACCGCGGTGTGACCGACACCAAGGAGCCACACCGCATTGGCCACGAGTTTGTGGGCATCGTCGAAGAAATTGGGCCGGACGTTTCCACCGTCAAGGTAGGTGACTTCGTTATTGCGCCGTTCTACGACTGCGACAATACCTGCGTCAACTGCCGCAATGGCGTGAGCTTTTCCTGCCTCCACGTTGTGCCGTGGGGCGCGAACGACGACATGGGCGGCTTCGCCGACGGCGCCCAGGGCGAGCGGGTGCGCGTTCCTCATGCTGATGGTTCGCTCGTAGCGACGCCCGAGGTTCCGGACGACGCCCTGATTCCGGGACTGTTGACCCTCTCCGACGTGATGGGCACCGGACACCACGCGGCGATTTCGGCTGGCGTCACTGCCGGAAGCACCGTCGTTGTCGTCGGCGACGGAGCCGTTGGGCTCTGCGCTATCCTCGCGAGCAAGCGCCTCGGCGCGAGCCGCATCGTGGCAATGTCCCGTCACGCCGACCGCCAGGCCGTGGCCCGCGAATTCGGCGCGACGGACATCATCGAACAACGTGGTGATGAGGGTGTTGCCGCAGTGCAGGCACTGTTTGACGGAATCGGCGCCGACTTTGTGCTCGAGTGCGTCGGCACCAAGGAATCAATGGATCAGGCCATCCGGTCAACCCGACCCGGTGGGATGGTCGGCTACGTCGGCGTGCCCAACGGCGGTGCCGAACTGCCCATTCGCTCGCTCTTTGGACGCAACGTCGGCGTGAACGGCGGTGTGGCATCCGTTCGCGGCTATATCGAGGAGCTGCTGCCCGAGGTTCTTTCGGGCCAGATCAACCCCGGCCGCGTCTTCGACCTGGAGCTGCCCCTAGCCGAGGTCGCCGAAGCCTACGCCGCGATGGATGAACGTCGAGCCATCAAGGTGTTGCTCCGCCCGTAACTATCTCGTGAGAGCCGAAAAAGTGCCGCTTTGGATGTCTCGAAGCGGCACTTTTTACGCTCTCGCGAGCAGGCGAGACCTAGTCGTTCGCGAGGAGCAGCTCTGCGAGGGGCTTGCGGGTGCGGGGGGCGATTTCGCGCTCGCGCAGCTCCGGGGTGAGGTCGCTCGGCTTGCCGAGCACGCCGATCGCCGTGACCGAGACGACGGCCTGATCGTCGGTGAGGTTGAATGCCGCGGCGATGGCGGCGGCGTCGAATCCGCCCATCTGGTGCGTGTGCAGGCCCTCGTGCTGGGCCTGGATGGTGAGGTGTGCGACGGCCTGGCCGAGGTCGTACCGGGCCCACGGGTTTTCGCGGGTCTCATCAATCGACAGCTTGGCGACGTTCGCGATGAGAACGGATGCCGTGTCGGCCCACGCCTGGTTGAACCCCTTGAGGGCATCGTTGATCTTGGCGAAACTCACCGAACCGCGGCGCGCCACGATAAACCGGGCGGGCTGCAAGTTGCTCGCCGACGGTGCCCAGCGCGCGGCTTCGAGCACGGTGGTGAGGGTGGCTTCGTCGATGAGCGCGTTCTTGTCGTACGCGCGGGGGCTCCAACGCTCGGCCAGAACGTCGATGAGCGGCGACTCCGTGTCGGCGCGACGGTTGGTTTCAGCAATGAGGGGCATCGGAGCATCCTTTGATCGAGGGAGGTACGGGCTACGCTAACCCCACCTCTGTAACACTTCGGAGTGCGTACTATTCCTTCTGAGGCTTCATTACGTGACATGACGAAAACCCGGAGGGAGCACCGTGACGAGACGGGCGAGCGCGCGTTCCGCCGAAGTGCTGGCAGTGGCAACCGCGTTGCTGGTGTCCCTGACCGGCTGCAGCGCCTTCTTTCCGACGGACGTGACGCCAACGGCATCCGTTTCAAGTCCGGAGCCGGTTGCCTGCAGTGAGCACGATGCGCAACTGACCTGGTATCCGCTGCAGGATGCGGAGCCGGCGGCGCTCGGCTACCGGGCACTGAACGTAGCCCCAGGCGGGGTGCAGACACCCGTTGATACTGACTTCGACTACGCACCCACTATGACCAGCGACGTTCTTCTGGCTACGGCGTACCACGAACCTCAGTGGCTCGACTTTCTAGTGGGCGAATTCGGCCGTACCGGCCAGGTGGGTGCGTACAGCGGTGACCTGGGTGATTTCTTTGATTCTGCGAAACCGTCCGATCCCCAGATCGGTGTGTACATCATGGGGTTTCAGACCGGTCAAGTCAATGTTCCCTTCGACCTCACCTGTGCCGGTGAGGAGGTTGGCGCCGGCCTGCTGACCACGAGTGCAAGCCCGTTGATCAGCACCATGGTGTTCTGTGGCGAGGAAACCAGTGCGCCCGCCATCGACAAGGACTATCTCGCGCAACTCCGCTCGTACTGCTCTGCGAGTTAGCTGCGCAGCTTATTTTCCCTGCAGGCGGTTGCGCACCTCGCGGCGCAGCACCTTGCCGAGCAGGCTGCGCGGCAGGTCGTCGACCTCCACGATGCGGCGCGGCACCTTGTAGGACGACAGCCGGGTGCGGCAGTACTCGCGCACCGCGGAAACGTCGAGTTCGACACCTGGCCGCAGCACTACGACCGCCACGACGTCTTCGCCGCCGTTCGGGCTCGGCAGCCCGACCGCGGCCGCGTCCGTGATGTCGGGATGCGAGAGCAGGGTCTCTTCGACCTCGGACGGCGACACATTGAAACCGCCGGTAATGATGAGTTCCTTCAGGCGGTCGACGATGGTGATGAAGCCGTCAGCGGAGACCCGCACGATGTCACCGGTGCGCAGCCAGCCGCCGGGCAGCAGCACCTCGGCGCTCTCGCTCGGGCGATCCCAATAGCCGGAGAAGACCTGGGGGCCGGCTACGAGCAGCTCGCCCTCCTCGTCGAAGCCGCGCTCGATCGTGGGGTTCTCCGGATCGACCACGCGAATATCGGTGCTCGGAAAGGGCACACCGACCGTTCCGGGGCGTCGGCTCGGGCCGATCGGGTTGCCGGCGACGATCGGTGACGCCTCGGTCATGCCGTAACCCTCGACCAGCAGTCCGCCGGTGGCCGTCTCCCAGCGTTCCACAATGGACACCGGCAGGTTCATCGCACCCGAAATAGCAAAGCGGATGCCCGCGAGGCTCACCTTTTTCTTCGCCGCGGCCGTGACTAAGCGATCGTAGATCGGTGGTACCGCTGGCAGAAAGGTGGGCGGTGCGTGCTTGGCCGCGTCGAGCACGAGCTTCTCGTCGAACTTCGGAAACAGCACGAGACGGGCGCCGATGCTCATCGCGAACGTGAGGCAGAGAGTGAGGCCGTAGGCGTGGAACATCGGCAGAACACCGTAAACGGTCTCATCGCCGGGGCGGAGACCTGCCACCCAGGCGGAACCCTGCGCGGCATTTGCGCGCAGGTTGTAATGGCTCAGGATGGCGCCCTTCGGAGCACCGGTCGTGCCGCTCGTGTACTGCAGCACGGCCGTATCCGTGAGCACAGGCCGCTGGTGTGACGGATGCAGTTTGCGAGCACCCACGATCGACTCCCAGCTGATCGCGCCCTTTCCGGGCCCGGCGGTGAGCGAAGCGCGGGCGTCCTGCGCCTTCTTGATCGGCAGTTTGAGGGCCAGCCGTTTCGAGAACGGCATGGCACGCGTGAGGTCGACGGTGACGACATCCGCTACGCCCATGTCTTTGGGAAACGTGCGCACCGACTCATAGACCTTGTCCCAGACGATCGCAACGCGCGCGCCGTGGTCTTCGAACTGATGGCGCAGTTCTCGGTCGGTGTAGAGCGGATTGTGCTCGACCACGATGGCACCGAGGCGCAGCACGGCGTAAAAGGCGACGACGTGCTGCGGACAGTTCGGCAACACGAGGGCAACGCGGTCGCCCGGGCTCACGCCAAGTTTGCGCAGGCCGTTCGCGGCGCGAGAGATCTGCTCACCGAGCTCGGCGTAGGTGGTGCTGGAGCCGAAGAAATCCAGTGCGACGGCCGGCGCAAACCGCTTCGCCGAGGTCTCCATCATGTCGGTGAGGGTTTCGGTGGTCTCGGCGATCGTGTCGGGAACACCGGGCGCGTACGAGGCCAGCCACGGCTGGTGCTTGAAGGTCACGACAACTCCCGGGTGATCGCGGCCACGAACGTGTCGATGTCGTCCTCGGTGGTGTCGAAGCCGCACATCCAGCGCACCTCGTTCTTGGTGGCGTCCCAGTCATAGAAGCGAAAGGATTCGCGCAGCCGGTCGGCGACGCCGGCGGGCAGAGTGGCGAAAATGGCGTTTGCCTGGGTGGCCTGGTTGAAGGCCAGCCCGGTAATGGTTCCCTGGGCGAGCCCGGTCTCGAGCGCACCGCGCAGCCGAGCGGCCATGGCGTTCGAGTGGGAGGCGTTGCGCAGCCACAGATCGCCGTCGAGCAGCGCGATGAGTTGCGCGGAGATGAAACGCATCTTGCTGGAGAGCTGCATGTTCGACTTGCGAAGAAATTTCAGACCGGTGGATGCCGCCGGGTTCAATACCACGATGCACTCACCGAGCATCATGCCGTTCTTGGTGCCGCCAAAGCTGAGCACGTCGACGCCGGCATCGCGTGTGAAGGCGCGCAGCGGCACCCCGAGGCTCGCCGCCGCGTTGGAGATGCGAGCACCGTCCATGTGCAGCGTCATGCCTTTGGAGTGGGCGTGATCGGCGATCGCGCGCACCTCGTCAACCGTGTACGCGGTGCCAAGCTCGGTGGTCTGGGTGATTGCCACGACGAGCGGCTGGGCGCGGTGCTCATCGCCCCAACCCCAGGCCTCCTGGTCGATGAGTTCCGGGGTGAGCTTGCCGTCGGAGGTGATCACCGGAAGCAGTTTGAACCCGCCGACGTGTTCGGGCGCGCCGCCCTCGTCGTTGTGGATGTGCGCGGTGGCCGCGCAGATCACGGCGCCCCAGCGTGGCAGCATCGACTGCAGCCCGGTGACGTTGGCGCCGGTGCCGTTGAACACCGGAAAAGCTTCGATGCCCGCGCCGAACTGTCGGGCGAAGACCTCCTGCAGCCGGGCCGTATAGACGTCTTCGCCGTAGGCGATCTGGTGAGCACCGTTGGCCTGGGCCATTGCTTCCAGGATTTCCGGATGGATTCCGGAGTAGTTGTCGGAGGCAAAACCGCGGGAGGACAGATCATGGAGTTGGGTCACTCGTCCATCCTCCCGCATTCGGCTGGCCGTCGCCCACGGTCTTACTTGTGCAGGGCCTCGCGCAGCGAGACGCGGGCGCCCATTCGCAGCAGGGCGTTGGAGTAGATGCGCGACCCGATCAGAATCACCACCATCGTCGACAGGGCCAGCACGATCAGTGAGAGCACGGGCTCCCACCATTCGGCGTCACCGAGGAAGATGCGCACCGGCATGCCAACCGGGGCCGAGAACGGCACGTACGACATGATTGCCAACACGAGCGGGTTGTCGTTAAAGAAGACCACCATGAAATAGGGGATCATGACGAGGAACAGCACCGGTGAGGTCGCCGAGCCCACGTCTTCCTGCCGGGAAACCATCGACGCCGTTGCCGCATAGAGCGCGGCCAGCAGCACGAATCCGAAGGCGAAGAACACGGCGAACCAGACGATGGCCGGGCCGACATCGGCCAGGAGCACCCGTTGCCCCGTCACCGCCAGGCCGATCGATACCAGCAGGCCGATAGACACGATCTGTCCGAACGCCATGAGGCTGTTGCCGAGCACCTTGCCGGCCAGCAGTGCCCGCACCGAGATGGTCGACATGAGAATCTCGACGATGCGGGTCTGCTTCTCTTCGACCACACTCTGGGCGATGGTGGCGCCGAAGGTGGTCGCCGACATGAGAAAGATGATGCCAAAGCCGATGGCAACGAGGTAGGCGAGAAAACCGTCTTGCGAGGCCGGCTCGAGAATTTTTACATCGGGGCTCACACTCAGCGTGCCGAGAACATCGATCGGCGCCGAATCCAGGGCGATCACCGTGATACCGAGCAGCGAATCGGCGCTGTCCGATGGCACAACGGCCGCGTCGACGGTGCCGTCGCGCACGAGTGCTTCGGCGTCTGTGACGGTGTCGGATTCGACGATATCGAAGGCTTCGGTTTGTTCGACGACGCTGATGGCCGTGCCTACCACGGCGACCTTGGTCAGGCTTTCATTCTGGCTGACCAGACTGCCGACGATGACCGACGCCACGGAGATGAGTAGCAGAATGCCGGTCGCGATGAGAAAGGACTTGCTGCGGAGGCGTGCCGTGATCTCGCGGTTGGAAACCAGCCAGACGCTCTGGGCGAAGGTGGGTGCGGTGTGCACCGGGCGTGTGGTGCTCACGCGATGACCTCCTTGAAGATGGTGGCGAGTGACGGTCTTTGCTGACTGAAAGTATGGACTGCGCCGAGCGTGATCGCGTGGTGCAGAACGGCCTGGCTGGCGGCATCCGTTTCGGCTTCAAAAACGGCGAAGTCGCCGTCGAAGTCGATCACGGTGATGCCCGGCTCTGACCGGATCCAGCCGGTGTCACCCGCCGTGCGAATCTCGAATCGGGGGCTGCTGTGCTGCTCGCGCAGGGCCTCGCGGGAGCCGTTCGCGCGAATTTCGCCGTCGGCGATGATGACGAGGTCGTCGCAGAGCCGTTCGACAATATCGAGCTGGTGCGAGGAAAACAGCACGGGCGTGCCCTGGGCGGCGTAGCCGGCGAGCACGCTCATCACGACCTCCACCGCCAGGGGGTCGAGGCCAGAGAATGGCTCATCGAGCACGAGAAACTCGGGGTCGTGTACGAGCGCGGCGGCGATCTGGGCGCGTTGCTGGTTGCCGAGTGAGAGCGACTCGACGGTGTCGCCGGCGCGCGCGCCGAGACCGAGACGCTCGAGCAGATCATCGGTGTTGCGGCGAGCGGATGCCGGTGACAGCCCGTGCAGGCGGGCCAGGTAGACCAGCTGCTCGGCGACTTTCATCTTGGGGTAAAGGCCGCGTTCCTCTGGCATGTAGCCGAACCTGCGGCGGTCGTTCGCGGTTACTGGCGTGCCGTCGATGAGAACGGTGCCCGTATCGGGCGAGAGCACACCGAGAATGATGCGCATCGTCGTGGTCTTACCGGCGCCGTTCGCGCCGACGAAGCCGGTCATGCGGCCGTCCCCGACAGTGAAACTCACGTCGGTGAGTACCTCTCTCGTGCCATAGCTCTTGGTGACTCCCCTGATGTCGAGCATGCGCGCCCTTTCGTTGTGCGTGCCTTCACGGTAGCGCGGGACAGCGGGCTGCCACATCCGCCTGGCGGGTGAACCGGTCTCCGCCTGGCGGAGGAGCTACGCTTTGAGCGCGCCGCCGGGCACGATGACGCCGTGCTCGTAGGCGTAGACGACGGCTTGAATGCGGTCGCGCAGGCCTAGCTTCATCAGCACCTTGGACACGTGCGATTTCACCGTGGCCTCACCGAGAAAGAGCTGCGTGGCAATTTCAGCGTTGGCCAGCCCCTGGGCGAGCAGCGCAAACACCTCGGACTCACGTTCGGTCAGCTCGTGCAGTGCTTTGGGCGGGTTAGCGGCCAAAACGGATGCCCCGCCCGGGTTCACGCACCGCTCAATTACACGCCGGGTGACGTCGGGAGCCAGCAGGGCGTCACCACGGGCCAGCACCTGCACGGCCTCGATCAGCGCCTCGGGTGTGGAGTTCTTCAGGATGAACCCGCTGGCACCGTGCTGCAGCGCGGCAAAGAGGTAGTCCTCGCGGTCGAAGGTCGTGAGCATGAGTACGCCGGCGTGGATCGACGGGTCGTCGACGATGGACCGGGTGGCGGTGAGTCCGTCGACGCCGGGCATCTGCACGTCCATGCAGATGACGTCGGGGTGGAGGGTGCGGGCCAGGTCGAGGGCTGCGGCGCCGTCGGCGGCCTCACCGACGACGTGGATGCCAGGCTCGGAGTGCAGAATGATGCGGAACCCGGCGCGCACCAGCGCCTGGTCGTCGACGAGGAGCACGCGGATTCCGGTCGGGTCGCTCATACCGTCTCTCGTTTCATGAGGGGAAACCGAGCACGCACGAGGTAACCGCCGCGTGGCCGACCACCGAGGTGCAGTTCGCCGCCGACAGCAGAGACCCGTTCGCGCATGCCGCGCTGGCCGAGCCCGGTCGTGTGGCCGGTGGCCTCCCGGGAACCGCCGCCCGGCGGGACCGCAGCGAATTGCCGTCGGGGGCCGACTCCGTCGTCGGTTATCTCGAGCTCGACGGCATCCGTTTCGTAGCGCAGCCGCAACTCGGTGCTGACGCCGGGGCCGGCGTGTTTGCGGGTGTTGGTCAGGGCTTCCTGGGCGATGCGATAGATGCTCAGGCCGATGGTCGCAGGAATCGCCCGTTCGTCGCCGACGATCGACAGGCGCACGGGAATGCCGGCGATGCGGCTTTCGTCGGCGAGCTCATCGAGTTGGGCGATGCCGCGGGTGCTGCTGCTCTGGCTGGTCGGTTCAGCGCCCTGGGCGTCGTCACCGCGCAGTGCGCCGAGCATGGTGTGCAGCTCGTCAACGGCGCTGCGTGCGCTTTGTTCGATGATGGTCAGCGCGTCGGCGGCCTGCCGCGGATCGCTGGAGAGGATGCGGCGGGCAGCGCCGGCCTGCACGCCCATGACCGACACGTGGTGGGCGACGACGTCGTGCAACTCGCGGGCGATGCGCACGCGTTCCAGTGTGATCGCCTGGGCGGCATTGCGTTCCCGCTCGGCGGCGAGCTCGGCTGTACTGTTCTCCAGTGCGGCGTTATTGCGGGCGGAGTTCCACGCGGATTCCCCAAAATACCAGGCCGCACCGAAGTAGACCAGGTTGATGAAGACCTGCAACACCCCGAATGCCGCGTAGGGCGAGAAGAAGCCGTCGCGCGAGAGCTCGGGCATCATGGTCATCTGGTTGGCCTGCACCATGATCTGCGCGAACAGCCAGATGAACATGCCGGCAACGATCGCGACCCGCACCCACTTGGCGGCAACGCGGTGGCGGCTCCAGGCTCCGACCGAATAAATGGCAATGTAGAGGCAGATATTGGAGAAAAGCATGTCGCTCGCCTCGAGCATTGTGCCAGCGGTGAAGACCACGGATGCCGTTATGGCCACAATTTCGGGCCACCGACGACGTAGCGCGAGCGGCAGGCTGATGAGCGCTACCCAGAGCGCCACTTGCCAGACTGGCGCTTCGGTGAAGACGCCGGCGCTGCGAGTGAGTGAGACGCTTAGGGCGGTAGCGCCGGCCAGAACCAGCGCAACCCACAGGTCTTTTCGCAGGCTCGGCCCGACGGGGCTGGGCCGCTGCCACTCGTAGCTGAGGTGGGAGTCGGTGGAGCTCATGACTACACGCTAGCGGGGTCCTCCGACACCAGCACAACCCGACTGCCGTTGGCGGATGCCGCCGTCTCGTCCCACAGCCCCGTCACGCGGGTAGCCAGCTCGGTTTCGAGCCCGTCGAGCGACCGCACGACGAAAATCACCGCCGCGGCACTGTCCCCGGCTTTCGCAAAACCCGCTCCGACCGCGCGCACCCACGTTTCGGCCGCGGACTTCGCCGCCGCATAATTCGCGCCGCCAGCAGCTGGCCGGTCCACGGACACGCTCGACACAATCGCGAGGCGTCCGGCCGATGACGCAAGCAGGTCGGCGTTGAAGGCCCGGGTGGTGTTGCGCAGGGTGGCGACGACGTGAGAGTGCAGAAAGTCCCAGTCCTCGTCGGTCTGGCCGGCGAGCCCGCCTCCGCCGCGCCATCCGCCTACCAGATGAATCAAGCCATCGATGGGGCCGGTCGCTGAGGCCAGCGCGGTCACCGCGTCGAAGTCAGTGAGATCACACTCGTAGAGCGCCGCCTTCGGTGCTGCGGCGAGCACCGACTGGAGGCGTTTGAGGTTGGAGCCGACGGCGACGACTCGCGCGCCGGCACCCGCTAGTGAAGCGGCTACGGCCAGACCGGCCGTGCTGGTCGCACCGGCGATCAGCACGGTGCGACCAGCAACGGCCGGACTGGCATTCACTAGTCGACCGCGCTGCCGGTGATACCGGCCGTGGACTCGATGACCGTGCGCATCTTCTTCTCGAGCGCCTCGAAGAACATCGACAGCGGGAATTCGTCGTCGAGAACCTGATCGGTGTAGCCCTTCGGCGCTCCGGCGAGCACCTCGAGCGGCAGCCCGCGGGCCCAGGTGGACGCCGGGTTCGGGGTGAGGGTCTTCGAGATCATCTCGTAGGCCGCGAGCCAGTGTGCCTTCTTCGGTCGGTCGATCGACGCCCAGTACAGCTCGTCGATCTGCGCTCCGAGAGCGATGACCACCTCGGGCACGGCGTCCCAGTCAAAGCTGAGGCGGGTGTCGGTCCAGTGCAGCACGCCATGCTGGTGCATCCAGGCGAACAATAGCTGACCGCCGAGGCCGTCATAGTTGCGCACCCGGTTGCCGGTGATCGCGAACCGAAAGATGCGGTCGAAGATGACCGCGTACTGCACCAGTTTCGCGTGCCGACGCGCCTCGGGGCTCGCCAGCTCACTGCCTTCAATCGTGACCGATTCGCGAAAAGCGGTCAGGTCGCAGCGCAACTCCTCGAGCGAATAGAGAAAGAACGGCATGCGCTGCTTGATCATGAACGGGTCGAACGGCAGGTCTCCGCGCATGTGCGTGCGGTCGTGGATGAGGTCCCACATCACGAAGGTCTCTTCGGTCAGGTGCTGGTCGCCCAGTAGCGCGGCGGCCTCGGTGGGCAGCTCGAGCCGGGTGATGTCGGCCGCCGCGCGCACGACTCGGCGAAAACGGGCGGCTTCGCGGTCGGCGAAGATCGCCCCCCAGGTGAACGTGGGAATCTCGCGCATCGCGACCGTCTCGGGGAATAGCACGGCCGAGTTGGTGTCGTAACCCGGGGTGAAATCGAGAAAACGAATCGGTACGAACAGCTTGTTCGTGTAGCCGGCTTCGAGTTCGCCGATGAATTCCGGCCAGATGACCTCGATCAGAACGGCTTCGACCAAGCGATTGGCGCTGCCGTTTTGCGTGTACATCGGAAACACCACGAGGTGGCGCAGTCCGTTCACGCGGTGCTGCTGCGGCTGGAAGGCCATCAGGGAGTCGTAGAAGTCGGGCACGCCGAATCCGTCCGACGCCCAGCGGTCGAAGTCCACGACCAGAGCCGTCAGATACGCGGCGTCGTGTGCGAACTGCGGCGCGAGGTCGTTGAGGGCCGCGGTGATGCGCGAAACGGAAGCCTCAGCATCCGCGTGCCGTTCGGCGTCCGTAATCGACCCGTCCTGCGACTGCACAGCCTGCAGTGAGGTCGCCGCTGCCTTGAGGCTGAGCCAGGAGGGGTGCTGCGCGAGGCCGTCTTCGAGAACCTCGGGCTCTCCGACCAGAGCGTTAGCTACGTGTGTTTTTTCAACAGATATCGACATGGGAACCTCCGATTCGAATGAGTGCCGCGGTCGCGGCGGGCGTGCCACTACAGAGTATCGGGCGATGCACGGCGTTTTCTTGCGATTTCTCGCAACGAATCCTCGCTCAAGGGGCGTAATGGCGCTTGAATTCGCCGTGACGTGTCGAGCGGCGAGCTGAGGAGACGACAGCATGCGATTGCGACCAGTAATCAGCGCAACGGGTCAGTTCCCGAGCGCGCACACGAACACTACGCCAGCCTAAGGTTTCCACAAGGCCGCCACGGCATTCTTCATCGTGAACTCATCTCGACGCACCACTCCGGAGTGATTATGACGACACGTAGGGAAGTACTGCAGTTGGGCGCAGTGGGCGCCGCCGGCGCGATGAGCGCCCTTGGCATGGCCAGGATGTCGGACCCGGTCCCCACCCCGAGTCTGTTGGCGCCCGCGAACATGCCGGTCCCGTACCGGGGCGTGTTCCGCCGCCCGCCCGAGCTGGTGCCGTACGCCACGGGCTTCGATGATGGCGACCCGGCTCGGCCATTCGCCAAATTCGCCCTCACCGAGAAGCTGGCGCAGGCCCGGATCCTTCCGGGGCTCTCCACCACCCTGGCGGGGTACAACGGTGTTTTCCCCGGCCCGACCATTCGGGTGCGACAGGGCACCCGAACCGAGGTACGCATCCGCAACGCCTTGCCGGCAACAGGGCTCCTGCACCCGTCGGCGTTCAACACCGTCACCCATATGCACGGCTCGGCGTCGCTGCCCCAGTACGACGGGTACGCCAACGACTTCACGGCTCCGGGCAAAGTCAAGAACTACCAGTACCCCAATTGGCAGTCGGCGCGCACGCTCTGGTACCACGACCACAACCACCTGGTCACGAGCCAGAATGTGTACTCAGGGCTCGCGGGTTTTTACCCAATGTCGGACCAGTACGAGCAGGCGCAGCTGCCTCAGGGCGAGTTCGACGTGCCGCTGATGATCTCGGACGCAATGTTCAACGCCGATGGCTCCCTGGGATTTAACGACAACGGCCACGCGGGTCTGTGGGGTGACGTGATCATGGTCAACGGGGTGCCGTGGCCGACGATGAAGGTCAAGCCGCGCATCTACCGCTTTCGAGTTCTCGTGGCCTCGATCACACGCTCCTATCGACCCATGCTGTCCACCGGTGACCCGTTCTACGTCGTCGGCACCGACGGCGGCATGACGCCCAAGGTGGAGGCGGTGCAGTCCTGGCGACAGGGCACGGCGGAGCGCTACGAGATCCTGATCGACTTTCGCAAGTACAAGGTTGGCCAGATGATCGAGATGCGCAACCTGAGCAACAAGAACAACGTCAACTTCGCCAACACGAACAAGATTATGCGGTTTCAGGTCGTGGCCGACTCGGGTTCCACGGTCGGGTCGATCTCCGCCATCCCCACAACGCTCGACGACGGTGGCTCGGCAAACCCGCAGCGTGGTGGCCTCGACGTGATGAAGCTGACCCCGGAGATGGCGGTAGCGAAGCGGATACTTCGAGTGCAGCGCCAGGGCGGAGAGTGGACCATCAACGGGGAGACGTGGGAGGACGTGGCGGCATCCGGGTTCTCCCGGTGCTTCGCCAGCCCCCAGCCGTACTCCGTTGAGCAGTGGACCATCACGAACGAGTCCGGAGGCTGGTTCCACCCCGTGCACATTCACCTGATCGACGCCAAAATCATCGCCCGAAACACCAATGGTGGCAAGCCATTCCCGTGGGAGGGTGGGCCAAAAGACGTCTTCTATGCGGGAGAGAACGAATCCATCACCGTGCTGATGCAGTTCAACACCGGTGCCCACGCCGGCGGACGGTACATGGTGCACTGCCACAACCTGGTGCATGAAGACCACGACATGATGGTGCAGTTCTCGGTCGGGGACTGGCGAAACAACGACCCGGTCAGCTCGGACTATCCGGTCGTGGACACCACTCCCATGACTTCGTATCCGCCGGTGTACCGGCCCGGGTTTGCGGCGGGAACCTAAGATGAACAATGTCACCAAGATCGTTACGGCGGTACTCATCGCGTTCGCACTGAGCGGATGCACCGCCGTGGCGTCACCCCCTACAACCGCTCCCGTTTCGGCCGGATTGACCGGCGACGCTGAGACGGGTACCGATGCGGGCAACGACCGACCTACTGTGACCTACGACGGGCTGATGGTTCGACGCCGGGTGGTGATCGCAATCCACTCGACTCCCGACGCCGATCTCGCCGCGCTTCGCACGGTGCTCGATGATGCGGCAAACCAAAGCCAGATACACCTGTCCGACATCTCTCCCGACGTCCTCGACCCCGCCTCGCTCGAGCACCTCGTGCCGGAGCTGATCGTGGCCTTGCCGATGGGGGGTACCGTTGCCGAAGCCGGGGAACTGGCCAACCGTGCGTACTTCCAGGACCCAGTGGTTTCCGGGGTGGACCACTACCACGTCGCCGAGGTTCTGGTACACGATCTCCGGTTCGCGGTTCGGGCGACCAGTCCTGCTGCACTGGAGGAGTCCATCGCCAGGGAAGGCATCCTGTCGGACGCGCTCGGCAACTACTCCACCACCCTCCGCACCGGTGAGCTCGACGTGACCTACACCGGCCCGCTACTCAGCGATGATCTTATAAAATCGGTTCAAAACGGCATCGCGCGCGCGGCGCACACCAAGCTGGAAGCAGTCACCGTTTCCCCCCGCTCGACCGCCGGGGTCGGTGTGGATATGGCAATCGAGCCAGCGCCAGCGCCGGCAGCCACCGAAGCTGCTTCGGACCATAACCACGACGCCGCGCCCGACGACAGCGACGGACGCATCGGATCGGGTAACGGCAGTGACGACGTCACCGACGCTCCCGATGACAGCGACGGACGAGGGGAAAGCAGTAACTCCGGCCCCAGCGTCGATGACACGGTCGACGACAGCGGCAGTTCGGGCCACGGGTCCGATTCGGGCCACGACACCGACGAGAACAGCGGCCACGGCAGCCAGGACGACTCCGATAATGGCGGCTCCGGCGACGGCAAGGGAAGCAACGACGGCTAGCGTCGAGAGGTGAGTACGACGCCGCCGGTGACGTGCACCGCAATCTTTTCCAGCGGCGAGGGCGCGGGGCCATCAAGCACCTCTCCGGTTGCCCCGTTGAAGCGTGACTGGTGGCACGGGCAATCGAATTCGCTGCCCCCGGGTTTGACGACACAACCCTGGTGCGTGCAGATGGCACTAAAGGCAATGACACTACCTTCGGTCGGCTGTGAAACCAGAATCGGTTTCCCCTCCAGGGTGGCCGAAATGGAGCCGCCGACCGGGATATCGGCAAGCTTGGCGACCTCTTGAGGCGCGCCCGCGGACGCCGCCGTCTGGCCACCAGCCTCCACTCCGGCAGACGATTCGGTCGAGCAACCGGCAAGCACAGCAGCGGTGCCCGCGCTCCCGATCAATATAACGGCGCGGCGGGAGAGATCGGTGGCCGGTGTCATGGTCGTCCTCGAATTCGGCGTAGTGAGTTGATGGATAATGCTCGTCATAGCAGCAAGATGGATCATATGGCCGGTAGCGGCAGCATTGTGCATGGACGCCAAAATACGGCTTGGTCCTGCCCCTGGTAGAGGAGCTGGACCAAACCGTATAGTTCTCTCAATCGGCCTGGTGGATCTGGTCGGTGGCCTAGTGGACGCGGATCGTGGCCCTATTCGCCGATCAGCCGCAGACCGTTATACCAGCAGACAGCGCGCAGCCAGTTGTCGTCGAGCCTGGGCTCGCGGTCACGCAGTCGTTCGAGCGACTCGAGCTGGTGCGCATACGGGTACGGAATGTTGGGAAAGTCGCTGCCGAGCACCACCCGGTCGGGCAGGTCGGCCAGCCGTGGCAGCAGCGCAGGGTCGAACGGCGCGAGCTGCTCGAAGAAACTGGTGAAGGCCATGGTGGTGTCGAGGTGCACCCACGGATAGCGTTCGGCGAGATCGAGAAACTCGCCGTACTCCGGGGCACCGAGATGGGCGACGACGGCTGTCAACAGCGGATGCCGCGCCAACACCCCCGCAAGCTTGTCCGGCCCGGTGATACCCGGCCGCGATACCGGCCCGCTGCCGACATGGATCACGACCGGAATTCCGGCGTCTGCGAGCAACCCCCAGACCGGGTCGAGTACCGGTTCCCGCAGGTCGAACGCCCCGATCTGCGCATGGATCTTGAACACACGCGCACCTCGGTCGAGGGCGGACTGAACCTGATCGAGCACGCCCTCTTCCGGGTAGAACGTGGCGCTCGGCACGCAATCGGCGTTTTCGGCGGCCAGTCCGAGTGAGAAGTCAGTCAGGGAAGCCGCCATGCCCGGGCGATGCGCATAGGACAGCGCGGTGAAACGGCGCACGCCCAGCCGGCGTATCGTCGCCAGTCGCGACTGTTGATCGTCTCGGTACTGGATCGGCCACGCCTGGCCGATCAGCGGTTCGATCTCGTCGAAGTGGGCCCAGACGCGCCGCAGCATCCGCTCTGGGAGAAAATGGGTGTGCAAGTCGACCAGTCCGGGTAGGCCAAGGCCGCGCCACCAAGCTGGGACATCGTTGTCGGTGAGCATCATTTCATCCAGTCTGTCAGATTGCCTGACCGGAGTGACTAGGTGACCAGCAGCACGACCGCGGCCGTCAGCGCGACGATCACGAGAATCGTGCGCAGTACCGGAGCGGGCAGGCGCCGTCCGATTCTGGCGCCGAGCCAGCCGCCGAGCGCCGAGCCCACGCCGATCAGGACAGCAATCATCCAGTCGACCGTGCCGCTGGAAATGAAGATCACCGCCGACACGACGTTGGCGACACCGGCCAGAACGTTCTTGGCCCCGTTGGCGCGGTGCATGTCGGTCGACCAGAGAATCCCGAGGAGGGCGAGTAATACCACGCCCTGGGCGGCACCGAAATAGCCGCCGTACACGCCTGTCGCGAGCACGCCAAGGATCAGACCAATGGCCACAGGGCGGGTGTCTGCATGGGCTACGTCAGATTTGCGCCGCACGAATCGCGCGATGCGCGGCTGTATTGCGGAGAGCACACCCGCAAGGAGCAGCAGGTACGGAACAACAACGGAGAATGCGGATGCCGGCAGAACCAGCAGCAGGATGCCGCCGACGATGCCGCCAATGGCAGAGAAGACGGCCATGAGCCCCACGGCGCGCCACTGGCCCTGGAGTTCTCGTCGGTAGCCGTAGGCGCCAGTGACGGAGGCCGGTACCAGGCCGACTGTGTTCGACACATTCGCCGTGATCGGCGGGATTCCGAGGGCGAGCAGGGTTGGAAAAGTGATCAGCGTGCCCGCGCCGGCCACCACGTTGATGATTCCGGCCACGATCCCCGCCACGAAGATAATCGTGCCGTTGAGGAGGCCTATCTCAATTTCCATGGTGTTGTCCTTTTCGTAGACGATCTGTCTCTATACCGTATACAGTATCCAAACAACGGACGAACTTTTTCACTACTTCCACTGGAGACATGATGCTTCGAAGAACGTTGAACATAGGTTGCATGGCCGCGGCATCGTTAATGTTGGTCTCGTGTGCCTCCACACCGTCGGCCTCGCCCAGCGCCGACGAGGTCGTGGCCGGCGGAATTGCCGTTGTCGCGCTGTCGGACGAACCGGACACGTTGGACCCCACGGTCGCCAACACGTTTGTGGCCAGGGTCGTGTTCACCGCGTTCTGCGAGAAGCTCTACGATTCCAACGACAGCCTCGAACTGGTGCCGCAACTCGCTGCGTCCCTGCCCGTCACCAGCGCTGACGGCCTGACGGTTGATATCGCACTGCGGGAAGGCATCCTCTTCAACGACGGAACACCGTTCAATGCGGACGCCGTGAAGATCACCCTCGACCGTAACCTCACACTCGATACCTCCTCACGCAAAAAGGAACTGGCTGCGCTGCAGAGCGTCGAAGTCGTTGACGATAACAACATTCGCCTGACCCTGTCGCGCCCATTCAGCCCCCTGGGTGCCCAACTCGCCGACCGTGCGGGGGCGATAATGTCGCCAACGGCACTTGAGACGCTCGGCCTCGACTTCGGAACCGACCCGGTGTGCGTTGGCCCGTTCGATTTCACGGACCGGGTTCCCGGCAGTGAGATCAACTTCACCAAGTCTGATTACTACTACGACAAGGATCTGGTCAAGCTCGATGGCGTGACCTACAAGTTCATCACCGATCCGAACATTCGGGCGGCGAACCTGCGCTCATCCGATATCAACGTTGCTGAGCGCCTCAACGCGAGCGATGTCGACCAGCTGGGTGCCGACGGGGTCGACGTTCTCGACGTCAGCGCCATTGGCTATCAGGGTCTGACCATTAACATCGATCCGACGATGTCGTCCAGCCCCCTGGCCAGCTCGGTCGAGCTGCGCAAGGCCTTCGAACTCAGCATTGACCGCGATGCCCTGAACACGGTGGTATTCGCGGGTCAGACCACTCCGGACTGCGTGCCGTTGCCGAAACAAATGGCGTTCCGACCCGATGATATCCAGTGCGTGGACTTCGATCCCGACGCCGCCCGTGCGTTGGTAGAGGCCTCGGGCGAGACGCTCCCGATTCCGGTCGAACTGTTGATCCCCGCGCGACCGACCGACCAGAAAACGGCTGAAGTCATCCAGCAAATGGCGAACGATGTTGGCTTCGACGTCACGATCAAGCCGGTCGAATTCGTCTCGGCGCTTGATCTGGGCCGTGCTGGCGAGTTCGACATGTTCCTGATCGGGTGGTCGGGCCGCATGGACCCGGATGGCGACCTGAACGACCTGCTCACGACCGGCGGCACCAATAACTACTCGCGAATGGCTGATTCCGAGGTGGATTCCCTGATTTCCGAGGCGGCGTCCGTCACCGAAACGGATGCTCGCCGGGACCTCTACGCCCAGGCCCTCGATCGGATCGATGAGATCAAGCCGCTCATCTACCTGTATCACGACACCTGGTTCCTCGGTCTGGCCGGCATCACCGGGGTGGAGTACTCCGCCGACGCGATCCCGCGCTTCAAGACCGCCGAACTGACCAAGTAGCCCGAAAACCGATACGGAACGGCTGGACCAGTGGCTCGTTTTATGCTCCAACGGGTGATCACCTCGATCGTCACCCTGTTTCTCGCCAGCATCGTCGTCTTCGTCGGGGTGCGCCTACTTCCGGGCGACCCCGCCCTGGTGCTGGCGGGCGAGACCGCTGATCCAGCCGTTGTCGCGGCCATTCGGGAACAGTTCGGTCTCAATCAGCCGATCTGGATCCAATACTTCAACTACGTCGGGCAGGCGCTGCAAGGAAACTTCGGTGTGTCCACCAGAGACCGCATTCCCGTGGCCGAGATTTTGCTGCAGCGGCTGCCCATCACCCTCGAACTGGCCGGGCTGGCCATCCTGGTCGGTGTACTGATCGGTTTGACGGCGGGCATCGTGTCGGCCGTGAAGCGCGGAAGTTTTGCGGACTACGCCGCCAACGTGTTCGGACTCATCGGTCTGTCCGTGCCGCACTTTTGGCTCGGGATGCTGGCCATTCTATTTTTTGCCATCAACTTACAGGCTCTTCCGGCCTCCGGTTACGTGGCATTCACGGAAGACCCGGGCGAGAACCTGAGACGGATGATCCTCCCGGCTCTGGTACTCGGCACGGGACTATCGGCGGTCTTGATGAGGCAAACCCGAGCGGCTCTGCTGGGACAGCTATCGGCCGACTACGTGCGAACAGCACGGTCGAAGGGCGTTAGCCGTAATCGCGAAGTCAAGCACGCTCTGCGAAACAGTCTGACCACCGTCGTCACGGTGCTCGGTCTCCAACTCGGTGCGCTGATCGGCGGAGCCATTATTACGGAGCAGATCTTCGTCATTCCGGGCTTTGGCAAGCTCATCATTGACGCCGTGTCGGCGCGCAACTATCCCGTCCTGCAGGGTGCCGTGCTCGTAGCCGTCACCGGGTACGTCCTGGTCAACCTGGCGGTCGATATCGCCTATGCCTACCTGAATCCACGTATGCGCCTGGCTGGAGGAGCCCGATGAGCCAGAAAATGATCACGGCCAAACCGAAAGCCGCAAGCAGCACGCCTCGACCGCGGTGGCAGCGCGTTGCGCGCCGTTTCGCCCGGCGCCCGATGGCCGTGACCGGACTGATCCTCGTCGTCGGTTTCGTGCTGTTCGCCATTCTCGGACCGATCCTGTTGACCGATCCGAACCAGCAGGACTTTACCGCTATCCTTCAGACCCCCTCGTTTGCGCACCTGCTGGGCACCGATGATCTGGGACGGGATGTGTTTGCTCGGATTGCCAACGGCGCCCGGGTTTCGCTCATGGCCGGAGTCATGTCCACGGCCTTGGCACTTATCATCGGCATCACCATTGGCCTGATCACCGGCTTCTACCGGGGATGGGTTGATGTCGTCGTCATGCGAATCGTTGACGTGATGCTGGCCTTCCCCTTCCTGATCTTCGCGGTCGGACTTGCGGCGATTCTGGGCGCGTCCCTCACGAACGTCATCATCGCGCTGGCGGTGTCACAGGTTCCGGAAGTGATTCGCATTGCTCGTGGCGAGGCGATGGCGATTCGAGAGCAGGAGTTCGTCAGTGGCGCTGTCGCCGACGGTGCTCGGGACGGGACGATCATGTTCCGGTACATCGCCCCCAACGCCATGAGCGCGTTCATCGTGCAGGCGACAGTCGCCATTCCGGCGGCCATCATCGGCGAGTCCACGCTGAGCTTTCTCGGCCTTGGTGTTCAGCCCCCCATGTCGTCCTGGGGGATCATGCTCACCAGCGCGCAGCAATACCTCGCCCAGGCGCCGTATCTGGCGCTGTTCCCCGGAATTGCCATCGCCCTCACTGCGCTCGGTTTTAATCTGCTCGGCGATGGACTTCGCGACGTACTCGACCCCAAGGAGACCCGATGAGCGTGTTGGAGGTCGAACACCTTCGGGTTGAATTCGGCACAGAGAATGGACCGGTCATCGCCGTCAAAGACGTGTCGTTCAGGCTGGAGAAGGGGGAGATCCTCTCTCTCGTGGGTGAATCCGGCTGCGGAAAATCCACTGTGGCCATGTCCATTCCCCGACTCTTGGGAGACTCGCACGTCACCCTTGGCGGATCGGTGCGCTTGAACGGCGTCGACCTGTCAGCATTTTCCGAAAAGCGGATGCAGGCGGTGCGCGGCAAGGAAATCTCGGTCGTGTTTCAGGAGCCGATGACCTCGTTGAATCCCGCCTACACGGTGGGAAGCCAGATTTCGGAGGTGCTTCTCCGGCACGAGGGCCTGTCCCGCCGAGCGGCCCTGGCGCGTGCCGTTGAATTACTTGAACTGGTCGGCATTCCTGATGCCCAGCGTCGCACGGCCGCTTTTCCCCACGAACTCTCCGGCGGCATGCGTCAGCGCGTCATGATCGCTATCGCGGTGGCGTGCAACCCTGTCGTTCTGATCGCCGATGAACCCACCACCGCCCTCGATGTGACCATTCAGGCCGGTGTGCTCGACATCTTCCGGCGGCTGCGGGACAACCTGGGCACGTCGATCGTGCTGATCACGCACGACCTGGGAGTTGTCGCCGACATCGCAGACCGGGTCGCGATCATGTACGCCGGTCGAATCGTGGAGATGGCGTCAACGGCCGCGATCTTCGCGGCTCCCACCCACCCGTATACGCGTGGGCTGCTCGGTGCGCTGCCATCGCGGGCGGTTATGCAGACGGATGGCCGTCGGCGCCTCACCGACATTCCCGGCCTGGTGCCCTCACCGTCGACCGACCCGGACGAATGCCAATTCGCCCCGCGCTGTGCCAGTGCCAGTGGCGCGTGCACCGCCGCCCGACCCGCAGCGGACCTCGTCGCCGTCGGGCACAGTGTGTCTTGTTACCACCCCGCAGTAGGAGCGATGCTATGAGCGAGCAACCAGTCCTGGAAGTTTCCAACCTGGTGAAGCACTTCCAATCCGGTTCGCGTTTGGGCGGCGGGCGCACGGTGGTTCGGGCCGTCGACGGCGTCGATCTGACCATCGGACGCGGCGAAATTCTTGGTCTGGTCGGCGAATCCGGCAGCGGAAAATCCACCGTGGGAAGCTGTATTGCCCGACTCACGCAGCCCAGCAGCGGAACCATCCGCCTGCTGGGCCGCGATATCTCCACCCTGAGCCGACGGGAGATGCGCCCGCTCCGTTCCGAAGTGCACGTGGTCTTCCAAGACCCGTACTCGTCGCTCAATCCGCGCATGACGGTCGGCCAGATCGTCACCGAGCCGTTGCGGCAGCATCGCCGCGGCACTCGAGCCGAGCGCAACCGGATCGTCTCCGACATGCTTGAACGCACGGGGCTCAGCCTGGAGTTGGTTGGCCGTTTTCCGCATGAGCTGTCCGGTGGCCAGCGCCAGCGTGTTGCACTGGCCCGCGCGCTGGTGCTCGGCCCATCACTCGTGATCGCGGACGAACCGGTTTCGGCGCTCGACGTATCGGTGCAGGCATCCATTCTCAATGTCATTCTTGATTTGCAGATCGATCTCGGGTTCTCCTGCCTCTTCATTACCCATGACCTGTCGGTCGTTGAATTCATCAGCGATCGCATCGCCGTGATGTACCTGGGAAAAATCGTAGAAACGGCGACGCGCGCCGAGCTGTTTCGCGACCCACAGCATCCGTACACGCAGGCGCTGCTCTCTGCGGCCCCAACGGCGGACCCCTCCAGCGCTCGCGGTCGTGAACGGATCATTCTCAGCGGCGACCTGCCAAGTCCAACCGAAGAAATAAGTGGATGCCCGTTCCATGCCCGTTGCCCGGTTGCGATTGATCGCTGCACGAACGAAGTTCCGCTACTTCTGGGCGTGACCGGCCCTGATCACCAGAGCGCATGCCACCTCGTCACCGCAGAAAACGGTGCGCCGCTCATTAACCAAGGAGACAAGAATCTTGTTCACAACGCGTCCTGAACTCATCGGAAACGTCGGCATGGTGGCATCAACCCACTGGATCGCCTCCGCCACCGGAATGAGCGTGCTCGAGCGCGGCGGCAATGCCGCCGATGCCGCGGTAGCCACCGGCTTCGTGCTGCAAATTGTTGAGCCGCACCTCAACGGCCCCGGTGGCGAGGTTCCGATTTTGGTCTGGTCAGAAACCGATCAGGAAGTATCCACCATTTGTGGTCAGGGCGTGTCGCCGGCTGCGGCAACCATCGAGGCCGTGACCGCGTTGGGTCTGGACGTCATGCCGGGGACGGGCCTGTTGCCCGCGGTCGTGCCGGGTGCCTTTGGCGCGTGGACGCTGCTCCTGGAACTGCACGGAACGATGACGCTGCGTCAGGTGCTCGAACCGGCCATCCACTATGCCGAGGAGGGGCATCCGCTGCTCAAGCGCGTATCCGATGCAATTGGAACGATGCAGGAGCTGTTCACGGACGAGTGGCCCAGCTCAGCTGCGACCTGGATGCCGGGCGGACAGGTGCCCGCAGCGGGGAGCTGTTTCCGAAATCCCGTGCTGGCAGCGACCCTGCGACGGGTAATTTCGGAGTCCGAAGCTGCCGGCGGGTCGAGAGAAGCGCAAATCCGAGCAGCCAGGGACTGTTGGTACCGCGGCTTTGTCGCCGAAGCCATCGGTGACTTTTGCGCGGACAATGAGGTGATGGACACCTCAGGGGAACGTCATCGTGGGCTCTTGACGGCCACGGACCTGGCACTGTGGGAGCCGACGGTTGAACAGCCGCTCACCTACGATTATCACAACTACACCGTCTGCAAGACGGGCCCCTGGGGGCAGGGACCCGTTTTTCTGCAGCAACTTGCGCTGCTCGAAGGCTTCGATCTGAGCGCGATGGGACCCGGTTCCGCTGACTGGGTGCACACCATCCTCGAGAGTTGCAAACTCGCGTTTGCCGATCGTGAGGCCTGGTACGGCGACCCCAACTTCACCGATGTGCCCATGGCGGCACTGCTCAGCCCGGAATACAACGCCCAGCGTCGCTTGCTGATCACCGACACGGCGTCCGTGGAGCTGCGCCCCGGTAACCCCGGTGGAGCCCAGGCGCGGCTGCCGCGCTACCCGGCATCCCCAGCTGGATATGAGAATTTGATCGGATCCGGCGAGCCGACAATCGCTAAGTCGGGAGAAACCCGGGGGGACACGTGCCACGTCGACGTTGTCGATGCCAATGGGATGATGATCTCGGCCACGCCCAGTGGTGGCTGGATGCAATCCTCGCCGACAATCCCCGCGCTGGGCTTCTGCCTCAGCACTCGCGCACAAATGTTCTGGCTGCAGGAAGGATTGCCGAACTCACTGCGCCCCAGCGCTCGCCCACGAACCACGTTGACGCCGTCCTTCGCCCTGCGCGACGGCAAACCGTGGCTCGCGTTCGGAACCCCGGGTGGCGACGCGCAGGATCAGTGGTCGTTGAACTACTTCCTGAACCTCGTGCACGGGAATATGAATCTGCAGGAGGGCATCGACGCCCCCGGTTTTCACTCCACCCACATGCCCAACTCCTTCTTCCCGCGGGACGCACATCCAGCCGAGGTGTACCTGGAGAGCCGGTTCGATTCAGCCGTGCTTGACGAGTTGCGGCGTCGCGGTCACCTCGTCGTGGTCGGTGAGCCGTGGTCCGAAGGGCGCGTGAGCGCTGTGGCGCGCGATGACGGCTGGCTCAAGGCTGCGGCCAACCCCCGGGGTAACCAGGGTTACGCCGTCGGGCGATAGTTGCACGGGGCACCGAGCGAGGCGCCCAGAGAACTGCGGCATAATCAACAATGCTTATGCTCGCCAGACGGCGGCAGATGACGATCCGCGATGTAGGAATGGCCGAAGAGGAGTAGCTGAAGTGTGGGACGTCTTAGAGTCGAAAGGGGATGATTTGAGCACGCTGGGCTTGCTCAAAGCCGCGCAAACCCTCGGCGAACGGGTTTACGAGGTGTTGGAAGAATCCATTGTCGACGGTGTCATCGCACCGGGTTCCCACCTGCGCGAAGACGAAGTCGCCAAGCAACTGGGGGTGAGCCGGAACCCGGTGCGTGAGGCCATTCAGCGACTCGTGCACGACGGATTCGTCGAACATCGGGCAGGAAAAAAAGGCGCCTTCGTGCACGCTCCCAGTGACAAGGAAGTGCAGGAGGTTTTCCACGCCCGCTCCCTTCTTGAAAGCGACTGCGCTCGGTTGGCCGCCGAGAATATTTCAGACGTCGATTTAGCCCGACTCCAGGAACTGCTGGGACATGGTGACGCGGCCATCGCGGCCAAGGACGCCAAACACCTCCTGGAGCTCAACGACCGTTTTCACAATATTGTCGTGGAGGCTGCCGACAACTCGGTGATTGCGCGGATGCTTGGGGTGCTGCAACGACGAATTCGATGGTATTTCTACCGGGTTGTCGTGACGCGGGCCGCCGGCTCGTGGGACCAACACCGCCAGATCTATGAGGCGCTGCGCGAGCACGACGGCGACCGGGCAGCGGTGTGCATGATGGCTCACGTCATGCAGACTGCCGCCACGATTCGAGATCACCACGACACGGTGGATGGCGCTGGTCTCTCGGACTGGCCGGCGCACCCTTGACCTTGACCTTGACCTAGGCCAAGGCTGGCATGACCTCGCGCTCGAACAATTCAATTCCCGACCGGTCGTAGGCGGCCTCGGGAAAGTAGTGGATCGCGTAACCGAGGCCACGCTTCTTCATCGCGGTCAGGCGTTCAACGATCTGTTCCGGGGTGCCAACGCCCTGTGCCTCACCGCTGCGGTACTCGGCCATAAACTCGGTGGCTCCTTCAGCCCCGAGATACGGCGCCACCCGGGCCTCGATCGCGTCGAGCCTCTCGGCAACCTCGGCCTCGGTCGCGCCGATCACGGTGTTGTAGTTCGCCGAGCGCACGATGCGGCCAAAGTCGGTGCCCTGCGCCGAGCAGTGCTCGGCCAACAGCGAGCTCTTGTGCGAGAAGCCCTCGGGTGAGCCATCGAAGTTGGTGTAGTCGGCGTACTGCGCGGCGATGCGCAGGGTGACTTTTTCACCGCCGCCGGCGATCCAGATGGGAATCCCACCCGTTTGCAGCGGGAGCGGCTGAAAGATGGCGCCATCCACTTGATAGTGCACGCCGTCGAGGGTGGCTGTACCCGTGGTCCAGGCCTGTTTCATGATCTGCACGCCCTCGTCGAGGCGGGCGAGGCGCTCGCCCGGGCGGGGAAAGCCGTAGCCATAGGCGCGCCACTCGTGCTCGTACCAACCGGCGCCGATGCCCATCTCGACGCGTCCACCCGAGATGATGTCGGCGGTCGTGGCGACCTTGGCAAGGTAGCCGGGGTTGCGGTAGCTCATACAGGTGCACATCTGCCCGAGGCGCACCCGTTTCGTCGTCGCGGCGAACGCGGAGATGAGAGACCAGGCCTCGTG
Source organism: Cryobacterium suzukii (assembly GCF_004403185.1). Taxonomy (GTDB): domain Bacteria; phylum Actinomycetota; class Actinomycetes; order Actinomycetales; family Microbacteriaceae; genus Cryobacterium; species Cryobacterium suzukii. The sequence continues at coordinate 10,823 of NZ_SOHJ01000012.1, read as the reverse complement.
GGTGGCCTGCTCGCTCGGCACCGGAACGGTGTGAAAGTGGTCGTAGACCCAGATCGATTCCCACGCACCGGCATCAGCGTGAGCGGCCAGGCCACTCATCGTCGCCCACTGCGCAGCCGGTTCGATTCCGACCAGATCGTGTCGCCAGCCCTGAGGTACAAAGAGTCCAAATCGCATGGTTTCAGCCTAGAGGCCCGTCGGTGCGGAGCTAAACGATACGATTTAGCCATCGGGGTATGCGCCGCGAGCAGACGACAGACAACGGACGGCGGTGGCAGTGCACGCGCTCGACTTCGCCGGCATCATAAGCGAGATTCTCACACTCGTCGGCCTCATTATTGGAGCGGTCCTTTATATCGTCGGCCTGTCCGTACGCGGCATTAGCGGCCGCTGGACTCGCACGACCGCCGTGATCGCCGCGTCGGACGCGGCCGCGTCGGGGCCCGCCACGGTCATCCGCTGGTTTGATAACGACGGCGATGTGCACGAGTGCCCAGCCGACACCCACGAGACGCAGAATCTGGTGCCGGGCGATGACGTGCGCGTCTGGTTTCGCAATCGCCGGCCCGAGAAGTGCCGCACGCACGACCCCGACCTCGACGGCAAGGGACTGCGCCTGATCGGCCTGGTGCTACTCGGCATTGGCGTTCTCGCCGGTGTGGCCGGCATTGTGCTGATGTTCCTCTGACACCTCCCGAACAAGGTGGGTGTTACCCCGGACTGCTAGGGTGTGCCCAACGGGAGGCAAACCATGTACGGGGACATGTCGACCGTGAAAAACGACGCGTCGTATCTGCGCGACCGCGCCGGAGATATGCGCACGCGTGCGGTGCAGCTCAAGGCGCAGGCCGAGAGCATGAACTGGAATTCGCCTGCCGCCCAAGCCTTCCGCACGCAAATCACGCTGACGGCCGACGACATCGACCGCACTGCCGCCAGCCTCGACGCAGCAGCGGATGCTCTGGGCGCGCACGCACGCAGCGTGGACGATGTGAAGGCGCTCATCGTTCAGGCGCAGGCCTGGGCGGCCGAGCGCCTCGACGAGGCGCGGTCGATAGCCTCGAACGCGATCAAGGTGATTCAGGACGTAGCCGAGGGTGCTGTGACATCGTTCATGACCGTCGTGAATTCTGCCGTCGACGTCGTCACGAAAACCGTGCAGGTGTCGGTCTACAAGCTGGCGAATATCGACATTGCTGAGAGCGTGGTGACCCACGCGCAATCGGTGATGCGCACCATTCCCAGCCCGCCGGTGAACGGATCGAAAGACTGGCTCGACGTCGAGCACCTGTTGAAGACGGTGCTGCGCCCATGATGCTTCTGACCGTGGAGGGTGAACGTGGCTGACAGTCCGGGGCCCGGCCCGGGCGACAGTCGGCTGAACGAGGCGGTGACCGAAGGCCTGGCGGATCAGCTCGGGAGTGCGGTGCGTGGCCGGTCGGGCATCAGCGATGCCTTCACCCGCTCGAACGATCGCACCACGGCTGTGGCAGTGACCGCGCTGACCCGCGGGGCTGCCGCGGGTGGGTCGATCGTCGCGACCTTTGCCGATATCGAGCTTGTGACGTCGACCCTGGCGCAACACATCGCGACGACTCAGGCCGATGCCCTGCGGATACTGCCAATGGCGTCCAGCGGTGACCTGCTCCAGTCGCTGATTCTCAGCCCGGTCACTGGTGCCGCCGCGGAGGGTGCGGTGCTCACGAGCATGGCAGCGCTGACCCTGCTGGTGGCACGGTCCACCGGTCTGGGGCTCATCGCGGTGACCGTCGTGAGCACCTATGCGCTGGCGGATGCCGCGCTCCAGGCCCGCGCCGCAGCGATCGGGTTCGTGCTCGACGCAACGGTTGCCGGAGTGACGAACACCGTGGATTTCACGGTGGCCACCGGCCGGGCCGTCATCGACGGTGTCGTCACGAAGGTGGTCGCCGATACCGCCGTTCTGGTGGCCGGGGTGCAGACCGTGGCCGCGGTCACCCTCATCGTCGAGACGGCCAAGCTTGTTATTGCGGGCATTGTGGTGGCTGGGGCTGCCGGGCTGACCGAGGAAGTGCAGTCGGCCTGGTCCGAGACGGTTGGCGAGCTGACCGCTGACCCGTGGCTCTTCCTGACCGACCGCGAAAAATTTGCCGAAACCATAGGCGATAATTTCTCCAGCGAAGATATCTGGTCGAATTCGATCGGCACATTTGAGGGGCTGCTCGGTGCGCTTGGTCCCGGCTATGACGCCATTCTCGGTGGGCTGATCGAGTCGGCGAGTATCTTCGGGTGGGATGACGGCGCCACGCTGCAGACGGAGTCGTCAATTCAAGACAAACCCGATCGTGAGAAGGAATTCGTCGAGCGGATCGGGGAGGCCGACCTGAAGGACCGGATCGCGTACGATGCTGAGGGCGTCGCGCTTCTCAACGATATCCAGCCCTCGGATATGACGGGTCTGCTCCTGTCAATGGGACAAATCGATCTGCTCGGCGGCACGGACGAGGCGGTGATCCGGGTGATGACGCAGCCTGGCACACCGCCAACATTTACCCTTGTCATCCCGAGCACCCAGAAATGGTCCCCCTGGGACAGCCGGAACCCGAACGACGCCATCGGCATCCTGATGGTAATGCAGAATTCCAGTGCGCTCGAACGAATGGCAGGCCGGGCCCTTGAATCGGCGATGAATAGCTACGCAGTGCACAACTCGGTCGGCTTGTCGAGGGCAGAGGTTTTCAGCGCTCCGGTCATGGTGGCCGGATTCAGCCAAGGCGGCATAACCGCCGCCTCTTTTGCCGAGAGTAATAGTGGCACCTACAACATCGTGCAGGTCGTGACGGCAGGTTCGCCGATCGGTAATTTCGATATCCCCGACAATATAGGTGTTATCGCCTACGAGTCCGACCCGGTATCCGCTCTCGATGGCCAGTCAAACCCTGAGTCATGGGAAACCATTACTGCAGACAACGGCGGTGGAGGCGGTATCGCCTCGCACGACATCTTTCGATACGCGCACTTGGCCGATTCGACGGCCGGCACACGACAGAACGATGACAAAATTGACCAGTTCCTCGGAGTGCGCGAGGACAGGATCATTTCCGACTATTTCGCAATCAAGGAATCGCCATGAGACTCGCTCGAACCCGACGAGGGCTTCGCTGGACTGCGCTTCTGTGCGCGGTAGCCTTGTGCGCGGTGTCGTTGAGCGGGTGCGTCGGATTGCGCGGGGGGCAGTCGGTGGACGCTGCGGCGGAGCGCATCGAGCAACTGCCGGGCGTCGTGTCGGCGCACGTTGAGCAGCGTTCGACACTGTCTGGTTTCGCGCGCAACTGGACCACGGTCGTTGAGGTAACCCTTGACTCAGGCTATCGCATCGATGATGCGGACGCCGCGCTGGACTGGGTGTTGAATGCTGCATGGTCGATTAGCGAGCACGAGCCGACGAGCGGTCTCTGGGTCGGTTTTCTGGACTCAGCCGGCAACGCTGTCGATTGGGATTGGGCGGCCGCGAGCGACGCCCGCGGATATGACACGAAGTGGGTCCGGTCGCTCATGCCGCCGGGCGGTGTTCTCAGATTTGCTGGCTCTGATATTGGTGACAGCCTCGGTTCGTGGCCGGGTGACGTGCCTGAACTTGCCGATGGCGTGATTGTCGCCGATTGATGGAAATACTTAGCCGATGAACAAACGACCAGACTTTCAGGCGGAGCTGACCGTCGACGAGTTTCGGGTGGTGCAGGAGGCTGTGCCAGACCTGATGCTGCCGGTGTCGCTCGGTGTGGGCACCCTCGAAGAGAGTGGGCCAGACGTCGACATTCGTCGGAGCGCGGCGCTGGAAGCGTTGGCTGGCCGACAACTTCTCCGCAGCATGCCTGGCGGGGCGGGAGACCCGCATCCGCTCCTTCTCCTTGCGTTGGGTCTGCCGTCGATGGCGGTGCACGCGATGTGGGTACAGTCGTGGACTCCGACGGAGAGTTCGCAGACATTGGTGTCGATCTCCGACCAGTTGATGAGCGCGGTTACGGTCACCGTGGCTCGGGCGACGGACAGCCCGCAGACATTCGCTCACGAGTGTGTCGACGGTCGGGTCACGATCAGTCTGGGCTCCCTGGCTCTGCTGGTCGACCACCTGGATGGCCTGCTGGCCGAGACGCCGCTCGAGCCGGTGGGAGTGCGTACCGTCACGGTGCTGATCGGACTGGTGGAATCGCGCACGCTGATTGCGGCGATTCGGGCGGGCGATCACCTGGTCGTCGAGCAGCTGGCGGCGCAGTTCGGTGCGGCGGACGCTGTTCCCGTGCTGCGGTCGCTCGCTGCCACGATGGAGTCGGGCTTGCGGCTGCGCGTGTTCAGAAAGCCGGGCACGCCGTTGTATTCGGCGGAGTGGTTTCAGGGGACGACGGGTGAATGGGTGTCGATGCGGGTGCTCGCGAATTCGCCGGGGGAGGTGACGGCGCAAACACTCATTGATGCGGGGCAGGTGCAGGTCAGTCGCCGACACCGCAGTGCCCTGCTCGCTGACATTCTTTCGGTGGTCACGACCCTGGCCCTGGAGGGCGAACGTGTGCGATAGGTCCGTGCCTGAATGTGCCGATGGTGTGATTGTGGCCGACTGACCCCGCCACTACTCGGGCAAGGCCACCTGGAGCTTCGTGGCCCGGCCGGCCTCGACGAGGTAGCCGCGCCCTTCGGGAAAATCTGCCCGGTTGCCGCGCGGAAAGGCCACGCGAAAGAGGGCGATGCCGTCGCCCTCATCGGGCTGGAGCACAATGCCGACCCGGGCGGTCTTGAGCTCCGAGTGAATCTGCCAGGCAGAGGGCCCGGTCGCCAGATCCGTCTCGACCACGATCAGCACGTTGGCTTTTCGCGCCGCCTTGATGAGTGATGCGACGAGGGGCTCAGCGGTCGATCCCTCGAAATCGCCCGCGGTTTCGACGACGATTAAGCCGGGCTCGCCGCCGGTCGGCCAGGTTCCGGTGCCTTTCCGCAGGACGGTACCGAGGTCGCGAGCCAGCGTCTCGGCTTCGGTGACCCCGAGGGCGCGTGTGCCCCAGGGAATGAATTCGGCGAGCTCGCCATTCGATCGCGGGCTGATCAGCACCGTGTTGACGCCCGGCAGTGCGCCGACAAAACTCCGCACGAGGGTTTTGATCGTGGTGGTCTTGCCGCTCCGAAACGGGCCGGTCACCACGATGAGACCTTCCGGGGCGATGCCGATCGGCCGCAGGTCGGCATCCGCTACCCCGATCACCGCCCGGTTTGCGCGCGCCCGGCTGAGGGCCGACAGCAGGATGCGCTCCGCCAGGCGATCGATCGGAGGTGCCGCGACGACGTCGGCGTCGCGTAGTCGATCGCCGAGTCGCTGCGCTGCCGCCGACTGCTCGCCGAGGCTTGACGAACCGCCGAGCACCGCAATCTGCACCTCATTGCCGTCGATGACAGCGCGGCCGGCCGGCGCGTCTTCAAGAATGTCGGCCGGAACGCCGAGAATGCCGTAGTCGCTCGACGAAGCCAGGCGCAGCACGATGTTCTGCTGAATGTTGGCGTTGAGCGCAGTGGGAATCACGCCGGAGCGATCCGCGCTCAGAATAAGGTGGATGCCCACCTGCCGTCCCACACTCATCAGCTGGGCGAGCGCGGCGAACGTCGTGTCGCCGTTTCGAAACTCGTAGCTGCTGCGAAAGTTGGCCATGCCGTCGATGACGACGAAAATGCGCGGTTCCGCGCTGTCGCCGCTCACCTTTCGGTAATCGGACAGGGTGGAAGCAGGCAGCGCGGAATAGCGGGCCGCCCGTTCGGTCGCGGTGGCAACGAGTTGCCGCATCAGGCGTTCGACCCGTTCGCTGTCCTCGCCGGCGATGATTCCGCCCACGGTGGGGAGGGCGGCGAGCATCCCCAGGGCGCCTCCGGCACAGTCGATCGCGAAGATGTGCACGGGATACCGCTCGGCTTCGCGTGACGCCGACAGCAGCAGCGTTCGCAGCGTGGTGCTCTTACCGGAGCCGCTCGTGCCGAGAACGGCCAGGTTTCCCTGGCTGTCCGGGTCGAACAGAAAAGAACTTTGCCGCTGTTGGCTCGGCTCATCCTGCATTCCGAGTACGATCGACGGCCCGTCAGCGGATGCGATCTGCGCGAGATCCAGCACCGGCTCCAGCGGCGAGAGCCAGGGTTTGCGCGGCGTCGCCAGACCGAGCGTTGCCCCGGCCGTGCGGATGGAATTCAACATGTTTTCAATGTCGCGTGGTGCTTCCCGGCGAGCGGGCGGGGCAGCGAGGTCGATCGACCAGATCTGACCGACCTCGAACGGAAAGTCGGCAATATCGATGTCGGGCAGCTTGGCCGTACCCTTGCTGCGACCACCGAGGTAGGCGGTCTGAAAATGAATCAGCTTGCCCGGGCCGAGCTTTGCCGCGCCACGGCCCGGTGTCGAAGGATCGAACCCTGCCGCGTCCTTGCCGCCGATCACATCCTGGCTGTCCGACTCGTCGGCGACGCGCAGGGCGATCCTCAGATTGGTATTGGCACGGAGGTTGTCCTTGATGACACCGGCCGGCCGCTGGGTGGCCATGATCAGGTGAAGACCGAGGGAGCGCCCCCGCTGGGCGACGTCGACGATCCCGTCGACGAACTCGGGTACCTCCCCGACCAATGCGGCGAACTCGTCGATGACGATGATCAGCGATGGCGGGGCATCCGCATCGCCGCGTTTCTCCAGGCTGATGAGATCCTTGGCACCCTTCTCGTTGAGCAGGGTCTCCCGGTAATGTAATTCTGCCCGCAGCGAGGTAAGAGCTCGGCGCACGAGGTGCGTATTCAGATCTGTTACGAGGCCCACGGTGTGTGGCAGCTGGGTGCATTCCGCGAACGCGGCGCCGCCCTTGTAATCGATGAGTAGAAAGGTCACGCGATCCGGGCTGTGTTCGCTCGCCATGCTCATGATCCAGGTCTGCAGAAACTCGCTCTTGCCCGACCCGGTCGTGCCGCCAACGAGGGCGTGCGGCCCGTGCTCGCGAAGGTCCAGCCGCAGTACGCCGGTGGCGCCCTGGCCTACGATGCCGCTGAGCGTGCCGGCTTCGGTTGGCGGGTGCTCGCGCCACCGAGCTGTAAGGCTGTCGCTGCGTTCCCACAGCGCGGCGACGGCCTCGGGCGATGAGATGACGTTTTCGGTGCGCAGCTCCTGGTACGGCACAGACGTGGGCAAGTCACTCTCATCGAGCACCCTGGCGCCGCTGTCGGTGACCGACGAGATCAGTCGGGCCGCAACCGCGGCATCCTGGCCTGAAATCGCCTCGAGCGGGCTGACATCGACTCGCGTACCGGTGCGCACGAATCCGACCACCCCGGTGCCGTCGGGCTGAACCTCGACGTAGGTGCGGCACGCGGCCGGAAGATCGGCGACCACGGCCGCGTGCCAGAGCAGGTGCACGCCCACGTCGGGGCCGTCCTCGGCCAATGCGACAAGCCGGCCGCGGTCTACCTGGCTGTCACTCGTGACGATAACCATGACGGCCGGGGTGACCGGCAACGCCTGCACCGCCTGCCCGTGCAGTTCATCGATATCTGCGTCTTCGCGCAGATGAGAGCGGATGTCCGCCCCGCCCTGGCGGGCCGCCCGGCGTTCAGCCACGAGTTCTTCAAGCTGGGCGAGCAGGTGGCCGCTCGCGGCCGGTTCAGCCGCGAGATGGCTCGTCGTGAGGGGGCTATAGACCGAGCCGATGTGCGGCATCCACTTGAGCCACTGCCATTCGTACTGGTTGTCCGGGTTGGCGAAGCAGGCCAGAACCAGGTCGGCCGGCGAGTGCAGGCCACACAACTGCACAATGATCGACCGCAGCACGCCTTCAGACCAGAGTTCACTGCCGGAGACTCCGATGCTTCCGGCCCGGTCGAAGGTCTCCAGCACCGGCACCCACGGCACCGTCAGGTTGGCGTCCTTGATTTCGTCGAGCTCGGTCCAAAAGCTTTCGTCCGAATCGTTGCGGCTGGGCACGTCCACCGTGATCCGACTCGATTGGGCGCCGAGACCGAGCCGCACTTCCAAAAATGTCTGGTGTTCGGGGCGACGCGTCCACAGCACGGCGTTCCGCGCCACCATCGCCTCCTGGATCTGCACCGTACTGGGCGATTCCGCGTTGCGAATGGAGACTTCCCGCTCACGCTGGGTGGCGAGTTTGGCTTTCAGCGTCACGATGGCCGCGTCAAACTGCTCCGTCTGATCCTTCTTCTTGCGGCGGTTGGTGACCTTAGTGTCGACCCAGGTACCGATCATGATCAGGGGGGACAGCGCGATGAAAACGATGCCGAGCGGTGACCGGGTGACCGCGAACAGTACGCATCCCATGACGAGCGGTGCGATGACGGCGAGAATGGGAAATTTCTGCGGTTCCAGGCGCTGAGGAGGTACCGGCGCGGCCAGCTTCTGGGCCACAAAATGTACGTCAACGCGCGGTGATCGTGCAAACTCGACCACGGCTTCCGGCCGGACCAACGGCGACACACCCGCGGAGCTCGACTCCCGGGCGATGGAGAGAACGGTGTCGCCCACCGAGATGACGTTGGCCGCGGTCACCGGGCCCGACACGGCCCGGCGGTCGTCGATATACACACCGTTGCCCGAATTGAGGTCGGTGACGGTGATGGTCGCTCCGATGTCGATCGTGGCGTGAGTGCGCGAGACGGTCTCGTCGATCAACTGGATTCGGCAGCCGCGGCCACGACCTACCACGTTGCTGCCGGCCACGAGGGCAAACTGCTGGCCGGCCTGCGGACCGCGCAGGATCGACGCAGTGGCGGCGCGCTGATACAGAAAGACATCGCTCGGATCTGCCTGGCTGGGCTGGATTGTTTCCACCGAGCAGCCCGAGCTCAGGCCGGCATCGCTGACCGTAGCCAGCGGGTCGAGCACGTGCAGCACCGGGTTGTTGGGATACCGCACGCGCAGGGTGAGGGGCGCGCTATTGCGGCGCGCTGCGTCGTCGTGGGGGGAGGTTCCGGGCTGGCCGAGCACCAGGTTGCGGGCGACTTCGCCGATCGTCGCCATCACATCGGCGGTGACGAGCACGTCGATGTCGCCCTCCGGCAGTCCGCCAACGGTCAGCTTCAGTTTCACTGCATCCCCCACTTTGAGCCGTCAGTCGGCCTACAGCGAGGTTATCGGAGATCGACTGGTGCCAGCCATGAACGATTCTCCTGCCAGCCGGACCGTAGTCCCGCACGAGAGCGCGCAGGCGGCATGATGGGGGTATGAGTCGAACCGTCGCCGGAGCCCGCGTGCTGATTACCGGAGCCGCCATGGGAATGGGCCGCTTGTATGCCGAACGCTGCGTCGCCGAGGGGGCGAAAACCGTCATCCTTTGGGACCGCGACGGTGCCGCGCTCGCCGCGGCCACCGCCATCCTGACTGAACGTTCCCACGGACGCACGCAGGTCGCCCCGTACGTCGTCGATATCGCCGACCTCGGCGCCATCGCGCAGACCGCGCAGCGGGTGCGTACGGAGATCGGCGACCCCGACGTCGTCATCAACAACGCCGGCATCGTGCGTGGCAAGTACTTCTGGGAACACGACAACGGTGCAGACACCCGCCCGACCATGCAGATCAACGCGCTCGCGCCCATGTATATCGCCCGCGAGTTTCTGCCGGCGATGATTGCGAGCGGATACCGCGAGTCACGCATCGTAAACATCGCGTCGGCCGCCGGCACCCTCAGCACCCCGCGGATGAGCGTCTATGCGGCCTCGAAAGCGGCAATGATCGGCTGGAGCGATTCGCTGCGGCTCGAACTGGTGCAGCAGGGGCACGGCTACGTCAAGGTGACAACGGTGTGCCCGAGCTACATCGACACCGGCATGTTCACGGGGGCCCGCGGGCCGCTGCTCACCCCGTTGATGACGCCGGAATACGTGGTTGATCGGGTCTGGCGAGCGATGCTCGCCGGCAAGCCGCAACTGCTGTTGCCGTGGACGGTGAACCTCTCGAAGGTGCTTCGCGGCGTGCTGCCGTTGGCTGCCTGGGACGCTGTGGCCGGTCGCGTTTTCGGTGTCTACCGGTCAATGGATCGCTGGGTCGGTCGCGGGTAGCTGCCCAATAGGAGGACAGGCTCCAGGCGGACCAGTACTGGTGGCGAATTCTGCGTGTTGATCCCTTTTTTTGGCGCAAACCGGTCTCGAAACACGAAAAATAGTCCGAATGTAACTTCGCACAGAAATCTGAAAATCGCTGAGATTCCCTCGACTTCAAGCCATGGTTTTGATAGAATCAGGGTATGAGCCAGAACGGCGACACCCCCCGACCGGGCTTCGTCGATTTCGACTTCGACCGCGTTAGTGAGGGAGAGTTCGCCGAGTGGTCGTTCTCGGCTGAAGAGCGCGCATTCTTCGACGCGTTCCGGCTGCAGTGCCTGTCCGAGTGGCAGGCCGAAGACGAAGCCGAAGCCGAAGCGGCGGCACAAGCCGCCGCTTCACTCGCGCTGAAGTTCCGGCAGGACGTGCAGCTCGCCGACGGTCCGACCATCCCGGCCGACCTCGACCTCGCCGAGGTGTTCGCCGCCGTCCCGCCAGAGCACCTGTTCGACGAGAACCTCCGCGAGGAGTTTCTTTTCGCCGAGTACATCGCTCACCAGCTCCGCGACGATCCGTGCACCGCTGACCCGTTCACCGCCGACTCGTGCGCCGCCGGCCCGTTCGGCCCTGTCCCGTTCGGCCCGGCTGCCGCTGACTCAGCCGATTTCGACCCGGCTGCCGCTGACCTAGCTGCGCGGGACTTGCTCACTGACGTGAACCCGTTCCAGCGCAGGCAGGTGCAGTTCGTCGACCGGGTGCTCTATTTCGAGAGGGTCATT
>NZ_SOHJ01000005.1 GCF_004403185.1 Cryobacterium suzukii | reverse complement strand
GCCCCTCGTACGGTGACCGCAACAGCGCTCCTCGTACCGAGCGTCCGTCCTATGGTGATCGTGCCCCGCGCACTGACCGTCCTGCCTACAACAACGACCGTCCGGCGCGTACCGAGCGTCCGTCCTATGGTGACCGTGCCCCTCGCACGGATCGTCCGGCCTACAACAACGATCGTCCCGCACGTACCGAGCGTCCGTCCTATGGTGATCGTGCCCCGCGCAGCTTCGATGACCGCGCCCCTCGCCGGTCGAACGATGACCGTCCGCCCCGTCGTGACTTCGGAAACGACCGTCCGAGCGACGGCGACAGCAAGTTCTACCCGAAGCGCAGCGAAAACGGCGTCAAGCCGACCTTCGCCGGCGGCGACGACGTCGTGCTTGAGCGTCTCGAAGCCATCGCGACGACGGCCTCCGATGTCGTCGGTGTGACGTTCGGCGATCTGGGGCTCGGCGAGAACATCGTGCGCGAGCTCGCCGCCCTCGGCGCTCCGTCACCGTTCCCGATCCAGGCTGCGACCATCCCCGACGTGCTCGCTGGGCGCGACGTGCTCGGCCGTGGCAAGACTGGATCCGGTAAGACCATCGCCTTCGGCGCTCCCCTCGTGGAGAAGCTGATGGAGAACAACGGCGCCAAAGACCGCAAGATGGCCCGCAAACCCCGCGCGCTCATCCTGGCCCCGACCCGTGAGCTCGCCCTGCAGATCGACCGCACAGTGCAGCCCATCGCCCGCAGCGTCGGACTCTTCACCACCCAGATCTACGGCGGCGTTCCGCAGTACCGCCAGGTCAGCGCCCTCCAGCGCGGCGTGGACATCATCATCGGCACCGCCGGCCGCATCGAAGACCTCATTGACCAGGGTCGTCTCGACCTGAGTGAAGTTGTCGTGACCGTTCTCGACGAGGCCGACTACATGTGCGACCTCGGGTTCCTCGAGCCCGTGCAGCGCATCCTGCGCCAGACCAAGGCCGGCGGCCAGAAGCTGCTCTTCTCCGCAACCCTCGACAAGGGCGTTGCCTCGCTGGTCAAGGAGTTCCTGACCAACCCGGCCGTGCACGAGGTCGCCGGCGAAGACCAGGCCTCCTCAACGATCGACCACCGCGTGCTCGTCATCGAGCACCGCGACAAGGGCCGCATCATCGAAGAGCTCGTCAACCGTGAGGGCAAGACGCTCATCTTCAGCCGCACCCGCGCCTACGCTGAGCAGCTCGCCGACCAGCTCGAAGACGCCGGGGTCAAGGCCACCAGCCTGCACGGTGACCTCAACCAGGCTCGCCGCACCCGCAACCTGCAGATGCTCACGAGTGGCCGGGTCAACGTTCTCGTCGCAACGGATGTCGCTGCTCGCGGAATCCACGTCGACGACATCGACCTGGTCATCCAGGCCGACGCCCCCGACGAGTACAAGACGTACCTGCACCGCGCGGGACGCACCGGCCGCGCCGGCAAGACCGGAACCGTCGTGACGCTCATTCCCAAGCAGCGCAAGCGCCGCATGGACGAGCTGCTCGATCGGGCCGAGATCGACGCGAGCTACACCTCCGCCACCCCGGGTGACGCGGCTGTGCGCGAACTGGCGAACATCTAGCATCCGCTCGCAAGTTCGTTGAAGCAATAATGGGCATCCACCGTGCGGTGGGTGCCCATTTTGTTTTCGTTCCCTTTGGGGGCACGATCAGGTGTAGGCAACAGGGGGAATTGCACGAGGATCGTCCGCACTGATGCAGTCGATGGGACCCCGATCGCCCTGCCGGCATCCACTGAAAGGTCCTCATGACTGTCTCTTCCACCGTCTTTCGGAACGCGCACGTTTTTAACGGCGAACGGTTCCTTCCCGAGCCAGCAGACGTTGTCTTCACCGGAATCACCGTCGCGGCGGTCGGCCCGCAGGCCGGATCCGATCCGGCCTTTGCCAATGCCAGCGTGATTGATTGCAGCGGCAAGACGGTGTTGCCCGGGCTGATCGACCTGCACATTCACTCCACGACCTCGAACCCTGGATCACTCCAGGCCTTCACCGAACCGTTCTCCCTGCAGTTTTACGAATCAGTTCGCAATCTCGAGTCGACCTTGCGCGCCGGAATCACCTCGGCTCGCGACGCTGGCGGCGCGGATCTGGGCACCAAGCTTGCCGTTGACAGCGGACTGATCAAGGGTCCGCGCCTGCGTTTGGCAATCAGCATCATGTCCCAAACCGGCGGACACGCGGACTTCTGGCAGCCTTCCGGAGTGGAGTCCCCGACCATGGGCCCACACCCTGGCCGTCCAAGCGGAATCGCGGACGGAGTCGAAGAAGTGCGCAAGGTCACCCGACGGATGCTTCGAGCGGGTGCCGACCAGATCAAGATCTGCTCGACCGGCGGTGTGCTCTCGCCGACGGATGACCCGCGGCACTCGCAGTTCTCCGAGGCCGAGATTCGGGTCATCGTGGAGGAGGCAGAAGCGCAGGGCAAATATGTCATGGCGCACGCGCAGGGAGCTGCCGGAATTAAGAACGCCCTTCGGATGGGTGTGCGCACCATTGAGCACGGAATCTATCTCGACGACGAAGCCATCGCCCTCTTTCTTGAGAAGAACGCGTACCTCGTTCCCACCCTCGCCGCACCGGAGGCTGTGATCCGCAAGGCGGCAACGGGACAGAGCGGACTCTCGCCGCTGGTGATCGCGAAAGCACACCAGGTCATTGACATTCACCGAGAATCCATTCGGCGAGCGGTCACCGCCGGTGTGCGCATCGCCATGGGCACCGATTCCGGGGTGGGCGTGCACGGCGAAAACCTACAGGAGTTGGCCCTGCTCGCTGGGGTGGGCATGACGCTCGAGCAGGTACTCGCCGCCACGACGTCGGTGGCCGGAGAACTCATCACGCCCCTCGGATCCGTTGGGCGATTGGCTCCGTCGTATGTGGCAGACGCCGTGATCCTGAACGCTCGCCTCGACTCCGTCGAGCAACTCGCGATACTCCCGTCCATGATCGACCAGGTGTGGAAGGACGGCCGAAACCAGTTTCCCGTGTAGCCGATTAGTCGGCGCGGACGTTCGCGTAGGCAACGTCCAGAATCGGGAGTTGCCGCGCGAGCATCCGTCTGCCAGAATTACTTTCCGAACGGTCGGTAGTTTATTCGTCGTTCCCGCAGGCACCCGCAGACACCGTCGTCAGGAGATAAGCATGGCTGAGGCCTACCTCGTTGGAGGAGCACGCACCCCCGTTGGTCGCTACGGCGGAGCGCTGGCCACAGTTCGTCCCGATGACCTCGCCGCGCTCGTCGTCGGCGAGGCCGTGCGCCGCGCCGGCATCGATTCAGGACTCATCGAGGAAATCATCTTCGGCGCAGCCACCCAGGCCGGCGAAGACAATCGCAACGTCGCCCGCATGGCTGGGTTGCTCGCCGGGCTGCCGGACCACGTGCCCGGAATCACCGTCAACCGGCTGTGCGCGTCGGGAATGTCCGCGATTACCATGGCCGCGCAGGCCATCCGCGCCGGCGACGCTGACCTCATGATTGCCGGCGGCGTCGAGTCGATGACCCGCGCCCCCTGGGTGCAGGCCAAACCCGATCGCGCCTGGGCCAAGCCCGGCGCCCAGTTCGACACCTCCATCGGCTGGCGCTTCGTGAACCCGAAACTTGCTGCCCGCGACAAGGCCACTTTCTCCATGTCGGAGACGGCCGAAGAGGTCGCCCGGCTCGACGGCATCACGCGCGAAGAAGCGGATGCCTTCGCTCTCCGCAGCCACCAGCGCGCCGCTGCCGCGATCGACGCCGGTCACTTCGTCGATGAAATCGTCGGCGTACCCACCAAAAAGGGCGAGGTGCTCGTCGATGAGGGCCTGCGCCGCGACACCACCCTCGAGGGCCTCGCCGCCCTGCGGCCCATTGTCGCCGGCGGCTCCGTCGTCACGGCCGGCAACGCCAGCTCGCTCAATGATGGCGCCTCGGCGATTCTCGTGGCGAGCGGTGAGGCCGTGAAAAAGTACGGCCTCACGCCGCGCGCCAGAATCGTGGTCGGTGCGAGCGTCGGCCTGGCCCCGGAGATCATGGGCCTCGGCCCGGTCGCCGCCACCCAGCGCGCCCTCGACCGCAGTGGCCTGAACATCGCGGACCTCGGGGCGATCGAACTCAACGAAGCCTTCGCCACCCAGTCGATCGCGTGCATCCGCCGCCTGGGCCTCCATGAAGAAATCGTCAACCGCGACGGCGGCGCGATCGCGCTCGGGCATCCGCTCGGATCGAGCGGAGCTCGCCTCGTCGTCACCCTGCTCGCCCGTATGGAGCGGGAAAACGCCCAGCACGGCCTCGCCACCATGTGTGTCGGCGTCGGTCAGGGCTCGGCCCTCATCTTGGAGCGTGTCTGATGCCTGTGTCTGAACTGGAACTCGGTGATCGTGGAGAGTCGGGCGTTCCCGATCGCGTCGGCGTGCTCGGCGGCGGCCGCATGGGCGCCGGCATCGCACACGCTTTTTTGCTCGCCGGAGCCCACGTGGCCCTCGTCGAACGTAATGACACCGAGGCGACGGCCGCCCGCGAGCGCGTGCTGCGTGCCGTCGACGCGAGCATTACCCGCGGCGCCACCGGTGAAACCCGCGCGGAACTCACGGCTCGCCTCGCAGTCGGAGCCGACTTCGGCCTGTTCGCCGA
Source organism: Cryobacterium suzukii (assembly GCF_004403185.1). GTDB lineage: Bacteria > Actinomycetota > Actinomycetes > Actinomycetales > Microbacteriaceae > Cryobacterium > Cryobacterium suzukii. The sequence goes on along the minus strand of NZ_SOHJ01000005.1, from coordinate 5,314 downwards.
CCGGGAACTCGTCGTCGAAGCGGTCCCCGAGGTGCGTGCGCTAAAGATCGAGGCCCTGCAAAAGGTCGAGGCCCAGCTTTCGGCCGAGGCCGCCCTCGCGAGCAATACCTCGTCGATCTCGATCGACGACCTCGCCGACGAACTGCAGCGTCCGGCGCGCTTTCTCGGCCTGCACTTCTTCAACCCGGTGCCCGCCTCGAATCTGGTCGAGCTCGTCACTGGCAGCGCTACCTCACCCGAATTGGTAGCGGATGCCCAGAGCTGGGTTTCCGCCCTCGGCAAGACTCCGATTACCGTTAGTGACGCGCCTGGATTTGCTTCGTCCCGGCTCGGAGTGGCCCTCGGTCTTGAGGCCATCCGCATGCTCGAAGAGGGCGTCGCGAGCGCCTCGGATATTGATGCCGCAATGATGCTGGGCTACAAGCATCCGGTTGGGCCGTTGAAACTGACCGACCTGGTTGGACTCGACGTGCGCCTCGGCATTGCCGAGTACCTGCACAAGCAGCTCGGCGCCCGTTTCGAGCCGCCGGCGCTGCTGCGCCGTCTCGTGGCGGAGGGCAAACTTGGCCGCAAGTCCGGCCAGGGCTTCTACCGTTGGGACGAAGCCTGATGAGTGCCCAGACCTCCACTGCACCCCGCATAGAACACAAGGGAGAACCCATGACGACCATTCTGCCCAGCTACGTCCAGGGCGCCTGGTGGACGCCCCCTGAAGAGGCCAGCGGCACCGACGTCTGTGACGCCTCGACCGGTGAGGTCATCACCCGCGTCAGCACCCAGGGCCTCGACCTCGCCGCGGCGCTCGAGTACGCGCGCACGGTCGGCCAAAAATCGCTCGGCGAGCTCACCTTTCACCAGCGTGCCGTGCTGCTCAAGCGGATGGCGCTGGTGCTGACCGATCAGAAAAAGGCGCTCTACGCGCTGTCCAGCCGCACCGGCGCCACCAAGGTCGACTCCTGGGTCGACATCGACGGCGGCATCGGCGTGCTGTTCAGCTATTCATCCAAAGGCCGCCGCGAGTTGCCCAACGCTCGCGTCTACGTTGACGGGCCGGTCGAGCCGCTCTCCAAGGACGGCTCCTTCATCGCCCGCCACATTTACTCGCGCCTGCCCGGAGTGGCCGTGCAGATCAACGCGTTCAACTTTCCGGTCTGGGGAGCCCTCGAGAAGTTCGCGCCGGCGTTCCTGGCCGGGGTGCCCACCCTCGTGAAGCCCGCGACCCCGTCCGGCTACCTCGCCGAGGCCTTCGTGCGCATACTCACCGACTCCGGACTGCTTCCCGAGGGCTCGCTGCAGCTGATCTCCGGCAGCGTGCCGACGCTGTTCGACGACGTGCGCCTCGGCGACCTCGTCGCCTTCACCGGATCGGCCTCGACCGCCGAGAAGCTGCGGGCGAGCGACTCGGTGCAGACCGGGGGAGTGCGTTTCACCAACGAGACCGACTCGATTAATGCATCCGTTCTCGGAACGGATGCCACCGCCGGCACCCCCGAATTCGATGCCTTCGTCAAGCAGGTCGTCTCCGAGATGACCGTCAAGGCCGGCCAGAAGTGCACCGCCATCCGCCGCGTCATCGTGCCGCGCGAGGCCATGGATGACGTCGTCGCGGCCGTGCAGGCTCGCATCACCGAACGCATCGTGCTCGGCGACCCTCGGGCCGAGGGCGTCACCATGGGCCCGCTCGCCTCCAGCGCACAGCGCCTCGAAGTGCTCAAGCAGGTCGCCAGCCTCCAGGCCGCCGGCGGCAAACTGGTTGTCGGCACAACGGATGCCCCCGCCGTTCTGCACGCGGACGGAACGACCGCGCTCGCTCCCGATGGCGCTTTCGTCGAGCCGCTATTGCTGCGCTTCGACGACGCGTCCGTTGCCGCCGTGCACGAGGTCGAGGCCTTCGGCCCGGTCTCGAGCGTGCTCGGCTATGACACTCTCGACGAGGCCATCGCCCTCGTGCGGCGGGGTGGCGGGTCGCTCGTGACGAGTATCGCAACCCATGACCCGGCCGTGGCCGTCGCCTTGATGACCGGAATTTCCGCCTTCAATGGTCGCGTGCTCGTGCTCGACCGAGACGACGCCCGCACCTCCACCGGGCATGGCTCGCCGGTTCCGCAGCTCGTGCACGGTGGCCCGGGTCGGGCGGGCGGCGGCGAAGAACTCGGCGGCATCCGCGCCGTGCTGCACCACATGCAGCGCACCGCCATCCAGGGCTCGCCCGAGATGCTGACGGCCATCACGGGGATCTGGCACCAGGGCGCGTCTGCGCGAGCCGGCACCACGCATCCGTTCAGGAAGAGCCTGGCCGAGCTCGTGATCGGCGATCAGATCGTCTCGGACTCCCGCACCGTGACCCTTGAGGACATCGAAACCTTCGCCCAGTTCACCGGGGACACCTTCTACGCCCACATGGACGAAGAGGCCGCCGCCGCCAACCCGTTCTTCCCTGGCCGGGTGGCGCACGGCTACCTACTCGTCTCCTGGGCCGCCGGACTGTTCGTCGACCCGGCGCCCGGGCCGGTGCTGGCGAACTCCGGCCTCGAGAACCTACGGTTCGTCACGCCGGTTTCACCCGGCGACAGCATCCGCGTCGCGCTCACCGCGAAGCAGATCACCCCGCGCGAGACCGACGAGTACGGTGAAGTGCGCTGGGATGCCGTACTGACCAACCAGAACGACGAGCTCGTTGCGTCCTACGACGTGCTTACGCTCGTCGCCAAGCACTAGGTCGCTTCAGATTCGAAAGCGGGCCCGCGCTTTGAGCGTGGGCCCGCCTTTTGTGCATCAGTCGTGGGCCCGGTCACCGCTTCTGTCCGTTGCGCAGCGTGGTGCAGTGACGCGGATTAGGTCAGGACAGTGTCGGTGTGGGCGGTCGTTCGCGCGTCAATTGTCGTCTTCGGCCGCGCCGCGAAAGTGGCGACCGGCAACGAACCGGCCTCACTGACGATCTCGAGCCCCTGGGCGCTATTGGCCGAGCGGCTGAGGTCTTCGATCCACTGTCGGTTGAGCGTGGCTGCGCGTCCGCCGGCATATTTGAAATACAGCGGGATGGCCTGGTTCAGCCAGACAGCACTGCGACCAGACCCCACCGATGGGCAATCCTGCCAGGACAGGAGAAAGCTCTCGCCCCGGCGCAGCTTCTGCACGATCACGAGTTGCAGGTGCGCAAGGGTGCGATCATCGATCTCCACGACGACGCGGTCATATGTGAGAGAGCCCATGAATACCTTCCAATCAGTTGCAGCAATGTCGCTCATTTCAGTATTTCGCTCGGACCAGCAGAGCACTAGAGTCCAACGGCCCGACTTGCCGCCATTTGTTCCCGGCCGGGCCCGGTGCGCGGGCCCGGCATCCGCTCAGCCGGCAGCGTCGTCGGTGGTGCCGGCGCGAACGCGGGTGATCGTCTCCCAGGCCGCGACGACGACGAGAATGACGGAAGTTGTAGCACCCAGCCCCAGCGGGGTCAGATAAGTCGATCCCGCTCCGGCCAAGGCCAGCAGCACCACCCCTACCAAGTGCGATACGAGCACGGTGCGCGTGACAATCCAGCGAAACAGCAACAGCCCCGCGAGGTAGAACAGCGGCCCGCCGACCAGTGTGACGGCGACCGGAAGCGTCATCGCGTCTTCCGGGTGCTCGAGGACCGACTTATCGGCGACGGAGGTCAACACGATTCCCGCAATAATAATCGCGTGCACGTAGGTGTAAGCCAGCCGTGCAATCCGACCCGGTTCGCTCGACGCGGCAATCGCTTTGCTCCCGGCCCTCTCCCCGTGGTCAAAATAGAGCCACCACATAGCCACCCCGTTCACAAAGGCGAGAAAGAGCCCGGCTATCCCCAAAACGGATGCTTCCTGGTCGACAAAGGCAAACCCGGTCACGAGAAAGGACTCACCGATGGCGATGATTACGAAAAGGGCACTGCGCTCGGCGATGTGGGGTCCGGAGACATCCCAGTCGTCGACGCCGGGCGCTTTCAGCCCAGGAATCCGAAACCCGAGACTCGCCGAGCCGTACTCGATCGCGAGGGCGATCAGCCAGGCCGGGAGCCGAAAAGCCAGCGGAAGCAGCGCCCCGACAATCCAAAATGCCCCGGCGACCGACAACCACAACAGAATGCGCAAGAACGTTGCGTGCAGTGCCGGATCGTGCCGGGCGAGAGCCAGCACCATGAACACCGTGCGGCCAAGCTGCAGGGCGACGTAAGCGATCGCGAAGACCAGCCCCTGGTCGCCGAAAGAGTCGTAGATCGACGTGCTGATCACGAGTCCCACAAGTGAGAGCCCAATCACGACGCCACGCACGGGAAGCTTGGCCGGGTCGAGCCAATTGGTCACCCAGGTCGTGTATACCCAGAGCCACCAGAGCGCGAGCACCAGAATGATCGACTCGAGCGCTCCGACCCAGGACTGGTTGGCGTAGAGATAGCGCGACAGCTGGGTGAGCGCGAAGACAAAGATGAGGTCGAAGAACAACTCGATGTAGGTCACCCGGTCGCTGCGCTCCGAGTCTGCTGGCCGCAGCAGGCTTCGACGAAACCCGAGGCGCAGTAGCCACGCGCGGTGTTCGAGCGGATACTGCTTGGACGTCTTCACTGATCGGCTCACCTCCTCAGTCTCCCGCGGACAGCGTGCGACACGCCCGGGTGGGGGGCGTTTTGACGGGTGGTCTCGCGGACCGTAATGTATCTATACGTACCCCAAAGGTGCGGAAAGCCGCAGTGCTTTTCGGCCTCACGTGGGACCATCTTCTAGCCAAAACAACTCGTCGTTCTTGACGTATCCACTGGATGCGTAGAGTGTGTGAGTTGGGCTAGGATAGTAAGCCTCCCATCGAGTGTGTGTCACTGGTTGAGTCGGGTTTTTTCGAGTGTTTTGGTGTGCTTCGGCGTGCCGGGATGNGACTGGCTGGGTGGGTAAGTTAGACAAGTTGCCCCGGAGCGACAGCCCAGTAGGGCCTGAAGTCGGGTGCGTCCGATCCTTGAGAACTCAACAGCGTGCACAATGTCAAATGCCAAAAACCTCGTGGTGTTGATCCCGTTTCTAGCGGGTGATCATCAAGAGATTCCTTTGGAAATAATATTGAACAAGTCCTGGTCTTCGGACTAGGCAACTATACAAAGCAAGTCAGTAATGATTTGTTCTGTCAGTTTCAAACTTGCATCTTCTCAACCTATTCCGGTTGGTGGGTGCACTAGATGGGCATTCGGTCTTCGGATCGGGTAGCTATTCAAACATTTACGGAGAGTTTGATCCTGGCTCAGGACGAACGCTGGCGGCGTGCTTAACACATGCAAGTCGAACGGTGAAGAGGAGCTTGCTCC
>NZ_SOHJ01000003.1 GCF_004403185.1 Cryobacterium suzukii | reverse complement strand
CCCAGAACCGCGCCTGCTTCTCCACCAACTCATACTTCGACCACACGTACAACACCTCACAAATGGGAGTGTTGCGACGACCGGTTGAATCCGCCGAACGTCTTGCGGGCGCACAATTCAGAGATCGAACACTAACGCGAAGACCCGCCTGAATTCGCCAGGCCCTCCGCCAGACGTTGGAGGTCTTTGGAAGACACTGCGTCCTACGCGACACGGTGCTCCCGGTGCCGCGGAACGGCTACAAATCTGTGTTCGGCTGCACCTGGGCGAGACCTGATCGACGTCCAATAGACAGCCATGCCAGCGGACCGACGACCGGCACGAAAATCGTCACGAGCGCCCAGATCATGGCTTGCGCTGAGGTAAGGCGTTTAGCGGTTCGAGCCATCGAGACAAGCGCTACGACGACCAGGGCAATGACCAGAACCGAGAACATAGTCCACGCGAGGTCGTACCCGACTGGAATGATTGGATTAATGGAGTTGCCCATATCGTCAGCTTACGGCGAAGGTTCTGCGAGCGGCAACGGTACTGGCGGCAACGGTCAAGCCCTCTGCTAAGCGTGGGCAGCCCGTAAGCCGAACCCTCTACGGGACATGGTTCGCCTCTAGCCAGTCGAAGCTGGCTAACCCGCGGCGACAATGTCGCCACCGCAGCGCCGCCAACATTGATGGCGCGATAGTGTCTTAACTTGGTACACGACAGCCGTCATGTGACGATGTCGGCGACGTGCCACTGCCGGCGGTGCCCCGGCTGCCGGTAATGTGCCCTACTGCCGGCGGCTTAGTCCGTGGTCTTCAAACCAGTAGGAAAAGTGGCATCGCCGCTCACGAGGCTCCGTCACGGTCTGCGGTTCTGGCCAAGTCAAGACCGGACTCGAAGACCCGCATCCGCTCGGCCATGGCATCCCGGATCGCGACGTAGGCGTCGGAACCGAGCAGCTGACGGTTCGGCGGGTTTTCAGCATCACCGACGTCGATCATCGCCTGCGCTGTGCGGATCGGGTCCCCGGGCATCGCCTTCGGATCGGTAACTCCCTCGCGAAACCACGCCGCGGGGCTCCCCGCGTAGATCTCCATTGCGGGAGCAATATCACTGGAGCCGCCGGGTTCGAAAAAGTCGGTCCCGATCACTCCGGGCTCGATCAAGGTGGTCAGAATGCCAAACGGTGCCACTTCCTTGGCGAAGGAGTCGAAGAACCCCTCCACGCCCCACTTGGACGTGTGGTACATCGAGAATCCGGGGAACGTCAGGTGGCCGCCCATGCTCGACACCTGCAGGAACCGTCCGCCGCCCTGGGCTCGAAGGTGTGGGGTCACTGCCCGGGCGAGCTGAATGGGCGCGACCAGGTTGGTGGCGAGCTGCCGATCGATCTGGTCGTCGCGCAATTCCTCGGCGGCACCGAGCAGGCCGTAGCCTGCGTTGGAGATGATCACGTCGATCCGTCCCAAGTCAGCGAATGCCTCGTCGACAACCCGCCGCATGGCAGCCGTGTCAGTAACGTCCAGTTCTCTGACCCACAAGCGGTCACCGTACTTTTCGGCAAGAGCGTCCAATCGGCTGGGGTTGCGCAACGTCGCCGCCACACGATCACCGCGCTCCAACAACAGCTCGGAGAGGTGCCGGCCGAAACCGCTGGATGTTCCCGTGATGAACCAAGTCTTGGCCATGTCCGCCTCCGTTATTTGTCGGTGCCCAACGTGGAATGTCAGGTCTTGATAGGGTACCTGCGCATTATTGCTTAGACCATTGAGCCAAGTCTTGAGCTCCTCCTTTGACGCCATTTCGCCACACTGATTGGAACGAGACACCTCGGTTATGCGATAGACGGCGACTACGTCGACGCACTCCTGCAGGCAGGCAGGCGATCATCAGGTCCGGAAACCACGCGGACACCCCGCCCGCAAGGCCTTCCCAAATTCCCACGAGTTTTATCACCGTTCTCTGGCACGGTCTCGTGTAAAGTCTGATCTTTTGCGACACCCCCGCTCAGGCTCGATGCTCTTGGCGGCACGGTGCGCTGTGAACAATCAGGAGAACACGCCATGGCCCGTCCGACTTCTCTCAGAAAAACGTCTGCCATTGCGACGGCTACTGTGTTCGCATTTTTGCTTTCAGGATGTGCCCCTGCAACTTCGCCCCGAGCGGTGCCCTCGCCGGCGGCTTCGACGCAGACAGCTAAGAGCTCCGCGAACGCCGATGCAAAATTTACCAATTTGGAGGCTGCACACGACGCCCGACTGGGCGTCTACGCCGTAGATACCGGCACGGGCGAGGAAGTTGTGTGGCGTTCGGACGAACGATTCGCCTTCGCTTCTACGAGCAAAGCGCTCAGTGCCGCTGCGCTTCTGGATAGCGTCGGCATCGCTGGCTTAAGCGCCGATGTAGATGTTGCTGCGGAAGACATCGTCAGCTCTTCGCCACAAACACAACAACATGTTGGTGCGTCAATGACGTTGGGCGAGCTCGCCGCTGCATCGGTACAGCACAGTGACAACACGGCCGCAAATCTCGTGGTTGAGCATCTCGGCGGTCCCGCCGGTTTCGACTCCGCCCTGTCCCGCATTGGAGACGACACGACAGAAGCGACTCGGACAGAGCCTTCCCTGAACGAATGGGTTCCCGGCGACCGCCGCGATACCACCACGCCGCGGGCGCTGACTATGGATCTACGTACCTATGTCTTGGGCGACGTTCTCTCGGGTGAGGAGCGTGAACTGCTCACAACGTGGTTGATCGATCACTCCCTGGGAGATACTCTCGTGCGCGCGGGGACACCACAGGGTTGGACGGTAGGCGACAAGTCTGGTGCAGCAGCGTACGGCACTCGCAACGATATCGCCGTTATCTGGCCGCCCTCCGGTTCGCCGATCGTGATCGCGGTGATGTCCTCGCGGACCGAAGCAGATGCCGAATACGACGACGCACTCGTGGCCGCAGCTGCAAGCGCGGCTGTCGCCTTACTCGATAAGCGAAGCTAACGAGATAGGTCCGGCCGATCGCGCATCGGACAATTTTAGGGCACCACCGCCGGCACAGTTCCGTCTTCGAGCGGAGACGTACCCGTCAACCCCGAGAACGGCTGCCCGCAAGCCGAACCTCCTGAGGTGCGTCGTCAGACTCTGCAGTACGCCTGCTGGAACCCGAATACCTCTATGTCGCGGAGAAGCTTCAGCTGAGCCTGAGTCTGCGCATCCGGTGCGCCCCACACGGCGTCGTACGCGTTGACGACACGCTCCGACCATTGCTTCACGCTGTTGGTCGGGGACTCCCCCGCCATCGCGCTCATCAGCTTCTTCGCCTCGGTCTGATCTTCTTCATCCGCGGAGTAGGTGGGTGCGGAGAAGTCAACAGCGATATTGCACACCTTCTGGAACGCCTCGTCCTGTTGCTGGTTCGCATACACCGCATTCACCTCGGCCGTGCGGGCGTCAGCGACCGCCGCAATCTTCAGACCTTCGTCCACGGTACTGCTCACCTTCGCTTTCGCGGCAGCGACGTCGAGGACTTTGAACTCGTCGACATGCGCGCCGAAAAACTTCACGATCGTCTGCCCGGCGGTCTTAGTCGTTTGCCCGGAAATAGGGCAGCCCGTAAGGAGCAGGGATACGGCGGTCGCGACCGCGAACGCGCCAAGCATCTTCGGAGATTTAAAAGCAGACATCGGGAGTACCGCCTCACGCGCCGCCGTTGGCGCGACGTTAAGGGTACTCGCGTCAGGTGCGGCTGTCACCCCCCGCCCGGCCCCGGCGACCTCAGCGAGGAACGCACCCCAGCGACCCGCCGAGCCAACTCCTACCTGTCACACAGACAGGTCGCAGCGCTGGCGACCGCCTCCGGCGACCGTGCAACTCTCGTTCTCATAATGGCGTATTGCGGCCTCCGCTGGGGCGAAGCCATCGGGCTTCAGGTCAAGGACATCGACTTTGTCAAGCGCAGAATCAACGTCAATCGCAACGCTGTTGAGGTCGGTTCGCAGATAGAGGTCGGAACTCCGAAGTCCTACAAAGTGCGCTCGGTGCCCTTCCCCGCGTTCCTGCTCCCCGGACTGAGTGACGAATGTCGAGACAAGCCGGCAACGGCTCTCGTCTTCGCCGATCGATTCGGAAACCACCTCAAACGCACCCGGGTAAGCCTGGGCACGCGGAGCTGGTTTCTGACGGCACTTACGACGCAGGCCTACCACGGATGACAATTCACGACCTCCGCCACACGGCCGCAAGTCTCGCTGTGAGCGTCGGCGCAAACGTCAAAGCGGTGCAACGGATGCTCGGTAATGCCTCCGCAGCGATGACCCTCGACACCTACGCGGACCTCTTCGATGACGACCTGGACGCCGTTGCAGACCGTTTGAATCAGGCCGCTATTTTTTCAAATGTTGCCAAAATGTTGCCAAAACAGAATTTTGGGGCAAAGGAAAACCCCTGACTCCCAGTGTTTATATGGGATTCAGGGGTCCAAATCGCTGCGGAGACGGTGGGATTTGAACCCACGGTACCCCGTAAAGGGTACTCCACCTTAGCAGGGTGGTGCACTAAGCCGAACTATGCGACGTCTCCTTGGCATCTGCTTGCGCAAACACACTCGTCCATCTTAGCCGTACTGCGGGCATCCGCTCTGACCATGAAAAGAACGGATGCTCGCGCCCGGCTAACCTTGCTCGCTCAGCAGGCGACCGTCCGTGCAGGTGTAGTCACCGGCCGTCTGACCGGTCACCGACTTCGACAGGACAGCACCGGGCGCTTCCGTGGCCACGGGCGCCTCAGTGACCGCCGGATCGGCTGCCACGGAAGGATCAGTGGTCGCGGCCGGGGCGGGAGCCGCTTCGACGGGAGCATTCGGGTCGGCCACGGTGCCGGTGCCGGTGGTTCCACTCAGGGTCAGCGGCTCATCGGCAGCGACCGCCTCGAACAGGTCGTCGAAGGCCGGCTGACTGGCCTTCACCCCGCCCGCCACATTGCCGGTGGGCACCTGCGCAAAGACGACCTGGTTGAGGTCGATGTCCTTCAGCGCGATGGCAATGGATGCGAGGGTGGTCACGCTATTAAGACTGTCGGACAGACGCATGTTGCCCGTGACCGCCTTGGCCAGGCCGTACACCTTGGCGGGGTCGGAGAGCGTGTCAGCGCTCTGGATGGTGCGCACGAGCGATGACATGAACAGCTGCTGGTTGTTGATGCGGGTCAGGTCGCTGCCATCGCCGAGGCCATGGCGGGTGCGCAGAAATTGCAACGCGTCATAGCCCTCGAGCACGTGCTCGCCCGGATCGAGCATTGTTCCGGTGTATTCGTCTTCGATGCGCTCCGCCACGCAGACCGGCACGCCGCCGACGGCGGAGGACATGGCCATGACACCGCTGAACTGCGCTTCGGCCGCGAAGGGAATGGAGAGTCCGGTGAGCTTTTCAACGGTCAACACGGTGCAGGCGAGGCCGCCGTAGCTAAGCGTGGTGTTGATCTTTTGGCTGCTCATGGCGCTGAACGAGCCGCCCTCGGGGTCGGGGCAGGAGGGGATCGGGACGTACAGGTCGCGGGGAAAGCTGATGACCGAGGCGTTGCTGTGGTCTTCGGAGATGTGCAACAGCATGGTGACGTCGTTGAGGTCGCCGGTGGAGTCTTCGGGGCCGAAGGCTGCGTCCTGCCCGACTCGGCTGTCACTGCCGACGATGAGCATGTTCACGCCGCCGTCGATGGCGCCGATCGATGGGACCGGGCCGTTGCTCTCATTGGCGAGGTGCACGCTGGGCTGCACGCTCACGGCGACGTCGTAGGTGGCGATGGCCGCCACGGAGAACCCGCTGACCAAAACGACAGCCAGGCTGCCGGCAAGAAACTTCGCGACCGTAACGGCAGCATTCGACTTCTTCAGTCGGCCGTGACGTGCAACGGTTTTGAGGTTCCGTGAACTGTTCGAGCGGGGGCGAAGCTGGTCGCTCACTCATGTCCTCTCATCGGGTTGCTGGCTGGGCCGGCCTGAGGCGACAATCACTGTACGCCGGTCGTTGTGCATTTAACAGGTGCTGCGGAGGGCGTGGGATTCGAACCCACGAGACATTTCTGCCCACCAGTTTTCAAGACTGGCTCCATCGGCCGCTCGGACAGCCCTCCCGGTTGCCCTTGCCCCACGCAAAATGCAACGCGGAAACAATTGGGCGAACTGGCCCGATTCTAGCCGATGGCAGACTGCTCAGGCTGACAGAGCCGGCTGATAAACGGCTGAATGCCGCTTAGAGCGTGCGCAACACCGTGGCGAGGCCGTCGATTGCCACGTTGCCGGTGATCTCCGATCCGGCGGCAAGAACGTCATCGGGCGACTCCCCCATGGCTACACCGCGACCGAATTCGGCGGCCCATTGCAGCATGTCGATGTCGTTGCGACCGTCGCCGACGGCCATCACCCGGTCGCGGGGAACACCAAGCGACACCCGTACCCGCTCCATCGCCGTGGACTTATTGACGCCGTCGGGGGCAATGTCGAGCCAGGCTGTCCATCCGATGGCGTAGCTGACCCGGTTCAGCCCCATGCGCTCGACCACCTGGAGAAAATCCTCCATGTCGTGGTCGGGGGAGATGACGACCACGCGGGTTGCCTGGTGCTTCAGAAGCTCATCGAAATCAACCCGTTCGCTATCCATACCGATAGTGGCATCGGGAATCGGCTCGGTGTAGCGGTAGAAGCCGTGCTCGTCCTCGACGGCGAACCGCGCCGCCCCGAGGTGCGCGCGAATGGATGTGAGCACGTCGCTGGGGTCGAAGGTTTCGACCCATTCACGGCGGTAGCCCATGGGCGCTGAGGCGTCACGGTGCATGGTGATGGCGCCGTTGGAGCAGACCACGTAGCGCGGTGAGATGCCGAGTCGGTCGAGTACCGGCAGGGCTGCTGCTGCGGAACGCCCGGTGGCCAGCATGACCTCGTGCCCACCAGCGGTAAGCCGGGCGACCTCGTCGATCACAGCCTGGCTGATCGAGCCGTCTTCGTGCATCGTCGTGCCGTCGATGTCAAGGGCGACGAGCCACCGCTCGGTTGTTACCACCGAGCTCACTTCGTTCCCTTCACGGGGAGCGGCGTGAGCACCTCAAGGCCGCCGAGGTAGGGCCGCAGCGCCTCAGGAACGCGCACCGATCCATCCGCTTGCTGGTGCGTTTCGAGCATGGCGACGAGCCAGCGAGTGGTCGCCAGCGTGCCATTGAGGGTGGCAACGGGCGCGGTCTTGCCCGTATCGGTCCGATAGCGGATGTCCAACCGGCGCGCCTGGTAGGTGGTGCAGTTGCTCGTGCTGGTGAGCTCACGGTATGCGTTCTGGGTGGGCACCCAGGCCTCGATGTCGAACTTGCGGGCGGCGCTCGAGCCGAGGTCACCGGCAGCAACGTCGATCACCCGGTAGCTGAGGCCGAGCGACTGCAGCATGCCCTCCTGCAGGGCGACGAGGCGATCGTGCTCGGCCTCGGCGTTCTCGGGCAGCACGTAGGTGAACATTTCGAGCTTGTTGAACTGATGCACGCGAATAATGCCGCGGGTGTCTTTTCCGCCCGAGCCGGCCTCGCGGCGGTAGCAGGTGGACCAACCGGCGTAGCGCAGCGGCTCCTCGGACAGGTCGAGGATCTCGTCCTTGTGGTACCCGGCGAGCGCGACTTCACTCGTGCCGGTGAGGTAGAGGTCGTCGGCGGGCAGGTAATAGACCTCGTCATTGTGTTCGCCGAGAAAGCCGGTGCCGTCCATGATCTCTGGGCGCACCAGAGTGGGGGTTATGAGCGGCACGAAGCCGGCTTCGAGCGCCCGGTCGAGCGCCATGTTCATGAGGGCGATCTCGAGGCGGGCGCCGATGCCCTTCAAGAAGTAGAAGCGGGTTCCCGACACCTTGGCTCCGCGAGCCATGTCGATGGCGCCGAGCAGTTCGCCGAGCTCGAGGTGGTCGCGCGGCTCAAAGTCGAAGACCGGGGCCTCGCCGTGGGTGCGCAGGGTCGCGAAGTTTTCTTCGGCGCCGGCCGGAACGCCGTCGATGATGGGGTTGGCGATGGTTTTGACGATCGTGGTGAAACGGGCGTCGGCATCGCCAGCGACGACTCCGGCGGCTTTCACCTCGGCGGCGAGGCTTTGCGCTTCGGCGACGAGTGCCTTCTTCTCGGCGCCGGGTGCCGAAGCTACCCGCTTGCCGAACAGGTTCTGCGCGGCGCGCAGGTCTTCGAACGCCGTGATGGTCGATCGCCGTTCCGCGTCGGCGGCAAGCGCGGCATCGACCGCCTCGACGGAGTCGCCGCGAGCCTCCTGCGAACGCTTGAAGAGGTCAGGGTTTTCGCGTAACAGCACCGGATCAATCACCCGGCCAGTCTACAAGCGCCTTCCGCCGGGCAATCGCGAGGCCAACCCAGTAGCCTAGGCCTCGTGAGCGCCTCCGAAAACCTCGCCCGGCACGCCGCCGTCGTCTACAACCCGGTCAAAGTCGACCTCGCCAGGTTGCGGGCGAGCGTGACCACAGCGGAGCAGGCCGCCGGTTGGGGTGCGACGCAATGGTTTGAAACGACCATCGACGATGTCGGTCAGGCAGCCACGAAACAGGCCCTCCATGCCGGCGCAGCCATGGTGCTCTCGGCGGGCGGTGACGGCACAGTGCGGGCAGTCGCCGAGGCGCTGCGCGAGTCCGGCGTACCCATGGCCATCGTTCCATCGGGTACCGGCAATCTGCTCGCCCGCAACCTGCTGCTACCGCTCGGCAGCATCGACGCCGCAACGTCGATCGCTTTCAGCGGTGTCAACAAGCCCATCGATCTCGGCGTCGCCATCGTGACCACCGACGCTGGCGCCGTGGAGGAGCACGTCTTCCTGGTCATGGCCGGGCTCGGCCTCGACGCGCAGATGATCGCCAACACCCGCGACGATCTGAAGAGGCAGGTGGGCTGGCTCGCCTATGTCGACGGGGTGGCGCGAGCGCTTCCGAAAGCGCGTCCGTTTCGCATCCGCTACAGCGTTGCTGGGCGCACGGACCGGCCGGCGCAGGTGAGCGCCATTCTCGTTGCCAACTGTGGGCTGCTGCCGGGCAACCTGCAGTTTTTGCCGGATGCGCGTCTCGACGACGGCATTCTGGACATTGCCGTGCTGCAGCCCAAGGGCGTGCTCGGCTGGCTGACTATCTGGCGGCGGGTGACGTGGGAGAACGGGGTGCTGCGGCGCTCAGCGGTCGGCCGGCGCATGATTGCGGCTACGGAGTCGTCAAATGAGCGGGTGATGACGACCTTGCGCGGACCCGACATTCGTATCGCGCTCGAGCACCCGCAAGATTTCGAACTCGACGGCGACGAGTTCGGGCTGGTGCGCCAGGCGCGGCTGCACGCCGATGCCGGCGCGCTCATCGTGCGCGTTCCGGCCTAATCGCTGTGAGGGGTCGTAAATCGACCTTCCGCCTCCGGTATTTGGCCGATTTGCGCCCCCTCACGCGCTCAAGCGGAGTGCTTATCGGCGGGGCACCCGGGAACGCCAGCGCAGGGCCTGGAAAAACAGCAGCCCGACAGTGGTGGCCAGGCCGGTTGTGATCATTGCGGGTGCGAGATGCCAGACCAACTGCTGCATCACCACTTCGATCGGCAGCTCGGCGCTCGAGGATCCCGTGAAGCCCGAGTTGCCGAAGGACTCGAGAATTGTGCGCACTTGCAGCACCAGCCCGCCAATGGTGAGTGCTGGTCCGATCACCCATAGGGCAATAATGAACGGATTGAGTGGCTCAACCTGGTCGACTTGGTCGCCATCGTCAGGTGCACCGTTTGCGAACACGGGGAGCGCGACCGAGTCGCGCCGGTCTGTGCCGACGGATGCTGCCGGCTGATCTCTTGAGGTGGGCGCGAACAGCTCGGTCATCGCCGAGCTACCGGCATCCGCCGAGTCACCGGGCTCGTAGCCGCGCTGATAGCGGGCATCGTGCTTGGGGTCAAAGCGCGCATCGGTCATTTGGTGGGCTCCCCCGCGATCAGGCCGCGCAACCAGTCGCGGGCCTCGATGAAGATGCCGTCGTCGTAGCGGGAGGTGAACTCGATCTTGCGCTGGTCTGCGCGCGGATAGGATCCGAGAAAGATCACCTTCGGGCTGAAGCGGCGAAGTCCGAGCAGGGCGTCGGCGACGCGCTCGTCAAGAATATGACCGTCGGCGTCGACGACGAAGCGATAGCGACCGAGGGAATCACCGATTGGCCGTGACTGAATCAGGCTGAGGTTCACGCCCCGGGTGGCGAACTGCTCGAGCATGTCGAGCAGTGCGCCGGAGCGGTCGCTCGGCAGCTCGATGATGAGGCTGGTCTTGTCAGCGCCTGTGGGCGCGGTGAGCTCGGCGGTGCGTCCGACCAGCACGAACCTGGTGACCGCGTTCGGGTTGTCTCCGATTTCTGACGCCAGAACAACGAGCTCGTGGTGCTTGTCGATACCGGGCGGGGCGATTGCGGCATCCGCTTGATCATTGTCTAAGAGGGCAGACGCGGCGGCGACGTTGCTCGACGCTGGGAGGTGGCCATGGCTCGGCAGTGTGCGTTCGAGCCAGTTGCGACACTGCCCATAGGCGACCGGATGCGCGTTGATGACGCGTACGTCGCCCAGGGCCGTGCCGGGGCGGGCGACGAGCACGAAGTTCACCGGCACCAGGTATTCGCCGATGATGCGCAGGTTCGGCACGCTCGCGAGGGCATCCTGCGTGGCCGTGACTCCGCCGTCGACCGAGTTCTCGATGGCGATCATTGCCGCCAGGCTGCGGCCGCTCGCGACATCGGCGAAGGCCTCGCCCACATTGTTGACCGGACGCCAGATCTGGCCGCGAGCGCCCGGCACCTGGGCGAGCGCCGCTTCGGTAAAGGTGCCGGCCGGGCCGAGATAGCTGTAAGTCTGGGTCTGCGCTTTGGTCTGGGGCGGATACGGCGAGTCGGGCATGGCTCACAGCCTACTGGGGGTGCCAGACTGTGCTCATGAGCCAACGAGCAGGAACCCGCGCCCAGGAATCTGATTTGATCGACGTTGATGGGCTGGTCAAGGCCTATTACGACCTGAAACCGGATGTCGCGGTGCCGGCCCAGCGGGTCGTCTTCGGCACCTCCGGGCATCGCGGCAGTTCACTGAATACCGCGTTCAACGAAGATCACATCAGTGCCACGACGCAGGCAATTGTGGAATATCGCACCGGGCAGGGCATCACCGGGCCGCTGTTCATCGGCACCGACCCGCACGCCCTGAGCGGCCCGGCTTACACGACCGCCCTCGAGGTGCTCGTCGCCAACGGCGTGCGCGTGCTCGTCGACGAGTTCGACGACTACGTGCCCACCCCCTCCCTGTCGCACGCGATTTTGGCCTACAACCGCGCCGAGCACGGCGACCTGGCCGACGGCATCGTCGTCACCCCGAGCCACAACCCGCCGATGGACGGCGGCTTCAAGTACAACCCGCCGCACGGCGGTCCGGCCGACAGCGATGCCACCTCGTGGATTGCCAATCGGGCCAACGATCTCATTGCGAATGGCCTCGATGGCGTGCTAATGAGCGAACCCAGCGCCCTGGAAACCTACGACTTTCGCGGCAATTACGTGAACGACCTCGAGAACATCATCGACATGCAGGCCATCCGCACCAGCGGGATCCGCATCGGCGCCGACCCGCTCGGCGGCGCGAGCGTCGGCTACTGGGGCGCCATCCGCGACCGCTACGAGATCGACCTGGTCGTCGTCAATCCAACCGTCGACCCGACCTGGCGATTCATGACCCTGGACTGGGACGAAAAGATCCGGATGGATCCCTCGAGTGCGTCTGTTATGGCATCCGTTGTCGCCCACAAGGATGAGTACGACATTCTCACCGGCAACGACGCCGACGCCGACCGGCACGGCATCGTCACCCCCGACGGTGGTCTGATGAACCCGAACCACTTTCTGGCCGTCGCCATCGACTACCTGTACAGCCACCGCGAAGGCTGGAAGCCCGACGCCGCGGTCGGCAAGACCCTCGTCTCATCGACCATGATCGACCGGGTCACCGGCTTTCTCGGCCGCGACCTGTGGGAGGTGCCGGTGGGCTTCAAATGGTTCGTGCCGGGCCTCATCGACGGTTCCGTGGCTTTCGGCGGCGAAGAGAGCGCCGGCGCGAGCTTTGTGCGTTTCGACGGCACCGTTTGGACCACCGATAAGGACGGCATCCTGCTCGCCCTGCTCGCCTCCGAGATTCTCGCGGTGACCGGCAAGACCCCCTCGCAGCGCTATGCCGAGCTGGCCGAGCACTTCGGCGCTCCCTCGTATGCCCGAGTGGATGCCGCGGCCACGCCCGCGCAGAAGGCCGCCCTGGCCAAACTCGACGGTTCCATGATCACGGCCACTGAACTGGCCGGCGAGAAGATCACCGGCGCGTTCAGCGTTGCCCCCGGCAACGGCGCTGCCATCGGCGGCGTCAAGGTCACAACCGAGAATGCCTGGTTCGCGGCCCGGCCGAGCGGCACCGAAGACGTTTACAAGATCTACGCCGAGTCTTTCCTCGGAACGGAGCACCTGGCTCAGGTTCAGCTCGAGGCCAAAGCCATCGTCGACGCCGCGATCGCCTAGGGAACACTCCAGTAGTAGGCCGTTCCCCCCGGATGCTCCACGGTGATTGCCGTGTCGACCGAGCGATAGTCGGAATCCAAAGTGTGCCCGGCAAAGAAGATCGAGACGGTGTCGCCGACCTTCTCGACCTTGGTGACAATGCCGGTGTGGTCGCGGTCGCCGGTGTTGTCCCAATCGAATTGCGCGATGTCACCGACCTTGACCTGATCACGCTGCTGATCGGTCAGCGCGGTGGCTTTGCCGGTCTGCGCGATGTACTTCATGAAGGCGGTGGAGCTGCGCCAGGCCGCTGAGGATTCGTACGCGTTGCCGTTCTTCGGACTCGACCAAACAGCGTCCATGGTCCAGCCGCGGGCGATCATGGCCTGGCTGGCGAAGTTGACGCAGTCATTCTCGCCGAGCACTCCCCACTCTGCGGAGTTGTAGTTTTCGAGGCTCCAGTGCGCGAGAAGGTAATCCACCTGGGCTGTTACCGCGGCGCTCACAGCCGGTGCTGCCGCGACCGGCGCCGCAGCAGCAGACTCGGTGGGGGTGGGGCGGGCCGGTTGCTCCGTTGCGGCGGGAGCGGCGGCATCCGTTGTCTGCGCGGTCTTCGCAGAGTCGGCGGAACCCTCGAGGGCCTGCACGACGAGCGCGGTCGCGCCGACTGCGAGCACCGCTCCGACGGCCGACGTAAGGCCGAGTAGCTGCCACCGGGTCAACCGCACTGTGTACTCACTTCGATTTTTCTGGGAATGGTGGACTGCCTAAGCATTGAAGGCGGCACTCAAATAGAGCCCGATGGCCGCGAGGGCGACAAGCACTCCGACGATGATGACGCCGATCAAAAACCGGCGGCGGAGACGCCGCTGGTCGGCTTCCGTGGGTTCGTTGTTCTGCAGCATGATTCGAGCTTAGCCGCGACGAATATCAGAGTTCTGGATGCCGCGTGCACAACCGCGGAGATATCCGGCAAAGACTGCGGTTCCACCCGATTGCAGGCCCCTTTCGACCGGAGGTCAGCACTGATGCACGCAGGCTTCACGGGGAAGGTTCAAAACGTTGGTTGCATGCCGCACGGCAGGATAGCGTGACGTCATGTCGCAGATCGAACCCACACCCTTCTCCTGGCCGCACGGATTTCTCTGGGGGTCGGCGACGGCCGCCGCGCAGATCGAGGGCGCCGGTCATGCTGGCGGCAAGGAAGACTCCATCTGGGACGCGTTCGCGCGGGTTCCGGGCGCCATCGCGGGCGGCGACGACCTCGAGACCGCCGTGGATCATTACCACCGGATGCCCGCCGACGTGCAGGTCATGGCCTCCCTCGGCCTCGACTCCTACCGTTTTTCCACGAGCTGGGCGCGGGTACGCCCGGGCGACCGCGCCGTGAACCCCGAGGGGCTCGACTTCTATTCCCGACTCGTCGACGAACTGCTCGGCGCGGGTATTCTGCCCTGGCTCACCCTGTATCACTGGGACCTGCCGCAGGCCCTGGAGGAAAAGGGCGGCTGGGCCAACCGCGACACCGCCTACCGTTTCGTCGACTATGCAACGGATGTCTACTCCGCCCTCGGCGATCGGGTCACCCACTGGACAACCTTCAACGAACCGTTCTGCTCCTCGCTGCTCGGCTACGGATCGGGCGTGCACGCGCCGGGCCGCCAAGACGGCCGGGCGGCGATCGCTGCCGTGCACCACCAGCACCTCGCGCACGGCCTGGCGGTCAATGCGCTGCGCTCAGCGGGCGCCCAGAACCTCGGGATCACGCTCAACCTCACCAATGCCGTGCCGCGCGATGCCACCGACCCGGTCGACGTGGAGGCGGCCCGGCGGCTCGATTCACTCGCGAACCGCATCTTTCTCGACCCGCTGCTGCATGGCGCCTACCCCGAGGACACCCTCCGCGACCTCGGGCCGTTCGGACTCGCCGAGGTTATCCACTCGGACGACCTCGAGATCATCGCCGCCCCGCTCGACTTTCTCGGCGTCAACCACTATCACGACGACCTCGTGAGCGGGCATGCGGATGCCTCGGCGAGCGACTCTCACGCCGGCGGCGCTGCGCGTTCGGTCGGATCGCCGTGGATCGGATCCGAATACATCACCTTTCCCAGCCGCGGGCTGCCGCGCACCGCAATGGACTGGGAGGTCAACCCCGACGGACTGCGCCTGCTGCTCGTGCGGCTCGGCAAGGAATACGACCGGCTTCCGCCGCTCTATGTCACCGAGAACGGCGCGGCCTACGACGACGTGGTGAGCGCCGATGGCGCCGTGCACGACGCCGAACGCACGGAGTACATCGTGGCGCACATCAACAAGGTGGGTGAGGCAATCGCGGCCGGCGCCGACGTGCGCGGGTACTTCGTCTGGTCGCTGCTCGACAACTTCGAATGGTCCTATGGCTACGAAAAGCGCTTCGGCATCGTACGGGTCGACTACGACACGCTCGAGCGCACGGTGAAAGACAGCGGACGCATGTTCGCCGAGCACCTACGGGTGGCACACGCGGGCTGAGCGGCCGCAGGCGAGCGGATGCCGGCAGCTCGCAGCATTCGCTTCCCGCGGCACTCGTCGGCGATCGCGGCACTCTTAGGTGGGGGTGCCAGCATCTCTAACGAGTGCCGCGAGCGTTGAACGGCCGCCGGCGAGCTAGCGCAGCTGCGGAACCACCTCGGCGGCGAGCCAGGAGAGGTGGTCGAGGTCATAGATATCCATGATCTGCAGGTAGACGCACTCGACGCCGGAGTCTCTGAGGGTACCGAGCCGGTCGACGATCTCGGAGGCGGTGCCGGCCAGGCCATGCTCACGCAGCTCGGCCGGCTCACGGCCGACCGCGGCAGCCCGGCGCGTGAACGCGGTTTCGTCGTGGCCACCGACGGCGATCAGCGCGGCCGAATAGGTCAGCTCGGCCGGGTCGCGGTCGATGGCTTCGCAAGCCGCCCGCACGCCGTCGAACTTTGCCGCGATGTCAGCGAAGTCGGGGAACGGCAGGTTGAACTCGGTCGCGAACCGGGCGGCAAGTTTCGGGGTGCGCTTGGCGCCGCCGCCACCAACGATCACCGGCACCCGCGCCTGCACCGGCTTTGGTAGCGCCGGCGAATCGACGAGGGTGTAATGCTCGCCGGCAAAGTCGTAGCGCTGCCCGGCCGGCGTGTTCCAGAGCCCCGTGATTACCTCGAGCTGCTCCTCGAGCATGCCGAATCGCTTGGCCGGAAAGGGGATGCCGTAGGCGAGGTGCTCCTGCTCAAACCAGCCGGTACCGAGGCCGAGTTCCACGCGGCCACCCGACATCTGGTCGACCTGCGCCACCTGGATGGCCAGGATACCCGGCGGTCGATAGGTCACCGACGAGACGAGGGTACCCAAACGGATGCGCTTCGTCTCGCGCGCCAGCCCGGCCAGGGTGGTCCAGGCATCCGTCGGACCGGGCAGGCCGTCACCATCGCCCATGGCCTGGTAATGGTCGCTGCGGAAGAAGGCGTCGAAGCCGAGCCGTTCGGTGGTCTGGGCAACGGCCAGGATGTCGTCGTACGTTGCGCCCTGCTGGGGCTCGGTGAAAATGCGGAATTTCATAAGTTCTCCTTTAGAGAAAGTCGACGCCGGACACCGGCGCGAATCGAGCGCGCATCACGTCGACGGCCTCCGGGTTCTGGTCGATGAGCACGAACCGTCGGTCGAGCGCTGCCGCGACCGCGCCGGTCGTGCCACTTCCGGCGAAGAAGTCGAGCACCCAGTCACCCTCGCGGCTGGATGCCTGGATGATGCGGCGCAGAATTCCGATCGGTTTCTGCGTGGGGTAGCCGGTTTTCTCCTTGCCGGTGGGCGAGACAATCGTGTGCCACCAGACATCCGTCGGCAGTTTTCCCTTCGCCACTTTTTCGGGCGTTACCAGGCCGGGCGCCATGTATGGCTCGCGGTCGACGGTAGTGGAGTCAAAGTAGTACCGGGCCGGATTCTTCACGTAGACCAGAATTGTGTCGTGCTTGGTGGGCCACTTGTTCTTGGATTTCGCACCGTAGTCGTAGGCCCAGATGAGTTCGTTGAGAAAGCATTCCCGGCCGAACAGGGCGTCGAGCAGCACCTTGGCATAGTGCGCTTCGCGGTAATCCAGGTGCAGGTAGAGCGTGCCGTCGTCGGCGAGCAGGCGCCAGGCCTCAATCAGGCGCGGCTCCAGAAAGGCCCAATAATCCTCGAACTGATCGTCGTAGCCGAGCAGGTCACCCTTGATGCGCTCGTACCGCTGACCTTTGAATCCCGTGATCGTGCCGGCCGCGTGCGAGCCGTCGGTGGAGACCGACCGTACGGAGGTGGTGCTCTGCCGTTTCTGTGACCGGCCGGTGTTGAACGGCGGGTCGAGGTAGATCAGGGTGAAGGCGCCATCGGGCAGGCCCGGCAGCACCTCAAGGTTGTTGGCGTGTACGACACGGCTCGGGCTGGTCGGTGTCCACGCGTTTGGCATGTGTCCATTCTTTCAGCCTGCGCGCCGCTAATCGGCTTAGTCTGTCGGGATGACTGCTGAAACGACGACCATCCACTCGCAGAATCTGGCCGATGCCGGGACTGTGGAAGTACGCCACGAACCGGGCCAGAGCCGCTACACGGTGTGGCTCGACGACGAGAACGTGGGATTAGCCGACTACACCACGACGTCAACGGCCGTGCACTTCACCCACACCGAGGTCGATCCGGCCCAACGCACGCACGGGCTCGCCAGCATTCTGGTCGAGCAGGCGCTCGACGACGTGCGCCTGCGCACCGAGCACGCCGTCGTGCCGGAGTGCTCCTACGTGGCGCACTGGATCGACACCCACGCGGATTACCAGGACCTGCTGACGCGCGGGCGTTAGTGGTGAGCGGATGCTGGCGGCCGCGCCGCCAGCATCCGTTTGTCGCGGTTTAAGGAACCCGGGTCAGCCAGGCTTCTGTGCTGAATTTGTTCGCGACGAGCTCAGTGGCCTTGGCATATTCCTCGGCGGTGACGTCACCCTCGATGGCGCCGTACAGGCCGGTGAAGGTCTCTTTCATACGGTCGATGATCGCTGCGCGGGTGAGACCGGTCTGACTGCGCAGCGGGTCGACGCGCTTGGCGGCGCTCGTGATGCCCTTATCGCTGAGCTTTTCGCGGCCGATGCGCAGTACCTGCACCATTTTTTCGCCGTCCATGTCGTAACTCATGGTGACGTGGTGCAGCACGGCGCCGCTTCCGAGACGCTTCTGAGCGGCTCCGCCGATCTTGCCCGCTGGGCTCGTGATGTCGTTGAGCGGCACGTAGTGCGCGTCAATACCGAGGGATTTGAGGGCGGTAATGACCCACTCGTCGAGAAAAGCGTAGGAGTCGGCGAAACTCATGCCCTGCACGAGGTCGGTCGGCGCGTAGATGGAATATGTGATCACCGACCCGGCTTCCATGAACATGGCACCGCCGCCGCTGATGCGCCGCACCACGGTGAAGCCATACTTGGCGGCATTCTCGGGGTCGACCTCGTTCTTGAGTGACTGAAAACTGCCGATCACGACGGCCGGTTCGTTCCACTCCCAGATACGGAGTGTGGGCTGTCGGCGTCCCTCCCCGACCTCGGTCGCGAGCACCTCGTCGAGGGCCATCTGCAGCACGGGCGCGACGGGCTTCCTCGAGTGGATAATCTGCCAGTCGTAGTCCCGCCAGGTGCTCGCCTGCGCGAGCGAACGGCGAATCGCCACGGCCACGGCCTCCGGCGAGAATCCGAGAAGAACGGCACCGCTGGGGAGCGCGCCGCGCACCGTAGCGGCGATCGTGGCCGCCGCACTGGCGGCGGGGAGGCCGGTCACCGCGGAGTTGATGTCTTCGAGGGCATCGTCGGGCTCGAGAAAAAAGTCCCCGGCCAGACGAAAGTTGGTTATGACGTCATCGACGACATCGAGATCTACGACGACCAGTTTGCCGCCCGGAACCTTATATTCACCATGCATACAATTAGCCTACGGCGGTAAAGCGGTCGTTGAGCCAGTCCACGAGGTCGCCGATGACGTCGTCGCGGTTAATCTCGTTGAAAACTTCGTGCCGACCGCCCGGGTACACAATCAGGCGTACGTCCCGCAGCCCGGAACGCTGAATGTAGGAGTTCACCAGTTTGAGCGCACTGCGTTCCCCGCCGACGGTGTCGTCGCCGCCGACGAGCACGAGCATCGGCAGGTCACCGGGCAGGCCACGCGCTGGGCGGCCGAACAGGCGGGCGGCCTCACGAATGCCGAACAGCTTCGCGAGCGGCGTCGCCGTGGTGAGCGGGTCGGCCACGAAGGTCGCGGCGACGGCCGGGTCACGGCTGAGCCACTCGACCCCGGTGGTGCCGAGCGTCTTGTGCTTGCGGTTCAGGTCGCCGCCATCGAGGTAGCCTGGCCACCGGTAGGCGGTTCCGGAGAGCACGATGGCGTCGTACTCGGCCGCGTGCTCGTTGACGATCATCTGCACCATGAACGATCCCCAGCTGTGCCCGAGCAGCACGAGTGGCAGGGTCGGCTGCTCTGAGCGGATGATTCCACTCAGCTGGTAGACGCCTGCCACTGCCGCCCGCAGCCCGCCGGCACCGAGCCGACCAAGCCTGGTGTGATCGCCGCCGTGCTGGGCGAGTCCGGTCTGGCCGTGGCCGAGGTGGTCGTCGGCGTAGACCGTGTAACCGGCCCGATTGAGGTCGGCGGCGAGCGCCGCGTAGCGCTGGGCGTGTTCGCCGACACCGTGGGCGAGCTGAATCACGGCGCGGGGGGCCGGGACCCGCCAGACGTAGTAGGTAATAACCAAGCCAGAGGCATCCGTATATGTGGGCACGAGGCTAGTCTGCCCCGTTGTGCGCCGCAGGCTCTAAATAATAATGTACTTAGCAAGGCTAATTTGCTATGCTAATGATATATGGAATCGCGATTACCCCCGAAAACCGCAGCCCTTGGCGTCGTCAAGGCACAGCCGCCGGTGAGTTCTGACCAGGCGGCGAATAACACCTCGGAGATCAGCCACGAATTTCGGCTGGCCAATGGGCGCCTGGCTCGTCGACTCCGGCAGGAGAAGGCCGAGAACGAGCTGGGTAGCGGCCAGTTTTCAGCACTCGGCGTACTCCACGTGCACGGTCCGCTGACGCTCACTGAGCTCAGCGAATTCGAGCGGGTGACCCCGCCGTCAATGACCCGCACGGTCAAATGCCTCGTCGATGCCGGCCTCGTGACCCGCACCGACTCCACACTCGATGGCCGCAAGATCGTGCTCACCACAACGGATGCCGCGCGCGAGATGATGACCGAAACTCGCAAGCGTCGAGATGCCTGGCTGGTGCAACGCGTCGCCCAGCTCAGCCCCGCACAACACCGCGTTCTCGCCGACGCGACCCTGATAATGAAGGACCTCGCCGACAGTTGAGTGCCATGTTTCGCTCGCTGAGCGTCGTCAATTACCGCATCTGGTTCGCCGGAGCTTTGGTGTCGAACATCGGTACCTGGATGCAGCGCACCGCCCAGGACTGGATCGTGCTCACCGAGCTCACCAACTACGACGCCACGGCGGTTGGCATCACCATGGCCCTGCAGCTCGGCCCGCAGCTTCTACTCATGCCCTGGTCCGGGCTGATCGCCGACCGGTTCAACCGGCGCAAGCTGCTCATTCTCACTCAAACACTGATGGGGTTACTGGCTCTGGGACTTGGCATTTTGACCGTGCTCGAGGTGGCCGAGCTCTGGCACGTCTACCTCTTCGCCTTCGGCCTCGGCGTCGTCGCCGCGATCGATGCTCCGGCCCGCCAGGCTTTCGTCTCCGAACTCGTCGCCGAGGACCAGCTGTCCAACGCTGTCGCCCTCAACTCCGCGTCATTCCACGGTGCACGCTTGATCGGTCCGGCCGCCGCCGGCCTGCTCACCGTTGCCGTCGGTGCCGGCTGGGTGTTCATGATCAACGCGGTCACCTTCGCAGCGACTGTCTTCGCGATGACCCTGTTGCGCACGCACCAGCTGCGCCGCCAACCGACGATCTCCCGCGAGCGTGGGCAGCTGTTGGCTGGCTTTCGCTACGTGCGGGGTCGTTCCGACATTGTGGTCGTCATGATCGCGGTCTTTCTGATCGGCACGTTTGGCCTTAACTTTGCCATCTTCACGTCGACCATGGCCACGATCGAGTTCGGCCGGGGTGCCGCGGAATTTGGTCTGCTCAGTTCGATCATGGCCATCGGCGCCGTCATCGGCGCCCTTCTCGCCGCCCGGCGGAGCCGCGCCCGGCTGCGCCTCATCGTGCTCGGCGCCGCCCTGTTCGGCATTGCGTGCGCGCTGTCCGCGATCATGCCGACATATACCACTTTCGCCATATCTCTCACGCTCGTTGGCCTGTCCTCGCTTACCCTGATGACGACCGCAAACGCGTACGTGCAGACCACGACGCGGCCCGAGATGCGCGGCCGGGTGATGGCGCTCTACATGGCCATCTTCGTCGGCGGCACTCCCCTCGGCGCGCCACTCGTCGGCTGGGTAGCGGATACCTTCGGCCCACGTTGGGCGCTCGGCCTCGCCGCGATGTCCGGACTGTTGGCGGCGGCGGCCGTACTGATTTGGATGGTGCGCTATCGCCGGTTGCGGGTGCACCTGCATCCGTTCTCGGCGCCCAGGGTGCGCGTGGTGCATGCCGGCGACGGGCGCGATATGGAACGTGACCTAGACCGCGAGACCGCCACGCGCGAGATCGCGATCGTCGAGGCCACAGTCCCCCGTTAGGGCACGGAGTCGACAACTTCGGGTGGTTGCGACCTCGCGGTACCGATCAAAGTTGTCGAGTGAGCGCGGGCTAGCGCACCCCGCCCATGAGGCGCAGCACCGGGCGGGCGATCAGGGCGAGCATGAGTCCCAGCAGGATCGCGATGCCGCCGAGAACGCCGAAATAGAGTCGCTCGGGCGCCGTCGCGTACCAGGTGGCGAGTGCCCCCGACACGGCAGAGCCGAGCGCGACCGAGAGAAAGAACAGCGCCACCATCTGGGTTTTGAACACCGCGGGTGCGAGCTTGGTGGCGACGGAGAGCCCGACCGGTGAGAGCAGCAGTTCCGCGACCGTGAAAACCAGCAGAATGCCGATCATCGCCAGCAGCGGGGTCGAATTCGCCGCGCCGCCGGCAAACGGCAGGAACAACAGGAAGGCGGCCCCCATGACCGCGGTTCCGACCGCGAACTTCATCGGCGTAGACGGCTGCCTCGAGCCCCACTTGGTCCACACAGCGGCGAAGATGCCGGAGAGCACGATGATGAAGACGGGGTTGATCGACTGCACCCAGGAAATCGGCATCTCCCAGCCGAACAGAGCACGGTCGAGCCGCTCGTCGGAATAGATCGTGACGACCGTAAATTGCTGCTGGTACAGCGACCAGAACGCGGCGCTTGCCACGAAGAGCGGGATGAAGGCGTAGACGCGTTTGCGTTCTACCGGAGTGATCTGCCGGTTCGTGAGAATCACCGCGAAATAGGCGACCGTGGCGATGACGGTCAACGCAATCACGATCGTGACCAGATTGCTCGCCGTAATCACACCGGTCAGCACGAGCACGACGATAACGACGACCGCCAGTATTGCCACGAGGGCATAGCCGCGCCAGCGGGACCGCGGGAGGGGATCCGGCACCAATCGGACAGCATCAGGCAGCCGTTTGCGGCCGAACGAGTACTGGGTCAGACCGATCGCCATGCCCACAGCGGCGAGTCCGAAGCCGTAGTGAAATCCGATCTTGGTCTGCAGCAGACCGGTGAGGATCGGCCCGGCAAACGCACCGAGGTTGATACCGAGGTAGAACAACGAGAAACCGGCGTCGCGCCGGGGGTCGTCCGGGGCGTAGAGCGAACCGACGACGGACGTCGCGTTGGCCTTGAGCCCACCGCTGCCGACGGCGACCAGGATGAGGCCGGTTGCGAGACCACCGACCCCCGGCACGACGGCCAGGGCGATATGACCGAGCATGATGACGATGGCACTGTAGAACAGCACCCGCTCGGAGCCGAGCAGACGATCGGCGACCCAGGCTCCGAGGATTGTCGACAGGTAGACGCCGCCACCGTACGCGCCGACGATGCCGGCTGCCGTGGTCTGGGGAATTCCGAGGCCGCCGTCGGTGGCCGAGAAGTACAGGTACAACAGCAGGATGCCCTGCATGCCATAGAACGAGAAGCGCTCCCACATCTCGACGCCGAAGATGTTGGCGAGTGATCGCGGCTGCCCAAAGAAGGCTCGGTCCTCCTGGACGGCACCGGGGTCGACGACTTTGCTCATTAGACAATGGTAACAACCACGCTGACTACCACCCAGGCGCTGGCTGCGCACCGGGCAAAGTAGGCTCGGGGCATGAGCTCATTGCTGGTCAGCCTGCCCGATTCCCTCCTGCTCGAGGCGGTCGGCGAACTGCCCGCCGATGTCGAAGTCGTCGTATGGGCGCTCGACGGCCCGGCTCCCCGACCGCGGTTCGACCTCGTCGTCACGCCGTATATGGGTAAGGCCGACCGACTCGCGCACCTAGCCGGCGTCGAGACCCGATTGGTGCAGAGCCAGTCCATCGGCTACGACGGAGTCGATCAGGTTCTACCTGCCGGGCACGTCTTCGCCAACGCTGCGAGCGTGCACGAGACCTCCACCGCCGAGCTCACCCTCGCGCTCATCCTGGCCTCCCAGCGCGGCATCCCCGATTTTGTGCGCGCCGCCGACGCCGGCGAATGGGCGCCAGCCCACCACCCGAGCCTCGCCGACCGCACGGTGCTGCTGCTCGGCTATGGCGGTGTCGGCCGGGCCGTCGAGAGCCGGCTGCTCGCCTTCGAAACCACGGTCATCCGCGTTGCACGCACCGCGCGCAGGGATGAGCGCGGCGTGATCCACGGCTTCGAATCCCTGCCAGAGCTGCTGCCACAGGCCGACATAGTGGTCATTGGCGTGCCACTCACGGCGGACACCACGGGAATGGTCGACGACGCGTTCCTGGCCCGCATGCGTGACGGGAGCCTGCTCGTAAACATCGCCAGGGGCCCGGTCGCCGACACGGATGCCCTGCTCGCGCACGCGACCAGCGGCCGCCTCAGGCTCGCACTCGACGTGACCGAGCCGGAGCCACTGCCGGCGGGGCATCCGCTCTTCGCGCTGCCCAATGTGCTCATCTCACCACACGTCGGCGGCGCCTCGAGCGCCATGCTGCCGCGCATGGCCCGGCTCGTGCGCGAGCAGATCGAACGGATGCTGCGCGGCGAAACCCCGGTCAACGTCGTACTGACAAGTTAGCCGCTGCGCCCACCCATTCAGCCGTCGACGGCCGCGTTAGCGGTGGCCTGGGCAGTTCGCAGGGCCTGGTCGACCGGAATACGACCCAGGAACATCTCGGCGAAGGTCGACTCGAACGCGTCGGACGCCTCGGCCCATCTCGCTCCCTGCGGCGCCTGCACGGTGCCGTTATCGAGCACGTCAATGAACGCGGTCACGTCGATGCCCTGTTTCTGCCACGACTCGACATAGCTGGCCTGCGCACCGACGACGGCTGGCGATGCCGACCCGTCGGCGCCGATAGCCGCGCTACCCGCGGTGCTGCCGAGCCACTCGAGCAGTTTGCGGGTCTGTTCCGGATGCTTCGAGGCTGCGTTACCGGCGGCGATGACGCCGTTGGTGACGCTGATCGCGCCGGCCGGACCCGACGGAATCGCGGCGACACCCCACTCGAAGCCGGCGCCATCGCTCACGTTACTGAGGTTGTAGACGCCGCTCTGGAACAGGGCCATCTTGCCCTGCAGAAACTGGTCGAGCGCGAAGTCGCCGTTGAGGTTGGTGTCGGCGGCCGACGGGGCCACGTGATATTTGTTCATCAGGTCGATCACGTACTGGAACGATTCCTGCCCCTCGGCCGTGTCGAAGACGAAGTCGTCGCCGTCTTGCAGGGCTGCGCCGTTCGAGCCGAGATAGTTGAGGTAGATGGCGTTGAGGTCGTTGGCGGCGTTGTAGCCGTACTGCGCGATCTGCGAGGGGTCGAAGGTTGCGCTGTCAGCGGTGTTGCCGTTGGCGTCGATGGTGAGCTTTTGCAGCACGGGCAACAAAGTGTCTTTGCCGGTGGCCGGATCCCAGTGCAGGTCGCCGACGCTGGCCGGGTCGATACCGGCTGCCGCGAGGAGTTCTTCGTTGTAATACAGGCCGATCCCGGGGTCAGCCAGCTGGGGTACTCCCCAAAGTGCACCATCGAGGGTGTACTGGTCGATGACGCTGGGTTGCCAGTTGGCCTGCGCGTCGGAGCCGAGGGCATCCGTTATGTTCATCAGGCTGCCGTTGACGGCATAGTCGGCGAAGTTGCCGGCGTTCACCCAGAACACGTCGTCGGCGGTCGCGCCTGCCACGTCGACGCGCAGTTTGGTGAAATAGTCTGCCCACGGCACAACGTTGACGGCAACGTCGATGCCCGGATTGGCTTTCTCGAACGCCGTGAACGACTTTTCGTAGGATTGCGCGACCTGTTCGTCCCAGACTCGCACGGTCAGCGTCGTGTCGGACCCGGTTTGCGGTGTCAGCGCCAGCGCGGTGGCCACGCCGCCGATGGCAACAACGGATGCGACGGTGACAATGGCAATAATGGTTGAGCGCTTGGCGATGGTGTCCCCGGTTCTTGTTGGAGGGCTACCAGTCGTAGCCCACCCCCAACGCTACTCTGACACTCCGAGGTGATCGCCGAAGAACGCCTCGATGCGCCTCCAGACGTCGGCCACCGGGTTGGGCCAACGCCGTGGATGCATGCCAGCACCGGGCGCAGCGGTCATGGTCTCTCCCTGGTCGGCTGAAACAGTATCCCGCACACCCCACAAAGTGGTGTAGCCTGTGGTCAGACCACAGCTCGTCGATGAGAGGACCCCATGACCGCGATCGGCCCTCGTGCCTGGCAGGTCGTGCTCGACGCCGTCGAACTCGACCTGCTCGAGGGGCGCCTCAGCCCGGGCGACCACCTGCCACCCGAACGCACCCTCGCGGCCGACCTGGGTGTCGGTCGATCGAGCGTGCGAGAAGCACTGCGGGTGCTCGAGGTCTTGGGCCTCATTCGCACCGCCGTCGGCTCCGGGCCCTCTGCCGGCGCGATCATCGTTGCTCGCCCCGGCGGTGGTATGTCGGCGCTCATGCGCCTGCAGGTCGCGGCCCAGGGGTTTCCGGTAGCCGATGTGGTGAAGACCCGTCTCGTGCTGGAAGGTTCCATCGTCGCCGAGCTGGCCGAGACGTGCCGCACGAGCTCTCCCGACCTAACCAGCTCCGACCAAATCCTCACCGCCATGGAAAACCAGGCCCTCACCGAAGCCGAATTCCTCGCCCTCGACGCCCAGTTTCACCTCTCGCTGGCCGAAGCGAGCGGAAACCAAGTCATCACGGCGACCATGGCCGGCCTCCGCAGCGCCATCGAGGGGTACGCCCGGGCAGGCGCGGTAGGTCTGGCGAGCTGGCCGCAAACATCCGCTCGTCTCATGCTCGAGCATCGCGGCATTCTCCGTGCCATCCTGACCGGTCAAACGGAGGCCGCCCGCCTCGCCGTGCAGGCCCACATTTCGGGGTACTACGCCGAGACCCACCTCACCGCACACTAAATAAGGACGACCATGGTTCAACGACGCATCCCCAGGATCACAGACCTCGCCCCGCTGATGAAGTTCAAATCCCCCGAGCTCAACGCGAAGAAACGCCGACTCGATGGCGCGCTCACGATCGCCGACCTGCGGGCCATCGCCAAGAAACGCACGCCAAAGGCTGCGTTCGACTACACCGAGGGCGCAGCCGAAGCCGAGATCTCGCTGGGCCGGGCTCGCCAGGCCTTCGAAGACATCGAGTTTCACCCGTCGATTTTGCGCGACGTTTCGACCGTGTCGACCGGCTGGGACGTGCTCGGCGCCCAGGTTTCGCAGCCCTTCGGCATCGCGCCTACCGGCTTCACCCGAATGATGCAGACCGAGGGCGAAATTGCAGGGGCGCACGCCGCGGCCCGCGCGGGTATTCCGTTCGCGCTGTCGACCATGGGCACGACCTCGATCGAAGACGTCAAGGCTGCCAACCCGAACGGGCGCAACTGGTTTCAGTTGTACATGTGGAAGGACCGCGACCGCTCGATGGCGCTCGTCGACCGCGCCGCCAAGGCCGGCTATGACACGCTTCTGGTGACCGTCGACGTGCCCGTCGCCGGCGCGCGCCTGCGCGACAAGCGCAACGGCTTCTCGATTCCGCCAGCGCTCACCCTCGGTACCGTCGTGAACGCGTTGCCGCGCCCGGAGTGGTGGATCAACTTTTTGACCACCGAACCGCTCTCGTTTGCGAGCCTCGATCGCTGGAGCGGCACCGTCGCCGACCTGCTCGATACGATGTTCGACCCCACCGTCGACTTTGAGGACCTCGCCTGGATCAAAGCGCAGTGGCCCGGCAAGGTCGTCGTCAAGGGTGTGCAAAACCTCGAGGACGCCAAGCGTCTCGTCGACCTCGGCGTTGACGGCATCACCCTCTCAAACCACGGCGGTCGCCAGCTCGACCGCGCGCCGATCCCGTTCCACCTGCTGCCGCAGGTTGCCCGCGAGGTCGGCGCACACACCGAGGTACATCTCGACACGGGCATTATGTCGGGGGCCGACATCGTCGCCTCGATTGCCCTCGGTGCCCGCTTCACGATGATCGGCCGCGCCTACCTCTACGGCCTCATGGCCGGCGGCGAAGCCGGGGTGGACCGTACGATTGCGATTCTGTCGGAGCAGGTGGCCCGCACCATGCGCCTGCTCGGGGTGAACGCGCTCGAAGAGCTGAACCCCGGCCACGTGACCCAGCTCGCCCGGCTGCAGCCGGTGGCCGCCCCCCTGATTGCCGCCGCCGAGGCGGTTCCGGTGCGATAGGCGAGCGTCGCCGCACCTGCCGCAATGACGGCCACGCCGGTCGCTGCTGCCGTGACGGCCACGCCGCTCACGCGGGCGCCGACGAAGGCGACATCGACTGAGTAGCCGCAGCGCGCTACGGCCTCTTCACCCGGTGCGCGGCGATTCGTCGCTCGGATTCGTCCAGGTCGACAACTCCTTCGGCGACGCCGATCACGAAGTCGAACCCCTCGTCGGCGGTGAAATCGTGGGCAAAGCCGTTGAGCCAGAGAAAGAGCACCATCAGGGTCCAGCCGGTGCGCTTGTTGCCGTCCACGAGCGGATGATTACGCACGAGCGATTCGAGCAAGGCTGCGGCCTTGCGATCAAAAGTCGCATAGGCATCCGTTCCAAACATGGACGCCGATGGCCGAGCCAGCGCAGATGCGAGCAGGCCAGCGTCACGTACGTAGAATCCGTAGCGTTCGGTCACTTGAAGCGCGTCAACGATCTCCAGGTATCGGGTCATGCGTCTTCGAGCCGCTGCAGCAACTCGGCGTCGTGGGTCAGCACGAACTGCAGGCCCGACTCGATTTCATCTCGACGCGAGTAGCGGTCGACAACGAGCGTTGCACCCTGCAGCAGCAGAGCGTGCTTCGACACGTGTTGTGCCGCCGCGAGCTTTTCCAGCTGACGATCGAGCTCCGCCGGGATACGCACATTGATAGCCATACCAAAATGGTACCGCTGTTGGTTTTTGTCGGCAAGGGTCTGCGCGAGGCGCGCTCAGGCGAGGTGCTCGACAAACGCACGCAGGGAGAGAGCGTCGTCCTCCCAGGCGCCGCCCTCGTGCCCGTTGTACGGCCAGACCGTGATCTCCTTCGGCCCGGCATAGTTGTTGTAGGCGGCAAACACGGTCGACGGCGGGCAGATCGGGTCCATCAGCGCGGCTGTCATGGTCACCGGCGCGGTGGCTCGTTTGGCGAAATTGACGCCATCGAAGTAAGCGAGCACGTCGTGCACCCGCGCCACCTTCAGCCGGTTCGTGGCGAGGTACCGGCCGAGCTCGCGGTACGGCATTGCGTCGGTGATGACGGATGCCCGCGGAAAGTCACACAGAAACGGTACCCGCGCGACCACAGCGGCCAGGTCGGGCACCAGTCCGGCCACGGCGAGCGCGATGCCACCGCCCTGGCTGGTGCCGGTCACGCCCACCCGGGCGTCGTCGACGAGCGTCAGGCTGCGGGCCGCCGCGACGGCGCGCACGGCGTCGGTGAATAGGCGGCGATAGTAATAGGTCTCGCGCGAGTCGATGCCGCGGGTCATGAATCCGGGCACCTGTGGGCCGCTCCCTGCGTCGTCGGCCGTGTCGCCGGTGCTGCCGCTGTAACCCTGACCGCGCAGGTCCATTTCAAAGTGCGCGTACCCGGCGGATGCCCACAAGAGGTTCTCGAAAGCCTGACCACGTCCCCGGCCGTAGCCGTGAAACTGCACGATGGTCGGCAGCGGCCCGGTCGCGCCGGTGGGAACGCGCAGCCAGGCTTTGATCGGCTGCCCGCCGAACCCGGCGAAGGTCACGTCGAACACGTCGAGCGTGCGGAGGCCGGCGTCGACCGGCGTGACGGTGACATTGAGCGGATAACTGTCGGCTTCAGCCAACGTGTCGGCCCAGAACGCGTCAAAGTCGGCCGGGTCGGCCTGGCCGCTGCGATAGGTGCGGAGATCGGCTTCGGGCAGGTCAGTGTACATGTATGTCAGCCTAGGGCCGCCTGGCAGAGCGCGACCGCGCCCGATATGTGTGCGCGCTACGGTAACCGTACGTAGCGGGCACCCGTATCGGGCGCGGTCATGAACGGGCGGGGCCTACTTCGAGGCGGCTAGGTCGGCGAGCACGAGGCGCAGCTGCTCGACGGCCCAGTCCACGTCCTCCGCAGAAACCACGATCGGCGGCGCGAGGCGGATGGTCGATCCGTGCGTGTCCTTGGCCAGCACACCGCGGGCCAGGAGCGCCTCGCAGACCACTCGGCCCGGGGCGAGCGACGGGTCGATGTCGATGCCGGCCCAGAGCCCGACGCCACGCACCTCGACCACGCCGTGGCCGATCAGCTCCGAGAGCCCGGCGTGCAGGCGCGCGCCGAGCTCGGTCGCGCGCTGTTGGTATTCGCCAGTGGCCAGCATGTTCACAACGGCCAGGCCGACGGCTGCGGCGAGCGGGTTGCCGCCGAAGGTCGAGCCGTGCTCGCCCGGGCGCAGCACACCGAGAACGTCGGTGTTGCCGACCACGGCCGAGACGGGAACGATGCCGCCGCCGAGCGCTTTTCCGAGCAGGTAGAGATCGGGCACGACGCCCACGAGGTCACAGGCGAAGGTCGAGCCGGTGCGGCCGAGCCCGGACTGAATCTCGTCGGCGATGAACAGCACGCCCAGGCGCGTGGTGATCTCGCGCACGGCCGGCAAGTATGCCGCCGGTGGCACAACAATTCCGGCTTCGCCCTGAATCGGTTCGAGCAACACGGCGACGGTGTTCTCGTCGATTGCGGCCTCGAGGGCTGCGGCATCGCCGTAGGGCACGGTGCGAAAGCCGGGCGTGAACGGGCCGAAGTCGGCGCGGGCCGACTCGTCGTCGGAGAAGCTGATGATGGTCGTCGTGCGGCCGTGAAAGTTGCCGGCGGCGACGATAATATTGGCCAGGTCGGGCGCAACGCCCTTGACCCGGTAACCCCAGGCGCGGGCCACCTTGATGCCGGACTCGACGGCCTCGGCACCGGTATTCATCGGCAACACCATGTCTTTGCCGGCCAACTCGGCGAGCGCGGTCACAAACGGTCCGAGCTGGTCGTTATAGAAGGCACGGCTGGTGAGGGTGATCCGGCCGAGCTGCGCGCGGGCGGCGTCCAGCAGCACCGGGTTGGAGTGCCCGAAGTTCACGGCCGAGTACGCGGCCAGGCAATCCAGATAGCGGTGACCGGCAACATCCGTTACCCAGGCACCGTCACCGGAGGCGACGACGACCTCGAGCGGGTGATAATTGTGCGCGGCGTGCGCGCTCTCCTGCGCGATCAGGGCGGTGGCAGCCGGCGAAACGGATGCCGCGGCTACGGCCTGCGCGTCGGTCAGGTTCGTGGTCATGTCATGCTCCTTCAGGTTGGTCGTCGCGGACGCTGTCTTGGTCGACGCGGTCATCGGCGCAGCTCGAGCGTGCAGCACTTGACGCCGCCACCGCCCAGCAGCAGCTCGGACAGGTCGACGCCGATCGGGTTGTAGCCGCGCGCGCGCAGCTGGCGTTCAAAGTCCTTGGCGCGGGCGGCGATGACGACGTTGTAGCCGTCGGAGTAGGAGTTGAGGCCGAGGATTGACGCGTCCTCCTCGGTGACGATGATGGCATCGGGGTAACGTTCCTGCAGAATGGCCAGGCTCGGCGCGTCGAAAGCGCTCGGCAGATAGGCGATATTCGTGTCATCGAGCACGGCGATGGCTGTGTCGAGGTGGTAGAAACTCGGGTTGATTAAACGCAGGGTGATGACCGGGCGGCCGGCGATAATCGAGAGTTCAGCGTGACTGTTCGAGTCGCTGCGAAAGCCGGTACCGGCCAGGATGACGTCGCCGACCAGCAGAAAGTCGCCCTCGCCCTCGTTAGTCTCGACCGGCACGCGCACGTCGAAACCGTTGGCGCCGAACCAGTCCATGTAGGCGGGGCCCTCGGGCTGGCGCTCGACGTGGGTGAATTTAGCGCCGTAGGCCTGGTTGTCGATCACGAAGCCGCCGTTGGCCGCGTAGACCATGTCGGGCAGGCCGTCGATGGGATCGATCAGGTGCACGTCAAAGCCGAGGCCGACGTAGGTGTCGTAGAGGGTCTGCCACTGCTTGACGGCGAGCGAGGTGTCGGTGGGCAGGGCCGGGTCCATCCACGGGTTGATGCGGTAGACCACGGTGAAAAACTGTGGCTTGCACATGAGCACGGTGCGCTTGGTGGCGGTGCGCACGGAAGTGGCCGGTTCTTCGGCGCGAATGGGGGTGGCTGAGTCGATCGACATGAGGCTCCTTTTGGGATCCGCGGGCCTTCGGCTGGCGGAACTCGGGGTGGATGGCGGACCAGGTCGCTCACGAGAGCCCGGAACGACCAACTGTTGATCGGTCCGGGACGCCGCTCTCAGTCTCACACAGCATGATTCAATGTTTCACGCTGATCTGCGCAAGAAATCTTCGAGATCCACGGTCTGAACGCAATTTTGCGTA
The DNA here is from genome assembly GCF_004403185.1 of Cryobacterium suzukii. GTDB lineage: Bacteria > Actinomycetota > Actinomycetes > Actinomycetales > Microbacteriaceae > Cryobacterium > Cryobacterium suzukii. The sequence continues at coordinate 233,874 of NZ_SOHJ01000003.1, read as the reverse complement.
GGGCATCCCCCTAGACTCGGCCCATGGACAACCTCGACCACAGCATTCTTGACCTGTTGCGACAGAATGCGCGCGCCGGCTATGGCGACATCGGTTCGGTAGTCGGGCTTTCGGCATCCGCGGTTAAACGTCGCGTTGATCGGCTGGTGGCCGATAAGGTTATCCGCAGCTTCACCATTCAGGTCGACCCGGCCGTTGACGGCATGAGCACGGAAGCCTACGTCGAGCTGTTCTGCCGGGGAACGGTGGCCCCCGACGAATTACTGCGCATTCTCTCTGGCGTGCCAGAGGTCGTCGATGCGGGCACCGTGACGGGCAGCGCCGACGCCATGGTGCACATTCGTGCCCGGGACATTCCGGGCCTCGAGGCGGCGCTCGAAAAGGTGCGTTTGGCCCCCAACGTCGACCACACTCGCAGCGCGATAGTGCTCTCTCGCCTGATCCATCGCTCAATCCAGTAGTGCGCTGTTCTACCCCGGTAGCGGCTTCTGGCGCACCGGAGAGATCAGGTGCAGCAGGGTGACCGCGGCGATCGACCCGGCACAGAGGATGCCGGCGAGCACGACGATCTGAAACCGGCCAGCCTCGAGCGGCGAGGCTCCCCCGAAGATCGCTCCAACGAACGCGCCCGGCAGCGTCACCAGCCCCGTGGTCTTGGTCTGGTCAGTGGACGGAATGATGGCGAAGTAGACGGCCTGTCGTGCCAGTTCGCGGGTGGATTGCCGCGGTGTGGCCCCGAGCGCGAGCCAGCCCTCGACCTCATCCCAGTGATCCCCGACCGCCTCGTTGAAGCGGCGTCCACTGAGCGTCGCGATCGACATGGCATTGCCGATGATAATCCCGCCGATCGCGAGCACGTAGCGCGGCGAGAACTCAATCGCCCCGGTCGTGAACACGATGGTGAGCGTGACGGCCACGCCGAGCGCCATCGCCGCGGCGACGCGCACCAAATGTGTGCGGCTGAAGCCGATGCGGCGCGTGACGGTAACGACAGCCGCCGCGAACATGACGAGCAGTCCGACGCCAACCCAGAGCGGATCGTTGATAATTCCACTGAGAATGAGGCTGATCGCGGCCAACTGCAGGGTTCCGCGCAGCACGGCGAGGGCCGGGGCGAACGGATGCTGGGTGCGATAGACGCGCAGAACCGTCACGACCACCGCGAGCAGCAGCACGACGCCGACCAGGGTTGGCAGCAGGCCGGCCAATTCTGCGGGAAAGGTCATTGTTCGAGCCTACCCAGCCGAGCGAGAGCGGACAGTTCGTTGGTTCGCTGATGCTGAGGCAACTCATTACTCGATTCGCGGAACATCCCGAGGGAACATACCGTGGGTATGCCATTGCAGCATTTGTTGTAGCGAGGCAAAATTGTTCAAAACGTCGAACGGAGGGTCCCGTGCCCGCTTCTTTTATTGCCATTGATCCCCGGTCGAGTACGCCGCCGTTTGAGCAGTTGCGCAGCCAAGTCATTGCGGCCGTGCGATCCGGCGAGCTGGCCCACGACGACCGCTTGCCGACCGTGCGGGCCCTGGCCGCCGAGCTTGGCCTGGCCACAAACACGGTCGCGCGCGCTTATCGTGAGCTGGAACGGGACAGCGTGATAGAAACGCGTGGTCGGTTCGGGTCGTTCGTTGCTCCCAACGGTGATTCGGCCGATCACAACGCGAAGGCGGCGGCCGACGCCTTCGCGACGCGCACCGAGCAACTCGGCGTGAGCCCGGCCGCGGCGCTCGCCCTGGTCACCGACGCCCTGAACCGCCGTTCCGACGCCTGAACAGCGGCGCTTCTGCTCGCGCTCTCGACCGCTGCGGGCCTGCCCCGTCCGCAGTGGTGGCGGGTCGCGGGTGGCGCCAGGGGTTGAGCTAGGGGGTCTGGCGATAGTGGGCGGCCAAGCGGGCGAAGCCCTCGTCCAGCGAAACCTCCGGGGTCCAGGCCAGGTCGGCGCGGGTGCGACGCTGGTCGAACCAGTGCGCGGTCGAGAGCTGCTCGGCCAGAAAGCGGGTCATCGGTGGCTCATCCGTTCCCGGGCGAGCGCGCCAGATGGCCTCGATGAGCGAGCCAGCCGCGCGGGCAGCGGATGCCGGTACCCGCCAGGCCGGCGCGGCCACGTTGGCCGCGCCGCAGATTCCGGCCAGGAGTTCCGCAATCGGGCGCGGTTCACCGTTGGTGATCACGTAGGACTGCCCGTGCACACGCTCGGCGGCGTCGAGCGCCGCGTGGATGGCGGAGGCTGCATTGTCGATATAGGTCGTGTCGATGAGCGCCGCGCCGCGCCCGAGCAGCGGCAGCCGTCCACGGCGGGCGCGATCGACGATCCGGTCGATCAGCTGGGTGTCGCCTGGACCCCAGACCAGGTGCGGCCGCACGGCGACAACGCTGAATGCGGGAGCATCGGCGGCGAGCGCGAGCAGTTCGGCTCGGGCCTTGGTGCGGGCATAGTCACCGCGAGCTTGCTCGGGCGCGGCCGGCAGGGCATCGGAGCCCATGATCGAACTGCCGGCGTGGGCCACCGATGGCGAGGAGACGTGCACGAAGCGGGAGACACCGGCATCCGCTGCGGCCTGCAGGACAGTGCGCGTACCGCCAACGTTCACCGCCTCGAACGCGGCCGGGTCGCCGGTGAGCGATACCTTGGCCGCGAGGTGCACGACCGCGTGCATACCGCTCACAGCGTAGGCGAGGCCGGCATAGGGGGTGTCGGCGGGCGTCGTGATCGAGCCGTGCACATCTTCAACGCCGGCCACGCCGGATGGCCGGCGTTGAAAGGTGCGCACCTCGTGCCCGGCCGCGCTGATGCGGGCAGCAACGGCACGGCCGAGAAATCCGCTGGCGCCCGTAACCAGCACTCTCATGGCGCGCCCCTCATGGCTTAGTCCAGCGACCACCAGAGAGGATGCCGGTGGCCCAGCGCGACAACCGGCCGCGGTCGATCTTGGAGTTGTGCCGGATATCGGTCGGGAGGCCCGGAACCACGAGCACTGCGGCGACCGGTGTGCCGACCATCGAGCGCACGGCGGCGGCGAGCTCCTCGGGGGCCCGGTGCACCCGGCGGGCTCGTGGCACGGTTTCGAGCACGGCGACCTGCTGCTGAGTGCCGAGTGGGCCGACGCCGACGAAGGCCGCACGAAAAACGTCGGGCAGGGTTTCAATGCGCTGCTCCGGGCCGACCGGGGTGACCACGCCGTCGGCCGTCACGATGACGTGCGGCATACGCCCCTCGACCCAGAGGCGGCCAGCGCTGTCGAGGTGGCCGACGTCGCCCGTGCGGTGCCAGCGTTCGCCGGCAACCGCGCCGCGCCGCGAGGCCCGCTCGGTGAGCCAGAGGCGGTCGTAGCGGTCCTTGACGTGTGGTGCCGACACCACGATTTCGCCGGTCACGTCTGCTTCCTCCGTCAGCTCACCAACGGATGCCCCACTCGCGTCGAGCGCGCTGATGCGGATGCGCGTGGTCGCGGTCGACCGGCCGACACAGACGCCCCCTGCCGCGTTCGCCGTCGGAGTCGCAGTGTCGGGCGGCGCCGGGACCGACTCGCCGTCGTGCGCCACGGCAGGCACCGTCGTCAACGGTGCGACACTCGCGGCCGCGGCTCGGATGCCCTCGAGCGTGATGTCGGCCATGAGCAGGCCCTCGGTCATACCGTACGGCGTGTGCGCGGTCGCTTCCGGCATGAGCGCCGCGGCCTGGGCGAGCAGGCTCTCGGAGATCGGCGCGCCAGCCGAGAGAAAACGCTGCACCCCGGCGAGGGCGGCGTGGTCGACGGGCGTGAGCGCAGAGGCGGTCGCGACGACGTTTACGAGGGCGGCCGGGGAGAGAAAGACCACCGTCGCATCGATGGCGGCGACGGCGGCTGCGACCGCGCTGGCGGTGAGGGTCTTCGGCGCGGTGACGTCCATATCGGGCGTGACGGAGCGGGCACCGAGGGCCGGTCCGAGCAGCGCGAACGGGGCGAATCCGGCAACGAGGCCGGTGCCGACGCCGACGCCGTACTGCAGATAGAGCGCGCGGCTCACCGCGGAGAGCTGACCGTGCGTGTAGACGACCCCCTTGGCCGGGCCCGTCGAACCGGACGTGAACAATACCGCGGCGGCATCGGTCGGTGCGGGCTCCGGCGGAAGCCCATCGCCGGCGCTGAGTCGGGCCTGGCCCAGGCTGATCAACTCGGCGAGGGTGTGCTCGACGCCGATCAGTCGGGCCATCGGGGCGACAAAACCCGCGACCGAAATTTTACGCCCTGGCCAACCGAGCGCACGGGCGGCCAGGAGGCCGGGAGCGGCCCCGATGACGAAGTCGGGGCGGGCGCCGCGAACGGCACGAGTGAGGCCGGACAGGCCGAGGCCGGCATCCGCTACGACAACGATGGCACCGATGCGCACGCAGGCGTAGAGCACCGCAGTGAGGTCGGCGCTTGGCGGCACGAGCAGCGAAACTCGGTCGCCGGGTTTCACGCCGATGTGGACGAGTCCGGCGGCAATCTGCCGCACGCGCTGAGAGAGCAGCCGCCAGCTGACCGTGCGCGGGGCCGGCAGCATGTCGACGAGGGCGGTGTCGTCGGAGTCCTGCAGTTCGTCGAGGTAATGCCAGAGCGGATGCGTCCCCGCGGCTTCCCACGCGGCACGGTTCCCCGAGACGGCTGTCTCGCTCGGCTCGACCGGTGCCGTGACATCGCGGGGAGAGCTCACGACAGCATCGCCCAACCAGAGCAGCGCTGCGGCGGCGTAGTCCGCATCTTCGGCGAGCAGGTGGCCAGCACCCTCGAACCGGTGCACGCGGGCGTGCGGCATCCGTTCGACCAGGTCGTCGAGGTAGCGGTCGCTGAAGATCGGGTCGCGCGGACCCCAGAGCAGCAGAGTGGGCACCGCGAGCTTGCGTACGCTCTCGGCGATGCGGTCGAGTTCGGGCCGACTCTCGTGCTCGAGTGCGACCGGAATGTCGGCGACGAAGCCGCCGATTCCGCTGCGGCGGGCGCTGGTCAGGTAGGGCGCTTGGTAGCCGCGCTTGACCTCTTGCGACAGCGGCGGATGCGCGAGGGCCAGCGTTGTGGCCAGGAACGCCGGCGTCGCCACGGTCGCCGGGCCGAGTATCCCGCGCCCGAGGGCCAGCCGCAGCGGTGCAGGAATTGGGTCGCCAGCGGGCTGGTGCACAGCGGTGTTGAGCAGCATGACGCCGGCCAGCAGTTCGGGATGGTCGACAGCCCAACCGAGCGAGACGACGCCACCCCAGTCGTGGCCGAGAGTGATCACCGGGCCGGCCAGTCCGAGGGCGTCGGTCAGGTCGCCGAGGTCCTGCACCCGTCGGGCGAGGGGGCGAAATGTCCCGGTGCGCTCGGAGAAGCCCATGTCGAGCTGGTCGACGGCGATCACCCGCCAGGCCGGCGCGCCCGACGTTGCGGCCTCCGTTGCCGACGCGAGCAGGCCGCGCCAGAGGTAGGACCAGGTGGGGTTGCCGTGCACGCACAGGATGGTGCCGACGGGAATCACGCCGAGCGCGTCAAGCTCCGGGCCGTTGTCGAGCAGGTGCCAGCCGTGGGTCACAGCGGCATCTTCGCTCTCCGCGACCTCGGCCAGGCTGGACCATTCTGGGTTTAGCCCAGCCAGCCCAGACGAAGGCAGGGTCGCCGCGGCCGGAACCGCACGCGGAAGTCGGGAAGCTGGGGTTGCGCGGATTTCAGTCACACTCCTCTTGGGCCCGAGAAACCACTTTCGGCCCCCTTGGCACCGTCCCATGGGCCCGAAAGTGGCATCTCGTGGGCGTTTGGACAATTCATGAGGCCGAAGATGGCATCTCGCAGAATTCGACGTTGGTGTCGGACACCCACCATCACCAAACGAGTTCCATCATGGCGGTGTTCAGGCCAGAGCCGACGCCCATGAGCAGCACCCGGTTGCCCGACTGGAGCGTCGATGCCTCCTGCGCGAGCGTGATCGGAATCGACGCCGGGCCGACGTTGCCGAGGGTGGGAAAGGTCAGCGGAATCTTGGTCTTGTCCATCCCCGTGGCCTTGACGATGGCGTTGGTGTGCACGCTCGAGACCTGATGCAGGATGTAGCGATCCATGTTTGACCAGCTCCAGTCCCGTTTAGCTTCGGTCCAGGCTGAAACAACGAGTTCCATACCGCCCCGAAGCAACGCTTTCGCGTCGGTGAACATGCCGTCAACACTGCCGACGCACAGGTCGTTGAACTGGGTTGCCGCGCGGGTGACACCGCCGAGGATGCGGTGTCCACCTGGGTGGGCATCCGCCGGGCCCAGCACTGCGGCGGCTGCGCCGGAACCCAGGGTGAGGCTCGCGAACTCGCTCATGAAGTCTTTGCGCTTGATGCCGGGGCGGCCGAGGCGCTCGATCGTGTTGGACTGAATCTCGTCGGCGTCTTCGCCGTCGATGATCACCGCGTACTTGATCTGCCCGGAGTCAATGAGCTGCGCTGCGAGGGTCATGCCGTTGACGAAACCCAGGCAGGCGTTCGCAATATCGAAGTTGATCGCCGACGATGGCAGGCCGAGTCCGTGGTGGATGCGCACGGCGACCGAGGGCTCAAGGTGTTTGCGGGTGACCGACGTGTTGATGAGCAGGCCGACGTCGCTCGGCTGGATACCGGCTTCGCGCAGTGCGATCTTGCCGGCTTTGACGGCGGCGTCATCGAAGGTCTCGTTCGGGCCCCAGTTGCGTCGCTCGTAGACACCGGCCACGCGCTGCAGCAGCCCGGTGGGCAGCTTGAGGCGTGTCAAAACAGGCTTCAAACGTCGGTCGATTTCTTCGGACGTCGTGATGAGGGGCGCCAGGAGACTAGCTACCGACAACAAGGCGACGTTTCGATGCGTCGTCGTCGCATTTCCGTTCACGCGTGAACCCCTGTCGAATTGTGGACAGCGGTAATCATACGTCCGCTTTGAGTTTGCCCCATCAAACTGAATGCCAACCGTACGTAGCCTGTGCGCCCCGTCGAGGCGCACAGGCCGTTCGTTAGATCACGCCCTCCGAAAGCGTGCTCGGGTTGCCAAACCGGTGCGCGGTGATCGAGATGGCCTGTTCGCGCAGGAACGGAAGCACCTCGATGCGGCCGGCCTGGGTAACCGCGTTGGAATACACGGCAATGTCCGGGCTGCCGTTCATGGCCTCAGCCAGAGCGGATGCCGCCTCCGCCGCGCCCAGCACCGGGTCACTGCCGATGAGGCGCACGCGGCTGGCCGTGATTTCGCCCGAACGGGCCCGAGCGAGCCACTCCTCGTCGCTCTCGACCACAACCACGATCTCGCGCTCGGCAAGGATATTGCGCACGGCGGGCGGCACCGGGATGGTGCTGGACACATCGAAGCGCGACGTTGACAGGGTCGCGGCGGCGATCACGCGCAGCAGCTGGGCGAGCGTGCCGGTTTCCGTCAGGCGCACCGTGACCGGCAGCGCACGGTAGCGGAACAGGTTGCGCTCCACCCCGAGATCGGTCGCGTCGCGCACGACGTTAAACTCCTCGCGCCAGGCCAAAGCGTCACTCACCGCCGAGCGGCGCAGCACGTCGAAGTCGGCGTAGTCGAGAAAGGGCTGGCTGGCCTCGATGATGTCGGTGACGCGCTGCTCGAGACCACGCAGGTGCAGCGTCGAGCTATTGCGGCCCGGTTCGTTGACCCAGCTGCCGAGGCCGAGGAGATAGTTCGGTCCGCCGGCCTTGGTGCCCGCGCCCACGGCGGAGCGCTTCCAGCCACCGAACGGCTGGCGCTGCACAATGGCGCCGGTGATGCCGCGGTTGACGTACAGGTTGCCGGCCTCAACAGAGTCGACCCAGACGGCGAGTTCGTCGGCGTCGAGCGAGTGCAGCCCAGTGGTCAAGCCATAGTCGACGGCATTTTGAAAGCGGATGGCTTCTTCCAGATTGCGCGCGTGCATCACGCCGAGCACCGGGCCGAAAAACTCGGTGAGGTGAAAATACGATCCGGGCGCGACGCCGGTGCGGATTCCAGGCGACCAGAGCTTACCGGTCTCATCGAGCTGCTTCGGCTCGACCAGCCACTTCTCTTCAGCACCGAGAGTGGTCAGCGCGTGCAGCAGTTTGCCGTCGGCCGGCGACATGATCGGGCCCATCTGAGTGACCGGATCGCTGGCCGGTCCGACCTTGATCGAGGTAGCGGCATCGACCAGCTGGCCGAGGAACCTCTCCGATTTTGCGACCGATCCGACCAGGATCACGAGGCTGGCGGCCGAGCACTTCTGGCCGGCGTGGCCGAAAGCACTCTTGATGACGTCAGCGGCGGCCAGGTCGAAGTCGGCCGAGGGGGTGACGATGATGGCGTTCTTGCCGCTCGTTTCGGCGAGCAGCGGAAGGTCGTGGCGGAAGGAGCGAAACAGCTCGGCCGTCTCGTAGCCGCCGGTGAGAATGACCCGGTCGACCGCGGGGTGCGCGATGAGCTTGGCTCCGAGGTCCCGGTCAGGCAGGTTGACGAGCGCGAGCAGCTCGCGCGGAATGCCCGCCTCCCACAGCGCCTCGACAACGACGGCGCCGGTGCGCTGGGCTACGGTCGCGGGCTTGACGACGACGCCAGCACCGGAGGCGAGGGCGGCGAGCATGCCACCGGCCGGGATGGCGGTCGGGAAGTTCCACGGCGGTGTGACCACGATGAGTTTGGAGGGCACGAAGATGGCGCCCTGCACGCGGTCGAGGTCCTTGGCTCGTTCGGCATAATAGTTGGCGAAGTCGATGGCTTCGCTCACCTCGGCGTCACCCTCTGTAATGGTCTTGCCGCACTCGCTCGCCATGACCTCGATCAGGCGATCGCGGTTGGCGGCGAGCGCGAGTCCGGCGCGGTGCAGCACGGCAGCGCGTTCGGCGCCGGTTTTCTGCCCCCAGGCGGCTCCGGCGGTCAGCACGCCGTCGATGATCGTGTTGAGCGCGGCCTCGTCGGGAACGGCGGCGGCCTCGATGGTCTCGGTGCCGAGAACGGATGCGTCAGCGCGGGCCAGGATGCGCCGGCCCCAGGCCCGGTTGGCCGGCAGCGACGGGTCGGTGTCCGGCTCATTGCGGAAGCTCGAGTGCGCCGGCACCGAGCCGCGGGTGATGCCGAGCAGGGCTTCGGTCAGCTGCGGGTCGGCATCGGGGGCGGTCTCGATGCCCTGGCTGCGGGCATCCGGGAGGGCAGCGGCGAGGCGATCGAGGTCATAGCTGCTCGAGCGATCCTGCACGCGGTTGGGCGCAGGAACCCGATCATCGAGCGCGTCGAGGGAGGCCTGAAAACGGGCCTTCTCGCGGTTGAACAGCTCCGGGCTGCTGGTCAGCTCGAACACGGCCGACATGAAGTTCTCCTGGCTCGCGTTTTCTTCGAGGCGGCGAATGAGGTAGCTGATCGCCACGTCGAAGTGTGAGGGGTCGACGACGGGGGTATAGAGCAGCAACTGCCCGACGTCCTGCCGCACGGCTTGGGCCTGGCCGGTGGCCATGCCAAGCAGCATCTCGAAATCGACCCGATCATCGACGCCACGGGCGACGCTGAGCAGGTGCGCCCAAGCCACGTCGAACAGGTTGTGGCCGGCGATGCCGAGCTTGACGGCGTCGGTATTCTGCGGGGTGAGCGCCCAGTTGAGCACCCGCTTGTAGTTGGTGTCGCTATCCTGCTTGGCCCCGAACGTGGCAAGCGGCCAGTCGTGTACGGCGGCGTCGACGTGTTCCATGGCGAGGTTGGCGCCCTTGACGAGGCGCACCTTGATCGCAGCTCCCCCGGCCGCGCGGCGGTTCTGGGCCCAGTGGGTCAGGCCCTGGATGGCGCTGAGTGCGTCGGGCAGGTAGGCCTGCAGCACGATGCCGGCTTCGAGTTGGGCGAGCTGCGGCTGGTCGAGCAGGCCCTCGAACACCGCGATGGTGAGGTCGAGGTCGCGGTACTCCTCCATGTCAAGGTTGATGAATTTTGGGGTAGCGGATGCCGCGGCGAACTCAAACAGCGGTGTCAGCCGTTCGATCACCCGGGCGACAGTCTCGTCAAAGGCCCACATCGACAGCTGGCTGGCGATAGATGACACCTTGATCGAGACGTAGTCCACGTCCGGGCGTTCAAGGATGCGTTTGGTGCCCTCAAGGCGTTCGAGCGCTTCCTTCTCGCCGAGCACCGATTCGCCGAGCAGGTTGATGTTGAGGCGGTTGCCACCCTCTTTCAGATGGGCCAGCGCGGGCCCCAACTTGTCGGGGGTGGCGTCGACGACGAGGTGGCCGACCATTTGTCGAAGCACCGTGCGGGCGGCGGGGATGACTACCCAGGGCAACACCGGACCGAGAATGCCGCCGAGCCCGATGGCTGCGCGCATGGGCACCGGCAGAAAACCGGGTGCCTTCCTGGCCACTTTTTGCAGGCTGTAGCCGGCGACCATCTTGTCTTCGGGGCGCATGACGCCGTCCACGAATCCGACAGTGAAGTCGAGGCCGTTCGGGTCTTTCAGCACGCCGGCGAGCCGCTCGGCCGCGGCATCCGCTGGGATGGTGGCGCTTTCGTCGAGCCATTTCTTTACGAGCGCAACGACCTCCGTACTGAAATCCTCGTTGGCGGGGCGGGTGGAGGCGTTGGTCATGGTCACGAGACTAGTCTTTCGTTCGCGGATGGGGTGCTCTGGTGTTTCAAGTCTGCGACCAGCCTATATTTAGCAAAAGCAATTGTTTATGCACGGTATTCGTTACAATTTCTAATGATTTGGTTTTCGGTGGGCTGATGGGTGTAGGGAGTAGCAAATGCTGGATGTCAGGCGGCTGAGGCTGCTGCGTGAACTGAAGATTCGCGGCACCCTGGCCGGGGTCGCCGCAGCCCTCGCGTACAGCCCGTCCGCGGTGTCGCAACAGCTCGCGCTGCTCGAGAAAGAGGCCGGCGTGGTGCTGCTCAAGAAAGTTGGCCGCCGGGTGCAGCTCACCCCGCAGGCTGAGATCCTGGTCGAGCACACCACGCATTTGCTGGAGCGGCTCGAGCTCGCAGAGGCCGACCTGCGCGCCAGCACGACGACAGTGTCTGGCACCGTGCGGGTGGCCGTGTTCCAGTCGGCGGCCCTCGCCGTGATTCCGCGGGCGCTCACCTTTCTCGCCGAGGAGTACCCGGCGTTGCGGGTAGAGGTGACCGAGCGTGAACCGGAGCGCGGCCTGTTCGAGGTCGCCGCCCGGGACTTCGACCTCGTGCTGGCCGAGCAGTATCCCGGCCACACCCGAGCACACTGGCCCGACCTGGACCGGGTCAATCTCGCGACGGATGCATTGCGGCTCGCGGTGCCTCCAGCGGAGAACTCGCGCGTCAGCGCGGACACGCTCGAGGACACCGCCGGCCTGCCCTGGGTGATGGAACCGGTCGGCACGGCCTCGCGCCAGTGGGCCACGCAGCTGTGCCGTTCGGCCGGTTTCGAACCTGACGTTCGGTTTGAGACCGCCGACCTGATCGCACATATCCGCTTGATTGAATCGGGCAATGCCGTCGGGATTCTGCCCGATTTGGTCTGGGCCGGTCGCATGCCGGCCGTGCAGCTGCACGATCTGCCTGGCACACCACACCGCACCCTGTTTTCGGCCGCTCGCCGGTCGAGTGCGCAGCGCCCGGGCGTGGTCGTGGTGCGCAGAGCCCTCGACCGAGCGGTGAGCAAGGTTGCCAAGCCCACCGAATCCGACCCGCTCGAGCCGCCGCGCCCGTTCGAGCCTCTCGCGCCGGTGTAGCCGCTCCTACAAAGAACGGATCCCACTCTCGTGAACAGATCGCCGGTCGTGAACGTTGGGATTGAGGTCTCTAATGCGACCGCGATGCGGCAGGGTGAATGAGGAGTCGCCACGGCCGGGCGGCAAGGACGAAGGCAATCAGACCGATGAGCAGGCATACCCAGCCAAGGTTGATCGACACGTTGAAACCACTGGCAGAGGGGCTGTAGGCGAGATTCGAACCTGGGAAGAACGTCATTGCCCCGGAAACTCGATTCTCGGGCGCTGCCGCGATGGCACCGTCGAGCCAGCTCAGCGTCGCGAGCAGCTCGGCGATCAATGAGATTGCCAAGAGGCTGCAGCCCACCCCGAATCCGACTGCCCAATGCGGGCGCGTTGGGTCTGCGACGTCGGCGGCAGCGGCCATCTCTCGTGTGCTGCCCAGGCCGCGCACGGCATTGCGCGAACCGACGAGTGAGGTCGCGTCGCCGAGGTTGGCTCGCAGTTCGCGCCTCAGATCGCGTCGTCGCCTGCCCGGCACGCCACGCAGGTCGAGCCACATGTCGTAGGAGAAGGTCGCGTTAGCGATGCGGGCGCGGTCTAAGACGTTCATGAGGGATTCCTTACCTTCAGTACACGATCAACGTTGGCGATGAGGGTGACCCATGCGTCGAGTGCGCGAGCTGCTTCTGACTGGCCTGCTGTGGTGACGTTGTAGTACTTTCGTGCCGGCCCGGTTGTCGAGCGCACGAGGCGCGAATCGAGCAGTCCGGCTGATTCCAGGCGTGTCAGTGCGGGATACACGCTGCCCTCGGTCAGCTCTGTAAAGCCGGCCCCTTGGAGGCGGACGACGAGAGCGTAACCGTAGTCGTCGCGGTCCCCGACCAGGCGCAGGAGAAGGAGGGAGAGCACTCCCTTGAGCATCTGTGCATCCTGAGCCATTTCGTCAGCATATCGCCTAGTACTTGGCATAGGCAAGTAGAAGTTTCTCGATCTCGGTCTGTCCACGATGATGTCGACCCGGCGTGGTGGCGGGGTCAGCGGGCGCGGCGGTCACAACGCCGCCATGGCCGTTCTGGAGGGTTTTTGACGTATAGCCGGGGCGTGCAAAGTGGCCTAGCCTGAGTTAAAGACTCGCGTTTCACTCAAAGTGGAGGTCACCATGTCAGCCAAGCCCACCGGACGCCTCGTTCACCGCGAAGACGGCCTGTATCTCATGTTCAATCGGCTGTTCAACGCGCCCATCGAAAAGGTGTGGGCGAGCATGACCCGCCCCGCCGAACTCGAGAAGTGGATCGGCACGTACACGGGGTCGCCGGCCACCGGCGCCGTAAAATTCAAGATGACGGCGGAGCCCGACGCTAAGTGGGAGTACGTGAGCATTCGGGAATGCCAGGCTCCGCACCGCTTCAACGGCGATTTCGGTGAGGGCGAGGATTCCTGGCGCGCTCTATTTCACCTGGTCGAGGGTGATGGCATGACGAACCTGACCTTCGGGCAGCGCTTACGCTCGGCGTCTGAAGCGGCCACGGTCGGTCCCGGCTGGGACTACTACCTCGATCGCCTGGTCGCCTCGCGCGCTGGCCTGCCGGTACCGGCGTGGGAGCACTACTACCCCGCCCACGCCCAGTTTTACAAGGACCTCATCATTCCGGTGCGCACCGCCAGCTAGTTCCAGATGCTCGGTGCGGGGGCGCGCGTGGCAGGTGCCGCAGCGGTGCGGCTCCACTCCAGCAGCCAATCCGGAACACTCACGTTGTCGGGGGCGACACCGATCGCCTCAAGCAGCTCGTCGATCGTCACCACGCCGCCGGTGCGCTTGAGAAAGCGGCCTCGAATGTAACCGTGAGAATAGATTTCGGGCGCACCATCGGCATCCGGTCGCACGAAACGCTGCTCGACGTAGACCGCCTTCTCATCGAAGCCGAGGATGCGCGACTCCACGGTGAACTTTTGGCCGACCGTGAGCGACTTGCGAAAGCTGATCGTCTCAGAAACCACCACCGGGTACCAGCCGCGCTCCTTGAAAATGGCCCAGACGCCGGTTCGATGCAGCATGTCGAAGCGGGCCACGTCCATGATCGACAGGTAGACCCCGTTGTTCATGTGTCGCAAAATATCCTGGTCGGTCGGCAGGGTCACGAAGTTGGTGCGCGCGACGTCGAAGTGGCCAAGTCTTGGGCCGAACTTTGACAGCAGGGCATGGAGGAGGGTTCTAAAGAACATATGCACGAGACGATGCTAACGAAGCGAGGGCACGGGCGAGCAACCCGTTGTGGGTGAGCGCTATCATCCGTCTCGCCAGACCGGGTCGCCTGCACGATATGCCACAGTCAGCCATGCTTTCCCGCTCGCCGCTGGCAACACCGCCGCAACTTCGGGTGTAACTCATGGGGTTTTGTCATAGCCTCGAGGGTGACATCGGAAGACAACGATCTGGAGGGACCACCGCGTGCACGAGAAAACGCTCAGAAACGTGTCTGCGCCTGGCCAGGCGCCCGAGGGCACCCCCCGGTGGGATCCACAAGCTGAGAGTCTTCCTCGCGTGTTCAGAAGCGTTGAGGAAGTGCGCAATGAAATCGGAAAAATCGTTGGGTTCAGCCCTCCATTTCGCGTCACGCAGCAGAAGGTAGACGCTTTCGCCGACTTGACCGGTGACTACGAATGGATCCACGTCGACCCCGTCAGAGCCGCCTTGGGGCCATTCGGAGGTACGATCGTGCACGGTTACCTCACGCTGTCGCTCATCGCCCGCTTCGCGAGCGAGGTTTTTCGACTCGAGTTCGAGTCGGCAACGCTCAACTACGGGTTAGACAAGGTACGCTTTCCCGCGCCGCTCTCGACCGGGTCGCTGGTGCGCGCGAAAGTGTCTTTCACGAGCATCACTGATCATCCTGCAGGATCACTGGTCGCGGTGCAGTACATTCTTGAGGCCGAGAATGTCTCCAAGCCGGTGTGCATCGCCGATACGTTGTTGCTCGCGTTGTCGGTATCGGATCCAGCGAGGTAAGTCCTGATTTGAACCCTGACCGTACTTGTGCTCAGCCGCGCTTGTCCTGGTAGGGCACGTTCGACGCCTGATGTTGGGGCCTCTGATACAGGTCAGCGGGAGTCGGTTCATACGGATAAGTTGTGGTTTGGCTCGACTCGAGATAGGTCGTGATGCGACGACGGATCAGCCAGCCCGCCGGCGTGCGCACATATGCGGTGTCGTAGTAGCCCGAAACGGAGCGGGCTTGGCTGCGACCATACTCATTCGTCCCAGAAGCCTCGAACTTAAAGTGGACTCGCCCGACGGCAGTGTCCCCCGCCAGTGTGAAATGCGGAACGTGCAGAAAGTGCATGCCGCTGAGCGGCTCATTCTCGCAAAAGTTGGCCAGGTTGCTGCGACCCTCCACCAGATTCTGCGCTGCCATTCCCACGAGCTGACGCCCCTGATAGATCCCGTCCTCCGTAAACAACTCTGACCACGGTCCAGACTGTCGGCTGTCATAGAGGAAGCCGTATTCCCCTTCGAGATCAAGGAGAGCGAGTCGATCTTCGGCGGCCTCCAGGCGCTGCTCAATTCCGAGCGTCTCGACGTTTTGCGTGGCGCTTCCAACCATCTTTTCCTCCTGAAATCCAGCGTGAACAAACTTCTCTATGACGCTAGCCGACACAAACGCCACTGTCGACACTTGTGTTGACCCACCAGGTATTGGACGCTGCCGCCGATGCACCAGACGAGGGTGATGTATCCGTGTACCGTGGAAGGAATTAACTGAAGGATGTACATGGTGGCTAATTCAACACCGCTGACCATAGATCCCATTGCGGAAGCTCGTCGCCAGTGGGCCGAGCACGGGTGGGGCGAGGCCGCCGACGGCATGGCGGCAGTCACATCCATCATGCGGGTGCAGCAGCTCATGCTGGCGCGGGTCGAGGCCACGCTGAAGTCGTTCCGGCTGTCTTTCGCGCGGTACGAGATGCTCACGCTGCTCAGTTTCACCAAGGACGGAGCTCTCCCGATGACGAGCGCGAGCGTGCGACTGCAGGTCCACCCAACGAGCGTCACCAACACCGTAGACCGTCTGGAACGTGACGGGCTGGTCAGGCGCGCGGCACATCCAACAGATGGTCGCGCGACCCTGATCGTTCTAGAAGATGCCGGACGCGAGTTGGTCGCTCAAGCATCGGCCAGCCTTAACGAAGAGGTGTTCGTCCGGCCGGGCCTCGTGCAAGACGACATGACTCAACTCATCCACATCCTGGCGCGCTTCCGGCGCAACTCCGGCGATTTCATTGACCCTCCAGTGCAGCCCAATCCGCTCTAGCGCACAAAAGAAATAAAACTAAGTCCTAGTAAATACTTTATCCTCCTAGTATATTGCTCTAGAAGACGCATCCGCTCATCGATGCGTCTCGCCATCTGGAACGCAATAGCAGGGAGTGAAATAGTGAAGATCGTTGTTCTCATGAAGCAGGTCCCGGATACGTATGGTGAGCGCATTTTGGATCCATCGACGGGATTAGTCGATCGTTCCGGCAGCGACGCCGTCATCGACGAGATTGACGAGCGTGCGCTCGAGGTGGCACTGAGCTACAAGGACGCCCACAAGGACGTCGAAGTCGTCGTCGTGTCGATGGGGTCAACGGCAGTGACCGTGGGCCTGCGTAAGGGGTTGGCGATGGGCGCCGACTCTGCCGTTCATGTTCTTGACAGCGCCCTGGCGGGCGCAGATGTCGGGTGGACGTCTACCGTGCTCGCTGCGGCCCTGACGACAACCGGTTTCGATCTGGTCATCGCCGGCAACGAGTCGACGGATGGCGGGGGCGGGGTGGTTCCGGCGATGGTGGCCGAACGATTGGGCGTTCCACATGTCACGTACCTCGAATCGGTACAGATCTCGGATGACGGGGTGGTCGGGGAGCGTAGCACCGGGCGGGGAAAGCTCCGCGTGCACGCTGCATTGCCCGCGGTCATCTCGATAACGGAGCGCTTGCCCGAGGCGCGCTTTCCGAAATTTAAGGGGATCATGTCGGCTAAGAAGAAGCCGTTCACCGTGGCATCGCTCGGCGACCTGGGTATCGACCCGGCTGTCACCTTCGCCGGTGTCGGGCGCTCCGTAGTGCTGCAGACAACCAAGCGTCCTGCCCGCGCTTCGGGTAAGAAAATCGTCGACGAGGGAAATGCCGGTGTTGAGCTCGCGGATTTCCTTGTTGCTGGCCACCTGCTCTAAGGAAGGAAATGTCAATGTCGAACATTCTTGCGCTCATCGAAATTTCTAATCACGGCGACCTTGAGGACTCGACTCCCTCGCTGCTCGCCGCCGCCGCCAAGCTCGGCACTCCCGTCGCCGTCGTGGTCACCGCGCCAGGGGCAGGGGCTGCCCTGGTCGACCACCTCGGACGCCTCGGTGCCGCTCAGGTTTATCTTGCGCAGGGCGAGCAAGTGGGCACGTTTCTGGTCACGCCGCAGGTGGACGCTCTAGCCGCGGCCGTGTTGGCCTTCGATCCTGGCGCTATTCTGACGGTGAATTCGGTCGAAGGGCGTGACGTTGCCGCTCGCTTGGCGGCGCGAATTGATGCTGGCCTCGTGATCGATGCCGTCGACCTGCGCTTTGAGGGAACGAATGTCGTCGCGACCCACTCGGTATTCGGAGGTGCGTACACGGTGGAATCCACCGTAGAAGGCGGCCCGACGATTGTCACCGTTCGCCAGGGAGCGATCGAGGGGCAAGCGGATGCTGTCGCGCCAGTCGTCACAACAGCGTCACTGGGGAGCGAAACGGGTCGTTCCGCCATCATCGATGAGGTCATTGACAATGTCGTTGTTTCGGCCAGGCCGGGGCTTCGCGGTGCGACCAAAGTCGTCTCTGGAGGCCGTGGGCTGGGGTCGCAGGAGAAGTTTGAACTCGTCGAACGGCTGGCCGATGCGCTTGGCGCAGCCGTCGGGGCCTCACGCGCGGCGGTCGATGCTGGCTTCGTCTCGCAAGCCTCCCAGGTTGGCCAGACCGGGGTAACCGTGTCGCCGCAGCTCTATGTGGCGCTCGGAATTTCCGGAGCGATTCAACACCGCGCGGGAATGCAGACAGCGAAAACGATCGTGGCCATTAACAAAGACGCGGACGCACCTATTTTCGATATCGCGGACTTCGGCATCGTCGGCGACGTTTTCACCGTCGTCCCACAGCTCATAGAAGCTATCGAGTCCCGCAGCAAGAAGTAGGACGCGCACCATGTGGAGAGTAAGAAATGCGCACGAGTAAGTGGTTCAAGCTGGTCTGGATCGTTCCCGCAGTGCTGGTACTGCTGGCGGCGGTGGTTCTGGCCGCGCAGGGGCTTCGCACGCTTGAGGGGGTGCGGGCCTTCCTCGACAAGTATCCCGGTGAGTCAGAGCTTCCAGCTGGGGCGCCCGTCGGTTTTCCGGCGTGGCTGGCCTGGCAGCACTTTCTGAATGCGTTCTTTATCGTGTTGATCATCCGTACCGGGTGGCAGATTCGCACGGTTGCGCGACCCGCAGCCCATTGGACGCGCAACAACACCGGTCTGCTCAAAACCAAGAACCGCCCGGCTAAAATCAGTTTGACCCTGTGGTTTCACCTCAGCCTTGACGCGCTCTGGGTGCTCAATGGAATCATTTTCTACATCCTGATTTTCACAACCGGTCAGTGGCTGCGCCTGGTCCCGCAAAAGTGGGATGTGTTCCCCAACGCACTCTCCGCCGGCCTGCAATACGCTTCGCTCAACTGGCCCACCGAAAACGGCTGGACCAACTACAACAGTCTGCAACTCCTCACCTACTTCGTCACGGTTTTTATAGCCGCGCCGCTAGCCATCATTACCGGCCTGCGAATGTCGGGGGCGTGGCCGAAAAACGCCACCAGAATTAATAGGGTCTATCCGGTCGAACTTGCGCGAGTGATCCACTTTCCCGTGATGCTCTACTTCGTGTTTTTCATAATCGTCCACGTGACCCTGGTGCTCACCACCGGCTTGTTGCGCAATCTGAACCACATGTACGGGGGAAGCGACAGCAACAGCTGGGTAGGGTTCTGGATCTTCGCAGCCTCACTCGTCGTCATGGCCGGTGCCTGGGTTGCTGCCAGGCCCATCTTTCTGCGCTCGATCGCAGCCCTGACGGGATCCGTCACGCGCTGATCCGGCCCGCCGGCCGGTTCTCATTCGACGCTCACACCGTCTGCTCTTCGTGGCAAAAAATTACTTGATCTACCTAGTAAATGGTAGTACTTCCTAGTACATTGATTATGAGGCAGGTCACCATGGCGGTGAGCAGAAAGTAGGAAATTCGATGGTTCAGGGATTGACGCTGGTTCGGGAATTGACCCACTTCGTCGGGGGAAAACACATCGAAGGCACCTCAGGTCGTTTCAGCGAGGTCTTCGACCCCAGCACGGGAACGGTGCAGGCTCGGGTCCCGCTGGCCTCCAAGGCCGAAGTCGAAGCCGTCATCGCCAATGCCGAAATTGCACAGGTCGAGTGGGCGTCCTGGAACCCCCAGCGCCGCGCCCGAGTGCTTCTGCGCTTTCTCGCTCTGGTGGAGCGCGACATGGATTCTCTCGCCCGGCTCCTCTCCTCCGAGCACGGAAAAACATTCGAGGATGCCAAAGGTGACATTCAGCGCGGGGTCGAGGTCGTTGAATTTGCTGCCGGCGCTCCGCACCTCCTCAAGGGCGACTACACGACCGGTGCCGGAACTGGAATCGACGTCTACTCGATGCGTCAACCGCTCGGTGTCGTCGCTGGTATCACCCCGTTCAACTTCCCCGCGATGATTCCATTGTGGAAGGCTGGCCCCGCCCTCGCCGCCGGCAACGCCTTCGTTCTCAAGCCGTCGGAGCGTGACCCCTCCGTTCCCCTGGCCCTGGGCGAACTCTTCATCGAGGCCGGAATGCCCGCCGGTGTGTTCAACGTGGTCAACGGCGACAAGGAGGCCGTCGACACGCTACTGACCGACGATCGGGTCCAAGCGATCGGCTTCGTGGGTTCGACCCCCATCGCCCAGTACATCTATGAGACGGCCGCCGCTCAGGGCAAACGTGCCCAGTGCTTCGGCGGTGCAAAGAACCACCTGATCATCATGCCCGACGCGGACCTTGATCAGGTTGCCGACGCCCTCATCGGCGCCGGATACGGTGCAGCTGGGGAACGGTGCATGGCTATTTCGGTCGCGGTGCCCGTCGGAGCGGCCACGGCCGATGCCCTGGTGGCGAAACTGGTCGAACGGGTCAAACAGCTGAACGTCGGACCGTCCCTCGATCCGAAGTCGGACTACGGCCCCCTCGTCTCGCAGGCCGCCGTCGAGAAAGTCTCCGACTACATTCAGATCGGAATCGATGAAGGCGCCGAATTGCTCGTAGACGGCCGCGGTCATGTCGTCGACGGTTACGAAAACGGCTTCTACCTCGGGCCGACGCTGTTCGACCACGTTACGCCGTCGATGACGATCTACCTGGAAGAAATCTTCGGCCCCGTGCTCATCATCACTCGCGCGGAGGACTACGAAGCGGCCCTTCGTCTTCCGTCGGAACACATGTACGGCAATGGAGTGTCGATCTTCACCCGGGACGGCGACACCGCCCGCGACTTCGCCGCCCGGGTGAATACCGGCATGGTCGGAGTGAATATTCCTATTCCCGTCCCGATCGCGTATCACAGTTTCGGCGGGTGGAAGAAGTCAGGATTCGGTGACCTCAACCAGTTCGGTACCGATTCGTTCAAGTTCTATACGAAGACCAAAACGGTAACGTCGCGCTGGCCGTCCGGCATCAAAGAAGGCGCCAGCTTCGTCATGCCCCAGATGCACTGACCATGTACGAGCTCACTGACGAACAACAGGCACTGGTCGGCGCCGTGCGGGATTTTTCCGGCTCCGCTCTGGCGCCGCACGCGATCGAATGGGATCAGAATAAACATTTTCCGGTCGATGTGCTGCGGGAGGCCGGCGAGCTCGGCCTCGGCGGAATTTATGCCCGCGAAGACGTCGGCGGAGCCGGACTGAGTCGTAGTGACGCCGTATTGATTTTCGAGGAACTCGCCAAGGGCGACACGACCATCGCGGCCTACATCTCCATCCACAACATGGTGGTCTGGATGATTGACACCTTCGGCAACGATGAACAGCGTCACCGGTGGGTTCCACCACTGGCATCAATGGAGCAACTGGGCAGCTACTGCCTGACCGAACCGGAGGCCGGATCAGACGCGGCGGCGCTCACCACATCCGCCGTGCGCGACGGAGACGACTACGTCATCAACGGTGTGAAGCAATTCATTTCCGGTGCCGGTTCCTCCAGCATCTATGTCGTCATGGCGCGTACCGGCGCCGCGGGGCCGAAGGGGATCAGCGCGATTGTCGTACCGACCGGCACCCCCGGGCTCTCATTTGGCGCCAATGAAAAGAAAATGGGCTGGAATGCCCAGCCCACCCGCCAGGTGATATTCGACAACGTTCGCGTGCCGGTCACCAACCGACTCGGCGACGAAGGAACCGGCTTTCACATCGCCATGAAGGGCCTCAACGGCGGCAGAATCAATATAGGCGCCTGCTCCCTCGGCGGCGCCCAATGGGCCCTCGATCAAGCCGTGCACTACCTCAAAGAACGCAAGGCCTTTGGCAAGCTCCTCGTCGAACAACAGTCCCTGCTGTTCACCCTCGCCGACATGGAGACCGAGCTGCAAGCGGCGAGAGGGCTGCTTCGACGCGCTGCCTGGGCACTGGACACGAACGCCCCTGACGTTGTATCGCTGTGCGCGATGGCCAAACGATTTGCAACGGATGCCAGTTTCACCGCAGCCAACGCCGCGCTCCAGCTGCACGGCGGCTACGGATACCTGGCCGACTACGGCATCGAGAAAGTCGTGCGTGACCTTCGAGTACACCAAATTCTGGAGGGGACAAACGAGATCATGCGGCTCATCGTTGGTCGCGCCCTCGTGGACGACGCGGCATGACCCAGTCGGCCCCAGCAGAGCCCGAGGTTCTCTTTACTCGCGACGGCCAGGTTGGACACATCACTCTGAACCGACCGAGATCGATCAATGCCCTGACCCACGGCATGGTCAACGCCATCCAGGCCGTGCTCGACGAGTGGGCCGTCGACGCCACTGTGCGCACCGTGCTGCTGACCGGGAGCGGAGAGCGCGGCCTGTGCGCCGGGGGCGACATCCTCTCGCTGTACCGCGATGCCACCACCGGCGATGGAACGGCAGCGTCCGAGTTCTTCCGGGACGAATACCGACTCAATGCCAGCATCGCCAACTACTCAAAGCCCTTCGTTGCGATCATGGATGGACTCGTGCTCGGTGGCGGAATCGGCCTCTCGGCTCACGGCTCGCACCGGGTTGTGACCGAACGCTCACAGCTGGGGATGCCCGAAACCGGAATCGGCTTCGTGCCAGACGTTGGCGGGACGTGGCTGCTCTCACATGCGCCCGGTGAGCTGGGAACTTTCCTCGCGCTCACCGCCGCACATGTGCGAGCGGGCGACGCGATCGCGATCGGGCTGGCAGACTCATTCATCGCCTCCGACCAAATTTCGGCACTGATAGACACACTGGCCACGACGGATGCTGAGCCAGCAATCGCGTCGATGAGCCAGATCGCGCCCGCCTCGAACCTGAAAGCTCAACGATCCTGGATAGACCAGGCGTTTGCGGGCGAGAGCGTCCCCGCCATTATCGACCGATTGCACGCCTCGACCGCCGAAGAAGCACAGGCCGCCGCGGAGTCGATGAGCTCAAAATCTCCCACGGCACTGGCCGTCACGCTGGCGTCGCTGCGCTGCACCAGGCACTTACCCAGCCTCGAAGCCGCCCTCGAACAGGAATATCGAGTGTCAGTGCGCGCCCAGCGCGCGCCTGACTTCACCGAGGGAGTGCGAGCTCAAGTCGTCGATAAGGACCGCCAGCCACGCTGGTCGCCGCCAACTCTTGACAGCGTGACCCGTGCGCGGGTCGATTCCTATTTTGCACCGCTCGAACCCGGTGAGCCGCAATTCACACTTTCTGATCGTGTAACAGGCACGTCAGCTTTCTGACACAGCCCCTCGAGCGCCAGCGCAGGCGCCGAAGAAAAGGATGAAGAAGATGAACACCTCAATAGCGTTCCTGGGTCTCGGGCACATGGGCGGCCCGATGGCACTCAATCTCGTCAAGGCGGGCTACATCGTGACGGGATTCGACCTGATGCCCGCCGCCATCGAGGCGGCGCAGGCGAGCGGCTTAACTGTGGCCGAGACCGCGGCGCAGGCCGTGGCAGGAGCTGACGTCGTCATCACCATGTTCCCGACCGGGCGCCACGTCATCGACGCTTACTCGGGCAGTGCGCACACCCCCGGATTACTGTCCATCGCCAAGCCCGGCACCCTGTTCATTGATTCTTCGACCATTGCGGTCGACGACGCCAAGTTAGCACACGACCTCGCCGTCGAAGCAGGTCATCTAAACGTGGACGCTCCGGTCTCCGGCGGTGTCGTTGGGGCGACCGCCGGCACCCTCGCCTTCATGGTGGGCGCCTCGGCGGCGGACTTCGCGATCGCCGAACCAATTCTTGCCACGATGGGGGCGCGCATCGTGCACTGCGGCGACCCGAGCGCCGGACAAGCCGCAAAGATCTGCAACAACATGATCCTCGGCATCTCGATGATCGCCGTCAGCGAAGCATTCGTGCTCGGTGAAAAACTGGGTCTCACCCACCAAGCGCTCTTCGATGTCGCGTCCACGGCATCCGGTCAATGCTGGGCACTGACCACCAACTGCCCCGTTCCCGGCCCGGTACCCACCAGCCCGGCCAATCGCGACTACCAGCCCGGCTTCGCTGGCGCTCTGATGGCCAAAGACCTCGGCCTGGCACTGAATGCGCTTGAATCTACCGGAGTCGCCGCCGAACTCGGCCCCATCGCCGCAAAAATCTACCGCCGCTTCGCCGATGAAAACGGCTCCGGAGTGGACTTTTCGGGAATCATCAACGATATTCGCGATAATTCGACGGCGCAGGCCAACGCATGAGCGACACCATCCTGCTGGAACGTCGTGGACGCGTCGCCCTGATCACCCTTAACCGTCCGGAAGCTCTCAATGCCCTGAACGAGGCGATGATGAACGAGGTCGTCGACGCCGCACGCGAACTCGATCGCGACCCCAGCGTCGGTGCGATCATCATCACCGGTTCGGCCCGGGCTTTCGCCGCCGGCGCCGACATCAAGGAGATGGCTGGCCAGAGCTACCTGGACATGTATGCCGCCGACTGGTTCGCCCGATGGAGCGAGCTCGCCCGGGTGCGCACACCGCTGATCGCCGCCGTTGCCGGCTACGCCCTCGGCGGAGGCTGTGAACTGGCCATGCTCTGCGACTTCATCCTCGCGGCCGACACGGCCAAATTCGGCCAACCGGAAATGAAGCTCGGAGTCATACCCGGAATCGGGGGCTCCCAGCGGCTGTCGCGCGCCCTCGGCAAGGCAAAAGCCATGGAAATGATCCTCACCGGACGCACGATGGATGCCGCAGAAGCCGAACAATCCGGCCTCGTGGCCAGGGTCATCCCTGCCGACCAACTGCTCGAGGAAGCGTTCGCCACCGCGACCACGATCGCCAGCCGGTCATTGCCCGTGGCCATGCTCGCCAAGGAATGTGTCAATGCGGCCTTCGAAACGACCTTGACGGAGGGCGTGCATTTCGAACGACGGCTGTTTCACTCCCTCTTCGCCACCCAGGACCAGAAAGAGGGAATGGCTGCGTTTATTGAAAAGCGGGATCCACGGTTCACCCATAAGTAAATATCACCATCCCGGTCCTGCGGGACGTGCGCACTGATTGAGGTAACGGGCACCCTGGCGAGCAAGCGTGGATTACCAAACCCACAATTGCAGCGATGGGCATCGTTTCGGCTCGGAATCACGCTGATGGTCGTACACAGCGCGTGCTGGCCATCCCGAGCACGCCCGGCGACTCTCTTGGTCTCGAGACTGGGCTGGTCTGAAGCTACGGGTTACGACCGCCGACAAGAAGACGCAGGTCAACCGAATCAGTTGGCCTGCGTCTTCTTCTCGACAGCTTCGCGCAGTCCCAGTCGCTCAGAGCAACTCGAGGATCGTCGCGTTCGCCTGGCCGCCGCCCTCGCACATAGACTGCAAACCGTAACGAATCCCATTGGCCTGCATGTGGTGGATCAGGGTGGTCATTATGCGACCGCCACTTCCGCCGAGCGGATGCCCGAGGGCGATGGCGCCACCGTTAGGGTTCAACTTCGCCGGGTCTGCCCCAGTCTCGGCTAACCAAGCCAGTGGCACGGAGGCGAAGGCCTCGTTGATTTCGAAAGCCCCAATGTCGTCGATGGAAAGTCCCGCACGATCGAGGGCTTTCTTCGTGGCGGGAATCGGCGCGGTCAGCATCATGATCGGATCATCGGCAGCCAGCACGGCCGTGTGGATGCGCACGATGGGCTTGAGACCCATTTTGCTGGCATTCTCACTGGTGGTGATGAGCAGAGCTGAGGCTGCGTCGCTCATTTGAGAGCTATTTCCAGCGGTGAGGACCCCGTCATCCTTGAACGCGGTTCGAATGCCCGCCATCGATTCAATAGTGCCACCGCGTCGAACGCCCTCGTCTGCCGAGATGGTCACTCCATCTTCACGGAGAAAGGCGGCAATCTCCTGGTCGAAGCGACCGGCATCTTGAGCCGCGGCGGCCTTGGAGTGCGAGCCGAGCGCGAACTCGTCCAACTGGGTTCGGGAGAGGTTCCAGCGCTGCGCGATGAGCTCAGCGCCATCTCCCTGGCTGGGGGTGATGTCGTTGTAGCGCGCACGGAAGCCCGCTCCGAACGCGTCGGCTCCCTGCACCGAGGAGAACATGGGCACCCGACTCATCGATTCAACGCCGCCAGCGACGGCGAATTCGTACTGACCGCTGATGACGCCGGCGGCCGCCGAGTGCACGGCCTGCTGGGACGAGCCGCACTGGCGGTCCACCGTCGTTGCCGGCACGGATTCGGGCCAGCCGGCTGCAAGCACCGAAGTCCGCGCAAGATTGAGACTCTGCTCGGCAACCTGCATGACGCAGCCCCAGATGACGTCGTCGACCTCGGCCGGGTCGACCCCGGAGCGGGTGGCCAGTGCCGTCAAAATCGAGGCCGACAAATCGACCGGATGCACACCGGACAGCCCGCCATTGCGCTTGCCTACCGGGGTGCGAACTGCTTCTACTATGACTGCGTCGCGCATAATTTTCTGTACCTTTCGGTCGTACAAATTGTGATTTGATGGAAAATCTGGCGGGCTTAACCAGCCAGCTGTTTCGTGGGAACATGAGCATCCTCGAAAGTGAATCCGACGTAACCGCCATCGGCAATCTCGTCGCACTTGCGTCCGAAGGCCCGCACACCGCCGGAATAGGGCATAAAGACCCGCGGTTTTCCGACGATTTCGTCGCCCATGTAGTACGACGCGGCCTGAGAATACAGGGTCTTCGCGGCCGTCACGTTGACGTGGTCGGTCCAATCAGCTTCGGCTTCGGCCGTGACCTCCACCGTGCTCGCATTCTCGGCTTCGCCGGCTCGTAGCACCCCCGCCAGCCAGGTGATGTGCTGTTCGATCGAGAGCAAAACATTACTGAGCAGGGAAGGGCTGCCGGGGCCGGTGATGAAGAAGAAATTAGGAAAGCCTTCGGTGGCCAGACCGAGATAGGTGATCGGACCTGCGGCCCATTTGTCCCGGAGCGACCGACCATTTCGGCCGCGGATGTTGGGTTTCAGCAATGACCCAGTCATGGCATCGAAACCGGTCGCGAAGATGAGCACGTCCAACTCGTAGGTTGCCGCGTTCGTAGCGACGGCAGACGGCGTGATCGTCTCGAGGTGTTCGTCTCGAATGTCAACGAGGGTCACGTTATCGCGGTTGAAGGTTTCGAAGTATCCCGAGTCGACACAGGGTCGCTTGGCCCCAAACGGATACCCGGTGGGCGCGAGCTTGACTGCCGTGGCCGGGTCTTGAACAGTGGCATTGATCTTCGCCCGAATGAAGTCGGCTGCCGTGTCATTGGACTCCTTGTTAAGGAGGAGATCGTAGTACGCCAGCACGAAACCGAACCCGGCCGTTTCCCACTGGTGTTCGTAGTGCCTATTGCGCTCAGTCGGGTTTGCCTCCAGTGCAGACTGCTTGTTCGGCACGATGCCGAGCCCACTCGGGGAATTACGGGCCTTGGCCCGACGATCGGCGTAGGTGGCCTTGATCTCTGCATCTTCCTCGGCGGTGATGACAGCGTTGCGCGCCGGAACACTGAAGTTGGGGGTGCGCTGAAATACTGTCAGGTGTTTGGCCTGCTGCGCGACGACCGGAATGAGCTGAGTTCCGGATGACCCGGTTCCGATAACGCCCACCCGTTTACCCGCGAAATCTACGGTCTCCTGTGGCCAGTACGCGGTGTGATAAACCTCACCGGCGAAGCTATCGCGACCGGCTATGTCGGGAAGCTTGGCCGTCGACAGGCAGCCAGTAGCCATCACGAAATACGTGCAGCGTAGCGAGCGTCCATCACTCGTTTCTACGACCCAATTGTTTCGGTCGTCATCGAAGTGCGCTCCGTGAACCGTCGTACCCAGCGTGATGTCTTGGCGCAAAGAGAACTTATCGGCGACGAATTCGACGTAACGCAGAATCTCGGGTTGCGTGGGATAGCGTTCGGACCAGCGCCACTCCTGCTCGAGCTCGGTGGAAAACGAATAGGAGTAATCCGCGCTGAAGACATCACACCGTGCTCCGGGATAGCGGTTCCAATACCAGGTTCCACCGATACCGTCGCCGCCTTCGATCACGCGAGCCTTGTACCCCAACTCTCGAGCTTCGATGAGCATTCGGAGACCCGCGAAGCCAGCCCCGACGATAACCATGTCGTAGTCCAATATCGCCATTGACTCTGTGCCAGCTTCGTCTGCCTGGCTTCCCGGCGAACGCATTGTCTGTGTCATTACCGTCCTCCGATTGTGATCCGTTTTTCCAAAGTAGTTCACGTGCATTATCTTGTCAACACTTACGTTGACTCGATTCTCACGGGCTGGTGAACCGTCGATTGAGAGCATCCGCGATGACACCGACGATCGTTTTTGCTTGGCTGAGATGCCCGGCCATCCAGAAGAAGCCGTGGATGGTTCCGGCATATTCGACCAGTTCTGCGTCGCTGCCAACGTCCCGCAACCGCTGAGCGTATGCCGCACCTTCGTCCCGAAGTGGGTCAAATTCAGCCGTTATAATCGTTGCCGATGGCAGGCCGCTGACGTCCTGGGCCAGAAGCGGCGATGCGAGCGGGTTCAGCGCGTCAGCCGCGCTGGCCAGGTACAGCTCCCAAAACCATTTCATGCCAGCTCGAGTCAGGGAATACCCGGAGGAGTTCTGGGCATACGAGGGGTACGGGCTTCGTTCCGCCGGGGCGAGGGCGGGGTAGAGCAAGATTTGATGAGCTATCGGATGCCCGCCTCGCTCCCGGGACAGCAGGGTCGTGGCTGCAGCCAGATTGCCACCAGCGCTGTCGCCGAAAACGACAATCTTGTCGGGGTCGACTCCGAGTTGTTCCACGTGCCGGGATAGCCACTGTACCGCCGCATAACAATCTTCAAGCCCTGCGGGAAATGGCGCCTCTGGAGCAAGCCGATATTCCACCGAAGCCACGACAGCGCCAGCCCCCTGACACAGCGCTCGAGCCGGCCGATCAGCGACTTCCACGTTGCCCGTCGCCCACCCGCCCCCGTGAAAGTAGACGATCAGGGGACGCGGCTGGGGGCCTCCCCCTGACTCAGTCACGACAGGGTGATACAGACGAATCGGAATTCGCCGAGTTCCTGCTGCCATTGATTCGCCCACATTGTCGCCTTCGCAAACCTCAGCCAGAACGTCGTCAACGCTGGCGACCCTGACGCGCTCACCCTGCAGGCTCGTCGAGAGATCGACCATCCGTCGTGAACGCAGCACGCCCAGCTCTTCGAACGGTTTCGTGGCCTGGCTGGCGAACAGGGCGAGCACCGCGGCGGTTTCAGCGTTGAGCGGCATCACAATCCTGTCGGTCAAGGGTGGTGCTATTACGCACGACTGAGCGCCCGCCTCAGTCCGGCTCGGTCGCGCACGACGTGGCCCGTGATGGCGTTTGTCCGATCAGCTCGTACAATTCCCACCGATGACAGTGAACCCGATTTGCCCAGCAGTTGATCCGGCAAATCGAGGCCGTCGTGGTATCCGCCAGACTCCACAACTCGAAACACGACGGTTTCGCCCGCCGAAAATAGATCGAGCACGATCGTCGACGTCACGTTGAGAATGGGCACCGAGGCGGCAGCACCCTCATCCCAGGTCAGCCTTGACTCCTGAGCGTCCCGTACCGAGAGCCCTCCCGCTTCGAGCCAGTCTCGAACTCGCGTCTCTGCCCCTGCATTCGGCGCCCGAGGTTCTGTGACCCACGGTTCGAGCAGGGCGTCGCTGAGCGCGTCGGGGACTCCCGACCCGAGTTGGCGGCGCCGAGAGGTGTAGTCCTCCTCGGTGACGTTTCGCACCAAAACCGACCCGTCGGACCAAAACAGTGCTATTCCGACCCAGGCCGCATAATTTCCCTGGGTCGATCCTCCATGTTCGGTGAATCGCAACGCCATCTGGTTCCCATTGCTGATCACCTCGTGCACCACGATTTCGAGTCCGGGGAATTGGCGCAACTGCTGGAGGGTCGCCGGAACGTATTCCGCCAACCCCGACAACACGATGCCGCCAATCTCGACGCGATACTCCGCGCTCATAATCTGTCGACAGACATCGGCATTTGCCTTGTTCAGCCAGTCCGCGCAAAAGCGCCTCATCAGTTCGATGGAATCCGTTTGCAGATCGGCCGGCGGAAGCGCAAGTTCCGGCGCCAGGTCCACTGGGTCGCTCACGAGCGCACCGCGCTTGAGCTGGACGCGAGGTTGGGGACGATTTGCGGATTCTCGGGTTCGAGAGCATTCTCCCGCAGCACGCGCTTGAGGAGCTTGCCCGATGCATTCCGCGGGAGGGCGTCAATGAATTGAACGGTTGTCGGGCACTTGTATCGCGCCAGGCTGCTGCGACAAAATTCCACGATTTCGACCTCGGTCACCACCCGCCCAGCGACAGGAACAACCATGGCACGCACGGTCTCGCCCCACTTTTCGTGCGGAATTCCGATGACGGCAACTTCACGAACATCCGGATGCTGCATCAGGACGTTCTCAACTTCGATGGAGTAGATATTTTCCCCGCCGGAGATGATCATGTCCTTGATCCGATCCTTCAAAAATATATAGCCCTCCCCATCGCAATACCCGGCGTCGCCGGTATGCAACCAGCCGTCGGCATCGAGGGCTTCCTTCGTCATCTCAGGTTGATTCCAGTAGCCGGCCATGTTTTGCTCGGAGCGGATGCAGACTTCTCCGACGAGTCCGGACCGGGCTTCCAATCCCGTTGCCGGATCGATAATGCGAATCTCATGCCACGGCAAAGACTTGCCGATGGAACCCAACAGGTGACTGCGCTCGCCGTTCAGTTCATGATCAGAGGGCGGCAAACAGGTTACTGTTCCAGCCGCCTCGGTCATTCCATAGACGGCCATGAAGTCGCAGTCGAACGCGGCGAAGGCGGCCAGAAGCTGCTGGATGGTGATGGGCGCCCCCCCATAGGCAATCAGAGCGATACTCGACAGGTCGTACTCACGGTTCTTGCTCTCGGCGATCAACATGTCTATCGTTGCGGGCACCAGGAACATGTTGGTGACTCGGTGTCGCTGAATGTCCTCGAGGACGGCAGAGGCAACGAAGTCTCGCACGAGGATGGTGTGTCCTCCCTGCCCGAGCGTTGTGAGCGCATAGCCAGCTCCGCCGATATGAAACAGCGGCGACGTCAACAGGTTCACGGTCTCCTGGTGCATGCCGTAGAACTCTCTGCCCATTCTCGGAGTGAACGATAGGTTGCGATGCGTGAGCATCACGCCCTTCGGCAGCCCGGTCGTGCCGGAACTATACATCTGCAAGACCACGTCATCTTCGGCAACGGTGGCGTCCGGTCGCCACGCTCCGGCAGTCTGCGCGGCGGCCTGGCACCAGATCTCGAAGTCCGGCCCCAGCCTGACAATGGTCAGCCCTTCCAGTAGGTCAGCCCCGAGTTCTGCACTGAGATGCTCGAGGTCAGGGCTCACGAAGAGCACCCTGGGGCGCGAGTCAAGGATAAGTGTGCGGATCTCCTGCGCGCAGAGGCGATAATTCACGCCCACCACGACCGCACCGGCCCGTCCTGCGCCGAACAAGACCTCAAAGTATTCAATCGAATTCTTGTCGAGAATTGCGACCCGATCTCCGGGCTGAATCTGAGCCGCCGTGAGCGCGTCCGCCACGAGCGACGCAGTCGAATCCAGCTCCGAAAAAGTGATGGTTCGCTCGCCGAGCGTGAGCGCCGGGGCGCCGCCATGTTCGCGTGCGAGGGACGACAATAGGGACGACAGAGTGCTATTCACGGAACGCGTCTCCTCAGTAACTTTTCGGCAGGCCGAGGCTGTGGCTTGCCACATGGTTGAGGATCATTTCTTTACTGACCGGTGCTGTTCTAAACATGCGAGCCACGAACCACAGGTCGGTCAATCCGTACTCGTTCGAGAGGCCATTACCACCGTGAATTTGGATCGCGTGATCCAGGGCCGCGATGGCTGACTCTCCGGCGGCATACTTGGCCATATTGGCCGTGTCACCAGCGTCACCGCCGGCGTCGTAGATCTCGGCCGCACGCATGGTTATCAACCGGGCCATTTGCAGGTCAATGTGCGCTTTGGCCAGCGGATGCGAGACGCCTTGGTGCGTTCCGATCGGTACGTCCCACACCGTGCGGTCCCTGGCATAGGCGGCCCCTCGATCAATGGCGTAGCGGGCGATTCCGTTGGCGACAGAAGCCGCTGCCACCCGTTCCGGATTCAGCGCCGCAAATACTGTCTTGAGCCCCCCGCCAGCGCCACCTACGACGGCGCTGTGTGACACCTGCACATCGTCAAAGAAGACCGTGAACTGCTTTTCCGGCATCATGAGGGCCGAATCGATCGGCGTGAAACTAAGGCCGGGGGCATCCTTTGGCACGATAAAGAGGGAGAGAGGATGACGCCCAGTGGCGTCAGCTTCGGCGGAGCGCGCGACGACCAGAACCGCGTCTGCCTCGTCGATTCCCGAAGTCCAATACTTCTGTCCCGTGACGGTCCAGCCCGTGTCGGTCGGCGTGGCGGTCGTCGTGATGCGGTGTGTATTGGAGCCGGCGTCGGGTTCGGTAATCGCGAAGGCCATCTTGAGCTCACCGCTGGCAATGCCGGGAAGCCAGGCGGCCTTCTGCTCTGGCGAACCGTGCGAATCGAGCAGCGTGCCACAAATGGCCGGCGAAATAACAATCATGAAGACGGGACACCCCGCGGCCGACGTCTCCTCGATCACAATGGCCAGATCGGCCAATCCACCACCGCCACCGCCGTTTTCCTCGGAGATGTGCACGCCCAGATAGCCGGCGTCGCCGAGTGCCTTCCACAGCTCGTCGGGCTTTTCACCCTTGCGAACAACTTCCTGAAAGTATTTGCGGCCGAACTTGCCCACGAGCGCACTCACGTTTTCGCGCAAGGACTGCTGCTCATCACTCTGATCTACAACAAGATTTGTAACGCTGCCAACACTCATCGACGGACTCCATTGTTTGTCGTTCAAATTATTCGACGTTCTACTTGTTGGGCGGATCTACCAATCGTAGAAACCCTTACCGGTCTTTTTACCGAGTTCGCCGGCTTCAACCTTGGCGATCAGGAGGGCTGGAGGAGTGAACCTGGGGCCGAGTTTTTCGGTGAGGCCCCGCGCAATGTCCAACCGCACATCGAGGCCGACGATATCGCTCAATCGCAGCGGCCCCACCGGATGCCGGTAGGCGAGTTCGGCCGCGCGATCGATATCGGCCGCCTCTGCCACGCCCTCCTCCAGCATTCGAATGGCCTCCAGCGCGAGGCACACATCGAGGCGGCTGGTCGCAAATCCCGGCGAATCGTTCACGACGGCTGACTGCTTACCGATGGCCTTGACGATGGCCAGCGCGGCTTCCACCGTGTCGGCGGAAGTTTGCTTGCCCCGCACTACCTCGACCAGCGCGAGTGACCACACCGGGTTAAAGAAGTGCATGCCCAGGAAGGCTTCGGGGCGGTCCAATCCAACGGCCAGCTCCGTGATCGACAGCGCGCTGGTGTTACTGCCCAGCAGAAGCGGATTTCGTGACTCCGCTTCGCGGAGGACTTCAAGTTTGAGTTCCTGCCGTTCAGGAACAGTCTCGATAATGACGTCGAGACCGAGCGGTAAGTCAGCGATCCTCGTCACGTGATGAATATCGCGGGCGATTCGCTGCATATCCTTGGTCTGCAGCTTGCCACGCTCAACTCCCGCAGCAGCCACGGCTTCGATCTCGCGGGTCAACTGGTCGACTCGCTCGAGACTTGGCTCGACGACCCAAACTTCGTGAGAGGCAACTGCGAGAGTATAAGCAATACCCGCGCCCATCGTGCCACCGCCAATAACGGCGGCCCGCGGTTGGTGCCCTGAAACGAGGGTTGTCATTTCATTCCTAACGTCAGTGTTCGAATGCAATACGCTCTCAGTCAACATACTCGTTGACGCCAATTGCCGTCAACGGGCGGCGAAGAATTCCTACCTAACGTTCTGGAGAATCACGGATGGGCATACCTATCGAAGGCGCTGAGGTGCTCACGGGCATCGACGGAGGCGTTCTCACCATCACACTCAATCGACCCCTGGCGCACAATGCCGTAAATAGCGCAATGAGCAGGGCGATCGCCGAGGCAGTCGACCTGTTCGATGCTGACGATTCGCTGGCAGTCGGAATCCTCACCGGCACTGGCGCATCATTCTGTTCTGGGATGGATCTGAAGAGTTTCCTGCGCGGCGAGCGTCCGGAAGCGGCGGGGAGGGGTTTCGGGGGGTTCACGCAGCAGCCACCCCGAAAACCGATCATTGCAGCCGTAGAGGGCTATGCACTCGCGGGCGGATTCGAACTCGTACTGGCATGCGACCTGGTCGTGGCGTCAGAGAAGGCGCAGTTCGGGCTGCCAGAGGTGCGCCGTGGCTTGATCGCCGGCTCGGGCGGACTCACCCGTTTCGGCACTCGGGTACCGCCGCAGATTGCGATGGAATACGTACTCACGGGAAAGAACATGTCCGCGGCCGAAGCGCACCGGTGGGGTCTCGTGAACCGGGTCGCACCTGTTGGCCAGAGCCTCGCGGTAGCCCAGACCCTCGCGCACGAGATCTCTCAAAACGCTCCGCTCGCGCTGCGCGAAAGCAAGAAAATTCTGACCGAGTCGCCAGACTGGACTGTCGCCGAGCGGTGGTCGAAGCAGCGCGAATCACTCGAGGTGATTTTTGCGACGCGCGACGCCGCCGAGGGTGCAACGGCATTCGCCGAAAAGCGCGCGCCGGTTTGGGAGGGCAGCTAACCCGTGGCTGGCACCGGATCGGCATCCGGGGAGGCCCCGAGATAAACATGTTGGATTGTCTTGTCGGCACGAAGTTTCTCAGCCGTACCCTCAAGCACCATCGCCCCTCCGCTCAGCAGGTAGCCACGGTCGGCAAGTTCGAGGGCTGCGTGGGCGTTCTGTTCGACGAGAACAATGGTCAGGCCATTCCGCTCGCGAAGCTCGCCCAGCACGGCCATGATCCGAGCCGTCATCTGGGGAGCCAGGCCAAGGCTCGGCTCGTCCAGTAACATCACGGTAGGTTGGCTCATGATGGCGCGACCAATCGCCAGCATTTGCTGTTCCCCACCACTCAGAGTGCCCGCGAGCTGAGCAGAACGTTCTTCGAGTCGGGGAAAGACAGAGAACACGTCCTCCATGAGCCTTTTGCGATTGGCACGTCGGTCAGTGAATCCGCCGAGCACGAGGTTGTCTCGCACTGTCAGCGACGAGAACACCTGTCGCCCCTCGGGTACGAGCACACACCCGTGCTTCACAACGGCGGCCTGGGAAAATGCTGCTGTGTCCGTGGCGCCCAGCGAGACTTCGCCAGACCGCAGCCGGTGAGATCGCGCCACGACGTTCAGGAGGGTGCTCTTGCCTGCACCATTTGGCCCAATGATCGTCACGATTTCACCTTCGTCGGCGTACAACGACACACCGTGCAGAACTTCCGTTCTGCCATAGGAGAAGCGGAGGTTACTCACTCGCAGGATTGCACTCATCACTGGGAACCTTTCTCGGGACCTAAAACTACGGCGGGCACACACTCTTCATGAGCGACACCGAGATAGGCGTCGATGACGCTCGGATCAGACTGAATGTCGGCTGGAGTACCGACCCGAAGTGTTGCACCGAAATTGAGCACCTGAACTCGATCTGCGCTACTCATGACGAACTCCATGTCGTGCTCGATGACCAGTACGGCGAGACCTTCGGCACCCAGCTGCCGCAGGAGCAGCATGAGATTCTTCTTTTCGGCCTTGTTAAGGCCGGCGCAGGGCTCATCTAGCAACAAAATGGAGGGGCGTCCCACCAGCGCCCGCGCAATCTCGATTTGTTTTTGCTGGCCCAGAGAAAGGGTGTTTGCTTCCCGATCGGCGAGATGCCCGAGGTCCAGACGCTCCAGGACCGCCCACACCTCGGCATCGAGTCGTCGCTCCTCCCGCAGCGCTCCCACAGTCGGCAGAGCCGAACGGAGCATGCCGACCGAGCCTCGCAGGTGTGCGCCAACCTTGACGGTCGAGGCAACATCCATTTCGGCGAACAGGGCTGCGGTTTGAAACGTACGGCTCAGCCCGTGATTGGCGACCAAATAGGCCGGTTTCCCCGTCGTGGCCTCGCCGCCGATAAAGACGGAACCCTCCGTGGGCGGTAGGTTTCCCGACAGCAGATTCACCAGTGTCGATTTGCCGGCGCCGTTGGGTCCGATGATCGCTAGGACTTCACCGGAAAAAATTTGCAGGGAGACATCGTCAACAGCAGTGACCCCTCCGAAGCGTTTGGTCAGGCCTATCGCCTCCAGAACGAGCTGACCTTGTCCCGGCGCGATTCCGGTGCGGTTTTCATCATGCACGAGGCGCAGCGCGGCCATCCCCACGGGCTGCTCCTTCTCACTCGTCCGCGACGCGGCCGGCTCGGGTTCATTCACCCGCTGCTGGCGCCGGAAATAATTGGCCACTGCGCCGATCGCGCCACCGATCCCATCGGGACGAACAATCAAAATGACCACCAGGAGGATGCCCAGAATGAGTGCCTGCCCGGCACCGACCGCTCCTGCCCCGAGCACCCCGGGCAACAGCACCTCAATGCCCTTGTTCAGTGCTTCGAGGGCGATCGCCCCCACGATGGCGCCCCACGGACTGCGCATCCCGCCAAGGACTGCAATAACGAGAACATCGATAGCGGTGGCTATTCCGAATGGCTCAGGATTCACGTACATGACCTGGTGCGCGTAGAGAGAGCCGCCAATGCTGCTAATGATGGCCGACGCCGTGAAAATTCTTGTTTTCGACGACGCGATGTTGATGCCAGCGGCGGCAGCTGCCACCTCGTTGCCCCTAATCGCCTTTAGCGCGCGACCTTCCCTGCCCGCGCGGAGTCGCAGACAGCCCCAGAGTACGACACCAACTATCAGCCAGTTCTGAAGGAAGAACTGATCCGTTCTGATGAGGTCGATCCCGAACAGGTTCAGGGGGGCGATTCCGCCCAGCCCGGATGCCCCATTGGTGATCTTCAGGTTTGTCACCAGAAGGTAAAAGACTTCTGTTAATGCGAGCGTACCCATGGCGAGGAAATGACCGCGAAGTCGAAACAGTGGACGCCCCAGCACCTGGCTGACGGTCGCGGCGATTGCCGCACTCGCGGCCACGGCCAAAAGACCGGGCCAGCCAAAATTGATAGTCAGAAGCGCACTTCCGTAGGCACCGATTCCATAAAAGGCTCCGACGGCGAGCGAGAATTGGCCCGCGTACCCGGTAACAAGAATCATCCCCAGCCCGAGAAGGGCGAGAATGGCGACGCTCGCCCCGAGACCGGAAAGGTATGGTCCCGCGGTCTGGGAGACGGCAATCACGGTCGCGATCCAGAGACTGGGGCCCACTGCTGTGCGCCAGGTCACCCTCATGCCCGCGGGGGGGCGTCTTGCGCAGGTGTCTTTCACAGACGAGTCAAACACGCTCGGCCACCAGCTTTCGGGTCAGGCCCTGAGGCCTCAAAATGAGGAGCACAATCAGGAGGGAGAAGACGATGGTGGGCGCATGCTCCGTGAAGACGGATACTGCTGCAAGCGTTTCAACGATCGCGATGAGGAAACCACCGACGAGAGTGAGCCCGATGTTGTGAAACCCGCCGAGGATCGCCGCGATAAACCCCTTGAGGCCCAGTGCGAATCCGGCACCAATGGTAATGAAGGACGACGGAACCTGAGCGGCCAGAACGACCCCGGCGACCGCTCCCGACAATGCAAACGCGATGGTGGCCATCACAACCAGATTGATTCCGACGATTCCCGCCGCATAACGATTAACGGCACACGCGCTCAGTGCCTTCCCGGTTAAAGTTCGATTGAAGAAGTACGCCAGGCCGATGTAGGCCGCGACTGTGATCACGACGACCCAAATCGATTGACGGTAAATTACCCCGCCGGCGATTTCAATCGCTGGCCCGGCGGTAATCGGAGCGAATTGGTATGGGCCGGTGCCAAAAACGAGTTGCAGAGCCGAGCGTACAGCGATGCCAACTCCAAGGGTGACGATGGTTTGCACCATCAGGCCTTGCTTGCGCAAGGGATGGATGGCCAGAAAATACATGAGGACGCTTACGACTCCTGCGGAAATCGCGCCGACGAGGATCGCGCCGATAGGCGGCAGAACTGCCGAAGCAACGACCGCACCAAAAGCCCCCACCACCGCGATGTCGCCAACGGCGAAGTTCACCATGCCGGTCATCCTGTGCACGATGACGTAAGCCACCCCCAACGCCCCATAAATGGCGCCCGCCGGGAGAGCTGTGAGAAAAAGCTGCATGACGGTTTCCACGGAGACCTCCTCATCGCGGAGCCCTGTCACACAGACTCCGCCCGACCATCTTTGGCCAGTGACGATAACCGTAAGTCACGAAAAGATGAATTGTCAACAATCATGTTGACAAAAAGAAGGGGCCTGTGTTCGTATTGTTCAACTGAGCAGCAGCGATCCTTTCAACGATGAAGTGTGGACTGCGTTCCCAACCGCCGAAGGCTCGGCGACACGAGGAGAATTGCACCGTGAATCTGAAGAAATCAACGCTGCGGGGGGGCCGTCGAACGACAATCTTGGCAGCTGCCAGCATCCTGTTGCTCATGGGAACAACCGCTTGCGCCAACGCAGGCGCTGGAACGGTCGATGCCCCCGATTCCACGAACACCGCCCCGTACAAGGTCGGCGTGCTGTTGGCCCTTACCGGCGCGTACGCGAGTGTCGGCACGCCACAACGCGACGCGATCAACCTGTACTTTGAGGACGTCAACGCTAACGGCGGGATTGATGGTCACCCAGTCGAGTTGACGGTGCTCGACACTGCCAGCGATCCGGCAACGGCCATCAATCAATTACGTCAGCTGGCCGTACAGGATGAAGTCGACATCGTGCTCGGGCCAAGCGCGAGCGCTGAGGGAATTGCCCTCAAACCGTTCGCCAAATCACTAAAGATCCCGGTTGTTTCGCTGGGCTCCGCAGAAACGATCATCGCGCCGGCCAGTGAGGCGACCTACATATTCAAGATGTACACGGGCACCGGTCTCTCCCTTGAGGCACAGCTGGAACTCGTCAAGGAGCGCGGCTGGAAAAAGATCGCATTGCTCTACCAGAATGGCTACGGTCAGGACGCAGCGAATTTGATTGAAGCTGCCAGCAGCGACTACAAATTCGACCTTGTGGCCAGCGAGGTCTTTGAGCCCGCAGCAACAGATGTCACGGCTCAACTCACCAAGGTGGCGGCCGCCGATCCAGACGTTGTCCTGGTCTGGGCGCTCAATCCACTGAACGCCATCATCGCCAAGAATGCCGAGTCGCTCAACTTCGATCCCGCGCTCCTCTTCTCTCCCGGAGCCGGATCGCCGACATTTATCGAGAACGCGGGTATCGCGGGAGAGGGCACTCTGTTGCAGGGTTCCAAGGTTCTAGCTGCCAGCACGATGAAACCTGACGACCCGCAATATGAGGTCACGCAGGACTTCGTGACGAAGTACACAGCGAAGTACACAGAGGTTCCCGGTCAGTATGCCGGCAGCGCGTGGGACGCCTCCATTCTGTTCGCCAATGCCGTCTCGGCAATGGACCAGAGCGCTACAAGCGTCCAGGAGCGACGAGACGCTATCCGCGACTCCCTCGAGAGCAACACCAAGGACATTGCCGGCGTGAACGGTATCTTCACCTTCACTCCGGAGGTGCATGGCTCAACCGGCCTGACTGGCCTGGCCGTGCTTCGGGTGGAAGACGGCAAGTTCCTCATCGACAAGGCGTACTAGAGCACATTGGGGTGAACGTTACGAGATGAGTGCCGGACTGGAAATCTCCAATCCGGCACTCATCTTCCGTGCGGGGCGGAGTGACGCGGCGACCGTGACCCTTGCATTGCAGTTTCCCCGCATTGCGCAAGAAGTTAAGGCCGTCACGGCGCGCTAACTTGGTCGAGTTCATTGACTGCTCATCTGCTGTCAACAAGTATGTTGACAGCAGATTCTGCGTGGGTTATTTTTGGTGAAATCACCATCGATATTCCGCAATGCCGCGGGTCAAAGAATGGACAACATATGCAGGTCATCAACGACATCTACGTCAACGGAGCCTTTGTTCCGTCCACGGGCACTGAGCGCACCAAGGTCATCAATCCCGCCACTGAAGAGATTGTGGCCGATCTGCCACAGTGCAGCGTCGCCGACACCGAGGCTGCCATTGCCGCAGCGAAGGCAGCCTTTCCGGCCTGGTCGGCCCTCGCGCCCGCCGAACGCTCCAATTACCTCACACGCATCTATGAGGGCTTGCTCGCCCGGCGCGAAGAAATCGCCTCCATAGCGTCACAGGAAATGGGAATGCCCTACCTCCATGCGCTCGCTTGGCAAGCAGACCTTCCGATCAGTAACTTCCAGTACTACGCCGATCTGGCAGCCACTTACGACTTTGACCACGGTAGCCTCGAGCACTCGCTCATCGTGCGCGAGCCTATCGGCGTCATCGGCGTCATCACTCCGTGGAATTTTCCGTTGCATCAAATTGCGCTCAAGGTGGCCCCTGCACTAGCGGCAGGCTGCACGGTTGTGCTCAAGCCGAGCGAGGTGGCGCCGCTGACCGGGTTTATACTCGCCGAGGTCGTGCACGCGGCCGGACTACCCGCGGGAGTATTCAACCTCGTCTTGGGAAAGGGCGCCGAGATCGGTGAAGTCCTCGCCTCCAGCCCCGACGTCGACATGGTGTCACTGACCGGGTCCACCCGAGCTGGAATTCGTGTCAGTGAACTCGCATCCCGGTCGGTCAAAAGGGTCTCACTGGAACTCGGCGGCAAGTCGGCCAATATCATTCTCGACGGCGCCGATTTGGAAGCGGCCGTGAACGACGGCGTCAGCAACGTACTCTTCAACTCCGGTCAGGCCTGCGCGGCGTTGACACGCATGCTCGTGCCGCGTTCGCGCCTGGCCGAGGTTGAGGAGATCGCAAAGCGTGCCGTTGCCGGTGCGCAGCTGGGCGACCCTCTCGCGGAGACCACCACGATGGGTCCGATTGTGACGAAGGCGCAGCAGGAAAAGGTGCTGGAGTATATTCGGATCGGCCAGCAGGAGGGTGCAAAGCTCATCGTCGGTGGCGCAGATCCTGTCTCGGAAGTTGGATACTTCGTCGCGCCGACGGTCTTCTCCGAAGTCGGGCGGAGCATGCGCATCGCCCGAGAAGAGATCTTCGGCCCAGTACTGGCGATCCTGCCATACGACAATGTCGAGGAGGGCATCGACATCGCCAACGACTCCGATTATGGACTCTCCGGCAGCGTCTGGGCGGGCACGACGGAGGCAGCCATTGCTGTGGCGCGACGCCTGCGCACCGGGCAGGTCGCCGTCAGTGGTGGCGGCTTCAATAGCCGGGCTCCCTTCGGCGGCTATAAGACGTCGGGCAACGGCCGGGAGGCCGGGCTCTTCGGTCTCGAAGAGTTCCTGGAGGTCAAATCGATCCAGGGCGCGGCCGCCTAAAGCCGTGAGAAGCTGAACTTTGACACGCGTCTTGCATTCCCAGCAGGCATGCCAAGTTCGACTTCTCGCCCGTGAGTAGATTCATTTGACCGGTTACGTCTGCACCTGGGTGATGCCGCCTAGGAAAACATCGGCAAAGGTGTTTCCGATTTGCTCGGCGGTCTGACCCGATTCATGGGGATTGAACCAACGGTTCGTCCAGCCCAGCATGCCGAGAAGTCCGTAGGCAATGATCTTGGGGTCCCCGGCGGCGTTGAGGGTACCGTCGCTCATGCCGTCACGAATGATTCCCACAATCGCAACTTCGTATCGGCGGTTTAGTTGCCTCATTTGTCGTGACCACTCGAGGTGCTTGTCACCAATTTGAGACAGGTTCTCCTGAATGAAGACATAAAGGAAGGGGTAATTATCGGCATACGATGTCATCAGAGAAACGATGACAGTGCGTATCTTTTCGGGGGCCGACTGGGCACCGCTTTGAACTTCTTCGATCCGGAGCGTGTTGGCCTCGACTGCCGCGCTCACGACCTCTTCAAAGATCTCTTCCTTACTACCGAAATAGTAATAGAGCGTGGCGCGATCAATGCCTGCCTCACGCGCAACGTCGTTGACGTTGGTCGCCTGCAGCCCCTTGTCCTTGAAGACGCGTCCAGCTGCTTGGGAAATTTCTCGTCGACGCTGCAGGTACTCGGTGCCGCCGTCGTCCAGGGCTGCTGCCCGACGTTTGCCATATTGACTTGCCATATTGCGCCTTCCATTGGCCGTGACCCCATTGATCGGATTCGGGGCCGAGCGTCTTTCGTCAGTCAACGCACCTCTTCGAGTATCGCAGTTCACTACCGGAAAGATTCTGCGCGCTCAACGGCTTCCTGACTCATCCTGCGTGCCTGACAGTCAAAGTAAACACAAACCGGCTTCGGAGTCAACGTTCTCGTTGATACGCGCTCTGCCCGGACGTCTCGACGGAAGCGCCTGAATGGCTGACGTCAACGCCATCGTTGACTTAAATTCGAATCCGTGCTTGAGTCAGCGGCAGAGACGAAGAAGTCTTCATTCATGAGAAGACTGGCTCCCAGTCGGTCGTCCTGAATTGATCATTGGAGAAAGTCCATGCCACGTAGAAGACTACGATTTGGCGCTTTTGTTCCGCCTCACCACGTTCCCGTAATCCAAAATCCCACTTACTCGCTACAGCGCGATGTCGAGATTGTTCAACTCATGGACTCGATGGGTTTCGAAGAAGCATGGTTTGGTGAACACCATTCCTGCGGGGTTGAACCAATTGGTGATCCGCTGCTTTTCATCGCTCACGTTGCGAACCTCACCAAACACATAAAACTCGGCACGGGTGTCTTGTCCCTGCCGTACCACAACCCGCTATGGGTTGCCGACCGGGTAGTCATGCTCGACCACCTCACACGCGGACGCACCATGCTGGGACTTGGTCCAGGCGCCTTGGCTACCGACGCAAACATGATCGGGATTGAGTCATCTGAACAGCGCGACGCGCTTGAAGTCGACACAGGTGTCTTGATGCACCTGCTCACCAGTGACGAGCCGATCTCAATTGAAACTCCACGTTACAAGCTAGTCAATGCTCGTCTTCAGCTGGACAGCTACTCGAACCCTCACCTTGAGGTCGCTACTGCGGCCATCGTTTCACCATCTGGCCCCCGCCTCGCGGGCAAGCACGACCTCGGCATGATTTCCATCGGCGCCACGAGCGCGGGTGGCTTCGACGCTGTCGCACACCACTGGGATGCCCTTACCAAGCGGGCACATGAGTTCGGCCACGAGCCGGATCGCAACCGCTGGAGGATGGTGGCGCCGTTCCACATCGCTGAGACCAGAGATCAAGCGATAAAGGATGTCACACACGGGATTGACGCCTGGTGTGACTATCTGCAGCACACGGCGTCAACGCCGCAGATGCAGGTTCAGGGAGAGACGACCAAGGAACGAATCGAATGGGTCGTCGAGAGCGGAACCGGTGTAATCGGAACCTACAAGGATGCCATTGAGCAGATCGAACGGCTCTGGGATCAGTCCAACGGTGGCTTTGGTGCCATGCTCCTCTTCGACCACAATTGGGCACCCTGGGCGGCCAAGAAGGAGCACTACCACCTCTTCGCTAACTTGGTCATGCCCCACTTCCAGGGAACCACAAAGCGCCTGCAGGCCAACGAAACGTGGACACGATCCGTGCGCGAAGAGGCAACAGCGAAGAACTGGGCCGCTATCGAAGACTTCAGTAAGAAGCACAACGACGAACTCGCCGCAATGGAAGCTGCCGCCAACATTCCAGTGGGGTGACCTCACGGAAACCGTTAAACGGCCCACACAATAAAGCCGGTCACAAGCAGTATCGCGGGCGCCAATCATACGATTGACGCCCGCGATGCACCTACTCGCCACTATGTCTCTTATTCCTCTCGATCAGGAGAGAACGGAACTGAGGAGTTTCGCATGACAACCGATGCAGAAGTCACCCTGCTCGATCCCCAACGACTTCGTCACGTCTTCGGACACTACCCCACCGGGGTTGTCGTGGCTGCTGCCTTCTATGAAGGAGCGCCGGTAGGCATGGCGGTGGGAAGTTTCACCTCGGTGTCCCTCGACCCTCCCTTGATCGCCTTCATGCCCGATAAGAAATCCTCAAGCTTTCCGAGTATCCGTGCTGCGGGCTCCTTTTCTATCAACATTCTCGGATCCGACCAGGAAGCGGCTTGCCGTGCGTTCGCGATGCGAGGCGGCGATAAGTTCGCTGGATTGCGATGGGTGCCATCCGAACAGACCGGATCGCCAATTCTCGATGGCGTTATCGCCTGGATCGACTGCACAATAGAATCCGTCATCAGTGCTGGAGACCACTACATCGTTCTCGGACGAGTGCAGGAACTCTCCGTGATGAATAAGAATTCACCCCTGCTCTTTCTTCAGGGTGGCTACGGCGGTTTCTCCGCCCCTTCCGAAGGGGTCGCATGATGATTGCGTGAATCACCGCCAATGCTGCGCTCAGGGACGAGCTAATGGAGACCGAGCCACGGATAACGAGCGTCATTGACCCCGCAGCGGATCTCCAAGACTCGATTTCTTTTCGCGGAAGTGTTTGGGTTTCATCTGCGTTTTCAGGATGGAGAACGGATCGCCCTATTGAAGAATGGGGAAGTATCGGTGGCCCTGTCCGCGGGTGAAGAGGACATCGCCGTGGCAGTCGCAATCCCGATCGTGGTCATCGATCTGGCACAGGCCCTCGATCGCGCTCTGAGTGCAGGTGCTGAATTGGTATCGAGTCCAAAGCGCGGTCCGCACGGACTTCGCGCGG
Source organism: Cryobacterium suzukii (assembly GCF_004403185.1). Taxonomy (GTDB): domain Bacteria; phylum Actinomycetota; class Actinomycetes; order Actinomycetales; family Microbacteriaceae; genus Cryobacterium; species Cryobacterium suzukii. Next base: position 189,673 of record NZ_SOHJ01000003.1, on the reverse strand, counting down.
TGGTGAAAGACGTTACCGGAAACGCATAATCTTGTCCGAGAAAATGCTGACGCAAAATTTGTCCCCGTCTTGCGATGAATTGCACCACTGATGGGGGCCATTCACGGCAAAGTAGATTCGCACGTTAGGAGTAATAAATGGACATTAACGCATTCTCTCTGGCCGGCTCGGTAGCCCTGGTAACCGGAGCTGCAGGTGGAATCGGAGCCAGGGTAGCCTTAGGTCTTGCGGAATTCGGAGCATCCGTGGGCATCCTTGATGTTGCCGGGTCAGACCTCGCAAGTACGACCGAGGCGATCGCCGCTATCGGGGGCACCTCGGAATCAGTCTTCGTGGACGTCACGGATGGCGACGCCCTAACGGCGGCAGTTGCTCGGGTGCAGAACAGGCTTGGCCCGCTTAAGCACGCAGTGAACTGCGCCGGAATCAACAATCAGATTCCTGCGGAGTCTATGACGCGGGCGCAGTGGCAGAAGATGCTCGACATCAACCTGACCGGGATTTTTCTATCTTGCCAGGTTGAGGGCGTCGCCATGATCGCCAACGGCGGCGGGTCAATCGTCAACATCGGCTCGGTGTCGGCCCATATTGCCAACCGCGGACTTGACCAAGTGCACTACAATGCGGCAAAGGCGGGGGTTCTGCAGCTGACCAAGTCGCTCGGGTTGGAGTGGGTGGCGGAGGGCGTTCGTGTCAACTCGGTCAGCCCTGGCTACACGGCTACACCGATGGCGCTGAGTCCAGAGGTCTGGCCTCTTGTCGAGGGGCTTCAAAAGGACATCCCGATGGCCAGACTGGCCAAGCCGTCGGAGCTCGTGGGGCCCATCGTCTTCCTTTTGAGCGATGCGGCCTCTTACGTGACGAGCGTCGACCTGCTGGTAGATGGCGGTGCCGTCGCCTGGTGAGATAGCGAGGTTTGAATACCGCCAAAACACAAGGGTGGGATCGGCGCAACTCGTGGTTGCGAGGAACCTTCAGATGCGCGCTAGTCAACTGTCGCGTCAGGCGGCGACGACCGCGCGCGGCGCCACCGCGCGCACGAAGGCGCCGAGGCGGCGGTAGACCTCCTGCGATTCCGGATGCGTGTCGTCCTGCTGCCAGGTGTGCTTGGTGTTGACGCTCTGGCGACCATAAATCAGGGTATCGACCCGAATCTTGCGAGCCCGCAGCGCCTCGATGAAGTTGAGGTTGGCGCGGTAGAAGTAATCGCGCTCCGACGTCGTGACAAAGACCGGCGGAAACCCCCGGTTAAGCCACTCGATCGGCGACATAAAACGTGCGGCCGTGCGCAGGTGCAGTCCCCGCCCCCGGTCGGGCAACAGCATCCTGACGAAATTGAGACTCAATACAAATCCCCGGTCGAACAACACCGAGAAATCCGCGATGCTGCAGTGCTGCACCAGGCCGCGCAGGTTTCGCGAGGCGACCGGCGGGGCGATGTCATAGTGTGTGGCGAGCTCCGGCTCAAACGTCGCAGCGGTGAGCAGCGCCGCAATGTGGCCGCCGGCGGAATCGCCACCGAGCACGATGCGTGTCGGGTCTCCCCCATAGGCGGCGATATTGCGGGCCACCCAGTCCAGCACCGCGTTGCCGTCTTGCATCATGTGCTTGAGCTGAAACCGCGTCGCCATGCGGTAGTTGGCGTTTACGACGATCATGCCTTCGGCGGCCTGACTGGCGCAGTACTTGGTGAGGGGATCTTTGTCGCCCGAGGTCCAGCCGCCCCCGTGAAAGTACACGTAGACGGGCAGCGGTTCCGCCCCAGCCTCGCGTTTGGGAGCGAGAACGTCGAGCCGGTGAATCTTCTGGCCGTCGCCGATGTAGTCCAGATCGAGGTCATACTCGACGGAGTCGATTGGGTGCAGGTTGAATTTATGCACCGGAGCCACCCGTCGCAGCATGAGCGCGCGCCACGCCCAAACCGGAAGGCGACGAATACCGGTCTCCCGATGAGCCGACCGGTCGACAGTCAGTCCGTCAGTGTGGACGCGGATGCCGTGCAGCCAGGCCGGAGCCGACGTGGCGGCACGGTCTGGCGCGGCACGGTCTGGCAACGACGGGGAACGGTGCGGGGGGATGGGACGATCGATGTCGAACGCGGTACTGGTCTTACTCACTGCCTGAGGTTAATTCGACTCCCCGAATCCTCGCTGGGAACTACCCCATTTGGGGTAAATTCCCGGTTTCAAGTGGGTCACTTAACGGACGTTCAGGCAGCGGATGCCCCACCCGCGACCCCGGTCGCCTCCAGGACCGCACGCGCAAGAGTGTGAAAGTGCAGGTTGAAGCCCAGGACGCCCGGTGTGGACTGCGGGTCGAGCTCAAGCGTTGGCACGTCGAGCGCATGAACGATGAACTGATAACGGTGGGTGCCGGTTCCCGGCGGCGGTCCGGCGCCGGAAAATGAGGTGAGCCGCAGCTCATTGGGCAGTACGAGCGAGCCGGTCGGCAACGACTCGACTCCGGCAGAAAGCTCGGTGACGGAGACCGGCAGGTTCGCCACGGCCCAGTGCCAGAACCCGGAGCCGGTCGGGGCATCCGGGTCGTACACGGTCAGGGCAAAACCCTGGGTCTCGGTCGGGAAACCGGTCCAGGAGAGCTGCGGGGAGACATCCGCTCCCCCGGCATCAGCGCCATATTGGGCCGGCCGCAACGGCCCACCATCGGTCATGTCGGTGCTCGTGAGCGAGAACTGTGGCACCTCGCCGAAGCGGGCGAGCGGGTCTTTTGTCATGCGTGGCCTCCGGTCGATCTGTTGCGAGACAATCAGTGCGGCCAGCCTACGCGCGCACCTCGTCAGCGCGCACCTCGTCACAATGGCTCCCCCGTAAAATGGGCCTATGGCCATTCCGAAGATTCTGCTCTTTTACATCTTCACGCCGCTGGCCGACCCCGATGCGGTGCGCCTGTGGCAACGCGACCTCTGTGCCGGGCTCGGCCTGCGCGGGCGCATCCTCATCTCGAAGGATGGCCTGAACGGCACGGTCGGCGGCGACCTGCCCGCGATCAAGAAATACATCCGTAAGACCCGCGACTACCCCGCGTTCAAAAACATCGATTTCAAGTGGAGCGAGGGTACCGGCCTCGACGAGGGCGGCCAGAGTCTGGACTTTCCGAAACTCGTGGTCAAGGTGCGCGACGAGATCGTGAGCTTTGGCGCGCCCGGCGAGTTGCGCGTCGACCAGGCGGGAGTGGTCGGCGGCGGCACCAAGCTACTGCCGGCCGAACTCAACGCCCTGGTCGCCGAGCGCGGCGATGACGTGGTCTTCTTCGACGGGCGTAACCAATTCGAGGCCGAAATCGGTCATTTTCGGGGCGCTGTCGTGCCAGACGTGGCCAACACCCGCGAGTTCGTGGCCGAACTCGACAGCGGAAAGTACGACCATCTCAAGGGCAAGCCGGTGGTGACCTACTGCACCGGTGGCATCCGGTGTGAGGTGCTCAGCGGCTTGATGAAGTCGCGCGGTTTCGACGAGGTCTACCAACTCGACGGCGGCATTGTGCGCTACGGCGAGGCCTTCGGCAATGACGGCCTGTGGTCGGGTTCGCTCTACGTCTTCGACCAGCGGATGTCCATCGACTTCGCTCCCGACGCTGCCGTGCTCGGTGTCTGCCAAGTGTGCGCCGCGCCCACCACGAACATGCTCAACTGCCGCGACGCCTCGTGCCGGGAACAGCTGATCGTGTGTGCTACCTGCGTGGCCGCCCAGGCTCCGGCCTGCACCACCCATGCGTCGCGAGCGAGCGAGGCGTCGCCCGCAACCTGAGCGGCCGTTCTGGAACACGATCAGCACCGAAACGCCGGTAGAGACTTCCTGTGCTGGCACACGCTGTGATTGGATCGTGGTGTGACCTATGACGCGCTGGCTGTTCGCACCCATTTTCCCGCCCTCTCCACCGGCATCGCTCATTTCGATGGACCGGGCGGCACGCAGACCCCGCGGCAGGTCGGCGCGGCGATCGCACTGACCCTCACTCGCCCGCTCTCGAACCGCGGCACGGGCAGCCTGCCCGAACGCAACGCGGACGAGGCTGTGACCGGGTTTCGCACCGCCGCAGCAGACCTGCTCGGCGCAGAGCCCAATGGCATCGTCTACGGGCGTAGTGCGACAGCACTCACCTACGATTTCTCCCATCATCTCTCCCGCGCGTGGGGTCCCGGCGACGAGGTCGTGGTCTCCCGCCTCGACCATGACTCGAATATCCGGCCGTGGGTGCAGGCGGCCGACCGCACGGGCGCAACCGTGCGCTGGGTCGACTTCGACCCGTCCACCGGCGAATTGTCCGCCGACGCGTTCGCCGCCGTCGTTGGTCCAGCGACGCGCCTCGTTGCCGTCACAGCCGCATCGAACCTGATTGGTACCCGCCCGCCGATCGCGGCGATCGCCGAGGTGGTGCATGCCGCCGGCGCGCTGCTCTACGTTGACGGTGTGCACTACACACCGCATGCACTCGTCGACCTCAAGGCGCTCGGTGCCGACTTCTTCGTGTGCTCCCCGTATAAGTTTCTCGGCCCGCATTGCGGCGTTCTCGCCGCCGCACCGGAACTCTTAGAAGGCATCCGGCCCGACAAGCTCGCGACGTCAACCGATTCCGTGCCCGAGCGATTCGAGTTTGGCACCCTCCCATACGAACAACTCGCCGGCGTGACGGCGGCCATTGATTTTCTCGCCGCGCTCGTGCCGGCCTCGCCCCCCGTTGGCGCCGCCGCCCCAACCCGACGGGAACGCCTCGTCGCGTCGTCACACGCACTCGAAGCGCACGAAGCGCTGTTGCTCACCCAGCTTGAAGCGGGGCTCGCCGCGCTGCCCGGCGTGCGCGTGCATTCCCGCGCCGCTCGGCGCACCCCCACCGTTTTGGTGACCTTCGCCGACCATTCGGCCGATGCCGCCTCCGCGTTTCTGACCGGCCGGGGGATTCTGGCTCCGGCCGGTTCGTTCTACGCCCGAGAAGCGAGTCGGCACCTCGGGCTGGGCGATGACGGCGGACTGCGCATCGGCCTCGCGCCGTACACCACGGCGCACGAGGTCGAGCGGATAATCGACGCGCTCGACGACTTTCTACGGCCGTAGCGATTGTGCCGGAAGGCCTTCTTGGACGGCAGAAGCAGGGACGTTGCCGGCCCTAGGCTGGACTCATTACAGGGGGGAGTCGGATGCCGGCCGGCGCTGTTATCGAATTTCACAACATCAGCAAACGCTTTGGTGGTGTCGCCGCGGTCACCGATCTCTCGTTCACGGTTGAACCCGGCCGGGTCACCGGGTTCCTGGGGCCGAACGGTGCCGGTAAGACCACGAGCCTGCGCATTCTGCTCGGGCTGGTCGCCGCCAGCAGCGGCACGGCCACATTCGGCGGCGTGCGCTACCGCGACCTGCCGCATCCGCTCGCCACGGTGGGCGCCGCCCTCGAAGCCGCGAGCTTTCACCCGGGCCGCAGCGCCCGCGACCACCTCGCCGTGTACACGATCGCGGCCGGACTATCGCGCACCCGAGTGCTGGAAGTACTCACCCAGGTGGGACTCGCCGCTCACGCCGCCCAGCGGGTTGGCGGCTACTCACTCGGCATGCGCCAACGACTCGGCCTGGCGTACGCCCTGCTCGGCGACCCGGGCGTGCTTGTGCTCGACGAACCGATCAACGGGCTGGACCCGGAGGGCATCCGCTGGATTCGCGGGTTTCTGCGCGACATGGCCGCCGAGGGCCGCACTGTTCTGGTCAGCTCCCACCTGCTCTCCGAGGTGCAGCAGAGCGTCGACGACGTCGTCATCATCGCCAGGGGTCAACTCGTGCATCTGGGTCCGCTGTCCAGCCTCGACACGGATGCCGCCCCGCAGACGATCGTCGATTCGCCCGACCGGGACGCCCTCGCCGCCGCCCTCACGGCCGCCGGCATCACCTTCTCGATCGGCCGCACCGGCCTGCTGGCCGCGACGCCCGATCCGGGCCTGCTCGGACATCTCGCCTTCACCGCCGGGGTCGAACTGAGCGTGCTGCATCGTCAGAAAGCCGGCCTCGAGGACTCGTTTCTCGCCCTCGTCGGCGGGAGCCAGTCGCTGTGATTTTGTTCGTGCGTTCTGTCGCGGCCGAATTCGCCAAGATTTTCACCACCCGCCTGTGGTGGATTCTCGCTATCGTGCTTTTTTGTTACATCGGCCTGCTCGCCGGTGGCCTCGCGGCGCTGTTCGCCGGTCTCCAGACCGGTGTGATCAGCCCGGATGCCGTCAATACCGGCGGCGGGGCGATCACCTTCGGAACCCTCCCTCCCCTCATCTACAGCTTCGCCTCCTCGGTCGGGTACGTCTTTCCGGTGCTGCTCGGTGCCCTCGCGTCGACCGGTGAGTTTCGCCACCAGACATTGACGCCGACGTTTCTGGCAACCCCTCGACGCGGCGTGGTGCTGGGGGCCAAGACGGTGACGCTGATTCTGATCGGTGCGGGCTTCGGGCTCGTCGCGCTAGCGGCATCGGTTGGTATCGGCGGCGGGGTGTTGAGCGCCTTTGGTGTCGATGCGTTACTGCAGGGCTCCGAGACCTGGCTGCTCGTGGCGCGCACGCTTCTCGCCATGGGCCTCTGGGCGGCGATCGGCGTCGGCCTCGGCGTGCTCGTGCCCAATCAGGTGGCCTCGATTGTGATCGTGCTCGCCTTCACCCAGTTCGTCGAACCGCTGCTGCGGCTGGCCGCCTCTTTCCTCGAAGTCACGGCGACGATCGGTAACTTTCTGCCCGGAGCCGCCTCCGATGCCCTCGTCGGCGCGAGCATCTTCACCGTGGCCAGCCCGGCCGGAGCCGCCCCGCTGGACTGGTGGCAGGGCGGTCTCGTGCTGCTCGGTTATGCCCTGGTCGCGACCGTCATCGGTTACGCCGTGAGCTGGAAGAAGGACGTCACGTAGTCGTGCCGGTGGGGGCATAGGCTGCGGACATGGCCATTGTCGCTGCTCTGTTCGTTGCCCTCGCCGCCGTGCTGCACGGCTACATCTTCACGATGGAGAGCCTGTGGTGGACCCGCCCCGCCATCTGGAAACGCTTCGGTGTGGCCAGCCAGGCGGACGCCGCCACCATCAAGCCGATGGCCTACAACCAGGGTTTCTACAACCTGTTTTTGGGGCTCGGTGCAGTCACGGGTCTCGGTCTGTTCTTCGGCGGCATTCCCGCCGCGGGCCTCGCGCTCATCTTGTTTTCGACCGCGTCGATGGTGCTCGCCGCCATCGTGCTGTGGAGCGGTGGCCGGAACTATGCCAGGGCCGCGCTGATTCAGGGCACGCTGCCACTGATCGGCTTCGTGCTGTTCCTCTTTGCCTAGCTGGTCGGCTAGGCCGGCAGCTTGAGCGAGTCGATGAGATCGGTCGCGTGCTGGCTGGTGAGAATGACGCGGGCGAATTCTTCGTCGACGAGGTCGATCACCACGGCAGGGCGGTGACGTTTGATCGACACGAAGTCTTTGCCGCCATGAAACTTCCAGGTTCCCGCGGCCAGGACGAGCGGAACGATCGAGCCGAGAGCACGAATTCCGCGCAGCCAAATCCACGGATCTTCGGTGATGATCACCGAGCGGATATTCTCTCGCTGCACCACGATCGACTCCCTTCGCAGCGCGAGGGTTCTTTCCGCGCGCGTCAGGTGGATCTCGAGCCGGTCAGAATGCACGCTCAGGGAAGCCATTGTTCCAGTCTGCCCCGTTGGGGCCGCAAATCTGTTGTGTGAACCTCACAAAGCAGCAACGTCCAAGCGCAGGATCTCTCCAACGGCAGCGGATGCCCTCAGTCGGCCACGCTCATCCGCTCGCCCGGGTCAGCCCCGCGGCGTCGCGGCAGCGGCAGCCTTGGCCGCAGCGGGCAGAGCCTCGAAGATGCGCCCGATGGCGGTCTGATCGTGCGCGTCGGAGACGAACCAGGCCTCAAACACGCTCGGCGGCAACGACACGCCACCATCGAGCATGGCGTGGAAAAACGGTGCGTAGCGAAAGGCTTCCTGGCGCTGCACGTCGGCATAGGTGCGCGGTGCCGACCCCTGGGCCTCGTCGCCGAACACGAAGCTGAACAGGTTGCCAGCCCGCTGCACCCGGTGGGCGACACCCTCGGCGGTGAGCGAGGCGGAAACGGCCTCAGAGAGGATTATGGCGGTCGCGTTAAGACGGTCGTACACGCTCTCGTCGAGCAGGTTGAGGGTCGCGATCCCCGCCGCGACGGCGACGGGGTTGCCCGACAGCGTGCCGGCCTGGTAGACCGGGCCGGTCGGTGCGAGAAAGTCCATCACGTCGGCTCGGCCGCCGAGGGCGGCTACGGGCAGTCCGCCGCCGATGATCTTGCCGAAGGTGAGCAGGTCGGGTGTGTAGAACTCTTCGCCGGCCGCCTCCAGACTGCTGGTCTCCAAGCCCCAGAAACCGGCGCGGCTCACCCGAAAACCAGTGAGCACCTCGTCGAGGATGAGCAGGGCGCCGTTCTCGTGCGCGATCCCCGACAGCGCGGCGTTGAAGCCGGCATCCGGGGCGACAACTCCCATGTTGGCCGCAGCGGCTTCGGTGATGATGGCGGCAATCCGGCCAGGGTGCGCCTCGAAGGCGGCCCGCACGGCAGCGAGGTCGTTATACGGCAGCACGAGGGTCTGCGCTGCGGTAGCGGCCGTGACCCCGGCTGAACCGGGCAGGGCGAGGGTGGCGAGGCCGGAGCCAGCCTGGGCGAGCAGGCCGTCGGAGTGACCGTGATAGTGGCCGGCGAACTTGATCAGCAGGTCACGATTGGTGAAGCCGCGGGCCAGACGGATGGCGGTCATGGTCGCCTCTGTACCGGTCGACACGAGGCGCAGCTTTTCGACCGCGCCGACGCGCTCAGCGACGAGTTCGGCCAGTTCGGTCTCCGCCGGTGTCGACGCACCGAAAGACAGTCCGAGGGCGGCAGCATCCTGCACGGCCCTGATGACCTCGGGATGCGCATGGCCCAGAATTGCCGGGCCCCAGGAATTGACGAGGTCGACATACTCCCGGCCGTCGGAGTCCGTGACGTATGCGCCCGCAGCCTTGACGAGAAACAGCGGAGTGCCGCCGACCGAGCCGAAGGCGCGCACCGGCGAGTTGACTCCCCCGGGAATCACACGGCGGGCGCGGTCGAACAGCTCGTCGTTGTGGGTGGCTGTGTGTTCCGCTGACGTTGACATCGTGTCGGTCATGCTTGCTCCTCCTTGAGCCAGGTGGCCAGTTCAACAGCCCAGTAGGTGAGCACGGCATCAGCACCGGCCCGGCGGATGCTCAAAACCGACTCTTCGATTGCACGGCGACGGTCGATCCAGCCCTGCGCGGCGGCAGCTTCGATCATCGCGTATTCGCCAGACACTTGGTATGCCCAAACGGGAATATCACTCATGGCGGCAACTGCGGCGAGCACGTCGAGGTAGCCGCCGGCCGGTTTGACCATGACGATGTCGGCGCCCTCGGCGATGTCGAGCTGCGCTTCACGCAGGCCCTCGCGCCGGTTGGCCGGGTCGAGCTGATAGGTGCGGCGGTCGCCGACCAGCGTCGAGGCAACGGCTTCGCGGAACGGTCCATAGAAAGCGGAGGCGTACTTGGCCGAGTAGGCGAGCACGGCGGTGTCTTCGAAACCGTTGCCGTCGAGGGTCTCGCGCACGGCCGCGACCTGGCCGTCCATCATGCCCGAGAGACCAAGCAGCGCGGATCCGGCCGTGGCCTGGGCAAGGGCCATGTCGCGGTAGCGTTCGAGGGTGGCGTCGTTGTCGACGTGACCGTCGGCCGCGAGCACGCCGCAGTGGCCGTGGTCGGTGAATTCGTCGAGGCACAGGTCGGTCTGCACGACGAGCGCGTCGCCAATCTCGTCGACGAGAGCGCGAGTGGCCAGGTTGAGAATGCCCTTGGGATCGGTCGCGCCGGTTCCGGTCGCATCACGCACGTCTGGCACCCCGAACAACATGATGCCGCCGATGCCGGCTTCGGCCGCCTGCACGACGGCCCGGCGTGCGCTGTCGATGCTGTGCTGCACAACGCCAGGCATCGACGTGATTGGGCGGGCGTCATCACCTTCGCGCACGAACATGGGGAGCACGAGCTCGGCCGGGTTGACACGAATTTCACTGGCCAGGCGACGGAGCGCGCCGCTGGTGCGCAAGCGTCGTGGGCGGATAACGGGTTTGGTCACTCCTGTACCCTACGCCGCTCGGCTGTGCGTTCCGTTATCCGGCCGTTACCTGACCGATCAGAGTGCCGGTGCGGTTCCCGCCAAAGCGGCATCGACGAGCGCGTCAATCAGCGACTCGGCGCTGCGTTCCTCGGCGATCACATCAACGCGCAGGCCGAGGGCCCGGGAATCCTTCGCGGTCTGCGGACCGATACACGCCACGAGTGTGCGCTCGGGAATGTCGCCGAATTGTTCGCGTACCTGGCGCGCCACGCTGCCACTGGTGACGAGTACGGCGTGCACGAGGCCGGCTTTGACGTCGGCGACGACTTGGTCGCTGACGGGCACGCCGATCGTGCGGTAGGCGACGACCGATTCCACGTCGTGGCCGACGCGGCGCAGCCCTTCGGAGAGCAGTGGCTTGGCGATTTCACTGCGCAGCGTGAGCACGCGCAGGGGGATGACGCCGGCAGTGGCAGCCTCCCACTCCTTCAGCAGGCCGCGCGCAGAATTATCTTCGGAGGGAACGATGTCCACGTGGTAGCCGGCCGCAACGAGCGCGGCCGCGGTGGTTTCACCGACCGCGGCGATGCGCGTTCCGGGTGCGACGACCGCGCGGTGCGACGACAGAACGTCGACGGTCGTGGCGCTCGTGATGGTCATCCAGTCGAAGTCGCCGGCGGCGAGGCGGGTCAGCGCCGCTTCGAGGGCCGGGGCGTCGTCAGTCGCCGCGAAGTTGATCATGGGAGCGACGATCGGATGCGCTCCCATGGCGCGCAGATTGGCTGCCACCTGATCACCCCAGGGTCCACCGCGCGGAACGAGAACTCGCCAGCCCGCGAGGGGCTTGGTCTGTCGATTGATCACGTGGTCACTCAGTCACTTTCAGGGGAGCGAACTCGGCCGCGCCACCGGCCAGAAGATCTATGGATACTCGTTCGGCCACGTCGAGCGCGGCTTCAGTGAGATGGAGGGCAGAGTGGGAATCGGGCGTTGCCGCGTGTGAACTGGTGATCTTGCGAGAGCCATCCGGGCTGTACACGGTGGCGGTGAGAAACAGCAGGCCATCGTCGACGACCGCGGTCGCACCGATCGGTGCCGCACAACCGGCCTCGAGGCGGGCCAGTACCGTGCGTTCGGCGGTGGTCGTCGCCTCGGTCGAGGAATGGTTCATGGCCTCGAGCGCCACGCCCAGCAGGCGATCGGGCTTGCCGCTCCGCACCTCGATGGCGAGCGCCCCCTGGCCGGGAGCGGTGGGCCAGGCCGACAGGTCGAGAAATTCGGGCGCCAGGGAATCGAGCCGACCGAGGCGTCCGAGGCCGGCGGCGGCCAGCACGACGGCGTCGAGGTCTCCCTCGGTGACGCGGCCCACACGTGTATCGATGTTGCCGCGAATGTCGACGATCGTGAGGTCGGGCCGACGCTCAAGCAACTGGGCGACCCGGCGGGGCGAACCTGTGCCGACTCGGGCGCCCTCTGGCAGGGTGTCCAGGGTGAAGCCGGCGCGTGCCACCAGCACGTCCCGGGCATCCGCTCTCTTGGGCGTTGCGCCGATGACGAGGCCAGGGTGCGCCTCGGTCGGCAGGTCCTTGAACGAGTGCACGATGACGTCGCACTCGTCGTTCAGCAGGGCTTCGCGCAGGGCGCTCGCGAACACACCGGTGCCGCCGAGGCTCGAGAGCGATTCGGTCGAGGTATCGCCGTGCGTGGTAACCCGCACGATTTCAACCTCGACACCGGCCGAAGCCGCGATGCGGTTGACGATGGTCTGGGTCTGGGCGAGGGCCAGGGCACTCGCCCGAGTGCCCACGCGGATGACGGTCATGGTGCCATTCCGGCGAGGGCCGGCTTGAAGCCGAGGCGCACGTTTTCGCAGCAGCCGGGACGGCAGACGTCGTACCAGGGACCGAGGGCGGTTTTAGCCGGGCGGTCGGAGGTCGGGGTGTCGTTCAATCGTTCCTCGATCAGGTCGACGAGGCCGCTTACGAAGTCGGGCGAGACACCGGGGGTGGGCACGCGTACGGCGTGGAGGCCGAACTTTTCGCTCGTCTCCATCGCCTCGTTGTCGAGGTCCCACAGGACCTCCATGTGGTCACTCACGAATCCAAGCGGCACGATGATGACGGCACGGATGCCGCGGGCGGGCAGCAGGGCGATCGCATCGTTGATGTCGGGTTCGAGCCATGGCATGCTGGGCGGGCCGCTGCGGGACTGGTAGACGAGCTGCCACTGGGTCTTCAGCGGCGCCTCGGTATCGGCCGGTTCCACGAGGGAGTCCATGATGACCTGGGCGACGGCGCGGTGCTGCGCTTCGTACGCGCCACCCTCGCCGAAACCGCGCTCGGCTGGGCCGCTCTTGTTGGCATCCGTCATGGGGATCGAGTGGGTCGAGAACAGAATCTCGACCTCGGTGTCGACATTGATGCCGGGGATGGCATCTCGGACGTCTTGCAGGCCCTGGGTGACACCGGTGATGAAGGGGGTAACGAAGCCGGGGTGGTCAAAAAACTGGCGAATTTTGTCGATGTGCACCGTGTCGTTCAGGCCCTTGGTCGTCAGCGCCGCAGCGAAGTCTTCGCGGTACTGGCGGCATCCGCTGTAGGAGCTGTAAGCGCTCGTCGCGATCGCGAGCAGGCGGTCTTGGCCCGCATCGTGAGCGTCAGAGATCGTGTCGGCGAGGTACGGCGCCCAGTTACGGTTACCCCAGATCACGGGCAGGTCGATGCCGCGACGGGTCAGTTCGACCTGAAGCGCAGCTTTTAACACACGGTTCTGGTCGTTGATCGGGCTGACGCCGCCGTAGTGGCGGTAGTGCTTGGCCACGACCTCGAGGCGTTCCTCGGGGATGCCACGGCCGCCCGTCACGTTGCGCAGGAACGGAATCACGTCGTCCTGGCCTTCGGGGCCGCCGAAACCGGCCAGCAAAACGGCGTCGTACGTGGTCATTACTGCAGAACCTCGACGACCTCGGCGGTGGAGATGCGGCGTCCGGTGAAGAACGGGATCTCCTCGCGCACGTGGCGGCGGGCTTCGGTTTCACGCAGGCCGCGCATCAGGTCGACCAGTTCGGTGAGTTCGTCGCTCTCGATCGGCAGCAGCCACTCGTAGTCGCCAAGGGCGAAAGCCGAGATCGTGTTGGCCAGGGCTCCACGGTAAGCGGCGCCCTTGCGGCCGTGGTCGGCGAGCATCTTGCTGCGCTCGTCGTCGGGCAGCAGGTACCACTCGTAGCTGCGCACAAAGGGGTAGATCGTGAGCCAGGCCTTGGGTTCTACGCCGCGCAAAAAAGCGGGCACGTGGCTCTTGTTGAATTCGGCGTCGCGGTGCACCCCCATGGCATTCCAGGTGGGTAGGAGACTCTTAAGCAGGCGGCTGCGGCGCAGCTCGCGGTTGGCCCACTGCAGGGTCTCAGCCTCGTCGGCGTGGGTCCAGATCATGACGTCGGCATCGGCCTTGAGTCCGGAGACGTCGTAGAAACCGCGAACCGTAACGCCCTCGGCTTCGATCAGGGCGACAACGTCGTCGAGCTCATTGACCGCGTGCGGGACATCGCGGCCGTCGAGGTCATCCGGGTTGTTCGGATCTCTTCGCAGAACGGTAAAGAGGGCGAAACCTTGCGGCGAAGCCGCGGGTACTTCGGAATCGGTAGGGGTGGCGGGCTGAACGTTGGTTACTGCCTCTCCGGCAGCCGGGTGAGTCATAGGTCTAGTTTGCTCTTTATTGAGCCCGGCACCAAAATGAGCGCTGCGATTCTGTGAACTGACTCGCCCGGTTTGATCGGAACTAGCGGTTCTTAACCACCGCGGAAGCGCCGAACCAGACGATAACGCCGACCACGGTCGCCGCGCTGAGCGCAATTCCCACGAGGGCGGCCGGGCTGTCCTCGCCGAGCTGGCGCAGGGCATGGGTCAGGCGACGGCGATTAATGCGCAGCTGCTTGGGCAAATTGAACTTGTACTCGATAGCATCGAGCGTCGAAGCGAGCTCGGCGCGCGCCTGCCGCGCTTCGGCGCGCAGGTCATCGATGTCGCGCTTGTCCCTGCCAGCCTCGGTGAGCTCGGGGTTATTTATGGTCATATTCGCCAACTCCCTTGAATGCATCAACGTCGTGACGGATGCTCGCGTGCACACCCTCCGGATCGGGTTTCGTGGCCGCCTTCACCCGGTTGACACCGATAAGCAGCAGGATGACGGCGATGAGCACCAGCGCGACCGCCACGATGAGTGTGGCCAGCCAGAGCGGCAGCACGAGGGCCAACGCGATCACAGCGAGGGCGACGAACACCCCGAGGGCGAAAAAGAGGATGGCAGCGGCCACAATGAAGAGGGCGGCACCGACCCCGAAATTCTTGGCCTTAGCAACGAACTCGGCTTTGAAAGCATCCAGTTCGGCCCTGACGAGGGCGCTGATCTGGCCGGGCAGTTCCCCGATCAGTGCAAGCAACGGGCGCTTGCTTTTCGGGTTGAATCCACTGCTAGTCACGGATTGCCTTCCCTATACTCGGGTGTCGGGGTTTCAGGTGTCTGAATTCTACGAGCTGTTGCGCGCTTACTGCGCCGTGGAATCGTCTGCCGCCGTGGGGGTCGCCATGGGGGTCGCCTTCGGCTTGGGCTTTGCGGCGGCAGTACGGCTCGTGGCGGTACTGGCCTTCGCGGCCGGCGTGGCGTAGGCATCCGTTTTGCCAGCAGCCTGCTTCTTCTTCGCCGCGGCCTGTGAGACGGCCTTCTTACCGACCTTGTACAGGGTGGCGGGAACGTCGCCGACCAGTTCGAGGGCGGCGTCGCGTACCTCAGTCACCCGGCGCTGAACGGGCTTGGCGTTCCAGAGATCATTGGCAGCGGCGGCGATCTGGTCGTAGCGTTTACGGCCAGCACGTGCGCCGAGCACATAGCCGACGAGTCCGCCCGTGATGAACAGAAGCTTTCCGCGCATTGAGTCTCCACTTTCGTAAGGTTCCCCCAGAGTAGCCCGCTTCGCCGTTTTGGACTCAGGTGGTGCGGGTATGTCTGGTTGCGCTCGTATCAATACAGGAAGTGCACAGTTTCGGCTAGAGATCTGGCGCGGAGATGTTGAGGCCGAGGGCGGCGTGCCGAATGCGGTCGCCGGCCTGGAGAGCGTGCGGAATGACCGAGGCAAGGCCCGTTCCGGCCAACCAGGCACCGGTGATCTCCAGCCCGGGGGTCGCGGCGACGGCTTCGCCCACCTGCTGCGCACGTTCGGGCGCTCCGAGAGTGGCGGGTGACAGTGCGTCGCGCCATTCGGTGCGGGCAAAGGCTCGCACGCAGCCGGCCGGCAAAGGAACGCCGAGCAGCACGGATGCGTCGTGCAGCGCGAGTGCCTGGAGTTCATCGTCGGTCAGGGCGTCGGTCGGGTTGGACTGACCGGCCCGACCGTAGGACAACCGCACGACGTGACGGCCGGGGCCGGCGGCTTCGGCAACCCAGGCCCATTTGGCGGTGACGTGGGTGAGCGCCTTCGCGGTGACGTCGGGAGCATCAATCGACACGAGCACACCGGTGCCGCGCGGGTGCGCGTCGAGGGCGGGTGCGTCGAGCACGAGCGAAGTGAGGGTGACGGCGGTCGGGGCCGGCCAGTCAAGTTCGGCGAGCGCGTCGAACTGTGCGCCGAGCGGATTGACCAGTCGCAGTGCCTGCGCGCCCTGGGTCGCGACGATGACATAGCGGGCGGTGAGGGTGTCAGTCGTGGGCTCGGCGTGTGGGTCGGCGGGGTCGGCATCCGCTCGCCGGGTGACGGTGACGGCCCAGGTGGGCGCGTCGTCGGTGCCGGAATGAGTCAGACTCTCGGCCGTGGTGCCGGTCAGAATTGTCACGTTGTGGTGTTCCAGGGCGGCAACGATGGCGGCGGGCAGGCTGGCCATGCCGCCGAGCAGTCCGCCCACGTTGGAGCCGGCCGGGGCGCCGGATCGCAGGGCCGAGACGGCCCCGGAGAGCGAGCCGGCCGTGGTGAGGGCGCGGTTGAGTCCGGGGGCAACGACGTCAATTTCGAGGTCGACGGCGCTCGTCGTGTAGACGCCGGAGGCGACGGGCTCGACGAGGCGGTCGAGCACACGCGCTCCCATGCGCTTCTTCACCAGGTCGCCGAGGCTGTGCTCTCGGCCGATCGTGAGCACGGGCATGAGCCGGTCGCCGTAGGCGCGCAGCGCCCCCTTCCAGCCGATGACGCGGCGCACGTCGTCGGCGAGCGGGGAACCCGGAATTCCGAGCACGCCGGCCTTTGGCAGCGGAACGCTGACCGAGGTATCCGCTGGGGAACCGGCTTTGAGAGCCGGAAGGTGCAACCATGCGCCGGCGACGTTCGGAGCGACAACCTGATCGGTGAGACCGAGGTCCTCGATGAATGACGCCACGGTGCCGCCGCGAACGGCGAAGCTTTCGGCGCCGCTGTCGAGGGTGAGTCCGTCGAGAACGTGGCCGGCCACCGGGCCGCCGACGGCATCCGTTGCCTCAATGAGGGTGACGCGGAGCCCCACCTGGGCGCATTCGCGGGCGGCGACCAGGCCGGCCACCCCTGCGCCAATCACGAGTACGTCGATCGGTGTGGTCATGTTGCTGCTCCTAATCGGCCGCACTCACATCGTGCACGAGGCTGACCAGCCGGGTCAACACGTCGGGGTCGGTGTCGGGCGGAACGCCGTGGCCGAGGTTGAGCACGTGCGACGGCGCGGTGCGTCCACGTTCGAGCACGTCGCGCACGTGCGCTTCGAGCACCGACCATGGCGCCGCGAGCAGCGCGGGGTCGACGTTGCCCTGGAGCGGGACGGCGCCGCCCAGCCGGCGGTTGGCCTCGTCGAGCGGCACCCGGTAATCCACGCCGACGACGTCGGCACCGATGTTGTGCATTTCTTTGAGCAGTTCGCCGGTTCCCACGCCGAAGTGCACGATCGGCACGTTGCGGTCGGTCGGTTCGTCTCCTGCGCCACGCACGGTGTAGGTCAGATCGCGCACGTGGGCGATCGCCGCGGCCGACGCGGGGGCAACGGATGCCGCATAGTCGGCTAACGAAAGCGCTCCGGCCCACGAGTCGAACAGTTGGGCAGCACTAGCGCCGGCAAGCACCTGCGCGCGCAGGAACCGACCGGTGACGTCGGCGGTCCAGGCCATGAGCTTGGCCCAGGCTTCCGGTTCGGCATGCATGAGGGTACGGGCGTGGATGTGGTCCTTCGACGGACCGCCCTCGACCAGGTACGCGGCGAGCGTGAACGGGGCGCCGGCGAAGCCGATCAGCGGGGTCGATCCGAGCTGGGACACCGCCAGCGCCACGGCCGCACTGATCGGTGCGAGGGCCGTATCGAGCAGGGTGGGGTCGAGGGCGGTGAGTTCATCGACATCCGCTCGGGTGCGCACGGCCTTGCCAAGAACGGGGCCCTTGCCGGCCACGATCGACACGTCGACCCCGACAAGCTTGAGCGGAACGACGATGTCGCTGAAGAAGATTCCGGCATCGACCTGGTGCCGACGCACCGGCTGCAGCGAGATTTCGCTCGCCAATTCGGGGTCGAGGCACACGTCGAGCATGCGCGTTCCAACGCGTAGCTCACGGTATTCCGGCAGCGATCGGCCGGCCTGACGCATGAACCACACCGGGGTCACGGCGGGCCGAGTGCCCTGATAGGCCTGGATCAGGCGGGAGTCGGCGGTGAGGCCGGAGGAGAGTGGATGCTGCGCGTCGAGGATCATCTCGACCATTCTCTCAAACATCGCTGGCGGCGCGCGCCGAAAGCGTACAGCATTGAGTCGTACAATTGCGTAGTGCTTATTCTTTTGTCCGCCAGTCATAAAAACTCCACCTTCGATGTGCTGGAGAAATTGTCTGTGGGCGGGGGCGCATCGGCCACCCGCATGGTAGAGCAGCACGGACCGCTCAGCGGTGCCGTCGTTGTCGCGACCTGTAACCGGTTTGAGGCTTACCTCGACCTCAATGAGCCCTACGGCGTGTCGCCTCTTCCCGCCGTCTACGCCGCCATCGAGGCCGTGAGCGCCAGCAGCGGCCTTGACGCAGACACCCTGCGCGACAATCTCACCCTCGTGCACGGCAATGGCGTCGCTGAGCACCTGTTCGCCGTGACGAGCGGTCTCGAATCCGTCGTCGTCGGCGAGGTCGAAATTGCCGGCCAGGTGCGCCGCGCGCTCGAGCAGGCTCGCGCCGACGGCACCACGAGCCCCGAGCTCGAGCGCCTCTTTCAGCGGGCGTCCCAGACCTCGCGCGGTGTCAAGAACCGCACCGGCATCGGCTCAGCCGGTCGCTCGATCGTGCGTCTCGCCCTCGAACTGGCCGAAAGCCGGGTCAGCGACTGGTCGAGCGCCCGCGTGCTTTTGGTCGGCACCGGCCGCTATGCCGGCGCCTCCCTCGCCGCCCTGCGTGACCGCGGGGCCGAGAACGTGCGGGTCTACTCGCCCTCCGGTCGCGCCGTCGGATTCGCCGCGTCGCACGGTATTGAAGCCGTTCCCACCGAGGATTTCGCCGCTGAGGTTGCCCGCGCCGACGTGGTCGTCACCTGCACCCTGCGCGATGACCACGTCATCGATGCAGCCCTGATCACCCGCGGGCGCACCGAGATCGGCGTGGACCCGTTCGGGATTTCCGGCGCGACCGCCGATGCCCCGGCCCGCCTGTGCCCGGCCGATGCCGGCCCCGCAGCGCCACCGCAGCTCATCATCGACCTAGGGCT
The DNA here is from genome assembly GCF_004403185.1 of Cryobacterium suzukii. Lineage (GTDB taxonomy): Bacteria > Actinomycetota > Actinomycetes > Actinomycetales > Microbacteriaceae > Cryobacterium > Cryobacterium suzukii. Next base: position 170,867 of record NZ_SOHJ01000003.1, on the reverse strand, counting down.
GCCCCGCAACGTGGCACCCGATGTCACCCTGGTACCCGGTGTCGAACTGCTCGACCTCGAGACAATCAGCATCCATGCGCCGCTCGAGGAGCTCAATGCCACAACCGATGCCCGCGAGATCGTGGGCAAGGCCGCCCGCAAGTTCTCCGACGTCGCCGAAGAGCAAAGCCTGACCCCGGCCGTCGTTGCCCTGCGCAGCTACGTGTTCGAGCTGCGCGACGCTGAAATCGCCCGGGCTCGCAGCCGCGGTGATTCGAGCGAAGCGACCGAGTCGGCCCTGCGGCACCTGGCCGGCGTGTTGCTGCACGCCCCCATGGTTCGCGCCCGCGAACTGGCCCGCGCCGGCGAGCAGGACGCCTACCTCACCGGGCTGGACGCCCTGTTCGGTATCGACGTTACCCTGCCAGCTGCCGGCGCAGCGGATGCCGCCGACGCCGGTGCGATCGCCTCTTAGCCCAGCTCGATCAGGGTGACGCCAGCGGGCGGGGCGGAAGTTGACATGGCGGCCAGTGCTGCTGGCGCTTCGGCCAGGGTGATTCGGCGGCTGATCAGGTCTTGCGGTCGCAGCCGGCCGCTCAGCACGAGGTCGAGCAGGGCCGGATAGTCGTGGGCGGGCATGCCGTGGCTGCCGAGCACGGTCAGTTCCCGCGCGATGACCGTACCCAGCGGCATCCGCGGGTCGTCGGCCAGTAACCCGATCTGCACGTGCCGTCCTCGAGTAGCCAGCGAGCGGATGCTGATGGCCACCGTATTCTCCCGGCCGAGCGCCTCAAGGCTCACCTGTGCGCCGTCCACGGTGAGCGCTCGAATACGATCGACCACCTCGGAGTCGCCGAGCCCGGCCGAGTTGACCACGTGCGCCGCCCCAACGCGGGTCGCCGCCTCGAGCGCGTCGCCACTGATGTCGACGGCTATGACGGTGGCGCCAAGCGCCTGCCCGATCATCACCGCGCTGAGGCCCACTCCGCCACAGCCGACGACCACCAGAGTCTCGCCCGCCTTGAGGTTCGCCTGGTGCACGAGCCCACGATACGAGGTGGCGAACCGGCAGCCGAGTAGCGCAGCGGCCCCGGCGTCGAGATCGTCGGGGATGGCGATGAGGTTTACATCGGCGTTGTGCAGCGCGACCCGCTCGGCGTAGGAACCCCAGTGGGTGAACCCTGGCTGGGTCTGGTTGCGGCAAACCTGCCCGTTGCCGGCGTCGCACTCCGGGCACTCGCCGCAGGCGCAAACAAAGGGAACGGTCACTCGCTGGCCCACTCGGAACCGGCGCACGAGCGGCCCGACCGCATCGATCACGCCGACCAGTTCATGTCCGGGGACGTGCGGCAGTGCGATGTCGCTGTCGTGGCCGAGCCAGCCGTGCCAGTCGCTGCGGCAGAGGCCGGTGGCCTCCACCCGCACGATCACGCCGGCCGCGCTCAGCAGCGGCTCCGGCACCTCGCGCAGCACCGGGAGAACACCGAACTCTTCGAAATAGACCGCTTTCATGGTCTTATTCTGCCTGACGGATGCCTGCGCATCCGTTTTTTGAGGGCTAGGCGCCGCGCAAACGCACCGCGAGGTAGGCCTCGAGGTCGGCGAGCGGCACGCGCTCCTGTGCCATCGTGTCGCGGTCGCGCACGGTGACGGCTTGGTCGTCGAGCGAGTCGAAGTCGACCGTGATGCAGAACGGCGTACCGATTTCGTCCTGGCGGCGGTAACGACGGCCGATGGCTCCGGCGTCGTCGAAGTCGACGTTCCACAGCTGACGCAGGCTCGCGGCGAGCTCGCGCGCCATGGGGGAGAGCTTCTCGTTGCGCGAGAGCGGCAGAATGGCGGCCTTCACCGGCGACAGTCGCGGGTCGAGCTTGAGCACGGTGCGCTTGTCGACGCCGCCCTTGGCGTTCGGGACCTCTTCTTCGACATACGCATCGACCAAAAAGGCCATGAGCGAGCGGGTCAGGCCGGCGGCGGGTTCGATCACCCAGGGCGTCCAGCGCTCGTTCTTGGTCTGGTCGAAGTAGGACAGGTCTTTACCGGATGCCTTGGCGTGCGTTGACAGGTCGAAGTCGCCGCGGTTCGCCACGCCCTCGAGCTCACCGAACTCGGTGCCGGTGAAGCCGAAGCGGTACTCGATGTCGACGGTGCGCTTGGAGTAGTGCGAGAGCTTCTCGGCCGGGTGCTCGAACAGGCGCAGGTTTTCGGGATTGATGCCGAGGTCGGTGTACCACTTCATGCGGGTGTCGATCCAGTACTGGTGCCAGGTCTCGTCGGTGCCGGGCTCGACGAAGAATTCCATTTCCATCTGCTCGAACTCGCGGGTGCGGAAGATGAAGTTTCCGGGGGTGATCTCGTTGCGAAAGCTCTTGCCGATCTGGCCGATGCCGAACGGAGGCTTCGAGCGCGATGCCTGCAACACGTTGGCGAAGTTGACGAAGATGCCCTGCGCGGTTTCGGGGCGCAGGTAGTGCATGCCGGCCTCGTCATCGACCGGGCCGAGGTAGGTCTTGAGCAGGCCGGAGAAGGCGCGCGGTTCGGTCCAGATGTGGCGGTTGCCGCAGTTGGGGCAGGCGATATCGTCGAGGCCGTTTTCGGGCGGGCGGCCCTTCTTCTCCTCATATTGCTCTTCGAGGTGGTCGGCGCGAAAACGCTTGTGGCAGCTGGTGCACTCGATCAGCGGGTCGCTGAAGACCTCGACGTGACCGGATGCCTCCCAAACCTGGCGAGGCAGAATCACCGACGAATCGAGGCCCACGACGTCGTCGCGGCTCGTGACCATGGAACGCCACCACTGCTTCTTGATGTTCTCCTTGAGCTCGACGCCGAGGGGTCCGTAGTCCCAGGCGGAGCGGGAACCGCCGTAGATCTCACCGGCCTGAAAAACAAAGCCGCGGTGGCGGGCGAGGGCGATGACGGCATCAAGATGGGTGGGTGCGGCCACGGTGGCTCCAATGGTCGAAGGCGCAGAATTTGGGCGAGTGCCCGGTTATCCATTTTACGTGCTCTATCCATCCCGCGTTCCCGCTCTGGGTCTGAGTCATTCTCGCGTCGGGGTAACGTAAAGAGGCGGATTCACGAGATTTGCTCTGGCTCAAGGAGGAGAAATGGGCGTTACGTCCAGCACAACCAAAGAACCGACCGCTCTGAAACGGGTTCCGCGCGACCTAGCCGTCGCGCTGAATCCCGAGGAGCTTGACGCCCACGATCGCCAGTGGACGCCCCTCAAGATTGCGATCTGGTCGGCGATTTCGCTGCTCGGCGGCCTCAGCTGGGTCATGCTCGCCGTGGTGCGCGGTGAGACCGTCAATGCCATCTGGTTCGTCTTCGCCGCGATCTGCACCTATCTCATCGGCTACCGCTTCTACTCGAAGTTCATCGAGAAGCACATCATTCGGCCCGATGACCGTCGGGCCACTCCGGCCGAGTACAGGGCAGACGGCAAGGACTTTGCCGCGACCGACCGTCGCGTTTTGTTTGGCCATCACTTCGCCGCCATTGCCGGTGCCGGGCCGCTGGTCGGCCCCGTGCTGGCCGCCCAGTTGGGCTATCTGCCGGGCACGATCTGGATCATCGTCGGCGTCGTACTCGCCGGTGCCGTGCAGGACTACCTCGTGCTGCACTTCTCTATGCGCCGCGGCGGTCGCTCGCTCGGCCAGATGGCCCGTGACGAACTCGGCGTGATCGGCGGCACCGCTGCACTCATCGCGACCCTGGTGATCATGGTGATCATCGTTGCCATCCTGGCCCTCGTCGTCACGAACGCCCTCGCCGAAAGCCCATGGGGCGTCTTCTCGGTCGGAATGACCATTCCGATCGCGCTGTTCATGGGCTGCTACCTGCGCTTTTTCCGCCCCGGCAAGATCACCGAGATCTCCATCATCGGCTTTGTGCTGCTCATCGCCGCCATCGTCGGCGGCGGTATGGTCAACGGCACCGAATGGGGCCAGACCTACCTGCTGCTCGACAAGGTCACCATCGCCTGGGGCATCATCATCTACGGCTTCATCGCCGCGATCCTGCCCGTGTGGCTACTGCTGGCACCGCGCGACTACCTGTCGACCTTCATGAAGATCGGCACGATCGGGATGCTCGCCGTGGCGATCGTCATCATCCGCCCCGAGATCAACGTGCCGGCGGTCAGCGGCTTCGCCACCAGCGGCACCGGCCCCGTCGTGGCCGGAACGCTGTTTCCGTTCCTGTTCGTCACGATCGCCTGCGGCGCCCTCAGCGGCTTCCACGCACTCATCGCATCTGGCACCACGCCCAAGCTGATTCAGAAGGAACGCCAGACCCGGTTCATCGGCTACGGCGGCATGCTCATGGAGTCGCTTGTCGCCATCATGGCCCTCGTTGCCGCGCTGTCGATCGACCGGGGCATCTACTTTGCCATGAACTCCTCGCCAGCCCTCACCGGCGGAACCGTGCAGGGCGCGGTCGCGTTCGTGAACGGCCTCGGCCTCACCGGCGTCAACCTCACCCCCAACATGCTGACCGACATGGCCACCAACGTCGGCGAAGAGTCGATCGTTTCCCGCACTGGCGGCGCTCCCACACTCGCCGTCGGGCTCTCGCACATCATGCAGCAGCTCGTCGGCGGTACGTCGATGATGAGCTTCTGGTATCACTTCGCCATCATGTTCGAAGCGCTGTTCATTCTCACCGCAGTGGATGCCGGCACCCGCGTGGCCCGCTTCATGCTGCAGGACAGCCTCGGCAACTTCTTTCCGAAGTTCAAGAACACCTCTTGGCGTCCCGGTGCCTGGGCTGCCACGGCGGTCATGGTCGCCGCCTGGGGAGCCGTGCTGCTGATGGGAGTGACCGATCCACTCGGCGGAATCAACACGCTCTTCCCGCTGTTCGGTATCGCCAACCAGCTCCTCGCGGCCATCGCCCTGGCCGTATGTATGGCCATTGTCGCCAAGCGTGGATTGTTCAAATATCTCTGGGTCGTGGCCCTACCGCTCGGCTTTGCCGCCGTGGTCACCATTTCAGCCTCGTTCCTGAAGATCTTCTCCACCACCCCCGGCATCGGCTACTTCGCGCAGAACCGTGCGTTCGCCGACGCGCTGGCTGCGGGCGAAACAAGCTTCGGCACCGCGCCGAATGTTCTGGCGATGGAGGCGGTCGTGCGCAACACGATGGTGCAGGGTGTGCTGTCCATCATCTTCGTCGTGCTCTCGATCATCGTGATCCTGACGGCGATCCAGGCCACCGTGCGCGCGTACCGCCAGCGCTCGAACGCCACGAGCGAGGATGACGCCGTGCAGTCGCAGATCTACGCGCCGGCCGGGTTCATCATGACCCCGCCCGAAAAGGTGCTGCAGGCACAGTGGGATGCCCTGCCGGTCGAGAAAAAAATCAAGGTCAAGGGCCACTAATGACCCTGTGGGCGGGCGTCCGCACTGGCGTCCGCGGTGTGGCCTGGTACCTCAAAGGCCTTCTCGGCGAGGACGCCTACGACAAGTACGTGGCGCACCACGCGGCCTCCTGCGAAACGGATGCTGCCGGCCTCGACCGCGCGCCGCATCCGCTACTCACCGAGCGCGAATTTTGGCGGGACCAGACCGACCGCCAGGATAAGAACCCGCAGGGGCGCTGCTGCTAGCGTGGTCGCCGGCGGCTAGTCTGGGGCGATGACGAACACGGGGGTGGCAGAACGGCCCAGCGCGCTCCGCTCTCGCCTCGGCCGCCTGCCGCCGTGGGGCCTCGTGCTTGTGATTTGGGCGGCGTCTCGACTGCTCACGACGACCCTGCTGGCGACCCTGTTCGCCGTCGCGACCCGACTCGACTGGAACTTTGCGAGCTACCGCAGCGACCCGAACTTCTTTACCTTCTCGGGGTCGTGGGACAGCTCGTTCTACCGGCAGATCGCGCTGCACGGCTACCCGACCGAGCTTCCAACCGACTCGGCTGGCAACGTCCTGCCGAATGCCTGGGCGTTTCTGCCGGTGTTTCCCTGGCTCGTACGCGGTGTGTCTGCCCTGACCGGCCTCGATTTCTACGTCGCAGGGGTGCTCGTGGCCACCCTGTTCGGCGCTCTGGCCGCGCTCGCGCTGTACCGCCTGTTGGCACCTCGGGTGGGTCCTTACTCGGCGCTCTGGGCGGTCGCCCTGTTCTGTTTCGGGCCGCTGTCGTTCATTTTGCAGGCGGCCTATGCCGAGAGTCTTTTTCTATTCTGCGTCTTTGCAGCCCTCGGCCTGATGATGAATCGGCGCTACCTGCTGATGATTCCGTTTGCGATAGTGGCCGCGTTCTCCCGGCCCGGGGTGCTCGCGCTGTCGCTGGCCCTCGCGATCATGCTGCTGCTGCGCTGGCGTGTGCGCGACCGGATGTGCTGGAGCGAACGCTGGGCCATAGTGGCCGCCGGGCTGTCCATTGCGGCGGCCGGTCTGGCCTGGCCGCTCGTGGCTGGCGCTGTCACGGGCGTGCCCGACGCTTACCTGATCACTGAGCTGTCCTGGTGGACCGGTTTCGTCGGTCAAGCCCCGTTCGTGCCGCTCACCCCGTGGTTTCTGATGGCCGGAAAGTACCTGGGGTCGGCCGGCATCGCTCTCGTGCTCGTGCTCGCGGCCGGTTTTGGGTGGTGGTTGTCGCGGCGTGCGCTGCATCCGCTTCGGCCGGAGGCCGTGGCCTATTCGGCGAGCTACGGACTCTATCTGATTGCAGTGTTTCTGCCGCAGCAGAGCCTGTTTCGCTTGCTGCTGCCGCTCGCACCGCTGCTCGGTGACCCGGCGATCGCGCGGTCGAAACCGCTGCGCCGCGGACTGCTCGCGGGGTCGATCGCGTTGCAGCCGATCGCCATCGTGCTGCTCTGGTTCATCGGGTACCCCTAAGTTTCACTCGCCGAGCCGTGACTCTTCGAGCGTTGAAACGTTTAAATCGCGTCAGGACTCACGGCTCGGCGAAGCGGGCCGGCTACACCCCGTAGATCAGCGCGCGCTGCTCGGCGTAGCGTGCGCGCACGTCGATGGCCCAGTCTCGGGTGGCCGAGGGCGCAAGTTCGGTCGCGATCTCGCGCTTCCACTCGGGAAAGCTCCCGTCGAGGGCCCAGGCGGCCTGCCGCGCAGCCCCGAGGGCCACGTATTCGCCGGGGGCTGGGAGCACGACCGGCACACCGAAAACATCCGCGGCAATCTTCTGCACGGCGGGCGACTGCGAGCCACCACCGATCAGAATGACCTGCCGCACCGGCACACCCTGGCTGCGCAAGGAGTCGAGCGCGTCAGCGAGGCTGCAGACCAGACCCAGAACGGATGCCTGGGCCAGGTTTTCGGGGCGCATATTGGCCCGGCGCATTCCGGTGAGGGAACCGGTGGCATCCGGCAGGTTCGGGGTGCGTTCGCCATCGAGGTAGGGCAGCATGAGCAGGCCGTCGGCGTCAATCGGGGCGGTGAGGGCGAGGGCGCCGAATCGCTCGATGTCGACGCCAAGCATGCCGGCCGTCGCCACGAGGGTGCGGGCACCGTTGATGGTCGCGAGCAGGGGAAGCTGGCCGCCGGCGGCGTCGGCGAACCCGGCGACTGAGCCTGAGGCATCCGCTATGCGGGCAACAGTGCTGGCAAAAACGGTGCCGCTGGTGCCGATCGACACGACAACGTCGCCCTCCTCCGCGCCGAGGCCGAGGGCTGCGGCTGCGTTGTCGCCGGCGCCGGCCGAGATGATGACCCCCCCAGGAGTGACCCCGGCGTGTTCAGATGGGCCGAGCACGCGTGGCACTCGCGCTGCATGACCGAGGGCGGCCTCGAACAGGTCGAGGCGGTACTCGTTGCTGGGCACCGAAAAATATCCGGTGCCTGAAGCATCGCTGCGGTCGGTCGTCGACTCGGCGGGCCGCCCGAGAATGTTCCAGGTGAGCCAGTCGTGTGGCAGCAGTACCTGCTCGACGCGCGCGGCGAGCTCGGGCCGGTTCTCGCGCAGCCAGGCCAGTTTCGTGATGGTGAACGAGGCGACCGGCACTACACCGACCTCCTCGGCCCACATCGAAGCGCCGTACTGCTCGGTGAGCGCGGCGGCCTGCGGGGCGCTGCGCACGTCGTTCCAGAGCAGGGCGTCGTGTACGGGCGTACCGACAGCGTCCAGAGCGACCATGCCGTGCTGCTGCGCGCTCACACCGAGGGCGAGCACATTGCCGTCACCCTGAGCGGATGCGCTACCGCCGGCCTGCTCGAAGGCCTCCCACCAGCGATCGGGGTTGATGCTCGTGCCATCGGGGTGGGGTGCGCTACGCAGCTGTAACAGCTTCCCGGTGTCGGCGTCGACACTGACTACCTTGCAACTCTGGGTCGAGGAATCCACTCCGACAACCACGCGACGATTCAGTGCCAACGCATCTCCTTTGAAACCTAGTTGTGATCAGCCTAATCGAGCGACGCGGTGAGCACCTCAAGGGTGCGGCGTGCGCCGACCGTGTGCAGCAGGTGGAGCGCGCGGTCGTAGGCCGCCACAAACGCGGCATCGTCGATCAGATCGCCGAACAGGTCGCGGTCACGCAGGAACGAGTGCGGATCGGCCCGGTAGTCGGCGGCGCTTTGCATGACCGTGTCCTTGATGCGGTCGACGACGTCGATCGGTTCGCCCTGCTCGTCGGTGCCCTCGGCGTAACGGGCCCAGCTCGCCACGACCTCGTCGTGCTCGAACGCCAGGGTGGCATTCGCCGCCAGCACGGCGGCGGCCGCCTTGTGCAGAGCACCCCGTTCGAGATCGCGCTCGCCCAGCGCCGGTTGGAAGACGCCCCGCAGAAACATCGCATCGCCCAACGGGTGCTGCAGGAGCTGCCGGACGATGACGTTGTATTACTCCCCTCGCCGAGCCGTGAGTTTCAGTCGCCGAGCCGTGAGTCTCAGGGCGTTGGAACGTTCAAATCACCCTAAGACTCACGGCTCGACGGCTGCATCCCCGTGAAACTCACGGCTCGGCGGCGGGATCTGGGCCTAGCGCTCGAGCGGCTCGCCGAACAGCGCGAACATCCAAATCACAATCGACAGGATCACCATCGACCAGGTGATCGCGCCGAGGAACAGGCTGGTCGAGAGCGAGGTACGTGCGTCTGGTGTGCCCTTTCCATTGCGAGATCGGGCATCAGTTGTTCGGGTAGAGGGCGAAGGTGAGCACGAAGCTGATGGCACCGTAGACCACCATGATCCAGTTGACGCCAACGACCAGAAGGCGCACTCCGCGGGACAGGACGGGCGCGGCATTGGTGCCCGGCTCGATGATCGGATCGTCCTGCAGATTCTGGCGCAGCTGGTTCCAGATGGCTGGCGCGAGCAGCAGGATTCCGGCACCGATGGCTACCGGCAGTGCGGGAACGCTAAACAGCACCACCTGCCCCCACCACACGCTGAGCAGAACAGGACAGAAACCACAGAATGATATCCCTGCCGCGATCAGCCCCACCGTACGCGGGCGGGTCCGCGCGCGCAACAAGACGGGAATGACTCTCGGTATCAAGCCCAACAGGAGGATTGTCGCCCCCAGGGACACGACCATCCACAGTCGCACGGCCAGACCGTCGTCACCACCCGCGAGGGGGTAGGCCGTTTGGCCGAGCACCCCCAGCCCGATCACCCCGATTCCGCTGGTCAGCAGGACCTCCCGATTCGACGACTTGTCCTCGGGAAGGGTCGGCAGATCGAGCTCGACGGCGTAGCGGGCGGGGCTGCCAAACGATTCCTCGGCACGGGCACCGGAATCGGCAAGAAACTCGCGGGCGCTGGCCACGGCATCGCCGATGGCGGTGCCGGGCACGTCGAGCAGGCGCAGTTCGATCGTGAGATCGTCGAGCCAGGCGGCGTTGTCGGTCTCGCGTGCGGCCTCAGCCAAGCGGATGCCGGCGGGCTCGGAATCGCTGGTGTCGTGATCAAGCGGGTTGCTGGTCATCATGATTCGGCCGGGCCTTTCTGCAGGTGGTCGTGCACGGTGGTGGAAAAAAGTTGCCACTGGGCGATCTGGTCGGTCAGTTCGCGCCGTCCCGCCTCGGTCAGCGCGAAGTATTTGCGCCCCGGTCCCCCGGCGCCCGGTCGCCATTCGCCGGCGATCCAGCCGGCCGCTTCGAAGCGGGTGAGCAGCGGATACAGCGTGCCGCCCTTGATGGCGCCAAACCCAGACGTTTCGAGCGCGGTCGCGATCGCATAGCCGTAGGTCGGGCCGGGCGCGAGCGTGCGGAGCACGCAGAGGCTGAGGGCCGCGCGCATCCAATCGGCCGGCCAGGGTTTGGGTTGCATGACTACATAGTCTCACTAGTTAGTCAGACTGTCTACTTACGATTCCGTATCGCACTCGTCAAACCTGGGCTCGTGATCATTTTCTCGAGTGCTGACCCCTGAAATTGCACGTCCCCACCACACTTGTATAAGAACTCACAGCGAGCCGCGTCAGGCCAGGGTGCCGTCGACCAGTTTCACGATCATTGAGCAGTCCTTGCCGCCCTGGCCCTGGTCGATCAGGCGCTGGAATAGCTGCTGCACGTGCTGACCGATCTCGAGCGGTGTGTTGGTGGCGGCGGCAGCGGCGACCGCGAGGCCGATGTCCTTATTGGCGAGCTCGGCCGTAAAGGTCGGCGCGAAGTCGCGGTTCACGGCCGCCGATGGCACGACCCCCGCAATTGGATACCAGGTGCGCAGCGCCCAGCTATCGCCCGACGAAACGGATGCGATGTCCCAGAACACCTGCGGGTCCAGTCCCAACCGATCCGCCAGCACCGCTCCCTCGGCGGTTGCGGCGAGGCTGATGAACAGCATCAGGTTATTGCAGATCTTCGCGGCCTGGCCGGTCGTCGCCCCACCGGTGGGGATGATATTCGCGGCCATCGGCTTTATGTACTCGGTGGCGTCGGCGACGGCATCCGCTTTCCCGCCAATCATGAAGGTGAGCGTGCCCTTCTCTGCACCGGTGATGCCGCCAGAGACCGGGGCGTCGACAAAGCGAAAGCCCGCCGCCGCTGCCGCATCGTGCAGGACCTGGGACGATTCAATGTCGATCGTCGACGACTCCACGAGCAGGGTTTTTTGGTCGGCCTGAGCGAAGACTCCCTCATCGCCGAAGTACACCGCGCGGGCATGCTCACCCTTCGGCAGCATGGTGAAGACCACGTCGGCGCCTGCTACGGCATCTTTGATGCTCGTCGCGCGCGTGACTCCAGCGGCCACCGCCGCGTCGAGGGCGGGGGCGCTCAGGTCGAAGCCGCGCACGCTGTGCCCGGCCTTCACCAGGTTTGCCGTCATGGGGCCGCCCATGTGGCCAAGTCCAATCCATCCGATGACCGCCATGGCATAGCTCCTTCGCGTAGGTATCGGGCCTCAATGCCCGACAACTCCACGATGGCACAACTTAGCGCCAGCTAGTGCACGTACTCCAGCAGGTCGGCCCCGACCGCGCGCATGCCGTCGAGAACCGCGAGCCGCGTCATCAGCTGAGTGTCATCGAAGAGCAGCGTCACAGCGTAGGTCACGCCGGCCCGCGGTCCGCGGAGGATTCCCGCCTCGCTGCGCACCCCGGCAGTCGCTCCCGTCTTGTTGACCATGAGCAGACCGTGGTCGCTCTCCCGATGCGCGAGCGGATCCAGGCCGAAGGCGCTGGCCACGAGCGACAGGTCGGTGTTGAGCGACAGCCAGCCGATAACGCGCGCGCTCGTTTCAGCATCGACGATCTCGCCGCGGGCGAGCGCCGTGAACAGCCAGGTGAGTTCTTTAGCGCTCCCCACCGACAACTGTGGCGCGTCATCCGGCCCGCGCTTGGAACGCACCAGATCGAGCAGCGCCGTGCGGCTGAGCCCGAGTTGCTCGGTGCGGGCGCGTACCGAGTGCAGCCCGACAGCGCGAATAAGCACGTTGGTCGCGAGGTTGTCGCTCGTCGCGCCGACCAGCGCTGCGAGGTCGGCCACGCCGAGTCGTGAAATCTGCAGGTGTTGCCAGACCCCGGAATCGCTCACGGCGTCCGCGCCGGACCGCTCGAGCATCGTCGCCAGGCCGAATTCGGCGTCGTTCAGGCGCGCGGCCACCTCGATGAGCAGCAGCACCTTGCCAACGCTCGCCGTCGGCATCGACACGTGATCGTCGACCGAGAACAGCACCCGTCCAGTCGCGAGATCGGTCGCCCGCGCCGAAACCTGCACCCCGTTGAGGGCGAGGTCACCGAGGGACGCAAAGCCGCGGGTGAAATTCTCGGGCGAATCCGTCGTGCGGTGCTTGCCACCGGAGAGCGCGGCGTGGCGGGAACGGCCGGTGACGGCATCCGCTCGGCTGGAAGCAGCACCGGTGCCGTCGGCGTCGCGCTTAGAAAAGACCACTCGGCTCGATCCCTTCCTCGACAAACGCCCCGCGCCTGCCCCATCCCCGGCTCAGAAGAGCTTGTTCCTAGACTAACCCCGACGGGGGGACAATCGCGCTACCAGATGGTGACGCGCTGCTCGGGGGCGAGGTAGAGGGCATCCGTTTCGCCGACCTGGAACGCTTCATAGAACGCGGGAATGTTGCTGACGATCTGGTTGCAGCGAAACTCGTTCGGCGAGTGCGGGTCGATGGCCAGCAAGCGGATGGCCTCAGCGTCGCGCAGCTTCATTTGCCAGGCCTGGGCCCAGGAGAGAAAGAATCGTTCGGCACCGGTGAGTCCGTCGATGACCGGGCTGTCTTCGCCGTTGCGCGAAAGCAGGTACGCCTTCCAGGCGATGGAGAGCCCGCCGAGGTCGCCGATGTTTTCACCGATCGTGAGCGCGCCATTGACGGTGTTTCCCGGAATGGCCTGCGGCTCAAGCCCTTCGAACTGGGCGATGAGCGCGGTCGTGCGCAGCTCGAACGCGGCCTTGTCCTCGGCGGTCCACCAGTCGATGAGGCGGCCGTCGCCGTCGTACTTCGAGCCCTGATCGTCGAAGCCGTGGCCGATCTCATGGCCGATGACCGCGCCGATCGCGCCGTAATTAGCGGCCGGGTCGCGCGCGTCGTCGAAGAATGGAAACTGCAAGATAGCGGCCGGAAAGACGATTTCGTTGAATCCGGGGTTGTAGTAGGCGTTGATGGTCTGCGGCGTCATGAACCACTCGTCGCGGTCCAGCGGCTTGCCGATCTTGCCGAGCTCGCGCTGAAACTCGAACTCCCCGGCGGCCTTGACGTTGCTGATCAGGTCGTCGGCGTTGATGGACAGGCTCGAATAGTCGCGCCACTTCACCGGGTAGCCGATCTTCGGCGTGAATTTGCGCAACTTCTCGAGGGCTCGTGTGCGTGTCTCCTCGGTCATCCAGTCGAGGGTACTGATGCTGTTCTCGTAAGCCTGTACGAGGTTGGCCACGAGCACGTCCATGCTCTCCTTGGCGCTCGGCTTGAAGTGACGCTCCACGTAGATGCGGCCGACGGCCTCGCCCAGGGATCCCTCTACGAGCGAGACTCCGCGCTTCCAGCGGTCGCGCAACTGCGGGGTGCCACTCAGGGTGCGCCCGTAGAAGTCGAAGTTCGCCTCGACGAATTCGCCAGACAGATACGCAGCACTCGAGCGGATGACCTGCCAGCGCAGCCAGTCCTGCCACGATTCGAGCCGGTCGTCTGACAGGGCGGTCGCGAGTCCGGAGATGTAGCTGGGTTCCCGCACGACGACCTCCTCGAAGGCGCCGGCCGGGGCGTCGAGGCCCGCAAGCCAGAGGTCAACGTCGGCGCCCGCGGCGAGCGCGGAAACCTGGCCCCAGGTGCGCAGGTTGTAGGTCTTCTCGCTGTCGCGGGTGGAGACCTTGTCCCAGTGGTGCGAGGCGAGTTCGGTTTCGAGGTCGAAGACGCGCGCTGCACGCTCGGCTGCGCCGGCGAAACCGGCGAGGGTGAACATCCGCTCAAGAAATTCCTGGTACTTGGTGCGGATCTCGGCGAACTTTTCTTCGCGGTAGTAGCTCTCGTCTGGCAGGCCGATACCGCCCTGCGCGATGAAAACCAGGTAGCGCTCCGGATTGCCCGGGTCGTTGTCGACGTAGAGGTGGAAGGCTCCCGCGACGCCGCCACGCTCGAGGCGGCCGAGGGTCGAGAGGAGCTCGGAGATGGAGGTGACCGCGTCGACCGCTTTGAGGTCTGCGGTCAGCGGGGTGGAGCCGAGCGCTTCGATACGTTCTTCGTCGAGAAAGCTCGTGTACAGGTCGCCGAACTTGCGCTCGAGGCTGCCCGCGGGCGCGGTCTGCGCCTCGACGATGATTTCGCGCACGGCCTTCTCGGCGTCTTCGGCCAGCATCGTGAAGGAACCCCAGCGGGCCTTGTCGGCGGGAATCTCGCTGCGTGCGATCCATTTGCCGTTCACGTGCCGAAAGAGGTCGTCTTGCGGGCGCACCTCCGGGTCAAGTTCGTTCTGGTTGATTCCGGATGCAGTCGCCAGCTCAGTCATGGGTTCAGCCTATCCGGGGAGGATGACAGGTTGTCGCAGCGGGGTCGCACATGCCGTTCTGGATGCGCGCGCCCGGTATGGGAGCGCGCATCGGTAACCGGCGTAGCGCCCACCCAAATGGCGCGGCCATAGCTTTCGGGCGTGCGCCGATAGCGGATTATGTCGCGGCGAGCGTTCCGAGCGCCTCACGGGCGCGAGTCATCGAGGCGCCGAGCCCCCACTCGGTCGACAACCGCTCGAGCACGGCAAGTTGATCAGGGGTACTCAGGCGGATGCGGGCGTCGAACGCCGGCAGATCCAGGTCGCGCACGACCTGCACCACGGCCGGGGCCACCGTGAGGTAGTCGGTGGCGGCGAGGATCTTCGAGCGAACGGATGCCCCCATCACCGTTTTCGGGTCGCTGGCGGCCGTCACGATGCCGTCGAGGTCACCCCAGGAGGCCAGCAGGATCGCCGCGGTCTTCTCCCCCACCCCGGCGACTCCTGGCAGCCCGTCGGAGGCGTCGCCGCGCAGGACCGCGAAGTCGGCGTATTGCGCCGGGGTGACGCCGGTCTTAGCGGTGAGGGAGGCATCCGTCAGTGTCTCCAGCCGGGACATGCCGCGCCCGGTGTAGATGACGCGCACGTGGCGGGAATCGTCGACGAGCTGAAAGAGGTCGCGGTCGCCGGTGACGATGTCGACGGAGATCGACGCGTGCGAGGCCAGGGTGCCGATCACGTCGTCGGCCTCGTGGTGGGCGGCGCCGATGATGGGGATGCCGAGGGCGTCGAGCACCTCGCGGATGATCGGAACCTGGGGACTGAGCAGGTCGGGCACCGATTCGATCGCGGGGTCGGCATCCGTTGCCGGCTCGGCGGCGACCCGGTGGGTCTTGTAGGTGGGGATGAGGTCGACCCGCCACTGCGGGCGCCAGTCGTTGTCCCAGCAGGCCACGATCTCGGTCGGCCCAAACTCGGTGCTGAGCCGGGCGATCATGTCGAGTAGTCCGCGCACGGCGTTCACCGGCGTTCCGTCGGGGCCGCGCACGGTGTCGGGCACGCCGTAGAACGCGCGAAAGTACAGGGCTGCGGTGTCGAGGAGCATGCGGCGCTCGGGTTGAGGGGTCACGGCGAGCAGTTTGCCACGGTAGGCCCGTGTTGGCGCGATGACCGCGCCCGATCTGGGTGGGCGCTACGGTATCCGGCGTAGCGGGTGCCGATATCGGGCGCCCTCCTACGCGCGTGGCGGGCCGGCGCGGGTAAGCGCGCCAGGTACGGGTGGGCGCGCCATCTGTAGGTGGCGCGGTGACCCGCAACTGGCGCGCCGACGGGCGGCGACCGCCTACAGCGCCTTGAGCTCCTCGGTCACCTGGGCGACGGATTTCTTGGCGTCGCCGAAGAGCATCGTGGTGTTGGCTCCGAAGAACAGCGGGTTCTCGATGCCGGCAAAGCCCGAACTCATCGAGCGCTTGAGCACGATCACCGCGCGCGACTGGTCGACGTTGAGCACTGGCATCCCGAAGATGGGCGAGTTCGGGTCGGTGCGTGCGGCGGGGTTGGTGACGTCGTTGGCGCCGATGACGATGGTGACGTCCGTGCGGGAGAACTCGCCGTTGATGTCGTCCATCTCCTTCATCGCGTCGTAGGAAACGTCGGCCTCGGCAAGGAGCACGTTCATGTGCCCGGGCATGCGCCCGGCCACCGGGTGGATCGCGTACTTGACCTCGATGCCGCGTGCTTCGAGCACCTTGGCCATGTCCTTCACAGCGTGCTGGGCCTGGGCGACGGCGAGTCCGTAACCCGGAACGACGATGACCTGGTTGGCGTAGGCGAGCTTGATGGCGGCATCCGCTGCAGAGGTGGATTTTGCGACCTGGTCTCCGTTGCTCGTGGCCGCATTGCCCTGGGATCTGCCACCGAACCCACCGGCGACGATCGACGGAATCGACCGGTTCATGGCCTTCGCCATGAGGTTGGTGAGGATGGTGCCCGATGCCCCGACGAGCATGCCGGCGACGATCATCGCGATGTTGTTGAGCGCGAGTCCGGCAGCCGCCGCGGAGAGACCGGTGAGGGCGTTGAGCAGCGAGATGACGACGGGCATGTCGGCGCCGCCGATCGGGAGCACGGTCATGACCCCGAGGATGCCCGCCAGGATGAGGATTGCGACGAACCAGACCAGGGCCGCGCCCGTGGTGGTTGAGCCGATCCCGACGACGACGGCCGCGACGACGGAGCCCAGGAACAGGATCGCGTTCAGCGGCTGTTGCAGCCGACCGACCGACAAGGGGTGCCCGGGCAGAATCTGCTGCAGTTTCAGGAACGCGACGATCGAGCCCCAGAACGACAGTGAGCCGATGATCGCCGCGAACAGGGACGCGATCACCAGTGGAAGCACCGGGCCGGACGCGACGCGGAGACCGGTGAAACCGTCGCTTTCGAGGAATTCACCCCAGGCGATGAGCGCGACGGTTCCGCCGCCGACTCCGTTGAACAGGGCGACGAGCTGCGGCACGGCCGTCATCTTCACCTTGCGAGCCGGCGGGATACCGACGATCACTCCCACGACGAGAGCGGCGATGATCACCAGCCAGCTGCCGGTGTCGCGGATGTGGATCAGGGTCGCAATGAACGCGACGCCCATGCCGGCCGCAGCGATCTTGTTGCCGCGCACAGCAGATCTCGGGGCAGTCAGCCCGGAGAGCCCGATAATGAACATCGCGAACGCGACGATGTAGAGAGCGTAAACGAGGATATCCATGGTCAGTTCTTCCCGTCGGTCGAAGCGGCGGGGCGGGTTTTGAACATGGCGAGCATCCGGTCGGTCACGACGAAGCCGCCGATGACGTTGACGGTGCCGAACACGATCGCCACGAACGAGATGATCTGCAGCGGAATACTGGGGTTATGTGCCGTGCCGAGCACGGTAAGGGCGCCGAGCACGACGATGCCGTGGATGGCGTTTGTGCCAGACATGAGGGGGGTGTGCAGCGTGTTGGGTACTTTCGAGATGACGGCGAAGCCGATGAAGCCCGAGAGCACGAGGATGGCGATGTTCGCCAGAAAGTCGGTGTAGTCCATGGGTCAGATCCTGTTCGGGGCCGTGGCACGCGTGACGCAGGAGAGCGCCACGACGTCGTCGGAATAGTCGGGGTCGAGTCGGCCGTCCCGCACGAGCAACTCGAGCAGCGCGGTGAGGTTCTTTGAGTAGAGCTCGCTGGCATGCTCGGGCATGGTCGAGGGCAGGTTGAGCGGCGAGGCAATCGTGACGCCGCCGACGACCACGGTCTGGCCGGGAACGGTGAGCTCGCAGTTGCCGCCGGTCTCCCCCGCCATGTCGATGACGACACTGCCCGGTTTCATACCGTGCACGGCCGCAGCGGTCACGAGTCGCGGCGCCGGCCGCCCAGGCACGAGGGCGGTGGTGATCACGACGTCGAAGGTGGAAATCGCTTTCTCCAGTGCTGCCTGCTGCGCGGCGCGCTCGTCGGCGGTGAGCTCGCGGGCATAGCCGCCGTCACCGGCCGCGTCGATGCCCACGTCGAGCCATTGCGCGCCCACCGACCGCACCTGGTCGGCGACCTCCGGGCGCACGTCGTAGCCGGTTACGCGGCCGCCGAGCCTTCTGGCGGTGGCGAGAGCCTGAAGCCCGGCGACGCCGACGCCGAGCACGAGCACGCTCGCCGGTTTGACCGTTCCGGCCGCCGTCGTGAGCATCGGGAAGAATCTAGTCGACAACGACGCTGCGAGAATGACCGACTTGTAGCCGGCCACGTTCGCCTGCGACGAGAGGGCGTCCATCACCTGAGCCCGGGAGATGCGCGGGATCGCCTCGACCGCGTAGCCGACGATGCCAGCATCTTGCAGCGCGACGATCTTGTTATCTGTGTTGCGCGGTGCGAGGAACCCGATCAGGGTCGTGCCCGCCCTGAGGCGGGCTATCTCGGCGTCGGTGGGCGGAGCGACCTTGAGCACGATGTCGGCGCTCCAGGCGTCACCGATGGTGGCGCCAGCTTCGAGATAGAGGTCGTCACCCATGAGCGCCTCGGCTCCCGCGCCGGATTCGACAACGACGTTGAGCCCCCTGGCAACGAGAGACGCGACGGCGCGCGGCACGAGGGCAACTCGCCGCTCCTCCGCCCCGCTCTCACGCACGACGCCGATTCGGGGCGTCTCAGGGTACGGTCGGGGATCCGGCATGGTCGAGCCTTTCGAAACGGATGTCCGCACGCTCGTCACTGAGGCGGCAAACATTCTTGCGGGATGAACGCGGGCACCTGAACCAAAAATGATGTTCCCGGCGCGTGCCCGAAGCGTCCACGGTCGGCAGAAGCTTCTGGGACGAACATATCGGGATGGGGCGGGGGATAGGCCCGATATGCGGTCGCCGCTGATGAAAGATTTGGCTTTCTTAACACTTCAGCGGGTTGCCCTGAGGCGTTTTCACGTCCTGAGCACGCAGCATCCGTTTCGCATTTTCGTTGGAGTGGCTGCGGGATCACGGGGCGAGCCACCGCCGGCGCGCCCGCCGTAGAGTCGAACCATCAACATTTTGCGGGCACAGCCCATCGACCGCGACATTCTGCGACTCGCCGTGCCCGCGCTCGGCGCGCTCATGGCTGAACCCCTGTTTCTGCTGGCGGATTCGGCCATGGTCGGACACCTCGGAACCACCCCGTTGGCCGGACTCGGCCTGGCGAGCGCGGTGCTGCAGACCATCATCGGCCTGATGGTGTTTCTCGCCTACAGCACCACCCCGGCGGTGGCCCGCTGGCTCGGCGCCGGCGACACGCGCAAGGCAGTCTCCGTCGGCATCGACGGGCTGTGGCTCGCCGTCGGCCTCGGCGTCGTTCTCGCGGCCGGTGGCCTGCTCGCCGTCCCGGTACTCGTCGGCGCGTTCGGCGCCGAAACGGCCGTGACAGCGGATGCCGCCACCTACCTCGGCATCTCGATGGTCGGCCTGCCCGCCATGCTGCTGGTGTTTGCCGCCACCGGACTGCTGCGCGGCCTGCAAGATACCCGCACCCCGCTCTACGTCGCCGGGATCGGCTTCGGCGCGAACATCGCGCTCAACTATGTCTTCATCTACCTGCTGGGCTGGGGCATTGCCGGATCGGCCGTTGGCACCGTCGTAGCGCAGTGGGGCATGGCCCTGGTCTACCTCGTGGTGGTCGCCACGCATGCCAGGCGCCACAGCGCTCCGCTGCGCCCGCACCGGGCCGGAATGCTGCTCGGCGCCCGGAGCGGCGGCTGGCTGTTCCTGCGCACGCTGAGCCTACGCGCCGCCATGCTGCTCGCCGTGTTTGTGGCCGCCCAGCTCGGCTCCCCCGAGCTCGCGGCCTTTCAGATCGCCATGACCCTGTTCGCGACGCTCGCTTTCGCGCTCGACGCCCTCGCCATCGCCGCCCAGGCCCTCGTCGGTCGCGGCCTCGGTGCCGGGGATGTGACCGGGGTGCGCGCCATCCTGCGCCGCTGCCTCGAGTTGGGTCTGCTCGCCGGGATCGTGCTCGCGGTCGCGGTGATCGGCACGAGCGGGGTGCTCGGGCACGCGTTCACCAATGCCTCGGCGGTGACGGAGCTGCTTCCGCTGACCCTGATCGTGCTGGGGGCATCCGTTCCCCTCGGCGCGGTGGTTTTCGTGCTCGACGGCGTACTCATCGGCGCCGGCGACGCCCGCTATCTCGCGCTGACCGGGCTGGTGAATCTCGCGGTGTTCGTACCGCTCGCCGGAGCAGTGCTGCTCTGGGCGCCGGCGGGTGCGGCCGGGCTCGCGCTGCTCATGGCCGCGTTCGCGCTCGGCTATCTCGGCGCCCGCGCCGTGACCCTCAGCTTGCGCGCGCGCAGCAAGGCTTGGATGGTCGTCGGGGCGCTCTGACTTCACCAGATGCCTTCCGGTTGCGCGCCCAAGAGTGCGGGCCACTCACGCGTCCGACAACTGGTTGCGAGGCCGGAATCTGCCGACAACGCTACTCGAGCGGGTAAGCGAGAGCGTTCTGACAGATGCCCAGCGTCACGCGGTCGCCGACCCGGGGCAGGTCGGGCGCTGCAATGCGCGCACGCACCGCCGTTTTCTCTGCGTCAGCGAGAGCAAAGCTGACCAGGGCATCGTGGCCGGCGTAGGCGATGGCTGTGACGACGGCATCCGTTGTGGGCTGGGCCGAACCCCGCGCGCCCAGGGTCAGCCATTCCGGGCGGAGGAGTACGCGCACGCTCGTTCCGTCGGCGGGAGCGGATGCTGCGCCCCGCTCGCCCATCGGCCCACCGGACGACCGCTCGGACCGTGACTGCACGCCCATCCAGTCTGCCGCGAGTGAGCCAAGGGCGCACTCCACCCGGCCGTCCCTCCAGTGACCGTCGAGTTCGACGGTGTCGCCGACGAACCCGGCAACCCAGGGGTCGACCGGGCGCTCGTAGACATCCGCCGGGGTGCCGAATTGCAGAATCTCGCCGCCGCGCATCACGGCCACGAAGTCGGCGAGGGAAAGCGCCTCTTCCTGGTCGTGCGTCACGAGCAGGCTCGTGTTGTGCTGCCCGCGCAGCAGGGCAGCGACCTCGGTGCGCAGGGCCGAACGCAGCAGCGGGTCGAGGGCCGCGAACGGTTCGTCGAGCAGCATGAGGTCGGGCCGGGGGGCGAGCGCCCGGGCCAGCGACACCCGCTGAGCCTGGCCGCCGGAGAGCTGCGAGGGGGCGCGATCCACGAGTTCGGTCAGGCCCACGAGGGTGGCCAGTTCGGTGATTCGGGCCGCTCGGCTGGTCTGGCGGCTGCGGTCTGGGCTGATCGGTGCCGCCGCGAGGTGGCTCGAGGGCGCGCTCACGCGCACCGGGGCGCGGGCCACGCGACCACGCCGGGTGAGTCCGGCCAACAGTCCGCCGACTCCGCCGGAAGTCTCGCCGGGTTCGCAGTAGAGGTCGTCGTTCTGCTTCGTGCGCGGCAGTCCGAAGCCGATGTTCTCGCCGACCGACAGGTGCGGAAACAGGGAGGCATCCTGGGGAACCCAACCCATGCCGCGCTTCTCCGGAGCGCGCTGCACGCCGGGGCCGGTGACGAGGCGCCCACCGACCGTGATCGTGCCGGAGGCGACCGGCAACAGACCCGCGACCGCGCGCAGGAGAGTGGTCTTGCCGCATCCGCTTGGACCGAGAACGGCCACGAGTGAGCCGCGCGGAATGCGCAGGCTGACGTCGTCAAGCACACGCGTGTCACCGTAAGAGACGCTCAGCGCCTCGATCGCTACCCAACCCACTAGTTCTCCCTTGCTGTGCCGCGGATGCCCGACAGCAGCACCGCGGGCACCATCGCCACGAGCACGAGCGCCGCAGCGTAGGGCGCGGCAGCGCCGAACTCGAACAGGGCCGTGCGACTCCACAACTCGGTCGCGAGCGTCGAAATGCCCGTCGGCCGCAGCAGCAGCGTCGCTGGCAATTCTTTCATGGCCGAGATGGCCACGAGCAGTGCGCCGATCGCGATGCCGGGCAGGGCGAGTCGTGCGGTCACCCGCCACCAGGCCTGGAACGGTGAGAGGCCGAGCATGCGCGATACGTCGCCGAGGCTCGTCGGTACCGCCGCGATGCCGCTGCGCACGCTGCCGATGGCGCGAGGCATGAACAGAACGACGTAGGCGAAGACGAGCACGAGCGAGGTTTGGTAGAACATCGGCACCGCGGCGAGTGCGAAGAACACGAGGGAGAGGCCCACGACGATGCCGGGCAGAGCATGGCCGAGAAAGCCGACGGCCTCGATTACCGCGACCAGCCTTCCGCGGTACCGGGCGGCGAGCGCGGCGATCGGCAGTGCCACGAGCACCGCGATCACGGCGGCCGCCAGGGCCAGCCCGAGGGTCGCGCCGATCGCCTCGACCAAACGCGGCACGTCGATAGCGCGCAGGGTTTCGGCCTCGAGCAGGCGAGTGAGCAATCCGACCACCGGAACCACGACCCCGGCGAGCGGCGCGGCGAGGAGCACCGTGACGTAGACGGGCCAGGTACGGCCGGGCGCGCGCGCCGGCATGGTACTCCGACCGGGAACACTGGAGACTTGGCGGCGGCTGTGACGTTCGCCAGCCACGACCACGAGGGCGAGCACGACGAGCACGAGGGCGAGCAGCGCGGCCTGGTTGCGGTCGAAGCTCGCACCGTACGCGGCGTTGATTCCCCAGGTGAGCGTCTGAAACCGCAGCATCGAGACGAGCCCGAAGTCACTCAGCGAGTAGAGGCAGACCAAAAGTGCCCCGGCGATGGCGGCCGGGCGAATCTGCGGCCAGGTCGCGGCCGCGAATGCGCGCAGCGGGCCACGACCGAGGGTGCGGGCCACCGATTCCAGATCTGCGGATGCCCCGCGCAGGGCCGCAGCGACCGGCAGCGTCACGTAGGGGGTGCAGACCATGGTCATGACGAACCAGCTGGCCCAGAACCCATTGAGGTGGGGAAACCAGACCAGCCAGCCGTAAGCGGCCAGGTAGCTTGGAACCGCGAGCGGCAGCGCGGAGACCAGCAGCAACGTGCGCTGGAAGGGCAAGCGGATGCGCGTGAGAATCCACGCGCAGACCGTGCCGAGCACGAGGCACGACAGGGTGACGGCCGCGGCGAGCAGCACCGTGTTGACCGTGAGCTGCAGCACGCGCTGGCGCATCAGGGTGTCGAGCAGTTCGGTGAGCCCCGCCTCCGTCGTGCGCACCACGAGGTAGACCAGTGGAATGGCGGCGGTCGCCGCGCAGAGCGCGGCGAGCACCAGCAGCCAGGGTGGCGCGCCAAAGCGATACCGGCCGGGAGTGCGTGGCGGGGCATCCGTTTCGAGCGGCGGAATAAGCAGCTCAGTCACGAGAGGCTCCCGCCGCAGGGTAGGGCGCGGCCCCCGACCCGAGCCCGCAACCGCGCCTTCACTACTGCAATGCTAGATCAGGCCGTGCTTGCCGAGCAGGGCCTGCGTGTCAGCGAGGGTGTCGAGATCGGCCAGGTCGAGGTCCGGGTTGACGAGCGAGTCAAGCTCTGGCAGTCCGGCCGGGGCGTCGATGCCGCCGATGAGCGGGTACTCGTAGGTCTCGTCGACGAAATACTGCTGGGCATCGGTGCCGACGAGATAGTCGATGAACTCGAGCGCGTCGGCATCCGATGCGGCGCCCGCGAGCAGGCCGGCCCCCGTGACGTTCACGATCGATCCGGCATCGCCAGCCTCGGGGTAGGAGAGCTGCGCGCGCATGTTGGCCTCGCCGGTTTCGGCGGCCTGGGCGAACCAGTAGTAATGGTTGATGAGTCCAGCCTCGATGACCCCGTCGTTGACGGCGGCGAGAATGGCTCGGTTGTTATCGAAGATGACCGGATCGTTGGCGGCAACGGCGGCGACCCACTTGTCGGCGGCCTCTTCGCCGTTCAAAACCCGATAGGCGGTGACGAAGGCTTGAAAGCTCGCGTTGGCCGGCGCGATGCCGAACTTTCCGGCCCAGGCGGGGTCGGTGAATGCATCAACACTTGAAGGCACGTCGGCCGCACCCATCGCCTCACTGTCATAAGTGATCACCCGGGCCCGGCCGGTGACGCCGACCCAGGTGTCGTCGGTCGAGGTAAATCCGGCCGGGACCTTGTCGGTGGTTGCTGCTGGCAACGTCGCGAACAGGTCGGCGTTGCTCAGGGCTCCGAGCGCTCCGGCGTCCTGCGCGAGAAACACCTGGGCCGGAGTGGCCTCGCCCTCTTCGAGCAGGAGCGCGCCGAGCTCAGCGGTGTTGCCGTAACGTACCTCGACGCTGATGCCGCTCTGCTCTTCGAACTGGTCGATCAGCGGCTGGATGAGCGCTTCGTCGCGACCCGAGTAGAGGGTGAAGGCGTTGTCGCTGGTTTCCGCTGGGGCTGACGGCTCGGCGGCCTGGGTGCAGCCGGCAAGGGCAAGGACAGAGGCACCGGCCAGGAGGGCGGCGACAGGGAAGGGGATGCGCATGGGACTCCAGAGACGTGGCGAACGATTTCTAAGGTAAGGCTACGCTAACTTTGGCGTTGAGGCGAATCGTGGATCCGCTCGATCAGGGCAAGCCGCATGGCCTCGCTGGCCGCGACGCGCGACCTTTGGCGGAGCGCGCGGAGGGAATAGCCCGCGTCAGCACACCGTTGACCCCACTCAACGATGCGGTTCAGGCACTCGCTGCCTGTCTCGTCCGATACGAAGGAATGACAATTTTGGATCTAATCAACCGACACGGCATCATCACCGGAGCAGGGCAGGGAATAGGGCGGGCCCTGGCTGTTGAATTCGGATCGCGAGGCGCACACCTGCTCCTGGTGGGCCGGAAAGAGTCAACGCTCACCGCGACAGCCCAGCTGGTCGAAGCCGCCGGAGGCACGGCCGAAGTCCTGACGCAGGATCTCACCCTGCCTAACAGTGTTGACCGAGTTTCTGAGGCCGTCGAGTCGTGGCCCACCGTCGACCTGCTAGTGAACAATGCCGGCAACGTTCGCGCCGGGCGCCTCGAATTGACCAGCGAGGCCGATATTCGATCCATGATCGATCTCAACCTCGTTGCCCCCGTGCTTCTGACCCGGGCACTGCTGCCGCGTCTTCGCGCCGGCGCCGACCGGGACAGCATTGTCTTGAACATTTCCAGCGGAATCGCCCTCGTCGGCATGCCGTTTTATTCTGTCTACGCCGCAACCAAGGCCGGCCTCGCTCGTTTCGGAGAATCCCTGCGGCGCGAATTGACCGGATTGGGAGTGCACGTCGCGACCGTATACCCGGGCGCGACGGATACGGACATGATGTCATCGCAGAATGCCGCCGCCTCACCGGGCTGGGAGCGCCGATCCCTCGACGACGTCATTGCCGATGTGCTGGCCGGGCTGGAGGCTGGCGACCACGAAATCAACACAGCCCCCGAAGGCCGGCGTGGCATGCAGGAGCTCAACATCTCCGACCCCATGGCCGTCGATGCCGCGATGGCTCCCGGGCTCGCAGATTTGGAATCCGCGGTACGAGACCACCGCAGCATCTAGGCGGTCGTTCGCCGGGCTGGCGGCATCCGTCGGCCCGGCCGACCGCATCCGTTCGCCGCAGAAACGACACAAAAAAGCCTGGCGACCGCCGCGCGGGAACGCGCAGCGACCGCCAGGCCGGTAAAACGACCTATCGGCTGATGACAACCTTCAGGGCGTTGGTTTCGGCGGCGCGACCGAAGGTGTCATACGCTTCCAGCATCTGATCAAAGCTGAAGTGGTGACTGGCGAACTTCTCGGCGGGGAGCTTGCCCTGCGCGACGAGCTTAAGCAGCATCGGGAGGGTGTTCGTGTTGACCAGGCCCATGCTGATGTTGATGTTCTTGATCCAGAGCTCTTCGAGGTGCAGCTCGACGGGCTTGCCGTGCACTCCAACGTTGGCGACGCGGCCGCCGGGGCGAACGATCTCCGTCGCCATTGTGAAGGTCTGCGGGATTCCAACGGCCTCAATGGCCACATCGACTCCGGCCCCATCGGTCAGCGCGAGAATCTGCGCCTTCCAGTCGGTGGCAGAGGACACGACCGTGTCCGTCGCGCCGAATTCCTTGGCCTGCTCGAGGCGGTTCTTGTCGAGGTCAATGGCGATGATCGTGGCGGCTCCGTAGAGGCCGGCGGTGGCCATCGCTGAGAGGCCAACCGGCCCGGCGCCGATTACGGCGACCACGTCACCGGGCTTGATCTGACCGTTCTGAACGCCGATTTCAAAACCGGTCGGCAGGATGTCGGACAGCATGACGGCCTGATCTTCGGTGACGCCTTCCGGCACCTTGTAGAGCGAGTTCTCGGCGTAGGGCACACGCACGAATTCAGCCTGGGTACCGTCGATCAAATGACCGAAGATCCAGCCGATGCCGCTCGTTCCCTCGTCACCGAGGCAGTGCGAGTAGAGTCCGGTCTTACAGTTAGCGCAATGTCCGCAGGACTTGACGCACGAAATGATGACCCGATCTCCGACGCTGAGCGTGCTTACGGACGAGCCGATTTCGGTAATGGTGCCAACACCCTCGTGGCCGAGAATTCGGCCCTTCGTGACGGCGGGCACATCGCCCTTGAGAATATGCAGATCCGAGCCACAAATGGTGGTCGTCTCAACCCGCACGATCACGTCGGTCGAGTTGATGATCTCGGGATTTGGAACGTCGGTCCAGGACTTGTCGCCGGGACCGTTATAAACCAGTGCCTTCACTGACTTTCTCCTCTTATCGAATCGCGGGCCTCTTACGGCAGGAGCTTTCGCCCCGTTCCGGGCTCGTTACTTTCAGCATGCGCCTCGAGTCTGGGAGCCAGAGGCACGTTGTGCGGTGCCGGCACCGGCATCGCAACGCGGCATCGGTTAAGCTCGACCAGTGCGCCTTGTAATTGCGAAATGCTCCGTTGACTACGCCGGGCGTCTCAGTGCGCATCTGCCGCTGGCCACTCGCCTGCTGATGATCAAGTCTGACGGTAGTGTGCTCGTGCACTCCGACGGCGGCTCATACAAGCCGCTCAACTGGATGAGCCCGCCCTGCTCCGTCACGATTTCCGAACCCGACAGTGATCAAGCGGATGCCGGCATCACCGCCCTCTGGACGGTCACCCACGCCAAGACCGCCGACCAACTCGTGGTCAGCGTCTACGAGGTGCAGCACGACTCCGCGCACGAACTCGGCATCGACCCCGGCCTGATCAAGGACGGCGCCGAGTCACACCTGCAGAAGTTGCTGGCCGAGCACATCCATCTGCTCGGTGAAGGCTTCACTTTTGTGCGCCGCGAATACATGACGGCGATCGGGCCGGTCGATATCCTCGCGCAGGACGCGAGCGGCCGGTCGGTCGCGGTAGAACTGAAGCGCAATGGTGATATCGATGGGGTCGAACAGCTCACGCGCTACCTCGAACTCATGAACCGTGACCCACACCTGGCACCGGTCAGCGGGGTTTTCGCCGCGCAAAAGATCAAGCCGCAGGCCCGCAAGCTGGCCGAGGATCGCGGCATCCGTTGCCTGCTGCTCGACTACGACGCGATGCGCGGACTCGACGATACGGCCTCGAAGCTCTTCTAGCTCGCTGTACCGCGCTAACCGGGCAAAAGCTGAGAAATAATGGGCAAATGGGGGAAGTGCGTTGAGATCGCCTAGGCTGGTGCGAGTGAATCCCACTCTGACGCGCACCTGGAGCGCCATCCTCTTTGACCTCGACGGAACCATTACCGATTCCGCCCCGGCCATCACCAGCTCTTTGGCTCGCACCTTCACGTTGCTCGGCCGCCCCGTTCCCTCCGATTCCGAGCTTCTCGCCTATGTCGGCCCGCCAATGCTCGACGCCTTTCAGGAATACGCGGGCATGACCGCCGACGAAGCCCATGAGGCCATCGCGGTCTACCGAGCTGAATACCACGGTGCTGCCGCACTGGATACGGCTGTCTTTCCCGGCATCGCCGGTCTGCTCGAGCGCATCCACGCTGCGGGCATTCCGCTCGCCCTGGCCACCAGCAAGCCCGAACTGAGTGCGATCGCCATTCTCACGCATTTCGACCTCGCGAAGTACTTCACGACAACGGTCGGGGCCTCCGCCGACGAGACCCGCAGCCACAAGGCCGACATCGTCGCCGAGGCCCTGGCGCGCCTTGCAGCAACCGGAGTCGACACCAGCGGTGCCGTCATGGTGGGTGACCGCAGCTACGACGCCGTCGGTGCCGAGGCCAATGGCATTCCGGCAATTCTGGTGGAGTGGGGCTACGGCTCCCCCGCCGAAGCCGCCGCGGCGACCGCCGTCGTGCACTCGACCGACCAGCTCGGTCGTTTGCTGCTCGGCTGAGACCCGGCGTCTAGGAGTCGAAGCCGAGACCCAGCGCGTCGAGGCTCCTGAGTAGGGCGTTGCGCTTGCCGCGGTTGTGGTCGGCACGGTCCAGCGCCCACCGGGTGGCCTGAATTCCAACGAATGCGATCGGCTCCGGCGGGAACGAAAGTGGACGGCCCCGCACCATGGCCAGTTCAGTGCGTTCCGTGCTGCGGCCGGCCAGCTGGTCGAGCATGACCTGGGCCGCGAAGTGCGTGGCGCCAACGCCGAGGCCGGTGAATCCGGCGGCGTAGCTGATGCGTCCGCCTCGAGCCTGCCCGAAAAAGGCGCAAAACCGGGTCGAGGTGTCGATGGCACCGGCCCATTTGTGGCTGAAGCGCACCCCGGCCAGCTGCGGAAAGGTCGTGAAGAAGTGACTCGCGAGCTTTTCAAAGCTTTCGGGTCGGTTCTCATAGCCGCTGCGCACTCTGCGCCCATAGTGATAGACGGCGTCGTAGCCGCCGAACAGAATGCGGTTGTCGGCGCTCAGCCGGTAGTAGTGAAACTGATTGGCCAGGTCACTGAGGCCCTGCCGGTTCTGCCAGCCGATCGCGGCGAGTTGGTCGTTGTGGAGCGGTTCGGTCATGAGCACGTAGTCGTAGACCGGCACGGTTGCGAGTTTGTTGCGCTTGAGTAGCGAGGGGAAGACGTTCGTGGCGAGCGCCGTCTTGCGAGCGGTTACGGTGCCGCCCGCCGTCACGATTCGGGTGCCTTGCGCCGCGGTTAGTCCGGTCGTGTCGATGTTCTGCACGAGCGAGTGCTCGAAGATCTCGACGCCGAGCCCGGTGGCCACCCGGGCGAGCTCGGCGGCGAGCTTGCCCGGATGCACGAGGGCGTTGCTGCGCCGATGCCACACCCCGGCCAGGTAGGTCGGCGAGGCCACCTCGGCCTGCACGGCCGCCGCATCGAGAAAGACGGTGTTGTCATCAGTGTCTTCTTCGCACAGCCACTGAACCTGGTGCTCCTCGACGGCGAGGTCGATGGCGCCGGTGCGTTCGAAATCGCAGTCGAGGCCGAGGCTCGCCACGGCCCGCTCAATCTCGTCGAGATTTTCCTGGCCGAGCTCGGTCAGCCGGTCGATCTCCTGCGGCCAACGGCGGCGCCCGTTCTCTTGACCGTGGGTGAGACTCGCCTCGCAGAAACCACCGTTGCGGCCGGATGCTGCCCAGCCCACCGTGCGCGCCTCCAGCAGCACCACTCGCGCCGCCGGATTCTGCTGCTTGGCCAGCACCGCGCTCCACAGGCCCAGGTAGCCGCCGCCGACGATTGCGAGGTCGCAGTTGAGGTTGCCCGAGAGGCGGGGATAGTTCGCGCGCGGAGCGAGGTCATCGAGCCAGAAGGAGCCCTGCCGGGTATCGACGAACGAATCGGCGACGACGGATGCTGCGGGCCGGGCTCGGTCGAAAATCGTGCGGCTCATGCGTGGCAGCTCGTCATGGTGGCGTCCTCTCCTCCGGACGGGGCCCGGGCCCGATCCACGGGCCCAGTTTATAGACTGGGCCCGTGGACGGGGCCCGGGCCCCGTCCGGTTCGCGGACATCCGCTTAACGCAACAGTGCCGCCCCGCAGAAGCGGGACGGCACCAGATCAAACGCTGAGACTAGATGATCGCGGCGCGCAGGGCGGCAGCGGCAGCTGCCGGGTCCTCGGCGCCGTAGATTGCTCCGCCGGCAACGGCGACCGTTGCTCCGGCGCGCTGCACGGAGGAGATGGTCGACAGGTTCACGCCGCCCGCGAGGGAGAAGGGAACCTTGGCGGTCTCGCCCTGGTTGAGCAGTGTTGCCAGCGAGAAGCCGGGCTCGGCCTGCTCGTCGAGTCCGGCGTGCATCTCCACGAACTGGGCGCCGAGCGCGGTGACCTCGCGGGCGCGGGTGACCTTGTCGGCAACGCCGATGAGGTCGACGACGATGCCCTTGCCGTGCTTGGTCGCGGCGGCGACGGCACCGATGATGGTGCTGTCACCAGCCGTGCCGAGCACGGTCACGAGGTCGGCGCCGGCGGCGAAGGCGATGTCGGCTTCGAGCTCGCCGGCATCCATCGTCTTGAGGTCGGCGAAGACGATCTTGTCGGGGTGCGCAGCCTTGATCGCGGTGACGGCGCGCAGGCCCTCTGCCTTGATCAACGGGGTGCCGAGCTCGATGATGTCGACGTG
This sequence comes from Cryobacterium suzukii, assembly GCF_004403185.1. Lineage (GTDB taxonomy): Bacteria > Actinomycetota > Actinomycetes > Actinomycetales > Microbacteriaceae > Cryobacterium > Cryobacterium suzukii. The sequence goes on along the minus strand of NZ_SOHJ01000003.1, from coordinate 140,614 downwards.
GGGGGCGACCTGAGCGGCCAGCGTGAGCGCCGCTTCGGTGGTCAATACGTCCATTGCTACCTGGAGCTTCATGGGGTTCTGCTTTCTGTTGGTGATGAAGAGTGGAAAGTTCTTGGAAAAGGTGCGCGCCTTATTCGAGGTTGGCGTGACGCGGCCAGAGCTGTTCGGCCGTGGCGCCGCTCAATTGCCAGAGCGTGTGAAACAGGGCGTCGCCGACGAGCAGCACTGCTTGCTCGAACAGACCGCCCGAATACTGCGCCGACACCTGTCCGGCATGGTCCTGCTTGGTCGCGGCCGGAATGACCACGGTCACCGCAGCGAGCCGCCCGAGCGGCGACTCGGGAGCCGTGGTGAGTGCGATAATGTTCGCGCCCACGCTGTGGGCCGTCTCGGCGGCTCGCACAATGGCGCCCGTCGTCCCGGAACCACTGGCAACCAGCAACAGGTCGCCAGAAGCGATCGCCGGGCTGGTCACCTCGCCGACAACGTGCACGTCGAGTCCGAGATGCATCAGCCGCATAGCGGTCATCTTCAGCGCGAGGCCGGAGCGACCGGCACCCAGTACGAATACACGGGGCGCCGCAGCGAGCACGGTGACCGCCTCGTCGAGCGATGAAGCGGATGCAGACCGCAGCGCGTCGACGACGTGGCTGTTCTCGGCGAAAATGAGCCCGAGGGCATCCGCTGCAGTTGGGGTGGTTGTCGTTTCGGTCATAGGTCAATACTCCACTCCTTCGAGCGGGAGTGCTGCCCGCCAAAAGAATGGTTAAACTACCCAAACGGATGGTTCTGAGTGGGAATCAGGGATGGCCCGGGTAGGCTATACCTATGACGATCTTCGCAACCTCCCCCGAGCCCGGCACCCGCCCTGCCACCTCATCCGCGCAGACCGCACGCAGCGCGGCGGCCGAGCGCTCGAAACTCATCGCCGACCTGACCGACGCGCACGCGACCACGCTGGAAACCCTGCTCGCCGTGCTGCGCTCGGGTAGCACGAGTGACACGGCCGCCCGCCAGAAAGCCACCGAGCTGGCGGCCGCTGCGATGGTCGCCCTGCGCGCGGTGAGTGACCTGGATCGCAGCCTCACCGAGGAACCCGTCGCCCAGGCCTTCGAACGACTGCGCGACGATCTGCGCCCGCTCGTGCGTTTCGGCGATCTCGATGTGCAGTTCATCGAGCCACCGGTGAATGGGCGCGCCCTGCCCGGTGAGGTCGCCCACGAAGCCCGCGCCATCGTGCGCGGCGCCGTGCTTGCCCTGGTCGAACAGACCGGGGTCGCCCGGGTGCGCGTGCAATGGGACTGCGACGGCAGCAACCTGCTCATTCGCATTCGCGACGACGGACCGGGCGACCTCGACGCGGAGGTGCCCAGTGTGCGTCAACTGGCAGCCCGCGTCGTCGCCCTCAGCGGCACCCTGGGCGTCGAGGCGACCGCCGGCTGGGGGTCCGAGATGGCGGTGTCACTTCCGCTCGACGCGCCCACGGCATCCGTTTCTGCCGCTGCGGCCTGGGGGCTCAGCCCACGCGAACGCGGCGTGCTCGAGCTCGTGGCGTCGGGCGCGCGCAACAAGGCGATCGCCGAGGCGCTGACCATCAGCGAGAACACCGTGAAGTTTCACGTGGCCAACCTACTGCGCAAGGTGGGCGCCTCGACCCGCGCCGAATTGGCCGCCCTCGCCCGCTGACGCGCGCTCGTTCGCCGCGCCAGCTATCGCGCGCCGCCCCCTCTAAGGCTGGCGCGCCCACCCGCAACTGGCGCCATGACCCGCGCTGAGAAGGCATCGGAGAGAAGCATCTCGAGACCACCCGCCAGACGCGGACGACCAACCGCCTAGCCGGTCCAGCGCAACCCCGAGCGCATCGCGTAGGCATCCTGCTCGAGCTCACGCAGCGCATGCCGCCGGCCGCTCCTGATCCGGCTTCGGATCACGACCCACCGCGCTCTGGGTCGACTCAACGCAATAGTCAGCGACAGCCGGCGCGTCCATTCTCGCAGCCCTGGTTTTCGAGATTCCGAAACAGGCCACCGCTCATATTCTGGACGGCTGAAACGGGGCGCATCTTTCCCTCGGCACCGGCCGCCACTCGGGCTCCTGATATATCCTCAATATTAGGGGTAGTGGACTAGCCCACACGCGGCTTTCCCGGGCTTCGGCGAACCGGCACCATGGTCGAATCCCGACAGCGGAGGTCATCATGACAATCGGATTCGACACACGAGCGCAGCCCGTCACCATGCCCGTGGCGCACTTAACCGTTCATCTATTTGGCAACCTGACCATTCGTCGAGGATCGGTTGTGCTGCACGCGCATCAGCTCGGCGGCCCGAAACCACGTCAAATTCTGGAGATCCTGCTCGTACGCCTGGGACGGCCGGTCTCAAAGGACCGCCTCATTGAGCTGCTCTGGGGAGCCACACCGCCTCTCGAAGCCCTGCCCACACTGGAAAGCTACGTCAGTGTGCTGCGTCGCCACCTGCAGCCGGGTGCGGGCAAATTTGGCCCGCTACAAACCACGACCGGCGGTTACGTGCTGGACCGCGACCTGGTCGACGTCGACCTCGACCAATTCGACGTTCTATTGCAGCGAGCACAGAAGACCATTCCAACCCTGGCCTACCCCCTGCTGCTTCGGGCCCTTAACCTCGCCGCCGCACCGCTGCTCGGCGATGAACTGGTACCTGCGTGGGCGTCGGAGGTCCGCGAGTTGCACGCTTCGCGGCTGACGTCTGCCCGCATCCTTGCGGCGGAGACCGCCGCGACCCTGCACCGCATCGATGATGCCCTCGACTTTGCGAGACTCGCGCTGGCCGACGATCCGCTTAATGAGCGGGCATGGACCGCCCTCATCCATGGGCTGGAAACCAGCGGGCGCCACGCGGAGGGCCTACAGGCCTATGAGCGTTGTCGCCAGGCCATGCAGAGCGAACTCGGCTGTGCGCCCGGCTCCATACTGCGTTCCGCCCAGCAACGACTGCTGCACGCGACGGCCGAAGGCGACGGCGATCTTTCGGACGTACTCTCGGCCCTTCTCATGCTGCACAACCAACTTCGCGTGTCGCCCGTACCCGCCATCGGAGAGATTTCTCGTCCCGATACGGCGTTGAGCACCACCACGCCACGACCAGAACCGGGCGCCCAATCCCTGCGGGAGGCCACCAATGTCGTCACGTCATTCCTCCAACGAGTACTCGCTTGCACCTAGACCGACCGCTCTACCACATGGGGGGGACGAACGACAAGCACTCGACAGAAACTCATGTAATGCACATACTGATCTCGACGATCACAGGACGCGGTACCTTCCGCCCGCAGCGAGGCTCGAACCGGGTCAGAGAGGTCACTGGAAATGAGCACGAAGATGTCCCCAATCAAACCCAACGTCCAGGGAATGACACCAACCTTGCTGGCGCCCACAATGACGGCCCCCAGTAAAATTCGCATCCTCATCGTCGACGACCACACGACCTTCACCGAACTGCTCACCGGTTCCCTCGACCGCGAACCCGACCTGTGCAGCGTCGGCTCGGCCAACAGCGTCGCGAGCGGCATCGCCGCGTGCCTGGCGCTGTCCCCCGACGTCGTCGTCATGGATTACCACCTGCCCGACGGCAGCGGGCTCGTCGCGGCCGCCGCCATCCTGGCCCGCGCGGCCCACACCCGCATCGTGATCCTCACCGGCGACCCGGCGCTGGAAGCTCTCGAACAGGCAGCTGCGATCGGCGTTTGTGCCTTCCTCCCCAAGGACGGCTCCCTCGCAACGGTGCTCGACACCCTCCGGCACGCACGCATTGGCGGTTTCATCGTTCATCCGTCGCTCGTAAGTTTGCTCAGCACCCGGCGCCGCCTGCGCAGCGAGGAGATCCCGTTTCCCGACCTCACCAAACGTGAACTGGCGGTGCTCCGACTCATGGGCGAGGGTTCCGACGTTCGCGCCAACGCCAAGACCCTGGGAATTTCCGAAAACACCTGCCGCGGCTACGTGAAATCCATCCTCGGCAAACTGGGCGCACACTCACAACTGGAGGCCGTCGTCGTCGCAACCCGTCTTGGCTTGGTACCAGCCCAACATGTCTAAGCGACCCCCGAGGCTTTCCCGGCCGGAAGAAAATCAGGCTGCTGAGCGCTCAGAGGTACGTGCAGCCGTGCAGCGTTTTCTCCTGACCGGACTCATCGCGTTGGTGGTCGTTGCTGTTCCCGTGGGGCTCTGGGTGCGTGCGCAGGCCGCGGCCAATGCCATGACTAACGCCGTGTTGTTGACGCAACGCCTGGCGGACTACTCGCTCGGCCCACTACTTACCGACGCCGTGCTCGACGGCGCCGCCGGCGCCGACCGCCAGCTCAATGAGCGGCTGGCCCCCCGCCTGGCCGACGGCGCCCTGGTGCGAATCAAGGTGTGGGACGCCACCGGGCGTGTGATCTACTCGGACCTGCCGATGCTGGTCGGTCGACATTTTGACATGCCCAGTTGGGCTCCCCAACTGCTGGCTGACGGCCAGGGGAGGGCCAGCCTGGAGGCCCAGGATGAAGTTGAAAATCAATTCGAAACCGGTAACGGTGATCTGGTGGAGGTGTACGTTCGCGCCATCGCCGTCAATGGTCAGGCTTTGGTCGTGGAAGCGTATTTCAATGACGCGGATGTGCGTGCGGATCAGGACTCCGTCCTGCTCGGTCTGATCCCCACTTTCCTGCTGTCACTGGGTGCCTTGCAGCTGGCCCAGCTCATTCCGGCCATCCAGCTGGCCCGTCGAATACAGGGGCACCAGTCGGTCCGACGCAAGCTGCTGCAACACGCCATCGATGCCTCCGATCTGGAACGCCAGCGCATCGCCCGCGATCTGCACGACGAGGTCATTCAGGATTTGGCTGGCTTGTCGTACGCCCTCGAGGCCGAGGAGATGCACTCAACGCCCGAGAATCGTCCACTCTTCGCGCAGGCCAAGGCAATCCTGCAAAAGAACGTGAGCACGCTGCGCTCCATGTCCTCCGAACTGTATCCGCCCGATCTTGATGAGCTGGGCCTGCCCGAAGCACTCGCTCAGCTCGCCGCGCGCGTGCTCGAGCATGGAATCGAAGTCAAGCTCCAGATACCGGCCGACTGTGACCTCGACCGCGATCGGGCTGCCATGTTCTACCGGGTTGCCCGAGAGGTGCTCGCCAACACCGTGAAACATGCCCGTGCCGGCATCCTGGAACTGACTCTCATGCAGGACGACGACCGCACCATTCTGCTGATCCACGACAACGGATGCGGCTTCGACCTGTCCGCCGACGCACCAGACAACCACGTGGGCCTGCGCATCATGCGCGACACCATCCAGGTCGCCGGAGGTTCGCTCGAGGTACGCTCCTGGATGGGCGGTGGCACCTCGGTCATGGCCACTCTGGATCGAGAGGCTCCCGTTCGAACGCGGTAACCGGACATCGCCGCCGCCGTAGGAACCCGCTCCATAATATGATCGGCACGGTCGCGCACAGCATCCGTCAGACCAATCCCATAGCCGATTCGGCGACCAGGCGAGACGGCAACCGGGGAACTCGTCGACGGCGTGGTCAGCGCACGGAGTGGTGCCATACGTGCCGATCGCATCAGCAGCACGGGTCACACCGGGCCTGCCATTGCCGAGGTCGGCACCGGGCTCAAGCAACGGTCCAATCCGGTATCGAATCCGGGGCCATACCCCGGCAGTGCAGCCGTTCAGTATGAGCACTAGCAGCACCGCCGGGACCAGCTGATTCACGTAGAACAATTAGGTGCCCGCCGGCAATCCCGGCCGGTAGACCGGCGGGAATGAGCCCATCGGCGTGGTGTCCACCACCGGAACATCCGAGGTGACCGGATCGTTCACCCGGTAGTCGCCGACGGCAAACTGAATCATCATGTCGTGGTCTTCGTGCGAGAGGTTGTGGCAGTGGATCATATAGCGGCCGCCGGCAGCCCCCCCGGTATCGAACTGCATCAGCACCGTGACGGATTCATTTTCACCGACATAAAAGACGTCCTTTGGCCCCTTCTCCCAGGCGAACGGTTTGCCGCCATTAGTATTGCGCCCGATAATCTTGCCGTCTACCAGGTGGATATGGACCGGGTGAAACCAGCCGCCGGAGGAGTTGACGATGGTCCACTGCTCCACGTCGTAGGGCTGAGGGTTGCCGAACAGCTTGGTGAAATTCGACTTCTCCACGTCGTCCCAGGTCATGCCGTTGATTCTCCACAGGCCGTTCCCGCGGTCCACCACCATTTTCCGTTTGACCTTGGCCATCTCCGGCGTGAGGCTCATGGTGGCCAGGCCGCCCAGAGCGGGATGGATCGCGCCGCCATCGTCGAGGGAGGTGGGGATGGCCGAGATGGAACCGGCGCTCGAACCGGAGTCGGCTACGACCTCGAATTTCATGATCTTGCCGGTGTTCGCGAAGTCCACGTTGTTCTTGTTGCTGAGGTTGCGCAGCTCGATCGCTTGCCCTGGCTTGTACTTACGAAAGTCGATCAGAATCTCGTAGCGTTCGGCCGTGCCCTGGCGCCACGATCTCACCGCTTGAACGGTGGGCGTCATGCCGCCGTCGGTGCCGACGATGTAAATCGGCTCACCGGTCGAGAGGGTCGGACGGTAAGAGCGTCCGACTGAGGCGATCAGCACTCGAAACCGGTAAATGCGAGGCTTGACCTTCATCGTGGGCCAGGGCACTCCGTTGACCATGATGATGTCACCCCACACCCCCTTGTGGCCGTTGTCGTTGTAGCCGAGGGAGCCGTCGGCTTTAAACATGGCATCGGAGATCATGAGCGGCACGTCGAATTCGCCCTGGGGCAGCTGCGCCCGTTCGAACGGGTCGTGCAGGGCATAGATGCCAGCCAACCCCGAGTACACATTCTGCGCGGTCTGGTGCATGTTGTGATCGTGGTACCACAGCGTGCGCGCCGACTGCCAGTTGGGGTACTGATAGTTCTTGACCTTGCCGACAGCGGTGAAGTCGTTGGCGTAGCCGTCGTACTGCGGCAGCGACGGCGAACCGTGCAGGTGGGTGACGGTGCGAAACGCACTCGGGTGAAGCAGACCGTTGGCTGGCAGAGCGTTGCGAATGCGCACCTCGCTCCGGGTGCCCTGATCCAGCCGAATGGTCGGGCCGGGGAAGATCCCGTTATAGCCAGCGACCGTCGTCGCTAGCCCGGGAACAAACTTGGCTTGCCCGAGCTTCTGGGTGAGAGCGTAGCGGGCAAAGGGGCGCGACGGATCGCCGTCATCGAATCCCGTCTGGTACGGCAATAATTCGGGGGGACGACGGAACACGCCAGCGTAGGGCACCGGCATATTGGCGGGTGCGAGCTGGCTTTTCGTCATGAGCGGGGCGGTGGAAACCGGATCGTCGTCGCCTCCGCTCATCCCGATGACACCGAGCGCACCGAATGCGCCCAGCTGCAATACTTCTCTGCGTGATGTCATGACGTCTCCTGCTGAATTTCTGAAAAACACTGGTTGGGGATGTTGCGGTGACCGGCTGGCGACTCATAGGAGAGTCGCCAGCCGGGTAATTCGAGTGACTGTTTTAGTTCACCGCCCCCGTCGTGTACGACCACGTGCGGGTGACCACCGGGTTGCCGACCAGGTCTCGCACAGCACCCGTGCCACCGGTGATGTTCACCGTGTACGTCGTGTTGGCCAGGAGTGTGGCATTCGGGTTGATCGTCAGTACGCGAGTCGTCGCGTTGAACGACAGGGTCGAAGCGATCGTCGCGCCGGGACGCGTGACAGTCACCGACGTTGCGGTGAATCCAGTGATGGCTTCGCTGAAGGTCGCGGTCGGGCTCACCAGCCGTCCAACTCCTGTCGCGCCCGAAGCGGGAGTCAGCGCGGTGATGGTCGGAGCCGGACCGGTAGTGAACGACCAGGTGCTCGTCGCTAACTCGTTACCGGCCGCGTCACGGATGCCCGAAAGGGTAGCCGTGTAGGTGCGGTCGGCGAGCAGGGTCACGCTCGGGTTCAGAGTCGCGACTCGCGTCGTGGCGTTGTAGCCGACCACAGCTGCGATCACCGTGGTACCGCGCCGCAGCACGAACGTCGTACCGCTGACCCCGGTGACCGGTTCACTGAACGTTGCCGTCAGATTTCCGGTCTGGCTGATCGAGCGATCACCGGCAGCCGGCGTGCGCGTGGTCACCGTCGGCAGCACGAACTCCGTGCGCGGCGTGACCACTACCGAACGAGCCGAGGCCGCTCCGGTGCCGACCGAGTTGATCGCCGCAACATCGAAGGTGTACCCGGTGCCATTCGTCAACGACCCGATCACAGCGCTGGTGACATCGCCCACCGTCGTCGTTCCCGTTGCCGTTGCGTCCGCTCCGATGAAGGTTCGAACCAGGTAGCCCGTGATCGCGGCGGCGTCAACCACCGGCGCCGGGGCCGTCCAATTCACGGACACCGAAGCATCACCAGCAACCGAGGTTCCGATCACGGGAGCTCCGGCCACGACCTGCACCACCGGTGCTACCGGGGCCGTCGTGAACGACCAGCTGTCGGTAGTCATCAGGTTGCCCGCAACATCCGCTATACCCGACAGCGTCGCCGTGTAGGAGGTGTCGGCCAACAATGTCGCGCTCGGGTTCAGGGTCGCAACCCGAGTAGTGGCGTCGTAGGACACTGCGCCGGGAACGGCCGTGGCACCGTTGGCGAGCACGAACGTGGTGTCGCTAACTCCCGTGACCGATTCACTGAACGTTGCCGTCAGGTCACCAGTCGCGCTGACCGAGGTAGCGCCAGCCAGCGGTGTCCTCGCCGTCACCGTGGGGGCGACGACATCAGGTTCCGGATTCACCGCACTGATCGTGAACACAGCCTGACCAGTGGCCGAAACGTTTCCGGCGGGATCGAAGGCATTGAACGTGAGCGTTGCGGAGGTAGTGACCGGTATCGCGCCGGTGTAGAGCGTAGCGGAGTCGGAGATGACACCGCCGGCGAGAACCACGTCGGTACCGTCGACGGTGTAGTAAATGTCCGACCCGGTCTCATTGGCGCTCAGCGTGACCGATTGTGCGGTAGCGAAGGTGCCGCCGGCCGGCGTTGCTGTGACGGTGGGTGCTGTGCTGTCGGTTGCCGGGATGGCATGAACGGCCGGGAAGGTTTCTCCGACGCTACTGACCGCGACCACGTACACGTCGTAGGTTTCGCCGGCGGCCAGGCCGGTGATCGTGGTGCCGGTTGCACCCTGGCCGGTGATGCGCTTGCCAATTTCAACTTGCTCATTGTTCGTGACGGTTTGCCCCACGGCAGCGGCCCGGTACCCGGTAATGGCCGGTGTTCCGGGGATCGCCTGTGCGGGGGTCCAGGTGAGTGCGATCCCGGTGCCTGCCTTCGTGGCTGCGACGTTCGTTGGCCCGGGAGGTCCCGAAGCGAGCGGGCCATTGGGGCAACCGCCCATGCCGGGGCCGCCCGGTTCACCGAACTCGGCGATGGTCAGACCCTGGCGGTTGGCATTGATATCTTCGGCCTGCCATCCCATAGCACGCTCGCCGCCAGCATCGGCCGCGAGCTGCGCCGCGTCAAGCTGGTCGAAAATATAGGTAGCGGTGAAGGTGTTCGGCCCATTCAGATCAAATTCGAGACTGGAGCGGTAGCCGCCCTTGGGTGCGGGGGTCATCGGTCCCGGTACGGCGCGCACATCGCGGCGCTGCACGGTCGTTGGTACCAACGCGGGCTCGATGATGCGTTGTTCGACCTGTGCCCGGTTGACCGTGGCGCCGATATGGCCGGTGACCGTGACGGTGGTGCCGCTGCGCACAGCGCGGCCGGTCACGAACACGTCTTGGACCAGCGTGTCTCCGGCAGCTGTGGCACCAAATTTGACGGACACTGTGTCCGCCGGGAGGATATCGGGGGTCACCTGCAGGCCGGTTCCAGCGCCCCAACACACGCCGCCGGGATGGTTGATCTCAAAGGCGACGTCGCCGGCCTGGACAACAGCCTGGGCTGAACCAATCACACCGACACCGGCGCGGCTGACTTCAACGGTCGCCGTCTCCCCCAGATGGTTTTGGTAGCCCTCGAGCACGACGAAGTCCCGGTTGGGGAAGACCACGATGTTGTCTGGGAAGGTCGGAACGGCAGCATTTGCCGCTGGGATGGCGAGCACGAAGCTGGAGCACAGCGCTGTGACAGCGATCCCCACCAGTGCGGTCTGACGCCGATCCGGGAACCGGGAACCGGTCCATTTCGGTCCGTTCAATAATTTTTTCATGGTGCGCCGTCCATTCCATAAAGTGGAGCATGATTCACGCGTGTACGAACGATGTCAGCCGAAGCTTGTAAAAATACTGGGGTTGGCGCCAGGCCGGCGCGAAGGGGATTCTCCGCGATTCTCGAACCTCATTTGTGGGGAGGTCGCCGACAAACACGAACCGGCCGGCGACTCGGGAAGAGTCGCCGGCCGGCCGGGGGATGGTTCAGGTTCCTTGGCTTAGAACAGGATGCCGGTCGTGAAGGTCCAGGTGCTCGTCACTAGCGGGTTACCCGCGAGGTCTCGAACGCTGCCCGTTCCTCCGGTCATGGTGACCCGGTACTGCACGTTCGAGCTCAGTGTCACCGGGTTGATGGTCAACACATTGGTGGTGGCGTTGAACGCCGCAGCCGAGGTGATGACCGCTCCGGTGGAGACCCGAGTGATTCGAACCGTGGTCGCGCTGACTCCGGTGATGTCTTCACTGAGTAGCACGGTCACGTTGGCGTTCCGGCGTACCGCGATGGCTCCGGGTGCGGGAGTCCTCGTGAGGATCGTCGGTGCCGGGCCCGTAGTGAAGGTCCAGGAACTGGCCACCATCGTGTTGCCGGCGAGGTCACGGATACCCGAGAGGGTGGCCGTGTAACTGCGGTCCGGGAGCAGGCTCGCGTTCGGGTTCAGCGTCGCGACGCGAGTCGTGGCGTTGTACGACACCACGGCAGGGACCAGCGTGGTGCCGAGCCGCAACACGAACGTCGTTGTGCCCACTCTCGTGACCGGCTCACTGAACGTTGCCGTCAGGTTGCCGGTCTGGCTGACCGAGCGTGCACCGGAGGCCGGCGTGCGCGCTGTCACTGTGGGAAGCACGAACTCCGTGCGCGGTGTGACCGCAACCGAACGAGCGGATGCCGCTCCGGTGCCGACCGCGTTGATCGCGGCAACATCGAAGGTGTACCCGGTCCCGTTCGTCAACGCCGTGATCACCGCACTGGTGACGTTGGCCACCGTCGTGGTGCCCGTTGCCGTGGTGCCCGCCCCGATGAAGGTACGAACCCGATAGCCCGTGACAGCCGGGGCGTTGGCCACAGCGCCCGGGGCGGTCCAGTTCACCGTCACCGAAGCGTTACCAGCGACCGACGTTCCGATCGTCGGAGCGCCCGCCACCACCGGTGCTACCGGCGTCACCTCCACCGAACGAGCCGAGGCCGCTCCCGTACCGACCGAGTTGATCGCTGCGACATCGAAGGTGTACCCGGTTCCGTTCGTCAGCGCAGTGATCGTCACGGTCGAGACGTTGGCGACAATCGAGGTGCGGGTCGCCGTGGTACTCGCGCCGACGTAGGTGCGAACCCGGTAACCCGTGATCGGTGCCTGGTTGGCCACCGGTGCGGGAGACGTCCAGTTCACGGTCACCTGCGCATTACCGGCGACCGGGGTTCCGATCGTCGGAGCGCCCGCAACCACCTGCACCACCGGTGCCGACGGAGTCACCGCGTTGGACGATGCCGAGAATGCGCTCGTCCCTTCCGCGTTGGTCGCCGATACCTGGAACGTGTAGCTGGAGCCGTTGGTCAGCCCGGTGACAACCAGGCTGGATGCGGTTCCGGCCGCGGGGCGAAGTGCCCCCACCTGAGCACCGAACGAGTCGAGCACCCTCACCGAGAAGCTGGTGGCGATGCCGGTCAGCGAAGCCACCCAGTCGACGGTCGCCTGACCGTTGCCGGCAACTGCAGAGACGGTGGTCGGCGTTCCTGGAGCCACGGTGTCGCTGAACTGCAGGCGTTCAATGTTGCGAAGGGTGTCTGTACCGTCGATACCACGGTTGTCAAGCACCGTGGTGGTCGATCCCGCCGAGCCGAGCGTGCCGTCGCCACCGGTCGTGGTGACCTCGTAATCGGTGGTGAGCCCGGAGAAAAGTGCCGAGTCAGTGCCGCTGGATCCATACAGGATCTCACGAACTGCCACAATGTTGCCCGGGTCGACGTTGCCAGCAAAAACAGCTTCCTGAAGCGTCGGTCCGGTGAGCGCACCGGCGGCGTCGGACAGGTACTGGCTAGCCATCGCGCTCTGGTTCGTGCCGTTGATGCTGGCACTGCCAATCTCCGATGCCGGGTCGCTCGCGTTGGTGCGGACGCTCAGGCGAAGGCTGAGGTACGCGTCGCCGTCGATGATGTCGTCGGCGCCTCGTCCCTCGATCAGGTCGCTGCCGCCGCCGCCGAGGAGCACGTTGCCGGCGCCCCAGACGTTCGGGCCTTCGAGGATCGGGCAGTCACCCTGTGCCGACTGCGCGACAACGGATGCCAGCGTGGTCGTGAATTCCGGAATCAGCGCGTCGAAGCCCGCGATGCGGTCTACTCCGGCCTGGTCCACAACGTCACAGCCGATGAAGCCACCGCCACCAACGGCGCTGGGAACCACGTCGTCGCCGCGGAGGATGTCATTCAGCTTCCAGCCCGAGAGTGCCTCGACTTCGTTGTACTTGTCGCGTACACCGACCTGCAGGATGTCCAGCGGAGCGATCGGCAGAGCCAGATCGGAGTCCTGAGCCTGGGGGTCACCCTGGCCAGTCGACCAGTCGTAGCCGGAACCGCCGGCGACCTTTTCAATGCCAGGACCACCGACGCCAATGTCGTCGCCGCCCTCCATGTCGTAGTCGTCGTCGCCGCCCTGGCCGATCATGAAGTCGCTACCCGGCTTCTGCGAGTCGTCCAGGAAGAACAGGTTGCTGCTGTCTCCGATCATGAGGTCGGGCTGGTTGCCGCCCTCTTCCCAGTCGTCTCCACTGTCACCGAAGGCCGCGTCGAGGCTTTCACCGAGAACGATGAAGTCGTCGCCTGCGCCACCGAAGGTTGTGTTGGCGTTGGCTCCACCGTTGGTGAAGTCCTTGCCTTCGCCGCCCATGAGGATGTCGAGTCCGGGTCCGGCATCGATCGCGTCGTTGCCTGGTCCGCCCTTGGGCACGTCGTCTCCGGCGAGGTCGGTGATGATGTCGTTGCCTTCACCGCCGAGAGCCACGTCGGCTCCGCCACCGCCCTCGATGACGTCGTTGCCGAGGCCACCCCAGTAGGTGTCGTTGTCGTTCCCGCCGTAGATCCGGTCCACGTTTCCGGTACCGTTGTAGACGGCCTGGCCGTTGATACCAGCGGGGTCGACCGTGTTGCGGGCACGGTATTTGATCGTGCCGTCGGGCATGCGAATCAGCAGGGCTGTCTCATTACACTCGGATTGCGGGTCGTCGGCGACGGCGTTGCCCGAGGCTTCAAAGCCAGCGATGGTTCCCGCCAGGTTCTTCAGCTCGAACTTGCAGTCAGCCGTGGCGAAGGGATCAGCCTTGAGCGAGTGCGCGTTCGTGTTGCGCATCATGAGCTCGGCAAAGGAGTTACCCTCCAACTGGGTGCGGAGGTTCATGCCGGGCGTGCGGGCGAGATAGTACAGACGGTCACCGTTTTGCAGGTTGGTCATCTGGTTCTCGAACACGTAGTTGAACGTCGTGCCGAGCAGGCCACCAAACGGGGTCGTCATCTCAGCGAGGCCGCCGACCCAGAGGTCGACGTCGTCGAGACCCGTGATCGAGTGCGTGCCCGAGTTGGCCCACGTTCCGGTGCTGTTCATGAAGTCCATGGCACCGTCCGGAGAAGTTTCTCCGGCCAGGGCGTCTGGGCTCACGATCAGTCGTGCGGCGTCGCGCTTTCCGTCGAGCGTGCTCGCGCCGGTAATGGTGGGGAACTGACCGTAAGCCGCGACGAAGTTGATTAACGATTCCGGGTGCTTGAGGTTCTCTCCGAAGTCGATCCAGTTCGTGTATGGCTTGAGCGCCCCATCGTTGGTCTTGTTGAACAGATCACGACGGAATACGTTCAGCCGCGGCACGCCTTCAGAACGCGCACGGGTTATGTTGATCGCTGCCAGATCGAGCGGCAGCCCGAGGAGGTCATTGCGCAGGGTGTCGGTGACGAACTCGTCGAGTTCGTTACCCACCTGGTCGCTCATGCCCATGATGACGCTGCCGGCGGCCTCTTCGGAGGTCAACTGACCCTCTGGTCCACCATCGGTGTACGCGGGCGGGTTGAGGAAACCCTCGAGCAGGGAAATGTCGTTCTGGCTACCCAGAACGTCATCACTCGTGCCGAACAGTCCGTCTACTCCCGGCTTGTCCTGGTTGCGACGCGAGATTGTCTCGGTCAGCATGGAGTGCCCAAAGCGGTAGACCGCGTGCGCGAACTCCGCGCTGACCGCCGGGTTTATCTCGGTCTGGGTGAAGGCGAACGGCTCGAACGGGTTGATACCGGGCTGCACCTTGCGGGCGAATTCCTCGAAGACGAGGTGCTGGTACTCCATCTCGGTGACGTAGCGGGCAGCCTGGAACAGGCGGTCGCCGTTCCACCCGACAGCTCCGCTAGCCAGCTTCCACTCGGTCAGCGCCGCAGCGCCCTTGGCGGAGGTGTCGTTGGTCAGGGTGTTCTTGATGTCATCGACCAGACGGTCATGCTCCGAGTGGAACACCTGGTGAATGGCGGTCAGGCCAATGTTCTCGTTGACGCGACCGTCACCGGCGATGAAGTGAGCATTGAGCATCTCATCGTCGTAGGTGCCGGACGGCTGGCTGGCGAAGTCAGCAGATGCCGTGGCGTTACCGTCTGGCGTGAGTCCGGACTTCGGCTCCGCGTTGTGCGCGATATCGGTCAGGAACGGCGTGTTGAAGTAGAGCACGTCGCTCGGAACGGGCACGGGGTTCGCCGTGTCGCCCTCGACCAGGCCCGTCGCGGTGGCGTACTGTGCCATGCCGCGCGCTGGTCCGGGGATGAACTTGCCGTAAGCATCCACTGCCAACATCGGGATGTTGAGAACATCCTTGTCAGCCAGCAGGAGTCCGAGCACGTTTGCGGCCTGCGCCTTGGTCGTGGCCCAGGTTGCCATGCCGCCCGCGGTGGGTCCGGTCGGGCCGCCGATGAGCTTGCCGGTGGCGACCGGCCTGCCACCCTCGGTCACGTACTCGCGCAGGAACACCTGGTGCGAGGCGTGCGAGGCGTAGGTCTGGCTCTGGTCGACCCACGGGGAGTCCGTGTTGAGGGCATCTTGAACGTCGTCGGCGCTCTCGTCGGCGGGGGTCGCCGGGTTGTTGCCGGCGACGCCATCGGGTCCTGGCTGGTTCTTCGCACGGGTCAGCACCATGAAGGCCTGGTTGGCGGGAACCTCGTCACCGTTGCCGGCGATCCCGTCAGGACCGGAGACGCGCAGCGGGTCATCAGCCTTGAGCGGCACGAAAACCGTGCCACCGCCCTTGACCGTCTGGTCGATCCCGTGGTCGAAGAACTGACCGAACAGGGTGAACATCGAGTTGTACGGCGGCGAGAGGCCGACGTCGGTCGTCACGTTCGGCATGAACAACGTCTGGTTGGAGGGGATACAGCCGGCGGGAACACCAGCCGGCACGGTCGGGCTCGGGTCGGTGGTGCACGCTACGACGCCCTCATTGCCCTGGGTGCGCACCGGGTTTCCGGCTGCGGCGATGGCGGCCGGATTGGTCGACGTCTGGTCGACGATCAGGTTGCTGACCGTGCGCGGCTCACTGTCGAAGACCAGGCCCTTTTTCTGGGCGTAGGAGGTCTGGTTCGGCGGTCCGAATCCGGAGGGCGTGACCTCCGCTTGTGAAAACACCGGTGTCGTGAGGCGCGGGAAGATCTGGTCGGCGGCGCCGAACTGGTCCTGACCGGGCTGCAGATTATTGCAGGATCCGTCGACCGTGCGCAGTCCGAGCGAGAGCAGCGGGCTGGCGATTTGGTTGGGGCCGGTTCCGACGAGCGCGCCACACGGGCCGGTGGCCGAGGTGGTGTTCGCAACGTGGGCTTCAGCGATCTTGATCTGCTTAAGAATGTAGGCGAGGTCGCTTGTGGTGACTGCGAACCCCTGGCCGACCGCGGCGATGGCCGCCTGGGCCGGCAGTGCGGCCGTCAGTCCGAGTCCGGCGTAGAGCACCGCAGCCATGCCGGCTGCTACTACGCGCATGGGCTTGCCGAAGACTCTCCGCGGTTTTCCACCGTCCTGAAAAGGTGGACTACCTCGCATCCCGGTTGTGCTTCTCGTTCTGCGCATGTTTCCTTGACCGTCGAACGTGCTCATGACGCACCTATCTCTTCAGGGTGAGCGAATGGTGCAAGAGTGCGTTGTGTGCCTTATGGAAACCTTGGGCCGGCGCCACCCCATCCACCACCGCTTTCCGGGCCCGGGCCCGATCGCCTTTCGCCCGCGACGGCCAGCCCCGGTTCCGTGCTAATTTCGCCAGACCATGTCTGATCTGTCCGCGCCAGCCGCACTCACCGCCCACGCCCCGGTTTCCGGCTCCCGGCAAGCGGATGCCCGCAGCCGCGTCGCCGTCGCCGACATCGCTGTTCGTCTGTTCCATGCCCAGGGCTACGAGGCCACGAGTACCACTCAGATCGCCGCGGCGGCTGGCGTGTCACGCAGTACCTTTTTTCGCCAGTTCCGGTCGAAGGACGACGTCATCTTCGCCGACCATGATGAGTTGCTCGAGCAGATCGACGAGTATTTCGCCCGCGAACACGATGACCCGTGGCTGGCCGTGTGCGAAGCGGCCGCGCTCGTGTTCGAGCGGTTCCGGGAGCGCCTCGAGGTCGTGCGGGTGCGCGACCGGGTCGTGCGCCAGACATCCGTTCTGCGCGACCGGGAAACGGTCATGGTGTCGCGCTATGAGAAGACCTTCTCGGCCTACCTGCGGCGACGGCTGCCGCAGGTCGACCCGGTGCTCGCCATTCAGTTCGCGGCGGCGGTCACGGCCACCCACAACTTCGAGCTGCGGCGCATGATTCGCGCCACCGCCGCGGCCCAGCTGCTCGATTCGGCCGCATTGGCCGCCGAATTGCGCGCGGTGCGCACTCGTTTTGCTCCAGCCAGCGCCGCCCCGGCCACCCCGGCCAGCGAGCTTTTGGTCGCGGTGTTTCCGGCCTCCGCTCTGCCCGACGATGTCGCCCGGGTGATCGCCAGCCGCCTTCGATCGGCCGAGGACTGACACCAAGTGTCACTTGACGTGAGACTCAGTGTCAGATAGAACTGTAGTCACACCCGCTTCTGCGAAAGGCAATGATGCCCGATTACGATGTCTCCGCCCCGCTCGACACCGACTACTACGGCGTTTTCGCTAATGTGCCCGAAGCTGATCGAGCGTTCTGGAGCCGGGCACGTACTTTTGCAGTGGAGACTCTCGACGAGCTGAGCGAGGCCTGGGACAAGGCGGAGTACCCGCTGCACCTGGCTCGCCGCTTGGGCGAACTCGACCTGCTCACCGACGGCGTCGAGGGGCCGGGGCTCACCCCCATGTCACCGCTCGCCGCCGGCCTCGTGAACATGGAGATCTCCCGCGGTGACGGTTCAATGGGAACAGTCGTGGCCGTGCAGGGCGGGCTCGCCCTGCGCAGCATCGCCATGTTCGGAAGCGACGAGCAGAAAGCTACCTGGTTGGTGCCCCTGGCCCGCGCCGAGAAGCTCGGCGCCTTCGCCCTGACCGAACCCGATCACGGTTCTGACTCGGTGGGCCTCGAGACCACCGCCCACCTTGACGGCGACGAATGGGTCATCAACGGCGAGAAGAAGTGGATCGGCAACGGCTCAGTCGGTGACGTGACCGTGGTCTGGGCACGCGACGACGACGGCAACGTACGCGGCTTTCTGGTCGACCAGTCCCTACCCGGCTACCACGGCGAGACGATGCTCGGCAAGGGCTCATTGCGCGCGGTGCATCAGGCTCGGATCACCCTGACCGACGTGCGAATTCCGCTCGACGCGGTGCTCCCCGGCACCCACACCTTCAAGGACACGGCCGTGATTCTGTTCGCCACCCGGCTCGGTGTGGCCTGGTCGGCGCTCGGGCACGCGACCGCGGTGTTCGAAGCCGCCCTCAACTACGCGCAGCAGCGCGTGCAGTTCGGCAAGCCGATCGCCGGGTTTCAGATCGTGCAGGAACGCCTCACTCTGATGCTCTCCGAGCTCACCTCCATGCAGCTGCATTGCATCCGCCTCGCCGAACTCGACGCCGCCGGAACCCTGCGGCCCATCCAGGCCAGTCTCGCCAAGTTTCACAACACCCGCGCGGCCCGTTCTCTCGCCTCTCTCGCCCGCGACATGCTCGGCGGCAACGGAATCCTGCTTGAGAACCACGTCATTCGTCACCTAGCCGATATCGAATCAATTCACACCTACGAGGGCACCGAGAGCATCCAATCACTGCTCATCGGTCGCGACCTGACCGGGGTCAGCGCCTTCCACTAGGTTCGACCTGTTTTTTCGCTACATCTATCATCTTTTCGGACAAAGGAGTCCCACGTGATTGAAACGACGAATATACCGCCCGGTTCACCCAATGACTCTCCGCTGACCCCGATGCGATTTCTGCAGCGTAGCGCCGAAGTATTCCCCCACAAGGATGCGATCGTCTATGGCGCTCGGCGTTACACCTACCGCGAATTCGCGCAGGCTGCCGAGGAGCTGGCCCATGCCATCCGTTCACGCATCACACCGGGCGACCGCGTTATATTCCTCGCGCCGAATATACCCGAGATGCTCATCGCCCACTACGCCGTTCCGCTAGCCGGCGGTGTACTCGTCGCGTTGAATTCCCGGTTGGCCGGTCCGGAGGTGCACTACGTCCTTGAGCACTCCGAGGCGACCCTGCTGTTCATCGACGCCGAGCTGGTGAGCGGCGTTGGGGACGTGTTTGCGACATCCGCTACGCTCACGGGGATGATCGAAATCGCTGACGGTGAGTTCGGCATCACCGAGAGCGGCCTCGACGTTGGCCAGCAGACTCTCGAGTCCTTTCTGGCCGAAGCCGACAACGACTCCGCCGAACCGCTGGCCTGGGAGGTCACCGACGAACGCGCCGTCATCTCAATCAACTACACCTCTGGCACGACCGGCAAGCCCAAGGGCGTGATGTACTCCCACCGTGGGGCGTACCTCAACTCCTTCGGCGAGGTGTTCCACAACAAGTTCACGAGCGACTCTGTCTACCTGTGGACCCTGCCCATGTTCCACTGCAACGGCTGGTGCACACCGTGGGCGGTCACAGCAGCCGGCGCCACCCACGTCTGCCTACGCGCCGTGCGGGCCGAATCGGTCTGGTCGGCCATCGACACCCTCGGGGTGACCAACCTATGCGGCGCACCCACGGTCTGCGGCGTCATCGCCAACGCGCCTATGAAGCACGTGCTCGAGACGCCGCTGTCCATCACCACCGCCGGCGCCCCGCCATCGCCGAGTGTGATTGAACAGCTCGACGCGCTCGGAATCACGGTCGTGCACGTCTACGGCCTCACCGAGGTCTACGGCCCGTACACGATCTGCGAATACCAGCGCGAGTGGGACGACCTGCCGGCCGACGAACGCGCCCGCAAGATCTCCCGGCAGGGTGTCGGCATGGTGCAGGCCGAGTCTGCCCGCATCGTCGACTCGGCCATGGCAGACGTTCCAGCCGACGCGCAAACCATCGGTGAGATCGTGCTCCGCGGCAACAACGTCATGCTCGGCTACTTCAACGACCGTCAAGCCACAGCGGATGCCTTCCGCGGCGGCTGGTTCCACACCGGCGACCTCGGCGTCATGCATCCAGACGGCTACATCGAGATCAAGGATCGCGCGAAGGACATCATCATCTCGGGCGGCGAGAATATCTCAACCATCGAGGTCGAAAACGCGATGCTCACCCACCCGACCGTGCTCGACGTGGCCGTCGTCGGCATGCCGCATCCCAAGTGGGGCGAGCGGCCCAAGGCCTACGTTGTGTTGCGGCCAGACTCCCTGGTGACCGAGGTCGACCTGCTCACCCACACCCGATACCTGATAGCGGCGTTCAAAGTACCCGACTACGTGACCTTCGTCGACGCACTGCCGCGCACGGCCACCGGCAAGATCATGAAGGTCGTGCTGCGCGAGCTCCCCGAAGAGGCATCCGAGCCGGCCGTCCTGTAGCTGGTCGTGCGAGACTGCGCCGCCCGGCATCACCGGCCAGGTACGAAAACGCCACAGCGATCCAAAAGAGCCCTAGCATCAGACAAGTCGGCAAACTACAGTTGTTGGAATGCTCACTCCCATGAAAGAGCCAGCCAGGCCCGTCCCGTCTTTTTCCGGTGTCGGCTTTGTGCGCGTGCGCGGGGCCCGCGAGAACAACCTGCGAAACGTTGACGTCGACGTTCCCCGGGACTCGATCGTCGCCTTTACCGGGGTCTCCGGCTCGGGCAAATCCTCCCTCGCCTTCGGCACTATCTTCGCCGAGGCTCAGCGTCGTTTCTTTGAGTCGGTCGCGCCCTATGCCCGCCGACTGATTCAGCAGGGGCACACGCCGCGGGTTGACGAGATCACCGGGCTACCGCCCGCCGTGGCCCTGCAGCAACGCCGGGGAACACCGAGTTCTCGCTCGAGCGTAGGTACAGTCACCACCCTCTCGAACTCGCTACGCATGATGTATTCCCGTGCTGGTATATATCCGACGGATGCCGCGGGTCGACTTGATTCGGAATCATTCTCGCCCAACACAGCGATAGGCGCCTGCCCCCGATGCCACGGTCTCGGCATGGCCCACACCGTCACAGAGGCGTCGATGGTGCTCGACCCCACCCTGAGCATTCGGGACGGCGCCATCACCGCCTGGCCAGGGGCCTGGCAGGGCAAAAATCTGCGTGACATCGTCGCCGTTCTTGGTTACGACATCGACGCGCCCTGGCAGGAGCTATCGCGGGCCGACCGGGACTGGATCCTCTTTTCCGAGGAGCAGCCGGTGGTCGAAGTCGTGCCGCAGCGCGACCGGATCGCAGTGACCTATCAGGGTAGATTTTGGAGTGCGAAGAGCTTTGTGCTGCACACCCTCGCCGACAGCAAGAGTCAGACGATGCGGCAGCGGGTGCTGCGATATGTCGACACTGGCCCGTGCCCGGACTGCGGCGGAAGCGGTCTCAAGCCCGAGGCATTGGCCGTGACGGTCGCCGGGTACACCATTGCCGCGCTCAACGCTCTACCGATGACTGCCCTCGCTGCTATTTTGCGGCCAATCGTGTCTGGCGCTCCGAATACGTCGGAGGTCGCCGTCACCCTCGCCGGTGACCTCTTACGCCGCATTAACGTACTGCTCGACCTGGGACTTGGCTATCTGGCGCTCGGGCGCTCGACACCGACGCTCTCTCCCGGGGAGATGCAGCGGCTGCGCATCGCAACGCAGCTACGATCTGGGCTGTTCGGCGTGATCTATGTGCTTGATGAGCCCTCGGCGGGTCTGCACCCGGCCGACGCCGAACCCCTGCTCGACGTGCTCGAGCAGCTCAAACTCTCGGGTAACTCGGTCTTCGTGGTCGAACACAATATGGATGTCGTCGGTCGTGCCGACTGGGTCGTCGACGTTGGGCCACGGGCCGGTGAAGGTGGCGGCGACGTGCTTTACAGCGGGCCGACCGCTGGACTGGCCGAGGTGGAGACATCAGTGACGCGGCGGTACCTGTTTGCCGACCACCGTGATCTGGTGCAGCGAGGCGAATTGCGGCATCCGCTGGGTTGGCTGGGCTTGACCAATATCACCCGGCACAATCTGCGCGGACTCGACGCGCAGATCCCACTCGGCGTACTCACTGCCGTTACCGGCGTCTCGGGTTCAGGCAAGTCAACCCTGGTCAGCCACGTGCTCGCCGAGGCCGTGGGGCTGCACTTGCACCCGGATCCCGACGACGTGCCGGTGCTCGACCTCGGCGACCCCGATGTTGATGTTGATGCCGCTGCAGAAGCAGCGGCTGATGCGGCGTCCGGCGAGCGAATTTCCGTCGCCCAGGTCGACGGGATGGAGGCGATCGACCGTTTGGTGCAGGTCGATCAGAAGCCGATCGGGCGCACACCTCGATCGAACCTGGCCACCTATACCGGCCTGTTCGATGCCGTGCGCGCGACCTTCGCCGCCACCGACGAAGCGCGCGTGCGCGGTTACAACGCCGGTCGATTTTCTTTCAACGTGGCTGGTGGCCGCTGTGAGACCTGCCTCGGCGAAGGTTTTGTGGCTGTCGGGTTGCTGTTTCTGCCCGGCAGCTACGCACCCTGCCCGAAGTGCGGGGGATCGCGCTACAACCCCGAGACTCTCGAGGTGACCTACCGCGGCAAGAACGTCGCCGAGGTGCTCGGCCTCTCCGTCGACGCGGCGCTGGTCTTTCTCGCCGAGGTTCCCGTGGCCGCGCGCAGCCTGGAAACCCTACGCGAGGTGGGCCTCGGGTATCTTCGCCTCGGTCAGCCAGCCACCGAACTCTCCGGCGGAGAAGCCCAACGCATTAAGCTCGCGACAGAGCTTCAGCGGGCTCGCCGCGGTCACACGCTCTACTTGCTCGACGAACCGACGACCGGATTACACCCGGCCGACGTCGAACTCTTGATGAAGCAGCTTGGGCGCCTCGTCGACGCCGGAAACACCGTCGTCGTGGTTGAACACGATATGGACGTCATCGCCGCCGCCGACTGGGTGATCGACCTCGGCCCCTCCGGTGGCGACCAGGGCGGCCGCATCGTGGCCGCCGGCACCCCTGCCGCCGTGGCCGTGCACCCAACGAGCCGAACCGCCCCCTACCTGGCCCGCCGCCTCGCCTGACTCCCCGCACCGCCCTCATCGGTCTCCCTGAGGTTGATTTCAGTGAATAGAGCCCAAACGAGCGGCGGCTCGGTCAATTTTAATTTGGCGGAATAATTCACACCCTGCAAAACGCTACACCTGAAGGCGCTCACAGCGAGCCGGCCCGGGGGTACTCACGGGGCGGGCGGCCCGCTCATTCTCGCACGTCCCCCTTTTCGCACGACCGTCAGGATCAGTTATGACCACAACAGCCAACGCGCCTACCACCAAGGCCGAGCTACACCCGGACGCCAAGCGCAACCAGCTGGTGATCCGCGTTCTGTTGGTCTCGGCGTTCGTCGTTATCTTGAACGAGACCATTATGGGTGTGGCGCTGCCGCACCTCATGAACGACCTCAACATCACGGCGACCGCGGCGCAGTGGCTGACCACAGCGTTCATGCTCACCATGGCCGTGGTCATTCCGATCACCGGTTTTCTCATTCAGCGCTTCAACACCCGGCCGATCTTCATCGCCGCCATGACACTGTTCAGCACCGGCACCCTGGTCGCCGCGCTTGCTCCCGGCTTTGAGGTGCTGCTCATCGGCCGCATCGTGCAGGCCACCGGAACGGCCATCATGATGCCGCTGCTCATGACCACCGTCATGACGCTTGTTGCACCCGCTTCCCGCGGCAAGACCATGGGAAACATCTCCATCGTCATCTCGGTTGCCCCAGCCATCGGCCCCACCATCTCCGGCATCATCCTGAGCGTGCTGGACTGGCGCTGGATGTTCATAATCGTGCTGCCGATCGCCATCGGCGCGCTCATTCTCGGTGCCTCGCGCATTCAGAACGTGACGACGCCACGCACGGTTCCCCTCGACGTGCTCTCCGTCATCCTCTCGGCATTCGGCTTTGGCGGGTTCGTCTACGGACTCAGCAACCTCGGCGCGGCTGCCACTGCCGGTTGGCTACCGCTCGGCATCGGCGTGTTCGCCCTACTCCTGTTCGTGTTGCGTCAGCTGCAGTTGCAGCGCACCGATCAGGCCCTCCTCGATCTGCGCGTGTTCACCTCGCGCACGTTCACCCTCTCGATCTCGATGCTTGGCATCAGCATGATCGCCCTCTTCGGGACCATCATTCTGCTGCCGCTGTACATGCAGAACGTGCTCGGCATGACCGCACTCGCCACCGGACTGTTGCTGCTTCCGGGAGGGCTAACGATGGGCCTGCTCGCGCCGTTCGTCGGCCGCATCTATGACCGCCGCGGCCCGACCATTCTGCTCGTTCCCGGGTCGATCATTGTCAGCGCCGCGTTCTGGACCATGACCATGATGGGGCAGAGCACCGAACCGTGGATGCTCATGGTCGCCCACATCGGCATGAGCGTCGGTCTGTCGATGCTGTTCACGCCGCTGTTCACGTCGGGCCTCGGCTCGCTCTCGCCGAACCTGTATTCCCATGGCAGCGCCGTTGTCGGCACCATCCAGCAGCTGGCGGGCGCCGTTGGAACCGCACTGTTCATCGCCGTGATGACGTCCCAGTCGACCGCTCTCATGACGCGGGGCGTGTCCGAGGTCTCGGCGACGGCATCCGGTATTCACGATGCGTTCCTGTGCGGCGCGATCATCTCGCTCTTCGCGATTCCAGCGGCGTTCCTGGTGCGGCGTCCACCGCTCGGTGCGCCGGCGCCCATCGGGCACTAGCCCACGCACCTGCACAGCGCGCTGGTTCAGCGGATGCGCTGGGCCAGAACCGCGGGGTGGTCATCCGGCAGTCCATGCCGACGGCCGCCCCGCAGCCGCGCCACGTTCTTCTTCTCCCAGTCGCGCAGCGCCCGGCGCAGGGGGTCAATCGCGGCGCTCTCTGCACAGCTGCCGGCCGTGCGCCCGCAAGAACACTGCTGCGTCGCTGAGTCGTGGTGCAGCGCTTCGATGCGCCAGATCCCGGCCATGGCCCAGTCGATCTGCCGGTGAGCCAACTCGGTGTTGCGTTCGGCCCGCTTGACCAGGTCGTTCTGCAGCAGGCCGCGCACCCCGTCGATCCCGGCCGTGAATTGGCCGGCGACGATGGCGCTGAGCTCGGCGACCTGATCGCGGAGCGCGGTCAGGTCGTTGTCTCGGGCGACGAGTAAAGCATCCGTTTCGATGATGTATTCGGCGTGGGCGGTCTCGGACGCCGCCCACCGAGCGGCCCACAGCCGCACGTGCTCAAGATCGCGACGTTCCGATTTATCGGCCCCGATGTGGTGCACGCACAGCGAGCAGACCACCTGGTCACTCAGCGAGGTGAAGTGAAAGGGCTGCGGCGCGAGGCAGCACAGGCAGGCTACTTCAACGTCGACGTACAGCGGATGCGCGTGCGTCACGACTGCCCCCTCTCCCTGTGTACCCTCGAGAATACCGGTGCGGGGCACAGAACCGAGGCACGCACCAGCAGATCGGGACACCATCTTCGCACCTGCCCGCCGTCGCCTGGCCGCGATGGCCGTCGTCCTCGTTGCTATCACCGTGCTGAGCGGCTGCGGCCCAATCAATGCCGGCAGCGCCGCGGGTGTTGACTTCAAGACCTTCATTTCGAGCGAATCCGGCGTCGCCGACGTCGGCCTCTTAGTGAACAACACCCTTCCTTTCTCGGGCTCGGTGGACGCCACCGTCACTCTCGACGACGATGTCTCCGACGAACGGCTGCGCGAGCTGACCGACCTCATCGGCCAGTACGTCGATGAGCACAAGAAGCTCGTGCAGTGGTCACCCGTCGTGCTCGAAACCGGCGCGTTCGGCCTCGCCGTAACGGCCGTGCGCACCGACAACGACCAGCTACTCGGGTTGTACGCCGACCTGCGCGCCGCCGACACCATCGTCGGCGCAGCGATCGGCGAGTTCAGGGTGAGCGTGACTGCGCTCGGCGCCGACCAGCTCGTCGCGGCCTACGACCAGGCCGACGCCCTCCTGGCCAACTACCCGTTCTTCGACCCAGCAGAATTATTCTCGGCAGATTCAACGGCCGCCTTCGAGATGTCCGGCAGCGACCTGACCAGAGACGACTTGTACGGCGAGACGGGATCCGAGCCCAGAATCCGGCCCGACGCCGCCATTAGCGCCTTTCATGACGCGAACGTGGCCTTTGAGCTTGCCAGCGCCGGCTTATCGCCCATCGGATTCGGTCTCAAACTGCGAAAGCAAGCGGATGTCGCACCCACCACCGCCTTCATAGCCGCACGGCCCGACTACGCTAGCCTCGGCAGCGTCACGATCACCTCAAGCCTGGTCACCCTGCAGGACGAAGGCGATTACTCAGCCACCAATCGCATCGTGGATGAGCTCGGCGACTACCCCGGAATCATCGAGATCAGAGTGTCCCCGAACGGTCTTCGTTTCGTCGTCGACACGGGCACCACTGCGCAGGCTGTCGACACGATTCTCGCGAACAACGCCGATGTAGCCGCCCTGGATTTTCTCAGCTTCGAGACGAGGGTTGCCGTGCACTCGTTCTACGTTTCGAACACCGACTACCGTGATCGGCAGAGTGCCATAAGCACGGCGAATGCCCTACTGGCCGACGATTTCGTCACGAGTGTGACGAGTATCGCCGATGAGCTCGAAGTGCTCGTCGACAATGCCGCTGGTCTCGCCGAGTTCGCGCCCCTCGCGAAGCGGGCGATCGCGTATGGAATCACCGTCGACCTGGAGACCACGGACTTTCGGCTGCGGTTTACGGCGACCTCGCCTCTTACCGTTTTGCCACCGAACAGCGAATTCGATGACACCGACCCGGTCCTCCAGGACACCTTCATCGCCGCCTGGAACGCAGCACCACCGGCAGGATAGGGTTTTCGGATGCCGCCCCATTCCTCCTCGGCCCGCCCCACCGCGACCCGCGAGTTCCTCGCCGGGGCCGGTTTTCTCGGTCGCGGCCTCAAAATGTGGATCACGTCACCGCGCCTCATGCTGCTCGGGGCCCTGCCGGCGTTCATCGTCGGCATTGCCTATCTGGCCGGTATCGTGGTGCTGCTCATCAACCTCGAGGCCATCGCCGTGGCCATCAGTCCGTTCGCGAGCGGCTGGGGGGAGCCGTGGCGCACCGGTATGCGGGTGGTGGCTGCCGCGGCGGTCGCGGCTGCCGGCATCCTCTTGTTGGCGTACACGTTCGTGGCCGTGACCCTCGCAGTCGGTGACCCCTTCTATGAGCGCATCTGGCGAGCGGTCGAAACCCGTCTCGGCGATGCGCCGGTCGAAGCCCCGCGCGGCATTCTGCGGTCCGTGGCCGACGCCCTGCGACTGGTCGGTCTCGCCGTCGGGGTGGCTCTGCTGCTTCTGGTTTGTAGCCTGATTCCCGGGCTCGGCCAACTGCTCGCGCTCGTTCTCGGGGCGCTGTTCGGCGGTTGGATCCTGACGCTCGAGCTTACCGGCTTCGCCTTCGATGCCCGCGGCTTTACCGTCAAACAGCGACGACGGATGCTGCGCGCGCGCCGCCCCCGCAGCCTCGGCTTCGGTGTGCTCACCTACCTGTTGTTCCTGATCCCGGGCGCGGCCGTCATTGTGATGCCCGCGGCGGTGGCCGGCGCGGCCATGCTCAGCCGAGACGTGCTCGCGCCTAGACCTGAAGCGGTCTAACGCTTGCGGTGAATGATGCGGCCGCTGCGAGCCGCGATCGCACGCACGACCACCGGACGCGCGCCCGCCCAAATTCCGGCCGTGACCAGCAGCGCGGCGACGAAGATCCAGACGCCGGTCCATCCGTCATCATTGCGTGCGGCATACATGTGATTGAGGTTCGCGCGGGCGCCGGTCGTGAGCACGAGCGTCACGTGAACGACGATGAACGCCACGAAGAAGATCAGCACCGCGAAGTGCAGCTTGCGCGCAACGGGCAGGGGAAAGACACGATCGAGGCGTCGGAACCGTGCGGAGAGGCCCGGTGACATGCGCAGGCCGGTCACGAGCGCGATCGGCGCCGCTATGAACACCACGACGAAGTAACTGAGCAGTTGGAGGGCGTTGTAGTGCACCCAGCCGCCGTCGGTCGGCCAATTGAGCGAGGCATACTGCAAGCCGGCCGACACTGCGTTAGGAAAGACGTCCCAGTTGGTCGGGACCAGGCGCAGCCATTGACCGGTCGCAAACAGCAGAACGTAGAACAGGATGCCGTTGACGACCCAAAGGGAGTCAAAGACGATGTGCTGCCAGAGGTTGAGTGTGATTCGAATCGGGGGATTCTTCGTGCGGAACAAACCGGTGTTTGTGCGCGTCCAAAACACGGATGGACGTTTGGTTGTGCGCACCTGCCAGCCGGTACGAATCACGAACAGAATAAAGAAGGCATTCAGGCCGTGCTGCCAGGCCAGCCAGGCCGGTATTCCAACCGGGGTTGCGGCGGGATGCGTCGAGACACCGGCGTAGCCACGTGTGAACGATTCGACCGGCGGAAGGCCACGAATACCATTCGCCGCGAGCACCAGGAGTGCCAGCGCAACGAGCACGGCAGGCACAACCCAGGCCAGCCGAAACCACCGGTTCGGACGGCTCGGACGAAACAAGCTCAGCCGGGAGGAACCCGTCGTCATCGTGATCCGATCTCGTCCGGGCAAATTGCCGGAGCGTCACCGCAAGGCTACTTGCCACCCCGCCACGCGATGTCGATCACTGACGCGGTAGGTCACATTGCTTGCGCCAAGCACTCTCCACAGACAGGCCGATGGCTACTTAATGACACAGGGCCTTCGATTTCGCGGAGGGCCCTGACTGTTCGCATGGATTGTGCGGCTATCCGCACCCATCCGCAGTGGGTGTTTCAACAGTGCATCTGATGTTCCGGTACGCCCCTGCAGTACTTTCCATAGCGATCGTCCTGCCGAGTGAACAGCTGGCCCACACAGTAGGGAAACACGGAGATAATCTCGCGGTGGTGCACGCCGATGTGTGGCTGACGTGGAGCCAGGTTGAGGAACCAAGTTGTCGCATCGCCAAGGCGTTCCTCGAGTCGCGCCCACCCCGCGCTGTCCGAAAAAACCACCCGGCACCGACTTTCCCGTGCCGGAGATTGCGCTCCTCAACTCTGCCATCTTCACGTTGCTCTGGTGCGCAGGGCGACCGGCCAGCGCACGAAGGGCTACGACTCGCGCGACTATAACTCAACTTTCCACAGTTGGCTAGTCACCAGAAATGCCGACTTATGAGTCCACCCCTTTTGCGGGGAACCTGTAAAGCGTTGAGCACACGATCGATGCGGGGGGGGCTATGAGTTTGATTCGAGACCTGCTGTTGGAGAGCTTCGGCCTCCCGGGGAAGCACGATTCTAGGCGGTGCCAACGCAAAGCACGAGCTGTCGAAAACTGCGGGATATGGTCCGATTTCACTGGTGCTGATGCTCGTGATTCGCAACTGTGTGCTGGGCGGTTTCGTTCACCTCATAATCGTCATCGCCAAGTGCATGAACCTGCGGAATTCAAGCATCATCACCATGCCTACCGTAGGCAGATAGTCAGGACAATAACTGCCTGGAGACGTCAGCCCCGCCATCGGGTGAGTACCGCTCTGACCAGAAACAGTAGGGCTCCACCCATGGCCTTGCCGGTCCCAACGACCGCGTCGTTGGGACCCTGCACCTGTGAAACGAGATCATCGCAAAATCTGAGAATCGGTGTAGAAATGTGGACCGCGAGGAGCAGCTTCGTCCCACGACACGCACCCGAATTTCCTCTGCACATGTGTCAATAATCGTGAACTGGAGTAGTTGATGAAAAAGAAATCATCCATGTATATGGGCCTCTTGTCCGTCCTGATCCTCACAATCACCACGGGCGTCGGTGCTTCCGCAATAGCTGCCAGCGGGGAGCCACCCAGTGGTCTCCCCCTCTCGGCCAAGTCGACGTCAGTCGCTGCCCCCGTCTATATGGAAGGCACGGGCGCACGATTAGGTGCTGCGTCGCCGTACACCCTGAAGCAGCTTGATCAGATGGGCGGAGATCCACGAGTCGATGCGTATTGGACTGAGGAACGGATGGCAAATGCAATCCCGGTCGAAACGCCAGCTATTGATGCCGATATCGAAACCGATGCGCGTCAATACTTTGAGCAAGAGTCCGCCAATGGCAGCCCGGAAGTTGTGACGGAGTCGGCCGGCGCAGTCGATGAATCCGTGTCACCAACTGCGGTGACTCCGGTAACCAACTTCTCAAAGACCAACGGAAAGGTCTTTTTCCACGACCAATCGGACGGCAGGGACTACATCTGCTCCGGTGCCGCCGTCAACAGCAGCTCAAAGAGACTCGTGGCTACAGCGGGACATTGTGTTCACGGTGGGCCTGGAGCGACCTGGCATGCCAATTGGGTTTTTGTACCTGAATACAACAATGGCTCCCGGCCCAACGGCACCTTTCCCGCCTATACCTTTCGAACAATGAACGACTGGATCACCTACGGAGCGACTGGCCGTGGATTCAACTCTGATGTCGCCTTCGTCACGACCACGACCAACGAAGGTGGATCGGCTGTTGTCAACGCTGTAGGCGGTCATGGGCTTATCACTGGGGGTGCTGAGTACGTCTTTGATGCCACCCTTTTTGGATACCCAGCAAATCTCGACGGCGGCGAGGTCATGTGGGCGTGCTGGGGGACCACTGGAACCCGCAGCGTGGACAACTATAAATTTCATTCAATCAGCGGATGCGACTTTGGTGGCGGAGCCTCGGGAGGTCCTTGGCTCAAGGACTACAGCAACGATTCCGGGCTCGGTAATCTAAAGTCTGTCAGTTCGTTTGGCCCATCGGGCAGCACTACTTATATCAGCGGCCCGTTCTTCAGAAGTGACATTCGGACTATGTATGTATCGGCAGATGCAGATTGGTAGGGGACAGATTTGTTGGGATCGACACGACTCGTGGCGGGAGCGTTTTTAGCTGTGTGCATGTTGGGAGCATCTGCGTGCTCAACAAACACCTCTGGTGACTCGCTCGGGGTCGAAGAGGGCGGTTCCACTGCAGTGCCAGCTCCCTCTACAAGTGGAAGTCCAGCACCTAAAGATGAAATTCCACGCGATGATCTCGTCGAGGAAAGAGTCCTGCCCTGGACGGATTCGGTGAACGTCTCGGACACGCAGGTTCGTGTGTTCTTCGTTGGAGGAAATCCCGCGTGCTACGGAACGCGCGCAATCACTGAGCAAACCGGCACGGAAGTCGCTGTGGCGCTCATCCAAGGCACCTTGCCGGAAGCGCCGGAAGCGTGCACTGCCCTGGCGTTTCAGGGCTCGTTGCTCATCGATCTCGACGCACCTCTCGGGGACAGGCCTGTAGTCAAACTTTCGATCGACGGCGCCATTCCACCATCGAAATAATGCAAAGTGCCCAGATCTGTCAGGAATGTCACCATTACGAGCGGTGCTGAAAGTACAGGCCGGGGCAAGATAGCGGAGTAAACACCAACATGCTGTTACATCCCGTCTTTTAGTGGCCCACGAGAACTACTGCCAGTGAGTGCCGCACACACCGTTAAAAACCGAAGGCCGGTCGAGTATTTCTACTCAACCGGCCTGTTCGCTTGGATTTCATGAAAACGAAACTTCAATTTCCTGAAACACCCGCAGTGCGCGAGAGGGGACTTGAACCCCTACGTCCTTTCGAACACTGGCACCTGAAGCCAGCGCGTCTGCCAATTCCGCCACTCGCGCGAACTTAGGAATGCTAACACTGCGAGGGGGGTCAGCGCCATTCGGCGGCGCGTCGCGAGAGCCTGCCCCCGCTTTCGAGCGCGGGCGCGCCCACAACGGATGCCGTCGCCGGGCCCGGCCGCACCGCATCCGCTTGCCGCCACCACCACCGAAAAAGTCCCACGGAATGGCCATAATGGGTGCGGAATTCGGTCAGGGACCCTCCGCAGGTAGTATGGCTGTTCGTGCCGTTTGCGCCCTCAAGGTGGGTTGTCACCCGAGACAAGTAACATGCTCATAGCCAAACGGACCGGATCGGGAGACCTGTGGGCATACTGGATAACTTTGAAAAGGGCTTAGAACGCGCCGTCAACGGAGCGTTCGCCAAGACCTTTCGATCGGGCTTGCAGCCGGTGGAGATCACCTCCGCGCTGCGTCGTGAGCTCGACACCAAGGCCGCTGTAGTCTCGCGGGATCGCATCCTTGCGCCCAATCGCTTCACCGTGCGCATGTCCCACGCTGACTACGCCCGCATGAGCGCGCTCGGCGTCACCCTCATCGATGAGCTCACCGCCCTCGTGCAAAAACACGGCGCCGAACAGCGCTACCAGTTCACCGGCGGCATCACGATCACCCTGCAAGACGACCGCGGCCTCAGTGAGGGCATGGTGCAGATCGACTCCAGCTCGGCCAAGAGCACCGTGTCCTGGACGCCGGTGCTCGACATCAACGGCACCAGGCACCCGCTGATCAAGGCCCGAACCGTGATTGGGCGCGGTTCTGACGCCGACATCACCGTCGACGACACCGGCACCTCACGCCGTCACGTCGAAATCCTCTGGGACGGCGCCCGAGCCCAGGTGCGCGACCTCGGCTCCACCAACGGGTCCCAGCTCAACGGTGCCCCCGTAACCCAGGCCATTCTCGAGCCCGACTCGATCGTCACGATCGGCCGCACCCGCATCGTATTCCGCGTGCTTGCCCAGGCCTCGCCAGACTCCCGCGAGTACCCGCGCGCCGCACCATCGGTCGATCCGGCCACTGAACGCCACGACATGGGCGGATTCTGGGGGCCGAACGCATGAACGTCAGCGAACTGACCCTGCTGGTGCTGCGCATCGGCTTCCTCCTCCTACTCTGGATGTTCATCTTCGGCATCGTCTATGCCCTGCGCAGCGACCTGTTTGGGCAGCGCGTGCGCAAGATGACAGCGGATGCAGCCCCCGCGCCGGCCTCCGCCGTTCCCGCCGCAGTCCCCGCCCCCGCCCCCTCCGCCGAGGCCTTCACGGCACCGGTAGCGCGCGCCAGTCCGGCCACCGACGCTGGAATGGCGACGAGTCAGAACACCACCCGTCTGGTCATCACGAGCGGCCCGAAAGCCGGCACGGAGTTCCCGCTGGGCACCGACACCATCACGATCGGACGTTCGAGCGACTCCAGCCTCGTCATCCGCGATGACTACACCTCCACGCACCACGCTCGCCTCATGCTCTGGAACGACGAGTGGATGCTGCAAGACCTCGACTCCACCAATGGCACGTTTCTGGCCGGCTCCCGCGTCACCGTGCCGACCAAAATTCCCCTGAACGCCACCGTGAAGATCGGCGCCACCAGCTTCGAGCTTCGGCGGTAGGTCATGGCGACGGTAAGTCACAGCGCAGCCACGTCCCACGTCGGCAGGGTTCGCTCCAACAACCAGGACTCCGGTTACGCCGGACGTTCACTGTTTGTGGTCGCCGACGGCATGGGTGGCCACGCCGGCGGTGACGTCGCGTCATCGATCGCGACCAAGCGCATCATCGAGGCCGACAAGCCCTACGCGAGCGCCCAAGACGCCGAATTCGCCCTGCAGGCCGCGCTCATCGGCGCCAACGCCCAGCTGGCCGAGACCGTGTTCGAGCACGCCGAGCTCACCGGCATGGGCACCACCGTCAGCGCTATCGTGGTGCTCGAGAACGAGGTCGCGATCGCGCACATCGGCGACTCGCGCATTTATTTGTTGCGCGACAACGAGTTGTCCCAGATCACCATTGACCACACCTTCGTGCAACGTCTGGTCGACAGCGGCCGCATCACCGAGGCTGAAGCCATGGTGCATCCGCGCCGCTCCGTGCTCATGCGCGTTCTCGGCGACGTCGAGGCGAGCCCCGAGATCGACACGTCCATCCTCGCCACGATCGCCGGCGACCGCTGGCTGCTCTGCTCCGACGGTCTCACCGGCGTCGTCTCACACAACGCCATGGCCTCAGCCCTGGCGAGCGGGGCGAACGCGCAGGATGTCGCCGACCTTCTCGTCAAGGAGAGCCTCGACGGCGGCGCTCCCGACAATGTGACCGTCGTCATCGTCGATATCGGCGAAGGCGTCGCCCGCACCGACAGTCCGGTCATCGTCGGTTCCGCGGCGAATCCGCTCGCGTTCGGTGAAGAGCCCAGCCGCAATCGGGCCCTGCGCATCCCGGCCCTCCGCCTGCATCCGGTGCGCGAAACGCATTTCGAGCCCGATTCCCAGGACTACCTGTCCGAGCTGATCGAAGAGGATGCCCGCCGCGCCCGCCGCCGCAAGGTCACCTGGCTGGTCGGAGTCATTCTGCTCGTGCTCAGCATCGTCACGACCACTATTCTCGGCTACCAATGGACCCAGACCCGCTACTTCGTGGGCGTTGACGGTTCTAACGTCGCTATTTATCAGGGCGTGCAGCAGGACATCGGCCCGATCAAACTGTCTAGTGTCTACGAAGATACCGACCTCAATCTCTCCGACCTGCGCGTCTACGACCGTCAGCAGGTGGAGCAAACCATCAACGCCGGCTCCCTCGCCGACGCCCTGGCCATCATCGAGCGGCTGAAGGGGGCAATCGTTGAGTAAGACATCCGCTCAAACAGCGCGCCCGGCGGTGACCGAGCCGGTACGTCGCCTGCACCTGCCTCAGAAGCTGCGCAACCTCGAACTTTTCCTGCTGCTGATCGCCTGCTTCATCAATGCCAGCGCGGTCGTGCTGGTGCAGCTGGGCGCGCTCGGCGAACTCGACCCGACCCTCGTGCTGCTCGGCGCCGGCCTGTCGGCCCTCGTGATCAGCCTGCACGTCGTGCTGCGGTTCGTCGCCCGCGATGCCGACCCGTTCATTCTGCCGATCGCTACCGTGCTCAATGGCATCGGCATCGCCATGATCTACCGCATCGATATCGCCGACCAGCAGAGCGGCTGGGCCAGTGCCGCCGTGCGCCAGACGGTCTGGAGCGCCCTGGCCATTTTCAGTGCCATCGTCGTGCTCCTGGTCATTCGCAACCACCGCGTACTGTTCCGCTACACCTACATCGCCGGTCTCGTCGGCGTGCTGCTGCTCTTCCTACCGCTCGTTCCCGGCCTGGGCAAAGAGGTCAGCGGCGCGAGGGTCTGGATCAGTGTTGGTAGTTTCGGTACCTTCCAGCCCGGTGAAATCGCCAAAATTGCTCTCGCAGTATTCTTCGCCGGCTATCTTGTGCGTAACCGCGACAGTCTCTCCATGGTCGGCAAGAAGTTTCTCGGCGCCCGTTTTCCCCGCTTTCGCGACCTTGGCCCGATTCTCGTCGTCTGGGCCCTGTCGATGTCCGTCATCATCTTTCAGCGCGACCTTGGTACCGCCCTGCTCTACTTCGGCCTGTTCCTGGTCATGCTCTACCTCGCCACTGGCCGCCTCAGCTGGGTCATCCTGGGCATGGGCCTATTCCTCGGCGGAGCCCTGATAGCCAGCCAAACCCTGAACTACGTCAATGGACGCTTCACCAACTGGCTCGATGCGCTCAATCCAGATGTCTACAATGCCAAGGGCGGCAGTTTCCAGCTGGTGCAGGGCCTGTTTGGCCTCGCGAAGGGAGGCCTGCTCGGCACCGGCTGGGGCCAGGGGCGCCCGGAGATCACCCCGGTGCCGCAGAGCGACTACATCATCGCAAGCCTCGGCGAGGAGCTCGGGCTCGCCGGAATCTTCGCCATTCTCGCCCTGTACCTTCTGTTCGTTGCCCGCGGGTTTCGCATCGGCTTCGCCGGGCAGGATGACTTCGGCAAGCTGCTCGCTGTCGGCCTCGCCTTCGTCGTGGCTTTGCAGTGCTTCATTGTGATCGGCGGTGTCACCCGGGTCATTCCCCTCACCGGCCTGACCACCCCGTTCCTGGCCGCGGGCGGCTCATCGCTCGTAGCTAACTGGATCATCGCGGCCCTGTTGCTGCGGCTCTCCGACACCGTGCGCAATCAACCCAGGCTGGTGGTCTAAGTGAACCGCGAACTCAAGCGCGTCAGTATCGTCGTGATGCTGATGTTCGTCGCCCTACTCGGCTCCACCTCGGTCGTGCAGGCTTTCCAAGCCGACAACCTGTCGGCCGACCCGCGCAACACCCGCACGCTCTACGACAGCTACCAGGTCGAACGCGGTGCCATCCTCGTCAACGGCGAGCCGATCGCGCAGTCGATGCCGGCCGACGACGAATTCAAGTTTCTCCGCACCTACACCAACCCCGAGCTCTACGCGCCGATCACCGGCTATATCCCAATCAACGGCGAACCGACCGGGCTGGAGTTCGCTCTCAACGCCGAACTCACCGGCACGTCAAACTCCCAATTCTTCGACAAGATCAGCGCCCTCGTCACGGGCCAGGACCCGAAGGGTGCCGCCGTCGAGGTCACCATCGATCCGGTCGCCCAGCAGGCCGCGTGGGATGCCCTCGGCGATTACACCGGATCCGTCGTCGTTACGGAGCCCGCCACCGGCCGCATCCTGGCCATGGTCTCCAAACCAGGTTTCAACCCGAATCTGCTCACCGTGCACAACAACTCCGAGGTCATTGCGAGCTACGACGCCCTCCTGGCCGACCCGAACGACCCCCTGGTCAACCGGGCGATCAATTCGCTCAACCCTCCCGGGTCGATCTTCAAGCTGGTCGTCACCACGGCCGCGCTCGAATCGGGCAACTACACCCCGGAAAGCACTTTTCCAAACCCTTCCGTCTACACGGCGCCCGGCACGACGAGTGAGATCGAAAACTCCAGCGGAGGACCCTGCGGCGCCGGCGAGACGGTCACCCTCGCGACCGCACTGCGACTCTCCTGCAACATCCCATTCGCTGAACTCGGCGTAGAGCTCGGCGACACGGCCATTCGTGAGACGGCCGAGAAATTCGGTTTCAACAGCAACTACAGCATTCCGATGAACGTCTCCGAGAGCATCTACCCGCGCGGGCTCGACGACCCGCAGACGGCGCAGTCGGCGTTCGGCCAGTTCGACGTTCAGGCGACGCCGCTGCAGATGGCCATGGTCAGCGGTGCCATCGCCAACGGCGGGGTCGTGATGGCGCCCAACCTGGTGCAGGAAATTCTCGCGCCCAATCTCAGTGCCATCCAAACCTTTGAACCGGCCGAACTTGGGCGCGTGATGAGTGAAGAAACCGCCGCGACGATCACCGCGATGATGATCAACGGCGTTCAGGATGGTGCGGCAAGCAATGCAAGAATAGACGGGGTTGACGTGGCGGGAAAAACAGGCACGGCGCAAAACGGGTCAACAGATCCGTTCACACTGTGGTTCACCGGTTTCGCACCGGCGAACGACCCGCAGTATGCCGTCACCGTTCTCGTAGAGGACGGCGGGGGAGAAGGACAAACCGGGTTCGGCAACAAACTTGCCGCACCTGTCGCAAAGAAAGTACTAGAGGCGGTGCTTAACAAATGAGACCCACAGCAGGCCTCACCTTCGGGGGACGATACGAGCTGCAGTCGCGCATTGCGATTGGCGGCATGGGCGAGGTGTGGAAGTCCACCGACCTCGTCATCGGACGAAGCGTCGCTATCAAGATTTTGAAAGACGAGTACCTCGGCGACCCGGGCTTTCTCGAGCGCTTCCGCGCCGAAGCCCGCCACGCCGCGCTCGTCAACCACGAAGGCATCGCGAATGTCTTTGACTACGGCGAAGAAGACGGCAGCGCCTTCCTGGTCATGGAACTCGTTCCCGGCGAAGCCCTGTCCACCATTCTCGAACGCGAACACGTCTTGCCGACCGACAAAGTGCTCGACATTGTCGCGCAGACCTCTGCAGCCTTGCACGCCGCTCACGCCGCGGGCCTCGTGCACCGCGATATCAAGCCCGGCAACCTGCTCATCACGCCAGAGGGCCGGGTGAAGATCACCGACTTCGGCATCGCCCGCATCGCAGACCAGGTGCCACTCACCGCCACCGGCCAGGTCATGGGTACCGTGCAGTACCTCTCACCCGAGCAGGCCAGCGGCCACCCGGCCTCACCGACCACCGACATCTACTCGATCGGCATCGTCGCCTACGAGTCCCTCGCCGGCCGACGTCCGTTCACGGGCGAATCGCAGGTGGCCATCGCCATGGCGCAGATCAACGAGATCGCGCCCGATCTGCCGGTAACCGTGTCCGAACCGGTGCGCAACCTCGTCTTCGCCTGCCTCGCCAAGAACCCGGCCGACCGGCCGGCATCGGCGGCACACCTGGCGCGCGCGGCATCCGCTCTGCGTCGCGGCGACGTGGCCGCAGCCGCGGTGGCCGTGCCCTCGGTTTTGGGCGGTCTCACGGCCACCAGTGCCACTATGCTCATGCCCGGTGCTGGCTCTGACCAGGCCACGACCATTCTTCCGGCCAGCGGTGCCCCCATCACCCGCTCATCCGCTGCTGCAGCAGAGGCGGAGAAGAAGAAGCGCAGCAAGTGGACCTGGCCGCTCATCGCCCTCGTCATACTGCTCGTGATCGTGCTGACCGGCACGCTCATCGCCCTGGTCACCCAGAACAACGAGACCCCGGTTCCTGCCGAGACGTCGGCGGCGCCGTCGCCGACACCGACACCGAGCCCAACGCCGACACCAACACCGAGCCCAACGCCGACACCAACACCAACCAATACGTCGGTCAATCCCGATGACTTCATTGGAAAGCCAAGCGCCGAGGCCGCCGCTTTGCTCGTTGAAATGGGATTTGTCGCTGACGTCGAACCCGGTAATGCGGCTGCGACCGGGGAGGATGTTGATCGGGTGTATCTGGTCAACCCCAGGGGCCCGGTTCCGGCCGGCGCAACGATCACCCTCACCACCTACGGGCCGGTTGCGACGCCGAGCACGCCAACAGCGCCTCCGACCGCGACACCGTCACCGGCCGCTCCGGCCGGTACAGTCACTGTGAGCTGGAACGCCCAGACCTGCCCGACCGGCCAAACTCTGGCCGGCTATGAGATCGTCACGGAGGGCGGTGCCGCCGCAATCACCTCGGCAAACCCGACCAACGCTCAAACCACTACGGCTACGATCACCGCTGGTACAGAAAACTTCACGGTAAAGTTCCGCTATTTCTGCGGTCAGATCGGTTCTGAATTCTCCCCGGCTGCCGAAGTGCTCGTCACTGGTGACGCTGCTCTCGGAGAGTAATTCCCCAATTCCGTGCGGTAAAGTAGCGGTCACTGTGTCCAACCCGAATACGGTGTCTGATTGTGGGGGAGTGCGTACGTGGCTGACTCTGGTCGTTTGATCGCCGGTCGCTATCGTGTCGGGGCCCTGCTGGGCCGTGGTGGCATGTCCGATGTGCACATCGGCACCGATGCCCGGCTCGGTCGCACGGTAGCAATCAAGCTGCTCAAGTCGACCCTCGCGGCCGACCCCGCGTTTCGCACCCGCTTCCGCCAGGAAGCGCAAGCCGCCGCGCGGATGGCGCACCCCACGATCGTGCGCGTGTTCGATGCCGGTGAGGAGACCGTCACCGACGAGTCGGGCCACGACTCGCAGATTCCGTTCATCGTCATGGAACACGTTGACGGCCGACTGCTCAAGGACATCATTCGTGAGGGCCCGATCGAAGCCGCAGAGGCTGTACGCATCATCGACGGGGTTCTGACCGCACTCGAGTACTCGCACCGGGCGGGCGTCGTACACCGCGACATCAAGCCAGGCAATATCATGATCACCAAGTCCGGCCAGGTGAAGGTGATGGACTTCGGCATCGCCCGCGCGATCTCCGACTCGGCCACCACTGTCGCCCAAACCACGGCAATCCTCGGCACCGCTGCCTACTTCTCCCCCGAGCAGGCCAAGGGTGAATCCGTCGATGCGCGCACCGACCTCTATTCGACCGGTGTGGTGCTGTTCGAAATGCTCACCGGGCGAGCGCCGTTTCGCGGGGACACACCCGTGGCAGTTGCCTATCAGCACGTCAGTGAGATGCCGGTTAAACCGTCGGAGCTCAACCCCCGGGTGTCACCCGCCCTCGACTCGGTCGTGCTACGCGCCCTGTCCAAGGACAGATTCGCTCGATACCAGAGCGCCGTCGAGTTTCGGGGTGATGTCGAGACCGCCGGATCCGGCCAGATTCCCATCCATCATGCCGGCGAAGAGGTTGGCGCCGGACTCTTCGGCGCTGCGCCCACCGCCGTCACCGGTTCAGCCCTGGCCCTCAAGCAGCTCTCCGAAGATACGACAATGGTGCGCACACAGCGACGCCCTCCGGTGATCTGGGTCTGGGCTGGAATCGTCTGCGTCGTCGTCATCGTCGTGGCGGTCATGATCTGGGTCGCGAACCTGCAACCCTCGGTGGAACTGCCCGACAGCTCACGCCAGGTGCCCTCACTCACCGGCCAGAGTTACGACGAGGCCCAAAACATGCTCCTCGACCTGGATCTCGCGGCCACCCGTGCCGAGGAGTCGAGTACCACGGTGCCCGCCGACCAAGTCATTCGCACCGACCCTCCGGCCGACACCATCGTCAACCCCTCAGACGTGATCAAGGTCTTCGTCTCCACCGGCCCCGTGCCCGTTGTGGTTCCCGACGTCACGAACCAACCCATAACGGATGCCCAGGCCGCGATCGAAGCGCTCGGTTTCGTTTCCGGATCGGTCACCGCCGAAAACTCGCCCACAGTGGCAGCCGACGTCGTTAT
Source organism: Cryobacterium suzukii (assembly GCF_004403185.1). Taxonomy (GTDB): domain Bacteria; phylum Actinomycetota; class Actinomycetes; order Actinomycetales; family Microbacteriaceae; genus Cryobacterium; species Cryobacterium suzukii. Next base: position 100,261 of record NZ_SOHJ01000003.1, on the reverse strand, counting down.
GCGCACCGATCCGGCCGCGGCAGCATCCGAGTTTGCCGGAGTCACCGTGAACTACACCGTCTCAAGTGGGCTCGTCACCATCGGGGACCTGACCGGCCAGTCCCTGGTGGCCGCGATCGACCTCGTCAGCAATGACAGCCTCACGCCGGTTTCCCAGGCGGATTACACCTGCGCCCAGGCGTCCGGTTCTCCGATCAAGACTCAGTCACTGGCGCCCGGCGACGTCCCCCAACGTTCCGAGATCATCCTGACCTACTGCGCCGGCTCCTAGCTAGCACCACACGGACGGGGCCCGGGCCCCGTCCGTGGGCCCAGTTTATAAACTGGGCCCACGGTCACAAGGTGGGCCCAGCGCTGCTCAGCGCGGAGTGGATTCAAGTGAGGCGCAACAACGGATGCAGCGTCTTCGCGGTCTCCTGGGCACCCTCCAGACCGGCCAGGGCCAGCCAGTTACCGAGCATGAGGTAGCCGCCCTCGGTGAGCACAGACTCCGGGTGAAATTGCACGCCCAGAATGGGAGCGGATGCGTGCCGCAGCCCCATAATGACGCCGCCCTGCGTGCGTGACGTCACGATGAGGTCACTTGGAACGGTCGACGCGACGACGGCGAGCGAGTGGTACCGAGTGGCCGTGAACGGCTGCGGTACGCCGTCGTAGAAGTCGCTGCCATCATGCGTGATGACCGACGTTTTGCCGTGCATGAGTTCTTCGGCATTGGTCACCGTAGCCCCAAAGGCCTCAGCGATGGCCTGATGGCCCAGGCATACGCCGAATAGGGGCAGGTCGGTGGCCAGGGCCGCCTCGACCACGGCAATAGACACGCCGGCATCTGAGGGCTTACCGGGACCCGGCGAGATCAGAACGCCGTCGTAGTCGGCGATGCGGGAGACGGCATCCGCTTTGTCGAAGGAGTCGTTGCGCACAACCTCGGTATCCGCGCCGAGCTCCATCAGGTAGCCGTTGAGCGTATAAACAAAACTGTCGTAGTTGTCGATCACGAGAATACGGGTCATGAGCCGCCCACTGTCGCTTCCTGGTTGTTGATAATGCCGTCGATCCACGGGTACACCCAGGTGGCGAGCACGGCGAGCACCGCCACCAGCAGGATCAGTACAAGAATAATACGCGCCCAGACGGGCCCGGGAAGAACACGCCACAGCGCTGCGTACATGGAGCCTCCTAGCCCTGTGCTGCGATGATCGGTGCCAGTTCGGCTGGAGCGCCGGCCGAGAGCGGCTGCCACGCTTCGAGCACGCCGTAAGCGATGATGCGTTCCGCGGTGGAATAGAGCGGATTGCAGCTGGTCAGGGTGATGATGCGGTCGACCGCGCTTGCCTCGGGATGGTTCGGCACGGATGCCAGCACCTGCACCTGTGAGGGCGCCACATACTCGGTATCGCGATACCGATACGAGTAGTAGCCGTCCGCAGTCTGAACGTAAATGGCATCCCCGAGCTGAAGTTCGTTGATCAGATGCATCCCACCGCCGAAAGCGCTGCGGTGGGCGGCTACGGCGAAGTTGCCCACCTCCCCTGGCATCTGCGTACCCGTATAGTGCCCAATGCCCAATCGGTTGCTGTTCAAGACGTCATGGCCGGTGCCCTCGGCAATGGTGCGGCGGTAGTCAGCGCCGAAACGGGGAACGTACAGCACCGCGAAAGCTGTGGCCTTCGCCGGAACGTCAGCCACGATCGGCGCTCCGTAGTCGACGGCGACCGGTACGGCGCTCGGCTCGGCCGAACCAACACTTGGAACGAGTTCCGGTGTTAGCGTGTTCGAATCGATCCAGTCCTGGCTGATCTGACTTGCAGCTGAGGACTGCGAGTTGGCCATAAGCAAGTCATTCCACCAGAGCTGCCAGCCCAGAAAGAGCAACACGAGGGTGGCCGCGGTGATGAGGAGTTCGCCCAGCACGCCGACCACGCTGAATTTGCCCGATTGCGCCCGGCGCGGGCGCTTGCTGACGATCACGATGAGATCGTCTGCCTGAGGACACATACCGCGATTCTACCGACCTGATTGGCAGCCAGAACCCGCGCCAAATCCACTAAAACAGGCGGAGACGCTAGGATCGCAGAATGGCACGTAAGAATCCCCGCACCCGGTCCGCCCGCACCGACGTTGCCCGCTCGAACGAGGACGCGCCCAACGCCGTCTGGTTCAAACCGGTCATGTTCGGTTTCATGCTGCTCGGTCTGGCCTGGATCATCGTGTTCTACGTCAGTGGCAGCCAGCTTCCCATCGCGGGGCTCGGTGCCATGAACATTCTGGTCGGCTTCGGAATCGCCTTCATCGGCTTTCTCATGACCACCCGCTGGCGTTAACTCTTCACCACGACCGATCACCGGTCTCAGACTGTTCATGGAACGCTAATCTCCCGGTCACCTGGGCCCTGTATTGAGGGTAATGACACCGGTGTAATTATCCCCATGTGGATAGACCTGTGGATAACTCGAGATGCGAATGGCGAACGAGCCCGCCGCCGGCTATCCCACCGGTGCGAGCAGGCTCAAAATCCGGAGTACGGCAATAGCCACAAAGAGAACGGCAACGGCGGCGATCAGAAGGATTTGCAAACCCTTTTGGTTTGGTCGACGGGTACGCATGAGCACGAATCCGATCAACGCGCCCCCGACGATGCCGCCGAGGTGGGCTTGCCACGCGATCCCGGGAATAAAGCTCACCACGACGTTGATTCCGAGGAGCAGCAGCAGTTGCCTGGAGTTTCCACCCAGACCTCGTTGAATAATCAGGAACGCACCCATGAGCCCGAACAGTGCCCCTGATGCCCCAACGACGGAGGTGAACGGGGCCAGAACCAGAACGCCGACCGAACCCGCGAACCCGCTGATCAGATACAGTGCCAAAAAACGCCCGCGACCGAGCAGTCCCTCCAACATTGGTCCGAATATCCAGAGCGCGTACATGTTCAGTAGCAGGTGAAACGGCAGTCCGCCCGGCGAATGCAGAAAGACACTGGTCAGCATTCGCCAGGGCTCAATGATGGTCAGGGCTGGCACGTATGCGAATCGCTGGGTGATCCCCAAACCCGGGATCCATTGCAGGACGAACACGAATACGGTGAGCGCGATAAGCGCATAGGTCACCGTCGGCTGGCCGCTCCCGGTCAATCTAGTGAAGACGGCTGGTTTGGTACGGGGAGCGTTCTTACGCTGGATTTTCATGCACTCGGGGCAGATAACCCCGACAGCGGCCTGGGTTTGGCACTCGGCGCAGATGGTTCGGCCACAACGCTGACACAGAATGAAGCTCTGCCGCCCCGGATGGCGGTAACAAAAATTCGCCGCCGAGACCGGCAGATCACTCATTCTCTGTAGAGGGGGTATTGGTTAGACGGACTCGACAGAGACACTCTGAATGGAAACGTCTTCGAGGGGACGGTCGCGACCATCCGTGGCGACGGTGGCGAGCTTGGCAACGATTGCGCGACTGTCTTCGTCTTCGACGGCACCAAAGATGGTGTGCTTGCCCTGCAGCCAGGTGGTCGGAACGACGGTGATGAAGAACTGCGAGCCGTTTGTGCCGTGGCCACCCTGGATTCCAGCGTTTGCCATGGCGAGCACGTAGGGCTGGGTAAAGTCGAGGTCGGGGCTGATTTCGTCATCGAACTGGTAGCCCGGGCCACCGGTACCCTGGCCGAGCGGGTCGCCGGCCTGGATCATAAAGTCTTTGATAATGCGGTGAAAGATCGTGCCGTCGTAGAGCGGCGTAGAGGAGGCGACGCCCGTTGCGGGGTGCTTCCACTCGATATCGCCGGTCGCGAGGCCGACGAAATTCTTGACCGTCTTCGGCGCGTGATTGCCGAAGAGGTTGACCTTGATAGGTCCGAGGGTTGTGTTTAGGGTGGCGACAGCGGTGTGCTTAGACATACACCGATTCTTGCACAGCAATCTCCACCGACTCTGACTACCGGCACGCGCTCCCAGTGCATTCGCTGGCAACACGGAGATTGAGTGGCAAGATGGGCACTCAGTGCCAAGATAGATACACATTCGCCACACGACATCGATGGAGGGTCCAGATGAGCCTGTCACGCAAGCGCCGCAAGGAACTCACTCGGCTGCGCAAAAGCGCAGACGAACTATGGAGCCACCAACAAGAGGTTCTGGAGCGGGCCAATGTTCTCGCTCGCCAAGCCGGTCATCAGGCCAGCGTTCTCGCGCGCGAAGAAGTAGGTCCGCGCGTTCGCGAGGGTTATGACCACTACGTTCGCCCGAGCGTAAACGCCACCCACGACGCCGCTGACGGTGTGCGACGCCGCGTGGTCAACGACGTCCTTCCCGGTATCGGAACGGCCATTGGAACGGTCATGTCCGTCGGGGACGTCGCGCGCGACGCCCGCGTTCGGGCAGCGATCGGCCGCATCCGCTTTCAAAAGCCCGTTGTGGTCGAACCGAAGGGCCCCGGGGCAGGTACCTACTTCGCCCTCGGCCTGGCCGTCGTCGCCGCCGTAGGCGTCGCGTACGCCGTCTGGCAGACTTTTCGCGCTGACGACGAGCTCTGGGTCACCGACGATGAGGTCGAACCGACCACGGCGCAGGAAGACTAGGGCAAACGCCCACCAGCTCGAGCAGAGCCCGCATCCATGGGATGCGGGCTCTGCTGCGTTAAGCGCTCCGCTGGCCACCACGGCTCTATTGAGGGCGTAAGAGAAGTGCTAAAAGTGGATGCCCACCGTTGGCGAACGATATCGCCGCACCCCGATACCGCACGGATACACGAAAGGCCCGTCCGAAGACGGGCCTTGTTCCTGAACTGTGGAGCCACGGGGAATCGAACCCCGGACCTCCTGCTTGCAAAGCAGGCGCTCTACCAATTGAGCTATGGCCCCGCGCGCTGGAGCTATGAGAAACGCGCCAGCGTTTCTGCGACGCCAGCGCCGATGAAGCTGTGCTTCATCGGTACAAACTTCGCAAAGTGGGGATACCGGGATTTGAACCTGGGACCTCTTCATTATCAGTGAAGCGCTCTAACCAACTGAGCTATATCCCCCTCTTGGGCAGATTGAAGACTACCGGAATCTGGCCGGAACCTGAAATCGAGTCACCCTCCAAAAGGAGAAACAACGTGAATTCGACTTGCGAGGGCTGTTTTTTTGGGCAAAAACAGCCCTCAATCGCGCAAAAGGACGATTAGTTATTGGTGAAGCCGACGAGCAGACCACCGGTGATTTTGACGCTCAGGTTATATAGCACGGCGTAGATAGCACCGAGGGCGGTGATCACGACCATGTTCAGCACGGCCACGACGACCGCAAAGCCCATGACATTGCCAATCGAAAGGATGGCTGTCAGATCGGCCGATTCTCCCGCTACGGTCGCGTACAGCTCGTCGACCGTAGTCAACACCTCAGTCTGCACCAGAACTGTATAAGTGAAGAATGTGGCCACGATCGTGACGATAGCGAGGCAGATCGCAATCAGAAATGACAGTTTTACGCTCGACCAGAAGTCGACGTAGACCAACTTGAGACGAACCTGCTTACTCGCGGTCTTGCGAGTGGACTTCTTGGCGAGTTTTTCGGCAACGCTACTCATTCGGTGTCTCTACTTTCTCTGAATCCGCGTGCGTAACAGCCTCTTCCGCAGCAGTGGTGTCGATGGCACCAGCTGGTGCGTCGGCATCCGTCACGCCTTCTTCGTCGGCGGCGACCAGATTACGTTCGATGTTTTTCGCGATGGAAATGATTCGGTCTTCATCCGCGAACTTCGCGAACACAACGCCCATCGTGTCCCGACCCTTGGCGGGAACCTCAGCGACGTCAGAGCGTACCACCTTGCCACTGGCAAGAACCACAAGTACTTCATCCTCGGGGTTCACGATCAACGATCCAACCAGGTCGCCACGGTCATCGTTGAGCTTTGCCACCTTGATCCCCAGACCGCCGCGATTTTGCAGCCGGTACTGGTCAGCGGCGGTGCGCTTGGCGTAACCACCCTCTGTCACCACGAAGACATAGCCGTCGTTGTTGATAACGGATGCGTCCAGCAGGGTGTCCTCGCCGCGGAAGTGCATTCCGATCACGCCGGACGTGCTCCGTCCCATCGGGCGCAACGCCTCATCGGTCGCGGTGAAGCGAATCGACATGCCCTTGCGAGAGACCAACAGCAGGTCGGAATCATCTTCAACCAGCAGAGCGGAAACGAGCTCGTCGCCCTCTCGCAGCTTGATCGCGATGATGCCGCCGGTACGGTTGGTGTCGTACTCACTGAGTGCGGTCTTCTTGATCAATCCGTCGCGGGTAGCGAGGGTCAGATACTGGGCCACCTCGTAGTCGCGAATATCGAGGATCTGCGCGATTTCCTCCCCCGGCTGCAGCGCGAGCAGATTGGCCACGTGCTGACCTTTAGCGTCGCGGCCCGATTCCTGGGCTTCGTAGGCCTTCGCCCGGTAAACCCGACCGGTGTTGGTGAAGAACAGCAGCCAGTGGTGCGTCGTGGTGACGAAGAAGTGTTCGACCACGTCGTCTGCGCGCAGTTGGGCACCCTTTACTCCCTTGCCGCCGCGGTGCTGGTTGCGGTAGTTGTCACTGCGGGTGCGCTTGATGTAGCCGCCGCGCGTGACGGTGACCACCATCTCCTCTTCGGGGATGAGGTCTTCGACCGACATATCGCCGTCGAAACCGAACATGATCTCGGTGCGGCGGTCGTCACCGAACTTTGTGGTGATCTCGGCGAGTTCTTCGCTGATGATCGTTCGCTGCCGCTCGGGGCTGGCCAGAATCGATTTGAATTCCGCGATCTGCAGTTCGAGTTCGGCAGCCTGGTCGATGATCTTCTGGCGCTCCAGGGCAGCGAGGCGACGTAGCTGCATGGTGAGAATCGCATCGGCCTGCAACTTGTCGACGTCGAGTAGGGCCATAAGGCCTTCACGAGCGTCGTCGACCGTGTTTGAGCGACGGATGAGCGCGATCACTTCATCGAGGGCGTCCAGGGCCTTGAGGTAGCCGCGCAGAATGTGGGCATCCGCTTCGGCCTTGTTCAGGCGGAACTGGGTGCGCCGAACGATGACCTCGACCTGATGAGCGACCCAGGCCGAGATGAAACCGTCGAGGGCGAGCGTACGCGGCACGCCATCGACGATGGCGAGCATGTTCGCACCGAAGTTCTCCTGCAACTGCGTGTGCTTATAGAGGTTATTCAGCACGACCTTGGCGACGGCATCGCGCTTGAGCACGATGACAAGGCGCTGGCCCGTGCGACCACTGGTCTCATCGCGGATGTCCGCAATGCCGGTGACTTTGGCGTCTTTGACCAGGTCCGCGATCTTGATCGCGAGGTTGTCGGGGTTCACCTGGTACGGCAGTTCGGTGATGACGAGGCAGGTTCGGCCCTGTAACTCTTCAATACTCACGACCGCGCGCATGGTGATCGAGCCACGCCCGGTGCGATAGGCGTCCTGAATACCCTTGACACCCAAAATCTGGGCACCGGTAGGAAAGTCAGGTCCCTTGATGCGGGCAATCAGCGCTTCGAGCAGCTCATCGCGCGTAGCGTCGGGATTCTCGAGATACCACTGGGCGCCGGCGGCGACCTCACGCAGGTTGTGCGGCGGAATGTTGGTGGCCATACCGACCGCGATACCGACCGAGCCGTTGACCAACAGGTTCGGAAAGCGGGCCGGCAACACGGTCGGCTCGAGGGTACGGCCGTCGTAGTTGTCCTGAAAATCGACGGTGTCTTCATCGATGTCCCGAACCATTTCCATGGCCAGCGGGGCCATCTTGGTCTCGGTATATCGCGGGGCAGCTGCGCCATCATTGCCGGGGGAACCGAAGTTTCCCTGACCGAGCGCGAGCGGATACCGCAGGCTCCATGGCTGCACGAGACGCACCAGCGCGTCGTAAATCGACGAGTCACCGTGCGGATGGAACTGCCCCATGACGTCTCCGACGACGCGGGCGCACTTGGAGAAGGCCTTGTCCGGGCGGTAGCCGCCGTCGAACATGGCGTAAATCACTCGCCGGTGCACTGGCTTCATACCGTCACGCACGTCGGGCAGAGCGCGCCCGACAATGACGCTCATGGCGTAGTCGAGGTAGGAACGCTGCATTTCCAGCTGGAGGTCGACCTGGTCGATCTTGCCGTGCTGCACGAGGTGGGCTGCCGCAGCGGCCGCGGTTGCAGCCGTCTCCTCGGGGTTAATCGAGGCGGAGTTGCCCGTGGTGTCATCAGATGTCAAGGAAACGCACGTCCTTCGCGTTTTTCTGGATGAAGTTACGTCGTGATTCGACGTCTTCACCCATCAGGGTGGAGAAGATTTCGTCGGCGGACGCCGCGTCATCCAGGGTGACCTGCAGCAGGGTGCGGGACTCGGGGGCCATGGTGGTTTCCCACAGCTCCTTGTAGTCCATCTCGCCGAGACCCTTGTAGCGCTGAATGCCGTTGTCTTTCGGGATGCGTTTGCCGGACGCTGCTCCGTCGGCCAGGAGCGCGTCGCGCTCCACGTCCGAGTACACGTACTGGTGCGCAGAGTTGCTCCACTTGAGACGATACAACGGCGGTTGCGCCAGGTAGACGTAACCAAGGTCGATCAGCGGGCGCATGTAGCGGAACAGGAGGGTGAGCAGCAGTGTGGTGATGTGCTGCCCGTCGACGTCGGCGTCGGCCATAAGAACGATCTTGTGGTACCGGACCTTATCGGGGTTGAATTCTTCCCCCATGCCGGCGCCGAAGGCCGTGATCATCGCCTGAACCTCAGCGTTACCGAGGGCACGGTCAAGACGAGCCTTCTCCACGTTGAGGATCTTGCCGCGAAGGGGCAGGATGGCCTGGAATTCGGGGTTACGCCCCTGCACGGCCGAACCGCCGGCCGAGTCTCCCTCCACGATGAAAATCTCGGAGAGTGACGGGTCTTTACTCTGGCAGTCCTTGAGCTTGCCTGGCATGCCGCCACCCTCGAGCAGTCCCTTGCGGCGCGCGGTTTCACGGGCCTTGCGGGCTGCCATTCGAGCGTTCGACGCCTGCAGGGACTTGCGGATGATTTCGCGGGCCGGGTTCGGATTGCGGTTGAACCAGTCGGTGAGCTGGTCGTTGGCGACCTTCTGCACGAAGGATTTCGCCTCGGTGTTGCCGAGTTTGGTCTTGGTCTGGCCTTCGAACTGTGGTTCGGCAAGCTTGATCGATACGACCGCTGTCAACCCCTCGCGCACATCGTCGCCGGTGAGGTTGTCATCCTTCTCTTTCAGGATGCCTTTCTCGCGGGCGTACTTGTTGACGAGCGTGGTGAGCGCAGCGCGGAAACCTTCTTCGTGCGTTCCACCCTCGTGAGTGTTGATCGTGTTCGCGTAGGTGTGCACGCTCTCGGTGTAGGCAGTGGTCCACTGCATGGCCACTTCGAGGGCCATCTTGCGTTCGTGATCTTCCCACTCGAACGAGATGATCTCATCGTTGACCAGGTCGGCCTTCTTGGCGCGGTTGAGGTACTCGACGTAGTCGACGAGTCCCTGGTCGTACTTGAAGGTGTTGCTGATGGCTTTGCCATCATCGGTCTGGTGGTCGTCACGCTCGTCGGTGAGGGTGAGGCGCAGACCCTTATTGAGAAAGCCCATCTGCTGAAAACGCGCGCGCAGGGTTTCGTAGTCGAACTCGATCGTCTCGAAAGTTTCAGCACTCGGCCAGAACGTGATGGTCGTGCCGGTTTCGTCGTTGGCTTCGCCCTGTTCCAGGGGAGCGTTCGGAACACCGTTAGCGAAGCTCTGACGCCAGATATGCCCCTGACGGCGCACCTCGACCTCGAGACGACTCGACAGGGCATTGACGACGGAACTTCCCACGCCGTGCAGACCACCGGAGACGGAATAGCCGCCGCCGCCGAACTTGCCGCCGGCGTGTAGCACGGTGAGTACGACCTCTACGGTCGATCGTCCCTCTGCCTTATGGATGTCGACCGGAATTCCGCGGCCGTTGTCTTCGACGCGGATCGCGCCGTCGGCCAGGATTCGAATGTCGATGGTGTCGCAGTGACCCGCGAGGGCTTCGTCGACGGAATTGTCGACGATCTCATAGACGAGGTGGTGTAGGCCGCGTGGTCCCGTAGAACCGATGTACATTCCGGGTCGCTTACGAACGGCTTCCAGACCTTCAAGTACCTGGATATCATCGGCACCGTATTCATGCTCCGGCTCCCGCTCCCCCTGCTGCTGGGACATGACTGGGGCTATATCTGGGGACGTGCGTTCGGGCGTCGGTTCAACTGTCATCTTAAATTAGGCTCCTGACCATCGCACGGGCGACCATTCAGTCTACCAAACGGGGGGAGATGAACCGGCCACAATCGCCGTTTGACGCGTTTTGTTCAAGGGGTTGACCTTAAATGTTGGGTTACCCGTAGGTATCGCGTGGACCACGCCCTGGAATTGATCTGGGGCCCTTTTTCCAGGACGGCGCGTTGGGCCCCTGGAAACGAATTGATTGAATACCCGCATCCGGATACCGATTCGCAATGTGTTCCATGATCACATTGCGCATGAGCCGTAGTTGGGTCGCCCACGCTGTAGATTCACAGCGCACGGTGAGCACACCGTCATCGATGCCGGCCGGGGTCGAATGATTGGCAGTTTCCTCACCTGCGAGTTCTGCCCACGTCGCGAGAAGTTCGGACTGCGCCAACGGTGAGTTCCACCCCAACTGCAGGGTCAGCGAATTGATCGTGTCGCCGAGACCGCGCGGGTCGCGTCCAATCCCGAACGGCACACTCGATCCAGCAACCGGCGCAATTCGCTTACGACCGCGCGAGCGCCTGGCGTTGGGATCGCCGAAAATACTCTTGAAACGCAAGTAAACGTTGGCTGCTTCACTGGTACCGGATTCCACCGAATCGTCGCCCTCGGTTGTTTCACGTGGAACATTTTCGTCAGCCATCGGTGACGATTCCGGCATGAATGTGAATAGTGTGCGCCACGAGGGCGGCCGGAACGTCTTCGAGCACAGCGGCCGTAATTAAAACCTGTTCGAATGACTCGATCGCCGCGGCCAACCGGGCTCGACGGTCCAGATCCAGCTCGGCAAAAACGTCATCGAGAATCAACACCGGGTCGCCACTAGCAGACTCTTGCCGCAACAGCGAAGCGGATGCAAGTTTTAACGACAGCGCGAACGACCACGATTCCCCGTGACTGGCATACCCCTTGGCCGGCAGTGCGTTGAGCATGAAGACCAGGTCATCGCGGTGCGGTCCGGCCAGGGTGATACCCCGTTCCAGCTCGCGCTTTCGCAGTCCGACCAGCGCTGCGCGAAAGATCTCATTGGTAGACGACTCCACTAACCCCGCCGGCTGAGAGGCGGTCGGCGTGACCACGCCGAGATCGACGTCTTCGTCGGCACCGAGGATACTCAGGCTCGCGACCAAGGCCGGACCATGGTCCTCATTGACGACGGCCCGATACGCCGCGCGCAACGGTTCACCGAGCTCCCGCACGAGTTTGGCGCGCTCGTCGATGATTTCGGAACCGAACTCGACGAGCCTTTCATCCCAAATTTCGAGGGTCGAGAGCTGGTTGCCGCGCACTCCAGAGGCCCGGGCCGACTTAAGTAGGGTGTTGCGCTGCTTGAGCACCCTGTCATAATCGCTGAGCACTGCGGCCAGTCGCGGATTGCGAAGCACCAACAGCTGGTCCAGAAACTTGCGACGACCCGATGGGTCGCCACGTACCAGGGCAAGGTCCTCCGGTGCAAAGACCACACTGGAGAAATAACGGGGCAGATCACGCGTCTTGATTACTGACCGATTAACCTGTGCTCGATTTTGCCCGGTGCGGTTAAGCTGCACCTCGGCCAGGATATCCCGGCCGTTGTATTGAAGTCGGGCCCGAATTATGCCGGCATCCTGGCCAGCTCGAATCATGGCTTTGTCCGTGGAGACTCGGTGAGATCCAAGCGTACTGAGAAAGCCCAGCGCCTCAACCAGATTGGTTTTACCCTGTCCGTTGCGCCCGACGATGAGGTTCGGGCCCGGAAAAAAACCAACCTCGGCGTTCGCATAGTTTCGAAAGTCGGTTAGTGAGAGGTGGGTAACCCGCACCGGCGTTAGCGCAGCAGCAGGTTCGGCTGAAGCAGGTACTTGTAGCTGTCCACTCCGGCCTGTTCGCGCGAGGTCTGGCTGGTGATCAACACCGGTCCGGGTTTATTTGGGTTCTCTGTTTTCGTGAACGAGATACGCACGAATTCGGAGTGGACAGCACTGAGTCCGTCCAAGAGGAACTGCGGCTTGAGTGAGACCACGGTCTCAGTGCCAGACAGGATGGCATCGATGGTTTCCGAGGCCTGCGCCTGCTCAGAGCCAACAGCTTCCAAGGTGACGCCATCAGTGGCGAAGGTAAAACGGAGTGCGGCTTCACGTTCCAGTACAAGTTGCACCCGCCGGGTGGCTTCGATGAGGTCGGCCGTGTTCATCACCGCGTAATTGTCGACGGTGGCGGGAAACAACCGGCGAACCGGAGGGAAATTGCCCTTGATTAGCAGCGACGTGACGGTTTTCTTGTTCGCGGTGAACGCGATCAATTCGCGGTCGTCGGTGTTGGTGATGGATACGGAAATGGTTCCGCTGTGGCCGAAGGTCTTGCCGACTTCCTGCAGGGTGCGAGCGGGTACGAGGGCCGTGATGGTATCCAATGCGGTGTCCGAGGTATTGCTTCCCGGATCCCAGTCAATTTCTCGAACCGCAACGCGGTACCGGTCGGTGGCGACCAGACTCAGGCTGTTTTCAGTCACCTCAAGCTGCACGCCGGTGATAACAGGAGTGACGTCATCTCGCGACGCCGCGACAGCGACCTGGGCTACAGCCGCAGCAAATTCCTCTGCCGGCACTAGGCCGGATTGGGTCGTAACAACAGGAATACTGGGATATTCCTCAACGGGCATTGACAGCAGTGTGAAGCTTGCTGAGCCGCAGCTGACCTTGATTCGCGAATTTTCCGTGGAAAAACGAACGGGGGCGTTGGGGAGACGACTGGCAATTTCGGCGAGGAGACGCCCCGAGACGAGAACCTTGCCGGTCTCTTCGACCTCGGCCAAGATCTCTGTCTGGGCAGAGACCTCGTAGTCGAACGACGAGAGGATTAAGCCGGTATCGGTGGCTTCGATGAGGACACCGCTGAGGATAGGCAGGGTCGTGCGCTGGGGCAGAAGTTTGACCGCGAAGGAAACTGCTTCGCTGAAGACATCCCGATTGGCCTGAAATCTCACGAAACATTCCTTGCGTTCGACGGGCGGATGGGTGGGCCTCAATGCTAGCTGTGTTCACGGGCTGGTTCGTTACCGTTGTGCTGCGTGGGCCGTGGCAGTCAAGGTTGTCGGCTGGATCAAGGTTAAGGAATTCTTGTTAATCTTCTTAACCGTTGTGGAAACTGTGGATAACTCTGTGAAAACCGCTCAGACATTGGGAATTACACGTTTGTAAGTTGTGGGCGAGGTGTGGAAGTTTGTCATTCGTTTGAGCAAGCGCGCCGCGCGGAAATTACAAGTTTCTACAGGATGGCCCCGAGTTTCTACAGGCGACGACCGGTTGTGTGAGTTAATTCCACAGGGTTATCCACAGGTGTGAAAACTAAAAAAAAATCGGCCCCTCCGGGTCTGAACAGGTAGTTCCTGCTTAAAACTCCCGGAGGGGCCGCTCAAATTTTCACGCCACAGTGCTGCTTGTGACCTACTTATACCGGTGATCCTGCTTGATGCGGTTGGTCAATTCGGTCACCTGGTTGTAAATCGAGCGACGTTCCTTCATCAGTTCACTGATCTTCTTATTGGCATACATCACGGTCGTGTGGTCCCGATTACCGAACAGTTGGCCGATCTTCGGCAGGGAAAGATTCGTGAGCTCACGGCACAGGTACATGGCGATTTGGCGAGCGGTGGCGATCGCTTGTGACCGGCTGGAGCCGTAGAGATCGTCGACGGACAGCTTGAAGTAGTTCGCCGTGTTCGTGATGATGTCCACAGGGGCGATGACATTGTCTTCATCCAGCGTGATCAGGTCTTTCAACACCGTCTGCACCAGATCCATATCCACCGGCGTACGGTTCAGACTCGCGAAGGCGGTGACGCGAATCAAGGTGCCTTCGAGTTCCCGAATGTTGGACGAAACCTTCGAAGCCATGAACTCGAGAATGTCGTGGGGCACCTGCAACTTTTCGCTCTGAGCTTTTTTGCGCAGAATGGCGATGCGGGTCTCGAGGTCGGGAGCTTGGACATCCGTGATCAGGCCCCACTCAAAACGGCTGCGCATGCGGTCTTCGAAGCCGGTGAGGTGTTTGGGCGGCAGGTCGCTTGTGATCACCACCTGCTTGTTGTGGTCGTGCAGGGTATTGAACGTGTGAAAGAACGCTTCCTGGGTTTCCGCTTTGTTCTGCAGAAACTGGATGTCATCGATCATGAGGATGTCGATGTTTCGGTATCGAGCCTGAAATGCCGAGCCGCGGTTGTTCGCGATGGAGTTGATGAAGTCGTTGGTGAACTCTTCCGAACTGACGTAACGAACGCGGATTCCTGGGTACAGGCTCATGGCGTAGTGGCCGATTGCGTGCAGGAGATGAGTCTTGCCGAGTCCCGACGATCCGTAGATGAAGAGCGGGTTGTAGGCCTTAGCCGGCGCCTCAGCCACTGCGACGGCGGCAGCATGGGCGAATCTGTTGGATTGCCCGATTACGAAATTGTCGAAACTGTATTTGGGGTTGAGTCGGGTTTCGTGGGGCTGCGGCGCAACCGCACCCTCAAACACCGATTGGGGCGGGGCGGGGGTGATGACATCCGGCGGGGTCAACGTTTGTTGCACTGGCCGTAACGATTCCTGTTCGAGCTCGGGGTTGACGACCACATAGAAGGTTGAGACGGCAGTTGCTTCATCGAGCTGGCCCATCGCGGTCAGCAGGGGCACCCTCATCCGCTGGTTGAGCATGCTTGCCGTGAACTCGTTGGGGACCTCGAGATAGAACGTACCGGCCGCGATGCCCTTCGGCTCGACCAGGCTGAGAAACCCGTACAACATGGGTGTGATGGTGGCGTCGGATTCCAACGTGGTCAGAACGGATCGCCAAGTTTCGGCTATCGGCGCTTCTACGTCTGCCATTGTTCCTACAATCTGTGCATTTCGAGTTTTCACTGTTGAGCGACCGGCGGATGCGCGTGGCTCTGGTGGTGGACACTGACACGCCCGCTCTCACCGGCCCGAGTGGCGCGAGATGGGGTCAATTTGAGTTCTTGGTCCGAACTCATCGTTAAAGTTATCCACCGCCTGTGTACAAAATCAGTCGAATTCTCAGGTTGATGCTACCAACCTGTGGATAACTTGTCCTTACGGTAGTCAATCCCACTGAGTGAGGCGAATTCAGCGCGGGTGACGCATTGTTTGTTTGGCACTTGCGTTGGAGTCATTATTGTCGAGAATCCGCTGATTCGGGGGTCTGAGTTTGACCAGACGTGGCCGAGGCCGTAGTTTTAATCAGTTGACCCCATCCCGCGGGCTTCCGACTTCTGTGCGCGCTGCTATTTTGGCCGAAGGGAATTTGGCCAGCGGTGATTCAAATACGTGGAGATTGAATTATGAGCAAGAGAACCTTCCAGCCGAACAACCGCCGTCGCGCCAAGGTGCACGGCTTCCGTCTGCGCATGCGTACCCGTGCGGGCCGTGCCATCCTCGGTGCACGCCGTCGCAAGGGTCGCACCGAACTCTCAGCGTAGGCCAGAGTCTGCCCAGGTTCGTTGTGGTCGCCAGGTTCTCGTGCTCGCTCACATAAATCGCGTTACGAGCGGCAGCGACTATCAGGGCGTCGTTCGGCGCGGTGTGCGGATCGTTGGTGCGCACACCGTTCTTTATGTACGAAAAAGTGCTGAGATTCAATCTGGCACCGTTGGTGTTCCGGTTCGTTTCGGCTTTATTGTCGCAAAGAATGTGGGCAATGCCGTGAAGCGCAATCTCGTTCGCCGCCGCCTCAAGGCGGTGACGTTCGAACTGCTCTCCCTGGTTCCGGCAGGAACGGATGTTGTCATCCGGGCTTTGCCGGGAGCGCGCGATGTTGCATGGCAGACGCTGCGCGATGAAGTTCACCGTTCCCTCTCTCGCCCCCACCCAGCGCGAAAGAAGAGTGTGGGCCGATGAACCGAGTACTCGCGACGATCATCCTGATACCCCGGAACGTGGGTGTCGTAATTCTTCGCGTGTATCGTGCCGTGATCTCTCCGCTCTATGGAGATGTGTGTCGGTTTTACCCGTCTTGTTCTGCCTACGCACTGGGGGCCGTTCAGGAACACGGACTAGCGTGGGGCTGCATCCTTGCTGCGCGCAGACTGAGCCGTTGTCATCCGTGGTCACCAGGCGGCATTGATGATGTACCACTCAAGAGCAAGCGTCGCTTTCGCGTGACGTCGTTCGGTTTTGTTGTCGCACCTAGCCACGGAAAGGGCTAACCCACAGTATGGACCTCATAGGTACGATTCTCTGGCCTCTGAAATGGGTGGTCGAGCTGCTGCTCGTGGCCTTCCACTGGCTCTTTTCCAACCTGGGCATGGGGTACAACGACGGCATCACGTGGGTGCTGTCCATCGTCGGCCTCGTCCTGGTCGTGCGTGCCGCCCTGATTCCTATCTTCGTGCGCCAAATCAAGAGCCAGCGCAAGATGCTTGAGGTTGCGCCGCAGCTCAAAAAGATCCAGGACAAGTACAAGGGCAAGAAAGACCAGTTCTCACGCGAGGCCATGTCCCGCGAGACCATGGCCATGTACAAGAAGACCGGTACCAACCCGTTGAGTTCGTGTTTGCCTCTGCTCCTGCAGATGCCGATCTTCTTCGCCCTGTTCTCGGTGCTCAATGACGCCCAGCGCTCCACCCGCGGCGTCGGCCCCCTCAACCAGAGCCTTGCCGAGAGCTTCGGCAACGCCAAACTGTTCGGCAATGCGCCGCTGCACGACACCTTTGCCTCGCAGTGGTCGCTCTGGACCGCCGGTGACCCTTTCAACGGGACCGTCATGATCATCGCGGCCACAATGGTCGTGCTGATGACCGCCTCGCAGTTCATCACCCAGTTGCAGATCGTCTCCAAGAACATGTCGCCGGAAACCAAGGCGAGCCCCATGTTCAAGCAGCAGCGCATCATGCTCTACCTGCTCCCCCTCGTCTTTGCCTTCTCCGGTGTCGCGTTTCCGCTCGGCGTCATGTTCTACTGGCTCACCTCAAACTTCTGGACCATGATTCAGCAGTTCCTGGTCATTCGAAACATGCCGACGCCCGGCAGTGAAGCTGCCAAGGCTCGGGAAGAGCGTCTGGCGCGTAAGGGTAAGCTCATCGCGACCGATGGTGACATCATTGTGGTCGAGGAGCCCGCCAAGCCCGTTCAGCGTCAGCAGCCGGTCGGTAAGGCCCGTGCCAAAAAACAAACCGGCCCGAAGAAGTAGTGGAGATCACCGTGACGGACAAAACCGGCCTCACCGAAGTGGACACTGTCACTGCTGACGGTGCAGTTGTCATTGCCACCAGCACGATAACGGATACCTCCCCCGCCGTTCCGGAAGCCGAGAGCGGTACCGAGGCCCCGCTTACGACCGATCAGCTCGAGCGTGAAGGTGACATTGCCGCGGACTACATCGAGGAGTTTCTCGATATCTGCGATCTCGACGGCGACA
This sequence comes from Cryobacterium suzukii, assembly GCF_004403185.1. Taxonomy (GTDB): domain Bacteria; phylum Actinomycetota; class Actinomycetes; order Actinomycetales; family Microbacteriaceae; genus Cryobacterium; species Cryobacterium suzukii. Next base: position 82,629 of record NZ_SOHJ01000003.1, on the reverse strand, counting down.
TTGACATCGATGCGCGCAATGGCAGGGCCTACTTAGCGGTCAAAGCGTCGGACGCCGACAATCTCCGCGTGCTCTCCAAGCCGGAAACGGTCAACGCCCTGCAGGAACTGACTCGCCTCGCGGTGCAGAATAAGACGGGTTCTTTTTCGCGGCTGATTTTGGACATCGGCGGATCCCGCGAGGCGCGCGAAGCTGAACTCGCCGCCCTTGTGGCCCGGGCTATTGAGCGGATTGAGGGCGGCGCGACCGAAGCCGACCTGCCGGCGATGTCTTCTTACGAGCGCAAACTTGTACACGATATCGTCGCGGCCAGTGGTGGTTACCGGTCGGAGTCGTCCGGTGAGGGCCGCGATCGCCACACCGTCATTACCGCAGCCTAGTCTCGTTGGTCATGTCGCAATCTGTCACGCCGGAACCGAACCGTGCCGCTGGGAACGTGCCTGAATCAACGGCGGCATCAGGAAGCACGGCTGATCCAGTCGCGTTGGAGATTGAACCGCTGGCGGCGATCGAGCTTTTGGGTCCACAGATCGATCTCATGAGAGCGTTTACCAATAATTTGGCTGATCAGGGCGAAATTTTGGGGCTAATTGGTCCGCTGGAACTCCCGCGTCTGTGGTCACGGCACATTCTCAATTGCACCATTGTGGCGCCACTCCTGCGTCCCGGTGTCGTGGGCGACGTGGGTTCCGGTGCTGGCCTTCCCGGTGTCGTGTTGGCCATTGCGCGACCAGACGTGAACTTCGTGCTGATCGAACCGATGGAACGTCGAGTTGCCTGGCTGAATGACCAGGTTGCCGCCCTGCACCTCTCGAATGTGACCGTGGTGCGTGCACGTGCCGAAGAAGCACGCCTGACGCAGCCACTTGATCAGGTGACTGCTCGAGCGGTGAGTGCCTTTAGCAAGCTGATACCACTGACCGCTCCCCTGCTGCGCAGTGGCGGTGAACTCATCCTGATGAAGGGTGAAGGAGCGCAGCGTGAGATTGAGGCGGCGGCGAAACCGATTCGCAAGTATCGCCTGCGTGATGTTGAGGTAATTACCCTTGGCGCTGGCGTGCTGCCCGAGGCAACCCGGGTCATCAGAGCTACAGTGGAGTAGTCCCGAATGGCACTGAATTTGGTGTTCGGGGGTCCCTTTCGGGTGGCTCATCAACCGTCGAGCGTAAAGGTTTCACGTGAAACATCCTGCTGAAGATCAGCACAACGGCAAGGCGGCAGGGTTCGACGGGACAACCCCGCTGGCCCGAGAAATTGCGGAACTGACCCGTCGTCGCCAGGTCATTGCTGCCGGAGACCTGCCGAAGCCCGAGAAGACACGGGTACTGACGATCTCCAATCAGAAGGGTGGGGTTGGCAAGACTACGACCGCGGTCAACTTAGCCGCGGCTTTGGCGCGCCAGGGAGCACGTGTTTTGGTCATCGACCTGGACCCGCAGGGCAACGCGTCTACTGCTCTCGGCGTTGAACACCGTGCCGAGACGCCGAGCGTTTACGACGTCATCATCAACGACATGCCCATGGACGAGGTCGTACAGAAGAGCCCGGAATTCGGTGCCCTGTTCTGTGTTCCCGCCACGATTCACCTGGCCGGTGCCGAGATTGAACTGGTTTCACTCGTCGCGCGCGAGCAGCGACTTCGCCGCGCCCTCGACCTTTACCTGGCTGAGATGGTCGAGCCGTACGACTATGTCTTTATTGATTGCCCGCCGTCGCTGGGCTTACTGACCATCAACGCTTTCGTCGCCGCACGCGAGGTTCTTATTCCTATCCAGTGCGAGTATTACGCACTCGAGGGACTCAGCCAGCTGCTCAAGAACATCGCCCTGATCGAGAAACACCTCAACCCCGACCTCGTCGTCTCCACCATTCTGCTTACGATGTATGACAGCCGCACCAATCTGGCGACCCAGGTTGCCAAGGAAGTGCGCGACCACTTCCCCGACGAGGTCTTGAATACCGCAATTCCACGCTCTGTACGGGTTTCTGAGGCCCCGAGCTATGGCCAGAGCGTCGTGAGTTACGACCTCAACTCGGCAGGTTCGCTCTCCTACCTGGAAGCAGCCGCAGAAATGGCACATCGCGGGGCACCACGTACAGAAAATAAGTCCCAAACGAAAGAACTGCACTAATGGCGAAAAGAACAGGCCTCGGCCGCGGTATCGGCGCACTCATCCCCGTGCAGGACGACGCCTCGGCCCCCCGCCCGGTCGACGTGTTCTTTCCGCGTGGTGTGACCACGGTAGCGGACGCCTCCCCCGAAGTCGTTCCCGACGTTCCGCTGATAGCTGGCGCCCGGTTGGCGCACTTGAATCCGCACAACATCGTTCCCAACCGCGCCCAGCCGCGTACCATTTTCGATGAAGACGACCTTGCTGAACTTGTGCACAGTATTCGCGAGGTCGGGGTGCTGCAACCCATCGTCGTACGCCCATTAGCCGATGAACCGGGTAAGTATGAGCTCGTCATGGGTGAGCGTCGTTTGCGAGCCACCAAAGAAGTCGGGCTCGACACCATTCCGGCAGTCGTGCGTGAGACCGCAGACGTCGATATGCTGCGTGACGCGTTGCTGGAGAACCTGCACCGCGCGCAGCTGAATCCACTGGAAGAAGCGTCTGCTTATCAGCAGTTGCTCGCGGACTTCGGCATAACGCAGGAAGAACTAGCCAAGCGGATCGGCCGATCCCGTCCGCAGATCACGAACACGTTGCGACTGCTGAAACTGCCGGAGCCGGTGCAGTTGCGCGTTGCCGCTGGTGTACTTTCTGCCGGTCACGCGCGCGCGATTTTGTCGGTGGGTGACCCGGCCGGCATGCTGCGCCTGGCCGATAAAATTGTCGAGGAAGACTTGTCTGTTCGCGCGGCCGAGGCTGTTGCGACTGCCGTTCCACGGGCAGTGAAGGTGAAACCGCTGCCTGGGCGACGTCAGGGCCATCTCGATGAGATCGCGGAGCACCTCGGTGATCGACTGGATACTCGCGTGAAAATCAGTTTGGGCACTAGAAAAGGCCAGATCACGGTGGATTTCGCGACCATCGGTGATCTGAACCGTATCCTAACGGTTCTCGGTGAGCCGGGCTTCAGCGCGAGTTAGTAGTGGGGCCTTCTGCGCGATGTTTCACGTGAAACTTGTTCAGAGTAGTTAGGTTACGTTAGTGAGGGTTGCCCTCTGTGGTTGCCCTCTGTAGCTGCGTCCATAAGAAGCGCTCGTTGTGTTTAGTTGCCCTTGGCGGAATAGCTATCCGTGTCTTCTGACTGTCCGGACGAGGCGGTCCAAGTATGTTTCACGTGAAACGCGACGATCGCCTCGAAGTATGGGCGACAATGTTTCACGTGAAACGGGGTCGCCTGGTGGGAGCGCGAGAGTGTTTCACGTGAAACTAGGAGCTACTGGGTGACCAGGGCGTTTGCGGCCAAGGCGGAGTAGGTGGCGCCGAGAGTGTGGCGGTCGGCCTCGATGGCCTGAGGAACCAGCGACGTCTCGGTCAGTCCGGGCAGCACGTTGGCTTCTAGAAACCAAGGGGTGCCGGCGGCATCGACGATGAGGTCAACTCGGCTGAGGTGTCGCAGGCCGAGAAGAGTATGTACGGCCACTGCGGCCGTCGCGACGGTATTGGCAACGTCGGCGGAGAGACGGGCCGGGGTATAAAAGTCGGTCTCACCCGCGTTGTAGCGGGCCTCGAAGCTGTACACGCCGTCAATGGGGACTATTTCCACGATCGGGAGAGCTGTAGCCCCATCTCCAATGTCGACTACGGCGACCGTTACCTCGGTTCCGTCAATGTAGGCCTCGACCAAGGCGGTGTCGGCGTAGGTATACGCGTCCACCATGGCGCGGGGGAGGTCGGCAGGGGTGCGCACGATCGTCACTCCCTGTGACGACCCGCCCTGGGCTGGCTTAACGACGAGCGGCAGGCCGATCGCCTTCACCAAATGCGCGAGCACACTCGTGGCGCCGAGATCACGAAAGGTCTCGGTTGACAGTGCAATCGCTGGCGGAGTTGCGAATCCAGCCCGGAGCACGAGCTCTTTGGCGATGGCTTTGTTCCAGGCGAGAGCGGCCGCTGGGCCGCGCGAACCGACAAAAGGAATTCCCGTGGTTTCCAGCAGGGACAGCAGGGCGCCATCCTCGCCCGTGGCGCCGTGCAGGGTAGGCCAGATAAGGTCGGGGGCCAGTTCGGCCAAGGTGCTCAGCAAATTGGCGCCGGGGTCAAGCACGGTGACGAAGTGGCCTTCGTCGGTGAGGGCGTCCGCTACGCGCCGGCCCGATCGCAGCGACACGTCACGCTCGTGGGAGATGCCACCGGCCAGCACGATGATTTTAAGTGCGAAAAATTCGCTCATGATCAGGTTTTTTCCTTGCTGAGTGTCGGTCGTAGGGCGTATTTAAGAAATATTGGCCGGCGGGCCACCGAAACGCTGATTCTGGGTGCCGGGCCGGTCGGGGACAGCGCCGAGCGGTCCTGTGCCCGCAAAGGTATCGAGTAGGTCGAGTTCGCCGCGAATCACAGTAGCCAAACGCCGTATGCCAAGTCGAATATTGTCGGGGGTTGGGTAGCAGAAAGCGAGACGCATGTTCTGGCGTCCATCTCCGTCCGCGTAGAACGCGGTTCCCGGCGTGTAGGCGACCAGTTCTTTGACCGCACGGGGGAGCATGGCCTTGGAGTCGAGTCGCTCGGGCAGGGTCACCCAGACGTAGAATCCGCCGGTTGGATTGGTCCAGCTCAGGTCAGGCAAATACTCATCCAGAGCGCCGAGCATGGCGTTCTTGCGCTCGTGGTAGACACCGCGAAACGTGTTCACTTGCGCTTTCCAGTCGGCCGTCGACAGATATTCCGAGATGACCATCTGGGTGAAGGAGCTGGGGGAGAGCACGGCCGCCTCGTTGGCAAGGACGAGTTTCTCGCGGATTGCGTGCGGGGCGAGTGCCCAGCCGACTCGGAAACCGGGGGCGAGGGTCTTGGAGAAAGTGCCCAGATAGACGACGCCGTCGCGCTCGAGCGAGCGGATGGCGTCCGGTGCCGGCTTGTCAAAGTAGAGCAGCCCGTATGGGTTGTCTTCGAGTACCAAAATGTTGTTCGAGCGACAGATCTCAAGAATTTCCAGGCGTCGTGCCCAACTGAGGGTTACGCCCGCCGGGTTGTGAAAGCTGGGGATCGTGTAGAGAAACTTGATGGTGCGTCCGGCCGCCTTGAGGGCCGCAATGTGTTCGATTAGTGCGGCCGGGATCAGGCCGTTCTCATCCATCGGCACGTGGTCAACCTCGGCCTGATACGACTTGAAGATCACCATGGCGGTGACGTAGCTGGGGCCTTCGGAGATGACGACGTCGCCGGGGTTCAGGAACAATTTGCTCACCAGCTCCAGAGCATGCTGGGAGCCGGTCGTGACCACGACGTCATCGGCGTTGGCCTTAATGCCTTCGAGCGCCATGACGTCGAGAATCTGCTCACGGAGCAGGGGAACTCCCTGACCAGAGCCATATTGCAGGGCAGTGGCACCCTTCTGGCGCATGACGCGGTCCATTGCATCGATGACGAGCTCCTGTGGCAGGGCGGCGACGTATGGCATGCCGCCGGCGAGGGAGACCACCTCGGGGCGTGAGGCCACGGCGAAGAGTGCTCGCACCTCGGAGGCCTTAAGCCCAGCGGCTCGGTCGGCGTAGTGGTGATACCACGGGTCGAGGTTGTTGCCGCCCTGCGCAGTTGTTGTCTGCACAGCGCCGGCTTGCGGGGAACCCTGAATAGTCACGTCACATCCGTTCTGCTGTCTTCTTTATCGTATGGGGTGTCACCGGGCACGAAAAAACCCGCCCGGCTAACGCCGGACGGGCTTCATCGTGTGGGAACTGGTTAGACGAGGAAGTCGGCCAGGTCCTTCTCGAGCTGCGGCTTCGGCTTGGCGCCGATGACGGTCTTGACGACCTCACCCTTCTGGAAGACCTTCATCGCGGGGATGGAGGTGATCTGGTATTTCGCGGCCAGGGCGGGGTGCTCGTCGACATTGAGCTTGACGATGTCGAGCTTGTCGGCGTTCTCGGTTGCAATCTGGTCGAGGATCGGGCTGACGGCGCGGCAGGGGCCACACCACTCGGCCCAGAAATCCACCAGAACGGTCTTCTCGTTGTTGATGACTTCTTGTTCGAAGTTGGCTTCGGTAACGGATCGTGCGGTCATGTAATGCTCCTTAGTTAACTGATGCGAGTTCGGTGTCGCCGGCCTGGGCCAGCAAGGCGGGGGGAAGGGTGCTGAGGTAGTGCTCCGCGTCAAGAGCAGCCGCGCAGCCGGAGCCAGCCGCAGTGATGGCCTGACGGTAGCTGGAATCGATTACGTCGCCGGCTGCAAACACACCAGCCTGGCTCGTGAGCGAGGATCGGCCGGCGACGGCGATGGTGCCTTCCGGGGTGAGGTCGAGCTGCTTATGCACGAGGTGCGTGCGCGGATCGTTGCCGATCGCCACGAATACGCCGCCAACGGGCAGGCTGGTCTCGTTTCCGGACACGGTGTCGCGCAGGGTAAGACCGTCGACGGCGTCGGTGCCGGTAATGCCGACGACCTCGGAGTTCCAAATGAACTCGATTTTGTCGTTTGCGAAGGCACGCTCCTGCATAATCTTTGATGCGCGCAATTCACCCTTGCGGTGAATAACGTGCACCTTCGAGGCGAACCGGGTTAGGAAGGTGGCTTCTTCCATGGCGGAGTCGCCACCGCCGATCACGGCGATTTCTTTGCCCTTGAAGAAGAAACCGTCGCAGGTGGCGCACCAGGAGACGCCACGGCCGGAGAGACGTTCTTCATCGCTGAGGCCCAGCTTGCGGTAGGCGGAACCGGTGGCGAAAATGACCGTGAGCGCTTGCTCAACGTCACCGTTGCCAAGGGCGACCGTCTTGATTGGGCCAGACAGGTCAACAGATTCGACATCGTCGTAGACAACCTCGGTGCCGAAGCGTTCTGCCTGCTCCTGCATTTTGGTCATCAGGTCGGGTCCCTGTACGCCTTCCGGGAAGCCGGGAAAATTTTCAACGTCGGTAGTATTCATCAACTCACCGCCGGCCTCGACCGAACTGGCGATCAGAAGCGGTTTGAGGTTGGCCCTGGCGGCGTAAATCGCCGCCGTGTAGCCGGCCGGTCCGGAACCGATGATGATGATCTGACGCACGCGCACACTCCTTGCAGTGGTGGGCAAGACGGGCAATATCCCGCCTCACGTTTCGATACAACACATCCTAATCGGCTGCTATTCCATGGCCTCCCAGCTTGGAGGTGCTGCACAGTCACGGGCACGGGTCGGGAAAACCGGGGTGAAGCGTTCACCCCGGCGCTGTGGGCAGCTGTGACCGTCGCGGTACTTAGTGGCGCAATCGACCGCGCAAGGGCGTCAGGAACGCTGTGAGCTCGCCGCTGCGCATGAGCAGCAGCAGACCGAAGTAGCTCGCGGCCATGATCACACCGGTCAGAGCCATGGAGACCATGGCCGTGAGCCTCGAAGACACCGCGAAGCCACCCTCGACACCGCCCCCCAGAATGACCATGAGGGTCAGGCCAGCAGCCAGGGGAATGATGACGGCGACCAGATATTTCACGAGGCTGCGCAGAATGCGACGCCCGTCGATACCGTGCATTCGTCGGCGCAAGAGCAGGGCAGCCAGAATGGCCTGCAGCGTACCGGTCACAGTGATCGAACCGGCGATGCCCACGGCAATCCAGTCTGTTGGCAGCCACGCGCATGCCAACACGGCGCAGATCAGCAGAACGACCTGAAACAGGGTGAAAAAGAACGGTGTACGTGTGTCGCCGAGGGCGTAAAAGGTTCGCTGCAGAACAAACAACACGCAGAAGGGCACGAGCCCCAGAATAAACGCGATGATGACGTTGCCAATGGCTTGAACCTGGTCGAATGGTGCCACGAAGACGGCAGCGAAGGGGTAGGCGCAGACGGCAATGACGGCCGCAGCGAGCACGATTACCAGCGACGTTCCCCGAATCGCGCTCGAGGCATCCGTTTTGACCAGAGCCCAATTACCGAGTGACGCGTGTTCGCTCATGCGGGTGAAGTATGCCGTCGCGACCGATACGGTAATCACTGAGTGCGGCAGCATGAAGATCAGCCAGGCGGTGGCGAGCACGGCAACGGATGCTTCACCGTGCGCGCGGGTGACAACCTGGGTTTCGACAATTCCCGCAAAGGTCGTGACCAGAAGCATGCCGAAGGTCCAGCTCGCCATTTTACCCGCGGCCCCGAGACCGACGCCGCGAAAGTGAAAGTCCGGGCGATAGCGCAAACCGATGCGACGCCAGAAATAGAACAGTACGACGGCCTGGGTGATCACGCCGAGGGTGGCACTGCCTCCCAGCACAGCGACCATGGCCGATGTGATCTCGGCAGCTGATCGATCACCGATAGGGTCGGGGCTGAACAGCGTCGCGAAAACGACCAGGCCGGCGATGGCTACGACGTTGTTGAGTACCGGCACCCAGGTGAATGGTCCGAAGGATTTGCGGGCGTTGAGGACTTCGCCGAGCAGCGTGTAGAGGCCGTAGAAGAACATTTGCGGAAGGCACCAGTATGCGAATGCCACGGCCAGTGCCTTCTCGTTCTCGGGCAGGTTCAGGCCGATGAACCTCGTTATCAGCGGGGCCAACAGGGTAGCCGCGAGGGTCGCCGCGAACAATACGACCAGGGCTAGCGTGAGCAGCTTGTTGATGTAGGCAGTGCCGCCGTCGGCGTGCAGGCTGGCACGAACGATTTGCGGAACCAGAACGGCCGTCAGTATTCCGCCGGCCACGATCACATAGATGGTATTCGGCAGCTGATTGGCGATCGCGAAGGTATCAGCAGTGGCGCCGAACTGGCCGATTATGGCGGCGAGGACAATGACCTTGACGAAGCCGAGAATGCGCGACACGATCGTGCCGGAGGCCAGGAATGCGCTGGCTCGACCTATTCCGCCGTTGCCGGTCGCGGTGTCAGACATGGGGCTCCGTCACGGGGACCGTCGCTGGTTCTCTAGCGGATGCCTCACCCGCGCGCTCCCGGCGCCGGCGCACGATGTTACGCCAGATGCCGAAACCGAAGAAGCTGACGACGAGGATCGCGAAGATGCTCGCGCCGACTCCTTCCCAGTCGGCGCGCACGCTGACGTCTATGGGGGCTGGCTGGCCCAGCGGAGTGCCGTTGAGGGTGAATAGGGTGACTCGCAGGACGACGTCGCCATTACCGACGGCGGCGCTGAGTGGCACGGAAACCGCCTGGGAGGAGTTGGGCTGAATGATGGTCTCGAGGGTGTCACCGACAATGAGTCGGCCGTTGGAAGGCACAATCTCGGCGCGCACGGTGACGGCTTGGTCAAGGGCATTGTTGAGCGTGATGCGCAGGTCGACCTTGCTGCCCACCACAATAATTGGCCCGCGGGTGGTGACGGTCACGGCGTGAATCAGGTCGAAGGAGGCAGCGAGACTCGCCCGGACCTGCTCATCCCAAGCCGACGTCTGCGAAGCCCAGGTCGTGTCGAGAAGAGCGAGCACATTCAGTCGTGCCGGCGCGGTGAACGCGATGGGATCGGCCAAAATGGTGGCAAATTCAGCGATCGACCCCTCGCGCTCCAACAGGGATCGGGCGAGTGCGACCCGGTTGCTGTCAATCGCCTGGTCTTGAAACGTCACAGTGGTGGCCGGGGCGGCCTCCAAGGCTGACTGCAGCGGAGCCGCGTTTGACCAAGCCGTAGAATCGAGCGCCGCGAGCGTCTGAGAGATCCGGGTGGCACTCGCCGGGCTACTGCGATCGAAGGTGACCAACATCGTGCGTGCCGAATTGGGGTTCTCCGCAGACACGATCGCCAAAAGCGAAGCCGCCTCGGAGACATTAGCCCGCCACTCGTCCTCGGTCGTTGCCTCGGCGGCGGCACGGACGGCGGCCGAGAGCACGGAGTCACTGACGAGGGCCAGCCCGCCCGCAAGAGCGAACGCTGTATTGGGTGTGAAGACATCGGATTGCTCGACGTTGCCGCTGGAGAGGATGGTCGTCGTCTGGCCGCTCGCGGCAAACACGTCGAGGTCGGTGCGCGCAACATTTCCGGCGACCGGCCAGCCGATCGCGGTGCTCGTGTAATCCCAGGCCAACAGGTCGCTGGTCGAGGGAATGACCGTTGCGCCGGGTTCCAACTCGGGAGTCGGGGTGGGCGTTGGCGAGGGGGTAGTTTCGGCCATGGCGCGGGATGTGATGCTGGGCACAGCGGTCGGGCTGGTCGTGGATTCAGGGATGGGTGTGGCCGGTGGCACGACAAACAGACTGGCATCAATCGCCGACAGGAAAGAGGTTGGCGTGAGCAGCGTCGTGGCTCCGGCCTGCGCTTGCAAGGCGATGTCGGCATCCGCGTAGCCGAGCGGAAAGATGTCATTGCTGGCCCCGGCCAGGCGGTCGAGCCAAGCGACGGCCGATGCCGGAGCTTTGCTGCCGAGTACCCGAATCGAGGCGATGATCTGCGGATCAAGGGCGATCGTTGCCGTGGGGGTATCTATGGCGGCATCCAGTTGGCGAGAGAGCAGACCGACCGAGCTTGTGTACGACTCGAGCGACTTCGTGGTGATCAGCCCGGTCGCGCTTTCTGGGGTCGTGATCGGCAGGATGGAAGCGAGCCCGACCGGGGTGATCGCGCTGCCCTGCGACCAGACAAATGTGCCACGGCCCTCTCCCTGAATCACGTCACCCACACTGAGAATCGCGGCGAGCCCACGCGATCCCCACGCGTTTCGGTCGGTCAATCCCACGGCCTCGGCCGAAACCGTGATGCTGAGGCTCGTGCTGGCACGAGCCGGAATGACTTCCGTCGTTGGCACGCTCACCAGCTGGTCGCCGGAATTTGTGTCCTTATCGGGCCGCAGCCAGCTATCGAGCGCAGCTCGTGTGGTCAGCGCGAGGTGCGCGAGGTTCACATCGACGCGGCCGGTCGGAATGCCAGCGTCCGTGTTGTTGTGCACGGTCACCGTCAGAACCAGATCCTGGCCAGGCGACAATTGCGGCGAAGTGGTTGGAGATACGGTGACGCTGATGGTGTCTTCGAGGGTTGTGGCGCTCGTGACCGTGTTGTTCTCCGTGGCGGCCTGGGCTAATGGGAAAGAAAATATCGGTGCAAAAACCAGGGGCGCGAGGGTCAGGAATCCCACCAGAAACGCCATGATCGGTCGCAATCGTCGATGACGTAACACGCGCCGGGCCGGGCGCACGGCAGTGCGCGGAGCAGCCGGGAGCGCGGGCCGATGCGCGGAATTTGACTCGGCCACCATAGGGGGATTCTACGGCGTGCCAGCCTAGAGCCGCCTGCACAGCGACTGCGCGTCCCCAATGGCAACTAATATGGGGCATATGCAGAGCGTCGCGGCAGCCCTCGCACGACTGGGCGACCTGGCTGCCACTCCCACGGTATCTCGTCTGGCGAACGCATTTGCGGCGGCCGGCCATGAGCTTGCCCTGGTCGGTGGCCCGGTTCGTGATGCGTTCCTGGACCGGCCGCTCCACGACCTGGATTTCACCACGGATGCGACACCCGACCAGATCCTCGCGCTCGTCAAGCCACTGTCAGAAGCGCAGTGGGACATCGGCCGGGCATACGGCACGATCGGTGCCAGCCTGGCCGGCGAGACCGTGGAAATCACCACCTATCGAGCCGACAGCTACGACGGCGCTACCCGCAAACCCGACGTCGTGTTCGGACGCCACCTGGAACCGGACCTGCTGCGCCGAGACTTCACCGTCAACGCGATGGCACTGCGCCTGCCCCAGCTGACGCTCGTTGATCCGGCCGGTGGCATCGACGATCTGCTGGCCAAACGACTGCGCACCCCGAGCACTCCGGAGGTTTCTTTCGGAGACGACCCGCTGCGGATGCTGCGCGCGGCCAGGTTTACCGGACAGCTGGGTTTCACGTTGGACCTCGACACCGCACTGGCCATGGAGAAGATGCGGGACAGCATCCGTATCGTGTCGGCCGAACGCATCGGTGACGAACTGTCGAAACTGTTGGTTTCGAAGGACCCACGCGCCGGCATCGAAGTGCTGATGGAATCGGGCCTGGCCGAGATCGTGCTCCCCGAGATTCCCGGCCTACGGTTGGAGATCGACGAACACCACCACCACAAGGACGTCTATCAGCACAGCCTCACCGTGCTGGAGCAGGCGATGGGCTACGAGAAATCACGCGGCAACCTCGATTCTCCCGACCTGATCGTGCGCCTCGCCGCCCTGCTGCACGACATCGGCAAGCCAGCCACCCGCAAACTCGAACCGGGCGGAGTCGTGAGTTTCTACCACCACGACGTGGTCGGGGCAAAGCTGGCCAAGAAACGACTGCGCGCCCTGCGCTTTGACAATGACACCATCAACGCCGTCGCTCGCCTGATCGAGCTGCACCTGCGATTTTTCGGCTACACCGAGGGCGCCTGGACCGATTCTGCCGTGCGCCGCTACGTGCGCGACGCGGGAGACCAACTGGAACGGCTGCATATTCTCACCCGCGCCGACGTCACGACCCGCAACCGGCGCAAGGCAGACCGGCTCGGCTTCGCCTACGACGACCTGGAACAGCGCATTGCCGCGCTGAACGAGCAGGAAGAACTCGGCGCGGTACGCCCCGACCTCGACGGCGAACAGATAATGGCCGTGCTCGGTATGAAACCGGGGCGCGAGGTGGGCGAGGCCTACCGTTATCTGCTCGAGCAACGACTGGACGACGGACCCCTCGGCGAGGACGAAGCTACCCGCCGGCTCGTGGGCTGGTGGGCGGAGCGTGTCCAATAAGGGCAGCCTGCGTCGACGCAGGGCGATCACCGGCTATGCGCTGCTCGCTCCCAGTCTGTTCGGCGTGGTCTGCTTTCTCCTCCTTCCGGTGCTCGTCGTACTCTGGCTCAGCTTTCAGAGCTGGGACCTGATCGGCCCGATCACCTTCGTCGGTTTCGACAACTACCAATCCGTTCTCAGTGACGGCGTCTTTGGAAACTCCCTGCTGGTCACGCTCATCTTCGTTGCGCTCGTGGTGCCGATTCAAACCCTGATCGGCCTCGGCGCGGCCAGCCTGCTCACCCGCAGCCTGCCGGGGTCAGCCTGGTTTCGTACGATCTACGTCCTGCCGTGGATTTGCGCTCCGCTTGCGCTCGGCGTCGTGTGGAAGTGGATCCTCGCACCCACCGATGGGGCACTCAACACCCTGCTCGGTCAGCGGGTCGAGTGGCTCAGTGACCCCGCACTGGCGCTACCGGCCGTGGCCGCCGTGGTGATCTGGACCAACGTCGGCTACGTCACCCTGTTCTTCATGGCCGGGCTGCTCAACATTCCTGGGCAGATTCTCGAGGCTGCCCGCATCGACGGCGCCGGCGCGGTGAAGATGTTCTGGCATATCAAGCTGCCATTGTTGCGCCCGACCATGTTCTTCGTGCTCGTCACCACGGTCATTTCGGCGTTTCAAGTCTTCGACCAGGTATACGCGCTCACCCAGGGCGGCCCGGCACGATCGACGGATGTTGTGGCCGCGCGCATCTACTACGAAGCTTTCGACGCCTTCGACCTCGGCCGCGCGGCCGTCATGGCCGTCGTACTGCTGGTCATCCTGGTCGTCATCACCCTCGCCCAGCAGCTCTATTTTCGCCGGAGGGTCACCTATGAAATGGACTAGATTCTCCTCCACGGCCGCCGTCTACCTGGTGCTGGTGCTGGGCGCCCTATTCACCCTCGGCCCGTTCCTGCTGAGCATCCTGACCGCCTTCAAGACGCGTGAGCAATTCGCGCAGCAGTCGGCGCTGAGCTGGCCTGACCCGTTCACGCTGGAGAATTTTGCGCTCTTGCTGAACGGTCCGGCCCAATTCGGTCGCGCCATCCTGATCACGGTACTCGCGGCCGTGCTGATTCTGGTCGGGCAGCTGATCTGCTCGATTCTCGCCGCCTATGCCTTCGCCAGGGTCGATTTTCCCGGCCGTCAGGTGTTGTTTTGGGTGTACCTGTCGACCCTGATGATCCCGCCCGTCGTCCTCGTCGTTCCGCTGTACCTCATGATGACCGAGGCCGGGCTGCGCAACTCGTTTTGGAGTCTCGTGCTGCCATTCGCGTTCGCCTCCCCCTACGCGATTTTTTTGTTGCGCGAATATTTTCGTGGGATTCCCCAGGAGCTCATCGATGCTGCCCGGCTCGACGGCGCGAACACCCTCGACGTGTTGGTCGAGATCGTGGTGCCGCTGTCTCGCCCGATTATCGCCACCCTGACCCTCATCACAATCGTGAGCCACTGGAACAGTTTCATGTGGCCGCTCGTGGTCACGACCGGCACCGAGTGGCGGGTCGTGACCGTCGCCACCGCGAGTCTGCAAAGCCAGTTCAACGGCAATTGGACGCTCGTGATGGCGGCCACAACGCTCGCCCTGGTTCCGCTCCTGGTGCTGTTCCTGATGTTCCAGCGCAGCTTCGTGCGGTCGATCACCATTGCGGGTTCTGCGTAGGCTAGTCGACTGGGGAAGGTTCGATCCGTCAACAGAGGACATCATGGCCAAGCGTTCCACCATCATTGCCGCCGGCGCGCTCGCCGTGCTTCTCGTCATCACCGGCGCTGTCGCCGCACTGAATTTCTCCGACTCCGACACTGGGGACGCGGCGACCACGGTGACCGTGCGACTCTGGGACGAACAGGTCGCCGCCGCCTACGAGAAGTCCTTCACCGCCTTTGAACAGGACAACCCCGACATTCACGTCGACGTCGAGATCGTGCCGTGGGACGACTACTTCGAGAAGCTGCGCACCGACGTCGCCGGTGACAGTGCCCCTGACGTGTTCTGGGTCGATGGTGGCAGTTATCCCGCCTACGCCGACGCGGGCGCACTGCTCGACATTACGACCGCCATTCCAGCGGATGCCCAGGCCGGCTGGGTTCCAGCCGTCGTCGCCCAGTACACCCGGGATGCCACGCTGTGGGGAGTACCGCAGCTGGCCGACCCCGGCATCGCGGTGTACTACAACGCCGACCTGCTTGGTGATGCCGGTCTGACCGTCGAAGACGTGTCTGCGCTGACCTGGGATCCCACCGGTAATAACGACACCCTCATCAGCGTGCTGCAGAAACTCACCAAGGACTACAACGGGAACACGGCCGACAGTGCAGAGTTCGACGGCTCCAACGTTAGCCAATACGGCTACAACGCTGGCTACGACCTGCAGGCGATGGTGCTGAACTATCTGGCCTCCGGTGGTGCCCAGTTCCAGGATGAATCTAATCAGTACGCCTTTGCGTCTGACGCGGGCCTCGCTTCATTCCAGTACCTCGTCGACCTCATGAACAAGTGGCACGTCGCTCCGTCAGCCGCCGATACGAATACCAACGGCGATTTCAGCCGCGAGCAGTTTCTGCAAGGCAAGATGGCCCTGTTCCAGAGCGGGGTGTACAACCTCGCCAATGTGAGTGCTGGGGCGAACTTCGACTGGGGCGTCGTGCAACTTCCCAGCGGTCCTGCCGGCTCGATCAGCGGGGTCGACGGCATCGCTGCTGCTGGAAATGCTGCGTCGGAGCACCCGGCGAAAACCGAGCGGGTGTTGGAATGGCTCGGGAGCGCTGCCGGCTCTGAATTTATTGGCGCTTCCGGCGCAGCGTCTCCGGCCGTGCTGGCCGCGCAGCCCGCCTACGCTGCCTACTGGGCGGCCGAGAAGGTTGACATCAGCCCGTTCTACGATGTTCTGGCCGGCGGAACGGCGCCGGCGCCGCGCGGTGCTGGCTGGCCGGCCGCCGAGAACGCCATGCGGCCGCTGCTTGACGAGGTCTTCCTCGGTCGCGCTCCGGTGCACCAGGGTGTGCTCGCAGCCCAGAAAGCAGCGAACGCGACCCTGACCGAGTAGACCAGCTGATCGACTGGCGCAACGACGTGGTATCCGGTAGTCTGGGCAGGTTGCCTGCGTGCCGGATTCCCGGCCTCCGCGTTCAGCACATGCACAACCCTCCTGTTACAGAAAGTCTGTAGCCGTTTTAGTCCGAAGGAGGTGGGTTAGTCATGCATCAGTACGAACTAATGGTTATCCTCGATCCCGAGATCGATGAGCGCACCGTAGCTCCCAGCCTTGACAAGTTCCTCAACGTTGTTCGCAACGATGGCGGAACCATTGACAAGGTTGATGTCTGGGGTCGTCGTCGTCTCGCATACGAGATCAACAAGAAGACCGAAGGCATTTATGCCGTCGTTGACTTCACCGCGAACGCCTCAGCCACGGTCGAGCTCGACCGCCAGCTGAGCCTGTCCGAGGCAGTCATGCGCACCAAGGTGCTCCGCGCCGAAGAGGGCATTGCCCAGGTCGTCGTCGCTACCAAGCTGGCCGCAGAAAAGGCTGCCCGCAAGGCTGCCAACCCCAAGGTCATCGCGGCCAAGGCTGACGCTGCTGCTGCAGCCGCTGCCGCTCCGGCGGCCAAGGTTGCTTCTGCTGCCAAGCCTGTCGTCGCCGATGCAGTCGAGGCTCCGGCCGCTGCTGCTCCGGTTGCCGCCAAGGTCGAAGCTTCCGCTCCGGTTGCTGCCGCCTCCACCGCGGTTCCCTCCGCGAAGGTTGCTGCCGCCAAGCCTGCTGCTGCCAAGGCAACCCCGGCTCCGGCCGCTGTTGCCGACAAGGCAAGCGACAAGTAGCCCATGGCTGGCGAGACCGTAATCACCGTGGTGGGCAACCTCACCAGCGATCCGGAACTGCGTTATACGCAGAACGGGCTGGCGGTTGCCAACTTCACCATCGCTTCTACTCCGCGCACATTCGATCGTGCGGCTAACGAGTGGAAAGATGGCGACGCGCTGTTCCTGCGTGCGAGTGTTTGGCGTGAATTCGCCGAGCACGTGGCGGGTTCACTGACCAAGGGGTCGCGTGTCATCGCTTCCGGGCGTCTCAAGCAGCGTTCGTACGAGACGAAGGAAGGTGAAAAGCGCACGAGCATGGAGCTCGAGATCGATGAAATCGGCCCCTCGCTGCGCTACGCCACCGCTTCGCTCACTCGCGCGCAGTCGTCCGGCCCCCGTAGCGGCGCTCCCGCTGTCGGTGGCCAGGGCAATGATGAGCCGTGGGCACCCAGCGCCCCCGCCAAGACTGCTGCGCCCGCAGCGTCCGGCGGAGACGTCTGGAACAGTCCAGGCAACTTCAGCGACGAGACCCCCTTCTAAGCCACGCCACGCGCGTAGCTAACACCTTTTGAGAAAGTAAGGAAATCATGGCTGGAAAGTCGAGCGGCGACCGCCGCAAGCCGCTTCGCGGAGCTAAGGGTGGCAAGAACGCCGCCCCCGCGAAGTCGATTCGGGTTGGTGTCATCGATTACAAAGATGTCCCCACCCTGCGCAAGTTCATCTCCGAGCGTGGAAAGATCCGCGCCCGTCGCATCACAGGCGTTTCCGTTCAGGAACAGCGCCTCATCGCCCGTGCCGTCAAGAACGCCCGCGAAATGGCTTTGTTGCCCTACGCAGGCTCAGGCCGGTAAGGAAACCAAATGTCGAAATTGATTCTGACGCATGAGGTCTCCGGCCTCGGTGCACCCGGCGACGTCGTAGACGTCAAGAACGGGTTTGCTCGTAACTACCTCGTTCCCAAGGGCTTCGCTGTGGCGTGGACCCGTGGTGGCGAGAAGCAGATCGAACAGATCAAGGCCGCCCGCGCAGCCCGCGAGCACGCCACCTTCGAAGAGGCCGAGGCACTCAAGGTCAAGCTTGAGAACACCAAGGTCACCCTGGTCGTCAAGGCCGGCGCCGGCGGACGCCTGTTCGGTTCGGTCAAGACCACGGACGTGGCTAACGCCGTCGCAGCCGCTGGCCTCGGCACCGTCGACAAGCGCAAGATCGAACTCACCGCGATCAAGCTGACCGGTGAGCACAAGGCAACGGTTCGTCTTCGTGACGAGCTCAGCGCCACGATCACCCTCGTGGTCGTCGCCGCCAAGTAACAACACACCTCGGTAGGCCGGTGCCATACGGCCGGCAGCTTTTACCTACTCGCGTAGCGGGGGATTCCCTAGGGAATCCCCCGCTACGCGGCGTTAACGATCGATTTTTCGGGCACTGACCCACTGCTTTTGTGCACAGGTGAGCATTCGTATCGACAAGGTTCAAGGGTTCATTGAAGGAACTTTACTCACAAGCCAGTAGGGAACTTAAAGCCCTGATCACGACCGTTTTCCTCGAAAGATTTTAATGTTTGTCCACAGGTGAGTGCACAGGTTCTGCACAATCTCTACGGCGTTTCGCGCAGATTATCCACAGCGTTATCCACAGGGGGGTTTGTGGCGGGTGCTACCGGCTCCCTAGGGTGAATCAGTGTCGGCATCTCGCCTCAGGCTGGTGTGTCCCGTCCCGTGTCGGTGGGCACTGATACACCTATACGAACGACAGAGAAAGAGGTGCCGAGTGTCAATCGCTCACCTGGGCCTGGCGAATCAGCCAGCGTCAAATGAGTACGGTCTGTCAGCGAGTGGTGGCCCTGGCCGCGGAGAGCGGCCCGCTGAAGCCTGGAAGTCCGAGCGAGCACTGCCCCACGACCTCCTCGCAGAACAGAGCGCCCTCGGCGGCATGATGCTCAGCAAGGACGCTGTCGCTGACGTTGTTGAGACCGTACGGGGCGGCGATTTCTACATTCCCAAGCACGAGATAATTTTCGACGCCATTCTCTCGCTCTATGCCCAAGGTGAGCCGACCGACGTCATCACCGTCACCGATGAGCTCACCAAGGTCGGTGAACTCTCGCGGGCGGGCGGTGCCGACTACCTGCACACCCTGACGAGCCTGGTGCCTACTGCTGCCAACGCGGGGTTCTACTCGACCATCGTGGCCGAACGCGCGCTGCTGCGCCGTCTGGTCGAGGCAGGAACACGTATCGCCCAGATGGGCTATGCCGCAGAGGGGGAGGTTCTTGACCTCGTCAACACCGCGCAGGCCGAAATCTATGCCGTCACCGGAGGAACGCAGACGGAGGACTACGTTCCGCTCACCGATGCTGTGACGGCGGCGATCGAAGAAATCGAGGCCGCCAAGCTCAAGGACGGCCAAATGAGCGGCGTCCCCACGGGATTTGCGGATCTCGACGAACTGACCAACGGATTCCACGGCGGCCAGCTCATCATCGTGGCGGCTCGGCCGGCGTTGGGTAAGTCCACCCTCGCCCTCGACTTCGCACGCTCGGCGTCCATCCACCACAACATGCCGAGCATCTTCTTCTCGCTCGAAATGGGCCGCAGCGAAATTGCGATGCGCCTGCTCGCGGCCGAGGCTTCCGTTCCTCTCCAGAGTATGCGCAAGGGCACCGTTGAGGCCCGGGATTGGACGACGATTGCCGCCACTCGCGGGCGCATCAACGACGCACCGCTCTACATCGACGACAGCCCGAACATGACTCTGGTTGAGATTCGCGCCAAATGCCGCCGACTCAAGCAGCGGGTCGGCCTCAAGATGGTCATCATTGACTACCTGCAGCTGATGACCAGTGGCAAGAAAGTTGAGTCACGTCAACAAGAGGTCAGTGAGTTCTCGCGCGCTCTCAAGCTGCTCGCGAAAGAGCTGCAGGTTCCGGTGATCGCGCTATCCCAGCTCAACCGCGGGCCAGAGCAGCGCGCTGACAAGATGCCGGCCATCTCCGACCTTCGTGAGTCGGGTTCACTCGAGCAGGATGCCGACATGGTTATTTTGCTTCACCGCGAAAGCGCCTACGAGAAAGACAACCCGCGCGCCGGTGAGGCCGACCTCATCGTGGCCAAGCACCGGAATGGCCCGACGCGCACCGTTACGGTTGCCTTTCACGGCCACTACTCGCGCTTCGCCGACATGGTGGCGGGCGGGTAGTTCGGGCCGCCCGCGTTCGGTATCAGCGCGTGCAGCGCGCTCGCAGATCCGGACGGTGTCGCCGCGTAGACTGAGCCTGACAAATTTTGCAACGAAAGAGGTCGTGCGTGGCAAACGCGCAGGTACCATCAGGCGTCGGCCCACGCTACTGGGCCGTGCCCGTTGGGCGCGCCATGATCGCAGTCATCCCGGCCGTCATCATTACATTCAACCGGGATCACTCCGCGCAGCTGGGTTTAATCGTTTTCGGCGCATTCGCCCTCGCGAGCGGACTCCTGCTCGTGTTGGTCGGACCTCGCACCCTGACCGTTGCTACCGACCGCAGCCTGTTTCTCATTCACGGCGTCGTGAGCATGATCGCTGGCGCACTAGCCCTCGGTTTCCACACGGGTGGACACGGGTTCTTTCTTTTCATCGTGAGCGTCTGGGGAGCCGTCACTGGTTTTCTCGAAATCTATGCCGGCATCCGGTTGCGCACACGTCCTCTACCCGCCAAGGATTGGCTTTTCACCGGCATTAGCGGGGCGGTACTCGCTTTGTTCCTTCTGCTGCTTCCGCCCAACCCGGTTGTCTCGGTCGGGTTGTTCGGCGCCTACCTGGTCTTTCTCGTTGTATTCCTGCCGATTGCCGGGCTGTCCCTTAAAGGGGATTCTCCCCGACAGCGTCCTCGCGCAACGGCAACAGCGGACCCCGCCCCCGCGAACACCGCAACCAATGATTCGGACTCCCTGTGACCAAAAAGACTCCTGATACCCCCAACCCGGCGCACCAGCCGAGCCGCTCCGATCGGTTGAAGCCGGTCGAATTGCTCGCAATCTCTGCGGGGATGGCTTTGTTCGTCGGGTTGACCATTCTAGGGACCACACGCGAACTCATGCTTTCGGTGATCGGGCTCGGTGTGACGTTTATCGTGGCGCTCGTGGTCATCGCGATGCTTGTGCTCGGTATGAAGCCAAACGCGTCGGAACAAACTGACCTTGATGAGCAGAACGGCCACTAGCCAACGTTCAGAAATACAGGAGCACCGTCATCGAAACCGATGACGGTGCTCCTGTATATCCGGCGGATGATCAGGGCAGATAATCAACCAGGGTGTCGGCGAGGCCGACATAGCTGGCCGGGGTCAGAGCCAGGAGGCGGGACTTGGCCGCGGCGCCAATGTCGAGGGCAGACACGAACTCGGCCAGGTCGTCGCTCGTGATGCGCTTACCGCGGGTTAGCTCCTTGAGCAGCGCGTACGGGTCTTTGATCGATGAGCGTCCCGCCGAGACCTCGGCACGAATCACGGTCTGAATCGCTTCGCCCAGGATTTCCCAGTTGGAGTCGAGGTCGCTTGCGAGAAGCGCACGGTCAATATCGATCTCGCCGAGGCCCCGCAGAATATTATCGAGCGCGAGCAAGGAATGCCCAAAACCGACACCGATGTTGCGCTGGGTGGTCGAGTCGGTGAGGTCACGCTGCAGACGACTGGTCACGAGAGTCGCCGCGAGCGAGTCCAGGATGGCGCAGGACAGTTCGAGGTTGGCCTCCGCGTTCTCGAACCGAATCGGATTGATTTTGTGCGGCATGGTGGAAGAACCGGTGGCGCCAACCTGGGGGATCTGGCGGAAGTAACCAATGGAAATGTAGGTCCAGATGTCGGTGGCCAGGTTGTGCAGAATGCGGTTCGCGTGGGAAGTGCGGGAATACAGCTCAGCCTGCCAGTCGTGCGATTCGATCTGGGTAGTAAGCGGATTCCACCCGAGGCCAAGACCCTCGACGAACTCGCGCGAGAGCGCGGGCCAGTCGACAGAGGGCTCCGCAGCTACGTGAGCAGCGAAGGTTCCCGTAGCACCGCTGAACTTGCCCAGATATTCACCGGCGGTGATCTGACGCACGATGCGCTCGAGCCGGTAAACGAACACAGCGAGTTCTTTTCCCATGGTCGTCGGCGTCGCTGGCTGCCCATGGGTGCGCGCCAGCATTGCATCCGCTCGAAATTCCAGCGCGCTGCTGCGCAGCGCGTCAATGACCAAGTTCAGTTTGGGTAGCCAGACAGTCTGGACGGCGTCACGAACGGTCAGGGCGTAAGAGAGGTTGTTGATGTCCTCGCTGGTGGCGGCAAAATGGGTGAGTTCGCTGATGTGATCGAGACCCAGTTTTCCCAGGCGTCGACGAACGAGGTATTCGACGGCCTTGACATCGTGACGGGTGGTGGCCTCGAGGGTGGCCAGTTCGTCAATCTCGGCCTGACCAAAGTCGGTCACGAGGGAGCGCAGGGCGAGCTTTTGTTCGGCGGTGAGGGGTGCGGAACCAAACAGACTGCGGTCGGTGAGGGTGATCAGCCACTCCACCTCGACGCGCACGCGGGCGCGGTTAAGACCGGCCTCGGACAGGAATTCGCCCAGGTCGGAAACGGCGGCTCGGTAGCGGCCATCTAGCGGGCTCAGAACCTGTACGGGTAGGTGACTCATCGGACTCCCTGTCGAATTGCGGGTGCAAGTTGTTTCACAAGTGCGTGACTTGCCCTCTCAATCATGCCCAATACGGCGTCAAACAACGCATCGTCGGAATAGTAGGGGTCTGGCACGTCGAACAAGGCGGCCTGCTCGACGTCAAAGCTCAGCAGTAGGCGCACCTTGGCGCGATCGTGATCCTCCACGGCCCAGTTACGCAGAACGCGCTCCTGGCTGCGGTCGAGGACGACGACAAGATCGTGCTCGGCGAACCACAGCGGGTCAAACTGACGGGCCCGATGGTGACTGCCGTCGTAGCCGCGCTTGGCCAGGGCCGTGATCGTGCGACCGTCGGCTTGCTCACCCACGTGCCAGTCTCCGGTCCCGGCTGAACTGCTCGCGATGAGACGACCAAGACCAAGTTTCGTGACGAGGTCGCGAAGCACGACCTCGGCCATGGGCGACCGGCAAATGTTACCCGTGCAGACGAAAATAATTCGAAACGGCGTCGCCTCATCGGGAGTGAGAGACGCAAAGGGCATGCCTCCCATTGTGGAGCAGTTTCGTCTTCTCCACACGCCCAGTTTTCGGCGTCTGTGCACAGCTTGCGCGCTGGTCAGCAGGTCGAGTCGCTGGTCCTGCGACGATCATCCGTGACTAGGAGGTGTCATGGACCGTCTCGACGGGGTGTGGACTCCCCCCGCTCACACTGACCAACTCCCGGTGCTGCGATCTCAGCGGGCGCTGGTAGCGAGTCTCATCACCGATGTTGTCGAGGTGAAACGGCGGTTGGTTAGCGTCGACCCCAGTGAATTCTGGCGGTCGAGCGCGCAGTTGGCATACCGAGAGAGGGTGGGCGAGATTGTGGCAGATTTGCAGATCGTGTTGAATCTTCTGGACGAGGCGCAGGACTACCTGTGGCAGAACATCGTCCACCTGGAGTCGCAGTAATGAACGAGATCCCCGGTGACGGGGGAAGCGGCCTGACTGTTTCCGTGGGGGGAACCACGATCGTGTCAACCGATGTCGTCCTTGTCGCGGCCGAGATGCTTCGATTTACTGCGGGCCAGGCCGAAGACTTCCGCATGAGGCTAAACAATATCCGCGAGTTGGACGCCCCAGGCGCAGACTGGAGGTGGACCCCGCGGGACGCCGGATTGCCGCTGCTCTGGGCTAGTGCGGCGCTCGGGAGAATGCAGCAGCGCAGCGGTGACGTCTCTGCAGCCCTCGTCCTTGCGGCCGAACTCTACGGCTGGGCTGAGAGCAGCGCTCTGCGATTGGCCGTGCTGGGGAGCGCGAAGGTCGGCCATGACATCGGGACTCTCCTGAGGCTGTCGTTTTTCATTTGGCCCGCGCCGCTGGCACTGGGAGTCGCGACTGCACTGGGGCTGTTTACCAGGGCAGCGTCATCGGGGCTGGGAAAGAGCGCGGCGGGCAAGGGGCTCGTTGTCGACCAAAGGTTCCTCACGGACCCGCGGACGGTCATGTTGGCGAGGCTACTCGTCTCCTCGCTTGACGACGTGGCCCTGGGCGCATTGGGAATGCCTCTGGGACTTGACCTGTTGCTCGGCGATACCGGCCTGGGCGTGACGGGTGTCTCCAGTACTGCACTCCTCGTTCTGGCCAGTGCGCGCGCTCAAGGGCTGTTTCGGGAGGGGCCGGTGACTGTGAAGCCGGTAAGCCTTGTGCCGTCAGTGGTGCCGCCCACCGGAGTCGCAGATCTGGCCAAGCGCATTCCGAAGGCTGTCCCTGGACAGCCTCAGGTGCGCATCGAAAAATATGTCGACGGTGGCCAGGCGTCATGGGCTGTGTATGTCGGTGGAACGGTCGACTGGGAGGCGGTCGCTACGACCGAGCCGTGGGACCTCACCGCGAACGTGGCTGCGATGGCCCAGGAGAATGCCGGATCATTCGACGCTGTGATGGAGGCGATGCAGGCCGCCGGCATTCAAACAGATGATCCGGTGGTCGTGGTCGGCCATTCGCAGGGTGGCCTGGTCGCTACTCAGGTAGCTGCCACCGGCGCGTATGACGTTCAGGCGGTTGCGACCTTTGGAGCACCCGAAACGGCGGTGCCGGTGCCGTCCGGCGTGGCCACCCTCACCGTTGAGCACAAGGACGACATCATCACGGCGGCGGGCGGGGCCAGCATGGTCTACTCGGATGACCGCGTGACCGTGCGCCGTGAGGTCTTCGCGACGACCGACCCACCCGCCGATACCGCCCTTCCGGCCCACCACCTCGACACCTACCGCGAGACGGCGCTGCTCATAGATGCCTCTCCGGAGGCGAACCTGCAGGGCTTTCGCGACACCGTGACCGGACTTCTCGGGAGCGCGCCGGGCGAGGCCGTGTTGTGGCGCGGCGTTCGCTTGCCGGGAGGACCTGCGCAAGAGTAGGACGCGCGCGGGTGCGGCCCGATCAGTCGCGCGCGGTGACCGGGCGCAGAATGAGTCCGAGCAGCCAGGAAACAATACCGAGTACCAGTGCGCCGAGCACGCCCCACCAGAAGCCGTCGACGACGAGGCCGAAGCCCAGAAACCCGGAGAGCCACGCCACCAGGAGTAGGAGCAGTCCGTTGACGATGAGTGAGAACAGGCCCAACGTCAAAATGTAAAGTGGAAAAGCCACGACGCGCAGCACACCGCCGACCACGGTGTTGACGAAACCGAAGATCAGCGCAATGAGCAGATACGTGAGCACGTTGGCACCCACGTCCGGCGCGTAGGGCGTGACGTGCACGCCGGTCACGAGTAGTGCGGTGAACCACAGGGCTACCGCAGTGACGATCAGTTGGATCAGAAATCTGGCCATGCCCCCACTATCTCACCGGCTCGTGGCGAGCGAAAGTCCGACGAACATTCATTCGTCATTGCGAATATATCCGGGCGTAGACTCGCCGAGTGAGCCTCTCAGACCGACCCTCCGTCCGCCTGCGCCCGGAGATTATCGCCCTCCCGGCCTACAAGCAAGGCAAGCCGGCCGATGCCAGTGCCTACAAGCTCTCCAGCAACGAGAACCCGTTCGACCCGCTGCCCGGGGTCATCGCGGCGGTCACGGCTGAAACGGCCTACAACCGGTACCCGGATGCCTCTGCACTGGTTCTGCGCGAGCACCTCGCCGCCAAGCACAGCATCGGCGTCGATCAGGTGCACATCGGTTCCGGGTCGGTGGCCCTGCTGGCCCAGCTCATTCTCGCGGCCGCTGGCCCTGGCGATGAAGTGCTCTACTCCTGGCGGTCGTTTGAGGCCTATCCCTCACTCGTGACCGTTGCGGGTGCTGTCAGTGTGCGCGTGCCCAACCGCACCGATCACGCCCATGACTTGCCCGAAATGGCCGCCGCGATCAGCGAGCACACCCGGGTCGTAATCGTGTGTTCGCCGAACAACCCCACCGGAACGATCGTGACCAAGGACGAATTCGAGGCTTTCATGGCCGTCGTCCCGACCGACCTGCTGGTCATTCTCGATGAGGCATATATCGAGTTCGTTACCCAAGTGGATGCCGTCAGGGGTCCGCCGCTGCTCGCCCGCTACCCCAACCTGGTTGTCCTTCGCACTTTCTCCAAGGCGTACGGCCTCGCCGGGCTGCGGGTCGGTTATGCGCTCGGTCCGGTAAACATCCTCGACGCCGCCCGGTCGACCGCGATCCCCCTCTCGGTCACCGCGCAGGCAGCAGCAGCCGCGATCGCCTCCCTCAACGCGGAAAAAGAGCTCCTGGATCGGGTTCGAGTCATCGCCGCGCGTCGCGATTCGACCTGGCAGACGCTGATCGACCAGGGCTGGAACATCCCTGCACCCCAGGGCAACTTTCTCTGGCTGCCCACGGGCGCCGAAACGACCAGTGTGGCCGAGACACTCGGCGCGGCCGGCCTGGTTGTGCGTCCCTTCGCGCTCGAAGGTATTCGGATCTCGATCGGTGAGGAGCAGGCTGTGGCGACACTCCTGCTAATGAGCGCGGATCTTGTCGACGCTCTTCCCGCCGGTCACCCGGCACGAAAGATAGGTTAGTACCGTGTCAGCCACCCGAAACGACGCGACTGCATCACGCACTGCTGCAGCGCCCACACCTTTTGGTCTCGATGGGGCAGAGACCTGCGTGCGCATGATTTCCCCGACCGGGGAGTTCAAGCCGAACGCCGCCGCCGAAGAGTTTCTGCCCTACCTCAACCGGATCACCGAGGCTGACCACCGACTTTTTTACCGCGACATGGTCGTGGTGCGTAAGTTCGACGCCGAGGCGGCCAATCTGCAGCGTCAGGGCCAGCTCGCTCTCTGGGTTCCGAGCCATGGCCAGGAGGCCGCACAGGTGGGATCCGCCTACGCCACCCGGCCGCAGGACCATGTGTTTCCCTCTTACCGGGAGCACGTGGTCGGCATGATCCGTGGCCTTGACGTTGTGGACATTCTGCGGATGCTGCGCGGTGTCACCCTCGGCGGCTGGGTACCCGAAGAGCACGGAAACTTTCACCTCTATACCCTCGTGCTCGCCTCGCAGACCCTGCACTCTACCGGCTATGCCATGGGCATGCAGCTCGACGGTTCGACCGCGACCGGCAACCCGGAGGCCGATCAGGCCGTCATCGTTTACTACGGCGACGGAGCATCATCGCAGGGCGACGCCAACGAGGCGCTCGTTTTCGCGGCGAGCTACCAGACGCCGCAGGTGTTCTTTCTGCAGAACAACCACTGGGCTATCTCGGTGCCCGTCGCCCGTCAGTCCCGCACGCCGCTGTACCTGCGTGCCGGCGGTTTTGGAATGCCCGGCACGCAGATCGACGGCAATGATGTGCTCGCGAGCTACGCCGTCACGGCAAAGTCGATGGATGACGCTCGCGCCGGCCACGGCCCGTCACTGATCGAGGCGCTGACCTATCGGGTCGGTGCACACACCACCGCCGACGATCCGACCAAATACCGTGACCCAGAGGAACTCGCCTACTGGGTCGCCCGCGACCCGATCGCGCGCTTTCGCAGCTACCTGAAGGGTTTAGGCGTCGAGCAGCAATTCCTCGACGACGTCGACGAGGAAGCGGCCGACTTCGCCGCCGACACCCGACGTCGTGCTCTCGAGATCACCGGCCCGGAGCAATCGGTGATTTTCGACAACGTCTACGCCGAACCGCATCCGCTCGTGGCGGAGCAAAAAGCCTGGCTGGAACGCTACGAAGCATCCTTTGACGAAGGCAAGAACTGATGACCGCTGCACTAGACACGAGCGTGGCGTCCGCTTCGCTACCGATGACCAAGGCTCTGAACGCCGGGCTGCGTCGCGCGATGCTCGACGACCCCAGAGTCCTGCTGATGGGCGAGGACATCGGCCCCCTCGGTGGAGTATTTCGGGTCACTGAGGGCCTCATCGCCGAATTCGGTGACAAGCGAGTGCTCGATACGCCGCTGGCCGAATCCGGCATCATCGGCACGGCAATCGGCCTGGCCATGCGCGGGTTTCGCCCGGTCTGCGAGATTCAGTTCGACGGATTCGTTTTTCCCGGCTTCGACCAGATCACGAGCCAGCTCGCTCGCATGCGCAACCGCCACGAGGGCGGGCTCATCATGCCGGTGGTCATCCGTATTCCTTACGGCGGACACATTGGCTCGATCGAGCACCATCAGGAGAGCCCGGAAGCCTACTTCGCGCACACCCCCGGGTTGCGTGTAGTCAGCCCCTCCAATCCGCACGATGCCTACTGGATGATGCAGGAAGCCATCGCCAGTGATGACCCGGTGATCTTCTTCGAACCCAAGAGCCGCTACTGGCCCAAGGGTGAGGTGCGCTTTGATGAAAGCGGAACACCCCTGCACGCCAGCCGTGTGGTGCGGGCCGGCACCGACGTCACCGTAGTCGGTCACGGCGCCATGGTCAGCGTGCTGCTGCAGGCCGCCGAATTGGCCGCCACCGAGGGCATCAGTCTGGAGGTGATCGACCTACGCTCGATCTCTCCGATCGACTACGGACCGATTCTGAATTCCGTGCAGAAAACCGGTCACCTCGTGGTCACCCAGGAGGCCCCCGGTTTTGTCAGTGTCGGCAGCGAGATCGCCGCCACGGTCGCCGAGCGGGCGTTCTACACGCTCGAAGCGCCCGTGCTGCGCGTCTCCGGCTTCGACACGCCCTTCCCTCCAGCGGCGGTCGAGACGCACTTTCTGCCGAGCCCCGACCGGGTGCTCGAAGCCGTGGACCGCGCTCTCGCTTACTAATTGGCACTAATACACTTCAAGAAAGGCACCTTATGAGCGTGTCGAAATTCACCCTCCCCGATGTCGGCGAAGGCCTGACCGAGGCTGAAATCGTCGAGTGGAAGGTCGCGCCCGGCGACACCGTGACGATCAACCAGGTTCTGGTCGAGATCGAAACAGCCAAGTCCCTGGTCGAGCTGCCGTCGCCGTTCGTTGGCGTGGTCGCGGAGATTCTGGTCGCGGCCGGCACGACCGTCGACGTGGGTACCCTCATCATCACGATCAATCCCGATGCCAACGCGAGTGGAGATCAGCCAGCGGCAGCTCCGACAGCGGATGCCGTCGCATCGGCCGCCGACTCTTCGGCCACAGATACGAGCAGCACGATCAGCGATGAGGCGCGGGAACCGGTGCTCGTCGGCCGCGGTGCCGCCGCCACTATGCCGACCCGTCGGCGTCGGCACACCGGCGCGAGCGTCGCCCACGAGACGCTCGCGCCGGAAGCCACGGCGCGAGCGCGCGCCCAGCCGCTGGAAACGGCCCGGCGCGCGGCATCGGTTGGACCGGTCATGGCGAAGCCGCCGATTCGGAAGCTTGCCAAGGACCTCGGCGTCGACCTCTCCCTCGTGGAGGCGACCGGGCCGGTTGGCGACGTGACCCGCGAGGACGTGCTGCGCGGTGCGACCCAGGCCAGCGTGTTCCGCAACATCCAGACGCCGGAATGGCCGGTCGATCGCGACGAACACATTCCGGTGAAGGGCGTGCGCAAGGCCATCGCGCAGGCGATGGTGAAGAGTGCTTTCACGGCCCCGCACGTGAGCCTGTTCGTTGACGTCGATGCCACCCGCACCATGGAATTCGTCAAGAGACTCAAGGCGTCCACGGACTTTGCAGGCATTCGCGTGTCGCCCCTGCTGATCATGGCCAAGGCCATGATCTGGGCCGTGCGGCGCAACCCCACGGTGAACTCGACCTTCACCGATGAGGAAATCATCGTGCGGCACTACGTGAACCTCGGCATCGCAGCAG
This sequence comes from Cryobacterium suzukii, assembly GCF_004403185.1. Lineage (GTDB taxonomy): Bacteria > Actinomycetota > Actinomycetes > Actinomycetales > Microbacteriaceae > Cryobacterium > Cryobacterium suzukii. The sequence continues at coordinate 53,169 of NZ_SOHJ01000003.1, read as the reverse complement.
CGACCCCGCGCGGGCTGATCGTGCCCAATATCAAGGAAGCGCAGGACATGAGCCTGCTCGAGCTCGCGGCCTCCCTCGAGAAACTCACCCTGACCGCGCGCGACGGTAAGACCAGCCCGGCCGAGATGAGCAACGGCACGATCACGATCACTAATATCGGCGTGTTCGGCATGGACACCGGCACTCCCATTCTCAACTCGCCGGAGGCCGGAATTGTGGCCCTCGGCACGATCAAGCAGAAGCCGTGGGTCGTGGACGGTGAGGTACGGGTGCGGTACGTGACCACCATCGGTGCCAGCTTCGACCACCGCGTTGTTGATGGCGATGTGGCGAGCCGTTTTCTCGCCGACGTTGCGAGTATCATCGAGGAACCCGCGCTGCTGCTCGAATAGGGAGTCTGTCCGGTAATGGTTTTGACAATCATTATCAACAGGGCTACGTTCGAGGAATGCACAAGAGATATTTCGTCGTTCCCGCACTCCTCGCGTCTGCCGCCCTTGCCCTCTCCGGATGCTCGGCCGAAACGACCGCGAACGCCGACGGCGCAGCTGCCGACCTCAAGATCGTCGCCACGACCACCCAGGTCGCCGATTTCACCCGCAACGTGGTCGGCGATGCCAGCGGTGTGAACCTGACCCAACTCATTCAGCCGAACCAGAGCGCCCACAGCTACGACCCGTCCGCGGCCGACCTGACCGCGCTCGGTGCGGCCGATGTGCTCGTCATCAACGGTGTCGGACTTGAAGAGTGGCTCGACGACGCCATTGACGCCTCCGGCTTTGACGGAGTCACGATTGATGCCGATGAGGGCATCAACATCTCCGAGGTTGGGGCTGGCGAGGATCACTCCACCGACGAAGCGGATGCCCACACTGACGACGCCGAGGACGCGCGCGCCGGGGAAGCCGAGCATACCCACGAGGGCGGCGACCCGCACATTTGGACGGACGTGCACAACGCCGAGACCATCGTGCAGACGATCACCGACGGCCTCACCGCCGCCGACGAAGGAAACGCGGTGACTTTCGTGTCGAATGCGACGGCGTACACGGCCCAACTCAATGACCTCGACGAATGGATCCGCACCAACGTCGACACGGTTCCGGAGAGCGAGCGACTCCTTGTGAGCAACCACGACTCCCTCGGCTACTTCACCGCCGCGTACCACATCGATTATGTCGGTTCGGTGATTCCAAGCTTCGACGACAACGCCGAGCCGAGCGCCGCCGAGATCGACGCCCTCGTCGCGGCCATTACGGCGACCGGCGTCACGTCCGTCTTCTCCGAGGCATCGCTCAGCCCCAAAACCGCCAAGACGATTGCGACCGAAGCTGGTGTTACCGTCTACTCCGGCGATGACGCGCTCTACGTTGACTCGCTCGGCCCGAATGGAAGCGCTGGCGATACCTACATCAAGGCGCAGCTGCACAATGCCACGCTCATGCTCGACTCTTGGGGCGTCACGCCCTCTGCACTGCCCGCCGACCTGCAATAGTTAACACGTGATCGAGAACACTTCTCAAGTGACGCCCCCAGCGGACGCTGCCGCTGCTCTTCGAGTGGCGACGGCGTCGTTTGCGTACGGCACAGACCCCGCGCTGACCGGCATCGACTTCACGGTACTGCCCGGCCAGGCCGTTGCCCTGATCGGCCCGAACGGATCGGGTAAATCCACACTGCTCAAGGGTATCCTCGGGCTCATCACCCGCACGTCCGGTACCGTCGAGGTGCTTGGACAGTGGCCGGCGCCGGCCGGCTACATCGGCTACGTGCCCCAGACCGACCAGCTTGACCCCCACTTTCCGATTTCACTCGAGCAGGTCGTCATGATGGGCCGTTACCGCTCCCTCGGCTGGTGGCGCATGCCAACCAAGGCCGATCGCCGAGCCGTGGCCGAGGCGCTGGAGACCGTCAGCCTGGGCAATCGCGCGAAGACACGCTTTGGTGAGCTCTCGGGCGGGCAGCAGCAACGTGGTCTGCTTGCACGCGCCGTCGCATCCGCCCCGCGGTTGCTTCTGCTCGATGAGCCCTTCAACGGCCTCGATCAGGTCAACCGGGACGCACTCATCGAGACCGTGAAACGGCTCAAAACGCAGGGCGTCGCCGTGCTCGTGTCGACCCACGACCTTGACCTCGCGCGCGCTGTCTGCGAGTGTGTGCTGCTGCTCAACGGCGCTCAGGTAGCGTTCGGGCCGCGCGATGAGGTCTTGACGCTCGCCAACGTACAGCAAGCATTTGGCTCCGTCGGTGTGGAAATGGACGAGCACACCATCGTGGTTCCCGGCCACGGAGGTCACTGAGTGGATGTCTTCACGCCACTGATCACCGCCTTCGACCTGCCCTTCATGGCCAGGGCGCTGCTCGTGCTCGTCGTTCTCAGCCTCGTGGCGGGACTCGTCGGTGTGCTCGTGAACCTGCGTGGGCTGGAGTTCATCAGTGACGGACTCACCCACGCGGTCTTTCCCGGTGTGGCCATCGGATTTGTCTGGGGCGGCCGCGACGGGCTGTTCGTTGGAGCCATGGTGGCGGCGCTCATCGCCGCCGTCGTACTCACTGTGATCGTCAAGCGTGCGGTCACGTCGGACGCCGCGATCGCCATTGTCTTCACGGCCATGTTCAGCGTGGGGATCATCGTAGTTTCACGGGAAACAAATTATGTCGGTCAGTTGGACGCCCTGCTGTTCGGGCGCTTGCTGACCGTCAGCCCGGCCGAGGTGAACCAAACCGTTGTGGTCTGCCTGATCGCCCTGATCATCGTGGGGTTCACCTTGAAGGAGCAGGTCTTTCGGGCTTTCGATCGTGAAGGCGCGGCGGCGGCCGGCTACCGGCCGCTCCTGCTCGACATCCTCCTCAACGTCGCCATTGCCCTCGTCGTAGTGGCCGCAAGCAGCGCTGTGGGCAACCTGCTCATCCTGGCCGTGCTGATCGTGCCGGGCGCAGTCGCCCGCCTCGTGACCAATCGGTTATGGCTGCTCTTTCCGGTAGCCGCCGGCTTCGCCATCCTGGCCGCCTGGGTGGGGCTGACGCTCGGCTACGAAGCATCGGTCAACGGTGGCGTCGACCTGCCGAGCGGAGCCACCGTCGTGCTCGTGCTCGTCGCGGGCTACGTGCTGGCCCTGGTCGTGCGGCTCGCACTGGAGCGAATCGGCGGCCCGCGTCGACAGCGCAGTGTCGTATCGGTGGCCCACTGATGGGCTACTTCGAACAGGCCCTCCTGGCCGCACTGCTGATCGGGGCGCTCAGTGGCCTTGTCGGCACCCTGGTGGTGCTGCGCCAGCGCACCTTCTTTGCCCAGGCACTCACCCACGCGACCTTTCCGGGAGCGGTCGGCGCGGCGATTCTCGGAGTGAGTATTCCGCTCGGCGCCGCCGTGGCGAGTGTCTTCATCGTGGGCGTCATGACGATGATCGGGCGGGTCAAACGTCAGGGAAACCAGGTGGCATCTGGCATTCTGCTCACCGCCGGATTTGCCCTTGGCGTGCTGCTGCAGGGGCTCAATCCGTCCCTGCCGGTCAAGGTCGACTCGTACCTGGTGGGTTCCATTCTCACGGTGACCGGCAATGATGTGGCGCTCGTGGCCAGCGTGCTGGCGTTCGCCGTGCTGGCCATTGTCTTTCTGGGCAAGCAGATCATGTTCTCGACTTTCGACGTGAACGGTTTCCGCGCGGCTGGCTATCGAGAGTGGCCGATCGAAGTGCTGACCCTGGTACTCATCACGGCCACCGTTGTCACCGCGATGCCCGCAGTGGGGGCCATCCTCGCCATCGCCCTGATCGCTGCCCCCGCTGCCGCCGCCCGGCTCGTTTCGCGCACGACCACCCAGATGTTCATTATCGCCCCCCTGCTCGGCGCCCTCGCCGGACTGGTCGGCGTGCTGCTGTCGCGCTCACTCGACGTCGCGGCCGGCCCGGCAATTGCCCTCACTGCCGTCGCGCTGTTCCTGCTCGCCCTGCTGCTGCGGCGGCTGGTTAGCGCACGGCTACCCCGCGAAGCGGATGCGCGCCGGCCACCGCGAATATCGCTACGGTTGATGTCATGAAGCGAAACACCTGGCAGCGTGAGGCCGTTCGGGGTGCTCTCGGCGCCAACGACGGCTTCATCAGCGCGCAGGCGCTGCACTCCGCCCTCCACTCGACCGGATCCCCAATCGGTTTGGCGACGGTCTACCGCGCCCTGGCCGATCTGGCCGTCAAGGGCGATGCCGACTCACTCCAGTCGCCGGAAGGCGAGAGCCTGTATCGCGCGTGCAGCACCAACGACCACCACCACCACCTGATCTGCCGCAATTGCGGTCTCACGGTCGAGATCGAAGCGGATGCCGTCGAAACCTGGGCCAAGGACGTCGCCGCCCAAAACGGGTTCACCCAGGCCGCCCATGTCGTTGACGTGTTCGGGCTGTGCACCGCCTGCACTGCCCAAGCCGCAGCATCCGCTCGGTGACGCGAAGCGTCTCGACGGCCCGCCGGAGTGCTGGCCGGTAACAGCATTGTGGTCCCGCACTTTCGACGGAGATTCGGGGACGAATTTGCACTGCGTCCCGGGAGCCCGTATCGTAGAGGGTTGCTGCGCCTCTGCGCGCGCATTGCGAGTTGTTCATTTATGTTCAGCCCGCCGACAAGGGATCTTGGGAAGGGCATTCGCCCTTCGGTAATGGAGGAAACCATGGCATCTGTTTGCCAGGTGACCGGAGCTGTTCCCGGCTTCGGACACAACATTTCGCACTCGCACCGACGCACCAAGCGTCGTTTCGACCCGAACGTTCAGAAGAAGACGTACTACGTGCCGTCGCTTCGTCGCAAGGTCACACTGACCTTGTCCGCAAAGGGCATCAAGGTTATTGATGCTCGTGGCATTGAGAGCGTCGTCAAGGACGTTCTCGCTCGTGGGGTGAAGATCTAATGGCTAAGGCTCATGACGTACGTCCGATCATCAAACTTCGTTCCACGGCTGGAACCGGTTACACCTATGTGACCAAAAAGAACCGCCGCAACGACCCCGACCGTCTCGTGCTCAAGAAGTACGACCCGGTTATCCGCAAGCACGTTGATTTCCGTGAGGAGCGCTAAACATGGCGAAGAAGAGCATGATTGCCAAGAACAACCAGCGCAAGGTCATCGTCGAGCGTTACGCCGTCAAGCGCCTTGAGCTCAAGAAGGCCCTGGTTGACCCTGCCGGCACCGACGAGTCGCGTGAAGCCGCTCGCAAGGGCCTGCAGAAGCTGCCGCGTAACGCGAGCCCGGTGCGCCTGCGCAACCGTGACGCCGTTGACGGTCGTCCCCGTGGCCACCTCTCCAAGTTCGGCATCTCGCGCGTTCGTTTTCGCGACATGGCGCACCGCGGCGAGCTGCCCGGCATCACCAAGTCCAGCTGGTAACTCCTTCTGGCAGCCGCTGAAGCTTGTCTTCAACGGCTTCTGAAACATCCAAACGGGATGTCGACTCTTGGTCGGCATCCCGTTTCGTTTGTCCCGCTCGGCGGCCCCTCGTTTCGCGGAGAGCGAAAATCGGGAGCCTAAGAGGCAGAAATAGCCCTGAAATGGTTGAAAATCGCCGTAAATCCGCGGATTTTGGCGGATCGATGCTAGATTTCAACTCGGTCGATCCGACCAGCGGGGCTTCTCTTCGAGGAGCATCCGTATTACGAATATCGCTGTTTATACAGACGAAGGTCCGAGGAGGACACTCAATGGCTGACAAGTCGCTGAACAAGACCGAGCTCGTTGCCAAGGTTGCCGCTGACTCCGGACAGAGCCAGGCCGCCGTTGACGGCGTTCTGAACGCATTCTTTGCAACCCTGGCCGAGACCGTTGCCGCTGATGGCAAGGTCACCATCCCGGGATGGCTGGGCGTCGAGCGCACCGCCACCGCAGCTCGCACCGGCCGCAACCCGCAGACCGGCGAAGAAATCGCCATCGCTGCCGGCCACCGCGTCAAGCTGACCGCTGGAAGCAAGCTCAAGGCTGCCGCCAAGTAGCTTTTGCTCTAAAAAAAAGGGGCGTCGACCATGGTCGGCGTCCCTTTTTGGTGCCCCAGGGCATCCCTTTGGGAACCGCCAGGAATTGCGCGCGCGACGGATGCTCAGGGCCGGGCGAATAAGCTGGGTGGGTGCCTCGTATAGTCCGCGTTCTCGGACCGGCAGCCCTGCTGCTGGTCGCTGTGCTGTCCACCCTTGTCGCCCTGGCCTATGGCGGTGGCGCTTCAGCCCAGCTCCTCGCCGATCCGGGACCGGTGGTGCGCTGGGGACTGCCCATCGCCAAGCTCGTGGTCAACCTCGCGGCAGCCGGAACGATCGGTGCCCTCGTGCTCACCCTGTTCGCGCTCAGTCCCAAGGAACGCGAGTTCGGCACCGCCCTGGACTTCGCCGCGGCGTCCGCGGCACTGTTTGCCGTCGCATCCGCTGTCACGGGCTTTCTGACCTTTCTGCAGGTCACCAATGTGCCAATCGGTATCAGTGATCAGTTCAGTGCCACGGTCGGGCAGTTTTTCAGCCAGATTGAACTGGGGCAGGCCTGGCTCGCGACGACCTTGATCGCCGCCGGCGTCACCGTATTGTGCTTCGCCGTGCGCAATCACACCGCGCTGGTTTTTGTGACCGTGCTGGCGCTAACCTCCCTGCTGCCCATGGCTCAGCAGGGTCACTCAGCGGGCGCGTCCGGACACAATGCCGCGATCACGGCCCTCGGGCTGCACCTCGTCTTCGCGGCGATCTGGCTGGGTGGCCTGCTCACCATTGTCGTGCTGCGTACCCAGTTGGACGGCGAACGCATCCGCCAGGTGATCGGGCGGTATTCCTCGCTCGCCCTGGTCTCTTTCATCGTGGTTGCCGCGTCCGGCTATGCCAGCGCCGAACTGCGCATCGGCAGCTGGGACAACCTTCTCAGCCCCTACGGCCTGCTGGTGCTCGTGAAGGTCGCCGCCCTCGTCGTCCTCGGCGGGTTCGGCATTCTGCAACGCCGGTTTTTCATCAAGCGGATGCAGCGGAGCGGACCATCGAACGGCCGCTGGTTCTGGTGGCTCGTCGTGACCGAGCTCGGCTTCATGGGCCTCGCGTCGGGTGTGGCTGCCGCGCTTGCCCGCACGGCGACGCCCGTCGCCCAGGTGGTCGCAACGGAGATTCCCCAGTCAACGCCGGCGCAGATTCTCACCGGTGAACTCTTGCCGCCCGAACTCACCTTCTCGCGCTACTTCACCGAGTGGAACTTCGACCTCGCCTGGATTCTGTTCTGTGCCTTCGGCATTTTCTTCTACCTCGCCGGCGTCTGGCGGTTGCACCGCCGCGGCGACGCCTGGCCGATCTACCGCAGCGTGCTCTGGGTTCTGGGCATGCTCACCCTGTTCTACATCACCAACGGTGGAGTGAATGTGTACGAGAAGTACCTGTTCTCCACCCACATGCTCGTGCACATGGTGCTGACCATGCTCGTGCCCTTGATGCTCGTGCCTGGCGCCCCGGTAACCCTCGCCGCGCGAGCGATTGCCAAGCGGCAAGACGGCAGTCGGGGCGCGCGCGAGTGGATCCTCACCGCGGTGCATTCGCGCTTTGCCGGCATCGTCGCCAACCCGATTGTCGCGGCCGTGCTGTTCGGCGTCTCACTGTGGGTGTTCTACTACACCTCCATCTTCAGCTGGGCCACCACCGACCACATCGGCCACCTGTGGATGATCGTGCACTTTCTGATCACTGGCTACCTGTTCGTGCAGTCCCTGATCGGCATCGACCCGGTGCCGTACCGCCTGCCGTACGCCTTCCGACTGCTCTTGCTGCTGGTGACGATGGCCTTCCACGCGTTTTTCGGCCTCGCCCTGATGAGCGGCACTGGGCTGCTCCTGGCCGACTGGTACGGAGCGATGGGCCGTACCTGGGGAGTGTCACCAATCGCCGATCAGCAGATGGGTGGCGGCGTCGCCTGGGGAATCGGCGAACTGCCGACCTTTGTGCTGGCCGTCGTTGTCGCGATTATGTGGAGCCGTGACGACACCAAAGTCACGAAACGGCTGGATCGCACGGCGGACCGCACCGAGGACGCGGAGCTCATCGAGTACAACGCGAACCTGGCCCGCATTGCCGAGCGCGACGCCCAGACCCTTAGCTAGCCGTGCCTAGTGCAGTTGGATGGCGAGGGCGCCGCTAGGCTGAACGACTGCGCTGAGCCCCATCGTGAACGGTACGTCTTCGTCGCGGGTGCTGATGTCGCCGTCGAACAGTGACTGTACCTTCACCACGATGTGGGCCTGCCCGGGAGTAGCGACCATCTCAAAGGACAGCTCGCCGGCTGTGAGTGTGACAGTGGGGTACGCGGTGATCGACCAGGCCGGAGTGCTCTCGATGCGGTCGTCGATCTGGATGCCCCACGGGCAGCTGGTCGGTTGCAGCACCGTCTGCGTGGCGCACTCGTCGAGGAACTTGTTCAGCTCGGACTGTACCTGGCTCACCATGGCCTCGTTCGGTAAAGCGTTGACCTCCACTGCGGTGGGACCGTCTTCCGTCACTCGCACAGTGTTCTTCTCAGCGGTCAGCATGGCCGACTCGTGTTCGAGCGTGTAGCGATTCGGGGCGAACGCGAGATACGCGGCGGACGTGGAGAAGGTGGCGGGGGCATCCGCTGCACTGTGGGCGCGCGTGTCAAGGCTGAGGCCGTTGACCGTAAACGATCGTTCGTGCAGTACCGAGACCTGCAGCACGGCAAGGGGGCTGGTGCTGAACGTCCAGGCGTTGAAAACGCCGGCGAATGAGCCCGCCCGCTCAACAGTGAACGCCATGCTCGACGCGGTTCCGTTCAGATCGAAATCAAATATCACGGTCTGGGCGGTTCCATCGTCGGCGGCGGGCGTAGCCGTCGCGCTCGCGAGTTCGATATTGTCGAGGCCGCTCAGAACAGATGCCCGCAGCAGCGTCTCGGGCAGACCTTTCGCGACCTCGTCGGTGAGCCCCCAGACGGCCAGGTCGGTTTTGCTGGGCATGACGCCATCGAACGCGAGGGCGCCGACCGTGTCGCCGCGGGCCAGGGCGTCGAGGTATTGTTCGACAAAGCCGCCGGCGTTGTAGACCGTGCGATTGAGGGCGCTGATGGTGCCCGCGAGGCCGACGGCGAGCAGCCCGGCGACCACCACAATGGCGAGAACGGCCCGGAGCAAACTGCCGCGGCGCCCGCTCGCCCGATGCTGTTCGGCCGGAATGGTCACTTTAATATTGTATGGGGAGGTGGGTCGGCCGGACGGCCAAGCGCCGGCTCGTGCCCGTGCGCGCTGCTGGCGGCTACAGTGGAATATTGCCTGTGCCGATTACCCCGTGCAGCGCTCGCCTGCCAAAGAAAGTGTGCCGTGTCCGAGATTCCGCTCAGTCGTGAACAGGCGCTGGTCTTCGCGGCGATCGAGGGCACCAAGCAGAACGTGTTCGTTACCGGTCGGGCCGGCACCGGTAAGTCGACCCTGCTGAACCACCTGTCGTGGAACACGAGCAAGCAGATCGTGATCGCAGCGCCCACCGGTGTCGCCGCATTGAACGTGGGCGGCCAGACCATTCACTCGCTCTTTCGCCTGCCGATCGGTGTGATTGCCGACAGCCCGATTGATCAGAACGACCAGGTGCGCAAGCTTCTCAACACCATCGACACCCTCGTCATCGACGAGGTCTCGATGGTCAATGCCGATCTCATGGACGCGATCGACCGCAGCCTGCGCCAGGCCAGGCAACGACCGTTTGATGTATTCGGCGGAGTGCAGATCGTGCTGTTCGGCGACCCGTACCAGCTAGCCCCTGTACCGGGCGGCCCGGACGAGCGCGCCTATTTCGCCGACCACTACCGGTCGATGTGGTTCTTCGATGCCAAGGTGTGGCGCGACGCCGAACTGCGCATCTTCGAGCTCACCGAAATTCACCGGCAGCGCGACAACGACTTCAAGCTCATGCTCAATGCCGTTCGGCACGGGCAGGTCACTCCGGAGATCGGCGGAGCCCTCAACGGCGCGGGGGCGCGAACGCCGCCGAGCGAGGGCGTGATCACCCTCGCGACCCGCAACGACGCGGTGAACCGCATCAACGCATCCGCTTTGAAGAAGCTGTCAGGTAAATCGCTCACCGCGAAGGCCGACATCACCGGGGATTTCGGCGGTAAGCAGTTTCCGGCCGACGAGGTGCTCGAACTCAAGGTGGGCGCGCAGGTGATGTTCCTGCGCAATGACTCGCCGCTGGATGGCGGCCCGCGCTGGGTGAACGGCAGCATCGGCACGGTGACCAAGGTCACCTCGACCGTGTTCGTGGACATCGACGGCGACGTGCACGAGGTCGAGCCGACTGTGTGGGAAAAGTACAAGTACACCTACAACGCCGCGACCAAGAAACTGAGCCGGGATGTCGTGGCGGAATTCACGCAGTTTCCGCTGCGGTTGGCTTGGGCGGTCACCATTCACAAATCGCAGGGTGCCACTTACGCGCGGGCCATTGTCGATCTCGGTGCGCGAGTGTTCAGCCCCGGCCAGACCTACGTGGCCCTGAGCCGGCTGACCAGTCTGGACGGGCTGTACCTCACCCGCCCGCTGCGGCCGAGCGATATCATCGTCGATGAGAACGTCAAGCGGTTCATGAACATCGAGGTTGTGCCGCCGGTGGCTGACTTGGCCGGGCTGGACGCGTCGAGTTCGCACCCAGACGACCCCGAAGTCTGAACTGGTGCCCGGCCGGTGTGAATACGGCCGGGGCAGCCGTACGGCACGGATCTATTAGTGGGACGAGTGGACGCCGCTCGGAGCTCCGTGCGGAACGGCATAGAGACCGGCATTCGTTGCAGCCAACGCGGGCGTCGTGAGGCCGGAAACGACCAGCCCGGCCACGACCAAGGCGGTGAGAAAACGCCAGCCCCCTGGCTGGGCCACTGTCCTGGTGCGCTCGGAGACGGCTGCCGGTGACGCGTGGGCTTTTTTACGGATGATGACGGCGAGCGAGCCTGCGAGATAGAGATTGAACAGTGAGGCGATCACCATCGGGTACATCGGCAGGCCGGTTTCCGCGGCGGAGACGCCCAGGCCGCTGCCCAGGGTTGCCGTTGTCGCAAAGACCAGGACGGGAATCAAGGTTGCGCCGAAGGCCACCCGGATCGCGACCGGTCTGCTTTGGGAGAGGGTGACGACCGCCCAGCCGAGTTCGGTGAGACCGAACCCGACCAGGAGGATCGACAGCGGAAGAGGAGCTCCCGCCCCGACGGCGAGGTGAATCAAGGCTGCGCCGATAGCGGCGAAGCCGAGCCACATGCGGATGACGGGGGTCATGACAGCTCCTTTCAGTGGGACAAATCGAAGTGATGGAATGACGTGGCTGAGGACAAGCCGACTAGGCGTTTACGGAGTTATGGACGTGCTTGTCGGCGGTCAGTCCGACGCCGAGCAGCACGATCGCGCTGGCGAGGTGAAGGAAGTGGTCAGCCGTGTTCAGGGCCAATATGTTCAGCGCCGTATTCACCAGGAAGAACCCGACAATACCGAGCAGCAGGTAGACCGCACCGATTGTGGTGTTCGTCGCCTTGGCCGCCGCAACGTTTGACAAGCCGGCGATCAACAGTGCAGCACCGATGAGGAGGTGGACGACGTTGGCAAATGGATTGACCATGAAGAGTCCAAGAACCAGTCCGCCTTCAGTTGCGAGGAAATCGACTCCGCCGGTGACGGCGAAACCAATCAATCCGACGAGGAGATAAACCACGCCGAAGATAGTAGCGAGCAGACGATTAGGTGATGTGCGCATTTCAGGTGCCTCCTGTTTGTTTCACGGCTTACCCGTGGTTGCTATGAGTTCGGAGCTCCATCAACTTCGGATTGGTACCAATTGTGCCCCTAATCTCCCCTTTTGGGTGTCGGTGCATCAACGAATCGCATCGCCAATAGCGTGGCACCCAATTTGGATGCCACGCTATGGAAACGGTCTGGCGGTTGTATTACGACTTGGCGTGGCGGCGGTTCGTGATTGCCCCGTAGATCAGGAGCACGATGAGCGATCCGACGATCGCGAGGACCCACGTTGTCAGGGAGAAGAACTCGCCCAGGTTGACGTTGAACAGGAGCCCGCCCAGCCACCCACCGAGGAAGGCTCCGATGACTCCGAGCAGCAGGGTGATGAACCAGCCTCCGCCCTGCCGGCCGGGCAGGATTGCCTTTGCGATGGCGCCAGCGATGAGACCGAGTAAGAGGAATCCGAGGAAACTCATGAGAACTGCCTTTCCGTTGGTCATGCTGTTAGTGGGTCGGCGTTGCGATACGGGCACATCCCCGTTCGCGTGAACGTACCCGTGTGCGTGCGTGTCGTCAATGGTGCACGCGTATCGATTCGAACGGACTCACCGAACGGCTGCCCCCAGTGTTCGAGCGGGGGAAACCCGCGTAATGCGATTCAATCCAGCCAGTAGTCATCATCGATGTACGAGTGGCCAAGGGTGGGAGTTGACTCGATGGGGTCAGGGAGATCCTCGGCAAAGATGGCTTCCAGCTTTACGATCGAATGTGCCGTGATCAGAAGTGAGGTCTGCGAACGCAGGGAACTGAATATGTCGACGAAGCCGCCGCCGCTGTGCACTGCTGCCGTCATCGCTGCTTTGAGAGCCGATACGTTGTAATCGCCGGAAAGGTAGAACCAGTCGTCGTTGATCGTCAGGCGGTAGCTCTGCATTGCATGGTCCATTTCGTTAGTGCAGGGTAATGGCAGCGTCCGAGGCGACCTGTCGGCGGCTCAACACCAGCCGGTTATTAGAACCTGGCTGACCCTAGGAGCACGTCGAACCGCAAGCGCGTCTTTCAATATACGGGAAATAATTCAAAGAATATACTACTCATTCGTTAAGAAACTCTGAAATTGATCCACCCGCTACACTGGCAGGACAGAGCGGCTGGGACGGGCCGATTTGCGGGCCTGCAGCGCGGGCGAAACAAACAGACCAGAGGTCGGAGAACGTATGGAACTCGATATTTCGACACGCATCGGGGATGGCCTGTCAGCATCCGCTGTCGCGTTTCTTCGTGGAATGGACCGCAACCGCAACCGCGTCGCTGCGGAAACCAACCTGACGGGGAGTGAGCTGCGAGCCCTGGCCCGAGTCGCTGAAGCCGGGAGCATCACGCCTAAGTTGCTCGCGGAATCAATGGAGATGACGACGGGTGCCGTGACCGCGATTTCAAATCGCCTGGTGGCATTGCAACTGGTCACTCGGGTGGCCCACCCGCACGATCGGAGAAGCCTGCTCTTGCAACTGACCCCCGCCGCAGAACAGATCGCCCAGAAGGTTTACAGCGACTTCCAAGCATTGATCGCTCGTGCCGCGCGTGACGTCAGCCCGGATGATCAAGTGCGTCTGGGAGCGCTGCTGACAGCGATGGCTCTCGTGGTCGAGTCGGATGCGGATCTGATCCAGGCGGGGCCGGCCAGGTAGCTGCCTACGGGTGGCGTGTTCCGGCTCCGGCCAGAAGTGCGCGGTAGCCCTCTCGATAGGTGGGGTAGGTGAAGGTGAAGTCGGTATCCCGCAGCAAGCGGTTGCTGAGGATCTTGTCCCCGCCGCGCTGACCTTCCCGCGTGGATGCTGGCACTGCGGACGTGTCCAGAGCTAGTTCGGGCAGGCCGAGCTCAGCGGCCAGAAAGGTCAGCACCTCGTTACCGGGGACCGAGGCATTGTCGACGCCGAGGTATAGGAGAGCCGGCTGTTCCGGGCGCAGCAAGAGGTGCACGATCGCGGCTGCTGCGTCGTCCCGGTGGATGCGGTTGGTGTGGCGTGACTTCGCGGAGAGTTTAGCGCCAGCTCGTACCTGGTTGATCAGTCGTTCGCGACCGGGGCCGTAGATGCCGGCCAGGCGCAGAACGGTGGCGGTGGGTATGCGCGAGTGCAGCATCCGCTCGGCGTCGAACACGATGGAATCGGTGCCCGGCCTGGGGTTCGCGGGGGTCTGCTCGTCGACCCGGCTGCCGTCGTTAATGTCGTAGACGGCCGTTGATGAGACCAGCAGCACGCGGCGGGGCGTGACGCGGGCGTCATCGAGTGCGTCGAGCAGGTTGCGCAGGCCGTCCAGGTACGCGGCTCGGTAGGCCTCGATCGTTGGGCTTCCAGCGGAGATGGCCACGACTACGAACTCGGTGACTGGTGGAATGACGGGCTTTTTGATGCTCAGGTCGATGGATTGGCCGGTGATTTCTGCAGGGAGCACGCTCGCCTCGCGACGCAGCCCGACCACAGCGTGCCCCAGCCGGGCAAATCGCAGGCCAACCTCGGTGCCGAGGTCGCCGCATCCGGCAATGAGTACCGTCATCTGTCTCCTTGTGTTCGGTGACAACGCTAGCTGGCTTCGGCGCCGAATGGACACTCCGCCATTGTCACCCAAACGTGGGATGGGCGTTGCCGGCTGTTCACTCCCGACAAATACGCTCAATGCGTTCTCATCCATCGACTCAGAAGGATTGACATGATCAAGAAGATTGCAACTGGCGCTGTATTCGTCTCTTTGCTGCTCAGCCTCGGAAGTGCTGCCCACGCAGATCCGGCTGGCCCTCAGGCGGGTCCCGGCGACCACGAGAAGGGTGCGTTCGCATTTGAGCCCCTCGCCGCATCCGCCTACGGTCAGGCCAGCAGCGACTGGACCGTGCCGTACCTTGTGCCGGCCGGTTTCACCCAGACCCTGGTGAAGGACGAGACCGTGCTCGACGTTTACCCCGGCGTCGATGACCTGCACGATATGAATACCCAGAATGAGACCGGCCGCGAAGCCGGACGCTATCTGTACAACACCTACGAGGTTGGCGAGAACGGCGCTGTTGCCGTCACCGATTTGAAGACGGGCAAAGCCTCGGTCATCGCCCAGCGGGCCGACTGGAATCGTCTGGACGGCATCCGTTGGACGACGTGGGGCTCCCTACTGATTACCGAGGAAACGGCCGGTGGCAAGGTCTACGAGCTCTTCTTCGATGAGAAGGACCTCACCAAGGTCGTCAGGATCGAGGAGCGGACCGCGCTCGGCGTGTTGCGCCACGAGGGCATCGATGTGGACAAGGACGGCAACGTCTACGTCATCGACGAGCTCAACGGTGGCTCCATCTACAAGTTCGTACCCACCAGCACGGGCGACCTGGCGGCGGGCCAGCTCTACGCTCTCAAGCTGACCGGGCTGGCCGATGCCGACCAGCTCTGGAACTCGGGCACCTTCGCGAACAAGGTCGGTGCCTTCACCTGGGTTGCCCTCGACCAGAACCAGGTTCAAACGGATGCCGATGTCGCGTCGAACGCCGTCATCGCGACCGAGTTCGGTCGCCCCGAAGACGTCGAGATCATCGACCACACACTGTACGTGGCCAATACTTCGGAAGACCGCGTCATCGCCATCGACCTGAAGAAGGCCGTGCTCAGCACCTTCGTGCAGTCCGGGGTCAATGTTCCGGTCGAGAATAAGGCCGCAGCGGTCACGGGATTCAACAACCCCGACAACCTGGCCGAGGGCCCCGATGGCGCACTGTGGATCGTTGAGGACAACAACTTCAGCGATGTCTATCGGGCCAGCGCGCGCACCAACACGGTCGGTAACTCCACAAGCGTTGAGCTCTTCGCTTCGTTGACGGACCAAGGCGCCGAGACGACCGGCATCTACTTCGGTAAGAACCCGAGGGAGCTCTTCGTGAGCGTGCAGCACCCCGACAAGGTGCTCGCCGACGGCATCTGGAAGATCAGCAAGCGCTAGGTTCAGCTTGGTAGTGACGCGCCGCCCGGCAGCCGCTTCGGCGCCTGGCGGCGCGTTCGTCTACGCCGGCCCGGCCAGCCGCCGGGAAATTGTGGCCGCTACCATGAAGCCATGGCTATTGTTCCTGACATGTCTGACTGGACCTGGGTGCTCGAACGCCCCTGCCCCGACTGTGGATTTCGAGCGAGCGCGGTGGACGTTGAGAACTTGCCGGGCCTGATTCGTGAGAACGCCGCAGTGTGGCCTGCCGTGCTGGCGCGAGCGGATGTCGCGGTGCGGCCAAATGATCACACCTGGTCGCCGCTGGAATACGCGGCCCATGTGCGCGATGTCTGTCGCCTGTTCGATGAGCGCTTGCGCGTTGTTCTCGACCAGGACGACCCCCTACTCGCCAACTGGGATCAGGACGCCACCGCGATAGAGGAGCGGTACGACCTGCAAGATCCGGCAACCGTTGGCGTTGAGCTCGAGGCCGCAGCCCAACGCGTTGCCGATAGCTTTGCGGCTGTGCCAGAGGATTCCCGCCAGCGCACCGTCCGCCGCAGCGACGGTCCGTCGTTCACCGTGGTGACGCTGGGAGCATATTTTCTACACGACATCGTGCACCACCGGCACGACGTTGGCGCTGACTAGACAACTTTGTAGGGTCAGGCAGCCGGCCCGGCTTTTTCGGAGCGGATGACGGGAATCGAACCCGCGCTATCAGCTTGGGAAGCTGAAGTTCTACCATTGAACTACATCCGCGTGCCCGACCGTGGATGAACAACAATCGGAACGGTGCCAGCATATCAACCCCGCGCGGCTAGGCTGGCACCGTGCTGCTCTCCGATCGCGATATCAAGGCTGAACTCGACGCTGGACGAATCGGTTTGGAGCCGCTGGACCCCGCCATGATCCAGCCGTCGAGCGTTGATGTGCGTCTCGACCGTCTGTTTCGGCTGTTTGACAACCACAAGTACGCCTACATCGATCCGGCCGAGGATCAGCCCGAGCTGACCCACCTCATCGAGACCAAGCCCGATGAGCCGTTTATCCTGCACCCGGGCGAGTTCGTGCTCGGCGCCACCTACGAGCAGGTCACCCTTCCGGACAATGTGGCGGCTCGCCTCGAGGGTAAGAGTTCCCTTGGTCGTCTCGGGCTGCTCACCCACTCGACGGCCGGGTTCATCGACCCGGGCTTCTCTGGCCACGTCACGCTCGAGCTCAGCAACGTGGCGACGCTGCCGATCAAACTCTGGCCCGGAATGAAGATCGGCCAGCTGTGTTTCTTCCAACTCAGCTCTCCGGCTGAAAAACCCTACGGCTCCAGTGAATACGGCTCCCGGTACCAGGGCCAGCGCGGCCCGACTGCTTCGCGCTCGTTTCAAAACTTTCACCGCACCTCCATCGATCGCTGAGGGATCGGATCGGACGCCTGCGGGCCGAGCAAACGTAGTACGTCGAACGTGACCTAACGTCGGGTAAAATCCGGGTATGACCTCCATGCCGACCCGATTCGACGAGGCGCTCATCGCGCACGGCCCAACACCGGAATACCCCGGACGCATGCGCCGCTTCGGCCAGATGGTCGGTTCCTGGGCCGCGAAGGGCTCCCGACTCGACGAAACCACCAATGAATGGATCACACGCGACTTCATCTGGATGGTTGAATTCATCCTCGACGGCCGGGCCGTGCAAGACGTCGAGATCGTCGCGAGCACGACGCATCCGTCTGGGTTTGAAACCGTCGCCACGACGGTGCGCGTCTATGACCCGTTCGCCGGAGCCTGGCGCGTGAGCTACTTCGCCCCGGCACTGGGCGAATACTGTCAGCTGGTCGCCACGCCGTACCGGCACGGCGTGCGGCAGGAAGGCACCCGCACCGACGGCCGCCCAATCCGGTGGAACTTCACCGCCATCACCCCAGACAGCTACAAATGGGAAGGTTGGGTCTCCGGCGACGAGGGCGCCACCTGGCAACTCACCGAACACAACGAGGCCACCCGCATCCGCTGAGAGACGGATGCTGATGGCCTCGTTGTGCAGGCGGCCTACAGGGCGAACTTGAACCCGAGATCGTCGGGGTAGTCGCCGAGTGCGGTGAGATTCGTGGCTGCGGCTTGCAGGGCGGCAAGGGTCAGGGCGAGGGTGCCAGGGCCGAAGCTGACTCGGCTGATGCCGAGCTCGGCGAGGCGCTTGAGGGGAACGAGTCCGGGCGCGCCGATGACGGAGATTTTACCGTTGACCTGCTCGATCGCGCGCGACACCTTGTCTTCGTCTGTGAGGCCGAGGAAGAAGATGAGGTCGGCTCCGGCTCCGAGGTAGGCGTTGGCGCGGGCGACGGCTTCATCCCAATCGCCGCCGCCGGCGAGGGTGTCGACGCGGGCGTTGATCACCAGCGGAATGCCGCTCTGGTCGGCTCCGGCACGGGCCGCGGCCACGCGGGCGGCGGCGGTCTCGATGTCGAACTGCGGGGCCTTTGAAGCGCCGACAGAGTCTTCGAGGTTGATGCCGACGATGCCGGATTCTTCGATCAGGCGACGCACGTTGCGGGTCACGCCGAGGGCATCCGGTGCGTAGCCCTTCTCGAAGTCGGCTGAGACCGGAAGGTCGACGGCGCCGGCGATGATCGTGGCGGCGATGATGGCCTCGTCGAGCGAGAGTCCCTCGCCGTCTTGCAGACCACGCACGTTCGAGATGGAGTGGCTCGCCGTGGCGAGGGCCTTGACCCCGGGGGCATCAGCCACGATCTTGGCGGTGATGGCATCCCACACGTTGGTCACGATGAGGGGCTCGCCCGGTACGTGCAGCGAGAGCAGGAGTTCGGCTTTCTGGAGCTGGGTAAGAGTCATGCGTTTGAGTCTGTCCGGCTTCCGCTCACTAAGCGAGGGGACAGCCTTATTTCAGCGGATACTCAGGCAAAGGCCGGTTGTCGCCCAGCCGACGGCGCGTCGTCGTTCGGCGCGCCAGCTGCGGGTGAGCGCGCCAGCTGTAAGTGGCGCGCTCACCGATTACGGGCGCGCCGATACTTTCCGGCGCAGGGGTGAGGGGCCCTCGCTAGCGGATCTGCTGCTGCCGTGCAGTGACCGGGATCAGCAGCAGCAGGCCCAGAAGCAGCACGAGCATGATGCCAAGAATGCCCCAATAGGTGGCGCCGAAGATCGACACGAAAACCGCGAAGGCAGTCGGGGCCAGAAAGCTGACCGCGCGACCGGTCGTCGCGTAGAGCCCGAAGACTTCGCCCTCGCGGCCGAGGGGAATAAGCCGTGCCAGAAAGGTGCGGCTGGCCGATTGGGCCGGGCCCACGAACAGGCAGAGCGCGAGGCCGGCCGTCCAAAAGACGATCTGGCCGCCATCGTGCAGCAGAAACACGAGCATCCCGCTCACCAACAGGCCGATGAGTGCGGTCACGATCACCGGTTTCGCACCGAGACGGTCATCGAGCACCCCCACCGCCATGGTGGCGATGCCGGCGACCACATTGGCGGCGATTGCGAAAATGATCACCTCTCCCGGAGAGAATCCGAAAACGGATGCCGCGAGCACTCCTCCGAAGGTGAAGACGCCGGCCAGGCCGTCCCGAAAAACGGCACTCGCCAACAGAAAGTAGACGGTAGGGCGGCTGGTGCTCCAGAGGTGCTTGATGTCGCGGGTGAGAACGACATAGCTCTGCAAAAAGCCGATCTTCTCGCGGCGCATGGCCGCGGGAGCCCGATATTCGGGCACCCGCAGCAGCACCGGCAACGCGAAGAGTGCGAACCAGACGGCGGCAACGAGCATGGTGACGCGCACTGCCAGGCCGTTCTCGCTGGTCACACCGAATAATCCCACCTCGGGAGCGATGAAACCGAAGTAGACGATGAGTAGCAGCACGATCCCGCCGAGGTAGCCCATGCCCCACCCAAACCCGCTGACCTTGCCGATGCTGCGAGGGGTGGATACCTGGCTGAGCATCGCGTTGTAATTGACGCCCGCGAATTCGAAGAAGACGTTGCCCGCAGCGAGCAGAACCAGCCCAAGCATCAGATAGCTGGGGCTGGCCTCGACGAAGAACATGGCCGTGGTGAGGCCGACGACCACGAAGGTATTGGTACCCAGCCAGAATTTACGCCGCCCCGAGGTGTCGGATCGTTGCCCGGTGATCGGGGCGAGCACGGCCACCAGAAGTCCGGCAATGGCGAGTGCCCAGCCCAATTGCGCGGAGATGACGTCTTCGTCGCCGAACGACGAGCCGGTGATGTACACGCTAAAGACGAACGTTGTGACGACCGCGTTGAACGCTGCCGATCCCCAGTCCCAGAACGCCCAGGCCACCACCCGACCACGCGTTGGAGGGGCACCCGCGTCTACGGCGACAGTCTCGGTCATGTGCACAATCTACTGCCCGGCGGTAAACATCGGGATTCGCCGCTTTGCAGCATCCGTTTCTTGAAGTTGAGTCACTCACACTCAACTTTCAGCCGCAGAAATTGACAGGGATGCGACGGCGCTGGAATACTTGAGCCATCGAGGCTCAAGTCTTGAGATTACTTAGTAGTTCGTTTCGCACCTGATTGAAGGAGAACAACCCACATGGCTCGTGCAGTAGGTATTGACCTCGGAACCACCAACTCTGTGGTGGCCGTGCTCGAAGGTGGAGAACCCACCGTCATCGCCAACGCTGAAGGCTTGCGCACCACCCCCTCGGTGGTCGCGTTCACCAAGGACGGCGAGGTTCTCGTCGGAGAAACCGCCAAGCGTCAGAACGTCACCAACGTCGACCGCACCATCTCCAGCGTCAAGCGCCACATGGGCACCGACTGGAACGTCGCCATCGACGACAAGAAGTACACCCCGCAGGAGATTTCCGCGCGCATTCTTGCCAAGCTCAAGCGTGACGCCGAACAGTACCTGGGCGAGAAGGTCACCGACGCCGTCGTGACCGTGCCCGCGTACTTCAACGACGCCGAGCGCCAGGCCACCAAGGAGGCCGGTGAGATCGCCGGACTTAACGTGCTGCGCATCATCAACGAGCCCACCGCCGCCGCGCTGGCCTACGGCCTCGACAAGGGCAAGGAAGACGAGCTCATCCTGGTCTTCGACCTCGGAGGCGGAACCTTTGACGTGTCGCTGCTCGAGGTGGGCAAGGACGACGACTTCTCCACCATCCAGGTGCGCTCGACCGCCGGCGATAACCGCCTCGGCGGAGACGACTGGGACCAGCGCATCGTTGATCACCTGATCAAGCGCTTCAAGGAAACCACCGGCGTTGACGTGTCCAAGGATAAGATCGCCAAGCAGCGCCTTAAGGAAGCCGCTGAGCAGGCCAAGAAGGAACTCTCCTCGAGCATGTCGACGAGCATCCAGCTGCCCTACCTGTCGCTGACCGAAAACGGCCCGGCCAACCTCGACGAGACGCTCACCCGCGCCCAGTTCGAGAAGATGACCGAAGACCTGCTCGACCGCACCAAGAAGCCTTTCCAGGACGTCATCCGTGAGGCCGGCGTCAAGGTCGGCGACATCGCCCACGTCGTTCTCGTTGGTGGTTCCACCCGCATGCCCGCCGTGTACGAGCTCGTCAAGAGCGAGACCGGCGGCAAGGACCCGAACAAGGGCGTCAACCCGGACGAGGTCGTCGCCGTCGGTGCCGCGCTGCAGGCCGGCGTGCTGAAGGGCGAGCGCAAGGACGTTCTGCTCATCGACGTCACCCCGCTGAGCCTCGGCATCGAAACCAAGGGCGGCATCATGACGCGCCTGATCGAGCGCAACACGGCCATCCCGACCAAGCGCAGCGAAACCTTCACCACGGCCGACGACAACCAGCCGTCCGTGGCGATTCAGGTCTTCCAGGGAGAGCGTGAGTTCACCCGCGACAACAAGAACCTCGGAACCTTCGAGCTGACCGGCATCGCGCCGGCACCGCGCGGCATCCCGCAGGTCGAGGTCACCTTCGACATCGACGCCAACGGCATCGTGCATGTGTCCGCCAAGGACAAGGGCACCGGCACCGAGCAGTCGATGACCATCACGGGCGGATCCTCGCTCGCGAAGGAAGACATCGAGCGCATGGTGCGCGAGGGTGAAGAGCACGCCGCTGAAGACAAGCGCCTGCGCGAAGTCGCCGAGACCCGCAACACGGCCGAGCAGCTCGCCTACTCGATCGAGAAGCTGATCAAGGACAACGTCGACAAGCTGCCCGAAGACGTGAAGAATGAGGTGCAGGCCGACGTCGACGCCCTCAAGTCCGCTCTCGCCGGCGACGACGACGACGCGGTGAAGACCGCGTTCGACAAGCTCAACGAAAGCCAGGGCAAGCTCGGCGAAGCCATCTACAAGTCCAGCCAGGCGGATGCCGCAGCCGGCTCCGACGAGGCCGGTACCGACGAGACTCCCGCCGAGGAGAACAAGGACGAAGACGTTGTCGACGCCGAGGTTGTCGACGACGACGAAGACGACAAGAAGAAGTAGGCCGCAACTATGGCTGACAAGAAGCATCCAGACAACGACGCGTCCGCTGCGGGGGTGCCGGATGACGGCACCGCAGCAGCGGGCGCGCCCGCGCCCGATGACGCAACGCCCGACGCAGCATCCGCTGCCGACGCTGATGCCTCGGCCGACGGGATCGAAGAAGACGAACTGACCGTTCAGGACATTCTGGACGCGGCGGAACGCGAAGTTGCGGAGCCGACGAGCGAACACCTCGCCGACCTCAAGCGCGTCACGGCCGAGTACGCCAACTACCGTCGGCGTACCGAAGCCAACCGCGCCATCGAGAAAGAGCGCGTGACCGGGGATATCGTCAAGATTCTTATCCCGGTCCTCGATGACATCTATCGGGCGGAGAAGCACGGCGACCTTGTGCCCGACTCGGCCTTCGCCACGATCGCGGCCAAGCTGCGTTCGAGCGTTGAGCGTCTCGGACTCACCTCGTTCGGTGCGGTCGGCGACCCGTTCGACCCGACCATGCACGAGGCGATCTTCCAACAGCCCAGTGCGGCCGTCGACACCGAGACCGTCGGCGACGTCGCGGAGACGGGGTACTACCTCGGCTCTACGCTGCTGCGCGCGGCCAAGGTCGTCGTTCAGGTACCGAGCGATGGCTAGCCAGGACTGGTTCGACAAAGACTTCTACAAGGTTCTCGGGGTATCGAAAGATGTCACGCCGGCCGAATTGAAGAAGGCGTACCGCAAGCTCGCTCGCAAGTACCACCCGGACTCCAACCCCGGCAACCCCGCCGCTGAGGCGAAGTTCAAGGAACTGAGCGAGGCGCATTCAGTGCTGAACGATGCCGCCCAGCGCAAGGAATATGACGCCGTCCGGGCCATGGGCAGCGGGGCGCGGTTCGCCGCGCCCGGCGGCCGGGCTCAGAGTGGCGGCTTCGAGGATGCTTTCGGAGGCATGTTCGGCGGCGGAAGCCGCCAACAGAGTTATACCTTCGAGCAGGGCGGTTTCGACGATATCCTCGGGGGTATGTTCGGCAGAGGTGGCGGCGGCGGGGGCGGTTTCGGCAACCCCACCGGCGGCTACCGCGGGTCGGGCGCACCGACGCGCGGGCGCGACGTGATCGCTTCGACGACCATCGACTTCATCACCGCCACGCAGGGTGACCAGATCAGCCTGCAAACCCAGGATGGTCGACCGATCAAGGTCAAGGTTCCGGCCGGAGTCGCCGACGGGCAGAAGATTCGTCTGCGCGGTAAAGGCCAGTCCAGCCCCGACGGCGGAGAATCGGGCGATATCGTGCTGACGATCACCGTGCGCAAGCATCCGGTGTTCGACCGGGACGGCCTCAACCTGCGGGTGACCGTACCGGTCACTTTCGTCGAGGCGAGCCTCGGTGCGACGATCGAGGTGCCCACACTCGGCGGCAGCCCCGTCAAACTGCGCGTTGCCCCCGGTACTCCCAGTGGCCGCGTGCTGCGGGTCAAGGGTCGCGGCGTCGCCACGGCCAAGGGCACGGGCGACCTGCTCGCCGTCGTGCAGGTCGCTGTGCCGTCACACCTGTCGAAGGATGCGGAAGAGAAACTCGCAGCCTTCGCCGCATCACTGCCTAAGGAAAACCCGCGCGATGAACTGATCGCTCGGGCCAAGGGCTGATTATGGACGAGACCACCCGGGTTTTCGTGATTTCCACGGCCGCTGAGCTTGCGGGCATGCACCCGCAAACCCTGCGCCAATACGATCGCCTGGGCCTCGTCAGCCCGGAACGCACCCCCGGCAAGAGCCGTCGTTACTCCATGCTCGACGTGGCAAAGCTCCGTGAAATTGCGGAACTGGGGTCTGAAGGTGTGAGTTTGGAAGGCATCCGTCGTATCCTCGAACTCGAGGATCACGTGCGCGGGCTCGAAAATCGCCTGCGCGAGTTGGAATCGACGCTCGCCGACGAACTACTGAACCGACCGGGCCGCCGCGTTTTCGCGGCTGGCTCGGCCGGCGATGTTATTTCGATGAAGGCGGGCACCCGCACCAGGCGCAGCAACCAGATTGTCATCTGGCGGCAGCCCAGACCATAGTCAGTTATAGGTAACAAGCTTCACGTTTCTGTTTCACAGCACGAACTGGTTGCACCAGCACCACTTTCAGGGGGAACCATGTCCGAATCGGGCACGCACGACCAGTCCGCGCCGCGGAACACCATCGCCGGCACCACAGCGAAGACGCAGTCGAAGGGCGCCGACGACAACGTGAACGAATTTGATTTCGACCGCTTGCGCCGTCGCCCCGACATCGAGGCGGAGAACCTGTTCGCCGTCGACGCGAGTGATCGTCTCATTCTCGATGAGGCCGCTGGCGCGCTTGCCGCGTACCGTTCCGGTGGCGTCGTCGTGCTCGAGGATCGCTACGGCGCCCTGACCCTCGGCGCCGCTGCCCTGCACAATGCCCGCGGTATCCGGGTCTATCAGGACGCGCTCTCGGGCGAATACGCGCTCGACAGCAATGCCTCCGGCGTCAACCTGACGGATGCCTACCGGTCACTGCCGCTCGGCGAAGAACTGCTGAAAGACGCCCATGTCGTGCTGCTTCAGCTGCCGAAGAGCCTCGACGCGCTCGACGAGATCGCCGGCGCGATCGCCAAGTACGCCGCCCCGGACGTAATCGTCTTTGCCGGCGGCCGCATCAAGCACATGACCGTGAGCATGAATGAGGTGCTGCGGCGCCACTTCGGTGCACTCAACGTGCGCCCGGCCCGCCAGAAGTCCCGCGTGCTCAT
The DNA here is from genome assembly GCF_004403185.1 of Cryobacterium suzukii. GTDB lineage: Bacteria > Actinomycetota > Actinomycetes > Actinomycetales > Microbacteriaceae > Cryobacterium > Cryobacterium suzukii. Next base: position 28,301 of record NZ_SOHJ01000003.1, on the reverse strand, counting down.
TGCCTCGTCGCCACTGGCCGTATCTACGACCGACTGGCCGCACAGCGAACGGCACGACGACTTCGACCTCACCGTGCGCGGCCACGGTGGCGTCTTCGCCGGCACCAGCATCGACATCGGCACCCGGGCGCTGCTCGAGGTGCTCGACCGGATGAAGCCCGACGCCGAGCGTGCCATTGACCTGGGCTGCGGCACCGGAGTGCTCGCTGCGGCATTGGCTGCCCAGCGCCCGCTGCTGCAGGTACTCGCGACGGATCAGTCGGCCGTGGCCGTCGCATCCGCTCGCGCGACCGTCGACGCCAACGCCCTCGCCAATCGCGTCACCGTGGTGCGCGCCGATGGCCTGTCTGGCCAGGCGGATGACTCCGCCGACCTAATTCTGCTCAACCCGCCGTTTCATATTGGAGCGTCGGTGCATGCGGGCCTCGCTGAGAAGCTCTTCATCGACGCGGCGCGCGTGCTCGCACCGGGCGGCGAACTGTGGACCGTGTGGAACACCCACCTCGGCTACCGACCGATGCTCACCCGCATCGTCGGTTCGACCCGTCAGGTTGGCCGCAACACCAAATTCACCGTGACGGTGTCGACCGGCCGCTAGGGCCGACCGCCCTGAGTCAAGCGCGCACGAGCGGAGCGCCGTTCAGCACGTCGAGCTGCCACGCGGCCCCGCCATCGGCGTGAGCGTGGTGGTGCTGCACGAGGTTGAGTGAAGCGTTATTGATGCTGCCGATGGGATGGTCGAGCGCGTGCTCGAGGCTCAGTCGAATGAGTGTGCCGTGTGCCACGACGATGATGCGGGCACCGGGATGCTGCTCGGCCAACTGCCGCAACGCAGCGGTCCCGCGCGCCGCGACGGCCGCCTCGGTCTCAGCGCCGTGGAAGCCGCCCGGAAAACGCAGGGCGTCGAGCTCGGCTCCCGCGCTGAGACCCTCGGCGGGCCCGTAGTCGCGCTCGATCAGCTCCGGAACACGCCGGGCGGTGTCGAGTCCCAGTTGCGCACCGATCAGGTCGGCGGTTTCGGCCGCGCGGGACAGCGGGGACGAGACGATGAAATCCCAGTCGTAGCGTTTCAGGGGGGCGACGGCATCCGCTGCTTGGCCGCGCCCCACGTCGTTGAGCGGAATGTCGGTGGCGCCCTGGATGCGCGCGGCGGCGTTCCAATCGGTCTGGCCGTGGCGGATGAGGGCGAAGGTCGTCGTCGTGGTCACTCGTCTATTCTGCCTTGGCCGACTGGGAGTGCGCGGCGGGCCGAAATGTGGACTTTCCGTTCCGGCGCAGCCCAAGCCATCCGGGCCAGGTCTGTGATTGCCCAGCCCATCAGCGCGACGAGCAGCGCATTGCGCGCCGTCAGCAGCACCAGGGAGAACAGGTCGCCGTCGATGAGCGGCAGGTAGAAAATGGGAAAGATTAGGGTCGTCAGGCCGGAGATAACCAGCGTCAGCACGGCGGGCACTCGCCACTCAGCCCAGCTTCGGCCGACACCGACCGCGACCACCGGCACGAGCCACAACATGTATTGCGGTGAACCGACCTTGTTGAAGACGATGAACGCGCTGACCAGGGCGAGGGCTCCGAGCAGCAGCAGTCGGGCGGCATCCGCTCGCCGATGCTGGGCAATGAGCATCAGCACGAAAATCGACGCGATGGCGCCAAACATGACCGGTGTCATCAGGGAAGCGACCAGGTCGGTGCCGGGTCCGCTCACCTCACGGGTGGCGATGGCAAAATTCTCGTAGATGACCGTGCCGTGGTGACCGAGCGTGGCCAGCCACACCCACGGAGTGGTGATGGGCGCCTCGAGTTGCAGGGCACGGTCAGACTGTTCGGTGACGAAACCGGTGAGAAATTGCAGGCCCCCCACAAGCCAGACGAATGCCGCCACCCCCGCCGAGACGGCCGCCCCGGTGAGTACCACCGTGCGGCGGCGAGGCGATACGGTGACCACCGCGAGGAACACGGCGGCTGGCCAGACCTTGATCCAGGTGGCGAGGGTCAGCACGACCGCGGCGACGACCGGCCGGCGCGCGAGCAGCACGAGTGCGACGATGACGAGCGGTGCCGTGAGTCCTTCCAGTCGCAGCAACCCGACCGGGCTCAGCAGAAACGACGCGAACAGCCAGTACCAGGCCGATTTGAAGCCGCTGCGGCGGCGTCCCCAATCGGTGAGCGCTCCGACCGCGACGGCATTTAACGCGGTGGTCAGTAGAAACCAGAGGAGTTGGTAGAGCAGCGGACCGGCGATACCAGCGAATGCGATCGGCAGCATGGCGCCGATTGGGTACACCCACTCGGTATCGATACCCTGCCAGACGCCGTGCTCCAGGCCGAGGTCAGCCCAGGCGCGGTACAGCGGAAGGTCGCCGAGTACTCCGCCGGTCAGGATGGTGGGCAGCAGGGCGAACAGGAACACCGCGTGCAGACCGAGAAAACCGAGCGCGAGGGTGCGTGGGCGTTGCAGCGTGAGGCGGCGAGCCGGGGTGAGCGTGCGAGCCAGACGGGCGTCGACCCGATCGAAAATGGTGGACATGGGACCGTTTCTGCAGTGTGCGACGTGGTGCAGTCGCGTGCAGTCTAGGGGTGCCGGATGAACTGTTGGTGTCGCCTCAGGCCAGCAGTTCGCGAATGTCGGCGGCGGTCAGGGCGGTGCCCTGCGGTGCACCGTCGGTCATGACGCTTTCGAACAGTCGGGCCTTGGTGGCTTTGAGGGCCATGACCTTTTCTTCGATGGTGTCTTTGGACACCAGCCGGTACACCATGACGTTCTTGGTCTGGCCGATGCGGTGCACGCGGTCGACGGCCTGGGCTTCGGTGGCCGGGTTCCACCACGGGTCGAGCAGAATGACGTAGTCAGCTTCGGTGAGGTTGAGGCCGAATCCACCGGCCTTGAGGCTGATCAGAAAGACGGAGCTCGAGCCCTCTTTGAAGTCGCTGATGGCCTTGGCCCGGTTGCGGGTCTTGCCGTCGAGGTAGGAATAGCTGATTCCGGCGGCGTCGAGCCGATCCCGCGCCTTGCCAAGGTACTGGGTGAACTGGCTGAAGATGAGGGTTCGGTGACCCTCGGCAACGGTGTCTTCCAGCAGCTCCAGCAGGGCGTCGAGCTTGGTCGAGGGAACACTGTCGTACTTTTTGTCGTACAGGCTTGCGTCCAGGCTGAGCTGGCGCAGCATGGTGAGTGAGCGAAAAATCTCGAACCGGTTCGCGTTCATGTCCTCGATCAGGCCGAGCACCTTCTGCCGTTCCCGCGCAAGGTGCATGTCGTAGACCTTGCGGTGTCTCGGGTGCAGGTCGAGTTCGAGCACCTGCTCCTGCTTCTCGGGCAGGTCGCTGGCCACTTCGGCCTTCGTGCGTCGCAGCATGAAGGGACGGATGCGGCGGCGCAGCTGCGCGAGCCGGTCGGCGTCGGCATCCGTTTCAATGGGCTTGCGGTAGTAGTCGGCGAAGCGGCTCGGGCTCGGGAACAGGCCGGGCGCCGTGATGGACAGCAGCGACCACAGCTCCATCAGGTTGTTTTCCATCGGGGTGCCGGTGATGGCGAGCTTGAACGGGGTGCGCAGACGGCGGGCGCAGACGTGCGCCTTGCTCTGGTGGTTCTTCACGAACTGGGCCTCGTCGAGCAGCAGCCCGGCCCAGTCGTGCGCGTTGTACTCCTCGAAGTCGAGGCGGAAGAGCGTGTAGGAGGTGATCACAACATCCGCTTCACCCATCACGTCAGCCAGGCTGGAGCCGCGCTTGCCGGCGGTCTGGGTGATGGCGACCGTCTTCAGGTCGGGCGCGAACCGGGCACACTCCGTGGCCCAGTTGGAGACGACGCTCGTGGGAGCGACCACGAGAAAGGGCTTGCGGGCCGCTGCCGGCTCGGCGCGTTGGCTGTCCCGGGCGTGGGCGATCAGTGCGATCGCCTGGAGTGTCTTGCCGAGGCCCATATCGTCGGCGAGCACGCCGCCGAGCTGGTGGTCGTAGAGAAAACTGAGCCAGTCGAATCCGGTCTGCTGGTAAGCACGCAGGGTGGCGTGCACGGCCGGCGGTAGCGGGCGTTCGGCGATGGGGGTGGCCTCGGCCGAGCCTTGCAGTGCGGCGAGACCCTCGACGGCGCTGCGCCAGGACGCGGCCTGCTCGGCGACGACTCCGAGCAATTGCAGTTCGTCCCACAGGTCGGCCTGAAAGCGACTGAGGCCGAGCGTACCGGCGTTGCTCTCTTGCAGGCCGCGCGCCTCTTCGATCAGGCGCCGAAGCTGCTGGAGCTCGGGTCGGTCGAGGCTGAAGTACGTGCCGCTGTCGAGGATCATTAGGTCCTGGTCGGTGGCCAGCGCCCGAAAGAGGTCGTCGAAGGGGATGTCTTCGCCCTCGATCGTCACGGTGACGGCGAGGTCGAACCAGTCGCGATTGGAGGTGCTTTCGGTGGTGGCGAGGCTGATCACGGGCGCTTCGTCGGCTTCGCGGTAGCTGGGGGCGTCGGCCGAGACCTGCACGACAATGCCGGCCGCCTCGAGTTTCGGCACGGCCTCGCCGAGAAACGTGATCATGACGGCGCTGCGAAGCTCCGACTGTTCGAGCAGCCGGGCCGGGCTGATCGGCGTGGCGGGTTGCCAGAGCCCCGTGAACGAGGCGATCTCGCGGTCGACCGCTTGCAGCGTGTCGTGTTCGCGGGTCAGGTCGCGAAAGCGGGTGTCGCCGGGCGTCGGGCGCAGCGGGTGGCGGTACAGCACGGGGGCCGGTTCGACGGCGTCCATACTGATCGCGTCCGGCCCTGGGGCGGTGCCCGATTCGGTGGGGGCGACGTAGTGCCATTCCCAGGCGACGGTGATGCGGGCATCCGTTTGGTGGGTGATCGTCAACGCCAGCTGGGGTCGGGCCGTTCTGGGCAGCTCGAACGAGGCGTCGTGGCTGGTCAGGGTCAATTTTTGCTGCAGAAACGGGTAGTAATCGGAGAGGAAGGCCGGCTCGTCGTCGGCCGGAATGTCAAAGCCCCCGGTGACAGCGAGCGCGCGGATCTCAGAGCTGACCTGCACATTCAGCGGTGCGAGAACGAGCTGCTGGCCGGTCGCGAGCGGGTCAGCGGGGCTGGTGAACGTGTAGGCGCCGTGCGCTGGGTCGCCAATGAAGCCGAATTCGGCGCCGCGGTGTAGCTGTTCGCCCAGCATGAGCAGCGGGGTCAGTTGCAGGCCCTCGTCGTCGCGGCGAATATTCAACTCGAGCGCGGCCGGCGTGGGCGAGAGCAGAACGGGATTCTGGGCATCCGTTGCGTAGACCATCGGTAGCCCGCTCAATTGTGCTTCGTGCAGCAGGTCCCAGAGGGCCTTATTTTCGAAGTTGTCGAGGTAGAGCCAGTGGTCGGTGTAGCTGTAATAACGCTGGCCGGTGGCCGAGAGTGCGTAGAGGGCGTTGAGAATTTTGCGGTGGCCGCGGTTGTAGGTGCCGGGGGTCCAGGACAGGTTGTCCCAGGTGAGGGAGCCTCGAATCCACTTGCCCTTCTTGCCCATCACCATGGGGCGTGCGCCGAGACGGCGGGGTCCTGTGCGTCGGTTGGGGCTGTAGGCGGGGTCGAGCAGGTCGAACTGTAGCGCGAGCGCCGTACTCGTGACGGTGTCGCCGGCAGTCGCCTTGGCGATCGGCGCCAGGGCGGCGCGCCAGGCAGGAACCGGCGGGCGAATGGGAACGACCGGTGCCGGGGTGGACGGCTGATACGCCCCCGGCACGAAAGTCGATTCGAACACCGGGGTGCGGCGGTCGCCGATGGCCCGCACGTTCGAGGCGGCGCGCTCGGCGTTCAACTCGGTGGGCGTGCCGCGGCTGGCCAGAAGCAAGGCGGCGACGTGCTTGCAGTTGCTGCCCATGGGGCAGGTGCAGGTTCCGCTGGCCCTCACCGCCTGGCCGGCGGCATTGAGTGTGAACGAAACAAGCACGGTGTACGGCTGTGGGCTGGTGCCACTCACTCGACCGGTGAGGTGTGTTCCCGACGGGGCCCAGGACTGTTCGATGACGTGCCCGTTTCGGGCGTACCGTTCACCGCGCGAGAACGACTGGCTGCCGACGATGCGGGCGATCTCGTGAGTGCTGAGGGAATGGGCCATAGGTGAGGGAGCTCCGTAAGAAAAAGGGACCAACCTCTATTGTCTCACGGGCGGCTGCCCGGCCCGGCGCTGATGCCGCCGCTCTGGCGGCACTCGTCGGAGACGGTGGCACTCCTAACCAGGGGTGCCCCGAACTCTAACGAGTGCCGAGACAATGGCGGATGCCGGTTAGCCAGCGGGTGAGGGAGTGGCAGCGGCGGTGGCCTGCAGCAGCGCGAGGGCCTGCGCTTCAATATGGGTCTGCAGCACGATCACGCTCGACGAGCGCACGACCGTCTGCGTTGCGACGATCAGGTCGAGAACGCGCTGCACGTCGGCGTTCGACCGGGCGACGACCCGGGCCAGCATGTCGCTGTCGCCGGAGACCGTGTGCAGTTCGAGGATCTCGGGAATCTTTGCGAGGGCCGCTACGACAACGGCGTGGCCGGAATCCTGCCGCACGGTGAGTGAGCAGTAGGCGGTAACCGGATAACCGAACTCACTCGGGTTGAGCATGGGCGCCCACGATTTGATCACCCCGCGGCTCATCAGGCGGTCGAGGCGGGCCTGCACCGTGGCCCGCGCGACCTTCAGCCGCCGCGAGGCCTCGAGTACCGAGAGCTTGGGCCGTTCGCAAAACAGGGTGACGAGGCGGGAATCCAATGGATCGACATCCATGGGCGGGACCTTTCGTGTGCCGGCGGAGCTGCGTTGCTGCGCCGCTTTGCCGAACAGCGTTGTGTACCAATTGTATGGTGCCTGGTGCAAAGATCACACAAATTTTCGCAAACTGTGCACTCTAATTAGTCACTGTGGCAGACGCTCGGCAAAGTCACTAACTTTGCTGGAGACCGCCCACACACCTACTAGAAGGAGCCAGCATGGCGCCTCGCGCCCTTGACACCCTTCCTCCGCGAATAGCGGATGCTGCAGTTCCCGGCCCGGATCAGCTCCGTGACCTGTACCGGATGCTGACAAACGTGCGGCAGCTCGACACGTCGGCGGTCGCCTGGCAGCGGCAGGGCCTCATTCCCGGCTACGCGCCGATGCTCGGACAAGAGGCCGCCCAGGTCGGTGCCGGATTCGGCGTCGACAAGGCCCGGGACTTCGCCTTTCCGACCTACCGCGAGATGGGCGTCGCCTACACTCTCGGCGTGAACATGGTCGAGTACATGTCGACGCACAAGGCGATCTGGCATGGCGGACTCTACGATCCGGTCGCCACCCACTTCGCACCCTTTCAGGCGGTTGTCGGCGGATCCGTGCTGCACGCGGTCGGCTGGGCGCACGGTCAGACCCTGAACGGCCAGACCCTGAACAGTTCATCCACTGCCGGGCTCGGCGTCGCCCTGGCCTTTCTCGGCGATGGCGCAAGCTCGCAGGGTGACGTGCACGAGGCCATGAACTTCGCCGCCATTTTGACGGCGCCGGTGGTGTTCTTCGTGCAGAACAACGGTTGGGCCATATCGGTGCCGACCGAGCAGCAGGTGGCTGGCGGTTCGGTCGCCGCACGCGGTGCGGGCTACGGAATGCCGGCCGTGCGGGTTGACGGCAACGACGTGCTCGCCGTACTCGATGCCACCCGGCGTGCCGCAGCCCACGCCCGAGCCGGCCTCGGCCCGGTCGTGGTTGAGGCCATGACCTATCGGCGCGGTCCGCACTCCACGAGCGACGACCCTGGCCGCTATCGCACCCTCGATGACGAGAAAATCGACGGCGGAGAAGACCCGCTGAGCCGGTTCCGTGCGGCGCTGCTCGAGCGCGGCATGGCCGACGCGGCCTTCTTCGCCGAGGCCGACGCGCAGGCGCAGGCTCGGGCCGATGAGATTCGCGACGGTGTCGTGGACCTCACCAGCCGACCCGGCAGCGAAATGTTCGACTTTGTTTTTCAAGAATCAACGCCGACGCTCGGCGCCCAGGCGCGCCAGTGGAGAGAGGAATCCGAGCATGTCTGAGACTCTCGAACTTGTACGCGAGACCCCGCTTCTGCAGCTCTCGATGCAGCAGGCCATCAACCGGGCACTCGGTGAGATTCTCGAACACGACGACCGCGCCCTCATCTTCGGTGAAGACGTCGGCGTGCTCGGCGGAGTCTTTCGGGTCACCGACGGTCTGCAGCAGCGCTTCGGCGCGAACCGGGTGTTCGACACCCCGCTGGCAGAGTCGGGTATTCTCGGCACCGCGATCGGGCTGGCCATGGCCGGGTTCCATCCCATTCCCGAGGTGCAGTTCGACGGTTTCGCCTACCCCGCGGTGAACCAGATCATCACGCAGCTCGCCCGCATGAACTATCGCAGCCGCGGACGCCTGCCCATGCCGGTCACGCTGCGGGTGCCGAGCTTCGGCGGTATTCGCGCTCCGGAACACCACGGTGAAAGCCTCGAATCGCTGTTCGCACACGTACCCGGGCTCAAGGTTGTGTCGCCGTCCAACCCACAGCAGGCCTATCACCTGCTCAAGCACGCCGCCTCGATGCCAGACCCGGTCATTTTCATGGAGCCGAAGGCGCGTTACTGGAACAAGGCAGCGGTCGACCTGGCTGATGACCAGGACAGCATTTCTCTCGAGGGGTCGGTGATTGCCCGCCCCGGCAAGCACGCCACCCTTGTCGCCTGGGGCGCCATGGTTTCCCGCTGCCTGCAGGTCGCGGAGCTGGCCGCGGAAGATGGCATCGAACTCGAGGTGCTCGACCTGCGCTGGCTGAAGCCGATCGACGAGGCGGGGCTGGCGGCATCCGTTTCGCGCACGCGTCGCGCCATCGTCGTGCACGAGGGGCCGCACACCGCTGGCCTCGGCGCCGAGGTCGCGGCGCTGGTTTCGCAGAGCTGTTTCGACACGCTGCGGGCGCCGGTTGAGCGCGTGACCGGCTTCGACGTGCCGTACCCCTCTGGCGATCTCGAAGACGAGTACATCCCGAACATTGATCGAATCCTCTTCGGAGTTCAGCGAGTATTGGAGTACCGCCGTGGCTGAAATCTCATTTCCACTGCCCGACCTCGGAGAGGGACTGCTCGAGGCGACCGTACTCGAATGGCTGGTCAAGGTGGGCGACCAGGTCGAACGCAACCAGCCCTTCGTCGAGGTGGAAACGACCAAGTCGTCGGTGGAGCTGCCCTCGCCGATCGCAGGCATTGTGCTCACGCTGCACGGCGAGCCCGGCGATGTCGTGCTCGTCGACAGGCCGCTGATCACCTTCGCGGTCGCCGACGATTCCGCCGGCATCGTGGGCACGGTGCCGCAGGAGGCCGCCCCGAAACGCCGCGTGCGCCTCTCGGTCGTGCTCGATGAGGACTGACATCGCCAGCACCCTGCACTGGCAGCAGCACGAGCCCGCTCTCGACGCTGGCCGCGCCCCGGTGCTGCTGGTGCACGGCTTCGCCTCGTCGACCGCACTCAACTGGGAGGCGACCGGCTGGGTGCGTGACCTGACCGCTGCCGGCCGGCGCGTGCTAACCGTCGACCTGCTCGGTCACGGCGAGAGCTCGGCTCCGCTCGAAACGGATGTCTACGCCCCCAGCCGCCTGCGCGCGGCCGTTCTCGAGGTGCTCGCCCTCGCCGGCATCCGCGTGCGTGAGGCTGGCAACCCCGCCACCGGTGTCGACCTGGTCGGCTACTCACTCGGCTCACGCCTGGCCTGGGAACTCGCCGCCGAACGGCCCGACCTGATCAATCGCGCGGTGCTCGGCGGGATGAGCGCCGAGGATCCACTCGCCGACTTCGACCTCGACGCGGCCGACCGGTTTCTCGCCGACGCCAGTGCGATCGCGCACGCGTCGACCGCCTCGCTGATGACGCTGATGCAGCTCGCTCCGGGCGCCAACGCCCCCGCCCTGTTGCGGCTGGTCGCTGCGATCAAGGCGGAACGGTTCGAGCCGGGCGCATCCGTTCCGGCGCGGCCGCTACTATTCGTGACAGGTGACCGCGACGTGCTCGCAACCGGAACCACCCAACTCGCGGCGCTCGCCGGCGGCTCCGAGGTGCTGTGGCTGCCCGCCCGCACCCACACCAACGCCGTGAGCTCTCGGGCGTTCAAGCAGGCCGCGATCGAATTTCTCGGTCGCTGACCGTGGGGCCGACCCTAGTACGAGTCGGATGCCCGAGCCGATCTCGGCGAGCAGGTACGCAGGGACATGCCCGGCGGGACAGGCGTCGAGGTACTCGCGGTTGACCGGGCCGACCTGAGAGACAACGGCAACGGAGTCCTTCTCGAGCCCGGCGGCCTCAGCGGAAATGAGGACGTTGCCGGGGAACGTCTCCAAGCCCATAGTCGACGTCAGCGGGACCACCTGTACGGTGGCGATGTTCGTTGCGAGCAACCAGTCCTCTTGAACGACGACCGGTTGAATTCGCCGAACGCTCAGCGGACACTTTCTCGGGTTTCGAACGACGTAGCGCCACCGCTGTGCCCGTCCATGTTTCGTATCACGTCAGAGTGCCAGCTTCATCCGGCCTCAGGAGATCTTGCCACTGCCTAGGCTCGTCGGTGTTTACGCCGGGGCCGGGGGCGTCCCGTCCATTTCCAAAGGGCGCACCAACCCGAATCGTTCGATCAGTTCAGGCAACGACTCAAAGTTCATCTGCAGCCCATACCTCTCGGACACCGCAGCCATTCCCTCAAGGTCCGGTTCGGCGCCGTCCGAGAAGAACTGCCCAATTTCTTCGAAGTACTTCTCGAATCCCGCCGGAGAAATAACTTCCAAAACCCGCGCCGGCTCGTCTCCTGCGTTCCAGAAGGTGTGCCACTGATCCCTCGGCTTCCGGACCAGCTCGCCCGGACCAGCATGGAAGACTTTCTCACCGAGAAGAAATCCGATCTTTCCCATGATGACAATCGTGAACTCATCCTCGCGGCTGTGCATGTGCAGAGGCGCCGCCAGCTCGCGCGGTGCGAGCAGATGCTCGACGATGGAAAACCTTCCGGTCGTCGCTGCTGCGCCGAGCATCGTTTGGGCGGTCATCGCATCGCCGAACCGGACAAGGCTGCCAACGTCTTCGCCGACTGGTCCGAACTCTCTAGCGCTCATGTGACTATTGTCCGCGCGCTCCGCACTGGGGGCAATGGGCCGAAAAGCAGATGTTCTACAGCTGCCCAGCTGCGATTGTCCCGGCAGGCACTCTTAGGAAGCATCAGCTATTCGCTGCCAGGAAGGAAAGGGACTCGGCCACGATGTGGCTTGAACTTGGATTAGCAGCGGTCAACGCGGCGAGCTTCGCCTTTCACGTTGTCAAAAGGAGGCAGGCCCTCGACAGGTGAGCCACAAGTTGAGGTGACCTCCGACTCGGCTAGTCCTCACAGGCGCCCCTAGGAACACCGCCAGAGTTATTTCGAAGCGCCCGTAAGCCGGACCCTGCGACGATGAATGCTATTTCGGACGGTTCGAGCGCCGGTTGCGCCGTGGTACACAAACGCCACTGACTGGCTCGTCTGCGCTCGTCTGCGCTCTTCTGGAAGAATCATGAAATGACCGTCACCCTTCAGCGAATCCTCACCAGCGAATTCCCATCATGGCTGGACCGCAGCTGCACCGAGTACATCGACGACTTGGTTGTCCAGGGCGCATCGCCAGAACAAGCTCGGCTCATGGCGGTCGAGAGCACGCTTCGCTCATTTCCGGACGGTGCTGTGAGCCCTGGCAATGAGATCTTTCACGTCATGAGTGAGGCGGGTGAGCCTGTCGGGTATCTCTGGATCGGCCAGGATGTCAGCGCCGACCCGGGTGCGTGGTGGGTCTGGGACATTGTCATCAATGCGAACCAACGTGGTCAGGGTTTCGGGAGGGCCGCGATGCTCCTCGGCCAAGAGTATGCCCGCACACAAGGCGCGCAGACTCTTGGCCTGAGCGTCTTCGCATTCAACACCGGCGCCCGCGGTCTCTACGAATCACTCGGCTACGAAACAACTTCGTTGAAGATGCTCAAGAAGCTCGGCTGAGCCTTCCGAAAGCGCAACCGTCTACGGACATATGCCTACCTGCACGGATGGCGCGGGAGCCCGCACGCTACAGGGCACTTGCACGCTTCGGACGGATCTCCTGCTTGCGATGAAGGCAGACTCACCTTATCCGCGGCTCACCTCAAGACAGACTCACCGCGTATGTGCCCAGTGCGGCCATCCCGACGACTTCGGCTACACCAATTGCGCTACCGATCAGCCAGGGTCTGCGCCTGACGATCTCGATGGTGACCGACACTATGATCGCCGCGCCAAGAACGAACGGAGTCATCACGAGGACGCCATAGAGCGCATATCCGCTGCTGTCGTAAGTCTTCTTTGCTCCCGAGTCCAATCTCTCTCATGCCGACGCGGCGAAGTACTTTGACTGAAGCGATGTTTGCTTCGACCGCCTCGGCCCAAATTCGGCTGAGCCCAAGGCCATCGAAACCATGTGCAACTCCGGCACGCGCAGCAGCTGTCCCCAGACCACGACCCCACGATGTGGACGGGCCAACCACATATCCAAGCTCGCGTTGCAGTTGACCACTCCCATGCAGGTCTACGTAGCCAACCGGGTACTGGGCATCGAGCGCGAGCAATCGGATGAGGTGCGGGTCAGGATGAGATATCTGTTCTTGCCACCATTCGACCGCCCGCTGTTGGGACTTCTTTGCTTGCCAGCCCGCGTGCGCACAGAAGAGCGCGTCGGTTTGCCATCCGGCAAGCGCCTCGGCGTCTGCCTGCGTCAGTTCACGAAGAGTGAGGTCCACTTCGCCATTATCAACCATGCCCGCAAGAGGGAAGAGGTTAGGGACGATTTCGCTCAAACACTCGGCGAGCCCGACGACCACACGCCAAACCACGGCTCGGCGCCGTACTCTTCGAATCGCTCCGTCTCGGTGAACCCCAGCTTCGCCGCGACACGCACCGAGGCATCGCTGGCGGACTGCGTGCAAAGCACCACAAGCTCGCCGGGGAGCGCGCCGGCGAACCAGCGAAGTGCCGCTGCGCATGCCTCGGTGGCGTACCGAATCCCCACATTATAGCTGAGCTCGGCCTCGCCGCCATCCGGGTGAATGTGCCCCGGACGCTCCGCGTCGCGCCGATCGAAAGTGACTATACCGATCGTCGCTCCATCGCGATCGACGACGAAGTAGCCGGGGCGATGACCCGGGATTTCAGGCACCGCCCGTTCGAGTTCGTCGCGCGGCTGAGGGCCGCCAAGGTGAGCGCACATTTCCGGCGACCCGAGCAGATCGATGACAGCCGAACGGTCCCCAGGCTCAGACTCACGGAGCACCAGGCGCTCGGTCCTGAGTGGGCCTGGTGGCCAGGTTACGGGTCCCAGATGTGCCATGCGCTCATAATCACCACGGGTCCACCGAGACTGCCCAAGCAGATTGTAGTGGATGCCCGGAAGCCGAAGGGTTAGCGGGATTTACGCGATCGAAGAGCCTCCCGACCGACAGGCACAACGACCAAACCTCCGGCGCAGAGGAGCACAAGCCAGTTGCCAGTACCAAGGCCCACCCACAGACCGACCCCGAGAATCACCACACTGTAAACGATCCCGAAAATCCACATTCTGCGTCGCGATGAGCTGATCTGAGCCGATGACATGCCTTCAGGCTATCTAAATGAAAGCAACAAGCGAATACCCGCATGCCGAACCCCCTGCGGGACACTTGTTGCGATAGGAGCGGTATAGACACCCCCGTTTTTTCGCGACCGATATTCTGAAACGATGAAACAAATAGGCATTGTTGGCGGGCTGAGTTGGATTTCAACGGCCGAGTACTACCGCTTGATTAACGTGATGGTGCGGAAGGAACTGGGAGGTCATCGGTCCGCGAGAATGCTCGTCGACAGTTTGGATGAGCAGACATTCTTGGACGCCCAAGCAGCAGACCCTTCTGAAATTGTTTCTGAGGCGCAGATCGTTGACTCGGTTGCTCGACTTTCGGGGGCGGGTGCTGAGATCGTTGCACTGAGTGCCAACGGCTTGCATCGATTCGTTCCCGCTATCACTAATCGCACGGGCGTGAATGTCGTTGATATCGCCGAAGCCACTGCTAGCGCAGTAAGCCAAGCAAGGCTAACTAGCGTCGGGCTCCTCGGCGTAAGAAGGACGATGGAGGGCGAATTTTACCGGCGACGTTTCGAGGAGCTCGGCATAACCGTCATCGTGCCTGACGACAGAACGCGTGGCTACGTCCACGATGCCATCATCGAGGAGTTGACACTGGGACACTTCACAGACGAAACCAGAACCAAGTTCCTAGAAATCTGCAAAGGATTGGTCAATCGCGGTGCCGAAGGGGTTGTTCTGGGTTGCACTGAGATCCCTCTACTCCTCGACAACTCGGCCGACTTAGAGTTCCCGCTGTTCTCGACTACCGAGATCCACTGTCAAGCAATTGTTCAGGCGGCTCTCGGCGTTAGCATGTGATCGTCTAAGCATTTGATCACGGCTCTCGGCCTGGCAGTCTTCTGCTGCTGTGCAGCCGCATACGTGTGGCCGGTATTGTGTGATCGATTCGTGGTGGGGTCGATGCCGCGCAAGGGGAACCCCCTGCGGGACGCCCGTGAATGCCCGTGTTTGCGCGTGAGACCATGGCAGCATATCTCCCTTCGCATTTTCCGAGTTGAAGCACCTAGCCCGAACCGACCTCGTCGGTCTCTACGAAAGCGTCGGGTGGTCAGTGTACGCGAGCGCCCCCGAGGCCCTTGTCCGCGCGGTGGAGCAGTCGTCCTACGTCGTATCAGCGAAACGGACTCGGCAGGGCTTTGGTCGATAACGTCATCGAGCACTACGTTCACGTTCGACAAAAGGTGCTACTGACCGATGACGAACCGGGCCGACGAGCATTCTACAAATCCATGGGTTTCATCGAAGGGCACGACTTCAGCCCAACGCCCTTGCGTGCTTTCGTCCAAATCGGGAGCTAAGAGCAGCAAAGTGAGTCCCGATCCAGGAACCCCTTACGGGAATCCAGATCCGATTCGCCAGGGTATCTGCGGACCGCGGCTTTGATCTACGCCGTCGGAGGTACGCCCGCCGCGATGGCCTGCAGGGCGGCGATGTGAATTTCCATGGCCGCTGACCCCGCCGGTGTCGCCGTCAGCCAGGTTCGTGGCCGGTTGCCCACGTAACCCTTACGCACCATGAGATAGCCTGCGGTTTTTAGCGTGCTGATCGCTTTGCTCAAGGCTGAGTCGTCGGTTTCGAGTAGATCGCGTAGGGAAGAGAAGTCAATTTCGACATCTGATCGCAGAGCGGCCATCACTGAGAAGCGTAGCGGTGTGAGCAGGGCATCGTCGAGATCGTGCCGAGGGTGGCCAGCCATTCATGCCTCGCAGATTGGGGCCGGCCTGAACGAAGCAATTGCCAACGGAGCTGCAACGCAGATGCCACCAACCAAGCCCACGATGGTCAGATCCCAGTCCGTGCGGGCCAGCACTGCGGCGAGGCCATTCATGAGGAGGAAAGAACAACCGAAAGCGATCCGCTGAGTGCGGCCCCACTCCTGGGCGAGTCGAGATAAACCCCACCGGCTATCTCGCGTGGCCAAGATCGCAAGGATCAGTGCTGCGCTGGTTATCGACCAAGGAATAGACGAGGACAATCCTGCTGCTACGCCGAGCGCTCCTAGCCAAGTACCGAGCACAAGTGTCACTACTCGGACGTTCAGGCTCAATGGCGCCAGCGTTGTGGCGGCCGAGCGGCGAACACCCGCCGCCCGGGCCAGCAGCGCCGAGCGGAGCGCGAGGGTACTGAGCGGCACAGCGGCGAGTACGACAATCCCGACCAGAAGAGGCAACGCGATCGGACCGGCAAATAGGGAGAGACAGAGAAGCACGACCAGCGCGAATGCCGAGGCAGTCGAGACCAGCCGTCCGTGACGGCGGGTCTCTGGAGTGTGCTCTGCGGGCAGCTGATCGCGAAGTCCCAATTCGAGCATGGACGCGACAAAAAAGGGCACTAAGAGTAGATGAAGAATGTTAAGCCCGGATATTTCAAAACCGGGACTCACCGCCCAGCCATCGGCCGACACGCTTGCACTACTCACGACAAACGTCAGGGCAAGGGTGAGGGTTGCCACAGCCATCCAAGTTTCAGCCACTGCTCGAGTGCGGGCATCGATGGCTTCCCCAACCCGGACCCCGACGTCATCCCCAGTTTTCAACAATGATCGAGCATGAGCTGTTGCTCCAGAATCTGCCATCCCATCGAGTGTGCCTTCAAATCGGTCGCTCATTTTGTATCCCCCAGTTGGTGAAGCCTCGGTGCAATACTGTCAAGATAGCATCTAGTTGCCATCTGGCAAGCAGAAGAACAAATTTAGGATCATCAGGCAATCAGATTCGGACGATTGCCCTGTTGGCGCGCAGAAGCCGAACCCGTTGGGGAACCCTCAACGGGATTCTCGATGGAAGCTTGCGCATCCGAGAATGGCTGTGGGATCGCGGAACCGTTCTTGCTGCGGCTACCGCCGGAGATCGTTGATTGTGCGGTCGCCCAAGAGCCAACTGATCCCAACAAACACCCCGCTGACGATGGAGGCGGCGAGAAGGAAAATCAGGGCCCTTCCGAGGAAGCTGGCTGGCGTGCTGATGATAGTCGTCGCGGCCAGCCCGGCTGTGGCGCTGATCATTGCCGTCGCCAAGAGCCGGGTCAGGGCCCACACCGCGCCCGGCTCGGAGTCGGGTTCGTGTCCGCGTTTTCGGAAAGTTCGTCGGAGTAGGACGTGAGCTGTCGACCATCCGGCGATGTTCGCGATCGAGATGCCGGCTGCGATTCCGATCACGGTCAGCTGCGGGGGCAGCAGGATCGCCGCTGCAAGCGCACCGGCTGCAGAGAGCACGGCGATGGTGAGTTGTGTGATGAACGGGCCTCGGGCGTCTTGCAGAGTGAAGGATGTCCGGTTGAGGACGTAGGCCTGGCTGAAGCCGACGAGGCCGACCGCCAGCACCTGCAAGACGTGGCCGATGAGGGGCGTGCCAAAGATCGCCTCAGTCAGAATCGGCCCGACAGCAACGAAAACTGCCGCGGCAGCGAGTGACACATACGCGACAGGTCGAAGCGCGAGATTGGACAAGGACTCGACTTCAGCGAAGTTGATGCGTGCGGCCGCCCCGCTCATGCGTGTGTAGAGGGCCGTAGTCAATGACACAGTCACGATTCCATGGGGCAGAAGCATCAGCAGGTATGCGATCGAGAGGGAGTTCAGGCTTGCCCCGTCGATGCCCAATTGATTGAGTGACTCTCCGGCACTGCTGGCTACGTTCGCCGTCACCAGGTAGGCAACTTGACTGGCAAACACCCCGCCCAGAGTCCAGCCGGCCAGCGAGGACATGTGGCCGAGACCGGCAACGCCCCATCGGAAGCGCAGACGGAAACCGATGCGACGCAGCGGAATCAGCAACAAAAGGGACTGGACGGCGATGGCCAAGGTCGCGGCACCGCTGAGGACCGCGACCATCAGTGGGTTCCACGAGCCAGCGTCACCCAGTCCGGAAGGCAGAGCGACGAGGAACACCACGATGCCGCCGATGCCAACGACGTTCGAGATTGCAGGCGCCCAGGCTGGGGCACCGAACACACCGCGCGCGTTCAACACCTGCGACAAGACGGCGAAGGCGATGAGAAAGAAAATTTGCGGCAGGCACCAGTACGCCATCGACGCGGCAAGCCCTAGCCACGGCGCGGACCACGTCGTGGCGTAGATCCAGACGATTCCCGGCGCACACAAGGTAAGAACGACCGTGGCGCCGGCCCCGCCGATAAGAATGATCGTCAGAAGGCGATCAGTGTCTTCCTGACCCGCGGGGCCAGCGTGCAGGTTCCGAACGATCTGGGGAACAAGTACGGCGCCGAGGACGCCGCCGGCGATCAGGGCAAACAGGTAGGTCGGAGCCGAGTTCGCGATTTCAAACGTTTGACCAGCGACGGCCGTGCTGGTTCCGCCGATGGCAGCGACCAGCAGAATGGCCTTCGCAAAACCCAGCGCCCTGGAAACCAGAGTCGCCGCCATCATCGAGCCGACTGCTCCTCGGGCGCTCACCGTGAACGACCTGAACCAGTGCTTCGCCGTCGACACCCAACACTAGATTCCCCCATTCGTCAACATTCCCACAACTCGGGCCCGGTGCCACACTGCCGCACTTGCCCGAACTCCGTTTTGAACTGCTTCTCGGGGGAGCCCCTTACGGGACGCGAGGTTCGAGTCCAGATCGGTTTGTGACTGTTAGCGCTTTGTGGCGCTAGTTTCCGATGACGGGGATGCTCGCGGCGGCTTCGGCGACATCGTCGGTGCTGGATTACCAGCAAACGCGAAGACATCGACTTTGAGGAAGCCATCCGCGTCCTCCGCGCCATTTGGTCGGACTGATGCCCGTATGCCTGTCCACCTAGGGATACGAAATGCCACGAATTCGGCCCCTGAGTGACCAAGGCAATCATTTGGATCAAAACCCATGTGGTTTAAGGCACTTGCGTTACGAGACACTTGCCCTCAAATTCACCGGGAGCGTTCTAAAGGGTTGCGGCCGGTGCTCGATTAGGTGAATCCTAAGCTTCGACACGTCCCGCGGCGCGGCCCACCATGCGATTCGATCGGCCCTAGGCCGGGACCCATCGCGGCCCAGGTCATAGCGTGTTACCCAACGAAGGCGGACAGAATGATCCTCTTGAGCCCCGCTGATCCGTCCGTTCCGATTGCCTGGGACGCTGGTTCCACGTCCGGTTCGGACATATCAGTCCGTGTGGGAGTCGGCGTCGGTCCATCCGCTTTCATCGTCCGCACAATGGAACGTACCGGTCAGCTGATGAACGATGCGGGACGCGTGACTGGAGTCGTTGACGACGCTCGAACGATTGCCGGGTTAGCGGTTGAGGAGTCTTTACTCGTGATGCTCGGGGAGACCTATCCGCGAGAGTTGCTGGCCACAAGGATGCAGGAGATTGCCGATCAAGCCAGGGCCGTGGACTGGGCGGAATGGGAGTTCACTCAGATCGTCGTCGACGGGATTGGCTTTGCTCTTCGAGTTCGGCACATGCACCCACCAGGATTTGTGGCAATCGCTGACCTGGGTGCGGCAGTGGTCACCATGCGCGGGAAAAAGCTGCCCGATGACCGGCGGTTCACTCTGCATCGCCGCCTAGAGAGCTTTGCAAACCTTGGGGACACGAGCGACTGAGACGTCGCATGCCCCGTGTCGGGGTGCCCTGCATTGCCGTAAATGTCTCGAACCCATGCGATGCAAGACGCTGAAGCCTGCCCGGGAGCGCCGAGGGCAACAAGTTCGATGTGCCAAATAGCGATCATGAACGCCCCACAAAGCGTCAACAGTCACAGCACTGGCCATCGCACGTGCGCTCGAGCACTGCCGCAAGGGGAACCCCGAATGGGACACGGCTGGCCCAAACACCATCTAGTACGTTCGCGGTGAGAGGGCGACTCAGAGAGAGGCGTGGGCTGTCATGCGTTCCACGCAGTTTGTTGCTGTGACCTTGGTCGTCGAAGCAGGATTCTTAATGAGAGCTTGTGGCGGACGCACGGGTCGACGTGCAAGGTTTCCACCACAATTAGGGCAAGCCCGGCCAGGAAACATATTCACGCAATCGGCACACCAGGTGCATTCAAAGGTGCAGATCCATACGTCTTCCGCGTCGACAGCGAGATCTCGATCACAACATTCGCAGTTAGGGCGTATTTGAAGCATGACAGATTATGACAGGTCGCAATGGCCCGGCTGCGACGGTTTGTTGCGGCGTCCGCTTGGACCCCCACGATTCCCAAAAGATCTGCGATGGTCGCACTGTGGACGCGGATCAAATGGGAAGATAGCGTCCTTGTCCTGTTCGCGGAACCCCTGCGAGACCTAGAACTGCGCCGCCCGATAACGCGTGCTGACATGCCCCGAAAACGTGTCGAAGCGTCCGTCCCCCTCCCCTCAAAGGAGCGCAACGCGGCTGCCGTCGACCACTAGCGCATCACCGTCGCGAAGCGCCCAGTAGGGCCTGTCCTCCAGCGCGTAACCCTTGGCCACCCGGGTTAATGTCGCGCTTTCCGGGTGTTTCGGAGATCTAAGGTGGGGCACGAAGGGCCGATCCAGGATGCCGAGGCCATCAACCCCCACCGTTCCGTACAGGGACACGGCGTCCTCTGTCGAGTCGCATGCTTCGAGGCCCGCCAGGCTTGGGGCGAGGACGCACGCCCCGGCACTGAAACCGGCGTAGACGAATGCGTCCAGTCCGAGCTGTTCCACGATGAGCGCGTCGGCCCCCGATCGCGCCATAGCTGCGCGAAGGGTGAAGACGTTGCCACCCCGAACCCACAAAAAGTCCGGGTGGGCAAACGTCGCAGAAAGGCTCTCCGCGTCGTGCACCCGAAGATCGAGCTCACTCGCTGCGAGCCCAAGGCCCGCGAGGGCAGAAACCTGACGGGCAGTCTCGCGGTGCCGCATGTCAGGGTCAGCCCCGTCGAGAGCGTTCATGATGAGCCAGCCGTGTCCATTCCCGCGGACCAGTGCCGTGAACGCCGACGGTTGATCGCCAAGTTCGTACGACGAGAGGTAAAGGCGCATGCATTCATTGTCCCGCGTTCGGCAGGGACGATGATCGGGCCATCGATTGTGCACACGATGCCGCTCGTACCAGTCTCCGCTGCTCTGACGTCATCGCCGACCTGATTGGCGCCGTCAAGTTTGGCGTCCCGTAAGCCGCACGGAGAACGGGTCGACCAGATCGTCGCCGACTCTTGCTACTTGCCCGCAAGCCGAACCCTCAACGAGCTGCTTGTTGCGCAACTCTTTGCATCCACTTTGACGGGATATCTAAAGGCTCGAACCCGAACTTGGCGTAGAGGCCGTGGGCATCCCCGTTGATAGAAGCATTCGCTTCAGATTCAGCGGCTCGAATACATCAATGATTCCCTCGATGAGGGCGACGCCGAGGCCCTGCCCACGCACTTCAGGGGTTACAAAGACGTCGCAAAGCCAAGCAAACGTGACTTCATCCGTGACGACGCGTGCATAGGCAACTTGTTGACCTGAGATCGTCTCGTAGACGCCGAAGTTGCGGGATACATCGATGGCTTGGTCCTGCGTTGCTCGAGACCTTCCCTTTGCCCAATAGCTCTCCTCGCTGAGCCAGCGGTGAACCTTTGCGCGATCGATATCGGAATTGTCGGAAGAGAAACGGTAGGTCGAATCCATCCCACTATCCAACTACAAGTCCTCACAGCAATAGGACACTCTGTCGTCGACCTCCTGGAGCCACCTATTGAGGCGTCAGAGACTGGTTCGCAGACTCAGGAGCTGAGCCTGCGAGTCGGCGGTGGATGCCTGTCCCGTAAGCCGGACGGCGACCGGGACACCCGAGCAGGCGATCGTGGACTCTCGCTCCGATCCGGATGGGGAACCCCCTGCGGAACAGCTGAGACAGCAGTCCCATAAATGCGCGGTGCGCTCGAGCTGACAACGCTCGCGGGCTGCGGGCGCGGGCGGCATCCCGTCGCGCCGCTCCGCGGCGAGACGGAGCGTCAGGTGGGGCCGCTAGAGTGCACTTCAGCACGCAAAGCGGACCCCGGCACGCACGGCGGCAGCGGCGGCGCCGGAAAAAACTTGAAGAAAATCCTGGCCTAACTGTCGATCCGGCGGCAGGATGTTCGTCGTAGTTAATGACGGAGCCGGACAGGCCGGCCCGCGACCTAATGCAGGAGGCAGCTCCATGTCCCAGTACGCAATCCTCATCTACGAAGACCCGGCGTTCTACGCGAACATGTCGCCCGAGGCGTGGGGCGCGGTGGTCGACGCGCACACCACGTTCACCCAGCAGGTCTTCGAGCTCGGTGGGTCCCTCACGGGCGGCGGGGCGCTCGCGCCCACGACGACGGCCACCACGATCAAGGGTGCCGGCACGGTGACGGACGGCCCGTTCGTCGAGACCAAGGAGGCCTTCGGCGGCTACTACGTCGTCGAGGCGCGCGACCTCGACCACGCCGTCGAGATCGCCAAGCTGTGCCCGGCCCCCGGCGGCGGCGTCGAGGTTCGCCCGGTCGTGGACCCGACGACGAACCCGTTCTGATCGCTCCCAGCGACGAGCCGACCGCGTCCGCCATTCAGGCGGACGCGGTCGCTGCCGCGCTGGCGCAGGCCCACCGCTCCGAGTGGGCCTTCGTGCTGTCCGCCACGGTGCGCGTCGCGGGCGACCTGGACGTCGCGGAGGAGTGCGCGCAGGAGGCGTACGTCAGCGCGCTGCGGGCCTGGACCCGGGACGGCGTCCCGGAGCGGCCCGGCGCGTGGCTGACCACGGCGGCGCGGAACCACGCGATGGACCGGTTGCGTCGCGAGGTCACCCTCCGGCGCAAGCTTCCGCTGCTCGTGGAGCCGGCGACCGTCGATCCGCACGACCCGGCCGACCTGGACTGGCCCGACGCCGCGGTGCCGGACGACCGGCTCCGGCTGGTGTTCACCTGCTGCCACCCCACCCTCGCCCCCGAAGCCCGCGTCGCCCTCACCCTGCGCCTGGTCTGCGGCGTTCCCACGCCCGACGTCGCCCGGGCCTTCCTGGTGTCCGAGCCGACGATGGCGGCACGGATCACCCGGGCCAAGAAGAAGATCTCCGAAGCGCGGATCCCCTACCGGGTTCCGGGCCGGGCGGAGCTGCCCGAGCGCCTGGACAGCGTGCTCACCGCCGTCCACCTGCTCTTCAGCACCGGCCACACGGCCGGCGAGGGGGACGCACTCGTCCGTGAGGAGCTCTGCGACCGGGCTCTGCACCTCGCGCGCACCCTCGCGGCGCTGCTCCCCGAGCAGGCCGAGACCCGCGGCCTGCTGGGCCTGCTGCTCCTCACCGACGCGCGCCGGGCCACCCGGACCGACGAGCAGGGCCGGCTGCTCCTGCTCGCCGACCAGGACCGGACTCGCTGGGACCAGCGCGCGATTCTGGAGGGGCTCACGGTGACGGCCGGGGCGCTGGCGTCCGGCCCACCGGGGCGGTTCACCCTGCAGGCGGCGATTGCCGGCGTGCACGCGATGGCGCCGTCCCTGGAGCAGACCGACTGGCCGCGCGTCGTGCACCTCTACGACCGGCTGCTGGCGGTGTGGAACACCCCGGTGGTCGCGCTCAACCGGGCCGCCGCCGTGGCGTTCGCCGACGGTCCGGCCGCCGCCCTGCCGCTCCTCGACGAGCTGGCGACCGATCCCCGGCTCGCCGCCTACCCCTACCTTCCCGCCACCCGCGCCGACCTGCTGCGCCGCCTCGGCGACGCCGCCGGCGCGGCTCAGTCGTACCGGCGCGCGATGGAGCTCACGGCGAACGCCGCGGAGCGCGCCTTCCTGGAGCAGCGCCTGGCCGAGGTCAGCCGCGCCGCCGGCGCCGAGCCCGCGCCCGGCTGAGGACGGCGACTCGGCGGCCACCGCTCCGAGGCCTCGCCCGCACTATGACCGGCTGATGGATCAACGCAATCTGGAACGCATCGCCCGGCAGGACGGGCCTCTGCAGTCGCTTACGCGCGATGAGCTGGAGCGTGAGCCCTTCACGCGCGATCCACAGCCCAACCCTCACCGGGACGAATGTTGGTGACCACTGTGCGACGATGATCGTGTCGGCGTACTGCTCAATCGCACCGCCCTAGAGCGGGTGCCCTCTTCTCGCCACGCATTAGTAAGTTGGCATAAGTTAGCTGATCGATCTCGGCTCTGCCGCGGTCCCTGCGGTTGATCAGTTGCGGGCATTGGCAGCGCAACCAAGCACAGCGCGGCAGAGGTGCTCCCTGCCGGAAGGGGGGTTACCTGCGCGCCCCGTATGCTTGCATCCATGATCGCCGCCATCGCCTTGGTCACACTGATTGGCCTGCTGGTTCTCTTCCAGCTTTCCCTCGCCTTCGGCGCGCCGTGGGGACGACTCGCGTGGGGCGGGCAGCATCCCGGCGTGCTGCCGTTCGGGCATCGGATCGCCTCCGGCGTCTCCATCCTGATCTACGGGTTCATCGCCCTGCTCGCCCTCGACCGGGCGGGTGTCACTGACGTGTTTCCGAACGCGTTCTCGACAGTGGGGATCTGGGTGGTCTTTGGATACCTCACCCTCGGCGTGGTGATGAATGCGATCTCACGGTCCAAACCGGAGCGGTATGCGATGACGCCGGTCGCCCTCGCGCTCTCGTTGCTCGCGCTGCTGATCGCGTTGAGCGGCCCCGCTGAGGAATCGTTCGCTGGCATGGTGCTCGATGACGGGGACGGACCGGTGTTCTGCACGACGATCATGGAGTCCTACCCGCCCCAATGCGGCGCCGACTCTCCTTCTATTACCGGGTGGGATTGGCCCGCGGTCGAGCACGAGCAGTCGCAAACCATCCGCTGGGGCGAGTACCGGTTCAGGGGCGAGCGCGAGGGCAACACCATTTCCATCAGCGGTTCGCCATCGCCGCTGCACTGACCGGGCGGATGGAAGGAGGGAACGCACCCATGAGGTGTAGCCGTCTTCGGTACGAACTCTGCGTCGGCCGTGATCAGCTACGCGCGCTGAAGCCCGCAAGCCGGACGGCGACCGGGACACCCGAGCGGCGATCGACGATTTTCGCTCCGTTCCCGTAAGGGGAACCCTCATCGGCACGGCACGCATGACCCGGCTCGTTGACCGTGACGATTCGATCGCGAATATCGTTCCGCGCACGACGCTTGCCGTCCGAGCGACCGACCGACTGACTGACTGGCTGTAACGAGAACAACGAGGAACCAGACACAAGACGGATTTACCCCCTCCCGGGCGAAGCGTTGTCCCGTGGGACGTGGTGAAACGTCACACGACGCGGGAAAGAGCTCGGGAGTTAAGCGATCCTCGCGCGGCCGGCGCAGGCGTTGAGCACCTCGTTAGCGTCTTCAGCTTGAGCGAATCCAATTCCACGCCGCCCGAAGATCGGAATCGGAAGATCCAGTGGACGCTCATCAATGATCTGAAAAATGTGAAGGGTCAGAACTGCGAAGCTCCGCTGTCCATTGGAAACCTTCAGCCGGCCGGGGTGGACGTAATCGATGTCAGGCCAATTCAGCGCCACAGGAGGGACATCGGTTCGCCCACGACCCCACAGTTCAACTCCTTCCGGTCCGATGGTGACAACAAACTGAAGGCCCAGCCGCGGACGGTCGATCCCGATGACCTTCAGCGCGTCGAGAAGTTCGGGGGTGCGTTGGGTAATGAAGACGACAGCCGAGGGTCGAGCTGAGATCGCCTTACGCACCTTGGCCCGCTGGGATGTGACGACGATCCCAAAAATGAGGCCGCCGAGGGCTCCGGCGCCCGCAACCGTCGCGAACATGATTCCGAGGAACATCATCTGATCGGCGCTGTTCCCGCTTAAGTGCGCAAGCGGAATGCCGAAGGCAACGGCAAGCATGACGATGAGGAAGATCCCCAAGCCCCAGAACGTCAATGTTCGATTTCGCTGGGCATTGGGCAGGTCTTCAAATCGCAGCGAGTTGTTGAGCGACGAGGCATTGGATACCGCTCTGGACACTGTGGCGGGAACGTCAAGGCCCTTCGACGGTGTCGCGTAGACGGCCGACCCGGCGCGGCGGATAACCAAACCGGAATGGGGCTCAACTTGATCAAGAGTCTGGTGGCCGCTCGTCATGGTCGTGTACCCGGCTGCGGCCTCAGCACGCCCCCGACGACCCAGCGCAAAGCTGAAACAGATGATAGTCAGGACCGGGATCCCGAATAACGCAATAAGGGTGGGGATGTTTTGCCCGCTCAGGTCGGAATCGCCCTCGCCTTGAAGAAAGAAGAAAGCAAGAACGCCCACAGTGACTGCCATCACACCCACCACCACGCTCATCACGCGCGATAAGCGGTACGCCGAGACCCCCGTGACCAGTAGGTGCCTGTCAAGATCTGCATCGGCGGAAGTCATCCGACGAGCCTAGCCGTGGTGTGGGCCCGCTGTGGGCACCATCTGCCCGCAGAGCGAAGGGCCAATGAATGGTGTCGTGTCAGTGGGCTGTGCCAATCTAAAATCATGACTGATTTTCCTGAAGGCGGCCGTCAGGCCTCGTACATTCTTCTCGACGCTGTATCTACTTGGGATACAACTGCAACCGATGACACGAATAGTTCGGCTATGAATTTGGCTCTGACCCGAATGAACGAGGTCGATGCGGTCACAGCAACCTTGGACGACAACGATCAGCTTTCGCTGGACGCCAGCAACCTCTTGGGTGGCACGATCGTCTCGATGAACTGGCTTATCGAACAACTCGCTCAGGAGCGCCATCAGTCCAGGCACAGCGTCATCATGAACCTGCGAGAATTTCTGGCGGCGTAGCGCCGCAAAATTGCCGGTACTCCTCCGCATTCGCGCCAATTGCCGGAAGCCGTACCGCCACCGAGACAGGTCTAGGGTGGAACCACCCGGCGGCCGAGTGCGCCGAGGCTGTGTCGCAGGGGAACCCCTTACGGGACGCTTGCGTTCGCAGAGACCGACGGAGAAGTTCGCTAGTTCGCTGCGCAATCAGCGACCCAACGAAGGCTGTTAAGTCCTGGTGGCGGCAGACACCAGCGGGCCATCTTGGCCTTGCAGTTATATCTGCAAGGATCTAGGCTGAAGAACGAGGCCGCGCAACGCGCCGCCTCCACGGGCCAGATCCATAAGTCGGATCTGCGGCCACGTCGAGAAGAGAGAAGTGTTGTCATGGCGCCCAATGTGCTTGTAAACGGATCCCTTCTCGTGGATGAAACAGTCCGCCGCTCTGCCGAACTCTTCATCGCGCAAGCTCATGATCGCAACATCACCACGGCCTCGTTGACCCTGGATGACGGCACGACTGTTCAGTTGGACCGCACCTTGGCCGAACTGATGCAGTTCGTCATTCGAACGTTGCCTTCGGGCGCAGTGAACGTGCAGTCGGTTCCTTCTGAGATGACGTCAACGACCGCCGCAAGCGTTCTTGGGATATCCCGACCTACGCTCATGAAGTTGGTGCAGGACGGCCTGCTCCCCTCGCACAAAGTAGGAGCACATCATCGCTTCAAGCACGCGGACGTCGCCATCCTCGCGGAGGCTCGCCGTGCTGCTCGACTGGATGCCTTCACCAAGCTTCGTGAACTCGATGACAGCCTCGAGGGGGCAGAGTAGAACAAGGGTGAAACCCAAGTCCACGCTGGACCGATAGCGTGGACGCGTGCACCATGTATTCGTCGACTCCAACGTACTGGGAAGCCGCACCCTCTACGACTGGCTATTCCTGCTGCGCAGCCAATCCAAGATGTTCAGTCTGAGCGCGACTCCGGACGTGCTTGACGAAACGCATCGCGTGTGGCGACGGAAGCATCCTTCGGCGGGCGGAGAGCTGCGCAGAAACCGCGAAAAAGTCTTTCGTGAGAACTTCGACGAAATCCTCGAGGACTGGACCGGTGGCGAGGCATCAAACCTGAGGGACAAAGACGATCAGCACGTTCACAATGCGGCCGTTTACAGCCAGGCAGACATTCTGCTCACAATGAACAGCAAGGACTTTGGCGAGCCGGACCTGCTGCCGTATGACCTGTATACGCCCGACGAGTTCTTCTGCCTGGTAGAGAGCAGCCACTTGTTTGTTGTCCGCGAAGTCACTCGGACGCAGAACACCTATTGGCAGAGCCGACGCGCCAAAGGCGACTCGGTGACGAGCCTGGCCGAAGCGCTCGAAAAAGCTGGCTGTCCAAAATTCGCGGCAATCGTTGCTGAACACCTTCGGGTGCTGTCGGGGCCGATCTAGCCAACGCTGTCGTTGGGATCCCGCAGATGGTGGCGCGGTTCACGTCCATGCGGTGTATGCCCATGCCGCCTCACAAGAGCTCTACGGTGCGTCGATCACGTCTGGCGCAGGTTGCCGGCGTCGGTGGCAGCACCACACGCGACTTCTGACTCCGACCACCCGTTTGTGACCCTGATATTGAGGCAGTTCGACCAAGCTGCCGACTGCTGGTCTTTGAGCACGAACTCCATGGGTCAACTTTGACCGGCATCGACGCTGAACTCTTGTTGCGCTGGAACGCACCTGATCTGACATGACCACGTCAACGAAGTGACGACAGTCTCAGACGATCTCGGAACACATTCTGCGGGCCGCTGACACGCTTGGCAGACGCCCGCTCCCTAAGGGACGTCCATCCGGACACCGAACCATTCGATCGCTAGCTCTGGGTCCGTTCCCGATAAGGGAACGGCGGATTCAACCGGTCGTCGCAACACTCCCATTTGTGAGGTGTTGTACGTGTGGTCGAAGTATGAGTTGGTGGAGAAGCAGGCGCGGTTCTGGGTGTTGATGACCCA
>NZ_SOHJ01000014.1 GCF_004403185.1 Cryobacterium suzukii | reverse complement strand
AATGACCCTCTCGAAATAGAGCACCCGGTCGACGAACTGCACCTGCCTGCGCTGGAACGGGTTCACGTCAGTGAGCAAGTCCCGCGCAGCTAGGTCAGCGGCAGCCGGGCCGAAATCGGCTGAGTCAGCGGCAGCCGGGCCGAACGGGACAGGGCCGAACGGGCCGGCGGCGCACGAGTCGGCGGTGCNACGGGCCGGCGGCGCACGAGTCGGCGGTGCACGGGTCAGCGGTGCACGGATCGTCGCGGAGCTGGTGAGCGATGTACTCGGCGAAAAGAAACTCCTCGCGGAGGTTCTCGTCGAACAGGTGCTCTGGCGGGACGGCGGCGAACACCTCGGCGAGGTCGAGGTCGGCCGGGATGGTCGGACCGTCGGCGCCCCAGAAACCCGGAATATTGTCGGCTCTCGCGTCGGCTTCTTCTTCGGCCTGCCAGACCGAACGGCACTCCGCCCGAAAAGCATCACTCCGCGCGCGATCCTCCGTCGATAACAACCAGTCCGCGAATTGCCCGTCAGGCAGCCCCTCCAAGAAGCGGTCAATCACGCCCTGCTGCTCTGGAGTATCGCCGCTTTGGCTCATGGTCTTATTGTACCAAAATGGTGAGTCAAGGTCGAGAAGTTCTCAACTTTGATTGGATATTTGTCCGTAATTTAATTCGACTTTCCGACAGGGACACGTCCAGGCATAAAGCTCGACACGACCACCCTGAACTGTCGCCCTGAGCGACCGGCTCCCGTAGTCTCAGTACCACCGCTGGAGCAAACGTGTTCGCCCCGGACGGCAGTATGCGGCCCGTTATTGACTGAAAGCAGCAAAAATGGATGTTTCGCCTCTCGTTTGGACCTTGACCATCGCGGCTATCGTCGCGCTCCTCGCTTTCGACTATGTCTTTCATGTCCGCAAGGCGCATGCTCCGACTTTGAAAGAAGCAGCGATCTGGTCATCGCTGTACGTGGGAATGGCCATACTCTTCGGGTTGGGCGTACTGATCGTGGGCGGCGCCACCCCTGGTGCGGAGTATTTCGCTGGCTACATCACCGAAAAGGCGCTGTCGGTCGACAATCTTTTTGTCTTTCTCATCATCATGACGAGTTTCCGAGTCCCGCGCGAAGACCAACAGAAGGTGTTGCTGTTCGGCATCACGTTTTCCCTTATCGCCCGTACCGGATTCATCTTCCTGGGCGCAGCGCTGATTAATTCGTTCGCCTGGGTGTTCTACTTCTTCGGCCTCATCCTGCTGATCACTGCTGGCAATATGCTCAAGCCGGAAAGTTCAGAGTCCAGATCGTCCGAAAACTTCATGGTGCGAATCGCACGCAAAATCTTTCACACCAGTCCGGACTACGACGGAGACAAACTCTTCACCGTGCACGAGGGCAAACGAGCGCTGACCCCGATGCTTCTCGTCATGGTCGCGATCGCCGGCACAGACCTATTGTTCGCTCTCGATTCGATCCCCGCCATCTTCGGTCTGACTCAGAACGTCTACATCGTCTTCACGGCGACCGCGTTCTCGCTCCTTGGGCTCCGACAGCTGTACTTCCTGCTCGACGGGCTGCTGGACCGCCTGATCTACCTCTCCTTTGGTCTGGCGTCGATCCTCGCCTTCATCGGCGTGAAGCTCATCCTCCACGCCCTGCACGAGAACAACCTGCCATTCATCAACGGAGGAGAAAAGGTACCGGTGTTCGAAATCAGTACAGCTCTTTCATTGACCGTCATAATCGGCGTGCTCGTGGTCACAGTGCTCGCGTCGCTGCTCAGCCCGGCTGGCCGGGCACAGACCATTATCGCCAACGCCCGACGCCACGCAACCAACTATCTGGACCTCGGCTACACCGTGGACCACACCGAACGCATCCGCGTGTATACGGCCCTGATGCGGGAAGAGGAGTCCCTCCGCGCACTCCGGCCGAAATATCAGGAGTTGGCAAAAGACAAGGCCGGACTGATGGAACTTCTCCAGGCGGCACACCTTGAGCACGACGTGTCGGTGCAACGGGCAGCGCGCGAATAGTCGAGCGTTCTGAATGACCAGTGGCCGGCCCGCATTTATGGAACACGACGGGGCGCAACGCCGAAGGTCAGCTCGGAGATGGGACTGGTCGCAGAGCCGCTAGCCGAAAGTGGTAGATTCAACTCGGGGCCGATAGGTCCCGTTGGTTCGCCGCATGCCTATGAGTTGTGAGCACAAATTTGACTCCCCCCGCACGAACTTCGATCGCACCATACTCAAAGCTCGCCATCTGGGGTTTCGTACTCGCTTTCTTCACACCCATCGTCGGTGTTTTTCTCTCCCACTGTGCGTTCCCCGCTATCAAGCGTGGGGAACGGTACGGCCGAGGACTTGCCGTGTGGGGTTTGGCGCTCAACTATGTGTTCATCGTCCTGTACCCAGTCATCGCCCTACTCACCATCTGGTTCAGCTGGATCGTACTGATCACCATGTTCGGCGCTCAGGCTGACGATCGTCTCGGACCTATCGCGTTCTACGCCACGATGTTCTGACCGTTTCCCACAAAGTCGTGAGAGTGCCGCGCCTGTCCTCTCTGGAAGCCCTCCGGCTTCACACAAACTTGCGGTTCCAAGATCCGCGGATTCTGTTGTTCTGTCCTGTCCGCTGTGCGCGGGTGACGGTGTGTTTCCCCAATCCTTTTACGGTCGCTGCGCGGGGCTTCCCCGGGGGGCGCAAGCTGAACCTTCGCCGCACCATGCGCTCGGACGTCAAAGGCAGCGACGTCGAATTCGCGAGCACCCACACAATGCGTCGAACGATTGCCACCGAAGTAGCTAATGACCCGGCGCACGGGCCCGTCGAGGCACAGCTACACAAAATTCTGGCGCACCGTGCTGTGAGAGCAATCCCAAGCAGCCGACCCGTATACCGACCAGGTATACGCGTCGTCTGTTTGTGTTGAGCGGCTGATGTGGCAGTCAACATAAAACAGAAAAGCCCCGGTTTCCGTGATGGAGACCGGGCTTTCTTTTGTGTTGACGAGCCGATGCAGTCACCAGTTAGTCAACGTTAATTCAGGTGATTTCCAGTGATTTCAGATTAACTGAAACCCAGCAACATCGAGGTCTACACCTATCCTGGTGCACCCCCCGGGACTTGAACCCGGAACCCACTGATTAAGAGTCAGTTGCTCTGCCAATTGAGCTAGAGGTGCGTGTGAGGCAGCGAAACAACCCGCGGCAACGTGTAACCCTAACACCCCAAGAGGGCTCGATGCCAATCGAGGTCGAACAGGGGCGGCGACCGGCATCCGCTCGCGAAATTACTATCCTTGGGAGGGTGACCGAACCGCGAATTTACACCCTCTCCGACGACCTCCAGCTCGGCCTGGCCCTCGCCGAAGCCGCCGATGCCATCTCCAGCGCCCGCTTCACCGCGCTCGACCTGATCGTGACGACCAAACCCGACCGCACACCGGTAACGGATGCCGACCAGGCGGTCGAGCGCGCCATCCGCGCCCTGCTCGCCGAACACCGCCCCGACGACGGCATCCTCGGCGAAGAGTTCGGTACCGCCGGATCCACCGCGCGTCAGTGGATCATCGACCCCATCGACGGCACCGCCGGGTTTCTCCGTGGCATCCCGATCTGGGCCACCCTCATCGCCCTCGCCGTCGACGGCGTTCCGGTGCTCGGTGTAGTCAGCGCCCCCGCGCTCGGCAAACGCTGGTGGGCGGCAGCAGGGAGCGGCGCCTGGTCAATCGACACGACACAAGCGGATGTCGCCCCCACCCGCCTGCGCGTCTCCGGCATCGAGACCCTCGCCGAGGCATCCATCAGCTATGGCAGCCTGCAGCAGTGGGATCAAGCCGGGCACCTCGATGAGCTCGTCACGTTGTCCCGCCAGGTCTGGCGTACCCGCGCCTACGGCGACATGTGGTCATACATGCTGCTCGCCGAGGGCCACCTCGACGTAGCCGGCGAATTCGACCTGCAACCCTACGACATGGCCGCGCTGGCTCCGATCGTGCAGGAAGCCGGTGGCACATTCACCTCGGTCGATGGCCAGCCCGGCCCGTGGCATGGCAGCGTCCTGGCCACAAATGGCCTGCTGCACGCGGCCACGCTCGCCGTGCTGAATCCGGCCTTAGGGTCACGACAGGTTTCGTGGCGCCAAAACTAGACGCTGGCACCCGGATCGTCGGGGAAGATGCCGTTGCGGGCGTTGCGCGCGTCGAGCCGGCGCTGGCGCCAGGCCCGCGGGTTCAGCAGCAGAATAGGCCTCGGGATGCGCAGCGCGTAGCCGGTCGGAAGTATCCAGCCGTAGCGTTTGGCCAGCAGCGAAAGCGCTGCACCGCTCAGAATAGCCACGGCGGTGCCAAGTGCCACGTATCCGAGCTTGCTCAGAATGACCATCTCGGTGCTCGCGAGCAGCGCGCTCGTGGCATACAGGGTATTCCCACCGAAGATCGTCGGCACTTTGAGCAGCATGATGTCCCGCACCATTCCACCGCCGACCGCGGTGATCATGCCGAGCAGGATGGCCGGAAGCCAGCCAAGACCGGCATCAAGCGCTTTCTGCGCGCCCACGGCCGACCAGCATCCCACGGCGAGCGCGTCGAGCAGCAGCAGTACACGTCGGGTCCAGCGGCCGTTGAACGTAACGAAGAAGGCGATGACCCCACCGAGGATGGCGCAGATCAGGTAAGCCGGGTCGAGCAGGGCGGCCGGACTGCCTTGTTGCAGTAGCGTGTCGCGAATCATGCCGCCGCCGAGCCCGCTCATGATCGCGAGCACGACGAAACCGACGATGTCGAGGCGGGCGGTGCGCGCGGCGACGCCGCCGAGAATAGCGTTGGCGAGCACGCCGGCCAGGTCCACGAATCGGATTACCTCAAACAGTGTCTCCGACTCAGTGTTCACTTGCCCCATTCTCTCCTAAATTTGGGGGGCGACCGGCGCACTTACAGTTAAGGCATGAGGATCAACGCTTTTTCCGACGTCTGCCTTCGGGTCGTCATGCTGCTGTGCGCGGCACCGGAGAGCGTTACCTTCACCTCGCGAGTCGTCGCGGCCGAGGTCGGCACCCCCTACAACCACGTGAGCAAGGCCCTGCTGCGCCTGCGCGAGCTCGGCCTGGTCGAGGCTCAGCGCGGCCGGAACGGCGGGGTGCGTATCAGCGCGCTCGGCCGGGAGGTCACCGTCGGCGCGCTCATGCGCACACTCGATTCGCGCACCGACCTCGCGGCCTGCGACTCGCCGAATGGCCCGTGCCCATTGATCAGCGGATGCGGCCTGCGCGGCGCACTACGCCGCGCCAGGGAAGCCTTTTACCGCGAGCTGGATGACCTCGTTATCTCCAGCCTCCCGCACGGAAAACCTGGCGGACCGGTTCTCATCGAACTCGGATTGGTGCGGTAGGACTAAAGACCCTAATTTCTACGACTTGTAGAAAATACCCATTTAATTGGTATTTGAAATGCTACTTTTGTCGCAGGCCCCACAAACGGGTGTCTGTTCTACAGAAGGAGTATTCATGCTTTCGCCCCAGTCCCTCCCCCTCATCGAAGCCACCCTGCCGCTGGTCGGCGAGCGCATGCCCCAGATCGCACGAAACTTCTACAACCGCATGCTGACGGCTCACCCCGAACTGTTCGACGGGCTGTTCAGCCGCTCCAACCAGAAGAACGGCAGTCAGCAGCAGGCCCTCGCCGGCAGCATCGCCGTCTTCGCAACGCACATGGTGGCAAACCCCGACATCACGCCCGAGGCCATGCTCTCCCGTATCGCCCACAAGCACGTCTCCCTCGACATTCAGCCCGAGCAGTACGACATCGTCTACAAGTACCTGTTTGAGGCCATCGCCGACGAACTCAGCGACGTCATCACCGCCGAGATCGCCGCTGCCTGGACCGAGGTCTACTGGCTGATGGCTCACGCCCTGATCAAGATGGAGAAGGGCCTCTACGCCGGACTCGCCAGCGACAAGCCGCTCGCCCCCTGGATCGTCGTGAAGAAGGAAGCTGCCGGAACCGACGCCGTCACGTTCACCCTCGAACCGGCCGACGACACCCCCGTGACGCCCGCCCTGCCTGGCCAGTACGTCAGCGTCACCGCCGTCATGCCCGACGGTATCCGCCAGGTGCGTCAGTACTCGCTATCGGCCGGCACGGCCACGACGCGCGTCTTCACCACCAAGCTCGACTCTGACGGCGAAGTCTCCCCCGTGCTGCACCGCGACGTGCAGGTCGGCGACACGCTCGTCCTCTCCGTGCCGTGCGGCGATATCACCCTTGATGCGGGCACCGGCCCGCTGATCCTGGCCTCGGCCGGAATTGGCTGCACGCCCAGCGCCTCCATCCTGCGTTCCCTGGTGGACACCGGCTCAAAGCGTGAGGTGCTCGTACTCCACGCCGAGAGCAACCTCGAGCGTTGGGCGCTGCGCGACCAGATGAACGAGGACGTCGCCCTGCTGGAGGCGGCTGAACTCGAGCTCTGGCTGGAGATCCCGAGCGCGGGCCACCACGAGGGCTTCATGTCGCTGGAGAACGTAACGATCCCGGCGGATGCCTCGGTGTACCTCTGCGGTCCGCTCCCGTTCATGCGTAGCCTCCGCGCTCAGGCGCTGCAGTCCGGTGTGCCGGCCGATCGCATCCACTACGAGATCTTCGGCCCTGACCTGTGGCTCGCTAACGCCTGATCCGGCCTCTGCGGCGCAGAACGATTCAGCCTGGCCCGGTACGCCCGCGCTAGGCTGAATCGTGGACGCTCACGGTGGTATCGAGATAGAACGCAAGTTTGACGTCGACGATCTGGCCCCGTTGCCGCGGTTGAACGACTTACCCGGCGTGCAGGCAATCGCGGAACCGGTGACCTTCGATCTCGAGGCCGTCTATTTCGACACGAAGGATCTCGTACTCAGCTCCGCGCACATCACGCTCCGCCGGCGCACCGGCGGCGACGACGCCGGATGGCACCTCAAACTGCCAGAGGTCGCTGGCCGTCGCCGCGAGATTCACGCGCCCCTCCGCACGAATGTGCAGGGCGAAGCCGATGCCGTACCCGAGTCCCTGGAGCAACTCGTGCGGGTCTACGTGCGAGACACACCGCTCGTTCCCGTTGCCCGAATTTGCACCACCCGCGTCGTGTACGCCCTGATCGGTGCGGGCGGCGAAACCCTCGCCGTGCTGTGCGACGATCGGGTGCGCGCCGACCGCCTTATTTACGAACCGGCCTCCGTGGCGTGGCGCGAATGGGAGATCGAACTCGTCGACGGACCGGAAGACGTGCTCGACGCCGGCCAGTCGCTCCTCGCCAGCGGTGGCATCCTCCTGTCACTGCACGCCTCAAAACTCACCCGCGCGCTCGGTGACCGGTCTCCGATCGCACACGCTTCGAAGCAGCGTCGCCCCACCCCGGGCGGCCCGGCCGGCAACGTTCTGCTGGCCGGCCTCAGCGAGCAGATCGATGTCCTACATCGTCAGGACCCACAGGTTCGCCAGCACACCGATGGCTCCGTCCACCTCACGCGCGTCGCCACCCGCCGCCTGCGCTCGGTACTGGCCACCTATCGTTCCCTCGTTGACCCGACCGTCGTGCAGCATCTCCGCACCGAAATCGGCTGGCTCGCCACCATGCTCGGCAAATCCCGCGACGAACAGGTGCTGCAACGCCGCCTGGCCGGCCTGCTCGACCGCGAGTCCCCGGATCTGCTCCTCGGCCCGATTCGAGCGCGCCTCGAGACTCGCTCCGAAACGGATACCGATACCGCCGAGCACGCGCTCGTCACCGCCCTTAACTCCCACCGCTACTTTCGGTTGCTCGACGCGCTCGATGCCCTCGCCGCCACGCCGCCTTTAACCGCCGCGGCCAACCAGGACGCCCGCGTGGTCGTACCCGGTCTGATCAACAAGGAATGGAAGAAGTTGCGCCGCGCCGTGCGCCTGGCCGCCAAGACCGTGCCGGGCCCGG
This sequence comes from Cryobacterium suzukii, assembly GCF_004403185.1. GTDB lineage: Bacteria > Actinomycetota > Actinomycetes > Actinomycetales > Microbacteriaceae > Cryobacterium > Cryobacterium suzukii. The sequence continues at coordinate 362,919 of NZ_SOHJ01000014.1, read as the reverse complement.
AGCGTGACCTCGCCCTGCACGCCGCCCGCAAGCGCGCCAAACGGCTGCGCTATGCAGCCGAGACGGCGCATCCGCTCAGCCGGAAGCGTGCCGCCCGGGTGCGCCGATTCGCCCAGAAGCTGCAGACCGTTCTCGGCGACCAGCACGACAGTGTCATCGCCCGCGATCGCCTGCTGCGCCGCGGCGGGGTCGACGCCTACCTCCGCGGCGAGAACACCTTCAGTTACGGCCGGCTGCACGCCCTGGAACAGCAGAAGGCAGCGGATGCCGAGGCCCGCTTCTGGAAGGCCTGGTCGCGCCGCCCCTGACAATTCAGCTGCAGAGTGCCACGTGCATCGGCGAGCCGCGCCGGGCGACCCCGCGCAAGCCGCCGGGGGCGAGCATCGCGGCCGCGGTCTCGGCGGCGGTGACGGCCTCGTTAGGCATCCGTTCGTTAGGCATCCGTGTCCCACTGGGTGCCGTCGAGGTCGCCGCGCAGCGTTCCGGTGGCCTCATCAACCGCCTCTCCGACAGTTCCCGCGAACCGATCGGGAGGAAAACGCCCGCTCAATCCGTAATCACGCAGGTGGTCTTTCGCCGGGCCTTTCATCTCGGCGAAGATGAGCGTGATACCGCGAGAAACCAGAAAATCGTCGAGTTCCATCAGCTCTTCCACGGCGGTCGTGTCGATGTCGGTGATGGGCTCCGCCGCGAGGATGACCGTGTGTATCCCGCTACCGGCAGCCGCGACCGTGGCCCGCACATAGTCGTCGAAGATCCCCCCGTTGGCGAAGAAGAGCGGCGCATCGAAGCGAATGATGACGATGCCGGGCAGCCGTTCACCCTCCGGATGCCGCGACAGGTCGTGGTAGCCGCGAAGACCGTGGATGCGACCGAGCTCGGCCCGGTACGGCCGCCAGGCCTGACTGACGAATGCGCCGAGCGAAAGGATGATGGCTACGACGATTCCTTCGATCACACCGACCACCAGCACCCCGAGGAAGGCCGCAAGCGAGAGCATCGCGTCGACCTTGTTCATGCGCACGAGCGCGATGAATCCTTTCACATCGACGAGCCCGGCAGCGGCGACGATGACGACCGCGGCGATCGCAGCCGAGGGCAGGAAATCCGTGAGACCGGGCGCGAATAGCATGAAGGCCAGAACGAGCACAGCACCAACGACTCCGGTGAGCTGCGTGCGAGCCCCCGCTTTCTCGGCGACCGGGGTGCGCGAGGACGACGCCGAGACGGGGAATCCACCGAGCAGTCCGGTCGCGATGTTCGATGCGCCGATCGCCCTCATTTCCTGGCTGCCGTTGACGTTCTCTCCGCGGCGGGACGCAAACGACCGCGAAAGCACGGCCGTGTCGGCGAAGGCGATCAGCGCGATACCCAGCGCCGGAACGACCAAAGCCGCCGCATCCGCCCACTGCAAACCGCCGAGCGCCGGTGCGGGGAGGCCCTGAGGAAGAGCACCGACGACAGGCAGGGCATCCCGCAGCCCGAACACCGCTGTCACCGCCGTCGCGAGTACAACCGCCGCGAGCACGCCGGGAATCCGGGTTCTGCGCCACGAGAGGACGACAATGACGGCAAGCGAACCGAGGCCGAAGAGCGTCGCGGTCAGGTTCACCTGGCCGCCGGCGATACCGGCGAATATCCCGATCGCGTCGCGCAGCGCCGAGTCCGTGGTGATGGAGAAACCCAAAAGGGTGGGCAGCTGCGAAACGATGACCAGCAGGGCGAGAGCGTTGAGGTAACCAACGCGGATGGGTTTGGAGAGCAGGTCGGTCACGAACCCGAGGCGCAAAATTCCACCGACCGCGAGAATCACTCCGACCATGACCGCCAGGAGTCCGGCGAGACCAACTGCGCGAACATCATCGCCCAGCGCGAGAGGCACGATCGCGGCCGCGATGATCGGTGCCAATGCTGAGTCGGGGCCGAGCACGAGAATGCGCGACGGTCCGAAGACGGCATAGGCGGCCAGGGGAATTATCGTGGCGTACAGGCCCGATGCCGGCGGTAGCCCTGCCACCTCGGCATAGCCGATGCCGACCGGGATGAGGAGAGCGGTGAGAACGACGCCCGCACGCAGGTCGGGGATCAGCCAGGCACGCCGGTAGCCGAGCGCCGTGTCGATCCCCGGCACCCACCTCCGCAGCCACGTCGCAGCCATGTCGTTCCTCTCCCGGACCCATCATGGTGCATGACTGGCTCAGGCACCGCGCGAGATGAATCGCGACGGCACCTGAAACTTTTGGGCCTGCTGGTCACGGTAGCGTTCATCGCATACCGAATTGGTCGGCGCGCGTCCGGCTGCTGGCGCCACGCAAATAGAAGGAACACCGATATGCGCGAAGTTTTGGACACACTCCTCACCGGCTGGGAGAGCGGTGCCACCGCCGGCCTGGCTACGGTCGTGCGCACCTTCCAGTCCGCGCCGCGACCGGCCGGTGCTTCCATGCTGGTCAGCGCCGACGGGACCGTGGCCGGATCGGTCTCGGGTGGCTGCGTCGAGGGCGCCGTCTATGACCTGGCCGCTCAGGTAGCGCAGGACGGCGTGCCGGTGCTCGTGCGCTACGGCATCAGCGACGACGACGCCTTCGCCGTGGGGCTCACCTGCGGCGGCATCCTCGATGTCTTCGTTGAACCCGTCTCCCGCGCCACCTTCGCCTTGCTCGATGGCGTGCACGACGATGTGGCTGCCGGTCGCCCGGTGGGGGTGGCCACGGTGATCGAGCACCCGGATGCCGGCTGGATCGGCCGACACCTCGTGGTGCGACCGCACGGGTTCGAGGGCGACGTCGGCTCTGACCGAGCCAACCACGCCATTGGCGACGACACCCAGGGTCTGCTCGCCGCCGGTCGCAACACCACGCTGACCTACGGTCCAGACGGGCAGCGGCGCGGCCAGGGCCTGCGCGTCTTTTTCGCGAGCTACGCACCCAGGCCGCGCCTGCTCGTGTTCGGGGCGATCGACTTTGCCACCGCCCTGGCCCGGCTCGGAACCTTTCTCGGCTACCGGGTCACGGTCTGCGACGCTCGCGGCGTGTTCGCGACGGCCGCCCGGTTTCCGGGCGTCGACGAGGTCGTGGTGAGCTGGCCAGACCGCTATCTGCGCGAGCAGATCGCCGGCGGCTTCATCGATCACCGCACGGTGATCTGCGTGCTCACCCACGACCCCAAATTTGACGTTCCCCTGCTCGAAGCGGCCCTGCACGGCCCGCCCGTGGCCTACATCGGCGCGATGGGGTCGCGGCGCACCCACGTTGACCGCGTGGAGCGCCTGCGTGCTGTCGGTGTCACCGACGCGGAGCTGGCCCGGCTCCGCAGTCCGATCGGCCTTGACCTCGGCTCGCGCACCCCGGAGGAGACTGCCGTTTCGATCGCCGCCGAGATTATTGCGCTGCAGTGGGGCGGCAGCGGGGAGCCGCTGCACACGCTGGTCAGTTCTATTCACGGCGACTCTTTTCACCACGACGACCTCGTCGGCCCCGATGGGCAGACGTTGGTTGAGGCATGAACATTCTCGACTCCGTCACCTCGGCGCTGTTCGTCCACGCGCACCCCGACGACGAGACCATCAGCACCGGCGGCCTCATCGCGCATCTCGCGAGCCGCAACATCCGGGTCAGCCTGGTCACTGCGACGCGCGGTGAGCGTGGAGAGGTCGTCGCTGGAGGGCTCTCCCCGCTTGCCGGAACCGCAGCCCTGGCCGAGGAGCGCGAGCGCGAACTCGCGCGCGCTGCCGTCACGCTCGGCGTCGACGAGGGCTTCTGGCTCGGCGAAGCGCCGGCGCGCGCGCCCGGGCTCCCCCCTCGCCGTTACCGCGACTCCGGGATGCAGTGGATTCGCCCGGGGCTGGCCGGTCCGGCACCCGATTCCGATACGGATGCCCTCGCTCGCGCACCGCTCGCCGAGGTCACCGCGGACATCGTCGCGGTACTGCAGCACGTGCGACCAGACCTCGTCATCAGCTACGACGCGACCGGCGGTTACGGTCACCCCGACCACGTGCGCGTCCACGACGCCGCGCTCGCCGCCAGCCGCAGCCTAGCGATCCCCTACGCCGAGATTCTCGATACTCCCGCAGCGGATGCCCAATGGTTCGACCTCGACGCCGAACGCACCGTCGTCGTGGCCGCCCTGCGCTTTCATGCCAGCCAGCTCACCGTTCACGGAGACGACATCGTGCACTCCGGCGGCCAGCGCGACGCCATCCGCACCGCGATCGGCCTGCGCCTGCGCTGACCAGCCGCATCCGGTTAAACACAGCTGGCCGCCCGATTGGGCGGCCAGCTGTGAGAAGAAACTCAACAACGTGTGACAGAACCGATGGTGGAGATGCGGGGAATTGAACCCCGGTCCACTGCTGTGGTCATATGCCTTCTACGGGTGTATCCAGTGAAGTCGCTTTCTCGGCCCCGGAATTTGCCACTGGCATCTACTCCGACAGGCCCAGCCTTCGTTTAAGTCCCTCTACGCCCCGTGGCTCAATGTAGAAGCAAGCTCTCTAAATGGCGTCAGGATCCGGGTAGAGAGCATTCCCGGTCTGGCGGACTTCTTTAGTGCTTTCGCTTAGGCAGCGAGAGCGAAGTCAGTGCGGTTTGATTTGGCACTTATTGTTTTGCAGAGATCGTTTACGAGATAACCCTGCATCCTCGACCCGCTTCTCACAATTGCGCAAACAATGTCGAAACCGATCATCCCCATACACATCGCGCCCGGCGTCTTAATCAACTCCGGGGCCGGCGATGGGTTCGTGTCACACGCTGTTGAGTTACCAAACTGCACCTTGGGTGCAGCCCTCCATACTACTACAGAAGCTGGCTAGTCGCCGAGGTGGCGCTGCGCCGACATCGCGCGATCCGATTCGCGCTTGTCGGTGCGTTCCCGCAACGTCTGGCGCTTGTCGTACTCTTTCTTGCCCTTCGCCACGGCAATTTCCACCTTGGCCCGACCGTCCGCAAAATAGATGCGCAGCGGAATGAGCGTGTAGCCGCCTTCTTTGGTCTTGTGGCTGATCTTCACGATCTCCTTCTTGTGCAGAAGGAGTTTGCGCTTGCGGCGCGGCGGGTGGTTGGTCCACGATCCACCGGAGTACTCCGGAATGTGCACCGCATCAAGCCAAGCCTCGCCGCCCTCGATGAAGGCATAGCCGTCGACCAGGGTCGCCCGACCGGCTCGGAGCGATTTGACCTCGGTGCCGCTCAAAACCATTCCGGCCTCGTAGGTGTCACTGATGAGGTAGTCGTGTCTGGCCTTGCGGTTGGTCGCTACGACCTTTTCGCCACGTTCCCTGGGCATGTGTTCACCTCGATTCTTTTTCTTCAAGCGGATGCCGTTTGCCGATTCGGCAGACAGCCCACCAGTCTAGCGGAACCGGCGGCCGTGCCCGGCATCCGCTTGCGGGCTAGACCTTGAGGTAACGAGTGATCGCAAAGTTCGCCGAGAACGCGGCGAGTACCGCACCGACGACGAGCAAAATGGGCACCACGACGAGCGCATCATCCATGCCAACCAGGGCGAAGCCGGTGAGCCTCGCACCGAGGTAGCCCTGCACAAAGAAGTACACGAGCGCAACAATCGCGCCGCCGGCCAGCAGCGAGCCGAGCAGCGCCGCGAAGACGCCCTCCAGAATGAACGGCGTCTGGATGAACCGATTGCTCGCGCCCACCAATCGCATGATGCCCAGCTCACGTCGCCTCGAGAACGCCGACAAACGGATGGTGGTGGCGATCAGAAGCGCCGCTGCAATGAGCATCAACCCGGCGATACCGATGGCCGTGTAGCTCGCCACATTGAGCACCGAGAAGATCTGGTCGAGGTATTTGCGCTGGTCAGCGACATTCTCTACGCCGGCGACCCCCGACAGGCTCTCCACCAGCACCGCGGACTGGGACGGGTCTTTCAGGTTCACCCAGAACGTCTGGTTGAGCTGGTCGGCCGTGACGTAGTCGGCGACCGGGTTGTCGGCGAACTGCTTCTTGAAGTTCTCGAAGGCCTGCTCGTGCGTCTCGAAATAGTAGTTGTCGATGAAGGACGCCAGGGTCGGTGACTTCAGCTGGGCTTCCACCGCGGCGATCTGCTCCGGTGACGCGTCGCCGCCGGTGCAGGTTTCGCCCGGCGAAATATCGGAGCACATGTAGATGCCGACCTGCGCTTTGTCGTACCAGAAGTTCTTCATCTGGCCGATCTGCATCTGCATGAGAATGGCCGCACCGACGAAGGTGAGCGAGATGAAGGTCACGAGCACGACGGAGACGACCATCGACGCATTGCGCCGAAGACCATTCGCGGCTTCGGACAGCACCAAACCGAGCCTCATCGGGTCGGCCCCACGTTCTGTTCGCCCGTTTGATCGGGTTTCTCCCCCGGCGCCCGCAGCCCGAGTTTCTCGGCCAGAGTGAGCTGTTCCGGGTCATCGTTCGGGGCGACCGGCAGCACTGGGCGTGTCATCGGCGGCGCCGGTGTCGCGAGAACTTCGTCGACAACAGGGGGGTCGGCGGGAGGCGCAGCGATCGGTGCCGGCGCTACGACCGCCGCCGCGGCAACAGCAGCAGCCGCGGCCTGGTGCAACGACACGGAGGTTTCGGGAACCGGCGCAGAGGGGTGCGTCAGCGATGGCTCAGGCGCAGCGGCGGGCCGGGCGTAGGCGACGGGCGCCGGCTCGCTGGCCGGGGCATCCGCTGTCGACGCCGGCACGATGGTGGGAATAGAGGCAGTGGCGTAGCCGCCCTGACGCTCGTCACGCACGATCTCACCGTGCACGAGTTCGATCACCCGGCGCTGCATCTGGTCGACGATGCCGGCCTCGTGGGTGGCCATGATCACCGTGGTACCGCCGGCGTTGATGCTCGCGAGCAGCGACATGATCTCGGCGCTTGTGGTGGGGTCGAGGTTTCCGGTGGGCTCATCGGCCAGCAGAATCTGCGGCTTGTTCACGATGGCGCGGGCGATGGCCACACGCTGCTGTTCGCCACCGGAGAGTTCGTGGGGCAGACGCTGCGCCTTTTCCGCCAGGCCGACCATCTTGAGGGTGTCGGGCACGGCTTCCTGAATGAAGCCGCGGCTCTTGCCGATGACCTGCAGGCTGAAGGCGACGTTGTCGAATACGGTCTTGTTCGGCAGTAGACGAAAGTCCTGAAAGACGACACCCATGTTGCGGCGAAAGTAAGGAACCTTGCGGTTGGAGATCGACCTCAGGTCCTGGCCGAGCACGTGAATGCTGCCGCTGGTCGGCTTTTCCTCCTTGAGCACGAGCCGCAGGCAGCTCGATTTGCCCGATCCGGAGGCGCCGACCAGAAAGACGAATTCGCCTCGCAAAATCTCGACGTCGATCGAGTTCAGTGCCGGCCGAGTGGTGCCGGGATACTTCTTGGATATGTGATCAAAACGGATCATAGCTCTTAGAGCCTAGGCATCCGCGGGCGTTTTCCCTACAGCGACATACCCGCCGGCGCCGAAGCCTCAGCATCCGTTTAGTCTTCGGGAGCCTTCTTGCGCCAGCGGATGCCGGCCGAGATGAATCCGTCGAGGTCGCCGTCAAAGACGTTGCTGGGGTTGTTCACCTCATATTCGGTGCGCAGGTCCTTAACCATTTGGTAGGGCGCGAGCACGTAGCTGCGCATCTGGTCGCCCCAGCTCGCGGTGATGTTGCCGGCGAGTTCTTTCTTGGTCGCGGCTTCTTTCTCGCGCTCAAGCACCAATAGTCGCGACTGCAACACGCGCATGGCGGCCGCGCGGTTCTGAATCTGGCTTTTCTCGTTTTGGCAGCTCACCACCGTGCCGGTGGGCAGGTGGGTGATGCGCACGGCCGAGTCGGTGGTGTTGACGGACTGGCCGCCGGGGCCGCTGGAACGGAAGACGTCGACGCGAATGTCGCCGTCTGGCACCTCGATCGATTCGGTCTGTTCGATCAGGGGAACCACCTCGACCGCCGCGAAGGAGGTCTGCCGCTTGCCGGCCGAGTTGAACGGGCTCATGCGCACCAGACGGTGTGTGCCGGCCTCGACGCTGAGCGTGCCGAAGGCGTAGGCGGCGTCAACCTCGAAGGTGGCGCTCTTGATGCCGGCCTCCTCGGCGTAGCTAATGTCGAGCACGGTGGTGCGGTAGTCATGCTGTTCGGCGTAGCGCAGGTACATGCGTAACAGCATCTCGGCGAAGTCGGCCGCGTCCACTCCCCCGGCACCGGCACGAATGGTGATAACGGCGTTACGTTCGTCGAATTCGCCGTTGAGGAGGGTCTGTACCTCGAGCTCGCCGAGCAGTTTCTGCAGGCTGGCGAGTTCGACGGTGGCCTCATCGGCCAGTTCCTGGTCGCCCTGGCCGTCGTTGGCCATCTCCACGAGAGTTTCAAGATCGTCGAGCCTCGTCGTGATGCTCTCGATGCGCGCCAGCTGCGCCTGCCGGTGGCTGAGGTCGCTCGTCACCTTCTGCGCGTGCTCGGTGTCGTCCCACAAATCGGGCATGCCGGCCTCGCCGCTGAGGTCGTCGATGTCCGCGCGCAGTCGATCAATGTCGATCACCGAACGGATGTCGCCAAAGGTGGTCCGCAGCGCGGCGATCTGTACTGAGAAATCCAAGTCAATCATGTTCTGTTCAGCCTACCGGGCGAAGTCTGCGGTGGGGCAGGCACGGCAAGCACGCGGAAAGCGCGGAGTGAGTGCACCGGGGTAGCATCGAATCGATGAGCAACGACGAGCGCCCCTTTAGCCTGCGCTCGGTCGCCCTGGTGGCGTTTCTGCCGACGCTGCTCTTTTCGATCGGTGAGGGCGCCATCATCCCCTTGATTCCGGTGGTTGCGAGTGACCTCGGAGCGTCCCTCGCCATCGCGGGAGTAATCGCGGCGATGGTCATGCTCGGCGAACTCGTCGGTGATATTCCCAGCGGCTGGATTGTCTCGCGCATTGGGGAGCGCAATGCGATGATCTGGGCGTCCGCTTTGACTATCGGTGCCGTGATCGTGTGCATTCTCGCTCCCAACCCGCTCGTGCTCGGCCTCGGTATTTTTCTGGTGGGCCTCGCCACGGCAATCTTCGCGCTCGCCCGGCATGCCTTCATGACCAACTACGTGCCGCTGGTCTATCGGGCCCGCGCGCTGTCAACCCTCGGCGGCGTGTTTCGGGCCGGCTGGTTTGTGGGCCCGTTTCTCTCGGCGGGACTGATCCACCTGACCGGCGGCACCCAGGCCGTGTTCTGGGTGTTCATCGTCTGTTGCGTCGGTGCCTCAGTGCTGCTGCTGTTGTTGCCGGACCCATCGAAGACATTTGCCGTTCCCTCCGCTGGTAAAACTGTATTCGACGCCACCGCCACGACCGCGGGAGCAATCAGCAGCACCGGAACGGCGCGGCCGGCCGTGCCCGTCCAGGGCCTGTTCCAAACCATTTGGAGTCACCGCGGAGTGCTGCTGCGGCTCGGTACCGGCGCCGGCCTGATCGGTGCCATGCGAGCCACCCGCACGGTCATGCTCCCGCTCTGGGCGGTCAGCATCGGCATCAGCACCCCCGACACAGCGCTCATCATCGGCATCGCCGGCGGTATCGACTTCGCCCTGTTTTATGCCAGCGGCCAAATCATGGACAGATTCGGTCGCATCTGGAGCGCACTGCCGTCAATGATCGGGCTCGGCGCTGGTCACCTGGCGCTCGCGTTTACGCACGACCTGCCGAGCAATGTGGAATGGTTCATCGGCGTGGCCATGTTTCTGTCGCTGGCCAATGGGATCGGCAGCGGCCTGCTCATGACCCTCGGTGCCGATCTGGCTCCCCGCCCGAATCCCGCGCCGTTTCTCGGCGCCTGGCGGTTCACGGCCGACTTCGGCAGCGCCGCCGCCCCGCTGGCCGTCGCGGGCATCACCGCCCTGGCCTCGCTCTCGGTCGCGAGCGGACTAATGGGGGTTGTCGGCCTGTGCGGTGCTGTTCTGCTGCGCCGTTACCTTCCCCGGTACGCCCCGCACCGCCCCCGCCAGTTCTAACCGCGAAATCTGGTGGCGGTCCCGGCGCTCAATCCCACGCCCAGCCAGCCAGCGGCGCATAACGCCTGCAGTTTGCGAGCCAACCAGAGAACTTCCTTGACATTGCGGGCATCCGCACATCGGGGCCCACGATGTGCAGGAGTTATGCTCCCGACGTCGTGAAGTACGACTCGCCGGTACCGGCCGGGTGGAATGTTCCCAGCGGCTCGGGCGTTGCTTCGGAGTATGCCCCTCATCGGAGAATACGAACCAAGCACCTCCCAGTGGGTGCGCGACCAGGTCGACCAGATCGAGAAGTCCGGCGGCACGGAGGGAACGACCCTGCGCGGCATGCCCGTGATCGTGCTGACCACCGTCGGGGTGAAAAGCGGCAAGCTCCGCAAGGCACCGCTGATGCGCGTCGAACACAACGGCCAGTACGCCGTCGTCGCCTCACTCGGCGGCAGCCCCAAGAATCCGGTCTGGTACGCCAATGTCGTGGCGCACCCCGAGGTCGAACTACAAGACGCCACGAAGAAGTGGGATATGCGCGCCCGCGAAGTCACCGGCGCCGAAAAGACCGTCTGGTGGGAGCGTGCCGTGGCTGCATTCCCCGACTACGCCCACTACCAGGTCAAGACCGAGCGCGAGATTCCCGTCTTCGTGCTCGAACCCATCGAATAAGTGGCGAAAGCAACCACCCGCAAGGCGTCGATCGACCGCATCATCCTGCCCGACCTCGTTGACGACGATGGCGTGCTGCTGCGTACCGGTGACGCCCGCGAAGCCGAGCGGTACACCGGCATTGACCTGGATGGCCGCGACCTCACCGGCATCACCTTCGAGGAGTGCGAATTTAGCAAGGTGTCCCTGCACGAGACCGCACTGCGCGGGGCATCCTTTTCGGAGTGCCTCGCGACCGACCTCCACGCGCCGGTGTTCAGCGCGCCGCGCTCCAGCTGGCGGGACGTACGCATCGAGCACGCTCGGCTCGGCTCGGTCGAGGCCTACGAGGCGACGATGCGTTCAGTGCACATCGACGGCTCGAAGCTCGATTTCGTGAACCTGCGCAACGCCACCCTGACCGACGTGCTCCTCAGCAACTGCATCATCGAGGAACTCGACCTCGGCAGCGCCACCGTGCAGCGACTCGAGCTGCAGAACTGCCGCATCAGCACCCTCGAGATCGGTGGCGCCAAGCTCAAGGACGTCGACCTGCGCTCGAGTGATTTCTCGGCCGTGCACGGCCTTGAGGGACTGCGCGGCGCGACGATCGACGACGCCCAACTGAGCCTGCTGGCACCGTTGTTGGCCGCGCACCTCGGCCTGCGCGTCGAATAACGCCGTTCGTTGAGTGGATGCCACGGCCCTGCCCCGCAGACTCATCAGCCCTAAGGGATGGCGGTCGCGGTCAGCTCAAGGTCGTACATTGGCCGATCACGCTGGGTCGCGATCGCTGCTCCGGCCGCCACGCAGACGACGACGATGGCGATCTGCTGCAGCAGTGTGAAGGTCTCGCCCAGCACGAGCGCGCCGAACCCGGCCGCGATAACCGGTCCAAAGCTGGTGATTATCGCGTACAGGCGCGGGCTGATCCGCCGCAGAATGTAGGTGTCGAGCGTGTACGGAAATGCCGAGGAGACCACGCCCACGAGCAGGAGCAGTCCCACGACGCCCCAGGTGAAGGCCGACAGATCGAGGGTGAACAGCGCGATCGGTACCACGATCACCAGGCTGACCATGCTCGCAACTGAGATGCCTTCCAGTCCCGCGAATTCGGTCGCCACCCGGCGGGTGAGCAGGATGTAGAAGAACCACGAGGCCGCTGCGGTGAGCGCGAGCACAATGCCGAGCACGTTGAGCGTGCCGTCCGACCAGGTCAGCAGAAAGACTCCTCCGGCAGCGGCCGCAGCGCACACGAAGTCCAGGACGCGGCGGCTCGTGATCAAAGCCAGGGCGAAGGGCCCCAGAAATTCAATCGTGGCCGCAATGCCGAGTCCGAGGATGCTGACGGCCTGGTAGAAGGTGAGATTCATGACGGCGAGCACGACGCCGAGGGCCAACGCCGGCCAGATTCGGGCCCAGGTCAGGTTTTTCAACTTGGGCCGGGCGAGCGGCAGCACGACGATAACCATGACGATCTGGCGGGCCGCGACCACGATGGGCGAACCGACGACGGGAATGAGCAGTCCGGCCAGAGATGAGCCAAAGTTGATGCTGACCTCGGTGGCGAGCTGAGCTCCCGCACCGCTCAGTTTGTCCCGCCTGGTACGCACACTGCTCCTGTCGGCGCCATCAGGGCACCTACCGACAGTACCGCTCGCGGCATCCGCTCTCGAAATGCGGGCGCGAGCGGCCGGCTACAGCTGCAGCGGAATGAACTGGTATTCGCTCGTGAGGTGCTCGTGCCGGCACGACCCGCAGTAGAGCACGCCGGAGACGCGCATGGCGTCGACCCGCGACGCACACTGGATCACCTTGGGGCCGCAGCACGGTGAGATCACCATGTATCCGCCCGATTCGGCCGGGTCGTGACCGCTGAGTCCGCGGTCGTGATGCACGCCCTCGCAGGGGAGGAGTGAATCGAAGTCGAGCTCGTCCACGACGTGTTCGTCCAGTAACGCATCCATGATTCACAGCCGATCTCGGTCTTGCACGGCCGCCGGGTTGGGCCACGTCAACCGGCGGCGACCAGCCCGGATGAACGACGACCTGAGATCGCCGGCACTACCAACCGGGGACCGGGGCTGGCACGGTGTCGACCGCGGTACAAAAAAGCCTGAAGCCTCCTACGAGGTAGGAGGCTTCCATGTCGACTACGTGTCTGTGTAGCGTACGCTTCTATCCTGAAATTACCAGTGCGACTTTGTGTGCCCCGTCTAATGAAACACCGCCCGGGACACCGCCGTCACCTCCAGTGGCACCCCGTCGGGCACCACGAGGGTAAGCACGGGTGGACGCCACCACGATCGCAGCGTCACCGACGCGCTCTGCCCATCAGCGGATGCCGCGCTCGTCACGGTGAGCGCCTCGAAGGAGTCGTGCGGAACGAGGCGCAAATACTCACCGACCGCCGCCGAAACGTCTCCCGATCTCAGCTGCGGCCGCGGCCCGACCACACCGACCTGCACCGCGTCGAGGGTGAACGCCTCAGACCCGGCAAGCGCTGCACCGTCGGCGAGGCCGAGCAGCCGCTTGTGTTCGAGGTAGAGCGACGTCGCCGACAGGGCCACGAGCACGAGGCTCAGCGCCAGAAAGCCATAAAAAATGGTGAGCAACAGGGTCGAACCCGCTTCGTTCGACGCGGGCGACCGGCGCCCGGTCATCCGAGGCCGCCAAATCGGGACACCATCTGCGTTGAGGCCGCTGTCATCGGCACGCTCGCGCTCTGGTTCAGTGCAAGCATGTCGGGCACCAGCGGCAGGGCAATGCCGATTCGCACGGTGACCGTCACGAGCCCGCGGCTGGTCAAACAGCGACTGGTTCCGCCGGCGCACTCGATCTGCACTTCAGCGTCGCCCGGGTCGAGCCCGTAATCCGAGAGCGCGAAGGCAACGGCTCGATGGGCCCGCGCCGTCGCGGTGCCCTCGTCGGGGGCCTGCACGTAGACTCGGGCCGCCTGCCGGGCGGCTCCCTCGACGGCGAGCGCACCACCCTGCAGAGCGGACAGTGCGAGCACCAAATAGACCAGGGGCACCAGCAGGATCATGCCCGCCGTGATGAATTCCAGCGAAGCCGAGCCCGCCTCAGACCACCTACTGCAACGATTCGACCGCAGCATGAGCGACCACGTCCAATCCGCGCGGGGCACCGAGCAAGCCCATAAGCGGTAGCGGCGCGATCACCCGAACTTCGACAGTGGGATATCCGGCACTCATTCCGTACTGGACGACGACATCGGTGGCATAGGTCGCTCCAATAGCTGTCGTGATCAGATCGCGGGTGCGTTGTGCGCCCGCAGGCAGACTGCTGTCGGCGAGCGCGGCGTAGCGGGCGCCCTCGGCCGCGGCGTCGAGCACTGTGTTGCGAATGTGCAGCGCGAGGGCCAGCTGCATGACCATGAGCGTCAGAAAGGTCAGCAATGACACCACCATGACGAATTCGGCCACGGCGGAACCCGCCTCGTCTCGCAACGGGGTGCGGCGCAGCGAGGCGCGGCGCCGCATCCGCTTATCGAATTTGGGCATGTCGACCGGTCAGAAACTGCTCACGCGATCCATGGCCTGCTGGAACACCCCGCTGAGCGCCGGGCCGGCGAGTCCCCAGATGATCAAAACCAAGCCGGCCGTCATCAGAGTTATCAGCACCCAGCCTGGCACGTCTCCTGTTTCATCGCGGAGCAGGGTGTTGAAGCGGCGCATGATTCCGGTCATGTCATTCTCTTTTCTCGTGGGGTGGATGGTGAAGTGGAGCGTCAGAACCCGGCCTGCAGCACGACAAGTCCGGGAAAAACAGCGAAGAGAACAGTCATCGGGAGAATAAGAAAGACCAGCGGCACGAGCATCGCAACTTCTTTCTTTCCTGCCAACTCAAGCAGCGTGCGCTTCGTCTGGTCGCGGGAATCCTGCGCCTGCGCCCGCAGCACCTCGGCCAGTGGCGACCCCCGGTCCAGCGCACCGGTGACCTGATCGACAAACCGAGTCACCTCCGGCAACTGGATGCTGCGCGACAGCGACTGCAGTGCCGAACCAATGGGAATCCCGGTATGAACGTCGGCGACCACGCCCGCGAATTCGCGAGACAGCTCCCCCGTGCTGGTGAGCGACACCCGTCGAATCGAATCCAGAATGCCTTCTCCCGCCGACAGCGACAGGGTGAGGAATTCAAGAATGGTCGGCAGTTCGCTGCGCATACGAGCCAGTCTGGCGGTGGCTGCACGCTGGAGCAGCCAATCCCGCAGAATGGCGCCCCCGACCGCGGCCACGAACGGCACGACCAGACGGGCAGGCAGTAACAGCTCGGGCAGGGCAACGATGGTGATCACCGTTCCAGCGGCAAACGCCAGCAAGGCCCAGACGAGCTGCACGGAACGAAACTCCTCGACCGTCTTCACCGACCCGGATTGGTGCAGTCGGCGCGCAACGGTCTCGCTGCCGCCGAGAAGACTCGACAACCCCCGTGTGAGCGCGCCGAACAGCGGTGCGAACAGGGTTCCCAGCACGGGAATCGGGTTCACCGTTTGCCGGGCGACGATGCGACGAGCTTCGGGAGAAATATCAAGAATGTAGGGCACGACGCGGTCGATCAGGCGGGGCCTGGTCAGCCGCGGCGTCAAGCTCACGAGCGACCACAACCCCACACCGAGGCCCGTTCCGCACAACACGGCCCAGCCGAGTGCGGCGCTCATCGGCGGCACCCGCCGACTAGGCGAACCATCGGCGTTCCTCCGGAAGTCGACCGAGAGCAATCATCACTCGATAGGCGATGACCGACAGGGCCAGTCCGCTCGCGATCACGACGATGCCGGCCGGCGAGTTGTAGGCAATGGCCGCTTCGGGGCGGGAGGCGAGCAGAATGAGGATGATCCACGGTGCCGCAACGCCGAGTCGGGCGGCGTTCACGACCCACGACTGGCGGGCCTCCACTTCGAGCCGCACAGCGGCATCCTGGCGCAGCCAGGCCGCTAGGCTGCGCAGTACGACAGTGAGGTCGCTGCCGCCAACTTCGCGAGCCATCCGCAGCGTCTCGAGAATGCGGTCGGCAACCGGGTCAGCGAGAGATCGTTTGAGCTCGTCAACGCAGTAGCTGAAATTGCCGGTCGCGCGATATTCACGCTCGAATTGGGCGAAGGCGATTCGGGTCCCGATCGGACCGGCCTGGGCGAGGCTGCTCACGCTGTCTGGCAATGCCAATCCGGAGCGGAGCGCCGACACCAGATGGTCGACGACGTCGGGCCACACCGTGCGATTGGCTCGGCGCCGGGCCGCCGCCCGCCACGACACGATCGACCAGGGCAGCAGCAGCCCGGCCAAACCGGCGACAGCGCTGAGCGCGAGCACCGCGAAGATTCCGTGCACCAGGGCAGCGGATGCCACACCCACGATCGCCGACAGTGCCAGGAACGCCGGAACCGGAACGGACCGCAGCCCGCCCTGCACCAGGCGCACCCGCATCCGCTCCCCCACGCCCGTGCGCTTGGCAGCGGACGCGACTGGCCAGAGGAACGGTGAAAGAACGAGCACGATTCCGCTCCCAAGCAGGCACCCCAGCACGAGCGTCATGCGGCGCCCTGCCGTAAGACCTGGGCCGGGTCGACGCCGGCTGCACGAAACTTGGCGAGCTTGGTGGGATGCGAACCGGTCGGCTCAAGGTGGCCATGCGGCGAGAGGAAGAGGGGGCTCGCCTCGATGGTCGAGCCCGCCAACTGGCCGCTCGGGGCGATGATTTCGGTGACCCGCCTGCGGCCGTGGCGATCGATCTCGCAGTGCACGACGATGTCGATGCAGCCCGCCACGGTCGGCAGCACGAACGAGGAGTCAATGTTGCGGCCGGCCAGCAGCGGCAGGGTCGAAAGTTTCGCGAGCGCGTCCCTGGCGCTGTTGGCGTGAATCGAGCACATTCCGGGCAGCCCGCTGTTCAGGGCGATGAGCAGATCGAGACTTTCTGCCTCGCGCACCTCGCCCACCACGAGCCGGTCGGGCCGCATCCGCAGCGACTCCTTGATCAGCCGCCGCAGGGTGATCTCCCCGGTTCCCTCCAGGCTCGGTTGCCGGCACTGCATCGCGACGACATCGCGGGCCGACAGGTCGAGTTCGAAGGTCTCCTCAACGGTCACGATGCGTTCGCCCGGCCGGGTCGACGAGAGCAGGGCGTTCAGCATCGTGGTTTTGCCGGTCTGGGTGGCGCCGGAGACCAGAATATTCTGCCCACCCAGCACGCAAATCCGAAGAAAATCGGCTGCCTGCTGGGTGAGCGCGCCGAGCCCGACCAGCTGGTTGAGATCGCGGATGCGCCGGGTGAACTTGCGAATGTTCACCGCCCAATACTTACGCGTTATGTCCGGAATCACCACGTGCAGCCGTGAACCGTCGGGTAGCGAGGCGTCAACGAACGGCGAGGAGAGGTCGACGCGGCGACCGGAGGCCTGCAGCATCCGCTCGACCAGGTCACGCACATCTTGCTCGCCGAGCAGCAGCGTGGTCAGCTCGGGCACCCCGTCTCGTGCTACGAACACTCGGGCCGGACCATTGATCCAGATTTCTTCGATCTCCGGATCGTCGAGAAATGGCTGCAGCACTCCGAATCCGGTGAGCGCTGCCACGACCTCGCGGGCGGCCTGGTGCTCATCGGCGATCATCGGCGCGAGCCCGCCGAGCGCCCGCTCACTGTAGCGGCGCAGTTCGTCGCGCACGTACTGTTCCACCAACGCGTTGTCGGCCGCGAGGTCAACGCCCTCGCGGCGCACCCGCAGTCGAACCTGCTCTGTAATGATACGAACGGCTTCGGTCATCCCCGAATGATGGCCCGATTTATGATTCTTCGCCTAAGTTGTCCACAGGGCTTGTTTTTTACTGCGCTGAACAGCAAAAATGATCGCACCGGATGCCGGGGCATCCGTTGCGATCATTCGTCTCGACCCGCTGAGACCGCCCAGGGCAGCCGACCAGCCTTATCGGGCCGACCCACCCTTATCGGGCCGACCAGCCGCCATCCATCGTGTAGCTCGCCCCGGTGACCATGGCGGCGTCGTCCGAGGCGAGCCACGCCACGAGCGAGCCGACCTCGGCCGGTTCAACCAGCCGTTTGATCGCGCTCTCGGTGAGCATGATCTTGCTGAGCACGTCGGATTCCGGAATTCCGTGCACGAGCGCCTGGTCGGTGATCTGCTTCTCGACCAGCGGCGTGCGCACATAGCCGGGAGCCACACAATTGCTGGTGACCCCGTGCGCGCCACCCTCCAGGGCGGTCACCTTGGACAACCCTTCGAGTCCGTGCTTGGCCGACACATACGCGCTTTTGAACGGCGAGGCCCGAATGCCGTGTACCGACGACACATTGATGATGCGCCCGAAGTTCGCCGCATACATCTGCGGCAGCACGGCTCGAATCAGCAGGAACGGCGCCTCCAGCATGAGCGTGAGGATGTTGTGGAAGTCGGCCGGCTTAAAGTCCTGGATCGGGTTGATGCGCTGGATTCCAGCATTGTTGACCAGGATGTCGACCCCCGTGAGCGCGGACGCGAGCGCATCATCGGTGAGGGCGGCGGTATCCATGAGGTTGACGGTCCAGACCGACCCGCCGACCTCCTCGGCGAGCGCGGCAGCACCCGCCGTGTCGATGTCGGCGACGACGACGTGCGCGCCGCGGGCGGCAAGCGCCCGAACGACGGCGGCGCCGATTCCGCTCGCACCGCCGGTAACGACGGCGCGACGCCCGGAGAGGGGCTGCGCGCCGGTACGAACGGGGGCGGCGTTGACGCTGCCGGCGTGGGTGAGATCAGTCATGATGTTCCTTTGGTTGCACGATCACTGCACGGGCAGGTTTGTGGGAGACGAGGCACCACCGGCGCCTCACCTCCCTGACCCAGTTGCTCGAGGGTCAGTCGCCGGTACCGACGGGCTCGAGCCCGTGCTTGCGGGCGTCGACAGCGTCGACCTCGCGCAGCGACGCTCCCCTGGTCTCCTTGAGCGTGACCACGGCGACCACCGTGATGGCGCAGGCGATCATGATGTAGATCGCGACCGGAACCCAGCTGTTGTATTGCTGCAGCAGAGCGGAGGCGATGATCGGCGCCATCGAGCCGGCCAGAATCGAGGTGACCTGGTAGCCGAGGGACACACCGGAGTAGCGCATGCGAGTCGGGAACATTTCGCTCATAATGGCGGGCTGGCCCGCGTACATCAGGGCGTGGAAGCACAGCCCGACCGTGACGGCCAGAATGATCAGCACCGGGTTGAGGGTATCGAACATGGGGAAGGCGAAGAACGCCCAGGTGGCACCGAGCACGGCGCCGGCCAGATAGACGGGCTTGCGGCCGACGCGGTCGGAGAGACGACCGACCTGGGGAATGACGATGAAGTGCACAACGTGCGCGATGAGCAGGGCGATCAGCAACTGGCCGGTGTCGTATTCGTGCACTGTCTTGAGGTAGACGATCGTGAAGCTCACGATGATGTAGTACAAAATGTTTTCGGCGAACCGCAGGCCCATGGCTCCGAGGATGCCCTTGGGGTACTTGCGTACGACCTCGAGCACGCCGTAGTTGACGGCCTTCTCGGCTTCGACCTGCGCGCGGGCCTCGAGGAAGATCGGGGCTTCACTGACGTGGGTGCGAATGTAGTAGCCGATGACGACGATGATCGCGGAGAGCCAGAAGGCCACGCGCCAGCCCCAGCTGAGGAACTGTTCGGGCGGAAGGATCCACGTCATGGTGAGCAGCACCAGGGTGGCGAGCAGGTTGCCCACCGGAACGGCGGCCTGAGGCCAGCTCGACCAGAAGCCTCGGGACTGGTTCGGGCTGTGCTCGGCGACGAGCAGGACGGCGCCGCCCCATTCGCCACCGACGGCGAATCCCTGGATGAAGCGCAGGGCCACGAGCAGGGCCGGCGCCCAGTAGCCGATGGTGTCGAAGCCGGGCAGGCATCCCATCAGGAAGGTGGCGGCACCAACCATGATGATGGTCACCTGCAGGGTGTGCTTGCGGCCGAGTTTGTCACCGATCTGACCGAAAACGATGCCGCCAAGCGGGCGGGCGATGAAGCCGACCGCATAGGTGAGGAAGGCGGCAATGATGCCGTCGAGCTCGCTGCCAGCGTTCGGAAAGAAGACCGTACCGAAGACCAGGCTCGCGGCGGTCGCGTAGAGGAAGAACTCGTACCACTCCACGACCGTGCCGACCATGGAAGCGGCAACGATTTTCTTCAGGCCGGATTTCTCGGTTTCGCCGCCGGCGTTGCGCGTAGCTTTGCCGGAACCGGCAGCCCCAACGCGGTGATTGACACTCATTGTCTGTCTCCTTTGTGTCGGCAATGACACGTAGTTACGGTGAGAGGATGCGGAAAGATTGCGGTCGTCTTAACAAAATCACGACCTAACTGAGTATTCACGCACGACGGGCGGGCAACAAGAGCCAAAACACCAGAGCGCGTGTGCATAATTGCAGATATGACCTTTTCCGCCATCGGTTCCGTTCCCAATCCCGATGATCTCCTCATCTTTCTCGCGGTCGCCCGCACCGGCCGATTCACGACCGCGGCTGACAGCCTGGGCCTAAACCACACCACCGTGTCTCGGCGCATCGCCGCCCTCGAAAAGGTCCTCGACGGCCGTCTACTGGCACGCGCCATGGGCGGGTGGGAACTGACCGAGCTCGGAGAACGCGCTCGCACCGCGGCCGAGGGGGTGGAATCTGCCGTCAGCCTACTGCGTGGTTCCGACGCCGAAGCCCAACAGATCTCCGGTGTGGTGCGTATGTCGGCGACGGACGGCTTCAGCGCCTATATCGCTGCTCCGGCCGTGGCCGTACTCCAGCGCCGACATCCGCTCTTGCGAGTCGAAATCGTCACCGTCACCCGCCGCGCCCTGCAGCACCGTTCAGGGCTGGATATTGAAGTCGTCGTGGGTGAGCCGCAGGTGCATCGGGCCGAGTCAATTCTGCTCGGCGACTACAGCCTCGGAATGTACGCCTCACGTCGCTACCTCAAGGCCCACGGCACACCGGCCACCATTGCCGAGCTGACCGAGCATCCGCTCGTCTATTTCGTGGATTCCATGCTTCAGGTCGACGACCTCGATGCCCCCCGACGGCTCGTGCCACAGATGCGGGAGTCGCTCAGCTCCACCAACGTATTCGTGCACGTCGAGGGAACCCGGGCCGGCGCCGGGATCGGATTTCTGCCCTGCTTCATGGCCGATCAGCATGCAGACCTGGTGCGCCTCCTTCCGGACGATTTTCAGGAACGCCTGCCGTACTGGATGGTTTTACGCACCGAGTCATTGCGGCTGCCGGCGGTCGCGGCGCTCGTCGCGGCACTCCGCGCGCAAATGGAGTCCTATGCGCCAGCACTGCTCGGCCGTAACGCCACAACAGGGACAGACCCAGCCAACTAGACCCTGCCGCGCACCTGGCCAACTAGACTAGGAAAGTACCAGCGGGAGTGGTGGAATTGGCAGACACGCAGGATTTAGGTTCCTGTGCTTTCGAGCGTGGGGGTTCAAGTCCCCTCTCCCGCACATGGTCCACATTTTTAGCACTGGTCAGCACATTGAAGGATGCTCTCTCACACGGGCGCCGTTCTCTGCTCTCTGCTCATCTAGGCTTGGCCTTCGCCGGAACGGTTTTCCAGGGGCGTTCGTTCCGTTCACTACAGGCGACTCGCTGCGGATGCCGCGGTCCGCGACCTCGAGACGAGCTCTCAACCGTCTGACGAACCCCCTGTTTCAGGGGTCGGCAGCCCGGCATTCTCTCACTATTAGGCGCTACCCTGTGTCTCGGCACCCGCCGTCGCTACCCGAACGTCTGCCCTCCGCCGACTGGAGTTCCCCGCGTGATTCACACCGCACTGATTCCCTGGCTCGACCCAACCCAGATCATTGAATCGGCCGGCCCGTGGGCGTTGCTCGTCGTCTGTGCGATCGTGTTTGCCGAAACCGGCCTGTTGGTCGGTTTTCTGTTGCCGGGCGATACCCTGCTCATCATCACCGGCTTGCTCGCGTTCCCCGCTGCCGGCGTCATCCAGATCGACATCTGGTGGGTGGCACTCGCCATCGGGTTTGCCGCTTTTCTGGGCGGTGAAGTCGGCTACCTGATCGGGCATAAATTTGGTCCCCGCGTCTTCGAGCGCAAAGAATCCGGCTTATTCAGCATCAAGAACGTCGACCGCACCAATGCCTTCTTCGTGCGATTCGGTGGCGTCGCTGTCATCGTCGCCAGGTTCGTGCCGATTGTGCGCACCTTCGCACCGGTCGCCGCCGGCGTCGGCCACATGGACTACCGCAAGTACACCCTCTACAACCTCATCGGCGCTCTGCTCTGGGGTACCGGCCTGACCTTCGGCGGGTACTTTCTCGGCTACATTCCGCCAGTGGCCGAATTCGTTACGTCGTACATCGACCTGATCTTGCTCAGCGCGGTGGTCATCACCCTTATTCCCACGGTGTACCACTACGTGCAGTCAGCCGTGAAAGCCCGCCGACTGCGCGGCCAACCCACGACAGCCACAGGCAGTCATCTGCTCGACCCCGAGACGTTCAAGACCAACCACACCGGCCGCCATGAGGGCTGAGGACGTCAGCGTCTGATTTGTTCAGCGGTGCTGGTGGTCCTCATGCTCCGCGTGCTCGGCCGGTTCCAGCTGGAAGGTTGAGTGCGCGACGTCGAAGTGCTTGCTGAGGCATCCCGACAGTTCATCGAGCAAAGCGTCGGTGCCGTGCGCCAGCACGGCCGCCTCCACGACGATATGCGCGGTGAACACGTGCGCACCGCTGGTAATGGCCCAGACGTGCACATCATGCACGGCGACCACACCATTCGTGCCGAGTAGATGCCGCCGAATCTCGGAAATATCGGTGTCGGCCGGCGTGGACTGACTGAACACGCGCACGACGTCACGTAACAGCACGAAAGCGCGCGGAACGATCATGGCGGCAATAACGAGCGAGGCGACGGCATCCGCTTCGGCAAAACCGGTTATCAGAATACTGATGGCGGCCACGATGACGGCAACAGACCCCAGGGCGTCGCCGAGTACCTCGAGGTAGGCGCCGCGCATGTTGATCGACCCGGCCGCCGCCGGACGAAGCAGCAGCACTGCCGCGATGTTCGCGGCCAGCCCAATGATGGCAACGATGAGCATGGGGGCTGGCAGCACAGCACTCTCGCTTGGGGCGACCAGGCGCGCGATCGCAGCGACCGAAACGACGCCGGCCACTCCGAGCAGGATCAACCCGTTGATCAGCGCACCGAACACCTCGGTCCGCTGAAAACCGAAGGTGGCTCGGTCCGTCGCCGGGCGTGACGCCACGACGGTGGCCGTCAGGGCAACAATGAGCCCGAACAGGTCGGACAGCATGTGCCCCGCATCTGCCAGCAGGGCGAGCGATCCGGTTAGCCAGGCACCGATCACCTCGAGCAGCAGCACGACGGACACGATGCCAATGGCGAGGGTCAGTCGCCTCCGGTTCGAGTCGGTGCCGTGCGCGTGATCGTGATCGTGGCCCATGGCTCAACGTTAGAGCCGCGCGCACCCGCCCGCCAGCCGACGGGCTAGATGGGAATGAATGCCGTTCTCAGTATCCGAGTGCTGCTCGATCTGACGCGGCGCTATGACGCGCCGAGCACCTCGCGCAGCACTGGAATGAGACCCTCGAATGCGATAGCCCGATGGCTGACCTGGTTCTTCACGTGGGCCGACAGCTCGGCCGCCGAAATGGCGTACCCATCGGGCAGAAAGATCGGGTCGTATCCGAAACCGTTGGCGCCGGCCGGTTGGAACAGAAGCTGTCCCGGCCATTCGCCGGTCACGGCCCGCTCGGTGCCGTCGGGCAGGGCGAGAGCGGCCACACACGTGAAGTGGGCGTCGCGGTGCTCCTCGGAAACGTCGCTGAGCTGCCAGAGCAGCAGACGCAGGTTCTCACCGCCATCCTTGGCCGGTCCCGACCAGCGCGCCGAAAAAATTCCCGGTGCCCCGCCGAGAATATCGACGCAGATGCCCGAGTCGTCGGCGATCGCCGGCAGCCCGGTATGGGCGGCAGCGGCACGCGCCTTGATCAGGGCATTCTCGGTGAAGCTGATGCCATCCTCGACCGGTTCGGGGCCGTCATAGGCGAGCACCTCGATGCCGGGCAACTGGGCGTCCAGGATGCGCCGCAGCTCCTCGACCTTGTGGGCGTTGTGCGTGGCGAGAACGATCTGCACCGCTCAACGCTCCAGTGCGCTGGTCTGAAACTCGGTCAGGGTGACGGCGCCCTTGAGGGCGAGGTCGAGCAGAACGTCGAGCTCACTGCGGTCGAACGGTGCAGCCTCGGCGGTACCCTGCACCTCGACGAACTTGCCGCGCCCGGTTACGACGACGTTCATGTCGGTGTCAGCGCGCACGTCTTCGGTGTAGGCGAGGTCGAGCATGGGCACGCCACCGATGATGCCGACAGACACTGCCGAGACGCTGTCGATGAGCGGCTGCGCCTTCTGCGAGATGAACTTCTTGGTGCGCCCCCACTCGAGTGCGTCGGCGAGGGCGACGTATGCACCGGTGATGGCCGCGGTGCGAGTTCCTCCGTCGGCCTGCAGTACATCGCAGTCGAGCACGAGCGTGTTCTCGCCGAGCGCCTTCATATCGACGACTGCGCGCAGGCTGCGTCCGATCAGACGGCTGATCTCGTGGGTGCGACCGCCGATCTTGCCCTTGACCGATTCGCGGTCCATGCGGCTATTGGTCGAGCGCGGCAGCATCGAATATTCGGCGGTGACCCAGCCCTTGCCCTTACCGCTCATCCAACGCGGAACGCCGTTGGTGAACGACGCCGTACAGAGTACTCTGGTGCGGCCGTAGGAGATCAGGGCCGAGCCTTCGGCCTGGTCGCTCCAGCCGCGCTCGATCGTGATCGGGCGAAGTTCGTCGTTGGTGCGCCCATCGGCGCGCAGGGTCTCGGTCACGGTGTGCTCCTAGTGATTCGGGTGTAAGGGGAAATAGGGGGGTCCACTTTGAGCGGATGCTGCCAGTTCGGCAAGGTTGAGTGTGCCGGTCTCGATCAAATCGACACGGCTGACCTCTGGCCCGATCAGGCGATGGGCGAGGGCCAGAAAGTCCTCGGCGCTGTCGCCGGTCGCCTCATAACGGTAGCTGGGCGGGCTCGTGCTTGCACGTTCCAGCCCCTGACTCACCAGCACGCGGTAGACGTCATTGGCGGTTTCGGTATCACTCGAGACCAGGGTGACGCCCTCTCCCATCACATACGAGATGGCACCCCGCAGAAAGGGATAGTGCGTGCAACCAAGCACGAGGGTGTCGACCCCTGCGGCGCGCAGCGGCGCGAGGTACTCCTCGGCGACGGCGAGCACCTCGGCGCCGGTCGTGACGCCGGCTTCGACGAACTCAACGAAACGCGGGCAGGCCTGGCTGAACAGCGTAATCTGGGGCGCGGCGGCGAACGCGTCGTTGTAGGCACGCGAATTGACCGTCCCCAGGGTGCCAATGACCCCCACCCGCTGGTTGCGGGTCGTTGAGACAGCGCGGCGCACGGCAGGCTGGATCACCTCGATCACGGGCACGCTGTAGCGCTCGCGGGCGTCGCGCAGCATCGCTGCTGAAGCCGTGTTACACGCGATCACAAGCAGTTTCACGTCTTGCGCCACGAGATCGTCGAGTACGTCCAGGGCGAACCCACGCACGTCGGCTATTTTCTTGGGCCCGTACGGCGAGTGGGCCGTATCGCCGATGTAGAGGATGGACTCGTTGGGTAACTGGTCCTTGATCGCCCGGGCGACGGTCAGGCCGCCGACTCCGGAATCAAAAATACCAATCGGTGTATCCGTCACGGAAATCAAGCCTAGCCCGACAAGCGGATAAGCTGTGCCGGGTGACCCCGTCCCCCACGTACCCCGTGCCAGCGCCTGGCGGCACCGCCGCCCGCACCCCGGCTTTACGCACCGACCGGTACGAGCTCACAATGGTGGACGCCGCTATCCAGAGCGGGACCGCCAACCGTGAGTGCATGTTCGAAGCGTTCGCCCGACGCCTGCCCACCGGCCGGCGCTACGGAATCGTCGCCGGCACCGGCCGCCTGCTCGAGCTCATTCGCCAATTCCGCTTCACCACTGAGGAACTGACCTGGCTCGCCGACAACGCCGTCGTACGCACTCCCACCCTCGATTACCTGGCCGACTATTCCTTCACCGGCAACGTCTGGGGCTACCAGGAGGGCGAAGCATACTTTCCCGGATCGCCGCTGCTGCTGGTGGAGAGCACCTTCGCCGAGGGTGTCATTCTGGAAACCCTCATTCTCAGCGTTCTCAACTACGACATCTCGGTCGCCAGCGCCGCCGCCCGCATGGTCTCAGTCAGCCTCGGCCGCCCGATCGCCGAGATGGGATCACGCCGCACCAACGAGCACTCGGCGGTCGCCGCCGCCCGCGCCGCATTCATCGCCGGCTTCGCGTCAACGAGCAACCTCGAAGCCGGCCGCCAATGGGGCCTTCCAACAATGGGAACCGCAGCGCACTCGTTCGTACTGCTACACGATAGCGAGGAAGAAGCGTTTCAGGCGCAAGTGGATGCCTTCGGTGCCGCCACAACACTCCTCGTGGACACCTACGATGTGCCGGCCGGCATCGCGCTCGCGGTCAAAGTCGCTGGGCCCGAGCTCGGCTCAATTCGCATCGACTCCGGCGATCTTCCCACCGTCGTCGCAGCGGCACGAGCCCAACTAGATTCTCTCGGCGCCGTCAACACGAAAATCACCGTCACGAGCGACCTCGATGAGTTCGCCATCGCGGCTCTGTCGGCCAGCCCAGTCGACGCTTTCGGCATCGGCACCTCGGTGGTCACCGGTTCGGGAGAACCGGCCGCCGGCCTGGTCTACAAGCTCGTCGCGCACAAGGGCCAAGGCGACGAGTGGATCTCCGTCGCCAAAACATCGACCGCGAAGGTGTCCATGGGTGGCCGCAAGAGCGCCCTTCGTCGAGTGGATGCCGTCGGTACCGCCCAAGAGGAGATCATTCTGCTCGGCGACGGCCCCGGCACCAAGTTCGATTCCCGCGGCCTCGAACGCGCACTCCTGGTTCCGCTGATCACCGACGGCGCCGTCGACGAACGTTACGTGGGACCGGCCGGAACGCTGCGCGCACGCGCGCACAACGCATCCGTTATGCAGGAATTGCCAATCGAGGCTTTTCGGTTGGGGCGCGGCGAGGCCGTTATTCCGACCTCGTATCGTTAGGCCCGGGCGGAATACCCGCTATTTGGCCTTCATTTTCTCGTAGATGGCCTTGCACGTCGGGCACACCGGAAACTTCTCCGGGTCGCGTCCCGGCAGCCATTTCTTACCGCACAGTGCCTTGACCGGTTTGCCCGAAATAGCCGATTCGAGAATCTTGTCCTTGGGAACGTAGTGCGAAAATCGTTCGTGATC
This sequence comes from Cryobacterium suzukii, assembly GCF_004403185.1. Lineage (GTDB taxonomy): Bacteria > Actinomycetota > Actinomycetes > Actinomycetales > Microbacteriaceae > Cryobacterium > Cryobacterium suzukii. Next base: position 335,915 of record NZ_SOHJ01000014.1, on the reverse strand, counting down.
GCCGGGTTCGATCTGCTCCTGGTTCAGAAGTTCTTCGACCTCACGATCAAGCGTGGACGTTCCGCCGCCGGGCTGGCCGGGTTCTGCAATGCTCGCACGAAATTCAGTCATGGCACCAGTCTAAACACTCCGCCCGCGACGGGTCAGGCCCGTTGGGCAGAAGCCAGCATCTCCGGACCGCGCCGGTCGAAGGACCGCGAGCCGACCCAGATTCCCACGACCACGGCCACGAGGCCGACGCCGACGCCGACGCCGAGCGCGCGCAGATGCCAGGCCGGATCCTCAACGATTCCGAGATAGGCGAAGATGAGCGCGGGTAGCGCCAGGACGATTGAGCCCGTAAAGGTGAGCGACTGCACGACGGCCGAGGCGGTATCAGAGGCCTGCGGCTGGGCGAACGGGCTGTCACCGGGTTTGGTCACCGGGTAAGGAAAGCGGGTTGAGGTAAAGCTCGAGAAGCCCAGACCCCCCAAGAGGATGCACGTACTCACGCCCAGCATCGAGGGAAGCACCGACCAATCTCCGTAGGCAGAAATGCTGACGGCGGAGCCAATTCCAATAAGCGGAATGCCGACGAAAAGAGAGGGAATGAGGCGACCGATACGGTCGGCCACGCCACCGGTTCCCGACGCCACGTGCAGCCAGATCGCGGTGCTGTCGTAGGCGACGTCGTTGTGCATGGTCCAGCCGAGAAAAATACACATCAGTGGAACCGGCACCAGAGCGAGGTAGTGCAGCGGCACGCCCACGAAGCTCAGCGGCAGAATCGCGATGATCGGCACAATCGGAATCATGATAAACGACACCCAGTACCGTGAGTCGCGCGCCCAATACGTGAAGGTACGGGCGGCGATCGCACCAACAGAACTGTGCGGCAGCCGGTCGAACCAACCCAGCCCGGAATATTGTTTCGCCGCTGCTTCACGGCCGGGCGATACCAGCATGCGGGCCACGACAAACTGCCAGATCAGCCAGAGCGCGTAGGTGAATCCCACGGCGACAAGCAGTTTAAGAATGGCAGCACCCCAGGCGCCGGTGGAGGCGTCACCGGGAACAGCCCACGCTGCTCCAAGCGGAGTCCAGCCCAGAATTGTGGCGAGAGTGGCCAGCAGGGTGCGGCCCTGACGGTCCCAGTCCGTGTTGAACAGCACTACAACGAGCGGCGAAATCAAGACCAGCACAACGACACCGATCAGCCCGGTGAACTCGCGCGACCGTCTGGTTGACAGGAGAAAGGCTGCAAGGGATGCGCTCACTCGCGAGAGCAGAATACAGGTCGAGAGGATCAGTGCGGCGGAGATTAGAGCGAGCAGGGTCTGCCCGATGCCGCGCGACCACGTGACCACGGTGCCGAGAAGCACGATCGTCAGGGCGAGCGCCGGAACGCCGATGAGCGCCGAACCGGCAAGGCCAAGCGACAACGAACGGTTCGGAATTCCGAGGAATGCAAACTTACGAGGGTCCATGCTGTCGTCGATGCCGACCACGATCGGGATGATCAGAAAGCCCAGCGCCACGACCGATCCGGCCACAGTAAGCGAATCGCGAATCAGTGCAGGGTCACCGACGAACCGCAGGGTGATCAGTGCAACGAGAATTGCGATGGAGACGCCGAGACCATAGAGCAGTCCGACGACCAATCCGACAACTTGCCAGGGGCTACGGCGAAACAGGTTGGCGAGCAACCGGAGTTTCAGTCCGAAAAATTGTGCAACCACTCCATGCCCTCCGCGACCTTGCGCCCACCGGCGAGCTCGACGAACCGATCTTCCAGCGATTTCGGGCCACGGACCTCGTCGATGGTCCCCGCTGCCAGGACTCGGCCCTGCACGATGATGGCAACATGGTCGCAGACGCGCTGGATCAGATCCATCCCGTGGCTGGACAGCACGACCGTGCCACCGGCGGCCACGTACTTCTGCAAAATCTCGGTGACGTTGACCGCAGAAACCGGGTCGACCGACTCGAACGGCTCATCCAGCACGAGCACCCGCGGGGAATGAATCATCGCACAGGCCAAGGCGATTTTCTTCGTCATGCCGGCGGAGTAGTCCGCGACGAGACGGTTGAGGGCATCCTCGAGGCCAAAAGCCACCGCGAGGTCCGCCGACCTGCTGCGCACGGTGTCGTTGTCGAGGCCGCGCAGGGTGCCTGCATAATAAAGGAGCTGTGCGCCGGTGAGGCGGTCAAAGAGTCGAAGCCGGTCTGGCAGAACTCCCATCACCCGCTTGGCCTCGTTCGGCCGAGCCCAGACGTCGATACCGTGCACCGTGACGTTTCCGGCGGTCGGCCGCAACAGCCCGGTGATCATCGACAGAGTCGTGGTCTTTCCGGCACCGTTCGGCCCGACAATGCCGTAGAACGAACCCGCTCGCACGGTCAGGTCGAGATCGGAGACCGCAACGTTGTGGCCGAATCTCTTCACGAGACCCCGGGCTACAAGGACTGTCGGAGCTTCAACGACGGCGGGCTCCTTCGCCGACTTCGCCGCCTTCGAGTTGACGGCCGTCACGGCTGGAAGCGAAATGGTGCGGGGTGCGGTCGCCTTGGGCGTTTCCTGTGGGACTGGTTCGATGGTCGGTTCAGGCAGCGGTGTGACCGGCGTTGCAGGCGGCTGTTCCGAATCGACCGCGACGAGCGCATCGCGGGTCGCGTAGGGGCGCGTCGTTTCGTCGTTTGCGTTCTCGGCGAGTGTCTGTTCAGCCAGTCTGGTCAACGGGGCAACGTCCGGTGATTTCGGCGTTGTCAGCTTCCTGGGTGTCGTCGACGCGCGCACTGCTGGTTTACGAACCGCTGGTTCGCTCATCGCTGGCTTACCCGCCGCAGGCTTGCGCACCGCTGGCTTACGCACCGCTGGTTCATTCACCGCTGGCTTACGCACCGCTGGCTTACGCACCGCTGGCTTACGCACCGCTGGCTTACGCACCGCTGGCTTACGTACGCCTTCGTCCGGAACCGCCTGAGTATCGGCCGAATTGACCGCCGCCGGTTTGCGCACTGCCGGCTTGCGCACCGGCTTGCTGGCTGCCGGCTTGCGCACTGCCGGCTTGCTGGCTGCCGACTCGGTGGCGAGCGGTGCCATCGATTCGGCGGAACGGTCCACGACAGGCTCGTCGTCGCGTTCAGGGTGGGGCGGCACAAAAGTCACTCCGCTAACCTACCAAGGACCGCTGACTGGAGGGCGCGTCCGCAACGCACCAGCCATTTCAAGCTGTGAGTACGCTCCATGCCCGGTCACGAAATGGACACGTGCTGAGCCGATTCTTCCCTCATATTGAGACAACAGGTTATGGTGAGAATGACATAACGGTGTGTCTTTACGTGAACATGTGGGTGAATCCTAAGCAAACTCTTCGCAACAAGAGCGGGTTTTGCGGCGTAGCCCCAACCATTCTTGAGGAGATAATCGTGACGACGCAAGCGGCTAAGACGCACGCAGTGAAGACGCAAGTAGTCATTCTGGCGGCCGGTATGGGCAGCCGTCTCGGGCGCTCATTGCCGAAGCCGCTCACCGAGCTGAATGACGGCCGCACGATCATGCAGCAGCAGTTCGACAACATCGACCACGCCTTCGGCAACGCTGCCAAGGTCACGATCGTCGTCGGATACAAGCTCGAGCACATCATCGAGGCGTTCCCGCAGGCGTCCTTCGTCTACAACGAGGAGTACGACCAGACCAACACGTCGAAGAGTCTGCTGCGTGCCCTGCAGGCCTCGAAGTCCGGCGGCGTGCTCTGGATGAACGGCGATGTGGTCTTTGACCCGGCCATACTCGACCGTGCTGCCGCCATGATGGCCCGCGACCAGTCCTTCGTCACCGTGAACACTGACAAGGTGTCCGATGAAGAAGTGAAGTACACCACGAGCGCCGAAGGCTACATCAAGGAACTGTCCAAGACCGTCAAGGGCGGCCTCGGTGAAGCCGTCGGCATCAACTACGTGTCGAGCGCCGACAAGGCGACCCTCATCCGCCAGCTGGCCAAGGTCGCCGACCAGGACTACTTTGAACGCGGCATCGAGTTGGCCATCGAACAGAATCGCATGCTGGTGGAGCCGGTGAACATCTCTGACTTTTATGCCGTTGAAGTGGACTTCGCCGAAGACCTGGAGCGCGCCAACCTGTTCGTCTAGCCGACGCACCCGCATTATCCGAAACCCCCGCGCCTCGCCGCGGGGGTTTCGTCGGCACAACATCAGGAATCAGCTCCACGCATCGAGAACCAGCACTGACTGGCACGGAACGCTCCCCGCGCTCCCATACGATAGATTGCGTGAGTAGTTACGCCCAGGTGCGCCCCGAACAGCGCACGCCGATCGCCCGCTATCGGCATTCCCTGTGGTTGCTGACGCAGCGCGATCTGCGGGTGCGGTACTCCACCTCGGTGCTCGGCTACTTCTGGTCCATCCTTGATCCGCTCGTGATGGCCGGTATTTACTGGTTTGTCTTCACCCAGGTATTTGACAAAAACGTCGGCACCGACCCCTATATCGTGTTCCTGCTGGCCGCCCTGCTGCCCTGGATGTGGTTCAACGGCGCCGTCTCGGACTGCACCCGCGCTTTTCTGCGCGAGGCGAAGCTCATCCGTTCCACCCGCATTCCCCGCACCATTTGGGTAAACCGATTGGTGCTGTCCAAGGGCATCGAGTTTCTCGCTTCGATCCCGGTGCTTGTCTTGTTCGCTATTCTGTTCGGCGCCGAATTGGGCGTCGAGGCGTTCTTCTTTCCCCTCGCCATCGTGATTCAGGCGATGCTGACGGCTGGCGTCGGGCTGCTCGTCGCCCCGCTCGTGGTGTTCTTTCGAGACCTGGAGCGGGCCGTCAAGCTCATCCTGCGTTTTCTGTTCTACGCCTCCCCGATCATCTACAGCACCACGGACCTGCCGCCCGAACTGCATTTCTGGGCTGCTTTCAACCCGTTAAACGGCATCTTCAGTCTCTACCGGGCAGCGTTCTTTCCCGAGCAACTCGACTGGTTCGCGGTCACGATCAGCGCGGTCATGTCGCTCGCGTTTCTTGGGCTCGGACTGTTGGTCTTTCGCCGCAGCGAACGTGCCGTTCTGAAGGAGATCTAGTGGCCACGCTGACGGTGACACCCACGAAAGCCCCCGTGATCTCCCTGCAGGACGTCGGCATCCGCTTTCGTCGGAATCGGCGTGGGCGTCGAAATTTCAAGGATCTCTTTGCTGCGAGCAAACGGCGCAGTCGACCCGGCGAGTTCTGGGCCCTGCAACACGTTTCCTTCACCGTGCAACCGGGCGAAGCCATCGGTGTCGTCGGGCGCAACGGGCAAGGCAAGTCGACCCTGCTCAAACTCGTTACCGGAGTCGTGCTGCCCGACGAGGGATCAGTGCACGTCACGGAGGGCGTGGCACCACTGATCGAGATCACCGGCGGGTTCGTGGACGACCTCAGCGTGCGCGACAACGTCTATCTGACGGCTGGCCTGCACGGCATGACACGCAAGCAGATCACGGAACGGTTCGACGAGATCATCGAATTCGCCGAGATCGCCGACTTCATTGACACGCCATACAAGCACCTGTCGAGCGGTATGAAAGTACGAATCGCCTTTGCGGTAATATCCCGGCTGGAGGAGCCGATTCTGCTGGTCGATGAGGTCTTAGCCGTGGGCGACAAGGCTTTCCGGGAAAAATGCTACCGCCGCATCGAGGAACTCCTCGCGGGCGGGCGGACCCTGTTCATCGTCTCGCACAACGAGCGCGATCTGCGGCGCTTCTGCACCCGCGGTCTGTACCTCGACAAGGGCGACCTGGTTCTCGACGGGCCGATCACGGACGTGCTCGCACGGTACAACACCGACTACGGCGTCAAACCAGCAACCTGACCTGCTGTACACCTAGCCCAGCCGCCGACTCGCCGTGGCGTCCTGGGAACGTCGAAAGTCGATCGCGATGTACGAGTCACGTGTCGGTGGCAGGTGCTCGAGCGCGAGACCGGTCACGAGCTCACTCAACTCGAGTTGCAGTACGGCCGCCAACCGAACGAGCGTGTACATTGTCGGGTTTCCGTGCCCCCGGTCGATGCGGGCGTAGTTCGAGACATTAAGTCCGGCAAGCAGCGCAACAGTCTCCTGATTGAACCCGAGCGCCAGGCGGCGCTCTCGCAGGCGTAGGCCGAGCAGTCGAGAGGCTTCTGATTTGGGCTCAAGCATTCCTCATTTGTAGTGGCACAGTTGAGTCTTGACTAGCGGGTGGACTTTTGGCGAAAAATAGTATTTGTATCCGGGCACGCCCCTGCAACCCAGCGTGCGTCCCTGTGCAGCACGTACACTCGACCAGACGCACCGAGAAAGGCGAACAATGGCGAGGAAGAGCACACCGATGCTGTCATCGACCGGCGGCACTCCGCAGGCTGGCGCGCTCCCCACCGGGTTCATCAAGGGCTTTGATCGGGTGTTGGCCATTCACCGCCCCATAGTGCTCGCACATATTCGCAGTATCCGACGGCGCAATCCCCATGCCGCCCCCGAAAAAATCGTGCGCATTCTGGAGAAACGCTACCTCGCGGCGGTCACGACCGGGGGTGCTGCGGTGGGCGCCACGGCGGTTATTCCCGGCGTCGGCACCGGAATCACCCTCGCTCTATCGGGCGTGGAAACCGCCGGATTTCTTGAGGCAACGGCGTTGTTCACCCAATCGGTGAGCGAGGTACATGGAATCGCGGTGGAGGACCCGGATCGCGCCCGCGCCCTCGTTATGACGATGATGCTCGGCCGAGAGGGCAGCGACCTGGTGCGGCAGCTCGCCGGCCAGGTGACCGGCTCGGGAACGGCCAGAAACACCTATTGGGGTGAGCTCATCACCAGCAGTCTTCCCCGCGCCGTTCTCGGCCCGCTGACCGACCGACTCAAGAGTACATTTTTGCGCCAGTTCGCCACCCGCGGTGGCGCGAGCCTGCTTGGCAAGGCACTGCCGTTCGGTATCGGCGCGGTGATTGGCGGTGCGGGAAACCATATTCTGGGCACAAAGGTGATGCACGCGTCACGCCTCGCATTCGGTCCGGCCCCAGTCGATTTTCGGCCGGATCTGGACCCGCCAGTGCGCGCCATCACGGTCCGCGAAAAGCGACGCGGCAAGTCGGTGACGGCCGTATCGGCCGAGCCGGCGGCATCCGCTTCGAGCCCGGCCAAGCCCGAACCAATGTAGCGTCGGGCTTACTTACGCCTTGCCGGGATTCTCTACAGAATCGGGCACAATCGCACTATCGGCATCGTGCCCGGCGGCGAACCGCTTCCACTCGTTCATCAGATGCTGCACGGCTGCGTGGAGGCGTTCCGTCGCGACGCCAGGGGTGGTGTCACCGAAATAGCGGTGTACCCACCCCTGCAGGCGGTCAACCGTTGCCTCATCGTGGGTGAGTCGGTCGACGGCAGCCACAATGTCGGCGGCGTGATCGGCAGGCAGCCACTCGCAGTCGGAGAGGTATCCGCTCGTGTCGATCACGGCCGTTGGGCTCACGGGGCGGGTGATGATGAGCGGTTTGCCGGTGGCGAGCCGATCGTAGACCATGGCGGAGATGTCGACGATGGCGATATCCGCTGCTGCCAGCTGCCAGCCGAGGTCCGGGCCAGAGTCGTAGACGTGGTGCGCGCGCGGGTCTCGTGCGTTGGCCGCGGCGATGGCCGCGATGATGGCTTTGTTGGCGGCCCCGTAGCTGTGGTCGACGACACCGCTGCGCGGGTGGGGTCGGTAGATAACGCGGTGGGTGCCGGTGGCCAGCAGCGCGCTGACGAGCGCGACACCGTGGGTGGCGACAGAGCCGTAGGCCGCGGCGGCCCTATCCCCCTCCCAGGTGGGCGCATAGAGCACGACCTGGCGTTCATCAGGCTGGTAGGGCAGTTCACCGCTAAAGTAGTCGGCCTGAGGACGTCCAATCTTAATGGCGCGCTTGTTGAAGTCGTAGTCCCAGAGCACCCGGTCGAGCCGGGCGAGTGCCGCGTCCCCCGCGACGAACGAATAGTCGTAGGCCTTGAACTGGTTGGTGATCATGTACATCTTGTCGCTCTCACCGTGGTTGATGAAAACGTGCCAACAGCGCCCGTAGCGCATCATCTGAAAGTTACGCGGGTTCTGGTTGACGTAAAACACGATGCGAATATCCTGCTCGGCGACGATCTGCTCGAGCTGCGGTACCGTGCGCGCATAGGCGACGGGAATAGGCGCCTCGTCCATAAGTTTGAGGGTGCCGCCGCCGGTGCGGCTGATCACGAGTACCGGCCAGGTCTTGGCAAGGGTTGCGAGCGGCTGGTACCACTGCCGCATTTGGTACATGTTGACGGGTCCGTCAGCAAAATACACGGCAATCTTGAAGTGGTTGTCGTCGCGCAGTTCCCGCGATTTCAGCGGACCACGGAGTTTGTGTTGGGCTTTGCGGGAGGCCACAACATCCCTGACCAGTTTGACTGCACGCCTGACATCTTTGCGAATTTCCACCGGCCAAGCCTACCTTTCGTTAGATGATCGGCGGACGCCCGGACCGGGTCATCCGCCAGACCGTGCGTGCACGCAGTCGGCGCCGCGGCCCCGGGTCGCGGCTCCACCCTTCGCGCCAGCCGGCAAACCAGGCCCATAGCGCTAGCCTGTTGTTCGGCGCCCAGCGCAGCACCTGAATAGCCGTCCACGAGGCCACGTACAGCGGCACCAACGGAACCGGAAGGTTGCGGCGAGCCAGCCAGACCCTGTTACGGGCGTTCAGCCGATAGTAGTCGGCGTGGCGGGTCGGCAGGATCACCGGATGGTTGGCGACGAGGTCGCCGGCGTACCACGCCACCAAGCCCAGATCCCAGACCCGCCACGCCAGTTCGATGCCTTCGTGCGCGTAGAAAAATGGTTCGGCCCAGCCTCCGGTCGCATCGAAGACGCTGCGCGGCAGCAGAACGGCGCCCTCCCAGACTGAGAACACCCGTCCGGGCGTGGTGGCCTCGCCCTTGCGGATACGGGGAATCCACCGACGCGGCGATTCGATTCCCGCCGGATCTTCGACCCGAGGCTGGAGCAGCCCGATTTTCGGGTTGGCCCGCATCTTGCCGATCGCCTCGATCAAAAAATGCGGATCGGGAATGCTCGCATCGTCGTCGAGGAAGAACAGGTATTCCCCAGTGACGAGCGACACCCCGCGGTTACGACCGGCTGGAATACCCAGGTTGGTCGGCAGTCCGAGGGACCGCACGCCGACCGGCAGGCCGGTCGGTTGCCAACCGTTGCCGACGCAGACCACGTCGAGGATTACTCCCTGCTGAGCCAGCACCGAGCGGATGCCCCGCTCAAGATCATCCGGACGGGTGCCCTGGGTCAGCACCACCACACCAACCGTCACACCGCCGGCCGGAACAGCGCCGGCGATTGCGTCAGGAACGGACACGCTTGGACGCCATGATGGCCACGAAATGGCCGATGAGCGATAGGAACGCGAGCGGCACCAGCACGATCAGCACGGCCCGGTCAACGAGCGGCTGCCCGAGAAAAAGTCCAACGAAGGCAGCGGCGAAAATGACCATGGTCAGTTCGACGGAGTGGTAAAGGCGATGGAAGGGCACGAAACGGGCGAGTCTGCGTACCCGCGCGATCACGCTCGAGGTCGGAGTCTTCTCGCCGTGGGTGTCGGCGAGCTTGGTCAATCCGGCATTGGCCCGCGCGACGTGCACCATGTCGTTGAGCGCCTTGTTCAGCACGATGATCAGGGCGAGCAACAGCGCCAGGCTGGTCCATAAAAAGTCTTCGGGCGATTGAAATGGGTACGCGGCCGCCCGAATTCCGAGGGCGATGGGAATGAGCGACTCGGTGGAATAATGTCCGACCTTGTCGAGGAACACGCCGGCCGGCGAGGACGTGCCGCGCCACCGCGCCACTTCGCCATCGCAGCAGTCGATGAGCATCTGCACCTGGCTGAGCGCGAGGGCGAGCAGTGCCCCCCAGATTCCAGGGATCAGCAGGGCGGCGGCAGTCGACCAGCCGGCCAGGATCATCAGTGCGGTCACGCCGTTGGCGGAGATGCGGGTCTTCAGCAGCACCCAGGTGAGGTAAGGAGACAGGTCGCGCAGGTATAGGCTCGCCGTCCAGTGCTCGGCGTTGGCACGCAGGCGCACTTCGGGCGGCTGAGCCACCGCGCGCAGCTGAGCGATCGATTCCGGCCGGGCCGGGCGCCGATGTGAGGTTTTGGGCGAACTGGTCATCTGCTCACCTTCCCGTGTGTGCCGTGATGTTGCTGGTGAGTTTGAGATACCCGAGCACAAACCCGACCCCCCAGCAGAAGTGAATGCAGGGCAAGACTACGAGAAAATTCAGGGAGGTACGAATTCCGTCCGGTCTGGCCACCGCGAGCGTCGCGGCCAGCACGATGACCAGATAGCCGATGGGAACTATGAGACCGAGCAACAACCACGGTGCCGCTCCGAGGGCAACCTGCACGATTCCGCCCGCTCCGAGGAGCAGCCCGAGAGCTACCGCCAGAACCATGGCCGGGGGCACAAAATAGCGGATGCCGTTGGCCGCGGGATACCGACGGGCCAATTCGCCGCGCCAGAGCCCGGTCGAGAGCATCTGCCGTGCGAGTTGGGGCAGGGTCGGCCGCGGACGATACAGCACGCGCAGTTCGGGGGTGAACCAGACCAGGCCGCCGGCTTCTCGGAGGCGCCGGTTGAGATCCCAGTCCTGACCGCGTTTGACGTCCTCGTCAAACAATCCGACAGCCAGGATGCTTTCGGTGCGAAAACAGCCGAGGTAGACGGTTTCGGCGGCGCCCGCAGCCCCGCCAACATGGAGCGGGGTACCACCGAGACCGATGCGAGTGCCGTACGCGCGGGCCACTGCGCGCTCGAATGCGCTGATGCCGCGCGCATCCATGATGCCGCCAACGTTGTCGGCGCCGGTGCGCTCGAGCGTCTCCACGGCGATGCGGGCGTATTCGGGCGGGAGCACTGAGTGCGCGTCGACGCGAATTACCACCGCATATTGCGAGGCGCGAATGGCGATGTTCAGGCCAGCCGGAGTCGAGCCGATGTCGTTGGGCACGACCCGAATTCGCGAGTCAACGGCCGCCATTTCTTCGACCAGTTCGGTCGTGCCGTCGATGCTGGGTCCAAGCGCCAGAGTGACCTCGAACGGGCCTTCGAAGTCTTGGGCCAGCAGGCTCTCGACGGCGGCTCGTACGTGCGTCGCCTCGTTGAGCACTGGCATCACATACGACACCCCGGGAAGAAATCCCATACCACGTTGGTGCACCTGGCTGGCCAGCTTTCCGGTTGATGGGTAGGACGATCGAGCCTACCAGCCAACGAAATGCCAATCGCCGTGGAAGATGTCGAACAGCCCCACCCACGCTAATCGCGCCGCCGGCGTACCGGCGACGCGATTAGAGGAGCGTGAAGGAGCAGGAAGGAGCGGAGTGCGGTTAGCTGGAGTACTCGCCGACCGTGACCGAGATGGTGATCGACTCGCCGTCCCGCACATACGTGAGGTCGGCGGTTCCACCAGCGGGGAGCACCCGCACCTGCGCGGTGAGGTCGATCGAGTCTGTGATCGGCACACCGTTAAAGTTGGTGACCACGTCGCCCGCGGCCAGACCGGCCTTGGCGGCGGCACCGCCAGAGGTTACCGTGCTGATGAGGGCGCCGACGGTGCTGCTGGTCGAACTGGACGCATCCTTGACGCCCGCACCGAGCAGGCCGTGGGTGGCCGTTCCGTTGGCGATGATCTCTTCAGAGATGCGCTTGGCGAAGTTCGATGGAATGGAGAATCCGACGCCGATGCTGCCAGCGGCGGACGACGAGGTGGTGCTCCCGGCGCTGGCGATGGCCACGTTGATGCCGATCAGTTCACCGCTGCCGTTGAGCAGGGCGCCTCCGGAGTTGCCAGGGTTGATGGCGGCATCCGTCTGAATCACCGGGAGCGCGATGCTCGCGGTGGCGCCTTGGGTGCCCTGCGACGGTGTGCCGTCCTGGTTTGGAAAGTCGAAGAAGAAGGGGTTCTGGCCCTGCCCTTCCTCGGGCGTTGGGGCGTCGGGCGAGCTCGGCGCTGCCGAGCTCGCGACGGTAATGCTGCGATTGAGGGCACTGACGATACCGTCGGTGACCGTGCCGGAGAGGCCGAGCGGGGCACCGATGGCGATGGCGCTGTCACCGACGTTGAGCTCGGACGAATCGCCCCAGGCAATCGGGGTGAGTCCGCTGGCGTCGGTCAGTTTGATCACGGCGAGGTCGGAGACCGGGTCGGTGCCAACCAGGGTGGCGGCGTAGAGCTTGCCGTCATTGCTCTTTACCTCGATTTTCACGTCGGAAGCGGCCCCATCGAGGGTGACCACGTGGGTGTTGGTGAGCACATAGCCGTCATCGCTGAGAATCACGCCGGATCCGGTTCCTCCGGAGGAGCTGCTGGAGACGTCGATGGTCACGACACTCGGTGACGCCTTGGCCGCAACAGCGGTGATCTGGTTGACGCTCTTGGTGTTATTGACGACGACATTGCTCGGGCCAGAAGCCTGGCTGACCGGTACGCCGTTGTTTTGGCCGCTCATCATGAGGGCGGTAATCCCGGCGCCGGACGATCCGCCGACCAGGGCACCGATGGCGAGCGCGGCGATCAACGCAACGCTGCCCTTGCGGCGACCGGGTTCCTTCGCCTTAGAGGAGGCGAAGGGCTGGCCGGGATAGGCATCAGCGGTCGCATACGCCTGTGGCGAGACGCTCGGAGCGTAGGCGGAGCTCGACGCGGTCGCGGACTCGACCGGGCGACCGAAGGCATCCGTCGGGTAAGCAACGGTTTGAGCGGCGTCGGGGACGTCGTGAGCCGGCAGGGTCGGTGCGTTCACGACCGGCACAGCGGGCACGACATTCGCCGGCGGCCCGGTCGGGGCCGAGGGCGCGGCCGGGGCGTCGGTAGGCGGTACCGAGGGTGGGGCAGTGGGAGGGGTAGCCTCGCCGGAATCATTCACAGCAAAAGCGGCGGTATCATCAGCCGGATCAGGGGTGCTGCCGGAATCTTTGGTGTTGTCGGTCATCGGGTGCTCCTTCCAAGCGTTGCCAGCTTTGCGCCAAAACCTGAACGTTCGATATGTACACACTGTGAGCATTCAATGATCATGCCGAGACGTTGCCTAAGCGATAGTTTGGAAACCATGCAGCACTCGACACAGGCAAGCCAGCGATGACCATTTCCGGCGCGTGGCGACGCACGGCGCGCGGGGCTGGACTTCTCGCCGCTGATGGCACCGTCTCAGCCAGCATCTTCGCCGAGATGAGCGCGCTCGCGGTGCGCACCGGTGCGATCAACCTCGGGCAGGGTTTTCCCGATGAAGACGGGCCAGCCGTAGTGCTTGAGGCGGCCCGCCAAGCCATCAGCGACGGGGTCAACCAGTATCCGCCCGGCCGGGGCCAGCCGGTGCTGCTGGAGGCGATCTCCCGGCACCAGCACCGGTTCTATGCGCTGACCCTCGACCCGGGCAGCGAAATTCTCGTCACTGCGGGGGCTACGGAAGCTCTCGCAGCCACCATTCTGGCGCTGATCGAGCCGGGTGACGAAGTCGTCACCTTTGAGCCGTTCTACGATGCCTACGGCGGTCTGATCGGCCTCGGCGGCGGCATCCATCGACCAGTGCCGCTACGGGCACCCGACTTTCAACCGGACCTCGACGTGCTGCGGGCAACCGTCACCGACCGCACCCGGCTGATCATCGTGAACGATCCACACAATCCCACCGGCGCGATTTTTTCCCGGCAGGCTTTGGAGCTGATCGTCGAGCTCGCGCAACGGCACGACGCGATCATCGTCACCGACGAGGTGTACGAGCACCTCACGTTCGGAACGCCGCACATTCCGATCGCTACCCTGCCGGGAGCGTGGAATCGAACGGTCACCATTTCCTCGGGCGGCAAGACGTTCAGCCTTACCGGCTGGAAGGTGGGCTGGGTGTCTGGCCCGTCCGAGATCATCACGGCAATCCTCGCGGTCAAACAGTTTCTCACCTATGTGAATGCGGCGCCGTTCCAACCCGCGATCGCAGCGGGGCTCGACCTTCCCGATTCGTACTTCACACGCATTGCCGCCGAACTGAAGCACAAACGCGATGTGCTTGCTACCGGGCTGCGCGCGGCCGGCTTCGACATCACGCTGCCGCAGGGCTCATACTTCATCGTGGCGGATGCGACGCCGCTCGGGTTCACGGATGGCGCAGAGCTGTGCCGAAGCCTGCCGGAGCTGGCTGGTGTGGTCGCGGTGCCGATCACCGCGTTCTGCTCCCCCGCCCACCGCTCGGAATACGCACCCCTGGTGCGGTTCGCCTACTGCAAGAAGGTAGAACTCCTGGAGCAGGCGTCGGAGCAGCTCGCGGCCCTGTCGCGAAGCTAAACGCATACCCCCGCGTGCACAACTCCTGCAATTTCTGTGGCAGCGCGTGCTGAACCCCGCACCTGACGCGGAATTTTCGCCGACGACCCCCGAATTGCAGGAGTTATGCACCCGACCCGGGTGAAGCGGGTTGAACGAGGGGTTAGGAAGCCAGGGCCGGGTAGTCGGTGTAGCCCTCTGCGCCGTCGGCATAATAGGTGAGCGGGTTGGGCTCGTTCACGGGCAGGTCGTCGCGCCAGCGGCGCACCAGGTCGGGATTGGCAATGGCCGCACGACCGACCACGACGGCGTCGGCGATGTCGTCACGCACGAGGGCGAGGGCTTCATCACGCGCGGTGATGGCGCTGAAGCCGCTGTTGATCAGGAAGACACCGTCAAAGCGGGCCCGCAGGTTCTGCACGAATTCGCTTCGTGGGTCGGCATGGAGCACGCTCAGGTACGCCAAGTCGAGCTGGGCAAGCCCGTCAATAAGAACGCCATAGGTGGCCGCGAGGTCGTCGGCATCCGTTTCGAGCGCATCTTGAATGTTGTGCTCGGGTGAGATTCGAAGGCCCACCCGGTCGGCGCCGATCGCGAGGGCGACTGCGGTCACCACATCGATGACAAACCCCGCGCGCTTTTCGGGCGAGCCGCCAAAGGAATCGTCCCGCACGTTGGAGGCCGGCGACAAGAACTCATGGAGCAGGTAGCCGTTGGCACCGTGCAGCTCGACGCCGTCGAATCCGGCCGCGATGGCGTTCTTCGAGGCCTGCACGAATTCGTCCAGAATGCCGCCCAGCTCGTCGCTGGTAAGAGCGTGCGGCACCGGGTAGTCCTTCTTGCCGTCATAGGTGCGCGTGGTGCCTTTGACGGCGATGGCGCTCGGCGCGACGACCGGGTAGCCGCCGGTGGTCGCTTCGTGCGTGACCCGGCCGGCGTGCATGATCTGGGCGACGATGCGGCCGCCAGCAGCGTGTACCGAGTCGGTAACGACTTTCCAGCCAGCAAGCTGTTCTGGTTCGACGAGCCCGGGCTGGCCAGTGAAACCCTGGCCAGCGTGGCTCGGGTAAGTACCTTCGCTCACGATCAGGCCGAGCGAAGCGCGCTGCGTGTAGTACCGGGCAACGAGTTCACCGGGAACACCGGACTGGCCGGAGCGGATGCGGGTCAGCGGCGCCATGACGAGACGGTTGGGGAGTTCAAGGTCGCCAAGGTTAAGCGGAGAAAAGAGTTTCACGGGCACTTCTTTCTAAATCATCCGGTCGGTCAGACCGGACACGTTCTACTGGGAGGATCCAGGGAAGTCCTGTGCATCCGTAGGCGAAAACGGATCGCAGCCGCACGATATTCCTACCTGCCAATTGACTGTATGTTCGGCTGCTCGGGTCATTCGATTAGGCAATCCGGTTTGACCGCGGCAACGAACTACCACCATGAGCATCCTGATGTCCCCACCAGCGAACCGAAACCACACCGTGGCACCGCTCGGTCCCGTGGATGCTCCCACGCCCGGCCCGCTGGTGCCCGCCCGACCACAGCCAGCACCACCCGCCACAGCGTTGGGGTACAGTCCTTTTCCCCTCGACGCCGATGCTCGTCACTTCGGCCTGACCACGAGCACCATGCGCCTTCGGGGCGGAACGGTCGTGGTTCGGCACGGGCGCCGTACCGCGAGCGACACCGCAACCATTCTGCTGCACGGCGCCGCCGGGTCGTGGACGACGTGGACCCCCTTACTGCAGGCCTCCGATGCGACCAGCCGCGACCTGACCGATCTCATCATTCCCGACCTGCCGGGGTGGGGCGACTCCCCCCTGACCTCCAATGAGTCGGCATTTGGCGTCGAGTCGATGGCCGAGTTGGTCGCCGACACTGCGCGCTCCCTCGGCTACGAACGCTGGAACGTTGTCGGTCACTCCATGGGCGGGTTCATCGCGCTGCAGCTGGCGGCGAGCGAAAAGCGCGCCACGGCATCCGTCGGCCTGATCTCGGCCACCTCGTTTTCGATCCAGGACAGCGTCCGTCACCCGATTCGCCAGTTCTCGGTGTTGCCAGGATTCACGGCGCTGCTCCTGACCATGCGGATACTGCGGCTCGCGGGCCCCCTCGGCCGCGGTTTGGTGCGGGCGGTCGCACGCCTCGGTC
Organism: Cryobacterium suzukii; assembly: GCF_004403185.1. Lineage (GTDB taxonomy): Bacteria > Actinomycetota > Actinomycetes > Actinomycetales > Microbacteriaceae > Cryobacterium > Cryobacterium suzukii. The sequence continues at coordinate 319,431 of NZ_SOHJ01000014.1, read as the reverse complement.
TGCTACGCGCCCTCGTAGCACCGCTGTTCAGCCGGCCGGGGGCTGTCGCCCCGACGGTCGTCGCAGCACTCGGCAACGAGGTTAGGCCAGACTGTTTCGTTCGCGCGGCCGTGCGGGCCGGCGCCTACGACGCCGCCGCCTGGTGGGCGCAAATCTCTTGCCCGGTGCGTTCAGTGCACGGTGACCACGATGTGTTCATGACGGCCGACGATGACGAACGACTGCGCGCTGCCGTGCCGAACTGCGTGATCAGCACCATTCCAGGAGCCGGGCATTTCGGTCAGATCGAACGCCCACTCGAGATCCTGCTCCGGCTCGAATTCGCCGTTCCCCTGCCGATCGTGGCGACGGCGAGTGAGCCAGGCACTTTCTAAAAACCTTGAATTTACCCCCCGAACAGAGGACAGTAGGGTGTGGTATCCGGTTCCACGCCACACTGCAGGCTTCGCCTTCATTCGTTCCCGCTTCCTGCATCTGGCTTCCGGATCCCAGCCAACGCAACCGATCAACGCGCAACCGATCAACGAAGTGGATGTGGCGATCATGGGTACTCTCACGTATGACCGTGTCGTCGTGGAATTCGAAGACCGAATGTTGGCACACCTGCAGCTCGTGATCATTCAAAAACTGCGCCGCGGCGAGAGCTTTCTGCTGTCCTGGCGTGACGCCGCTGTGGTCGGCGACGGCCGCAGCTCAGCCTGGCTGCATCCAGCGATTCCGCTGTACTTCAAGTTTGCCGGTGGCCACGCGCCGACCATCAACCCGAACTGGGTCGCCCAGCTCACCCGTTCGGCCAACAGCGCGCAAGGACTAGTCGTCACCGCCGAAGAGAGCGCCGCAGTCGACGCCAACGCGGCTGCCAAGATCGAACCGGCCATCGGCATCCGCGCAGCCGCACAGACCCGCGCAACCAAGGCCAGTGTCACCGAGCGCTGAGCATTCAGCGCGGAACGACCGCGAATCGCCGAAGCTCGAGGGCCGGATTGATCGCCCGCACGGCGGCGACCCGCTCTGGCGCCAGGAACGCGACGGCGACATCCGCGCTTTCACCGAGACTGACCAAAGCAACTCCCATCGGGTCGATGATGAGGCTGGTACCCACGCCGATCGGCGGTGTGTGATCGGCCGCGGCCAGAAAAACAGTGTTCTCCAGTGCCCGGGCCGTGAGCAAGGTACGCCAGTGGTGTTCTTTGAGAGGACCCCGCACCCACTCGGACGGCACGAGCACCAGGGTGGCCCCAGCATCGACGAGCCGACGCGTGACCTCGGGAAAGCGCACGTCGTAGCAGGTTTGCAGCGCCACCCGCAGTCCGCCGACGTCAAAAATCTCCGGGTCGGTCACTGTGCCCGGCAGCACCCACTGGGATTCGCGATCACCGAACGCATCGTAGAGGTGCAGTTTGCGGTAGGTCGCCACGAGGCGTCCGGATGGATCGACGGCGACGAGAGTGTTGGAAAACCGGGCCGGGTCCGCGGTCGTTTCGAGCATGCCAGCGACAATGTGAACGCTCAGTTCTGCGGCGAGCGCGGCCAGCGCCGTAACGAATTCTCCATCGAGCGGTTCGGCTGCCGCCACAAACGACGGCCCAAGTTTCGGCTCGAAGAAGGCGGAGTACTCGGGAAAGACCACGAGGTGGGCGCCGCGCGCGGCGGCCGTGGTGGCGAGCTGTCGCAGCACGGCGCGATTGTGCGCCCGATCAGGCCCCGGCGCGAACTGGGCGACAGCAACGCCGACCATGCTCGCTGCGGCGATGCTGGCTTGGTCAATTGCGGCGCCTGGAGTCATGGCGAAAGCCTAGCTGTTGGCTCCATACCGCAAACCCCTGCCGAGGCCGACGAGTGAAAGGATTGGTCTTCGCAGACAACTCGGGGGGTTTCGAAGGCTCCCGTTAACCATTGCTGGGTAGGTTCATGGGGTGACCTCCGTTCTCGCTTCGCACCTCACGGTATCCCTGGTACCCGGACGACACCCGTGGATGCGGCGCTCTCCCGGCTGGTCGGCAGGTTTCGTCGGCCTCGTGGCCTTTCTGGTGTCGTTCGCTTGGTCCTGGCAGCCATCGTATTGGGGCGATGAGGCTGCGAGCATCATGTCGGCTGAACGATCGCTGCCCTCGCTGTTCGGCATGCTCGACAACGTCGATGCCGTGCACGGCGTGTACTACCTGTTTCTGCACGGCTGGATCGATCTGTTCGGCACTTCAGAGCTCTCCACCCGACTGCCGAGTGCGATCGCGATCGGTGTTGCCGCGTCGGGGACTGTCGTTCTGGCCCGGTTCTTCATGGCGTCACGAGTGGCCATCGGCGGCGGCCTGATCTTCGCTCTGATTCCCCGGGTCACTTATATGGGCTCCGAAGCACGATCCACCGCCATTGCGACTGCCATCGGGGTCTGGCTCACCGTGCTGCTCGTGCACGCGGTGCGCAGCGCAGGCGCCCATCGGCGACGCCAGCTCCTGCTCTGGGGCGGGTATGCCCTGCTGCTCGCGCTCGGTATCTACGTCTTCCTATTCCTGGCGCTGTTGCTGCCGGTGCACGCGGTGGTGGTTCTGGTGTTGGCGCGCCGGCATCCGCTGTGGCGCATTGTTGTCGTCTGGGTAGCCGCGAGCGCGCTCGGCCTGCTGCTGGCCGCCCCGATGTTTCTGGCAGGTTCCGCGCAACGGGAACAGATCGCGTTCATCGGCCGACGGCCACAGGTGACGGTTTCCGAGGCGGCGGTGATGCAATGGTTCGACACTATTCCGGTGGCGATCGTGGCATGGGCGCTCATCATCGTGGCGGTGCTCGCGGTGTTCCTGCGGCGCCGCGGCCCGAATCAGTCAGCCGGGCTGCCTGATCGGGCGGGACTGGCGATTTTTCTGGCCTGGATGGTGATACCCAGCGCCATTCTGCTCATCGGCACCCAGTTGGTCACCCCGATGTATTCGTTACGCTACCTGTCGCTCTGCGCTCCCGCGGTGGGTATCGTGATTGCAGTGGGCGTTGCGGCGCTCGCCAACAATTGGTTACGGGCAGCGACTGTGCTGGCACTTGTGGCCGTGATCGTGCCGGCTTACGCCGTGCAGCGCGGTGACTTCGGTAAGAACGAGGGAAGCGACTGGCGCCAGGCCGCCGACATCATCGCCACTCGTGCGACGCCCGGTGATGGCGTTGTCTTCGACCAAAGCGTGCGCCCGTCACGCCTGCCGCGGCTGGCCATGCGCCTCTACCCCGAGGCCTTTACCGGCCTGCGCGACGTGGCCCTGACCCGCCCCTACTCCGACACGACCTGGCTGTGGGACGAAGTCGCTCCACTGACCGACGCACTGCCAGCCGTAGCGGACCTCGACCGCATCTGGCTGCTGCAATACTCGGGAAGTGGAGATTCGAAAAGAGAAACGGATGTCCGCACGCTCACCCTTCAAGGATTCCACGTCGCCCAGTCGACACTTGTCAACCGCACCCGCATCATCGAAATGACGAGGTAACGTCGTGCCCACCAACTCTGTGCCCACAACCCTGGTACTCGTACCGACCTATAACGAGGCCGAAAACATTGCCTCGATCGTAGATCGATTGCGTTCCAGTGTGCCCGACGTGCACATCCTGGTCGTCGATGATTCCTCCCCCGACGGCACCGGCGCACTCGCCGACAGCCTGGCGGCCCGGGATCCGAGCGTTCACGTGCTGCATCGCACCGAGAAGACCGGCCTCGGGGCGGCGTACCTCGACGGCTTCGGCTGGGGCCTGGCCCGCGGATATACCCAACTGGTGCAAATAGATGCCGACGGCTCCCACTTGCCGGAGCAGCTCACGAGTTTGCTGGCGGCGGCCGACACCGCCGACGTCGTGATGGGGTCACGCTGGGTGCCCGGCGGAGCCATCGAGAATTGGCCCTGGCACCGGCGCGCTCTCTCGCGCGGAGGGTCATTCTATTCCCGGCTGATATTGCGGCTGCCCCAACGAGACGCTACCGGCGGCTACCGGGTGTACTCGGCCCTGGCCCTCGAGCGGATGGATCTGTCCAGCGTGGACAGCCTCGGCTATTGCTTTCAGATCGAGATGCTCCTGCACGCCGTGCGGGCCGACCTGCGCGTGGTCGAGGTGCCGATCACGTTCGTCGAGCGGGTACGCGGAGCGTCCAAGATGAGTCCAAGGATCGCCGTGGAGGCGATGGCCCGCGTAACACTGTGGGGCGTAATGGGGATGGGCATCAGCCGAACCGGCGCACGCGAGGCCGCCGAGGCCGCACGTCAAATCTGAATTTGACATATTTCGGTGTTTGAGTCAAATTGACTATATGATGGCTCCAGCAGTTAAAGTCACTCCGACCTTTACGACTGGATTCCCGTGCTGGAGCACCATCTGACCGAGCAGAGCCCGTTCGCGCGCGGAACCGCTCACGCAACCCTGGCCGTCTCAACGGTGATCTTCACCCTGCGCCACGACGATACGTCGGGACGCAAGACCTTGTGGCTGCCCCTCGTGCGCCGTACTCGCGAGCCGCACCTCGACCTCTGGGCGCTGCCCGGCGGCTGGCTGCCCGCCGACGAGGAACTCGCGGCGGCCGCCGCCCGCACCCTGCGTGAGACGACCGATCTCTCGCCGCGGTATCTCGAACAGTTGTACACCTTCGGCGATATCGACCGCTCCCCCGGGCTGCGCGTGGTCTCCGTCGTCTATTGGGCGCTCGTGCGTTCCGAAGTCGCGGAGCGGGCATCCGTCGGAGAGAACGTGCGCTGGTTTGCCGCTGACCGCCTTCCTCCACTCGCCTTCGACCATAACCGCATCGTCGAATACGCGCTCTGGCGCCTGCGCACCAAAGTGGAATACGCCCGCATCGCCCACGCCTTTCTCGGCGACACGTTCACCCTCGCCCAACTGCGCGAGGTACACGAGGCCGTGCTGCAGAAGGCACTCGATCCGGCCAACTTTCGTCGGTCGATCGAGGCGAGCGGCAGCCTGATCAGCACCGACCAACACGTGGCTGGGGCGCGGCATCGCCCGGCACGGCTCTACCGCTACGACGACCGGGCCGCCGAGCATGACCCACCCGAACCGACCGTCTAACCCACTGTTTCGCACTTTCCACCCCCTTCACTGTTCAAGGAGCACGGCCATGACAATTCCCTCGGTCGAGACCACCATTCGTCTCATCAGCACCGGCAAAGCCGCCGGCAGCACCTGCAGCACCGACCTGGCGACGCCTCCGTGGGAGTTCGACGCGGCCGCGCCCGGCTACGGGCCCGGTTCCTCGATGGGCGACGTGATTCCGGCCGGGTCGCCCCGCCAGGGCGCACTGCCGGAGCGCTACCGCACCGCCTCACCGGAGGAACTCAGCGCTCGCATCGTCGAAGCCAAACAGGCGCTCGGCGATTCGGTGGTCATTCTCGGTCATTTCTACCAGCGCGACGAGGTGCTGCGCCACGCGGATTTCGTTGGCGACAGCTTTCAGCTCGCCCAGGCCACCCAGAGCCGCCCGGACGCCGCCGCGATTGTGTTTTGCGGCGTGCACTTCATGGCCGAAACCGCTGATCTGCTCTCCGGAGGCGACCAGGCCGTGATTTTGCCCAACCTTGCCGCCGGCTGCTCGATGGCCGACATGGCCGACATTGATTCGGTCACCGAGTGCTGGGAACAGCTCGCAGAGCTCTACGGCACGGCTCCGGATGCTTCCGGCCGAGTTCCGGTGATTCCGGTCACCTACATGAATTCCTCCGCGGCGCTCAAAGGCTTTTGCGGCGAGCACGGCGGCATCGTCTGCACCTCGTCGAACGCCCAGGCCGTGCTCGAGTGGGCGTTCGAACGAGGCCAGCGGGTTCTGTTCTTTCCTGACCAGCACCTCGGCCGCAACACCGCCAAGGCCATGGGCGTTCCGCTCGAGCAGATGCCGATGTGGAACCCGACCAAGCCCCTCGGTGGCAATACTGCTGCCCGGCTCGATGACGCCCGGGTCGTGCTCTGGCACGGCTTCTGCAGCGTGCACCGTCGCTTCACCGTGCCGCAGATCCAGGCCGCCCGCGCCGAGCACCCCGGCGTGCGGGTCTTGGTGCACCCGGAATGCCCGATGGAGGTCGTCGACGCCGCCGACTCGGCCGGCTCAACCGATTTCATCGCCAAGGCCATCGCCGCCGCTCCGGCCGGCGCCACCTTTGCCATCGGCACCGAGATCAATCTCGTCAACCGGCTCGCTGCCCAGCATCCCGAGCATGAGATCTTCTGCCTCGACCCGGTGATCTGCCCCTGCTCGACCATGTACCGTATCCACGCCGGCTACCTGGCCTGGGTGCTCGAAGCACTCGTCGGCGGTGGTGAAGCGCCAGGTACGGTGCTCAACCAGATCACGGTCTCGGCCGATGTCGCCGGTCACGCCCGACTTGCCCTTGAGCGGATGCTCGCAGCCCGGCCACCGGCATCCACTGCGCCCGTGACTGCGCAGCCGGTCGCTGCGCCGGTCTTGAGCACCGTCGGCGCCTGACATGGCATCGATTCTCGTCATCGGCAGCGGCCTCGGCGGTCTGCTCGCCGCCGTGCGGGCAGCGGATGCCGGCCACCGGGTCGTGCTCGTCACCAAGTCGGTGCTGCCGGAGAGCAATACCCGGTACGCGCAGGGCGGCATCGCCGCTGCCCTGTTTCGCGACGACTCGGTCGACGCGCACGTGCTCGACACGCTGCGCGCCGGCGCGGGACTCTGCGACCCGGCCGCCGTGCGCGTGCTCTGCGAAGAAGGTCCGGCGCGGGTGCGCGACCTCATTCGTTTCGGGGTGGACTTCGACCGGGACGAATCCGGCGTGGCCCGCGGCCTTGAAGCGGCTCACTCCCGCTCGCGGGTCGTGCACGCCGGCGGCGACGCAACCGGCGCAGCGGTCGAAGCCGCGCTCGTAACCACCGTTCGACGCCGAGCTGCGATCGAGGTGCACGAGCACACGATGCTCGTCGATCTGATTCTTGACCGTGGTGAAGTGGTTGGAGCCCGGGTGCTCGGCCCCAACGGCGTGCAGTTCTCGCTGACCGCCGACGCGGTGATTCTGGCCACCGGCGGCGCCGGCGCGCTGTACACGCACACCACCAATCCCGTAGTCGCGACCGGCGACGGGGTGGCTGCGGCGTATAGAGCCGGGGCATCCGTCGCCGATGTGGAGTTTTATCAGTTTCACCCCACCGCCCTCGCGGTGCCGGGCACCCCGCTGGTGTCGGAGGCGGTGCGCGGCGAGGGCGCTGTGTTGCGCGATCAGCTCGGCCAGCGCTTCATGCTCGCCGAGCACCCCGACGCGGAACTCGCGCCGCGCGACGTCGTCGCCCGCGCCATTGCCCGCCAGATGGAGCGGCAAAACGGTGCCCCAGTGCTGCTCGATGCGACCGGACTCGGCCGCGACCTGCTGGAAACCCGATTCCCAACGATCACGGCCGCCTGCCGGGCGGCAGGCCTAGACTGGGCGGTCGATCCAATTCCCGTGGCGCCGGCCGCGCATTACTGGATGGGCGGGGTTGAAACGGATACCTGGGCTCGCACCAGTCTGCCCGGGCTCTTCGCCGTCGGCGAGGTGGCTCGCACAGGAGCGCACGGCGCCAACCGGCTCGCCTCCAACTCATTGCTCGAGGCCGCCGTGTTCGCCGACCGAGCCGTGCGCGCGCTGGGGCGACCGTGGCCGATGCGCGCACACAGCACCCCGATCTTCGACGCGGCCCAACCCGCGGATCCTTCCCGGCCGCTGCCGGCCGATCTTAACACGCTGGTCGATCGCACGCAGCTGCAGCGACTCCTCTGGGATTGTGCCGGCGTACACCGATCCGGTACCGGCTTGACCGGGGCCGCCGCCATCCTCGACGGCTGGTCCTCACCGCCCGCCACCAGTACGTCGGTCGCCGCCCTCGAAGACCGCAACCTGCTGGGCCTCGCTCGGCTGCTCGTGGCCGCCGCCCTGGCCCGCGAAGAGTCCCGGGGCGCACACTTTCGCGCGGACTTCGCCGAACCCCGGGCCGAACTGGCCTGGTCCCACTCGCAATCGCTCGAACTCGTTCCGGCCAAGGAGGCCATCGCATGCTGACCCAACACTCCATCGATGTCGTCGTGCAGGCCGCCCTCGACGAAGACGCCCCCTGGGGAGACCTCACCTCGGCCGTGCTCATTCCCCAGGACGCCGTCGCGACAGCCAAGCTTGAAGCGCGCGAACCCGGCGTGTTCAGCGGCGGTGCCGTCTTCGCGGCCGCTTTCCGTCTGACCGACCCCCGCATCGAGGTGCATCAGTTCGTCGCGGACGGCGACCGGTTCGAGATCGGCGCCACGCTGGCCGAGGTAACCGGCCCTGCCCGCGGCATCCTGCAGGCGGAGCGCATTGGTCTGAATTTCGTGCAGCGGATGGGCGGAATCGCCACGCTCACCGCCCAGTACGTCGCCGAGACGGCCGGCACAAACGCCCGCATCGTCGACACCCGCAAGACCACACCGGGGCTGCGCGCCCTCGAACGGCAGGCCGTGCGCGATGGCGGCGGCCACAACCACCGCTTCAGCCTCTCCGACACCGTGATGGCCAAGGACAACCACCTCGCCGTTCTCGCAGCCGGGCCGCTCAGCCTCACCGAAGCGCTGCGCGCCGTGCGCGCCCGCCTGTCGCACACCACTCACTTCGAGGTGGAGGTCGACCGGCTGGACCAGATTGACGACGTGCTCGCGGCCGGTATCGACACGATCATGCTCGACAATTTCAGCCCGGAGGATCTGCTTATAGGCGTGCAGCAGGTCGCCGGGCGCGCGATCGTCGAAGCCAGCGGCGGCGTGTCACTGGCGACGGTGCGCGACATTGCCGCATCCGGTGTCGATGTCATCTCGGTCGGTGCGCTCACCCACAGTGTGCACTCACTCGACCTCGGCCTGGACATCGCCATCCGGGTGAACACTCCGGCAGGATTTGCCCTTTCGAACCCATGATTTATCTGGACAATGCCGCGACGACCCCGGTGCGCCGCGAGGCACTCGAAGCCATGTGGACGCAGCTCAACGGCTTCGGCAACCCGTCGAGCCACCACCAGGTAGGTGAGGCCGCCGCCGCCGCACTGCTGGAGGCGCGCAGCAGCGTCGCCCAGTCGCTCGGCTGCCGGCCCGGCGAGGTGACGTTCACCAGTGGGGGTACCGAGAGCGACAACCTTGCGATTAAGGGGATCGCCCTCGGTGCCCCGCGCGGCCGCCACATCGTGACCACCCCGATCGAGCATGAGGCCGTGCTCGAATCCTGCGACTACCTGCGCCGCCTGCACGGTTTTCAAATCACCCTGCTTGAAGTGGATGCTGCCGGCCGCGTCGATCCCGCTTCTCTCGCCCGCGCGCTCCGTCCAGACACCACGCTGGTCTCTGTGCACTACGCCAACAACGAGGTCGGCACCGTACAGCCCATTGCGGAACTCGCTCTAACAGCCCGCGCCGTCGGCGTGCCGTTCCACACCGACGCCGTACAGGCCGGCGGCTGGCTCGACCTCAACGTGTCGACACTCGGCGTGGACGCGCTGAGTCTCTCCGGCCACAAGCTCGGCGCTCCCCCCGGCATCGGAGCGGTCTATCTGCGGGGCCGCCTCACGATCGAGCCGCTGCTGCACGGCGGCGGCCAGGAGCGTGGCAAACGCAGCGGCACAGAGAACGTCGCGGGAGCGGTCGCCCTCGCCGTGGCGCTACGCCTCGCCGGTGAGGAACGCGCTCTCGTCGCCGAGCGAACCAGCGCCCTCCGCGACGAGTTCATCGGCACGGTGCTGCGCGAGACGCCGTCGGCCCGGCTCACCGGGCACCCGACCGAACGCCTGCCGGGCACCGCGTCCTTCGTCTTCCCAGGAACGAGCGGCGAGGCGGTGTTACTCGAGCTCGAAGCGCGCGGCATCGTGTGTTCGAGTGGGTCCGCCTGCGCGGCCGGCAGCAGCGAGCCCTCGCACGTGCTCATGGCCATGGGCTTGTCGGCCGACGTGGCGTTGACCGCGGTTCGGTTCACGCTGGGTGCTGGTACGACTGCGGCCGAGGCGGCCGAGGCGGCGGCATCCGTTCACGCAGCTGTCGCTGCGGTTGCCAGCCTGCGCGGGTAGCGCCTTTTTGCAAGGGTACGAAAAAGCCCCCGGAACCATGGGTTCCGGGGGCATCTGTTGCGGGGGCAGGATTTGAACCTACGACCTCTGGGTTATGAGCCCAGCGAGCTACCGAACTGCTCCACCCCGCGACGCTGACCGCTTTGTGGCGGTCGTCCTTCGAAAAAAGCCTCATCAGATCGGATTTTCTCGATCCAGCTGTTTGCGTTGGTGTACTTAGTTTAGCTCACTCTTCGTGATCACTCGACCCAGCTCGACTATGGGACGCTATCGCGCCGAGTTTTCACGAGTGAACGTATCTGGGTCCACGCACGATCCGACCAAACACTTCGAAACGCGACCCCGGAGACCGACACAAGCCGAAGGACTCTTTCCAAGGCCTGACGCCGCGCTGCCAGCGGACGAGGAAAAACCTTGGTCGCATCATGGCTCTGGCCCAAGAAGCGGCTCGAACTGCGCGTCCGTTGCAGGCGGGTCAAGCGTCCGGGTTAGCGTTGCGGGCGATATACACGTCGACGACGTCATCGTGCAGGACGAACCGGATGCTCGACCAATCCGGAATGGGGCCACCCGGGGCATCCGTGGGTAACAATCTCTCATCGACCGTCACGTCTGCGACTGTGTCCAGGTTGGACACGGTGCAGTTGAAGCGCCACACGCTCGAATTGAACACGACCGCGAGGCACTGCCAGTTGTGAGGAGCGGTCGTGCTCCACACGTCCAGGGGACCGTAGCGGCCGTGCGAGACGAAGACGGGGTCGGCGGTAGCCAAGAAGTCGAGATCTTCCTGCTCCAAAACGGGAGGAATGCTGCCGGAACGGGGCCCATCGAGCGCGGTGAGCTGTGCTTCCACCAGCGGTTCGGTCATCGCAGCGACGTACATTGCCCCGAAGGCAATCGCTACCACCCCGGCACCCGCCGCGATCGCCCATGGCAGCGCCCGCCTGATCCGCCCACGGGTACTCGCGCTCGGTACGGGGTCGTTCGGTGTCGCCGCGATCCCGTCTTCCGCCCCGTGTGCGACGTCGGAGGCCGCGAACGCGCCATGGGCAGTGTCGACGGTCGGCGAGGCGTCGAACTCGGTCGCGCGTCCGATCGGGGGCGCGGCACGAGTAACCGCGGATGTGTCGTGTTCTCGGGTCGAATGTTGGCGCTCCAGGTCCGCGAGCCGTGCCTGCGCGCGCGGATCCTCACCGATGTCGGCGTCGCGGCCATAGGCCCGCCGCCGCAACGCGGCAAGCTCATCTTCGGCCGGGGACTTGGCTTCCACGAGGCCATTGTGCACCCGGCATCCGGCCAGGGATAGACCTCGCCGCCGATGCAACGCTCGAACGATTAAACCCCGCCTGAACTACGACGACAATCCCGACCGGGCCATGCTCGCCATTGAAAATGGTTATTAGTCGGAGAGACTTGGAGAGCCGTACCGGCAAGGCGGCGATTGCACATTGAAGTGCGCCTCAAGGCCCAGTCCCCCCATGGATGCGTCTGTCGACCGGCCCCGGGGCCAGCTTTGACGAGGAGATTCGAGGCGCATCTCCTGTGGATATACAAAAAACCGGCGTAGCCATGGGCTACGCCGGAATTGCGCTGATTCAACCATTTTCTACTCCCCCTTGAGGGATAGAAACTAGATCTGAACTGAACTTTTCTGTTGCGGGGGCAGGATTTGAACCTACGACCTCTGGGTTATGAGCCCAGCGAGCTACCGAACTGCTCCACCCCGCGCTACAAGTACAAATTTAGCACACCCTGAAAGCGCGGCGGACCACTTTGGGTCGGTATCGCAAACTCGCACCCAAAATAGCGCCGAAAAAACGTTTCTCTACAGGCATCAAACACCACCGGGCCGAACAACCGCAAGCCCCCACCCGAGGCGGGTGAGGGCTTGCAACAGATCGTGCGGGTAAAGCTACTCGCCGAGCAGGGTGAGCATGCTCGCGATCGTTTCGGCGAGTTTGGCGTCCGCGGTACCGTAGTCGGCGAAGTTGCCGGCGGCGAGGGCGGTTGCCTTGTCGGCGAGCGCCGTCTTGGCGACGGCGAGCAGCGACTTGAGTTGGGCATCCGTTGCTGCATCGCCGGTTGATCCGGTCGGCACATCCGTACCGCCGGTCGCGCCATCTGTCGCGCCACCCGTTGTTCCGCCGTTGTTCGCCGTGGCATCGTCCGGAACGGCCGTATCACCGGCCGTCGCACCCGAGTCGCCGCCGAACAGAACGTCGAGGGCACCGTCGAGGGTGTCCTCAAACGCGATCTGGTCACCGAAGGCCACGAGCACCTTCTGCAGCAGCGGATAGCTGGTCTCACCGGTGGACTTCACGTACACCGGCTGAACGTAGAGCAGCCCGCCACCGACCGGGAGGGTCAGCAGGTTACCGTTGAGAACGGTCGACGATCCCTGCCGCAGCAGGTTGAGCTCTGTCGACACGGTCGGGTCGGCGTTGAAGACGTTCTGCACCTGGCCGGGGCCGGGAACTGTGCCGTCCTTGGGCAGGTTGAGCAGTCGCAGCTGACCGTAACCGTCGGCGCGCACGCCATCTTCAGCACCCGCATCAGCGTCTACGGCGAGGTAACCGTAGAGCACGTTACGACTGGACTCACCGGTCGCTTCCGGCTGGAAAGTTGAATACAGCGAGAATGACGGCTTGTCCGATCCGGGCACCTGCATGGTGAGGTAGTACGGCGGCTGCAGGGTGGGGTTTGTCGGAGGAGAGTCCGGGTCATTCGGTGAGATCCAGGCGTCGTCCTTGGAGTAGAACGATCCAGGGTCGGTCACGTGGTACTGACCGAGAATGGCGCGCTGCACCTTGAACAGGTCGGCCGGGTAGCGCACGTGACTCATCAGGTCGCCGCTCATCTCGCTCATGGGCTTGAGCGTCGAGGGGAAGATCTTCTGCCAGGTTTGCAGCAGCGGCTCTTTGTCGTCCCAGGCATAGAGGATGACCTCGCCGCTGTAGGCGTCGACGGTGGCTTTGACCGAGTTGCGCATGTAATTGACGCTGTCGAGGGCGTACGGCTGAGCCGGCGTCTGCGTATCGGCGATGGCCTCGCTCAGGCTCACCGGGGTCGAGTAGGGGTAGTTCGCCGAGGTCGTGTAGCCGTCGATGATCCACTTGACTCGGCCATCAACGACCGAGGGGTAGGCGTCGGAATCGAGCGTCAGGTACGGCGCAACTTTCTGCACACGGGTGACCGGGTCTCGATCGTAGAGAATCTCCGACTGGTCGTTGACAGATGAGGCCAGGAAGATCTGCTCGGACTGGAACTTCAGCGCGTAGATGAGCTTCTTGAACGCGCTGTCGAGTTTCGGTCCGCCGTCGCCGGAGAACGTCGTGTAGGTCTGGCCAGCGCCCTCTGCGCCCGACGGATAGTCCAGTTCGATCGGGTTGGCGCCGTCTTCATCACCGACGATGGAGTACTCGGGCGAGGTCTCGCCGAAGTAGATGCGCGGTTCGAAGTCACCGAGCGCGCCGCTGGTTGGGATGCCGGATTCGAGGAACACCGGCTGGCCGTCGACCGAGCGCTGGTTGCCGTAGGCGGCAACAACTCCATAGCCGTGGGTGTAGACGGTCTTCGAGTTGACCCACGTGTTACCGGTGTTCAGACCATCGATGTTGAGGTCGCGCACTGCAACAACGGTGTCCTGAGACACTCCGTCGACCATGTAGCGGTCGACATTCAGGTTGTCGGGGAACTGGTAATACTGGCGGAACTGCTCGAGCTGACGGAACGAGTCGCTGACCAGGGCCGGGTCGAGGATACGAATGTTCGCGGTCGTCGCGGCGTCGGCACGCAGGGCGCCCGGCTCGGCCGTGGTCTTCGCGTTGTACGGAATCTCTTCGATGTCGGCTACGTCATAGGCGTCCCGGGTGAGATCGATATTGCGCTCGATATATTCGGCTTCGAGCGCCTTCGCGTTCGGCTCCACCTGGAAGCGCTCGACAACCCACGGGTAGAGCGAGCCGATCAGCAGGCTCGACACGATGAGCAGAGCGGTGCCGATGACCGGCAGGCGCCAGCGACCGATGATGGCCGTGAGAATGAAGAGCAGGGCAACGACTGCTGCGATACCGGCCAGGATGGCTCGGCCGGGGATGGTGGCGTTCACGTCGGTGTAGCCGGCGCCGGTGATGAGCGAACCCTGGCTGGTCAGGGTGGAGTACTGGTCGAACCAGATGCTCACGGCCTGCAACAGCAGATACAGACCCGCCGTGACGGCGATCTGTACGCGGGCAGCCTTGGAGATGAGCACCTCACGGCCGGATACCCGGATGGACCCGTACAGGTAGCTGGTCGCGACCGTGACGAGGGCGGAGATGAGTACAACAGCGGATGCAAAGGCGAGCACGGCCTGGTAAAACGGCAGGTCCATCAGATAGAAGGAGATGTCGAAGTTGAACTGCGGGTCAACGCGCCCGGTCTCGGTGCGGTTGAGCCACATGAGCACCGTCTGCCAGCGAGTGGCGGCGGCCACACCGGCGAATAGGCCCAGAAGGGCGGGGATGCCGTACATCGCGAGGCGACGCAGCGGCTCGATGACCTGCTGGTAGCGATCGAGCTGCGAGTTGAGCTTCGCGTACACCGGGCGCAGGCGATAGGCCAGCTGGATGCTGACCCAGACCGGCACGGCCATGGCAACGAACCCGATCAGGAACAGCACTGTGCCCGCGATCCACTGGGTGGTCAGCACATTGAGGAACCCGAGTTGGTCGAACCACAAGACATCGGTATACAGTCCGGCGAAGATAAAGAACAGGATCACCAACCCCGCGATAATTGCTGCGGTAATTGCTAGCGGGGCTCGGCTGCGCCGGGGGGCGTTGTCGGCTGCTGATGAACTCACGTATTGGCCTCTTGCGCTCAGTCATTAGGAACAGGGTGATCATAAACCGCATGATCAGGGTCGACCTCTATCCTACTTAAGCACCCCTGAGAGAGTCATCATTACCGGGCTGCCGTAAGTTTTTCGTGCGACGCTAGCTCGTGGGACAGGTCGGGACGTCGCCCGTGTCGCCGGTCTTGATCGCGTCAAGGGCGGCGAGTGCCTCGTCAAGGGTGGCAACGGAGAACACGGTCAGGCCGTCGGGGATATTGCCGGTCACCTCGTCGCAGTTCTCGGCAGGAGCCAGAAACCATCTCGCGTCATTCTCGACGGCGCCGTACAGCTTCTGCTGGATACCGCCGATCGGGCCGACCGCACCGGACTGGTCGATCGTGCCGGTACCGGCCACGTTCTCGCCGCCTTGCAGCTCGCCGGGCGTGAGTTTGTCGATGATTCCGAGCGCGAACATCATGCCCGCGCTCGGTCCGCCGACCTTATCGAGTTGAATCTGCACCTCAAATGGAAAGTCGTAAGCGACTGAGACGTTGACCCCTGCCACGACCGTGCCGGCGTTGTCAATCGGGGTGACCTCGACGGTCTGAGCCACGCCGCCTCGCACGATGTCGACGCTGGCCGCCGTCTCGGCGCCGTTGATCTGCAACGCGGCACGCAGTTCCGCCACGTTGACAACCGGCGTCCCGTTCACCGCAGAGATCTGATCATCGGGTTCGATCATGCCCTCAGCCGGGGAGCCATCGGGCAGGCTGACCACCGAGACCGTCGTTGGGTAGTCGTAGCCGAGATGAGTCAGCGCCGCGGCGATGGCATCCTGTTGGGAATTGATCATGTCGGCGCTGGAACGCGCATCCCGCTGTTCGGTGCTGACATTGGCGGGAAACACCTGGTCGATGGGGAGAACGGCCTCACTCGGATCGAGCCATGCTCCCGCGACACTGAGCCAGCTCGGGCGGTTCTCCCGGTTGCCGAGCAGCGACACCGTGAGCAGGTCGAGCGTGCCCTTGGTCGGGTAGACCGTCTCATCCGGGATGGTGATGAGAGCGGTCTCGACGTCGTTGTCATCGGTGGCCGAGCCGAGGGTGTTGTAGACCGGTCCGGGCTTCTCGATGACGTAGGGGGCTGGCATGATGCCGAGAATCACGCCGGCGACGAGGGCGATCAGCAACGCCGTCCAGCCGATCGAGGGGTGGCGACGCCGTGCACCGTGGGGCGCCGGTGAGTCATCGATGAAGAGAGCCACCGTGCTCCTTCCGTGTTGGGTCTTGCCAGGTTCCGGGTCGTGTTCGCGGCGGGCGCACAGCAAGCCCTTCAGCCTAGGATATTTCCCAGCCCCGAGCGGGCTACTCGCACTAGCGTAGAAGCATGCGACTGAGAGGGGCCTGAAGTGGCCGACGACTCCCTACCCCCGAACGACCAGAACCCGGGCGAGCCTAGTGACGAGTTCCGTGACATGCTGCGCGACATTCTGAGCGGCAAGAGCGGCATCGACCCTGGCCAGCTCGCTAATGCGGCTGGCCTGCCCAATGACCCGGCTAGCGTGGCCGCACTCATGCAACAGCTGCAAGGCGCTATGAACTCCAAAGGCACCGGTGTGGACTGGCAGATTGCGCTCACGCAGGGTGAGCAGCGAGCGGCTAACGGCCAGCTCACGGCGACCGACGAGCAGCAGACCCAACTGCGCCAGGCTTTTCACATCGCGGCCCTCTGGCTCGATGACGTGATCTCCGTGGCCGAACTGACGGTTGAACCGCGGCTGATGACCCGCCGGGAATGGGTCACCGCGACCATGCCGCTGTGGACCCAGCTGGCCGAACCGGTAGCAACGAGCATCTCCGATTCGCTCACCAGGGTCTTCGCGGAACAAGTGCCAGAAGAGATGCAGGGCATGGTGGCCAACGCGAGCCAGCTCGTGCGCAGCATCGGCGGCACCCTCTTTGCAATGCAGCTCGGTCAGGTCGTCGGGCAGCTGGCCAGCGAGGTCGTCAGCGGCGGCGATGTCGGCATTCCGCTGCTCGGCGAGCAGCAGGCCGCTCTCCTCCCCCAGAACGTCGCCGATTTCGGCGCCGGACTCGACGTTCCCGCCGATCAGGTGCAGATCTATCTGGCCGTGCGTGAGATTGCCCACGCCCGCCTGTTTCGGCACGCCCGCTGGCTGCGCCTGCACCTGACCAGCGCGGTAACTGCGTATGCGCGCGGTATCAGCATCGACTCCAGCCGGCTCGAAGAACTCGCTGGAAACTTCGACCCCTCCAACCCGGAAGACCTGCGTCAGGCCATGGTGGACGGTTCGCTCATCCAACAGAAGTCCGAGTCGCAGATCTCGGCGCTGTCGCGCCTCGAAACGATGCTCGCCCTGGTCGAAGGCTGGGTCGACGTCGTCACCGCCCGCGCCTCGATCAGGCTGCCCAAGGCCGATGCCATCGCCGAAACGGTCAAACGCCGCCGGGCTTCCGGCGGTCCCGCCGAATCCGCTTTCGCGACCCTCGTCGGTCTCGAACTTCGCCCGCGCCGATTGCGGGAGGCCGCAGCGATGTGGCAGGCCGTAACGGATGCCGTCGGCAGCGAAGCGCGCGACGCCCTCTGGTCGCACCCCGACCTGCTGCCCACCGAGCAGGACATCGACGATCCTCAGCAGCTGATCATGCGCCTCACCAGCGCCGCGCGCGGTGAGCCCGAGGTGCTCGACGACGTCGACCAGGCCCTCGAGGATCTGCTGCGCGATGACGGCGCCGAGCGCCCCCACGAGGAGTAGGAACTCCGCTCTACCCCGCAGGCGCGGTGCCAACGACGCTGCGGGCTGCCTCAACTGCCTGTGGAGAACTCATTCAGCCGGGGTCATGTGCGTCATCATGTCGGCATGGCCCTTCGACTGAATCCTCGATACCCCCTGGTGTGGCGCACACCGGATTGCGTACAGCTTGGCATCGACCACGCCGTTGTGACGATCGAAGGGCTCACGCACGCCCATGAGGCCGTGCTGTCAGCCCTCGCCGCTGGGGTGCATCGATCAGGTGCGATGCTGCTCGGAACGCTGGCCGGAGCATCCGCTGCCGAGGTGACGCATCTGCTGGAACTGCTGGAGCCGGCGCTGCTGTACGTATCAGACGATGCGGAACCCCCGGCAACGCCGCTGCCTCGCACCGTGCTCGTTGATGGGGTTGGAACGACCGCTTTTCGCGTGCGCACCCTGTTGGCCAACCTCGGAATCGAAGAGCCGCTACCCGGCACTGAACCAGAACTGGCAGTGCTGGTGGGACAATACGTCTTCTCACCGGAGCGTCACGGGCGCTGGCTACGCCGGGACATTCCCCACCTGCCTGTGGTGTTCAGCGACAGCGCCGTGCGGGTCGGGCCGCTCGTGGAACCGGGCGTTGGGCCGTGCCTGACCTGTCTCGAACTCGCGCACGTCGATGACGATCCCGCCTGGCCGGCGATAGCCTGCCAGCTGGCCCCGCGGCAGGCTCCGAGCGAAACGCCCAGGCTGAGCTTTGAAGTCGCCGTTCGGGTAGCCGGGCTCGTGCAGGATCGCCTGGAGACGGGACGGTCAGTGGTGTTCGCCCGGTCACTGCGCCTTGACGCCGTCTCGGGCGCCGTTACGCGGAGCGTGCACCGGCTCCACGAGCGGTGCGGCTGCCGAGCTCTTGCAGAAAGCGAGATCGTTCCCGAGGCGCACGAGCCTGCACTCCGGAAGACGACCAGCTAAGCGCGAGCCGCCTGCGGGCCCGCGTGATGCCGACGTAGAGCAGTCGGCGCTCCTCGTCGATCTGGTCGAAGGTACTCGCGTAACTGATCGGCACCAGTCCTTCGCTTAGGCCGACCACAAACACGACATCCCACTCAAGGCCCTTAGCCGAGTGCATGGTGGCGAGTGTCACCGCCGAGACGGTCGGTTCGTGCTGGCCGGCCTGGCGTTCCATCAGCTCGTCGGTGAACTGCCGAAAGGTGGTGCCGGCGGCGGCCTGGTCAACCAGGCCCATCAGGGCATTAAGTGATTCCCACCGAGCCTGCACTGCGCCGCGCGTCTCCGGGGCGGTCTGGCTCCAGCCGAGGGACCGCAGCACATCGCTGACGGACTTGAACAGCGGTTCCCCGATGATGGAAACGGATGCTGCGCGCAGGCTCATCACCGCCTGCTTCACCTCTGGCAGGTCGAAGAACCGTTTGGCGCCGCGAATCTGGTAGCTCACTCCCACCTCGGTCAGCGCTGTTTCAAGCAGTGCCGCCTGCACGTTGACCCGGAACAATACGGCTATGTCTTCGGGTTTGGTACCGGTGCCAGTGAGCTGCAAAATCTGCTCCGCGACACCGCGGGCCTCGGCCATATCCGAGGCGTAGCCGCGCACGCTCGGATCGGAGCCGGTGTCGGATTGTGCGGCGTGCAGGGTCAGCGCGCCGGAACGGCCGCGCATGAGCTGGTTCGCGGTGGCAACGATGGGCGCGGTCGACCGGTAGTTCTGCTCGAGCCGCACCACGGTGGCATCCTCGTAGTGTTTGGGAAAGTCGAGCAGGTAGTCGCTGCGGGCACCGGCGAAGGAGTAGATGGTCTGGCTGGCGTCGCCGACGACGCAGAGATCACGGCGGTCGCCGAGCCACAGAGCGAGCAGGTCGTGCTGCAGTGGGGAGACGTCCTGATATTCGTCGACGACGAAGAACCGGTACTGCTCACGAACCTGCAGTGCCACCGACGGTTCGGCCTCGATCATGCCGGCCATGGCGAGCAGCACGTCTTCAAAGTCGATCTGCTTGCGTTCGTCTTTGAGCTTCTCGTAGGTCTTTTGCAGGGCAACGACCTGGTCAATGTCGAGCCGTCCCGGCAGGCTGCGGCTGGCGATGCCAGCCGCATACTGCTCGATACTCAGGCCGCTGGTCTTGCGCCACTCCACCTCGGCCGCGAGGTCGCGCAGGGTGGCCGTGTCGATTTTAAGGTGCAGCGCCTCGGCGGCATGCCCGAGAATGCGGCCCTTACCGTCGAGGATGCGCGGTGCCTGCCCACCGACGACGTGTGGCCAGAAATAGTTCAGTTGAGACAACGCTGCGGCGTGGAAGGTGCGGGCGGCCACTCCCCCGGCACCGAGCTGGCGCAGGCGGCCGCGAAGTTCGGCCGCCGACCGGCTCGTGAAGGTGAGCGCCATGACCCGATTCGGGGCGTACGCGCCGGTTAGCACGCCGAGCGCGATGCGGTGCGTGATGGCGCGGGTCTTGCCGGTACCGGCGCCGGCGAGCATGCAGACCGGGCCGATCAGCGCTTCGGCGGCAATGCGCTGTTGTTCATCGAGGCCGTTCAGCAGCGAGTCGGCGGTCACCGTCACGGGCGGATCAGTTCCGTCGCGGCCGGCAACGCAGCTCCGAGCCAGCGTTCGATCATGGCGTGCGAAATTGACGAGGGGCCGGGCAGCAGCATCCACTCGCCCGCATCGAGCAGCTCTTGCCGGCTGAACCAGCGCAGCGCCAAAATCTCGGCGCCGTCGGGCAGCAGACCACTTGCCTGCTGGTCGTCGGCGAGGCGGGCGGTGAACCCGCACATGATCGAAGCCGGGAAGGGCCACGGCTGCGAGCCGACGTAGACCGGATCGGTCACACGCAGGCCGGATTCTTCAAACATTTCGCGGATCACGGCCGCTTCCAGGGCTTCGCCGGGTTCGACGAATCCGGCGAGCAGCGAGTAGCGGTTGTTCTCCCACATTGCATTGGAACCGAGCAGGATGCGGTCGTCCGCGTCGGTGATGAGCACGATCACGGCGGGGTCGGTGCGGGGAAAGACCTGGCTGTTGTCCACCGGGCAGCGACGCACCCAACCGCCGTCCTCGACCACGGTTGCGGCGCCGCAGCGCGGGCAATACCCGTGCGAGGCGTGCCAGTTGAGCACCCCGAGGGCCTCGGTGAACAGGCCGGCGTCCCGGTCACCGAGCACAGTCGCGACCGTTCGAAGGTTCACCCAACGGCTCTCGTCGGGCTCCAGCCGGGCCGCAGCGTCGTCATCGAGTTGCGCGGCGACAATGCGGGTACCGGTCGGCTCCGGCAGGTCGGTTGGCAGGGACCGGCCGAGGTAGACGCGCAAGCCGGGATTCTGTCGACTCATCGCCACGCTCGCCGGAGGCAGCAGGGCCAGGTGAACGGCGCTGGTCGAGTCGTTGGGCGCGAGCAGCATCTTGCCGTGCCAGACCGGCAGAACACGAGTGGCGGAATCCGCCCAGAGCTGATCGAACAGCCCGGGAATGCTGCGGCTCAGGTGATCACGGTCGACCGCGTGGCGAGACAGCGGCAACCGCGTCGTGAAAGTGAACGACATGGTAATCTCCGAGCTCTGCGAGAACGTGGGTGTGGAGGCGTGGCGAATAGCCACGCAACCGGAAGTCGATCTAACCTAGTAGGCATGGCCAGAACTCAACTCACTCTAGCCGCGTTAGCCACCTCCGCAGTTCCGGGGCTCGACGTGGCCTACGCCCGCAAGCACAGTGCCGGCGCGCACGGACTGTTCGACTCGGCGCTCGTCATCGACACAGACGGACGGGCGCTGATCATTCGCGTTCCGACCAGCCAGTCGGCTGAAACCGAGCAGTCCGCCGACCTCGTGGCGTTGCGCGCGCTGACCACCGGCAATCGCAGTCGGCTGCCGTTCGATGTGCCCGAATATGTCGGTCAAACGCCGATTCAGGGAACCCGCGCTGTTGTCTACGAGTTGCTGGCCGGCGACAGTTTCGATGCGGATGCCCTCACCGGACACGAGGGCGTCTCGGGGTCGATCGGCCGCGCCATCGCCGCGATCCACTCACTACCGAGCGCTTTTATCGGCACGGCCGGGCTTTCCCAGCAGAGCGCCGAACAGTGCCGCAAAGACGCCATCGACCTGGTCGACCGGGCCGCCAATACCGGCTACCTGCCCGCAGCGCTGCTGCGCCGCTGGGAACAGGCCACCGACGATGATGCCCTCTGGCAGTTCGCGCCGGCGGTGGTGCACGGGTCGATGTCGGCCGATTCCATTTTAATTACCGACGACGCCGTATCGGGTATTCTCGGCTGGTCTGGCCTGGCCGTCGGAGACCCGGCCCGCGACCTTCACTGGTTGCTCGCCGCGCGCGGAGATGCCGCTGAACTCGCCATCACCGCGTATTCGACCGCTCGTCAGGGCAGCGACACTCACATCACCCAGCGTGCCATGCTCTATGCCGAGCTCGAGCTGGCCCGCTGGTTGCTGCACGGCGTGAGCAGTCACGACCAGTCCATCGTCGATGACGCTGTCGCCATGCTCGACGGCCTCGTCGACACGGTGCACAGCCACACCCAGCAGCCACTCTCCCCCGAAACCGGCCCGATCATGACCGTTGGTGACGTGGAGAACATGCTCGACCATATGCCGCGCGCCGCCCGCGACTACGATCAGCACGCGGCGATGCACACCGACAGCTACAACTTTTCGGGGCTCAGCACGGACTCTGACTCCCTTAAGGAGTCCGATGACGACTCCGAATCCGACGACTCGCGCACCGGCATCATCGCCCCCGACCAGGCGGCAAGCAGGTCCGCTTCCGAATAGAGGCGCTCGGGGGCGATGACGGTGTCGTCGGCGACGAAATAGAACACGGCGTCGACAATGCTCGGATCGATTCCCTTCCATCGGGCGTAGGCCAACCGGTAGAGCGCGAGTTGGGTTTGCTTTAGTTCGAGGTCAGCGGCGTTCTTGGGTGCCCGCCCGGTTTTCCAGTCGACGACCTGATACCCCGTTTCGGTGCGATAGACGGCGTCGAGCTTGCAGACGAAGACCTGGCCGCCGAGCACATGGTGAATTTCGATCTCGACGTCGACCGGCGCTCGATCGGCCCATTCGGACCGTTCAAAAGTGGCCTGCAAAACCGCAAACTGTTCCTGCTCGGGTACGGCGAGGTCATTCAGTGCGCCGGTATCGCCGTCGTCGCCCGCATCGTCATCGCCGAAGTCCAGTTCGTTCAGCGCGGCATCGACGCGATCGGTGCCGGTCGCGCCGCCGGCCCGGCGCTCCACCCAGGAGTGAAACAGGGTGCCGAGCCGTGTGGCCCGGTAGGGGCGCTGCGGCATGGGGCGCCGCAGTTCGGCGGCGACTCCGGCCGGGTCGTCGACGTAATCTTTGAACCGGGATGCGGGGATGCGGGTGGGTACGGGGGTGACAGCGCCGCCGGCCAACCGCAGGGCACGTTCTTCCAGCAGCAGGGTGACCGCGTGGGACCAGCGGGTGGGAGCATCCGCAGTACTGCCCAAAACGCGGGTCGCGGCCGCTTCGACGAGGGCGCGGCGAGTGCCAAGCGGGTCGAACGGCCACAGTTCCGTGCCGCTGGAGGCGGAGCCAGGTTTGTCGGCCTCGGCACTCGTGTCTGGGATGGCCGGAATGAGCCCGGCTTCGGCAAGTTCCAGGAGATAGCGGCTGGGCTTTCGAACCGTCAGTCCTGGCCCCCAAAAGGAGCCGGTCAGCAAGAGTTCTTGCCTGGCACGGGTGATGGCGACATAGACGAGCCGGCGTTCTTCATCGTCGTGCCGCGTCGCCAATTGCGCCTTGTAGGTCTGGAAGGCCAGATCGTAATCGAGCTGGGTGTCGTGGCCGTCGACTTCGAGTTCGGGCAGCTCGGAGCGATCGCCCCGAAAACCGTAGGGCAGCTCGCCAAAGCGCAGCCACCCGCTCGAATCGTGAGCTAAGGCGGGCAGGCTTTTCTCCGTGAGGTTCGGAATGGCGACAAAATCCCATTCGAGGCCCTTGGCGCCATGAATCGTCAGCAACTGCACGGTGCCCTGTTCCGACATTTCAGCGCGCGGGCCGAGGTCGTCTTGCAGCTCCGCCCGCTTCAGCCAGCGCAGAAAACTGGCCAGGGTGCCCTGCTCGTCGCTGTCGAGAAATGCGGCCACCGTGTCGTGGAAGGAATACAGGTTGGCGAGTCCGAGGTCGTTCGCCTCGTTCGCGGTCAGTTCGATGTCGAGCCGAAATTCCTGTTCGATCAGCCGCACGAAGTCCAGCAGCGGCAGGCTGGCGCGGGAACGTAACCACGCCAGTTGCCGGCCGGCCGACTGCACTCGGGCGCGCCCTAACTCGCTGAACTCGGCGAATTGGCTGTGAGATTCAGGGGCTGTGCCCAGAAAGTCCAGCGCGTCAACCAGAGAGCTGCCCTCATCACCGGCGACGGATGCCCGCAGCTTGCCCCGCAGTTCGGCCGAAATGGCCTTCTGGGCCCAGTCGTGCCGGGCCAGCCAGCGTGCCACGTTGGCGAGAGCCTGCAGGTCGCGTGCGCCGACGCGGTAGCGGGCGCCGCTGAGGAGGCGCACGAGCTCGCTGCCGGCAGCGGGATCGTGCACCACCCGCAGAACGCTCACGACGTCGGCGACCTCCGGTGTGGAAAGTAACCCGCCGAGGCCCAGCACGTGGGCGCGCACGCCATGGGCGCGCAGCACCTCGGCGAAGTAGTCCATCTCCCGGCGGGCCCGAAAGAGCATTGCCCCGGTGTGATCACCGACGAGCCGGGCGGCGAACCAGTCGGCCACCGCGTCGGCCTCATCGGCCAAGGTCTCAGCCATGAGCGCGTCAACGTTGCCGGCCCTGGTGCCGGCCGGCACCTTGAGGGTTTCGACCTGGATTCCGCCGGGCTGGGCGCGCAGCGTCTGACTCAGCGGATCGACGACGGCATTCGCGGCGTCGAGCACGAGGGCGGGGTTCCGCCAGGTGAAGGACAGCGACATGGTCGGTGCTACGGCTGCGGGGCTGGTGTTGAAGTCTCGCCCGAAGCCAAGCAAATTCGCCGAGCTGGCCCCGCGCCATCCATAGATCGACTGGTGCGGATCACCGACGGCCATCACCGGGTGGTTCCGAAAGAGCGTGTGCAACAGTTCGGTCTGCAGCACGGAGGTGTCCTGGTATTCGTCGAGCAGCACGACACG
The DNA here is from genome assembly GCF_004403185.1 of Cryobacterium suzukii. GTDB lineage: Bacteria > Actinomycetota > Actinomycetes > Actinomycetales > Microbacteriaceae > Cryobacterium > Cryobacterium suzukii. The sequence continues at coordinate 294,656 of NZ_SOHJ01000014.1, read as the reverse complement.
GTACTGGTCGCGGTAACGGTCCACGACCGCATCGACTTTTTGGCAGACCTGAAGCGCGAGGGCCACCTGGTCGGAGAATTCGATGAGGCCGAGGCGCCGCTTTTCACTGCTGTACTGTGCAGCGAGTTCGGCGAGCACCGGCAATGGCGCTACTGCGGCCAGGGCATCTACCACCGAGTCGTACGACTTCTTCTTGCGCGGGTTGCCGTAGGGCAAATCACTCAGGTAAGCGAAGCTTTCGGCCAGGCCGGCGAGATCGTGCGGGGTTCCGGGTGCGCCGTCGTGCCAGGCCGGCGGGTTCTCAGCCACGGCACGACTGAGCTGCAGCACGGCGTCGGTGACCTGGTCGACGCTCTTGCCGTATGGCACGAGGCGACCGTCGCCGTGATCGATGACCACGCGCCGAGCGAGCAGCCAGGCGCTGGTTTCACTGAGCAGTACAGATTCCGGCTCCCGGCCGAGCAGCAGGGCATTGTCGGTGAACAGCCGGCTGGCAAAAGAGTTGTAAGTGGAGACGCTCGGCGTATTGAAGAGGTCGGAAGACTCAGCCGTCGGGCCGTCGTCCTGACCGGCGATGATTGGCATAAGTCCGGCAGCATCGAGGTCGCTGATGCGCCTATTGATGCGATCGCTCAGCTCGCCGGCGGCCTTGCGGGTGAAGGTGAGTCCGAGAATCTGGTCGGGGCGGGCGTGGCCGTTGGCGAGTAGCCAGAGCACCCGGTTGGCCATCGTCTCGGTCTTGCCGCTTCCGGCGCCGGCGACCACCAGGGTCGGCGTAAGCGGCGCCTCTATGACCTCCTGCTGCTCATCGGTGGGCGGAGGAAGCCTGAGTTCTGCGGCAATGTCGAGGGCGGAGACCGTGGTGGCTGTTGTCGTGAGACTCATGAGCTGACCTGCTTAATGACGTGGATGCGGCAGGACCCGTGGCTTCGCGGGTCGAGGCAGTGCTCGGTGATTTCGGCGATGAAGGTACTGCCGCCCATGCCTGCCGCGTCGTCGCTTACGCGGGTGCGAAAAGCGTCGAGCTGCTCCGGAGTGAAGGCGGGCTGGGTGGGATTACGGTAGTTCTGTTTGACCGTGCCGGAGGAGACGATGACCAGGCGGGCACCAGCCAGCGCCATGTCACCCGAGACGCCCTCGATGACGCCCTCCTGAAACGCCAGCTGGTAGGCACCGAGTTGTGGATGCTCCGCAACGCCGACATCGCTTATCGCGTCGCCCTTGCCGGTTTTCAGGTCGACGATCACGGCCCGCCCGTCGGCTTGGCGTTCCACTCGGTCGATGGTGCCCGACAGCACGGCACCGCTCACTTCAAGTTGGAAGGTTCCCTCAGCACTCAGCAACTCACCGCCTCCGTTCTCGAAATCGAGCAGGTACGAGGCGAGCCGGTCGGTGAGCGCTCTGGCGGCGACCTTCTGCACGCGAGACTGCCAGTCGGCGTCGAAGTCGAGTTCGTTCCAGCGGGACTCCACGCCCTGCCAGAGCGCCTCTGGCCGACGGTCGGTGGCGTCTTCCATGACCTTGTGAATGATCGTGCCGAGGTTGGCGGCGGTATTCGAGTTGCCGCCGCCGACCTGCCCGATCAGCCAGTGCAGCGGACAGGTTTCGAAGGCGGCCATTCGCGACGGCGAGACACGCACCGGATCATCACCGGCCGCGGAGTCATTGAGCGGGCGCACGGTGCTCGGTTCGGTCAGGCCGTACCACTGATCCGGTGCTGCGCCGGGCACGTTTTCGCTGGCCAGGCGGGCCAGAGTGGCCGCCGCATCCGCTGCCCGGGCGGTCGTCTCGGAGTCGATGCGGGCCGGTGAGCGGATAGCCCGGGTCAGGTCACGGCGCATCCGCCCGGCCAGGCCGCGCAGCGACAGAGGGTACCGGGCGAAGTCGTCAACGCCCCGCTCAGGCTCGGGGTCTGGCAGCAGACGAAGGAACACCGACGGCTCATTCTCTTCATTGTTCACTGCGGTGACAAGCAGTTCAGTCGTGGCACGGCTGACTGCCTGGGCGAACATGCGCAGTTCGTCGTGGAGTACTGCGGTGCGAGCGTCGGTGCCGGTAACGTCGTGCCCGGTGCCGTCCTGGCCCGTGGCGACCAAGGCAAGGTCGCCAGCACCAAGCAGGGAGCCACGGATGCGCAGGTCGGGCCAGACATTGGCCTGCACGCCGGCCACCACCACAATGTCGAAATCGCGTCCGATGGTACCGCTTGGGGTAGACACTATGACGGCCGCGCCCACGGCACGCGGCGCGAGGGTATCTTCGGGCACATCCGTGTCGACGAGGTGTTCCAGGAACAATACCGGCGGGGCCGACGGGGTGCGCTCGACGTAGCGCTGCGCCGCCGAGAACAGGGCGACGACGGCGTCAAGGTTGTGGTTGGCTTCGTCGGCGACGATTCCGGTTCCCGTGGACTGCTCTTTCCATTCGCGATCGAGGCCGCTGCGCTGCCAGAGGCCCCAGAGCAGTTCCTCGATGGTGGCACCGGCTTCGTATTCGATTTTCGCCTCGCGCAGGCTCGCCCCGCAGCTGGCTGCGCGCCGAGCGGTGCGATTATCGATGGTGGCAAGCAGATCGGGGTTCTGCAGTGCGACGACGAGCAACTCATCGGCGCTTTGCGGTGTGGGGGTGTCAGTGGCCAGCTCGTGCTGGCGCAACGCGGCACGTAGCCGGCGCAGGGTGATCGGGTCGAGCCCACCGAGCGGGCCGCGCAGCAACTCGATCGCCGCCTCGGGGTCAAGCGGTTTGCGGCCCAGGGTTACCTCGAGTGCCAAAATGAAGGCTCTCACCGCGTATTCGTCACGCAGGGCTGTACTCGCGGTAGAGATCTGCGTCGGCACTTCGAGTGCGGCGAGCCCCTTGGAAATCGACGGCACGAGCGCTCCGGTGCGCACGATCACGGCCATGCGCGACCAGGGAATTCCAGTGATTACGTGGCGTTCGCGCAGCAGGCGGGCGATGACGGCGAGCTGATCGGCCGGGCTGGTCGCAACCACGGTCTGCACGGAAGGGCCAGTCGCGCCTGTCGAATCGCGACCGGCCGCCGCACGCTGGGTTCCAGCGGCGGCGGCGCCGATCCGCCCGGTGATCTGCGCAACGACTCGACGGATGTCCGCGTCGTGCCGATACACCGTCTGCAGCACGATCGGCACGGCTACGCGGCCGGCGGGTACGGCCCGGCCCTCGCTGAGATACGAGCCGAGGCGACCCAGGGCATCCGGATGCGCACCGTGAAACGAACCGGTGCTGATGTCGGGGTCACCGACGGCGACGATCGCCACCCCCCGCGTCTGAAACTGGGCCAACAGCGTGATCGTGGCCTGCGTGACTTCCTGGGCATCGTCGAGAACGATCAGGCGCAGGTCGGCGAGGGAGCCGAGTGTTGCAACGCCGGCCGGTCCGGCCTGGGCGCCCGCCACGATAGCCGCGGCATAGCGAGCCAGCTCGGTCGAGTCGTATTGGCCAGGGCGGGCCTGGTCTTTGGCCTCTTCGTAACCGCGAATGAACTCGGCCGCAGCCACCCACTGCGGACGACCGAGGGCGAAACGCTCGAGCTGGCCCGGCGAGACACCGTACTCGACCGCGCGCATCATGAGATCGCGAAGTTCGGTGCGAAAGCCCCGTAAGCGGCGCACATCGGGACCGAGGGTCGCCGGCCAGGCCGGGCCGGTCTCATCATCAACGTGGCCCTGCAACAGCTCGGCAATGATCTGATCTTGCTCCCCACCGGTGAGCAGCGTGGGAGTCGGACCGCCGGCCTGCGCGACCGCCGAACGCACAATCTGGAATGCCACCGAGTTGGCGCTGCGAGCCAGCGGGCCGTTCGTCGGCACGCCAAGGCGCAGCGCAAGCCGGTCGCGCAGCTCCGTGGCACCGGCGCGGGTCGGCACCAGTACCAGTACCTCGCTCGGCGAATATCCCCGGTTGAGCACCCTGTCTGCAACAAGTTCGACGAGCGTGGTCGTCTTGCCCGAGCCGGGCGCACCGATCACCGCGGCACTGACCCCGTCGGGGAGGTCGAGAACGGCCGTCTGGGCGGAATCAAGGGTGTGGTTTGTCACATTTCAACGGTAACGGGTTGCGCCGACAGTGAACTCTGTCAGGGCGGTGGCGCGTTCTGTCGTACTCTGGGCGCAAGGCTACGAAAGGCAGTTCTGTGGACATTCGCATTGGTATTTTCAACTCCCCCCGGGAGATCGGTTTCGAGACATCGCAGGCAGCGACCGAGATTGAGCAGACCGTTGCGGCGGCTCTCTCCGATCCGACCGGCTATCTGAAACTCAGCGACAGCAAGGGTCGCGTCTATATCGTTCCGACGGTTGGCCTGGCCTACGTCGAACTCGGCAGCGAAGAATCGCGTCGCGTCGGCTTCGTCGCCTAAAACGCCATGGAACTCCTGTTCGTCGCACTGTTCGGCGCTCTCATCGGTCTCGGCGCGCGGTATTTCCTGCCCGGTCGATCGACGCAGGGTTCGGTGCTGGTTCCGGCGATCGGAACGGTTGTTGCAGCTGCTCTCTGGGTCGCACTGACCTGGCTCGGCTGGAACTGGGCCGGTGGGTGGATCTGGTGGGTGTCTCTCGTCGGCGCCGCCGCGTCATCCGTCGTGCTCAATCTGGTGATCAGCCGGCGACGCATTCATGCCGACCACCGGATGCTTCAACGCCTCGCCAACACCGCGTAGGTATTCGGCCGGTTCGCTGGGTAAACGGCTAGGCGGTGAGGCCGAGGCCGTCCATGCGGCGGGTGTGCGCCGCGATGAGCTCGGTGAAGACCGGTTCGATGCGCGCCTCGGCACCCTCGGCAGGGTCGGCGGCCGGCATCGCCGAGCGAGCCACAAGCAGGGTATCGCCGACGAGGCGACGTCCCCACATGGCCAGCCGGGAGCCGAGCTCAACGTCGTTTTCGATGGCGGTCTGCAGTTCGTGCACGAGCACGTCGGTGCCGGAATTTTCGCCGAGGAGCTGCGCCACCCTCGGTCCGATGTCGCGCGGCAGGCCGTCCGAGAGCCGGATGAAAAAGTCCTCGAGGAGGCCGCCGGCGAGATAGCAGCTCAGGAGCAGCTCATGCCAGTCGGCGCCGCTGGTCTTGCGGCGAAACTCGTCGAGACTCACGACAAACGGGCCCATCTCGGTGGCTGGCTCGTGCCCGCGGCGTCGAATCTCGGTGACCAGGCCGTGATGCTTACTCAAGGCTCGACCGGCAGCGGCGCTGAGGCCTTCCTTCACGGCAAGGTTCGGCGCGGTGGCTACGGCGCGGGCCAGACTTTCGAACTCGCCGAGTTCGCAGTAGGCGGCTTGGCCGAGAAAATGCTGAACGCCCGGGGCGAGCGAACTGATGTCCACTTTTTCGGTTGGCTGGGGAGCCCCGCGGGAGGAAAGCCGCGGGGCTTCATTGCGCTGCGGGCGCCGACCGAACCACGTGACCACGGGCTCAGCTTAGGACAGCGCGCCTGTGGCCGCGGTACAGACGGGGCAGTAAGGTGGAATTACGTCGCCGGCAAGGATCGGCGACCGCTGCCCGAGACGCAAAAACGGGCGCACTTCGCTTCCAGTTAATGACAGGCATACATTCGTGACTTTCTCCGAACTTAATATTGACCAGGACATGGTCGACTCCCTTGCCGCCAAGGGCATCCTCGAACCGTTCCCCATCCAGACCCAGACCATTCCACTCGCGCTCGCCGGCCAGGACATCATCGGCCAAGCCAAGACCGGCACCGGCAAGACCTTTGGCTTCGGCCTTCCGGTCATTCAGCGCCTCGGTCTCGACCCCGAGCCCGGCGTGCAGGCGCTTATCGTCGTTCCGACCCGTGAACTGTGCGTGCAGGTCTCGGAAGACCTCGAGCTCGCCGCAGCCGGACGTAATACCAAGATCGTCTCCATCTACGGTGGCAAGGCGTACGAAGGTCAGATCGAACAGCTGAAGGCCGGCGCGCAGATCGTGGTCGGAACCCCCGGTCGCCTGCTCGACCTGGCCAGCCAGCGCCTGCTCACCCTCGCCAACGTGCGCGAAATGGTGCTCGATGAAGCCGACAAGATGCTCGACCTCGGCTTTCTCTCCGACATAGAGAAGCTGTTCGCGCAGACCCCGGCGAACCGCCACACCATGCTGTTCTCGGCGACGATGCCCGGACCGATCGTGGCCCTGGCCCGCCGCTTCATGAACCGCCCGATTCACATTCGTGCCACCGACCCCGACGAAGGCCTCATGCAGGCCAACATCGAGCACCTCGTCTACCGTGCCCACAACATGGACAAGGACGAGGTCATCGGCCGAATCCTCATGGCCGAGGGCCGCGGCAAGACGATCATCTTCACCCGCACCAAGCGCGCCGCCGCGAAGCTCGTCGAGGAACTCGGCGACCGCGGCTTCAACGCCACGGCCGTGCACGGCGACCTGAACCAGGAACAGCGCGAGCGCGCCATGGCCAGCTTCAAGAGCGGCAAGAAAGAAATTCTGATCGCAACGGATGTCGCTGCTCGCGGCATCGACGTTGAAGACGTCACCCACGTGATCAACCACACCATTCCCGAAGACGAGAAGGCATACCTGCACCGCGTCGGTCGCACCGGCCGCGCCGGCAAGAACGGCATCGCCGTGACCTTCGTCGACTGGGACGACTTGCACAAGTGGTCACTCATCAACAAGGCCCTCGACTTCGGCCAGCCGGAACCGATGGAAACCTACTCGTCGTCGCCGCACCTCTACACCGATCTGAACATCCCAGCCGGCTCCAAGGGCCGCCTGCGCGCAACCCCCGTAAAGGATGTCGCCGCTGGCGATGCGCGCACCGGCGGCGCCGGTCGTTCCGGCGGGGCACGCTCCGGCGCTGGCAGTCGCTCAGACTCTGGTCGTTCCGGTGCGGCGCGCGGCGGTCGTGCTGAAGGCAGTCGCTCCGAGGGTACTCACAGCGACCGCCGTGGCGATTCAGCGCGCGGCTCCGATCGGCCGGCAACGAGCCCGGTACGCGACGGCGGGGACGATGCTGGTCGGCCGACGCGGTCACGTACCCGCGTAGGTTCCAGTACCAACCCCGACGCCCCCGCTGCAACCCCGGCAGCCGGTACACACGACGGCGGCGGAACAGAGCACCACGACGGCAACAACGCGCCGCTTCGTCGCAGCCGCACCCGTCGTCGCTCGCCGCAGAGCGGCACCGCCATCTAACAACCGATCAGGTCTTCAATGCCCGGCCCCCTGGCTGCCACCGTTTGACCGTGGCTGCCCCGGGGGCCGGGCATTTTTGTAACGGTGTCTCGCACTGCGCTTCGAACGATCACCCGTAGACGGGCGCGGAGCCGCGGCCCTCAGCGATGATACGGTCGAGTACCTCGGGAGCGGTCGTGTTCTCGCCGAGCCGATTGGGTTTGCCGGTGCCGTGGTAGTCGCTCGAGCCGGTGACAGACAACCCGAATTTTGCGGCTAGTTCGTACAGGCGCGCTGTGGGCTCCGGCTTGTTTTCACGATGCTCGAGTTCGAGGCCGAAGAGTCCTGCTTCGACCATGTTCTTTAGTCGACTTTCCTCGACGACGTCGCCGATGCCGCGCGTGGCGGGGTGGGCGATAATTGGCACTCCCCCGGCGGCGCGTACGAGTTCGATCGCGCGTAACGGGTCTGGCGCGTAGTGCGGCTGGAAGTAACCGGCTTTCCAATGCAGAATGTCGGCGAAAGCGGCGCTGCGATTCAATGCGTGACCGCGCGCGACGAGCGCATCGGCGATGTGCGGCCGGCCGACAGTGGCACCTGGAGTTGTCTGGGCGAGCACGTCGTCCCAGTTCAGGTCATAGTCCACACCGATGCGGGCCACCATCTGCTCGGCCCGGCTGAGCCGGGCGGCCCGCACCCGCGCCATTTCGGCCAGAAGTGCGGAATCGGTCGGATCGAAAAGATATGCCAAAAGGTGCACACTGGCGTACTGCACCCGGGTACTAAATTCCATTCCGGGAATAAGAGCGATCCGTGCCGTGAGCGCCGCAGTGGATGCTTCGGCCCAGCCGGCCGTGGAGTCGTGGTCGGTCAGGGCGACCGTCCCGAGCCCCGCGCCAGCCGCCGCACGCACCAGCTCAGCCGGCGTTTCCGTGCCGTCTGACACGCTCGAGTGCGCGTGCAGATCAATCGGACCCTGGAATTGCCGCGCGACTGCCATAACCCCATGCTAGTTGGACGCCCCCGCCCCCTCCCCGCCGCGCAGGGCTGGGATTCCCCAGAATTCTGATCTAGGGTTCAGAACAATGTTGACGCCACTCCTGCGGGCACTGATTCTCCTCGCTGCCGCCGTTTTCCTGCTGGTCCTGACCTGGCCGCAGGCATTCGGCCTGCACAACACCTGGGTCGTGGCACATCTGGTCTCGTTTCGTGCGATCGCCGTCATCGCCGCGATCGTTGGCCTCATTCTGCTCGGATTGCTCCGATTCATGCGGCCATTGCGCCGAACCCTCAGCATGGCCATGGTGCTGCTGGTCCTGTTCGCCGTGGCCAATGTCGGCATTCTCGCATCTCGCGGCTTTACCGCGAACGCCGCCCAGGTGAGCACGGGTCCAGCCGGCACCGAAACGGACACCGTCACGGTTCTCAGCTGGAACACACTCGGCGATGTCCCCGGCGCTGCGGTCATCGCAGAACTCGCCCTCGCCCAGGACGCTGACGTGGTGACCCTGCCAGAGACAACGGAGGCGACGGGTATTCACGTCGCGGAAATGATGCGCGAGGCCGGCCGCCCCATGTGGGTGCACACGCTAGCGTTCGATCTGATCTCAAAGGCTCGGTCAACGACGCTGCTGATCAGCCCCGACCTCGGTGACTACGCCGTGACCAACGCCGCGGGTTCCGGCCCACCCGGCAATACCAACGTACTGCCGACCGTGGTGGCCAAACCGGTCGACGGTAACGGCCCGACTATTGTTGCCGTCCACGCCGTCGCCCCGATTCAGTACGAGATGTCGAACTGGCGCAGCGACCTCGACTGGCTTGCCACCCAGTGCCAGGGCGACAACGTGATCCTGGCGGGCGATTTCAACTCAACACTCGACCACATGGCCGGCCGGGCCAACGATAATTTGAACTCTGTTCTCGGCAACTGCGCGGATGCTGCACTCTCGGCCGGTGCGGCAGCCGTCGGCACCTGGCACACGAGCATTCCGGCGCTCCTCGGCAGCCCGATCGATCACATTATGGCGACTGTGAACTGGCAGGTGACCGCCCTGCGGGTGATCGAGTCGCTCGACGGCGCCGGGAGCGACCACCGCCCGATCGTCGCCACGCTCACACCGGCCAGGTAGTTTCTGCCGCATCACGCATCCGCTTATCGCAGCATCCACACCAGCGTGATCGGTCGCTGCCCAGAGTGCGGTGCGAGAATAGTGAGATGGCTGATACCCCTGCTCCCACTTTTATCCCCGCTGCGCGCTCGAATGAGAACCGTTCGACGACTCCCGGGTCCACCGGTTTTAAATCGTTCATCGCGAGCGGCTGGGCCGATCGCACGGATGCGCTCCCCGACGCCCGCGAGCAGGCGCCTTTCGCCGCCGCGCGCCGCGAACGGCTCTCGGCCGCGTACCCGGGACAGCGCCTGATCATTCCGGCTGGCCGCTTGAAGCAGCGCTCCAACGACACCGACTACGCGTTCCGTGCGCATTCCGCCTTCGCCCACCTCACCGGTTGGGGCAGTGACAGCGAACCCGGCGCCGTACTCGTGCTCGAACCGGCAGCGGCCGGCGGCCACGACGCGACTCTGTACTTTCGGGAACGAGCCGGCCGCAACTCCGACGAGTTCTACGCCAATCCCGACATCGGCGAATTTTGGATCGGTCCGCGCCCATCGGTCGCCCAGGTAGCGAGCGACCTTGCTCTCCACGTGCGCGGCATCGCCGAACTCGCTGGCGTGCTGAGCGCCGTCGACAGCGAAACGCTCGTACTGCGTGAAGCCGACCCGACCTTCACCGAGCAGGTCGACGAAGCCCGCCTGCGTTTCGCCGCCGAACGCGTACTCGGCAGCAACGCCACCGACTCACCGTTCAGCATCGAGATCAACGCCGAGCACGAGCCCGACGCCGGTCTGGCCCGCGATCTCTCCGAACTGCGCCTCGTGAAAGACGCCTTTGAAATCGCGCAGATGCGCCTTGCCGTCGCGGCAACAGCCCGCGGCTTCAACGATGTCATCGCCGATCTGCCCCGGTCGAGCCAACACGCCCGCGGCGAGCGGCTGGTCGAGGGCGTCTTCAACACCCGAGCCCGCACCGACGGCAACACTGTCGGCTATGACACCATCGCAGCCTCCGGACCGCACGCGTGCATCCTGCATTGGACCCGCAACGACGGCGTCGTCGCTCCCGGCGACCTCATCCTCATCGATGCCGGCGTGGAACTTGACAGTTACTACACCGCCGACATCACCCGCACCCTGCCGATCAACGGTGTGTACACCGAGGTGCAGCGTCTGGTTTACGAGACCGTGCGTGAGGCAGCGGATGCCGCCTTCGCCGTCGTTCGCCCCGGCGCCGTATTTCGCGAGGTACACGCCGCAGCGATGGCAGTGATCGCCCGGCGCACCGCCGAGTGGGGCATGCTCCCGGTCACCGCCGAGGAAGCCCTGCAGCCGGAGAACGGTCAGCACCGCCGCTACATGGTGCACGGCACCAGCCACCACCTCGGTATCGACGTGCACGACTGCGCGCAGGCCCGCCGGGACATGTATATGGACGGGGTGCTCGAACCGGGCATGGTCTTCACCATCGAACCCGGACTGTACTTTCAGCCAGACGACCTCACCGTTCCGGCGGAGTTCCGCGGCATCGGCGTGCGGATCGAGGACGACATCCTGGTGACCGAGGCCGGTGGCGAGAACCTCTCGGCCGCCATCCCCCGCACCGCCACGGAGGTCGAGGCCTGGATCGCCGCCGCCCAGCGCTAGCTTGATCGCGCAAGCGAAAAGAGCACCCGTTCAGCGTTGCTGTTCTGGTGCTCTTTTTGCGCCGCCGCCCGATTTACTCGGGGTTTACTGGGGCTTCCGGGTTCGCAGGGGCTTCCGCTTCGTTCGAAATGCCACCGAGCAGGTTTCGCGCCCGGTTGACCAATTCGACGTCGACGATGATCTGGTAGCTGGTCGCAATGACCTGCATGGTCGAGGTGAAGTCGCGCCGACGCCGGTTGATGGCGTAGCTTGCGATACCCAGCAGCATGCCGAATCCGGCACCCATGATGAGTGCCGCGAACACGAACGGCAGGCTCGACCCGGTGGGCGAGAACAGAAAGAACAGAATACCGAAGAAGATTCCGAGCCAGGCACCGGATGCCGCGCCCGCGAGCGCGACCCGGCCGTAGGTGAGTTTGCCGGTCACGCGCTCGACACTCTTGAGGTCGTTGCCCACGATGGAAAGCTGTTTCACCGGGAAATCAGCCTTTGCGAGCGTATCGACGGCGGCTTGCGCGTCGGCATAGGTGCCGTAGGTGGCGAGCACCTCCCCGCGCGGCAACACGGGAGGAAGCACAGGGCGGCGTCGGGAGAAAAGGCTCTGATTGCTCATTGCGCCATTCTTCCACGCCATGATGCCTGGCAAATGTGCCGAATCAGCGATGCTCGGCGTTGGATCGCACTGTGCGATTCACACCAGGCCACTGTGCAGTGGCCGTATTAACGCGCGGGTGGCCTAGATTTGTAATGTGAGTGCCACCAGAGTTTTTGTTGCCCGACTGGCCGGGTGCACCGTTTTCGACCCCGCGGGCGACCGCGTGGGCAAGGTGCGCGATGTTCTCGTGGTGTATCGAAAAAACGACCCGCCCAGCGTCGTCGGTCTGATCGTGGAGATCCCCGGCAAACGGCGCGTGTTCGTGTCGATCAATCGGGTCACCAGCATCGGCAGCGGCCAGATCATCACGACCGGACTGATCAACGTGCGTCGCTACGAACAGCGGGGCGGTGAAGTGCGCGTCATCGCCGAATTGCTCGGCCGCAAAGTGCTCTTCACCGACGGTTCCGGCGAAGCGACCATCGAAGACGTCGCGATCAAGGAAGGCACGGAGGCCGACTGGGCCATCAGCCAGCTGTTCGTGCGCCGCCCCAAGACCAGCGCCTCGCCGTTCGTCAAGGGCGTCACATCATTCGCGACCTGGGCCGAAGTGCGCGAGAAAGAGACCAAGGGCCAGGCACAATCCGCCGAGCACCTCATCGCGACCTACTCCGATCTCAAGCCCGCCGATCTCGCCAATACCCTGCTCGATTTGCCGCGGGAGCGCATGTTCGAGGTGGCGGGCGAACTGCCCGACGATCGCCTCGCCGATGTACTCGAAGAGATGCCCGAATCCGATCAGGTCGGTATTCTCACCAGCCTCGGCGATGCGCGCGCTGCCGATGTGCTCGACCAGATGCAGCCAGATGACGCGGCCGACCTCATCGCCCAGCTGCCAGAAGAGCGCGGCGAGCAGCTGCTCGACCTGATGGAACCCGAAGAAGCCGAAGATGTTCGTTTTCTGCTCTCCTACGCCCCCGACACCGCCGGTGGGCTCATGACGACCGAGCCGATCATCGTCTCGGCCGACGCCACCGTCGCCGAGGGGCTGGCGCGCATCCGTCGTCACGACCTGGCACCAGCGCTCGGCGCGGCGATCTGCGTCACCCTCCCACCCTACGAAGCTCCTACCGGGCGTTTTCTGGGCATGGTGCATTTTCAGCGGATGCTGCGCTACCCGCCCCACGAACGCCTCGGCACGCTGCTCGACGCCGGCCTGGATCCGGTGACCGCCGACACGTCGGCCGCTGAAGTCAGCCGCATTTTGGCCAGCTACGACCTGGTCTCGGTGCCGGTGGTTGACGAGAACTACCGACTGGTCGGGGTGGTGACGATTGATGACGTGCTCGACTACCTACTGCCCGACGACTGGCGCAGCCATGATGGCAATGACGACGTACGCCGCCGGGCCGCTGCCCGCAGTGAACTGAGAACCGGTAGCATTCCGCTGCCCGGAGCGCAAAGGACACCTCGTGGCCCGCAATAACCGCGCTGATCTGCGTCTGGATGCGCCCAAGGGCTTGCGCGCCGGCAACATTGTGGGCATCAATCGGAGTGGCCACAGCCGGGACCGGTTCGGCCGGTTCACCGAAGCGATCGCCCGTGGAATGGGCACCCCGTGGTTTTTGCTCGGGCTCACCATGTTTGCCGTTGCGTGGATCTCCTGGAACACCCTCGCCCCGGTGGCCTGGCGTTTCGACTCTGTCGCGCTCGGGTTCATCGCGCTGACCCTCGTCCTGTCGATGCAGGCGTCCTATGCGGCTCCGATGATTTTGCTCGCCCAGAACCGGCAGGACGACCGCGACCGGGTGCAGTTCGAACAAGACCGGCAGCGCGCAGAACGCACCCTCGCCGATACCGAATACCTGGCCAGGGAGGTCGTGGCCCTGCGCATCGCGATTAAGGACATGGCCTCAAAGGATTTCATCCGCGCGGAACTGCGCGCATTGCTTGAGCACCTCGATGAGCGCAGTGACGAGCGCAGTCGTGCGGGCGAGCGCAGTCCCGTCGATGAACCTTCTGCCCCAAATAGCACCACGGAAAGCCGCCCCACCGCATGAATTCTGCCCCCGACGCCATCCGCGCCCGTGTTTTCACCGCCCTGGCCGGGGTGATCGACCCGGAGATCCGCAAGCCCATCACCGATCTCGACATGGTCTCGGGGGTGACGGTGAGCGACACCGGGCGAGTGAGCGTCGGCATCCGCTTGACCATTGCCGGTTGTCCGGCCGCTGCACGCATTGAGAGCGATGTTCTCGCCGCCGCCGAGTCCGTGTGCGGGGTGGGCCGCGCGAGCGTTGAGGTCGCCGTCATGACTCGCGAGCAACGCACCGCGCTCACCGAGAAATTGCGCGGCGGCCAGGTGCAACGCAGCGTGCAGTTCGGCCCGGAATCACTCACTCGGGTCTACGCGATCACGAGCGGCAAAGGCGGCGTAGGCAAGTCCACCGTTACCGCCAACCTGGCCGTTGCCCTGGCCGGAGAAGGACTGCGGGTGGGGATCGTTGACGCCGACGTGCACGGTTTCAGCATTCCCGGCCTGCTCGGCCTCGTTCACAACGGGCTAGCGGTCAAGCCGACCCAGGTGGGCGATATGATCCTGCCGCCGATCGCGCATAACGTGAAGGTCATCTCGATCGGCATGTTCATCGACGATGCGTCGGCGGCGGTCGCTTGGCGCGGCCCGATGCTGCACCGCACGATCAAACAGTTTCTGACCGACGTGTATTTCGGCGATCTCGACGTGCTGCTGCTCGACCTGCCGCCCGGTACCGGGGACGTCGCCATCACGGTGGGCCAGCTTTTGCCACACGCCGAGGTCATTGTCGTGACCACCCCGCAGGCAGCAGCGGCCGACGTGGCCGAGCGCAGCGGAATCGTGGCCCGGCAGACCGGGCAGAGCGTGTACGGCGTAATCGAGAATATGTCCGCGATGGTGCAGCCCGACGGCAGCCTGCTCGAACTGTTCGGTTCGGGCGGGGGCGCCGAAGTGGCCAGGCGTCTCTCCATCGGCCAGACGGCACCGGTGCCGGTGCTCGCGCAGGTTCCGCTGAGCGTGGCGCTGCGAACCGGCGGGGATGCCGGCCTGCCGGTCGTACTCGGCGCGCCGGATGACCCATCGGCCCGCGCTATTCTGGCGCTCGCGCACAGCATGAAGACGCGCGCCAGGGGCCTGGCCGGTCTCAGCCTGAGGCTCACGCCCCGCTGACGCCTATTCCTCGGGCTTGACCAGCGTCGCCGCGTGGTCGGGAACCTGGTGGTTCAACTCGCGCGGCGGCCGCTCATAATCGGAGGCCGACGGGCGGGTCGGAATGTGCACCTTGGGCGGGTCGGTCTTCTCGTAGGGCACGAGCGAGAGCAGATGGCTGATCGCGTTCAGCCGGCTAGCCCGCTTGTCTTCGCTCTCCACCACCCACCAGGGAGCTTCGGCAATATCGGTGTGCACGAACATCTCGTCTTTCGCCTTGGAGTAATCCACCCACTTGGTGATCGACAGCACATCGGTCTCGGACAGCTTCCACCGACGCATCGGATCTTTCAGGCGTGAACGAAAACGCCGTTCCTGCTCCAGGTCGGACACCGAAAACCAATATTTGACCAGCAGAATTCCGTCTTCGACCAGCATCCGTTCGAACAGGGGGGCCTGGTGCAGAAACCGCCGATATTCATCACTGGTGCAATAGCCCATGACCCGCTCAACGCCGGCCCGGTTGTACCACGAGCGGTCCATCAGAACGATCTCACCGGTCGACGGCAGGTGCTCGATGTAGCGCTGAAAATACCATTGGCCACGCTGACGTTCGGTGGGCATCGGCAGGGCTACCACGCGCGCAACACGCGGATTGAGATACTGGGTGATGCGCTTGATCGCCGACCCCTTGCCCGCGGCGTCGCGGCCCTCGAAGATCACCACGACCCGGGCACCGGATGATTTCACCCATTGCTGCATCGTGACCAATTCGGCCTGCAAACGGGTGAGCTCGGCCTCGTAAACGCTCTTTTTGACGCGTTTGGGCTTCTTGGCCTCAGACATCAACGTCTCTTTCTGCTCGGCACTGCTCGGCACTGCTCGCAAACGCATGCTACTTACGTGGATTCAGAATCGAACGGGGCCGGCTCAAGCGCGGTTAGGGCAGCGTCCCTGGCACGCTTACGTTTCAGGTAGGCGCCGTCAGGGTTGGGCTCGGCGCGTGAAATCGTCGCGGACTGGTCCTTGACCGGGTCTTCGTCGGCGAGGGCTTCCCGGATGATGCGGCGCGGGTCATACTGGCGCGGGTCCAGTTTTTTCCAGTCCAGATCGTCGAACTCCGGGCCCATTTCATCGCGCATACGATCTTTGGCACCGTTGGCCATGTCGCGGAGCTGCCGCACGAGACGACCCAGCTGGGCGGCATAGTGCGGTAGCTTATCGGGGCCAAGCAAGAAGACAGCGATGATCCCGATCAGAAGAATCTTTTCGAACGTCAGCCCAAACATGTCCTTAGAGTAGCGCCCGGCGAGGCATCCACAGACCACACGCGCCACGGCCCTAGTCTTGACCTAATCATCTACTGGAGTTATTTGTGTCTGACATTGAACTGAACTGGAAATTCTCCGACGATTGTGTCGTGGAATCCGAAGCCATTATTCGAGCGCGCCAGCAATCCCTCGAGCTGGGAATCGACGCGATAACGCCCGCGGTCGGTGCGCAATCGGCCGTTCTGGCCGCTGCTACCGGGGCGCGCAGTATCCTCGAGGTTGGCACAGGGGCCGGAGTTTCGGGCATCTGGCTGCTGACCGGGGCGCCTGGCGCCACGCTCACGTCGATCGACACCGAGGTAGACCACCTGCAACACGCCAAGGCGAACTTCGCCGAGGCAAAGGTTCCAGCCAACCGGGTGCGCCTGATCACAGGCAAGGCCAGCGAGGTCCTGCCACGCATGAACGAAAATTCTTACGACATTGTGTTTATTGACGCCGACCCGCAGTCGGTCATCGAATACGTCGAACACGGACTGCGCCTGGCCCGTCCGGGCGGCACCGTTCTCGTCGCGCACGCCCTCTGGCGCGGCCGAGTCGCCGACCCGGCCCAGCGCGACGATGTCGCGACCGGCTTCCGCACGCTGCTGACCGAAATTGCCGCGTCGAGCGCGGTCATCAGTGCCCTGTCCCCCGTCGGCGACGGCCTGCTGCAGATCACCAAGCTGCGCGCCTGACGCGCCTGCGTACAGCAGAACGGCCGCACAGTGACTGCGCGGCCGTTCTGCTGTTACCTACAGGAACACGAGGCTACTTCGCCGCAGCGACAACCCCGGCGAGTGCGTCGTGAAGTTCCCTGGCCTCGGCGTCGTTGACTGAGACAACAAGCCGACCCCCACCTTCGAGCGGTACACGCACGATGATCAGGCGCCCCTCTTTTACAGCCTCCATTGGCCCGTCTCCGGTCCGTGGCTTCATGGCCGCCATGAACTCCCCTTCCATTCGTCTTTGTATACCTATTATCGACTATCTCGGCCCGAGACGTAAATTCGGGTCGGACTCAGTGTCAGATTCGGTCGTTCATACCGAGTCCTTAGGGCGGTGTCCAGTCGTACCCGTCGACGCCCCAACAGATCAGCAGCCAGCCCCATTGGCCGGCCACGAAAAGCAGAACGATCGCCACCCGATAGACCCGGCTGCGCGGCAGCGCGGCCGCGCCGAGCAGCGGAAACATCGGCATGAGAAGCCGAAACGTGCTCGATTGCGGAAAGAAGACCGCGAGCAGGTACAGGCTATAACTGGCCAGCCACAAGCGCAGATCCACACCGAGCCGGCGAACGGCCGGTATGAACAGGAGCAGGGCGAAGGCCAGAATTAGGGCGGTGACCACGACGATCCCCCAGGGGCTGCCGAGCCACCAGATTCCCCCCTGGAACCACGCGGTGAACGGCACCAGCTCCACGTAACCGATGTACGGGGCCCGCCAGGCCAGCTCCGTGTCGGTGTACGCCATCGGGTCGCCGGTGGCCGCCCAGGCCGCGATTGGCCAGGCCAGCCCCATCAGCGCGCTGAACAGGGCGACGGACGCCGCCAGCATCCGCTCTCGCACGGGGAACGGGTCGCGAAATCGCCTTACGAAGCGGTAGCTGACATGCAGGCCAAGAGCGAGGGCAAATGCGAGCCCGCTCGGCCGCGTCAGGGCCATGATCGCGATGACGGGGTAGAGCGGCCAGTACCGCCGCTCCAACAGCAGGTAGAGAGCGAGGGTCAGAAAGAACAGGTACATCGATTCGGCATAGGCAAACTGCAGAATCGGCGATAGCGGGGCGACGCAAAACAACACGACCGAGAACAGGGCCGTGTTCGGCGGCTGCACCCGCGCCATCAGACGGTAGAACAGCAGGGCGGTGCCCAGGCTGAACACAACCGACACGAACACGGCCACGGGCGCCCACGGAAAGCTGGTCAGCTCCATGAGGAACCTGGCCACGACCGGATAGCCGGGCATAAATGCCCAGGCATTTTCACCGATCTGCCCGGTGTCGGTGATCGGCAGCACGCTCGGGTAACCGAGCACCGCGACGATGTTGTACCAGCGCCCGTCCCACATGGTCGCAAAATCGGTGTATTTCGGGCTGGCACCGGTCCAGGCGTTCGGGCCCTGCACGCTCGCCAGCACGAGTATGAGACTCGTTGTGACCAGTCGCGACAGCGCCCAGACCACGAGCACTTTGCCCCACCACGGGGTCAGCCGATAGCGGGCCTGCCAGACGGTCGGCAGCCGGCGGGCGGCCTGGGTGCGGGGACGGAGCATCCGCTCAGTCATTGTGCTGTCGCTGCGCTACCGAACGGATGCGCTCAGCCAGTCGCGCAGGCCCTTCTCGCAGGCCGTGATCTCGGCCACGGCGACGCGTTCGTCGTCGGCGTGAGCCTTGAGCGGGTCACCCGGCCCGTAGTTGACGGCCGGAACTCCCAGGGCCGAAAAGCGAGCGACGTCGGTCCAGCCATATTTCGGAGTGGCCACGCCGCCGACAGCGGCGAGGAATTCGCGGGCGAGCGGGGCGTCGAGACCGGGGCGGGCACCCTCGGCCCGGTCGACGACGGTGAGGTCGTAGCCGGCGAAGAGTTCGCGTAGATGGGCGACGGCTTCGTCGCCGCTGCGGCTCGGCGCAAAGCGGTAGTTGACGTGCACCATGCACTCGTCCGGGATGATATTGCCGGCGACGCCGCCCGTGATACCGACCGCGTTGAGGCCTTCGCGGTAGACGAGGCCCTCCACCTCGACCTCGCGGGCCTCATACCCGGCCAGAATGTTGAGAATAGGGGCGGCTTTGTGGATGGCGTTGTCGCCTACCCAGCTGCGCGCTGAGTGCGAGCGCAACCCGAAGGTGCGAATCTCCACGCGCAGGTTGCCGTTGCAGCCGCCCTCGACCTGGCTCCGGGTCGGCTCGCCGAGGATGGCGAAGTCCCCGGCGAAGAGGTCCGGACGGTTGCGGGCAAGGCGTCCGAGGCCGTTGAGATCGTCGGAGACCTCTTCGTGGTCGTACCACATCCAGGTCACGTCGACCCCTGGGTCGGCCAGTTCAGCGGCGAGCTTGAGCTGCACGGCGACGCCGGCCTTCATATCGACGGTGCCTCGACCCCAGAGATACTCGGTGCCGTCGATGGTCTCGTAACGGGTGGGCAGGTTGTCGTTGAGCGGAACCGTGTCGATGTGGCCGGCGATGACGACGCGCTGGGCGCGTCCAAGATTGGTGCGGGCGACGATGGTGTCGCCATCGCGAACTATCTCGAGGTGATCGAACCCGGCGAGCGCGGCCACAATCGCGTCAGCGAGGGCGGACTCGTTGCCCGACACGGACTCCATGTCGCAGATTTGCCTGGTCAGGTCGATCGACGTCGCCGTCAGGTCGAGCACGGTGAGCTGTGCCGGCCTTGCTGAGGCGCTGGCTGGAGCGGCGGGGGCCGGAGTCGAAGAAGTCACCCTACTAATCTAGAGGTATGCCCTCTGTTGTTACCGAAAACGCCACAGCCGCACCAACCCAGGCTTGGGGGTACGGTCTCGCAACCGTCGCCTTCGATGGCACCGTGCTCGACACCTGGTTTCCGTCCCCGGCACTCGGCGCGCTGCCGACCGGCCGCGACCGCTGGATCGTTCCGGCCGAACTGTGCGAAGCAGCCGGCGACGACGCCAGACGCGCGGTGCGCCTTGAGGCCATCACCGTGGAAATTAATCTCGATACGGCTCCGGCGAGCACCTCGGATGCCTATCTGCGGCTGCACCTGCTCTCCCACCTGCTCGTCAAGCCGAACAGCATCAATCTCGATGGCATCTTCGCGCACCTACCCACCGTGGTCTGGACCAATGCCGGCCCGATGCTGCCGGCCGACTTCACCCGGCTACGCCCGACCCTGCAGCGCGCCGGCATTCAGGCCAGCGGCATCGACAAATTCCCGCCGCTGCTCGACTACGTCGTGCCGGTCGGCGTGAGAATAGCGGATGCCTCCCGCGTGCGGCTCGGCGCCCACCTCGCCCCGGGTACCACGGTCATGCACGAGGGCTTCGTGAATTTCAATGCCGGAACCCTCGGCTCCTCCATGGTTGAGGGCCGTATCTCGCAGGGTGTCGTGGTAGGTGACGGCGCCGATATCGGTGGCGGGGCATCCATTATGGGCACCCTGTCTGGCGGCGGAACGCAGCGCATCTCCATCGGCGCCCGCGCCCTGCTCGGGGCCAACTCCGGCGTGGGTATCGCGATCGGCGACGACAGCGTTGTAGAAGCCGGGCTCTACGTCACGGCCGGCACCAAGGTTGTCCTCGTCGGCGAACCGATCACAGCAGATGGCGTCCGGCCCTCGGTGAAAGCGGTTGAGCTCTCCGGCATGCCGAACCTGCTGTTTCGCCGCAACTCCATCTCGGGCGCCGTGGAGGTGCTCGCTCGCAGTGGCAGCGGCATCACGCTGAACGCCGCGCTGCACGCCTAGACTGCTGCCGCCAAGCGGATGTCGGTGGGTTCCGCTAGCATCCGGGTAGCGGTATCCGCTCGGGTGGGGATCGCGCAAGTCACGAGGGAGTGATGTGGGCACGGACGCACCACGCAGCAAGGGGCACCGTCGCGTTCGGCGATTGTTCATTGCGCTCACTATCGTGGTCAGCCTGGTTGTGGTCACCGCCGGTCTCGGTGTCTGGACGGTCACGCGGTCGTTTCCGACGCTGGCAGGCACCATCGACATCGCGGGGCTCACCGACACGGTCACGGTCACACGCGACGACGCCGGAATCCCCCAGATCACAGCGAAGACCGCTGCCGACCTATTTCTCGCCGAGGGCTACGTGCATGCGCAGGACCGGTTCTGGGAGATGGACTTTCGCCGGCACATCACGAGCGGGCGATTGTCGGAGCTGTTCGGAGAAAGCCAGGTCGGCACCGACACATTCGTGCGCACGCTCGGCTGGCGAGCCGTCGCCGAGCAGGAAGTTGCCCTGCTCGACCCGGTGACCCTCGGCTACTATCAGGCCTACGCCGATGGCGTGAACGCCTACCTCGGCACCCACCACGGGGCCGACCTGTCGCTGGAGTATGCCGTCCTGGGCCTGCAAAACCCCGGTTACGAGGTGGAACCCTGGTCCCCGGCCGACTCCGTCGCGTGGCTGAAAGCCATGGCCTGGGACCTTCGCTCCAACCTCGACGACGAGATCGACCGCGCCTTGCTGTCAGCGACGCTTACGGCCGCCGAAGTGAGCCAACTGCACCCGAGCTTTCCGGCCGACCAGCACCCCACCATCACCGGCAGTCAGGCCGTCACCCTGCCGTCGGCCGGGGCGCTGGCCGCACGGTCGAACGTCGATTCAACGGATGTCCCCGCCGCCGACCGCGGCGTCACTTCGAACACCGCACCCGACGCATCCGGCTCCGATTCCGTTGATTCATACGCGGGGGCCCTCACCGAGTTGCGCGCGCACCTCAAGTCGGTGCCGGAATTGCTCGGGCCGGCCGGCGGGGAGATCGGTTCCAATTCCTGGGTCGTCGCCGGGGCCCTCACCGACACTGGCAAGCCCCTGCTCGCCAACGATCCGCACCTCGGCCCTGCACTGCCCTCGGTCTGGTATCAGGTGGGGTTGCGCTGCCAGTCGATCACCGCCGACTGCCCGTTCGACGTGGCCGGGTACAGTTTTTCGGGAATGCCCGGCGTGATCATCGGCCACAATGAGCGCATCGCCTGGGGTTTCACCAACCTCGGCCCTGACGTCGCCGATCTCTATATCGAGAAGGTCACCGGCGACAGCTACGAATTCGACGGCGTTCTCCAGCCCCTGCTGCTGCGCGACGAAAAGATCTCCGTCGCCGGCGGTGACGACGTCAAGATCGAGATCCGCTCGACCGGACACGGGCCACTGCTGAGCGGTTTCGAGGGCACCGCCTACCCGCAGATCGCAAGTGACTTTCCGGGGGCGGCGGGGCTACCTCCAGCCCCGATCGCCGAGGCGGGTGCTGACCAAACCACCTATGAGCTGTCGTTACAGTGGACGGCACTCACGCCGGGGCACACGGCATCCGCTATTTTCGCCCTGAACCGGGCCACCGACTGGACCAGCTTTCGCGCAGCAGCCGCTCTGTTCGAGGTGCCGGCGCAGAATTTGACCTATGCCGACGTCGACGGAAATATCGGCTATCAGGCACCCGGGCTTATCCCCATTCGGGCCAGCGGCAACGGCACCCTGCCGGTGCCGGGCTGGATCAGCCAGTACGGCTGGACCGGGTATATCCCCTTTGACGCCCTGCCCAGCACCTTCAATCCGCCGAGCGGATACATCGTCACGGCCAATAACGCGGCCGTCGACCAGAGCTACCCGTACCTATTGACCGCCGATTGGGATCTGGGCTATCGGGCGAACCAGATCACGGCTCGGCTACAAGAACTCATTGCCGCGAAAACCCCGCTGACCGCAAAGCTGATGAGCGAGATTCAGGGTGACAACTACAGCGCCATCGCGGCGGCCCTGGTACCGGCACTGCAGCAGGTGCGGCTCACCGGCGACGCCACCGAAGCGCAGAAGCTGCTCGACGGCTGGGACTACCAGATGGACGCCGACAGTGCCGCCGCCGCGTACTTCAACGTGATCTGGAGCACGCTGCTGCACGACATGTTTACCGGCAAGATCAACGCCGACGCTGCCCTCACCGGCGGTGATCGTTCCTTCTCCGTGGTCATGAGTTTGCTCGCTGAGCCGAACTCCCCGTGGTGGTCCAACGCCGCCTACGGAACCGTCGGGCAGGAGAGCATGCTACGCCGAGTTCTGACGGATGCCTCGGTGGAGGCTGCCGACCTCATGGGATCGAACCCGACGGACTGGCAGTGGGGCGCCATCCACACCCTCGAGCTCACCAACCAGAGCTTCGGCAAGTCCGGGATCGCCCCGCTGGAATGGTTATTCAACCGCGGGCCGTACGAGCTCGCCGGAGGTTCAGCCGTCGTCAACGCGGTCGGCTGGGATGCCACCCAGGGCTACCAGGTGGACTGGGTACCGTCGATGCGACAGGTCGTCAGCCTGGAGAACTTCGACGACTCCACCTGGATCAACCTCACCGGGGCATCCGGGCACGCTTTCCACCCCAACTACACCGATCAGGCGCCGCTCTGGCGCGACCATGAGACTCGGCGGTGGCTGTTCACACCGGCCGCCATCAAGGACGATGCGGCAGACACGCTGACCCTAGAGCCGGCCTCGTAGGGCCGCAAACGAGTCCACCGTTCTCGTCACCGAAGGCTGCCTCGCCAGCCCCGCGACCCCGGCTGCTGACCCGCTACTCACCGCGCAGCCAAATTTCGCGGCGCCCGTCGAAAGGACCGTCCCGGTGTCCCGGTATCCCGGTGTCCGGGTATCCGCCCGACTGAACCAGCACTACGCCGGTTCAGTTCGTAGGCTGCTAACGAGATTTAGACTCGAGGTAGGCTACGGCTTCAGTGGCGGACCAGCCTTGGGGGTGCGCGGCACGCAGGGCGGTGACCCCGTCGAGGTCAGTACCGAGAGTGACCAGCGGCAACTCCTCGTATCCGTCTCGTCGGGTTTGGCTCAGTCCTACGTTGGCCGTGAGGGCGTTGCAGAGGCATTTGCGGCCGGCGGCCTCCTCGCTGGAACCGCCCTTGCGCACAAACGTCGCGACCGGTTCGGCCGGGCACCGGTAGCCGAGCACTCCGGGGGCGCGTTCGTACGGCACCCGGAGATAACCGAGATCGCACAGGCGCGGGCGCTCTTCGTACAGGGTGGCGTCGGACAAGGTTCCGGGCAGCGTCGCGACTTTGAACGGGAATCCCGTTGAGGAGGCCAGCGGATCGGTACGAATCCGCAGCCCCTGGCCGTCGATTTGGTGGAGCAGCTGCTCCCGCAGGGTCTCGTCGAGGCCGGATTCAGCCGCGAGAGCGAACAGCGTGCCCACCTGAACGCCAGCGGCTCCGATTGCGAGGGCTTCGCTGACCCGCTCGGGAGTGCCGTAACCGCCGGCGACCCAGAACGGCAGGCCGACCGCTGCGACCTTCGCCAAATCGGCGTCATCCCGCGGGCCGTAGACAGGTTGGCCATCGTCGTCGAGCACGCCGCGTCCGCGCGGCGGTGCGTTGTGCCCGCCGGCCCGCGGCCCTTCAATGATGAAGCCGTCGGGACGCGTCGACTCCTCCCGGGTCAGGTACACAGCGAGAACGTGGGCAGCGACGATCGCCAGGAAATGGGGGCGGTGTAACGGCGGCAGTCCTCCACCGGTCAGGGCTTCCGGATTGAACTCGACGGAGTACCTGGTGGTGGAGTTCTCGACGTGCAGGTCGAGCGCCCGGGTCTCGTGCTGGGCCAGTCCGGTGAGCAGCGCAGGAATCTCGGCCGGAATCCCCGCTCCCATCAGCACGTAGTCGACTCCAGCCAACATCGCTCCGTAGGCCGCGCTCGGAGTGGCGAGCTGCACCTTCTCGAGAAAATTGATGCCAACCAGTCCATCGTGGCCCTGCTTGGCCAGCCAGACTTCGGCAAAGTTCGCGACGACGCTCAGCTCAAGCGATTTCACGAGCGGATGCTGGCTGACCTTGGCGATGGGAAGGTACGGAATTCCCGGGGCGCGACCGCCGAGGCGAAAGTACTTCCTCAGTACCCGGTCGGCGAGGGCCGGCACCGGGAAGTGAGCCAACGCTCGCCGCACGTGGCCACCCGCGTCACCGTCCTGCAAGCGTCGAGCGATGACCGTGTCGAGAGCCGTACCGCTGACGACACCGAGCTGACCCGCCTTGGACACCGCGCGGGCAAGCTGCCACGATGAAACGGCAACGCCCATGCCGCCTTGAATGATCGTCGGCAGTGTCTGCATCGGGCGAGAAGTTGTGGGGGTGGCCGTCGCGAGTGTCGCGGCCGCAGTCATCTCGAGCGGAGTCATGGGCGTACCTTTCAGTGACGGACTCCACGGCTTGGCGCCCTCTCAAAGCGTATTCCCGTGCATATTCCGCCTCACGAATACGTTCCGCGGGTCCATTCCACATCCGGCGAACGGTGGAACGCGGAAAGTGGACGGCGCTGAGCATCCGTTGTCAACGAAATGGAGTTGTCAAGGAACCGGCCGTGACACCGGCATCGCAACGCCCATGGAGCACGCCCCCGAACAGGAAGCAGTACTACCGGCGCGGGTAGTCGCGCGCCGGAGAGCCCACGTACAACTGCTGCGGGCGACCGATCTTGGTGGCCGGATCCTCGTTCATCTCACGCCAGTGCGCGACCCAGCCGGGGAGACGACCGATCGCGAAGAGCACGGTGAACATGCGCGTCGGAAAGCCCATTGCCTTGTAAATGACGCCGGTGTAGAAATCGACGTTGGGGTACAAGCGACGTTCCTTGAAGTAATCGTCGTTGAGCGCGATGTGCTCGAGTTCCTGCGCAATGTCCAGCAGGTCGTCCTTGACGCCGAGAGCGGCCAGTACCTCGTGGGCGCTCTCCTTGACCAGGGTGGCGCGCGGGTCGTAGTTCTTGTAGACCCGGTGGCCGAAGCCCATGAGCTTTACGCCCTGCTCTTTATTCTTGACACGTTCGACGTACTTTTCGACGCCCTGACCGGATGCCTGGATCTCGCCGAGCATCGACAGTACGGCTTCGTTGGCTCCGCCGTGCAGCGGTCCAAACAGCGCGTTGATGCCGGAGGAGACCGACGCGAACAGGTTGGCCTCGGTCGAGCCGACCAGGCGCACCGTCGAGGTCGACGCGTTCTGCTCGTGGTCTTCGTGAAGCATGAGCAGGCGTTCAAGGGCCTTGCTCACGACCGGGTTGATCTCGTAGGGCTCGGCCATGTTGCCGAAGTTGAGCTTGAGGAAGTTGTCGACGAAGCTCAGGGAATTGTCGGGGTAGAGAAAAGCCTGGCCGACGCTCTTCTTGTGCGCGTAGGCGGCCATGACCGGCAGCTTGGCCAGCAGGCGAATGGTGGAAATCTCGACCTGCTCCGGGTCCTTCGGGTCGAGCGAGTCCTGGTAGAACGTCGACAGGGCAGACACGCCAGAGGCGAGAACGCTCATCGGGTGCGCCTTGTGCGGCAGGGAATCAAAGAACCGGCGCATGTCTTCGTGCAACAGCGTGTGATGACGGATGCGATCGTCAAAGTTAGCCAGTTCGCTCGCGCTGGGCAGATCACCGTAGATCAGCAGCCAGGCCGTCTCGAGGAAGTTCGAGTTCTGGGCGATCTGTTCGATCGGATACCCGCGATAGCGCAGGATGCCGGCGTCACCGTCGATATAGGTGATCGCGGAGCGGGTTGCGGCCGTGTTCACGAAACCGTAGTCCAGCGTGGTGAGGCCGGTCTTCTTGGTCAGGGTGGAGATGTCGATGCTCGACACGCCGTCCACACTGGTCAGGATCGGGAACTCTGCGCTCCCGCCGGGGAAAGTGATTGTGACCTTGTTGGGGTCAGCGCTCATCGGTTCGCCGGATGTTGTCTGCTGCGCGACGTCGGTCACGGAGCCTCCTCGGGTATCTCTGCCGGATGAAATGTGGCGACGCGTCACTGAATCGGCCAATGATGAAGCTGCTGTGTTCGATTCCGCCGCGACTACAGCCTAATCGGCCTAACCACCTACTGTTGCATCAGCTAAGACTTCGGGCGGTTCGTTGGCGGAAGTCCACAGATCCCAAGCCGAGACAGACGCTGCGTTAAACCAACAAGCGTGCCACAGCGGCGGCGATGCGCTCGTCGGTCGCGGTGAGCGAGAATCGCACATGCTCGGGGTAGACATCGCCATAGAACGGACCGGGACCGGCCAGAATGCCACGGGCGGCCATCCGTTCGATGGATTGCCAGGCGGGACGTCCCTCGGTTGCCCACAGGTAGAGCCCGGCTTCGCTCTGATCGATGCGAAAGCCGGCCGCCTCCAGCGCGGGGCGCAGGGCAGCGCGGCGTGCGCGATAGCGCTCCTTCTGCACGCTTACGTGCTCGTCGTCGCCGAGGGCGGCGATCATTGCCGCCTGGAGCGGCGCCGGAAGCATGAGGCCGGCGTGCTTCCGCACGGTCAGCAGGCGCGCGAGTACGCCGCTACAGCCGGCCGCGAAGGCCGCCCGATAGCCGGCCATGTTGGACTGCTTGCTGAGCGAGTAGATCGCGACGACGTTGCGCCGGTCGCCGTCAATAACTCGGGGGTCGAGGATGCTTGGAATGGCCTCGGCATTCCATGGCGCGTCCCAGCCGAGCTCGGCATAACACTCGTCGCTCACGATCACGGCGTCGAGTTCGCGGGCACGGGCGACGGCAGCGCGCAGGTCATCGACCGACAAAACTCGGCCGTCCGGGTTTCCGGGGCTGTTCAGCCAGATCAGCTTGGTCGATTCGGGCCACTCTGCCGGATCATCGGAGGCCAGGGCCGCAGCGCCGGAAATAGCAGCACCGATCGCGTAGGTCGGGTAGGCCGCCAGCGGGTGCACGATCGTGTCGCCCTCGCCGAGGCCAAGCATGAACGGCATGAGAGCCACGAGCTCCTTGGAACCGATCGTGGGCAACACGTTTTTCGGTTCGAGGCCAGTGACACCACGGCGCCGGGCATACCAGTCGATGATCGCCTGTTGCAGGGCGGGCGTACCGACGGTTTGCGGATAGGCGTGGGCATCCGTTGCAGCTCGCAGCGCCTGCTGCACCACGTCGGGCGTGGCATCGACCGGCGAACCGATCGACAGGTCGACGATGCCGTCGGCGTGCTGCCGTGCCCGGGTGGCAAAAGGGACCATCTGATCCCAGGGATAATCCGGCAGTGGCTTCAGCACGAAAATCGCTTAGTGCGCAACCTGGGGCGGCAGTGCGGAGATGACGGGGTGGTCCTTGGCGAGCACGCCGATCTTGGCGGCGCCTCCTGGGGAGCCGATGTCGTCGAAGAATTCCACGTTGGCTTTGTAGTAGTCGGCCCACTGTTCGGGCAGGTCATCTTCGTAATAGATGGCCTCGACCGGGCAGACCGGTTCACAGGCGCCGCAGTCGACGCACTCGTCAGGATGAATATAGAGGGAGCGTTCGCCCTCATAAATGCAGTCCACCGGGCATTCATCGATGCAGGCACGATCTTTCACATCGACGCACGGAAGAGCGATCACATACGTCACAGGCTGGGGATTCCCTTCGAGAGCGGACTCCTGATTCTACGCCCCCGCGGTCGGGCCCCTTTCCGTATGACGCGATGCCGGCTAGCGTCGGCGCGGCGGCAGTTTCGGCCAGGCCAGCACAAAAGCCGCGATCAGCGCCGGAACAACGGTCCACAGGGTTCCGGGCAGGCCAGCCGGCACGAGCACCGACCCTCCGGAACCGCGCAGTGACAGCACAAAAATGGTCAGTAGTAATCCCGCCGCGGCGAGGCCGACCACGAACCTGTCCCCCACGACAAGGCGCAGCCCGAGCAGAAGCGCGCCGATTCCGACGAACGCGATTGTCAGGCCGATCGGAAGCGCCACACCGAACAGGGTTACGGTGGCCTGGTGAGCGATGGTTCCCAGCACGCCGAAAAGGATACCCAGAAGCAGTCCGCCGAGACCGCTCAACGACCGGTTTGCCAGGGTCGGGCGAGCGGGTCGCTCGGTGGGCGCGGGCAGCGCTGAGCGCGGGGCATCCACTCTTAGGAACGTTTCGGTGTCGGTGATTACATCGGTGGCCCCGTCGGCCAGGACGCAAGTGCGTTCGGTCAGGGTCCAGCGCGCGGGAAAGTGCGAGAGTGCGCGCAGTTTCTCATCGAGGTAACCGCCGACGTCGATGGCGATGAGACGCTGGCCGGCTGCCTGGCGCACCGTGCGGGCCAGAAACACCGGCAGGCCGGCCTCGTGCGCTGCGGTCGTCGCGGCCACACGCAGACCGTTGTCGACGGTGCCGACAACCACTGCGGTTGCGCCGAGTGCGTCAATGGCCTCTCGAAAGGTCGATTCGAATTCATGCCCGGAGGCCTGCGGCAAGCGGTGCCAGACGCGCGCCCCGAGTTCGGCCAGCGCCGCGGAGATCGCGGCATCCGTTTCGGTCGGAGCAACGGCGTAAAGCACAGCCACCCGGGATCCGTCGGCGCGCAGCCGGGCGATAGTGCCGCCGGTCAGTGCGGATTCGTCGCCGGGCCGGGCATGCACGAACAGGATTCGCTCGCCGCTGCCGGACATGACCATGGGCGTACGCACCGTTTCTGCTCTGCGGGCTGTTCGTCGTGCTGGGTGATATCTGTTCCCGAATCAAATCATAACTAGACAGGATCGCGCCGGTCGGACTAGAGTCAACTTCGGTAAGGTTAGCCTTACCAAACAGTCGCCCAAATCATTCAAGGAACCCCGTGCTCGCAAACTACCTGATCGGCCTGCGCGAAGGCCTTGAGGCCGCGCTGATCGTGACGATCCTCATTGCCTACGTCGTGAAGATCAACCGGCGCGACGTACTGCCGCGCATCTGGCTCGGTGTCGGCCTGGCCGTGCTGCTCGCCCTCGGTATCGGTGCGCTGCTCACCTACGGCACCTATGGGCTCTCGTTCACCGCGCAGGAGACCATCGGCGGGGTGCTCTCGATCGTGGCGACCGGCCTGGTGACCTGGATGGTGTTCTGGATGCTGCGCACCGCGCGCGACCTCAAGGGGCACCTTCAGGGCAATATTGACAAGCATCTCGTCGGTGCCGGTCTTGGACTCGTGCTCGTCGCGTTTCTCGCGGTCGGCCGGGAAGGCATCGAGACCGCCCTGTTCCTCTGGGCGGCCGTGCAGGCGACCGGCGCCACGACCATGCCCCTGCTCGGCGCAGCCCTCGGTATCGCAACGGCGGTCGGGCTCGGCGTTCTGATTTATGCCGGCATGCTCAAGATCAACCTCTCGAAGTTCTTCACCTATACCGGCGCCGTCCTCATCGTCGTTGCCGCTGGCGTGCTCTCCTACGGCGTGCACGACCTGCAAGAGGCTGGCACATTGCCCGGCCTGAACGCCCTCGCTTTCAATGTGAGTGCCGTTATACCGCCGGACAGTTGGTACGGCACGCTACTCAAGGGCACCCTGAACTTCTCCCCCGCCACCACCTGGCTGGAGATGTTCGCCTGGCTGGCCTATGCCGTGCCCACCCTGACCCTCTTCATCAGAAAAAGCCGCCAGGGCCGCGCGAGCACCCGACCGGTTCCGGCCGCACCCCGGACTCCGGCGCCCGTTCCGGTTTCCGCGCACTGACTTCTCGTTTCTCTGCCAAAGGATCTTCATGCCTCGTGTCTTGCGTTCTGCCCGCCTGCTCGGCGTCGGTGTTCTCGGCGTCACTCTGCTCGGCGGCTGCGTCGCAAACGACCCGGCAGCCTCGCACACGGCCCTTACCGTCGACAGCAGCGCGACGGATTGTGCCGTATCAGCAAATGAGGCGCCGGCTGGCAGTATCCGCTTCACGGTCACCAATTCCGGCGATCAGGTGACCGAGTTCTACCTGCTCGCCGACGACGGCCTGCGCATCGTCGGCGAGGCGGAGAACATCGGCCCCGGACTCAGCCGCGACCTCGTCGTGCAGCTCGACGCCGGCAGCTACTTCACAGCCTGCAAGCCGGGGATGACCGGTGACGGTGTCGGCAAGGCCGAATTCACCGCCACTAAAACGGATGCCGCCGCCGCCGTCGACGTCGACCTTGCGGCCCAGATCGACACCGCCAATTCCGACTACGCCTCGTACGTCAGCGACCAGATCGGCCAGCTCGTCACCGGCACCGACTCGTTCGCCGCCGCCTATAGGAATGGGGACGACGACACGGCCCGCGGCCTGTACGCGTCGACTCGGGTGCACTGGGAGCGGGTAGAGACCATCGCCGAATCGTTCGGCGACCTCGACCCCAAGCTCGACCTGCGCGAGGCCGACCTCGAACAGGGCCAGGAGTGGACCGGCTGGCACGCGATCGAGAAGGACCTCTGGCCAGCCGAGGCTGAAGCCGGTTTCGAGGCGTACAGCACCGAGAAGCGCGCAGCCCTCACGCAGCAGCTCGTCGCCGACACCGCGACCCTGCACACGAAGGTGCAGGGTGTGAGTTTCACGCTGTCGCAGCAGACCAACGGTGCCATCGGCCTGCTCGACGAGGTCGCGACCGGCAAGGTCACCGGCGAGGAAGAAACCTGGTCGCACACCGACCTCTGGGATTTTCAGGCGAACGTCGACGGAGCCCGCGTGCTCTACGACGGCGTGCGCTCAATTCTGCTGCAGACGGATGCTGACCTGGCCGCTTCGCTCGACACCGAGTTTGCCTCCCTGCAGGCGCTCCTCGACGTTCAGCGCGTTGGCGACGGATTCACGCTCTACTCCGCCCTCACTCCGGCTGAGATTCGCGCCCTCGCCGATCAGGTCAACGCGCTCGGCGAGCCTTTGAACCAGCTCACCGCCGCGCTCGTCCTGTGAGGCACAGCGTGGCGGGCAGTGAGCGGGCCGAGTCCACCGATCTGGTCGCGACGGCCCGCGGCCTGTCCCGGCGCGGACTGCTGGGCCTCGCTGGGGCGAGCGTCGCCGGAATCGGGCTGGGGGTGGCCGGGGACCGGGCGGCGCTGGCCGCGTCGGCGACGCCGGAGGCGGCATCCGCTTCGGCGGTCTACCCGTTCTACGGCCGGCACCAGGCTGGCATCGTAACGCCAGCGCAGGATCGTTTGCACTTCGCCGCCTTCGACGTCTCCGCCGGCACCACGCGCGCCCAGCTGATCGAGCTGCTGCAGGAATGGACGGTCGCATCCGCTGCGATGACCGCCGGGCAGGAGATCGGAGAGTACGGCGCTATCAGTGGCCCCTACGACGCGCCGCCCGAAGATTCCGGCGAGGCGCAAGGCTTGCCTACAGCTGGCCTCACCATCACGTTCGGTTTCGGTCCGTCCCTGTTTGAAACAGCGGATGGCGTCGATCGCTTCGGACTCGCACGCCGCCGACCGGCCGATCTGACGCCGCTGCCGCACTTTCCCGGCGACGATCTCGACGTCGGCAAGAGCGACGGCGACCTGTGCATCCAAGCCTGTTCCAACGACCCCCAGGTCGCCGTGCACGCCATTCGCAACCTGTCGCGCATCGCGTTCGGACGGGCGGCCCTGCGCTGGTCCCAGCTCGGTTTCGGACGCACCTCATCGACGTCAACGAGCCAGGCCACCCCGCGCAACCTGTTCGGTTTCAAGGACGGCACCGCCAACATCAAGGCTGAAGAACCCGACGTCGTCACCGACCAGGTCTGGGTGTCGGCGTCCGACGGACCGGCCTGGTTGGCCGGCGGCTCCTACCTGGTGGCGCGGCGCATCCGCATGACCATCGAGACCTGGGACCGCTCGATTCTGAGCGAGCAGGAAGCCGTGTTCGGACGCACCAAGGGCGCTGGCGCACCGCTTTCGGGTGGCACTGAATTCAGCGAGCCCGACTTCGCGCTGGCCGGCCGGGCAGACCAGCCGCTCATCGGCGCTGCTGCGCACGTGCGGTTGGCGCATCCAGCCCAGAACAACGGCACCAAATTACTGCGCCGCGGCTACAACTTCGTCGATGGCAACGATGAGCTGGGGCGACTGAAAGCCGGATTGTTCTTCATCAGCTTCCAGCGCTCGCCGGCCCAATTCACTTCTGTGCAGCTGAACCTCGCCAGGCACGACGCACTCAACGAATACATTCGCCACGTCGGCAGCGCCCTGTTCGCGGTTCCGGCGGGCACCCTTGATGGGGGCTACGTCGGGGCGCCCCTGTTCGCCTAACCGAGCGCGGGCACCGGAGTGACCGTATAGAGCACGCCGTCGGTATTGGCGGCCACGACGACACCAAAGTTCTCGTTCGCCATCGTCACCACCTCCGTGTCGACTCCGGCCACCACTTCGGTGAAGCCGGCTGCCAGCAGCTCGGCCCGTGCATCGTCCAGGGGAGTCGTTGACGTGGCATTGACGGTGACTACCCAGCCACCGACCCCACTCTCACCGACACCGCCGGTCGCGAAGAGAATCTCTCCATCGAGCACGGGGATTTCGGTCGGCCAGTCTGCGGGAAGTTGGCCTCCGAGGCTGACGTCACCGCCCGTAGCGTCCTGCACGGCACCGTTCACGGCACCATTCACGCTGTCGCGCACGGAGTCGCCCACGGAGCAGCCCGCCAGGAGCGGAAGTCCGGCTGCGGCCACTACGAGGGCGAGAACAACTCGTCGTGTTGGTCTGCTGGTCGTCATGTGAAGCCTTTCGAGTTGTGCGAATGTGGACACCGCGAGGGTGCAAAAAGTGCCGCTTCGACCTAGTCAAAGCAGCACTTTTTGCGCTCTCGTGGAGGGGAACTGGCTAGTTCGCGTCCATCTTCTTCACGCGCGAAACCTGACGCGAACGAGCGGCTGCCGTCAGCTCGACCTTGCGAATACGCACGGCGGCCGGGGTGACTTCGACGCACTCATCTTCGCGAGCGAATTCGAGGCACTGCTCGAGCGAGAGCTGCTTGGGCGGAGTCATCGACTCGAACGTGTCGGAACTGGACTGACGCATGTTGGTCAGTTTCTTTTCCTTGGTGATGTTCACGTCCATGTCGTCGGCGCGCGAGTTCTCGCCGATGACCATGCCTTCGTAGACCTCGCTGGTCGGCTGCACGAAGAACGACATGCGCTCCTGCAGGTTGATGATCGCGAACGGCGTGACAGCACCGGAGCGGTCGGCCACGATGGAACCGTTGGTGCGGGTGTTGATCGTGCCGGCCCAGGGCTCGTAGCCGTGCAGGATCGCGTTGGCGATTCCGGTACCGCGCGTGTCGGTGAGGAACTGCGTGCGGAAGCCGATCAGGCCGCGCGACGGAACGATGAATTCCATGCGAACCCAGCCGGTGCCGTGGTTCGCCATGTTCTCCATGCGACCCTTGCGAGCGGCGAGCAGCTGAGTGATGGCGCCGAGGTATTCCTCTGGTGCGTCAATGGTGAGGTGCTCGAACGGCTCGTGCACCTTGCCATCAATGCGACGCACAACTACCTGCGGCTTGCCGACGGTGAGCTCGAAGCCCTCACGACGCATCTGCTCGACCAGGATGGCGAGGGCCAGTTCTCCACGGCCCTGCACCTCCCAGGCGTCCGGGCGTCCGATGTCGACGACCTTGAGCGAGACGTTACCGACGAGTTCGCGGTCGAGACGGTCCTTGACCATGCGGGCGGTGAGCTTGTGGCCCTTGACCTTGCCCATAAGAGGCGAGGTGTTGGTTCCGATGGTCATCGAGATGGCCGGGTCGTCAACCGTGATGGTCGGCAGG
Organism: Cryobacterium suzukii; assembly: GCF_004403185.1. Classification (GTDB taxonomy): domain Bacteria; phylum Actinomycetota; class Actinomycetes; order Actinomycetales; family Microbacteriaceae; genus Cryobacterium; species Cryobacterium suzukii. The sequence continues at coordinate 260,495 of NZ_SOHJ01000014.1, read as the reverse complement.
GGGCGTACGTCGTCGGGGTCTGCGAGGGTCTCACCGATGGTGATGTTCTCGATACCGGCCACGGCCACGATGTCGCCGGGGCCGGCGCTCTCGGTCGGGTAGCGGTCCAGAGCCTTGGTGATCAGCAGCTCGGTGATCTTCACGTTGCTGACGGTGCCGTCCTGCTGCACCCAGGCCACGGTCTGACCCTTCTTGATGGTGCCCTGGAAGATGCGCAGCAGCGCGAGGCGACCGAGGAACGGCGAGGCGTCGAGGTTGGTGACGTGCGCCTGAAGCGGGTGCGTGTCATCGTAGGTCGGTGCAGGGATGTGCTTGAGGATGGCGTCGAACAGCGGCTCGAGGTCGTCGTTGTCGGGCAGCGTGCCGTCTTCAGGCTTGTTCCAGCTGGCGGCGCCGTTACGGCCCGACGCGTAGACGACGGGTACATCGAGCACGGCGTCGAGGTCGAGGTCGGGAAAGTCGTCGGCCATGTCGCTCGCGAGGCCGATGAGCAGGTCCTGGCTCTCGGCCACGACCTCGTCGATGCGCGCGTCGGGACGGTCGGTCTTGTTGACCAGCAGGATGACGGGAAGCTTGGCTTCGAGCGCCTTGCGGAGCACGAAACGGGTCTGCGGCAGCGGGCCCTCTGACGCGTCAACGAGGAGCACAACGCCGTCGACCATGGACAGTCCGCGCTCGACCTCGCCACCGAAGTCGGCGTGGCCAGGGGTGTCGATCACGTTGATCGTGATGGGACCGTCCGCAGCGTGGATGCCTTTGTACGAAACTGCCGTGTTCTTGGCAAGAATCGTGATGCCCTTTTCGCGCTCGAGTTCGTTCGAGTCCATCGCGCGCTCTTCAACGTGGGAGTGGTCCGCGAAGGAGTCGGTCTGCTTGAGCATCGCGTCAACCAGCGTCGTCTTACCGTGGTCAACGTGAGCAACGATTGCAACATTTCGGAGGTTATTGCGTGTAGCAATCGCCATAAAAATAGATCCTTACGAAGAATGAGTGCCGCAGAGTCTCGCGCGCGACGAAGAATGGATACCAGGGGTCATAATGTGACCCAAAGTACTATCCTACCGTATCCACGTCAGCGCATCGGTGAGAGTGGCGGCTGCCATGGTGCTGTTACCCCTTGGCGGCCTGACGGGCTTCGCGACGGAGTCGCTGTTCCACCGGATCCGGCACCGGGACCGCGCTGATCAGTCGTTGCGTGTACGGGTCCTTCGGGGCACGCAGAATTTCGTCGCTCGTGCCCTGCTCCACGAGCTTGCCCTTGTGCATCACCGCGATACGGTGGGCCAGTGCGTCGACGACCGCCAGGTCGTGGCTGATGAACAAGCACGCGAACCCGAGACGTTCCTGCAGTTCGTGCAGCAGGTCCAGAAATCGGGCCTGTACCGAGACGTCCAGGGCACTCGTGGGTTCGTCCGCGATCAACAGGTCCGGGTGCAGGGCGAGGGCGCGTGCGATCCCGACGCGCTGTTTCTGCCCTCCGGATAATTCGTGCGGAAAGCGGTTGCGATAGCTGGTGGGTAGTTCTACCTGTTCCAAGAGTGTCTGTACGCGTTTGTCGAGGTCAGCGCCGCGCGCTTCACCGGACAGATAGAGGGGTTCCCCGATCGATTCTCCGATGGGCATTCTCGGGTTGAGCGATGACGCCGGATCCTGAAAAACGATGCCGGCTTTGCGGCGCAACGGCCGGAGGTCACGCAGTTTCGCGTGCGAAATGTCGATCCCACAGGAGATCAGCGTGCCGTCGGCGATCGGCAGCAGCCCAACAGCGGCACGACCCAGGGTGGTCTTGCCCGATCCGGACTCGCCGACCAGTCCAACGATCTCCCCGGGAAAGATTTGAAAGTCGATGGCCTCGGCTGCCCTGAATGCTGGAATGCGCCCGCGCTTGGGATAGTCAATGGAAGCGTTCTGAAAATCGAGCACCGGTTTGACGCCCACCGGGCGGGCAACCTGCTCCCGGGCGACCGTTTCGATGCCTTGACCCAGGTGCGGCACCGCGGCGAGCAATTGCTGGGTGTACGGATGCTGGGGACGGTTGAAGATATCGTCGATTGGCCCGGCCTCTACCGTGAGACCGTTCTTCATCACCATGACCCAATCCGCCAGGTCGGCGACGACGCCCATGTCGTGCGTAATGAGAATGATGGCGCTGTCGAGTCTGGTGTGCAGGTTGCGCATCAAGTCGAGAATTTCAGCCTGCACGGTCACGTCGAGCGCGGTCGTCGGCTCGTCGGCGACGAGCAATACCGGGTCGCAGGAAATTGACTGGGCAATCATGGCGCGTTGCCGCTGTCCGCCGGAGAGTTGATGCGGATACTTGTCGAAAGACAACGTGGGGTTGGGCATCTCAACGAGCGTCAGTAACTCAATCGCACGCGTTTTCGCCTCGTGCGGCGACAGGTCGAAGTGCGAGCGCAGGGCCTCCACAATCTGAAAGCCGACCGTGTAAACCGGGTTGAGGGCCGTCATCGGCTCCTGAAAAATGGTGGCCACATCATTGCCGCGCACCTTGCGAATCTCCGACTCGGGAAGACCGCAGATTTCTTTTCCGAGTAGCTTGATCGAGCCGGTCGTGCGGGCATTTTGCGGCAACAGGCCGAGCAGCGCCATGGTCCCCGTACTCTTGCCCGATCCTGACTCCCCCACGATGGCGAGCACCTCACCGCGGCGCACCTGATAGTTCATTTTGATGGCCGCCGGGTACAGCTCACCCTCGACCCAGAAATCCACGTCGAGGTCGGTCACCTCGAGCACGGCCTCCGTCACGGGCCGGGCAGAAGAGCCGTCGCCGGGGGAAATGATTGCTTCGTTACTCATCAGCTGAGGTCCTGTCTGTGTTGAACGCGTTGTCTGTGAAAATGGACCCATGCCGATCTTCACGTTTCGTCCTGTATTTGGCCCGGTTCTGGCCGGCGTCGTGGCCGTGCTCTGCGTGGCTGCGTGTGTCGGCCTGGTACTGGCCGACGACATTGAGAATCTCGTGCGCACCGTGCCACTGCTGCTGTTCTTCTCCGCAGCAGCCGGGGCCCTGTTTTGGCAGCCACATATTGTGATCGAAGAAGCGGGCATCACGGTCGTCAACGTGTTCCGCACCTACTTCGTGCCGTGGCCGCACGTGGAGCGCATTGACACCCGTTACACCTTGACGCTGTTCACGGCCAAGCGGCGAATTCCAGTGTGGGCGGCACCGAGTCCCGGCATTCGTGGGGCGATCGCGATTGAGCGTTCCGACGTCCGAAATCTCGGTGATTCCGCATACGGTGCCGGTCAAAGCGTGCGGCCGGGGGATTCCGTGGGTACAGCGTCCGGCCAGGTGGCTTTCGTGCTGCGCCAGCGCTGGGAAGCCCTGCGCGACGCCGGAGCGTTGGACAGTGCCGTCGTTGACCCGGATGCTCTCCGCGTGAGCACCCATCGGGTCACCATTGCGGTGCTCGCCGGACTGCTCGCCGCAGCGATGCTCGGTCTTGTTCTGTAGAAGCCTGAGCATGGGCGCTAGACCGTGCTGGCGGCGCGCGCGGCGCGCGCGCGGCGCGCATCCGCTTTTGACAGCGCCTTCGCAGACGGCATCTTCTTCTGACGCGGGTCGAACGCGTCGCGCAGACCGTCACCGATGAAGTTCACGGTCAGGGCGATCACGATAATGAAGATGCCGGGCCACCAGAACAGCCATGGTCTGGTAGCGAAGGCTGCGACATTCTGGGCCACGATCAGGCCGAGTGATGTATCGGGATTGCGCACGCCGTAACCCAAAAAGCTCAGGGCGGTTTCAGCGAGGATGGCGCCGGCCATGAGCAGGGTGGCGCTGACGATAATCACACCGACCGCGTTGGGCAAAATGTGTTTAAAGATAATGCGCGCGTCGCTGGCCCCTGAAACCCTGGCCGCATCGATGAACTCGCGTTCGCGCAGCGATAGGAATTCACCCCGCACCAGTCGGGCGAGCCCGGTCCAGGCGAAAAGCCCCAGCGCGAGTCCAAGAACCGCTGCGCCGAGCCCGGCAGCACCTACGGAACGCCCGATCACAGCGCCAACCACGATGAACGGGATGGTGATGATCACGTCGGTGAAGCGCATGAGGATGGCGTCGCCGATTCCGCGGTAGAAGCCAGCGAGGGCTCCGATCAGCACCCCTATTCCGGTGCCGACCAGGCCGACCAGCAGCATGATCATGATGGATTGCTGGGTTCCGCGCATGACGAGGGCAAAGATGTCCTTGCCGATTTCGTCCTGGCCGAAGGGGTGCGGGCCAATGCCGAAGCCCGGGCCGGGGATCAGGTTCAACGTGGGAATGCCCCGATTAACCAGTGGCGGTGTCGCGTTCCAGTGCCAGGGCCACCACCCGGGGGTGTTTAGCCCCCAAACATGAATCCCGACCGAGCTGAAGGCCAGCACAATCACGAAGGCAAGGACGAAGATCGAAACCACGGCGCCCTTGTGGTGAAAAAACCGTTTACGAACGATCTGTCCCTGGCTGAGGCCGACGGTTTCGCGTTGTTCGATCGAGGATTCGTCGAGCTGATTGCCAGCTCCGAGCGGGGCCTGCAGGGACGGATTCGGATCGGACATTAGGACACCCTGATTCTCGGGTCGAGGGACGCATACAGGAGGTCGGCCAGCAGGTTGAATATGACGGCGAGGAGCCCGGTCACCACGAAGAACGCCATCACCGGGTTGGGATCAACGTGGTCGATACCGTTTTGGAACAGCCTGCCCATACCGCTCCACCCGAACACGGACTCGGTGATCACCGCTCCACCAATAAGCGCTCCAATTTCGAGCGCGATCACCGTCGCAATCGGAATGAGAGCGTTACGCAGGGCATGGCGCACGACGACGGTGCGCTGGGTGAGCCCCTTCGACCTGGCCGTGCGGATGAAGTCCTGGTTCATCACCTCGAGCATGCTCGCCCGCGTGTAGCGCGTCAGGCTGGCAAAGGAAATGAGGATGATTGCGATGGTCGGCAGGAGTAGGTGGGTGAAGGTGTCGATGCCCTGAATCCAGAAATTGCCGCCGAGGTTAGGTGTCGTCGATCCGATGGTCGCCACGGGTCGCCCGTTGACCCGGCTGGAGTTGACGTAGGCGTTCCAATAGAGCAGGTGACCATCGATAACGATCACCGCTCCGATGATCACGGCGACGATGGCCGAGGTGCGGGCTGATTGCCAACGGTCTCTGCCACCAAGGAAGTACCCGATCGCGCCGCCCACGACGACGGCGCCCAGAGCGAGGGCGAAGAAGAGGGGAAGCGACATACTGCGAAAGACAAAGTAGGTCATCGGATAGTACAGGGCGATCCCCACGGCGGCCGTCACAAGGGCTCCACGGACCGCGTTCTTGTCCTTGAGCCCGACGGAGACTGCCGTAACGCCGAGCGCAGCCGCCAGGGCGGTGATCACGACGCCGACGATGCCGACGCTCGGGGTGGTGAACCAGTCGGTCAGTTCGAAGTAGGCCAGCAGTGCAAGCGTTGACGCCGTCGCAACGCCGAGGGTGATCCACCGTCGCCGCGACGCACCACCGAGGAGTGACATCCACAGCAGTCCAGACACGATCGAGATTCCGATCATGATCGGCACTCCGATAAGGGGGTCGGATAGCCAGTTATTGAACCCGATCGCGATGTATTGCTTGAGCAGCACCGCCACCCAGAAGATAGGCAGGGAGAAGAAGAGAAAAGAAGCGAATGTGATCGTATAGTCGTAACCGCTGTACTGCCGCAGGGCCGTGGTGATGCCGACGATCAGTCCAACGATGATGGCGATGATCTGGGCACCGGTGACCAACTGCAGTGTTGATCCCATCGCCTGTTGGAGCAGGATCACCACGGGCAGGCCTTGCACGTTGACGCCGAAGTCACAGGCGCCGACGAAACACTGCCCGACGCCGCCGAGCCACAGGAAGTAGCGAAAGAAGGGGGGAACATCGAGGTCGAGCCGCTGGCTGAGCGAAGCCATCAGCTCGATCTTGTTTGGTGCGCTGCTCTCGCGGAGTTCCTTTAGCGGGTCCCCGGACAGGGCGACCAGCATGTACATCAGGAACGTTGCCGCGAGGAGCACGATGACGGCGGCAATCAGCCGCCGGAATACAAATGAAGCCATGAGCGGTGGCTACCTGTCTCTGGTCGGGGGAAGGCGCTGGGACCAACCGGTCCCAGCGCCTCAAACAGCACGTTGATCCAACAAAGAGTTTTCTCTTAGCTGGCGAGCTTCCAATCCCAGATGTTCCAGAAGATCGTCGGCGCCAGAATCGACGGGTCAATGCCCGTGACGCTGTCATTGAATGCCGTCACGCCGGGGAACTGGAAAAGGGTCACACCGTAGAAGTTCTCCCAGAGGATCTTGTCGATCTCCTGCTTCAACTCGATCTGCTTGGCCGGGTCGAACTCCACGTTGAGCTTCTTGATCGCAGCGTCAGTATCGGCGTTGGAGTAGAAGTTGTGGTTGTTAATGCCACCGGATTCGAAGGTCGGGCCGGAGTCGGTGACGCCCAGACTGGTCGACTGCCAGGCAAAGAACGCCGCGTCATAGGCACCCGGGGTACCGAGGATGCCGCCCCATTCCGGGTTGCCCCCATCGATCACGTTGAAGCCGGCGAGTGCTGCGCTGGTCTGGATCAGCGCGAATTCGTTCACGCGCCGCGGGTTGGTCGATGCGTACAGAATCGTCACGTCGAGGTTGGTGGCGCCGGACTCGGCGATGAGGGCCTTGGCACCCTCAACGTCGACCTCGGCGTAGTCGGCCGAACCGTTGCCGTCGAGAGAATCGTCGTAGCCCTCGGAACCCGGAACGAACAACTGCGAACCACGCAGAATCGCTTCGTCACCGACGATGGGCTTGATCAGCTTGTCAAGGATCTCCTGGCGCGGAACGATTTTCATAAATGCTTCACGCAGTAGCGGGTCGTTGAACACGCCGCTCTTGCCTTGGTCGAACTGCAGATCGAGGTGCTCGTAGGTGCCTTCTTCACCCTTCAGGACCGTGACGTTCTCGATCGCGTCCAGCGCGGTCACCAGGTCAGACGTGGACTGGGGCGAGATGACATCGACGTCACCGTTTTCCAGTGCCTGCACGGCAGCGAGCGGATCCGTGATGAAGCGCACGGTTACTTCTTCAATAGTCGGCGTGTTCTGGCCCGTGTACTCGGGGTTGGCAGTCATGGTGATGTACTGATCGGCCACGAAGGCCGAGATCGTGTACGGACCGGTTCCGACGTAGAGCTCGGGGTCATCGGGCAACTCGGTGAAGTTGAAGCCCGAGTTCCAGAATGAGGAGATCTTGGCAAGCGATGCGGAGTCGTTGTCCTGAATGGCCGTAACGAGGGCGGCTTTGGCTTCCTCGTTATCGTCGACTCCGAGGGCGTTCTTCGCCACAACGTGTGCCGGAAGCGGCGCGTAGAGGGCGAGCTCCCAGTCGACGTACGGTGCCGAGTAGACCAGGGTCATTGAACGATTATCGTCGCTGATCTCGGGAACGTCACGTACGAGTCCAAGGCCCGAGTCGGCCTGGGCGCCGGAGTCGAAGTAGACGACGTCCTTAGGGAATGCATCGGTGAATTCCCCGGTCTCGGGGTCGGTAAAGTCATCAGGAGTGAAATCCGGGGTGTCGAGTGAGCGCGAATTAGCCGCCCAGCTCAGCAGGAGATCCGCGGCGTCGACAGGGGTGCCGTCTGACCACTTAACGTCATCAGCGAGGGTGTACTTCACCGTGAGCGGGTCTTCAGAGACCATCTCGTAGCTGCCGTATGACTCGTTCTGCTTCAACTCCGGCGTGTTGTCGTAGTAGTTGAACCAGTCGTTCGTCATGTACGTGATGTTGTTGTTCGCCGTGGCGTTGCCAAACGACGTCAGACCGTTATACGAGAAAAACGGCTGGTTCCAGGCGACGTCGACGCTCGTTCCCTCATCAAGTCCGGATTCGGCCGTTGGCGCTGAACAACCGGAAAGGACCAGTGCTGCGGCCCCCACGGTGGCAATGGCTGCCCCGATGCGTCTAAATCTCATAGTTCCTCCTGTGCGAAGTATGCACCGACCCGAGGTTTCTGGCCCCAAAGTCGAGCGTGGTTACTCCGACCCTAGAGAGGGTCCACGGTCTTCACCTAGCATCGGACGAAAACTGTTACCCATTGGTGACCGGATGAACGAATAATCATGACCAATGCACGATTATTGCGTTCAGGGGGGCACAATTCCAATAAAACCACCGTAGACTTCGCTGCTCATGGTGATTATTGCCGACCGAGCCGGAGCGTCCAGCGGCCCGGGTCACCGAAACCGGCGAAGATCTTGCGTCAGCCTGGCTGGCAAAATCTCCGTCGAATTCCTAGCGAAAATAGGTCTTTAGCGACCGAACTCAAAGTCACCGCCGGGGATGGCGGCGAGGAGGTCCTGCGTGTAGACCTCCCGCGGGTTGTCGAACACGTCGTCGGTCGAGGCCGCCTCGACGATGCGCCCCTTCTGCATGACACAGACATTGTCGGCAACCAGTCGCACCACCGCGAGGTCATGGGTGATGAACAAGTAGGTCAGATTCAGTTCCGTCTGCAACTCGGTGAGCAGGTTCAAAATTTGACCCTGCACGAGCACATCGAGCGCAGACACGGCCTCGTCGAGCACGAGCACGTCCGGCTTGAGCGCCAGGGCGCGGGCAATCGCGATGCGCTGGCGCTGACCGCCGGAGAGTTCGCTCGGGTAGCGAAACTGCGTCGCAGCCGGCAGCGACACCTGCTCGAGAAGCTCCAGCACGCGCTTCTGACGTTCCTTTTTTGTGCCCACTCTGTGCGCGAGCAGGGGTTCAGCGATTGTGTTGCCCACGTTGTACTGCGGGTCGAGTGAACCATACGGGTCTTGGAACACCGGCTGCACGCGCCGACGAAAGTTCAGCAGTTCTCGGCCTTTCAACCCAGCGACATCGCGCCCCTCGAATTCTATCCGCCCGCTGGTGAGGCTCTCCAACTGCAGAATGAGCTTGGCCACGGTGGATTTGCCGGAACCGGACTCCCCCACGATCGCCGTGGTGGTACCTTTCTTCACGCCGAACGACACGTCGTTGACGGCGAGGAGTTCGTCATGCTTCAGACCGGATGTGCGAATGCGGTACATCTTGGTGATGCCCTCGACCGAGATGAGATCCTTACCCGATGCCGCCAGCTCGCGTTCGGTGGCGCGCGTAATGAGCGCGGTATCGGTGCCGCCGGCGGAAAAGATTTCGGGAGCAGGAGCATCCTGATTCTTCTTCGCTTGGATGCGACGCGACGCGAGGCTCGGAGCAGCCGCCACGAGGCGCTGCGTGTATGGGTGCTGCGGATTGGCCAGGATCTCCTGTGACGGCCCGGACTCTACAACCTTGCCTTTGTACATCACCACGAGCTGTTCGGCCCGCTCCGCGGCGAGGCCGAGGTCGTGCGTGATGAACAGAACGCTCGTGCCATAGTCCCGGGTGAGGGTGGCGAGGTGATCGAGAATTTGACGCTGCACGGTGACATCGAGCGCGCTCGTCGGTTCGTCGGCGATGAGCAATTTCGGCCGGGCGGACAGCCCGATGCCGATGAGGACGCGCTGGCGCATTCCGCCGGAAAACTGGTGCGGGTACTGCTTGAGCCGGTCGGCGGCATCCGCCAGGCCCGCTTCTTGCAGCACTTCGATGGTGCGCTGTTTCAATGCCTTTCCGCGTAGGTCGCTGTTGGCCCTGATCGCTTCGGCCACCTGGAAACCGATGTTCCACACCGGGTTGAGGTTGCTCATCGGGTCCTGCGGAACGTAGCCGATTTCCCGGCCGCGCACGGCCTGCATTTCGGCGGCCGTCAGGGTGGTCAGGTCCCGGCCCTCGAACAGGATCTGCCCGCCGGTCACCTGGCCGGTACCGGCCAGCAGCTTGATGATCGCTTGGGCGGTCGTGGTCTTACCCGAGCCGGACTCCCCCACGATAGCGAGGGTCTGTCCGGGGTAGAGAGTGAGGTTCACACCGCGGACGGCGGGCACGAGACCCCGCTGGGTGCGGAAGCCGACCTCGAGGTCGTGGATTTCAAGGAGCGGTGCGGAGTCGGAGGACGGCATCTGGTTCACGGTTTGGTTCGCTAACTGGGTCATCGGCGTGCCCTCGCCTGGGGGTCGAGCGCATCACGCAGAACATCCCCGAGCATGAGGAAAGCCAGCACGGTCAAGGACAGCGCGATCGAGGGGTACAACAGCACCTGCGGGCTCGTACGGATGGATGTCTGGGCTTCGCCGATATCGCGTCCCCAGGACATGGTTCCGGGTCCGAGACCGATGCCCAGGAACGAGAGGGTGGCCTCGGCAACGATGAATGTTCCGAGCGACACCGTCGCGATCACGATCACGGGGGCGATGGCGTTGGGGATCACGTGGCGCAGCAGAATCTTGAACTTTGACACGCCGAGCGCAACCGAAGCCACGACGTAGTCCGAGTTGCGGGCGGTGAGCACGGCGCCGCGCATGATGCGGGCGACTTGCGGCCAGGCGAAGATCGAGATGACCAGGGCGATGACGACCGGCGTGCGGTCTGGCAGCACGGAGAGCAGCACGATGGCGCCGAGCACGGTCGGCACGGCAAAGAAAATGTCGCCGATGCGCGAGACGACGGCATCGAGGAATCCGCCGTAGTAGCCCGCGAGGGCACCGACGATGAGACCGAACAGGGTCACGATCGCCGCGGCCAGCAGTCCGACGGTCACCGAGGCACCCGTTCCGAAGATGATCCTTGAGTACACGTCGCAGCCCTGGAAGGTGAATCCGAGCGGATGCCCGGACTGCGGCACGTCGTTGCTGTCGGACAGCTGGCACTGCGTCGGGGATACCGAGGCGAACCAGGAGGGAAACAGGGCGACCAGAAAAATCAGGAGGATGAGGCCGGAGGAGATCCAGAAGCTGGGTCGGCGTCGCATCGCGTCCCAGGCGTCCGCCCAGGTACTGCGCGCTTTTGCGGTCTCATCGAGGCGGTCGATGGCGACGAGAGGGGTGTCTTCGAGCGCTGCAACGAAGTGCGGCTGCGCGCCCTGGTTTTTACTTGGCATAGCGGATCCTTGGGTCCAGAGCTGCGTACAGCAGATCGACGAGCAGGTTGGCGAGTACGAAGATAACGACCATCACGGCGATGAACGAAACCACGGTCGGTCCCTCGCCCAGGCGGATGGCTTTGAAGACGGTTCCACCGACCCCGTTGATGTTGAAGATGCCCTCGGTGACAATGGCACCGACCATGAGCGATCCGATGTCGACACCGAGAAAAGTGATCACGGGAACCAGCGAGTTGCGCAGCACGTGCACGGTCACGACGCGCGGGCGAGAGAGGCCTTTGGCCGTGGCGGTACGCACGAAGTCAGCGTTGAGGTTGTCGGACACGCTGGCCCGGGTGAGGCGCACAATATAGGCAAACGAAACGGATGCCAGCACCAGCGCTGGCAGAATCAGTTCGTCGAGCGGTGCAGCTCCACTGACCGTCGTGCGGGCCCAGCCCAATTGCACTCCGAACACGAATTGCAGCACGAAGCCGATCACAAAGGTCGGCACGCTGATCAGCAGCAGGCTCACCACGAGCGCGCTCGCGTCGAACAGCTTGCCCTTGCGCAGACCGGCAATGAGACCGACGAGAATTCCGAAAAACGCCTCGAAGGCGAGGGCGAGCATGGCCAGCCGTGCCGTGATCGGAAAGGCGGAGGCCATCACGTCGGAGACGGATCGACCGGAATAAGTGGTGCCTAGGTCGCCCTGAAAGAAGTTACCGATGTAGAGCAGGTACTGCACGATGAACGGCTGGTCGAGGTTGTACTCGGCACGAATCTGGGCGATGACGGCAGGCGACGGGGGCCGCTCGCCATAGAGGGCAGCGATGGGGTCTCCGGGCAGGGAGAACACCATGAAGTAGATCAAAAAAGTGGCGCCGAAGAACACGGGGATCATCTGGAGCAGGCGCTTGCCGGTATACCAGAGCATCAGCTACCCGTCGGCGCAGTTGACACGGTGCTGATCGGCACGGGTGAAGTCGAGTGCATGAAAGATTCGCAATCATTAAGTGGAACTCGAGAGGCCCGGGGAATGACCCCCAGGCCTCTCGTAACGACGTACTAGGAACGAATGGTTAGTTCTTGGTGATCTCGTGGTAGAGCGGCACAGAATCCCAGCCGAACTCAACGTTGCTCACCGTGTCAGACCAGACACCGGAGGTGTTCTGGTACCACAGCGGGATGGTCGGGAGGTCCTGCAGCAGAACTTCCTGAGCCTCGACGTACTTGGCAGTAGCGTCTTCAACGCTCGACGCGGCGGCGCCCTCCGTGAGGAGTCCGTCGAACTCTGCGCTGCTGTAGCCCTCGTAGTTCGAGCCGGCACCGGTCTGGTACAGCGGCGCGAGGAAGTTGTACAGCGACGGGTAGTCGGCCTGCCAGCCGGCGCGGGTGCCGCCGGTCAACGCCTGGGTGTCGCGGTCATCGATTGCGGCCGCGAAGGTCGGGTAGGGCTTGCCAACCGCGTCGATGCCGAGCGTGTTCTTGACACTGTTGACCACGGCGTCGACCCACACCTGGTGCGGGCCATCGGCGTTGTAGGCGATATCGAAGGTGCCGGTGTAGGGCGAGATGGCGTCAGCCTCTGCCCACTTGGCAACGGCTTCTTCCGGGTTGTACTCGAGCACTTCGGAACCCTTGAGGGAGTCGGAGTAGCCGGCGATGACCGGGGAGGTGAAGTCGGTGGCCGGGGTGCGGGTGCCCTGGAAGACAACATCGGTGATCTCGGCGCGGTCAATTGCCATAGAGAGGGCTGCACGACGCAGCTTGCCCTCCTCGCCGGACCAGTGCTCGAGGTAGTACGGCATGTTGAACGCCTGGAAAACCGCGGCAGGCTCGTTCACGAACGTTTCCGGAAAATCGGATTCGTAGCTCGCCAGTGCGGATTCGGGGATCTGGTCGAGCACGTCGAGGTCGCCGCCCTGCACGGCAGCGTAGCCGGCGTCGAAGGAGGCGAAGAAAACGATGGTCAAACCGTCATTCTTCGGGGTGCGTACGCCCGCGTAATTCGGGTTGGTGACGAGGTCGATCTGCACGTCGTGCTGCCAGGCATCCGCGCTGGCGAGCATGTACGGGCCGTTACCGATTGGGTTCTGACCGAAGGCCTCCATGTCCTCGAAGGCCACGGAGGGGAGCGGCGAGTAGGCGGAGTAGCCGAGGCGAAGCGGCCAGTCGGCCTCGGTGCCAGCGAGTTCCACGGTGAACGTGGTGTCGTCAACGACCTTCAGGCCGGACATGCCGTCGGTCAGCGGATCGCCAACCTGCAGCGGGGCTCCATCTTCGCCGACCGCGCCGGAGGGGTCGTCCTTAGAGTTTTGCACGTCGGAGAAACCGACGATGTTATCGAAGAAGTACGAGGACCCCTGTGCGTTATCGAAGAGGGCTCCATAGTTCCAGGCGTCAACGAACGACTGCGCGGTGACCGGCTCGTCGTTGGTGAAAGTCCAGTCATCGTTGAGCGTGACGGTCCAGTTGGTGGCGTCGTCGGACTCGATCGACTTCGCGACCTCGTCTTGAATCTCGCCGCTGGCCGAGTAGGAGACCAGGCCTGCAAAGATCGACGTGATGATCTTTCCGCCGCCCACCTCGGTGGTGTTGGTGGGGATCAGCGACATCTGCGGCTCGGTGCCGTTCGTGGTGATGATCGTGCCCTCAGCTGAGGACTCTGCGCCACCGGCGCAGCCAGAGAGCATGAGCGCTCCGGTCGAGGCGAGAGCGATGGCAACAATGCCCATTCTCCTGATTTTCAATTTTCCTCCAGTGCGCAAAAGGGCCCCTGACATAGCTCTTGACCATGTCGCACGCCCGTCGAATCAACCCAATTTTGGCCGCAAAAGAAACCGGCTCATCCTTGGGAGGTTGATACGACCCTAGTTTGTAATTTACTCAGAATGGTCAATGAGCAAGGAAATGTTACCCACGCGCAATATTTCCGGCCAGTATTGAGCGTCACAAGGGGCAATCTTGCACTTAAACGGTGCGGGGCCAGTTGGGGGCGGGGTGGCAGGATAGAGCCATGCCGCCAGCATCCGTCCCCCGCCAGTCAGTGCTGCACCGCACGCGGCTGTACTGGGAGCTCGGCATTGTGCTCGCGCTGTCACTCGGGGCATCGGCCGTGTACTCGATCGTGTCGATCGTGGCCCGACTGACCGATGAGACGCCGCTCGCCGACCAGTCGGCGACGCTCAACGGCTCGCAGTCGACTCGCGAGTGGCTCGACTTCACCTACCAGTTTCTCGGCATCGCGTTCGGGCTCTCGGCGGTGGCCCTGGTGCTGTACCTGCTGTGGCGGCCGGGGCAAAACCCGTTCACCCGGCTCGGCTTCGACCTGATGCGTCCGGGCAAGGACGTGCTCGGCGGGTTTGGACTACTGCTGGTCATCGGCATACCGGGCCTCGCGCTGTACCTGGCGGGGCGCGCGTTCGGTTTCACCGTGGCCGTGGTGCCCTCGCCGCTCGACACTTTCTGGTGGACCATTCCGATTCTCGTGTTCGCCGCCCTCAAGGCCGCGCTGGTCGAGGAGATCATCGTGGTCGGCTATCTGTTCACCCGCCTGCGCGAGCTCGGCTGGTCACCCTGGATCATCATTCTGAGCTCGGCCACCCTGCGCGGCAGCTATCACCTCTACCAAGGCGTCGGGCCGTTCTTCGGCAACGTCGCCATGGGCGTCGTGTTCGGCTGGTGCTACACCCGCTGGGGGCGCACGATGCCGCTCGTTGTGACGCACTGGCTACTCGACATTCTCTCGTTCGTCGGCTACCCCCTCGCGCTGGCTTGGTGGCCGGGGCTGCTGGCCCCGGCGAACTGAGCCCAGGGGCGTGGGCGCGCCCGTAACTGGTAGCCGCTACGGCGGTTGCCGTAGCGGCTACCAATTACGGTGGCGGTGGCCGCTAACCTCTACTCGAACGCCTCGGGCGGCGGGCAGGCACAGACCAGGTTGCGGTCGCCGTAGGCGTTGTCGATGCGCCGCACCGGCGGCCAATACTTGTTGCGCACCAGTGACGCGAGCGGATACACCGCGGTAGCCCGGTCGTACGGATGCTCCCACTCCCCCTCGACCACCGACTGCGCGGTGTGCGGGGCGTTGTGCAACGGGTTGTCGTCGGCGGGCCACCGGCCGGCGGCGACGGCATCCGCTTCAGCCTTGATCGCGATCATGGCGTCGATGAAACGGTCGATTTCGCCGAGGTCTTCACTCTCGGTGGGTTCGACCATGAGCGTGCCGGCCACCGGAAAGCTCATGGTCGGTGAGTGGAAGCCGTAGTCGACGAGGCGTTTGGCCACGTCGTCGACGCTCACTCCGGTTGCCGCAGTGAGCGGGCGCAGATCGAGGATGCACTCGTGCGCGACCAGACCGTTCTCGCCCGAGTAGAGCAAGGGGTAGCTGTCTTCGAGGCGTTTCGCGACATAGTTGGCGGCGAGCACCGCTGCGCCGGTGGCCTGCTTGAGGCCATCGATTCCCATCATGCGCACGTACGCCCACGAGATCGGCAGGATGCTCGGGCTGCCGTAGGGCGCCGCCGAGACCGGCCCCCCGCCGTGCACGACGGTGGCGGTGGCTCCCCCGCTGCCGAGCAGGTAGTGCTCGTCGCTTTGCGCGAGCGGATGCCCAGGGAGGAACGGCGCGAGGTGTGCCTTGGCTGCAACCGGCCCAACGCCGGGCCCGCCGCCGCCGTGTGGGATACAAAAAGTCTTGTGCAGGTTCAGGTGCGAGACGTCGCCGCCGAAATCGCCATAGCGGGCGAACCCGAGCAGCGCGTTGAGGTTGGCACCGTCAACGTAGACCTGGCCGCCCGCCGCGTGCACGGCCTCGCAAATGGTGGCGACCTCGTGCTCATAGACGCCGTGCGTGGACGGGTAGGTGATCATGAGGGCGGCGAGTTTGTCGGCATGTTCGGCGATCTTGGCGTGCAGGTCGGCGAGGTCGACGTTGCCGAGCTCGTCGCAGGCCACGACAACAACGCGCATGCCGGCCAGCGCAGCGGATGCCGCATTAGTGCCGTGCGCGCTCGACGGGATCAGGCAGACCGTGCGGTCGATCTGCCCGTTGGACTGGTGGTACCCGCGGATCGCGAGCAGGCCGGCTAGTTCGCCCTGGCTGCCGGCGTTCGGCTGCAGCGAGACGGAGTCGTACCCGGTGACATCGGTGAGCCAGGTTTCGAGCTGGCGCACCAGGTGAAGGTAACCCTCGACATCCGCTTTCGGTGCGAATGGGTGGATCCCGGCGAATTCGGGCCAGCTGACGGCCTCCATCTCGCTCGCGGCGTTGAGCTTCATGGTGCAGGAGCCGAGCGGAATCATGCCCCGGTCAAGCGCATAGTCGTAGTCGGCCAGCCGCTTGAGGTAGCGCATCATGCTGGTCTCGGAGCGGTGTGTGTTGAAGACCGGGTGGGTGAGGAATTCACTCTCGCGACCCAGGTCGGTCGGCAGCCCGTGCTGTACGGCGTCGAAGTCGACGTGGCCGAACGCATCGCGGCCACCAAACGCTCCGACAATATAGGAGAGATCGGCGAGTGTGGTGGTCTCATCGACCGACACGCTGATGGTGGTCTCGTCAACCTGGTGCAGGTTGTAGCCGCTCGCCGCCGCCTTCGCGACGACGTCGGCCGCGCGTGGCACAAAGACCCGGACCGTATCGAAGAACGTGTCGCTCGGCACGTCGACGTCGATCGCACGCAAAGCGGCGACGAGGGCGCCAGCCCGCTCGTGCACCCGTTCGGCGATCGCCGTGAGGCCCTGGGGGCCGTGGTAAACCGCGTACATGCCGGCCATGACGGCGAGCAGCACCTGGGCGGTGCAGATGTTCGAGGTGGCCTTGTCACGGCGAATGTGCTGTTCGCGCACCTGCAGGGCGAGGCGGTAGGCCGGGTGTCCGGTGGCATCGACACTGACGCCGACGAGGCGGCCGGGCAGCTGGCGCTCAAGCCCCTTGCGCACGGCCATGTAGCCGGCGTGCGGTCCGCCGAACCCCATCGGCACGCCGAAGCGCTGGCTGGTGCCGACGGCGACATCGGCGCCAAGGTCGCCGGGCGACTTCACCAGGGTGAGAGCCAGAAGGTCGGCGGCCACGATGGCGAGCGCCTTGCGCTCGTGCGCAAGATCGATGACCGATTGCGGGTTCCAGATGCGACCGGATGCCGACGGGTACTGCACGAAGACTCCGAAATAATCGCCGAGCTCCGCGGCCGTGGTCTGCTCGCTGAGCGCGACCTGGGCGAGTTCGATTCCGAGCGCGGCGGCGCGGTTGGCGAGCAACGCGTGGGTCTGGGGAAAAGCATCCGTGTCTACGATGAATCGGCGTGAGGTGGATTTAGAGGCGCGCAGGGCAAGCAGCATGCCCTCGACGACCGCCGTTGATTCGTCGAGCATCGACGCGTTGGCCGTGGTCAGGCCGGTGAGGTCGGCGATCATGGTCTGAAAGTTGATCAGGGCTTCGAGCCGGCCCTGTGAGATTTCGGGCTGGTACGGCGTGTAGGCGGTGTACCAGCTGGGATTTTCGAACACGTTGCGCTTGATCACGGCGGGCGTGAACGTGTCGTAGTAGCCGAGGCCGATCATCGAGCGTTTGACCGTGTTGCGACCGGCCAGGGCGCGCAGTTCGGCGACGGCCTCGTTCTCGGTCGCAGCGGGCGGGAGGGCGCTGTCGCCATCCTCCCGAAACAGGTCTGCGTGAATTGACGCGGGCATGGCGGCGGAGACGAGGTCGTCCACCGAGTTATAGCCAAGCGTGGCGAGCATGTGGGACTGGGCGTCAACATCCGTTCCGATGTGACGCTGGGTGAAGGCCGTGGGCATCTGCTGCCGAACCTGCGTTTCCATGATCTACTCGCCGATGAGGGCCGAGTACTCGGCCTGGCTGAGAAGAGCGGGCAGCGTGTCGAATTCAACCTTGATCAGCCAACCTGCGCCGAACGGATCGCTGTTGACCAGCTCGGGGCTCTCGACCACGGCATCGTTGGTGGCGGTGACGGTGCCGTTGACCGGGGCGAACAGTTCGCCGACCGACTTGGTCGACTCGATTTCGCCGACGACCGTGCCGCCGGTGACCGTGCTGCCCACCTCGGGCAGTTCGACGAAGACCACGTCACCGAGCTTCTCGGCAGCGTAGGCGGTGATGCCGACGGTCGCGATGCTGCCGTCGACCAGAATCCACTCATGCTCGGCGGTGTACTGCAGTTTCGATGTGTCTGTCATGGTGTTGCCTTTCGCAGGTTGCACGGATTCAGGGCTATTCGAACAGGGCAAAGCTATTTGACGCGCTTATAGAACGGAAGCGAGGTGACGGTGGCGGGAAGGCGGGTGCCGCGCACGTCGACGTACACCTCGGTACCGAGGCGGGCGAGGTCGGGTGTGACGTAGGCCATGGCTATCGGGTAGCCGAGGGTCGGCGACAGGGCTCCGCTCGTGATGACGCCGTCGGACGTCTCGGCGTCAAGGCTGCGGAAAATCTCGTAGTCGGCGCGCCCGGCACGCTTACCGGCGGCAATCAGACCCACCAAAACGGATGCCCCCGCCTCCGGCCCCGCCTCGATCGCGGCGCGGCCGACGAAGTCGTTCTCCTTGCCCAGGTTGACCACTCGGCCGAGGCCGGCCTGCGCCGGGAAGGTGTTTACGGTGAGCTCGTGACCGTAAAGCGGCATGCCAGCTTCGAGCCGGAGGGTGTCGCGACTGGCGAGGCCGGCCGGAACGAGACCTTTATCCGCCCCCGCGCTCGTGAGTGCGTCCCACAACTCTCGGGCTCGCCCAGCCTCGACGTACAACTCGAACCCGTCTTCGCCGGTGTAGCCGGTGCGAGCCACCAGAAGGGGCTGGCCGAGGAAGGAAGCATCCGTGATGCGGTAATACTTCATGAAGTGCAGGTCGGTGCCCAGGTCGGCCACGCCCTCGGTGGCGTCAAGAATAGCGAGAGCGTTCGGGCCCTGCACGGCGATGAGGGCGTACTCGTCGCTTTGGTCGACGACGCTCACGGCGAAGCCCTCGGCACGGGCGTGCAGAGCGTCGAAGGCGGCGAACCGATTGCCGGCGTTGGCCACGACGAGAAACTTCGTATCGCCCAGGCGGTAGACGACGAGGTCGTCAATAATGCCGCCGTTCTCGGCGAGGAGCAGGCTGTACTTGGCCTGCCACAGCTCGATGACCGAGAGTTTGCCGGCCAGCGCATAATCGAGGTAGTCGGCGGCATCCGCGCCCTCAACCAGGATCTCGGCCATATGCGACAGGTCGAACAGGCCTGCACCGGTGCGCACGGCGTGGTGCTCGGCGAGATCACTCGAGTAGCGCACCGGCATCTGCCAGCCGGCGAAATCGGTGAAGCTCGCACCGGCATCGACGTGCGCCTGGTGCAGCGGCGAGAACCGCTCGGTATTTAGTAAATCGGTGGAGTCGGGGGTGCTGGAATCGGCCGAGGTCATGAGTTCTCCAGGTGACAAGGCCGAACAGGTGCGGCCGCTTGCGTGCGAGGCTCGGTTGAGCCTCGTGGGAACTCCCCCTCTGTCGCTCGTGCCTGAGAGCTTCACCAGCGCAGATGCGCTGACTTTCACCGTGGGCGAGATTGTGAAACGCGCAGCGCACGTTCAATCTACTTTTCAGAGTGGCCAGTTCGATGCGGTACGAGTACCTGAGAGATTGTCGGGGAGGATTGCTCCTTCGGTGTTCGCACGCCTTCGCGCCGAACTCTCCCGCATCGTCCATATGACCCGATGTTTAGTTGTCGCCGGTCTGGGATTAGCCTAGCGCTCCGCCCGGGCTGTTTCTTCCTCTTCGCACGTGCACCCGCCAGGCCAGCTAGGCGTTCGTTGAATGTTCTGTGAATCAGGAGTTTAATGACGGTCCCTATCTCCGCAGAGAGGCGGCAGAATCATGGACACCAACCTGCTCATCTGGATCATCGTCGGCGTGGTCGTCGTGCTCGTCATCATCGGGATCGTCGTCTTTACGTCGCGTCAGCGGCGGGAAGCCAAAGCCCAGACAGACCGCCATCAGGCGGAAGAATTGCGCTCCCAGGCGCAGGATGCCGACCTGGCGGCCCGCGAACGCGAGGCAGCAGCCGCGAAGGCCCAGGGCGATTCGCTCCAGGCCCAAGTCGACTCGGACCGTTTGCAGCGGGAGGCCGCACAGGTTCAGACGGAAGCCGAGGGCATCCGGCTACAGTCGGAGCAGAAGCTTCAGCAGGCGAATGAGGTCGATCCCGACGTCAACACCGGCGGCGAAGCCAACCGCAACACTCGGCCCAGCACGGACCGGGACGCTGACTCCCGCGACGAGGCCGACCCGCGGCTTGACACACGCAATGACGCTCGACGGGACACCGACCGACACTAACCGCACCGGCGTGCCTGCGTTCAGTTAAGAAGCAGCGGAGCCTAGCTCCACACCCCCGAGGATCCGCGCCGATGACTGTCGACGAGGTGGGTGTCGATGATTCCGATCGCTTCCATGAGGGCGAACATCGTGGTCGGTCCAACGAAGACGAAGCCGACCTTCTTCAGTGCTTTCGAGAGTGCGACGGATGCCTCGGAGCGGGTGGGCACGTCGGACTGCGTCAACGGCGCTGGCGTGGCATCCGGTTGGAACGACCAGACAAAATCGACCAGGCCGCCGCTGTCGCGAAGGGCGATCGTCGCGCGCGCGTTCGTGATCGTGGCACGAATCTTGAGGCGGTTTCGCACGATTTTCTCATCGTTCAGCAGCCGCACAACGTCGTCCTCGTCGAAAGCGGCGACCCGCTCGGGGTCAAAGTCGGCGAATGCCGCTCGAAACCCGGGGCGCTTGCGCAGAATGATCGCCCAGGATAACCCGGATTGGAACGCCTCGAGGCTGATCCGCTCGAACAGACCGTGCTCGTCACGTACGGGCACGCCCCACTCCGTGTCGTAGTAGTCACGCAACATCGGGTCGACCGAGGCCCAGGCCGGGCGAGCCAGGCCGTCGGCGCCGATGATCGAGCCGGACAAGGGTGGCGGGGCATCCGCTGGTGAGGTTTCTATCATTTACACCAGTAAACACCGCCTCGAGCATCCGGATCACGTTCGATCGATCGCACACATGACGGGGCACGAATCGTGAAGCTCAGTTTTCCGCCGCGATTCCTTGACGGTGTGGTGAGCATCAACTAGATTGCTGATACCTGAATCAGGCATCAGGTTTGACGGTTGAGGCCTCGAGCAATGACGCTCCCTCCCCACGATGCCGACCTCACCCAAGGAGAAACGATGAAGATTCCCACTGCAATTCGCGCACGAAAAGGACGCCTGGGCCTCATTGCCGGGCTGGTGGGGGTGCTCGTCGCGACAACACTCCCCATCTCCGCGGCATCGGCTGCCGGTGCCTGGACTACCGAGACGATCTCGGGAATGCAGGTACAGCTCTACACCCCGACGACAACGCCCGCCATCGGCGGCGAGCGCGCCCTGATGATTAACCTGCACGGCTGCGTTCAGACGAGTTCTAATCTGAAGGCCGGGGGAAATTGGACGGCAACGGCTGATAAGTACGGCATGGTCATCGCGATCCCGGCGGCACCGGGCGGCGGAGTGATCGCCGGATGCTGGGACTATTACGACGGCAACCATAGCCGGTCGACGCCCGCACGCCACGATGACAACCTCCTCGGTCTGGTCAGCGCGCTTCTCGCTCGTCCAGGGCTGACGCTTGATGCTGACCAGGTCTATCTTTCCGGCCTCTCCTCTGGTGGCGGGGAGACCATGGTGATGGGATGCCTCGCGCCGGATGTTTTCGCCGGAATCGGCATGAATGCCGGACCAAGCGTCGGAACGACGTCCAACCAGATCGGGTATGTCGCCACGACGAAGAGCGCCGGTATCGCCCAGTGCAACAGCTTCGCGGGGTCCAACACTGCCGCGTTCGACACCCAACTAACCTCGGTCGTATACGGAAGTAACGACACCACGGTCGCTCCCGGATATAACACCCTGAACGCCCAGATCATGGCGGGCATCTATAACGCTCCAACGACAGCGACGTTCTCGCTCAGCACCCTCGCCGGTAGCAATACCGCCGGAAGCGGTACAACCTATTCCGATGCGACCGGACCGCGCGTGTCGATCATCCAGAACACCGGTCTCGGTCACAACTGGCCAGCCGGTGCAGCACCGGGCGGGTCGTATATCAGCACGAACAGCATCAACTATCCCGCCTACCTCGCCTCCTTCTTCTTTCAGAACAACCGGCGCGTCACGGGAACACCGGCACCAGATCCCACGCCGACGCCAACGCCGAGTGCCACCCCGACCCCCACTCCAACCCCGAGCCCGACTCCTGGCCTCTATTGCGGCACATTGACAAACGCAGCGCACGAAGCCGCCGGACATGCCATCAGCTACGGCAACAATCCGTACAACCCGTATTACGCGCTCGGTACGCAGAATTATCTCGGTCAGGGTGACACGACGGTCACGACCCTCAGAGAAGCCCCACAGGGCACCTTCACGAACGTGACCAGTTGCTGAGCTGATTCGTTCCGCCCAGAGGATGGCGTTGTCCCCTTCCCGGGGGACGGCGCCACTACTGGACATTCGGTACAAGCCCACTGAGCACCGCCGAAGGTGGCGACAATTGTCACGTTTTACGCAATCTCCCTGGTGCTGGCCGCTTTCGCCGCGCTGTCTTTGCGCCATCGCGACATCGGGGTTTAGGTTCGCCGTCGAGGTGTGAGTTCGGGGCAAATTTCTCGACTTTTCAGCGCGAAACTCACACTTCGGTGGCGCTCACCAGGCCAAAGACTCGGCCGCAGCCTCGGTCAGCTCGATGATGTTGTCCAGCAGTACCGACATCGTGTCGGAGCGCAGGAGCGTGATCTGGTCGAGCGGTCCGACCGGGGCGATCGCGGCGAGCTGCCAGACTGCGGCGGTCGGATCGTGCGAGAGCGCGACATCGGGCGACCACTCCTGGTCGGAGAACTCGCTCGCGAGCGACAGCGTGCGGCGCACGAGGTGTTCGGCCTGTTCGCGGCGCGGCAGCAGCACATCGTCCCATTTCAGGTCGGGCAGCGCGCGAACGGTGGCGAGCGGATGCGGGTCCTCCGGCATCCACTCGGTCACCTCGATTCTGCGCTCGCCCTGAACGACCAGCCCCAGGTAGCCCTCTGGCGCTTCGAGCTGCGTGACCCGGGCGACGGTACCGATGCTGAAGCGACGTTCGCCGCCGCCGACTTCCTGCCCGCGTTCGATCAGCACGATGCCGAACTCGGCGGGCTCGGAATCGAGCACCCGGGCCAGCATGACAAGGTAGCGTTCCTCAAACACACGCAGCTGGAGCGGCATGTAGGGGAACAGCACGGATCCCAGGGGAAACATCGGCAGGGTCGTCATGCACCCAGCGAACCACGTTGGCGGCGTTACGCCAAGCCCCGTGCGCTGTGGATTGGAATGGGCTGCATTCGACGCGTAGCCTAGAAGGTCTAACGCGCACCGCGCGCAAACGACGAGAGGCCATTCGTGGACATCACCCTGCTTGGGCATTTCGTGGCCGCCGCCGAGGCTCCCGATTTCGCCCGTGCCGCCCAGGCGCTCGGCGTAACTCGCAACACCCTCAGTGCCTCGGTGAAGCAGGTCGAAGCCGAACTCGGCTACGCGTTATTCGACAGGTCAGCCGAGAGCACAACGCTCACGGAGATCGGGGTTGCCTTCCTGGACGACGCACGCCGAGAGCTGGCCGCTGGGCGCAGTGCGCAGTCTGGCGGCAATTCGGGCAATTCGGGCGGTTCGGGCGGCGGTAAGGCCAAGGCCAACAAGGGCAAGGGCCGCGCTCCCGCGGTGAAGGGCCAGCCCAAGCTCGGAAAGAAGCGCCAGTCCCGCTGACCGCGCGCACCATCACAATGCCGCGCGGGACTTGCGCCACTACGCGGGAGGCCGAACTCCCGCGTACTGGCGCAGGTCCCGCGCGTCGAGTGGCGCGGGAGTTCTGGCCAGAGCCGAAGTCCCGCGTACTGGCGCATCTCCCGCGCAGCGCAACGCGCCCGAAACGGATGCCGGCCGCCCGAGTTACCGCGTACTGGCGCAGGTCCCGCGCGTCGCACTCGACCGGGCGCCTGGCTCGATCTCGGCGGCCGCCAGCGACGGGAATCCGACCGGTCAGAGCTCGGTGACCTGCCCAGCCTCAACATGCCAATGCCGGTCGGTGTGCACGTTGTCGAGCATCCGCCGGTCGTGGGTGACGAGCAGCAGCGTGCCCTCGTAGGAGTCGAGCGCCCGTTCGAGCTGTTCGATAGCGGCGAGATCGAGGTGGTTGGTCGGCTCGTCGAGAACGAGCAGATTCACGCCGCGCGCCTGCAGCAGGGCCAAACCGGCGCGCGTGCGCTCCCCCGGCGACAACTCGTCAACGGGCCGGTTCACGTGGTCGGCTTTGAGCCCGAACTTGGCCAGCAACGTGCGCACTTCGGCGGGCGAGAGTTCGGGAACGAGCAGCTCAAAGGCCACGGCAAGAGGCCGGGCACCGGCGAGAAGGGCCCTGGCCTGGTCGATTTCTCCGATCGAGACGCTGGCGCCCAGGTGGGCAGTGCCGGCATCCGCTTTCTGACGGCCGAGCAGGGCACGCAGCAGCGTGGACTTGCCCGCGCCGTTCGGGCCGGTGATGCCGATGCGTTCACCGCCGTTCACCTGCAGCGTCACGGGGCCGAGCACGAAGTCGCCCTGCCGAAATTCGGCGTTGCTCAGGGTGGCCACGACGGCGCTCGAGCGCGGGGCTGACCCGATGGTGAACTCGAGTTGCCACTCCTTGCGCGGTTCCTCGACCTCGTCGAGGCGGGCGATGCGGCTTTCCATCTGGCGCACTTTTTGGGCCTGCTTCTCGCTCGACTCGGCCGAGGCTTTGCGCCGGATCTTGTCGTTGTCCGGCGCCTTCTTCATGGCATTGCGCACGCCCTGGCTCGACCATTCCCGCTGAGTTCTGGCCCGGCCGACGAGGTCGGCCTTCTTGGCGGCGAACTCGTCGTAGTTCTCCCGGTTGTGTCGCCTAGCCGTTTCGCGTTCCTCGAGGTAGGAGTCGTAGCCGCCGCCGAACACCCGATTTGCGCCCTGGGCGAGGTCGAGTTCAAGCACCCGGGTCACGCAGCGGGCGAGAAATTCCCGGTCGTGGCTGACCAGCACGACGCCGCCGCGGAGGCCCCTGACGAAGGCTTCGAGGCGTTCCAGCCCGTCGAGGTCGAGGTCATTGGTGGGCTCGTCGAGAAGCACGATGTCGAAGCGGGAGAGCAGCAGGGCGGCGAGCCCGACGCGCGCGGCCTGGCCGCCGGAGAGCGCCGTCATCAGGCTGCCGGCGGTGAGTGTGGTGCCGAGCGCGAGGCCGAGGTCGGCGAGAACGACGGGCAGCCGCTCGTCGAGGTCGGCGGCGCCGCTGGCCAGCCAGCGCTCGAGCGCGGTCGAATAGGTGTCCGCCGGGTCGATTCCATCGGTACGCGGCTGGGTATCCCCGAGGGCGGATGCCGCGGCATCCATTTCGCGGGTTGCTTCGGCGCAGCCTGTGCGCCGGGCGATATACGCGGTGATGGTTTCGCCGAAGATTCGTTCGTGCTCCTGCGGGAGCGCGCCGACGAAGGCATCCGCTGGGCTGAGGGTGATACTGCCGGCTTGCGGCTCGCCGCGCCCGGACAGCAGATTCAAGAGGGTGGATTTTCCGGCGCCGTTGGCACCGACCACGCCGATGACATCACCGGGGGCGACCGTGAGATCGAGCGAATCAAAAAGAGTGCGGTGCGCGTAGCCGCCGGCCAAGCCCTTGGCCACGAGTGTTCCGGTCATTGCTCAATGGTCCCATTTAATGCGTCGTCTCAGTGACGGCACGGATTCAGTCGAGCGAGGCGTGCACGGCTCAGTAAAGTGAACTGCAGACGGTGGATCAGCATAATGATCATGCCAGCGCAAGGCCGCAATCAGGAAAAGCACACATGATGAAAAACGACACGACACCCGCCGAACCGACGAAGTTTCCGATCGCTCCGGTTGCGCACACAGCGCTGCAGAAGCGCGTGGTGCGGGTGCTCATCACCGGGCAGATCCTCGGAGGAATCGGCATGGGCGCGACTCTGTCCCTGGGCGCGCTGCTCGCTGCCCAGTTGTCGGGGTCGAGTGCCTGGTCGGGCATGGCCGCGACTATGAGCACCCTGGGCGCCGCGATCGTGGCCATACCGCTCGCTCGGCTGGCGCAGGCCCGCGGGCGTCGGGTGTCGCTCGCGACCGGCTCGCTAGCCGCCGGCACGGGCGCGATACTCGCCATCACCTCGGTGTCCGTCAACAGCTTTCCCCTGCTGCTTCTCTCGCTCATGCTGCTCGGTGCCGGCTCGGCCACCAATCTCCAGGCTCGCTTCGCGGCCACTGACCTCGCCACCGCACGCTTTCGGGCCCGCGACCTGTCAATCGTGGTCTGGTCGACCACGATCGGCGCCGTACTCGGCCCGAACCTGTTCGGACCGGGCGAAGTGCTCGGCGCCGCCCTCGGTCTGCCGCCGATGACAGGCGCTTTCGCGTTTTCCCTCACCGCCACGGTGGCGGCCGCCTTCGTCTATGCGCTCGGGCTCCGACCCGACCCTCTGCTGACCGCGCTGGCCGCGCGCACGGCGAGCGCGGGCATCCGTCGGGCCAGTGGCGGTCTGTCAATTCTGCGCGACAACGCGGCTGCCCGGTATGCCGTCATGGTCATCGCGCTCAGCCACGCCACCATGGTGGCCCTGATGTCGATGGCTCCGGTGCACCTGCGTGACCACGGCGCTACCCTCACCATCGTTGGACTGACCATCAGCCTGCACGTGGCCGGGATGTACGCCCTTTCCCCGGTGTTTGGCGCACTTTCCGACCGGCTTGGCCGGCTTCCGGTCATTCTGGGCGGGCAGATGCTGCTGCTGGTCGCGCTCACCGTGGCCTGGCTCAGTGACGGGTCGCAGGGCACGATGACGCTCAGCCTGATCTTTTTGGGACTGGGCTGGTCGGCATCCGTTGTGGCCGGTTCGGCGCTCGTGTCGGAAGCCGTCGAGATCGAGGATCGATCGTCGTTGCAGGGGTTCTCTGACCTCACCATGAACGCGGCCGGCGCGCTCGGCGGCGCGATCGCCGGTCCAATTTTGGCGCTGGCCGGGTACTCCGGGCTCGGCGTCGCCGCCATGGCGCTCGTTGCGATCGTGGTGGTCTGGTCGATGTTGCGTCTGCGCGGCACGCACGCCTGAACTTTGCAACACACTGTGCCCCACGTTCGCCCCGACCCTCAGCGAGCGCTGAACCGCTACGAACGGATGCTGCCGATCGCGGTCACGCCGAGCGACGCCGACCCGTCGCGGCCTCCTGTTCGAGCGGGGTAGCTGTAGCCAGGGGAATGTTCAGAAAGTCGATGACCGGCGCGAACGCACGAAACCGCTCAATGACGAGGTCGGTGAAATGCTCATCGAGCGCAGCGTCTCCAGGCAGGGTCGAGACCAGCGCCCAGCTGCGATTGAGCAACAGGTCGGCCGCCGGATGGTCGATCGGGAAACCGCGCGGTGGGCGGATGAGCTTGTTGCCGCCGAAGGGCTGCGCCACCTTTTTGAGCACGGGTGCGGCGAGCAGGGATCGCAGCTCGGCGTGGTGGTCGATCACGTATTCGCGGATGGCGCGCAACTGGGGCGGCTGTGGGCTGTAGGCACCGCCGGCGAGCATGACGCCGTGTACACCGACTTGTAGAAAGTATCCGGCTCCCCCGGCCTTTTCCAAGCCGCGGGGAGGCCAGTGGGCGGCCAGATGAGTCTTGTACGGCGATTTGTCGTTGGAGAATCGCACGTCACGGTAGATGCGCATCATGGCTTTGTTCGGCGGACGAACGTAGTCAGCGGCGAAATCCGCCAATGCCAGGTTGAGCGTTGCGATGACGGCGAGCATCCGCTCTTTCAATTCAATTTCGTAAATAGGTTTGTTCTCTTGGAACCATTCGCGTTCGTTGCGGTGCTCGAGTTCGTCGAGGAAATCGAATGTTTGTTCGCTGAAATGAGGGCCCACTCCGCGAGACTACGCCTTCGCTGCTGCCTTGGCCGCCCGCTTGGTCTCGCGCACGCGAGTGAGCGACTCGGGATCGACTATGTCGGCCACCGATCGGTACGATCCGTCTTCCCCATAGGGAGCGGATGCCTCTCGCCAGCCGTCCGCGTCGACCCCGAGTCGCTTGCCGAGCAGCGCAAGAAAGATCTTCGCCTTCTGCTCACCGAACCCTGGCAGCGCCTTGAGCCGGCGTAGGATCTCGGGGCCGGTGGGGTTGTCAGCTGTCCAGATCGACGCCGTGTCGCCGTTCCAGTTGGTGGCAACGACCTCGGCCACTGCCTGCACGCGTTTCGCCATGGAGCCCGGAAAGCGGTGCACGGCCGGCGACTGGCGGAACACCAGAGCGAAGGCGTCGGCGTCGTAGGCGGCGATCGTGGCCGGTTCGACCGCACCGATGCGATCACGAATCTTGGCGGGGCCGACAAAGGCGGTTTCCATCGCGATCTGCTGGTCGAGCAGCATGCCAACGAGCAGCGCGAACGGGTTCTCGCTGAGAAGGGTGTCGGCGGCGGCATCGCCGGTCAGGTGCAAGGGTGTCATTCGCTCATTGTGCCACTGCACCGCAGCTGGAGCGCAGGCAATCTGACCAGGAGCCCGGTACTGTCCGCTGAGCCGGGCACCACGCGCTGCCAGCGGGCGGTATTAGCTCGGCGTGTTGAGTTTGAATCCGAGTTTGAGTTGCACCTGAAAGTGCTCAACAGCACCATCGACAATATGACCCCTGGTCTGAACGACCTCGAACCAGTCAAGGTTATCCACCGTCTCGGCGGCGCGCCGAACCGCGTTGGCGATGGCCTCATCGGACCCGATCGTCGATGTTCCCACCACTTCGATAACACGATAGGTATGGTCAGTCATTGTGAGCTCCCTGGCTGTTCGGCGTTGAACGGACAAGACAACGCTACTGCGGACGAACGACGGGCAACAGGTGCTCTGCCTATTCAGTCCGGCCGTTCGGCTCGGCGCGCACGAGACGTTGAAGCGGAACTCCACCACTTTTCGTTTCCGATGAACGTCAGAGACGTGACTTTGTGTCGGGGTGCAGTGGCGGGTTCAAACCGCAGTGCGGTACGACAGCTACAGCCCTACTCCCTGCCGTCCTCAAGCGGGATGAGCATGGTGCGGAACGGACCGGCAACGGCGTGGAGATCCCAGATACGATCGGCGACGCCATCAATGCCGTTGGCAAGCTGCAGCTGTGGGATTCCGCCAGGAATCACCAGTTGGTTGACACGGATGCCCTCACCCTCGAGGGCATCGTGGAGCATCTCGCCGTAGGCGCTCTCGGCGGGGAAAGCGATCGAGGTGCCGGCGAAGCCGGCGCGGGCCTTCACCGAGGTTCCGCCGTTGATCATGATGATGCTGCCGCTACCTGCCTGCTGCATCGCCGGAAGCACCGCACGCACCGCGTGGATGAGCCCAAGGGCCGAGAACTGCAGTGCCTCTAACGCCAGCTCCGGAGTCATCTCAAGCACCGGCTTCAGGTAGTCGCGCGACGGGAGCGGGCTATATTGCAGCGCGGTGATGGGCCCGAGCTCTGCTGCGGCATTCGCAAGGGCAGCTTCGAGCGACGCCGGTGTGCGGACATCCGCAGCGAAAGCACTCGCGGTGAAGCCGGCAGCGGTGAGCTCGCCTGCCATAGTGTCCAACTTCGACTGGTTTCTGGCGATCAGGGCAATTGAGAAGCCTTCGCGCCCGAACCTTCGCGCAACTGCTGCGCCGAGTCCCGGTCCGGCTCCGATGATGGCGATAACAGGCACGATGGTCTCCTTCGATTGATGCTGCTGTGATGACGAACGTGAGGAGCTAGAGCCTATACATTGAACCTGAACTCCACCACGTCGCCGTCCTGCATGACGTATTCCTTGCCCTCGATGCGGGCCTTGCCCTTGGAGCGGGCCTCGGCGATCGATCCGGCGGCCATGAGGTCCTCGAAGGAGAAAATTTCCGCCTTGATGAAGCCCTTCTGGAAGTCGGTGTGGATAACTCCGGCGGCCTGCGGCGCGGTCCAGCCCTTGTGAATGGTCCAGGCGCGGCACTCTTTGGGGCCAGCCGTGAGGTAGGTCTGCAGGCCGAGGGTGTCGAAGCCGATGCGGGCGAGCTGGTCGAGGCCGCTCTCGGCCTGACCGGTCGAGGCGAGCATCTCGGCGGCGTCTTCGGCGTCGAGTTCGCTCAGCTCGCTCTCGAGCTTGGCGTCGAGGAACACGGCGTTCGCCGGAGCGACGAGCGCGGCCAGGGTGTCGAGCCTGGCCTGGTCCTGCAGCACGGCCTCATCGACGTTGAAGACATAGATGAACGGCTTCGCGGTCAGCAGGCCAAGCTCGCGGATCGGCTCAATGTCGAGCGTGGCCGACGACAGCGGCTGTCCGCCGTCGAGGATGCCCTGCGCCTTGAGCGCGGTTTCCAGAACGAGCGGCGCCATCTTGCGGCCCTTAACCTCTTTCTCGAAGCGCAGCACGGCCTTCTCGAGGGTCTGCAGGTCGGCGAGGATTAGCTCAGTATTGATGGTTTCCATATCGCCGGCCGGGTTGACCTTGCCGTCGACGTGCACCACGTCGGGGTCAGCGAATCCGCGAATGACCTGGGCGATGGCATCCGCTTCGCGAATGTTGGCGAGGAATTTGTTACCGAGGCCCTCCCCCTCGCTCGCGCCACGCACGATGCCGGCGATGTCGACGAACGACACCGGTGCCGGCAGCAGGGTCTTGCTGCCATAAATGGTTGCCAGATCGGCCAGACGCGAATCGGGCAGGTTCACGATTCCAACGTTGGGCTCGATGGTCGCGAACGGGTAGTTCGCTGCGAGCACGTTGTTCTTGGTCAGGGCGTTGAAGAGGGTGGACTTGCCCACATTGGGGAGTCCGACGATTGCAATAGTAAGAGCCACGAGAGATCATTCTACCGGCAGCTCGGGACGCGGGCTCTGTCGGTGGCCCGTGAGACCATAAGGTGTGCTGAATTTTACCGCAATCGATTTCGAAACCGCCAACTCCTCTGGCGCCTCGGCGTGCTCGGTCGGGATGGTGAAAGTTCGTCACGGCGTGGTCGTCGATTCGGCCTACTGGCTCATCGCGCCGCCCCCCGGCCACGATGAATTCTCCGAGTGGAACACCCGTATTCATGGCATCACCGCAGCGGATGTCGTGGGCGCGGCCAACTGGGCCGAGCAACTTCCGCAGCTGGTCGCCTTCGTTGACGGCGACGACCTCGTGGCCCACAACGCCGGATTCGACCTCGGCGTGATCAAGACGGCGTCTACGGTGACCGGCCAGCCGGTGCCCGACTTTCGCTATGTCTGCAGCCTCCAGGTGGCCCGCCGCACCTATCATCTGGAGTCGTATCGACTGCCGGTCGCGGCGATGGCGGCGGGCTTTGAGGACTTCTCGCACCACAACGCGCTCGCCGACGCCGAGGCCTGCGCGGCCATCATCATTCACGCGGCCGAGCGCCACGAGGTTGAGACGCTTGAGCAGCTCGCCCACGTGACCCGGGTTAAGGTCGGCGTAATCGGGCCGGTGGCCACTCGGGAGCACGCGTCGACGCACGGGCCGATGGCGCTTAGCTAATCGGAGCTAGCCAGCAATTCGCCTGATCCGAGTGTCATTTCGGCGATGTCGGTGGACACTGGCAAACTTAAAGCATGGAGCCAATGCTGAGTTTGATTGTCGGTCTCGTCGTCGGTGCCGCGCTAGGCGCCCTGCTCGCGCTAGTGCTTGTACAACGTCGCAGCGCGGGCACTAGCGGCCACAACCCGGCCATCGATGATCCCGCTGTGCTTGAGGCACGCCATCAGGTGGCCCTCGCCGAGGCTCGGGCGAGTGAGGCCAACGTTCGCGCCGCACTGCAGAGTGAGTTGTCGGCCGCCCTCGCCACCGTCGACGGCCTCTCCGCGCAGATTGAGCACGACCGGGCCGCGGCGCGGGAAATTGGCGAACGGCAACGCTCCGATCAGCAACTGCAGTCCGAGCGGGAGAAACGCGAACACCTCGTACTCGAAGCCCTTAGCCCCGTGCGTGAGACCCTGCGCACCATGCAGGAGAAGGTCACCGAGCTCGAAACCCAGCGCAGCGAACAGTACGGATCACTCTCAGAGCAACTCAAACAAGCCCAGATCTCTGACCAACAACTGCGGGTGACCACCGAATCGCTCGCGAGCGCGCTGCGTTCCAACAGCACCCGCGGTGTCTGGGGTGAGACCCAACTTCGGCGCGTGGTTGAAGCCGCCGGCCTCGCCCAGTATGTGGATTTCAACACACAGACCAACATCACCACAGATGCCGGGCTCGGTCGGCCCGACATGGTCGTGCGCCTGCCCGGCAACAAGTCGATTGCGATCGATGCCAAGGTTCCGCTCGAGCACTATATCGAGGCGAGCACCATTCCCTACACGGCCACCGGCGAGGAAGGAGCCCGCCGCAAGCTGCTGATCGACAAGCACGTGAAAGCGGTGCGCGCGCACATCGACGCGCTCGCCAAGAAAACCTACTGGGAAGGTTTCGATGCCAGCCCGGAGTTCGTGATCGCCTTCATACCGAGCGAGTCCCTGCTGTCGGCGGCGCTCGAGGCTGACCCGTCAATTCTGGATTACTCGTTCAGTAAACGGGTGGCCCTGGCGTCGCCGGTGAATCTATGGGCGGTGCTGAAGACGGTGGCTTTCACCTGGCAGCAGCAGGCGGTGACCGACGAGGCACAGAAACTCTTCGACCTCGGCAACGCCCTGTACCAGCGGCTCGGTGCGCTATCAGGCCATGCCGAGTCGCTGCGCAAAGCGCTGGAGCGCACGGTGGACAGCTACAACAAGTTCGCCAACTCGCTCGAATCCCGAGTGCTCGTGACCGCCCGGCAATTTCCCGGGATCGACCAGACCAAGATCGGGCTGCTCACCGAACCCACTGTCATCCATGATTCCCCGCGCAAACTGACCGCGCCCGAGTTGGAGGCGCCAGCATCCGAACGAGTCCGGCTGGACCTTCCATTTGAATTGGACGGCGCTGAATTGAATGAGGCGAAACATAGCGTGATCAACCGACGTCTCGCTGCTGTCGACGAATCTGATTCCGAGGTACACCTGTAAAGCGGGGCTCGTCGTGCCAAACGCCGTGCCGACGACAATCAAAATTGCACGCCTCGCATCTGAACCAACAGAGCCGAGGCGTGCAGTTTCGGTTACGCCCGAGAAGTCAATCGAAGTAGCTACAGCCACTTCTCGGCGAGGTGCTCCGCGATGACACGACGGGACGTGCCCGAGCGCGAGCGCAGCACGATGCTTTCGGTGCGGATCATCGGGCCTTTGCGACGCACACCGTCGACGAGTCCGCCATCGGTCACACCAGTCGCCACGAAGAACGTGTTGTCACCGCTGACCATGTCGTCGATCTCGAGCAGCTTGTCGATGTCGAGCCCGGCCGCAACGCCTCTGGCGCGTTCGGCGTCGTCCTTCGGGGCCAGGCGTCCCTGCATGTAGCCGCCAAGCGCCTTGAGTGCGCAGGCCGTGGTGATGCCTTCCGGGCTTCCACCGATACCGACGCACATGTCGATGCGGGTCTCGTAGCGGGCGGCATTGATTCCGCCTGCGACGTCGCCATCGAGCATGAGACGGGTACCGGCACCGGCACTGCGAATGGCGTCGATCAAGCCAGCGTGGCGGGGGCGGTCGAGCACGGCGATGGTGATTTCCCCGACCGGCTTCTTCATGGCCTGCGCCAGGTCACGGATGTTGTCGGCGATCGGCTGGTCGAGGCTGACGACGCCGCGCCCGGCCGCACCGGTGACGATCTTGTCCATGTAGAAGATCGAGGAAGCGTCGAGCATGGTGCCGCGGTCCGACACGGCGATGACGGAGACCGCGTTCTGGCGACCGGCCGCCGTGAGGCTCGTGCCGTCAATCGGGTCCACGGCGATATCGCAGGCGGGGCCACGTCCGTTACCGACGTGCTCCCCGTTGAAGAGCATGGGGGCTTCGTCTTTTTCGCCCTCACCAATAACAATGAGTCCGTCGAAGTTGACGGTGCCTAGAAAGGCTCGCATAGCGTCGACGGCGGCCTTGTCGGCGGCGTTCTTGTCGCCGCGGCCGATGAAGGGCACGGCACGAATGGCGGCGGCCTCGGTGGCGCGCACGAGCTCCATAGCGAGGTTACGGTCGGGGTGTTGAAACAGAGTGGCGGTCTCGGTGCTGTTCAAAAGGTCCTCCCGGACGTAAGTTCGACTTCGATTACGACGGATGCGCGGCGGATCGCGCGGATTGTCCGCCCGAGTCACCTTATCGCGACCGACGCGAGGGTCGCGCAGGACCTCCTCGCACCGGTACTGCGATCATTAGAGTCAGGCCCCTAAGCCGCCGACCAGAATCCACAGGATTCCGACGATGAGGAAACCGGCGACGCCCAGCACAGTCGTGAGCACGGTCCAGGTGCGCAGTCCGTCGGCAACGGTCAATCCGAGATATCGAGTGACCACCCAGAAACCGGAATCGTTGACGTGCGACAGCCCGAGCGCGCCGAAGGCAATGGCGAGCGTGATGAGCGCGACCTGGATCGGGGAGTAGTCCGAGGACGCAACTGTTTCGGCAACCAGCCCGGCCGTCGTGAGGATCGCGACGGTCGCCGAGCCCTGAGACACGCGCAGCACGAGGGAGATCAGAAAAGCGAGCACGAGCACGGGCAGGCCGGTTGCGGCGAGGGTGTCGGACAGGGCTGTGCCGACCCCGCTTTCGGTCAGTACCCGAGCAAACGCACCGCCGGCCCCGGTGACCAGAATGACGATCGCGGCCGGAGGAAGTGCGGCTTCGAGCACCTCCCCGGTGTGCGAAAGCGACCAGCCACGGCGCACAGTCAGCAGGTAGAACGCGAGGGCCAGCGCGACCAGCAGCGCGAACACGGGGTTGCCGATGAACGCGAACAACGGGCGGAGGCCTCCATCGGCGGGCAGCAGGGTGGACGCGATCGTTCCCGCCATGATCAGCACGAGCGGAACCAGAATGAGGGTGAGGATTGTTCCGGCCGTCGGCGGTGCCTCGGTCTTTGTGAGCGTTCCAACACCCACCGAACGGCCGGCCGGGCCCGCCGGGGTGTAACCGGTGGAATCGCTCGGCTCGGACGGGCCGAACAGTGCGAACTCCTTCGCTGTGGCGGGCAGCATGATGAAGTCACGACGGTTGAGCCACTTGGCGACATAGTGCGCGAGGAGGCCGAGAGGCAATGCGATGACCAGCCCGAGGATGGTCACCCAGCCGAGGTCTGTGCCGAGCAGCGCTGAGCCCCCGACGATCCCGGGGTGCGGCGGCACGGCCACGTGCACGGTCAGCATGATGGCCGCGACCGGCAGCCCGAACTTCACCGGGTTGAGACCGGCGATCTTGGAGAACCCATAGATGATCGGCACCAAAATGATGAATCCGACGTCGAAGAATACCGGAATCGCGAGCACCAGTGCAGCGGCGGTGAGCGCGGCGGCGACGCGCTTCGGACCGAGCAGGGTCGTGAACCGGCCGGCGAGGCTCGCCGCTCCCCCCGACACCTCGATCAACCGACCGAGCATGGCCCCGAGAGCGACCAAAATGGCCACGGTACCGAGAGTTCCGCCCATTCCCGCGACGATGGCCGGGATAATGCCCAGGCGCTCGGGGGCATCAGCGGTGGCCGGGATGGTGGCGAGCGGGATGCCCGCGGCGAGGGCCACAATAACGCTGACCAGCAGAAGCGCGACAAACGCTTGCACCTTGAATTTGATGATGAGCACGAGCAGCAGCGCGATGCCTGCCACTGCGATGCCTAACAGGACGGCTGTTTCCATCGGTGTCTCCTTTGACGAATTACTGGGTCGAATTACTGGGTCGAACAAACTGGGACGAACGAGCTGAATCTGGTCAGCGAAGTGAATGCGGCTGGTCGCGACGGGCGCCGGTTTGCGCAGCCTAGACGGAGGGGTGCGGAGCGATCACGCGAATGACGGCGGAGTCATCGCGTGCGGCCAGCCCGCTGGCCTGACCGAGGAGGTACACCTGCTCGGCCGCGGCTGCGACCGGCGTGGCGAGGCCGAAACTGCGCGCGGCCGCGGTGACGATGCCCATGTCCTTGACAAAGATATCGAGCCGGCTGAGCACCTCGGCTCCGTCTTCCGTGTAGGCGTCGAGCATGCGCGGTCCTCGGTTGGCCAGCATGAACGACCCAGCCGCACCGGCCGAGAGCGTGGCGAGGGTGCTCTCCACGTTGAGCCCGAGCGAGTCTGCGAGGGCGAGCGCCTCAGCGGCGACAGCAATGTGGACCCCGCAGAGCAGCTGGTTGACGGTCTTGAACGCCTGGCCGTCGCCGGCTTTGTCGCCAATGACACTGAGCGTGGAGGCCAGCAGATCGAGCACCGGGGCGGCTTTCTCCCGTGCGCTCGGCTCCGCACCGACCACGATTAGCAGGTCGCCCTGACCGGCACGAACCGGGCCTCCACTGAGCGGCGCGTCGACGAGCTGCACGCCCGCGTCAGCGAGCCGGTCCGCGACCGAGACGACATCCTCGATGCCGACCGTGCTCGTCATGATGACTACGGCCCCCGGAGTGAGCACGCCGGCAATGCCGGCCTCACCGAAAAGCACGTCGCGCAGCTGCTGCCCGTTGCGCACGGCGAGCAGCACGGCGTCAACGCCGTGGGCAGCGCTCCGGGCTGAATCGAACGGAGTGATGCCGGCATCCGCTGCCAGCGCAAGGCGAGCCGGTGCGATATCGAAACCGTGCACGGTCAGGGCGCTGGCCAGGCGGGTGGCCATCGGCAGTCCCATGGCGCCGAGACCGAGAACGGCCACGCTGTAGTTGGCGGCGTGAGGGGTGGGGGTGGCAATAGTCATTTGTGAGCTCCAGTCAATTCTGCGGTGTCCGTGCCGGTAACGGTGGGTACTGCGGGCGGGGTGACGCTCAACGTCGCGACAACCTGGGCGAGCGAGTCGTCGTCACCGACGTTGCCCGCGAAGACGATGTAGGGAATACCGGCGGCTGGGCCGTCCATGGGCTCCCACAACGAGACGATGCCGGGCAACATGGGCCCGCGCACCATGGCATGGCGGATGCCGAGACCCTCGCTGGCGACGTCACTGGACGTGATTCCTCCCTTGGCGATCACAAACCGGGGTGCACGTACGACCAGCGAGCCCTGCACAACGGCGACGACCGCAGCGGACACACGTCGAGCGATCTCGAGGCTCGCCGCCGGATCATCCGTTTTCACGAGCAGCCGGCTCGTGTGCACGATCACATCGCCGGTACGCAGCCGGTCGGCGACGCGTGAAACGACGGTGGCGAGATAAGCCGCCGGGTCTGGAGAGTCGATCACCGTGGCGACATCGAGTTCGACCGTGGTAGCGGACGGTCGGGCCACGACGAGCGCCGCGAGTTGCCGGGTCGTGACGCCCACGTGGGAGCCCACCACGATCAGCCCGCCGCCCGGAGCAGGTTCGGTGCGGCCGTAGATCTCGTCAGCGGTGAGGGGTGCACGACTCTCCTGGCCGATGCGGGCACGCACAAACGGCGGACCGACCCGGTACAGCAGGTTCTTGCCGGCTCGTTCGGCAAGGTCCAGGCCAAGTGCCAGGAGCCGGAGGTCATCTTCGGTCACAGCGTCGGCGCAAATCGGTATCGCATCGGTGGCGGGCGCGATCGCGGCAGCGATAGCCGCGGCTCCGGAACGGATGATGCCAAGGTCGAGCACGATCACGTCGGCGGCACTGATACGTCCACCGGTCTTTTCCTGGACATAACCGGGAAGATCGGAGTGCACGAAACCGAAGGTGGCGTCGCGGGCAAACTCCGTTTCAGCGACCGGAGTGAGTCCGCTCGCGAGGCGCATGTAGTGCACGCCGCCGATTGTGACCCGGTTGGCATCGGGGAACGCCGGAACCATGACCACGCCGTCGATGGCGATACCCGTCGTCGCGAGTAATTCTTCGGCGATGACGTCGGTTTCCAGCGGGAAATGGCCGCGCAGGGTCGAATCGCTGCGGCTGACAAATCCGATGGACCGGCCGGTGCTGGCGGCCGCGGACACGGCATTTTGAACGATTTCGCGGTTGCGCGCCGCCGCAGCCCCAGCATCGAGACTGCGAGTATTGGTCAGCACATACAGAGCTGCAGCGCCCTGATCGAACGCCCACTCGAAGTCACTCGACGCCCAGTGGGTGAGCACCGGAAGGTCGGACACCGACTGCGTACCGGTGGGATCGTCATCAAGCACGACGAGGATGCGTTCGGTGTCGGCAACGCGCTGGGCAACGTCAGCGGCCGGCACTCGGACGCCGACCGGATAAGCGTCGAGGATTTCGCGTTCGTCCATGCTTTCATTACTCCCTTGTAAGACACTGCCAGATGTCAGCTGTCTGACAGCTTACAAGCTGCACGGAAGAAGTCAACAGAGCTGACTTCGACCGGTCAGTTCGCGCGGGAGTGCAACACGTAGTGGCGCAGATCAGCGAGGGTCTGGTCCATGTGGCTGTCCATTGCCTTGCGGCTTGATTCAGGGTCGCCGGCGCGCAGCGCGTCGAGCACGCCCTGGTGTTGCACTATGGCGTGTGTCTGGATCTCGATGACGCTCGACGTCTCGGCACGTCGTTCGGCCATCACCCGGGTGAGTGGTTCGAAGAGCACCCCCAGGATGACGTTGCCGGATGCGTGCAGAATGACATCGTGGAAGGCGAGATCGGCCCGAACGAACGAGTCGACATCGCCGCGCAGGTGCGCGTCGCTCATGAGATCGAGTTGGGTGGCGAGCGATTGCAGGTCCTGCTCTGTGCACCGGCTCGCGGCGAGCGCCGCTGCCCCGGTTTCGAACATACGCCGCACCTCGACGAGTTGCACGGCCACGTCGAGGTCGCTCGTTCCCATCGCGGCCACGCGCAAAACAGCATCGAGGGACGTCCAGCGAGCGACGGGGTTGACGAAACTACCGGTGCCGGAGACGACCCGCACTACGCCCATGGCCTGGAGCGTCTTCATAGCCTCCCGAACGGTCATGCGGCTCACCTCGTGGGTGTCACCGATCTCCGCCTCGCTGGGCAGGCCCGCGTCGATCGCAAGGGAACCACGAATGATTTGGTCGAGAAGATCGTCTGCCACAACACTGACGAGGGATTTGCGCGCCACGGAACCTCCATCAGATAGCTGCTGTCCGACATCCGGATGCAGTTCCATTCTGCCCGGTTCCACTCGCGGTATGTGCCGACTGGGGGTTCCTGGCACACCACACATGGAGACGGTATGAGGTGCGCGTGGCTAGACTCGTGCTCAAACCCCCGCACACTCTCGAGGAGAAGCAATGCCCATCGCAACCCCCGACCAGTACGCCGCCATGCTCGACAAAGCGAAGACAGGCGGGTTCGCCTACCCGGCATTCAACGTGTCATCGTCGCAGAGCATCAACGCCGTTCTCCAAGGCCTCACCGAAGCCGGATCCGACGGCATCATCCAGGTCACCACCGGTGGTGCAGACTATTTTGCCGGGCACACAGTGAAGAACCGGGCCTCGGGCGCGCTCGCTTTCGCACGCTTCGCGCACTCGGTCGCCGACAACTATCCGATCACCGTGGCGCTTCACACCGATCACTGCCCAGAGGGTGCACTGGGTGACTTCGTCATCCCGCTCATCGAAGCTTCGGAGTCTGCGGTAGCCGACGGCGGCCACCCTATCTTTCAGTCGCACATGTGGGACGGTTCAGCCATCGCTCTCGACAAGAACCTTGACATCGCCACCGATATCCTCAAGCGCACCCGCGCGATCAACGCCATTCTCGAAGTTGAGATCGGCGCCGTCGGCGGCGAAGAAGACGGCGTTCAGGCCGACGTGAACGAGAACCTGTACACCACTCTCGACGATGCGATCAAAATGGTCGAGGCCCTCGGCCTCGGCGAGCAGGGACGCTACATGGCCGCCCTCACCTTCGGCAACGTGCACGGCGTCTACAAGCCCGGCAATGTGAAGCTGCGCCCGGAACTGCTCAAGGAGATCCAGACCGGTCTCTCCACCAAGTTCGGGCTCGCCGCCCTGCCGCTCGACCTCGTCTTTCACGGCGGCTCCGGCTCGACCGATGCCGAAATCGCCGAAGCCGTCGCCAACGGTGTCGTGAAGATGAACATCGACACCGACACCCAGTACGCCTTCACGCGCTCGATCGCCGATTACATGCTCAAGAACTACGACAGCGTGATTAAGGTCGACGGCGAAGTCGGCAACAAGAAGGTTTATGACCCGCGCGCGTGGGGCAAGGTGGCCGAGTCGGCCATGGCCGCTCGCGTTGTCGACGCCACCCGCCAGCTCGGCTCAGCCGGGCACTCAAACAGTTAGAGCACGCAGTTAGAGCAATGTCAGAGAACCCGAACTCCGTTCCACCCCCCGCGAAAGACCCACGCCCGCGGCCCCAGTACGGCGAACTCGCCCCCGAGGGTTGGACCTGGCAGCCTCCGGTGGAAAGAGAGCGGGTTGATGCTGCTCCCGCCTCTCCTGTCGGGGCGGGAGCAGCCCTGCCGCCGCAGGCGACGACCCCGATCCTTGAATCAGCGCCCGCACCGCGCACCGTGCCCGGCTGGGACCGCCCGTGGACCGTCGGGCTGTTGGCTTTCGGGCTCCTCGCCACTGTCTACGGCGTGTTCTCGCTGGGCGGATTCCCGATCGCGATGCAGGCCTTTTACACCGACCAGGGCCTGGGTACTTATACTCCGGCGGCGTCCATCGGGGCCATCACGACGTTCGGGGCTATCACGCTCGTGTTCATCTGGCTGGCCGCGACAGCGGTATCCGTGCGACTACTCCTTCGGCATCGCCGTGCGTTCTTTGCGCCCATCATCGGTGGTGCCGTGTCGCTCGTGGTGCTGTTCGCTTTCACCATGGCCGCGTTATTCATCGACCCGACCCTGATCGAGTTTCTCAGCCGCCAGTAGCTGAGGCGGCCGGGGCGTCTACTCGGTCGGGGCGGCGCGCCCGCCGAAGGCACGGGCATCCGTTTCGCCGGAGAGGTCCTTGCGCAGTTCTTTGGGCAGCGAGAAGATGAGGTCTTCCTCGGCGGTCTTGACCTGTTCGACGTCGCTATAGCCGGCGTCGGCGAGCGCTTCGAGCAGTTCGTCGACCAATTCTTCGGGAACGGATGCCCCACTCGTCACCCCGACAGTCGCCGCGTTGTCGAGCCACTCCTGCTTGACCTCGCTCGCGAAGTCAACGCGGTACGCAGCCTTGGCGCCGTGTTCCAGGGCTACCTCGACCAGGCGCACCGAGTTGGACGAGTTGGCAGAACCGACCACGATCACCAGGTCGGAATCACGGGCGACCTTCTTGATGGCGACCTGACGGTTCTGGGTGGCGTAACAGATGTCGTCGCTCGGCGGGTC
The DNA here is from genome assembly GCF_004403185.1 of Cryobacterium suzukii. Taxonomy (GTDB): domain Bacteria; phylum Actinomycetota; class Actinomycetes; order Actinomycetales; family Microbacteriaceae; genus Cryobacterium; species Cryobacterium suzukii. The sequence goes on along the minus strand of NZ_SOHJ01000014.1, from coordinate 219,115 downwards.
CTGCAGGTTGGGAAACCGCGCCCGCAACCGGCGCACGGTTTCCATGGTTTCGTCGACGCTCAGCGTGGTCTGCGACAGCCAGACCACCCGGTCCGGGTCGCGCACGACGACGGTGTCTGCTTCGTCGGGACTACCGACCAGCGTGGTGTGCTCGGGGGCCTCTCCGGCGGTGCCCTCGACCTCTTCGTGGCCTTCGTGGCCGATCAGCAAAATCTGAAAATCGTCGCGGGCGAAGCGCACGGCTTCGCGGTGCACCTTGGTCACGAGCGGGCACGTGGCGTCGATGGCTTGCAGACCTCGCTCGGCGGCCGCGTTGACGACGGCCGGTGAAACGCCGTGAGCGCTGAACACGATGTGCGCGCCGCGCGGCACTTCGTCGACCTCGTCGACGAAGATTGCACCCAAATTTTCGAGCTCGGAAACCACGTGGATGTTGTGCACGATCTGCTTGCGCACGTACACGGGGGCGCCGTAGTGCTCCAGCGCCTTCTCGACGGCGATGACCGCACGGTCGACTCCGGCGCAGTAGCCACGCGGGGCGGCGAGCAGCACCCGCTTATGTCCGACCACCGGGGTATCCTTGAGCCTGTTGCGAGCGCTGGGAATGCGCGGCATGCCCAGGCCGATAGCGGTCGGCTTACTTTCGGTATGCATGCTCGTGTTCACCGCCTCAGTCTACGCACGCACGACCGAAGAACTCTGGGAGGACCCGACTGTGCCCACAGCCACCACAACGCCCAGGACCACCGCATGACGGATGCCCCCGCCACCGTCGAAGCGCCGTGGCCGGTCGCCCTGCTCTCGGGCAAGATTCGCGGTTACATCGAACGTCTCGGCATGGTCTGGGTCGAAGGTGAGATCACCCAGTGGGGCGCGAGCGGTGGCAACGTCTACGGCAAGCTCAAGGACCTCTCCGAAGATGCCACCGTGAGTTTCACGATCTGGTCGTCGGTGCGCGCCAAACTCACCGCCGATTTCAAGGCGGGTGACCGCGTCGTCGCGCTGGTCAAGCCCAATTTCTGGGTCAAGGGCGGCACGCTCACCATGCAGGCTTTCGAAATGCGCCACGTCGGGCTCGGTGACCTGCTCGAACGGCTCGAACGGCTGCGCAAGCAACTCGCCAGCGAAGGCCTGTTCGACGCCTCCCGCAAGAAGCGCCTGCCGTTTCTGCCGCACTGCATCGGCCTCGTGACCGGAAAAGATTCCGACGCAGAGAAAGACGTCATTCGGAACGCCCAGCTGCGCTGGCCGGCGGTCAATTTTCGGGTCGCTCATGCGGCTGTGCAGGGCGAGCGCGCCGTCGGCGAGGTCACGAGTGCCATCGCGCGTCTCGACGCCGATCCCGAGGTCGACGTGATCATCGTCGCCCGCGGCGGCGGCGACTTTCAGAACCTGCTCACCTTCAGCGATGAAAGCCTCGTGCGCGCCGCGGCCGCTTGCGTGACACCGCTGGTCAGCGCGATCGGGCACGAGGCCGACCGTCCGCTGCTCGACGAGGTGGCCGACCTGCGAGCGTCCACCCCGACGGATGCCGCTAAGCGCGTCGTTCCCGACGTCAGCGACGAACTAAACCGGGTACAGCAGGCCCGGGCGCGTCTCAGCAGCCGGCTCACCGGCATCCTCTCGTCGGAAATCGATCGAATTTCGCAGTTGCGTAGCCGTCCGGTGCTCCTCGACCCGCGCTGGATCATCGATTCTCGCAGCGAAGACCTCACCCGCTACGTTGCGCGCGGCGCCGAACTGACCGGGCGCATTCTCGAGCGCGCCGGAGCCGCCGTGGTGGAACTGCGCTCCCAGCTGCGCGCCCTATCGCCCCAGGGCACCCTCGACCGTGGTTACGCGATCGCCCAGCTGCCAGACGGCCGCGTGCTGCGCCGCGCCGATGATTCCCCGGCCGGTACCGAGCTGCTGCTCACCCTGGCCAGCGGAACCGTCGCCGCCATTGCGGCCGTTCCCGGCGCCGCGTCGAAATAATTAGAATGGATGCTATGACCTCGCCTGCCCCCGCCATCAGTGATCTCAGCTACGAACAGGCCCGCGACGAGCTCATTCGCGTGGTGAACGAGCTCGAGCAGGGCTCGAGCACCCTGGAGCAGTCGCTGGCGCTGTGGGAACGCGGCGAAGCCCTCGCCCGCCGCTGCGAAGAATGGCTGATCGGTGCCAAAGCCCGACTCGACGCGGCCCGCCTCGCCGCCACAGCGCCCACGACCGAAGACACCGCGCCCACCAGATGAGCCGCGCTCCCAAACCGCCGCGCGTCGTCGCCGAGCTCGGTCGGCCGGAGACTCCGCAGGAGACCGCCGACCGGCTCGCCGAGAATTCGCGCAAGTACCGCTCGCACAAGACCGTGAACAATCTCGTGCTCTCGCTGCTCGTGACGGTGGGCGCCGTGCTCGTACTCGTGCTTCTCGTGCCGCGCAACGACAACCCGATCACTCGCGACATCGACTACGCGAGCATCGCCGCCCAGATACAGCCGGTCGTTGATCACGCCCTCGCCAGCCCCGAGCTGCCGGACGGCTGGAGCGCCAACGACGCTGAGTGGCGGGCCGGCACCAACGGTCAGGTACCGTCGTGGTACATCGGATTACTCACGCCCGACAACCAGTTCATCGGCTTCAACCAGGCCTTCGACGCCAACCCCACTTGGCTGGCCCAGAAACTGCCCGACTCCCCCGTCGTTGACACCGTCAGCATCGCGGGCGTCACCTGGGACGTCTACCGCAACAGTGCCCCCGCCGCCGATCGGGGCAATTTCGACTACGCGCTTGTGACGACCGCGGGCACGAGCACCTATCTACTGATCGGTACGGCGCCCACCGGCGACTTCGAGACCCTCGCCACCGCACTGGCTGCCAATGTGGCAGAGAATGGAGCCCCATGAACCCCGCATTGACGGCTACCCCGTCCCCGGCGCAAGCTTGGAACGAAATGCGCGAAGGCAACGTGCGCTTCGTCGCGGGCTCCCCGCGGCACCGCCAAGACGTCGACCGGCGGGCCGAGCTGGTCGGCCAGCAGACACCGCATGCCGCCCTCTTCGGCTGCAGCGACTCTCGCCTCGCCGCCGAAATCATCTTCGACCAGGGCCTCGGAGACCTTTTCGTTGTGCGCAATGCCGGCCAGATCATCTCTGACTCCGTACTCGGCTCCCTCGAATATGCCGTGGCCGTGCTGCACGTTCCGCTGATTCTCGTGCTCGGCCACGACGAGTGCGGTGCGGTGCGCGCCGCCATCGACTCTCAAGCAGCGGATGCCCCGGCCCTGCCAGCTCACATCGCGCACGTTATCGAAAGGATCGTTCCGGCGGTGCGGCGGGTGAGCGGGCAGCCGGCATCCGCTTTCGTAGACCCCACCCTGATCGATGCCGGAACTGTGGGCCGGGAACATCTCAAAGACACTGTCACCGAGCTGCTCGAGCAGTCCGAGGTGATCAGCGCGGCCATCGCAGAAGGTACATTGGCTATCGTCGGTGCGAACTACGTCCTCCGCGAAGGACACGCCGACCCCAACATCGTGGTGGGCGTCATTTAGACCCGACCATCCGCGCACCCGTTGCGCACAGCACGACTCTCATACAGCACCGAAAGGGAATGCACACAGTGGTGGACACCTCCGCACAAACCGGCTACCGGATCGAACACGACACGATGGGTGAGGTCCGCGTTCCAACGGATGCTCTCTACGGTGCCCAAACCCAGCGCGCCGTCGAGAACTTTCCGATCTCCGGCTCCACACTCGAGTCCGCGCAGATCGCGGCACTCGCCCGCATCAAGAAGTCGGCAGCCCTCGCCAATGCCCAGCTCGGTGTGCTCGATGCCGACATCGCCGACGCGATCGCCTCGGCCGCTGACGAGGTCATCACCGGTCAGTTCGACACCGAATTTCCGATCGATGTCTACCAGACCGGCAGCGGCACCTCCTCGAACATGAACATGAACGAGGTCCTCGCGACCCTCGCGACCCGCGCCCTCGGCCGCTCGGTGCACCCGAACGACCACGTCAACGCGAGCCAGTCCTCGAACGACGTGTTCCCGACCTCGGTGCACATCGCTGTAACGAGCGCACTGATCGACGAGCTCATCCCCTCGCTCGACCACCTGGCCGTCTCGTTCGAGACCAAAGCTGAACTGTGGAAAGAGGCGGTCAAAGCCGGCCGCACCCACCTGATGGATGCAACGCCCGTCACTCTCGGTCAGGAGTTCGGCGGCTATGCCCGCCAGATGCGTCTCGGCATCGAGCGCATCCGCACCGCACTCCCCCGCATCGCCGAAGTTCCCCTCGGCGGCACCGCGGTCGGCACCGGCATTAATACGCCGTACGGCTTTCCGCAGCTCGTCATCGAATTGCTCGTGCAGGAAACCGAGCTGCCGATCACCGAAGCGCGCGACCACTTCGAGGCCCAGGCCAACCGCGACGGGCTGGTCGACGCTTCCGGCGCCCTGCGCACCATCGCCGTCTCGCTGACCAAGATCTGCAACGACCTGCGCTGGATGGGATCCGGCCCCAACACCGGGTTTGGCGAGATCAGCATCCCCGACCTGCAGCCTGGCTCGTCGATCATGCCCGGCAAAGTCAACCCGGTCATTCCGGAAGCCGTGCTCATGGTCTGCTCACGCGTCATCGGCAACGATGCCACCATCGCCTGGTCGGGTGCTTCGGGCTCGTTCGAGCTCAACGTCGGTATCCCGGTTATGGGAACCGCCCTGCTTGAGTCGATCCGTCTGCTGACCAACGCAACCCGCGTACTCGCCGACAAGACCGTCGACGGCCTCGTCGCCAACCTTGAGCATGCTCGGGCGCTGGCTGAGAAGTCGCCGTCGATCGTCACCCCGCTCAACCGCGTCATCGGTTACGAAGCCGCCGCCAAGGTGGCCAAGAAGGCCGTCGCCGAGGGCCTCACCGTGCGTGAGTCCGTTATCGCGCTCGGCCACGTCGAACGCGGCGACCTCACGCTCGCCGAGCTCGACACCGCGCTCGACGTACTGAGCATGACGCGTCCCCCGCAGAAGAAGTAGCAGCTCCACCCACAGCGAGTGTTGCCGATGCGCCCCAGGCGCTATCGGCAACACTCGCTGTCGTTAACCAGTCGACCTGACGGGGTTGTGCCCAACTCACCGCAAGCGCCGCGCGGCTCGCCCGCGAATCAGAGGAGGGGACCGCCACGTACCGGCTTGCCCGCATCGACGCGCTGTTCGTTGTCCCGGAACCGCGGTTCGTAATGCGTGTAGAAGATCTTGGCAACGAGATCGCGCCGGCTGCGGACTCCGGTCTTGTCGAAAATGCTCTTGAGATGTTGCTGCACCGTGTTCGCCGACACAAAGAGGCTATCCGCGACTTGCTCAGTTGACTGACCTTCGAGGACCAGGCGCGTGACATCCCGTTCCCGCTCGGTGAGCCCGTACGCCGACATCAGAAGCGGGTAGATCAGTGCAGAGTGTGCGGGTTCTACGATGACGGCAACTCGGCGTTCGGTGCCTGTCAGAAGGGGAGCACCGTGCAGGACCATCCAGGTACCCCTTCGGGAGAGCACCCTCGAAACGGCAATTTCGCCTGGATGATCGGGATCCTGGAATGAGTGCATCGCCTGGCCGGCAACGGCCTGGATTGCCGCTGGGAGTTGGCCGGCACTTTTGTCGGCGCCGGGAAAGTCAGCCAGCCACTCTGCGACGCCGGGCGTGGTCGACTCGATCTCCCATCGCTCATTGAGCACGATGAGGCCCGGGGCATGAGGCCCTTCCGGATCGGTCGCCTCGCCGACCATGAGGGCACGGCGCGCACCCTCGGCCAGGTAGGGCGTGATGGCTTTGACGAATCGCTTTTCGGGCTCGTTGAACATCGGTCGGTCCGGCTCCCGGTAGAGACCGAGCGCGCCCCAGACATCGCCCGACCGTGTGCGCAACCCTGCGATGAGTTCCTGGTCGCCACCCATTTCCATGTTTTGTTGCCACCTGCGCGTACCGGATGGATCACCACCGGTCGCCTCGTGCAGCGTCGAAATCCCAGCCTTTGACGATGCGACGTCAGCGAGACGATGCAGATCCTCGCCGTAGTACTCATCGGCGAGCCAAGCGTCGGGAAACTCAGCGAGCCCTTCATGAAAATGGCTCGTGATCAGCAGGGATGCTGGATCCAGCGTGAACCAGCACGGAGTCCAGAAATGCGGAATCTCCCCGGAAAGTACCGCGGCCGACTCGCGCCAAAAACTGACCAGATCGGTCGACTGGCCGGAGAGGCGGGCGATTTTGTTGACCGCCCGCGTATACCGGGATGGGTCCATGCCCTCAATCTAGACCCCGGACGGTCAGGGAGAGATACCACTTTTCTGGAATGGGCTGCCCGCGGCACCCGACGTAGCCTTGGCGATTGACAGCAGGAGGACCCATGACGCGACTCACCAATATTCTGGGCTCGGCCCGGGTGCTCAGGTCGGATGCCGGCGAGAAGAGCACCCTTGGCGGATGCACCGACCGATTCATGATCGACGGAGCTGACAGCGGCGGACGGTTTGCGCTTGTTCAGCAGACGCTCGATCCGCGAGCACTCGCCGCGCCGGTTCACAGGCACCACAACGAAGACGAGTACACCTATGTGCTCAGCGGCAGGATCGGTGCCATACTCGGCGGCCAAGAAGTATTCGCCGAAGCGGGTGATTTCATTTTTAAGCCGAGGAACCAGTGGCACACGTTCTGGAATGCCGGTAACGAGACCGCCTCTGTTCTGGAGATCATCTCATCGGCAGGTCTGGAGGAGCTCTTCCGTTCCTTCAAGGACATACCTGAGCCCGACCCCGAGACATTGATGGCGATGGCGGCCGCGTACGGCTGCGACATCGATTTCGAGGCCACTATGCCGATCGTTGAACGACATTCCCTCGAATTCTGAGGCGAGACCGTGACGCGAAGTGCGGCCAGTTCGGAAGAACTTGAGCTCCTTGCTGGGGGGGCGAACGGATGCCCTGTTGCCTCGATGGTCACCAGCGGCGACGACGCGACCACACGCATCCGCTCCCCCGCTCAGCTACATAACCTCGTTGCCCTCCAGCATCTCCGTCACGAGGGCCGCGATCGCGCTGCGCTCCGACCGGGTCAGGGTCATGTGCGCGAACAGCGGATGCCCCTTCAGCGTTTCGATCACGCTGGCCACGCCGTCGAAGCGGCCGACCCGCAGATTGTCGCGCTGGGCGACGTCGTGGGTGAGCACCACGCGCGAGTTCTGACCGATGCGGCTCAGCACGGTCAGCAGCACGTTGCGCTCGAGCGACTGCGCCTCGTCGACGATCACGAAGGCGTCGTGCAGTGAACGGCCGCGAATATGAGTCAGCGGGAGCACCTCCAGAATTCCTCGCTCCATCACCTCTTCGACCACATTCTCCGAGACGATGGCACCGAGCGTGTCAAAGACCGCTTGCGCCCACGGCCCCATTTTCTCGCCCTGGTCACCGGGCAGAAAACCGAGGTCCTGGCCACCGACCGCATACAGTGGTCGAAACACCATGATCTTGCGATACTGCTGGCGTTCCAGCACGGCCTCCAAACCCGCGCAGAGAGCGAGCGCGGACTTCCCCGTTCCGGCTCGACCACCCAGAGACAGGATGCCGATTTCCGGGTCGAGCAGCAGGTCAATCGCCAGTCGTTGCTCCGCCGACCGACCGTGCAGGCCGAAGACGTCGCGGTCGCCGCGCACGAGCTTCAGTGTGCCCCGGCTGGTCACGCGGCCAAGGGCCGAACCTCGATCGGAGTGGATGACCAGGCCCGTGTTGATCGGCATGTCCTGCACCGTGCGGGAGTCGAGCGTCTCCTTGTCGTAGAGCACGCTCATCTGCTCGGCACTGAGGGTGATCTCGTCCATGCCGGTCCATCCGGAATCGACGGCGAGTTCGTGCCGGTATTCATCGGCAGCGAGGCCGAGAGAAGCGGCCTTCACCCGTAGCGGCAGGTCCTTGGAGACGACCGTCACGGTCATTCCTTCGTTGGCCAGGTTGAGGGCCACGGCGAGAATGCGCGAATCGTTATCGCCCAATTGCAGGCCTGACGGCAGCACCGACATATTGGAGTGGTTGAGCTCCACCCGCAAACTGCCGCCCTCGCCGACCGGAATCGGAAAGTCGAGGCGCTCATGTTTGAGCCGCAGTTCATCGAGATTGCGCAATGCCTGCCGCGCAAAATATCCGATCTCCGGGTCATTGCGCTTGGACTCGAGTTCGCTGATCACCACCACGGGCAGTACTACGGCGTGCTCGGCAAAGCGGAAAATCGCTTTCGGATCTGACAAAAGCACCGAGGTGTCCAACACAAAGGTGCGCTCGGTTTGCGAAGCGGATGACTCCACCCGATCAGTCGCATTAAGGTCGGTTCGATTAGCGGTCACAGCCACTCCCACCCTGCGTCACGAGGACGCGGATCACTTTGGCGAGCTGGCCATCAAGCAATTCTCGAGCCGTACTTATATGGCCGTCTCGATCAGGTGCCGTACCTGATGAAAGCGACGCTACGACTTACCGGTGCAAAAAGAAACCCGACACGCCTACGAAAATCTGTCGTTCACCTTACGTTGAGGCAAACGGTCGGTCTGTACCGCGGGAATGCTAGTACGTGGCGGTGAGGGCGTAGGCGGTGAGTGCCCCCTTCAGCATGGTGACCGTGTCGGGGTCGAGGGCCGCGTGCACGCTCAAGCGCACGGTTGTGCCACGCGTAGTGGCCGTAATGCCGTGGTTGTGCAGGCTCGCCACGAGTGTGGTGAGCAGTTCCGCCGGCGGTGCGAGTACGACGATGCCCGCGCGCTCCCGAACATCGCGGGGCGAGACGAGGTCGATGACAAATTCGTCGACGAGTTCGATTATTTGAGAGACGTTGTCATTCATGGCGGCCTGGACGACGTCGACGCCGACATCAGCGGTCTGTTCCAAAGCCGCCGCAAACCGCGCCTGCGCGATGGCGTCGCCGTTGGTGATCCGAAAGGCCCTGGCGCTGTAGCTGGGCGGGGTGACCTCGTCCCACGGCTCGGCAATGTCGGTTCCGACATAGCCGGAATAGACCGGTACGAGGCGTTCGAGGGCCCGCTCGCTCAGGGCCAGAAAACCGGTGCCCCAACCGGCCCGCGTCCATTTCTGCCCACCGGAAGCGACGACATCCGCGGCCTCAAAGGCTGCATCAACGACACCAAAGCCCTGGATCGCGTCAACAATGAGCAGGCGATCGCCGATGACCTGGCGGATACCGTCGAGGTCGGCGCGATAGCCCGTGCGGGAATCGACGAGACACACCGCGACAGCCGCAACGGCAGGGGTGAGCTGGTCGCGGATCTGGCCGGGAGTGACCCGACCTCGTTCGGTCTCCAACCAAACTGGGGTGACCACGTTCAGCGCCTCAGCAGCGCGCACGGCCGCAAACGGCACGCTGGGAAAGTCACCAGCCGACAGCAGCACGGAACCGGTCAGACCAAACATGGCCTGCATCAGGCCCGAGCTGGTGTTGGGCTGCAGCACGACCTGGTCGGGGGTGAAACCGGTGAGAGCGGATACCGCGGTGCGGGCACGCAAATCCTGCTCAGTCAGGTGGTCGAGGCTGCCGAATCGGGCGCGGGAAAGGACCTCGTTCTGGCCGAGAGTCTCCGCCATCACAACCTCGGAGAGCGGGCCGACCCGACCGAAGTCGAGGTAACCGGGCTCGTTACGAAAGCCGTCGGTGAAGTTCTGGAGCGAAGTCATGCGGGTCCAATCGGTTGTCAAACAAATTTCCCCCCCGCTGATCTCACCCCATAATCTGGGCTACCCGCCGAACCGCCGCTGGCGGCGGGAAAAATCGCGGAGGGCGCGCAGAAAATCAATCTGACGCAGGTCGGGTCCGAGGGCTTCGACGAAATAGAACTCACTGTGCGCGCTTTGCCAGAGCATGAAATCGCTTAGCCGTTGCTCGCCCGAGGTGCGGATAACGAGGTCGGGGTCGGGCTGCCCCCCGGTGTAGAGGTGCTGGCCGATCAGCTCCGGCGTGAGGGTCTCCGCGAGGTCCTCCAGCGTACCGCCGTGCGCGTGGTGGGTGGCGACGATGCTGCGCATTGCGTCGGTGATCTCCGTGCGCCCGCCATAGCCGACCGCGAGATTCACGTGCAGTCCCTTGTAGCTGCTGGTGCGCGCATCCGCTGCATCGAGCGCTGCAACGAGCGGAAGAGGCAAGCCAGCCTTGGACCCCACCTGCTGCACCCGCCAATCGCGATAGTGCGAGAGCTCTTCGGCCAGGTCAGCGATGATCTCGATCAGATCGGCGAGTTCATCAGCTGGCCGCTGGGTGAGGTTGTCGGACGAGAGCAGGTACAGCGTGACCACCGAAATTTTGAGGTCGTCACACCATTCCAAAAATTCGCGCATCTTTGCGGCACCGGCTCGGTGCCCGTGTGCAGCCGTCTGAAACCCCAGTTGCCTGGCCCAGCGCCTGTTGCCGTCGATGATCATGGCGACGTGACGGGGCAGGTGCTCCGGCGTGAGTCCGCGCCTCAGTCGGCGCTGATACAGCCTGTAGAGGAGGCCGCGCGCTGAGGGAACTTGGGGTTTCTGCACACAGTTACGCTAGTCCACTCCGACGAGCGTTCGCGGCACACCAGCCACGCCCTGTCGTATCCTTGCATCATGTCCACCGAGCACGATATCCCCAATCTGCCGTTGATCGAGGCGGCTGACGCCCATCCGGAGGACGTCAAACCGACCTGGCGCGGCTGGATTCACGCCGGAACTTTTCCCGTGACGATCGTGGCCGGCATCGTGCTGCTCGTGCTCGCCGAGGGGTCAGCGGCCAAGATCAGCTCTGCCGTGTTCGTGCTCAGCTCGATGCTGCTGTTTGGTAATTCGGCGCTATACCACCGCTTCAACTGGCAGCCGCGCACCCGCATCATGCTCAAGCGCATTGACCACGCCAACATATTTCTTCTGATCGCCGGATCGTACACGCCGATCACCGTGCTTGCGCTGCCGCCGGAGAAGGCGACGCTTTTGCTCTGGCTGGTCTGGGGCGGCGCCGGGCTCGGCATTATCTTTCGGGTGTTCTGGATCCACGCTCCGCGCTGGCTGTACGTGCCGCTTTACCTGGTGCTCGGCTACGGTGCGCTGTTGTTCATCGTGGATTTCTTTCAGGCCAACGCCCCGATGATGACGCTCATTCTGATCGGCGGACTCTGCTATACGGTCGGCGCGGTCATCTACGGGCTGAAAAAGCCCAACCCGGTTCCGGGAGTGTTCGGCTTTCACGAGATTTTCCACACCCTGACGGTCGTGGCGTTCCTGTGTCATTTTGCGGCGATACTTCTGATCGCCACGCATCCGCTCTACCCGTAGAGCGTTCCTAATCGGGTTTGTCGCTCGGAGCGGTCTGGTCGGCGTCGCGCTCCGCGAGTTCAGCGTCGAGCCGTTCTTTGATCTCGGCACGGTACGTGGTGCGACGGATGCGACGCACCACGTCCAAACACAGCAACAGTGTCGCCACCGCGATGAGGAAGAAAACCACGAACCCGACGACACCCGGTGTGACGGTGGTCGGATCAAAGTCGGGGTCGGGGGTCGGTGTGACGGCGAGCACGACGTTGATCGAGGCGTTCATCGCGTCGTTGAGTATCGGGATCATTCGTCGTCCTGGATTCCGGCGAAGAGATCAGATTCGGGCATTTCGGTGTCTACTTTCGATTCGACGAGTTGGAAGTCTTCGTACGGCCAGGCCTCGCGTACCAGATCATTGGGCCAGAAAAAGAAGCTGCTGTCTGGCGAAACCTGGCTCGCGTGCGACCGCAGGGCCGCATCGCGTACGTCGAGAAAATCGCCGGCCGGAACGTGGGTGGTGGCGAGCTTGGGATAATTCTCCATGCGCTCCCGCGCCGCCTGGAGCGGTTCCAGAAGCGGAGAATCCGGCTCGGCCACGCTGAGCGCGAGGTACATCGCGTCGATGCGCTCGAGGTTGAAGATGCGGTCGTAGTAGAGCTTGTCGATCTGCCAGGGCGCTCCCGAACTCGGGTACCGATCGGGGTCGGCGGCCGCGCGAAATGCTTCGAGAGAGACCTCGTGACAGCGGATGTGGTCCGGGTGCGGGTAGCCGCCGTTTTCGTCATAGGTGATCAGCACCTGGGGGCGAAACTCACGCACGAGAGTGACGAGGGGTTCGGCCGAATACTCCAGTGGAATGTCGGCGAAGGAGTTCGGCGGCACAGACTTATCCTCGTTCATGCCGGAATCTTCGAAGCCAAGCCAGCGGTGCTGCACGCCGAGCGCCTGCTGGGCGCCCTGCATCTCCAGGCGACGCAGTCCGGATATGTCGCGTTCGGCCATCGCGTGACCGTCCATCGCGGGGTTCAGAATGCTGCCGCGCTCGCCACCGGTGCAACTCACAATGAGCACCTCAGCGCCGAGGCTGCGGTAATAGGCGTACGTAGCCGCGCCCTTGCTCGATTCGTCGTCGGGATGGGCATGTACAGCCATCAGTCGCAGCGTCACCATACTCCTCAGGAATGCCGGATAACCTTAGGCCAGATATCCTAGATACCAGCCTAATCGCTCCATGGAAAGTGTGAAATCACCAGTGCCCGATAACAGCACGCCCACCGGAGTCCAGTCGAGCCGTGAGCCCTATCGCCTCGACGAATCGGATGTCTCGGCGGCCCCAGCGCCGATCGAGAGCCCTGTGATCCAATCACGCTACGGTCGCACGCCCACCCGCAAGCGACGGGATCGCCGAATCCTCTGGGGCCTGGGCGGCATTTTTGTGCTGGTGCTGGGGGCGTGGGTGCTGTGGACCGGTCTGGACGGGGCATCCACTCAAATCGAAGCCCGCGATATCGGCCACACCATTATTGACGAGCACAGTGTCAGCGTGACCTTCGAGGTCGCGCTGCCGGTGAACCGGGCAGCGAGTTGCGCGGTGCAGGCGCTCAACGAAAGCTATTCTGTGGTCGGCTGGAAGATCATCGACCTGCCGCCATCGACGTTGTACAACCGGTCCTTCACCGAGATTCTGCGCACCACCGACCTGAGCAACACGGGTTTGATTTACCAGTGCTGGCTGACCTAAACTGACGTATTCGCCTCGGCAATCGTCGGGGTGTCGGCTATATTCGCGCGGCCTCACCGGCCATTCTGCGCTCGAGCGTCACAAAGGAGATCACTCGTGACTACCGACACAACGGTCACCTGGCTAACTCAGGAGGCCCACGACCGTCTCGCGGCGGAACTGGCGACACTGAGCAACTTCGGCCGGGGCGATATCGCGAAGAAGATCGAGTCCGCCCGGGAAGAAGGCGACCTCAAGGAGAACGCCGGCTATCACGCGGCGAAAGAAGAGCAGGGCAAGATGGAGGCGCGCATCCGCACTCTCACCGTGCTGCTGCGCACCGCCGAGGTCGGCCACGCTCCCGAGAGCAACGGCGTCGTCGTTCCCGGTACCGTCATCACCGCCACCATCGCCGGCGACGAGAGCCGTTTTCTGATCGGCAGCCGCGAGATCGGCGCCAACAGCGACCTTGATGTGTTCAGCGAGCAGAGCCCGCTCGGCGCGGCCATCATCGGACTCAAGGTGGGCGCGAAGACGAGCTACACCACGCCGAACGGCAAGGAAATTTCCGTCCACATCTCCAACGTGGAGACGTTCACCGGAGCCTGACCCGTACCCGGTCGTATACCCGCACCGCAACTCCTGCAATTTGCAGCCGCGGCAGAAAAGTTCCCCGGAATTCCGGGCATCCGTTCGGGAAGCATCACAAATTGCAGGAGTTATGCGCCGACCGGTGGCGCGCGCCAGCGCTAGTCGATTTGCGGCTCGTAGCCGGCGGCCCGCAGGGTGTCGACGACGTGTTGACGGTGCTCCGGCCCCCGGGTCTCGACGCTGACGTCGAGTTCAACCTCGCTCAGCTGGAGACCGACCCCGTGGCGCGTGTGTAGCACCTCGATGACGTTTGCGGTGGCCTCGGCGAGCAGTTCTGAGATGCGGGCCAGCTGGCCCGGGCGGTCCGGCAGCATGATGCGCAGCGTAAGGTACCGTCCCGACGCCGCGAGACCGTGGCTGATCACGCGCTGCATGAGCAGCGGGTCGATATTGCCCCCCGAAAGGATGGCCACGGTTGGCCCAGTCGGAGTGACCTTGCCGGCCAGAATCGCGGCGACCGCCACGGCTCCGGCCGGTTCGACGACGAGTTTGCCGCGTTCAAGCAGGACGAGCAGCGCCCGAGCGATGTCGTCTTCGCTGACTGTGACGATCTCGTCAACGGCGTCGCGCACAATCTCAAAGTTGAGCAGCCCGGGCTTGGCTACGGCGATGCCGTCAGCGATGGTCGGCAGAATGCTGATCATCACGGCCTTACCGGCCTCGAGGGACGGCGGGTAGGCGGCCGCGTTCTCGGCTTGCACCCCAATGACCCGGATGTGGCGCCCGTCCCGGGCGGCACTCTGCTTGAGCGCACTGGCCACACCAGAGATCAGTCCGCCGCCGCCGATGGGAACGATGACGGTTTCAAGATCGGGTACCTGATCGAGGATTTCCAGGCCTAGCGTGCCCTGCCCGGTGACGACGTCCGCGTGATCAAAAGGCGGAATAAGGATCGCGCCGGTCTCGCGGGCATATTCGGCCGCGGCGAGGAGCGGTTCGGTGACGGTCGTACCGCGCAGGATCACCTCCGCGCCGTAGTCACGCGTGGCCGAGAGCTTGGGCAGTGCAACCCCAACAGGCATGAAGATGGTGGCTTTGATGCCCAATTCCCTGGCGGCGAAGGCCACGCCTTGGGCGTGGTTGCCGGCCGAGGCCGCGACGACGCCACGGGCTTTCTCTTCGTCCGTGAGCTTGGACAGCCGGTTGTAGGCGCCTCGAATTTTGTACGAGCCGGTGCGTTGCAGGTTCTCACACTTGAGGTAGACCGGCGCTCCCAGCACGTCGGCGAGGTACCGCGAGCTCTCCATGGGGGTCACCTCGGCGACCTGGGCGACAACCGCGCGTGCGGCCTCGAATTCAGCGAGGGTGGGTGCGACGAGTGTGGTCTCTGGCATGTTTTAGTTCTCCGAACTGTCGTGCTGGGCGTCAGGTGCGCTGGAATCTGAGGGTGTGCTGGAATCTGAGGGTGTGCTGCGGGCGGATCCGTCACGGGTGGTACGGATGCTCCGTGGTCGCACCCGGGCCGTCCGGGCCGGCGCCGCGCCGAAGCGGTAGCCCGGTCGGCTTTGCGGTACGGTCTGCCACAGCACCGAACCTCTCGTCGGCACTTCCGCCGGCGGACTCGAGCGCCAGGTGCCGCCAGCGACGTAGCTGGTCATCGCGTTCAACACTGCGGCTACGGGCACGGCGAACAGAGCGCCGGGGATTCCGGCGAGCAGGGCTCCAGATGCGACCACCAGCACGACGGCCAGCGGATGCACCTTAACGGCTGTTCCCATGATCAGCGGCTGCAGAACGTGTCCTTCGACCTGTTGCACGAGCAGTACGACGCCGAGCATGGCGAGGGCGACGGCCCAATTGTTGAAGATCAGGGCGATGATGATGGCCACGGAACCGGTGGCCACGGCGCCGACAATGGGAATGAACGAGCCGAGGAACACCAAAATGCCGATCGGTATGGCCATCGGCACTCCGAGCAGGGCGGCACCGACACCAATGCCGACCGCGTCGATGGAGGCGACCAGAATCTGCACTCGGGCGAAGTTGCCGAGCGTGGTCCAGCCGGCGATGCCGGCGCCGTCGACGGCAGCGCGGGCACGCAGGGGGAAGAATCGCACGATCCAGCCCCAGATCGCTTTGCCGTCGATGAGGATAAACAGCAAACTGAACAGTGCGAGCAACAGCCCGGTGAGCAAATGACCGAGGGTGGTTCCCACCGAGAGGGCACCGCTGATGAATACGGCGCTGTCATTCTGGATCGCGGTCCAGCCCTGCTGAAGATAGTTGGTGATCTCGGTATCCGACAATTGCAAGGGCGACGCCGCGAGTACCGATTTGAGCCTGTCGAAACTCGCGGTGAGGCGATCGCTCAAACCGACAGTACCCTCGGCTATTTGCGTGGATGCCAGCGTGACCAGTCCGGCGACAAGCACCAGCGTGCCCAGCATCGCGACGGCGACGGCGAGGCCCTTCGGCCAGTGGTGCCGTACCAGAAAGGCCACGAAGGGAATCAGCAAAGCTGATACGAGTACGGCGACGAGCAGGGGAATGACAATCAGGCGCAGCTGAATGATGAGAAAGATCAAAATCGCGATGGCCGCAGCGACCACAATCAGCCGCCAGGACCAGGCTCCAGCCAAGCGGATACCGGCCGGCAGGTTCTCATCGACGCCGTTGAGGGCGGGCGTTGCGGCCACCAGCTCGACCGGCGCAGCGCCGAGCTCGGACCCGGTCTGATCAGCGCGCTCGTGCGCCCGAACGGCGACACGTCGGCGACGCAGCCGCAGCTGCGCACGCGTACCTGGATTGCCCGTAGATTCGCTCACTCGCTCAGTCTAAGACTGCCCGGCGTCGTCGGTCGCGGGCTTCCACGCATCCTTCATCGTCGAAGTTCGGGGTGCACGGATGACCCTCGTTCGGTACGTACGAATTCCATTTCCTGCCATGCCATCGAAGCGTGTGGCGCGAGTCGCCCCGTGTCGGATCCGGCAGCTGCGGAAACGTGGTGCTCGAACCCGCGACCGCTAGAATTTAGGCAATGCCAGAGACCATCTCCCCCGCCTTAGCGCGCCGCATCGCGTTGGCCGCGCAGGGGTTCGGCTCGCGTAGCGGCACGCCAATCGGCATCCGTCAGCTCACCGGCCTCGTCAACCGGCTTGAACTGTTGCAGATCGACTCGGTCAACGTCTTCGAACGCAGCCACTACATGCCGGCATTCAGTCGGCTCGGCGGCTACGACAAGGCGCAACTCGACCGTTTGACCACCGGGCGCGAGGCTCGCTTCACCGAGTATTGGGCGCACGAGGCGTCGTTTCTGCCGGTGGACGTCTGGCCGTTGTTCCACTGGCGGATGCAGCACTTTCGCGACCGCTCGGCCCGAAACACCGACGATTGGTCGCACGCCAACCGTCCAATGCTCGATTGGCTTCTGGCCGAGCTTGCCTCCAACGGGCCGATGCCGGCGAGTGCGATCGAACACGACGCCAATAGACGCAGTGGCCCGTGGTGGGGCTGGTCCGACGTGAAGACCGGGCTGGAGACTTTGTTCCGCTGGGGCGACGTGGTCAGCGCCGGCCGCATCCGCTTTGAGCGGGTCTACGCCCTGCCCGAGCAGGTCTTCTCCCCCGAGCTGCTCGGTCAGGGCATTTCGAGTGCGGATGCCCACCGCGAGTTGGTCGGCCGCTCGGCCCGAGCCCACGGCATCGGCACGGCGAAAGACTTTGCCGATTACTTTCGACTGAAGTCGGCACCGACCCTGGTCGCGATCCGCGATCTCGAAGAGGCTGGCGAGCTTGTCCCGGTCGAGGTCGCGGGCTGGGGAACGAGGGGCGCTCCGGGAGCGGCCTGGCTACACCGGGGCGCCCGGCTTCCGCGCAGCATGGACGCGCAGGCGGTACTGTCACCGTTCGACCCGGTGGTCTGGGAGCGGGCCCGTGCCCTGCGCCTGTTCAACTTTCACTACCGCATCGAGATCTACACGCCGGAGCCAAAGCGTGTGTTCGGCTACTACTCACTGCCGATTCTGCTCGGCGACATGGTGATCGGCCGGGTGGACCTTAAAAACGACCGGCAGGCCGGCGTGCTGCGGGTGCAATCGGCCTGGGCTGAACCGGCGGCGCCAGCGGATGCCGCCGCTCGGCTCGCACTCCTGCTGCGGGAGGCCGCCACTTGGCAGGGGCTCGACGAGATCGTCGTGATGCCGCGCGGCAACCTCGCGGCCGGGCTCGCTGCGGAGCTGGACTAGGTCCGTTTCGTCTTATGCCAAAGCCCCGTAAAAGCCAATGTTCTAGGTCGACCGGCGCGGTTGGCGACGGCTCGCGGAAGACGATTTCGGGCGCATTCTGCTATTCTCGACAGGAATCGAAGGAGCATCCTGTGGCAGTCATTTCTCGTGGCTTCGTCGGCCGCGGTGGCGAAGTAAACCCAGACCTTCCGGCCGGGCAGTACCTGACCGCAGACTTCCCGGTGCTGTCCGCCGGGCCTACCCCCCACATCGAAACCGTCGACTGGCAGTTCAGTATTCGCACGGACGAAGAAACCCTGCACACCTGGAGCTGGGACGAGTTACACGCGCTGCCCATCGAGGACATCAACACCGACATCCACTGCGTGACTCGCTGGTCGAAGCTCGGCACGAGCTGGCGGGGCGTCTCTCTCGATACCCTGTTCGCGACCGTGAAGACGACCGATAAATACGTGATGGCACGTTCCTACGGTGGCTACACAACAAATGTTCCGCTCGCCGACCTGCTGGGTGGTCAGGCCTGGATTGCCCTTGAGTTCGACGGTGACAAGCTCGATCCGGAGCATGGTGGTCCGGCGAGACTGCTCATCCCCCACCTGTATTTCTGGAAGAGTGCCAAATGGATTCACGGCCTCGAGATGCAGAGCCAGGATGAACCCGGGTTCTGGGAGCAGAACGGCTATAACATGTACGGCGATCCCTGGCTCGAACAGCGCTATTGGTGACGGGCACGAGTGAGGCCAGGGACGGCCGCATCGGCAACTGGAAGGTGGGCGTCGTGACCTCGATCCGGCGGGAGAGCGCGTCCGGCCGCAGCATCACGATCGACGTTCCGGGGTGGGGCGGCAACATCGCGGGTCAGCACACTGATGTACGGCTGACCGCTGCAAATGGCTACACCGCGGTGCGGTCGTATTCCGTCGCGTCCGCCGGTGTCGGTGACCGGATCGAGCTGGCGGTCGACCGCCTGCCCACCGGTGAAGTGTCCCCGTATCTGGTCGACACGCTCCGTGAGGGCGACGAGCTCGAGCTGCGCGGCCCCCTGGGCGGCTGGTTCGTGTGGACGCCGCAGCAGACCGAGAGCGTGCAGCTGATCGGCGGCGGGTCGGGGATCGTTCCCCTGATGGCGATGATCCGCTCGCACGAGGCATCCGGCAGTGACTCGCCGTTCCGGCTGCTCTACTCGGTGCGCACGCCGCTGGACGCATTCTTCCGGGCAGAACTCGAGTCCCCCTCTGCCAACCTCGAGGTGACCTGGATCTTCACGCGTCGCGCGCCGAGCGGATGTCCCCGCCCCGCCGGCCGTATCACTGCCGCAGATCTGGAGGCCCATGGTTTTCCGGCCGCTCTATCACCGACGGTGTTCGTGTGCGGACCAACCGGATTCGTCGAGACCGTAGCCACCGCGCTCGTCGCCCTCGGGCACGAACCGAGCCGCGTCAAGACCGAACGGTTCGGAGGCGCGTAGTGGTCGAGCCCATCGACGGGAATGCCCTCGCGGGCCCACTGTCTGACCTGTTCACGTTCGACCCGACCACCGCATCCGCTCGCTGTGCCGGATGCGGTGACGTCTCAGTTCTTGCGCGTGCGATGGTCTACGGCGAACCTGACACTTTCGTCGTTCGCTGTGCCAACTGCGACGACGTGCTCATGACCATCGTTCAGGCACCCGATCGGTTCTGCATCGAACTGCGCGGCATGACCTGGCTGAAAATCCCGCGCTAGCGTTTTGAGCTCGCCGCACGTGATCACGCGGCGTTGCTGGCAACTGCGAACTGGCTCAGAACTTGCGGCCCATGGCTGTGAGGCGCTCGATGCGCTCTTCGATCGGCGGGTGCGTCGCGAACAGCTTGCCCATGGCACCCTTCTTCAGCGGGTCGGAGATCCAGAGGTGCGCCATCGAGCTGTTCTGCTTCTGCATCGGGCGACCGTACTGGCCGAGTTTGGCCAGAGCCGAGGCGAGGGCGTCCGGGTGCCGCGTCGTCAACGCGCTGGTAGCATCCGCCAGGTACTCGCGCTGGCGGGAGATGGCGAGCTGCACCACGGTCGCGATGAGCGGGGCCACGATCATGGCGACGAGGCCGAACACCATGACAACGGGGTTGCCGTTGCTGTTGTTGCTGCGCCCGAAGAACGCCATGCGCAGGAACATATCAGAGATGAACCCAATCGCCACGACGAGGCCGAACACCACCATCGAAACCCGAATGTCGTAGTTGCGCACGTGGCCGATCTCGTGGGCCATGACGCCCTCCAGTTCGGAATCGTCCATGATGTCGAGCAGGCCGGTGGTCGCGGCGACGATCGCGTGTTTCGGGTCGCGGCCGGTGGCGAACGCGTTCGGTGCCGGGTCGTTAATGATGTAGACCTCGGGCATCGGAGTGCCGGTCGTGATCGACAGATTCTCGACGATACGCCACAGCCTGGGGTGATCGGACTGGCTGTTGACCCTGATACCGCCGCTCATGGAGATGGCCTGGCGACCCGCCGCGTAGTACTGAATGATGACGTACAGGGCGGTGATGACGACCGTGGCAATGAGAATGCCGTAGCCGCCACTGCCGTAAACAGCGTTGGCCAGCCAGCCGAGCCCCGCGATGATCACGAAGAAGAGGATCATGATAAAAACGGTGTTGCGTTTGTTTTTAGCTATCGCGCTGTACATCGACGTGCTCCCTTAGAACTGCACGCGAGGCGGCTCCGCGATCGCTGCGGAATCGGCCACCTCGAAGAATTCGCGCTCGGTGAAGCCGAGGTTGACGGCGAACAAGTGGTTGGGGAACACCTTGATCTTGGTGTTCATTTCGCGCACACCACCGTTGTAGAACCGGCGAGCGGCCTGGATCTTGTCTTCGGTGTCGACGATGGCGCCCTGCAACTGCAGGTAGTTCTGGCTGGCCTGCAACTGTGGGTACGCCTCGGCGACGGCGAAGATGCTCTTCAGCGCGGTCTGCATGTGGTTCTCCGCAGCGGATGCGTCGGCCGGGCCTTGGGCAGACAGGGTCTCGGCGCGGGCCTTGGTCACGTTCTCAAACACGCTCTTCTCGTGCGCCGCGTAACCCTTGACCGTTTCGATCAGGTTGGGCAGCAGGTCGGCACGACGCTTGAGCATCACCGTGATGTCGCTCCAGGCTTCGTCAACGCGCACGTTGAGCGTGACGAGGGAGTTGTAGGTCGACCACAGGTAGATACCTACGATGGCAACGAGTGCGACAACGATCAAAACCGGGATGAGCCATTCCATGGCAGCGTCTCCTTGCAAATTGGCACGATGTGTACGTTGGCACGGAGACATGAACTGGCCAAACGACCCCCCGTGCGTACTTCCTCATACTATCCGCGACCCCGGAGGCTCCCACCCGCTTCCCATGACACTCCAAGCAAGCTCAGGGCGCGCAGGGATCCCACGCTGTCGCGCGTTTGGAGTTCGTGTTCTTGGCGCCTTTTCATCGTTCGCTGTCGCTTCGGCCACTGATCTATCTAAATATTTGGCGGGAAATCTGGGCTACGACGTCACCGTTGCACTCGACGCGACGAGAACTTTTGACTTGGCGACCACTATTCCGGGTCTGGGAACGATTACTCATACTGCCGACGAGCGTCAGGGGCGTTGGCCCACGGAGGCCTGAAAACGGATCAGGTATCCATCCGGGTCCTGCACAAGAAACTGAGCGACGCCGGACTCGAAATCGCCGGTTCGGTACCATTTCGTTTCTGGCTCCATGAAGAGCGGCCAGCTGGCCCCACGAAAGGCGCTCACCAGCGGATCAATCGATGCCACGGAGATCTGGAAGTTGATACCACGGCCGAAGGGAAGTTCCAGCGCCCCCGGAAGCCAGTTTCGGCCCCCACCCCGCTGCTCAATCATCACATGGGCCGCGCCTCGCGCTATGTAGGCAAACCCGTCGTCGGGGCGGTCGTACTGCACCTCGAAACCGCCGAGGCCGCACCAGAAATCCAAACTCTTCTCGAGCGATGTGACCAGGAGCTCCGGCACAAGGCCAGGTTCCGTCGTGCTGGGCGAGGTAGTCATGTATTCAGCGCAATTCTTTTCGGAACCAGTGATTCGCGTACGGGTCGGTGTTGTGCGCTTTGCCCTCGATGAAACCGAGCGAGGCATAGAGGCTGCGCGCCTCGATGAGGTCGGTTCGCGTGTCTAACCGCAGTGCCGTGAGCCCCAGGGCGCGGGATTCACTTTCCAGGTTCTGCATGAGGAGCCGGCCTACGCCCTGGCCTCGAGCAGCTGGTTCGACAAAGACCCTGGTTACCTCGCCGATATCGCCGAGGCGAATCCGCATTCCGGCACAGCCGAGCACTGCGCTCCCCTGGCGGGCGAGCAACAGCAGGCCGGTCGGTGGGACGAGGTCGTCGCTTGCATAACCGGCCTGGGCGGCGATAATTTCCTGTTGGAGCGCGGGTCGCCCGTGATAACGACTCACGATGTCCTCGTAGTAGCGAAGCGACACGCTTGTGGCTTCAGCGGATGCCGGCGCCGCGAAGGACACAAGGATCGGCAGCGCGGTAATCATGGGTTCCACCCTAGTTGTCACGCCGGCGAGGCATCCGGTGTATGAGACACGAACCTCTTCCGCGCACCGACCGGGAGTCGGCGGTGACGAATCCCGCACGCTGCGTGCTTTTCGGGTGTGCCGTCGAGTTGTTGGACCGGCCTCTCCGCGGTACCCGCGGCCCGCCCAATCCCCAGTCCGCCCTAAGAGACAGATTCTAAAGCCTTTGGCTATTCCATTGAGATTCTCTCGTCTTTAGGGGCGATTTGGGCTATAATTGTGGGTGAAGGAGGCACCGACGCCATGACCCTCACCGCCCCGCCCGCTGCAACCGGCTCGATGCCGGAACCCGAGGGTTCTCGGGTGGCGGTCATAGGTCAGGCTGGTGCTCTGCTGGGCTCTGTTTTAGACGGAACGCGGTTTGGTCACCTCGATGACAGCGAAGCTGTCGCCGTGTTGGCGGCGTTGGAAGAGCTGGGTCGCAGGGTTGATGGTGCAAGACTACGAGCCACCACCGACATCGGGGTTCGTGCCGAGACCGACCTGGGGAATGGGTCGCTCGCTTATAGAAACGGATGCCGTACCCGGGTCGAATTCATCACGCAGCTCGCTGGTATCTCCGGCCGTGAAGCCAAACGCCGTCTGAAGCTGGGCGAGACCGCTGTGGAACGCACGCCGATGGGCCTGCCGGTGCCAGCCCGGTATCCGGTCATTGCCGACGGCCTTCTCAGCGGGGAGCTCGGGGTGGAATCGGCGGAGATCATCGCCACGACGTTGACCGCGCTGCACGGGAAAGTCCTGCAGGACGACCTCGACCATGTGGAACGTGCCCTGGTCGCCACCGCCACCGGCGCCGTCACCCCGGAAACGGCCGGATTGCCCGGGGCGGGCATCCGCTTCGCCCCGGATCTGCTGCGGGCGCAAGCCCTGGAATGGCAAGCCCGGCTCGACCCCGACGGCACCGCCCCCAACGACGACGTGACGGAGGCCACAAGCACACTGACGTTCGGTCTGCTGCGCAACGGGCTCTACCCGCTGCGTGCCGACGTCACTCCCGAGCTGCGCGGCATCATGGACACCCTCTTCGACACCCACCTGTCCGCCCGGTCGCGCACGCCTCGGTTCGAACCGACCGAATCCGTTGACGACACCGGTACCGGCACCGAGCTGGACGGCGTCGACGTTTCTGACCCGAACGCCGACACCGAGCGCTTCAGCGCCGACCCGTTCACCGGGGACACCCGCTACGACGGCGACCGCCGCACCGCCGGCGAAAAACGCGCCGATATCCTCCGCTCGGTGTTCGAAGCTGCCGCCCGCGATCCGAAAACCCCGACCATGGGCGGCGCCGCCCCCACCGTGATGATTCACGTCAACGCCGCCGACCTCGATCAGGGCCGCGGTGTCGGCTGGATCGACGGCATTGAAGCGCCCGTGTCGGTGCGCCGAGTGAAAGAAGCCATCTGCGCCGGCGGCGCCCAAAAAATCATCGTCGGCACCAACGGCGACATCCTCTACCTCGGCGACACAATGCGCTGCTTCAGCCCGAAGCAACGCACCGCCATCGCCGCCCGCGACGAGGGCTGCATCATCCCCGGCTGCACCATCCCCGCCCGCTGGTGCGAAGTCCACCACGTTCACCCCCACCACGAGGGCGGACCGACCACCATCACCAATGGCACCCTGTTGTGCTGGTTCCACCACCACACCATCGACACCAGCGGATGGAACATCCGCATGATCAACGACAGACCCCAAATACGCGGGCCCGTCCTCTGGGACCCCACCCAAACCTGGCGCCCAGCCCACACCCACCGGGCCAACACCCCCAGCCCAGAACCACCCTGGCGCAGCTAGTTGACCCGTCGGGTCGCGCACCAGTGCTTCCGACGAGACGCGTCGACCGTGTAGCGTGCGAATGGACTGAGGCACGGTCAGACTTCACCAGAAGCAGAACGACCGACGCAATCGCCGGTGAGGAAGCGCCGCTCCAGAAGACGACTTGACCGCGTCAAATACCACCAGGTGCAGGCTTACCCGGCAAATCGGGCGCTCGTCATAACGTACGCGCCGCGAGCTTCCGTGCCCTGTCGCTCGGTTTTCACACCTTTCGCGTGCTCAGACTTCCACTGCATAGTTCAGCAGCAGTTCGTCGGCGGGCACTCCGCGAATTCCCCAGTTCGCACGAGGCGTCTCGGTAATGGTGATTTCAAGATCGTCCGGCGTGACACCGATATTCGCGATATTGCTGATGAGCTGGCGGATGAAGTCCTTCTTCGTAGCCGCCGAGCGGCCCTCGAAGATGCTGACCTCCACGATGGTGTAATCGATCGACCGGTCGGACGGCGTGATGAATTGCTCGGGATCCAGGGTGATGAACCGATGGAATCGCTTCTCCGTTGGCAGCTGGAACGCTGTTACTGCCGCTGCGTGGATCGCGTCGGATAGCGCAGTGATGCGTGGGACGAGCGCGGCCTTGTGACCGTAAACAATAATTTGAGCCATGTCTGAGTTTCGCAGGTCGCCCAATGCGCATCGTTCGCGCCCAACCAAACCACCCGTTGTGGACTTGACAGAGCGGGTGCGGCGGCGGAGAGTTCGGTCATGGTGAATAAGTCCGCCCCCGCGGTCGACGTGATCGATCTGCATGTGCGGCGCGGCAAGCATCCGGTGCTGCATGGATTGTCGGTGAGCATTCCCTGCGGCGTCGTCGTGGGGCTGCTCGGTCCGAGCGGATGCGGTAAAACCACGCTCCTCCGAACAATCGTCGGCGTGCAGGTCGTGCAGTCCGGCACCGTGACGGTGCTCGGCCGGGAGGCCGGATCGGCATCGCTGCGCCACCGGGTGGGTTACGTGACGCAGGATGCCAGCGTGTACGACGACCTCACCGTACGGCAGAACCTGCAGTATTTTCGTGCCGTGCTGGGTGCCCCGCGCAACGACGTCGACCGAGTACTGGCCCTGACGGATCTCACGAGTCAGGCGGGTCAACTGGTGGGATCGCTGTCCGGCGGGCAGCGCAGCCGGGTGTCACTGGCTGGTGCTCTGCTCGGGTCCCCCGACCTGCTCGTGCTCGACGAACCGACCGTGGGCCTCGACCCGCTGCTGCGGGTTGAGCTGTGGACCTTGTTTCATCAGCTCGCCGTCTCGGGAACGAGCCTGCTCGTCTCCAGCCACGTGATGGATGAAGCCAGCCGTTGCGACCGCCTCCTGCTCATGCGGGACGGTGAGATTCTGGCCGATGACACCCCCGCCGGGTTGCTGGCTTCAACCGGAGCCAGCGATACCGAAGGGGCGTTCCTGGCACTGATCGCGCGGCATCCGGTCGCAGACACAACCGAGGGGAGCGCGTCGTGAACCCGCAACGCACCCTCGCGACCGCCGGCCGGGTGCTCAGCCAGGTGCGGCACGACCCGCGCACGATCGTGCTGCTGCTCGTGGTGCCGAGCCTGCTGATCGGGCTGCTGGCCTGGATCTTCTCGGACACCCCGGTGTTTGCCACGATCGGGCCGGGCATGATCGCTCTGTTCCCGTTCATCGTGATGTTTCTCGTGACGAGCATCACGACTCTGCGTGAACGTCGCACCGGCACACTCGAGCGGCTGCTGTCGATGCCGCTCGGCAAGGGCGATCTCATTCTGGGTTACACGCTCGCGTTCGGGCTGCTTGCGGTGGCGCAATCGGCTGTCGCTGTGGGGTTCGCGGTGTGGGTGTGCGGCCTCGAAATCAGCGGATCGATCTGGCTGTTGCTCGCCGTCGCCGTAGCGGATGCGGTACTCGGCACGACGCTCGGCCTGCTCGCGAGCGCGTTCGCCCGCACGGAGTTTCAGGTCGTGCAGTTCATGCCGGCGCTCGTGTTTCCGCAGATTCTGCTCGGCGGCATCTTTCTGCCGCGAGAGCAGCTACCCGATGTGCTGCGCTACATCAGTGACTGGCTGCCGCTGTCGCACGCGATCGATGCACTGCAGGCGGTCGCGACCGACTCCCAGGACGCCGCCTACGTCGGCGAGGAGTTGCTGATCATCGGCGCCTGGATCGTGGGCGCCGTGGTGCTCGGCTCGGTGACGCTGCGGCGGCGCACGCCCTAGCTGCGGACCAGTACGTAAAACCGGTAAATTTGCGACACGCCGAGCTCTTCAGCCCCGGTGTGCGGCATGTCATGAAATTTACCGGCATTAGGTACCGCCGGCTCGAGCTACCGATTGGCCAGGGCATGCTGCAGCCAGCGGTAGCTCAGCTTGGGCGTGCGGGTGCGGCGGTCGTTAGCGAAGTCAACGTGTACGAGACCGGTGGGCTGGGTGTAGCCGGAGTCCCACTCGAACGCGTCGAGCAAGGACCAGAAGGTAATGCCGGCGAGGTCGATGGCGGCGGCCGGGCGGCCAGGGGCCGTCGCGTCGAGGGCGGTCAGGAGGTGCTCGGCCAGGTAGTCGATGCGGGCGAGGTCGTTGACGGCGTGGCGGGCATCCGCTTGGTCGGCGAAGGCGCCGCCGGCCAGCGAGAGGTAGACCGGCGGGAGGTCAGGGTAACGCTCGACCAGTTCGGCGAGCGCCACGGCCACGTACTCGGGGGCGTTGACGGTGCCGGCTGCGGTGGTGGGATGCTCCCGAAAGGGCTCGAGGTGGAACGGCCACGACGTGGTGGGGATCAGCTGGCCATCGGGGGCTTTCAGTACCGTCGGGCCGGCGGCGACGCGCGCGGGTCCGGTGTAGCTCACCCCGTAGAAGTCGAGCGGCTGGTGGATCGTGCGCAGGTCGTCGGGGTCGGCCTCGAGCAGGGTTCGTAGTTCGAGCGCAAACGGTTCAAGCGGGTCAGGGTAATGGCCGAGCAGCACGGGGTCGGCGAACAGGCGGTTCGCCAGCAGGTCGTAGAGCGCGGCGTAAGAGAGATCCTGGTCGCGGTCTGTCGCGGACAGTACCGGAGTGTGAGAGTTGACGAGGCCGATGCGCCCGCGCACGTCGGCCGCGCGCAGGGCCTGCACGGCGAGTCCATGCCCGAGCAGCTGATGATGCGCGGTCGGAAACGCGTCGAAAAGCAGGGTGCGGCCGGGCGCGTGCGTTCCCAGCGCATACCCCTTGGTAGTGACAGTGGCCGGCTCGAAGAGGGTGACCCAAGCGTCGATGCGGTCGCCGAACGCCTCCCCCACCGCGTGGGCGTAGTCGGCGAACCGGCCGGCGGTGTCGCGGTTCAGCCAGCCGCCGCGCAGTGCTGCTGGCAGGTCCCAGTGCGAGAGCGTGGCGGTCGAACGGATGCCGTCGGCCAACAACGCGTCAAGCAAACGATCGTAGAACGCGAGTCCATTCCGGTTGAGGGAGCCACGTCCCTCCGGCTGCAGCCGGGTCCAGCCGAAGGAGAACGAGTAGCAGTCGACGCCGAGGTCGCGCAGCAGGTCGGTGTCGGCGGCGTAGTTCTTCACGTGGTCGGCCGAGACGGAGGCGTTCGAACCGTCGCGGATGCGCCCGGAAACCTGGCTGAAGGCATCCCAAACATTGTCACCGCGACCGCCATCACGGGCGGCACCCTCGATCTGAAAGGCTGAGGTCGCCACAGCCACCTCGAACCCGGTCGGCAGGCGATCACCGAGCTCGCCGGCGCGGTGTTCCCAGTCGCGGGCGGCGACAGCGCGATTCGATGATGCGGCCGGGGTACGCGGCGTGGGATTCATAGGGGCGAGACTCTTTTCGGCGGGTGATGCGGGGCATCCGCTTCGTATCAAAGGGTGTCACGTTTGGGGACGGGTAGAGACACCTCGAAGAATTCCTCTGGTTTGTTACTTTATTCAGCGCGCGGGAGGTTGACTTTCTCGCTGACTGCCCCTCAAATTGGGGCAGGGGGTGAATGGTGTCCGAATCGGCTCGTTTGGCAGTCCAGAGCGCATCGGCGCGCCCGCGACGCCCCCGCAGCGTCACGACGGTCGCCGCCCTCCTGCTCGGCTGCGCCATGGCTCTGACGACACCCGTTCTCGTAACGGCCCAGGCCGATGAGACCGCGGCGCCGGCAACGGTGCAGCAGTCGACGCCCGATGCGACCCCCTCGGCGACCGCGGAACCGAACGCGACGACCGACTCCGCGCCGAGCCCCCAGATAGAGAGCCCTGGCAACGGGCAATTCATCAGCAGCAACCGCACCACTGTTTCAGGGTCGAAAGCTGCCGACCAGGAAATTCAGTTGCTGTCGCCGCGCGGCGGAGACCCGCTGTGCATCGTCGACGACTCATCGACCTCATGGCGCTGCGACAACGTCTACCTGCAGAACGGCCCTAACATCACCCTGCGCGTAGTGGTAACCGGTGTCCCGAGCCTGAGTGACGACATTGCCGTCGCCGTGCTCGGTGCCCCGACGGTGCTCGGCGGCCTGACCGGGTCGGAATCCAACGGCTGGGTGCGCGGAACCGGGCACCCGCAGGCCATCGTGACGGCGACCCTGCCAAACGGAGACACCTGCAACAGCACCGCAGACAATTCCGGCGCTTGGGCCTGCCTGTTCTCTGGCCTCGGCAATGGCAGCCAGCAAGTCACGGCGAGCCAGAGTTCGACGTTCAGCGGCCCGTCAACGTCGAACGCGAGCGCGCCGGTGACAATCGTGTTCGATGTCACCGCACCGGATGCCCCGATCGTGACTGCTCCCGGCGCCGGCACGCAGGTTCCGGTCGCCGGTACCCAGTACACCGGAACCGGAGAAACCGGCGCCACCGTCACGGTGTTCGCTGGCGCGTACTCGGTCTGTTCGGCCCCCGTGACCGGCGGAACGTGGACCTGCTCGGCCGGCGGCGTGGCCGCCGGGTCGTACTCGGTCATCGCCGTGCAGAAAGATAACGCTGGCAACGTCGGTCCGGGCAGCACTCCCCTGTCGGTCAGCTACGTCGCCGAAACGACAGCGGCCCCGACGCCGTCTGAGTCCGCCTCGGCAACGCCACCGGTCGCGCCGACCCCGAGCGCGGTGGCCTCGCCGCCCCCGGACGGTTCGATTGCCGTGCCCGGCGCTCCCCCGGAGCCTTCGCCGAGCCCGGCACCGGGTACCAACGCGCCCATCCCGGAAGCTGCGGGGCCGGAGCACTCTGGGGAGGCGGCATCCGCTTTCCCCGGCCAGTGGAATGACCCGACCCGGTTTGCCGCACCCATCGGTCCGACCGGCAGCGACTCTCCGTTTCCGTGGTTGCAGGCCGTACTGCTCGCCCTTGGCGCGCTCCTTTTGATCGCGGTGCCCCTACGAATGCTCGCGGGAACCATCTCCCGTACCCGCAACGGTCGACCACTTCGGGCGCTGCCGTCACTGGCGGGACGAAACCGAGCGCGTGAAGAATTCGAGGTCGCACCGACGATAAACCTCAACCGATGGCTGCGCGGCGGCGCGGCTTTGTTGGCCGCCGCGACCTTTGTCATGCTGTCGGGTCCCGTCGTCGACCAGCCCGCCTACCTGCGCCTGCTCGTCGCCGTGATCATCGGCCTGGTTCTGGTCAACGCGGTGGCCATTCTGGTTCCGCTGTGGTGGAGTTCGCGAGTAATGCGCCAGAACGGAAAAGTCACTTTTTTGCCGCGCTATCTGCTGATCATCGCGGCCGCCGCGATCGCCTCTCGGGTGTTCGACGTGCATCCCGCCCTGCTGTTCGGGCTACTGGGCAGCATCACCCTCTCGGCCACAATGGATGCTTCGGGCCGGGCCGGCGCGCAGCCCACGGCCGCGCAGCG
This sequence comes from Cryobacterium suzukii, assembly GCF_004403185.1. Taxonomy (GTDB): domain Bacteria; phylum Actinomycetota; class Actinomycetes; order Actinomycetales; family Microbacteriaceae; genus Cryobacterium; species Cryobacterium suzukii. Next base: position 189,066 of record NZ_SOHJ01000014.1, on the reverse strand, counting down.
CGGCCAGCTCGCCGCGGTACGCGTGGGTGCGCTCGGAGCCTTCGCCGTTCTCGCCTGGGTCCTCGGGTCGCTGCTGCCCAGCGCCAGTGATTTCGTCACGTCGCTCGCCGCGGAGACCATCAACACGATCGTGCTCGCTGCCATCGGCTCGGCAGTGCTGATTCTGGTCCCTATCGGCCACACGAGCGGTCGCCGTATCCTGGCCTGGTCGCCTCCGCTTTGGGCGGGTCTGACCGTTGTCACCTACGGCATTCTGTTCTCGGCGCTCGCCCCCGTGGTCGAGCAGCTGGAGAACGACGGCACCGGAATGGCGCTCTGGATCGCTGCCGCCACCTTTGCGGCGCTGTGTGCGAGCGCGTGGGTCTGGCAGCGCTTCGTCGCCCCGACACAACGCTAGCTCGCGGCAAGCGGTATCGTACACATGTGCGCCTTGGAGTCCTCGATGTCGGTTCAAATACCGTCCACCTGCTGGTTGTCGACGCGCACGAAGGTGCCCCGCCCGTGCCGATGGCCGCCGACAAGAGCGTACTGCGCCTCATGCGCTACATCACCCCCGAGGGTGCCATCAACGATGAGGGTGTCGCTGCGGTTCTGAAATCAGTGCAGCACGCGGCGGATGTTGCCCAGCAACACAACATCGACGAACTGCTGCCGTTCGCCACCTCGGCCCTGCGTGAGGCGACCAACGGTCCAGAGCTGCTCGACCGGGTAGAACGAGAAACCGGTGTGTCCCTGCAGGTGTTGTCGGGCGAGGACGAGGCCCGGCTAACCTTTCTGGCCGTGCGACGCTGGTACGGCTGGTCGGCCGGCAATATTCTTCTCTTCGACATCGGCGGCGGGTCGTTGGAGATCGCCGCCGGCGGAGCTGAGTTTCCCGAGGTCGCCCTGTCCCTGCCGCTGGGTGCCGGGCGCAGCACCGTCGGATTTCTACACCACGATCCTCCGCTGCCGGAGGAGGTATCTGCGCTGCGCAAGCACGCGGCATCCGTACTGCGCGATGCCGTCGGAGCGTTCGCGCAGCTGCCAGCACCGCACCACATCGTCGGGTCGTCAAAAGCGATTCGTTCGCTGGCTCGCCTGGCCGGCACGACCTCGGACGGCGTCGGAGCCACCGACCGACTGCGCCTCGGCCGTACCGAACTCGACGACTGGGTGCCGCGCCTGGCCCGCATCCCAGCCGAAGCCCGCCCGGCGCTGCCCGGCATCACCGCCGATCGCACGTTCCAGATCGTGGCCGGCGGCATTGTGCTCGGCGCAGCGATGGCCACTTTCGGGGCTGCAGAACTCGAGGTCTCGCCGTGGGCACTGCGCGAGGGCGTTATTCTGCGCTACCTCGACCGGCTGCGCTGAACCGTACTAACATTCCACCGACCTTGGGAGAAATCTGATGCGAAAACTGACCGCCGGCCTGTTCATGTCTCTCGATGGCGTGGTCGAGTCGCCAAACCTCTGGCAGTTCGACAGCTTTGACGAGGAGCTGGGTCTTGAGATGACCGCCATGATGAACCGCGTCGACACGGTGCTGCTCGGGCGAGTCGGCTATGAGCAGTGGGCCGGCTACTGGCCCAGCGCTGAGAACGACGATCCGTTCGGAGCATTCATCAATCCGGTGCCGAAATTCGTCGCCTCGCGCACACTGACTGGTGACCTGGCGTGGCAGAATTCAACGCTCATCACCGGCGACCTCAACGAATTCGTGACAGAGCTAAAGAACACAGAGGGCGGCGAGATTTGCCTGGTCGGAGGCATCTCGCTGGTGCGACAGCTCTTGTTTGTCGGGCTGCTCGACTCGCTCACCCTCATGACACACCCAGTAGTGGCGGGCGAGGGACGTCATTTGTTCGAGCCGACCGACCCGGTGACTCGGCTGACGCTGCAGTCATCCTTGATGACCAGCAAGGGCAACGCCCTGCTCACCTACGGCCTCCGCACAGACTGATCCGGCGCGTTCAGGCTCAACACAGCACGGTAGTAAACCATCCATTGTGATACCTAAGGCTGAACAAATTTGCAGGACCGTGAAGAATTCTGGCGAAGGGCTGCGCCCTGTTTCGATTTTGCGTAGTGTCTCGACGGAGAGCGCAGCACGTGACGCGACGTCAACCATTGTTCGTGGGCCGCGCGCTATCCGTAGCGCAGCGCCAAGGTCTTGCCCGCGTTTGATCTGGGCGGTCGTGAGAGGAACTCGAACCATGACGCCAATGATAGTACCGGTATAATAATACCAGTACCAGCTGGAACGCCATCCGTGCCGGCACACCAAGATCGGAGTTTTCGAGATGATCGAATTGCGCACACCAGGCGAAATCGACGAGATGCAGGTAGCCGGTGAATTCGTTGCCTCAACACTCGCCGCGCTGAAAGAACGTGCCACCGTCGGCGTGAGTCTGCTGGAGCTGGATGCATTCGCTCACGACCTCATTCGGCGACGAGGTGCCGAATCCTGCTACCTGGATTACGCGCCATCGTTTGGATCCGGGCCCTTCGGATACGTGCTGTGCACCTCGGTCAACGACGCCGTGCTGCACGGCAAACCCACCCCCTATCGCCTGCACGATGGTGACCTGCTCAGCCTCGACTTCGCAGCCAACACGAACGGGTGGGTTGCGGACTCCGCGATCAGCGTCGTGGTCGGCACAGCCCGCCCAGAAGATCTCGAGCTCATTGCCCTCACCGAGACGGCCCTGGACGCTGGGATCGCCGCTGCGGTGGTGGGCAACAAGATCGGCGACATCTCCTACGCGGTCGGAAGCGTGGCGCAGGCGGCGGGCCTCAGCGTCAACGTGGAGTTCGGCGGGCACGGCGTTGGCCGCACGATGCACGGCGACCCGCACATTCCCAACAACGGACGGGCCGGCCGCGGCTTCCCGCTCAAGCCAGGACTCGTCATCGCGATCGAGCCGTGGTTCATGCGCGGCACCGACAAACTCCGGATGGACCCCGACGGCTGGACACTGCGCAGCGCCGACGGAAGCCGCACCGCGCATTCAGAACACACCATCGCAATAACGGACAATGGCCCGATCGTACTCACCCGACCCCGCCGATAAGCGCCCGGACAACGCGCACAGCGTGACGTTCAACCTTTAAAGCAGCTGTTGAATTCGCCGATTCATCTTTATCGTCGGGCGTTGGACCATAGCCATGGCGATCGTGAATACCGCCCTGGCGACCCTGTTCATGAGCCTGATGGTCACCCTTCTCGGGAGGGGCGACCTGATCAATCCACCTTGTGCCGACTCTATTAGGAATCCCTGACGCGCGGAACTGGGGCATCCGCAGAGTCGATTCGGCGATATTCGATTTGCCTTGGTCGAGCGCTAAATCAGCAGCTTCTCGAAAACGATATTGACTGGCGTGAAGGCTGCAGCCTGCAGCCTCGAAGAATCCATGAGCTTGGGTGTTGAAGTGCCATGAGTCGAGTCCATTACTGTCGAATTATGCTGATCGTTCTTCGCGGAAACTCCGGCTCCGGGAAGAGCACCATCGCGGCCCGACTACAGTCGGAGCTCCCCGGACCAACCGCCGTCCTGAGACAGGACTATTTTCGTCGAATGATTTATGACGAGCAAGAGCACGCGGGGCTGGCGGCTGCGCGCTTGAGCTTGCCGAAAACCTCTGGCGGACGAGCATAAAGGTCAGCACGAAAGTCATAAGCGCGGACCCGAGGGTCAGCAAGTCGAAGCCGCCGCTCTTGGCAGGCGAAGTCGTGCGGTCGCTTACTGTAGCAACGCCGCCGATTCCCTGCCACTCGCTCAGTACCGCCAGCCTAGTCACGGTCGTCCGCGAGCTGATCACAGAGGGTGTCTCGTAGCGCATCTGGACTAAATCCCATGAGTTTTGAGGCTCGTTGGTGACAAGACACTTCCTTGGGAGATGTGGTCTGATTCCAGCCCGCAAGTCCGACGTTCGGTGCCCGGAAGCCGAACCCTGAGCGGAACGCCCGCCGCGCAATCCCTCAACCCGGAAGGAAAGCCCCGGCGCACGTTTCGGTCTCGATGCTGAGAACGGCCGGTGTATGCGCAAAGCTGGGATTAGTCTTTCGGCATGCCGACAACGTTGCGCAAAGCCGAGCCGAGGACTCGATGGGTCATCGCGAGCCTGCTTGTGGTCGTGGTCAACGTCTTCCTCATCGGATTTACCGTAGGCGAGTGCACGGATTACACCGCGGAATCGGGTGCGGTGAGCACGTGTGTCAGCGGACCTCTCTTGGGATACGAGGGGACGTGGGTATTCGGGATCCTCAGTCTCTGCGCTTTGGCTTACTTCACACATCGATTCTTGCGACGAACAGTTTCTCGTTGAGTTTCCTGTCTCAGGCACGGTCTCTCCGCGCTATCCCAGTTGATGTGGATGCACATCAGCGCGGACGGGGAGCAGCCGAACGTTTCACGACTGCTATCCCGGCCGGGCGTCCGGAAACAAACTTGCCCAGAATGGCGTTGACACTCTCAATTTCGCCAACGGTCAGCGACTGCTCGATGAAGCCGTGAAGTGTCGCTTCGACCCCTCGAATCCCAACGTCCTTGACTCGACCGGCATCCGTCAGGGAGAGGATGACCCGCCGCCGGTCGTCGAGCGCTGGTATTCGCTCGAGCAGGGTCGCGGCCACTAAACCGTTCACCAGACGGCTGGGGCTGCCGGTCTCACACACGAGCAGCGCACCGAGTTCGACGAGGGAGAGTGGGCCGTGGTCGGCCAGCACGCGAATTACCTCAGCTTGGGACGGTGACACACCGAGGGGCCGAAGCAGATCGAGAAGGATTCGGTTGCCTTCGCGCTGGGCTGCGAGAACAAGGTAGCGCAGCTCTTCGGCTGAATTCACGATGCGACCGCTTTGGCCGACGCGTCGACCGACAGAAGGCTGTCCACGAAAGCGCGGACGGTGTTCGAATACAGGGTGGGGTGCGTGAAACGGAACATGTGGCCGGTTTCGGGCAACACGATTTCCGACGACTGACGGATTCCGTCCAACAGCTGGCGAGCAGCTTCTGCGCCGACCAGTCGGTCATCTGCCGGTGTGAGCACGAGTGTGGGCACACGAATCTGGTCCAGGTCGTCGAGCACATTGAATTCTGTGACGGACGTCACTCGTGCGGTGTAGCTCGATCGCGAAGTGTTCTGCACAAAGAGGTTGCGGTAGTCGTTTTGAGCGTGCGGTACTTCTGCCGCGGCGTCAAAGGGTGAAGCGAGCTGGAAGGCATGAAATCGGAGCGTGCCGTGCCGATAAAGGGCTCCGTTGGCAAACCGGGACAGCCTCGCAGCGACGCTTTTCCACCTTGGCAGAGGGTTTGCGGCGAAGCCTCCGGAAAGCACGAGTCCCACGAGGCCTTTCGGCTGGCGGGCGGCAAGTGCAAGGCTGATGACGGCACCGAAGGAATCGCCCACCAGAATAAATGAGTCGAGGTCTTGAATCTGTTCGGCCAGAACGTTGGCGTAAGTGTCGACACTAGCAATGTCATCGGGCAGTCGCATGGTGCGTGTTGCAAGACCGTCGAGACCGGTGAGGACCTTGAGATCCCACGACGCACCCGAAAAGCATGGCACGCACACAACTGTCGGTCGCGCTGAAACACCGATATTAGATGACACGTTATTCAATGACATGTCATTAATATAGCGGACGGTGACAACTTTCGACAGCCAACGCCCGCTCGAGTCCCAACTCGTGGGCTCAAAGATGCGCCGCATGGCCAACCCTTTGCGGGAAGGTCCCTGGCAATCGGTACATCCGGTAGCGTCGAAAGGGACCGGTCGAGACGGTCTGGGGAGTAAATAGTGTCGGGTGAACCCTTGGTGGAACAGGTCGGTGATGTCTGGTCCAGTGTGTCTGGATCGTTCTATCGCGCCGTAAACCCTGCGTATAAAGATGCGGCGCTTCTTGGTTCGCGTCTGGCCGGCAGGTACTCGGAACCGAATCAACGGACTCTGTATCTGAGCTCATCTCCCGAGGGAGTCGACGCAGCAATGAGCGCCCATACTCAGGGTCGTGTCGACGAGCTCGTCTTGCTCAAATTTCACGTAGAGGCAAATAACATTGTCGATCTCCGAGACCCGGCCATACTCCTTGTGGCCGGCGTCAACCTTGCAGACGCAGTCGCGCCTTGGCAGGACATTGCGAATAAAGGCGGCGAGCCCTCGTCGTGGAACGTTCGCCGTCGACTGGAGAGTCTCGGAGCGACTGGCCTCATCGATCCTTCTCGCAAGCGCCCTGGGCTTTGGCATCTCACGCTATTCAGGTGGAACTCTGCCGATGCGCCACGCGTGGCTCTCGCCTGACCTCCATTCGCTGAGCGATCGGGCAGACTGGCGAGATGACGGAGATCGTGGTGCGTGAAGCTGAAGCGCTCGAGACGGAGGCAATCGCGGGATTGCGCTGGCGGTGGGTGGTGGAACGGGGCGGAGTTCCGGTCGTGAGCCGAGAGAACTTCGTGGCGTCCATAGTGGCTTTCGCAGCCGAGCATGACCAGACGCATCACCGGGTCGTGGCGGTGCGCAGCGGAGTACTCGTCGGCATGGCCTGGCTGGCCGTGCTCCCCCGCGTGCCAAGCCCGCGCGCCACGGATCGTGCGTCCGGAGATGTGCAGTGCGTGTACGTCGTCCCCGAGGAACGAAACGCCGACATCGGCGCCACGATGATGGCGGCAGTTCTGGACAAAGCTCGACAGCTGGGCCTGGAACACGTCACGGTGCACTCCAGCCCCGAGGCAATCCACCTCTACGAACGCACCGGGTTCACCGCCTCACCGCGCGTCTTGTTCGCCGATTTCGCCGGTCGTTGACGGGTTGCGCCGCTCTGAGCGGTCCCACGCCGCGATCATCGCCCATCGAATCGATGGTTCACTGCCCCCGCGCGCCTCTTGCGTGCGTGCCTACACCTGGGTGGAGTTCTCAGAGGTTGGACATAAAGAATTTGACCGCTTCGGCTGCAACGCGTGGTCGCACACCCGTGGGGTCCTCTCGGTCGCCGAGGAAGACGTAATGCCCGACATTCGAGCCAAGACTCTCTCCATAAGCGTGAGGAATAAGGTCCCGGTAAAGGAGAGCGTTGTCTTCCGGCGGCGTGTTGTCGTCGGCATCCCCCCAGCGCACCAAAACCGGGGCAGAAATATGCTGTAGTGATTCGGGGATCAGGAGCCTCCCAATAGCGGGCGCCAAAAGGATCCCCGCCCGCACACGCGTGTCGGTCATCGATCGTGCACCGGATTCTACTAACGAGGTCAACTCGGCATCGGAGTACTTGCTCCGCAGCGTTTTGATTAGGTCGGGAAACTCCGGCACATCAGGAGCGGGAATATGTCCTTGGAACATCGCATCCATGATGTGTACGTCAATCTTGCCGCCGAGTACCGCCGTGACGGTGTAGCCCCCGAACGAGAATCCAGCAGCACCGATGCGCCGAATATCTATGTCATGCTCGTCCACGAGGTGGTCGATGAGGAGGGTGATGTCTCGCGCTCGCTCCCACGCGAACGTGAATCCTTCGACGAGGTACTCGTCGTTGTAGCTGTTACCGTGGTGATCGACCGAAGCTACGAGGAATCCCGCGTCGTTGAGCGGTTTCGCGAGCCAGTCCAGGTCCTCTCCCGCTCCCCCCGTACCGTGCGACAGCACGACGACGGGAGCAGGCGTTGATCCATGCGCCGGCCAAATGCGCGCTTGCAGCAAACGGGGCTCGGTAGGTACCGACCAACTTGAACGCGAACGGTCTAGAAGTTGCGTAATCTCGGGGTTCATGCCCGAAGTTTAATGCGACCGCTTGAATTCGCCGAACCATCAACGGGGAAACGGCGCGGCGCGAGTAGGCGTCCACTAGGCTTGCGGCAAAACAGGGCGAGTGGCTCCACTGGGGCGGGCTTTGCATTGGGGGACGTGCCATGGCTGACAGTAGACGCTCTGGTCTCCGCGATCTCGTTCTTGTCGCACTGGTCTTAGGCCTGACTGTTTCTATGACAGGTTGCGTGCCGGTCGCGCTGGGCAAACCTCCGCCCTCGGGAAACCCCGCGGTGCGCGCGTACGTGGCGTCTGCCCTCGACTTCATGGATGAAAACGGCCTCTACGCCACCGGCAAGAAGTGGAAAGAAGCTCGAGCTCTCGCACTGGCGAGCGCGTCCTCCGCAGAGACCATCGCGGAGACCCACAGTTCACTGATGTGGGCAGTGTGGGCCGCCGGAGGAAAAGTGCATAGTCGCTTCGTCCTGCCCGCAGGCCAGTTGGCCTCGTTCCAGTTGCCGACAACGGGCAAGAATCGGCCGGTCATCAGCGTTGCCACGGGCAGCATCGCTGCCATCAATGTTCCCGAGTTCAGTAGCAGCGACACCAGAGAAGACCAGGCCTACATCGACGCTGGTGCGCGGGGGATTTCAGACGCGGAAGCGCGGGCGCGATGCGGGTGGATCGTGGATCTTCGCGGCAATGGGGGCGGCAATTCCTTCCCCATGCTCGGGGCTGTGACACCCTTGCTCTCCCAAGGCGCCGTGTTGTCGTTCATTCGCAGGGATGGCACGTCGGAAGTCGTGCGCATTGCTGGCTCCGCAGTAACATACGAATCCGACGGATCAACCGAAACGCTTGCCACATCACCCGTGACCGGCTCATCGCAAGCCGGTCGGAACATCGCCGTCCTGCAGGGAAAAACCTCCAGCGCAGGCGAGTCGACACTCCTGGCGTTCCGGGGCCAACCGGGCGTGCGCACTTTCGGAGAAACGACGACCGCGGGTTTCGCGACCGGGAACACGGTAAAGACGATGTCCGACGGCGCGGTTATCGTGCTGACGGGATCCCGCATGGCGGACCGCACCGGGCTCACCTACCCACACGGTATCGAACCCGACCAGCAAACCGGCCCCGCAACTGTTGACGAGGATCCGACCTGGGCCGGCGCGATCGACTGGCTGAACGCGAACTGCGCCCATCCGTAAGGCGCACGCCCACCAGAACGCCAGTGCGGGAAAGCCGAATTCTGCGGCACCGCGCGGCGCTTGGGGCAATAAGCACGTAAAACCCGTCTGGAAAATGCCCGGCGAGGAGGACAACCGGTGCGCCTGAGGCACCTGTTACGAAGTCGAAGCCCTGATCAGCATAAATGTATGCGTGGTGCCCCCACTGGGACTTGAACCCAGACTGTGACGATTTTAAGTCGTCTGCCTCTGCCAATTGGGCTATGGGGGCGTGCCCGATTACGGGCGGTTACAGCGTAGGCGCTGCCGGGCGATGATCGCGCCCGGCAGTACCCAGCAAAAAACCTACTTCGAAGCGGATGCCTCAGCGGCCGCCTTCCGCGCGACGGGCGTCTGGTTCGCGCCAGCGGCGGCATCCGCTGCAGCAGCCTTCACCGTCGGCTTGCGCGGCGCACGCGGCGCCGTCGGCGCCTTGCCGGCGGGGGCTTCGACCGGTGCCGGCGGCTTCGGACGCGAAGCGAACTCTTCGAACACCGCGCGCGGGTTCTCGGTGGCGCTCAGCGAGACGACATCGCGACCGAGGACTACGTTGTTGACCCAGCCCCAGACAACGCGCAGCTTGCGCTCCCAGCTCGGCATGGCCAGGCCGTGGTAGCCGCGGTGGGCAAACCAGGCTGGCAGGCCGGTGATGGCGAGGTTGCCAGACTGGAACACACCGACTCCGACGCCGAGGCCGGCTACTGCGCCGAGGTTTTTGTGGAAATACTGCACCGGGGTTTCGCCACGCAACACGGCGACGATGTTCTTGGCCAGCAGCTTGCCCTGGCGCACAGCGTGCTGGGCGTTGGGCACGCAGTTTCCGCCCACACCGCCACCGCTCAGGTCAGGAACGCAGCTCACGTCACCGGCGCCCCAGGCGTCAGCGATGGCGTCATCTTCGGTTCCGACGCGCAGGTCGGCGCGAACCTGCAGGCGACCACGCTCTTCGATGGGCAGGTCGGTGTGACGCACGATCGTGGGGTTGGCCATGACACCGGCGGTCCAGACAATGAGGTCAGTCTCGAAAGTCTCTCCGGTGGAAAGTTCAATCTTGCCGTCGACCGCGCTGGTCAGCTGGGTGTCGAGGTGAATCTGGGCACCGCGGCCGGCCAGGTTGTCGATAACCCACAGGCTCGTCTTAAGCGAGACCTCGGGCATGATGCGACCCATGGCTTCGATGAGGTGAAAATTCGTCTCTTGGAAGCTGATCTCCGGGTAGAGCGTGAGCAACGAGGTGGCGAAGGAACGCAGCTCGGCAAATACCTCGATGCCGGCGAAACCGCCACCGACCACGACGAAAGTCAGAAGACGTTCGCGCTCCGGGCCGGCCGGCAGGGCTGCAGCGCGGTCGAAGTTGGTCAGCACACGGTCTCGAATGGCGACGGCCTCTTCGATGGTCTTGAGGCCGATGGCCTGGTCGGCGACGCCAGGAATGGGGAAGGTACGCGACACCGCACCGGCGGTGACCACGACGATGTCGTACGCAAACTCGTACGGCTCGCCGATCGGCGGCGTGATCGTGGCGGTTTTCTCCGCGTGGTTGACGTACGTGACCTTGGCAGAGACGACGTTGGTTTTCTTGAGGTGACGACGGTGAGACACGACCGCGTGACGGGGCTCGATGGATCCGGCAGCGACCTCCGGAAGGAAGGGCTGGTACGTCATGTACGGCAGCGGATCAACAATGGTGACCTCGGCTTCGCCGGATCGTAGCCATTTCTCGAGCTTCCACGCCGTGTAAAAACCGGCGTAGCCGCCACCAACAATGAGAATTTTGGGCACGATGAGAAGGCCTCCTACAGGATTATTATTGTGCGAAATCTTTGGGGTTGCGCCGAATTCGCTTGATATGCCGAGTGGCCCCAATGCCCAACAGCGTTACTAGGATACCAAACACCACGAGTACAGCGAGCGGCAGACTGATATAGGTCAATGTCAGTTGGTTCGGCAGCCAGGCTGTGAGCACATTTTGGGTGGGAAGAGCCGGGTCGTCGTCGGCAGCGGCCGGGGCCTCAGCGACCGGAACTTCGGTGGGAACCACCTCGATCTGCGCACGACGGTGCAATGTGATCCACTCGGTCAGGAGTGCGCTCGGGGTGGGCCCGGTCGCCGGAGCGACATAGCGGGTCACCGCAGCTGCAGCATCGATGAGGCCGTTGCCGTAGATCGGACTCGGCACGGACTGCCCGTTGGCGTTCGCGGTCGCGATGACACGGTTCATGACGCCCGCCGCATCGAGATCTGGATAGGCTGCCCGTACGAGGGCGACCAGCCCGGACACGATCGGCGCGGCCGCGCTGGTTCCGTCCCACTGAACGTAGCTGGAATCGGGCATGACGCCGACCAGCTTCTCGCTCGGAGCGGCGATGGTGATGGTGATGCCCTGCGAGGACGCATCGAAGCTCGCCGTCTTGTTGCGGTCGACACCCGCCACCGTCAGCACGCCGGGGATCGTCGCGGGAGCACCGACCTCGGTGGTGCCACTCCCCCGGTTTCCGGCCGCGGCCACCACAACGACATCGTTGTCAAAGGCGTAAAGGAAGGCCTCATCCCAGCTCTCCGGCCAATACAGCGTGTTGCGGGTGAGCGACATATTGATGACGTCGGCGCCGTTGTCAACAGCCCAGCGGATGCCCTGCGCGATCTGGTCATCGTTGCTCACTGCGGAACGGGTGCTGCCGAACCCCACCGACACCGCCAGAATGGATGCCTCCGGCGCCACTCCGATGAGACCAGTGCCGTCACCGGTGCCGCGACCGGCCAGCAGCGAGGCCACCAGGGTGCCGTGTTCGCCGTCATCGTCGTCACCGGCGACCGGAGTTTGGCCGTTTGCGGAGCCGAGGCCGGAGACATCCGTTCCCCCGGTCACAACACCGTTCAACTCGGGGACGCTGCCTTTGACCCCGGAGTCGATGACGGCGACGGTGACGCCCGCGCCCCGCGTGGTATTCCAGGCTTCGGTGAACCCGTAGTCGTTCAGCCAATACTGCAGGTCACGAATCTGGTCGGCATGGGCGGCGGGTGCGTCGAGCACGACGGAACCCGCGACAGTGCCTCCGAAGAGCGCTGCCGTGAGGGCGACCGCGAGTCCCGCGCTGACCCGACGCCCAGCGACCCGTTGTGCGGTCGAAGTCACTCCGGATCCGTCCCGACGGTGGCGGCCGCGGCGGCGTAGTCCAGGCAGACACAGACCGTCGGCGACCAGTCCGCACGCGCCAGCGCGAGGTCACCGATCGGGTTTACGCCGGGGCCGGCGGCCAGGGCGTGCGCGGCGAGGGCGTGCAGGCATTTGACCCGACTCGGCATGCCACCTGAGGAAATCCCGGCGATCTCCGGCACGGTTCCGAGCTGCTCGCGGTCGAACAGAAAACTCTCGTGAGCGGCTTGGTATGCGGCGCGCACCTCGTCATCGTCGGCGAGCAGGTCGTTGTATTCGTTCATCACCTGGGTAGCTTCGAGCGACGAGATCGCGGCCGTCGCGGCCGGGTGGCAGAGGTAGTACAGGGTGGGAAACGGAGTTCCGTCGGCCAGCCGGGGAGCGGTGGCGACCACGGTCGGCGCGCCACAGACGCAGCGAGCGGCGATGCCGACAACGTTGCGGGCCGGGCGCCCGAGCTGGGCCGAAACGAGATCGATGTCGGCCGGAGTGAACGGATCGAACGGCGGCCGGGTCACGGAGCCACCGGCGCGGGGGCATCCGTCGCTGGTATTGATGTCGCTGGTGCTGCGGCTTGCGGAGCGAGGCCGGCAGTCATGGTGGAGGCGAACAAGGAACCCAGCCAATCAATTGTGGTGCTTTGAATATCGGTACTGACCGGGCTCGTTTCCGCTTCGAGCGGAGCGACGACCGGCAGGTCGTTGATGACGAGAAAACTGATGTCGCCTGGCAACACGTACGACAACCGCTCGCGTGCCTGCGTCGTGACGTAGGTGCGGTCGTTCCAGCGTTCCCGCTGACTGGTGAGCTGGTCAACCTCGGCCTTCTGGTCGGAGACAGCGGCACTGAGCTGGCTGATCTGCTGCCGCTGCTCGGCGTAGGTGCGCAGGCTCGGCGCCAGCACCACGACGGCGAGGATCAGCACGACCATCATCACGAGCGAAAATCCGGAGAAGCGGATGCTACGCAGCCACCCGCCCGCGGGCGTTTCAGCCTCTGAAACGGCGGGTTGCTGTGGGGCCGGTCGTTTCTGACCCATGGCAACTCCTTTCGCTGGCGCTGAACGTGCTGGTGAAAATGGTAGCGAGTGCGGCTGTGGGCCCTCGACCAACTGAAAAAAGGATGGTCGAGAGCCCGTAGGTGCTGTCGGGCGTTGTTACGCGGTGAAGCGGGGGAACGCGGAGCGGCCCGCGTACACAGCGGCCTCGCCGAGTTCTTCTTCAATGCGCAGCAGCTGGTTGTACTTGGCGACGCGCTCGCTACGTGCGGGGGCGCCGGTCTTGATCTGTCCCGCATCCGTTGCCACGGCGAGATCGGCGATGAAGGTGTCCTCGGTCTCTCCTGAGCGGTGCGAGATGATCGCGGTGTAGCCGGCGCGCTGGGCGAGCGAGACGGCATCCATCGTCTCGGTCAGGGTACCGATCTGGTTGACCTTGACCAGGATGGAGTTCGCGGCCGTGAGCGAGAGGCCCTTGGCCAGACGCACCGGGTTGGTCACGAACAGGTCGTCTCCAACGATCTGCACCTTGTCGCCGAGTGAGGCGGTGAGGTGAACGTAGCCGTCCCAGTCGTCTTCTTCGAGCGGGTCTTCGAGGGAGACCAACGGGTAGTCGACGACGAGCTCAGCGTAGTAGGCGCTCATTTCTTCGGCCGAGAACTTCTTGCCTTCGAAGTTGTAGCTGCCGTCCTTGAAGAATTCGCTTGCGGCGACGTCGAGGGCGAGTGCGATGTCCTTGCCGGGAACGTAACCGGCGATTGTGATGGCTTCGACGATGAGATCGAGCGCGGCCCGGTTGCTCGGCAGGTTGGGGGCGAAGCCGCCCTCGTCGCCGAGGCCGGTGGACAGGCCCTTGGACTGCAGCAGCGCCTTGAGCGAGTGGTAGATCTCAACGCCCCAGCGCAGCGCCTCGCTGAACGACTCAGCGCCGAGCGGAACGATCATGAATTCCTGGATGTCGACATCGTTGTCGGCGTGCGAGCCGCCGTTGATGATGTTCATCAGGGGCACCGGCAGAGTGTGCGCGTTCGGGCCGCCAAGGTAGCGGAACAACGGCAGGCCGGCCGAGCTGGCTGCAGCCTTGGCCACGGCCAGGCTGACGCCCAGGATGGCGTTGGCGCCGAGGCGCTCCTTGTTGTCGGTGCCGTCGGCTTCGATGAGCACGAGGTCGACGATGCGCTGATCGGTCGCGTCGATGTCTTCGACCGCGGGGCCGAGGTCGTCGATCACTGCTGCGACGGCCTTGAGCACGCCCTTGCCCTGGTAGCGGGCTGTGTCGCCATCGCGCAGCTCATAAGCCTCGAACACCCCGGTGGATGCGCCGGACGGCACTGCGGCGCGGCTGACGGTTCCGTCGCCGAGCAAGACTTCGACCTCGATGGTCGGGTTGCCACGGGAGTCGAGAATTTCGCGTGCGTCTACTGCCTCAATTAGGGCCACAACTGTCTCCTGATTTGTCGGGGGTGAGCGTCTGGGTAGACGCCGGGATACTGGTCGGAATGAAAGTAGGGGTGTGCCGGGTGATCCAGGCGGTTTCAGTCTAACCAAACGTGTCGGCCGATCCGCTGAACCGGCGTCAGACGCCGAGCGGCTTGAAATCGAGGTCGATAGCCGCCTGCGTGTCAGCGGTCACGAACGCGAACCGGCCGTAGCCGGCCTCACCAGCCCGGTCGAGCAAGGCCTTGAGGTTCTTGGTGCGGCGTTCCAGGCGCACCCGCAGTCCCCCGGCGACGAGGTCGCGCTTGAGGGCGACCAGACGGGCCGGATCGGCGTCTTTCTCGTGTACCAGTACGACCGCGTGCTCAGCGGATGCGGCATCCGCCTGCAGCAGGTCGACGATGCGTTCAAAGCCGATCGAGAATCCGCAGGCGGGTACGTCGGTGCCGAGGAACCGGCCGATCATGCCGTCGTAACGGCCGCCGCCGCCGAGGGAATAAGCCAGGTCAGGATGGGAAATCTCGAAGATGGTGCCGGTGTAATATCCCATGCCGCGCACGAGGGTCGGGTCGAACGCGAGGTCGACGCCGGGCAGGGCTGCGCGCAGAGCAGTCAGGTCGGCGAACGCCTCCGGGTTGAGCCACTCAGGCGCGCTGTCGCCGAGGGACCAACCCCCGGTACCGAGCTCGGTGAGCAGGGCGGCCAGGTCGGGGGCGTCAATGCCGAGGGCGCCGAGTTCGGTGGCAACACCGTCAACACCGATCTTGTCGAGCTTGTCGATTACGATCAACGCCCGCTCGGTCAGGTCTGACCGGACGCCCCAGTGCGCGAGCAGGGCGCTGAGGATGCGGCGGTCGTTAATGCGAATGGAGCAGCCCGTGAGGCCGAGCTGGTCGAGGGTTGCGGCCGTT
This sequence comes from Cryobacterium suzukii, assembly GCF_004403185.1. GTDB lineage: Bacteria > Actinomycetota > Actinomycetes > Actinomycetales > Microbacteriaceae > Cryobacterium > Cryobacterium suzukii. Next base: position 173,625 of record NZ_SOHJ01000014.1, on the reverse strand, counting down.
GCGGTGATCAGTTCGATCTCGGCGAGCGGGCCGGCCTCGCCGATGATGTCGATGTCGCACTGCATGAACTGGCGGTAGCGGCCCTTCTGCGGGCGTTCGGCTCGCCAGACCGGGGCGATCTGAATCGACCGGAACACAGCGGGCAGGGCGGCGCGGTGGGTGGCATAGAAACGGGCGAGCGGCACCGTGAGATCGAACCGTAGTCCGAGGTCGGCCAGGGACATCAGGTCGTCCTGCTCGGCTGCGGCCGCGACATCCGCTTTGCTAAGGCCGCGCTTCAGAACAGCGAAGGCAAGCTTCTCGTTGTCGCCGCCGAGCCCCGAGTGCAGGCGGGCGGAATCTTCCATGACCGGGGTTTCGATCTCGTCGAAGCCGTGCGCCCGAAAACTCTCGCGGATGATGCCGAGGGAGCGTTCGCGTACGGCCTTGTCGGCGGGGAGGAAATCGCGCATGCCGCGCGGCGGGGTCACTGCAATAGCCATGAGGTAATTCTCTCAGTTGCCGTGGGTGCGATTCACCGCCCGCCCCCGAACGGGAGTGCACCCTAGACTCGGGGGAACAAGTGGGGGTGTGTCGATGTCGGTGACGACAGTTTTCGGGTCTGGTGGGATCGTACCCAGCGGGATCGCGGTGACCGGGGTCAGCCGATCGTTTGGCAGTGTGCTCGCGCTGCGGGGCGCCACGCTGACCGTTCCGGCCGGGTCGGTCACAGCCCTGATCGGCCCGAACGGCTCGGGGAAGACCACGCTGCTACTCATGCTCGCAACGTTGCTCACCCCCGATACCGGCACCATTCGCATCAATGGTCACGACCCGGTTACCGACCCGGAACGGGTGCGCGCCGTCATGGGCTGGATGCCGGACACACTCGGTTCCTGGCCGAGCCTGAGCGCCCGGGCGGCCCTGCAGATCACCGGCCGCATGTACCGCATGACCGGCGAGCAGGCCGCCGTGCGCGCCAACGAACTGATCGCGCTAACCGACCTCGTTGACTTCGCCGACCGGCCATCGCGGGTGCTGTCGCGCGGCCAGAAGCAACGCCTGAGCCTGGCCAGGGCGCTCGTGCACTCCCCCGGAGTGCTGCTGCTCGACGAGCCGGCCTCTGGCCTCGACCCCGCGGCCCGTGCGTCGCTGCGCCAACTGCTACGCCGTCTGGCCGGCGAGGGCACCGCCGTCCTCGTTTCCAGTCACGTCCTCGCCGAACTCGACGAAATGGCCGATGCCGCCGTGTACCTCGCCGACGGACGCACGGCGAGCCCGGAACAGGTGGCCGCGGCGGGCGCGAGTGCCAGATCCTGGCGCATCCGCTCACTCGATGAGTCAGCTTTGGAACGTGCGCTGGCTACGCCCGGCGTGGTCGGTGCCCTCGTGCTGGTTCTCGGTGTGGACCAGCTCGGCACCCTCGTGCAGGTCGAAAATGAGGCCTCCGCCGCCGCCCTACTGCACAATTTGGTACTGAGCGGGGTGCCGGTGTGCGATTTCGGGCCGGCCGTCGGCAACCTCGAGCACACTTTTCTCGACCTCACGCGGGACAGACCGGCGCGACATAGTTCTGTCGTCGTCAACCCGGAGGTAACGCCATGAACGACCGCAACCGCCTGTTCCTGACCGGACTCTGGTTGATCGTCACGCTGGAACTGCGCCAGCGGGTGCGCGGCGTCTCCTGGTATGTCCTGCTGGGTGTCTTCATGCTGCTGGTGGGCATCGTCACGTTTCTGCTCTGGCTGGCCACCTCGGCGTGGCTATCCGGCGGCGGAGGGGTGTTCTCGACCATCATTTTCTTTGTGCTGCTGCTGGGAACACTGGTGTCGCCGGCGCTATCGGGCAACGCCATTAACGGCGACCGGGATGCCGGCACCCTCGCCACGACGCAGGTCACACTCATCAGTACCGGGCAGCTCGTGCTCGGCAAGTTTCTGGCCGCCTGGATCACCGCGCTCGCCTTTCTGGCGGCGGCGCTGCCGTTTCTCATCTTCGCGGTCGTTCTCGGCAAAGTTTCGCTCGGCACGATCAGCGTGTCGGTGCTGGTGCTCGCGGCCGAGTTGGGCGTGATCGCGGCGGTCGGAGTGGGGTTGTCTGGCATTTTGAGCCGACCGCTGTTTTCGATCGTGCTGACCTACCTCATGGTCGCGGCGCTCAGCCTTGGCACGCTCATTGCGTTCGCCCTGCTCGGCACCGCCACGCAGCAGGAGGCGACCAGCGTGAGCTACCAGGTCGTTGAGTCGATCTATGACGAGCAGACCGGCAAGCAGTCGGACATCGTCTGCTCCACCCCCGAGACCTCGACCTACAACGTGCCGCGCTTCGATTATTTCTGGTGGATCCTTAGCGCGAACCCGTACGTGGTGGTAGCGGATGCCGCGCCCGGCAGCTTCGACGCGGGCGGCCATCCCACCGACCTGTTCGGTCAGATCGCCGTCGGCGTGCGGAGCGCGCAGGTCCCCCCAGAGCTGTACACCGAGTACAACGGATGCCAGGAGGCTGCCAATGGGTACGCCGACCGGCAATTCGACAGCGGTCCAACACCGCAGGAGATCTACGACGGCGCGGTGCCCAGCTGGTTCATCGGCCTATTCATCCATCTGCTGCTCGGCGCAGGCGCCCTGACTTGGGCGTGGCGCCGCACCCGCACCCCCGCGACGCACCTCCCCTCCGGCAGTCGTATCGCGTAGTACAGCGGGAGGTTAGGACGGGAGTGCGATGATACCGGCATCGAAGGCATCGTCGGCGGGATGCTCGGCACCGCGAATCTCAGACTGCAAATCGCGCACGGCGACTCGCAGCGCTCGTTCGGCGTCGAGGCCCTGGGCCCGGGCGGACGCCACGATGGCCAATAGCAGCGGTCCGAGATCAGCCTCGGACGCAATCGGAAGCGGGAAACCGGCATCCGGTTCGAGCAGCCCAATCTTCTCGGCCCGACCGAGCACCTTGTCGGCCAGGGCGAGGGCCGGCATTCCTGCCGGGATGCCATCGAGCACGCTCGTGCGCCCCGGCTTCTCCTCGGCCTTGAAACCGTCCCAGGCAGCCGACACCTCCTCGGCTGTCTTGAGGGTGAGATCACCAAACACGTGCGGGTGCCGCCCGATCATTTTCTCGGTCAGGCGCGCCGCGACATCCTGAATATCGAAGTCCTCCTCCGGCGTGTGGGCAGCCAGGTCGGAGTGAAAGAGCACCTGGTAGAGCACATCACCAAGCTCTTCGAGCAGGTCGTCCCGGCCGCCGTCTTCGATCGCCTCGATCAGTTCGTGGGTCTCCTCGACCAGGTGGCGAACGAGCGAGGCGTGGGTTTGGTCGGCGTCCCACGGGCATCCGCCCGGCGCGCGCAGCCGCGCGACGGTGGCGATGAGGGTATCGAGGGGCGTCACATACGGTTGCGTAGCGGACGGATGAACAGCGGATGCCGGATCCGGGCCGTCTGCCGCCCGCGGCGCTGGCGGTGCCGGGTTCGTTTCCGGCAGCGACGCCCCGGCACGGGCCGATGAAAACAACGGATCTGTCATGGTTGTGCACTCCTCGATCGGTTCCATCGTAAACGGCCTCCTTGGGGCGGTCAGCTGCCTCGTGTATTCTGGATAAAGGTGAGTCGGGAAGTCTGGTCGGCACATCATGAGCGCGCCGGAAAAACCAGAGGATTTATTATGACCGAACCATTCCGCCAGCCCAAGCCCAAATCGGCCCCGTCCACCGCCACCATTCTGCGCCGCGGCAGTCATAGCGAAGTCGTCCGCATCTCCAGTATTTTGCGCAAAGAAACCGTCGGTGGTGCCATTTTGCTGGCTGCGACCGTGGCCGCCCTGATCATGGCCAACTCTGGCCTCTCAGACGCGTACTACTCATTGCGCGACTACAGAATCGGTTACGAGCCGTGGCACCTGGAACTGAGCCTCGGCGCGTGGGCGGCTGACGGCCTGTTGGCGATCTTCTTCTTTCTCGCTGGTCTCGAACTGAAGCGTGAATTCGTCGCCGGCGATCTGCGCAGCGTGAGCCGGGCCATCGTTCCCGTAGCCGCCGCAGTCGGTGGCGTGATCGTCCCGGCCCTCATCTATGTACTGATCAACCTCGAGTCGGGCGCCGAAACACTGCGCGGCTGGGCAATTCCCACCGCGACCGACATTGCGTTTGCCGTTGCCGTTCTCGCCGTTATTGGGTCGAAGCTTCCGCCGGCCCTGCGCATCTTTCTGCTGACTCTCGCCGTGGTCGACGATTTGCTCGCCATCGCGATCATCGCCTTCTTTTACACGGACGCCATCGCCGTTCTGCCACTCGTGCTGGCCCTGGTCCTGATCGCGCTGTTCTGGATGTTGACCCACAAATTCTCCTACTTCTTCGGCACCAGAGCCTGGGCCGCGTGGCTGATACTGTTGCCTCTCGGCTTCATTGTCTGGGCGCTCGTGCACGGTTCTGGCGTGCACGCGACCGTAGCCGGGGTACTTCTCGGCTTTGCCGTGCCGGTGCTACGCAGCAAGCGCGGCGGCGGGCCCAATGCAGGCCCAGGCCTGGCCGAAACCTTGGAACATCGAATCCGTCCGCTGTCCAGCGGAATCGCGATACCGGTGTTCGCCTTCTTCTCCGCCGGCGTCACCATCGGCGGCGCCGATGGCCTGTACCGCGCGCTCACCGACCCGGTCGCGGTCGGCATCGTCGTCGCACTCGTCGTGGGTAAGCCCATCGGAGTATTGCTCGCCACCTTCATCGTGACCAAGACCACCAAGGCGGCCCTTGACCCCGATCTGGCCTGGATCGACGTCATCGGCGTCGCCGTGCTGGCCGGGGTCGGTTTCACCGTGTCGCTGCTGATCAGCGAGCTCGCCTTCGGCCAGGGCAGCCCGCACGACGACCACGCCAAGGTAGCCATTTTGGTCGGTTCCCTCCTCGCGGCACTCCTGGCCACGGTGATCCTGCGTCTGCGCAACCGCCACTATGGGCGCATCGCCGAGAAAGAGGCCATCGACAGCGACAACGACGGCATTCCAGACGTGTACCAGCCGGAACAGCCCTCGAAGGGCTAAGCGGAGCACCACGGGCACCACTTGGGTCGGACGCGCGGGAGATACGCCACTACGCGGGAGTTCCCGTCTGGTCAGAACTCCCGCGCCACTCGACGCGCTGGACCTGCGCCAGTGCGCGGGAGTTCGGCCTCCCGCGCACTGGCGCAACACCCGCGCACCACGAAGAGGCCTATGCGGTGACGCTCGGCACGGCCGGCGGGAAGATCGCGGCCAGCAGAGACTTGGTCCACTCGATCAGGGCGTTGTCATCGAGCGGTTCGCCGTTCGGGCGAGGCATCGGTACGCTCAGCGCGCCGGTGGCCGACACGTACCGCGAGCCGGGGTACATCCGCTGCAGGCGCACCTGAATCGAGTCCGCCAGGTCGGCGGGCGCCACCCGCAGGTTCGAGCCCATGGCCACGACCTCGCTGAGGTTCGCCTGCTGCGCCTGCCAGCGTAGCCGCGACACGGCGACGAGGTTCTGCACCGGTACGGGCGGTTCGCCGTAGCGGTCGGTGAGTTCGTCGAGCACGAGGTCGATCTGGTCATCGGTCGCCGTCGGTGAGCTCGCACTGGAGAGCTTCTGGTACGCCTCGAGGCGCAGGCGCTCACTGTCGACGAAGTCGTGCGGAATGTGCGCGTCGACAGGAAGTTCGAGCCGCAGCTCGGTCTGTCCCTCGGCGACGTCGCCGCGGAAGGTGCTCACGGCCTCACCGATCATGCGCAGGTACAGGTCGAAGCCCACACCGGCGATGTGCCCGGCCTGCTCGCCGCCGAGCAGGTTGCCGGCGCCGCGAATCTCGAGGTCCTTGAGCGCCACCTGCATGCCGGCGCCGAGTTCGTTGTTGGCGGCGATGGTGGCAAGCCGGTCGTGGGCGGTCTCCGACAGCGGCTTGTTCTCGTCGTACAAAAAGTAGGCGTACGCGCGTTCGCGCCCACGGCCGACCCGGCCGCGCAGCTGGTGCAGCTGACTGAGGCCGAACTTGTCGGCGCGGTCAATGATGATGGTGTTGGCGTTGTTGATGTCGAGGCCGGTCTCGATGATCGTGGTGCAGACCAGAATGTCAAACTTGCGCTCCCAGAAGTCACCGACCACCTGTTCCAGCTGTGCCTCCGGCAGCTGCCCGTGGGCGATCGCAATACGCGCCTCCGGCACGAGCTCGGCGAGCTCTGATGCGATGCGGTTGATACTCGTGACCCGGTTGTGCACGAAGAAGATCTGGCCTTCGCGCAGCAGTTCCCGGCGGATGGCCGCGGCCACTTGCCGCTGCGAGTACGGTCCCACAAAGGTCAGAATCGGGTGCCGGTCTTCGGGCGGGGTGGCAAGGGTCGACATTTCACGGATACCGGTGACCGCCATCTCGAGGGACCGCGGAATCGGCGTCGCGCTCATCGCGAGAATATCGACGTTGGTTTTGAGCTTCTTCAGGGCGTCCTTGTGCTCAACGCCGAAACGTTGCTCCTCGTCGATAATGACGAGGCCGAGGTCTTTGAAGATAATCGATGGCGAGAGCAGCCGGTGCGTGCCGATGACGACGTCGACGGTGCCGTCGAGCATGCCGGCAATGGTTTCGCGCGACTCCTTGTCGGTTTGGAACCGTGACAGGGCACGCAGGTGAATCGGGAATCCGGCGAACCGTTCTTTGAAGGTTTCCATGTGTTGGCTGACCAGCAGGGTGGTCGGCACGAGCATGGCGACCTGCTTGCCGTCCTGCACGGCCTTGAACGCGGCACGAATGGCGACCTCGGTCTTGCCGAAACCGACGTCACCGCTGAGGAGCCGGTCCATCGGGATGGGCCGTTCCATATCGGCTTTGACCTCGTCGATGGTGGTCAGCTGATCGGGGGTCTCCACGAAGGGAAACGCCTCTTCGAGTTCACGCTGCCACGGGGTGTCCGGCCCGAAGGCGTGCCCCTTGCTGGCCATCCGGGCCGAATACAGTTTGACGAGTTCAACGGCAATGTCGCGAACCGCTCTGCGCGCCTTGGTCTTGGCGCTCGACCAGTCGCTGCCGCCCATCTTGCTCAGGGCTGGAGCCTCGCCACCGACATAGCGGGTGACGAGGTCGAGCTGGTCGGTCGGCACGTACAGCCGGTCGCCGGCGTGCCCGCGCTTCGACGGAGCGTATTCCAGCACGAGGTATTCGCGGGTGGTCTTGACCGGATTGCGGCCGCCGCTTGACACCTCACGCTGGGTCAGTTCGAGAAAACGGCCGATGCCGTGCGTCTGGTGCACGACGTGGTCGCCGGCCACGAGCTGCAGCGGGTCGACGACGTTTTTACGACGGCTGGCGAGCTTCTTGATCTGCCGCTCGGAGTACCCGACGGTGCGCCCGTAGAACTCCGACTCGCTGATCAGCGCGAGCTTGCTCTGCGGCAGTTCAAAACCGTGATCGACGGATGCCTTCAGCAGGTAGGCGATACCCGGTTCCGGTTCCAGCGGCCACACCTCTACCACCCGCACCGGCAGCTCGCGTTCGGCGAGCACCTGGGCGGCGCGTTCGACCAGGCCTGCACCCTGGGCAACAATGCCGACGACCCAGCCGTCGTGCAGGCGGGAGGCGACGTGACCGACGGCTCCGTCGACGCTGCCGGCAAAGGTGGGCACGGCATCCGCTTCGATGCGAATGGTGAGCAGTTCGTCCATTTCGAGATGTTCGGGCAGAACCGGCGCATCGGTCGGTGCGGCCTGGAACGTGCTCAGGGTCCACCAGTTGTGACCGGAGGCCGGTGCGCCAGGAGCCGAGTAGGTCACGCTGTCGCGCAGGCGCCCCAGGGTGAGAAAGTCGCCGGATGCTAAGTCGATCGGGGCGTCCGCACCAGCCGTCGCTGCGCTCCAGGCTGCCCCGAGAAACTCCCGGTTGGTCTCGGCGAGGCTGATCGCCCGGCTTGCGACCCGTTCCGGTGAGATCACGGCAACGGCGGCGTTGGTCGGCAGGTAGTGGGTGACGGGCACCAGCCGGTCGACCAGGGCCGGCGCGAGGCTTTCCATGCCCTCGACCGGAATTCCCTCGGCGATCTTGGCGAGCAGGCCGGCCAGGCTCGGAAATTCATGCTGCATTTCGCGGGCCCGTTGCCGCACGGCGGGGCTGAGCAGCAGTTCGCGGCTGGGCGGCAGGCTGACGGATTCGACCGGTTCGGGCAGCGAGCGCTGGTCGGCCACGCTGAACAGGCGAATCTGCTCGACCTCGTCGCCGAAGAATTCGACCCGGTAGGGGTGCGAAGCGACCGGCGGAAACACGTCGAGAATTCCCCCGCGTACGGCGAACTCGCCGCGCCGGGTGACCATGTCGACGCGCGCATATGCGACGTTGATCAACTGCAGCACGATCGCCGAGAGGTCATGGCCGCGGGCGCCGACGGTGAGCCCGATCGGGTCGTAGTCGGTGAGGTTGTCGGCGACGGGTTGCAGGGCGGCCCGCACCGAGGCGACGACGATGAGCGGACGCCGCTCTGCTGGGTCTTGCTCCTGCCATTCCCGCATGCGGCGCAGGGCGTGCAGACGCTTACCGACGATCTCGGCGCTCGGGCTCAGGCGTTCGTGCGGCAGGGTCTCCCAGGCCGGAAAGTCGATGATTTCGGCGCTCGTGGCGAAGCAGCCGAGATTTTCGCGGATCGCCTCCGACTCGCGGCCGGTCGCGGTGATCACGAACAGAGCCTGGGCATCATCGCGGCGCAGGTCGAGGAGCGCGGCGAGCAGCGCGGCACGCAGGCCCTCAGTCAGCGAGAAATCAGCATCCCGGCTGGCGTAGGCGAGGGCGTTGTCGAACGTGGAGGCGCGCGCGAGCGCTGCGATTAAGCCCTGAAGGATCACTGAACGAGTCTACGCACTGGCACCGACAGTGCCGAACTCAGGACGAAGAGTGGAACTTCTGCTGAGCGGCCACGACGCCGGCGGAGGCGATCAGTTCGACCGCGTCGGCGGCATCCGCTATCAGATTGGGCAGAACGGCGCGCTCGGCGGCAGCGAAGTCGTGCAGCACGAAATCGGCCGGATTCTGGCGACCGGGCGGGCGCCCGATGCCCATTCGAATGCGAATGAAATCGTTGGTTCCGGTGGCGGCGATGATGTCGCGCAGGCCGTTGTGGCCGCCGTGACCGCCGCCGACCTTGATTTTGAGGGTGTCGAAGGGCAGGTCCAGGTCATCGTGCACGACGATGAGCCGGTTGACGGGCAGCGAGTAGAAGCGCAGCAGCGCTGCGACCGGGCTGCCGGAGACGTTCATGAACGTGGTGGGCCTGGCCAGTACCAGCTTGGGTCCACCGGGCGCGAGGCGCCCTTCGGCCACGAGGGCGGCCGTTTTGTGACGCTTGAAGTTTGACGTGAGACGGTCGGCGAGCTCAGCGACCACCATCTGTCCGACATTGTGCCGATTGCCGGCGTAGTCGGGCCCGGGGTTACCGAGCCCGACTACGAGCCACAGGTTCGTGTCCAGGGAATTCCTCCGTGTGCGAGGGCGAAAGCCCAGACGGAACCAGTTGAAAATTACAGTTACGCGGCGGGCGTGGCGGCCGGGGTGCCGGCCGTGATGACCTCGGTCTCGGCCTCTTCCTCATCTTCGCCACGCGGGGTGTGGACGTAGACGACGAGGACGTCTTCGTCGGAGATGAGCGTGGCGCCGGAGGGCAGCGGAACGTCCTTGGCGTGAACCTGGGCTCCGTCTTCGAGGCCTTCGATCGACACGGTGACGTTCTCGGGGATGTCGGTTGCTTCGACCTCGAGCAGCAGGGTCTTGGTGTCGAAGTCGGCGATCGTGCCGGCGAAGGACTCGCCCGACATGTGCACCTGAACTTCAACCTGGACCTTTTCGCCCTTGCGCACGACGACGAGGTCGATGTGCTCGATGATGGCCTTCACCGGGTCCTTCTGCACGTCCTTGACCAGAACGAGCTGCTTGGCGCCCGCGATGTCGAGCTCGAGGATCATGTTGGCGCGACGCAGCAACAGGGCGATGCGGTGGGCGGGCAGCGACACGTGCACCGGCTCGGTGCCGTGGCCGTAGATGACGGCAGGGATCTTGCCGAGTACGCGCAGCTTGCGGGCCGCGCCCTTGCCAAAGCTTTCGCGCAGTTCAGCGGCGACGGCGTTTACTTCTTTTTTAGCCATGGTATTTCTCCTTGCCGGGCGCAATGCCCGAGTTCTGGTTCGCGGGCCGAAGCCCGAAAAGTGGGTACTGATTCAACTCGAACGCATGTCAGCGTGAGGAAAAGCCCAGGGCCTCGTCCGCCGCGTCGATAACGGATGCCGCCGGCCCACTGATCTGGCCCGGCACTATCCCTCGCCGAAGTTCGTTGTCAAGCTTACACAGTTCGGGCCGAGCCTGCAGCCCGGGCGTGTCGTGCGGGCCGGACTACCAGTCGTGCACGGTGCCGTCGGCCAGCCGGTTGAAGGGTAAATACGCCGTCTGGTATGGGTATTTGCCGGCCTCGTCGACGTTGAGGTCGACTCCCAGACCGGGCTTGTTGCCGGGGTGCAGGTAGCCGTCGGAGAAGCTGAACGACTGTTCGAAGACACTGTTGGTGGCGTCGCCGTGCTGCATGTACTCCTGGATTCCGAAGTTATGGATGGCCAGGTCGAGGTGCAGGGCGGCCGCCATGCCTACCGGGGAGATGTCGGTCGGGCCGTGAATACCGGACTTGATCTGGTATTGCGCGGCGTAGTCGAGAATCTTCTTCATGGGCGAAATGCCGCCGGTGTGGGTCACCGCCGATCGCACATAATCGATGAGTTGGTCTTTGATCAGGGTCTGGTAGTCCCAGACCGTGTTGAAAACCTCACCAATCGCGAGCGGTGTGGTGGTGTGCGAACGCACCAGGCGCAGGGCATCCTGGTTTTCGGCCGGTGTGCAGTCTTCAAGCCAGAACAGGTCGAACGGTTCGAGCGACTTGCCGAGTTTCGCCGCCTGGATCGGTGTCATCCGGTGATGCCCGTCGTGCAACAGGGGCAGTTCGGGGCCGAATTCAGCGCGCACACCCTCAAACACGGTCGGCAGGTGCCGCAGGTAGGCGCGGGTGTCCCAGTCTTCTTCCGCCGGCCTGGCCGCGCGCTGGGCCGGTTCGTAGTCGTAGCGCTTGCCACTGGTCTGGGTCTGCGCGGCGACTCCGTAGATGGCTTTGAGCCCGGGAATGGCGGTCTGCACGCGAATGGCCTGGTAGCCGAGCGCCTGGTGCTTGCGGATGGAGTCGAACAGTTCGGGCAGGTCGCGTCCGGAGGCGTGGCCGTAGGCGAGAATTTTATCCCGGCTGGCTCCGCCGAGCAGCTGATAGAGCGGCAGGCCGGCGGCCTTCGCCTTGAGGTCCCACAGCGCCACGTCGACGGCGGCAATTGCGGCCATGGTGACCGGGCCTCGACGCCAATACGCACTGCGATAGAGAAACTGCCAGGTGTCTTCGATGCGATGCGCGTCGGAGCCCAGCAGCAGCGGAACGACGTGCTCCTGCAGATAGGCCACAACGGCCAGTTCGCGGCCGTTCAGGGTGGCGTCGCCGAGCCCGACGAGCCCGTCATCGGTGGTGAGGCGCAGGGTCACGAAATTGCGATCCGGGCTGGTGACGACGACTTCTGCTCTGTCGATTTTCATGGCGTTCTCCTTGGTCGTGCGGGTGACGAGAATACGGGGGCAAGCGGATGCCGGGTCAGCGCAGGGTGGTCCCGGCCGGTGCGGCGAGCAGGGTGAGCTCGGCCCGGGTCGGCGCGCCCTCCCAGTCGCCAATGGCGGCGACCGCGAAGGCACCGGTGAGGATGCCGCGGTGCAGCGCGTCCGCAGGGGTGAGGGCGTCCAGCACTCCGGAGAGGTAACCGGCGGTGAAAGCGTCGCCAGCGCCGATCGTGTCGCGCACCGACACCGGGATCGCGGATGCGTGCACGATTTCTCCATCGCTATACACGCTCGCGCCGAGGGCTCCACGCTTGATGACGAGCGCACTGACACCGCAGGCCGCGAGCTCGGCGGCCGCCCGTTCTTCTGCTTCGGGGGTACCAGCACCGGTCACAATAAGTCCGAGTTCGTCATCGGAGGCGATAACGATGTCCGCGCTGCGGGCCAGAGCCGACAAGGTCGTGCGGGCCGCAGTCGTGCTCCAGAGTTTGGCGCGATAGTTCACGTCAACGCTCACCAGGGCGCCGGCTGCGCGCGCAAGCCGCACAGCCTCGGTCACGGCCTCCGCGGCCGAACGCGAGAGAGCGGGGGTGATGCCGGTCACGTGCAGAAGGCGAGGTGGTGCAGCCAGGCAGGCAGCGGCATCCGCTTCGCTGAGCGCGGAACCGGCGGAATCGCTGCGGTAATAGCTCACCCGGGACAGGTCGTTGATGCGACGTTCAGCAAGCATGAGCCCGGTCGACCGGTCGGCGTCGATCGCGACGGTGTCGACGAGCACCGACTCCGCCCGCAGAGTTCGCAGCAGGAAGACACCGACCTCGTCGTCGCCGACGCGGCCGCCCCAGCGCACGGTGTGGCCCAGTCGGGCGAGGCCGATGGCCACATTCGATTCAGCACCGGCCACGGTCATCTGCAGGGCACCGCCGAGGCGAAGCGGGGTGCCCGTGCGCAGGCTCACCATGGTTTCGCCGAGGGTGACGACGTCGGGCCCGGTCATGCGCGCGCAGCCGCCAGTTGATTGACGTCGTCGCGCACGGCGAGGAAGCCGGCCGCCCGACCCCTGAGGGCGTCGAGGTCGCCGCCGCGTGCTGCATCTCCGAGCAGGGGGCTGCCGATGCCGACGGCGAGAGCTCCGACCGCGAAGTATTGCGCGGCCAGCGCGGCATCGACGCCGCCGACGGGCACGAACGGCACGTCGGGCAGCGGGTCGCGCAGCGCCTTGAGATAGGCCGGGCCGCCGAACGATCCGGGAAACAGCTTGACCACGGTGGCGCCCGCACTGCGGGCCGCAACGACCTCGGTGGGGGTGAGCGCGCCGGCGCAGACCGGAAGGCCCAGCTGGGCCGATTCGGCGATGGCGTCGGTCACGGCCGGGGTCACCATGAACGTTGCGCCGGCTGCGGCGCTGCGGTGCACGTCGTCGATGGTCAGCACCGTTCCCGCCCCGACCAGACAATCACTCGGAGCAAGCCGCGCGAGTTCCGCAATGATTCCGAGCGCATCGGTCGTTACGAGAGACACTTCCAGAAAGCGGATGCCGCTGGCAAAGAGTGCGAGCGACGCGGCAAGCGCCGCGTCCGGGTCGGTTGCACGAATAATGGCCAGCAGGCGTTCACGTTGCAGCCCGGCGAGAAAGTCATTCGGGGTGCACGAAACCGTCATAGCCGTCACCACTCGGCCAAGGCGCCGTCGGTGTGCCGCCAGATCGGCGAACGCCAGGTATGTCCCCGCGAGTCGGCGGCCCGCACCGCGACCTCATCGATTTCGATGCCGAGGCCAGGTCCGGTCAACAGCTCAATGTTGCCGTTGACGAATTTCAACGGTTGTTTATCGAGCACATAATCCAGCACTTCGGCGCCCTGGTTGTAGTGGATGCCGATGCTCTGCTCCTGGATGAGGTAGTTGGGAGTGGCGAAACCCACCTGCAGGCAGGCCGCCAGCGCGATCGGGCCGAGCGGACAGTGCGGAGCCAGCTGTACGTCGTACACCTCGGCCATCGCCGCAATGCGACGCACCTCGGAAATGCCGCCGGCGTGGGACAGGTCGGGCTGCGCCACAGCGATTCCGGCCTGGAGTACCGGGAGAAAATCCTGCCGCGTGTAGAGCCGTTCCCCGGTCGCGATGGGAATCGCGGTGGCCTGGGCCAGTTGTCCGATCAGGTGGGAGTTCTCTGGAACCACCGGCTCTTCGATGAAGAATGGGCGCAACGGCTCCAGCAGCGGGGCGATCCGGCGGGCATTGGCGAGCGTGAACCGGCCGTGAAAGTCCACCGCCACATCGCGGTCGGGGCCAAGTACGGCCCGCGCGGCCGCGACCCGTTCGAGCACGCCGTCGATTTCGGCGACCGTGCCGACCCTGCTCATGATGCCGGAAGCGTTCATCTTGACGGCGGTCAACCCCACGGCCAGCTGCGCCGCGATCGCGTCGGTGATGCCGCTCGGATCGTCGCCGCCAACCCAGCCGTACATGCGGATGCGATCCCGAACCGCCCCGCCGAGCAGCTGGTAGACCGGCACCCCGAGAGACTTGCCCTTGAGATCCCACAGGGCCTGATCGATGCCGGAGACGGCGCTGCCGAACACCGGTCCGCCGCGGTAGAAGCCGCTCTTGGTCAGAACCTGCCAGTGGTCTTCAATGCGGTCAGGGTCGGCCCCGATGAGATATTCCGCAAACTGGTCGACAACGGTGCGCACGGCATCCGCGTGACCCTCCAGACTCGCCTCGCCCCAACCGATGATGCCGTCGCTGGTCTCGATCCGCACAAACAACCAACGGGGCGCGACAAGAAAGGTTTCAACGCGCGTGATCTGCGACACGGTCGACCTCACCACCTTCTGTTTCGGCGGCGAGAGCCGCGACGATCCGTTCGACGATGGTGCCGGGCGGTTCAACAATGTCCACGGTCATGCCGCGTTCATCATCCGTTCGCACCTCGAGCGTGTCGAACTGCGATTGCAGCAGCGCTGGAGGCATAAATTCGTGGGTACGGGCGCGGAGCCGGGCGGCGATCAGGTCGATCGACCCTTCCGGATCAACGACGAACAGGTCGCCGACGTGACCGCGCAGCAGGTCTCGATAGCTGCGTTTAAGGGCCGAACAGGCGATGACGATTCCGTTCGGATAATCTGCGGCGAGGCACCGCCCCACCTCGTGCAGCCAGGGCAGCCGATGCTCGTCCTGCAACGCATTGCCGGCGGCCATAACTGCCTTGTTGACGGCGGGATGCAGGGTGTCGCCGTCGAGAAACTGGGCACCGAGGCGCTCGGCGAGAAGTTCACCGATGGTCGACTTGCCTGAACCTTGCACACCCATGACGACGATCGGAGGGAGACTCACCCTCAGCCCTTGGTCGCACCGGCGGTCAGGCCGGACACGATGTATTTCTGGGTGAACAGTGCGATCACCATGATTGGAACGGTGACGACGACGGCTGCCGCCATCAGGCTCCCCCAGTCGATGCTCGCATACGAGACGAAGTTGAAGATCGCCACCGGAAGGGTTTTGGTATTGGCTCCAGAGAGTACGAGGGCGAACATGAAGTTGTTCCACGAAAAGATAAAGGAGAGGATGCCGGCGGTTGCGAGTCCGGGAACCGACAACGGCAGGGTGATCCGCAGGAACGCGCCGATGTGGGTGAGGCCGTCCACCTGCGCCTGCTCCTCCAACTCGAGGGGAGTCGAGTCGAAGTAGCTGATCATGATGTAGACGATGAGCGGCAGGGCGACGAACATGTGCGACAGAATCAGCACACCGAAGCCGCCGACCATGCGCATGTTGGCGAAGATGAAGTACCACGGCACGAGCAGGCTAACGCCGGGGATGATGCGTGCCATGAGCACGACCAGCGCTGACCGGTGCATCGCGAAGCGACTCATCGCATAGGCGGCCGGAACTCCGATCAGCAGGGAGAAGAGCGTGGACAGCAGCGCCACCCAGAAGCTATTGAAGATGAATCCAAAATAGTTGTTGCGGCTGAGCACATTGTCGTAGTTGTCGAGGGTCGGCGTGAAGAACACGGTCTTGCTGGCGTCGTAGATGTCGACATTGGTTTTGAGCGACGCAATGAACATCCAGACCAGCGGAGCGATGAATAGCAGCACCGTGAGGGTCAGGGCGACGACACGAAAGATCTTGTACGCCCGCGGTTTGCGACGCCGCGGTGCAGTAGGGACCGGGCGCGGTGTCTCGATGACGGGACGCGCTGGCAGGGTTGTGGTCATGACCGGTTCGCCTTTCTGCGGTACGTGAGCACCCACATGATCGCGATGATGAGCAGGAAGAACAGGATCAGCACGGTGGAGGCGATCCCGTAGTCGTTGTAGTCGAAGCTCAGGCCGAAGGCGTAGATGTTGAGCGTTTCTACCTCGTGGAATGACCCGCCACCCTTGCCCTTGGTGGCATAAAGGATGTCGAAGGTTTTGAGGGCGTCGATTCCCCGAAGCACGATAGTGACAATGACGGTGGCGCGCATCAGGGGCAGGGTGACGAACCAGAAGCGCTGCCAGGAGTTGGCGCCGTCGATGCGGGCCGCTTCATCGGGTTCGTCGGAGAGTGACGTGAGGCCGGCCAGCAGCATCAGTACGACCATCGGCGTCCACTGCCAGATGTCGACGAACATGAGCGTCGGCAGCGCCGTGTACTGGCCAGACAGCCAGGGCTGGGCGGGAATACCGATCCAGCTGAGCACCTGGTTGGCAAAGCCGATGTTCGGGTCGAAGATGAGGCGCCACATCATGCCGACGGCGACCGGGGTGGCGACCAGCGGCAGCAGGATCGCGACCCGAACCCATTTCTCGCCGCGGAACGGACGCCAGAGCAGCAGGGCAATACACATTCCGAGCACAAGCTCGATGGCGAGCGCTCCGCCGGTAAAGACGAACGTGCGCATCACGGCGGGCCAGAACCGTTCGGTGTCGGTGAGAACCTCGAGGTAGTTACTGAATCCGACCAGGTTGGATGCAGCGCGAACCGACCCCTCGGAGTCGGTCACGCTGAGGTACAGGGTCCAGCCCAGCGGCACCGCGATGAGCAGCCCGACGAAGATCATTGCTGGAGAAGCGAAGAGCCACTTGCGATGACGGTTTGCCCAGGTGGAATAGTTCTTCCACATTGAGGGCTTGGTGGTGACCATTGTGGTCATCATTCACCTCACACTTGCTGTTGCACGTACAGAATGACGGGGGCTGCCGGGGCGGATGACCACGCTTGATCATCCGCCCCGGCTCAGTGGTACGGGCTATTCGTCGTCGAGGATGCCCTGGAAAGCATCGCTCGCGGCGTCCGCTGCTGCGTCGGAGTCGCCGCCGGTGATGGCGATAACGATCGGATCTCCCACGATCTCCCGAGCTTCGGGCACCTTGATGACGCGGGGGCGGTCATGACCGACGCCGTTCTTCGTGCTCGTGGCGATCGCAGCGGCGAGGTCGGCCGGGTAGGTCGATGTGCCCTCCGGGTCTTCCCAGACCGACTGGCGCGCACCGGGAACGCCGTCCTGCTGCACCTCCAGGGTCAGTTTCGCACTCGTCGCCCATTCAATGAACGACCAGGCTTCGGCGGAGTAGGCCGATTCCGCGTTGATGCCGAGTGCCCAGGACGGCACGTTGTAGGCGACGGAGCCGCCGGGGCCGGCCGGCATCGGCGCGAAGCCGACCGTGTCGGACACCTTGGACGTCTCCGGGTCGGTCGCGTTCTTGTAGAGGCTGTCGGCCTCGGTGTACAGGCCGGCCTGACCCTGCGTGAAGATGGCCATGGCTTCCGGCCAGCTCATGTCGGTGCTGACATTCTCGGGACCGTAGTCGCGGATCAGTCCGCCGTAGAACGCATAGGCTTCCTTGGCTTCCGGGCTGGCGATGGCTGAGTTACCGTCTTCGTCGATGAAGTCACCGCCGAAGCTGTAGAGAAAGCTGGAGAACTGGGTGACGGCGGCGGACTTGCCGGTGCGGGCAACGAAGCCGGCCACGCCGGGGTTCTGTTCCTTGATCGCCTTGGCTGCAGCTTCGAGTTCCTCCATCGTGGTCGGCACCTCGAGTCCGGCCTTGGCGAGGAGGTCCTTGCGGTAGTACAGCACTTCCTGCTCGGTAATGATCGGTACCCCAACGACATTGCCGTCATAGGTCGTCGACTCGACCGGTCCGGACTGGAAGTCACTCCAGTCCCAGTCAGCGTTCGCCTCCACGTCGTCGCTCAGGTCGGCGAGATAGCCGTTCTTCGCGAACAGCTTGCCTTCCTGAAGCGGGCGATACATCATGACGTCGATCTCGTCGGTGCCCGCATTGAGCTTCACGTTGTACTGATCGGAGAGCTGGTCTTCGCCGTATTGGCTGAGCTCGACCGTCAGGCCCGTGGCCGCCTCGAACTCAGGCAGTTTGCTCTTGATCGTGTCGGTCCAGACGTGGTTGGCGAGGGTGACCCGAAGAGTCTTCGCGCCCCCGTCGTCACTTGCACCGGCACTACACGCGGTAAGTGTGCCCGCCGCGAGGAATGTCGCGGCGACGATGGCCGCAACGCGAACAACTGAATGACGCTTCACTGTGTCTCCCATTCGCAGAACCGCCGCTTTGTGCCTCGGTTCCCAACAGAATGCATCTTTACATCTGTCTCGAAAGAAAACGTTACCGAATAAAGCATACTTATTCAAGTTTGTTGCCATAACGATATGATCAATCGCATGACGCACAATGTGACGACCGGGCCAGGCTCTGACTCGCTCGTCGACTTGCCCCCAAGCCTTGACGACGGTACCCCCTCGACCAGCCTGCACGCGCGCGTCGTCGATCTGCTCGGCCTGGCCATCTGCGCCGGAGAACTGGCGAGCAAGTCGGTCTTCCGCATCGAAGAGCTTGAGGAGCGATACGGCGTCTCCCGATCGGTGGTTCGCGAAGCCATCCGCGTGCTCGCCTCCATGGGCATGCTCACCTCCCGCCGCCGGGTCGGCGTACAAATTCTTCCCGCGTCAGAGTGGAACCTGTACGACCCACAGATCATCCGGTGGAGACTCGCCTCGCCGGCCCGAATCGCCCAATTGCGTTCCCTAACCGAGCTGCGCACCGCGATTGAACCGCAGGCCGCCCGGCTCGCCGCCATCCGCGCCCCACTAGCGGATGCCAGCGAGCTGATGGGGCTGGCCGGCAAACTGTGGGCCGCCGGCCAGGCCGACGACCCCGAAGCCTTTCTCGTGCTCGACATCGAGTTTCACCGCCTGGTGCTGGCCAGCTCGGGCAATGAGATGTTCGCCAAACTCAACACCCTCGTTGCCGAGGTGCTGACCGGTCGAACGAACTACGGACTGATGCCGCGGCATCCGCACAACGAAGCGCTGCAACTTCACGTCGACGTCGCCAGCGCAATCCAGCGAGGCAATCCCGAGGCAGCCCACGAAGCCATGCTCGGCATCATGGAACGCGCCTTCAACGAGATGAGTTCCATCTGGGACGGCAATTCGACGCACTGAGCCCGATCCAGCGCGTACTGATCCCTGAATGTGCGACCGCGCAGCCTCGTGGAGTACCCTTGAGAGTGGTTTGTTGATCTCAGACCCAAAGGAGAAAACGTGTCAGAGTCCGGTTCAGCACAGGCCAATATTGGTGTCGTCGGTCTGGCGGTGATGGGCTCCAACCTCGCCCGTAACCTCGCTGGCCGCGAGGGAAACACTGTCGCGGTCTACAACCGCTCCCCCGAGCGCACCCACCTGCTCACGACCGAGCACCCCGAGGCGAACTTCGTCGCCTCCGAAAACATCGCCGATTTCGTCGCCTCGCTGACCAAACCGCGCACCGCGATCATCATGGTGCAGGCCGGACGCGGAACCGACGCCGTCATCTCGCAGCTCTCTGAGCTGTTTGAACCCGGTGACATCATCGTCGACGGCGGCAACGCCGACTTCACCGACACCATCCGTCGCGAAAAGGAGCAGAGCGCCAAGGGCATAAACTTCGTCGGCGCCGGCATCTCCGGTGGCGAAGAGGGCGCCCTCAACGGCCCGAGCATCATGCCCGGCGGTTCGGTAGAGGCCTACAAAACCCTCGGCCCCATCCTCGAATCCATTGCCGCCGTCGTCGACGGTGTGCCCTGCGTCACCCACATCGGCACCGACGGCGCCGGCCACTTCGTCAAGATGATCCACAACGGCATCGAATACGCCGACATGCAGCTCATCGCCGAGGCCTACGACCTCCTCCGCAAGGTCGGCGGGCACTCCCCCGAGGCCATCGCCGATATCTTCACGGACTGGAACAGCGGGGAGCTCAACAGCTACCTCATCGAAATCACCGCCGAGATTCTGCGCCAGGTCGACGCGAAGACCGGTGCCCCATTCATCGACGTCGTGCTCGATGAGGCCGGCTCCAAGGGAACCGGCGTCTGGACCGTGCAGAACTCCCTCGACCTCGGCGTTCCCGTCGGTGGAATCGCCGAAGCCGTCTTTGCCCGCGCCGTCTCGAGCCACCCGGAGCAGCGTGGACCGGTGCGCGCCACCCTCGCCGCTCGCCCCGAGATCGCCGTCGTCGGCAATACCTTCCAGGAAGACGTGCGTCAGGCGCTCTACGCCTCGAAGATCGTTGCCTACGCGCAGGGATTCGATGCGATCATCGCCGGTGCGACCAAGTACGGCTGGAACATCGACAAGGGTGCCATCGCTACCATCTGGCGCGGCGGCTGCATCATCCGAGCCCAGTTCCTCAATCGCATCGTTGATGCCTACAACAACGACCCGTCGATCCCGAGCCTGCTCGTCGACCCGTACTTCGCCGAGGCTGTCGCCGCCGGCGAGGCAGCGTGGCGCCGCGTAGTCTCAACCGCGGCGCTTTCGGGCATCCCGGTTCCCGGCTTTGGTGCCAGCCTGAGCTACTTCGACTCACTGGCAAGTGAGCGTCTGCCGGCCGCACTGGTGCAGGGCCAGCGCGACTTCTTCGGCGCGCACACGTACCACCGCATCGACATGCCCGGTACCTTCCACACCCTGTGGTCTGGCGACCGCACGGAGATCGTCACTGAGGCTTCCACGCACTGACCATCCTCGTTGCCGGCCGGCAGCATCCGCTCCTACCCTCGGGTCTGAACGGATGCTGTCGGCCAGTTTTTTTCACCGGCCGCTTCACACCAAGCTCTGAGAGACTGGGGTCCCCATGACTGACAATCACCCCGAGCTGTCCGGCTACGAGCCGAACGACAACTACCGCCCCCTGCGCGGCAAGCATTTCACGACCATTCTGCGTATCGTCGTTGTGCTCGGGCTCATCGCTCTGGTGGTGCCCGGTGTGCTCACGACAATGCGGGTCGCCTCCGACACCGCAGCCAACGCCTGCGCGACCGCGGTGGCCCAGTATTACCCGTTCGCCGTCGACTACGACGCCCGCTTCGACCTCGCCGGCCCTGGCGGGTTCGGTTGGCAGTGCTACGCGATCGACCAGAACGAACGCGACACCTTCGTCACCCCGCTCGGCATCATTCCCTCCGCTCCACGCCAGATCGCCCCGGGCACTCCCACTTAGCGCACCACGCGCGCACTACGGAAGCCTCCACGCGCGCTGGCGTCGCCGAGCCGTGAGTTTCGATGAGTCCGCCCCGCCGAGCCGTGAGTTGCGGCCCGAAAATCGCCGGGAACGGGCTAACGCTCACGGCTCGGCGATCAAGACTCACGGCTCGGCGAACTAGTCCCCACGAGAAGCCACCTTCGGTCCCAAGTACAGCCCCATGCACGAGGTGGGCCGGCAGAAACGCGAGGTGAGGCGGAGGAAACGCGAGATCGTCTGCGAAACGCAGCTGGCAGCATCCATTCCTGGCGCACTTGGAGTAGTGCGCAGATAACAATCGGGAGGAGGCGGCCGCAGCCACCGCCTCCCGAAATCAGCCTTCTACGCGGCTGAGCGTGCTAATCGCTACGCGGCACCGTCGAACATCGAGGTGACCGAACCCTCATCAAAGACCTCGTGGATGGCGCGAGCCAGCAATGGGGCGATCGGCAGCACCGTGAGGGTCGGAAAACGCTTCTCCGGCGGGATCGGCAGGGTGTCGGTGACGACCACGGCGCTGATGGCCGGGTTCTGCAACATGTCAACGGCCGGGTCGCTGAACACGGCGTGGGTCGCAGCGACGACGACGCCAATGGCGCCGGCCTCGCGCAGGGCCTCGGCAGCCAGGGCGATCGTGCGACCGGTGTCGATCATGTCGTCGACAAGCAGGCAGACGCGACCCTCAACCTGGCCGACGATCTCGTGCACCGACACGCGGTTGGGCACGAGGGGGTCACGACGCTTGTGGATGATGGCGAGCGGCACTCCGAGGCGGTCACTCCAGATGTCGGCAACGCGTACGCGGCCCATGTCGGGCGAGACGATGGTGAGGGTGGCGGGGTCAAGCTTCTCGCGGAAGTGCTCGAGCAGCACCGGCATCGCAAACAGGTGGTCCACGGGACCGTCGAAGAAGCCCTGGATCTGCGCGGCGTGCAGGTCGATCGACATGATGCGATCGGCGCCGGCTACCTTGAACAGGTCGGCGACGAGACGGGCCGAGATCGGCTCGCGGCCGCGACCCTTCTTGTCCTGCCGAGCGTAGGGATAGAACGGCGCGACCACGGTGATGCGCTTGGCCGATGCTCGCTTGAGCGCGTCAACCATGATGAGCTGTTCCATCAGCCATTCGTTGATCGGCGCGGTGTGTGACTGGATGACGAAGGCATCGGAGCCGCGCACGCTCTCATCGAACCGGGCGTACAGCTCGCCATTGGCGAAGGTGCGTGCGTCGGTATGGAGCAGCTCAGAACCAAGCTCCGTGGCGATATCGAGTGCGAGTTGCGGGTGCGCTCGCCCCGAAACCAGTACTAATCGTTTGTCGCCGCTGGTCTTGATTTCCGACATCTATTCTCCAGTCTTTTCGCTGCTTGCCGCCGCCGTATCCGCGGCTGTACCCGGACGGTTGACGTGAACCCAGCCGTCCATGTTGCGTTGCGGGGCCACGTTGATGGCCAGTGCGCCGGCCGGAACGCTCTTGCGAACGACTGTGCCAGCCCCCGTATACGCCCCGTCACCAATTGTAATCGGCGCGACGAACACGTTGTGCGACCCGGTGCGCACGTGCGACCCGATCGCCGAGTGGTGCTTTGCCACGCCGTCATAGTTGGCGAAGATTGTTCCGGCGCCGATGTTCGACCCCACGCCGACCGTGGCATCGCCAACATAGCTCAGGTGAGGCACCTTGCTGCCGGCACCGATCTGCGCGTTCTTGGTCTCGACAAAGGCACCGATTTTACCGTCAGCACCGAGTACGGTGTTCGGGCGCAGGTACGAGAATGGCCCGACGGAGGCGCGCGCCTCGATTACCGCCAGAGTCGCGTCAGTGCGATTCACTCGGGCGCCTTCGCCGATCTCGCAGTCGCGCAGGGTGGTGTCCGGTCCGATGATGGCGCCAGTGGCCACCACTGTGGCCCCGACGATCTGGGTGCCGGGCAGCACGGTGACGTCGGCCGCGAGCACGGCCTTCAGGTCGATCCAGGTGGTGGCCGGGTCTTGCACGGTCACGCCGGCGAGCTGCCAGCCGCGCACGATCAGGGCGTTGAGTTTCTGGGCCGTGTCACCTAGCTGGGCACGGTCGTTGATGCCGGCCACGATCCAGGCGTCGGCGACGGGAACCGCGCTCACCTCGGAGCCAGCCCGGCGCAGCAGTTCGATCACATCGGTGAGGTATTTCTCCCCCTGCGCGTTCGCCGTGGTCAGCTGCGCCAGCTGCTCGCGCAGCGCGGCCAAGCCGAACAGGTATACGCCCGCGTTGATCTCGGTGACGGCCAGTTCGGTATCCGTCGCATCTTTTTGCTCGACGATTCGGTCGAACGCACCCTCGACCGAACGGATGATGCGCCCATAACCGGTCGCATCGTCCGGATAGGCGGACAGCACGGTACCCACCGCTGCGCCCTTGCGGTGGGAGGCGATGAACGAGGCGAGGGTTGCGGCGTTCAGCAGCGGCACGTCGCCGTTGATTACGAGCACGTCACCGTCGAAATCAGCGGGAAGTGCGGCGACGGCCTGTTCGACGGCGCGGCCGGTGCCGGGAATTTCGTCCTGGTCGACGATGGTGCTTTCGGGCAGGTCCTCGGCCACGACAGCGGCGAGCAGGTCACGTTCGTGACGCACGACGGTCACGACATGCGCGGCGTCGAGGGCGCGCGCGGTGGCCAGCACGTGGCTGACGATGGGCACTCCGGCAAGCGGATGCAGCAGCTTCGGCAAGCTGGACTTCATGCGCGTACCCTGGCCGGCGGCCAACACGATGATGGCGAGGCGGGCGTCTGTCACAGGATTCCTAACGCGTAGAGAAAGTGAGGGCTCCGCCACCAGGATTCGAACCTGGACCGAACAACTCCAAAGGTTGCCGTGCTGCCGTTACACTATGGCGGACCATGCTGGCCGGGGCCAGCAACCAGTCAAGTCTGCCAGATTCTGGCGGCCCGCGGCGCCGCTGGCACCCTCTCGGCGCTTCTGCGCGAAGAAACCCCCGAATAAGCGGGATAATGGAGCAATGCCTGGCCATGATGAAGTCGACCGAATCGTCGATTCGTGGCTGCGTGAACGGCCCGATCTTGATTTTGCACCGTTGCAGGTACTGAGCCGAGTCGCTCGGTTATCGAAGCACCTCGACCGGGCCCGCCGCACAGCCTTCTCCCGCTCAGAGCTCGCGTCGTGGGAGTTCGATGTGCTCTCGGCCCTGCGCCGGGCTGGCACCCCCTACGAGCTCAGCCCGAAAGCCCTGCTGCAGCAGACGCTCGTTTCGAGTGGCACCATGACGAACCGCATCGACCGTCTCGTCGACCGCGATCTCGTCAAGCGCCGCTCCGCACCCAACGACGGCCGCGGCATCCTCGTGGGCATGACGCCGGCCGGACTTACCCGGGTGGATGCCGCCATCACCCGGCTGGTCGACGCCGAAGCCGAGCTGCTTGACACCCTCTCGGTGACCGATCAGGAGCGGCTGGCCGGCCTACTGCGAAAGCTCAGCCTCGACTTCGACTAGCACCTGACACTACCGACGCAGGGCCTTGCGCGCGAGGTAGTTGCCGAAGAACTGCACGAACTGCACCAGAACGATGATCAGCAGCACGGCCGCCCAGGTCACGATGGGGTTGAACTGACGGTAGCCGTAGAGCAGCGCAAAATTACCGAGGCCCCCGCCACCGACGTATCCGGCAACGGCCGACATGTCCACGAGCGCGACGAAGATGAACGTGTAACCGAGAATCAGCGGCCCGAGCGCTTCGGGCAGCAATACCGTGAAGATGATACGAATCGGCCCGGCACCGACGCTGCGAGCAGCGTCGATTACGCCGGGCGTCACGGTCAGCAGGTTCTGCTCGACGATGCGAGCCATGGCGAAGGAGGCTGCGAGAGCGATCGTGAAGATGATCGCGTTGTTGCCGATGCCGCTGCCGGTGACGGCCCGGGCCAACGGTTGCGCCGCCGCCAGAAAAATGATGAACGGAATCGGGCGAATGAAGTTGACCAGCAGATTCAGTACGAAAAACAACGGCTTGTTCTCGAGGATGCTGCCGGCCCGGGTCAGATAGAGCCCGAGACCGACCAGCAGGCCGCCCAGACCGCCGAAAAATAGGGTCATTGCGACGATGTACAGGGTCTCGTAGGTGGCCGTCCACAGTTCGGGCAGCAGGTCGATAAGTGCATCCATGTCAGCGCACCTCCGTGACGGTCGTGAGCGTTCGAATGTGGGCGAGCACCTGGTCGATGACCGGGTCTGCGCCAGTGAGCGCGAGGGTGAGGTGCCCGAACGGGCGCCCCTGAATCTCGTTGATGCCGCCGTAGACGACCTCGAACGCCACTCCGGCCCTCGAGAACTCGCCGAAGACGGCCTTCTGGTCGACCGCACTGTCGCGGAAGGCCAGCGTCACGATGCGGCCAGTGTGCCGCTCACGCAGCACGGCGAGTTCGGCGGGCGACGGAATCCCCTTGACCACGGTCGAGACGAAACGAGCGGATGCCGCGGCTTGCGGGTTCGAGAACACGTCGAAAACGGGGCCGCGTTCGATGACTCGCCCCTGATCCATCACGGCGACCTTGGTCGCGATGGTCTGGATGACGTCCATTTCATGGGTGATCACTATGATCGTGATCCCGAATTCGGCATTCACACGCTTGAGGAGAGCGAGCACCTCGTGCGTGGTTTCCGGGTCGAGAGCGCTCGTGGCCTCGTCAGCGAGCAGAATGCTCGGCTGGGTGGCGAGGGCGCGGGCGATACCCACCCGCTGTTTCTGTCCGCCGGAGAGCTGGTCGGGAAAGGACCCGGCCTTATCGGAGAGGCCGACGAAGTCGAGTAGTTCAGCCACGCGGGCGGCGCGCTCATGTTTGGGACGCCCGGCCACTTCGAGCGGGTAGGCCACGTTCCGGGCCACCGTGCGGGAGCCGAGCAGGTTGAACTGTTGAAAGATCATGCCAATTCCGAGGCGCACCTTGCGCAGGTCGCGCTCCGGCAACACGGCGATATTCTGCCCGTCGACGATGATCTCGCCGCTGGTTGAATGTTCGAGAGCATTCACGAGTCGCACGAGTGTGCTCTTGCCGGCACCGGAGTATCCGATGATCCCATAGATGTCCCCGGCCTCCACGTCGAGGCTGACCGAGTCGATCGCCGTGACGCTCGGTGCGCCCTTGCTCGCGGGCGGGTACACCTTGCTGACATTTCTCAGGCTTACTAGAGCCATCCGTTGTTCCTCAAAAACCTTCTTGTTGCTGATATATCGTGGTTTCGCGCCGGGAAACGCGAGCGAGCAGTCTCGGCTATCGCTATCGGGTCGGTGTGCCTCAGACAGAACCGAGACTACTCACGCGGTGAAGCTGATGTTTACTGCCGAGCCGTCGTGTCTGCCTCGACCGAGACGCGGGACGCTTCCAGCTCGGACACGGGGGTCGTCAGCAGCACGGCCGTGTCGCCGGAAGCTGCACGAACGCCATCCTGAACGGCCTTCGTCGTCTGGTAGATCTCGACGAGCTTCTGGTATGTCGCGTTGTCCTTGTCTTCGGCGCGCGCTGCAAACACGTTCGCATAGGGCACGGACTTGGAGTCGGCCGGATCGTCCTGGGCGATGGCGTCCGAGAAACTCAGCCCGGCCTTTCCCACAAACTCGTTGTTGACGATCGCGGCGGCGACGTCGGGCAGCGACGTCGTAGTGAGCGACGCGTCGAGAGCCGTCACATTCACCAGTGACGCAGCGGTGTCGATGTCGTCGAGTGACGACGAAATCGTGCCGCCGTCGGTGAGCTCGATCAGACCGACTGACTGAAGCACGACGAGGGCGCGGGCCATGTTGCTCCGGTCATTGGGCACGGCGACCGTGTCGCCCTTCTGAATCTCGTCGACGCTGGTGTACTGCGTGGAATAGAGACCCAGGGGGTAGATCGCGGTGGCGCCGATTGCCGAGAGGTCCTGGCTGCTCGCCACGTTGTAGTTGGCCAGGTAGACGACGGTCTGAAATTGATTGAGGTCAATTTCGCCGGCGGTCAGGGCGGGGTTCGGCTGCTCGTAGGTGGCGAAGTTCACCAGGTCGACCGTGATCCCTTCGTCAGCTGCGGCTTCTTTGAAGACGTCCCAGTACGATTCGCTCTCGTCGACGACACCGATCTTCACGACATCGTCACCGCCAGCAGCACCTGCGCAGCCGGCCAGCAGCGCCGCAAGCGGCAGAATCGCGAGTGCGCCCAGTACGGACTTCTTGAGGGAACGGTGCTTTTTCATCGAAGGTCTCTTTTCGCTGTGTGAATTCCCCGAGAGCGCCGATGGCGATTATGGGCACAGCGATTATTTGGGCACAGAGCAACCCCGGGTGTTGGGGGTGGGGGTCTGTGCCGCAGCTCTGCGAGGCACTCAACAACGATACGCGCCGAAACTGCGACGCGCGGCCTCCCCCGACACACTGCGTCACAGCTTCTGCGACATTAGCCTTCGATCAGCTCAGTAAGTTCGACCCAGCGGGTTTCGAGCGTGCTGACGGTCTCTTCGAGCTGATTCGAGCCATCCGTTTTGCCTCGCGCACTTCTCCGGTGTACCGCTAACACAAGAGCGCAGTCGAGGACTGGTGCTCCCCGCTGACTGTGCTCATCGTGAAACGGATGTTTACTGGGCGGCCTTGATCTCGGCCTGAATCCCGGCCAAGGATTCTTCAAGGTCGGCCACCGGGGTGGTCAACATCACAGCCGTGTCCCCGGACACTGCGAACACGCCGTCTTGCACATCCTGGCTGTTCTGGAAGATCTCGACGAGCTTCAGGAAGGTCTCGTTGTTCTTGTCTTCGTCGCGAGAGACGAAGATGTTCGCGTAAGGCAGGGCTTTCGGGTCGGTCGCGTCGTCGGTGGCGATGGCGTCCTCGAATTTGAGCCCGCCCTTCTCGGCGAAGTCATTGTTGATGACCGCGGCAGCGACATCGGGCAGCGAGGCCAACGTGAGCGACGCCTCGAGGGCCGTGACCTTGACCTTTGAGGCCTCCTCGTCGATGTCATCGAGGCCCGAGTAGATGGTGCCGCCGTCGGTCAGTTCGATGAGCCCGTTGGACTGCAGAAGGACAAGCGCGCGGGCCTGGTTGCTGTCGTCGTCGGGCACGGCGACGGTATCGCCCGAGACGATGTCGTCGACGTTGCTGTACTCGGTGGAGTACAGGGCGATCGGATAGATCGCCGTCGCGCCGATCGGGGCCAGGTTTTCGCTGCTCGCCTCGTTGTACTCGGCGAGGTAAGCGATGTGCTGGAACTGGTTGAGGTCGACCTCACCGGCGGCGAGAGCCGGGTTCCCCTGCGGGTACTGTGCGAAGTTGACGATCTCGATCTCGATGCCCTCGGCCGCGGCTGCTTCGGTGTACACGGCCCAGTACGGGTCGCTGGCTCCGACGACGCCGATCTTGATGGCATCACCGTCTCTGCCGGTGGCGGGGCCGTCTGAGGCTCCGGCACAGCCGGCCAGCAGCGCGACCAGCGGGATGACGGCGAGGGCGGCGAGCAGGCTTTTCTTATTCACGGGGTTTTTCACGATGATTCCTTCGGGCGATCTGGGTTTCGTATGACTCGGGTACTCTCGGCAGCGGATGCCCCGGCCGACGAATCAATCAACGCGTCGGCTGATTCTGGGCCGGCAGACACCACCGGTCAAACGAGAGGTGGCCTGCCCACGCGGGGCCGGAGTGCCGCGGCTGCGCACGTACACCTTAACGATACGTGCCGAAGCTGCGACGCGTGGCCTCCGCCGACACACCGCGCCACAGCTTCTGCGACGTTAGCCCTCGATCAGCTCGGTAAGTTCGACCCAGCGGGTTTCGAGCGCGGCGATGGTCTCTTCGAGTTCGCTCAACTTCACGCCGAGCGCGCCGAGACCGGCAAAGTCGGACTGGTCGTGCGCGGCGAGCTTCTCGTGCTTGAGGGCGATGCGCTCCTGCAGTTTGACCACCTTGCGGTCGATCGAACCGAGCTCCTTCTGGGCGTTGCGCAGTTCGGCCCCGCCGAGGCTGGGGATCTTCTTGGTCTTGCCGGAAGCATCCGTCGGCGAGCCAGCTGCCGGACCGGCGACGGCCTTGCGGCGCACCTCAAGGTACTGGTCGACGCCGCCTGGCAGGTGACGAAAGCCACCGTCCATGACCGCGTACTGGTTGTCGGTGACACGCTCGATGAGATACCGGTCGTGCGAGACAACCAGCAAGGTGCCAGGGAAGGAGTCCAGCAGGTCCTCCATGGCGGCGAGCATGTCGGTGTCGAGGTCGTTGGTGGGCTCGTCGAGGATGAGAACGTTGGGCTCGTCGAGCACGATCAACAGCAGCTGCAAGCGACGCTTTTGACCACCGGAGAGGTCCTTGACCTGGGTGGTCAGCTGGGCGCTGAGAAAGCCCATGCGTTCGAGCATCTGGCCAGGCGTGATCTCCTTGCCGCCGGCCATGTAGCTGGTCTTCTGCCGACCGATGACGTCGCTGACGCGGTCATTGCGAATCTCATCGAGTTCGAACAGCTGCTGGGTGAGCACGGCGACCTTGATGGTCTTGCCACGCTTCACGTGCCCGGTCGTAGGCTGCAGGGTGCCGGCGACCAGGTTCAACAGCGTGGACTTGCCGGCACCGTTGACACCCATGATGCCGGTGCGCTCGCCCGGCGCGATGCGCCAGGTGATGTCGTTGAGCACGGTCTTGTCGCCGAACTTCACACCGATGTCGATGAGGTCGACGACGTCCTTGCCGAGGCGCTGCATGGCCATGGACTGCATCGAGACGGTGTCGCGGGGCGGCGGCTCGTTCTCGATCAGCACGTTCGCAGCATCGATGCGGAACTTGGGCTTCGCGGTGCGGGCCGGGGCGCCTCGGCGCAGCCAGGCCAGTTCCTTCTTCATGAGGTTCTGGCGCTTGGATTCGACCACGGAACTCATGCGGTCGCGCTCCACACGCTGCAGGATGTAAGCGGCGTAGCCACCCTCGAAGGGTTCGATCAGGCGGTCGTGCACCTCCCAGGTGATGTTGCAGACCTCGTCGAGGAACCACCGGTCGTGGGTGACGACTACCAGTCCGCCGCTCTGGGCGGCCCAGCGGGTCTTGAGGTGACCGGCGAGCCAGGAGATGCCCTCCACGTCGAGGTGGTTAGTGGGCTCGTCAAGAAAGATGACGTCGTAGTCGCCGATGAGTACGGCAGCGAGGGCCACGCGGCGGCGCTGACCACCGGAGAGGTCGTCGACGAGGGCGTCCCAGGGGATGTCGCGTACCAGGCCGCCGATGACATCGCGCACCTTGGCGTCGCCCGCCCAGACGTGTTCCTCGATGCCGCCGACGATGGTGTGGCCGACGGTCTGGCCAGAGGCAAGGTCATCGGACTGGTCGAGCATGCCGATGGTGACGCCGCGGCGACGAGTGACCCGACCCTCGTCGGGTTCCATCCGGCCGGCCAGCAAGCGCATGAGGGTGGACTTGCCGTCGCCGTTCTTGCCGACGACGCCGATGCGGTCGCCTTCATTGAGGCCGGCGGTGACGCTGTCGAAGATGACGCGGGTGGGAAATTCGAGGTGCAGGGACTCAGCCCCGAGAAGATGTGCCATAGCCTCCAAGTTTACGGCACGGCGGGGCACACGATTCCGGGCTAGATGAGGCGGGCGCCGTGCACGGGGCCGGTGGCCCGTACTACCCGCAGGCGCGAGGCGGAGAGCGCGACCTGCAATTCGAGCGCGCTGTCGGCATCCGCTACCAAAAAAGCCACGGTCGGGCCAGAACCAGAGAGGATGCCGGCGAGGGCGCCGTTTTCTTCGCCGAGCTGCAATACCTTGCCGAGGCCAGGGGCGAGGTGCAGCGCGGGGGCCTGCAGGTCGTTGTGCAGCACGTCAGCGAGCATGTGCGGGTCGCCGGCTCGCAACGCCTGCAGTACGTTTGCGTCGACGCTGGGCTGGTGCTCGGCCGGAAAGATGTCCTGGGCGTGGCGGTCGCGGTGCCGGTCGAGCTCCTGGTAAACCTCGGGTGTCGACATTCCGAAGTCGGCGAGGGCGAGTACCCATTGAAATTTGCCCTTGGCCAGAGCTGGGCTGAGCTGGTCGCCGCGGCCGGTACCGATGGCGGTGCCGCCGGTGAACGAGAACGGCACGTCGGCCCCGAGAGTGGCGGCAATGGCGAGGAGCTCGTCTTTGGTGGCGCTGGTGCCCCAGAGGGCGTCGCAGGCGAGCAGGGTAGCTGCGGCGTCGGCCGAGCCACCGCCCATACCGCCGGCGATGGGAACGTTCTTTTCGATGTCGAGGTGCACGCCGCCGCGGTAGCCGGCCTTGCGGGCGAGGGCACGAGCTGCCTTGATGGCCAGATTGGTGCCGTCGACGGCGAGGCCGGAGATATCGATGCTGCCGCTGAACTCCACGGAGAAGTCGGTGGCCGGGCTGGCCCTAACCTCCTCAAACAGCGAAACGGCCTGGTAGGCGGTCGCGAGGTCGTGGTAACCGTCTTCCATCACGGCACCGACCTTGAGGAAAACGTTGACTTTGCCGGGGGCCCGCGCGTGCACAACGGAGGTGCCGGCGGTCGTCATCATGCTTTTAACTTAGCCCAGCCGCTTAGCTGCTATCGACGCGGCGAGTACCAGCCACGCCTGCAGGGCCGCCTTCGCCGGCGCAATGTCGCTGGCCTGGGCCAGACCCTGATGCGTGAGCGAAACGGCTGTTCACCCCGCCTTGGTCGGGTTGGCCGTGCCCAAAAGCGACTGGCGTACGGCCCACCCCCGGCCG
Source organism: Cryobacterium suzukii (assembly GCF_004403185.1). Taxonomy (GTDB): domain Bacteria; phylum Actinomycetota; class Actinomycetes; order Actinomycetales; family Microbacteriaceae; genus Cryobacterium; species Cryobacterium suzukii. The sequence goes on along the minus strand of NZ_SOHJ01000014.1, from coordinate 141,821 downwards.
GTCGCGGTTTCGAGTGCGACGTCGCCCATTCCATCCGCGCGACTCTGGATCGGTGTGTCTGACAAATCGAAACGCCACCAAGTCACCCCGCTCATGCGGGATTTCTAATTCTCGGGCCAGACCCGGGCGATGGCGAGGAAGTCATAAACGGTGAGCTGCTCTCCCCGCGTCGTCGGGTCGATACCCGCCGCGCTCATCACGGCGGATGCCGCCGCCGAGTCCCCGAGGACGACCGACAGGGATTGCCGCAGCATCTTGCGGCGCTGCTGAAAAGCCGCGTCGACGAGCGAAAAGGTCTTGAGTCGCAATTCTTCGGATTCCAGCGGTTCCATGCGGCGTTCGAAGGCGATCAAGATCGAATCGACGTTGGGAACCGGCCAGAATACCTGCCGGCTCACCTTGCCGGCGGTGCGGAAGTCGCCGTACCAGGCGGCTTTAACGCTCGGGCTTCCATAGATTTTGTTGCCGGGTGGGGCGGCGAGACGTTCGCCGACCTCGGCCTGCACCATGACGACACCGGCGCGAATCGACGCGAAGTGTTCGAGCAGGTAGAGCAACACCGGTACCGAGACGTTGTAGGGCAGGTTGGCGACGAGCCGGGTGGGGTCGCCGGGCAGGTCGGTGATCTTCAGTGCGTCGGCGCGAATGACGGTGAGCTGGGCGCCCGGCTGCATGAGTTCGACAGTCAGTGGCAACTGCTCGGCCAGGCGGTCGTCGATTTCGACGGCGACGACGCTCGCGCCGACTTCGAGCATGCCCAGCGTGAGCGAGCCGAGGCCGGGGCCGACCTCCACGACGGTGTCACCGGGTGCGACCGCGGCGACCTTCACGATGCGCCGCACGGTATTGCCGTCGATGACGAAGTTCTGGCCGAGTTTCTTGGTCGGATTGACGCCGAGCATCTCGGCGAGGTCGCGAATCTCGGCGGGGCCAAGAAGGGTCTTGACGGGTTTCGCCGTGTCACCGTTTCCCTCGGTCACGCGAGACCTCCGCGCGGGGCCTGGTCCGGGCGCTGAACATCGTGGGCGGCGGTGACGGGCTCCGCGTCCCAGCGACCGTAGACCAGCTCGGTATTGGCGGTGATTTGTGCAGAGAGCAGGGAGACATCCGTTTCGAGATGAGCGGCCATGCCGCGCAGCGTGTTGGGCAGCAGGTACGGCGCATTGGGACGGCCGCGGTAGGGCAGCGGGGTGAGGAACGGAGCATCCGTTTCAACCAGCAGCAGGTTGCGCGGGGCGGCCGACAGGGCGGCCCGCAAGTTGTCGGCGTTTTTAAACGTGACATTACCGGCAAAGGACATGTACCAGCCCTGCGCGGCACAGATTCGGGCCATGTCGACGTCGCCAGAGAAGCAGTGAAAGACGGTTCGTTCGGGGGCGCCGACCTTGAGCAGCGTTTCAATCACGGACTCGTGGGCGTCACGGTCGTGAATCTGCAGCGCCAGGTTGTGCTCCTTGGCGATGCGAATATGCGCCTCAAAGGAGCGAAACTGGGCGGCGCGGCCCGCTTCGGGAGTACGAAAGAAGTCGAGTCCGGTCTCGCCGACTGCGGCCACGCGCGGCTGCGCGGCGAGTTCGTCGATCACGGCGATGGCGTCGTCGAGGGTGCCGGCTTCTTCAAGAGCGGGCGCCTCGTTGGGGTGAATCGCGACGGCGGCGAGCATGCGCGGCTCGATCAGTGCGGCGGCGGCCGACCAGCGTGAGGTTTCGACGTCGCCGCCGACCTGAATGACACCGCGCACGCCGACGCTCGAGGCTCGGTCGAGCTGTTCCCGATAGCCGAGCGGATTCTCCCCATCGGCGATTTCGAGATGGGTGTGGTTGTCGTAGACGGGAACGGTGAGCGGCTCCGGCAGCGGCGGGTAGCTCAGGTCGCGGCGCGCGGTGTTCTCGCGGCGGCGAATGGCGCTGCCGTAGCCGTCGACGGGCAAGTCACTAGTCATCGCTCGGCTCCACGATCGATTCGATGCGCGGGAACAGGGGTTCAAGCGCGCTGACCTGAGCGCCGCCGCTCCATTCCCAGGCCCGGTCAAGGCGCTGGTCGGCGAGGGCGCCATCGCCGCCGAGAGCGGTCCACAGCTTGCCGGTGGCGATGGGAATGACCGGCGAGAGCAGCACGGTGAGAGTACCGAGGCCGCGCACGGCGGTGTGCAGCACGCTCTCCAGGCGTGCCCGGGTTTCCGGGTTTTTGGCGAGGGCCCACGGTTCCTGAAGGGTGATGTACCCGTTGAGCTCGTCGACGAGTTCCCACACGCTGGCTAGGGCGTCGTGGATGGCGAGGGTCTCGATGAAGGCACCAGCGGCATCCGTCACCCGCTTTTCGGTAGCCGCGATCGCGAGGTCGGCGGCCGAAAGCTCGCCGGCAGCGGGCACGACGCCGTCGCAGTAGCGCACGACCATGGCGATCACGCGGGAGGCGAGGTTGCCGAAGCCGTTGGCCAGTTCGGACTGGTACCGGGCCGAGAGGTCCTCCCAGCTGAACGAGCCGTCTTGGCCGAAGCTAATGGCACGCATGAAGTAGTAGCGAAAGGCGTCGGAGCCGAAGGTGTCGGTGATTTGGCTCGGGGCGATGCCGGTCAGCTTCGACTTGCTCATCTTCTCGCCGCCCACCAGCAGCCAGCCATGCCCGAAGACCTGCTTGGGCACCTCGATGCCGGCGGCCATGAGCATGGCGGGCCAGATGACGGCGTGAAAACGCAGAATGTCTTTGCCGACGATGTGCGTTGCAGGCCAGCGGCTCGCGAACTCCTCGTCGTTCTGGCCGTAACCGGCTGCGGTGATGTAGTTGAGCAGGGCGTCGAACCAGACGTAGACGACGTGCGATTCATCCCACGGCACCTTGATGCCCCAGTCGAAGCTCGAGCGTGAGATCGACAGGTCGGAAAGGCCGCGCTGAACGAAGGACATGACCTCGTTGCGCGCCGCCTCTGGCTGCACGAAGTTGGGGTTCTCCTCATACAGGGCAAGCAAACGATCAGCAAAGGCGCTCATCTTGAAGAAGTAGTTCTTCTCGTGCAGCAACTCGACCGGCTTGGAGTGGATGGCGCAGACGAGCTGGCCGGCGTACTCACCGGTGCCGTCGACCAGGTCGCTGGTCTGCTTGTATTCCTCGCAGCCGACGCAGTAATAGCCCTCATACTCGCCGGTGTAGATGTGGCCTTCGTCGTGCAGGTGCTGCAGAAACTTCTGCGCATTCACCTCGTGGCGTTCATCGGTGGTGCGAATGAAATCGTCATTGGCAATGTTGACTGTCTGCAGCAGCGGCTTCCAGGCGGTCTCCACCAGGCGGTCGGCCCATTCCTTGGGCGTGACTCCGTTGGCGGTGGCGGTGCGCAGAATCTTCTGGCCGTGTTCGTCGGTACCGGTGAGCAGCCAGGCGTCGTCACCCGACTGCCGGTGCCAGCGCGCGAGCACGTCGGCGGCCACCTCGGTGTAGGCGTGCCCGATGTGCGGCACATCATTCACGTAGAAAATGGGCGTGGTGATGTAAAAAGAGCCTGCGGACATGCGTTCATCTTATGCGGCGAGCGCTTGCGGGTCTGGCCCGGTTACGCCCGGAGTTGTCGGATCAGCCGAGCGGAAAGGCCGAGCGGTCGGGTTTCGGCAGCGGCGCGCCGCCCTTGGCCTGCAGAGCGTGTTCGTAAAGTTCACGCTTACCGAGCCCGCTGGCGGCCGATACGTCGGCGGCAGCGTCTTTCAAACGGACGCCGCCGGCCACCAGATCGAGAACTTCGGCGACTCCCATGGCCAAATCCAGTACCCGCACTTCGGCGCCCGCAACGACGATACAGATTTCGCCGCGCACCCCCGCAGCCGCCCACTCGGCCAGCTCGCTCGCCGTGCCGCGCTTGACCTCCTCGAAAAACTTAGTCAATTCCCGGCAGACCACGACCCGGCGATCGGGGCCGAGTGTTGACGCGAGGTCAAGCAGGGAATCGGCGAGGCGGTTGGGCGATTCAAAGAACACCATGGTGCGACGCTCGGCAGCGAGGTCACGCAGCAGCTTGACCCGCTCGCCGTGCTTCCGCGGCAAAAACCCCTCAAAGGTGAATCGGTCAGTCGGAAGCCCCGAGACGGCCAGAGCGGTCAGTACGGCAGAGGGTCCAGGCAGGGCCGTGACCTGAACGCCCGCAGCGACCGCGGCATCCACTAAGTGAAAGCCGGGATCAGAAACGGTGGGCATGCCGGCGTCGCTCAACACCAGAATGTCGACGTCGCGGGCCAGTTCGACGAGTTCGGCTGCCTTGCCGCGTTCGTTGTGGTCGTGCAGGGCAATGAGCTTGGGCCGGTTCTCAATTCCGAGGGCTTTCAGCAGATGGACGGTGACGCGGGTGTCCTCGGCCGCCACGATGGTGATCGTACTCAGGGTTTCGATAAGGCGTCGGGAAGCGTCGCCGAGGTTTCCGATCGGGGTGGCGGCCAGGATGATCATGCTGCAATTCTCGCAGCACCAGCCGAACATGCGGTCGACCGGCGCTCTATACGATGGTCACGTGCTCGCAACTAGTAGATGGGTTCGCTGGGGCAGCCACCTCGCCGTAGTACTGCTGGCCGCCGCGTTGCGTTTGTGGAACCTCGGCCTGCCGCACGCGCTCGTGTTCGACGAGACCTTCTATGTGAAGGACGCGTGGAGCCTGTTCAACAATGGCTACGAATCCACTTGGCCGACCGACGCCAATCCCCAGTTTGAGGCCGGGCGCACCGATATCTTCACGACTGACCCGTCGTTCGTGGTGCATCCGCCGCTCGGCAAGTGGCTGATCGCGCTCGGCATGAATCTGCTTGGCCCCGGCAACCCCTGGGGCTGGCGACTGGCGACTGTCCTGGTGGGGATACTCGCGGTCGTGCTCATCATGCTCGTGGCGCACAAACTGTTTCAGTCACGACTGCTCGCCCTGATCGCCGGTTTTCTGCTCGCCATCGACGGGCATGCCATCGTCATGAGCCGTGTGGCGTTACTCGATAATTTCGTGATGTTCTTCGCACTGCTGGGTTTCGGCGCCGTGTTGATGGACCGCCACTGGCACTCGACGCGTCTGGCAACCCGGCTCGCGGGTCGAACCGACCCAGGCTGGGGTCCTGCGTTGTGGTGGCGGCCGTGGTTACTCTCTGCGGGCCTCGCCTTTGGACTGGCCAGTTCGGTGAAGTGGTCAGGCCTGTATTTTCTCGCCGCGTTCGGCATCTACCTCGTCGTCGTCGATGCCCTGGCCCGGCGTCGAAATGGCGTTTCATTCTGGCTTAGTGCTGCCATTCTCAAACAAGCCCCCGCCACGTTTCTGACGCTCGTTCCCGTCGCCGGCGCCACGTTTTTAATCTCCTGGACCGGGTGGTTTGTCACGCGCGGTGGCTACTACCGCGACTGGGCTGACGGGGCGGGGGCGGCCTGGACCGGGCCGCTGGCGTGGGTACCGCACACGCTCCAAAGCTTTTGGCACTATCAGGCTGCTGCCTACACCTACCATGTGGGACTGGCCACACCGCATCCCTACCAGGCGAACCCCGTGACCTGGCTTTTCATGATTCGGCCAACCAGCATGTATTATCGCGGCTCCGACGCGGGCGAATTCGGCTGCCAGTATCAGAGCTGCTCCGAGGCCATCACCTCCGTTGGCAACCCGCTGATCTGGTGGGCCGCCACGGCGGCCCTGTTCTATCTCGTCTACCGACTCGCCCGGTATCGCGAGTGGCGGGTCGGCTTCATCCTGATGGGTATAGTCGCCGGCTATCTGCCGTGGCTGATGTATCTGAACCGCACGGTATTCCAGTTTTACACGATCGCCTTCGAGCCATACCTGCTGCTCGGTCTCACCTTCGTCATCGGGTTGCTCCTCAAGCGAATTCCCGACCAGGCGCAGCCCCGACGCAGGCATTCAGCAGATTCGCAGGTGTCAAAATGTGACCCCCAACCGAGGGTGGGCAGCGTCACCGCGGTGGCCGTGGGTCTTGGAGTCGCGCTGCTGATCACGGCTTTCTTCTTCCCGGTATGGACCGGAATGCAGACTTCGTTCGCGTTTTGGCAACTCCACATTTGGATGCCAAGCTGGCGATAGATCGGTCAAATACATTCCATTTTTGGCATATAATCACTGAGAAAAACGTGTGAATTGCGAGCGAACGGGGAGTTCGCGAACGTAGACTGACGGCTATCTGCTCCACGAGTAATTGCTCACTTCCCGGCTGAGAAGTCCCGAACGCTGAGAATTTAGACTCAGGAAGGCCTCATGTCGGAAGCACTAACCGCACCCTCGGTCCGCATTATCAGGACCCGGCCGGGTGGAGACACGAAAAACCCCACAACAGAATATTCGGCCCTCCTGCACACCGTGCGCAATCTCGGTCTTCTTGGCCGACGCACAGGCTTCTACTGGCTGGTTTTCTCCACTCTCGTGGCTGCCACTCTCGGCGCTGCCGTTGGGTTCGTGCTGCTTGGCGACACCTGGTACCAACTGATCATTGCCGCGGCGCTGGGCCTCATCTTTACCCAGTTCGCCTTTCTGGCCCACGAAGCCTCGCATCGTGCCGTGTTTACCTCCGGCAAAGCCAACGACCGGGCTGGCCGCGTTCTCGCCAACCTCTTCGTCGGCATCAGCTACGCCTGGTGGATGACAAAGCACAGTCGTCACCACGCCCAGCCGAACGTCGTCGGCAAGGACCCTGACATCGAACCAGACTTCATCGTCTTCCGTGAGGAAGACGCCAAAAAGGTCAGCCGACTCGGTGCCATCATCACCCGCAAACAGGGCTATTTCTTCTTCCCGCTGTTGATGTTCGAAGGCATCAACCTGCACATCCAGGGCTTCAAGACCGTCTTTGGTAAGAACAAGGTCAGCGAGCGCTGGGTCGAGATCACCATGCTCGTCACGCGCCTTGCTCTCTACTTTGCCGTGATCTTTTATTTCCTGCCGCTCGGCATGGCGTTCGCATTTGTCGGCGTGCAAATGGCGGTCTTCGGCGTTTACATGGGCGCAACCTTCGCGCCCAATCACAAGGGCATGCCGCAGCTTCCGGCCGAAAGCCGGGTCGATTTTCTTCGTCGTCAGGTGCTCACCAGCCGCAACATTCGCGGAGGCACCTTCATCGACCACTACATGGGCGGTCTCAACTACCAGATCGAGCACCACCTGTTTCCGAATATGGCCCGTCCGCACCTGCGTAAGGCCCAGGAGATCGCCAAGGAATACTGTCTCTCCCACGACGTGAAATACACCGAAACCGGCGTCTTTGAGAGCTATGGCATCGTCATCGCCTACCTCAACAAGGTCGGTCTGGCCGCGCGAGACCCCTTCGATTGCCCGATGGTGCAGCGCTTCCGCACGCACTAGGCCCGCGCACTAGTCGTCAGGCCGTCTCCCTTCGGGGAGGCGGCCTGTTTTTTCGTTTTGGGGGTATTCGGGTATTGGTACCTGTGGCGGAGTGAAGTTGTTAGTATGAAATTCCTTCGATTCGGGTCGCCGATACCGATAGGTGTCAGTCAGCGCCGAAACCATCGGCAACTCATGGGGGATGTTCGTGGCAGATAGCACCAAGCTCGGTCTGATCGGACTAACGAGTATCGCCCTGGCCGTCGGGCTGGTCGTCGTTTTCTCGCCGTCGGCGAGCGCCGACACCTCCTCCGACACGATCAGCTCCGCGATTCTCGGCGGAGCACTCTCGGCCGTCGTCTCCGCACCGACCCGGATGACCCCCGTCATTCTGGACGGGCGCTCCAGCCACACGTCCGTCGGCAGCCCCGCTCCGTGGACCATCACGAACGCCCGCGGATCCAGCGCAGCGTGGTGCCTGTCAGTGAGTGCCACTGACTTCACCAGCGCACCGGGCACGCTCGATACCATCGAACGCACCGTTGCCGTAGAGAACCTGACGATCACGCCCGGAACCGTCACGGCCCACTCCAGTGCGGGCGCCGATGCCGCTCCCACGACCGAACCCGTCGCCGTCTCCGGCCGCCCGCAGGCTCTGGTCTGGACCAGCACCCTCGGCAAAGGCACATTTACCCTGACGCCCGAGTTCAGCCTGAGCGTTCCACCCAACGCCTACCGATCGAATTTTTCGGGCCTGATCGACGGATCCCCCGTCCACCCGTTCGTCTCGATTCTCACGTTCACGATCGCCTGACACGACTCTGCGCGAACCTTGAGCCAATACTGACCGCTAGGCGGGCGGAAATATGCGGCTCGCGTGTGAGAATAGCGTTATTGCCTCAATTGGGGATCAAACCGGATACAAGTTTAAGGTCCACCCCATGTCACACCGTCCCACCGCACGTCGCCGAATAGGCGCCCGTCACCCCACGCCAGATTTGATTCGGGAACCGGTCGGCACACGGTTGGTTCGCCGTCTCGCCCTGCTCGCGGCCGTCGCCGTGCTGGCCCCCGTATTCGCCACCCTCGTCGTAAGCGCGCCGGCGGCCGCCATCGATGACGGAACCCTCGGCATCCGCCCGGAACTCGAATCAGACTTTTTTCACCTGAATCTCGCTCCCGGTGCCGCCGTCGAAGCCAACGCCGTCGTCAGCAATCACACGGATGCCGCGGTCACGCTGCTCAATTACGCCGTCGACGGGCAGAGCACCGCGCAGGGCGCCTTCGCTCTTGCCGCGCAGGCCGACGTTCAAACGCATGTGGGCAGCTGGGTGACTCTCGGTGCTGAGGCGATCACCGTTCCGGCCAACTCCGACCTCACCGTGCCGTTTCGATTGAGCGTTCCCCTCACGGCCACCCCGGGCGACTATGCCGGCGGAATCATCATCCAGAGTCCGCCCATTCAGGGTGAAACGACCACGTCCAACGGCGACGCAGCGCTGCGCCTCGATGTGATCCAGCGTCAGGGTGTTCGCATCTATCTGACGGTCGCCGGTACCGCAACGACCCAGTTGAGCCACGGCGGCTTGAACTGGGAACGCTCCGGTGACGCGGTCACGTTCACCCTGCCGATCCAGAACACGGGAAATACCATTCTGTATCCGACGGCCAGCCTGCGCCTGGACAGCGTGATCGGCGCCACAACAGAGCTGCAATTTGGGACGCCGGAGAGCATCCTGCCCGGGGCGACGCTCAACCTGCAGGCGACGCTGCCGCAGGCTGCCTTCATTCAGCTCGGCAGCGCCGACGCTACTCTCGTCTCCCTAGCCGGAACTGAAGAGGTAAGCACCGCGTTTAGCTACGTGCCGTGGTGGGTCATTCTCCTGGTGGTACTGCTGGTATTAGCGATCGCCTTCGGCGCCTGGCGTGCCACGCTTTTCGTTCGGCGAGCCCGCCTGGCGTTCGCCCAGGTCGCCCAGGTCGCGCCGCGGGTGGATGCCGAGTCGGCGCTCCCACCGGTGCGTGGCGATTCCGACAATTCTGAGTCCAACGTTCCAGAGCGGCAACCGGGTCGATGACGCGCACGCACCAACCCCGACGCCATGCACGAAGGCCGGGTGAACGTCGAACACACCTCCTTGCCATGCCGGGACTCACGATTCTCCTGCTGCTGGCCAGCTTTCTCGTGCCGCAGCCCCCCGCGCAGGCCGCCACCGCGACGGTCGACCTGAAGACGGCCGGCAGCTACTCCGTGCTCGCCACCGACGCCATCGCGAGCACGGGCAACAGCGCACTGAGCGGCAATGCCGGAACCAGCCCTGGCACAGCGATCACCGGCTTCCCGCCCGGAATTCTCACCGGCAGTATCCACGCCGGGGACAGCCATGCCGCGGCAGCCCAGGCCGACCTCACCCAGGCCTACGCTGATGCTGCGGGCCGCGTGCCGACCGGCACCCTCGCCGGAGATCTCGCCGGTCGCACGCTCACCGCAGGCGTCTACAAATCCACCGCCGCCCTCGCCGTGAGTACAACCCTCACCCTCGACGCCCAGAATGACCCCACCGCGGTGTTCATCTTCCAAATCGACGCGGCGTTCGACACTGCGGCGGCCAGCAGCATTGTGCTCGCCAACGGTGCCCAGGCGTCAAATGTGTTTTGGCAGGTCGTCGGCGCGGTCTCCCTCGGCGCCGCCTCCTCGTTCAGCGGAAACGTACTCGCCCTCGCCGCAATCTCCATCGGAGCTGGCACGACGTTCATCGGCCGAGCGTTGACCTCAAACGGCGCCATCGCCATGGCGAGCAATATCTTCATGACTGAACCACCCGTGACGCTGAAAACCGCCGGCATCTATTCGGTGTTGGCCGGGACATCCGTGCTGAATTCCGGCGGAACAACCCTCAGCGGCAGCCTCGGAGTGAGCCCGGGCAATGGCCTGACCGGCTTTCCACCCGGGCTGGTCACCGGAAGTACGCACCTCGGCACCGCGGAGAGCGCGCAGGCTCAAATCGACCTTCAGGCTGCAATCAACGATGCGGCTGCGCGCACACCGACTACTACTCTGAGCGGCAATCTGACCGGCCAGACCTACAACGCCGGCGTCTATGCCGCCCCGGGGGCGCTGGCCCTCGGGTCCTCAGTGACCCTCGATGGGCAGGGCAACCCTAACGCCGTGTTTATTTTTCAGTTGGACAGTACCCTCACAACCAGCGCAGCCAGCAGCCTGCGCCTGATCAACGGGGCACAGCCATCCCGCGTGTTCTGGCAGGTCGATGGCGCTGTGCGGCTGGGCGCGTCATCATCGTTCTCTGGCGTCATCCTCGGTCAGGCGGCGATCACAGTCGGCACGAATTCGAGTTTCACCGGGCGTGCCCTTACGAGGAACGGCACCATAACCCTCGGCAGCAGCACCTTCACGACCGATCCCGTGGTCAACCTCGGCAGCGCGAGCAGCTATGCCATCCTGGCGACCACCTCGGTCGCCAACACGGGCAATTCCTCGTTCGACGGCGATATCGGGGTAAGCCCGGGAACCGCGGTCACCGGATTCCCGCCCGGCGTACTCACCGGCACCATCCACGGCGGCGATGCTGCCGCGGCCGCTGCACAGGTCGACCTCGCCGCAGCGTACAAGGATGCCGCGGCGAGGCCAGCGAGCGCCACCATTGCCGGCGACCTCGGCGGCCGCACACTCACGTCCGGGGTCTATAAGGCTGCTGCCGCCCTCGCCATCAGCACCACGCTCACCCTCGATGGACAGGGCAACCCGAACGCCATCTTCATCATCCAAGTAGATGCGGCCTTCAACACGGCCGCCGGCAGCAGCGTCATCCTGACCAACGGGGCACAGGCGTCGCGGGTCTACTGGCAGGTGGCCGGGGCTGTGTCGATGGGGGCGGCATCCGCTTTTACCGGAACGATCATCGGCATGGCGGCGATCTCGATCGGAGCCGGCGTCAGCTACCTCGGGCGGGCGCTAACCGCCAACGGCGCCGTCAGTATGAGCACGGCGAGCTCCACCAGTCCGGCACCGGCCGCCGGTGACCTCACCGCGACCACCGCAGGCGCGACGCTGTCAGCGGTGACCATCCTGGGCACCGAACCCCAGTTCGCCACGGGTATCTCGAGCCAGTGGTCGATCATCGATGCGCGCGGCACCGGAGCGGCCTGGACCCTCTCGGTGAGTGCCACCACACCGACCAGCGCCGCCGGCACTGTCGAAACCGAAGACCGAATGATTCCCGCGCACAACCTGAGCATCACCCCCGGCACCATCACGACCGGCCCCAATACCGATCCCGCGACCGGTATCACCGCTCCAACGCTTGCGCTATCGGCCAGCCCGCAGACCCTGATCTCTACCACCGGCCCACACCGGGGCACCTACCTGCTGACGCCGACCTACAGCCTGATGATTCCTACCAACGCGTACCGGTCGAACTACTCGGGCGCCATCGACAACTCGCCGGTGAACCCCTACGTCACGGTTCTCACTTTCACCATTTCCTAGTTCGTTGCGGCCTGTACTAATCCCCATTCTGGGCATTGCGCCAACCTTGAGCTAACACTGATTCAACCCTGCGCGACGAACCGCCATTTTGCGCGGCCCCCGTGTGAGGATTGATTCATCGCCACCGGAACTCGTTCACAACGGATAACGAGTTCGGTTCACAGCCTGCGACGTCCGTTTCTCCCACACTTTCGTGGACACGCTATTTGGCGTGCCCGCACCACCAGTAGCGACCCAGAGGACACACCATGCGCACTTTCACCAAGACCGCGGGAATCATCGTCGCCACCGGCATCCTGTTCGGTGTGGCACTCTCCCCCGCCCAGGCAGTGGACAGCACCGACACGGTCAACGCGACCATCAGCGGGGGTAACCTCACCGCCAACCCGACCGCGCCCGACGCGATGACCGCCGTCGTTCTGGACGGCCTCAACGCGCAGACCTCCACCGGCACCGCGCCCACCTGGACCATCACCAACGCCCGCGGCACGAACAGCGCCTGGTCGTTGTCGGCCAGCGCCACCGACTTCGTCAGCGCGGCCGGCACCGTCGACACGACCGCCCGCACCCTGCCGGCCTCCAACCTCGTCATCACGCCGGGCACCATCACCGCCGGCACCGGCTCCGACGCAGCACCGACTGCCGCGGCCGTCACCATCAGCAATGTCGCCCAGTCGCTGGTCTCCACCACGACCCTCGGCAAGGGCACCTTCACCCTCGCCCCGACCTTCGACCTGAGCGTCCCGGCCAACACCTACCGCTCCAACTACTCGGCCGCGATCGGTTCCACCGCCGTCAACCCCTACGTGTCGACCATCACGTTCACCATCGCCTAGCGCCCGTTCTCGCCGGATCCCCCGGCTGGACCTCTCGGGCAACGCCTCGCACTTTACGGTGCGGGGCGTTTTGGGGTTAAGCGCCGTGTTGAAATCCCGTATCGATCCCCCGCCGACCACGTCCGGGTGCCGTACGATGAAGACCGTGACAGCGTACGTCTCAGCCCTGGACCTGTTTTCCATTGGAATCGGTCCGTCCAGTTCCCACACGGTGGGCCCGATGCGTGCTGCCCGCCTATTCGCCGAAGACCTCGTGGCCACCGGGCGTCTCAATGAGGTGGGGCGCATCCGCTGCTCACTCTTTGGGTCTCTGGGGTCGACCGGTCTCGGCCACGGTACGCCCGATGCCGTACTGGCCGGGCTGACCGGGCTGCGCCCGGAAACCTGCGATCCCAACCAGGTGCGCGGCTGCTGGGCCGGTATCGAAGACGGCGCTCACCTGATCCTGCTCGGCGGGCGCAGCATCCCTATCCAAAGCAGCGACGTGCGATTCGAGCCCCGCACGCGCCTGCCTGGGCACCCGAACGCGCTCACGCTGTCGGCCTGGGCGACCGACAGCACGGCGGATGCCGTCCCTCTCCTTGAGGAGACCTTCTATTCGATCGGTGGCGGGTTCATCCGCCGGGGCACCGAACGCTCGAGCGCGCAGACCCGCGTCACCCAGCCACTCCCCTACGATTCCAGCGCGCAGCTGCTCGCCCTGTGCGACTCCCATGACCTGACGATCTGCGAGGTCGCCCGCCGCAACGAAGAGGCGATTCACGGCGCCGCAGCGCTCGACGATGGGCTCGACGCCATCTGGGAGGCAATGCACACCTGCGTGGAGGCGGGACTCCGCACCACCGGCGTTCTGCCGGGTGGCCTCAAAGTCAAGCGCCGGGCATCCGCGGTGCGTAGCCGCTTGGAAGAATATGACGGGCTGGCACTGCGCGACCGTGACACCTCGACCGAGTGGCTGCACGCCTTCGCGCTCGCCGTGAACGAGGAGAACGCGGCCGGCGGCCGAGTCGTCACCGCGCCGACGAACGGGGCGGCCGGCATCATTCCCGCCGTCGGCCATTACTACCTGCGTTTCGTTCCGGGGGCGGACGCTGCCGGAATCCGTCGGTACCTGCTCACGGCCGTCGCCATCGGTTCGCTGGTAAAGGCCAACGCGTCGATCTCCGGGGCGGAGGGCGGCTGCCAAGCCGAGGTCGGTGCTGCGTGCGCCATGGCTTCTGGTGCACTCTGCGCCGTGCTCGGCGGAACACCGCGTCAGGTGGAGAATGCGGCCGAGATCGCCATGGAACATCACCTCGGGCTCACCTGCGACCCTGTCGGCGGTCTCGTGCAGGTTCCTTGCATCGAGCGCAATGCGATCGCCTCGTCGACGGCGGTATCGGCGGCCAGGTTGGCGCTGCACGGAGACGGAACACACCTCGTTTCGCTCGACACCGTGATCGAAACAATGCGGCAGACCGGACTCGACATGATGACGAAGTACAAGGAAACCAGCGAAGGCGGGCTCGCGGTCAATGTCATCGAATGCTGAGCGCACCACCCCGAACGGGGGTAGTCAACTCGGTCCTGCTGCCACTCGTTCACCCTAAGCTGGCTGAATGCGTGCATAGACAAGGTCACAGCACGTCTCACCAGGAAGGGTTGAACCATTCGCAGCTCACTCGTACGTCGCCCGTGGGGCATCATCGTTGCCGCTGTCCTGCTCGTGGCGGTCTCTGGCTGTGCCGGCGAACCTGCTCCGGCCGTCACCGTAACGATCAGGCCGACCGTGACCCCAGCGCCCACCCCGAGCCCCACGCCGACGCCGACGCCGGTTCCCACCGAGGAGCCGGCGCTCATTCCCAACCCAACGGTGCCCGACCTCGTTCCCAACGCGGAGCCCGTGCCCCTGCCGCAGGGACCCGCCGCTGACCAGGGCAGCACACCGGGCGCCCGCGGCACAACAACCGCTGACGGTGCGGGAGCCCTACTCACATACATTGTCGTCGAGGGCGACGCTTTCTTTGATGTCGCCCAACGATTCAACATTCCGGTTCAACTTATGCTCACCATGAATCCTTCGGTTCCCGGGCTCGGCGAGAACATCTACATCGAGCAGATCATCAACCTGGACTGGACCACGACCCGGTAGCCGTATGTCGCCGGATGACTCTCCCCGGCCACGGTTCCGCCCAGCGTCGGCGGCCCCCACTAGCCTTGATTCATGAGTTCTCCCGTTCCCTCGTCGCCCGTCGTCTCCACGCAGTGGCTGGCCGATCATCTCGGCTCTGACCACCTCGTCATTCTCGACGCCACCGTGCTCGCGCTCGCGCCATCAGCTTCCGGGCCGCGCTACCTCAGCGGGCGTGACGACTACCTCACCAAGGGGCACATTCCCGGAGCCGTGTTCGCCGACCTGTTCGATGTCTTCTCCGACCCGGCGGGCGAATTCGATTTCTCCCGGCCGAGCGCCGACCTGTTTGAGGCGGCCGCGGCATCCGTCGGAATCGACAACAGCACGACCGTCGTCGTTTACGACGCAGCGGTGGGACAGTGGGCTGCCCGCATCTGGTGGCTGTTCCGCGCCTTCGGCTACGACGATGTCGCCGTGCTCGACGGCGGTCTGACCAAGTGGCACGCCGAGACCCGCCCGTTCGCCACTGGCGGAACTCGACCGCGGGTCGTCGGCGGTTTCACGGCAACGCCGCGTCCCGAGCTGTGGGTCGACAAGAGCTTCGTCGAATCGATCGTCGCCGGCACAGCGGATGCCGCCCTCGTCTGCTCCGTTCCCCCGGCGGAATTCGCCGGCACGGCCGGGTCTCGCCCGCGTGCCGGACACATCCCTGGCAGCATCAACCTGCCGGCCGGCACACTCGTCGACCCCGCCACGAATGCTTTCCTGCGCGGCGATCAGCTCCAGGCGACGGTCGCCCCGTCCGTGGCGGCGTCGGCAGCCGGAGCGTCGGGCCACCTGGTGACGTACTGCGGTGGCGGAATCGCCGCGGCCGCGAGCGCCCTCGCTCTCATCCGCGCCGGCAACGAGCACGTCTCCATTTACGACGGCTCCCTCAATGAGTGGGCGGCCGACGCCTCCGCTCCGCTCCGCGCGCCCGGCGTGTAGCGCCGCGATCTCTGAGGCGGTCAGCGCTACAACCGGTTGACACCGGTCACGCGCACGACCGCCGCGCCGAGGTCATCGGAGTCTGCGAGGTTCACGCTCGCGCTGATCCCCCAGTCGTGGTCGCCGGCCGGGTCGTCGAGAATCTGGCGAACAGTCCACTCCCCGGCGCCCTCCTCGATCATGAGCAGGTCAGAACTTCTCGCGTTGCCGCCGGTGAGCAACTCATCGTGTTCAGCGAAATAGCCGTCCATGGCTTCGGCCCAGACGTCACTCGAGTAGCCGTGCTCGCGGTCGAGTTCGCCGAGCTCGTCGTAGTGCTCAAGTGCGGCCAACTGCACCCGGCGGAACAGTTCATTGCGCACCAAAATGCGAAAAGCCCGCACGTTAGTGGTCAGTCGGCGCGGCGGTGGCGGCAGAATCGCGTGCGATTCGGCGGCGTGCGCGGCGAGGTCGGGGTGTAGCAATTCCTCCCACTCGTCGAGCAGGCTCGAGTCCACCTGACGCACGAGCTCGCCGAGCCATTCGATCAGGTCGAGCAGGTCTTCGTTCTTCGCTTCGTCGGGAATGGTCTGCCGGGCGGCCCGATAGGCGTCGGACAGGTAGCGCAGCACGACGCCCTCGCTGCGGGCGAGCTTGTAGAACGCGATGAACTCGCCAAACGACATGGCCCGCTCGTACATGTCACGCACGACGGTTTTGGGCCTGAGTTCGAAGTCGGCGATCCACGGTTGAGATGCCTTGTAGGTCTCGAAGGTGTAGTTCAGCAGCTCTTCCAGCGGCTTGGGGTAGGTGATCTCCTCGAGCAGCGCCATCCGCTCGTCGTATTCGATGCCCTCACGCTTCATCGCGTTCACGGCCTCACCGCGCGCGGCAAATTGTTGCCCCATGAGCACCGGCCGCGGGTCGTCGAGGGTTGACTCCAGAATCGAAATCATGTCGAGCGAGTACGTGGGCGCTTCGGGGTCGAGAAGTTCGAACGCGGCCAGCGCAAACGGCGATAGCGGCTGGTTGAGCGCAAAGTTCGCCTGCAGGTCGACGGTCAAGCGGATGCTGCCGCTGGCGCTCTGCTCGACAATTCCGGCTTCACGCAGGGTCTTGTAGATACCGAGGGCCCGTCGGGCCAGCACCAGCTGGCGCTTCCACGGCTCGTGGTTGTCGAAAACGAGGGAGTGCACGTGGGCGAAGGCATCGCCGCCGCGTCCGATCACGTTGATGAGCATCGCCGCGGTCATCTGCATGCTCGAGGAGAGGGTCTCGGGTTCGGCGTCGACCAGGCGGCGGAAGCTCGGTTCGCCCCAGGAGACGAAACCGTCCGGCGCCTTCTTGCGCACGATTTTGCGCTTCTTTTTCGGGTCATCACCGGCTTTCTCGATGGCCTTGAGATTGTCGCTCTCGTGCTCGGGAGCTTGGATCACCACCGTTCCCGCGGTGTCGTAGCCGGCCCGCCCGGCCCGGCCCGCGATCTGGTGAAACTCTCGCACATTCACCTGACGCATTTTCACACCGTCATATTTGGTGAGGGCGGTGAACAGGACGGTGCGAATGGGCACATTGATGCCGACGCCGAGGGTGTCTGTGCCGCAGATCACCCGCAGGTAGCCGCGCTGGGCGAGCTGCTCCACCAAACGACGGTATTTCGGCAGCATGCCGGCATGGTGCACGCCGATTCCCATGCGGATGAGCCGCGACAGGGTCTTGCCGAAACTCGTGGTGAACCGAAACTCGCCGATCAGCTCTGCAATAACGTCACGCTGCTCCCGTGACGCGACCTTCGCGCTCGCCAGGGCCTGGGCACGCTCGAGGGCGGCGGCCTGGGAGAAGTGCACGATGTACACCGGCGCTTTGTCGGTGTGCAGCAGCTCTTCAACGGTTTCGTGCACCGGGGTCTGCTCGTAGTAATAGCTGAGCGGAACCGGGCGCTCCACCCCGGTGACGACCGCGGTGGCCCGCCCGGTACGCCGGGTCAGGTCGTCGCTGATGAATTTCACGTCACCGAGAGTGGCAGACATGAGAATGAACTGAACGCGCGGCAACAGCAGCAGGGGAACCTGCCAGGCCCAGCCTCGTTCCGGGTCCCCGTAGAAGTGGAACTCGTCCATTACGACGAGGTCGACCTCGGTGTCTTCGCCGTTTCGCAGCGCGAGGTTGGCGAGGATCTCGGCGGTGCAGCAGATGATTGGGGCGTCGGCGTTGACGCTCGAGTCGCCGGTCATCATGCCGACGTTTTCAGCCCCGAAAGTTTCGACCAGCGAGAAGAACTTCTCACTCACGAGGGCCTTGATCGGCGCGGTGTAGAAGCTGCGTTTACCGGCGGAGAGCGCCGCAAAATGGGCTCCGACGGCCACGAGCGACTTACCGGTCCCGGTCGGTGTGCTCAGGATGAGGTTGGCCCCCGAGACGATCTCGATGACCGCTTCCTCCTGCGCGGGGTAGAGAGTAAGGCCCTGCTCGGTTGCCCAGGTTTCGAACGCCTCGAAGAGAACGTCGGGGTCGGTTTCGTTTTCAAGGCGCGCAAGCTGAGACATAGTCCCTCAAGACTGCACTACTTCGCACTGTATCCTCGAATCTCCCCCTTTCAGTCTCTTCATCTGTCACGTTTCGGCGCACGCCGGCCCGGCCATCGCGCATAACTCCATGAATTTGGTGAATCAGCCGCCCAGCCGAACGTTCAATATGTTGCGGATGTCTGACGAAACCCGCCGAAACGCCTGGCCGGGTGGTAATCTCAGCCGCCCGTTCTAGTCTGACGACATGGTCTACGTCACTCCTGACACCGCTGCGGTTGCTACACCACACCCTGCCCAGGCGCTCTGGCGCCCGGCGGCCGCCGGGCTAGCTGCCGCCCTCGCGGGTCTCGGCGTGGCCGAGTTGACCGCGGCTTGGATAGCCCCCGGCGCGAGCCCGGTGCTGACGGTCGGCGCCCTCGTCATCGACATCGTTCCACCCGCCGTCAAGGACCTCGTCATTGGCCTGTTCGGCACGGCCGACAAGATTGTACTGATCGTGACAATCGTGCTCGTGCTGCTCCTGGTCGCCGGCCTGGCCGGCATTCTCGAGAGTCGGCGCCCGCCCTTCGGCCGCCTACTGGTCGTGCTCATCGGCGCGATCGCCCTGTTTGCGGCGCTCTCCCGCTCGAGCGCCTCCACCCTCGACGCGGTCCCGGCCGTCGTGGCCATGGGCGTAGCGGCGATCGCGCTGACCTTTCTCACGACCAGGCTGCCCGTCGATCGCCGCACCGGGCACTCCGCCACGGCATCGTCGCCGGAACAGGTACCGATACACCTCGAAGAAGGCGGCCCTGACCGTCGCCGTTTCCTCGTCTACACCGGAATCACCGCCGGCATCGGCCTGCTCGCCCTGGCCGGCACACAGTTCAGTGCCGCAGCCACCCGGGCAGCGGATGCCGCACGCGCGCTGTTCACCCTGCCCACGCCATCCGTTCGCGCGGCTGCCATTCCGGCCGGGGCGAGCCTCGACGTGGCAGGAATCACCCCGCTGATCACTCCGAACGCTGACTTCTATCGCATCGACACCGCCCTGAGCGTGCCGCGCATCGACCCGCGCGACTGGCGACTGAAGATCACCGGCATGGTCGAGAACGAGGTCGAGATCGACTTCGCCGAGCTGCTCGCCCTGCCGCTTGAAGAGAGCACGACCACCCTGGCCTGCGTGTCGAACTACGTCGGGGGCGACCTGATCGGCAATGCCACCTGGCTCGGCTACCCGATTCGCGAGCTGCTGGCGCGGGCGAAGCCCACGGGCAATGCCGATATGGTGCTTTCGACCAGCCAGGACGGTTTCACGGCCGGCACCCCGATCGAGGCGCTCACCGACGGCCGCAACGCCATTCTCGCCGTCGGTATGAACGGCGAACCGCTCCCCCTCGAACACGGCTATCCGGTGCGCATGGTCGTGCCCGGCCTGTACGGCTACGTCTCGGCGACGAAATGGGTCGTCGAACTCAAACTCACCCGGTTCGACCAGGAGCAGGGCTACTGGACCCCGCGCGGTTGGTCGGCACAAGGCCCGATCAAGCTCTCCTCCCGCATCGATGTGCCCCGCCAGGGAGCCTCGGTATCCGCCGGGTCGATCGTCATCGCCGGCGTGGCATGGTCGCAGCACGTGGGGATCAGCGCGGTCGCCGTGCAGATCGACGACGGCCCCTGGCAGGACGCCACCCTTGCCGACGCAATCTCGGTCGACACCTGGCGACAGTGGGCCTACACCTGGCAGAACGCGAGCGCCGGCGACCACACCGTCAAGGTGCGGGCAACGGATGCCGCGGGCCTCGTACAGACGTCGGCCACCGCCGACGTCGCCCCCAACGGAGCCACCGGACTGCACGAGATCTCGGTGTCCGTCTCGGGGTGACCTGCGCGGCGCAGGCTAGAACATGCGCCCGCCACCAAACCGGTGCCCGCCCCGTAAATTGGGGCACCACACGGAACACGGTACGACCTGGCCCGTGATCGGATAGCAGCACCGGCATCCGAATGAGCGTGCGCCGTCGCCCCGCCGCGATGCCCGTTGAGCGGATGCGGGGCGCTTACTCAGCCCCGCTGATCCCGTCGGGCGCGGGTCCTGCCGCGCAGGAGAGCCAGGCGATGCCCGTTGAGCGGATGCGGGGCGCTTACTCAGCCCCGCTGATCCCGTCGGGCGCGGGTCCTGCCGCGCAGGAGAGCCAGGCGACACCGCGATGCGCGGGGGTTACGCCACGGCGGGGGAGTTCTGGTGTGACCAGAACTCCCCCGCCAGGCGGTGTGCGGGAATAGCGCCGCTGCGCGGGAGTTCTACCTCCCGCGCAGCGACGCTACTCCTGCGCCAGGTAACGCCTGAGTTTCCTAGCCGTTGGCCCCACTGGTGTTGATGACACCGTTCACACCGGCCGGGAAGAACCCGCCCGACTTCACCGGCGCCGCATTCAGGTAGGTGATGTTGAGCACCTGGGCGGCACTGCGGCTGTAGACCAGGCCGTTGGCGTCTGTCGGCACCAGGTTCGCCTTCGACGCGTTGCCAATGCCCTGATCAAGATCGGTCGGGCCATCGACGGCGTCGCGCAAATTGGAGATCGCCTGCGCGGTCGTGTATACCGAGGGAAGCGCGATGCCGAGTGCGTACAGCGTGCTGCGGATGACACCGGCGTGATATGCCTCGACCGCAAGCAGCCCGGCGGCCGCTTCGAGGAATGTCTTGTTCGTGATCAGCGGCGCGGCACCCTTGTACGCGGT
This sequence comes from Cryobacterium suzukii, assembly GCF_004403185.1. Lineage (GTDB taxonomy): Bacteria > Actinomycetota > Actinomycetes > Actinomycetales > Microbacteriaceae > Cryobacterium > Cryobacterium suzukii. Next base: position 120,850 of record NZ_SOHJ01000014.1, on the reverse strand, counting down.
GACTCCGACGTCCTCGAAGATGAACGCCCCGAAGAGGAAGTTCGCCTCGTTGGCGTACACGTCGAATTTCTGGCCGGGCTTGACCAGACCGGCCGCCTGGGCAGCAGCCGTGAAGCTCGCGTCGAGGTTGATCTTCGGGCGAGACACCTTCGCGCTGCCCAGTGCGGACCGCAGGAAGGCCACGTGGGCCTTCTCGTCGGCGGCGATTTCATCGGCGTACTTCTTGATGATTGAGGTCTTGAAGTGCACCATGCGCCCGCCGGTCACACCGCCGCGCGTACCGGTTCCCGTCGTCATGCTGTCGGGCAGGCCCTGGCCGGTCGTTGCCCGCAGGTAGAACTCGGCCTCGAGGTATTCGAGGTTGAGGGCGAAGTTCAAAATGGCCGCATCGCTCGGTGCCTCTGCCGGTCCGGTGGAATCGACAGCCATTGCCGGACCGCCGGTAGCAAGCACCGCTGCCCCTACACCGAAGCCAGCCACGCCCGCCGCCCGAAGAAAGTTTCGGCGATCCGAAGAATTCTCCGCACTGCGATTGATGGCATTGGTAATAAATCCCTGATCAAACATCCTGGTTCTCCTGACGGTAAGTGAACGTGCCGGGGGTGGCTCAGTAACATCGGTAACGTACCCTTGCAAATCAATTTCGTGCAGGGGTGGACAAAGGTTGTAAGCAAACGATAAGAATAAATCTCACTTTTATGCATGAGCCCGTGTCTGCGCTATTTGAGCGCGCCGAACTTGCGTGCAGTTCCGGTGAAATCTTCGAGTCGGAGCGGTTGCAGATTAGAGCAGCAGGCCGTCTGCACCCACTCGCGGCACCCGGCGGGCGACACGGCGGTCGTGAAGCAGAGCAATTCCGTAGGCGGTGAAATAGAGCACCACCATCGGCACGGCGAGCAGGAACATGGACACGACATCGGCCGCCGGGGTTGCAATGGCCGTGAACAGGACGATCACCAGGATGGCCAGACGCCAGGATTTGATAATCGAGCTGGCACTGATCACCCCGGCAAAGTTCAACAACACAATAAATACCGGCAGGACGAACGCGATCCCGATGGCAATCATCAGTTTGAGCACGAAGTCGAAGTAATTTCCCGCATTAATCAGCGCGGCGTCCTGCTGGGGCGCGAAACTCGTCATGAGTTCAACGACGTGCGGCAACACAAACCAGCCGGACGCGCACCCGATCAGGAACAGCGGTACGGCCGAAAAAAAGAACCCGAAGGTGTATTGCTTCTCTTTGCGCGTCAGACCGGGCATCAGAAAAGCAAAGACCTGATACAGCCACATCGGGCTCGAGACGATCAGTCCGACGTAGAAGGAGATGCGCAGTTTGAGGTCAAACGCGCTCGTGATATCTGGGTAATTGATCTGCGCATTGCGGTTCTGGGCGCGGACGATGGCGTAGATCGGCTCGCGCAGACCATCCCAGACGAAGCCGGAAAGCAACCAGCCGGCAATGGCACCGACGAGGATGCCCGCAGCGGCGAGAAAGAGTCGCTTGCGCAGCTCAAGCAGGTGCTGCCCAAGCGACATCTTTTTCTTGGCGGGCGCGGTACGCACGCCCTCCACCACCACGATTTCCTAGGCTTTCGGGTTCGGCGTGCCGCTCGAGTCTGCGCGAGGAATGTCGGCGCGAGCACTGTCGGCGCGAGCACTGTCGGCGCGAGCACTGTCGGCGCGAGCGCTGTCGGCCGAACTAACGGGCGTACCGTCGTCGGTGCGTTCCGGGGTGATCTCGCTTTTGAAAATCTTCATGGACTGACCGAGACTGCGGGCGAGCCCCGGCAGTTTCGGTGCGCCGAACAACAGCAGGATCACGACGAGAATAATTAGGAAATGCCATCCGGTCAGGTTGCTCAGCATGCGATTTCTCCCTCTAGTGAGTCGGTCGTGCAGCAGTGTAACGGTCTCACCGGAGATAAAACCGGGTAAATCTCATCATTTTTTTCGCCTGTAAGATATTTCTTCGTCCCGGCGATAGAATTCACGCTGTCAGGGCGTAGACCCGAACGTTGCGAAGCGTTCGAGAACCTCGCCGATGCGCATTTTGCACCCGCCACATCCGGTGCCAGCTCGGGTGGCCGCTGGGCGTCATCGAGGTCGCGCAGCACGGTGACCCCGCGCGGGAGCGGGCGCCGTTGGTGTCGAGGGTGGCGGCATCCGCTCCGCGGGCCCCCCACCGGGCCGTACCCGACGAGCACGATGTGCTCGGGGCTTCGCGTTTCAGATGTGCTGTGTTCAGACATGGCGTTACCTGACGGACACATTCCGCTCTGGGGTCCGGTGATTCGGGCAGCGCAGGTCGAGGGTGGCAGAATTAGACGACCTGCGCCCGCGCATCCGCTGTTTGAAAGGCCCGCATATGACGATCACCGCCGCCGCCGACGGTTCTGCCCTCGGAAACCCCGGACCAGCCGGCTGGGCCTGGTACGTCGACGATTCCTGCTGGGCCGCTGGTGGCTGGAAGCACGCCACGAACAATCAGGGCGAGTTGAAGGCCGTGCTCGAGCTATTTCGCGCCACCGCGCACATCGACGACGATCTTTTGGTGCTGTGCGACAGCCAGTACGTGATCAACTCGGTCACCAAGTGGATGAAGGGCTGGAAGGCCAAGGGCTGGCGCAAGGGCGATGGCAAACCGGTCATGAACCTCGACCTGCTGAAGGAGATCGATGAAGCCATCGCCGGGCGCCGATACAGGTTCGAGTGGGTCAAGGGTCACGTCGGGCATCCGCTCAACGAGGCTGCCGATGAGCGTGCGCGCGGCGCGGCCGAGGCGTTTCAGCGTGGCCGATCGGCACCGGCCGGGCCGGGTTTTGCCGGGGCTTCTGCGGTAGCCGAACCAGTGGTGCGGGCGCGAGTTGCGGTATCCGTCGGCCAGAGTGCCTCTGGCTCGCCCACACTTCCCACTGGCCGGGTCACCGAGCGGGCCACAGCCTACCCACACGACGAGCTGTTCTCGTTCGACGACCTCGGTGACGATATTGGTGACGATATCGGCGAGGACCACCGCGAGCTCACCGACCCGCACGGCCCCGACGCGATGCGCGGCACGAGCGAGCGGCACCGGGTGACGCTCTCGCTCAGCGCCGAGGAACACCGGCGTCTGGTGCAGCGCGCTGCAGCCCGCGGAGTGACGATCGAGGAGTACCTGCGCGGCCAGATCTGAGCCGTGGGACCATGGAACATGACCGTTTCTCCCTTTGACCCCGCACAACTGCACGCCTTCGAGACCGCTCTCGCTGAACGCCGCCGCGAACTGACCGTCGAGTCCCAGCGCCTCGCCGACACCAATGCCCGCGTGCAGAGTTCCCGCAGCGACGGCTCGGCCGATGGCGCCCACGACGCTGAGGCCTCCTCGCTGCGCACCGAATGGTCACGCATGTCGAGGTTCCAGGGTGAGGCCGTCGAAGAGCTCGCGGCCATCGATCGGGCTCTGCAGCGCATCGTCGACGGCACCTTCGGCCTGTGCGTACACTGCGGTGAGCGCATCCCCGAGGGCCGACTGGAGATCAAACCGGCCGCCGACCTCTGCATGATGTGCGCCGAGAAGGTCGCCCCGCGCCGGCGTTAGTGCCGACCCGGGGAACGTAGGTTTTGCGGTGGTCGCCACGTTGGCCCTCGCCTGGATCATCGCCCTCGCCGCCTGGCAGTTCGGCCGCGTGAGAAAATATCGGCCGGCTTCGGCTCACACCACGAATAGACGCGGTCAGCGCACTCCGATGAGAGAGCGCAGGCCGAATTCGGAGACGATCGGAATGCCGTAGTCCCGCGCCTTGCCGGTCTTGCCGGTGATCGAAGCGGGGTCGGCGGCAACGAGAAGCCGAGTGCGCAGGGTGACCGCCGTACCCAGGGACAACCCCCGTGCGACCAGTTCCCGGCCCCAGTCGGAGCGGGCACGCGCCATGTCACCGGTGAGCACGACTATGTCGCCCTGCTCCAGCAGCACGGTGTCGATCGAAATGATCGGTAGCTGTACCACCGAAGCGGGTGCCGCCAGTGCTGCGGCAACGACGTCTGGAGCGATATCGAGCATGCGGGCAACCGCGATCAGATCAGCGGAATCCGCGACGCTGAGAGCTTCGCCCGACCAGGCAACCCGCACGAGGTCCTCAAAGTACCGGCGATGCAGCGCCGTGCAATCCGTGGCACTGATGCCGCAAAATTCGGACAGGACCCGAAGTTCACGTGTTTCCTGAGCCGAGAGAACATGATCGAGCAGGCACAAATCAAGCAGGGCCAGGTAGTCGAGGTGTTCCTCGGGGCCGGTGTAGTCGGGGAGTTTCACGGCCGCCCGGGCCAGGAAGCTCGGCGTCGCCTCCGTCTCCTCAGGTATTGACGGGTCGCGCTGCACCCACTCTGCGTCGGTGGCAGCGGCGAGTCTCGGCCAGGCGGATCGCTCGGCGCGGTCGAGAGCGTTGATCCACGGTGCGACGCTGGGCGAACCGTGCACGTAGGCGGCCAGAAGGCTCGCACAGGCCACGGCCTGCACCAGGGCGCCCGGTCCGGGCTCGATTTCGATGTCGTAGGCAGCACAACAATCGACCAGCAGCCGACCAGCCCCCGGCAGATAGGTGCGGGCCAGGTGCATGGTGCAGACGGCCTCAAGTCCACGGCCGGGAGCATAACCAATCAGCTCGAACTCGCGCATGAGAAATCCGGTGACGAACTGGGCGTTGTGCGTCACCAATACTCGGCCACGAAGCAGGTCGACCAGGCGCGGTGCAATCTGCTCGAACGTCGGCGCGCGCAGGAGTTCGGCCGTGCTGACGCCGTGAATCGCCACGTCCCCGGCGTTGCTTCCGGGGTTCACAACGGTTTCCCAGCGCGCAGCAATGTGACCACCCTCGTCGAGGTGCACCACTGCGACCTCGACGACCCGATCCCGTTGATACGGGAACAGTCCAGTAGTTTTCAAACTTATAACGGCGTATCCACGTTCGGGCATGGTCACACTCCACAATCTTGTCCTGTGAAGTTATCCACAAACCGATCGCATCGCGACAGCCCGTTCGGGGGCTTGTGGGTATCGCCGCGCACTGTTTAAGTACGAGTGCTTAAATGCCTAGCTGGCGGAGGTGGCCTTCCGCGCCGAGTTCTTCGGGGGTAACAGAGTGTCTGCTTCCTCCAGCGACATCCCATTGGTTTCGGGTACCTTACGCAGCACGAACCAGAAGGACAGTCCGGCGAACAGGGCGTACAGTGCGTAGGTGATGGGCAGAGAAGCATCCGCCATCGGCGGAAAGCTGACCGTGATCAAGAAGTTTGCGATCCATTGGGCGGCTGCGGCCAGCCCGAGGGCCTTGGCGCGAATCGAGTTGGGGAACATCTCCCCGAGGAGCACCCACACCACCGGTCCCCACGAGGCTCCGAAGGAGATCACGAACAGGTTTGCGGCAACGAGCGCGATCGGCGCCCAGGCGCCCGGCAGGCTGAGCGCGCCGTCGACCGTGACCGACTGGCTGAACGCCGCCGCCATCGTTGCCAGCGACACCGTCATGCCGATGGAGCCGGCCAATAGGATCGGCCGCCGGCCGATCCGGTCGACCAGGGCGATTGCGACGAGGGTGACCAGAATGTTGGTCACCGAGGTGATCACCGAGATGGTCAGCGAGTTCGATTCCTCGAAGCCCACCGCGCTCCACAGGGTGGTCGAGTAGTAGAAGATCACGTTGATACCGACGAACTGCTGGAACACCGACAAAATGATGCCGACCCAGACAATGGGCTTGAGCCCGAAGGTACTGCCTCGCAGAGACCCAGACTTCTGCGACCGCGCATCGACCTCGATCGAGCGACGCATGTCGCGAATCTCCCGGTCGACGTCCCCGCTCGGCCAGAGGCGGGTGAACACGGCGCGGGCATCCGCTTCTTTGTCTTTGAGAATGAGGAAACGCGGGGATTCCGGCAGGATGAATGCGATGCCGCCATAGACGACGGCCGGCACGGCGCCGGCGAGGAACATCCAGCGCCAGGCTTCCAGTCCGAACCAGAACTCGCCGGCGGCTCCGCCCGCACTCTCGGCGAAAACGGCGTCGGAGAGTAGCGCGGTGAAGATACCGAGCGTGATCGCAAGCTGTTGGAGGGAGCCGAGTCGTCCGCGCATGTGCCGCGGTGAAATTTCAGCGATATAAGCCGGTGCGACGACAGATGCGAGACCGATACCGAGCCCGCCGATGATTCGCCAGATGATCAGGTCAACGACGCCGAACGCGAAACCTGAGCCGATCGAGCTGACCAGAAACACCACGCCGCCGAGCACCATCATGGGAATGCGCCCGTAGCGGTCGGCGAAGCGGCCCCCGAAGAACGCACCGGCTGCCGCGCCGAGCAGCGCGCAGGCCACCGCGAAACCGGTGAGGGTAGCGTTCAGCCCGAATTCCTCCTGAACCGCGTTGACGGCCCCGTTAATAACCGAGGAGTCGAACCCGAATAGAAATCCGCCGAGAGCACCGGCGACGGCCAGCGCGATGACTTTTCTGTTCGATCCGGGTGCGAGGTCAGTCGGCTTCGTGGACGCGTTCATCGTGCTGGGTATCGATTGATCACCTGACTAGCCTACTTCGGGTGTCAGCGGATGCCGCGCCGGGCAGGCAAATAATCGGGTGTGCGTCAGACTGGCAGCCGCGTACGGCGCGCGTCCAGCGAGGCGGGGCTACCATCCGAAGATGGGGAGATTCACGGACAGCTGGCGCTCGCACCTCTTGGTTACCCTCTCGGGGAACAGCGAGGGGCGACCCAAATGGGTCGGCCAGATTGTCACGGGAGATGACGCTGGCTTCTTCGGCCCGGGAAGCGCGGTCTGGACCGTGCACGGTGGTATGGCGACTATGGTTGCCGGCATTCGCGCGCTGCTCATGCAAACCCTGCACCCGGGTGCCATGGCCGGCGTGCACGACTGGTCGCGCTACCACGAAGACCCGCTCGGACGCCTCTCCGGCACCATCCAGTGGCTCATCACGGTGACCTTCGCCGACACCGTCGTCGCCAAGCGGGAATCGGGAAGGGTCGCGTACTTTCACGAGCGTGTGAGCGGCACCTATCTTGATGCGCGGGGCGAGGAACGTCCCTATTCCGCAGACGATCCCGACCTTCTATCGTGGGTGCACGTTGTCTTCACCGATGCTTTTCTGCAGTCGCACCTGCTCTGGGGCGACGCCATTCCCGGTGGCGCCGACCGCTACGTCGACGAATGGGCGATCGCCGGGGAGCTCATCGGCGTGCAGGACGCCCCACACTCGGCGGCCGAACTGGCCGCACAGCTTGAGGCTTTTCGCAGTGCCGGAACTCTCAAGAGTGACGCCCGCGTGGCCGAAGCGGTGCGGTTCATCCGCTACCCACCGCTCAGCCGCGGAATGCTGCCGTTCTACCGCATCATGTTCGCCGGCGCCGTGGCGTCGATCCCCCGCGAGTATCGCGACATGCTCGGCCTAAAACGATCCCTCCTGCCAACGATCTGGACTACCCGACTGGTCCTCGGTATCGTGCGCTCTCTACTGGGCCCTTCGTCGACCTCGGAGGATGCCGCCCGGGTGCGGCTCGCGCGCATCGCCGCAACGGAACAGCTAGAGCACCCCAGCGGACCGTGAGTTTGCGGGTTCCGCGATCGACAGCGCCTTCTGCCCACGCTGGGCCCGACCCCGCACGCCCAGCGCCAAAAACATCGTGATGGCGAACGCGGCGCTCAGATACAGGATGGTAGCGACGATGATCGTGAGCGCGCTCGGGCGCACGATGGATTCACCGGCCAGCGCCTGCCAGGTGAGCAGGAGAAGAATGCCGCTGTAGAGGGCGGTAAACGTGATCACGATCGCGACGCGGGTGCGTTCGGGCCGGAGTATTGGCATCCGTTTCATGAGCAGTTCGAGCACCACGGCCGCGAGCGGAATCAGCTGCAGGGCGTGCATGCCGACGAAGTGGGGAATGCGCAGGTCGCCGGCCACCGTGCTCCAGCCGAGAACGGGGATACCCGGGCCGCCGTCGGCCAAGCCAACGGTATGGGCGCCGGCGATGCCCTGGAAATTGTCGAGCTGGGCCGCGGTTGGGCTGGTCATGAGAAAGGCGAGGCCCATTCCGATGACGGCGATCACAATTCCCGAGCGGATGGCGACGGTGCGCGCGCGGTCGCCGAGGGCGGCGCCGCCATGTCGCCCGCCGAACACGAGCAGCGCGGCGACGACCATCGCCGCGAACCAGACGGTGACGATCGACACCGCCATGATGCCCCAGATCGCGGCCTGAAACGATGTGGAGACATTGAAATGGCTCGTCGTGTCGCCCGCGGCGGCCCCGACGATCGCGACCATTTCCACCAGGAGGAGCACGGCACTGATCGTGCCGGCCCACCAGGCCAAGCGTCGTCCGCGCCGGACGAGGCCGATCAGCCAGGCCAGGGTGACGCTGTAGATCACGATGGACAGCGCGAATTTGAGCGGTTTGGTCCAGAGTGGAAGGCCGGTCACCTCACGGTGATCGACGACCAGCCCGATGCTGCTCACGATCGCAAGAACCGCCATGGCGGCGGCGACCGCGAGCAGCGGACGATGCCAGGCGACGCTGGCGGGGAGTTCACCGGACTGTGAGGTGGCGGCGGTAGAAGTGCTGGTGCGGAACATGATAGCTCCTTCAGTCAGAAGGGTTTCGGGGCGGACGGTCCGGGTTCTGGGGCGACTCGGTTTCGGGAGTGGGCGGTGCTACGGGGTCTGGGTGGTGGCGCGAGGAACGGCGGAATAGCGCAGGGCGGAGACGTGCTCCTGGGCGGCGCGGCGTAGTGCCGCGAACAGGGTGTCGCCGAGCACTGTTCCCACGACAACGGTCTGGGCCTGGGCGGCCCGGTCGGAGAGGGCGGCGATCTCGTCGATATCGGCTTCGGCGACCAGGAGAGCAGCGTGCGCGTAGCGGTCGATCCAGCCGCGGGCATCCAGTTGACCGACCTCATCGAGGGACTCGATAACCCGCGCGGCGGCCAGGCGACCGGGATTCTCGGCGGAAACGAGCCATCCGTTGAGAACCGCGTCAATTCGATCAAGCGCTCGGCGGTCGATTCCGTCTGGGTCGATATGTTCCGACACCGTGCGCTGTGCGATCGCGAAAGTGTCTTGCAGGGGCAGGTCGGAGTCAATGGCGGCGAGCACCTCGCGGGCGTCGGCGACCGCCAGGCCGCCCACCTCGATCAGGCTGCGGATCAGGCGCAGGCGGGCGACGTGCGTAGGGCCGTAATCCGCCTGGTTGGGCGCAGTGCGCTCCCCCGACGCGAGCAGGTTTTCGCGCAGGTAGAACTTGATGGTGGCGACGGGAACCCCGCTCACCGCACTCAACTCGGCCATCTTCATATGGATAGTGTAACTATCCGATAGTCACGGTGTCTATAGTGAGCGGATTAGACCTCGGGTGCGAAGAAGGCCGCGGTCGCAGCCGCTAGCGCTTGCGGATCGTTGACGTGGCACAGTTCCCGCGCGGAATGCATGGACAGCAGCGGCACACCCACGTCGACCACGCGGATGCCCAGCCGCGTCGCGGTCAGCGGTCCGATGGTCGAACCGCAGGGAACCGTGTTACTGGAGACGAACTCCTGGTAGTCCACGTTCGCCTGGGCGCACGTGCGCGCCCACAGGGCGGCGCCATGGGCATCCGTCGCGTAACGCTGGTTGGCATTGATTTTCAGTAGCGGGCCGCCGCCGAGAATGGGCTGATTGGCCGGATCGTGGCGCTCGGGATAGTTCGGGTGCACGGCATGGCCGGCGTCAGCGGAGAGACACCACGACTCGGCGTAGGCTCGCAACCGATTCGACCCGGTCGCGCCGAGGCCGTGACCGATGCGGGTGAGAATGTCGTCCAAGAACGGGCCGCTCGCCCCAGAACGGGACTCCGAACCGAGCTCTTCATGGTCGAAGGCCGCGAGCACGCTGATCGAACCCCCCGTTGCCGGATGACTGGTCGCGATGAGCGCGTGCAGGCCCGCGTAGACCGACGAGAGATTGTCGAGGCGGCCGGCGGCGAACAGTTCGTCGCCGAGACCGAAGGTCGCCGGCGGGTTGGTGTCGGCGGTGAGAATATCGTAACCGGCGACATCCGCTGCCCGAATCCCGGCCAAGCCGGCCAGGTGGGCGACCAGGTCGGCCTCGGACGGATCGCCGACACCGAAGACGGGCGTGAGGTGGCGCTGCCGGTCGAGGGTCAGGCCGTTGTTCACCTCGCGGTCGAGGTGCACGGCGAGCTGCGGAATCCGCAAAAACGGCCCCGTGCGCACGAGGCGTTCGGTACCGTCACGCGTGACCAGCCGGCCAGCAAGTTCGAGCTCACGGTCCAGCCATGAGTTCTGCAGCGGCCCGCCGTAGACCTCGACTCCAGCCTGCAGCCAGCCGTGCGAGCCGATCGTGGGCTTCGGCTTGAGCTTGAAACCCGGGGAGTCGGTGTGGGCGCCGAGAATGCGAAACGGTGTCGTCGGCCCAGCGCCAGTCGGCTGCGACCAGGCGATGACGGCGCCATCGCGCACGACGTAGTGGCCAGCGGCCTCGTCGATCGTCCAGTTCTCCGACTCGTCCCGCCGGGTGAAGCCGGCCGCATCCAGCCGCCGGGCCACTTCTGCAGCGGCGTGGTACGACGACGGTGATGCTTGCAGAAAAGCGGAAAAATCGGCGATGTAGTCGAGTGTGGCGTCCATTCACCCATCCAACCACCCGCGCGGGGGCAGCGGATGCCGCCCGGCGTGCTCCTACTCGGCGGGCGCGTCGGACTGCAACGCGGCCCGCGCGAAGGCGGCGCCGCCGACGGTCACCGTGCCGCGGTCACCGTGCCATTCCTCGGTCTGCTCGAACACCCCGAGTCGGTCGAGCAGGCGCCACTTGATGTCGACGACGTGCCAGACCGACTGCGTCGTTGGTTCCTGGCCGTCGGACTGCACCCAGCCGAGAGAACCGAGCGCGCGCGACAGGGTCGCGAGGTAGTCCTCGCGGCGGGCCAGGCTGCGGGTCGCGACAAACAGCAGCAACAGGCGGGTGGCGTCACCCACGGCCGGGGTACGGCTGTGGTGAATGGTGCCGGCGAGATGCCACCAGAGTTCGCGGGGGGCGCCGGAGAGCGAGCTGCCCTTCTTGGTGAGCACGAGCATCCCCTTGCTGACTCGCAGCAGCCCGACGTCGCGCAGGTGGCCGCGCAGTTCCTGCAACGGACGCAGGTGCGCCTCGCGGTTCACGCTGATCGGCCAGCCCCAGTCGAGCTCGGCCGATGCTTCAAGGACGACCGCCGGCGGCAGATGTCCCGCCTTGGTCAAACGGATGCCGTCGGCCCCGACCCGGGTCAGAATCCACTGCGCCGGGGCCACCATGCGGGCCATGGCGCGCTCCTGCAGCAGGATCGGATCTTTCACCCGTGCCTGCCCGATGAGTCGGCGAAAACCGACAACGGCCTGTTCCGGCAGCCGCGTTTCGATCTCCTGAATCACGTTCACCCACCGAGCCTACTGAGCGATCCCGCTCGAAGGCGACGAAAGTGCTGCGACACGCAGCGTAAGCCCAGCCCGCGCCGGTATGCGCCCCATAAATGCCAAATACACGCAGTGGAGCCACGCTGTTTCGGTAGGTTGCGCAGGGCAGGTGGCTGGCAACCGGATTGCCGGTCGCTAGTCGTGGTAGGCGCGGGATTTGACCAGCAGCACAGCGCCGAGCCCAAGCCACCACAGCATCCCCAGCGGGATCAGAGCCACAGAGCCAAGCCAGAAAATCTCGGGCAGAGAGACGCTTGTCGCCGTCAGCAACGGACCAGCGATCAGTGTCACGAGCCGAAGGCCGGTGATGATTCCCAGTACGCACAACCAGATCGGAAGGGCGTGGGAGCGTACCCCGGCGACACTGACCCCCACAACCCAGACACAGAGCGTCAGGAGACTTGCTTGCGCAAAACCATGGGTTCCCAACATCAGAATGGCGAGGTAGGCCGACTCACCCCATGCCCTGTTCAGCCCGTCGACGTAGAGCAACGGTCCCATGGACTCCCGCAGAACCCCGTGCATGACCAAGAATGCAGCCGACAAGATGCCGAGCGCGCTCAGGCTCCGGCGAGTGATACTGCTGGCATGTGGTGCCAGCGCATCTGAGACGGCGAAACTCGCCACGACGAACGCGATAGCCATGATGAAAAGCACGACCCCGGCCAGGGGATAAAACTGCGGATATTGACGCAGATAATCCAGGCTCACAGCGGGGTTGTCGATATCGTCGAAACCGAAAGCCGGCGGCAGAAGCTCGAGAATGAACCACACGATGCCGCCGAGCCCGGCGATCAGGGCGGCTAGTCCCCCCGCACGCAGCGCTCCCCGATCGATGGTTCCGGCCACCTCTGTCTGCGTCGGCGCCGCGCTGCTTGCCCTCATGGTGCACTCCTCCGGCCAAGTTCCGCGCTGGCAGGAATGGCGAGCCGGTCACGGTCAAGCTGCCCTGAACAGTACGCGCAAAGTCGGCTGAGCAAAATGGATCCTCCGGGCACACGTGTCGATTTTTGCCGGCCAGGGACAAGCTGAGTGCGGAACAGGGATGTCGGTGGCATCTGGCACCCTTGAAGGATGACCGACACCCGCGCATCCGCTCTGGCCATTCTGCGCCCCCTCGTGGGGCGAGCCGACGCCTCCTGGCATGACGGACAGTTCGAGGCCATCGAAACCCTGGTCGACCACCGCCGCCGCGCGCTCGTCGTGCAGCGCACCGGGTGGGGCAAATCGGCCGTGTACTTTGTGGCGACCCTGCTGCTGCGACGCCAAGGCGCGGGCCCGACCATCCTGGTCTCGCCGCTGCTCGCCCTCATGCGTGATCAGGTCGCCGCCGCGGCCCGGGCGGGGGTGCGGGCGGTGTCGATCAACTCGTCGAACGCGCACGAGTGGAGCGACGTGCTTCAGAAGCTCGACGCCGACGAGGTCGACGTGCTGCTGGTGTCGCCCGAACGATTGAACAACCCGTCTTTCCGCGATGAGCAGCTGCCCGCCTTGATCTCTCGGGTCGGCCTGCTCGTGGTCGATGAGGCGCACTGCATCTCCGATTGGGGCCACGATTTTCGCCCGGACTACCGCCGCCTGCGCGACCTGATCGCCCAGATGCCGCCCGGCGTGCCCGTGCTCGCCACCACGGCCACGGCCAATAGCCGCGTCGTGCAGGATGTCGCGGAGCAGGTGGGCATGGTCGCCACCGGCTTCGATGGCGCCACCGCCGGAACCGCTGAAGTCGTCACCATTCGTGGCCCGCTCGCCCGCTCATCGCTGCGGCTGGGTGTGCTGCGCCTGCCCGATTCGCGCGCCCGCCTGGCCTGGCTGCTCAGCCACCTCGCCGAACTGCCCGGCAGCGGCATCATCTACACCCTCACCGTGGCGGCCGCCGAAGACACCGCTCGGCTGCTGCGCGAGGCGGGTCACGCGGTGCGCGCCTACACCGGCCAGACCGACACCGCCGAACGCGAAGAATCCGAGGAGTTGCTCAAGACCAACCAGGTCAAAGCGCTCATCGCCACGAGCGCCCTCGGAATGGGATTCGACAAACCAGACCTCGGGTTTGTGCTGCATCTGGGCGCGCCGTCCTCCCCCGTTGCCTACTACCAGCAGGTCGGTCGCGCCGGCCGTGCCACCGCCTCGGCCGACGTATTGCTGCTGCCCGGCGCCGAAGATGAGGCCATCTGGCACTATTTCGCCACCGCCTCAATGCCCAATCAGGCCAAGGCCCTCGCCGTGATTGGCGAGCTCGAAGCCGCTGGCGTCCCCCTGTCCACACCGGCGCTCGAAGCCAGGGTCGACCTCAAGCGCACTCCGCTTGAGCTGCTGCTCAAGGTGCTCGACGTCGACGGCGCGGTGCACCGGGTCAAGGGCGGCTGGCAGTCCACCGGGCGGCCCTGGGTCTACGACGGGGAGCGTTACGAACGCATCGCGGCTGCCCGGCTCGGTGAGCAGCAGGCCATGCTCGAATTTGAAACCACCAGTGGATGCCGCATGGAGTTTCTGCAGCGCGCCCTCGACGATGAGACTGCGGTGGCGTGCGGGCGCTGTGACAATTGCCGGGGTGCCTGGTATCCGAGTGATGTGGCAGAGGGAGCCGTGGCGACGGCCACGCAATCGCTCGATCGCGTCGGCGTCGCCATCGATGTGCGTGCGCAGTGGCCGACCGGCATGAGCAGCCTCGGCGTCGCGGCCACCGGCAAAATTGCGCTCGGCGAACGCGCCGAGCCCGGCCGCGCGCTGGCCCGCCTGACCGACCTCGGCTGGGGCGGTCCGCTGCGTGATCTGTTCGACGCCCAGGCAGCGGATGCCGTAGCCTCGCCGGCCATGCTGGCCGCCTGTGTGCGCGTGCTCGCCGAGTGGGGGTGGGCAGAGCGTCCGGCAGCCATCGTCTCGATGCCGTCGCGGCGGCATCCACTCATCATCGATTCGGTGGCACGATCGTTGGCAGACGTCGGTCGGTTGCCACTGCTCGGCACCCTGGACTGGGCGAACGGCGGCCCCAGCGGGGAGCCGGGCGGCAACAGCGCCTACCGGCTGTCCAGCGTGTGGGACCGCTTCGATGTCGGCCCCGAGCTGACTGAGGCACTCATCCCGTTCACCGGCCGCCCCATTTTGCTGATCGACGACCACGCCGACAGCCGGTGGACCCTGACCGTGGCTGCGCGCGTGCTGCGCCGGCACGGCGTATCGGCGGTACTTCCGTTCACCCTGGCCCTGCGCTCGTAGGCCATTATCGAGCTGAACCGGAATAATTGGGGCTTGCGGCTCCTTGATAATCTAAGCAGGCCGCTACCCGCGGCCTCCGCACCATTCGGGGGCGACACGACCCCCACCTAGCTTGTTAGGCGATTCTTTCCATGAAGTTCAGACTCATTCCGGCTGCCCTGCTCAGTGTCGTCGCCCTCACCCTCGCCGGCTGCTCCGCCTCTAATGGCGACAGCACACCTGCCGCCGACGACTCGCTGAGCCGTGTGCTCGACTCTGGCACCCTCACGATCGGCACCGAGGGCACCTACCGGCCGTTCTCGTTCCATGAAGACGGTTCGGGCAAACTCACCGGCTACGACGTCGAGGTGGCCCGCGCCGTTGCCGCCGAGCTCGGCGTTGACGCCGTGTTTGAAGAAACCCAGTGGGACGGCATTTTTGCGGGCCTCACCGCCGGCCGCTGGGACACCATCGCCAACCAGGTGTCGATGACCCCGGAGCGCCTGGAGGCTTACGAGTTCTCGACGCCGTATACCTACTCCCCCGGTGTCATCGTGGTTCTCGCCGACAACACGTCGATCACGTCGTTCGCGAGCCTCGACGGCCTGACGACGGCGCAGTCGCTGTCCAGCAACTGGGACACCCTGGCGACCGAGAGCGGCGCGAACGTGCAGCACATCGAGGGCTGGGCCCAGTCGGTCGCCCTGGTCGAACAGGGCCGAGTGGATGCCACGGTCAACGACAAGCTGACCTTTCTGGAGTACCAGAAGACCAACGACGCCGACAACCTGAAGATCGCGGCCGAGACCGAGGAGCGCTCCGAGAGTGCGTTCGCTTTCGCAAAAGACGGCACCGCGCTGGCCGACGCCGTGAGCGAGGCTCTGGCAAGCCTCAGCAACGATGGAACGCTCGCCGAGCTCTCCGATGAGTACTTCGGCGCCGACGTCAGCCAGTAACCCGACGATTCGATGATCCAGCCTGATTGGGAGTTGTTCTTCGGCTCGTTCTGGCCGATGGTGGACGGCGCTGTGCGGGGCACGATTCCCCTTGCCCTGATGTCGTTCGCGATCGGCCTCGTGCTCGCTCTCGTTCTCGCGCTCATGCGGTTATCGACGAAGCGCTGGTTGTCGGGCATCGCTCGCGGCTACATCTCGATCGTGCGCGGTACCCCCTTGCTCGTACAGCTGTTCGTGATCTTCTACGGATTGCCCTCGGTCGGCGTGCTCATCGACCCGTGGCCGAGCGCTATCGTGGCGTTCTCGATCAACGTCGGCGGATACGCCGCCGAGGTCATCCGGGCCGCGATTCTCTCCGTGCCTAAGGGCCAGTGGGAGGCCGCCTACATGATCGGCATGTCGCACCGTCGGGCCCTAACCCGCATCATCCTGCCGCAGGCGGCTCGGGTCTCGGTGCCTCCGCTGTCAAACACGTTCATCAGCCTGGTCAAGGACACCTCCCTCGCCTCGCTGATTCTGGTCACCGACCTGTTCCGTGAGGCTCAGCAGATCGCATCCTTCAGTAACGAGTTCATGCTGATCTACCTCGAAGCAGCGCTCATCTACTGGATTATCTGCCTGGTGCTGTCCACCGGGCAGGGTTTTCTTGAGAAGCGATTGGACCGCTATGTCGCCCGCTGATCCCTCCACTACAACCGGCCAAACGGATGCTGCCCCCCTGCTCCGCGTGCGCGGCCTGCAGAAGAGTTTCGGCAGCAACCGGGTGCTGGAGTCGGTGGACCTCACGGTGGGCCGCGGCCGGGTGCTGGCCTTGATCGGGCCGTCCGGCTCCGGTAAGACCACCATTTTGCGTTGCCTGAATGGGTTGGAGTTGCCCGACGGAGGTACCATCGAGGTCGCGGCTGCATTGGTTGCTGACCGGGTTGGTGGCGGCACCGCTGCCGGACGCGGCGCCGCGTCGTCCGCGTCGGTGACCTTTGACTTCGCTGCGAAGACCTCGCCGAAACAGCTCGGCGCCCTGCGCGACCGGTCGGCCATGGTTTTTCAGCACTACAACCTGTTTCCGCATAAGACCGTGCTGCAGAACGTGATCGAAGGACCGGTCATCGTGCAACGCCGCCCGGCCGCTGAGGTCACGGCCGAGGCGCTCGCCCTGCTAGCGCGGGTCGGCCTGACAGACAAACAGGGCAGCTTTCCGTTCGAACTCTCCGGCGGCCAGCAGCAGCGGGTCGGCATTGTGCGGGCCCTCGCGCTGCGCCCACAGCTGCTCTTGTTCGACGAGCCGACCTCGGCCCTCGATCCGGAGCTCGTCGGCGATGTACTGCGCCTGATCAAGGAGCTGGCCGACGAAGGCTGGAGCATGGTCATCGTCACACATGAACTCGAGTTCGCCCGCGAGGTCGCACACGAGATCGCCTTCGTGGACGGCGGCGTCATCGTCGAGCATGGCGAGCCGAAACAGTTGCTGCGGCACCCGCAACAGGAACGCACCCGCCAGTTTCTGCACCGGCTGCTCCACCCGTTCTAGGGCACAGCAGCCAGCACGCGAAGACCTACGGGTGCGGCGTGATGATCACAACGGTGATGCGGTCGAGCCCAGGGCCGTAGTGCCAGTAAATGCGGCCGGCGGTCGGCGTTCGATGCTCGATGTAGGAGTCCCAGACAGCCTCGCCCTTTTTACCGGTTAGCGACACGTACTTGTGCGAGCGCAGTGCGGGATCTTCGGGGTTGAGCTGAAGCCGTCCGAGAGCGGTGCGAACCCGCTTCAGTCGACCGACCAGTTGAGGTTTCGTTTCGAGAATGGACAGTCCCGATGCCGCTTCCCTCGTGAGTAGGAGCGTAAAACTCATGACTGGGGCTCGGCGGGAGCGGCCGACTCATCGACCGCGTGCTCCTCATCGGCGAACCGAGTGAAGTCGCCACCCTCGGCGGTCTCGTCCTTGCTGCTGTGTTCGAGGCCGCGTACCAGGGCGGCGCGGATGCCCTCGTCGTCCCAGACCAGAAGCTCACGGCGCGGGATAGACACGAGCGGGGTCAGCAGAATCTCACCCTCGGCGTTTACGGCCACGGCGTACCGGTCGTCGCGGTGCACACCCGCTTTTCCGAAGGCCATTCTCGAGCGCTCATCGGCACTCACCTCGCCCATCGGAATGAAATCCGATTTGAGTTCCGTCATCTTCTTCAGTTCCACCATCATCTTCACCCGATCACTTGGTGGCCCGCACCAGTCCGGGTAAATCACCGAGGCCGATCCGCGCCAATCTAAAAGTGAGATTACCCCATATTTACATGTGGGTAAACCCCTAGCGAAGAGATCCAGATCAAGTATGGTGCGACGAAACGGGACCGAGTGAAGCAGGCAAGAAAAGACCAGTCCGTTCGGCAGGGCAATCGGACTGGTCCAAGCGAACGTTAATATACAACGCCACACGCGGGCGCTCAAGGGCTGAGTCCAACTTTCCCGTTACGGGATTAACACAAGCGGGTTGTGGCCGGTCGAACGACATCAGAATAGCGAAACAGTCACAGCTTTCGAGAAAAAGTGGCTCCGCCCTGTAGCGCCGGTCGCTTCCCGGTCCGGCGCGCCGCGCCCGGGTACGGCGAGCCGGCACGCTCAAGCAGATAGCGCGTCACCGTGTTCCAGTCGGGAAACAGGGGGGTTAGAAACTTGATCAGTTCGCCCTCGAACCGGTCAGCACCAACGGCTGATCCATCATCTACGAGAAAGTCGCCGCGATTGAGATGTTTGTGGTGCGACAGAATGAGACGCTTGTAGGCCGGTCCACCGGCATCCGCTCCGAGGTGCTCCTGCACCCACTCGAGCTTGTGTTGCCACGCACTCGCGTTGCCCCACGGTGCCATCGAGAGAATATAAGTGTCGAACGATTGGGCGAGGGTGTGAAAGGCGTCGATGGCACCGCTGATAGGTTCCATGCGGGCGAAAATTCCGGGCACTTCGTCGAGCCTTTTCTCGTAGCGAGAGTACTCGGCGTTGGTGAGTCGATCGATTCCCGATTGCACGTTGACGAGGGTGTTGTCGAGGTCGATATAAAGAATCTTTTTCATTCGGGCTCCCTGGCGCGGCTCGCTTCGTTGCGGCAACGCTCCGATCGTGACAGGCTCACCACGGATCGGCAATGGCCAAGCCCCCATTTCGTCAGATCGACTGACCTACGCGGCCTTTAAGCGGAGCGATTGCGGCTGTTGGAGAGTCACGTAATGGGAGTGTCGGCCTCGATTCGGCTGTAGCCCTGGTCGGTGACCGAGATGCGCAGCGTCGCCGGAATCTGTTCTTTCATTGAGTCAACGTGACTGATCAGGCCGATCGTGCGTCCGCCGGCGCGCAGGGTGTCAAGGGTGCTCATGGCCGTCTCGAGCGTCTCGCCGTCGAGCGAGCCGAAGCCCTCATCGACGAACAGGGTATCGAGGGTGATACCACCCGCTTGCCCGGTCACCACCTCGGCTAGTCCGAGCGCGAGGGCGAGAGAAGCAAGGAATGTCTCGCCACCTGACAGAGAATGCGTTGGCCGAGCTCGACCGGTGAACTCATCTCGGATCGCCAGCCCCAGACCCGACCGAGCGCCACCCTTTACACGCGAGTCATCGTGTTCGAGGGTGTAGCGTCCGCTTGTCATCGTGCGCAGCCGCACGTTCGCCGCCACGACGATTTCTTCCAGCTGGGCGGCGAGGACATAAGTCTCCAGCCGCATCCGTTTCGTGTTTGGTTCGTCGCCCTGCATTACGTCGGCCAGCTGACGCACCTGAGAGTGCTCGTCCATCAGGTCAGCGGATGCCGCGAATCGCGTCGCAACTTCCCGCACGATCACGTGCAACTGGCCGGCACGTTCGGCGAGCGAGCTGTGCGAGCTCACAGCGTCATCGCGCGCGGTGCTCGCGGCATCGAAGGCTCGCAGGGACGGCTCGAGATCGATCGGAGCTGAAGGAAGATCGACCAGCTCAGGATCGGCCACAGCCGCCAGGGCCGCTGCACGTTGGTCGTCATAGGACCGTACGACGTTGGCCAGCTGGATGGCATGGCCCTCGTCAAGCCGCGCCCCGGCAGCCGTCTCCTCATCATCGAAGGCTTCCTCCGCCAGCTGGTTCGCGAGGTCGAGAGTGGCCGCATCGCGGGCGTCCGCGCGTTGCTGGCTGAGTACGAGGGCGTCGTCGAGTCTGCGCGCGCAGTCCAGTTCCTGCTGCAGTGCGCGTACCTGATCGGTCACGGTATCGCTTCCACCACGCTGCGCGCCCACGCGGGCCACGAGCAGGTCGCGCTGCCCGGAACGCTCACTGTGAATGTCGGCCGCCGTATCGCGTGCCGCGCGGAGGCCTAACAGTGCGGTCTGGGCAGTGGTCTGGGACTCCCGAAGGTCGGCTTGTTCGTGCCGAAGCCCGCCGACAAGGTCGGCGGCCGTCTGCGCGGTAGCCAACCGGGCACGGGCGGCAAAGCACTCGGCTTGCAGCTCACCGACGCTTCGCTGCCCGGCCAGCGCCTGCGCCTGCCCGAGACGATTCGTCAGCGAGGTCGCGGTTTCCTGGGCATCGGCCAGTTCCTGTTGGCGGCCCTGCATGTACTGTCGGGCCGTGCTGAGGTCGGCTGCGGTGACCAGCTCGCCCTGCGCTGCTGCCGGAGCAGGGTGGTCAATGGCCCCGCAGACCGCGCAGGGATCACCTTCGACCAGGCGGCTGGCTAGTTCAGACGCCTGCCCAGCGAACCGGCGGGTCACGAGCGCCTCGTAGGCGACGGCGGCCGCCGCGTTGTCACGACTGCGGTCCAGTAACTGCGTGCCGGCCCCGGCCAGTTCCCTCAGCAAGGCCACCACGTCTTCGGCGGCCGCTAACCCGATTTCGGCCCGGCGCACGGCCTCGGCGGCCTCGTTCTCCCCGGCTG
Organism: Cryobacterium suzukii; assembly: GCF_004403185.1. Classification (GTDB taxonomy): domain Bacteria; phylum Actinomycetota; class Actinomycetes; order Actinomycetales; family Microbacteriaceae; genus Cryobacterium; species Cryobacterium suzukii. The sequence continues at coordinate 100,317 of NZ_SOHJ01000014.1, read as the reverse complement.
CGGCGAGGGTCGCCGCAGCGAGTTGCTCGCCGATGAAATCTATCTGTTGGGGCAGCTCATCGATTCGCTGCTGGGCACGCGTCAGGCCATCGGTGTGACCGGCAAGCGCGTCGAACAAGGCCGTGATCTCTCGGTTCAGGGCAGGGAGCTGTTTTTCCTCCGCGAGCACCTCCGCGAGCGCTCCGAGCCGTCCCACCAGGGCATCCATGATCGGACGAAGCGCCCGCTGCGAAGCGCAAGCGCTGTCACTGGCGCCGCCGTCGCCGCCGCCGTCGCCGTCGCCGCCGCTGTCGCTGTCGCCGTCGCTGTCGCCGTCGCCGAAAGGCAACCATGCGGTCCTGGCCGTGGTTTCATCGGCCAGGGCTGTCTGCCATTCGGCAGTCGCGGCCCGGCTGCTCCGAATGTGCGGCCAGACCCGTGCCGCCCGGGCCGCGCGCAGCAGCGTGCCTCGGTGTGCCTCGATCTCGGTGTGGCGGCCGTCGAGGACGACCAGCGCGGTGTCAGCCAGGACGCGTCGAACCTGACGTCGCTGAGTCTCCGCTGCCGCTCTATGATTCTCGGTTGCAGCGGACAGCCGAACTGCCGCACTGGCAGCCTCCGCCGAGGCGACATCGACTGCGCTATTCAGGCCGGCCAGCGCGTCGCTAAACCAGCCGAGGTCGGGCGCGACCGGTGCTTCCAAAAGCCGAAGCTGATGCATGGCAGCGGTGATCTGTTGCGCGACACCACGCTGTACGTCGGCGAGCCGATCGTCGAGTGATTTGCGGCGCAGCACGAGCGCGGTTTCCAGTTGTTCGAACCGCGTGGTCCCGAACAGGCTGCGTAGCACGGCACGCCGTTCATCGGTTTTGGCCAGCAGAAAGTATTGGAACCGGTTTTGGGCGAGCAGGATCACCTGGAGGAATTGGTCAGCCTTCAAGGGCAGGATCGCGCTCAGTTCAAGGCCGACCGCCTTTGGTTTGGCCGCAAGGCCCCGCCATTCGGTGCCGTGTAGAACCTGCAGTACAGCGGTGGGCGCTGCGGTGGTCGTCCCGGTACCGTTCATCTTTGCTCGCTCATAGGCCGGGCGGCGCAGGATACGGTAATCGCGCCCGCGCAGGCTGAAGTCGAGTTCGACGAAGGTGGGATCATCGGGCTCGCAGTAATCGCTGCGCAGACGCGGCGCGACGTCGGAGAATCGCGGCACCTGGTCATAGAGGGCAAAACTGATGGCATCGAGGATGCTGGACTTGCCCGCGCCGGTTTTGCCGGTGATGAGGAAGATTCCGTCGGCATCAAAGCGTTCAAAATCGACGACCTGTTCGTTCTTGAACGGTCCGAACCCGGCCAGACGCAACCGCTTGATCTTCATGCGTTGACCTCCGTGGCATTTTGCTCAGCAAGCAGCTCCGCAACCAACGCTCGTTCAAACTCGCTGGGCCCGACCCCGTTTCGCACGAACGCCAGAAAACCCGCCACAATCTCGGGGTCGCCGGTGGCCGCGCGAATGCGCTCGGCGTAGGTCGAGCCATCCGCTTCGACGGTGATCGCAGGCCGGTGTTCGAGCGCAACCGCGTGCGCAAATCGGGAGTGAAGTGCGCGCATGGCGTCGAGCGGCCGCACCTGGTCGGTGATGATGGCTTTCACCCAGTCGCCCTCGTTGTCGGCGTATGCCTCGTCAGCGAGCAGATCGGCGAGTTCACCGGTAAGAACCGCGAGCCGGCGCGGAACGGGCAGGTCGACCCACTCGATCGGGCCGAGGCCATCGGCTTCGAGTTCGACCAGCCAGGCGCCGCGCGGCTTGCTGGCTTCGGCGAAGGAGTAGTGCAGCGGCGCTCCGGAGTAGCGCACCCGCTGGGTCAGAGTGGCCCGCCCGTGAATGTGGCCGAGGGCGACGTAGTCGCAGCCGTCGAAAACCCCGAGCGGTACGACGTCGAGTCCGCCGGCGGTGATGTCGCGCTCAACATCGCTCGACTCAGCGGCCGGGGCGACGCCGGCCGCAAAGCAGTGCGAGAGTACGACGCTGCGGCCGCCGCTCTCCGTGAGGCGGCGCAGTGCCAGATCGTCGCGAATACGGGTCATGGCGAAATCGAGAACCTGTTCGTGCGTTTTCAGCGATACCCCCGGGTGCAGGTGGCGAATGAGTGCGGGCTCGAGATACGGGATGCCGTAAAAATGCACTGGACCATGCTCGTCGGTGATGGTGACGGGCGAGGTGTATTGCTCGGGCCGGGTCACCACGTGGATGCCGGCCAGTGCCGCCCACTCCGACTGAAAGCCGAGCCGGGTCGCCGAGTCGTGATTGCCGCTCGTCATCACAACGGACGCCCCGGCCTCCTTCAACCGCCGCAACGTGTCGGTCAGCAGCGCATAGCTCTCTCTTGAGGGCATCGCGGAATCGAACACATCGCCCGCCACGGCCACCACGTCGACAGCGCGTTCCGCCACCACCGCGACGAGAGCATCCAGCACGAGTCCCAGGTGCTCGAGCGTGGAATGGGTATGGAAGGTGCGCCCGATGTGCCAGTCCGAGGTGTGCAGAATCTTCATGTTATTTACGCTACCGGGGCCCACCGACAGCGCCGACCGACAGCGGTAGTTCTTTGTTTATCTTCTTTTTTCTTGACAAACAAAAACAAACACAGCTAAAGTCGATGAAACCAACTTCGTGACTTACCTCGCTCACCGCCCGGAGGCATTCATGTTCGCCGAAGAACGTCAACTCTTGATCGCCGCGCTCGTGGCAACCGAGGGTCGAGTCACCGTGACCGACCTCGCCGCGCGTTTCGCCATCACCGCCGAGACGGTACGCCGCGACCTCGACACCCTCGAGGCCGCGCGCCAGCTGCGTCGCGTGCACGGCGGCGCGGTAGCCATCGACCGCCTGAGCCTGTCTGAGCCGAGCCTCGATGAACGCCAGACGCAGCGTCTCGACGAGAAGTCGCGCATTGCTGACGCCGCAATGCGCATGATCCCCACCAGCCGCACCGGTTCGATCGTGCTCGATGCCGGCAGTACCACCGAGCGCCTCGCTGACCGTCTGGGCGGCTACGCGCCCGCAGTTGCCGGCGACCAGTTGCTCGTGATCACGAATGCGGTGCCGATCGCCAGCAAGCTCTCCCGCAACGAGGCAATTCAACTGCACATTCTGGGCGGGCGCGTACGCGGCCTGACCAGTGCCATCGTCGGTGCCGGCACCGTCGCGCAGCTCGGGGCGCTCCGCCCCGACATCGCCTTCATCGGCGCCAACGGCGTCAGCGCCACCTTCGGCCTCAGCACCCCTGACTCGGTCGAAGCGGCCGTCAAATCGGCCATCGTGCGGTCGGCCCGTCGCGTCATTGTGCTCGCCGACTCCAGCAAGCTCGACCAGGAGACGCTGGTCTGCTTTGCCGCGCTCGCAGCGATCGACACCCTCGTAACGGATGCTGCGCCATCCGCTGACCTTGCCGCCGCCCTCGCCGCGGCCGACGTCGACGTGGTGATCGCATGATCGTCACGCTGACCCCCAACCCCAGCCTCGATCGGACCATCGCGTTGGCCGGCCCGCTGGAGCGCGGCGAGGTGCAGCGAGCCGTCGCCGCTCACGGCGAGCCCGGCGGTAAGGGCGTCAACATCTGCCGCGCCCTCGAAGCGAGTGGCATCGCAACCCTGGCCATTCTGCCGGGCGACCCCGACGACCCGGTGCTCCTGGCCCTCGCCAACCACGGGGTACCGCACGTCGGCCTGCCGATCGGCGCGCCGCTTCGCAGCAACGTTGCGATCACCGAACCCGACGGCACGACGACCAAAGTCAATGAACCCGGCCCAATTTTGAGCCTTCAACAGCAGCGTGCCCTCATCGACCTCGTGCTGGAGCAGTCGGTCGGTGCCAGCTGGCTCGTGCTGGCCGGGTCGGTACCGCCCGGAGTGCCCGACGATTTCTACGCCCGGATCATTCGCGAGTTGCGCGCCAGACTCGGCAGCCGCGCTCCGAAGGTGGCCGTGGACTCGTCCGGCGGACCACTCGCCGCCGCCGCATTGGCCCACCCCGATCTGCTCAAGCCCAACGGTGAAGAACTCGCCGAACTGAGCGGGATGTTTGACGGTGACACCCTCGAGGCGAACACCGACCTCGTCGTCGACGCGGCCCGCGTTCTCATCGCCGGTGGTGTCGGCGCCGTGCTGGCCACCCTCGGAGCCAAGGGCGCCGTTCTGGTCACCGCAGAGGGAAGCTGGCTTGCCACGACTCCCCCGATCCGTGCCGTCAGCACCGTCGGCGCCGGCGACTCGGCCCTGGCCGGCTATCTGCTGCAGAGCAACTCGGGAGCGAGTGCTCCCGACTGCCTGCGCCAGGCAGCTGCCCACGGCGCCGCAGCAGCATCCCTGCCTGGTTCAACCGTTCCCGCCCTGCATCAAACCAACCCCGGCGCCGTCACCGTGACGCCGCTGCCCCCCGTATCGGCCCTGCGACCGGTTTCGGCCACACATCCAAAGGAGGATGACCAGTGAGTGCACTGATTACCGCGGAGCTCGTTGCTCTGGACACCAACCTCGGCACCGAGCCGAAAGACGTCATTCGGCACCTGGCCGAGCTCGTCGTCGCGTCGGGCCGGGCCACCGAGATCGACGCTCTCTATGCGGATGCCCTCGCCCGCGAAGCGAAGACGGCCACCGGCATCCCCGGTGGGCTCGCCATCCCACACTGCCGCTCCTCGGCCGTGCTGGAGCCCACGCTCGCGCTGGCCCGCCTGTCGTCCCCGGTTGATTTCGGCTCCAAGGACGGCCCGGCCGACCTGGTCTTTCTCATCGCGGCGCCGGAGGGCGCCGACCAGGAACACCTGAAGATTCTGGCCAAGCTGGCCCGATCGCTCATGAAGAAGGATTTCACCTCGGCACTGCGCGATGCGTCAAGCACGCAGCAGATCGTTGACCTCGTCAACAACGTGGTCGCCCCGGTACCGGTAGCCGCTGGTGCCCAGTCCGGTGACAACGCCAATGCCGGTACCGGTACCGCGTCGAGCGGCATGAAGCGCATCGTCGCGGTCACGGCCTGCCCCACCGGCATCGCACACACCTACATGGCCGCCGATTCCCTCGTCGCCGCTGCGAAGGCCGTCGGTGTCGATCTGCAGGTGGAAACCCAGGGTTCGGCCGGCCTCACCCCGCTCGACCCCGCCGTCATTGCCGCCGCCGACGCCGTCATTTTCGCCGTCGACGTCGACGTGCGTGGCCGGGAACGTTTCGCCGGCCTGCCCGTCATCAACGCACCGGTCAAGCGCGGAATCGACGAACCCGGCCGTTTGATCGAGGAGGCCCTCGCTGCCGCGCTCAATCCGAACGCGCGTCGGGTCAGCGGCACCGTGGACGTCGGCGGGTCATCCGAAGAGAAGAGTGAGCACCTGGGCCAGAAACTCAAGCGCGCGCTGCTCACCGGCGTGAGCTACATGATTCCGTTCGTTGCCGGCGGCGGCCTGCTCATTGCCCTCGGCTTTCTGCTCGGTGGATTCGAAATCGGCAAGATCGCTGACACAGTCGTACTGAACAACAGCCTGTTTGACCTGCCGGAGGGTGGACTGGCCATCTACCTCGGCGCGGTCTTCTCCAAAATCGGCGGCCTGTCGATGGCATTTTTGATTCCAGCGCTGGCTGGTTATATCTCCTTCGCCATCGCCGACCGACCAGGAATCGCCCCGGGCTTCGTGGCCGGTTCGGTCGCCGGCTTCATGGGCGCCGGGTTCCTCGGCGGCATCGTCGGCGGCCTGCTCGCCGGCGTCGTGGCCGTGAGTATTGCGAAGATCAACGTCCCCCGCTGGCTCCGCAGTCTCATGCCCGTCGTGATCATTCCATTGATCGCGTCGATCGTCGCTTCCGGCCTGATGTTCATCGTGCTCGGCGGGCCGATTGCGCTACTGACCGTGGGGCTGGGTACCTGGCTGAACGGCATGACCGGAGCATCCGCTGTGATTCTCGGCGTCATTCTCGGCCTCATGATGGCGTTCGACCTCGGTGGCCCGGTGAACAAGGTCGCCTACGCCTTCGCCGTCGCCGGCCTCGGCGCTGCAAGCCTTACCAACCAGGCGCCATGGCAGATCATGGCCGCGGTCATGGCCGCCGGCATGGTGCCGCCGCTCGCGATGGCCCTCGCCACCGCTGTCGACAAGAAGCTGTTCAGCCTGGCCGAACGCGAAAACGGCAAGGCCGCCTGGCTGCTCGGTGCCTCGTTCATCTCCGAGGGCGCCATTCCGTTCGCCGCCGCCGACGTTTTCCGGGTGATTCCGGCCAGCATGCTCGGTGCCGCGGTCACCGGCGGTCTCTCGATGGCCTGGAACGTCACGAGCAAGGCGCCGCACGGTGGAGTATTCGTGTTCTTCGCCATCGACAACTTCTGGTTGTTTTTGCTCGCCGTTGTGATCGGTACTGTTGTATCGGCGTTCGCAGTTGTCGGGCTCAAGCGCTACGCCGTGCGGAAGCGTCCCGTTGAGGCCACTCCAGTCGCCATGGTCAACGCCTGATCCGACCAGCAGCAACTGCCCGAACATAACGCCACGCAGTACAGCAACGCCAGCCGAATGCTGGGGATGAAGAAATCGAGGACGATCGTGCAGACGCTTTCCAATAGTGCCGATGCGAGTCGGGCACCTGCAGACGCGACCGAAATCGGCCGCACCTTCGCCGGAATCGGAGTCAGTCCTGGCCGCATCATCGGCCCCGTTCTCCTGATGCCGGCAGCCGTGCGCGAACCCGCCGTGGGCGAGCGGCTGGCCGAGGGAACGTCGTCGGAGGAGGCATCCGCTGCCCTACGCACCGCAGCGAAAGCCGTGCAGACCGACCTCACCGACCGTTCAATCTCTGCCTCGGGTGCCGGCCGGGAGGTGCTGGAGGCGACGGCTCTGATGGCGAACGACCCCATGCTCGTCAAGGCCGCCGTCAAGCTCATCACCAACGGCGCCTCGCCGGAGCGGGCCATTTGGGACGCGGCGGCGTCGGTGGCCGAGATGCTGCACAATCTCGGGGGCTACATGGCCGAGCGAGCGACCGATGTGCTCGACGTGCGCGGGCGCATCGTCGCCGAACTGCGCGGCGTCCCTGCCCCCGGCATTCCCTATTCTGATACCCCGTTCATTCTGGTCGCCGAGGACCTCGCACCGGCCGACACCGCTACCCTCGACCCAGCGAAGGTGATCGCCCTCGTCACCTCGAGCGGCGGACCGCAGTCCCACACCGCTATCATCGCCCGTGCGCTCGGGCTGCCCGCCGTGGTCGCCGCTGTGGGGGTCGGCGCCCTCGCCGATGGCACCCGCATCTTCGTCGACGGGGCTGCCGGCACCATTCTGGTCGATCCCGGCGCCGACGAGGTCGCCCTCGCCAAGGCTTGGGAGACGAGCAGCGCAGCCCTGGCCGTGTTCGACGGCACCGGGCGGCTAAAGGACGGCCATCTGGTTCCGCTGCTCTCCAATGTCGGCGGCGCGAGGGATGCGGATAAGGCCGCGGCAGCCGGTGCAGAGGGCGTTGGACTGCTGCGTACTGAGTTTTGTTTTCTGGAACGCGACACCGAGCCGTCCATCGCTGAACAGGTGGAGGCTTACCGCGGGGTGTTCGATGCTTTTCCCGGCAAAAAGGTCGTCGTGCGCACCCTCGATGCCGGCGCCGACAAGCCGCTGCCGTTTCTGACGGATGCCTCCGAGCCAAACCCGGCCCTCGGCGTGCGCGGCTACCGCACCGATTTCACCTCGCCCGGCGTGCTCGAGCGTCAGCTCTCCGCTATCGCTCAGGCCGCTGAGGGCACCGAAGCGCACGTGTGGGTGATGGCCCCCATGATCTCCACAGCGGAGGAGGCCGAGCACTTTGCCTCACTCTGCAGTGCTGCCGGCCTCGCTACACCCGGCGTCATGGTCGAAGTTCCCTCGGCCGCGCTGACCGCTGCGAGTATTCTCGAGCACGTCGATTTCGTGAGTCTGGGCACCAACGACCTCACCCAGTACGCCATGGCCGCCGACCGCCAGCTCGGCCCGCTCGCCGCGCTCAACACGCCGTGGCAGCCGGCCGTTCTGCAGCTGGTTCGTCTAACCGTGAACGGGTCGCACGACGAGGGCCACGACAAACCGGTCGGTGTCTGCGGCGAGGCCGCGGCCGATCCCGCTCTGGCGGTCGTGCTCGTCGGACTCGGCGTGGCAACACTGTCCATGACAGCGCGGGCGCTTTCAGCCGTCGCCGCGGTACTGGCCAGCGTGACACTCCCGGAGGCGCAGCAGCTCGCCAAGCTGGCCCTGACGGCGCACTCGGCAACGGATGCCCGTCGTTTGGTTCGCGAGAAACTACCCATACTTAATACGCTGGGTCTCTAACCCGTCGCACCCCGTTTCATCGCACCAACTTTTTCACACGCCTACCCAGGAGGACCCCATGTCTGAACGAACCGCCGTCATTGCCAGTCGCGTCGGCCTGCATGCACGCCCGGCCGGTATTTTTGTCGCTGCCGTAGGCGAGCTGCCCATCGAGGTCACCATCGCCATGGCCGGCGAACCGGCCGACGACGCCATGGATGCCTCGAGCATTCTTTCGATCATGAGCCTCGGCGCCTCCAACGGCGACACCGTGGTGCTGCGAGCCGAGGGCGACGGCGCCGACGAGGCTCTCGACTCCCTCGTCAAGATTCTCGAGACCGACCTCGACGCCGAATAATACCCGTTCCCCATTTGCGTGGAATCCTTTACGTTGCACAACTAGGTAGCTAGGCTAGGTAAATCTCGAGGTTCGTCCTCGTGACCGGCGCACCTACCGCAACCGGCAACATTCTCCCTGCGAGCGAAAAGGAAACTACCGTGACCGAACGACAGACGTACCTGGGTAATGTCGAAAGCTCCCCTGACAACGCGGAGCACACCATCAAAGACTGGACCGACCTTGGCCAGGAAATGTGGTCGTACCTCACGGGCAAGGGCGCCGCTATCAACTACAGCTTCGTTGATATGGTCGTCGAGGTTCCCCGCGACATCGGCCCCGACGCCCCGCGCGCAGTGTGGAAATTCAACGGGACCCTGCGGGTCACGACGAGCGACGAGAAGTCAGTCGGCTCCGACCCTCTTCGGAACTAGCGTGAACGCCCAAGCGGGCTCCCCAACCGGGAACTCGAAAGTGCCGTACGTCAAACCGACACCTTCCCGCGTCAAGCTGAACATCGATATCGACTTCTCCCTGGTAGAGCCCACCGGCGCAGTCGGCGCATCGAAAGCTGACCCTGATACGGATTCGACCGGTTCAGCATTCGGTGATTCGTTCGGGGCAGAGGATTCCATGCACGGCACGGTGACCGCCGATGGTACGGAGATCACCGTCTTTACGAGCAACCCCGAAATGTTCGTGCAGGGCCGAGCACTTAATCTGGAACCGCTGCGCGCGCTCGCGTCCGAGTTGGCCAGTCGAGGTCTGACCGTCTCCATCACCGGGCCGGTCGGACTGATCGCGCGTCTGGGCGACGTGCAGGCATCCGTCACGCAACGTCTCGTGACGCGGTCGCCGCACATCACACTTGGCTCTCGAACCGCTTTGGGCCCGCTGGTGCAAGCGCGGGTGCGCGGACAGTCGCGAATGCCCGTGGCAATTCCGCTTCCGCCGTCAACCGTATTCCCGCTCGCTCCGACCTTCGACCGGCGCAGTCGCCGCCGTGTCACGACGACCCACTACACGCCAGGAAGCGGGCGTCCTCGCCTCATTTTCGTCGTCGGTTCAGAGAACTGGAACGGGCAGATGCCCCGGGAATTCAATCTGCTGCCGGGCACCACAACGATCGGTTCCTCGGCCGAGGCTGACCTGCAATTGCCGGGATTGAAACCATTGCACGCCGAGATTCGCCACGATGACAATGACGAGTATCGTCTGTTTGCCACCGGTGACGTCGCGGGTAGCTCTCGACCGTCCGACGACGGTCGGAGCATCGGCGACGGGCAGATTTTGCGCACCGGTTCACGACTCGAAATGGGCCCGTGGCGAATGGGCTACTTTCGCGAGGAGTTCGCCGACCACGGCCGTCCGTTCGGCGGACGAGTGGGCGGCGAACTGGCCGTGCAAAAGCCTCAGCCGCCCAGGCGTCGCGCCTGACCAGCAGGCGAGAGCGGGGTGCCGTACTTCGGTGCGGCACCCTACGACGTGAAGAGACCGGTCCAGACCGCGCGTGATCCCGATTCTCCGATGAGCGCCACCGTCACCACAGCGCCGATCGCGCTGACCACAACGGCTAGGTCGAGAATGATGATGCCCACCAGACGCCCGGTGCGGGTCGGCGAAGCGGATGCGAAGCGGCCGCCTTCACCGACAAGATAGCGATACCAGACCCACTGCAAAACGGCCACGAGGAACAGGGCGATCACCCATGGCAGCAGGGTGCGACCGAGCGACGTGTGGGCACCGAGCAGCGGGGTGACGTTGACGAGGCGTGATTGCAGCCACTCGCCCGCCTGCACCGCTAACGGAACCAAAACCAGCGCGGCAAGGGCCGCGAGCGGCGTCACGATGCCGAGGCGCCGACGAGCGGCCGGCCAGAACGCGGTGAGCACCGCGCACAGGGCTGCCAGCGGAACCACGATCACGACCGCGTGCACGATGAGCACGTGCAACGGCAATCCGTTGAATTCCCAGTCAAAGTTCATGGTGCGTCTCTCCCGGTGTCGAGTTTGCTCCGTGCCGTGCCGGTTACGCTCGCCCACAATCGCCGGAGATCTGCGACCTGAGCGCGCAGTTAGTGGCCTGATCATTGCACGAATCGACCTGCTTCGACGCAAATAATTCGAAGTATCCGGCCGTCGGCATCCGCTCGTCAGCGGCCAGCGCAGCTCTCGTGCAAAGGTAGACGGGTGACCTATACCCCGCCGAACGTCTTCACCACCCGTCCGACACTGCAGGGAACATTCGGAATGACCGCCTCCACGCATTGGCTCGCGACGGCCTGCTCCCAGGCCGTGCTCGAACGGGGCGGCAACGCCTTCGATGCGGCCGTGGCCGGCGCCTTCGTTCTGCACATCGTGGAACCCCACCTGAACGGACCCGGCGGCGATATGACCGGCGTCTTCGTGACAGCCAGTGAACCGGATGTTCCGCGCGTGCTGATGGGGCAGGGCCCGGCCCCACAGGCAGCCACCATCGACCACTATCGGTCAGAGGGCCTCGACCTCGTTCCCGGATCGGGGGCGCTCGCAGCGGCCGTTCCCGGCGCGGTCGACGCCTGGCTCGTACTGCTGCGCGACTTCGGTACCTGGGAGCTGCCAGAGGTGCTCGCGTTCGCCCTGGGCTACGCCCGCGACGGGCATCCTATTCTGGGGCGGGTCGTCGCCACGATCAGCTCGGTCGCAGCCCTGTTCGCCGAGCACTGGCCCACCTCGGCAGCACAGTGGATGCCGAATGGCCACCTGCCCGCAGCCGGTGACCTTGTGACCAATGAAGCCTGGGCGAGGAGTCTCGAGCGCCTGCTCGCGGCCAGCGCCACAGCGGCCGTCGCGACCAGGGAGGGGCACATCGACGCGGCCCGACGGGAGTGGCGGGACGGGTTCGTGGCCCGTGCCATCGTCGACTTCGGGCAGACTCCGCACCGGCATTCTTCCGGCACAGACCATGCCGGCGTCATGACCCTGGCCGACCTGTCCGGTTTCGAAGCGAGCATCGAGGACGCCACAACGGTCGTTTTTCGCGGCCACACGATCGCCAAAACCGGCGCCTGGGGGCAAGGACCGGCGTTGCTCCAGACCCTGACGATCCTGGAGGGGTTCAGCGACGCCGAGCTCGACCCGTCGACCGCACTCGGCGTGCACACCATCCTGGAGGCCCAGAAGTTGGCGATCGCCGACCGGGAGGCCTACTACGGCGACGCAGGGGTACCGCTTGACACCGTACCGCTGGGTTACCTCCTGTCGGCCGACTACGCGGCCACCCGTCGAGCGCTCATCACAGAGGCCGCCTCGCACGAGTTTCGCCCTGGCGTCGTACCCGGCCACACCCCGTACTACCCGGTGCTGCGCACCGAGTACACGACCGAGGCACTGACGAAGCAGGGTGCGGAGGCATCCGCTGCGGTCGGCGAACCGACGGTCGCCGCACCGGCCCGCACCGAAGCTGAGCCCGAAGCCCTCTCGACCGGTGAAATGCGCGGCGACACCTGCCACATCGACGTCGTCGATCGCTGGGGCAACATGGTCTCGGCGACTCCGTCTGGCGGCTGGCTGCAGTCATCCCCGACCATTCCCGAGTTGGGGTTCTGTCTCGGTTCACGCCTGCAGATGACCTGGCTCGAGCCCGGCGCGCCGTCGGCGCTGACCGGCGGTAAGCGCCCGCGCACGACCCTCACCCCAACCCTCGTACTGAAGGACGGGCAGGCGGTGACGGCGCTCGGGTCCCCCGGCGGCGACCAGCAGGACCAATGGCAGTTGCTGTATCTGCTGCGCACGATCGTCGGCGGGTACACGCCGCAGCAGGCGATCGATGCGCCCGCCTTTCACAGCACCTCGTTTCCGGGGTCGTTCTGGCCTCGCACCTGGGAACCCGGCGGCGCCGTAGTCGAAGATCGCCTCGGCGAGACAGTCATCGCCGAGCTGGAAGTGCGCGGCCACCGGGTCACCCGGGCCGGCGACTGGGCGCTCGGTCGCATTTCAGCGGTCACCCGCGACCCGCAGAGCGGGCTGCTGCAAGCGGCGGCGAACGCACGCGGGGCCCAGGGATACGCGGCCGGTCGCTAACCCTGCAGCAAAATACCACCGTTTCGGGTATTTTTCTGTCCCCACGAATGGGGAGGACATTGACTTGTCTATCCCCACTAGATTGAAGCTATCGAACCGATTACCTGAGTCGGCGATGGGACGGACAATCGTGAAAATGTTGCAGACAGAGTGCCCAGAATGCCAGCAAATGGTGTGGATCACGTCGGATACGCGGTTTGCGACCTATCACTCGCTGGCCGACTCGGCGAAGGACTGCCCCGGCTCCCGAATGAACGTTCCGGTACCCCCCAAACAGACTGCCGCGAGCCGTCGCCGCGCGCAGGCGGAGCTGCTCGCCTGGACGCACTCCACGACCGAGGTTGGCGCCGACAAACACCAGGCCGCCTGACCCGACTTCTTGACCCATCGATCGATGCCATCGGCTAACCCCAGAAGCTGACGCCATCGGTCACCAGACGAGGCGGCGCCCCCCGAGTTGCAGGGACGGCACCGCCCCGTCTGGTTTAACGCGGCCCGACCATCCAACGCGCGGCCCGAGTACGAGGCCTCGGTCGAACCGCGGTTACAACGGATGCATAACAAACCGACCGACCGGGAGGTGCCCGTTACGCAACAGGGGGTAGACTCCGGTTTTCATTTTTATCAGCCTCTTCTCAGGCCATCCCCCGTACGCTTGCATACGGAGTTCCCCCACTCCAACGATTGGCCCCGGCATATTTCTCACCTCCCCCCAGGCGAGAAGTGCCGGGGCTTTTTCGTTGTCGTACCCCAGCGATCACCCCCGGCGTAACGTTCAATGTTGGATGCTGCGGCGGGTCTAGCGTGGAGGAATGACCTCTCTCACCGAACCGACTCCCGCCTCGAACCCTGCACCGCGGCCGAACAAGCACGATCCGGCCACGCTGGGCTTTCAGACCCAGTCGGTCCACGCGGGCAACGCGATCGATGTCGGGTCAGGGGCGCTGCGCACACCGATCGTGATGGCCAACTCCTACGCTCTGCCCGACGACCCGTCAACGATGAGCTGGTCGGGCGCGACACCCGGCCTCTACACCCGCAACACCGGCACAAATCAGCAGGGCCTGCAGCACAAGCTCGCCGTGCTCGAGCGCGGCGAAGACGCCGTGGTCCTGGCCAGCGGTGTCGCCGCCCTGCACGCCGTGTTCTTCACACTGCTCAAGACCGGCGACCACGTCGTCGTCGCCAACGTCACCTACGAGGCCTCCTATCGGCTCTTCACCGAGCTTTTGCCGAACAAATACGGAATCGAGGCCACCTTTGTGGACGCGACGGATCTGGCTGCGGTGCGGGCCGCCATCCGCTCTACGACGCGCCTGATTCACATTGAGACGGTCGGTAACCCCACGACCGCGGTGACGGATGTCGCGGGCGTCGCCCGTATCGCGCACGAGGCTGGCGCCCTGCTGTCTATCGACAACACGTTCACGCCGCCGCCGCTGTTTCGCCCCCTCGAGCACGAAGCCGACCTCGTCGTGCACTCGTTGACGAAGTACATCAACGGGCACGGCGACGCGATGGGTGGCGCCGTCATCGGCAGCGCGGCGCTGATTCGCCGGATCAAAAGTGACGCGATGGTCGACGTGGGCGGTGTGATCAGCCCGTTCAACGCCTGGCTGATCATGCGCGGCTCGGTTACGCTCCCGCTGCGCATCCGGCAGCACTGCGAGTCCGCACTAGCCATCGCCCGCTTTCTCGAGGCCGACCCGCGGGTCGCGTACGTCGCCTACCCGGGGTTGGCCTCGCATCCGCAGCACGGTGTGGCCCTGCGGCAGCTACCGAACGGTTTCGGCGGGGTGCTCGCCTTCGCCGTCAATGGAGACAAGGCGGCGCAGAACCGGTTTGTCGCGAACCTGCGCGTGATCACCTCGGCCGTATCGCTCGGGCACGATGAGTCGCTCATCGTGCACGTCGATAACTCCGGGCCGCGCGTTGCTGCCTACCCTGCGACGTTCCGCGAGTTCGGGCACCTTCGCTTCTCGGTGGGCCTCGAAGACACCATTGACCTGGTGGCAGATCTCGCGGCGGCCCTCGATGCCACCTTTGACGCCGCCGTTCTCTAGCCGGACTCGGGGCTAGGCGGCGAGGGCGCTCGTGATTTAGGCCTCAACCCGCGTGCGGGAGTCGTGCGCAGCGGCCAGGCCGGCCAGGAGCAGGGCGAGCTGATCGGCCGGGGAATCGGGCGCTTCGGGGTGCCACTGCACCCCAACGATCGGCGCGCTGTCGTGTTCGAGGGCTTCGATCAGACCGTCGGGGGCGTGGGCGGCGGCCACCAGTCCAGCGCCCAGGCGGTCGACAATCTGGTGGTGGGCGCTCTGCACCGAGATATCAACCCGGCCAAGGCTCGACGCGAGGGTGCTGCCGGTGGCCAGTGTGACGTCGTGGGTAGAGAGGATCTGGTCGATCGACACGTCGACGTTCTTGTGGATACCGTCGTCGATGTGCTGCACGAGGGTGCCGCCGAGGGCGACGTTGATGATTTGCAGGCCGCGGCAAATGCCCAGCAGCGGGGTCCCGAGGGCGAAGGCACGTTGTACGAGGGCTATCTGGCCCTCGTCGGCGATGGCAAAGTGTGCCGTCTCGCCCTCGTAGCCGGTTGTGCCGCCGTAATAGCTGGGGGTGATATCTTCGCCGCCGACGATCACGAGGGCGTCGGCATCCGCTGTTAGGCGCGACAGGTCGGCGGGCGTGACGTCGGCGGCTGCGACGCGGGTGACAGACCAGCCGGCTGTTTTGGCCTCAGCGACGACGCGAGAGTTGAGCACCTGCACCTTGGCGTGGTACGCGGGCCGGTCGGGACGCGCGGTCGTGACCTCGACGACGACGAGCATGCGGTTCGTGAATTCTTCGTTCATGCGGGGCTCCCGTCGGTGTCGATTGCGCTGTGCCGTATCACGGCCGCGTTCGTTCCATTTTGGGCGGCACGCGCGTAGTGTGCGAGCGGTCCTGTAACACGGGGCAACATCGCTCAGGTCCGATTTTGGAGGTTCCCAGACTCGGGTCCGCCGGTCACCCTAAACTTTGCAATAGACACGCACTTTCCTGGCGGAATCCCTCGGCCAGGGTCACTCTCTGTGAAAGGACCTCCGAATGACCAAGCAGTCCATCTTCGGCCGTATCTCCCAGCTCGCGAAGGCGAACATCAACGCCATCCTGGACTCGGCGGAAGACCCGGCCAAAATGCTCGACCAGATGGTGCGTGATTTCTCGAGCAGCATCTCCGATGCTGAGAGCGCGATCGCCGAGACCATCGGCAACCTGCGGCTGCTCGAAGACGACCACCGCGAAGACCAGGAAGCCGCCGTGGAGTGGGGCGACAAGGCCCTCGCTGCGAGCCGTAAGGCCGACGAGCTGCGGATGGTCGGCAATGCTGCCGACGCCGACAAGTTCGACAACCTCGCCAAGGTCGCGCTGGGGCGGCAGCTCACCTCCGAAAAAGAAGCGAAGTCCGCCGAGCCGCAGATTCAGGCTCAGACCGCCATCGTCAACCAGCTCAAGACCGGCCTGAACGCCATGAAAGAGAAGCTGGTGCAGCTGACCAATAAGCGCGCTGAACTGATCGCGCGCTCCAAGACCGCCAAGGCCCAGGCGCAGGTGATGGACGCCGTCAAGAGCATCGATATGATGGACCCCACGAGCGAGGTCAATCGCTTCGAAGACAAGATCCGTCGCGAGGAAGCCCGCGTGCGCGGCGCTCAGGAACTCGCCGCATCCAGCCTCGATGCCCAGTTCGAAAGCCTCGACGACCTCGGCGAACTCACCGAAGTGGATGCCCGCCTCGCCGCTCTGAAAGCCGGCAACACCGCCGCCATCGAAAGATAATGGCTGAGTCGACGACTTTGACTGGTCAGGACCCGGTGACACCCGACAAATTCGTCCAGTGAGCTTTCGAGCATCCGCTCCGTCACCGACTGCAAGAAATTCGCTGCTGGCGAAGCGGATGCTGACCTGCCCGGTCACTGCGCCATACTGAGGTATGGCTCCCACCTTCGTTGTAGTGCCGCAGTGGCAGGGTTCAATTTCTCCGCGCGCAATGCGTTTGGTCGACGGGGCGGCGGCCATTCAGGGCGACCTCCCCTTCTCGGCCACGCGCCTGGTCGATGTGCCGGTCGAGGCCGGTGATGCGCTCGATACCGGGGTGCACCGGTTCTCGGCGATTCAGGTGGTGCGCGAGCGCCACACCAGGGTCTTGAAGGACACCACCGACTGGGCACTCTCGATCGGTGGTGACTGCGGCATTGCGCTGGCCGCGGTGGAACACGCGGCGCGCACGCATCCGGGCGATTTGGCCGTCGTTTGGTTTGACGCCCACCCCGACCTGCACACGCCAGGATCCTCGCCGTCTGGCGGGTTTTGCGGCATGGTCTTGCGCGCGATCAGCGGCGAGGGGCCGGCCGAGCTCGACCTGGCCGCCGCGAGCAGCGTGCAGCTGCAGAACGTCGTTCTGGCCGGCATTCGTGACGTCGACGACGCCGAAGACGTACTGCTGAACGAGCGCGGCCTGGTGAGCGTGTCGTGCTCCGAGCTGGCCGACCCGGCTGCGCTCATCGCTGCGGTTGCTGCAATCGGCGCCACCCACGTTTTCGTGCACATCGACCTCGACGTGCTCGATCCGTCGGCGCTGGATGGCCTCAGCGATCTCATTCCGTTCGGGCTGAGCGTGGCCGACCTCGGCGGCGCGATCACCGCCCTGCGCGCCAACTTCACCCTCGCCGGCGCGACCATCACCGGGTTCGCGCCCGCCTCCCCGGCGGCGGCGGCCGACGACCTGCCGAGCATTCTGCGCATCATCGGCGCGCTGACGCGCTGATCCGGCGTGGGCTGGCCAGGTGACCGGACTGAGTCAGCGGGGAACGCCGTAGATGCCGCATAACTCCTGCAATTTCCGGCTGGTCAGCAACACACCCGCGTCATTCCGGGCAACTCCCCGGGACTCCCACGCGAATCGCAGGAGTTATGTACGTGCGCGGGATCACACGGGCAACTAGTCCGGCCAGAAATACATGAATTCACCCCAGCCAATGGAGGACCCCATGACCGACCAGCCCCGCATTCTCACCGAGCGTCGCGGCCATATTCTGCTGATCGGGTTTAACCGGCCCGAGAAACGCAATGCCGCCGATTTCTCGCTGCTGCAGCAGCTCGCGCTCGCCTACGGTGAGCTCGACCGCGACCCCGAGCTGCGCGTCGGCCTGGTCTACGCGGTCGGGGAGCACTTCACAGCCGGACTCGACCTCGCCGATATTGGCCCACGGCTCGGCCCGAACGGGCTCGAAATGGTGCCGGAGGGCGGCATCAACCCATGGCAAGTGGATGGCCAATCCCTCAGCAAACCGGTCGTCATCGCTGTGCAGGGCACCTGCCTCACCCTCGGCATCGAGCTGATGCTCGCGAGCGATATCGTGGTCGCCGCCGAATCGACCCGGTTCGGTCAGATCGAAGTCGCCAGGGGAATTCTGCCGTTCGGGGGTGCGACGATTCGATTTCCGCGTGCGGCCGGCTGGGGCAACGCCATGCGCTGGCTGCTCACCGGCGACCTGTTTGATGCCGCCGAGGCGCGCCGCCTGGGACTCGTGCAGGAAATCGTGCCGGACGGCTCCCAGTTCGACCGCGCGCTCGAGCTCGCCGAGAAGATCGCCGCCCAGGCCCCGCTCGCCATCCAAGCCACCCTGGCCAACGCGCGTCTGGCCCAGCGGAGCGGTCCGGCATCCGCTGAAGCAACGCTGCAGCCGGCTCTCGCGCGCCTGGTGGCGACCGAGGACTCCCGCATCGGAATGCAGTCGTTCCTAACCCGAACCCCTGCCGTGTTCCTCGGCCGCTAGCGCCCACGCCCCATTACGTCTGGAACGGGCCCTGGCCCAGCTTACAAACTGGCGCCGCGGTCATAAGGTGGGCCCGGAGCCTTAGCGAGGTCGTCATTCGGCGCTGGTGAGGTCGTGGGGGTGACCGAAACCGGCCAACACCGTCATAACGACATCGACCACCCGCACATCCGCGAGGAGACGAAAGTGCCCACCGGTGTCGATCTGGATGTTTCTCGCACCGGCTAAAGTACTTCCCTCCGGAATATGCGGGTCGAACCGAGCAAAGATGGAGGCAATTCTGGCGTTGGTTACGGTGTTCTCATTCAGGCCGGTGATGTGTTCGTTGCTCGCCGCAAAGGAGCGGAGGCTCGGCGGAAGCATATATTTTGCATAGCTCGAACCGGAGAAGGGGACAGCTACTGCGATCATTCCTGCAATGCGCGAGTCGGCGTCGTGCCCGATCATCACAAATTTTCCGATGAGGCCGCCCTTGCTGTGCGCGAGCAGGACAACGCCCGTCAAACGCTGCTCGGCGATAAGGTCAGCGACGTGCCGAGCGGCGTCGGGCACGGATGCGATATTCCAGGCCAGCTTGTCGACGACGTATACGGGGTGGCCGGCATCGTGCACCCGGGTAATCAGCGGCTGGAGAAACTTCCACGTTTCATAGATTCCAGGGATGATCACGACCGGACACTGGTCGCCGGTCTTAAACCCGTCGGGGCGAGCGCGCGATGTGAGCGCGCGCACCTGCCGCGTGGCGGCGTAGGCGTAGTCCCGAACCCACCACTGCACATCACGGATGCCGACGGTCATTTCACGGGCGCGCGCCGACACCCGCGAACTCCACGATGTGGTCCGCGACCCGATCGGCAGCACTGTAGTGAACGAGGTGACGGTGCCCCGGTATTTCAACGAGACGCCCGTCAAGAGAATTGTGCACGAGGCTATTGCACCAGCCGCGTCGCGCTATAGGGTCGTCGCTTCCCCGGATGACGAGCACGGGCGCGGCCACGCGCGCAATGTGCTCATCGGTCGCATAGGCGAGCATGGCGCTGAGCGTTTTGGTGTACCACCGCGTGCCGCAGCGCGCGTAGTCGCCGAAGACCAACAGATTGGCGCGCACGGGCTCTTTGAGCGTGTCGCGGTACAGGTCGACGGCCTGCGCAACGGCAGTTCGACGATGGGCGTCGGTAACCGGCCCGATCAGCACGACCTGCGAGACCAGCTCGGGCCGTTGCACGGCCAGTTCGGTGACGAATTGGGCCCCCATCGAATGGCCGATGATCACGCAGCTCGTCACGCCGAGCGTGTCCAGGAGGGTGCCGAGCAGGACCGCATAGTTTTCGACCCGTAATCGGTGTCGCGGTGTACTCATCCCGCCAAACCCGGGCAGATCCAACGAATAGGTGCCATGCCTGGTGGCGATTGCGCGGTGCAGTGGAACGGAATACCGGTGTGAGGTTCCAATGCCGTGCACGATCACGAACACGGGCGCGGTGACCGCTGCTGACGGTCCCGGTGAATACTGAACGCCGAATTCGTAACCGTCAATTCGTATCCGACGGGTCTTCGGGGCCAGTCGTGGGAGATCCGCCCCGAGGCCCAGCGGCTGCGGGGATACCGGAGTCGTCATGCGGTCGGTGGGAACTTAATGGTTAGGCCGGCCGGCAGCACCTCGACGTCGAACCCCATCGCTTCCCCAAAACCGTCGCCGTCTAGTTCGATCTGTTCCGCTCGTTCGAGGCGAACACTGAGTTCTTCAGCGCGCACATAACGCAGAGCGCTGATTTCTTTGGTCATGAGGGCCCGACCGACCTTCGTCCGGCGGAGGACTCCGTTTTCCCAAATGACCTTGACGAAAATTTGCACCCAGCCCACGAATCCCTCCGGGCGAAGCAGCGCGATGTCGAACTGCCCGTCGTCGACTGCAGCGTCGGGCAGCAGCACGATGTTCGAGGGGAGGGATCCGCAATTGGCGATGATAATGGTGTGCGCCCGGGTGGCACGAAAAGGGCCACGATTGAGGGAGTACCGAAACCTCAACTCATGTTTGTCGCGCAGGGTCGTGGCGAGAGCCGTTACGTAGGCCAGCCAACCGGCCTTCTTCTTCAGGTCGTCATCGGTGTTCGCCAGCATTTTCGCGTCCAGTCCCAGCCCGGCCATGACGAGGAATACGTGACTCGTCTTGGCCCGGTCTGCACGCGTGATCTCGATCAGGCCCAGGTCGATCTTACGGTCGACGCCGGTGAAGGCGGTGCGCACGGAGAGTTCGGCGTCATCCAGACTGAGGTCGAGATTTCGGGCCAGAAGGTTTCCCGTTCCAGACGGAATCAGCGCCATGGGGATGGATCCGTCCTTGAGCCCCTCGGCGACGGCGCGAACCGTGCCATCGCCGCCGGCAACGATCACTACCGCAGCGCCCGACTCGAGCGCTTCCGCCGCGCGACCCTGCCCTGGATCATCCTCGCTCGTTGAAAGCCAGATGGTCTGATCCCAGTCGTTTTCCGCTTCCGCCTGCGCGACGATAGCCTTCAACGCATCCAAATCGACCTTGATTGGGTTGTACACGACAGCAGCGCGCCGGCGTTGCGCATCGGGAGATATCGGTTGGGCTGACATGCAGATACATTAGCGGGCTTTGAATCGCATTTGAAGAGTTTGCGGCAGGCATCGTCGTCCCAAACAAACTCCCACACCGAGTAAGAACGTCAGGGTAGGCTGCTCTGATCCAAGCTCTCCGCGTCCCGGCCCAGCGACCACCAGCCCGAGCAGCCGAGACCAGTTCTTCGTCGCCAGGCCGGTATGCCCCGAATCAAGGAGATTCAATGTCGAGTCAGATCTACGACGTCATCGTCATCGGCGGCGGCGCCGTCGGGGAGAACGTTGCCGACCGAACAGCCCAGGGCGGACTTCGCACGGTCGTCGTCGAGAGCGATCTGGTCGGCGGCGAGTGTTCGTATTGGGCCTGCATGCCGTCGAAAGCGCTGCTACGCAGCGGCGCCGCCCTCGCCGCGGCCCGCCGGGTTCCGGGCGCCGCCGAAGCCGTCACCGGAAGCATCGACGTGCGGGCGGCCCTGAAGCAACGCGACTCCATTGCCAGCAACTGGAAGGACGACGGCCAGGCAAAATGGCTGGAGTCGGCCGGTATCGGCCTCGTGCGTGGCCATGCCCGCCTCACGGGCGCTAAAGAGGTCACCGTGACCGCAGCGGATGGCGCGGTGACCGTTTTGACCGCCACCCACGCGGTGGTCGTCAGCACTGGGTCGGCGGCGTTGCTGCCCGACATTGACGGGCTCAAAGAGATCGAGCCGTGGACCAGCCGCGATGCGACGAGCGCCCAGCAGATTCCGGAACGCCTCGCCGTGATCGGCGGCGGCGTCGTCGCCGCCGAGATGGCCGCCGCCTACGCCTCGCTCGGCTCGACGGTGACCGTGATTGCCCGCAGCCCGCTGCTCGGCGGGCAGGAACCCTTCGCCGGCGAACTCATCACCGCCGCACTCAAGGAGAATGGGGTGACCGTGCTCGTCGGCCCGTCCACCACGAAAGCGCACCGCGATGAAAACGGTACAGTCACGCTCACGCTCGATGACGGCACCACCGTCGCAGCCGACGAGGTTCTCGTGGCCATCGGTCGCACCGCGCGCACCCACGACCTCGGCCTCGACACGGTCGGCCTCGACACGGGCGACTGGCTCGTCGTCGACGACACGCTGCTCATACAGGGCGACTCCCCCGCGCTGACCGGCGACTGGCTCTATGCCACCGGCGACGTCAACCACCGAGCACTCCTCACACACCAGGGCAAATACCAGGCCCGCGCGGCCGGCGACGCCATCGTGACCCGCGCGGCCGGCACCCCTGTCGATGATGCGCCGTGGGGCGCGCACGTGGCGACGGCCGACCACGCCGCCGTTCCGCAGGTGACCTTTACCGACCCGGAGGTTGCCTCGGTGGGACTGACCGCCGCGTCCGCCGTGAAGGCGGGGTATCGCATCCGCATACTGGATTATGACCTCGCCAACCTGGGCGGAGCCTCGGTACTCGCGGTCGGCTACGTCGGCAAGGCCCGGGCGATCGTCGATCTCGACCGGGAGGTTCTCCTCGGCGTCACCTTTGTTGGCCAGGACGTCGCTGAGCTGCTGCACTCGGCCACGGTCGCGATTGTCGGCGAAGTTCCCATCAACCGTTTGTGGCACGCAGTGCCGAGCTACCCGACGCTGAGCGAGGTGTGGCTGCGCCTGCTCGAAGCCTATGGACGCCCGGGGTTCACCACCGAGGCTGCACGGTAAGGCATGCGTCGCATTCTCTTTGATTCATCGGTCAGCCGGGCGGGCTACCTTTACGCCACCGCGTTCGGACTGGTCTGGGGATCGATTTGGAGTACTGGGCGGGTCGAGAAGAGGGCAGGCTTGTTCGTGTTTCGCGGCATGCCACCGTGGACCTTCGGTCGCGGCGGCTCCTGCGTTGGCGGCTGCTACCTCACCAACCAGAACGTCACCGCCGCTGTCCTGGAGCATGAAGCCGTGCACAAACGCCAGTGGCAACGGTTCGGCATGGTCTTTCCGCTGCTGTACGCGGTCGCCGGGCGCAATCCGTTGAAGAATCGTTTTGAAATCGAGGCCGGCCTGGAAAAGGGCGGCTACCTGCATTAGGACAGCGGCTGCCTGCGCCGCGGCGGCCAGGTCTCGGGACCAGAGCCATCCGCCGCGTGACGGGGTCGCAGATCGACCCGCAATACCCCGCGAACGGTCGATTTGTGACCCCTCGCGAGCGGAAGACCACACAAAACCGCCCGGCCTGCAACAGGCCGGGCGGTTTCTGTTCGTGCGGGTGCTACTACTGGCCGGCGACGTACGCGGCGTCGACCGCTGCAGCCTCGGCGAAAACGGCGAGGTTCGCGCGCAGCTTGGCACCGAGGTCGGCGTCAACGCTGGTCCAGTACCAAATGGCCCGCTCGGTCACCTCTGGACGGGTCACTCCGCTGATGGCACCGGTGATGGTGTCGAGGAACCGCGCCTTGGCGGCGTCGTCATAGACCTCGCGGTAGAGCGTTCCGGCCTGGCCGAAATCGCTGTCGTCGCTGCGCAGGGTCGCGGCGGAGCGCAGCAGCTCGCCGTCGTTCTCCCAGGAACCCTCGCCAGCAGCGGCGGGGTCGGCGACCGGCCCGCCGAGGGAGTTGGGCGCGTAGTTCGGTTCGGTCGGCGCGTTGAAGTAGTGACGCTGCGCGCCATCCTGCGAGTAGTTGTTGACCGGGCTCTTGGGAGCGTTGATCGGCAGCTGCGCGTAGTTCGTGCCGACGCGGTAGCGCTGGGCGTCCGGATAAGAGAAGATGCGCGCCATGAGCATTTTGTCGGGGCTCGCCGCGATACCCGGAACGAGGTTGGCCGGCGAGAACGCCGCCTGCTCGATCTCGGCGAAGAAATTCTCCGGGTTGCGGTTGAGGGTGTGGGTGCCGACCGGGATCAGCGGGAAATCAGCGTGCGGCCAGACCTTGGTCACGTCGAACGGGTTGAACCGGTACGTCTTGGCCTGCTCGTACGGCATGACCTGCACGGAGACGTTCCAGGACGGGAAGTTGCCGGCGGCAATGGCGTTGGACAGGTCGCGACGGTAGTAGTCGGCATCCGCTCCGGCAATGAGCTCGGCCTCTGACCCTTCCATCTCGATGTTGCCCTGGTTGGATTCGAAGTGGTACTTCACCCAGAAGCGCTCGCCGAGAGCGTTGATCCACTGGTAGGTGTGCGAGCCGAAGCCGGGCATTGTGCGCCACGAAGTCGGCAGACCACGGTCGCCCATGACGTAGGTGACCTGGTGAGCTGACTCCGGGGAGAGGGTCCAGAAGTCCCACTGCATGGTGTCGTCGCGCAGGCCCGTGCCCGGCAGACGCTTCTGCGAGTGGATGAAGTCGGGAAACTTGATGCCGTCGCGAATGAAGAACACCGGCGTGTTGTTACCGACGATGTCATAGTTGCCCTCGGTCGTGTAGAACTTGACCGAGAAGCCGCGCACGTCGCGCCAGGTGTCCGGACTGCCCTGTTCACCGGCCACGCTCGAAAAACGCTGCAGGGTCGGGGTGACGGTGCCCGGCTGGAAAACGGCCGCGCGCGTGTACTTCGAGACATCGCCGGTGACGACGAATTCGCCGTGCGCTCCGCCGCCCTTGGCGTGCACGATGCGCTCCGGGATGCGCTCGCGGTTGAACTGGGCGAGCTTCTCGACCAGGTAACGGTCGTGCAGTGCGGTGACGCCGTCGGCGCCGACGGTGAGGGAGTGCGCGTCGCTGGCGACGGGCGTTCCCGTCTGGTCGGTAGTGGGCTTGATAGTCATAGTGCTCCTTGAGTGTGGATCAGCAACGCGACGTTGACGGAGAAAGTTAGGGTAGAGCGGTTTCGGCTTGGCACTGTGCGCAGAGGCCCCAGTAGATAACCTCGGCGGCGCGCACGTCAAAGCCGAGCGCATCCGCTGGGGTGAGGCAGGGAGCATGACCGACGGCGCAGTCCACGTCGTGGACTACGCCGCAGCCGGTGCAGACGATGTGGTGGTGGTTGTCACCAACCCGGCGTTCAAACAGCGCGGGCGAGCCGGCGGGTTCGATCTTGCGTACGAGCCCGGCGGTGGTGAACGAGGCCAGCACGCCATAGACCGCTTGGAGTGATGTGCCCGGCAGGTCTGCGCGCACCGCGCCAAACAGGGCATCGGCGGTCGCATGCGGCCTGTCGGTGAGGGCCCTCAGCACGGCCAGACGTGGCGCTGTCACCTTGAGTCCAGCCGAGCGGATGCCGCCCGCAAGCAACCCGGCGTCGGCCGCGGCCGGGTGCAGGCCCGCGCCGCCGCTCAGGTTGGGTGTCGTCATGTTTTGACCCTAGCATTTTGTTTTGAGTAACTCAAAACAATTCCGTAATCGTGTAGCTAGCTAGGATAGCGATCAGTGACATTCTGGGAGGAACAGTGCTTGCGATCACCCGCTTCATCTCCGGCAAACGCACCGCCTGGGCGGTATTGCTCGGCACAATCGTGGCCGTCGGACTGCTGTTCACCGTGCTTCCGGCCAATGACTCCGCGGATTTTCCGGCCGCGGGGTTGCCGGAAGGCAGTCAAGCCGCCCGGGTCACCGAGCTGCTCAGCACGTTTCCCTCCGCCGACCAGACCGCCGCGATCGTGGTCTGGTCCCGGGACGGCGCCGACCTGACCGCGGCCGACAAGACGGCAATCACCGCTGCGGCCGCGAAGCTCGGTGCCGCATCGATCGCCCCGCGCGCCGCAACGCCGCGGTTCAGCGACGACGGCCAGGCGGCGCTGAGCGTGATGCCGCTGGAGGCCCTCGCGGCGACGGCCGATATTGAGAAGGCGGCCACCGATATCCGCTCTACGGCATCGACCGCGCTACCGGGCGGCCTGACCGCCTACGTTACCGGGCCGGTGGGTTTTCAGGCCGACATCACCAATGCCTTCGCCGGAGCCGACTTTCGCCTGCTGCTGGTGACCGTGATCGTCGTCGCGGTGCTGCTCATCGTTACCTATCGCAGCCCGGTGCTGTGGATCGTGCCGCTCGTCGTGGTGGGCCTCGCCGACGGCCTGGCCGGCAAGGTCGCCGGCGCGCTGGCCGAACCGCTCGGTTTCGCCCTCGATGCCTCGATTTCGGGAATACTCTCCGTGCTCGTGTTCGGCGCCGGTACCAACTACGCCCTGCTGCTCGTGGCGCGCTACCGCGAAGAACTGCTGCACACCGAGAATCGCAACGTCGCGATGCGCACCGCGGTGACGAGCGCCGGCCCGGCCATCGCGGCCAGCGGTGGCACGGTAGCGCTGAGCCTTCTCACCTTGATGTTCGCAGAACTCGCCGGAAACCGGGCCCTCGGTATCGCGTGCGCCATCGGCGTGATCATCGCCATCCTGTTCGCCCTGCTCGTGCTGCCGGCGGCGCTCGTGGTGTGTGGGCGCGGTCTGTTCTGGCCGTTCATTCCGCGCGTGCAGGCTCAGGCCGCGCCGGTGCGCGCCGGTTTTTGGACCCGGCTCGGCCGGGGCGTGTCCAAGCACCCGGCGATCATCACGGTCGTCTCCGTTCTGGCGATCGGGGCTCTCGCACTGGGGCTGAACGGCGCCGCGGTCGGGCTGTCCCAGGCCGACCAGCTGCTCGGCAACCCGGAGTCGGTCGTTGCACAGCGCATCGTGGACGCGTCGTTTTCGGCGGGGCTGACCAGCCAGACCGTTGTGTTGGCGCCGGAGGCGGCATCCGCTGACACAGTGGCGGTCGCTCTGACCACCCCGGGGGTTTCTGCGGCGGTGGCCGGCGAAAACGCCGGCGGCCTGACTCGCATCGACGTCACGCTCGACAGTGAACCGGGCAGCGACACAACGTTTGCGACCATCGCCGCACTGCGCACCGATTTAGCGGATGCCCCCGGCGCCGTTTCGCAATCGCTGGTCGGTGGCAGCGATGCCACGGCCCTCGATACGAGGACCAGCGCCGAGCGCGATCAGGGTCTAATACTGCCGTTGATCCTCGGCATCGTCTTTCTGATTCTGGCGCTGTTACTACGCTCGCTCGTGGCACCGATACTGCTCATTGCGACGGTACTCGCCACCTTCTTCGCCAGCCTCGGCGCCTCCAACCTGATCTTTCAGAATCTGCTCGGATTTGCCGCATTCGACACCAACGTCGTTTTGTTTGCGTTCCTGTTTCTGGTGGCGCTCGGTGTGGACTACAATATCTTTCTGACCACGCGCGCCCGCGAAGAGGCGCGGCGTTACGGCACCCGCGAGGGCATGGTGCGGGCGCTCTCCTCGACCGGTGCCGTGATCACGAGCGCCGGAATTTTGATCGCGGCCGTGTTCGCCGTGCTCGGGGTGCTGCCCGTCGTTGCTCTCACCCAGATCGGCGTGATCGTCTGCATCGGTGTGTTGCTGGACACCCTGGTCGTGCGCACCGTGCTCGTACCGGCGCTGGTTTTTCTGGTCGATGACCGGTTCTGGTGGCCGTCCAACCCGGTGGCGACGCGTCAGTAGCCGGCCCTGCCAGACGCTCTAGGCCGGCTCTGGCGGTACCCGATCCTGCCAGCGGATGCGCCGCTCCAGCTGCGCGCCAAGCGCGAGCAGCGTGGCCTCGCCGCCCGGCCGGCCAATGAGCTGCACCCCCATCGGCAGGCCGTTCTCGGTCTGGTGCACCGGAAGCACGATCGCCGGCAGTCCGCTCACGTTGATCATCGAGGTGAACGGCGTGTACTGCACCTGCTGGGCGAAGTTCTCCTCGGCATCGTGCGCGTCGTACCATCCGACAGGCCGCGGGGTCAGGGCCATGGCCGGGGTCAGCACGGCATCGAATTTCGACAGTTGGTGAATAAACGAACGCTCGAATGCGGTCAGCGCGGCGAGCGCCTCAGCGAGGTCTCGGGCGCTGAGGCTTCGGCCCCGGGCAAGCAGCCACTGGGTCAACGGTTCCAGGAGGGCGATCTCGGCCTCGGTCTCGGCCGGGATGCTCGCCGCGCCAGCCTGCCAGATGGTGCGAAAAGCCGGCGCGTAGCTCAAGTCGGGCTCAAGCGCCGTCTCTTCGAGTCCGTGGTTCAGCGCGGCGAATCCGGCAACGGCCAGGTCGAGCGCCTCCCGCGCTTCGGGGGCGATTTCGATGGAGTAGTCGTTGTCCCAGGCCGAGGTAGTCATGACGCCCAGCTGAAACCGGCCTTCGCCGCGCACGGCGGCGGCCAGCAGCGGCGTCTCATCGCCGGGAGCCCGCAGTGCGAAATAGTGGTCGGGGTGACCGTCTCGGGGCGCGATCATGGCATCGAGCAGGAGAGCGGCATCCGCTACAGTGCGGGCGAGTGGACCACCGACAGGGAGGCCGCCGAGCTTGTCGATGCCGGAGGCTGCCGGCACACGCCCGCGGCTGGGCTTGAGGCCGACGAGGCCACAGGCGGCCGCTGGAATGCGGATGGACCCGCCGCCGTCGGAGCCGGGCGCGAACGGGAGCAAGCGCGCTGCGACGGCGACAGCGGCGCCGCCGCTGGATCCACCGGCACCGAGCGCGAGGTTCCACGGGGTGCGGGCGGGCGGTGACGCCAGGCTTTCGGTGTAGGAGGCGAGCCCGAATTCGGGCGTGTTGGTTTTGCCGAGGCTGACTCCCCCGGCGTCATCGAGTGCCTGCACCAGGTCGTCGGACCGGTCGGGCAGATAGTCGGCGAACAGGCGCGACCCGAACCCGGCGTGAACCCCCGCACGCAGGTGTAGGTCTTTGTCGGCGAAGGGGAGGCCCCAGAGCGGCGCGGTGCGGGGCACCCGCTCCTCGACCAGGCGGGCCCTGGCGCGGGCGGCATCCGCGGTCACGGTCACGAAGGCACCGAGCGCTGGATTGAATTTTTCGATGCGGGCCAGGTAGTGCTCGGTGAGCTCGCTCGGACTGATCTCGCGCCGCTGCAGGGCCTGCCATTGTTCCAGGGCGGTTAATTCGTGTGGATCAGCCATGATCCGAGCCTAGTTCGACTCGGCCCGGTGACCGGCCATCTCTGGTCATGTACGTTCGGGACGGCTAACCTCAAGCCATGGCCAGCGCTTTGTACAATCCCATCGGCACCACCGCGCTCATCACCGGAGCGTCCAGCGGACTCGGCGTCGGATACGCGCACGAGCTTGCCCAGCGCGGCGCGGATCTCGTGCTCGTCGCCCGCAGGCAGGCCCGCCTGGAGGCGCTCGCGGTCGACCTGGCCGAGAAATACGGCACGGTCTCCACCGTGATCCCGCTGGATCTCACCACAGCGGATGCCGTCCCCGAGCTGGTCTCCGACCTCCGCGAGCGGGCGATCACCATTGGCACCCTCGTCAACAACGCCGGTTTCGGCACCTTCGGAACCGTACTCGACTCCGACCAGGCCCGGGAAGCGGAGCAGGTCGCCCTCAACGTGCACGCACTGACCGCGCTCACCCATGCCTTCCTGCCCGATCTGGTCGAGACGGCCTCGCTGCATCCGCACACCGCGGCGCTCGTAAATCTCGCGAGCACGGCAGCGTTCCAGCCGGTGCCGCGCATGGCGGTCTACGGGGCGACCAAGGCCTACGTGCTCAGCTACACCGAAGCGGTCAGCTATGAGACCCGCGCGAGCGGCCTCAAGGTCACCGCGATCTGCCCGGGCCCCGCCGACACCGAGTTCTTCGAAATCGCCCAGACCAGCGGCGGCAAGAAGGGCAGGCCATTGACCGTCGACGAGGTCATGCGTGCCTCCTTCGCCGCCCTGGACCGCTCGGTGACGCCGTCGGTCGTGCTGGTAGGCGCCCGCAACGCGCTGCTCGCCCGTGCGGCCAGCATTTATCCGAGGCGCGCCGTGCTGAACGCCGTCGGGCGGATGAACACGCCACGCGCCACGCGGTAACAAACTCGACCCCTGGCGAAGATACCGACCGATCGGGCACCGATCACGCGGATGCGCGAGACTGGACGCATGGCCGATCTCACTTTGCACGGCGGCGTCGGCAGCCGGGTTGACGCCGAGATCGAAGTGAAGCGATCCAGATTTCTGTGTCGCCTGGTCAGAACGGAGACAGAGGATGCCGCGCGCGCCGCGGTCGATGAGGCACGGAAGGCGCACTGGGGTGCTCGCCACCACTGCTCGGCCTTCGTGCTCGGGTCATCCGGTGCTCCCGATCAGGTGCGTCGTTCGAATGACGACGGCGAACCGTCGGGAACCGCCGGGCGGCCCATGCTCGAGGCGCTGTCCGGGCGAGGTTTCGTCGACTGCGTGGCCGTCGTCACCCGCTACTTCGGTGGCACCCTTCTCGGTGCTGGCGGCCTGGTGCGCGCGTACTCAGAGGCCGTTCTGACCGCGATCGACGCGGCTCAGTCCCTGGGACTGGTCGTGGAGCGCGAACGCCGTGAATTGTTCACGCTCGCCCTGCCCCACGCGGATGCCGGTCGCATCGAGGCCGAGCTGCGCCAGCGCGGAGTGCTCATCCTGGGTACGGAGTATGGGCTCGACGCGGTGCTGAAGATTGCCGATGACGACGCGGCGCGGCTCACCGCGATCGTCGCCCAGGTAACGGCCGGAACCGCGGAGCTGGAGGCCCTCGGCCACGAATGGGTCGACGTCGAACGGTAATCAAAGGCGAAAAGTCCAGAAGCGCTCGGCTAGCGCGCACGATCGCTGGGGCCGCACTCGCAGCCGGCGCGGCAGAGCTACTTCAGGCTTTTTTGCAGCAGAATCGTGCCGAGCCAGCGCTCGAACTTGAACCCGACCTTGCCCATGCGACCGATCTCGTCGAAGCCGAAATCGCGGTGCAGCTTGATCGAGGCATCCGCTCCCTGGTCGGCGATGACGGCGATGATCTCCTTCAGACCGGCCGCTTTAGACCGTTTGATCAGCTCGCCCAGCAGCTCGCGGCCGAGACCTTTACCCGTCGACGCCGCGCCGAGGTAGATCGAATTCTCCACCGTGAATCGGAAGGCCTTCTTCTGCTTCCACGGGCTGACCAGGGCATAACCGAGAATCTGACCGGCCGGAGAGACGGCAACGATGAACGGCATACCCTGCTTGTTCAGGTAGTAGAACTTGTCGCGCCACTCGGCGAGCGTCATCGCGTCTTCGTCAAAGGTCACGGTGCTGTTGGCGACGTAATAGTTGTAGATCTCGCGAATGTGCGGCAGATCCGTTGCTCGAACCTCGCGCATCGTGTATTCGAATGGCGTCTCGGGAGCCACGTCCGGCCGCAGGTGGCGGGGCAGCCGACGACGAGTCTCGTATTCTTCCTCAAGCACCGGGCACTCCCCTTTCTGGTTGATTCCAGATTACCGGAAGAGCCCACTGCACCGGTGCCGCCCCCTGCACGGTGAGCAGCCGGTTGGCGCCGCTGAACGGCCGGGAGCCGAAAAAGCCGCGACGGGCGGACAGGGGGCTCGGGTGCGCCGATTCAATGACGGGGGTGTCGCCGAGCAGCGGCCGAAGCGCGCCGGCATCCTTGCCCCACAAAATGGCGACGAGCGGATGCTGCCGCAGCACCAGTGCACGGATCGCCTGGTCGGTCACGCTTTCCCAGCCGCGGCGGCGATGCGATCCGGCTGCGCCGGCCCGGACGCTGAGCACGCGGTTGAGCAGCAATACCCCCTGATCGGACCACGCCGAGAGGTTGCCGTGCTCGGGCCGCGGCAAGCCCAAATCGGCCTCGAGCTCGGTGTAGATGTTGCCAAGGCTGCGCGGCACCGGCCGCACGTCGGCGTTTACGGCGAAGGCCAAACCGATCGGATGCCCCGGCGTGGGGTAGGGGTCCTGGCCGACGATGAGCACCCGCACAGCATCGAACGGTTGCCGAAAAGCGCGCAGCAGGTGCTCGGGCGCTGGCAACACCGTATGGCCGGCCGCCCGTTCGCTCGCCAGAAAATCGCCCACCCGGGCCAGGTCGTCGGCCACGGGAGCGAGCGCCCTCGCCCAGCCCGGGTCGATCTGCCCGGTCGCTGCGAGCGCATCGAGGTTCACGAGTCGGTCAGGCGCCGATGGTGCTCACGAGCACGCCACCGTCGGCCTGACTGACCCGCCAGACGCTGCCGGCGCCGAGCACACCGAGCGCGCCCTCGCCGACCACGAGCACGGTATTTTCGTCGATGGCCAGGCCGCCGTCGATCAGGCCGGCCTCGGTCGCCGCGATCAGTCGGGACAGGCTGCCGGACTGGGCAGCGTGCACGTCGACCGTGACGTCGAGCAGGCCGATCCCCTGGGCCAGGGTGATTTCATCGAGGCCCTCCGAGACGTGTTCCGGCGTGACCTCGACGCCGCCGATACGCCAGCCGCCGACGAGGGCACGTTCGGCCGCGATCATGGCGCCGGCCGAGAAGCCGAGGTAGGGCACGCCACTGGACACCTGACGACGAATCTCGCCGGCAATCGGCAGCACTGCGGCGAGATAGTCGGGCGTCACCCCGCCGCCGATAATGATCCCGTCGACCGCGGAAATCGCCGTGAGGGCGGCGGTATCGCCGGGAGCGAGAACGGTGCGGCGGGTCTGCACGCTGTCGCCGAGCGACTCGGCCAGTTCCTCGGCGTGGGCGCTGCCGGGACCCACGGTAATTATCGCGACAATCGGTTCGTCGCGGCCGGCCCCGGAGGCCTGAGCCGTGATCTCGGACAGGAACGTTTCGAAGATTTCGGCGTCGTGCGCGGGATCTCCCCCGCCGCCGACCAGATGCACGCTCACGCGGCGACCTCGGCCGTCGCTGCGGTGAGCGCTTCAGACACGATGCTGTCGGGGGCGCCCGCAACCGGCGGCAGCGCCGACCAGGGGAACACGATCCACTTGTCGGTCTCGCGCCAGGTGAAATCGGGCGCATGCACCGTGCGCGGCTTGGTATAGAGCGTCGCGGTGCGCACCTCCATAGCCGTCTCGCCGAGCAGGCGCAGCACGAGCGCGAGGGTGTGGCCAGAGTCGGAGACGTCGTCGACGAGCAGAACCCGCTTGCCGGCGAGGGCCGGGGCGTCGAGCATCGGGGCCGACAACACCGGCTCTGGCAGTCGTTCGTCGATGCCGGTGTAGAACTCCACGTTGATGCTGCCGCAGTTCTTCGTGCCGAGCGCATACGACACGGCGCCGGCCAGCAGCAGTCCGCCGCGGGCGATGGCGATCACGACATCCGGGTGAAAACCGCTCGCCCGCACGCGCACGGCCAACTCGCGGGACGCGGCCGCGAAGTCGGTCCACTGCAGAATTTCGCGGTCGATCACGGGCGGAGTGGGCGCATCCTGGGCATCAAGTGTCATCCGTCAATGCTAGCTATGTCTGAGCTCGCACGAAGCGGGTGCTGCGCGGCCAGCTGGCCGCGCAGCACCCGCTTTCGAAAGAAGCGCTACGGAACCTGGCGCTGGTCGACGCCGTTATAGGCCGACAGCGGGCGGATGAGCGCGTTGCTCTTCTTCTGCTCCATGATGTGCGCCGTCCACCCGGTGATCCGCGCCGCGACGAAGATGGGCGTGAAGGTGAGGGTGTCGAAGCCCATCAGGTGATAGGCGGGACCCGACGGGTAGTCGAGGTTGGGCAAGATGGCCTTTCGGGTGGTCATCGCCGTCTCGAGGGCTTCGTAGAGTTCGAGCAGCTCCGGCTTCTGGTAGTGCTCGACCAGGGTGACGAGCGAGGCACGCATCGTCGGAACCCGCGAGTCGCCGTTCTTGTAGACGCGGTGCCCGAAGCCCATGATCTTGCGCTTTTCGGCGAGCGCCTGGGCCAGCCACGGTTCGGCCCGCTCTGCCGCACCTTGACCGAGACCGATCTCGGTGAAGGTGTGCATGACGGCCTCGTTGGCGCCGCCGTGCAGGGCTCCCTTGAGCGCCCCGACCGCACCGGTCACGGCCGAATACAAATCGGACAGGGTCGAGGTGATGACCCGTGCGGTGAATGTGGAGGCGTTGAACGAGTGCTCGGCATAGAGAATCATCGACACGTCGAAGGCGTTGACGACGACGAGTTCCGGCACCTCACCGAAGGTCATGTGCAGAAAGTTCGCCGAGTAACCGAGATCGTCGCGCGGTTCGACCAGATCGAGACCGTGCCGACGCCGCTGGTCGTAGGAGACGATCGCGGGCAGCTGCGCGAGCAGGCGAATCGATTTGGCGAGGTCGGATTCCGGCGAGGGGTCCTCGGCATCCGGGTCGCTCGCGCCGATGACGCTCACCGCGGTGCGCACGACGTCCATCGGGTGCGCGGTCAGCGGCAGCTCGTCGATGATTCGCTTCACTACCGGGCTCAGATGGCGCAGCGACCGCTCGAGCGCCTCGAAGTCGGCGAGCTGCGAGTCGGTGGGAAGCTCTCCGTGCCAGAGCAGGTAGGCGACCTCTTCGAAGCTCTTCTTGGCCGCGAGCTCCTGCACCGGATAGCCCCGGTACAGCAGCGAGTTGGTCTCCGGGTTCACCTTGGAGACCGCTGTCGTGTCGACGACGACGCCGGTGAGACCCTTATAGACGTGTGGTGCCAGTGTTTCGGTGTCAGACATGGTGCTCCTTTAGACCTCGCGCCGAACTGAGCGTCGAAATGTGTGGGTTCAGAGTGAAATCGAAGATACCCGAATCGAACTGGCTATACGACGCATAGTCGAGCAATTCGTACAGGTCGGCGCGGTGCTGCATCTCGGGCAGCATCGTGGTGAGAGAGCCCGTCTGTTCGATCGCGTCGAGTCCGCGTGCGGCGGAGCCCATCGCGAGGCGTAGCAACGACACCGGAAAGATCACCAGGTTCATGCCCACGTCTTCGAGCTGCTGCACGGTGTACAGCTCGCCCTTGCCGAACTCGGTCATGTTCGCCAGGATCGGCACCGACACGGCGGCCCGAATCGTTTCGAACTCGGCCAGGCTGCCCATCGCCTCGGGGAAGATCGCGTCAGCCCCGGCATCCTGCAGCTGCTTGGCCCTGGTGACGGCGGCATCCAGGCCATCAACGGCACGGATATCGGTGCGCGCCATCACGAGGAAGTTCGCGTCCCGGCGCGCATCGACCGCGGCGCGGATGCGCTTGATCGCGGTGTCGGCGTCCACGACCTGCTTGCCATCGAGGTGGCCGCAGCGTTTCGGGTTGACCTGGTCCTCGATGTGCATGCCGGCAAGTCCCGCGTCTTCGAGGGTCTGGATGGTGCGTGCCACGTTCATCGGCTCGCCAAATCCGGTATCGGCGTCGACGATCGCCGGCAGGTCGGTCATGCGGGCGATCTGCTGCGACCGGCCGGCCACCTCGGTGAGGGTGGTCAGGCCGATGTCGGGCAGGCCCAGATCGGCCGAGAGCACGGCGCCCGAGATGTAGACGCCCTCGAATCCCTTCTTTTGGATGAGCTTGGCGGAGAGCGGGTTGAACGCGCCGGGATAGCGCAGAATCTTTCCGCTCGCCAATCCCGCGCGCAGGGCAATGCGCTTATCAGCGGCGGTCGTGCCGGCGTACAGCATTAGAAGATCCCCTTCGGGGTGGCGAGGGCGGAGAGCAGTCCCGGCTTGGCCACGATGGTCAGCCCGCCAAGGTCGGGGGCCCCAAGCTCCGGTAGGCGCTGCGCCAGGGCGAGGAACCGTTCGATCTCGAATTCCTCCATCACCGGCGCGGCCAGCGTGCGGAATTTGTTGATGTACTCCGCGCGAGCGAAGGGACGAGCGCCGAGCGGATGCGCGTCGGCGACGGCGATCTCGTCAACCAGGCGGGTTCCATTGCTGAGTTCGATTTCGACGCGACCGCCGAAGGCCTTCTCGGCCGGGTCCAGGGAGTGGTAACGACG
Organism: Cryobacterium suzukii; assembly: GCF_004403185.1. Taxonomy (GTDB): domain Bacteria; phylum Actinomycetota; class Actinomycetes; order Actinomycetales; family Microbacteriaceae; genus Cryobacterium; species Cryobacterium suzukii. The sequence continues at coordinate 64,618 of NZ_SOHJ01000014.1, read as the reverse complement.
CGTCCATTCCTGGTCTTCGGTCGTAGTGACGGTGTTCCACAGCGCGATCGTGTCGGGGCGGCCGGCACGCTCGGGGCTGTAGGAGTCGACGTGGTTCCAGGTTCCGTCCTGCAGGGCCACCGTGAAGATATAGGGAATGGAGTGGTCGAGGGTTTCGCGGCTCGCGGTGGGGTCATATTTCTGCGGGTCGTTGGCGCCGGAACCGATCACGTAGTGCGTGTGGTGGCTGGTATGGATGACGATGTTCTTAATCGCGCCGGCCACGAGAAGCTCGGGGTGCTCGTTATGCAGCCTGCGGGCGAGGTCGATCCAGGCCTGCGCCTGGTACTCGGCCGAGTGCTCCTTGGTGTAACTGTCGAGAATGGCGCGTTTGATGCTGCCGGCGGCTGGCAGCGACACGTCGTAGGAGCCGTCTGGTCCGTCGAGCAGCCAGGCGATGACGCCATCCTCGCCCTCGTAGATCGGAGTCGGGCTGGTTTCACCGCGGAGCGCACGGTCAACGGCTTCGACGGCCATCTTGCCTGCGAATGCCGGCGCGTGCGCCTTCCAGGAGGAGATTTCGCCCTTTCTCGACTGGCGAGTGGCGGTCGTGGTGTGCAGTGCCTGGCCGACGGCTTGGAAGATGATTTCCTTGTCGAGGCCGAGGAGGGTTCCGATGCCGGCAGCGACCGACGGGCCGAGGTGGGCAACGTGGTCGATCTTGTGCGCGTGCAGGCTGATCGATTTCACCAGGTCAATCTGGATCTCGTAGCCGGTAGCGATGCCGCGAATCAGGTCGCTGCCGGTCAGGCCGCGCGACGCCGCGAGGTGCTGGGCGACGGCCGTGATCGGTGGGATGTTGTCGCCCGGGTGGGAATATTCGGCGGCCAGAAAGGTGTCGTGGTAGTCGAGTTCGCGAACGGCGACGCCGTTGGCCCAGGCTGCCCACTCCGGGGAAACCCGGCGTGCCGGTGGGAGGCCGAACACGCTCGCGCCATCGCCACCGTTGGAACGCGGGTGTGCGAGTGCCTGCGAGCGAGCAGCGATCACCGGGCGACGGGTCAGGCTGGCCGCGGCAACGGAAGCGTTGTCGATCACGCGGTTGATGACCATCTCGGTCACTTCCTCGGAGACCGCAGCGGGGTCGGCGGCGACCTCGGCGATCTTCCAGGCCAGCTGGTCCTCGCGGGCCAGATTCTCGTCGCTCTTGTGAACTCGAACATGGTATTGCTGCACGGTGGATCCCTTCGTTGGTCGGCCGAAGTCGTTAGTCGACTACTGTTCCGAGTCCTCTTCGATCGCCGCGAGGACGCTCAAGAGGCTTTGGTGAAGATGAATATGGGTGGCATGGGCTGCCAGCGACGGGTCGCCGGCAATAATGGCGTCGATAATCAGCAGGTGCTCGGCGGCTGCGGCACGAAGCCGCAGCGGATTTCTGCGGGCCAGCCGACGAATGCGGGCCAGGTGGGTGCGAACGGCGCGCAGGGCGCCGACCAGAAAAGGATTTTCGACGGCCGCATCGACGGCGTCTTCGAGTTCGTCGATGAGCACGTAGTAGCGGTGCACACCGATATCGCCCTGGTCCAGAAGCTCAGGGGCCGTCACAAAGGCGTCGCGGAGTTCCAGAAACGGTGCGGGGTCGCGCCGAGTGGCAGCCAAACGAATGGCCTGCACCTCGAGCGCCTGGCGCAGTTCGTACAGTTCGGAGATACTGTCAACGGAGATGTCGGTCACCTCGAAGCCACGACCGCGGCGTCCCACGACGAGGCCGTCGGCGATTAATCGAGCCACGGCTTCGCGCAGCGGAGTGCGGGATACGCCAATGCGCTCTGCCTGTTCGACTTCAAGCAGGGCTGCGCCGGGGGCGAGGAGTCCGTTGAGAATCTCCCCGCGCAACTGACGGTACGCCCGCTCGCTGGCTCGAAGCGGTGCGCCTAACCCCACCATTGCGGTTTCTGTATACACAAGAGCGATCCTATTCCACATTGCCGGGTTATATGCAATACTTCAAGCACTCTTTGTATACAGAGCAACTTCGATGGAGAAGGTTTACATGAACGGCGAATCAGGCGGGGGCTACCGGGAGGCTTGGCGACGCAGCATGTCGGCGCCGGAGGACTTCTGGCTGGAGGCTGCCGCCGGCATCGAGTGGATCACGCAGCCCACGAGTGCCCTTGCCGTTGACGGCAAGGGCACGGCAACCGGAAGCTGGTTTCCCGGGGGAACACTCAACACGAGCTACAACGCTCTCGACCGGCACGTTTTGGCCGGCCGCGGCGCCCACACGGCATTGATCTACGACTCCGCGATGACCGGCACCCGCGTGCAGATCAGCTACCTTGACCTGCTCGGTCGGGTCGCTAAATTCGCCGGCGCCCTTCGCGCCAACGGCGTCGGTACGGGCGACCGGGTCATCATCTACCTGCCGATGATCCCCGAAGCCGTCGTCGCCATGCTCGCCTGCGCTCGCATCGGCGCGGTGCACTCCGTTGTATTCGGCGGTTTCGCCGCGACGGAACTCGCCGTGCGCATTGATGATGCTCGTCCCAGTGTCATCGTCACGGCATCCGGTGGTCTCGAACCCGGTCGCATCATTGAGTACCTGCCGCTCGTAGAGAAGGCCATTGCCTTGAGCCAGGGGTCGGTGCACACCGTCATCGTGCGCGACCGAGAGAGTATTCCTGGCTCAGCCACGGATTACCACGACGGCTCCACGGATACCCTGTGGCTGGACTGGGCCGACGAGGAGGCCAAGGCCGCGCCGGCCGACCCGGTTGCCATGCGGTCCGAGGATCCGCTGTACATTCTCTATACATCCGGCACGACCGGAGAGCCCAAGGGCATAGTTCGCGACAACGGCGGCCACGCGGTGGCCCTGAACTGGTCGATGCGCAATGTTTACAACGTGGGACACGGCGACGTGTATTGGGCCGCTTCCGATGTCGGCTGGGTGGTCGGCCACTCCTACATCGTCTATGCGCCGCTCCTGGCCGGCGCTACCACTGTGATCTATGAGGGCAAACCCATCGGAACCCCCGACGCCGGGGCGTTCTGGCGAGTCGTCGACGACTACAAAGTGAAGGTGCTGTTTACTGCGCCCACCGCCATTCGAGCCATCCGTCGCGTCGACCCCGACCTGCTCGAGCTGAAGAACCACGACGTATCCAGCCTGACCAGCCTGTTCCTGGCTGGGGAACGCCTCGACCCCGAAACCTTTCACTGGGCCAACGACGGGTTGCACTGCCCGGTTGTCGACCACTGGTGGCAGACCGAGACCGGGTGGGCGATCTGCGCCAACCTGCTCGGCATCGAAGAGCTGCCGACGAAGCCGGGCTCTGCCACCGTCCCGGTGCCCGGGTACGACATTGCCATTCTCGATTCCAAGGGCCGGCCGATCGAAAAGATCGGCAAGGACGGCAACATCGCCATCCGACTTCCGCTGCCACCGGGCACCCTTCTCGGGGTCTGGGGCAGCGAGGAACGCTTCAAAAGTTCTTACCTGACCGCTTTCCCCGGCTACTACGCCACGGGTGACTCCGGTCATTTCGATACCGATGGCTACCTATTCGTGATGGGTCGCACCGACGACGTAATCAACGTTGCCGGGCACCGGCTCTCGACCGGTTCCCTCGAAGAGGTCCTCACGCTGCACCCGGCCGTCGCCGAGTGCGCAGTACTCGGCGTGCACGACCCACTCAAGGGCCAACGTGCCGCTGGTTTCGTCACGCTGAAGGCCGGCAGTCGTGTCGACCACACCGTTCTCGCCGCAGAGCTCGTCGCCCTGGTGCGCGAGCATGTCGGCCCGGTCGCCGCGTTTCGCGACGTGACTATACTCGACCGACTGCCCAAAACGCGGTCGGGGAAAATTCTTCGTAAAACCATTCGGCAGATCGTCGACGGTGAAGAATATTCCGTCCCTCCCACCATCGAAGACCCCACCGTTCTCGACGATCTGAAACGGGCGCTGTCAGCATCCGTTTCGTAAACGATCGGTTACGACCACTTCCCATCCACACCGCGCACCCCTGACTTTTCCCGAACCCCGTATTTTCCGTTCTCTAGGCAAGGAAGCCCCATGAGTGAATCAGTGAAAGACGCCCCACCAAAGTCCCGCATCGATTATGAGGCGTATGAGAAAACGCCCCAGTTCCTCCACATGAAGAAGACCCGCAACCGCTTCGTGGTTCCGCTCTCGATCTTCTTCCTGGTCTGGTACATCGCCTACGTTCTCGCGGCCGCCTACGCGCACGATTTCATGGCGACGCCGGTCTTCGGCAGCATCAACATCGGCCTGCTCCTCGGCCTCGCGCAATTCGTCACGACGTTCGCCATCACGATGAGCTACGTGACCTTCGCCAACCGCAAGATCGACCCCCTGACCGAAGATCTTCGCGGCGAACTTGAGCGGATGGAACAGCGATGAACGCTTTGCAGATTTTGGCCGCAACGGTCAAACCGGTTGAGAACAACCCGGTCCTGAACATCTCGATCTTCCTGGCCTTCGTGGCCGTGACGCTGATCATCGTGATCCGTTCCGGCCGCAACAATAAGACGGCCGCGGACTACTACGCGGGCGGCCGGTCCTTCACCGGACCGCAGAACGGTTTCGCCATCGCCGGCGACTACCTGTCGGCGGCATCGTTCCTCGGCATCGTCGGCGCGATCGCCGTCACCGGGTACGACGGCTTCATGTACTCGATCGGGTTCCTCGTTGCCTGGCTCGTCGCCCTCCTGCTCGTTGCCGAGCTCATGCGCAACACGGCCAAGTTCACCATGGCCGACGTGCTCTCCTTCCGGTTGAAGCAGGGCCCCGTGCGCATGGCAGCAGCCACGACCACCCTGGCCGTCTGCTTCTTCTACCTGCTCGCCCAGATGGCCGGTGCCGGCGGACTCGTCTCACTGCTTCTCGGCATCAATGACAAGCTCGGCCAGTCCATCGTGGTCACCGTCGTCGGTGGCCTCATGATCGTCTACGTACTGGTCGGCGGCATGAAGGGCACCACCTGGGTGCAGATCGTCAAGGCATTCCTGCTCATCATCGGCGCTTTCGCGATGACCGTCTGGGTACTCGCGATCAATGGTTTCAGCCTGTCGACCCTGCTTGACAGCGCAGTCGCCGTTTCCGCCGCCGGTGCAGACATCCTGGCCCCCGGCCTGAAGTACGGCGCGAACCCGCTCGACTTCATCTCGCTCGCCCTCGCCCTGGTTCTTGGAACCGCCGGACTGCCGCACGTACTCATGCGCTTCTATACGGTTCCGACCGCGAAGGAAGCTCGACGTTCGGTCGTCTGGGCCATTTGGCTCATCGGCGCGTTCTACATCTTCACCCTGGTGCTCGGCTTCGGTGCCGCGTCGCTCGTCGGTGCGGAAACCATCGAGGCCGCTCCCGGCGGAGTGAATTCGGCAGCCCCGCTGCTCGCGCTCGCCCTCGGCGGACCGCTGTTGCTCGGCTTCATCTCGGCCATCGCGTTCGCGACAATCCTGGCCGTTGTGGCCGGCATCACGATCACGGCGGCAACGAGCTTCGCGCACGATATCTATGGCTCCGTCATCAAGAAGGGCAAGGGCAACCCCGACGACGAGGTCAAGGTCGCCCGTCGCACGGTTGTTGTGATTGGTGTTCTCGCCATCGCCGGCGGTATCGGCGTGCAGGGGCAGAACATCGCCTTCCTGGTTGCCCTGGCCTTTGCGGTCGCGGCGAGCGCCAACCTGCCGACCATCCTCTACTCCCTGTTCTGGCGTCGTTTCACGACCCGCGGCGCGGTCTGGAGCATGTACGGCGGATTGTCCTCGGCCGTTCTGCTGATCATCTTCTCGCCGGTGTTCTCGGGCACGCCCACCTCCATGTTCGGCGAGGCCGTGGACTTTGCGATCTTCCCGCTCAGCAACCCCGGCATCGTCTCGATCCCGCTCGGATTCTTCCTCGGCTGGCTCGGGTCGGTCACCAGCACCACGAAGGAGAGCCCGTCGCTCGCCGCCGAGATGGCAGTGCGCTCGCTCACCGGGCACGGCGCCGAAAAGGCCGTCGAGCACTAACCCCCCGCGGTACGACGAACGGGCCGGCCAGGATTCCCCTCCTGTCCGGCCCGTTTTCTGTCGGGATTTCGGTACGTAAGACCGGTGAATTTCGCGACACGCCGTGTTCTAAGCATGCCGAGTCCGGCGTGTCGCAATTCAACCGGTTTTACGTACACGCGCCCGGGCCGAGAAGCCGCGAATGGGGGCGATCCGCAGACACGGTTACGCAGGTTGGGTGGCCCGCTCGAGTGAAAAGCGGCTCAATAAGTCGACGAGATGGCTCAGCTCCAAGGGCGGCGACGGCCAGGATGCCACCACTTCACGGTGCGCGGGAGTTGCGCCGCTGCGCGGGAGTTGCGCCGCTGCGCGGGAGGCCCAACTCCCGCGCACTGGCGTAGCTCCCGCGCGACGCGTGGCGCGGGAGTTCTGGCCAGGCCACAAGTCCCGCGCACTGGCGCAGGTCCCGCGTAGCGTGATCCAGCCCAACGGATGCCCACTCCTCAGCTCCCGCGCAGCGGCGCAGCCCCCGCGAATTGGCACAAGTCCCGCGCGCCACAGGTGCAGAGGAAGGGCGGCGACGGGTTGAGGGGAGCGGCGGCGGGTTTTCCGCGGGGTGGCGAGTTTTGAGCGAGGAGCGGATGACCCGTCGACGCCGCGGGCCGCGCCGACAAGCCCCGGTCACCCCGCGAAGCCCGCAGCCGAAGCCCGCAGCCCGCAGCCCGCAGCCCGCACGATTACTCCTCGCGCACCTTCAGCTCGCCACGGGCGATGCGGGTCGGAGCCGCCTGGGCGACCGGCTTGATCACGATCAGGTCGAGGTTCACATGTGCCGGCCGCTCAACGCTCGAGACGATGGTCTCGGCGATGTCCTCTGCCGAGAGCGGGTCTGGCACGTTGTCGTAGGCTGCGAAGGCCTTGTCGGCGTCACCGTCGAAGCGAACGAGACCGAACTCATCCGTTTTGACCATGCCCGGCGCGATCTCGATCACCCGAATCGGCTCGCCGGAGAGTTCGAGGCGCAGCACCTCGGTCATCGCGTGCGCGGCGAACTTGGCGGCGTTGTACCCGCCACCGCCGAGGTAGGCCACGTGCCCGGCAATCGAGGTCACCGTCACGATATCGGCCGATCCGGCCCCGGAGTCGATGCCGGCGCGCAGCAGCGGAAGAATGGCCGTGGTGACCCGCTTGACGGCGAGAACGTTGATCTCAAACATCCAGGCCCAGTCTTCGATGCTGCCGGCCTCGACCGAGTCAAGACCCTTGGCCCCGCCGGCATTGTTGACCAGTGCGTGTACCGGGCCGCTGGCGGCGAGGTAGTCACGCAAGGCGTCGACATCCGCTTGCAGCGTGAGGTCGGCGGTGAAGACATCCGCTCCGGTTTCGGCTTGCAGCGTTTTGAGGCGGTCGGCACGCCGCGCGACCCCCACCACGTTCCAGCCATGCTGCCGGAACAGGCGTGCCGTCGCTGCTCCAATTCCTGAACTTGCTCCGGTCACAACCACTCGTCGAGTACTCATTTCTCCATTGTGGCGGGAGAATGGTGTCAATGAGCGCACTGGACACCACCACCCCGCCGCAGAAGCGTCGCGTACCCCTCTGGGATAACGCGCGCTGGGTCGCGGTCACCCTCGTGGTGATCGGCCACGCGATTCTCAAACTCATCGGCGAGGCGGACGTCGCCTATGCGCTTTATCTGTTCATCTATGCCTTCCACGTGCCGGTTTTCGTGGCCGTGAGCGGCTACTTCGCCAAGTCGGGAGCATCAGACGCGCGGCAGATGCACCGGCTGCTCACCGACATCGTCTTTCCGTACCTCATCTTCGAGACGATCTGGACGGTGCTGCGCTGGATCCTCGGCGGCAAGTTCGTGCTGGACTATTCCACAGCGAGCTGGACGCTGTGGTTTCTACTCGCCCTGGTGATGTGGCGGATTGTCCTGCCGTACCTCGTGGTGCTGCGCTATCCCCTCATCATCAGCATTGTTATCTCGATCGGGGTCGGCTACCTGCCGAATATCGACGGTACGTTCGCCCTGTCCCGCACCCTCGGGCTGTTGCCGTTTTTCGTCTTCGGCTGGAAGCTGCGCCAGTGGCAGCTGACCGATACCTGGCTCGAACTGCGCGATAGCCTGATCTGGCGTTGGCGTGCCGGAGCGATCGGGCTGTTCGCCCTGCTCTACCTGCTGATCGGGCTCAACATAGAGACCATGCGTACCCTGCAGGTGCGCCGATTCCTGCTCTATGACGAGGCGTACGCCACGTTTGACTATTCCGCGTGGTGGGCCGGCGGCCTCCGTTTGGCCGTCATGCTGCTCGCATTTGCGCTCATCGCGGCGTTCCTCATGCTGATTCCGCGGCGCACGACCTGGTTCACCGACCTGGGCGCGGCCACCATGTACATCTACCTGCTGCACACCTTCGTGCTGTACCCGTTGCGGGAGACGGGTGTGCTCGACGGCCCACAGCCCGCGTGGGTGTTGCCGGGCATGATCGTGCTGAGCGTGGTCACCTCCGTCCTGCTGGCGCAGCCCGTCGTTCGACGGCTGGTTCGACCCCTGGTCCAACCGAAAGCACGGTGGCTGTTCCGGGCGACGGCGACGACGCCGACCGGCACGATCGTGTTGCCGCATCGCGAGCGCAAGTAGGCGCTCGCGCAACATGACGTTGTGTTTCGCGAGCCCTTGCACGGCCATTCGGGCCTCTTTATGCTCGGGCCAGAGCGCTGGACAGTCCGCGCTGAATGACGCGGAGGCTATCGTGACCGACAATTCTTCATCGTGGAAGTTTGAGACCAAACAGGTTCATTCCGGCGCTCGTCCCGACCCGGTTACGAACGCGCGCGCCACCCCGATCTACCAGACCACGTCGTACGTGTTCAACAGCGCCGAGCACGCCCAGAATCTATTCGCGCTGGCCGAATTCGGCAACATCTACACCCGCATCCAGAACCCCACGCAGGCCGTCGTCGAAGAGCGCGTCGCCGCGCTCGAGGGCGGAACCGCGGCGCTGCTGCTGTCCAGCGGCCAGTCGGCATCCACTTTTGCGGTGTTGAACATTGCGCAGGCCGGCGACCACATCGTGTCGTCGAGCTCGATCTACGGCGGCACCTACAACCTGTTCAAGTACACCCTCGCCAAGCTCGGCATCGAGGTCACCTTCGTCGAGGACCAGGACGACGCGGTCGAATGGCAGCGCGCGGTGCGCCCGAATACCAAGCTGTTCTTCGCCGAGACCATTGGCAACCCGCGCATCAACGTGCTCGACATTTCCCTGGTAGCGGATGTCGCCCACGCGGCCGGCATTCCGCTGATCGTCGACAACACCATCGCCACCCCGTACCTGATTCGCCCGTTCGAGCACGGCGCCGACATTATCGTGCACTCGGCCACGAAGTTCCTCGGCGGCCATGGCACCATCATTGGCGGAGTGCTCGTGGACGGCGGCAAATTCGAGTGGTCGAAGAACGTGGAGAAATTCCCCGGCCTGACCGAACCCGACCCGTCGTACCACGGCGCGAGCTACACCACGGCGGTCGGCGACGGCATCGCCTACATCATTAAGGCCCGCGTACAGCTGTTGCGCGACCTCGGCAGCGCCATCGCCCCGGCGAGCGCGTGGCAGCTCATCCAGGGCATCGAGACGCTCAGTCTGCGCATCGAACGCCACGTGCAGAACGCCCAGGACATCGCCGAGTGGCTCGATAACCACGACGATATTGCCTCGGTGAACTACGCCGGACTGCCGTCGAGCCCCTGGTATGCCAACGCCAACAAGTACGCCCCGCTCGGCGTCGGTGCCGTGCTCTCGTTCGAACTCAAGGGCGGTGTCGCAGCCGGCCGCGCCCTCGTCGACAACCTCAGCCTGTTCAGCCATCTCGCCAACATCGGTGATGTACGTTCCCTGGTCATTCACCCGGCATCCACTACGCACGCCCAGCTCACCCCTGAGCAGCAGCTGACGGCCGGAGTCACTCCCGGGCTGGTGCGGCTCTCCGTGGGCATCGAGAACGTCGCCGACCTCAAGGCCGACCTTGAGGTCGGCCTCGAGGCAGCCCGCGCCGTCGTGAAGCACCAGCGCACCGACGCCTGACGGGCTCTCTTCGCCCGGGCGTACGACGTAACATACGCCCGGGCTGTTCATTCGACCGACAGAATGGACGTCTATGGAATGGCAATCGTCAGCAGACACGGTCCCGTCGAGCTTCATCACCGAAGCCCAGGCGCGCTCGGTGCTTGGCAAGCCTCCGGCCACCGGCGCCTGGCGCGACGGCGACCCGATCGGCCACCGCCAATTCCTGAACCTCGGCCCCCTCAACTTCGAGGCCGGGGGTAGCCTGCCCGCGGTGCGCCTCGCCTATGAAACCTGGGGCACGTTGAGCCCGACCGGCGACAACGCTGTGCTCGTGCTGCACGCCCTCACCGGCGACAGCCATCTGGCCGGCGCCCCCGGTCCAGGCCAGGAAACGGGCGGCTGGTGGGACGGTATCGTCGGCCCCGGCCTCGCCATCGACACCGACCGGTGGTTCGTGGTGGCGCCGAATATGCTTGGCGGCTGCCAGGGCAGCACCGGCCCGGCCTCGCTCGCGCCCGACGGGCTGGAGTGGGGCATCCGCTTTCCCTATCTGACCATTCGCGACCAGGTGAGCGCACAGCGAGTCTTTAGCGATCAGCTCGGCATCGACCGCTGGGCGGCCGTCATCGGCGGTTCGATGGGCGGCATGCACGCCCTCGAATGGGCGATCGAGACCCCCGACCGGGTTGAACGCCTCATCATTTTGGCCGCGCCTCCAATCACGACCGCCGACCAGATCGCGCTCAATTCGGTGCAAATCGAGGCCATTCGCACCGACCCGGCGTTTCGTGCCGGCGACTATTACGACGAAGCGGATGGCGATGGCCCGACGCGCGGGCTGGCCCTCGCCCGCAGAATGGCCCTGCTCAACTACCGAAGCCCGGCCGAGCTGAACGCCCGCTTCGCGCGGGGCTGGCAGAGCGGCATCAGTCCGCTCGGCGCCAACGGCCGCTTCGCCGTGGAATCGTACCTCGACTTTCACGGCAATAAATTCACTCGACGTTTCGACGCCAACAGCTACATCGTGTTGGTCGAAGCCATGAACTCCCACGATGTCGGACGCGGACGCGGCGGCGTCGCGGCCGCCCTCGGACGGATCAGCGCCCGCTCGGTCGTCGTCGGAATCGACAGCGACCGCCTCTTTCCAGTCGATGGCCAGCGCACGATCGCCGCGCACCTGACAAACAATATTGATGGACCCACCGCGGTGGTTCTGCAATCCGGCTATGGTCACGATGGCTTCCTCATTGAGAATGAGGCAATCGGAGCCCAGATTCAGCGGGTGTTGCACTAAGTCGAGCCCACGCGTGCGTCGCCCGGTATGGTGCTGATAGAACACGTTCATTTCCAACCGGACAGGCACCCATGCAACGCATCGTCAAGGAGCGCGACCGTCTCCTGCGCAGAGCGGTGCAGGCAGGGGGGCTCGTTGGTTCGGCAACAACGCTGGCGTGCGTGCTGGTACCTGGCGGTCTGGAGGCCGACGCACGCCTCTGGTCTGTCGTGCTCGTGCTGCTGATGGCCGCTGGCCAATACCTGCTCGGAAGTACCGGGGCGCTGCGCTGGGCCGTTCTGACCGTGCTCAGCGGGGAAGCGATCATTCTCATCGTGGGTTTCACCAGCCATCCCGGCGTTCCGCTGAATTTGATCGAGGAAAGTGTCATCGGCATGGTGTCCACCGCGCCGATGTGCGCTGTCGCTTCGGTGCTGCTCACCAGCCCGCGCCGATTGCTGTTGCTCGTGGCATGTTTCGTGTTGACCGTCTCCACCGTGGCCGCGGTGACGGTCGATGCGCCCGACCGCACGGTGCTGCTGGCCCTGACCGTGAGCATGTGGCTGGCCTTTACTCTCGCCTCCTGGTGGATCGCACAGAGCGTGCCCCGGGTGATGCATCGCATCGCCGCGATCGGCCGCGCCCACCGGGCCGAGCGGCATGCGAGCGAGCTGGAGGCTCAGCGTCGCCAGGATGCCCGCCTGTTGCACGACACTGTGCTCGCCACGCTGACCCTACTCGCCCACTCGGGTGTCGGGGTGAGCCCGATGGCACTGCAAAAACAGGCCGGAGATGATGCCAGGCTACTGCGCCAGCTACGCCTCGGCGGGCTGCCGACGCCGCTTCGTTCCGGGGCCTACAGCCTGGAATCGGCGTCGGTGCTCACTCTCGGTGACACCCTGGACGCTGTGCGTCAGCGCTTTGAACGCCTGGGCCTCACCGTCAACTGGCACGGCAGCGGTCAGGTACAGCTGCACAGTAGCGTTTTGGATTCCTTTCTCCTCGCCCTCTCGGAATGCCTCGAAAACGTGCGTCGTCACTCCGGTGTCGACCACGCAGACGTGACGATAACGGATGACGACAGCACCGTTCGCGCGATGGTCACCGATACCGGGGTCGGCTTCGACCTCGGCCAGGTCGGTTCTGAGCGGCTCGGCGTTGCCGAATCGGTCATTGCCCGGCTTCGGGATATCGGAGGCAATGCCCGCCTGTTCTCGTCGCCCGGGGCTGGAACCACTGTGGTGCTGGAGGTTCCGAAGTGAGCCAGTTCAACGACACCGCGCCCATTCCAACCCACCCGCGGGCACGCGGTGTTGGCTTACGTCTGCTCGGCGGGTCCTCCGAACGCAGCTGGCCACCGGCATCCGCTGACCGGCGCACCCGAGCTGACCTGTTGCCCTTACGATTTCCACGCACGATTCTGCGCGGTGACGGCCGCATCACCGTCTTTCGGTCGGACCAGAACGGTTTGGGCGCCCGTCACCTCGGTATCGGCATGAGCGTCAGCGGGGCGTGCATCGCTGTGTTCCTGCTCGTGCGGCTGATCATCCAGTCTGACCCGGCGCACCTTCCGGTGCTCAGCATTCTGGCCTGGGTGATTCTGCTGGCGACCGCCGTGGCCGTGAACATCACCGTGCACAAACTGGCGTCCCGCCTGCCGCTCTGGTTGTTCCTGGCCGCCCTCGGTGCCTGCGCGGTGGTGGTGGCCCTGGATTTGGCCGGGTCGTGGGGGATGGCAGGGGCCGGCGACTTTCCGACCGCATCACCCGCCGTCGGCGCCTTCCTGCTGTCAATCGTGACGCTGCGAGAGACCGGCGATATCACCATGGCCACCGTCGCCCTCGGCCTGGCCATGAGCGCTGGCACACTGTTCAAAACGCGCACCGATCTACTCACGCTCGGCCCCGATATTCTCTCCATCGCCCTCGCTGTCGCGCCACCTTTGGTCGGTGCCAGCATCGTGCAGGCTTTTCGGCGCATGGTGCAGCGCGAACTCGACCTCGTGCTGGTGCAGAGTACGGTTTCCCAGCCGCGATTCGCGGTCGGGATGCTCGCCTCCGAGCAGTTGGCCAGGCTCGACCTCGACGCCGAGACCCTGCTCGACGATGTAGCCCAGGGCCGCACCGCGCTGCCACTCGCACCGTCGGCGGCGACGACGGCCGCTTCCCTGGCCACGCAGCTTCGACTGCACCTGATCGAGGGACGCACCGAAACGTGGCTGCACCATGCCATCACCGAGAGTGAATTTCTCGGCCCGGTTGTCGCACTCAGCGATCCGGCCGGCCTGGCCGGACTGCTCTCCCCGCCGCAACGCGATGGGCTGTTGCTGACGATTTGGCTCCTCATCGGGGATACGGCGCGGTCAGGGGCATCCATTTCGCTCCGCCTTGGACCAATTGCCCCCACACATGGGGCGGGCGTGCACCGCAAGGTGCATTTTGCGATCGAACTGACCACAACGGGGGTGTCCAGGCGGCGTGTCGATCCAGAAACCTGGCAGGCAATTAGGGCCGTTGGACCTCATGTGGATTCAAATCGCGCCGGTAGTCTGAGGGTAGACATCGAGTGCAGCGTAGACAATCCGGCAGATGCCTAGTACGGGGCAGTTTGCCGCTATGGTGCAGGTAGGAGGAGACAGAAAATGACGACAACAGACCGTCCCATCCGTTTGGCCCTGGTCGATGACCACAGGATGCTCTTGGGGGCACTCACCGAGTGGATCCGAAGCGCAGCTGACGACATCGAGATGGTGGCGGCGGTAACCACCTGGCCCGAGTTGCTGACTCACCCCGAGTTTCCGGTGGATGTCGTACTGCTCGACCTCGACCTCAAGGACAACATTCCGGTGTCCCTTAAGATTTCCACGCTCAAGACGACCGGGGTGAAGACGGTGCTCATGAGCACCTATTCCGAGCCGGCCCTCGTGCGCGAAGCCCTGGCCGCTGGCGCTCTCGGCTACCTCGTCAAGAGCGAGGAAGCGAGCATGATCGTCGACGCCATTCGCGCGGCCTACAACGGAAAGTCCTACATCTCGGCCGAGCTCGACTATGCGCTCAATTCAACCGAGAACGTCGAAGGTCCCCGTCTCAGTGCCCAGGAACGCCGCGTCATGGCGCTCTACGGTGCCGGCGAGCCGGTGAAAGCCGTCGCTTACCAGCTCGGCATTTCCGAGGAGACCGCCAAGAGCTACCTCAAGCGCATTCGCGAGAAGTACCGCCTCGCCGGTTACGACGTGGGCACGAAGGTTGCGCTGCGTAAGCGCGCCATCCACGACGGCATCCTGCTGCAGACGGACTAACCCACTGCCTGGCACCTGACCGGCCGGCATCTCGATGCTGGCCGGTCAGGTGCGTTAACGCCGCACGACCGGAATCAGCTGGGTGCCGTAAGGCACGTGGTGGCCACGGTGGCGCCGCCGGCGGTCGATGCTGAAGGTGAGCAGGGTCAGCAGCACGCCGACGGCGCTGAGCCCGACACCGATCCACACCGGGGCCAGGTATCCCAGCCCCGCAGCGATGGCCACGCCGCCGAGGGCCGCGCCGAGGGCGTTGCCCACGTTGAGCGAGGAGTGGTTGAGCGCCGCCGCGAGCGACTGGCTTTCGTGCGCCACATCCATCAGCCGGGCCTGAATGGTCGGCGATAAAGCGGATGCCGCAGCGCCGATTAGAAACATTCCCACCAGCAGCCCGGTCAAAAACTGCGCCGAGAGGCCCAGGATGACGAGCGCGAGGATGAGCACGCCGAACGAGATGTACATTGTGCGGCGCACGCTCCAGTCGGCCATGGCTCCCCCGCCGAAGTTGCCGGCCGTCATGCCGAGGCCGACGACCACCAGAATGAGCGGCACCGCTGCGGCGGATAATCCGGTGATCTCGATAACGAGGGGGGCTACGTAGGTGTAGACGGCGAACAGCCCGCCGAAACCGATCGCACCGATCGACAGGGTGATCCAGACCTGCAATTTGCCAAACGCCCGCAGCTCGGCGCGCATGGTGGCTTTCGGGTTGCCGGCTTGGAACGGCACGAAAACGGCGACGGCCACGAAGGTAAGTGCGAAAATAGCGGCGACGACGAGGTAGGCGACGCGCCATCCGCTCATCTGGCCGATCCAGGTGATCGTGGGCACCCCGATGACGTTGGAGATGGTCAGGCCGCTGAGCACGATCGCGATGCCACGGGCCCGCTTGCCCGGGCCCATCAGGTGAGCGGCAACCAGCGACGCGATGCCGAAGTACGCGCCGTGCGGCAGTCCGGCCACGAAACGAGCGGCCAGCACCGTCTCAAAGGTGGGCAGCAGGGCCGACGCGATGGTGCCCAGGGTGAACGCCGTCAACAGACCGAGCAACAATTGTTTGCGCGGCCAGCGGGCCGCAGCGGCCGCGATCGTCGGCGCACCGACCACCACGCCGAGGGCATAGGCCGAGATGAGCCAGCCGGCCTGTGCGTTGGCGGCATCCGGTGCGCTCGCATAGAGTTCCGGCAGCAGGTCGGCGGCGAGGTTCGGCAGCAGGCCCATGGCCACGAATTCGGTCGCGCCGATGCCGAAACCGCCCAGGGCGAGGGCGAGCAGGGCAAGACGAATACGGGTCGACGACAGCTGCGTCGACCCGTCAGGAGTGAGGGGCATGCAATAAGCCTAAGCCCCCAGCTCTCTAGGCGTCGAGGGCGGTCTCCAGGCGCTCAAGCTTGCCGGTGAGTTCGCCGGTGTGCCCCGGGCGGATGTCGGCCTTCAGTACGAGGGATACGCGCGGCCCGAAGGCGCCCACCGCTTCGGTCGCCGCTTTGATCACGGCGAAGACTTCGTCCCAGTCGCCCTCGATCGTGGTGAACATGGAGTCGGTGTGGTTGGGCAGGCCGGAGTCGCGCACGATGCGGACGGCAGCGGCGACCGCGTCGTGCACCGATCCCTGCGAGTCGGCGGCGACGGACGGTGCGACAGAAAATGCTACGAGCATGGTGGGTTCCCTTGGTTGGTGGTTTGAATCGAAAACGGTGACGGGTTCTACTCGGCCGGGGCCGGCCGGCGAAGGTCGGTCGACCGCACGATGGCCTTTCCGCTCTCCTCGACCCAGAGTGCGGACGACCCGACGAGGACGGCCAACCCCCACTGAGGCGCGGTGAGCCCGGTGGTGTCGAAGAGCCCCTGCAGAACCTCGACCTGCACTACGCAGACCTGCAGGAGGATGACAGCGACCAGTGCTACCCAGATGCTCCGGTTCGTCAAGGTATGGATCGAGAAGACGGAGAGGGTGTCGGACCGCACGTTGAGCAGATTGAACACCTGGTAGAAAACGAACGTGGTGAATGCCAGGGTGCTGGCAAAGGCTGCATCGCTGGCACTGTCCGGAAACAAAACCGGAGCCAGAGTCAGGACGGCGAGGGTTCCGGCGGCCATGACGATACCCAGCCCGAGGATTCGTAGGAGCCGGGCCCTGGTCAGTAGCCGTTCATCGGCCGGGCGAGGTTGTTGCTTCATCGTGCCGGGTTCGGCCGGGTCCACGCCGAGGGCGAGGGCGGGCGGGCCGTCCATGATGATGTTGACCCAGAGGATCTGCAGGGCGGTGAACGGCGCGCCGCCGGCCAGCCCGGTGACACCGGCAACCAGGAAGATGAGCACGAAGCCCCAGGCCGTGGTGAGCTGGAATCTCACGAACTTCAGGATGTTGGCATAGATGCCGCGGCCTTCCCTGACCGCGGCCACGATGGTGGCGAAGTTGTCGTCGGTGAGGATCATATTCGCTGCGCCCTTGGACACATCTGTACCGGTTATGCCCATGGCGATTCCGATGTCGGCCTGTTTCAGGGCTGGGGCATCGTTGACACCGTCCCCGGTCATGGCCACGACATTGCCCCCTTTTTGCAGGGCCTTGACCATTCGGATCTTGTGCGCGGGAGTGACCCGGGCCAGCACGCCATACCCGGCAGCCCGTCGGCTGAGCTCGCCGTCGTCCAGTTCGTCCAGGTCGGGGCCGGACGCGGCGTCGCCCGGGATGCCTAAATCCTTTGCGATGGCCGAAGCGGTGACCAGGTGGTCCCCCGTGATCATGTGCACCTTGATGCCGGCTCCGCGCGCCTCCGCGATGGCCTGGGCAGCTTCGGCACGCGCCGGATCGACAATTCCCACGATTGCGTAGATCGTCAAACCCGTGACCAGCGCCTGCAGGGATTTCTCGTCGTCCGGGAGCGCCGCATGCAGGCGACGCCCAGCGATCATGAGCGTGCGCAGGCCGTCTCCGGCCAGATCCTGGATGGCATCGTGGATACGCCGGCGATGTTCCTCGGTTAGCGGCTGGATACCGTCAGCGGTGAGTACCGAGTCGGCCAGTTGCATCAGCGCGACCGGTGCCCCCTTGGCCAGACATCGGTAGACCGTCACCGGCGCTGACAGGTTCGAATCCGCCGCCAGCGGGTGGAAAGTGGCCATGTATTTGTACTCCGAGTCAAACGGTATCTCGGCCAGGCGCGGGTGATCTCGCCGGGCTCCGCCAACATCGAGACCGCCCTTCGCGGCCAGCACGGCCAGCGCGCCCTCCGTCGGATCTCCCACGAGGCGACCGTCATCGATGATGGCATCGTTACACAACGCCATCGCCAATAGCGCCTCGGTCAGGTCCGGTACCGGCACGGTCTTTGGGATCAGGATTTTCCCGTACGTCGAGTAGCCCGTTCCGGTGACCTGAAAGTCGTGTCCATGGATATGCAGGCGGTGTGCCGTCATCTCGTTCATGGTCAGCGTGCCGGTCTTGTCCGTGGCGATATGGGTTACGCTGCCGAGGGTTTCCACCGCCGAGAGCTGCTTGAGAATGGCCCCCTGGCCGGCCAGTCGCGCGGCACCCATCGCCAGGGTGAAGGCGACGACCGCCGTCAGGCCCTCGGGAATGGTTGCTACCGCCAGGGACACCGAGGTGATCAGCAGGTCGGACCACGACTGCCCGCGCACCAGGCCCAGTACGAAGACAACCGAGACCACGATCAGCGCCACCAGGGTCAGTAGTTTGGCCAGCTGGTCGATCCGTCGTTGGAGCGGGGTGCGTTCGCGCTTGACCTCACTGATCAACGCCGCGATGGCACCAACTTCCGTGCGCATACCGGTAGCGGTGACGATCATGGTCGCCCGGCCACGGGTGACGTCGGTATTCATGAAGAGCATATTGTCGCGGTCACCAAGCGGCAGGTTCGCGGCCGCAAGTGGCGCGGTCGACTTGGCGACGGGCTCTGATTCCCCGGTCAGCGTGGCCTCGGCCACCTGCAACCGCGATTCTTCCACGATGCGACCGTCGGCCGGAATGGAGTCCCCGGCATCGAGCAGAACGATGTCCCCTGGCACCAGCGCGCTCCGGGGAACTTCCAGCTCGGTGCCGTTTCGTCGAACCACGGCCGTCCCGACCGACATGGTTCGCAGCGCCTGAAGGCTGTTTTCGGCCCGTCGTTCCTGCAGGTAATTTAAGACCGTGTTCAGGATGATCACGGCCAGGATAACAACGGGCGTCTCCCATTCCCGCGAAACGACGGCGCTGACCACCGCGGCGATCACCAGCACCAGCGTCATCTTCTCTGCCAGCAAACGGATGACCTTGCGCCAGGCCGGTACCCTTTTTGGCTCGGCGAGGAGATTCGGCCCATATTCCTGCTGCCGGTCCTCGACCAACGCGTTGGTCAGACCTGTGGCGGGATCGACGTTCAGCCGGGTGGCGACGAGCGTGGCGGGGAGGGTGTGCCATACCTCGAGTGCGGCCGTTGGCTCGGAGCTGGCACCGGAGGCTGGCGTCGGGCGCAGTCTGGCACTCACAAGAACGCTCCTGCCGTCGGTCGGTACAGTGCCGCGAGCGCCCAGCCGAGCAGCACGAATTCGAGCAGGTTGCGCACGGTCAGCACGAGCACCATGAGCGGATGGGCCGCCAGCACCCAGTCATACAGGTACGGGTAGACCAGTTGGGTGAGCGCGGCGAGCGCGAGGCCGAGCAGCGCGGGGGTGCGCCAGTTGCGGCCGTTCAGAACGAGCCCGAGAATGATCGGTGCGGCCAGCCAGCTGATGAATTGCGGCGAACCCACTTTGTTGAAGGCGATCAGGGTCACCGTCAACGCGAGCGTCAGCGGCGGAAGTACCGCGAAAGTGCTCGCTCCCCGGCGTTGGGCGCGTAGGCCGAGCAGCAGCACTGCGACGGCGGCCAGGGCCAGCAGCGGGGTCATCAGGGCGCTCATTGCGGTAGTGCCAGCGCCGTAGACCTGAAACGTGAGAATCTCGTGGTCGTAGTAGATGAAACTGCCCGGCACGCCCAGTGCGGTCTGCCAGAGCCAGGGCACGGCGACGGGCGATTCAATCTGGATCCCCCGTGCCGCCTGTTCGGCCACGAAACTCAGCACGTGAATGCCGCTGCCCCGGCTCAGGCTGAACGCCCCGGCAACCCCGATAACTGTCGCGGTGACCGCGGCGGCGAGCATGAGCATCCGCCACCGTCGTTTCGACGCCACGAACAGGGCGGCGAGCGCGGCGACCGGCCAGATCTTGATCCAGGTCGCGATCGTGAGCAGTGCCGTGCCCCAGAATGGGCGGCGACGCAGCCAGAGCAGGGCGACGATGCACAGCGGCACCGTGACCGCGTCGATTCGCAAAAGCGCGATGGGGCCGAGCATCGCCAGGAAGGCCAGCCACCACCAGGCCGCGGTCCGGTGCGAGCGCACGAGTACCCAGAACGCCCCGGCGTTCAGCCCGCTCACGAGCGCGAGCCAGGTTGCGAGGTAGGCCGGCCCGCCGAAGGCGAACGCACCCAGAATCGGCACGAGGGCGAGAATCGGGTAGACGAAATTGTCGGTGATTCCCACGATGCTGCCCGTGGCCGCGTTCGCGGCCCAGCGGCGGTAGACGATCTCGACGTCCCCGAGCGGATACCCGGGACTGAACAGGGCCAGCAGGATCAGCAGCAGGTGCACGAGCGCGAAAGCCGACCACAGCGCGGCGAGCGGATGCCGCAGAACCGGCCGCGCAGGCCGGGATACGGTCGCCCTCTCATCGTGAATTCGCACGCTTTACCTTGGCACAACCGGCCGTGTCGTGTGCTTGTTCTAGCGGATCGGGCGGGGCCCCTGATCACTGCCGTGGGCGAGCAGAGCGGCGACCACCCGCGGCACGGCATCCGCTATGTCGAGAGCCGCGATCGGACCGCCGGCTGAAGCGAGAATCGCGGCTTCGGCGTGCAGCAGGGCTGCGGTGGCGGCCAGCGGGGCGAGGGAGGCGGAATCCGTTTCGAGCTGGTCGGCATGGGTCGCCAGGAGCGCGCCGAGGATGCCGCCGAGCACGTCGCCAGACCCGGCCGTCGCCAGCCAGGCCGGCCCAATCGACACGGTCAGGCGGGCGCCAGACGGCGACGCGATGTGGGTGACGGCGCCCTTCAGCAGCACCGTCACGTCGAACAGGCGGGCAGCACGAATGGCCCACTCCGCCGGGTTGGCGGCAATCTGCGAGGCCGAGCCGGGCTTGGCCTCATTCGCGAGCATCGTGGCCAGTTCTCCGGCGTGGGGGGTGATCACCGTCGGGCCGATCGCCCGCGCTGCCAGGTCGAGGGCGCCGGCGTCGATAACGGCGGGCAGGCCCTCGGCGAGGGCTTCCGTCAGGGCCGTGCTGACGGCATCCGTTCTCGTGTCGGAGTTGATGCCGGAGCCGAGGAGCCAGGCCTGCACCCGGCCGGGTACTGTGACTATTTCGGGACGGCGCTGGAGTACGAGGTTCGCGGCGCGGCGCGGGCCGAGGTAGCGCACCATTCCGAGGCCGGTGCGCACGGCCGCGTCGACGCCGAGCACCGCGGCCCCCGGGTAGTCCTTGGAGCCGGTACGCACCCCGAGCACGCCGCGGGAATATTTGTCGTCGCCGGCCTGGGGCCGGGATATCCAGTCGCGGGCCTGTTCGGCCTCCCATTCCAGCCAGCCGCGCGGTTTCACCATGCCTCCACGATAGGTCGTTTTCGATCTGCTCGCGTCGGCGGCTTGCTCGTCGGTGCGTGCCCGCGGCCGCGGTGACCCTCGCGAGTGCGCCGCCTTCGCGAGTGCGCGGCCTTCGCGAGTGCGCCCGATTTGGGTAGGCGCTACGGCAACCGGCGTAGCGCCTACCGAAAACGGGCGCGCGCGCATCCGCCTGCGCCGACCCGTTCGGCGGCGGCGGCTCGAGTCAGTCGCTGACCGTCGAGTTCGTGGACTGCGAGCGCTCTCGCGCCTCACTCTGGCCAAAGGCAACGGTCTGCGATACACAAATGATGTTGCCCTCGGTGTCCTTGAACCACGCCGCACGATCCTCGTTGGTCGTGGCGATGCCGTTCTCGGTCTTCAATCCCGGAAAATCGTATTCCTCGAACGTGACGCCCAGGCCGCGCAGTACGGCGACCTCGGCCTCGATATCGTCCGTGTCGAAACCGATCGCCGTGTTCGCGGCGCTGCCGGCATTATCAGTTTCGTAGACCATGATGGCGGCGCCCTTCGGGGTGCGGTAGAGCAGCCCCTCCATGCGTTCCTCGACGGGTTCCATGCCGAGCACGTCCTTGTAGAAGCGCCGGGCGCGCGCCAGATCCTGCGCGGGAAGCACGGAGTAGGTTTCCAATTGACTTAACATGAGTATTCCCTTTCTGCACCGAATGTGCATTTTTCAGGGAGAATTTTACGCTCGTGTCGGCGTCTTGGCGAGGTGCGCGCGGCATCCGCTTGTCGCCGGCGCGAGCGCGTGCATGCGGACGGGGCCCGGGCCCCGTCCGTGGGCCCAGTTTATAAACTGGGCCCGGGGACGGGGCCCGGGCCCCGTCCAGTAGCAGAGGGGCTAGTCGCGCCGGGTGGCGTCCTGCACTTCGCCGACGAGCTCCTCGATGATGTCCTCGAGAAAGAGCACCCCGGTGGTCTCGCCCTCGGCAGTGAACGACCGCGCGAGGTGTGCACCAGAGCGACGCATGGTGGCGAGGGCGTCCTCGAGGTCGGTGTCTTCGAAGATCGAAATTAAGGCACGGATGCGCTTGGCCGGGATCCGCCCCGCGTAACTGTCGGGCGCGGCCTGCGTTGCGGCACCGGCCGAGGCCGACGGCACATCGAGGTCAAGCACGTCTTTCAGGTGCACGTAGCCGGTGAGGTAGCCCTCGGCATCGGCGAGCACGTAACGGGAGAAGCCGTGGCGCCGGACAGCTTTCTCCACGTCGGCCGGCGTGGCCGACTCCGGCAGGCTGACCAGCTTGCCGAGACCGACGGCCACGTCGCGAACCTTGAGGTTGGTGAACTCGAACGCCGCGCTGAGCGCACCGGTTCCGTCGCTGAGCACCCCCTCGCGGGTGGACTGGGTAACGATCGTCGCCACTTCGTCCAGGGTGTACGCGCTCGTCGCCTCGTTCTTCGGTTGCACGCCGAACAGGCGCAATACCCCGTTGGCGCAGGCGTTGAGGGTGACGATCAGCGGCTTGAAAACGCGGGCGACGAACACCAGCGGCGGCGCGAGTAGCAGCACAGCGCGGTCCGGCACCGAAAACGACAGGTTCTTCGGCACCATCTCGCCAAACACGACGTGCAGGTAGGAGACCACCAGCAGCGCCACGATGAACGCGATCGTGCCAATGTAGGCGTCCGGCAGGCCGGTCAGACCGAGCGGCACTTCGAGCAGATGGTGGATCGCCGGCTCCGAGACGTTCAGAATGAGCAGCGAGCACACTGTGATCCCCAGCTGGGAGGTCGCGAGCATCAGCGTCGCGTGTTCCATCGCCCACAGCGCAGTTTTGGCGCTGCGCTTTCCGGCCTCGGCGAGCGGTTCGATCTGCGAGCGGCGGGCCGAGATCACGGCGAATTCCGCCCCGACGAAGAAGGCGTTGGCGGCGAGAAGCACGACCAACCAGGCAAGTCCGGCCCAGTCGCTCATTTGTCGCTCACCTTCTTTCGATCGGACTTGGTTTCAACAGCCGCTACGGCTTCGGGCACGGCCTCTGGAGTGAAGCGCAGCCGGTCGATCCGGCGCCCCTCCAACCGCTCAACGGTCAGGAAGCCGCCGCGCACCGGTACCCGATCGCCGATCACCGGCAGTCGGCCCAGCTCACTCATGACAAAACCGGCCACGGTCTCATAGGGGCCTTGATCCGGTACGACGACGCTCGTGCGTTCCAGCAGTTCATCGGGCCGCAGCATGCCGGGGAAGGTCAGTGAGTCGGGCGAGCGCACGACGCCCGCGCGGGCCCTGTCGTGCTCGTCGGCCACCTCACCGACCAATTCCTCGACCAGGTCCTCGAGGGTGACGACGCCGGCGGTTCCGCCGTACTCGTCGACGACAATGGCCATCTGGTAGCCGCGGCCGCGCAGCTCACCGAGCAGGTCGTCGAGCTTCATGGTTTCGGGTACTCGCACCGGGTCGGTCTGCAGGGCCGAAACCGGAACATCCGCTCGCCGCTTGCGCGGCACAGCCACCGCCTGCTTGACGTGCACGATGCCCACGACGTCGTCGACGCTCTCGTCGACGACCGGAAAGCGCGAATAACCGGTGGAACGCGTGAGGTCGATGACCGCCTGCGCCGAATCGGTGCGGTGGATGCTCGCCACGCGCGGACGCGGCGTCATCACGTCGGATGCCGTATGCCCGGAGAACAGCAGCGTGCGGTGCAGCAACGTGGCGGTATCTTTTTCCAGCAGTCCGGCGCTGGCCGAACGGCGCACGAGTGAGGAGAGTTCCTCGGCTGTGCGGGCGCCGGAGAGTTCCTCCTTCGGTTCGATGCCGACAAAGCGCAGCAGAGCGTTGGCGCTGTTATTGAGCACCAGCACCGCCGGTTTGAAAACGGCCGTGAACACGGTCTGAAACGGAATCACCAGGCGTGCGGTCTGAATGGGCAGGGCCAGCGCGAAGTTCTTCGGAACCAACTCACCGACGACCATCGACACGAGGGTCGCCGTCACTATGGCGATCGTGGTGCCGAACAGCGGCACGAGGTCGACGGGCAGGCCCACCGAGGTGAGCGGTCCGCGCAGCAGCGACGACAGGGCCGGTTCGATCGTGTAACCGGTGAGCAGGGTGGTCAGGGTGATACCGAGCTGTGCGCTCGACAGGTGCGTCGAGGTGATTTTCAGAGCGGAGATGGTCAGGGCGAGGCGGGTCTCCCCGCGGTCGCGACGCGCTTCGAGGTCGGCGCGGTCGAGATTCACCAGGGCGAACTCACTGGCGACGAAAAGGCCCGTTCCGACGGTGAGGATGAGGCCGATCCCGAGCATGATCAGCTCAGACAAGGAATTCACCGACAGCGACTACGGGCGAGGGTTTGTGGGACGAGGGTTCAGCGGTGGGAGGGTCATCCATTATTCAGCCGAGTATACCGGGCGCACCCGGCAGCCAAGCGGATACCGCCCCCGCGAAATACCGCCAGCACTGCCACCGCGACACCAGCACGTCCGGCAGCGCCTGCCCACCAGCGCCATACCGGCCCTACCAGCGCCGTACCAGCGCCGTACCAGCGCCGTACCAGCGCCGTACCAGCGCCGTACCAGCGCGTCCGCCAGCGCCGTACCAGCGCGTCCGCCAGCGCCATACCGGCCCTACCAGCGCGGTACGAGCACGTCCGGCAGCACGTCCGGCAGCGCTATACCGGCCCTACCAAGACACCGGCAGCGCCTTACCCTCCTCATAGCCGGCGGCCGACTGAATACCCACGAGCGCTTTCTCATGAAAGTCGGCGACATTGGTGGCTCCGGCGTAGGTGAATGAGGAGCGCACGCCCGAGGTGATCATGTCGAGCAGGTCCTCGATCGACGGTCGCAGCGGATCGAGGTAGATCTTCGAGCTCGAGATCCCCTCGGCGAACAGGGTCTTGCGGGCGAGGTCGTAGGCGTCGAGGCGCTCGAACCGCGCCTGAACGGCCTTGGTCGACGCCATTCCCCAGCTTTCCTTGTAGACCGCGCCGCGGGCATCCACATTCAGCGTGCCTGGCGCTTCGGTGGTTCCGGCGAACCAGGAGCCGATCATGACGGATGCTGCGCCAGCGGCCAACGCCAGGGCCACGTCGCGCGGATAGCGCACCCCGCCGTCTGCCCAGACGTGGGCGCCGAGCTCGCGTGCGGCGCCGGCCGTTTCGAGCACTGCCGAAAACTGGGGCCGGCCGACGGCGGTCATCATGCGGGTGGTGCACATTGCCCCGGGGCCGACTCCGACCTTGACGATGGTCGCGCCTGCGCCGACCAGGTCACGCACCGCATCCTTGGTCACGACGTTGCCGGCCACAATCGGCAGCCCGAGGTTCAGGTCGGCGACGATTCCGATTGCGCGCAGCATGCCGTCCTGGTGGCCGTGCGCGGTATCGATCACCAGAATATCGACGCCAGCGGCGGCGAGCGCGCGAGCCTTCGCCGCGACGTCCCCGTTGATGCCGATCGCCGCGGCGACCTTGAGCCGTCCGTGTACGTCGAGCGTGGGCTGGTAGAGCGTGGAGCGCAGGGCGCTCTTGCGACTGAGGGTTCCGACCACGACGCCGTGGTGCAGTACCGGAGCGAAGTCAATATCGGCCGCGGTCATCAGGTCGAAAGCGCGGCGCGGCCCGTCCACGTCATCAGCGTCGAGCGCGGTCAGTTCCCCGTGCAGCAGATCACCCAGGCGAGCGTCGGGCAAGGCTGTCGCCAGCCGGCTGGCGACGATGCAGCCGAGGTAATCACCAGCACCGGAGTGGATCACTATTCCCTGCCCGGGAACGGCCGGAACCTGCCGGCGCGCGAGCTCGACGGTGTCGTCGGGGGCGAACACGAACGGCGTGTCGAAACGAACCGACTGGTCTTTAACCCAGCGGATGGCCGCATCCAGGTCTTGCAGGTGCATGTCCTGTGGCAGCACCCCGAGCCCGCCACGGCGGGCGAGTGAGGCCGCCAGACGTGGCCCGGTGACCGAGTTCATATTCGCCGACACGATGGGTATCGTCGCGCCGGTGCCGTCACCCGGAGCCAGCGAGACATCTAAACGGCTGGTGACGGCCGATTGGCCGGGCACCAGGAATACGTCGGAGTAGGTCAGATCGTGGCTGGGTGTCGTTCCATAGAACTGCATACCAAGAACGCTAGCCGCTCAGCGGGTGTTTTATGGCGGCGCGGGATGGGATTAGGCTAGATGGGCAGACTGACCTGGCGGTCGACATCGTCAGCGACAGGCTCAATGAAAGCGCAGATTGACCCGGCGGCTGACCCGCCGAGGGCATCCAAATTCAAAGCAGAGAGTGGGCGATCCCACGGTGTCAAGCCAGGTAACCGGTGGAGCTTCTGACGAGACAACGTCAGGCGAATTCGGAGCAAATGAGTGGCTCGTTGACGAATTGTACGAACGATACTTGATCGACAAGCAGTCGGTGGATGAATCGTGGTGGCCGGTGCTCGAGAGCTACCACCAGACCGCGAACACCCCAGCCGCCGCGCCGGCAGCGCCAGCGCCCGCCGCGGCACCGGTAGCGCAGACCGTTCCCGGAGCCGCAGCGCCGGCCCCGGTGACCGAGAACCAGCCGACGGCCCGCACCACTTCGAGTGCGCCCAAGCCGGCCCCGGTTCCCGCCGACGCTCCAGTGACGAGCCCGCAGGCCGTCGTCGTCGATGCCTCCGAGCCGGTCAAACAAGACACGGTCTCGCCGTTACGTGGCATGGCGAAGTCTCTCGCGACCAACATGGTCACCAGCCTGACCGTGCCGACGGCCACCAGCGTGCGCACCATTCCGGCCAAGCTGCTCATCGACAACCGCATCGTCATGAATAACCACATGAAGCGCGCTCGTGGTGGCAAGGTGTCCTTCACCCACCTGATCGGTTGGGCGCTCATTCGCGCGCTCAAGATGTTTCCCAGCCAGAACGTCTACTACGACGAGGTCGACGGCAAGCCTTCGGTCGTTGCCCCCGCCCATGTCGGCATGGGACTGGCCATCGATATGCCCAAGCCCGACGGCACCCGCGCGCTCCTCGTTCCGGCGATCAAACGTGCCGACACGATGACCTTCGGCGAGTACCTCGTCGCCTACGAAGACCTGGTCACCCGCGCACGGAAGAACAAGCTCACCGCCGATGACTTCGCCGGAGCGACCCTGTCGCTGACCAACCCGGGAGGCATCGGCACCGTGCATTCGGTGCCCCGCCTCATGAAGGGCCAGGGCTGCATCATCGGCGCCGGCGCCCTGGACTACCCGGCCGAATTCCAGGGTTCGAGCGTCAAGACCCTCACCGGCCTGGCCATCTCCAAGACCATCACCCTCACCAGCACCTACGACCACCGGGTTATCCAGGGCGCCGGTTCGGGCGAGTTCCTCAAGATCGTGCACGAGCTTTTGATCGGCCAGCACAACTTCTACGAGGAGATCTTCTCGGCCCTGCGCATTCCGTACGACCCCATCCACTGGGCACCGGACATCAGTGTCGATCTCACGAGCGCCGTCGATAAGACCGCACGCGTGCAGGAACTGATCAACTCGTTCCGCGTGCGCGGCCACCTGATGGCCGACATCGACCCGCTCGAGTATTCGCAGCGCAGTCATCCCGACCTTGATATTGCAACCCACGGCCTTACCTTCTGGGACCTGGACCGGTCCTTCGTAACCGGTGGTTTCGGTTCGCAGCGCCAGATGCTGCTGCGCGACATTCTCGGAGTCTTGCGCGACTCGTACTGCCGCACCACGGGCATCGAGTACATGCACATTCAAGACCCGGCCCAGCGCAAGTGGGTGCAGGAAAAAATCGAGAAGTCGTACGTCAAGCCCACGCACCACGAGCAGATGCGAATTCTCGCCAAGCTCAACGAGGCAGAGGCCTTCGAAACGTTCCTGCAGACCAAGTACGTCGGCCAGAAACGCTTTAGCCTTGAGGGCGGCGAGTGCACCATTCCGCTGCTCGACACCATTCTGCAGGGCGCTGCCGAGCAGGGCCTCGACGAGGTCGCCATCGGCATGGCCCACCGTGGCCGTCTGAACGTGCTCACCAACATCGCCGGCAAGACCTACGGCGAAATCTTCCGCGAGTTCGAGGGAACGCAGGACCCGCGCACCGTGCACGGTTCCGGTGATGTGAAGTACCACCTCGGCACCACGGGCATGTTCCGCGGTGAAGACGGCGCCGAAATTCCGGTCTCACTGGCCGCAAACCCGTCGCACCTCGAGGCCGGTGACGGCGTGCTCGAGGGCATCGTGCGCGCCAAGCAGGACCGCAAGCCGATCGGCACCTTCTCCACCCTGCCCATCCTCATTCACGGTGACGCCGCGATGGCCGGCCAGGGCGTCGTACTCGAAACCCTGCAGATGTCGCAGCTGCGCGGCTACCGCACCGGCGGTACCGTGCACATCGTCGTCAACAACCAGCTCGGTTTCACGACCCTGCCGCAGGATGCCCGCACCAGCGTCTATGCCACCGACGTCGCCAAGACCATCCAGGCGCCGATCTTCCACGTCAACGGGGATGACCCAGAGGCTGTGGTCCGCGCGGGAGAACTCGCGTTCGCCTACCGCCAGGAGTTCAAGAAGGATGTCGTCGTCGACCTCATCTGCTATCGCCGTCGCGGGCACAACGAGGGCGACGACCCCTCGATGACCCAGCCGCTGATGTACAACCTGGTCGAGGCCAAGCGCAGCGTACGCAAGCTCTACACCGAGGCGCTCGTCGGCCGTGGTGACATCACCGTCGAAGAGTACGAAGCCGCCCACCGCGACTTCCAGGACCGCCTCGAACGTGCTTTCCTGGAAACGCACGCCGCACAGACCGCGTCGATTCCCATCATCACCCCGGAGATGGCCGCTACCGCGAAGGCTGAAGCTGAGGCACAGGACCGCGAGGACGCCGCTGGCGAGCCAGAGACGACCGGTGTTCCGGAAAGTGTCATCCAGCTCATCGGTGACGCGTTCAACAACAAGCCGGTCGGTTTCACGGTGCACAACAAACTGCAGCAGCTGCTGCAGAAACGTCTCGACATGAGCCGTAACGGCAACATCGACTGGAGCTTCGGCGAGTTGCTCGCGCTCGGCTCGCTGCTGGTCGAGGGCACCCCGGTGCGTTTCGCCGGGCAGGATGCCCGCCGCGGCACGTTCGTGCAGCGTCACGCCGTGCTGCACGACCGGGTGAACGGCCAGGAATGGCTGCCACTGGCCAACCTCAAGGACAACCAGGCCCGGTTCTGGATCTACGACTCCCTGCTGAGCGAATACGCCGCCATGGGCTTCGAGTACGGCTATTCGGTGGAACGGGCCGACGCCCTGGTTCTCTGGGAAGCCCAGTTCGGTGACTTCGCCAATGGGGCGCAGACCATCATCGACCAGTTCGTCTCGTCCGCCGAGCAGAAGTGGGGGCAGCGGTCATCCGTTGTGCTGCTGCTGCCGCACGGCTACGAGGGCCAGGGCCCCGACCACTCGTCGGCCCGCATCGAACGGTTCCTACAGCTGTGTGCCGAAGAAAACATGACCGTGGCGCGCCCGTCGACGCCTGCGTCGTACTTCCACCTGCTGCGTCGTCAGGCGTACATGCGTCCGCGTCGCCCGTTGATCGTGTTCACGCCCAAGTCGATGCTGCGCCTGCGCGGCGCGACGAGCGCCGTGGCCGAGCTGACCAGCGGCAAGTTCGAGACGGTCATCGACGATGCACGCGTGAGCGACAAGAGCGCCGTCAAGCGCGTCTTGTTCATGGCCGGCAAGATCTACTACGACCTGCTGAATGAGCTCGAGAAGAACCCGAACCCGGAGATCGCCCTCGTGCGCGTTGAGCAGTACTACCCGCTGCCCGCCGTGGAACTCAAGGACGTAGCCGCCCAGTACCCGAACGCCGAACTGGCCTGGGTGCAGGACGAACCGGAGAACCAGGGAGCCTGGCCGTTCTTCTACCTGGAGACCAACAAGCTTGGCCCGCGCGCCATGCGCTTGTTCTCCCGTCCGGCGTCGGCGTCACCGGCCGCTGGATCGGCTAAGCGCCACGCAATCGAGCAGGCCAAGCTGCAGCGCGACGCTCTGACTCTGTAACGCTGTAACGGTCACAGCAACGCTGTAGCAATGGAGGGTGACGAGAGTCGCCCTCCATTGCTGTATGCGCGACGACTGGACTTGCGGACCCGCGCGGTTGGGGAAGCTGGCGCGGCGGCATCCGTTCGTCCTCGCCGTCGCGCCGGTACCGTCGTGTTGCCAGAGGGCGCTGACGGCTTTAGGCTCAGGGCAACCCGAGGAGAGACTATGCCCGTTCGTACTGAAAACCAGCTCGGGGAGCCGTGCTGGATCGATCTGATGACGAGCGACCCGGCCCGGTCGATTGAGTTCTACGCCGAGCTGTTCGGCTGGCAGGCCGTCGACACCGGGGCGGGAAGCGGCCGCTACACAATGTTCTTTCACGGCGATGCCGCCGTCGCCGGTCTCACGGCCCAGGAGCGCGGAAACCGTGACTTCTGGACCACCTATCTCGCGATCGATAGCGTCGACGAGACAGTGCGTGCCGCGAGGGCTGCGGGAGCCACGGTGCTCGCGCGCCCGCAGACCATCGGCGAACAGGGGCGGCTGGCCGTGCTGACCGACCCGGCCGGAGCAGCCGTCGGCCTGTGGCAGGCCGCCGGCCACCGAGGGTTCGAAGCCGACAACGAGATCGGGACGCCGGTCTGGCACGAGCTGATCACCCGCGACTTTAATGCAACGATCGCCTTTTACGGAGAGGTATTCGGCTGGACGCCGATTCCGCTAAGCGACACCACCGATTTTCGGTACAGCACGTTCGGCCACGACGAATCGATGACCGGAGGGGTGTACGACGCCGATGCCATCCTGCCAGTCGGGGTACCGTCACACTGGCAGGTGTATCTTGGCGTCGCCGACGTGCGGGCTTCCGCGAAAAAAGTAAGTGAACTCGGTGGCACAGTGCTACGGGAACCGTGGGATTCCGACTTCGGAACCTTCGCTCAGGTAGCGGATGCGACGGGTGCCGCCTTCCTGCTCGGGCAGGTCGAACCCTCGCCGCGATCCTCCGACTAGTGCGAGGCTTGCAGGGAGCGCAGCTTCAACAAAACCTGATCGCGCAGGTCTTCGGGCGCGGTCTCCTTGCAGGCGCGCTGCATGACCTCGGTCATGGTGCGTCCAACCAGGTGTTCGCTGCTGCAGTCGGGGCAACTAGCCAGGTGCTCCCGAATATCGGCCGCATCATTCTTGCGAAGTTCGTTGTGCAGGTATTCCTCGAGTTCGGCCTTGGCCTTCTCGCAACCACAATCGGTCATTTTTCTGTGCTCCTGGATGTTTTCTGGTCTTGGCCCATGCCCAGCCCGCGTTCGGCCGCGTAGCCGGCCAACAGCTCGCGCAGCAGTCGCCGGCCACGGTGCAGGCGACTCATTACGGTACCGATGGGGGTTTTCATGATTTCGGCGATCTCCTGGTAGGAGAACCCTTCGACGTCGGCGAAGTAGACGGCGAGTCTGAAGTCTTCGGGAATGGACTGCAGGGCGTCTTTGACGGCGCTGTCTGGCAGATGGTCGATGGCCTCGGCCTCGGCCGAACGCCCCGACGTCGCGGTGGTCGATTCGGCCCCGCCGAGCTGCCAGTCTTCCAGCTCATCAATCGTGCCCTGGTAAGGCTCACGTTGCTTCTTGCGGTACGCATTGATAAAGGTGTTGGTAAGAATGCGGTACAGCCACGCCTTGAGGTTGGTTCCCTGCTCGTACTGCGCGAACGCAGCAAAGGCCTTCACGAAGGTTTCCTGCACGAGGTCCTGCGCATCCGACGGGTTGCGCGTCATGCGCATGGCCGCCGCGTACAGCTGATCGAGAAAAGGCAACGCCTGTTCCTCAAACAATCCGCGGTTCTGCTCGCGCAGTTCGGCCTTGGTCGGGGAAAGCGTCGTGAGTTCTGGGTCGCGGCTCGAAAGGTCTTCCGAGTTCGCGGGCGTGTCTGAAGTCATCACCAATGATTCTAAGCCGTTACCCACGGCCAGGGGTCGCTCCAGAAGCATTGACACCGTTACAGATCTCCCTCAGATTGTTATCACCGACTATTCTGATAACCGATGCTGATCTCGAGATATTCCAAGCCGGAGTTCGATCCGTACGGCGACAATTCACCGAACGAGGAAAATGCCTGGTGGCCGGCGCCGAGCACGGACGTGCCCCTGCAGGCTGTGCTGGCCCTGCCGGGCTCGAAATCGTTGACCAACCGAGAGCTCGTCGCATCCGCTTTAGCCAGCGAACCATCCCTGTTGCGGTCGCCGCTGCACTCTCGCGACAGCGACCTCATGGTCGATGCGCTACGCCAGCTGGGCGCCACGATCGAGGCTGTGGCTGGCGCGAGCGCGTTCGGCTCCGACCTGTTGGTGACACCGCCAGAGGAACTGCTCGGTTCCACCACGATCGACTGCGGCCTGGCCGGGACCGTCATGCGTTTTCTGCCGCCGCTGGCCGCCCTCGCCCTCGGCCCGACGACGTTCGACGGCGATATCGGTGCCCGCCGTCGCCCCATGGGGCCCATCATCGGCGCGCTGCGCGACCTCGGCGGCGATATCAACGACGATGGCAAGCGCGCATTGCCTTTCACCGTTCACGGCCGCGGAGCGGTGACTGGTGGCGCCACCACCATCGACGCGGGCACGTCCAGCCAGTTCGTCTCCGGCCTGCTGCTGGCCGGCGCACGGTTCGAACACGGGCTGCACCTCACCCACTCCGGCGAACGGCTGCCCAGCCTGCCGCACATTGAGATGACCATCGAAGTATTGCGCGCTCGCGGAGTCATCGTGGCCACGCCGAACGTCGGCGAATGGATCATCGAACCCGGTCTTCTCGCGGGTCGTACGGTCGACATCGAACCCGATCTTTCCAACGCCGCACCGTTCCTCTGCGCCGCGCTCGTGGCCGGCGGCAGCGTCAGCATCACCGGCTGGCCGCAGGCGACCACTCAGGTAGGCGCCGACCTCGAACAACTGCTGCCGCTGTTCGGCGCGACCGTCACCCGCGTGGGTGACCGCCTCACCGTAACCGGAGGCGAGCGCATTCTCGGCGTCGACCTGGACCTTTCGAGCGGCGGCGAACTTGCCTGCACCCTCGTCGCCCTCGCTGCCCTGGCCGAGACGCCGAGCACGATCACCGGAATCGGGCACATTCGCAACCACGAGACCGACCGTCTCGCCGCGCTGGCCACCGAGATCAATCGGCTCGGCGGGAAGGTCACCGAACTACCGGACGGCCTGCAGATCGAGCCGGCTCCCCTGCACGGCGGTCAGTGGCTCAGTTACGACGACCACCGCATGGCCACGGCCGGAGCGCTGATCGGCCTCGCCGTACCCGGCGTCGACGTGGAGAACATCGGCACCACCGCAAAAACCCTCCCCCAGTTTCCCCAGCTGTGGCATGCGATGATCACCGAAGCGGCGCTGTAGGTGCCCATGACGGGCGACCAGACTTCCTTGGGCGATGGCGACGATCGGGATCGGATCAGCGATCAGGTGGTTGCCGACGCAGCGTCCACGGACTACGCCGACCTCGCCGGAGATCCCGGCGACACTTGGTGGGCCTCTGCCGACGACGACGAGCCGGAGTTTGACGAGTCGAGCGTGCACGTGCGTCCCGGCCGCAAGGGCAGCAAACCCCGCTCCAAGACCCGGCCGAGCCATGAGGACGCCCTGACGGGGCGCATTCTCTCGGTCGACCGCGGCCGTTACACAGTCATGCTCGACGAGAACCTGCCCACCGAACGGCGCATCACGACCGCCCGAGCGAGCGAACTGCGCAAGAAAGCCGTCGTCAACGGCGACCGGGTCGACATCGTCGGCGACACTACCGGGGCCGAGGGCAGCCTGGCCCGCATCGTGCGCATCGTGCCGCGCGACACGTTGCTGCGGCGCAGCGCCGACGACACCGACGCCGTCGAGCGCGTGATCGTGGCCAATGCCGACCAGATGCTGATCGTGGTCGCTGCGGCCAACCCGGAACCGCGCATCCGCTTGGTGGATCGGTATCTGGTCGCGGCCTACGACGCCGGCGTGAAGCCCATCCTGTGCATCACCAAGACCGACCTCGCCGACCCTGCCGTATTCCTGGCCAATTTCGCCGGCCTCGACCTGCCCGTGTTTCAAAGCGGCGAGGGCGGCATGCCGATCGAAGCGATCTCGGCGGCACTGGTCGGTCACGACACCGTCTTCGTCGGGCACTCCGGCGTCGGCAAGTCCACGCTGGTGAACGCGCTCGTGCCGGGCACTAACCGGGCTATCGGCGTCGTCAACACCGTCACCGGCCGTGGCCGCCATACCTCGTCGTCGACCGTGTCGCTGCGCCTTCAAACGGATGCCGGCCGCGGGTGGGTCATCGACACCCCCGGCGTGCGGTCCTTTGGCCTCGGACACATCAACACCGACAACATCCTCAAGGCCTTCACGGATCTCGCAACGATCGCCGAGCGCTGCCCGCGCGGCTGCACGCACCTGCCGGATTCGCCGGACTGCGCCATCATCGAGGCCGTAGAGGCTAATGAACTCGGTGAGACCGGCCGGGTGCGCCTGGACTCCCTGCAGCGCCTTCTCGCCACCTTCGCGCCCGCTCGCTGAGCCCGTGTCGCATGACGCAGTTACGATGGAAGGATGACGGATTCAGCGCGCCTTGTAGTCGGCGATACGGCCCCCCAGTTCACCCTGACCGACCAGGACGGGGCATCCGTTTCGCTGGCCGACTTCGCAGGCAGCAAGGTCGTCGTGTATTTTTACCCGGCAGCGATGACTCCCGGCTGCACGACCCAGGCCTGCGACTTTCGCGACAACCTCGGTTCTCTCAAATCAGCCGGCTACCAGGTTCTCGGACTCTCGAAAGACGCGCCGGCCAAGCTCAAGAAGTTTCAGGAGCACGACGCGGTGAACTTTCCACTGCTCAGCGACACCGACCTCGCTGTGCACCGCGCCTACGGCGCCTACGGCGAGAAGAACCTGTACGGCAAGATCGTGACCGGTGTGCTGCGGTCGACGCTCGTGCTCGATGAGGCCGGAATCATCACCCACGCCCTCTACAACGTCAAGGCCACCGGCCACGTGGCGGGTCTGCGCAAGAAGCTCGGTATCGACAGCTAGGTTCGGCATGATCGGGTCTTCACGGCCCGCACAGCGCCGCTCAGTCGGCTTCGGGCTCGGGTTCGTGGCTGGTCGCGGCGACGACGCGCGGGTTGAACACCAGTACGAGCACGATGATGGACGGCAACAGCAGCGCCCAGCCGACGTCTGGCCGAGCGTAGATCCCTTGAAAGCAACCGATCGCGATCATGATCAATACGAGCTGCCAGGTGACGGCAGCGCCGCGAATCCACGGACGGCGGCGGAGAGCGCCGACCGTGATCGCACTGACCCACAGGGCAGCGACCGCGGTGAGGGCTAACAGGGCGAGCGAGGCTCCCACCGAGTTCGGGGTGGCAATGAGCAGTTCGAGCACCCACCAGGCGCTTAAAGCCCACAGGGCGAGCGCTTCTAAGGCGAGGAGCGCGATCAACACCCCCAAAAGAGGGGTACGCCGAAGAGCCCGGAGGTCAATCCAGGCTGGGCGCCGCGCACCAGAGTCGCTGTTCACAGCGAAAAGCCATACAGAACTATTGATTTGATACCTCTATTATGGGACGATATTTGAGGCCCGGTTGACGCTCACAGGGACGTGAGCTGTTTCAACGCGGTTATCGCGCAGATCCCACTTTCCTGCAACCGGCCATCACCCTGCAACTCTGGCCACTCGGCCGTGCACCCATGTAATAAAAGGAGCATCCCTATGGACTGGCGCGATAAAGCTGCCTGCCTCACCGCTGACCCGGAACTTTTCTTTCCGGTCGGCAACACTGGACCCGCAGTGGACCAGATCGAGAAGGCAAAGTCGGTGTGTGCTCGATGCAACGTCACCGAGGTGTGCCTCCAGTACGCACTCGAAACCGGCCAGGACTCGGGAGTCTGGGGCGGTCTGAGCGAAGACGAGCGCCGCGCGCTCAAGCGTCGCGCCGCACGCGCCCGCCGCGCTTCCTAGCGAGTCAGCAGAACCTAGAACGCGAGCCTACGGCCGTCCGGTACTCCCGGAGGCCGGGGGCTCGCTTTTTTGTGCGCACGCGGTCCGGCACTCACAGCCCTCAGGTCTCGCGGCGGGCATCCGCTCGCCGGGCCCACCTTATGGACGTGGGCCCAGTTTATAAACTGGGCCCACGGACGGGGCCCGGGCCCCGTCCGGATGGAACGGGGACTAGCCTTCCTGCATGAAGCGCAGGGGGATCTCGATCGTTACCTCGGTACCGCTGCCCATCATGGTGTGCCAGTCGATGGTGCCGCCGAGTTCACCCTGAATGAGTGTGCGTACAATCTGCGTGCCGAGGCCGGAGCCCACCTTGCCCTCCGGCAGGCCGGCACCGGTATCGCGCACCATGACGGTGAGTGTCTCGTCGCTGCGCTGCGCCTCGATCGACACTTCGCCCTCACGCCCGGCGAGGCCGTGCTCAACCGCGTTGGTGACGAGCTCCGTCAGCACGAGTGCGAGCGGCGTCGCATAGGCGCTTGGCAGGGTGCCAAAGCTGCCGAAGGACTTCGGGTGCACGGTCGTGTTGTGAGCGGATGCCACCTCCACCGTCAATAGCAACACGCGTTCGAAGACGGCGTCGAAGTCGACGATCTGGCTGAGCCCCTCCGACAGGGTGTCGTGCACAACGGCGATTGCGGCAACCCGCCGCATCGCCTGGGTCAGTGCCTCACGCGCCCGGTCGGACTGGGTGCGCCTCGCCTGGATGCGCAGCAGGGAGGCCACGGTCTGCAGGTTGTTCTTGACCCGATGGTGGATCTCCCGGATGGTCGCATCCTTGGTGATCAGCTCACGTTCCTGGTGGCGCAGCTCGCTGACGTCACGGGACAAGATGATCGCACCAACCCGTTCTCCACGATTGCGAATGGGAATCGCACGGAGCGACACCGTCACCCCGCGCGCCTCGATATCGGTGCGCCACGGTGCCCGCCCGGTGACGACCAGGGGGAGGGACTCGTCGACGACGGCGGTACCGGTGAGCAGGCTCGTAGTGACCTCGGCGAGGGACTCCCCCTCGAGCTCTTCGGCGAAACCCATGCGGTTGAACGCGGAAAGCGCGTTCGGGCTGGCAAAGGTCGTCAGGCCGTCGACGTCAAGCCGCAGCAGGCCGTCCGAAGCTCGCGGTGCGCCGCGGCGCGGTCCGGTCGGGGCCCCGAGATCGGGAAAGTCGCCGGACGCGATCATGGTGAAAAGGTCGTTCGCGCAGTCATTGAAAGTCAATTCCTGACGGCTCGGCGTGCGCGCCTCACTCAGGTTGGTGTGGCGGGTGAGCACCGCCACCGGGGCATCCGTCACCTCGGATCCGCTCGTGCTCAGTCGGCGCAGCACCGGAATGGCCCGCACTCGGGTGGGAGTCTCCTCGTACCAGGCCGGGGCATTACGGTCGACGATCTTCGCGGTCTCGAAGGCTTCAGTGACCTGGTTGCGCCACTCCGCCTTGATGTGCTGGCCGACGAAGTCCCGATAAAACAGGGTCGCCGCGCTTGATGGGCGCGCGTGAGCTACCGCGACGAAACTGTCGGAGGTCGTCGGAACCCACACGACGATATCCGCGAACGCGAGGTCGGCGAGCAGTTGGCCGTCCGCGACCAGCATATGCAGCCAGTCCACGTCTTCCGCGCTGCTGCGGCCCTGGGCAAGTACGAGATCACTGAGCGTCGACACTCTCCATAGCCTAGGTGTATCTGTGGGTTCACATCGCCGTGACCTCACATAACCGGGGCTGCCTTTCGTGCGCGCCACTTGACGCGCCGCGGCATCCGCTTGGATTCCGTGGCAGGAAGGACGATCAGGTCCTCCAGGACAAAACGACGGATGCTCACGCGCGCCGGAGACTTCGGGCTCGCGTCCCGCAGCGTGCGACCGGTCAATACCGCCGCGTCCAGGGCGCCTTGGTCGTGCGGCACCAGAATCGATGATTCGATGCCGCCGAAACGCAACAGCATTGCAGTGACCTGCGCTCGCGGATTCAGCCCGACAGCACTCGCCCGCACCTGATTCATCACGACGCTGACCGTACTGCCGCCGATCACCTCGGTGAGATCGCTCCAGGCGCGAAGAAACCGGGCCATCCCAACCGGGTCCGCCAGCCCGCAGGCGACGACGTGGTCGGCCGCGCGCAGGGCAGTGACGGTGGCGGCGTTGCGCCGGGGCGCCAACACGTCACTGGTCAGTTCTTCGTCGCTCTCCAGGCTGAACCCGGTATCGACCACCACGTAGTCCACCCAGTGGCGTAGCGCGTCGATGGTGCGGGTGACCCGTTCGGTCGACAGCTCCGGCCAGCGCGACGGCCTGCCGAGGCCGGTAAGCACCCAGAAAGCGCCCTTGGGCGAGTTGTAGCGTTGCGCGATACGTTCAAGCTCCGATTGGTTGAGACTGTCGCTGCCGGCCAGCCTGCAGGCGGCAGCGAAGCCAGGTGCTTCGTCGAGCATGCCAAGGCTCGGGGCGATCGAGGCGCTGTATGTATCAACGTCGGCCAACACGACGGTGTGACCAGCTGCTGCGATTTCCGCCGCGATGTTGATGGCGAGCGTGGTGCGCCCCGGGGCGCCGCACGGGCCCCACACCGCGATCACCGAGCCCGTGTTGAGCGCGCCGCCGGTGAAATGTCGTTCCCCCACCCGCAACGGAACGACAACGCCCGACACGAGCAGGTCTTCGATCTCCGACCAGTCGCAGGGTATCGCGACCGTTTCGTAGAGGCCGAGCGTGCCCGCGTGCCGTCGCTCCTGTTCGGTCGCGGTCAGGGCGACGACCCGGATGCCGCGCTCGTCGCACGCGGCGATCAGCTGGCCGGTCAGAGACTCCCGGCGACCGCTGACGACGACGACGTGCGGCTGCCCATGCGATAGCGTCTCGAGAAATTCCCGGGCAGTATCAACGCGCGTGACGACACTGTGCCCACAATCCACGATCTCGGCGAGCATCCGCTGCTCGGTCGCTCGGTCCAGCACGAGCGCGAGCCTGGCCATCAGGGCACCACCGGGGTGTTCACGGGCACGATCGCGAGGGCATCACCGTTCATGATCGCTTCCAGCACCGCGCCCACGTTGGCCTTGGGCACGAGCATCTCGACGGATTGACCATTGTCGGCCGCGATGATGCCGGTCGGTTCGACGATTCGTACCACGACGGCCTGCCCCACGAGAATCGTTGGCGGAGCATATTCGCTGGGCCCGGTCGCCCGCGCCGACCAGGTATCCACGACGGAGCCCGCCACGATGGACGCGGCCAGTCTTCCGGGCACATCGACGACGACACTGGTCACGTCGCTCCCCGACGCTTGCCCGACCGCGGACCGTGCCACGAGTTCGCCGGCCAGAATGGTCTGGGTGACGAGCAGACCGCGCTTCAGGTCGGCCGCCGGCACAAGATACAGGTCGGCCGTACCGCCGAGCTGCACCCGGCTTTCCACGAGGTCGGCCGACCTGAGCTGGTCGCCGATGGTCAGGGTGTGCCGTGCGGTGTAGACCGCCATGGTGCGATCATTGCCGGCGACGATCGCGCCGACTCCCGCGATCGACGCAGCGACCAGCACCACACCGATGACAAATCGGGGATCGACCCAGAACCGACGACGCGTGCGTGTGGGACCGGTTGTTTTCATCCGTTACCTCCCTGGTGTGTAGCGCTTCTGCTGATGCGTTGGGCCCATCGTGCCCGACTGCGGAAAATCGTGGAAAAGTTATCCACAACTAGCCGAGCCGGATGACGTGAATTTGCCAGAACGGCACGAGACGGTAGTGCAGGACTTCCGGCGCGCGGCGCAGCGTTCCGAGCGGATGCACCGCCAGATCGAGGTGGTCACGCGCGACCCGGTCGATGGTGCCAGCCAGGACACCACCGCGGGTCTCGAGCTCCACGCTGCGGCGTCGACGGCACAGGTCTCGAAGCACAAAGGGAAAACCGACGCGTTCGATCAACTTTCCGGTGGATTCTGACTCGACCGCGAGCGAGGCGAGATTCTGCTCGTCGCTGAGCACCACACCGGCGATGGCCGAGAGCGGGATCACGCACTGAACCCGACCGTTCCCGGAGCCCGGCAAGTCGGCCGCGAGCCAGTCGCGACCGAGTGTCGTCGGGCGAACCGCGATGGTTTCACCAGAGACCAGCACGATGCGCAGCTGCAGCGCGCCACCGAGGCCGACCGACCGCACCACGTTACTCAATCGGGTGCGCAGGGAGAGCTTGTCCAACCGTGCACGTTCTTCCTGCAGGCGCAGGTCAGTAGCTTCGGAGTGCAGCTCACGTTCGAGTTGCCCTTCGAGGTCATCAAACAAATCGTCCCAGCGCACACGTCGAAAGTAGCCGACGCCGGACGATCTCGCTCGCGTTATGCACAGGCTCTTTAAGCGCTAGACAGCGCGGTGATCAAGCTGATTAGGTTTTGCGCCACATGAGTTGCACGTTCGATATCAGGAGGAACAATGACGTCATCTGGTTCCGGAGCTTCCAGCGCGCAGGTTCCCCCGTTGGAGGCCCGTATCGATGCGCGCGGAGTCAGCCCAAAGCCGATTGGGCAGGCGCACCGGCCCGAGGCGGAGCAGGTGCTGCGCGCCCTAGCCTTGCGGGCTGTCGAAGTTATCGCCGGAGCCAGAGACCTCGAGCAGCTCGCGCGCTGGGTCACCGACGACGTCTACGCCCATCTGCGCGTGCGCGTGTCGATCGCTGC
The DNA here is from genome assembly GCF_004403185.1 of Cryobacterium suzukii. Taxonomy (GTDB): domain Bacteria; phylum Actinomycetota; class Actinomycetes; order Actinomycetales; family Microbacteriaceae; genus Cryobacterium; species Cryobacterium suzukii. Next base: position 23,633 of record NZ_SOHJ01000014.1, on the reverse strand, counting down.
TCGGGCTAGAGCCATCACGGGAGTCGTCACTGAACGACCCAGGCTGTGGATCGACCATGTGAAGACCTGGCCGACCGACACCGGCGGTTTCAACGCAGTGATCCTGGTGTACGACAAACGCCGAGCGCACGTCGTCTCGGTGCAGTTGGAGGGCTTGGATCAGCGCTGGCGTGCCACGGTGCTCGTAGTCATGTAATGCGCGGGCGGCACCGCCAGCAGCCGAATGCCCAACCGGCCCCATGACAACGCACGCCCACGAATGGGCGTGCGTTGTCGGCGTACGTCGGGGCTAGATTGTCTTCTTGCCCTGGGCGCGGCGCTCTGCCCGGTTTACCGGGGCGGCACCCTCGGTTTTCTGCCCAAACGCTCCGCGTTGGGGCGGGCCGGCCGCTTCTGCCGGCTCGTCATCGCTCGCCGCAACCGTGGCCGTGCGCCGTGCGCGATCAGTGGCGGCCTGCTGAATCTGGCCGCGTTGATTGCGCACCTCGACTCCGCCGGAATCGCTCGGGGCGGTGTAGCTCAGCTTCTCCTCGGGGGCATCGGCCGGGGCGAGCCCCTTGGCCGCGACGATCGGCCCGGCGACGGCACCGGTACCGGCCGTCACCTCGACGTCGAGGTTGAACAGGAATCCAACGGTCTCCTCGCGAATCTGGCCCATCATCTGCTGGAACATGGCGAAACCCTCGCGCTGGTATTCGACCAGCGGGTCGCGCTGTGCCATCGCACGCAGCCCGATGCCGTCTTTCAGGTAGTCCATTTCGTAGAGGTGGTCGCGCCAGCGACGGTCGATCACCGAGAGCACCACGCGGCGTTCCAGTTCACGCATCGCCGGGGCACCGAGGGAGTCTTCACGACGTGAGTAGGCGAGCTTGGCGTCGGAAAGAATCTCACGGCGCATGAAATCGCGATTGATTTTGCCCTTGTCTCCCGCCTCTGAAACGACCTCGTCGATGGTCAGTCCCACCGGGTAGAGGGTCCCCAGTTCGGTCCACATCGCGTCGAAGTCCCAGTCGTCACCGTTGCCATCGCTCGCGTGCACGTCGAGCACCTCGTCTATGACGTTGGTGAGGAAAGTCTGGGTACGTTCGTGCAGGTCGTCACCTTCGAGGATGTGGCGACGGTCGCCGTAGATGGCCTCACGTTGACGGTTGAGAACGTCGTCGTACTTGAGCACGTTCTTGCGAATCTCGGCGTTACGACCCTCGACCTGTGACTGCGCGCTGCGGATGGCGCGGCTGACCACCTTGGATTCGATCGCCATGTCGTCTGGCACGCCCTGGCGGCCCATCAGTGCTTCGGCTGCACCAGCGTTGAACAGGCGCATGAGGTCGTCGGTGAGCGAGAGGTAGAACCGGCTCTCACCCGGGTCCCCCTGACGTCCGCTACGTCCGCGCAGCTGATTGTCGATGCGGCGTGATTCATGCCGTTCGGTACCGAGCACATACAGACCGCCAGCGGCGATGACCTTCTCGGCCTCTTCGCTGACGTCGGCCTTGACGGCGTTGAACACGTCGTCCCAGGCGAGTTCATACTCGTCAGGGGTTTCTATCGGGCTGAGGCCCTTCGCGTTCATCTCGGCGACGGCGAGGAACTCAGCGTTACCGCCGAGCATCACGTCGGTGCCACGGCCAGCCATGTTGGTGGCGACGGTCACCGAACCGAGTCGACCGGCTTGCGCGACGATCGCGGCTTCACGGGCATGGTTCTTGGCGTTGAGGACCTCGTGGCGCACGCCCATCTTGGCGAGCAGGCGGGACAGGTACTCGCTCTTCTCGACGCTGGTCGTGCCGACCAGAACCGGCTGTCCGGCTTCGTGGCGCTGGGCGATGTCTTCAACGACCTGACGAAACTTGGACTCTTCGTTCTTATAGATCAGGTCAGACTGATCGATGCGCTGCATCGGCTTGTTGGTGGGAATGGCCACGACGCCGAGCTTGTAGGTGCTCATGAACTCAGCGGCTTCGGTCTCGGCCGTGCCGGTCATACCGGAGATCTTCGAGTACAGGCGGAAGTAGTTCTGCAGGGTGACGGTGGCCAAAGTCTGGTTCTCGGCTTTGACGGCGACGCCCTCTTTGGCCTCGATGGCCTGGTGGATGCCCTCGTTGTAGCGTCGTCCCATGAGAATACGGCCGGTGTGCTCGTCGACGATGAGCACCTCTCCGTTCATGACGACGTAGTCTTTGTCCTTCTTGAACAAAGAATTAGCCTTGATGGCGTTGTTCAAAAAAGAGATCAGCGGCGTGTTGGCCGATTCGTAGAGGTTGTCGATGCCGAGATAGTCTTCGACCTTTTCGATGCCGGGTTCGAGTACGCCGATGGTGCGCTTCTTCTCGTCGACCTCGAAGTCTTCGTCGGCGATGAGACGCTTGGCCAGACTCGCGAACTCGTTGAACCAGCGGTTCGCTTCGCCCGATGCCGGCCCGGAGATGATCAGCGGGGTACGAGCCTCGTCGATGAGGATCGAGTCGACTTCGTCGACGATGGCGAAGTAGTGCCCGCGCTGCACCATATCGCTGGCCTGCCACGCCATGTTGTCGCGCAGGTAGTCAAAACCGAACTCGTTGTTGGTGCCGTAGGTGATGTCGGCGGCATACATCTCGCGCCGCTGCGCCGGAGTCTGACCGGAGACGATGCATCCGGTCGTCATACCGAGGGCACGGAAGACGCGGCCCATGAGCTCGCTCTGGTAGCTCGCGAGGTAGTCGTTGACCGTGATGACGTGCACACCGCGGCTGCTGATGGCGTTGAGGTAGGCAGCAGTGGTGGCGACAAGGGTCTTGCCCTCACCGGTTTTCATCTCGGCAATGTTGCCGAGATGCAGGGCGGCGCCACCCATCAGCTGCACGTCGAAGTGGCGCAGTCCCAGGGTGCGGGTGCTCGCCTCACGCACGGCGGCGAAGGCCTCTGGCAGTAGATCATCGAGCGATTCCCCGTTGGAGTACCGTTCCCGCAGGGTGACGGTCTCGTTTTTGAGCTCCTCGTCGGTGAGCTCGTGGAAGTCTTCTTCCAGCGCGTTGATGGCTTTCGCGTAGTTTTCCAGGCGGCGCAGAACGCGGCCTTCACCAACACGAAGAACCTTTTCAAGAATTGACGCCACGAATGTACTCCACTAGTCAAACGGTGCAGGCACGCTCTGCGGCAGCCCAATCGGACTGCCGCAGCACACGCCTGCGCCTCTCGTCTGGCAGATGCCAGAGCACCGACCTGGTCGGCGGCTAAGGCAATGTTAGTTGGTCAGTTGGCACGCCCGCTGGCAACGGGCACAGCCTCCTGCAGCTCACCGACCGAACCGTCGAGTTCGATGACTCCGTAGTCCCAGCCCTTGCGGCGGTAGACCACACTGGGGCGCTTGGTTTCGATGTCCTGGAACAGGTAGAAATCGTGGCCGACGAGTTCCATGAAATACAGGGCATCATCGACGGACATGGGGGCCGCGGCGAACACCTTGCGACGGATGACGACGGGGCAGTACTCCTCTTCGGCGGAGGCCTCGGGGGCATCCGCCTGCACGATGGGAATCGCGCCGGTGCGTACCCGCTCGAGCGTCTCGGGGTTGGCCGGCGTGATGTCGATGACGCTGAAGCCGACCGCGGACGCCTCGTGCAGCGAAGTGGGCCGGTGGGCGCCGCCGCGGTGTACTTTTTTGCGGTCCTTGGCCCGGCGAACCCGCTCAAGCAGACGACCCAGCGCCACGTCAAAAGCGGCGTACTTGTCGGATCCATCTGCTTCGGCCCGAACCAACGGCCCCTTGCCGATCAGGGTGAGTTCGACCCGGTCGTTGCCGACGGCAGCGCCGTTCTTCTCGTGGTGGCGGCTGACCTTGATCTCGAGCGCGAGGGCCTTCTCGGCGAGGAGGGCGATTTTCTCAGCCTTCTCCGTTGCGTAATCCCGGAAACGATCCGTGATCCCAAGGTTGCGTCCGACAATGTTAGTTTCCATGACGACCTCCAGTTTGGCGGACCGCCCCAAAACCGGGCGGTCATTTCGCGCCTTTGTCTCCACCGTAGCCGTGGGAGTGCAATAAGTCACAGCATTTGTCGACGAGTTTGCTGTTGGGGCACTTGGAGCTGCACTGAGGGCCATTACGGGGGCAGCAGACGCCGAGTTTCCGCAAGTGTGGCCAGACCGACGACGGCACCGCCGGCAGCGAACACGGCGCGCCGCGCCTCGAGCAGGGTCGCTCCCGTGGTGACGATGTCGTCGACCAGGATCACCAGCACCCCGTCGAGCGGACGCCTGGCGACGAGGCTGTTGCTCTTGTTCGCGGCCCGCGCCGCCCGACCGAGGCCCACTTGGTCGAGAGCCTCGATGCGCTGCGCGAGCGCCGCAAACGGGTGCAGGCCGACGCGGTGCAGGAGGGCATCGACCGGGTGGTAGCCCCGAACACGCCAGGCCAGACGAGACGACGGGATGGTCACGAGCTGGATTCCGGGGCCGGCGTCAGAGCGCCCAGCATCACGATCCTCACGGTTAGCGGGCACGGCGGCCAGCGCGGCCACAATGGCCGCTCGCAGCGGCGCGGCGAGGGCGGCGGCGGCATCCGTTCGGCCGCCGTCTTTGTAAGCGGCGATCGCGTGGCGGGCAGCACCCTCGTAGGTGAGTGCCGCCCAGATGAGGGCGTCGTCGCGGACGACCGGGTGCACGGAAGGCGCCAGCGCCCGCCTGCAGTCGGCGCACAGAGCACGGTCGACGACACCACAGCCACAGCACTCGGTCGGCAGCACGGTTGCCCAGGCATCCCGGCTCGCGGCGGCCAGGCGATCGCGCAGTTGTCGGTTCATGGCCTCAGTGTGCCGCGGGATACCGGCGGGGCCGGCCCGAACTCGCCAGCGGTGGACAAGCGCGTCTCGGCGCTTTCTGGGGAGGAGCGGCCGGTTGCTTAGCCGCCGAGGCCTTGCTGGGTGGCGAGCAGGGTCACTTCATCGATGCGGGCCTGCCAGCCCGCTCCGCGTTGCACCTCGAGGCTGCCCGTGTCGGTGAGGGCTCGCAGATCGCGCACCGAGTTACTGCCGACAATGAACCGGCTACTCAGGGGGGATTCGAGAATGGTGCTGACACCACCAATCTGTTGTGCGACGATGCGGGCTTCGCCGCTGGGCAACGTGCTGAGCGAGGCGACGGTCAATTCATTGATCCAGGTCGCGTCGCGGCCGATTCCGCCGCCAGACGCCAGCAGTACGGGCGCACCGATTCCGATCGGCGCCGCGCCGGTGCGAATGATGGAGGCGATGACGAATCGGGTCTCGGAACCGGTGCCGAGGAGCGCGATCAGCCGAGAGCCGTCTCGGGACACTTTCAGTGCCGCGATCGACGTGGCCTCTGGCCACGGAGTCGGCAGCAAGGTTGCGTCCCCGGTGGGGCTGTAGACGACGAGTGCACTCGGATCGTTTGCCGGCACCGACCAGACGAAGCGGTCATTGTCGATTGAGGGCGCGAGCAGCCCCGCGCGCGCGTCGAGCAGCTCGGGGTCGTCGCCGGCCCGGACGACGTAGACGCCGTCGCTGGCGAGTACGGCCGCCGATCCCTGGCCCGATGCGAGCGTCACAGCCGTCGGAGCAAGCTGGGCGATAGTGTCAGAGAGCCCATCCAGCGCAGTGATGCTCTGCCCGGTAGCGGCGAGAAAACCGAACTCATCACCACGCAGCACGAGCGCCCGGGCATCCACCCGCGGATCCACGAGCGGAGCCCCCGATTCCAGAGCAGTGATGGCCTGGGAGTTCTGGTCGATGGTGATTTCAACTGTCAGCCCCGTCGGCAGACTTGCCGCCAGCTGTGCTTTCATGCGTTGGAGGGTCTGCCGATCGGCATTGAGGGCTTCGCTGTTCAGATCGACCATGGCCTGACGCCCGACGACCTGCACGGCGTCGGCGGTGAGCTCGGAGCCTTCGGGAAAGGCCGTGGCCACGGCGCCGGCCAACCAGGCGCTCGGTCCGTTCAAGACCGCGTTGACCAGTTTCGTTGGAGCGGATGCGCCGCGCGGAAACCAGCGCAGGTCCGGCACCAAAAACCGAAAACTGGGGTCATAAAAGTAGACCGGCTGGGCACTGAAAACGTCATTGAAGGTGTTTTCGTCAATCACCGTGCCATCCGGGGCCGCACTGATACGCCACTGGCCGCCGATCTGCGCAAATTCGTAGCGCAACGGTACCGGGCTTGCGTCAACCTCGCGGTATTCCCCGGACTGGTCCACTTCCGCGATCGGTGTGACCGCCACGAGGGTGGTGGCGTCGTCGAGGACGGTCAGGGTACGCCCTGAACCGTTATCGACGGTGACGCCAGAGGTCGGATCCCAACTGGATTGAAACGGCGGAGCCAGAAACTGGCGGGCGATGTCGTAGTTGTTCTCCGGACTTGACGATGCGTCGATGAAGCCGCGCAGAATAGACTCCGTCGAGGCGTCCTTCTGCGGTAGCGCCGGCAGAAAAACCGGGGCTGGATTATCGTCCGGCGCGATGTCATTGCCGGCGTGCACCACTCCGTCGCGAGGGATGCCGGTGCAGCCACCGAGTCCGACGGCGAGACTGGCTGCCACGAACAACGCCGAAACGACCCGCCAGGCTGAACGGCGCGCTCTGCGATCAGTCATGCTGACCTCCGCCCATTCCTGGCACATGCCCGACCTCGCCCAGCGCTGCCGTGGCGTCGTCGGGTGGCAATGGGATCGGGGACGATTCCAGCGTGGCTCCGGCTGTGCGTGGCAGGGTCAGCCGAAAACACGATCCCTCGCCCGGACTCGACCAGACCTGTAGCCAGCCGTTGTGCACGCTCGCGTCTTCGCGCGAGATGGCCAGTCCGAGTCCAGTGCCCCCGATGGTGCGTTGGCGAGACGGATCAGCACGCCAAAACCGGTCGAACACGTGCGCGACCTCGGCCTGGGTCATGCCGAGCCCGTAGTCACGCACGGCGAGTGCGACCGCATTCGCGTCGCTGTCGACTGACACCACGACGGGTTTACCTTCACCGTGTTCGATGGCGTTGCCTATGAGGTTGTGCAGAACCCGCCGGATGCGTCGCGGATCGACGTCGGCGTTGAGGTACCCGCCCGGCGCTACCAGCCGCAGGTCACTCCCCTTGGACTCGGCCAGTGACCTCAGGCTGTCGATGGCGTCTTCGGCGAGATAGACCAGGTTCGTCGGTTCACTCTCGAGGTCCACCGAGCCGGCGTCGTACCGGCTGATTTCAAGCAGGTCACTCAACAGCAACTCAAAGCGTTCCACCTGGGTGTGCAGCAGCTCAGCGGTGCGACCGGTGGCTGGCGGAAATGTCGCCCGCTGGTCGTACAGCACATCGCCGGCCAAGCGGATGGTCGTGAGCGGCGTTCGCAATTCGTGCGAGACATCCGACACAAAACGTTGTTGTACCTCGGATAGGTCGGCGAGCTCACGAATCTGGCTCTGCAAGCTGTCGGCCATGCCGTTGAACGAGCGGGCAAGCGTGGCGATGACGTCTTCGCCTTTCTCGGGAATGCGCACTTCCAGGTCGCCGGAGGCAAGTTTCTGGCTCGTCTCGGCGGCCACCCGCAACGGAGTGACGACGAAGCGCACGACGATCCACGATACGGCCCCGATCAGCAGCACGAGGGCGACGCCGGCCACCCCGAGCGTCTGCTGCACGAAGAGCAGCGTCGCTTCGGAATCCTGCAGACTGTAGGCAATGTACAGCTCGTAACGGCCGGCCACGGGAACCGTGATCTGCGACCCGACTACGATGCCGGGAATGGTCGTGGCCTCGTCACCGATCAGGGTGACGGACTGCCAAAACTGATCACCGTCGTTCGCCTGCACCTCGGTGCGCAGGTCGGCGCCGATCACACCGGTCGATTGCCCAAACGTCGACGAATCGAGCGGTGCAACGGTCGACGGATCCTGGCCAGGTACCCGCAGCACGGCGACCAGTCGGCTCGACGAGGCAGCGGAGATCGAGGTGCGGGCCGAACTGAGCAAATTCTGCACCGCTACCCGGTCGGTGGCATCGGAGGAATCGAAGAGGCTTTGCGCGGCACTGGTTGCACGGTCTGATTCGAGCAGGACCTGGCTGAGCCGCGACTGAAACAGGTCATTACCGATGCTGACCGACATGTACACCCCCACGATCAGAATGGCCAGCCCGGAAAGCGCGACCGAAACCGTCACCGTCCGAAATTGCAGGGACGAACGCCACGACGCGCGCACGAGCCTCGGCCAGTTGCGTGGCCTGCTCCGATAGGTCAGCTGTGGCACGGTTTGGGAGACCGTTTCAGCGGGTGTCGCCGGTTGGACATCGGGGTCGGGGGTCTCTAGCTGACCGCACCGGCGCGATAGCCGACGCCGCGCACCGTCATGACGATCTTGGGATTGTCGGGATCGTGCTCGACCTTGGCTCTCAGCCGCTGCACGTGCACGTTCACGAGCCGGGTGTCCGCCTTGTAGTGGTAACCCCAGACCTGCTCCAGCAACATTTCGCGGGTGAAGACCTGCTGGGGTTTGGAGGCGAGGGCCAGCAGCAGGTCGAATTCGAGCGGCGTGAGGTTGATCGCGGCCGTTCCTCTGGTGACTTCGTGGCCCACTGCGTTCACCACGAGGTCACCGATGTGCAGGGCAAGTGCGCCGTCGGCGGCCGGCGGGCGCAAGCGGGTGCGAATGCGGGCGACGAGTTCCTTGGGGTTGAACGGCTTCACCATGTAGTCGTCGGCACCGGACTCGAGCCCCTTGACCACGTCTGTGGTGTCAGACCGGGCGGTGAGCATGATGATCGGCACCCCCGATTCTGCGCGGATCAGCCGGCACACTTCGATGCCGTCGAGGCCGGGCAGCATGAGGTCAAGCAAGACCAGGTCGGGCTTCTCGATACGAAACGTCTCGAGGGCGAGCGATCCATCGGCACAAAAACCCGGAGTGAATCCCTCGCCTTGCAAAACGATGCCGATCATCTCGGACAGGGCGGTATCGTCGTCGATAACCAAAATGCGTGCAGTCATGGGTCTCTTTCCAGAACGTAAGTCACGAGTGTTCTGATGTCGTTCGCTCAGCAGATTGCCCGATGAGTACGGCAAAGTCTGGCATAAGAGTAGCCGAGCGTGCTGACAGAGTGCCTGCGAGCGCATTTCTCGATCGACCTGTGCCAGCATTGAATGGTGACAGACCCCTGGCAAGCCCCCGACGCCCCCGTTCCACCGCGCTACGGGGACTTCGCGGCGCCGTCCTCGCCCTATCCGGGCGCGTCGCACCCGAACGGACCGTTCGCGGGCGGCAATCCAGGGCAGGGCTGGGCGCCTCCGCCCAAGCCGGGACTCATTCCATTGCGGCCGATCGGGTTCGGTACGCTGCTCGGCGCGTCTTTCCAAGTCTTGCGCCGCAATCCGAAGGCGACCTTCGGCAGCGGCCTGATCGTGCAGGCGGTGATTATGTTCGTCACCGTGATGATCGTCGGGCTCGTCACATTCTGGGCTCTTGACCGCATTGACAGCGCACCACTCGACCAAAAGGATGCCGTCACGGCCGGCTCGGTGCTGGCCGGCTTGCTGTCCGCCATCATTCCGATCGCCCTGTCGCTCATCGCTTCTGCGCTGTTGCAGGCCGTCATCGTGGTCGAGGTGGCCCGCGCCACCCTCGGAGAGAAACTACGGCTCGGCGCTCTGTGGCGCCGGGCGGCGACTCGTCTCTGGCCCCTGACCCTGTGGACCCTGATGCTGAGCGGTGCGCTGCTCGTCGGAGTGGCCGTGCTCGCCGGGATCGTCGTGCTGCTGATCAGTGTCGGCGGTGCCGCCGGCCTCGTCGCCGGCGTTCTCATCGGCGTCTTCGGCGGTCTGCTGTTCGCTGCCACGAGCGCATTCCTGTACACCAAAACCAGTGTTGTCCCTAGCCTGATCGTGCTGGAGAAGCTGGGCCTGCGGGCATCCGTTATTCGGTCGTGGTCGCTAACGCGCGGCTATTTCTGGCGTACCCTGGGCGTTCTGCTGCTGGTCACCGTGATCGTGCAGGTGATCAGCCAGATCATCAGCATTCCCGTGTCGCTGCTCATGGGAATCGGTACTGCGCTCGTCGACCCGGCAGGGGCGTTCATGGAGCAATCGTCCATCATCATCACCGTCGTCAGCCTGATTATCGCCATTCCCGTCGCGGCCGTGGCGGCCGTCGTGCAGTCGGCGGCGGTAGCGCTGGTCTACCTCGACCTGCGCATGCGCAAGGAAGGCCTCGATCTTGAGCTGGCCCGCTACGTCGAATCGGTCGCCCAGGGCGGCGAGGTGCCCGACCCGTATCTGGCGCCGATCGCTTTCGGCGGATACTCGGCAGCATGACCGAAGTGGGCCTGGCACAGCTCGGATCCGCGGGCGGATCGCTGCGTGACCGCTTCACGTTCGGCGTGTCGCGTGATGTTCCGGTGGTTCCTGACGCGCCAGAGGCCCGCCAATGGCTGCGCGAAGAACTCGCGAAGGCCCCGTACGCAGCGGCCCGGCCGACCTGGTTCGACCGGGCGTCCCAGGCTTTTCTCGACTGGCTCACCTCACTCGTTGGCAGCGGCGATGACAGTCTGGCGGGCTGGGTGCCGATCGTCGCGGCCGTGCTGGTGCTCGCGGCGCTCGTGGCGGGCTGGTTGCTCTTTGGCGCGCCCAAACTCGCCAGGCGCCGCCGGGCGGCCCTGGACCTGTTCGGCACGATCGACCAGCGCAGCAGCTCCGAGATGCGCACGGCGGCCGACGCGGCGGCCAGTCGCGGCGACTGGAGCCTGGCCTGCGAGGAGATTTTTCGCGCCCTGGCCCGCGGCCTGGCTGAACGCACGGTGGTCTCGGTCACGCCCGGCACGACCGCGCATGATTTCGCTGCCCGCGCTCAGCTCGCCTTTCCGACCCACGGCCCGGCCCTGGCCCTCGCTGCAGACATCTTTGACCGGGTGCGCTACCTCGAACAGGCCGGTCTCGAGCCCGACTACCGTGGCCTCGCCGCCCTCGAGGCCGAATTGCGGGCTGCGGCGCCCGCCACGCTCGCCCCCCTGACCGAGGCGGGTCGGTCATGAGCGCAACGCTCGGTTCCCAAACGGATGCTCCTGCTCACGTGGGCGGTGCGGCCGCCGGTGCTGTGGGCGGCACGACCGTGGCTACCCCGACCCTCCGCGCTTTGCTGGCCCGATCCTCGTTCTGGGTGATCGCCGCCGCCTGCATTCTGGCCGTCGCGATTGTCGCCGTGCTCGTGTCCGGCGGCAGCCAGGCTGCTGGCCGGGCGCTCGCCGGGGACAACGTTGCTCCGACCGGCTCGATGGCGCTCGTCGAGGTGCTTCGCCAGCAGGGCGTCACCGTGACGCTCGCCAGTTCCCTGGCCGAGGTGCGGGCCGCGGTCGGAACGGATTCAACCGTGTTCCTGTATGACGAGAACAGCTACCTCGACCAGACCCAGCTGAGCGAACTGGGCGACCTCGCCGCGCACACCGTTGTCGTGGCACCCGATTTTCTGACCCTTCAGGCGCTGGCCCCGACTGTAGGCTTCGGCGGCGTGTCCGAATCCGACATTCTCGCGGCTGACTGCTCGGTGCCGGCCGCGAATCGAGCCGAGGCGCTGTCGCCGGGCGGGGACACCCTGTCCATTCCGTCCGGGAGCGCGCATCCGCTCCTCACCGGCTGTTTTGCCAGCGGCACCACGACCTTCTCGCTGGTTCAGGTGCAGAACGACACGACCGGCGGGATCATCTCCCTCGTTCCTGACGCACGCCTGTTCAATAATGAGAACATCGCTGACTACGGTAATGCTGCGCTCGCACTGGGGCTGCTGGGGCCGAGCGACTCGCTGGTCTGGTACCTGCCGACTCTGGCCGATCTGCCCCGCACCGGGCCCCCGTCACTGGCCGAGTTGACGCCCGGCTGGGTCACCCCCGTGCTCGTTCTGCTCATGCTCGTCGCTGTCGCCGCCGCGATCTGGCGGGCCGCGCGGTTCGGACCGCTCGTGGCCGAGAACCTGCCGGTCACGGTGAAAGCGAGCGAGACAATGGAGGGTCGCGCCCGGTTGTACGCGCGCAGCAATGCCAGGCTGAGGGCGCTGGACGCCCTGCGGGTCGGCGCTGTGCAGCGACTCGCCCTGGCTGTCGGTCTGGGCCGCCTCGCACACTTGGAGGAGGTCATCGGCTCGGTCGCCCATTTCACCGGTCGCGCTCCCGACGAGGTGCGGCGAGTGTTGGTGGGCGCGATCCCCGAATCCGACGCGCAGCTGATGGCACTCTCCGACGCTTTACAGGCTCTCGAACACGCGACCGGTCAGGCTGTGCGCCCCGGGTCCGCGCCGGCTGCTCGGGCGTCAACATCCGTTTCTGGTGAATTACCACCCCCTCCAGCCGAAAGAATGGACCCATGACGACTCCTGCCACCCCACTCACGCCCGCCGACTCAGTCGCTGCCGCGGCGCCCTCGACCGCAGAGGATGCCGCCGCGCTTCGGGCCGCACTCAACCGGGTGCGCTCCGAGGTCGGTAAGGCGGTCGTCGGGCAGGACGGCGCGGTGACCGGGCTGATCATCGCGCTGCTCGCGCGCGGCCACGTGCTGCTCGAGGGTGTGCCAGGAGTGGCCAAAACGCTGCTCGTGCGCACGCTCAGCCACGCGCTGAGCCTCGACACTAAGCGCATCCAGTTCACGCCCGACCTGATGCCAGGGGACGTGACCGGGTCGCTCATCTACGATGCCCGTGCGGGCGAGTTTGAGTTTCGGCAGGGCCCGGTGTTCACCAACATCATGCTTGCCGACGAGATCAACCGCACGCCGCCGAAGACGCAGTCCGCACTGCTGGAGGCCATGGAAGAACGCCAGGTCAGCGTTGACGGCGAATCGCTAACGCTGCCGGAGCCGTTCATCGTGGCGGCGACCATGAACCCGATCGAGTACGAGGGCACCTACACGCTGCCGGAGGCGCAGCTGGACCGGTTTCTGCTCAAGCTCGTGCTCGAAGTCCCCCAGCGGGTCGATGAGATAGAGGTGCTGCGCCGCCACGCCGCCGGCTTCAACCCGCGCGACCTGGCCGGGGCCGGTGTGAGCGCGGTGCTCGGCGCGGCCGAACTCGCCGCGGCGCAGGCCGCCGTGTCGAGGGTCGGTTCGAGTGCGGATGTGCTCGCCTACATCGTCGACCTGGCCCGCGCCACGCGCACGAGTCCCTCGGTCAAGCTCGGTGTCAGTCCCCGCGGAACGACCGCGCTGCTCGCCGCCACCAAAGCCTGGGCCTGGCTGAGTGGCTACGCCTCGATCACGCCCGATCACGTGCAGGCGATGGCGTTGCCGGTCTGGCGACACCGCGTGCAGCTGCGCCCGGAGGCAGAACTCGAAGGTGTCTCGGTGGATGCCATTCTGCGCGGTGTGCTGCAGCAGGTTCAGGTTCCGATCTAACGATGACGCTCAGCGGACGGTTCGTTCTTCTCCTCGCCCTCGGGGTGGTGCCTATCGTGCTGTTCGGGCTCGATCCCGTTACCGCCACCGGCGTTCTCGTTCTCTGGCTGCTGCTGGTGTTCGTGCTTGGCGGCCTTGACCTCGCGTTGGCGGCGTCTCCGCGTGCAGTGACGGTCGAACGGATGCTGCCCGCCCGGGTTCGACTCGGAGAATCCGTCACAAGCGAGCTATACCTCACCAACACCGGACGCCGCCGCCTGGTCGGCGTGGTGAGGGATGCCTGGCAGCCGTCGGCGGGAGCCGGACGCAATCGCAGCCGGGTTGTGATCCCGTCCGGCGAACGGCGGCTCGTCTCGCTCACGCTCACACCGTTTCGACGCGGCGAACGACGGGTTGAACAGGTGACGGTGCGCTCGCGCGGACCGCTTGGCCTGTGGAACCGCCAGGCCACGCTGAACGCGCCGGGGCGCATCCGGGTACTGCCGCCCTTTCACGCCCGTAAACACCTGCCCTCGAGAATTACGCGACTCAAGGAGCTCGACGGACGCACGAGCGTGATGGTGCGCGGGCCGGGCACCGAGTTCGATTCGTTGCGCGAATACGTGCGCGGCGACGACGTGCGCTCGATCGACTGGCGCGCCACTGCCAGGCGCAATGATGTGATGGTGCGCACCTGGCGCCCGGAGCGCGATCGCCGCGTCGTCATTCTGCTCGATACCGGTCGCACCTCGGCGGCGCGGGTCGATAACGAGCCACGCCTCGACACCGCCTTCGAGGCTTCTCTGCTGCTCGCCGCGCTCACCTCGGTTGCCGGCGACCGAGTGGACTTTCTCGCGTTCGATCGCCGGGTACGCGGGCGTGTGCAGGGGGCAAGCGGAGCCGCTCTGCTCTCGCAGATGGTCGATTCGATGGCCCTGATCGAGCCGGAACTTATCGAGATGGACTGGGCCGCCGTTCCCGGGCAGGTGCGGTCCATCACGAGCCAGCATGCCCTGGTCGTGGTGCTCACCTCGGTCGACGCCGCGGGTGCGTCGACCGGGCTGCTGTCGGTGCTGCCCCAACTCACCAAACGGCACACGGTCGTCGTGGCTTCCGTACTCGACCCTGCCACCGTGCTCGCCGCAGCCGCCCGCGGCGGTCGCGACGAGATTTACCGGGCGGCGGCGGCGGAACGGGCCCTGCTCGACGTGGCACGCGTATCGGCCGCTATCCGCCGGCTGGGAGCGGATGTTGTCACCGCCTCGCCCGCGCAGCTCCCGCCGGCTCTGGCCGACCGCTACATCGCCCTGAAGGCTGCCGGCCGGCTCTAACGTTCCGACTGCTGCTCGAACCGCCTGCGTGAGAACCGCTGCACTGGTCGAGACCGTGGAGACCGCCAGAAACGACCGTGTCAGGTCACGGCAGTCGGGGCATCAGGCAGCGTAGATTCGGGTGCTTCCGGCCTCAAACTCGCTCAGGTCGCCCGTTTCACCGGCGCGAGTGGCGCGGCCGCCGAGCACGATCATGTACGTCAAAAATGCGCCGAGCGCGATGGCTCCGATACCGATCTTGATCGGCCATGGCCATGGCTGCGAGGTGACGAATCCCTCGATGATGCCCGAGACCAGCAGTACGAAGACAAGACCGATTGCCACCGTGAACAGCGCGCGACCGTCTTCAGCGAGTGCCTGCCCGCGGGTGCGGGCGCCGGGGGCGATCCAAGCCCAAAATATGAGCAGCCCACCGGCCGCTGCCACGAAGATGGCGGTGAGTTCGAGCAGCCCGTGCGGAGCGATGTAGAGAAAGAATACGTCGCCCTTGTCGTAGGCGAACATAATGGCCGCTGTGGTGCCGATGCTCATGGCGTTTTGAAGAATAATGAACGGCACATAGACCCCGGTGATGCCGAAGGCGATGCACTGTGCGGCGATCCAGGCATTGTTCGTCCAGACAAATCCGGTAAATGACGCCGCAGGGTTCGCCGAGTAATAGCCGACGAAGTCCTCGTTGGCCAGCTGAGCGAGTTGGGCCTCCGTTCCCAGATTCGCGAGCACTTCTTTATCGTTGTAGGCCCACACCGCGTACAGTCCCGCGACCACAAAAGTGACCACGGCGACCGCGAGGGTGAGCCAGCGCAGCCGATAGAGAGCCGCCGGCAGCTGGGCAACGAAAAAACGCGGAATTTGCGCCAACACATTGGCACTCACCCCGGTGAAACGCAGCCTGGCGCGAGAGAGGCCGACCGACAGCCGGTCACCTTCGAGAGTCGACCCGGCAGTCGACTTGATCGCTGAGAGCTGGGTGGCACCGGCCTGATAGCGCTCGATGAGTTCGTCGGATTCGGCACCGTTCAGTGCCCGCCGGGCCCCGAGCTCGGTCAGGCGGTCCCAGTCGGCGCGATGCGCGGCCGTGTAAGCGTCTAGATCCATCTGGTTCAATAGTAGACATGAACGAGACCGATCGTGCGGACCGTCACAGTGATCTGACTCGCGACGACGAGCTCGTTACCGGCGAGGCAGTCGCGCTCGACGTGCGCCCTGCCAGCGTCATTCTGCGCGCCGCCGGCTCGATCATCGATACGATCGCTTACCTCGCCCTGTACCTGCTCATTCTCCTGGCCTTCTTTACGACCGTCGCGGTCTATACCGACTCGGCGCTCACCCAGGCTATCTCGGTTGCGGCCCTCGTCTTCTCCGTGCTGATCGTGCCGGTGCTGGTCGAAACCCTGACGCACGGTCGATCGCTCGGCAAGCTCGCCATCGGCGCTCGCATCGTGCGCGACGACGGCGGAGCGATCTCCCTGCGCCACGCGTTCATTCGAGCCTTGACCGGCGTGCTCGAAATCATCATGACGTTCGGTGGGCTCGCCGCCATCACGGCCCTACTCAACGGCCGATCGAAGCGCCTCGGCGACCTGCTGGCCGGCACGTACAGCCAGCACGAGCGCGTCCAGCGCAACAAAGAGGTCCCACGCCCGCTGCCCGAAGCATTGCTGCCATGGTCGCAGACCGTCGATATCGCCAGGCTGCCCGACCAGCTGGCGCGGCGCGTGGCCCAGTTCCTGCGGCAGTCACCTCACCTGACCCCGCTGACCCGCGAACGCCTGGCCCAGACCCTGGCTGCGGAGGTTACTCCGTTCGTCTCCCCATTGCCCGATGCTCCGGCCGAGTCCTTCCTCATTGGAGTCGCTTCCGTGCGCCGAGAACGCGAATACACCGCTCTCCTCCTCGAGCGCGAGCGCCTGGCTCGCCTCGCCCCGGTCCTGACCGGCCTCCCCCACGGCTTCCCGAATCGCTGATTCGAGAGTACGGGCCGCACGGAGTGCATGGTCCGGCCAGGACCATCGGCAGTTCTTACGACGATTCGACATGAAACAGATTCTCCCCACCTCTCGCCTCGCCTCGTGGGGCGGCCGTAAAATTCGCCGGTGGCATTGGGTCGGAGTGGTCACAATTCGCGGCGTGGTCTGCCCGGTGTCAAACTTGAACCATGGTGCTTTCACTCCCGATCCTCGATTTCTCTCAACTCGACGCTGGCGAGGCCGAAGCTGCGGCATTCCGCACTGAACTCCTGCGTGTCACCCACGAAGTCGGGTTCTTCTATCTGACCGGCCACGGCGTCGACCCGCAGCTCACACAGGAGCTCCTCGCCGTTTCGCGCGAGTTCTTTGACCTGCCGGTCGAGCAGAAACTCAAGTTGGAAAACATCCACAGTCCACAGTTTCGCGGTTATACCCGCGTCGGCGGGGAGCTGACCGCCAACGCCGTCGATTGGCGCGAGCAGATCGACATCGGGGTGGACCGTAAGCCCGTACCCCGCGCCGTCGGAACTCCCGATTATTGGCGCCTCGAGGGCCCGAACCTCTGGCCGGAGTCCTTGCCCGAACTCAAGGCCGTCGCCCTGCGCTGGAATGAAGAGCTCAGCCGCATCGCGCTTCGCCTGCTGCGCGCCTGGGCACTCGCCCTCGGTAGCCCCGAGAACGTCTTCGACGCCGCTTTCGCCGAGAACCCTTTTCCCTTGACCAAGATCGTGCGCTATCCCGGCCAGCCTGAACGTGCCCAGGGTGTAGGTGAGCATCGCGACGGTGGAGTTCTCACGCTGCTGCTCGTCGAACCGAACAAGGACGGTCTGCAAGTCGAGCACGACGGCGAGTGGATCGATGCTCCCCCGCTCGACGGCGCCTTCGTCGTGAACATCGGCGAAATGCTCGAACTGGCAACGGATGGCTACCTCAAAGCCACCCTGCACCGCGTCTTCTCCCCTAAAGACGGATCCGACCGCATCTCCGTGCCGTTCTTCTTCAACCCCGCCCTCGACACCGTAATGCCGCGGCTGCAGCTCGACGAGCGACTGTCTCGCGAGGCCCGCGGGCTCTCCGCCGACCCGACCGACAGTCCCATTCTCGAAACCACCTACGGCGACAACGCACTGCGCTACCGCCTACGCGCCCACCCCAACGTCGCCGCCGCCCACCACGCCGACCTGATCTAACCCCATAGGACGGATGAGGCCCAGGCCGAGGCATCCGTCATACGGTTTCCCTGAACCGCCTACTCGAGACTATTCCTGGGCCTGAATAGCACTGGAGCGCGCAAGGGAAGAGGTGGTGTTGGGGGCTCTGAGCTAGGCCGACACCGCCCCTTCTCTTCGATTCTTATGAGTTCACAACCTCCGATACGGCGTCTGCTCTGGTCGACGCCGGTGATGCGTCAACTTTCGGTCGCGGGATTTTAGTGATGATGGGGACGATCACCGACATCAGGGCAATAATGCCCATGACGGTGTACCCCAGCGTGTAGTCCTTGTCCGCGCCGATAAGAGCGGCGATAATTGGCGAGCCGATGATTCCGCCAAGGCTCCACCCGATGATCATGAGGCCGTAGATCGCACCAGCGTGTTTGACTCCGAAGAAGTCGCCCGCCGTTGCAGGCATCGTGCCGAACCCGCCTCCGAAGCAGAGGTAGACGATGGCAGCGAGGACGAAGAACAGCACAGCGTTGCTGGCGTGGGGGATGACCAGCAAACAAATACCCTGCAGCCCGAGCATCAGACCGAATGTCGTCATTCGACCGGTCTTCCCAGAAACCCACGCCCAAAAGATACGGCCACCTCCATTGAACAGCGCCAGCACTCCAACGAGCGCTGCAGCACCGCCGACGCTGTAACCGGCGATGTCGATCGCACTCGAGTTGGCCTGGGCGACCAACGCAATGCCGACGGTGACGTTAAGGGTAAGAATTGCCGCCAGAAAGTACCACTGCGGTGTCCGTAGCGCCTCTTTCTCGGTGAACTGTTTGTAGCTGTCTTGCGCCCTGCCTGTTGAGGCCGGCGCCCACCCCGGCACCGCGTATCCGGCGGGAGGGTTACGGAAAAACGACGCGCCTATCAGCGCGAGCACGAGGTAACTGATCCCGAGGGGCAGAAAGGCCCGGTTCGGTTCCGTCGGAGTCATTGCGATCAGCCACTGGGCGATGGGCGCGGTCAGGACCGCGCCAAATCCGAAGCCGGCTACCGCGAGTCCGGTGATGAGACCGCGCTTGTCTGGGAACCACTTCTGCAACATTGCAATCGGTACGATGTACGCCAAGCCGAGGCCGAACCCGCTGATGACTCCGTAGCCGAGGATCAGGAGCCACAGCTGGCTATTGTCGTGCGAGAGAGCGAACGAGGCGAGGATGCATCCAAAGGCATAAATGATGCCTCCGGTGAGTGCCACCGGCCGCGGCCCTTTCCTATCCTGGATCCTCCCACCGATGTAGCTGCCGATGAAAATCATGCCAATTGTCACGGTGAACGGTAGAGATGCTTCCGGATTGGTGAGCCCCATGGCATCCGGGCTCTTCAACGCTGAACTGAACACACTCCACGCGTAGACGGCGCCAATCGAGAACTGCAGCAACAGCGCTGCAACCACAATCCCCCATCGCCCGGCCGTCGGTTTTTTGGTCGTTCCACCGATCACAGTGGCTGATGAATACATAGTTCTACCCTTCTAATGATTTTGCATAAGTCCCCCACGAGAACACTTATGGCGCTCGGCCCATCGCTAGTCCGGCTCTGCGCGACCACAGCCGAAGCTATAGCTACTTCCCGCCAACGTTTCTTCTGGATTATCCAGTTCGGCGGCGAGGGAAACTCGAGCCAAGAGGCCGGCACTGGTCTGGCTGCAGGCACCACAGGAATTCGTGACGCGAGAGTTGAACTCCAAACGCGGATTTTGCTGCGGGACGCCAGTGGCCAGCGTGACTTTCAGGACGTTATTCGTATTCAGCCGCTCTCAAACGGCTTCCTTCACGAGTAACGAATCATTACGCTAAGTAGGCGACTTTTCGTCGAGTCGTTACCTACTCACCTTTTTAGTCCTATCACCTAGGTGAGAGCTTTGCAAATATTCGGTCCCGCAAGAACGACTTTCACTACGTCTACATGTGATACCGCGCCGAATCCCGGCTGCCGCGATCGGTTCCCAGTCGCGGCCGCCGGTGTCGATCCCGATCCGCTCCGCTCCGAGCCAGAACCCAGGCCCACGGGGTACGCGCCCTAATGTGCGGACTCTGTGATACAGACAGCTGTTTTGAAACAAAAAACTCGAAAACAAAGTACGTCCATATTGTCGAAAATCTTTTCTCACGGGGTTTCATTGTCTCGACGACTATTTTTTAGGGGCAGGATTGAAGTATGAAACGTGCAGCACCGGTAAAAGACATCAACGAAGCTAATCTCGTCGTTAAGAAGCCCAGAACTCACGCAGCGGGCCTTGAAGCCGTCGTCGTGGCCCTGGACCGCGGCATTGCTCAGGCCGGACTGTCCCGCACAGCCCGCTCCTTGCTTCGACTGAATCAACGTGACGGCACCGACTGCCCTGGATGTGCGTGGCCGGAATCCCAGGGGCACCGCAAGACAGCGGAATTCTGCGAGAACGGCGCCAAGGCCGTGGCAGAGGAGAGCACCACGCGCACGGTGGGTCCCGATTTCTGGGCGGAGCATTCCGTCGAAGAACTGGCGACCAAGACCGAGTACTGGCTGGGTAACCAGGGCCGCATCACGCACCCCGTGGTCATCCGTCCCGGTGACACGCACTATTCCCAAATCAGCTGGGACGACGCCTTCGAGCTCGTCGGGCAGAAAATTCGCGAGAGTACTCCGCAGCGCACGGTGTTCTACACCTCGGGTCGCACGGCGAACGAGTCAGCGTTCATGTACCAGCTCTTTGCCCGATCGATCGGCACCAACAACCTGCCGGACTGTTCAAACATGTGCCACGAATCCTCTGGGTCGGCGCTGAACCCCACGATCGGTATCGGCAAGGGAACGGTGTCGCTCGACGACATCCACCAGGCCGAGCTCATCTTCGTCGTCGGGCAGAACCCCGGAACAAACCACCCCCGAATGCTGTCCGCCTTGGCAGCATGCAAAGACAACGGTGGAAAGATCGTCGCGGTGAACCCGCTGCCCGAGGCGGGGTTGTTCAACTTCAAGGACCCGCAGACCCCCTCCGGGCTGATCGGAAGCGGAACCAACCTCGCCGACGAATTTCTGCAGATCAAGGTCGGGGCTGACCTGGCCCTGTTCCAGGCGCTCGGGCATCTCCTGCTTGAGGAGGAAGAGCGCGTTCCGGGGTCGGTCGTGGATCACGCTTTCATCGCCGAGAACACCGACGGGATCGACGCCTACCGGGCCGCCCGCAAGACTATCGATTGGGAGCAGACTGAAGCTGCCACTGGCCTATCCCGTCTGCAAATCGCGACCGTCGCCCAGATGATGGTCGCCTCCAAAGCCACCATCATCTGCTGGGCTCTCGGCCTCACGCAGCAGCCGCACTCGGTGAACACGCTCAAGGAGATCATCAATCTGCTCCTGCTGCAGGGGAATTTCGGCAAGCCCGGCGCTGGCGCGTGCCCGGTGCGGGGACACTCCAACGTGCAGGGCGACCGCACTATGGGCGTCTGGGAGAAGCCGCAGGAGCCAATGCTCGCGGCCCTGGACAAAGAATTCTCGATTGAGTCTCCACGCGAACACGGCCTCGATTCGGTCGACACCGTGGACGCGTTTGAGAAGAACAATGTTGACGTCTTCATCTCCATGGGCGGTAACTTCGCGTTGGCGTGCTCGGACACCGATCTACTCGAGGCAGCGATGCAGCGGGTAGGCCTGACAGTGAGCGTGTCGACCAAGCCCAACCGCTCGCACGTCCGCCACGGCCTGACCTCGTTGATTCTGCCCACCCTTGGTCGGACAGACACGGACGACAAACATCCCGGTGGCCGTCAGGTGCTCAGCGTCGAAGATTCCATGTCCGTTGTGCGCACTACCCAGGGGCGCCTGAAGCCGATCTCCGAGCACATGCTGGCCGAGCCTGTGATCATCGCCCGCATGGCTAACGCCACCCTCGGCGCCGACCACGTCATCGACTGGAAAGCCATGGCCGAGGACTACGACGTCATTCGTGACCACATCTCCCGGGTGCTGCCAGGTTTCGTCGACTTCAACGCTCGACTCAAGACAAAAAACGGCTTCGTATTGCCGAACCCACCGCGCGATACCCGTAGCTTCAAGACCGACATTGGGCTTGCCCGCTTCACGGTGAGCCCGCTGGAATATCTCACCCCGCCGGTCGGCCACCTCATCTTGCAGACCATGCGCAGCCACGACCAGTACAACACGACGTTCTACGGCCTCGACGACCGCTACCGCGGTATCTCCAACGGTCGTCGGGTGATTCTCATCAACGCCGAGGACGCAGCGGAAATGGGTTTTTCCGATCGTGCCCCGGTCGACGTGATCAGTACCTTCCAAGGTGCCGAACGCCGCGCGGATGACTTTCGTCTAGTGTTCTACCCGACTCCGCGCGGTTGTGCAGCGGCGTACTTCCCCGAGGCCAACGCGTTGATGCACCGCGAGCTCGTGGCCCGGGAGTCGAACACCCCCGGCTACAAGGCCATGGCGGTGCGGTTTGTGGCTCGTGCCGAGTAATCGACCTCGCTGAGCTAACCGACTGAACCCGGCCGTTCCAACCGCAAGGGTGGGCGGCCGGGTTCGTTTCAGCACGAGGTCGCCGGCACGGTTGCCAGCACCCGACTTGCACCCATCATGGTCTTCCGCGCCAGTTCACAACTGCCCCGAGTCAGCGCCCATAGCTGTCTCACGTGCGGGCAGTTGCCTGCCCGATGGGCCGCGACGTCATCTCAACTCGCCAAAGACCAAAGACCGTGGTTCTTTATCGCGAGCTGCTCCGCCTAGTCCTTTCGAACACTCCCCCTGGAGTGCAGGAATTTGAACAAAACACCTATGGCCAGACCATATGCGACAAAGATGACCCCGTTGATCCACATGGCCCAAGGAGTCGCGAAAAGGACAATCCCCAGGACCGCCGTGAGCACTGCTGCGACCCACCAGAAAACTCTATCTGCCACGATGCCCCCTATGGATGAGATAACGCCAGCGAAAACGCTGGCCTTATCAGCAATAATACGTGCGTCGTTGTCACGATGAGATTACCAACAAAGCTCCCGCCAGCTCATCTCACTGGTCAGTTGCACCTTCGAGGACTACCGTGGCTGTTCTACACGCTGACGAACGTCCGTGGCGAGACCGCCTGGTCCGTGACGCGCCTAAACCCGATGCTCGAAGCCGATAAAGAGGAGGATGAGTGAATGACCGACGACAGAGGCACTCACAAAGAACCGATTCAAGACCAACATTCCCAACCGGATGACGCCAAAGCGGCAGGGATCCTGATGCAACAAGAAGCTGATCTGGCCGGTCATGACGAGGCGCAAATTCTAAACGCCCTACGTCAACGCTTTGAGGACAGCGGACTACACATCAACGAGGACACGCTCCACGCTCATGCGCATCGCATCGCCGGCCTCAAACCGAATGATTTTTCAAAAAAGTAAACGTATACCTAAAGAAGTGGTGACGTTCCGTGAGGCTGTCCTTGGCCTCCGCCGCCGCTAGTGTCTTAGCGACACAGGGCCACGCACGCGCAGTGCGTGGCCTTTGCTGTTCGTGTGGTGGGTGGGGTGGTGGGATATTCGCGGGGTGTCGAGTTTTCGGGGTGTTCCGGCGGGCTCCGCACGCTCTTCGCGGAGTCTGCCGGAACACCCCGAATGTTTGAGCTGAGGAGCGAGTGTCCCGCCGCCCCGCCGGGGTCCAGTCTCTGGTCCAGCCCCGATCTCAGCCATCCTGACTCGCGAGTTAACGCGGAACGGCCACCCGCAGGTGGCCGTTAACGCAGAAAGGCCACCCGAGGGTGGCCTTTCCGTTTGTTTCTAAGTTAAGTCCGGCGGTGTCCTACTCTCCCACAGGGTCCCCC
>NZ_SOHJ01000010.1 GCF_004403185.1 Cryobacterium suzukii | reverse complement strand
CTGCGGGCCCGGGTTGCGGTGGTGACGTGTCGGACTGTTCTCGCGGTGGGCCGATGCGGGTGGCGGGATCGGTGGCGCAGTGCTTGCCAGCCGGACTGGTCCAGTTGAGGGTGCCGTCGGGGTCGGCGCTGGCGTTCCAGGCGGAGTAGTGCTTGAGGTTGTGGTGAGCGGGGCAGAGGTGGTGCAGGTTGGTGGCGGTGGTGGGGCCGCCGAATTGTTTGTCGCGGGTGTGGTCGAGGTCGCTGTGCCCGGCGGAGCGGTTGCAGCCGGGGAACCGGCAGGTCCCATCACGCAGGCGCAGGTATTTCTTCAGGCTTGCCGGCACCCGGAATGGTTCTGCGCTGACGTCGAGCACGATGCCGGTGTGCGGGTGCGTGAGGATGCGCAGAAAACTCGTGGCGGTTCCCGCCAGCCGGCGGGCGACCTCCGGGGCGATCGGCCCGTACCCTTCGAGTTCGCCCGGCTCCTCGCTCGTCCCCATCAGGGTGAGGACCGGCACGGTGATGTTGACGTTGGCCGTCACGCCGGCGCCGAGTCCGGTGCTGGTGACCCCCTNAATGGTTCTGCGCTGACGTCGAGCACGATGCCGGTGTGCGGGTGCGTGAGGATGCGCAGAAAACTCGTGGCGGTTCCCGCCAGCCGGCGGGCGACCTCCGGGGCGATCGGCCCGTACCCTTCGAGTTCGCCCGGCTCCTCGCTCGTCCCCATCAGGGTGAGGACCGGCACGGTGATGTTGACGTTGGCCGTCACGCCGGCGCCGAGTCCGGTGCTGGTGACCCCCTGGGCGAGCAGGTCGACGGCGACATCGGCGCGGAGTTGGCTGAGCGTGCGGGGCTCGTCGGGGCCTTGGAGGCTGATGGCGGTGTCGGTGATGCGGGTGTAGATGCCGTGAAGGTCTTCACCGGCGGCGCGCAGCCAGAGCGTGGCCATGCCGTCTTTGTCTGGAAAGAACAGGACCTTACGGTCGGCCAGGCACTTCGTGCGCCGGACGGTGATGCTGTCGGGGTGAAACCGTTCCCGCAGTTTACGAGCCTTGCCGTCAAACTGCGCCGGAGTGAGCGTGCGGGCGTGCGGCAGGAGCACCGCCTCCAGCTCGGCTCGGGCGGGCTGGGGCACGGAGTCGAGCTGGTCCAGCACCCGTCGCGCATGCCGCAGGGAGATGTCCCCGGTGCGGAGCGCATCCAGGGTCTGCGGACGGGACTCGACCAGCACCCGGCTCTCGTGCAGGAGACCGGACGCGGTGCCGGCAGGGATGCGCAGCGCACACGCCATCTCCGCGACCAGGCCCTGCTGGGCGGCGAAAGTGGCATCCCAGTCGTGTTCGTGTTGCGGCCCAGCCTGCGGCCGGCCGGTTTCGGCGGTGTTGGTGGTGTAATCCCACGCCTCGGTAAGAACCTCAGCCTTGCTCGCCTGTGCCCAGGCAATGACCCTCTCGAAATAGAGCACCCGGTCGACGAACTGCACCTGCCTGCGCTGGAACGGGTTCACGTCAGTGAGCAAGTCCCGCGCAGCTAGGTCAGCGGCAGCCGGG
>NZ_SOHJ01000004.1 GCF_004403185.1 Cryobacterium suzukii | reverse complement strand
AATCGACCCCGCAAAACGCTCGGCGGCATCACACCCGCTCAAGCCATGCAACGACTATTGTCAGAGCCAGAAAAGCCCATCGTTGCGACGACCGGTTGAATCCGCCTTCCCCTTTAGAGACGCGAAATTGTATTCGCCGATTTCATACGTCAGTGTCACACTTTGACCTCGGCCGGTCATGTCCTAGGTATAAGGCTGATGAGAGGACGAGGTTCACGGCAATCACTGATGATGAACTTGACGGGCGACTGCGAAGTGGTCGAGTAGAAGTACGGGGCGAGATTCTTCCCTCTGGAGTGGTATCTGCGCTCATTTCCGATACCCGTGCGACGGCTCGAGGCCGAACGCTGCGAACGCGTGCCACGGCCGCAACGGCGGCGGTTGCGATAGTGCTCGGCGGTATTGTGGCTGGACCAGCGACCGCTGACATTGTGCAGAAGTTTCTGGCGCAAACTGTTTTGAATCCGTCTGTGGATAGTGTCGCCAGTCCGAGCGAGAAAATGATCGATACCGCCGCATCCGATTTTCCCGAGTACGCGGCCTCGATCTATCCGCAGTGGCTGCCGATCGCGCCCGGTCAGACACAGCAAGGGGTTATCGCGCGGGTCGTAGCGCAGCAGGCGACGACGCCTGCGCTGACCCCGGAGTTGAATGTGCAGCGCAGTTTTGAAACCGTCGTGTACTCCGCGTGGATGAGTGAATGGATCGCCGCCCACGACGCAGGAGATCAAGCCAGGATGAATGCCGCCATTGCTGTGTTGGAGGACACTCCAACCTGGCCGGCACTAGTGGCCACGGACGGCGGGGGTGTCACTAAGCTAATGGCCGGATTCGTAGCTGAAATGGCCGACGGTAACGCTGAGGTCGCGCAGGCCGCGGCACAATATGACGGCAACCCGGCCTGGGATGGCATTGACCGTGATGCCCTCATTGCGGAGCTCTTCGCCAAATACATCCCTGAGCCGCTGTGAGCACCGTTGAGGGAATCGATGGGCTCGTATTCGTGGACCAGGTCGCGGTGGTCGTGCCCCTTCAGGACGTTATGCGGGAACTGATCCCGGACCTTCTCGGCTATTTCTTGAATCGGTTAGATGATCGTGAGGATGCCGCAGACGCGGTAGCTGATACGTTGCTTGTTCTGTGGCGGAAGGAGCGCGCGGTGCCGGCCGGCACCGAAGATGCACGACGATACGCGTTCGGCGTGGCACGAAAGATTCTCCTCACTGCACGACGTGGTCGCCGGCGCTACACGGCCTCAGAAGTCCGGTGGCGGGTCGATGCACTCGAACAGACTGAGTGGAAGCGGGGTGGCCGATGGGGTGGGCTGAGTTAGGGGGTCCCCAAGTCGTTGTGTT
Source organism: Cryobacterium suzukii (assembly GCF_004403185.1). Classification (GTDB taxonomy): domain Bacteria; phylum Actinomycetota; class Actinomycetes; order Actinomycetales; family Microbacteriaceae; genus Cryobacterium; species Cryobacterium suzukii. The sequence continues at coordinate 530,990 of NZ_SOHJ01000004.1, read as the reverse complement.
CGGCCAAACGATTGGACCCATAAGATGAGACGTTAGCCCAGAATGTGGGTTTTCACTTCTTTGTGTCCTGCCTCGCGTTATAACTGCCAAACGCCAGACGCGCACTCTCCGGGACCCACGCCGGGGAAGTGACCGGATCGACGAGACGAGATTGAGCCCATGTTGCGCTCGTGTCCACGCCCTTGCAGGGAACTCGTCGAAGGAACTATTTATTGAGAGATGCACGGGTTGTGACAGTTCTTCTTCTTCATGAGGAAGCCTCCCAAGCACCTTCGATCGTTCTGGTGCGGGTAAATCAGTTTGGACACGTTCCTGCGGTGCTGATCGACCCCATAGACCGCAGGGGCCTTATTGTTGACGGCATCTGGTTAGGCGCGGATCTCGACGACCGTGCTAGCGGTACCTCTTATATCAAAGTTCGAACAGGGAGATGGAGCCCAGGAACGGCTAGGCGCGTTGCGCCAGAACTAAATCATTTAGTTTCTCGGTGCAAAACGTGCGGGAAAGAGGCGGTGTTCCGCCGAAATCCATTCTTCGGGCGAGGTATATCTGTTCACGAATTCATTATTCAATGTTCCGAGTATTCCCACGTTGAACTCGTGCGGACACCCGCATCATCAACTCCTGCCACACCTCTAGCGGGCGAAAGTCAAGTGCGCCCGACACGGCGCCGTCGCTCCCTTTTCCGTCGCGCACGCATGGCCGACTAACCCTGTCTTCGATTGTCGTCAGTCGCTCGATCTTTTGGTACTCGGTGCATTTCCGCGAACTCATCAGCACATGCAGTGGGTCGTATTCGCGGGGGCGTGTGCGAAACGAGCAATTGCTCGTTCCTGATTTGCGCGTGGCTTCTGGACCGCTGTCAGGAGACCGCCGTCACGCGAGCGCCTCCGATAAGGTGAAAGAGTCCTAGTCACCCTCGATCGGAGGAGCTCCATGCCCACCACAGTCTCAGGCGTCATCGCCCGCTCCAAGGGCGCGCCGGTCGAACTGGTCGAAATTGTCATCCCCGATCCAGGTCCAGGCGAAGTCATCGTGGACATCGAAACGTGTGGCGTCTGCCATACCGACTTTCACTACAAGGAGGGCGGCATCAATGACGACTTCCCCTTCTTGCTTGGGCATGAAGCCGCCGGGCGCGTCAGCGTCATCGGCGAAGGCGTCACCCACGTCGCGGTCGGCGACTTCGTGGTGCTCAACTGGCGCGCCGTCTGCGGCGAATGTCGGGCCTGTAAGCGCGCCGAACCCTGGTACTGCTTCAACACCTTCAACGCGACCCAGAAGATGACCCTCACCGACGGCACCGAGCTCAGCCCGGCCCTCGGCATCGGCGCCTTCGCCGAGAAAACCCTCGTGCACGCCAAGCAGTGCACCAAGGTGAATCCGGATGCCGACCCCGCGGCCGTCGGACTCCTCGGCTGCGGCATCATGGCTGGCATCGGAGCGGCCATGAACACGGGCAATGTCGGTCGAGGCGACTCGGTCGCCGTGATCGGCTGCGGCGGGGTGGGGGATGCTGCGATCGTGGGATCACGCCTGGCTGGAGCATCCGTCATCATCGCCATCGACCGCGACCCCAAGAAGCTCGCGAAGGCCGCGCAACTCGGCGCCACGCACAGCATCGACTCGTCGAACCTCGATGAGGCGGGCGTCGTCGCAGCCGTGCAGGCATTGACCGGCGGGTTCGGCGCCAACGTCGTCATCGACGCGGTCGGCCGTCCCGAAACCTGGCGGCAGGCGTTCTACGCCAGGGACCTTGCCGGCACGGTCGTGCTGGTCGGGGTGCCGAACCCCGAGATGATGCTCGAAATCCCACTGATCGACGTCTTTGGGCGCGGCGGCTCGCTTAAATCTAGCTGGTATGGCGACTGCCTGCCGGAGCGCGATTTTCCCATGCTGACCGACCTGTACCTGCAGGGACGGCTACCGCTTGACGAATTCGTCAGCGAGAAGATCGGTATCGGCGAAATCGAGGCTGCATTTGAGAAAATGGCACTCGGCGACGTGCTGCGCTCGGTGGTGGTGCTCTGATGACCGCGCGCATTGACCACCTCGTCACCGTCGGCACATTCAGCCTCGACGGCGGCACCTGGGACCTCGACAACAACGTCTGGATCGTTGGCGACGACACCGAATGCGTCGTCATTGATGCCGCCCACGACGCCGACGCGATCCTGAAGGCCGTAGGCGACCGTAAGCTCCTGGCCATCCTGTGCACCCACGGGCACAACGACCACATCGGTGCAGCCGCCAGCGTGAGCGCGGCAACGGGCGCCCCGGTCTGGCTGCACCCAGCCGACACCATGCTGTGGGAGATGGTCCTTCCAGCGGATGCTGCGGCGAGCCCGCGCCCGAACGCGCTGGAAGACGGCCAGCGCATCGCCGTTGCCGGAATCGAGCTTGAGGTGCTACACACGCCGGGGCACTCACCAGGATCGGTCTGCTTCTCTTCGCCGGAACTCGGCACGGTGTTCAGTGGCGACACGCTTTTCCACGGCGGGCCGGGCGCTACCGGCCGATCCTTCAGCGATTTCCCGACGATCATCGACTCCATCACCACTGCGCTGCTCACGTTGCCGGCGGCCACCGTGGTGCGCACCGGCCACGGTCAGTCCACGCTGATCGGCGACGAGGCGGACCACCGCGAAGAGTGGATCACTCGCGGGCACTGAGCAAGAAGCAGTTCACTAGAGTGCATCTTGCACTTTGTGCGTCGTTGCACTTAGTGTAAGCAAGTGATTTCACTCAGCACCGCCCCGGATCGCCGCGCCGACCTGAAGGCGCGGTACCGCCAAGCTATTCTGGATGCTGCCGATTCGCTCATTCGCGAGCGAGGCAAACCACAATTCAGCGTTGACGAACTCGCGGACCGCGCCGACGTCTCGAGGCGCACGGTTTTCAACCACTTCTCATCGCTCGACGATGTGATCATGACCACCTGTACGCGGGTGCTCAGCGCCACCGTCGACGAATTCCGTGCGGCGACGGCATCCACCCCGCTCGGAGACGGCAGTCGCGACGCCCTGTTCGATGAGATCACGACGGCACTGCGCACCATCGACCTGCCGCCCGTGGTCGCCTACCTCGCCGGCGTGCTCACGGTCGAGGGCGAAAACGGTCGCTCCCGGCACAGCATCGGTGACGTCTTCACCCGCACGACCGAACAGCTCTCAACGGAGATCGCCGATCGCACCAGCGCGATCGACGAATTCGAGGTTTCCGTTCTGGTCAGCTCGGTGATGAACGGCATCGCCATCGTATCGGCGCACTGGTTGGCTCGCACGGGTGGGACGCTCGACGCATCCTCCCGCACTGTCTGGCACGAACTGCTCGACCGCCTCATCGTCACGCTCCGTGCCGGATACGCGCCTTCCAACTGACCGCACGCATTCCGCTGGTGATCCACCACCTCGACTCCCGATGACGCGACGCGAGACGCCACCCCGGTCATTCGACCACACCTCACCCGAACAAGAAATTGAGAATATGGCATCGCTTCTCTACCGACTGGGCCGGTTCTCCGCCCGCCGAGCGTGGCTAGTCATCGTTGCGTGGGTGGTCATTCTCGGACTTGCCGTTGCTGCGTTCGCTGCCTTCGGTGGCACTCTCACGTCGTCCGTCAGCATCCCCGGCACCGCCACTCAGAAGGTCAGTGACGAGCTGGCGGCGAAGTTCCCGGCAGCCAGCGGCGGGCGGGGCACAGTCTTGTTCACCACGACCGACGACTCCGCCTTCACCGGCGCACAGAAAACCGCCATCGGCGCCCTGCTCACACGCGCGATCGGTCTAAACAATGTGAAATCGGCGACGAATCCCTTCGATACTCAAGCCCAGATCGATGACCAGGCGAAGCAGGTCGTCGACGGGCGGCAGAAGATCGCCGCTGGAACGGAACGGATCGACGCGGGGCAGGCGCAGATCGATGCGGCAACGGCCCAGGCCGCGGCTGGACAGGCCCAGCTCGATACCAGCCGCGCGCAGGCCGAGGCGGCGGGCCAACTCGCTGCTGCTCAACGGATGCTCGATGCACAGCAAGCGCAGATCGACGCGGGTCTGACCGCGATTGCCGAGCAACAAGCCACCCTGGATGCGAGCCGCACGGAACTCGAAACCCAGAGCACCATGCTCGAACAGGGAGCGGATCTGCTCGACCTGGCCGCGAGCATCCGTCAGGTCTCGACCGACGAGACGACCGCCATTGCGAGCGTGCAGTTCGACACCTCGCTCAGCCTGGTATCGGCAGAGTCGAAGGAAGCCGTTGTCGCGCAGATGAACGACTCCGGGATCGACGGTGTCACGGCTGAAGTCTCCAACGACATTGCCTCCAGCATTCCCGAGATTCTCGGCCCGGGGGAGATCGGCGGCGTGATCGTGGCGGCCATCGTATTGTGGGTCATGCTGGGCACCCTGATCGGTGCGGGACTTCCCTTGTTGAACGCGTTGATCGGCGTGGGCGTTGGCGTGCTCGCTTCACTCGCACTGTCCGGGGCCGTCGAGATGCTCTCCGTCACTCCGGTTCTGGGAGTGATGTTGGGGCTCGCAGTCGGCATCGACTACTCGCTCTTCATTCTCAATCGGCATCGCACCCAACTGAGCCATGGCCTGCACCTGCAGGAGTCGATCGGGCTGGCGAACGGGACCTCCGGCAATGCTGTCGTGTTTGCGGGTGCGACGGTACTCATCGCCCTGCTCGCCCTCAACCTCACCGGCATCCCCTTTCTCGGGCTCATGGGCACGGTCGGTGCCGTCTGCGTCTTCGTCGCCATTCTCATTGCGATCACGCTCACGCCGGCCGTGCTGGGCCTGGTCGGCACGAAGATCCTCACGAAGAAGGCCCGCGCGCGGGTCGGCCACGCCAGCAACCAGGCTCGGGTGCCCGTCAAGCCGATGAACACCGTACGCGCCGTCGTCACGGTGGTCGTGGGCATCGTCGTTCTGCTTGTCGTGGCCATCCCCGCGCTCTCGATGCGCCTCGGACTCCCCGCTGGCTCGTCCGAACCGCTGGGCTCGAGCGCGTACAACGCTTACAAACTCGCCGATGACAAATTTGGGGCCGGTGTGAATGGCCCGCTGCTCGTCGTCGCCGATCTCGAGACAGCCATCACGGATGAGGAACTGCTCGCTGAACAGGTGCGCATCGGAACAGCGCTCCGTGCCGAGAACGACGTCGTCGCCGTCGCGCCGATCGGAGCATCCGACGATGACCTGCTTCTCGCTTTCCAGGTCATCCCCGCCGAGGGGCCAAACAGCGAATCAACAGAGCAACTCGTGCGTGACCTCCGAGGAATCAACCTCGACGGTGTCGCATCCCTCGGCGTAGCCGGCAACGCATCCGGAAACATCGATGTGAGCGAAAAACTCGCCGCCGCGCTCCCGCTGTACCTTCTCGTTGTCGTGGGGCTCTCACTGATCATTCTGATCTTCGTGTTCCGATCGATCTTGGTGCCGGTAACCGCAACCCTGGGCTTTGTATTGTCGCTGTTCGCATCCTTTGGGGCGATCACGGCGGTCTTCCAGTGGGGCTGGCTCGGTGCAGTGTTCGGCATCCATGACCCTGGACCTATCTTGAGCTTCCTGCCTATTCTCGTTGTCGGTGTTCTGTTCGGACTGGCGATGGACTACCAGCTATTTCTGGTCAGCGGCATGCGCGAATCGTACGTGCACGGTGCATCGGCGCGCCTCGCCGTACAGCGCGGGGTGCACGCCGGGCGCACGGTGGTCATCGCCGCCGCGCTCATCATGGCCTCGGTCTTCTCCGGCTTCATCTTCTCGAATTCGGTCATGATCCAGTCGATCGGTTTGGGGCTCGCTGCCGGCGTGCTGCTCGACGCGTTTGTAGTGCGGCTGTTGATCATCCCGGCCGTGATGCACCTGCTGGGGGACGCGGCGTGGTGGCTGCCGAAGTGGCTGGAGCGCATCCTGCCCAACGTCGATGTTGAGGGTGCGTCGCTTGAGCGTTCACACCCGGTGGCCGCGGTCGAGGGTGTCCCAACGTCGATCGCCTAACCGCTCGCACGAGAGTCGGTGTATTAAACGGAATAATATGCTCTAAAATGGAAGTGCTGTTGTTCGCACCGAGCTGAGGAGACACCATGACCGCCGAACCGATCCGTATCACTGCCGGGCCGAATGCCCACGAGCACGAGCCAGCTACGGCCACGTGTACCTGCGGTCATGACGATAGCGAAACGATCGTTCTCGACAGTCGCACCATCCCGCACGCGATCCGTCACGCCGCGATCTTCGGTGCGTTGGAGGCAATTCAGCCCGGAATATCGCTTGACCTCATGGCGTCCCACGATCCGCTGCCGCTACTGGCGCAGCTCGAACGAAACCACCCGAACACTTTCAGCATCAGCTACCTCGAGAGTGGTCCCGATGTGTGGACCCTGCGCCTGACCCGCATTCTGTAGCGGTTCGAGATGAAACCGAGCCTCAAGCGTCGGCTGTGGCACCAGATCACCGGAATGCTCGTGCCGGTCTGGCTGATCCTTGGGATTGTCAGCGTCGTCCTCTATCGGGGATCGTCGTTCGGGCCCTGGCTCATGGTGCACCTGCTGCTGCTTGGGGCCCTTTCGACCGCGATCCTGGTCTGGAGCCAGCACTTCGCCGACAGCCTGTTGAAGAACACGGCCCCCGGCGGCCGGTCCTGGCTGGGCGTTCGGCTGACCGTGCACACGGTCGGCGCGGCGATGGTGATGATCGGGATCACGGGTGCCTGGTGGCATGTTGTCCTCACCGGAGGAATTCTGGTCGGGCTCAATGCCATCGTGCACGCCACGATTCTCGTGCGGCAGCTGCGCGGCGCACTCCCGGCCCGGTTCGCTCCTCTCGTGCGGTACTACATTGCTGCGGCCGGATGCCTCGTGGTCGGTGTCACTCTCGGCATCTGGATGGCCCACCCCGGCAATTCGGCGGCGGGTGACTATTACGACCGGCTCTACGTCGCGCACATCGGGCTGAACCTGCTCGGCTGGGTCGGCCTGACCGTCATTGGCACCGTCGCCCTGCTGCTCCCGACCGTGTTGCGCTCCCGGGTGCTGTCCACCACACGGGCGGCCGCACGCCCCACCCTGCCGACTCTCCTGGCCGGACTGGTGGTTCTGGGTGCTGGCGCATACGCCGACTCCCGAATCATCACTGCGGCAGGCGTGCTCATCTACCTGGTCGGCTTCGCCCGGGTGCTCGCGGAGCTGGTCGGGCACGTGCGCCGTTCGCCCGCCGTCAGCTACTCCGGGTGGTCTATCACCGCTGCCCTGGCCTGGTTTGCAGTGTGCGCGCTCGGTTTCGGCGCCGTCGTAGTCACCGCTACCAGTTGGGCGGATGCCGCAGCCGGCCTCAAAACGCTTGTGCCCTACTTCGCGGTCGGGTTCGGCGGCCAGATCATGATCGGTGCGCTGAGTTTTCTGATTCCGGTTGTGCTCGGCGGCGGACCGCGGGCGTCCAAGGCCACCGCGTGCGAACTCGATCGTGCTGGGCTGTTCCGAGCGAGCGTCGTCAATGGCGCACTCGTGCTCACTCTTCTGCCGGTGCCCCACTTCGTCGCGGCCGCGCTCTGGGCGGTTCTCCTCACGACCCTCGCGGCGTTCATCGTTCTGATGGTGCGGGCGTTGCGCACTAATCGAAAAAACCGCACCCCGCCGGGAGCGGGGCTTCCGCCATTAGTGCGCGACGTCGCGGAGACTCCCGCACCGCAGCCGGCCCCTCGCACCAGCATGCTCGTCGCGGCCGCGGCGACCCTGGCGCTAACCCTCGCCGTCGGCGTCGCGCTCGAGCCCTCCAACACGAGCCTCGCCTCGGGCCCTGGCGCATCTGGCCATACGACGACCGTCGACGTCACGATGATTGACACCCGGTTCAGCCCCGACACGATCGACGTTCCGGTCGGCGACACCCTGGTGATCACCCTCACGAACGCCGACGGCATGCTCCACGACCTCGTATTCGACAACGGAGTGAAGTCCGGCTCGGTCAAGCCGCGAGCAACGACTACCGTCAACGTCGGGATGATCGACGCCGACAGAAGCGGCTGGTGTGCCCTGGGCGGCCACCGGCTGCTCGGAATGCTGCTGACCGTGAACGCGATCGGTGCGGACTCGACCGCCTCTGCCGATTCGAACGCGGACAGCGACGCGTCGGCATCCGGCGATATCGACCCCACGGCCGAGCCGGGAAGCGATTTCGTCGCGCGTGACGCGCGTCTGGCGCCGGCGGCATCCGCTACCGTGCACACGAGCACGATGACCGTTAGCAATACCGAGACCGAGGTGGCGCCGGGCATCACACAGACGCTGTGGACCTACAACAAAACGGCGCCAGGGCCGACGCTGCGCGGCACTGTCGGTGACGTCTTTGAGATCACCTTCGTGAACGCCGGAACCATCGGCCATTCACTCGACTTTCACGCCGGATCGCTCGCACCGGACAAGCCGATGCAAACCATCGACCCCGGCGAAGAGCTCACCTACCGATTTACCGCGACGCGCTCAGGAATCTGGATGTATCACTGCTCGACCATGCCCATGTCGGTCCACATCGCGAACGGTATGTTTGGTGCGGTCATCATCGACCCACCCGGACTGACCGCCGTCGACTCCGAATATGTGCTGATCCAGTCCGAGTTCTATCTTGGCCGGCAGGGCGAGGAAGGCGATGCGGTCAAGGTGCAGGCGCAGCTGCCTGACCTAGTCACGTTCAACGGCTACGCGAATCAGTATGTCGCAGCGCCGCTGACCGCGACCGTCGGCGAGAAGGTGCGCATCTGGGTGCTCGACGCCGGCCCGAACGTTGGGAGTTCCTTTCACGTGGTCGGAGGTCAGTTCGACACGGTGTTCTCGGAGGGTGAATACCTTTTGCGTGACGGTGGCAGCACCGGAACGGGTGGGGCGCAGACGCTCGCGCTCGCGCCAGCCCAGGGCGGCTTCGTCGAGCTCACGCTGACCGAGGCGGGTACCTATCCGTTCGTGAGCCACGTGATGTCGGATGCGGAGAAGGGCGCGCGCGGGCTGATTGTGGTCACCGACTAACCCTGCTGGCGGCATCGAAGAGTCGGTACCGCTGGGGCTGGTCGGCGTGAGTGCCATTGCCTGACAAAGCTGTCGGCCGGGGTGGCAGAACATGCCCGGACCCAGGTGAGCACAATCTTCATGATGAGTATCCCGGGGGCACTGAACAGGACACGGCTTCGCCGTGAAGGCATCCGCTCGCACCGATGGTGGTTTTCGGCTCTACTCGCCCGACGACTTCACCCGGCTGATGCTCATCCGCGGCATGAAAACCCTCGGCTTCACCAACTCGGCATGGCCGATGAATTCCTCGCACAGCTCCGCGCGCAGCAGCAAACGCATTCACCGATAAAATAGAAGTCACCTGCACGAGGAAGTGGTGGCAATCATTTGGAACCGGTCCCGGCGTCGTGCTGACGCTCGCGCGCACGTCAGTGAACCCGACGTGAACGCTGAGCTGCCCGACCTCGAACGCACGGTCGATGAAGGCCTGCTTATCGCGGTGTCGGCCGTGAGAATGGCCGTGAAAAATGACATCATCGTCGGGGCACTGCGGGAGCACTTCGACTACGACTCTGCGCGGTACGCCGAAAACGCCCGCAGCGAATTGCATCGGCTGGCTCGACAAAACGAAGAGTATGCCCGACGGGTGAGTCGAATGGGACGAGATCTCGCAGCTATGAAGTGGCGGCCGAGTTTTACCGACGACCAGCGCCACGACCTCAAACAGTTCGCCCTCAGGTTCCGCGTGCACGAGCGATTGACGCTCGCCCTCGACGCCGTCGCCGACGACAACGATCAGGTGGCGCGCATCGTGGCGAGCGCGCAAAGATCAGCGAGTGAAGAGGTTAGCTCGGCCGTGTCGTCGAAGCTCATCGAATTGGCTGTCGACCAGCGCGAGCCCGACTACGCCGATCACCGCAGCGAACGACTGGAAGCCTTCGTTTTGATCAACCTCGCTATTTTGCAGGCCAAGCACGACGCGGCGACCAGGCCTGAGTTCAATGAATACTAGAGGGCGCCAAAGTCGCTGATCGCCTGCGCTACCAGCCGATCAAATGTCGGGGTGCTCAGTAGAGCGAAAAAAAGGACGTTGACGACGACCGTGGTCCAAAATGCCACGCGAAAACTTCTCTTCCGGGTCTTGTGTCGCAATATCTGCTGCGCCACAATCGCGCCCGGCCAGCCGCCAATGAAGCCCCAGAACAGCAGGGTGCGTTCCGAAATTCTCCAGCCGCCGAACGTGGCACGGCGTTTATCGGTTGCGTACAGGGCAAAACAGATCAGGCTGGTGACCGAATAGAGTCCGACAACCCAGAGCGGCCGGGGCCAGTACACCGCGCCGACCAGATAAAGCACGGCAAACGCAGGGATTGCGAGAAAACTGGCACGGCCCGCTGCGCGACGGGAGTGGACGATGGCCATGACCCCATGGTAAACGACTGGGCAACGCGGCTGCCTCTGAATCAGATCGGCCCTACGTCAAGGGGATCATCGACATCACCCGAGGACGGCACGAGGCTGGGGGCATGTGCAACAGCGCAGCGGTTGAGACAGGACCATCGACGGGATTTTCGCTCCAACAGGTATTCTGCTGCGGGGTACTGTGCTGCGGGCTCGATCGGCGCATCCTTTGCGCTTGGCGTGGGCAGCGCTACCGATATTCCGGGTTGGGCTCAAAGCCGAAGCGTTCGCCGCGGTCCCAATCCTGGCGCAGGTTTCCGAAGGCCGGAATGCCGCCGTTCTTTTTCAGGATCGAGGCGAGGTGCATGAGGTTCCAGCTCATGAAAGTCACGTTGCGGTTGGTGAAGTCGTTCTCGGGGCCGCCCGATCCTTCGTCGAGGTAACTCGGGCCGGGTCCGATTTCGCCGATCCAGCCGGCATCGGCAGCGGGTGGAATGGAATAGCCAATGTGCTGCAGGCTGTACAACAGGTTCGATGTGCAGTGCTTCACTCCGTCTTCGTTGCCGGTGATAATCGCACCGCCGACTTTGCCATAGAAAATGTACTGGCCTTTGTCGTTGAATTCGCCCGAGTGGGCGTAGAGCCGTTCCACGATGCGTTTGGTCACCGAGCCGTTATCGCCGAGCCAGATAGGCCCGGCCAACACGAGAATGTCGGCGGCTTGCACCGTCGGAAACAGTGCGGGCCAGGCATCCGTTTGCCAGCCGTGTTCGGTCATGTCGGGGTAGATGCCGGTGGCGATGTCATGATCGATGGCGCGGATGACGTCGACCTGTACCCCCTGTTCCCGCATGATTCGCGCGCTGAGGTCGACGACACCTTGGGTGTTACTGATCTCCGGGCTGCGTTTGAGGGTGCAGTTGATGAAGACGGCGCGCAGGCCGGAATAGTCGAAGGATTCCTGTTCGGTATTGCTGGTCGCGTTCACGCGGTTAGTAAACCACGCGACCACACGCGATAACAGGGGTTGATTTTGTCGGCGGTGGCGCGCCATGTCCGTGCTGACCAGCGCAAGGACCGGGGCGATCACGGGCGCAGGTATCGGTGGGATCGTGGCCGCGGCGCGCAGGTGCCCCGATAGCTGGTATAGTTTTCAAGTTGTCTCCGGGCGTTATAGTTCGCGGGATTTACATGCGCTCGTAGCTCAACGGATAGAGCATCTGACTACGGATCAGAAGGTTGGGGGTTCGAATCCCTTCGGGCGCACATCTTCAACCCCGTTCGACATTGCGTCGGACGGGGTTTTTTGTGATCAGCCGCTTGAATATCCTTTGGCGTAGGGCGCGTCCGTAAACTCGGTGGTATGCCTCCTCCGCGTTTTCTTTTTGCCGATCAGCTCGGGCCCCACTACGACGACGGTGGGCCTATCGTGCTGGTCGAGGCGACTGCCGTGCTGGGGCGGCGTACCTATCACCGGGCCAAGGCCCATCTCATCCTCAGTGCGCTGCGCCACCGCGCGCGGGAGCTGGGAGATCGCGCAGAGTTTCTGCGAACCGAGCACTACCGGGACGTGCTCAAGGGTCGTGACCTCGAGGTGATCAACCCCACCTCGTGGGGTGCACGCGCGCTGGTCGCCGAACTGGGAGCATCCGTTCTGCCGAGCAGGGGGTTCATTACCAGCGAGCAGGACTTTGCTCGCTGGGCCGACGGGCGGCCCGCGTCACGCCTCGTGATGGAACAGTTTTACCGACACGTGCGCACGACCACCGGTGTCCTCATGCGCGGTCCGGACCCGGAGGGCGGGCGCTTCAACTTCGATCACGACAACCGTCAGGCTCCGCCGAAGAACGCGGTCGGTCTCGGTCTGCCCGACCCGTGGACTCCGATCGAAGACGACATCGACGCGGAGGTGCGCCAGGACCTCGATCGCCTCGTCGCAGAAGGCCGAGTGCACCTGATCGGAGCGGATGGCCCGCGCCGATTTGCAGCCACCCGTGCGGAAGCGCTCGCGGCACTGGACGATTTCATCGAAACGCGGCTGTCGGACTTCGGGCCGTTCGAGGATGCCTCGCTGATCGGGGACAGCACGATGGCCCACTCGCGGTTGAGTGTTCCACTCAACCTGGGCCTCCTGCATCCGCAGGAAGTCATCGACGCGGTCGTCACGGCGTATCAGTCCGGTGGGGTGCCCCTGCCCAGCACCGAGGCCGTGGTACGCCAGGTCATGGGCTGGCGGGACTGGGTCTGGCACCTGTACTGGCACCTCGGCGAGAACTACGTCGCGGAGAGCAACTTTCTTGCCGCCCACGAGCCGCTTCCGCCGGCGTTTCTGGAACTGAACGGTGACGCCGTCGAAGCGCGGTGCTTGAGCCACGTGCTCGATGAAGTTTCCCGCACCGGATGGGCGCATCATATTCAGCGCCTCATGATCCTGGGCAACTGGTCATTGCAGCGAGGCTACGAGCCGTCGGCGCTGTCGGATTGGTTCATCAATGCTTTCGTCGACGGAACGCCGTGGGTCATGCCGGCCAATGTCGTGGGCATGTCGCAGCACGCCGACGGCGGCATTGTCGCGACGAAGCCATACGCTGCCGGTGGCGCCTACATCTCGAAGATGACCGATTTCTGCGGGGGATGCCGGTTCAATCCGAAGATCCGGCTCGGGCCGGAAGCTTGCCCGTTCACGGCGGGATATTGGGCATTCCTGGACCGCGTGGAGCCGCGCATCCGCGGTAATCACCGCATGGCGCAGCCGCTCGCCGGTCTGCGGCGTCTTGTAGACCGCGACGCGGTCGCGGCTCAGGAACGCGCGCGCACAGACTGGTAGGGCCTATCCTGCGAAAGCGGTGCTCGGCAGGTCGCGCTCGCCGGAGATGATCGCGTCGACAATGCGGCGTGCGACATCCGCAGGCTGATAGCCGTGAGGCAATTGCGGTGCTGACCCTTGGATGGGTCGGGTGGCCAGTCCTGTTTCGGTGTGGCCGGGTCGTGCATCTAGAAAACGGATGCCGTCCCGCCGCATTTCCCGGCCCGCCGCTTGCCCGAAGGCCGCGAGGGCTGCCTTCGAGGCCGAGTATGCCGCCATGTTCGCGGTCGGGCGCTCGCTCACAACTCCGCTGAGCGTGACAAAAAACGGATCACGGAGCCCGCCGGAGGATTCGATCAGGGCGGGGTAGGCCGCCCGAAGCAGGCGCATGGGTGCCGTCGTGTTCACAGCCATCAGGGTATCGATTGTTTCGTCAGTGACATCCGCCATGGGGCCGAACGCTACAACTCCGGCGGCGTTGATGATTCCGTCGAGGCGGCCGTATGCGGCGAGGGCGGCAGACACGAGCTGTGTGGCCGTGCCAGGATCACTCAGGTCGCCAGTAACCGTCGCTCCGGAAGTGCCGAGTTCTGCGAGGCGCGCGGTGCTGCGCCCGTGCAGAGTGAGCAGGGCACCTTCTTCGCTGAGGAGGTGGGCAATTGCGCGGCCCAGGCCACCGGTAGCGCCGACGACAAGAACGGATGAACCGGAGAGAGAAGGCATGGCTTCAGAGTAGGCGGGATGCTGAATGGTTGCGCAAGATTAGGGTTTCCACCCCCAAGCTGGGATAGCATCAGCAAACGTGAGTTTTGTTCAAGTCATCTGTATGCGGGTTGTTCTCACAGGTCGGTACATGCTTGCGCCCGAGTTTCTCACCGGGCAATGTTCGGGCGCCCGGTGAGGAAGGCATTCCTGCGATGGATTGCCTCGGTGGGACGAGGGGTAGGGCCCTCGTTCCATCGCCCCACTTCCTGACTAGTCTTGGCGCGTCGGGTCGTCACCGGGGCAATCGATTCGCAGCTTGTCGCAGAGCATCGTCAGCTGCTGCAGCTCAAATTCATTGAGCGTCTCGCCGATGCGCTGGGTAATAGAGTTCATGTGGTCAACGGCGACCCGCCGAAACAGCGCGAGGCCGACATCCGTCAGCTCGATGATGGCGCCGCGCCCGTCGGTCGGGTCGGTGTGCTTGTGTAGGTATCCACGAGAAACCAACCGGTCAACGAGGCGGCTCACGCTCGGCTGGGTCAGCAGCACGTGCTGGTTGAGTTCACGCAAGCGGATGCGCCGGTCAGGCTGCCGAGACAGGTTGAACATCACGTCGTACTCGTTGAACGAAATCTCTTTCGACGGAAAATTTGCTGCCAAACTACGCATGATGGCGACCTGAGCCCGAAAGAGGGACTCCCAAGCACCCACCGCGATCATTCGATCCACCACCTGCGGCTCCTCGCCTCGTCGTTCTCCAAGGATAGAGACTCGACAAGGGCGGGCACCGCCGGCAACGGACGTCGGCGTCACCGCGATCGGAGATTGTCAGGTGCTTGGGATGAAACTCGCAGGGGTTTTTATCGACGAAAGGTGGCGCCCGTTACCTATTCGTTATATATTTTAGGTGCGTCAACCGTTTGCTGTGGCGGACGACGTGAAATGTGATTGCAGGACACTCTTGGTGCAAGGGAAGAGGGTCAGTCGTAGCCTCTGCGACTGGCCCTCAGTCCTGTTTAAAGGCGCCTGCGGGGCTGTCTAGAACAGGTCGGGGCTCGGCGTGGTCGACTGGCGAATGGCGACGTCCGCGTGGCGGTCAAAGCGGTAGCCCACGCCGCGTACTGTGCGCACGATGTCCTCGTAGCGGCCGAGTTTAGAGCGCAGGCGACGAACGTGCACGTCGATGGTGCGTTCGTTCGGGGTATCGTCCTCGTCGGCGGAGTTCCATAGGGAGGCAATGATTTCGGCACGGTCGATCGTACGACCCTCGCGCAGTACGAGGTACTGCAGCAGCTCGAACTCTTTGTAGGTCAGTGCCGCGGTCTCGTTGTCAAGGATGACGCGCTTGCGGGAGATGTCCACTACGACTCCGCTGCGAGCACGGTCCTGTTCCTCCGGCTCGGCACGGTGCTGGGCCAGGGCCGCGGGATCCTGCAGGGCCAGGCGCACGACGTCGACGTCTCGTCCGCCAGCGCCCTCGGGGGCCAGGGCGACGGCGGCATACGTCTCGGCGGAGGGCGCGATGTCTACGGCGAGGGCCTTGAGCGCCTCAACGATGCGGTTCAGGCTCGTGCCGGCTGCGGCCGCTTTGGCCTCATCGATACCGACGTAGAGCACGAAACCGCGAGCCTCGGTGCCGGTCGGGACGGCGCGAATGCGTGGGGCGGCGACCGTCGGCGCCAGCGTCAGGTCGGGCTGGTTGAAGTGCGTGGGGCGGTTGGCGTGGATGTGTGCGAGAGACATGAGAGGTCCTTGACTGATCGATCGAGGGGAGCCCGACGAAGCGCGAAAGCGCGATCTCCGTCTGTAAAAGCTCCAGTTGACCCGTGGGGGTCTGGGGCGAATGCTCTAAAAGCATTCGGGGCGTCGGTCTGACGATTCAGAAGTCAGTCAGGTTGGGGACGCGAAGGGCAGTCTCGGTTAGCGGCACATTCGGCAACAGCGGATGGCGGGGGTGCCGGCCATCATCATGGCGGCAGTCCCGGGGGCCTCGAGGGAGGTCAGGGGGCGTGCGCTTGTTGTCATAACTGCGAGTAAAGCGGAATGTGACGCCGTGTGTCAATTTGACGTCGCGGTAAGTCTTTGCATGACGTGCACCACGTTCGCGGGGCCGCGTTCATTTAGGCGATTCGTTGCACCATCACATCATTGTGAAATTTTCCCGGACAAGGAATCAAAAAATCGAAGATTATTGATGTAAACCCGACCTGGCGTGTCGCTGGTCGCAGGACCTGCATACGTCGGCCGGGTTCATCGATCAGGTTGTCAGACCACGCCGTAGAGTCGGTCGCCGGCGTCGCCGAGACCGGGCACGATGTAACCCTGTTCGTCCAGTTTCTCGTCCACGGCGCCCAACACGATCGTCACCTCGCGGCCTGCCAGAGCTTGCTCCACGGCGTGGAGGCCTTCCGGTGCGGCCAGAATACAGATTGCCGTCACGTCGACAGCGCCACGGTCGAACAGAAAATTAATGGCGGCGATGAGCGACCCGCCCGTGGCGAGCATCGGGTCGAGCACAAAACACTGCCGATCCGAAAGGTCATCGGGCAGCCGCTCGGCGTAGGTCGTGGGCTGCAGCGTTTCTTCATTGCGGGCCATGCCGAGAAAACCGACCTCAGCGGTGGGCAGCAACTTGACCATGCCCTCGAGCATGCCGAGGCCGGCGCGCAGAATCGGCACGACCAGCGGCTTTGGGTCGCTGATACGCACGCCCTGAGCCGCCGACACGGGGGTCTGCACGGTGACCGCCTCCACCCGCACGCCGCGCGTGCCCTCGTAGGCGAGCAGCGTCATGAGCTCCTCCACGAGCGACCGGAACTGCGGTGAGGGCGTGTCTTTATCGCGAAGCACGGTGAGCTTGTGCGTAATGAGCGGGTGGTCGGCAACATGGACTCGCATAGGCTCAATTCTACTAGAGGCAATTCCCCGGTTTAAGGTGGCAGATGAGCGCACGAGATCAGCACGCCGAGTGGATGCTGCTCGCCCTGACCGAGGCGCGCTCCGCCCTGGTCTCCGACGACGTGCCTGTTGGAGCCATCGTCGTCGACCCTGCGGGCACAGTGATCGGCTGGGGCCGCAACGAGCGGGAGCGGCACCAGGACCCGACCCTGCACGCCGAAGTCGTCGCCATACGGCAGGCGGCCGTGCACACCGGCGACTGGCACCTGACGGACTGCACCCTTATCGTCACGCTCGAGCCCTGCGTCATGTGCGCCGGTGCGATCCTTGCCGCACGGGTGCCCACGGTCGTTTTCGGTGCCTGGGATGCGAAGGCGGGCGCGGTCGGTTCGGTTTACGACGTGCTGCGCGACCGCCGACTTAACCATCGCGTTGAAGTCTTCGCCGGCGTCAACGAGGTGGAGTGCGGCGAGATCCTCCGAGAGTTTTTCGACAATCCCGCCCGGCGCACAGCCCGCTGAGGTCTACTCCAGTCCCTTGATCACAAAGGTGTCGGTAGGCGGATTGGCCGAATTTGGATCAAAAAATATGTCTGGCTCGAGATAGATCGTGCGTGCAAGCGGTACCGCAACGCGAATACGAGTTTCGACGGCGTTGATGTCGGCGGCGACGTCGGCAAACCGGTGCTCGCCGTCGAAGGCGAGCTTGGCGCCGACCAGAATCTCATCCGGACCGAGGTAGAGCGTCTTGAGATGAATAATGCGCTTGATTTCCTGGCCGTCGAGAATGGCCGCCTCGATGGCGTCGAGGTCTTTCTTACTGGCGCCCTCGCCCACGAGAAGGCTTTTGGTCTCAATGCCGAGAATAATCGCGACCAAAACGAGCAGCGCGCCAATGGCGAGCGTGCCGACGGCGTCCCAGATCGGCTCATCCGTGAGGATGGTCAGCCCGACGCCCACGAAAGCGAAGGCCAGGCCGGTGAGGGCCGCTATGTCTTCAAGCAGCACGACGGGCAGTTCTGGGGCCTTCGCGTGCCGAATGAACTGCACCCAGGTCTCATTTCCTCGCACATGGTTCGACTCTTTGATCGCGGTGCGCAGCGAGAAGCCTTCGAGCACCATCGCGATGGCGAGCACCAGAATCGGCACCCAGGCATTTTCGAGCGGATGCGGGTGCTGCAGCTTGTCGAAGCCTTCATAGAGCGAGAACACCCCGCCGATCGAGAACAGAATGATCGACACCACGAAGGCGTAGACGTAGCGTTCTCGACCATAGCCAAACGGATGCTCCAGGTCGGCCCGCCTCTTCGCCTTGCGACCGCCCAGCAGCAGGAGGAGCTGATTGCCGGCATCCGCTACCGAGTGCACGCCCTCGGCGAGCATCGACGACGACCCCGACAGGCCCCACGCCACGAACTTGGTCACTGCGATGCCCAGATTGGCCGCGAATGCCGCCACGATTGCCTTGTTTCCGCCGGATGCGCTCATGAAATCATCTTAGAACTGCGCGTCTCCGGTCGCAGGCTGCGCTCGGGGAGATGGTTTTGGGCACCCCGATGGCGGAAAAACTAGACTGTTCGGATGACTTCTTCCCCGACTGTGACTCTGCCCACGATCGCCTTCCTCGGCGCCGGATCCATGGCCCGCGCCATTCTTGCCGGTCTGCTTAAGCCCGGCGTGAACGTTGAGGGTGGCATTCGAGTCACCAACCGCACCGCGGTGAAGGCCGCGGAGCTGGCCGACACCGAAGGCGTCACCGCCTATGCGACCGAGGTCGACGCTGACGCCAACCTCAGGGCCATCGACGGCGCTCAGATCGTCATTATTGCCGTGAAGCCTTACATGGTCGCCGATCTGCTCGGCGAAATCGGTGAATCCCTTGCGCCGGGCACGCTCGTCTTGAGCGTCGCGGCCGGCGTGACCATCGACACCTTCGAATCGCTCCTGCCGAGCGCCGTGCACGTCATCCGCACCATGCCGAACACCCCCGCCGTCGTGGGCATGGCCGTCACCGGCATCAGTGCCGGCACCCGGTCCAGCGACGCCGACCTCGAACTCACCCGAGCCCTGTTCGCAACCGTCGGCGACGTGCTGGTCGTACCCGAGAACAAACTCGACGCCCTCAGCACCATCTCCGGCTCCGGCCCGGCCTACGTGTTCTACCTCATCGAACAGCTCACCGAAACGGCCATCAGCAAGGGCTTCACCCCCGAAGAGGCCGCCGTCATGGTCAATGGCACCTTCCTCGGCGCGAGCGCGCTCCTCGCTGTGTCCGACAAGTCGCCGAGCGAGTTGCGCCGCCAGGTAACCAGCCCGGCCGGTACGACCGAGCGGGCAGTCTGGGAGCTCGAAAAGGGCGGGCTGAAAGAGCTCTTCGACACCGCAACGGATGCCGCCCTCGCGCGCGCGAAAGAACTCGCCGCCTCGTAGCCCTCGCGCTACAGCCCTTCAGCGATGGCCGCCGTCGCCTGCAGCCACGCTGCACGGGTGCTTGGCGCCAGGGCGTCGACGTTGAGCGGGCCGCCACCGACCAGCGAAGCATCATACGGAACGTCGACGACCGTGCGGGTCAGCTGGCGAAAGTGGTCGTGCAGACGCTTCGACAGCTGCTCGTCAGCGGTCTTCGAGGGCGACGCGAGCACGGTGACCGCTTGGGCGACCTTGTCGGCGTGGCCCTTCTGCCGCAGGCCGTCGATCAGCGACGCCGCACCGTAACCGGTGTCTTCACGAATGGTCGACACGATCACGAGCTGGTCGGCGGCATCGACCGCCGCTTCCCAGTTGCTGGCCCGCATGTTATTGCCGGTATCGATCACGAGAACCCGGTAAAAGCGACTCAGCGACGTGTGAAGCTTGCGAAAGGCGTCAGCGTCGATGCTCGCTGCGCCCGCCGGATCGAGGTCAGAGGCAAGGGCGTCAAACTGTGCGTCACCCTGCGATCGCACATAGTTGTCGAGGTCCCCCACCCGGGAGCGGGTATCGCCGAACCGGTCGAGGTCGCGCAGCAGGTCGACGGCCGTGTTGGTGTGCCGGGCGGCCTGGGCGCGCACGCCCAGCGTGCCCATGGTCTCGTTGTTGTCCCAGGCGAGGGTGTAGCCACCGCGATAGATGCCGAACGTGGCCGCGATGAGCAGCGTCGCTGTCGTCTTGTGCGCTCCGCCCTTGGGATTGAGTACCACGATCGTTCGCGGGCCGTTCAGGCTGCGCTGTACGGCCGCGACGGCCGTACGGTGCTGGCGCTCGGTCGAACTCGGCGTGGGCGAGACCAGCCCGCCGGTCAGGCGGCGGAGGGCGCCCTGCCAGCCCCGTTCGGCCGGTCCGGCGGGTGCTGGCGGCCGCGAGTTGAGAAAGTCGGCCAGGTTTGGCGCAACGGGGGACAGAGCAGGTGATGCGGCCGCGGCATCCGTCGAGGGTGCCAACAACGACTCGAACAGCGCGCTCGCCGGTGCCGCGATGGGCGGCTGCACGAGCGTGGCGAACGGTGTCGGGTTCTCCAACGGGGTCACAAGTGGAAGGGGCACGGTGCTCGTCCGCTTTGGGTGGCTGGCAACAACGACCGGTCCGGCCGACTCAACCCTCCCGTTGGGATGCACGGTCAGTGGCCAATCGCCCTGTTCGTCGCTGACCTGCAGGAGAACGGAGTGTCCGCGGCTGCGAGCGGTCTCGACCACGAGGCCGATGATCTCTTCGCGAACGCCCGCTTCATCGGTGCCGGTGACGCGGCGACGGGAGCCATCTATGGTTACCTCGCCCGTCGTGTCGGTCTGAACTGCGGCGACAATGTCGGCCGGGGTGTTGGCAGGAGTGGGGACGTCGGGTGACATAGGTGAGCCTTTCCGTTCGCGCACACGTCGTCAGCGCGCAACCTGGGTGGAGCTGCTGCGAGAAGTGTCCGTAAATAGGAGACTAGTCGGTCGTCTCCCCCAAATAGGGGGAGTGCTACGAACCGAGCGCGGCGAACCGTTCAATATCGGCCTCGGCGCCCGACACGATGATGAGGTCATGGTTGGACACCACGGTCTCCGGGGTCGCGTAGGTGAACGGTTTGCCGGGGCTTTTGACGCCGACGACGGTCACGTTGTACTTGCGGCGCACGCCCGAATCGACGAGGGCGAGGCCGCGGATGGGCTTCGGCGGGTACATCTTCACCAGGGCGAAATCATCGTCGAATTCGATGAAGTCGAGCATGCGACCCGACACCAGGTGGGCGACGCGCTCGCCGGCCTCGGCTTCGGGGTAGATGACGTGGTTGGC
The DNA here is from genome assembly GCF_004403185.1 of Cryobacterium suzukii. GTDB lineage: Bacteria > Actinomycetota > Actinomycetes > Actinomycetales > Microbacteriaceae > Cryobacterium > Cryobacterium suzukii. Next base: position 509,919 of record NZ_SOHJ01000004.1, on the reverse strand, counting down.
GCCGATGCGTTCGAGAATCTTGCCGTGCGACTTGGAGATGGCCTTGGCCCAGATCTGTTGAATCTTCAGGTCCACCAGATTGGCGACGATCAGCACGCTGGCTTCCACCGACGACCCGACTGCGCAGACGGCGATTGAGAAGTCCTGAGCGCCAATTTGTTGCAGGGCCTCGAGAGAACGGCCATCCGCTTGAACGGCGTGGGTCACTCGCTCCGACCACTTCGAGACGAGGGCGTCGCTCGTGTCGACGACGAGCACTTCGCGGCCCAGTCGGTCGAGCTGGCCGGCCGTGGCCGCGCCAAACCGTCCAAGCCCGATGATGAGCACGGGGGCGTCGTGTTTGATGCGATCAACCAACGATGGGTCTCTCTTCCGGGCGTTTGAACAATTGCCTGCTGTGGCTCGCGGCCAGAGCTGCCGCGAGAGTCACTGTACCAACCCGGCCCATGAACATCGTTGCCGCCATGACGTAGACGCCTTCCGGCGGCAGATCAGCAGTAAGCCCGGTAGACAGGCCGCAGGTGGCGAAAGCACTGATCACGTCAAAAAGAACGATGTCGAAGGGTTGTTTCGAGATGTGCAGTATGAGAATACTCGCGACTGCAACGGTGGTCGCGCCCCACAGCACAACGCTGACCGACAGGCGGAGAATGTCGCTCGGAATACGGCGGCCGAACGCTTCCATTTCCTGCTTGCCACGTGCTTCGGCAAACGCGGCGAGAAAGAGGATGGCCAGGGTCGTGACCTTAATGCCGCCGGCGGTCGACGCCGACCCGCCACCGATGAACATGAGCATGTCGCTGAGCAGCAGGCTCGACCCGTGCAGGTCGCTGATCTCAATGGTCGCAAAGCCGCCTGAGCGCGTCATCACCGACATAAACAACGACTGAAAGATGGTGTCGCCGGCATTGAGGGACCCGAAAGTCTTGGGATTGTCGAACTCGAGAATGATGTAAAAGATCATTCCGAGGATCATCAGGGCGATTGTCGTGACGAGGGTCAGCTTGACGTGTACCGACCAGCGGCGCGGCTTGCGCCAGCCGCGCGCGAACGCGTAGATCACCGGAAACCCAAGGCTGCCCAGAAAAACACCGATCATGAGCGCGCCGAGAAACCAATAGTCATCGGCGAACGGGCTGAGGCCGCCGGGGTTTGGATTGAAACCGGTGTTGGTGAAGGCCATCGCAGCGTAGTAGAAACTGTGCCAGACCGCTTCGCCCAGGGATACACCCGCCTGCAGCATGCGCGGAAAGAGCAGCGCTGCCACGCCGACCTCGATGACAAACGCGCTGATCGCAACGGTGAGCAGCAGGCTGCCGACCTCGCCGAGGCGAATGGTCTGGCCCTCGTTGACCGGCCCGGCGTGAATGCGGGACGGGTTGGAATCGCTCGCAGCCATCAGTTTTGCGCGCAGCCCGAGTCTGCGCGAGATGACCAGTCCCATCAGCGACGCGAGCGTCAATACGCCGATGCCGCCGATATTGACACCGACGAACACCAGGATATTGCCGAACGCTGACCAGTGGGTGGCCATGTCGACCGTGGTTAGTCCGGTGACGCAGATGACCGACACCGCCGTGAAAACGGCGTCGTGCAGTGGGGTGATCGTGCGATCCGCTGCGGCGATCGGTAGCGAGAACAACACGGTGAAGACCATGATGAGCGCGGAAAATACCAGAATGGCGAACCGCGATGGCGACTTGTGGGCGAGCGAGTCCACTCCGTCGCGCATCCGCAACAGGAGGGCGAGCGGGCGCGAAAAGAACGGTTCAGTTCCGGTTCTCAACGACACCTGGAACCCCCGATTAACCTGCGACTATTGCCAGATTGAAATGGTACTACCCAGCGTTGGTTATTACCCAGCAGTAATGACTACCCTGAGGTTATGGCAGACATCTTCACCGTGGTGGCGGACTCGGCGCGACGGGACATCTTGCGCATCCTGTTGGAGCGCGCAGTTCCCTCCGCTGAAATTCGCGGTCCGTCCCGGGAAGTGCGTGGCGAGCTGAGCGTGTCCGACATCGTTGGGCACCTCGGGCTGAGCCAGCCCACCGTCTCCAAGCACCTCAAGGTGTTGCGTGAGGCTGGTTTGGTCACCGTTCGCGAAGACGGACAGCACCGCTTCTATCGTCTGGAGTATTCGCCGCTCGAAGAGATCGAGGACTGGTTAATTCCCTTCCTGAGCGTCGACTTCGACCAGGCCGTCAAGGACGTAGATCTGGAGGCAGATGCCGGGCTGAAAGACGAGCAGCGCGCCTTCGCCTCGGCTATTGGCAAGGCCTTCGCCGATGCCTCGCAAATGTCGCACGTCGTCAAAGATGCCACCGCGAAAAAGTGGCGCAGAAACGGCTGAGAGAGGTCAGATCCGGCGGCTGAGTAGTTGGAGCTGGTTTTGTCCGGTAGAATGGTGTTTTCGTGTCAGTCGCGGGCCCCGCGACTAAACCAATACTTGTGAGGTCCGTGTGGGTTCTGTAATTAAGAAGCGACGCAAGCGTATGGCGAAGAAGAAGCACCGCAAGCTGCTTCGCAAGACTCGCCACCAGCGTCGTAATAAGAAGTAGAACGACTAAGACTCAACTCTTAGCCGTTCTCGAGCAAAGCGCTAGCCCTTCGGGACTGGCGCTTTTTGCTATCCACCGCTCGGTGTTTGGCGCCCGTACGCCCCGGCATGAAGTCACCGTAGGCTGGAACCATGCCCACCGCACACCTAACCCTGATCGGCAAGCCCGGTTGTCACCTCTGCGACGATGCGCGGGATCTGGTCGGCAGCGTCGTGGCCAAGCTTGCCGACGACGTGTCGGCCCCACGAATCACATTTGAGGAACTTTCCATTCTCGATGACGCCGAGCTGCACGAGCTCTATCTGGAGGACATCCCGGTGCTCCTCATCAACGGCAAAGTTCACAATTATTGGCGCATCGACCCTGTGCGCCTGCGCACCGCCCTACTGGAGGTCTCATGACCATTCGCCACATCGTTTGCTGGAAGCTCAACGCCCTCACCCCGCGCAAGAAAGCCGATGATGCCGCGGGCATCGTGGCGGGCCTGGAATCCCTCGTGGGTGTCGTACCCGAGATTCGCGCGCTGACGGTCGGGCCGGATGTTGCCGGCAATGAAAACTGGGACGTCGCGCTGATCGCCGACTTCGACGACCTCGAGGCCCTTGACCGCTACCAGAAGCACCCCGAGCACAAAAAGGTCGGTGCGTTCATTCGGACCGTCGTCGCCGACCGCCTCGCGGTCGACCTCGAGGTCTAACCGCACGCCGAGCCGTGAGTTTCCGCGGTCTAGAGCCGCCGAGCCGTGAGTATTAGTTCATTTTTGGCTCGAGAAGGGCCAAAAATCACGGCTCGGCGACACAAACTCACGGCTCGGTGCGGTCTGCGGTCTCCGGCTGAGGCGGGCCGGAGGCCGGCCTACGGCTCGAGGCGGGTCGGGCCGCGGAACAGGTAGGTGACCTCGCGAATCGAAGCCTGGTGCAGCATAAGCATCAGCACGCGGGCCAGGCCCATGCCGAAGCCGCCGTGCGATGGCACGCCGTAGCGGAAGAAGTCAAGGTAGCCCTCGATCTCCTTCGGGTCCAGGCCCTTCTCGATCGCCTGAGCTTCGAGAACCTCGATGCGGTGCTCGCGCTGGGCGCCGGTGGAGATTTCGGTGCCGTTGAAAATGAGGTCGTAGCTCTTGGTGATCGACGCATCGCCCTCGTGACGCATGTGGTAGAACGGGCGGATGCTCGACGCATAGTCGGTCAGGAAGACGAATTCGTGCCCGTACTTCTCGGCCACGTAGGCGGCGATCTGACGTTCGCCCTCCGGGTCCATGTCGTCGTCGTCGCGAGGAACTTCATAGCCGCGGCTCTTCACGATCTCCTTGGCCTCGGCCAGGGGGATGCGCGGGAACGGCGTGCTCGGAACGGTCACATCAACGTCGAACAGGGCTTTGACCTCGTCGCCGTGCTTAGCCTTGACCGCCGTGAACCCGGCGACCATAAGGTCTTCGTGCAGCGTCATGACGTCGTCGTGGCTGTTGATCCAGCTGATCTCACTGTCAACGCTCGTGAACTCGGTCGCGTGCCGGCTCGTGAACGACGGGTCGGCACGAAACGCCGGCCCAACCTCGAAGATCTTGCCGAAACCGGCCGACTGGGCCATCTGCTTGAAGAACTGTGGGCTCTGCGCGAGGTACGCCTTGGTATCGAAATAGCCGACCTCGAACAATTCAGCGCGCGACTCGCTCGCACTCGCCATGAGCTTTGGGGTGTGCAGTTCGATGAAGTCGTGCTCGATCCAGTACGTGCGCAGCGCGTGCTCGAACGTGGTCTGGATGCGGAAGATGAGGTTCTGCTTCGGGTTGCGCAGGTCGAGGAAGCGCCAGTCCATACGCTTATCGAGGCTCGAGTCCGCCGCGATCGGCGTCTCGGGGATAGCGGCGGACACCACGGTGAGGGTGGCGAGCTTAATCTCGATGCCGCCGAGCTTCACCCGTTCGTCGTGCTTGAGCGCCCCGGTGACGGTCACGAAGGTGCCCTGGGCGAGACCGGAGATGCTCGTGGCGGGCTCGTCGGCGACGACGACGCCATCGGCATCCGTTGTGCGCGGATTGACCAGCTGCACGGCGCCGGATTCGTCGCGAAGAACGACGAATTGCACCTTTTTCTGGTCGCGCACCGTATCGACCCAACCCGACACCGAAACGGTGCCGTCATCGAGAGCGGACAGGTTCTTGATTAATACGCGCGAAGTCACAGTTCGAGTTTAGCCGGAGCCGCCCGAGCGGCCCGCTCACGGCGGTTTCCGGGTTGGGCCCTCCGTAGACTGGTCGGGTGGTAGCCAGTCAAGTGCATCTCGTGCGTCACGGTGAGGTCTTCAACCCCGAACGCGTGCTCTACGGACGGCTGCCGAATTACCGGCTCTCCGAACGAGGCCTGCTCATGGCGGCAACCGCCGCGGACGAACTGGTCAAGCGCGGTCGCCCGGTCGTGCGCGTTATCGCCTCGCCACTGCAGCGTGCGCAGGAATCGGCCGCTCCGATCGCCGCCGCTTTTGCGCTACCGATCGACACCGACGAACGCATCATCGAACCGACCAACGCCTTTGAAGGTAAGCGGATGCGTGGCCAGGGCGGTGCGTTACGCGACCCGCGCAACTGGCCGGCCCTGATCAACCCGTTGAAGCCAAGCTGGGGAGAACCCTTCCGTTCAATCTCTGCCCGCATGCTCGCGGCGATCGACGACGCCTGGAACTCGGTGGATGAGGGCGACGTAGTGCTGGTCAGCCACCAGCTGCCGATCTGGATGGTGCACCGCGCCCTCGCCCACGAACGCCTCGCCCACGACCCGCGCAAGCGCCGCTGCGACCTGTCGAGTATCACCACGGTGTCCTGGCACGGCGACCGCTTCGCCGAAACCGCCTATGCCAACCCGGCACTAGCCCTTCTCGACCCGAGCAACGATGTGGGTGCCGTATGAACCGCCGCCGCGTGAACCAACGCCGCCGCCTCGCCCCGCTGCTGGCCGGACTGGCCGCGGCTGCGCTGCTACTCTCGGGCTGCTCGTCTGACCCGCTCGCGGATCAGTACCGGGAAGGTTCAAACAAGGGTTTCATCGCCGGTGACGGCAGCGTCACCGAGATCGCCCTCGCCGACCGCGGTGAGGCCATCGAGTTCTCCGGCGTGACAGAGACGGGCGAGACGGTGACGAGCGACGCCTCGCTCGGCGAAGTTCTCGTGGTCAATTTCTGGTACGCGAGCTGTGCACCGTGCCGCGCCGAGGCATCCGACCTGCAAAGCCTCAACGCGCAATTCGAAAACGAGGGCGCAAGCTTTCTCGGCGTCAACGTGCGTGACCAGGCCCCGAACGCCATCGCCTTTAACGAGACGTACAGCGTGACCTACCCCTCGGTTCTCGACGTTGATACCGGCGCCATGCAGCTCGCGTTCAGTGGCAGCATTCCGCCGAACGCGGTGCCGACCACTCTGGTGCTCGACGCCGAGGGGCGGGTCGCGGCGCGCATTCTGGGCCAGGTCACCTCGCCCTCCATCCTGGAGACCCTCATTCGGGACACGATCGCGGAGACTGGCACGACCGAGTGAACAATCCCTTCGGAGAGATCGTTTTTAGCGGCCAGCTGCTCTTCGCTATTCCCATCGCACTCCTCGCCGGCCTCGTATCGTTCGCCTCACCGTGCATCCTGCCGCTCGTTCCCGGGTACCTCGCCTACATCGGCGGCTTTACCGACGGACGCACCGGTGCGTCCAAGCGTGACCGTCGCGGCCGCACCCGGCTCCTGGCCGGGGTTGGTCTGTTCGTGCTCGGCTTTACCGTGGTGTTCGTGCTCACCGGCGTCGTCTTCGGTGCCGCCGGATTCTGGCTCAACTCCTATCGCGACCTGATCACGCGCCTCGCCGGCGTGGTGGTCATTCTGCTGGGCCTCGTCTTCATCGGGCAGTTCGGGGCCATGCAGCGCACCATCAAGACCAACTGGCGCCCCAAAATGGGTCTCGCAGGTGCCCCCGTGCTCGGTGCGGTCTTCGCGGTGGGCTGGACGCCGTGCACCGGTCCCACCCTCACCGCCATCAACTCCCTCAGCCTTGGCACCGGCTCTCCCTGGCAGGGCGGTCTGCTGGCCCTCTTCTATTCTCTCGGCCTCGGAATTCCCTTCCTCGTGATCGCCCTTGGCTTCAACTGGGCCACCGGTTCGGTTGCATTCCTTAAACGGCATATTCGTGCCATCAACCTGTTCGGCGGCGTTCTGCTCGTCGTCATCGGAGTACTCATGGTGAGCGGTATCTGGAACACCTGGCTCCTCGATTTGCAAGGGGTGATTGGCAGCTTTGTCCCGGCCATCTGACCACTACGATTCCCGCCCGCAGGGTGTCGTGCAGCCCAAGCTCGGACTGACCGGCTGGCTTCGCTGGTTCTGGCGTCAGCTCACGAGCATGCGTACCGCCCTGTTCCTGCTGCTCATGCTCGCCATCGCGGCCATTCCCGGATCGCTCGTGCCCCAGCGCAGCTCCGACCCGAACGGTGTCACCCAGTACTTCGCCGACAACGCCGACCTGGCACCGATTCTCGACAAACTGCAAGCCTTCGACGTCTACACCTCGGCCTGGTTCTCGTCGATCTACCTGCTGCTGTTCATTTCGCTCATCGGCTGCGTCATTCCGCGCACCAAACATCACTTCCAGGCCCTACGAGCCAAGCCGCCGACCACGCCTGCCCGCCTCGGGCGCCTGTCCGGTTTCACTACGCGAGACGCGCCGGAGCAGACGGATGCCCGCGACGCCATCACGCACGCCCGCGCCCTCCTGAAATCCAGCGGCTACCGCGTAGTCCGCTTTGATTCCGACACCGAGTCATCCGTTTCGGCGGAGCGTGGCTACCTGCGGGAGACCGGCAACCTCGTCTTTCACGCTGCGCTCGTGGGCATTCTGGTTACCGCTGGATTCGGCGGCGGCTATGGTTTTGCCGGCCAACGAGTGATCGTCGAGGGGCAGACCTTTGTGAACACGCTGCTCGCCTACGACTCCTTTAACCCGGGACGGTTCTTCGACGACACCACGCTCGACCCCTACACGCTGAGTCTCGATGACTTCTCGGTCTCCTACGAACAACAGAATCTGCAGGCCTACGGCCAGCCGATCGACTTCACCGCCGACGTGACCGTCACGCCTAAGGGTGAGTCGGCTGAGCCCGGCGTCGTCAAGGTCAATGGACCGCTGCGCACCAACGGAACGAGCATCTACCTGCTCGGCAACGGGTACGCACCGACCATTCAGGTCACGGCCCCCGACGGTACCGTCGTTTTTTCAGACTCTGTGCCGTTCTTGCCGCAGGACGCCAATCTCACCTCGCTCGGCATCGTGAAAGTACCCGACGGCCTGTCCGAACAGCTCGGCATGATCGGTTTCTTCTATCCCACGCAAGACAAAGCGGCTTCCGGCGCGAACTTCTCGAGCTACCCTGACTTGGAATATCCGCTGCTCACTCTGAACGTCTATACCGGTGACCTCGGTCTCGATGCCGGCGTGCCAACATCCGTTTATTCGCTCGTCACCGATACCCTGACCCGGCAGACCGGCGGCAAGACCGGCGTTGCCTCGATCGAGCTGAAGCCGGGTGCATCGGCCGAGCTGCCGGGCGACCTCGGCACCGTCAGCTTCGTCGACAACAATCCGGCCGCATCGGCGGCCGGCGATTTCACCCAGTCGGTTCCGCGCTTCGCAAGCTTCGACATTCATCACGACCCCACACAGATTTGGCTCCTTTCCTTCTCAATGCTCGTGCTGTTCGGCCTGTTCACCGGGCTGCTCGTGCCGCGTCGCCGCGTTTGGGTAAAGGCAACGACCGGAATCGACGGAACCGTGCATCTCGAATACGCGGGCCTCGCCCGGGGCGACGACCCTGCTCTCGAAGCCGCCATCACGAATGTGGCTGACCGTCACCTTAAACTGTTGAAAACCCACCAACCCGTCGTCGCGAACCCCGAATCGATTTAGGCTTACATCGTGAATCTGACTGACACCGCACTGCTCAACTCGTACTCGCTCTACGCGCTGTATTCGGCGATGGCCGTCTATGCCCTCGCTTTCATCGCTTTCGCAGTCGACCTCGCGCGTCGTTCGAGCGCCGTGGGTGCGATGGAATCCGACCTGACTACAGTGGACGCCGCTTCTTCCGTCGGCAGCGCGGTATCCGCTGCCCGCACCAGCACCAGCACCCTCGAACGACCGGCCGTGAAGCGGCCCGTGCTGTCGCGCATCAGCGCCCGGATGGACGCCGACGCGGCGCTGCCGTACGGCCGCTCGGCGAGCCTGCGCGTGGGAGTAGCCCTCACCGTGCTGGCCTGGGCGCTGCATCTCGCTGCTACCATCATGCGCGGCTTCGCGGCCGACCGGGTGCCGTGGGCGAACATGTACGAGTTCGCGCTGACGGGCACGCTGCTCATCATGACGGTGTTCCTGATCGTGCTGATCCGCTCCGACCTGCGTTTTCTCGGAACCTTCGTCACCGGTCTCGTGCTTGTGCTGCTCGGCGTGGCAGCCCTGCAGTTCTATGTGGAGGTTGCCCCACTGCCGCCGGCACTGCAATCGGCCTGGCTGGTCATCCACGTGTTCGTGGCGTCGTTGGCCACCGGGATGTTCGCACTCGGCTTCGCGCTGTCGACCGTGCAACTGCTGCAGTTCCGGCGCGAAAACAGGGTCCTCGACGCCGCAGCCGCGCCATCCGGTCTGCGCCTGCGATTTTTGGCCACCCTGCCGTCATCGGCGACACTGGAAAACCTGGCCTACCGCATCAACATCATCGGCTTCATTCTGTGGACCTTCACCCTCATGGCCGGCTCGATTTGGGCCGAACAGGCATGGGGACGGTACTGGGGCTGGGACACCAAAGAGGTGTGGACCTTCATCATCTGGGTCATCTACGCCGGCTACATCCACGCCCGGGCAACCCGCGGCTGGCGCGGGTCACGCTCGGCCTGGCTGGCGATCATCGGCTTTTCCGCTGTCATGTTCAACTTCGGCATCGTCAACGTGTTTTTCAAGGGCCTGCACGCCTACTCGGGCCTCCCTCTCTAACCCCGCAGTCACGCAAAAGGGGCTGAATAGTTGCTTCGACCTGGCTGCAGCAACTAATCACCCGCGCTCGCGATCGATTTCGGCTTACTCGGCGGCGACGAGCGCGTGCGTACGCGCGAGACGAGCGAGCCACCAGTCGCGACGCTCGGGGCTGGCCGCGTGCTGGTCGAGTAGAGCGGCATCCGGTGCGACCCGGCGCACCGGGATAGCACCGTCAACCGGGAGCAGCGGCTCGCCCGTGACATCCTCGGCGAGCAGCGAGGCGGTGCCGAGGCCGCAGTCGAAGTACAGCCCGGGAACGGATGCTGCGAGGTGCGCGCCCATCGACAGCCCGATCGACGTGTCGAGAGCGCTGGAGACCACGACCGGCAGTCCGGTCTGGCCAATGATCGACAGTGCGGCTCGAATGCCGCCAAGCGGCTGGGCCTTAATCACCAGAATGTCGGCAGCACCGGCCCGGGCCACAGCGAGCGGGTCGCCGCTCTTGCGTACACTCTCGTCGGCGGCGATCGGCACGCTCAGGTAGGTGGTGCGGTGGCGGATCTCGGCGAGTTCCGGCACGCTCATGCAGGGCTGCTCGACGTACTCAAGATCGAAAGCGCTCAGCGCGTGAATGGCGTGTTCGGCTTCGTCCACGTTCCACAGGCCGTTCGCATCGATGCGGATGCGGCCTTCCGGACCGAGTACGCGACGCACCTCGGCCACTCGGGCGACATCGTCGGCCAGGGTTTGATCCGGGCTGGCGACCTTCACCTTTGCCGTGCGACAGCCGGGAAAACGTGCGAGCACCTCGGCGACTTTACCCGCTGGCACGGCCGGTACGGTGGCGTTGACCGGAATGCTCGTGCGCAGGGCGTGCGGCGTGCTCTGCCAGCCGAAGTCGATGGCGGCTCGCAACCAGTTGGCGGCCTCGGCATCGTCGTATTCCACGAACGGGGAGAACTCGGTCCAGCCCTCTGGACCTTCCAGCAGCAGTGCCTCCCGGCTGTCCAGCCCGCGGAACCGGTCGAACAGTTTCAGGGAGACGACGTGCGCGGAACCGAGTAACTCATCCAGTGAGGGCATCATGGTTCCAGTGTGTCAGCCTCCGGCTGGGTAGACGGCCAGAGGCGTCGCTAATCCTGCTCGTACAGGTCGTTGCCGTCGTGATCGTGGTCGAAGCCGTGCCTAACGCCGACTATGGCGATAGGAATGCCGGGTGCGATGAGCAGGTAAGCGTCTTGAAAACGGCCCTCACCACTGTTCACTCGCAACCAATACGGAAGCCCCGCGGCGAGAGCGCCGTCGATCTCGATCTGGATTGATTCGATGGAACGGCCGCTGAGCGAATATGGTTTGGCGTCATAGACGATGTCGATGCGGTTCAAGGTTCGTCCTTCAGGACGCTCAACTGCACGGCCGGGGAGCTGGGTTCCGGAACGATCTGCAATCCGCCGGAGGAGTTTGCCGTCGCCATGAGCGCTTCGATCCACTCGCGGTTAAGCGTGGGCGAACGGCTGCCGAAATACTTGTAAGCGAGGGGGATGCCGGGGTGGAGCCAGATCGTGCTGCGTCCGTCGCCAGCCTGCGGGTCGTCCCGCCAGGTGAAGTAGAACGACTCCCCGCGGCGCAGCTTGGCACCGATCACAACCTGAATGTGGGCGAGCACACGATCGTCGAAGTCCGCGGTAAGGGTCGAGTCGTAGGTCAGTTTTCCCATGTCGCGCTCCTGCTGGCGTGTAATCGATGCGGTGGGCGTTTAGTCCCGCAAATAATGCTCCAACCGTGGCACGTGCAGCAGGGCGAGGGCGCGCTTTTCAATCTGGCGTACTCGCTCCCGGGTGACGCCCTCAATGTGGGCGATCTGGTCCAGGGTGCGCGGTTCGTTACCGTCGAGGCCGAACCTGGCTCGCAAAATGGAACGTTCCCGAGGGGGCAGTGTGTCGAGGAAGTAGCGGATGTCTGCCGCGCGCAGCGTCAGCGTAGCGTGTTCGTCGGGCTGGGGGAGGTCGTCATCGATGATCAGTTCGGCCATATCGCCGGCACCGTCACCGACCGGAGTGTGCAGGGAGATCGGTTCGTTGTCGTATTGCAGTAGACGCAGCACGTCACGCACGGGAAGCTGGGCGGCTTCGCCGATTTCACGTGCCGTGGGGTCACGGTCGAGCACGCTGGTCAGGTCGCGCCGGATGCGCTTGATCTTGTTGAGCTTTTCGGCGGTGTGCACCGGGATGCGGATCATGCGGGACTTGTCGGCCATGCCGCGGTGGATTGCCTGGCGGATCCACCAAGTGGCGTAGGTGGAGAATTTGTAGCCGGTCATGAAGTCGTACTTCTCAACGGCACGAACGAGCCCCATGTTGCCGTCCTGCACGAGGTCCATGATGGGCACTCCGCGGCCGGAATAGTGCTTGGCAATGCTCACGACCAAACGCAGGTTGGCCTCGATGAACTGATTCTTGGCGCGGCGCCCGTCGTGCATGAGCCAGGCCAGTTCGCGCTCGTCGGCCGAGTCACGGTTGCCGTCGCCCAGCAGCCTGGCCTCAGCAAAGAGCCCGACCTCGATGCGGCGCGCCAAGTCGACTTCCTGCTCCGCGTTGAGCAGGGTCCCCTTGCCGATGCGGCGCAGGTAGTCGCCGAAAGCATCGGTTGATGCGGCGGCGTAGGTACCCGGCGAGGCTGTTCGGCGAGGCGCCTGAACGGTGGTGGTCATGGTTGTGAGCCCTCGCATATGCGTTCCATGCCGTGCGTGATGTTCATGGCGACCTCCCCGTACTTTCCAAGTCATTAGTCCACCCCCGAACGGGGTGGAGGACAAGGGGTTGACTTCTTGCTCGGTCCACATTACCTGAGGTTTTTTCGTCTTCTCAACCCCTAATCTTGCGGGTTGGAAAATTCGAAAAGCAGATGCTGGCGCCGCGTAGGCTGACACCATGGCTGAACGGGTGTGCGACCCCTCCTCGGGGGACTGTAGCGACGCAGCGGCACCGTGGTGAGGCCGCTGCGAACCCTCGTGCCGGAGCATCCGCCCGCCTTTCTCGCCGCGTTGAGGGATGCGCTCGCGGGCAACGGACCGGCATTGTTGCCGTCGCCGTTGCCGACGGGCGGTCAAGTGATTCTCGATGATGTGCCGAAACGGGTCGCGGTCGTGATCGAAACCTCCGGGTCGACCGGCACGCCGAAACGGGTCATGCTCGCCACCAACGCCCTGCTGGCTGGCGCTGCGGCCTCGGCCGTCGCCCTCGGCGGGGCTGGACAGTGGCTGCTCGCTCTGCCCCTGCACTACATCGCCGGGGTGCAGGTGCTCGTGCGCTCGATCGCCGCCGAAACCACCCCCCTCATGCTGCCGCCGGGCCACTTCGATCCCCAGGGCTTTTGTCGGCTGGCCGAGACCATGACCGAGCCGCTACGCTACACCGCGCTGGTACCGGTGCAGCTGGCCCGCCTGCTCGACGCGGCGGATGACCCGGCCCTGCTGGCCGTGCTGCGTCGCTTCACCGCGATTTTGGTTGGCGGGCAGGCGATCAGGGCTGATCTCATCGCTCGGGCAGCCGAACTCGACGTGCGAGTCGTGCGCACCTACGGATCGTCGGAGACTGCTGGCGGCTGCGTGTACAACGGGACTCCGATCGGCGACACCCTCGTGCGCGTGGTTGACGGGCAGCTGGAGCTTTCTGGCGCGGTGCTCGCCGAAGGGTACCTTGGCGATGCCGAACGCACCGCCGACCGATTCATCGTTGAACACGGCGTGCGCTGGTATCGCACCGGGGATCTCGGCGAAATTGACCCGATCAATGGCCGAGTCACGGTGTTTGGCCGGGCCGACAACGTGATCATCTCCGGAGGCGAAAAGGTATCGCTCGACGCCGTCGAACGCATCGTCCGGTCACTGCCGGGGTTGGACCAGGCCGTCGTGGTCGGCGGCGACGACGTGCAATGGGGGCAGGTCCCGGTCGTGGTGTTGGCCGGGGGGGCAGGCGTGGCGACGGATTTGGCGGGAGTGGCGGCATCCGTCGTTCCCGTTCTGGGTCGGGCCGCGCGACCGACCCGCATTGTGGTGGTGACGGCAATTCCACTGCTCCCCTCGGGTAAACCCGATCGCCTTGCCCTGGTGACTCTGGCAAAACGCCGATAGGGCGCAGCTGAAGCGCACTCGTCTGCCGGTGGAACGAGTGCTGCGGGGCGGCACTGAGTCCGTGAAGCGCCCGTGACTTGCCGCTCGCGGAGGTCAGGCGTGCGCCGACCACAGCGACTATACCAATGCATCAAAACATGAGGATTACCCCACTATTGGGGATCACGGGGATGGGAACCGTGGCGGGACGGCGCAATAGTCTGTCCTCATAAAAGGGGACCGACCTTCTTGGGTCGGTTGTTCCCCCCTCCACTCACAGGGGGGAAATCCGTGACCCGGACCCCCAGGAAGAGAGCTACATATGGATTTGAAAACACGCGCGCTCGTGGCAGCTGCCGGTGTGGGAATTCTCACGTTGGGCATCGCGCTGCCAGCCTCGGCAGCGAGTTCCGGAACGACGACCGCCACGGTCACCGTGGACGGTGGGGTCCTGGCAATCTCCGTGCCGACGTCCGCAGGAAACCTCGGCACTCGCGCCAACACGGTCGACGGCGGAACGATCAGTGGCTCACTGGGAGCTGTCAAGGTCAGCGATGCTCGCAGCGCTGCTGCGGGTTCCGGTTGGATTGCCAGCGTCATCTCGACCGCCTTCACCCCGCCATCAGGCCCGACCATTGCCGCCAGCTACGTGGGCTACACGGCCGGAACCATCGGCAAGTTCGGAACGGCCTCGTACCTGGCTAACGATCCGGCCAACCTGACCGGAGTCTCTGCAGCGGTGACCGCCAGCGGAATTACCGGCGACAATGCCGCGTCCTGGAATCCGACGATCAACGTGGGAATCCCCGGCGGCACGGTCGCAGCTGTCTACTCGGCTACGATCACCCACTCGGTTCTCTAACTCCTAGGAACCGGACACAATATGTTGGAGCGGGGAGCACGGTTCATGAGCCAGGCGACGATCTTCAGGGTCGCCGTCTGGTCGAGCGCGATCCTTGTGCTGAGCCTGCTGCCCGCCCCGGCACCGGCCAGCGCGGCGGCGCCGGTGGCGTCGTTGGGCTCCGCCGCCGGCTTTTCGGTGTCAACCGAGGCGGATTCCGCCGAGGCGTCGCTGGCGGACCTGACTGTTGCACTCACGGTGCCAGGCACGGAGCTACCGGTAGAAGGAGAACAGTTGGCTCTGGCCGACGTGACGGACCCGGCAGGGAACGTCACCGGCCCGAACGCAGCCGTCACGCTTGAGGCGACGCGCACGGTACCGCTCGGCCTGGCGGGTCCCTACTCGGTGCTTGGCGGGTCGGTATCTAGCGCCGGCGAGACCGCCCTGACCGGCGAATTGGGGGTGAGCCCGGCGGGCGCGATCACTGGTGCCCCGATCACGAGCGCCGGCGTGCACGTCAATGACGAGTCCGCAGGCCTGGCGAACGCCGCCGTTACGCTCGCTTACGCCGATGCGGCCGCTCGCCCGACGCTGCACAGCATCGCTGGCGATCTCGCAGCGACCACCCTGACCGCCGGTGTCTACCACGCGGCCGCCGCCATCTCGTTGAGCGGAACACTGACGTTGGACGGCCGGGGGGATCCAACGTCGGTCTTTATCATTCAGGTGGGCGCGGCCCTCTCGACGGCCGCGTCGAGCCAGATTGCCCTGGTTAATGGCGCGCAGGCGTCGAATGTTTTTTGGCAGGTCCTTGGCGCGGTGTCGTTGGGGGCGAATTCCCTGTTTTCTGGCACGATTGTCGCCCTCGGAGCGATAGCTATCGGAGCGAACGCGACCGTACGGGGCCGGGCGTTGTCGCCTACGGGGGCCATCGCCCTGAACGCGAACCGAGTGCGCTTCACCAATACCGCCGCGCCAATCGTCGTGATCTCTCCGGGGGCGCTGGGCTATACGAATCTAACCACGCCCATAATTTCGGGCACGACGAGTGCCGCGGCCGGGTCTATGGTTCGGGTCACGATCGATGGCGCAACTCAGCAGACATCCGTTCAGGCCGGCGGAACATGGACGGTGACCGCGCCGACCCTGGCCGTTGGCCCACACAACGTCGTGGTGACAATCACGGATGAGTTTGCAGTCGTCGGCACCGCCACTCAGTCATTGATCGCGGACCGCACTGCGCCGGTCGTGACAATCACGCCGGGATCGACGAACCGGGCGACGACGGCGCGGCCCAGGACTTCGGGAACAACGGATGCCACGCCCGGAACGTTTGTCACGGTGAAAATCGCCGACCAGATCCTGACGACGACCGTTCAGAGCGGTGGGCTGTGGAGCGTGCTGGCAGCCACTCTGGTCGATGGAACGCATCAGGTTCTGGCCCAGATCACCGATCTTGCCGGCAACACGGGCGCGGCAACCCAGGCTTTGACGGTGGATTCCAAGACCTATCCGGTTCCGCTTGGTGCCGCGGCGAGTTTTTCTGTCCTGACTGGAACGGCGGTGACAAGCACGGGCGTGACAACCTTGAGCGGGGATCTCGGGGTAGGCCCAGGGGGCTTGATCGTGGGATTCCCCCCGGGAATCGTCACGGGTGCCACGCACGCCGGCGACCCCCAGGCAGCACTCGCTGTGCCTGACCTGTTGGTCGCCTACCAGGACGCCGCGGGTCGCACCGCAACCGGAGCCTTCGCCGGGGATCAGAACGGCCGGACATTCACCGCGGGCGTTTATCACACGGCCGCCGCGTTTGCGCTCACCGGGGCCCTGACCCTGGACGCCCAGAACGACCCCAGCGCCGTCTTCATCTTTCAAGTCGACGCCGCGCTGAATACTGCTGCGGCAAGCCAGATCAAACTGATCAATGGGGCTCAGGCTTCCAATGTGTTCTGGCAGGTGCTCGGAGCCGCTGGCACCGGTGCAAATTCATCGTTCGTCGGCACAATTCTGGCCCTCGGGGCGATCACTGTGGGCGCTGGCGCAGTTGTCGATGGTCGCGTGCTGTCTTACGCGGCCACGATCACCCTCGCCGCAAACACCTTTACCCTCACCGATAATGCTGGGTTGCTCACTATCTCCGTGCCGACGGGTGCCGGCAACCTTGGCACGCGGGCAAACGTGGTCGGTGGCGGAACGATCAGCGGCCAACTCGGGTCGGTGAAGGTGACGGATTCGCGAACTCTCAGCACGGTCGGTTGGGTCGCGAGTGTCACAGCCACCGCCCTGGTCGCCCAGCCCGGGCAATCCATTCCGGCCAGCGCGATCAGTTACGCCGCTGGCACGATCGGCCGGGATGGCAGGGCAACCTACACGGCCAATGCTGGGGGCAATCTCACGGATGCGTCGCCAGCGGTCACCGCCAGCGGCGTCGTCGGGTACAACAGGGCCAGCTGGGACCCAACAATCACGGTGGCCGTGCCCAGCGGTAGTTCTGCCGGCGTTTACTCGTTCACCATCACCCATTCCGTGCTTTAGGAGCCTCCTTGCGAATACAACCCGTCGTCGCTGTCGTCCTTGCTGTCATTGTCGGTCTGCTAGTACCGTCCGTACCGTCCGCCCAGGCGGCGGGGAGTTCGGCGCCAGCCGGCAGTATCGGACTACGGCTCCTGGACATTCCGGCCAACGCGACTGATGACCCGCGCGCGCGCCTCTATATCGTTGACCACGTCGCTCCCGGAGCGGTCATTGAGCGCCGGATCGACGTGGCGAACGGTTTGCCAGACGCGACGACGATCAACCTGTATTCCGGTGCGGCAAGCATCACCGCTGGCGCCTTCCTCGGTGCCGAAGGCAAGACCCCCAACGACCTGTCCACCTGGACCTCGGTCGATCGTGAATCGCCCACCGTACCTGCCGGTGGAAGTGTGACAGCTACGGTGACCATCACGGTTCCCGCGGATGCCGCACCCGGCGAACAATACGGCGTGGTCTGGGCAGAGGTGAGCGCCCCGCCCACAAGTGGAGATGGTGTGACTGTTGTCAACCGGGTCGGGATTAGAATCTACCTCTCTGTCGGGCCGGGGGGAGCGCCCGCGGCCGACTTCCTGGTCGGCTCCCTCACCGCCGCGCGATCGGCCGACGGTCAACCCACGGTCGTCGCGTCGGTCCAAAACACCGGTGGGCGGGCTCTTGACGTGTTCGGCACCCTGCAGTTGATGGACGGCCCCGGCGGGCTCAGCGCCGGCCCATTTCCGGTCGTCCTCGGCACAACCGTGGGCATCGGTGACACCGAACCGGTCACGATTGTTTTGGACAAGGAGGTACCGGACGGCCCCTGGGATGCCACGATCACCCTGCACAGCGGGCTCCTGGAACGAAGCGCGAATGCGACGATCACCTTCCCTGACGCCGGCACAGCGGCCGCGGTACCACTGGAGTCTGGACCGCCCGGGTGGCTGTATCTCGCCATTATTGGTCTGCTGTTGCTGTTGATCATCATCGCTCTTCTCGTATGGCGGCGGCGTCGGCGCGACGATGACTCAGATGACCGGGCGGCCATCGGCTATGGCGTCGTGCCAGCGGACGCCTACTAACATGGGGGCGTGGCACAAGGAGCTCGGCCGGTCAGGCCCAAACAACAACGATTGAACCCCACGGCGAAGATGGCGGGCGCTAATACGGGTGGCACAGCGGGTGGCCGCAGCAGCAAATCCGGCCACCCGGCGTATAAGTCCGGACCGCCCCGCAAAGGGCCGGCCAGGGTCAAACCAGCCACGGCCTCCGACTGGGTGTCGGGCGCACGCCTGCGCACTCTGCCGCTCGCCATTGCTCCGGTACTCCTCGGTACCGGTGCCGCGATCGTGGCGAGTGGACCCGGCGTTTACCATCCGGTGCGCGCGTTGCTCGCACTTGCCGTGGCGCTGTTCCTGCAGATCGGCGTCAACTATGCCAATGACTATTCCGACGGCATCCGAGGCACCGACGCCTTTCGGATTGGACCAGCTCGGCTCACCGGCGGCGGCGTCGCCAACCCGCGCACCGTGCTGCGCGTGGCCTTGACCTTTTTTGGCCTCGCTGCCACGGCTGGTATCACGCTCGTCATTCTGACCCAGCACTGGTGGCTGTTGCTCGTTGGCGTTGTGGCCCTCGCCGCAGCGTGGTTCTATACCGGCGGCAAGAAGCCCTACGGCTACCTGGGCCTCGGTGAAGTGTTCGTTTTCGTATTCTTTGGTCTCGTAGCTACCGCGGGCACGACCTATGTGCAGGTCGGCGACTTCACCACCGAGAGCGTTCTCGGTGGTGTGGCGATGGGGTTGATCGCCTGTGCCGTGCTCATGGTCAACAACCTGCGTGACATCGTGCCAGATAAGGCAGCCGGCAAGCGTACCTTCGCGGTGCGAATCGGAAGTACGGCCTCCCGGGTCGTCTTCTGCATCTTCTTGTTGCTGCCGTTCGTGATCGCGGGTCTTTTCAGCCTGGTCTATCCGCTCGGAATCTTCACGTTCTTCGTGCTGCTGCTGGCATTGCCGGCCTGCCTCATCACGATCACCGCCACGTCGGCGAAAGAACTCATCCTCGCCCTCAAGCTAACGAGCCTCGCGGCGCTCGCCTATGGCCTGCTACTGGGACTTGCTTTCGCGTTCTGACTTCGTGTGCTCCTGGGCATTCATTAGCGAGTCCTCGATCTCGGAATCCGGGTTCACCGTCTGCTTGTCGGGGTGCCGCGCCTGGTAGAGGTCGCGGGCAACACTTTCGCGCGACTTGCCCAGCAGAAGATAGGACAGGCACAGGCCGACCAACGCGGCGATTACAGCGGACGCCCAAGGCCACAACCCCAGGGACAGCAGAATTGCCAGCGGTGCGGCAAACATTAAGACGCGCAACACGGAGTAGTACAACCAAGGGGGCACGAATTTCATAGATCCAGCTTAGAATGCCGCGGCTGGGTAGGCGCACATGTCTCTCACGGTCAAGCGCCTTACAATCGAGATATGCCCAAGCTCTTGATCGGACTAGGACTAGCCCTCGTCATCCTCACCGTCTACACCCTTGTGGACTGTGCCGTTTTTGACCGCAAACGCATTCGTGGATTGCCGCGCTGGGTCTGGATTTTCGTCATCGTTCTCGTGCCGCTGATCGGCCCGTTGCTGTGGCTGCTCGTCGGCCACGGGCGCTCCACTCCCACCACCCGATCCTTCCGTTCGGTTGCGCCCGATGACGACCTTGATTTTCTGCGTGGGCTAAACGGCGGTGGGCTAAACGGCGGTGGGATTGACGGCGGCGGGATTGACGGCGGCAACGCAAAATCCGACAGCGGCCAGAACCGTCCCTTCAACGAGAAAGATCAGCAGGATCGCATTCGTCGAATGGAGCAAGATCTCGCGGATCTCGACAAGAACGACCCAACTCCCGGGGAAACGACGAAGAAGAAAAAGAAGAACGAACCGGGTGAAGGCGAGCAGCCTGGCCGTCGGGATGCCTGAAAGAGTAATCAGAAGCCCGGCGACCGATTTCAGCTTCTCGCTCCTGAACGAATTCATTCGGCGGGGCGTTCGTGATCTGGTGCTCTGTCCCGGAGCGCGTTCGCAGGCGCTCGCCTTGGCAGCGGCAGAGCTGGAACAGGCCGGAAGCATCCGCTTACACGTGCGCACCGACGAACGAAGCGCCGGCTTTCTCGGCCTGGGCCTCGCCCTCGAAACCGGTCTGCCAGCCCTCGTCGTGGTGACGTCGGGCACCGCCGTCGCTAACTTGCATCCGGCCGTGCTCGAAGCGCACCATGCCGGGGTACCCATGATTCTGCTGACGGCCGACCGCCCGGCCGAGCTGCGCGGCATCCGCTCGAACCAGACGACCGTACAGTCGGGCCTGTTTGGGGTTGCCACCCGGCTCTGCCTCGACGTTCCGGCGCCGGTCGGCGAGAGTGATGAGGAGGGCATTGCCGCCCTGCTGGCACGGCAGGCAATGGATGCTGCGACCGGCGTTTTCACCGCGGCTCCCGGCCCGGCACAACTCAACCTGGCCTTTCGCGAGCCGCTGTCGGCAGCGCGGACGCCCCGCCCTTCCGTGGCGACACGCTCCAGGCGCTTTGCCCCGTCTATGTCAAGTGATGGTCCGGCCATGCTTCTTGCTGCGGGACCGCGTACCGTCGTCGTGGCCGGCGATGGTGCCGGGCCTGAGGCCGAAGAGCTGGCCCACGCCAGCGGCTGGCCGTTGCTGGCCGAGGTATCGAGCGGCGCTCGGTTTGGCCCGAATTTGATCGTGCATTACCGCGAACTACTCGCTGACGTAGATCTCGGCGGCCAGGTGGAACGGGTGGTCGTGTTCGGTCATCCCACGCTCAGTCGGGAGATTCCGGCCCTCATCGCCCGTGGCGATGTGGAGACCATCATTGTCGCAACGACGGGACTGGAATGGTACAACCCGGCCCATGCTGCACGCGCTTTCACCCGTTCGATCGGCGCGGATGCTGAGTGCCTGCTGGCTGCCCGCACACCAACGGCCCGGGAATGGCTAGGCCGTTGGGTCATGACCAGCAGGGCTCTCGCAGAAGCCACAGCCGATGAAGGCCGGGCACCGATCGATAAGCGCGGCATAACCCGCGCTGAATTGGCAGTTCTGCGAGCGCCGCTAACGCGGACGCTGCTCGTCGACGCGGTCTGGCGTGCATCATGGCCGCATGACCGGCTGGTACTCGGCGCGTCCCGGCTAATTCGCGAGGCCGATAAGCGGGTCCCCGGCAAGAAGATCACCGTACTGTCCAACCGTGGACTGGCCGGTATCGACGGGACTATCTCCACCGCGCTCGGGGTGGCGCTGGCCAGTCAGGCCGAGCCAGAACCGCGTTCGGTCGGCGTGACCCGGGTTCTGATGGGCGACCTCACGTTTTTGCACGATGTCGGTTCGCTGCTGCTGACCCCGGGCGAACCAGAACCCCGGCTGCAGGTCATCGTCGGCGTCGACGGCGGTGGCAGCATCTTCGACGGCCTCGAAGTGGCCGCGACGGCTCCGGTCGACGCGATGGAGCGGGTCCTCTACACCCCGCGCAGGGTCGATCTGGAGGCGCTCGCAGCTGCCTACGGCTGGAATTACGCGATCGCCGCGACGCGAAGTGACCTGGAGCGGGCCCTCACCGGCGCGCCCACCCGCCCCACGATCCTCGAGGTTCCCCTGGTCCGTTAGCGGGGCCAGTGTCTTTCCCACGACGGGTGGAGCGAGTTATCCACAGATTTGTTGGGAGCGGATGCTCAGGCGGGCGGCTTGGTACCGTTTAAGACACACGGATGCCGGGAGGCCCACATGACCGATTCGCCCCCGGACCCGCAGACCGGCGGCCTCCCCGAGCACGCGCCCGGACTGGCACCCGGACAAGCGTCCCCGTCGAACCCGCCGACACGTCGCGGCGGCATCGTTCTCGCCGCACTCATCGTGGGCATCGGCGCCTTCGTCATCGGCTGGATTCCGATTCTGGGACTAGTGCTCGGAGTTGCAGGGATCATCCTCGGAATCCTCGCGATGCGCAGGCCGGACGGCAAATCGTTCGGGCTCGCGGGGCTGGTCGGGTCCTCCCTGGCCGTGCTGGCCAACGTGCTCGTGACCATTGTGATCGTCGTTGCGCTGGTGAATTCGGGAATCGGCACGGCCGTACTCACCGATGCTCAGCCCGTCATCACGCCCTGCTTTTCCTTCAATGGGCCGGGCGATTACCTCAACAACCAATCCGCTGAGAAGACGGATGGCTGCATCACCACCCTGGAACTGTGGGGTGAGCGTGACGCAGACGGTGTCATCCACAAGACGGGCGTGGGCAGCGTCCTCGGCAGCGTACTGGTGGAACCGGTGGCGGTGGCCAGCACCGACGAATGGGCTCCCGGCGGCAGCCTCGACGACATGGTCGACTTCCTGAACCAGAGCTACTTTCCCCAGGCCGGCGAGGTCACGAGCCTGAAAGAGGCCGTAACCCTCGACGGCGTCGACGCCAACCTCACTCGCATGATCAGCACCGCCGAGAACACCCGCACCAAGGCGTTCCTCACCGTCTTCGCACCGGATACCTACCAGTCAGCCGGGGAGCCGGTTAGGTTCTTCGTGATCTCCTTCGTCATTCCCGAAGACAACGGGGAAGAGATCATCGCCGCCGCCATCGACTCCTGGCGCTGGAAGTAGCCGCAAAGGTTCATCCGAAGGCTTCTACGATGGGGCGGAACTTCATTTTGGTCTCGGCGAGCTCGCGGTCGGGGTCGGAGTCCAGCACGATGCCGCAGCCGGCGTACGCGGTGATGCCACCGGCGGGTACGACCTGCGCACAGCGCAGCGCGATCGCCCACTCGCCGTCGCCGTCGGCGCCCACCCAGCCGACCGGCCCGGCGTAGCGGCCACGGTCGAACGGTTCGAGTTCGCGAATCAGGGATAGAGCCGCGGCGGTCGGGGTTCCGGCGACCGCAGCAGTCGGGTGTAACGCTGCGATCAGGTCGAGCGACGTCGACCCGTCGCTCAGGGTGCCTTCCAGATCGGTCGCGAGGTGCCAGAGATTGGGGAGTTTCACCGTGAACGGAATTTCGCTCGTTGCGAGCGCCGAGGTGTGTGGGCGAAGTGACTTGAGCACGCTTTGCACGGCAAATTCGTGTTCGTCGCCGTCTTTCGAGGAGGTGGCCAGGGTGAGGGCCGCCTCACGATCGTCCTCGGCATCCGCTCCGCGGGAGATCGTGCCGGCCAGCACGCGGGCGTTGACCGAACCGTGGTCGGCGCGAATAAGAGTTTCCGGGCTCGACCCGATGAGACCGTCGACGGCGTAGGTCCAGCAATCCGGGTATCCGAGCGCGAGTTTGGTGATGGCGCGGCGCAGGTCGGACTCGGCAGGCACTCGCCCGACCAGGTCGCGAGCAAGCACGACCTTATTGACCTGTCGACTGCGAATCCGCGCGATGCCCGAGCTGACCGCTGCGCGAAAATCCTCGGGCGGCAGTGCTCCGGGCAGCAGGGCGATGCGGTACTCGTCGCCGAGCGGACGCAGCGTCAGCGGGTTCTCGGGAGCGCTCTGCCCGGTCTCCCAGATGCGCGTCACCCAGCACTGGCCGTCTTCGCGGCCGACGATGATCTCGGGAACGATGAGCACGCTGGTCTCGGCAGAGGTCTCATCGAAGGCGAAAGCGCCGAAGGCGAGCAGCCCGGTACCGGTGCGGGCGAGCGGGTCTGTCACGGTGGCCAAGGCGACGACCTGCTTCCAGGCGGCCGCGGCATCCGTCATGCGGGTCGGGCCGGAAAACTCGAGCCGCAGCGCGCAGCCGATGCCGGCCAGGCCCTGGTTGCGACGCATCCAGAGCAGGGGCGTGCGGCCATCGAGCAGCAGGATCAGTTGGTGGATATCGGCCATCGGGGAGGTTTCGACCGTCAAGGCCTGCACATTCACCTCTGTAGCCTACGCCCGCGCCACTGCCCCCATGCGAATCTGGGCCCCGGCAACCGTGCAGGTTCGGCGGGCCTATGCATCCTAGAATGATGGGGTGAATAGAGCAGACCTGAACAAACGGCCCGCGCAGGTGGCTGCCATGTTTGACGAGGTCGCCGCCCACTATGACCGCACGAACGCTTTGCTGTCGGTCGGTAACGCCTCGCTCTGGCGCGTCGCCACCACAAAGGCAGTCAACCCGCAGCCGGGCGAACGCATTCTTGACATCGCGGCCGGCACCGGAACCTCAAGCGCGGCTCTCGCCCACAGCGGAGCCCACGTGGTTGCTGCCGACTTTTCGGCCGGGATGATCGAGGTAGGTCGAACTCGCCACGCCCACAATGAGCACATCGATTTCGTGCAGGCTGACGCGACCGCCCTTCCATTCCAGGACAACGAGTTCGACGCCGTCACCATCTCGTTCGGCCTCCGCAACGTGGTCGAGCCGAAGAAGGCCCTCGCCGAGTTTTACCGTGTGACCAAGCCCGGCGGCCGCGTCGTCATCTGCGAGTTCTCGACCCCGCCGTTGACGCTGGTTCGCCAGAGCTACTTTGCTTATCTCAACCACGTCATGCCGCGCGTCGTACGCCTCGCGTCTTCCAACGCTGAAGCCTATGACTACCTCGGCGAGTCCATCGCGGCCTGGCCGACCCAACGGGTGCTCAGCGGATGGCTCCGCTCGGCCGGATACTCCGCCATCGCCTACCGCAATCTCACACTCGGCATCGTGGCCCTTCACCGCGGAACCAAGCCCTGACCAACTCGATAGGCTGACTGACGTGAAATCCAGAGTCCCCGTGATTCGACGCACCGCGTCGGTGACGAGCCAGGTGGGCCTCGGCGAACGTATTTTCTCGACTTCGGCTGACCGCGGCCTGGCAGCGAACATCGATGCCGGCATCGAAAAGGTCGAAGCGGCGCTCGTCGATGAGCTCGTCTACGCCAACGAAATCGCCACCGTTACCAGCCGCTACCTGCTCAACGCCGGCGGA
The DNA here is from genome assembly GCF_004403185.1 of Cryobacterium suzukii. Classification (GTDB taxonomy): domain Bacteria; phylum Actinomycetota; class Actinomycetes; order Actinomycetales; family Microbacteriaceae; genus Cryobacterium; species Cryobacterium suzukii. Next base: position 484,972 of record NZ_SOHJ01000004.1, on the reverse strand, counting down.
AAACGAGTGCGTCCCATGCTCGCGCTTCTCACCGCGCACTTGGGCGAGGGCGTCGTGCCCGATGTGGTCACCGCGGCCTCAGCCATCGAGCTGACCCACTTGGCCTCGCTTTATCACGACGACGTCATGGACGACGCAGACAAGCGCCGCGGCGTGCCGAGTGCGCAAACCGTGTGGGGCAACTCCATTGCCATTCTCACGGGGGACCTACTGTTCGCCCGTGCCAGTCAGCTGATGGCCCGGCTCGGCGAACGCGCCATCAAACTCCAGGCGACCACTTTCGAGCGCCTCGTGCTCGGTCAGTTTCAGGAGACGGTCGGCCCGCGCGCTGGCGAAGACCCGGTCGCACACTATATTCAGGTGCTCGCCGGAAAGACCGGTTCGCTCATCGCCGCGGCCGCCCAGGGCGGCGTGGTGTTCTCCAACGCCCCGGCCGAGTACGAGCAGCCCGTTGTGGACTTCGGAGAGAAGATTGGCGTTGCCTTTCAGCTCATCGACGATGTGCTCGATCTATCCCCCCAGCCGCAGGAGACGGGCAAAGTGCCGGGAACGGACTTGCGGGCCGGTGTGGTCACGCTTCCGCTGCTTCGATTGCGGGAACGTGCCGCGAGCGATGGGGCATCCGCTGATCTGCTGGAGCGGCTGGAACGCGACGTGATGACGGTCGGTGCTGAACAGGGCGCGGACGCGGACGCGGCGATCACCGCGCTGCGCGAGCACGCCGTCACGGCCGAAACCCTGGCCGAGGCACACGGCTGGGCGCGCGACGCCGTTGCCGCCCTCGCTCCGCTGCCGAACGGTTCGGTCAAGAAAGCCCTCACCCGATTCGCCGAGTCCATCGTCGAGCGCTCCAGCTAAACCCCAATCGAGGGCGTGCCGGGTGCGTTTTTGGCACGGCCCGCTCGTGCAGTAAGGAAAACTTCAGTGACCAAATTGAGACTGGCCATCGTCGGCGCCGGCCCGGCCGGAATTTACTCCGCCGACATTCTGCTCAAAGCCGAGCGCAATTTTGAGGTCTCAATCGACCTGTTCGACCACCTGCCCGCGCCGTACGGACTGGTTCGGTACGGTGTCGCGCCCGATCACCCCCGCATCAAAGGCATCATTAACGCGCTGCGCGGCGTGCTCGACAGCGGCGACATCCGCGTGTTCGGCAACGTGCGCTTCGGCGTCGACGTCACCCTCGATGACCTTAAAAAGCACTACAACGCGGTCATCTTCGCGACCGGCGCCGTGCAGGACGCCGACCTCGACATTCCCGGCGCTTCACTTGACGGCTCGTACGGCGCGGCCGACTTCGTGAGCTGGTTCGACGGGCATCCCGACGTGCCGCGCACCTGGCCGCTTGAGGCGCGTGAGATCGCCGTGATCGGCAACGGCAACGTGGCCCTCGACGTATCCCGCATGCTCGTCAAACACGCCGATGACCTGCTGCCGACGGAGATTCCCGCGAACGTCTACGACGGCCTCAACGCGTCACCGGTGACCGATGTGCATGTATTCGGGCGGCGCGGGCCGACGTCCGTGAAGTTCACGCCGCTGGAATTGCGTGAGGTGGGCGAGCTGAACGACGTGGACATGATCGTCTACGACGAAGACTTCGACTACGACGAGGCAGCGACGGCGGCCGTCGCGAGCAACAAGCAGGTCTTCGTGATCGACAAGACGTTGAACCAGTGGCGGGCCCGCGAGACCGGTACGGCGAGCCGCCGCCTGCACCTGCACTTCTTTGCCAAGCCGGTCGAAATCATCGACGACGGCGCCGGCCGGGTAGCCGCTTTCCGGTGGGAACGCACCACAAGGGATGGCGCCGGCGGCGTCGTCGGCACCGGCGAAATTCGTGAGATCCCGATTCAGGCCGTCTACCGGGCGGTCGGCTATTTCGGGTCAGAACTGCCCGATGTGCCGTTTGACAAGAAACGTGGTGTGATTCCGAACCGTGAGGGGCAGGTGCTGCGCCGCGATCCTTCGGCTGGCACCGGTGGGCTGTTCAACCAGCAGATGTACGGCGTCTACGTGTCCGGCTGGATCAAACGTGGCCCGGTCGGCCTGATCGGCCACACCAAGAGCGACGCGATGGAAACCATCCGGCACTTGATCAACGACCTCGGCAACTGGTGGCGTCCCGAGTCGCCGTCGGAGGAGAGCATCGTGGAGCTGCTCAACGCGCGCGGAGTGAAATACACCGGCCTCGATGGGTGGCACAACCTCGACCAGCACGAGCTCGCGCTCGGCGAGGCCGCTGGCCGCATCCGAATCAAGGTCGTCGACCGCGACGAAATGGTGGCGGTCTCCCGCGCGGAGTAGCCCCCGCGTTCCTGCCTCCACGGACGGGGACGGGGACGGGGCCCGGGCCCCGTCCGTGGGCCCAGTTTATAAACTGGGCCCACGTTCGTAAGGTGGGCCCGGCGGCCAGTGGCGTTAGGAAACGTCGCTGGCGGAGAGGGCGCGCGGCTCTAGCGGAAGTTGGTGAACTGCAAGGCCACGTCGAGGTCCTTGCCTTTGAGTAGCGCCATGACGGCCTGCAGGTCGTCACGGCTTTTGGAACTGACCCGCAGTTCGTCGCCCTGAATCTGGCTTTTGACGCCCTTGGGGCCCTCGTCGCGAATAATCTTGCTGATCTTCTTGGCGTTCTCCTGGTCGATGCCGGCCTTCATCGACGTTTCGATGCGGTACTCCTTGCCCGACGCGAACGGCTCGCCGGCGTCGAGGCTGCGCAGCGAGATGCCACGCTTGATCAGCTTGGCCTCGAACACCTCGAGGATCGCCTTGACGCGTTCCTCGGTGTTGGCTTTCATGAGTACCTTCTCGCCGCTCATCGCGATCGAGGCTCCCACGTTCTTGAAGTCATAACGCTGGGCGACTTCCTTGTGCGCCTGGTTGAGGGCGTTGTCGACCTCCATCGGGTCGACCTTGCTGACGATGTCGAATGTTGAATCTGCCATTCCCCCATGGTATCCGACCAGCGATAGTGCAAGAAGTGCGCGATTGGACACCTCGCCTAGTCGCTCCTTCGCGGTCTCGGGGGCGATACGTCGACCGAGACGCGCACCCCGCCGACTGGCGGGGAGGGCCGACCGCCGGGTAGTGGATGTGCCTCATCGAGAAGATCCTCATCCGCTGATTTCTCGGTGAGGCGCTTCGTCTTGTATTGTTAACCCCGCGTCTCCGGTCAAGTGATTACACCTGGTCGGGAGCGCCTGGCGAGTTACCCAAGCGGCCAAAGGGATCTGACTGTAAATCAGACGGCGTAGCCTTCGTGAGTTCGAACCTCGCACTCGCCACCAGCACCAGAACAGGCAGGCCTCCGGGCCTGCCTGTTCTGGTTAAGGCCCTGCCTGTAGCGTGAGGGCATGACACATCCCGCCCCGACCGAGCTGCTCGACCTCGCACGCACCGTCGCCCTCACCGCCGGCGCGCTTGCCCACCGGCGTCGCACCCAAGGGGTCGAGATTGCCGCCTCGAAGTCGTCACCCGAAGACATCGTCACCGCGGCCGACCGCGAGGTCGAGTTACTCATTCGCGGCTTGCTCGCAGACGCCCGGCCGAACGACGGGTTTTACGGCGAAGAATCCGACGCGTCCGGGGGCACCAGCGGGCTTACCTGGGTGGTCGACCCCATCGACGGCACCGTCAACTACCTCTACGGCATCCCGTTCTACGCCGTAAGTATCGCGGTCGTGCAGGGTGACCCCGACCCGGCCAGCTGGAATGCCCTCGCCGGCGCCGTCGTCAACCCCGCCCTCCGCGAGGTGTTCACCGCGTCGGAGGGCTCGGGCGCCTGGCTGGGTGACCAGCGCCTGCACGTGAATCACGACGTTCCGCTCTCGCTCGCCCTAGCTGGCACCGGCTTCAGCTACGAGGCGGCTCGGCGGGTGTGGCAGGCGAATGTCGTGGGTGGTCTCATTGGCCAGGTGCGCGACATCCGTCGGATCGGTTCGGCCGCTCTCGACCTTTGCGCGGTCGCCTGCGGGCGCCTCGACCTCTATTTCGAACGCGGACTCAACCCGTGGGACCACGCCGCCGGCGCACTGATCGCGCGGGAAGCCGGGGCGCGGGTCGGCGCTTTACAAGCGGATGCCGAGGGCCGCGACTTGCTCATCGCCGCCGCTCCGACCCTTTACGATCAGTTCGAACCGGTACTCGCCGGGCTCTTCGAACGCTTCCCGTCTGACGCGGGACTCCGCTGAACCATGCCCATTACCCCCTTTTGGGTGTGATCGGTCGCTTTCCTCTGGTATTCTCAGGGTTGCACGATAGCCTTAACCGATTCGTTATATTGGTTCTCCGTCATTCGGCGTTATCCAGAACGAGCACGAGATCCCGTCCGCTACGCCGAAAGCTGCACTTTGTCACGTCACACTCCGCCCATGGACACCTCCGTGTCGAATGAGAGTGACGGCACCGCATTTCCCCCGGCAGAACCGGCAGCGCTTACTCGTAGGGAACTGCGCGAGCGTGAGCGGGTAGCGTTCTCTCGATTGGAAATACCGGCTACGGCAGTTCTCACGGACACTCCCGATGACCTCGTGCGGCTCAGCCCTGCTGCCGAACTAATCGTCACCACTGATCTGGCCGAGCCGGACCTTGAACCGGTTGTGGTCACCGAGACTGACCGCATTGTCGCGGCTCTGCCGGTCGCCGACGCCGAGCCTACCGACTACGAAAAGTTGCTGGCTCCCGGCGTGACCCAGTCGATCCCGACGGTGATTCCCGCCGCCGGAGACCGGCCACGTCGCCAGCGCATCGAGCAGAAGCCGGGCGACACATTCGCCCCCGCGCGCGATTTCGTTCCCGACGGGGCGCTGCCGTCCCGTCCCACCCCGCGTGCGCGACCGCTCGGCAGCACCATGCGTCAGCGTGCGGCCAAAGGCGCTTCGATTCTCGCCATGTCGTTCGTGGCTCTGATGGCCGTCGCCACCTCGATTCCGGCCGAGGCGTTATTGTCGTCACAAGACGTGCAGGCATCCGTTCTTGAATCGCAGCGTGTTTCGACAACGGGCGATACGCAGAGCATGGACATGGCTGGCGGTGACACCGTCACCGTCGAGCGTGACGGCTACGAGTCGAGCACCATCGCCGAGGTTGCCGCGGCCAGCGGTATCCGCATGGAAGATACCTTCACGAACAACCCAAACGGTACCATTCAGTGGCCGTTCGCCGTTGGTGTGCATATTGGCGACCAGATCGGCTACCGCAATTGCGCCGGCTGTTCGGTGAACCACGGCGGCCAGGACTTCAACCCGGGCGTCGGCGCCCCGATCCAGGCCATCGCCGATGGTGTGGTCAGCTACGCCGAAGACGGCGAAGCCAGCCTCGGAGTGCACATGATGATCGACCACATGATCAATGGCGAGCTCGTCACGAGCGTGTACGCGCACATGATCCACGGATCGATGCTCTTTGCGGAGGGTGACGTGGTCAAGGTCGGCCAGGTCATCGGGAAGACCGGCACCACCGGGATGTCGACCGGCCCGCACCTGCACTTCGAGATTCGTCAGGGCGGAATCACCGGCACCAAGATCGACCCGCTCGCCTGGCTCTACGCCAATACCAACTGACGCGTGGACTGAGCCCGAGGCTACCGGTCGGGATTGGTCCAAATCTCGCGAAGAACAGCCATGCCGTCGTCCACATAGTCGACGATCGGCCGTTTTCCACCATCGACGTGCCACTGCTCGAGAGCGGCGAAGTAGCCAAAGACAAAGGCGTGGGCGGCAACGCGCGCCTTCGCTTCCGACATGCCTTGTCGCGATAGCAGGCTGGCGGCAATGCGGCTGCTGGCTTCATCGAGTGAGGCATAGACGGCCAGTCGGACCGTGGGCTCCTGGAAGAAGTAATGTACTCGCCGCCAGGGGCTTTTTCCGGCGCCTTCCGCAGCGTTTACCCCGGCGGGAGTGGATTCGTAGTCCGCGACGATGCGCCGCGCGGTGCCCAACGGGTCGTGAGGGTCAAGAATGTGGTCAAGCGCTTCCTGACTGAGGTCGGCGAAGTCATCCGCGACGATGAGTTGTTCCTTGGTGCCGAAGTAGCGGTACACCGACGACGGGGACACCTCGGCGGCCTCGGCGATCTCCTCAATCGTGACTGCTGCGAACCCCCGTTCATCAAACAGGTCGAGGGCTTTCTCCTGGATGGAGTGCTTAGTCGCAAGACGCTTGCGTTCGCGTAGGCCGGTCGTCATGTCCTTCATCGTAATGCGGTTAGCCGTCTTTCGACAGTGACTCGCAAAATTATTGACAGTGACTGTCAGAATTATTTATAATGAGAAGACACTCCGTTTCGTCGTGAACGCCGCGAGCATCGCGGGCACGCTGCGACGTTCGGCGTCGACGGAAGGATCAACTCATGACCGCTCTGCGTACAGCGACATCGATGCGATGGCGGGGAGCGACGATCGCACTGCTCGTCGGGCTCGTTCTCTCCGTTGTGCTCCTTGGCGGAGTGGTCATCGACCAGACGATCGTGCACAGCCTCCTCCATCACGTCGAGGCTCTTTATGCGCCGTATGAGCTTCAGGCGGACCCGAATGTGCTCTTCGTCTACCTGTATGCCACCGGTCTGATCGGGATCGGGTTCTGGCTGCTAGTGATCTGGGGCGCCCGAGCAGGAAGGCCGTGGACGCCGATCGTGACGACCCTCGTTTTTCTGATCGGAGCCGGACTTGCCGTGTTTAGCCTCGTCGTGGCCGAATACGACACCCAGATTTTTCCGCAACTCTGGGGTGTTCTTGGTCTCCTGCCCTCGGTCGCCGGACTCGTCGCGGTGCTGCTGCTCTGGAGCCCTGGGCCCAAGCGCAACTAGGCTGATTCGGCGCCTTGTTCGCGCCCGCGCATGAAGGACTCGAGCAGGCCCTTCGGCAACGGAAACGGCGGCAGCCCGTCGAAGCTGAACAGATCGGCGTCGTCGGTAACGGGCTCGAGCGCCACGACCTGGTCGTGCAGCAACTCCATCTTCACGTCGAGGCGATTGGCGGCATCCGCTGCCTGCCGCAAGTCTTCTACCAGGGTGTCTGGCACGGCCCCGTTGTACTTGTAGTAGATCTTGTGTTCCAGGCTCGCCCAGAAGTCCATCGCGATCGTGCGGATTTGAATCTCCACCGTGACTGGCTGCACCCGGTCGGACATGAATACCGGGATCGCAACGATCAGGTGCAGGCTCTGGTATCCGTTGGCCTTCGGCTCCCGGATGTAGTCCTTGACCTGGAGCACCGTCACGTCGCGCTGTCCGGCGAGCATGTCGCGAACGCGATAGGTGTCGGAGATGAAGCTGCAGGTGATGCGAATTCCTGCGATGTCCTGAATGTTGTCGCGGATTCCGATCAGCTCAAGCGGATGCCCCTTGCGGATAGCCTTCTTGAGAATACCCTCCGGTGACTTGAGCCGGGAGCTAACGTGCTCGATCGGGCTGTAGTCGTGAATCGCGCTGAACTCCTCCTTCAAAATGTTGATTTTGGTCAGTATCTCGTCGGTCGCGAACTTGTACGACATCATGAATCGGGTCAGTTCGAGCTTCAACTCCCGCATGGCGGCGATGCTCGCCGAGGCACTGGGCGCGACGCTACCGGAGTCGGGGGAGACGACGCTGCCCGCGTCGGCCGCGCTGCCGCCGGGTGCATCGTCGATCGTGGTCATGGCTGGACGGTGCGCAACCAGGCCGTCGCGTCTCCCGGCAGGGTGCGGCCGACGAGTTCTTCGCTCGCCAGGAGAACCTCGCCGGCGGGCAGTTGAACGGATGCCGACCCCGTGTTCGCGACGACGGTCACGTCACCGTTGCGGTACGCAGCGACCTCGGGCCCGAAGCCGCCCTGCCACTCAACGGTGCCGGAGGCGAGGGAGTGCTCCCGACGCAGCCGCAGTGCGAGCTTGTACAGCTCAAGCGTTGATCCGGCCACGCCGTCTTGCTGGTCGCGGGCGAGCCCTGCCCACTCGGCCGGTTGCGGCAGCCAGCTCTTCGCGCCGGTGCTGAAGCCGAACGATTCGCCGGCGGCTTCCCACGGAATCGGCACGCGGCATCCGTCTCGCCCGTATCGCTCACCGTTGGTGCGAAACCAGGTGGGGTCTTCGCGGGCGTGGTCTGGCAGGTCGACGGCCTCTGGCAGGCCGAGTTCCTCGCCCTGATACAGATAGCTCGAACCAGGAAGTGACAGCATCAAAGCGGATGCCGCCCGCGCGCGCCGCAGCCCTAGAACAGTGTCGGGCAATCCAACTGTTTTGGGGCCGATGCCGTGACCCTGCAGGTTTTCGCCGGTGAGGGCGAGCCGGGAGGCGTGGCGCACGACGTCGTGGTTGGAGAGCACCCAGGTGCTCGGCGCCCCGACCTTGCCAAAGGCTTCGAGCGACTCGTCGATGACGCTCTTAAGCTGCGTCGCGTTCCACGGGGTCTCCAGATAGGCGAAGTTGAAAGCCTGATGCATCTCGTCTGGGCGCACCCACTTGGCCATCTGGCTGAGCGGATCGACCCAGGCTTCGGCCGCGAGAACGCGGTCGCCGGGGTAGGCGGCGAGTACCTTGTGCCAGTCGCGGTAGATCTCGTGCACGCCGTCCTGCGCCCAGTACGGGGCGGTCAGCGGCGTCTCGGCGGTGATCCCCGGTTCGAGAGCGGATGCCGGCGCCCCGCCCATGCTGCCGCCCTCCGCGGGAGGTGTGTAATCGGGAAGGCCGGGAGCCTTGATCATGCCGTGCGCAACATCCACTCGAAAGCCGTCGACGCCGCGGTCGAGCCAGAAGCGCAGCACCGCGCGAAACTGCTCGCGCACCCACTCGCTGTCCCAGTCGAAGTCGGGCTGGCTGCTGTCGAACAGGTGCAGGTACCACTGGCCGGGGGTGCCGTCGGGATCGGCCGTGCGGGTCCAGGCGAGGCCGCCAAAGACGGACTCCCAGTTATTCGGGGGGAGCTCGCCGTTCTCTCCTTTGCCGTCGCGGAAGGTGTAGCGGGCGCGTTCTTCACTGCCAGGGCCGGCGGCGAGGGCAGCTTGGAACCAACCGTGGTCGCTCGAGGAATGATTGGGAACGATGTCGACGATGACCCGGATTCCGAGGTCGTGGGCGGTGCGCTGCAGCACCTCGAAGTCGTCGAGGGTGCCGAACAGGGGGTCGACATTGCAGTAGTCGGAGACGTCGTAGCCTGCGTCGCGTTGCGGCGAGGTATAGAAAGGCGACAGCCAGATGGCATCGATGCCGAGGTCTTTGAGCTGCGGCAGTCGCGCACTGATGCCGGCAAGGTCGCCCATGCCATCACCGTTCGCGTCGGCGAACGATCGGGGGTAGATCTGATAGATGACGGCGGTGCGCCACCATTCGGAGCCAGGGGTCAGTTCGGTGCCAGTCATTCTAAAATGCTACGGCATTGGCGCTGTGTGCCTGTAGCGTGGGAAGTGGTCTCGAGCGCCCTGCCGGGGTGATAAAGTTTCTAGGTTGCCAAAAACGCGGCATTGCTACTGTTTTTTGGTTGCTTTGCCCCCTTAGCTCATTGGTAGAGCACTTCCTTGGTAAGGAAGAGGTAGTGGGTCCGATTCCCACAGGGGGCTCAGGCTTGGAAGCGAACAGCCGACAAGTCGCGGCGGGGTAGCTCAGTTGGTTAGAGCACACGGCTCATAATCGTGGTGTCGCGGGTTCAATTCCCGCTCCCGCTACACGGTATTCACTAAAATCGCCCCGGACTTCTGCGGAAGTCCGGGGTATTTTTTGGCCATTTTTGGGCCAACCCCGGGACTGGATGGGCGCGGACGGACGTGCCGCCGAAGAACGAGCGCTCCAGATGGTCGTCGCCGCTGTGCGCAGGTGACCTCGCTGTAAGAATTCAATGTTCTGCTACATTAGCGGTGCGTCGACAAGATACATTTCATTGTTCGACAAGCAGCAATATTCGGGGGAAGTAATGGGAATTTTTGCTAGAGCAAAACGGCTTTGGGCTCCAACTGTCACGGGGATTGTCGCTCTCGCCCTGGTCGTTGGAATTGGTGCAGTGGCGCAGTCGCAGTCGCAGTCGCAGTCGCAGTCGCAGTTTCAATCGATCACACATTCGGCAAGTACCGCACTGTCGCGAGATGAAACTTCGACCGTCGAAGAAGGATCAACGACTCTCACTTCGGAGCAAATCGCAGCACTGACCGACCGTCAAGTTGACGCGATTCTTGCGTCCTCAATGGAGACAGTCGAAGAAGCTCAGCTTGACTTCGCTGTAGAAGCATCAGCGGCAGACTATGCGATGGCACTTGAAGCGTACGACTCGATCAGCGCCGAGTTGGACACTCTCATCGCGTCGGGTGATATCGCGGCGCTCGACACGACTGTTGAACAGGAGGCCGCCGCCGCCGGCGCGCTTAGTGTGCAGACAGTCGCGAGACGCTGCAGCACCGTTTATAAATGGCAGCTTCAGACGATTGCCTGGATCGCGATCGGTTACGGCGCATTTGTCACCATCGCCGGGTTGTTCGTCTCGGGCACAGTGATCGGGCTGCCGGCAGGAGCGGTCCTTCAGGCTATGGGAATCGGGCTAGGGGTAATAGGCACGTACTTCCTGTGGAAAGTTGACCACCTGCGCTGGAATTCAAAGAGGGTCTGCTGGTAGGAATGGAGTTGTTGCTGTGACATTTCAGGTAGTCCTTGCGTTCACCACTCTGCTCGCCATAATGGTGCTTTCCGTAGTAGGCACGATAGTTCGATCTCGAAAGAAGCCGGAGTCGCGGAAGGTGAGCGCGCCCATATGGGTGCTAATCGGAATAGGTCTATTCTTAGTCCTCGTAATAGCCCTTGCGGTTGCCGTCCTGATCGGCATTGACTAAGCGTCAACGGCTTGTTCTCCCACTGGCCGGCTCGTCGAAGCCCGGCCAGTGGTGATAAGCGGCCGTCGCCGCACCTCCAGTCGTGATGATTCGCTGTCATCGTAATCCGCGCGGTCGCCTCAAAGGTCGAGGCAAGAGACGGCTTCGCCTCACTTCAGAGAAGGAACGATTTCATGATGAATACTCAACAGGCCGGTGACGCCAGGGCACAGCTCGAAACGCGGCTGGCTTACCTGCATAACGTTCTCCGCTGGATCGATGTGTGGTCGCAGGAGAAGACTGCGATCACGCAGCGCTACCGCCCGCTAGCGCCACTCAAGGATAAGTGGCGGTTGTTGCCGTTCGCACTGTGGGCGGCAGGGCTCCTCTTAGTTCTCACGGTGATCGGCACACCGATCATCCAGGCCCAGGCGAAAGCTGCGGCGTACGCAGAGGGTTCGATCCGGTACCCAAATATCCAGATGCTCAATGTGGCCATCCTCATGATTCCGGTCGCCCTTGTCCTCGCGCTCGCAGTCCTGCTCATGCGAAACAAGTTGATCCTTCCGCTGCTGCACGGACGTGCGGAACGAATCAATAAGAAGCGAGCGGCACACAACGAACCGGTTCGGGCCGAAGAGCAGATTGTTCTCGCGAAACTGAACCAAGCCAGTCGGGATATAGCCGCGCACATTCGTGACTTCCCGCAGGCGTATATGTACGACGAAGCGGTCGGCTTCTGCGTGCAGATGGTGCGGAACCACCGCGCCACCAGTATTTCTGAAGCGCTCAACTTGTTCGAGACTGAACGGCATCGCCAGCGAATGGAGAATATGCAGGCCTGGCAATTGGCCGAAGCGCAGCGCACTCGGAAGCTCGTCGCGGTCGGCAACGTCGTCAACGCGGCACTCACGGGCGCGGCCATAGGCAGTATTCGGCAGGAGGGTGCGCGCACTCGCGCGACCAACACTGCAAACCACGCGGCGACCAGAAGCCACATCACCAAAGAATTCAACAAGCGCTGGTAAAACCGCTAAGTGCCGCCAGGCCAGGCCAGGCCAGGCCAGGCCAGTCACGGTGAGATGCTAGTTCTGTGGAATTAAACAAGAGCACCGATACGCAAGCCGTCGTCATCCGTTCCTACGGTCAAGCGGATGCCGCCGACACCTTGGCAATATTCCTTGCGGCGGTGACCGAGACGGCTGCCGCCGATTACTCGCCGGAGCAGATTCAGGCGTGGGCTCGGCCAGAAGCGCGAGATCTGACCACCTGGCATGCGTCGATGCAGGAGCGGAACAGTTACGTGGCGACCGTGGATGGTGCACCAGCAGGCTTCTCCGATGTGAACTCTGTGGGGTATATCGACATGCTGTTCGTCGCGCCCCGATGCCAGCGACAGGGGGTTGCACGGCAACTGATCGCTCGAGTGGAGGCCCACGCGCGCACGGCGCAGTTGGCAGAACTGACGGCCGACGTCAGCATCACAGCCCGCCCCTTCTTCGAGCGCCACGGATTCACCGTCGAGGCAGAGCAGCACCCGGTGACGGGCGGCGTGCGGCTGACCAATTACAAGATGAAAAAGAAGATCCTCGACAGCGCGGTGTGCCTGAGCGGGCAGCTTGCTTGCCACACCCAGGACCAGGCGAACACTGTCCGGGATCATTTAGCACTGCACCTTGCCCTGACCCGCGCCGAACCGGGATGCCGTTCGTTCAACGTCACCGCGACGAGCGATCCGCTGGTGTGGCAGGTCGAGGAGCGCTTCGAGCACGAAGCCGCCTTTGCAACTCATCAGGAGCGTGTCGCCAGCAGCGAGTGGGGTCAAGCTACTTCAGGCATCGAGCGCCGTTACTCCAGCACCGAGCGCTTTGGCGCGACATTAACACTGGGAAACAACACCACTCAATTGGACGTGACCGCTAGCGCCATTGTGCATTGATGCAGATAGCTTGTGCATGAATTGACGTCGTGTGATGTTGACGGCACAGTAATACTTTTATTGGTTCACGGGATGTCTTTGTCGTCGTATTTATAGAGTTAGATACGTTATTCCATGCAGTGTCAGTGCTGACACCAAAGGAGATTCAATTGAGCACGCAAGTTTCCAAAAGCCAGAGTGGCATAGAGGCAAAACCGACAGGATTAAAGAAAGTGGTGGCGGCCTCAATGGCCGGCACCATCGTTGAATGGTATGAATTTTTTCTGTATGGCTCGTTGGCGACTTTGGTGTTTGGCCAGGTGTTCTTTCCCAATGCTGGCTCGCAACTTGACGGTATCCTCGCGGCCTTTCTGACCTATGCCGTCGGCTTTCTCGCACGTCCAATCGGCGGAATCGTTTTTGGCCACTTTGGTGACAAGTTTGGGCGCAAGCGATTGCTTCAGGTTGCCATTGTTTTGGTCGGTGTATCCTCATTCCTCATGGGATGTTTGCCAACGTTTGATCAAGTTGGCTATTGGGCGCCGGCGCTTTTGGTGTTCTTGCGATTCGCTCAGGGCTTTGCGGTTGGCGGCGAATGGGGTGGCGCCGTATTGCTGGTAGCGGAGCACAGTCCTAATAAATCTCGTGGGTTTTGGGCCAGCTGGCCGCAGGCAGCCGTTCCGGGAGGAAACTTGCTGGCCACCGTTGTTCTCCTGGGGCTTTCTGCGACCCTGCCTGAGGACGCATTCCTCAGTTGGGGCTGGCGGGTCGCATTTTGGCTCTCAGCGGTAATCGTCATTGTCGGGTACTACATTCGCACGAAGGTTCAGGATGCTCCAATATTCGAAGAATCACGTCTGAAGGCTGAAGCTGCACCCACGCCGGGCTACGGCGCGATTGAGGTATTTCGACGCTACCCGCGCGGTGTCTTCACCGCGATGGGGCTGCGATTTGCGGAAAACGTACTTTACTACCTCGTCGTCACCTTCTCGATCACGTACCTGGTGGTGGTGGTGAAGATGGACACAGCCAAGATCTTGTTGCTGATGCTCATAGCGCATGCAATCGAGTTCTGTCTTATTCCGCTGGTCGGGAAACTCTCCGACGCGGTTGGCCGGAAACCCGTCTACTTGACGGGCGCGGTGTTGGGCTCGACCTGGGGATTCTTTGCCTTCCCCATGATGGAGACCGCGGATGAACTGATCATTATGATCGCCGTCACGATGGGCCTCGTGTTCCACGCACTGATGTATGCCGGGCAGCCCTCAATCATGTCGGAAATGTTTCCCACCCGTATGCGGTATTCCGGTGTTTCACTGGGGTACCAGGTCACGTCGATCGTGGCCGGTTCGCTCGCCCCGATTATCGCCACCGCGCTGCTGAGGGGCACCGGTTCATCGGTGCCGATTGCCGTTTATCTGTTGGTTGCCTGTGCGGTAACTGTCGTCGCTGTGGTGTCCATGAAAGAAACGAGAGGGATCTCGCTTCACGATGTCGATGCAGCCGACCTAGAAAAAACGGCGGCGCTGCGAGAACGCACCGACGCGCGGTAAAGCGTCAGATAGACGGGCTTGGGGTTGCGGACGAAGTGATCTGCTGCAGGCAGATCTGTGAAACCACAGACCGGGTGGGCCGCCGTACCAGTTAGGCCGCCAATTCGTTCCGGCGTTCGGAGATCTCCTGCTGGATGGCCTCAATTGCTGCCTTCACGGCCATGGACCGAAGCGACTCGGCGCGAGCGGCAGCCCAAATTGGCAGCTCCCGGCGAAAAGAATCCGGTAACACGGGGACAAAACCAGGCCGCCCCCACACCATGAAAGACGGAAGCAATCCGATGCCACTGTGGCGTCGCACCGCTTCGACCTGGCCGAAGATACTGGTGGATTGGAAGCTTGCGGCTGGATTTGGCAACTGTGACGAGCGATGCCCCAGCTCGGTTACCTGGAGGGATGACTCAACGTAGGACACAAAATTGTGGTCCTTGATGTCATCAATAGTCTTTGGAGTTCCTTTCGTGCCGAGGTATTCGGGGCTGGCATACAGTCGGATGAAATAGTTCGTCAGAAATATCGTCTGTGCTCTACTCGCGTCGATTGGGCCGACCACGACTTCCAAGTCGACGCCGGAGCGGTTCTGGTTGATCTTTCTTGTAGCGCTGAGCATCTCCACATTCAGCTTGGGATGTTGCTGTTGAAGCTTGACTAAGGCGGGGGTGACAAAAGCTGCGCCGAAGCCGTCGGGCGTGCTGATGCGTACGAGTCCGAAAAGCGGATCCGCGTCATGCGCGAGCGTTGCAGTGAGAGCGCCCAGGCTGGTCTCGATGATCTCAGCTGCGCGGACTGCCTGGTTTCCCAGCTCTGTGAGTTCCCATCCGTGCGGGCTTCGCTCGAGGGTGCGCCCACCCAGCCGCTTATCCAGCGCCAGAATCCGACGGGAAATGGTGGTGTGGGTGGTTTTCAGCGCCTCGGCCACGGCGGTGAATCGCCCTAGGCGCGCCACGGTGAGCAGGATGAGCAGATCATCCGGGCTCGGGAACCGCTTGAAATCAACCATCAGGCGCCGGCCTTCCAATCAATGAGTGCATCAGAGTATTTGTGCATGAATGCACAGGGTCTCTGTATTTTTTTATCTTGATTGCACCGTAACACGGTGTGATGGTGGTTATAAAGAAATTGTGTTTTCGCTGGAAAAGAGCAAAGGAGCTTGCCAATGGGTGCAATCGGATGGATCGGTCTGGGCAATATGGGTGGCCCGATGACGGCAAACCTGGTGAAGGCCGGGCATGAAGTGCGAGGCTTCGACCTGAATCCGCAGGCGCTCGCGGCTGCGGCGGCCAATGGGCTCACACCGGCAAGCAGCATCGCGGATGCTGTCTCTGGCGCCGAGGTCGTCTTCACCATGCTGCCCAAAGGTGACCACGCCATTGCCGTGTACTTGGGTGAAGGCGGCGTGCTGGCCTCGGTGAGTCCCGGCACCCTTCTTGTCGATTCCTCCACCATTGACGTCGAATCCGCTCAAAAGCTTCACGATGCGGCAGCCGAGGCTGGATTCCGTTTTGTTGACGCTCCCGTTTCCGGCGGGATCAGCGGTGCTCAGGCTGGAACATTGACGTTCATGATCGGCGGGGAACCCGACGCCGTCTCTGCTGCCAGCACGTTCATCGAGTCGATGTCTGCCAACATCATTCCGACTGGCGGAGCTACCACAGGCCAGGCGGCGAAGATCTGCAACAATCTCATGCTGTTCATCAATCTCGCGGGGGCCGCTGAAGGTGCTGTTCTGGCCGATCGTCTCGGTCTTGACAAACAGGTGTTCTGGGATATCGCGTCGGTTTCCTCCGGTGACAGTTGGGCCCTGCGCACCTGGTATCCGATTGCCGGAGTCGTGGCATCCTCCGCCGCTAACACTGCTTTTGCACCTACGTTCACGACGGAGTTGGCCAATAAAGATATCGGCCTGGCTATCGCCGCCGCGCGGGCAACCAATACACCACTGGAGATTGGGGAGCACGTGCAGCAATTGTTCCAGCGCGTTCTCGATGCTGAACAGGGCGGTAAAGATTGTTCCATAATCGTCAAGCTCGTCGACGGAACCCTGGCTCCCGACCCGGAACCGGAGCGGATTCCGGCGCTAGCCCAAGTGCAGGTCAGCTGATGACAACAGTCGTGACCTCAACCACTGACCCGCGTTCCGCAGTTACAGAGAGCACTCCCATGCAGCGAATTCCGCACTACATCAATGGTCGAAAGATCACCGACGCCGAGCGTTTTGCCCCCGTATACAATCCCGCCACCGGAGAGCAAAACAAGGAGGTCGCTTTAGCTTCAGCATCCCGGGTCGAGGAAGCTATCGGGGCCGCCAGTGCGGCACTGCCGGGGTGGCGGGCCACCAGCCTGGCCAAACGCACCAACATCTTTTTCAAGGTTCGAGAGCTCCTCAGCGAGCGCAAGTCGGAGCTGGCGGCCATCCTCACCAGCGAACACGGCAAGGTGCTTTCTGATGCGGAGGGCGAGATTACCCGAGGCCTGGAGAATATCGAGTTCGCCACCGGACTCTCCCACATGCTCAAGGGGGAGCACTCAGAGCAGGTGTCGACCGGCGTCGATGTTCACTCGGTGCGCCAGCCGGTTGGCGTAGTGGCCTGCGTTACTCCGTTCAATTTTCCGGCCATGGTGCCGCTATGGATGATTGGCAGTGCGCTGGCCTGCGGCAACACCGTTCTGCTCAAGCCCAGCGAGAAAGACCCATCTACGGCCATCTTCATTGCCGAGATTTTCTCCGAGGCAGGGCTCCCCGACGGCGTGCTGAACGTTGTCCAAGGCGACAAGGAAGCCGTGGATGCGCTGTTGGAACACCCGCAGGTGAAGGCCATCAGCTTCGTCGGATCCACGCCTGTTGCCAAGTCCATCTATAAGCGGGCCGCCGAAAACGGCAAGCGCGTGCAGGCGCTGGGCGGCGCTAAGAACCACATGGTGGTACTCCCGGATGCCGATCTGAATATGGCTGCAGATGCGGCCGTGTCGGCGGCGTACGGCTCAGCGGGGGAGCGCTGCATGGCGGTCAGTGTGCTCGTGGCCGTTGGCGGTATTGCTGATGAACTCGTCGATGCCATCAGACAGCGGATGGCCGGACTGACGATCGGCGCGGGAACGGATGCTGCTTCAGAGATGGGCCCGCTGATCACCGCTGCGCACCGCGACAGGGTTGCCTCGTATGTTGCCGGAGCAGCGGATGAAGGTGCCACCGTTGTTGTGGACGGTCGCGAACACCAGTTTGAGTCAGATGGCTTCTTCATCGGCGTCAGCCTGATCGACCACGTGAAGCCAGGCATGAAGGTGTACGACGACGAGATCTTTGGCCCCGTACTGTCCGTCGTCCGCGTGGACACCTTTGAAGAGGCCATTCAGTTGACCAACGAGAACGAGTTCGGCAACGGTGTAGCCATCTTCACGCGCGACGGCGGTGCCGCGCGGCAATTCGAATTTGAGATTGAGGCCGGAATGGTCGGGGTCAACTTGCCCATACCGGTGCCGGTTGGGTCGTTCTCCTTCGGCGGCTGGAAGTCATCACTGTTCGGCGACACGCACATGTATGGGCCGGACAGCATTCGCTTCTATACCCGTAACAAGGTGGTGACCACCCGTTGGCCCGACCCGTCGACAAGTGAGATCAACCTCGGATTCCCGCAAGTCAGCTGATCTCCAGTCCCAGCATCCGTCGTCGCAAACACACTTCGCTCACCTCCGCGCCCACGGCCCGCCCGAACAGGCCGCGGCCTAACCATTCGGCGCAAGCGGCAAGACATCAGGTACTCCGGGATCGCGGCATCCATGCCGTGGTCCCGGAGCGAGCGGACCAGATCAGTAGCCGTAAGCGACGGCGTCGCAGGGTGGTGGAACTTGAGAAACTCAGGCCGCTACCGGAGCAGATCGGTGAGGGAGCCGGACGGGAGCAATATCCAGCCTTCTCGGCGGGCGCGATCGAGCACGGATGGTTCAGGCGGCTCGTAGAAGCCCAGGGCGGCACTGCGGGCGGCGAGTGCGGCGATCACGGCGTCGAAGGCATCCGCTGACGTGATCATCTGTGGGGCGAACGGGCCGAGATCGAGCCACGGCGCGGCATCCTGAATGCGTTGGAGGAGCTTCTTCCGGACGGTGGGCTCCGTTCGATACCCCGTCGTGGAGAAGCCCCACAGGCGTAGCGATGCTCCCGGGTAGATTTCTGCGACGACTCCGGAACCTGACCTGTCGACGATGATGCCGGTCTCGGAGATCCTGGCCAGCAGCCCGGCGCACCGCATGGCGGTGAGTCCGAGCCGGTCGGTGGACACGCTGAGCGGCCATCGTCCGGTCCTTTTCCGTACTTCACGATCGGTCTCGCGGTAGGCCAGGGTGCGGCGCCAGTCCATTCCGCCATCGACTCCGGGCTGGCTTTGGTCGCCGCTGGAGTGCGCGACCACAAAGCGCACGAACTCGTCCGGCCAGCCGAACGCGCAGTCAATGCCGAGTTTCTCAACGGTGCCCGCTGTGCGGACGATGATGTTGTCAGCGATGCCGAGGTGGAGCTCGCACAGTGATGCGCGGCTGTCGTCCCAGTCGATGACGGCCAGTGCGGTGCCTTTGGGCTCGGCGGCGAGATCCACTCCGGCAGTGCGCATGCGCTCAGTTTATGATGGGACCCTAGGGGATGCCGGGCTCAAGTTGGAAACCCAGCCGCAATGATGTCAAAACCTCGCTCGACGAGTGTGACTAAGTGTGCAGGTTCTTCGTCAGCTTTCCAGCTGGCGAAGGCGGAGACAAGCACGGCCGTTGCCATGTGAGTCAGTAAAGCAGCGGAATGACGAACGCGCGATCATCGACGTCTCTTCCGAGCGGGCTGGCTCCTGCTAGGTGCGCCAGGGTGGTTCGGGGCTGGGGGTGTTGGCGCGGTGGGTGTGGGCTGGTCGCCAGGTTTGGGTGGGGTCCCAGAGGACGGGCCCGCGTATTTGGGGTCTGCCGTTGATCATGCGGATGTTCCAGCCGTNTTTGGGGTCTGCCGTTGATCATGCGGATGTTCCAGCCGTTGGTGTCGATGGTGTGGTGGTGGAACCAGCACAACAGGGTGCCATTGGTGATGGTGGTTGGTCCGCCCTGGTGGTGGGGTTGTATGTGGTGGACTTCGCACCAGCGGGCGGGGATGGTGCAGCCGGGGATGATGCAGCCTTCGTCGCGGGCACTGATGGCGGCTCGTTGCTTTGGGCTGAAGCAGCGCATTTTGTCGCCGAGGTAGAGGATGTCGCCGTTGGTGCCGACGACGATTTTTTGGGCGCCGCCGGCGCAGATGGCTTCTTTCACCCGGCGCAACGACACTGGCGCTTCGATGCCGTCGATCCAGCCGACGCCGCGGCCCTGGTCAAGGTCGGCGGCATTGACGTGAATCATCACCGTCGGCGCCGCGCCGCCCATCGTCGGGGTTTTCGGATCGCGGGCGGCAGCTTCGAACACCGAGCGGAGGATGTCGGCGCGTTTCTCGCCGGCGGTGCGGCGGTCGCCGTCGTAGCGGGTGTCCCCGGTGAACGGGTCCGCGCTGAAACGCTCGGTGTCGGCGTTCGGGTCAGTAACGTCGACGCCGTCCAGCTCGGTGCCGGTACCGGTGTCGTCAACGGATTCGGTCGGTTCGAACCGAGGCGTGCGAGACCGGGCGGACAGGTAGGTGTCGAAGAGGGTGTCCATGATGCCGCGCAGCTCGGGGGTGACGTCGGCGCGCAGCGGGTAGAGCCCGTTGCGCAGCAGCCCGAACGTCAGTGTGCTTGTGGCCTCCGTCACGTCGTCATTGGGGGCGGTGCCGTCGGGGTCGAGGCGGCCCTGCCACTCCAGGGCTTGCGCCCGCAGCAGATCCGGTGCGAAGCGGATGCCCGCCCCGGGCAGCCCGGCGGTTTCGGGGGTGATCGCGCCGGTGGCGGTGGCGACCAGGGCACGTTCGACGTGGTCGAGGTCGTCCTGCAGGACTTTCCCGTGCAGCGCGGTCAGGGTGGTGGCGATGATCTCGGCCGATTCCACCCCGAGCTCCCCGCTGGTGAGACCGGCGGCAATGACCGGATACCGGGCTGGCACCGGCAGGCCCATCGGCGTGCGTTCCACGACGGTCTCGCCCAGCTTCAGACGCCGTTTGGCTTCACGGCCGGAGATACCAGCGAGCTGCGTGATGAATTCGATCCGCGTACGGCATCCGTTTCTATAAGCGAGCGACCCGCTGCCCAGGTCGGTCTCGGCACGAACCCCAATGTCAGTGGTGGCTCGTAGCCTTGCACCATCAACCCTGCGACCCAGCTCTTCCAACGCCGCCAACACGGCGACAGCTTCGCTGTCATCGAGGTGACCAAACCGCGTTCCGTCCAAAACAGAGCCCAGCAAAGCACCAGCCTGACCTATGACCGCCACCCGAGAACCCTCAGGCTCCGGCATCGAGCCGGCTGCAGCGGGCGGGGCGGTGAGGGTCATGGCGTCGGTGCCTCCTTCACCCACAATTATAGCCCAAATCGCCTCTAAAGGCGAGAGAAACTCAGCAAAATGATGACATGAGTTCAGAAGTTTCTTCTCACTGCCATTTCGTGACTTTGCATCCGGATCGGTCGGTCTGCGGCTGCGCGGGCGCACTACGAGCGCAAATCAGTGCGTTCGAACCACTGTGTGGGCGTTGGTGGCGGTCGTGCTCTGAACGCGTGCGCGCGTATAGGCTTGACCGTGACACGGGGTGCCGCACATAGTGTGCGTGCTGAGATCAATACCCGTTGAACCTGTCTAGTTAGTACTAGCGAAGGAATGTCACGGATGACTGATCGAACCTCCCAGCTCGCGCTGCGGCAAACGCCTCGAATTCTCAGCATCGCCGGAACCGATCCGACCGGCGGCGCCGGCGTTCAGGCCGATCTGAAGAGTATCGCGGCCAACGGCGGCTACGGCATGGCTGTGATGACTGCGTTGGTCGCGCAGAATACGCGCGGGGTGCGGTCGGTGCACACCCCGCCTGTGGCTTTTCTGCGTGAGCAACTGCACGCCGTGAGCGACGATGTGACCATCGACGCCGTCAAGATCGGCATGCTCGCGCAACTCGACGTCATCACCGAGGTGCGTTCCTGGCTCTCCGAGTGTCGACCGCCCCTGGTGGTGCTCGACCCGGTGATGGTGGCTACGAGCGGGGACCGGCTGCTCGAACCGTCAGCAGAGCAGGCGCTGCGCGACTTGATTCCTCAGGTCGATCTCGTCACGCCCAACGTTTTCGAGTTAGCCGTTCTCCTGGGGGAACACCCGGCTGCCACCTGGGCAAAGGTCCTCGAGCAGGGCAAAAGATTGTCTGCCAGCACCGGTGTCACCGTGCTGGTCAAAGGCGGCCATCTCAACGAAGCCAACTGCCCGGACGCCCTGGTCAACACCCAGGGCTTGCTGGCACGCAGCGTGGTCGAGGTCGCGTTGCCACGTATCAGTACCAGCAACACGCACGGCACCGGATGCTCGCTCTCCTCGGCCATGGCCACGGTGCAGGCAAGAACCGGTGACTGGGCGCAGTCCCTCGTCGAGGTCAAAGACTGGCTCCAGGACGCCCTGGCCCACGCCGACGACCTCGAGGTCGGCCAGGGAAACGGCCCCATTCACCACTTTCATCGGCTGTTCGCCCGTTCGACAGCGGTCTCCACTCTGGTCGCAGGCGTGCGATGAACGCGGTGCGGTCGGCGGGACTAGCCAAGCGGCGGGAGGCTGGCAAGAAGCCGCTCGGCGGCATCCGTCGGGTCGTCGGCATCGGTGATCGCGCGCACCACCACTATCCTGGTGGCGCCGGCATCGACCACTTGGCCGATGTTTCCAAGATCGATGCCGCCGATGGCAAACCAGGGGCGCAGGGTGCCAGCGGATGCGCTCTGGGCGGCCGCATAGCGCAGCAGATCGGTTCCGACCGCTGCACGCCCGGGCTTCGTTGGCGTCGCCCAGACCGGACCGACGCAGAAATAGTCGAGGTTGTCGGCGGTGAGGGCGGCATCCACTTGCGCGGTGGTGTGAGTGGACAGGCCGATCCGCGCAGCCGTGCCGAGCAGCCGGCGGGCGGCGGGCAGTGGCAGATCGGTCTGGCCGACATGAAAAACCGGTGCGCCGGCCAGGCCGGCGATATCCGCCCGGTCGTTGACCGCCCACAGCCGGGCGTGACGGTCGGCGACCGTGTGCAGAATCTCGAGATAGTGAAGTTCCTCGGCGGCATCGATGGTCTTGTCGCGCAGTTGGATGATGTCGACCCCGCCGGCGAAGGCGGCATCCACAAAGTCGGCGAAATCACCGCGATCCCTTCTGGCATCGGTGCAGAGATACAGCCGGGCGGTGATGGGGTCCATGCGACCAACCCTAAAGGGCGCTGCCCTGGCATCGGTGCACACCATGAGTGAGCGGCGAACACAGCGAACGGTTGATGTGGCCGTCATCGGCGGCGGCATCATCGGGCTCGGTATCGCCTGGACGCTGGCGCATTCTGGCCGTACCGTGGTCGTCATCGACCCAGACCCGGCCGGAGGCGCCACCTACGCTGCAGCCGGAATGCTCGCAGCGGTCAGCGAGCTGCACTACCAGGAAGAAGCCTTGCTTGATCTCACGCTCGCGTCCTCGAAGTTGTATCCCGACTTCATCGACTCGCTCGGAACCGATAGCGACGCCACCGGATACCAGCGAACCACAACCCTGAACGTGGGCGCCGAGGCGGCCGACCGGCAAGCCCTCGCCGACCTGCGCGCAGTGCAAGTGGCCAATGGACTGGGGGTCGAGCCCCTCACCGTGCGCGAAGCCCGGGTGCTTGAACCGCTGCTGAGTCCCCAGATTTCCGGCGCCTTTCTTGTGGAACAAGACCACCAGGTCGATCCGCGCCGGCTTACCGAACGCATCCAATTCGCGCTCGCGCAAAACGGCCGAAACGCCCTGATTCGGGTTCGTGCCAGTGGGTTACTGCACGCAGATACGGCGGATGCTTCTTCGCGCGTCACCGGTGTCGCCCTGGCTGATGGCCGCACGATCCAAGCGGCCGAAGTGGTCGTGGCCAATGGGCTAGCGGCGGCCGAGTTGAGCGGGCTGCCCGAGCACCTGCGCCTGCCGCTTCGCCCGGTCTACGGGGACATACTTCGATTGCGGGTGCCCGAGCATCTTCGGCCCCTGCTCACCTGCACGGTGCGCGGGTTGGTGCACGGCGTGCCGGTGTATCTGGTTCCGCGCACCGACGGAACGCTCGTGATCGGAGCCACCCAGCGTGAAGACGGCTCGGGCGTGGTGTCGGCCGGCGGCGTCTATCAGCTGCTGCGGGACGCGCAGGTTCTGCTGCCGGCGGTCAGCGAGCTCGAACTGATCGAAACCACCGCTCGGGCTCGTCCGGGAACGCCGGACAATGCGCCGCTCCTCGGCCGCGTTCGGTGTCCGGACGGTGACATTACCGGCCTCATCATTGCCACCGGATTCTTTCGCCACGGTGTGCTGCTGACCCCGATTGCAGCCCAGTACTGTCTTCAGCTCGTTGAGGGAACCCTAGATGATCGGTGGCGAAACTTTCGGCCCGATCGGTTCTCGGCGAGCCGCCCGCCCGCACCCACTTCACTGAAAGGAGGCCACTCGTGACCGTAACTATTGCCGTCAATGGCCAGAAACGAACCGTACCGCCCGGCGGCACCGTGACCGACCTCCTCGCCGAGATCACCGGGCGACCCATCACAATAAGCGGCCAGGCAGTCGACGGAAGCCGCCTCGGAGTAGCCGTGGCGCGAAACGCCGCGGTCGTTCCCCGCAGCCTGTGGTGGACTACCGCGCTGGCGGTGGGCGATGAAATTGAAATCGTGACCGCGGTGCAGGGAGGATGACCGTGCCTAAGACCCCTGACGGCCTCGTCATCGACGGCGTGGAGCTGACCTCCCGCCTGATCATGGGCACCGGGGGCGCGCCGAGTCTCGATGGCCTCGGGGCGGCACTGCGTGCCTCCGGAACCGAACTGACCACCGTTGCGATGCGGCGCCACAACGTGGTCACCACCGGCTCGCTCTTCGATCTGCTACTGCACAATTCCATCCGCGTGTTGCCGAACACGGCCGGCTGTTTCACCGCGCGTGAGGCCGTTCTCACCGCCGAGTTGGCTCGGGAAGCCCTCGAAACCGACTGGATCAAGCTCGAGGTCATCGCCGACGAGCAGACCCTGCTGCCCGACGCGGTCGAACTGGTCGAGGCCACCGAACAGCTCGTCGCGCGGGGCTTCACGGTGTTCGCCTATACAAATGACGACCCCGTGCTCGCGCTGCGGCTCGAACATCTGGGAGCTGCGGCCGTGATGCCGCTCGGGGCGCCGATCGGCACCGGCCTCGGTATTCTCAACCCGCACAATATCGAACTGATCGTGGCCCGCGCCGGCGTTCCTGTGGTGCTCGACGCCGGGATCGGTACCGCCTCTGATGCTGCACGGGCGATGGAGCTGGGTTGCGATGCTGTGCTGCT
Source organism: Cryobacterium suzukii (assembly GCF_004403185.1). Classification (GTDB taxonomy): domain Bacteria; phylum Actinomycetota; class Actinomycetes; order Actinomycetales; family Microbacteriaceae; genus Cryobacterium; species Cryobacterium suzukii. The sequence continues at coordinate 460,305 of NZ_SOHJ01000004.1, read as the reverse complement.
GGCCACCGCGGTGACGCGCGCGCAGAACCCGGTCCTCATGGCCGACGCGTTCAAGCACGCCGTTATCGCGGGTCGGCGGGCAGCCAGGGCCGGCCGCATTCCGCGGCGTGAGCTCGCCCTCGCGTCATCGACGATGGCCGGGCGGCCCAACCTGTGAAGCGGATGCTCGCGCCGCTCGTCGAACCCGGCGACGAGCTCACCGCAGCTGAGCGCGAGCGGTACTCGCGCCACATTCTTATTCCCGAAATCGGAATGCTCAGCCAGCGGCGACTGAAGAATGCGCGCGTTCTCGTGATCGGCGCTGGCGGTCTCGGCTCGCCGGTACTGCTCTACCTCGCGGCCGCCGGGGTGGGCACGCTCGGTATCGTCGATCACGACAACGTGGACCTCAGCAACCTGCAGCGCCAGATCATCCACGGCAACTCAGACCTCGGCCGCTCGAAACTGGAATCGGCAGCGGCCGCGATCGCCGAGCTCAATCCGCTGGTCACGGTGCACCAGCACGACGTCTGGCTTACCGCGGCGAACGCTCTGGACCTGTTCGCCCAGTACGACCTGATCGTCGACGGCGCCGACACCTTCGCCACGCGCTACCTGGTCAGCGACGCTGCCGCGATGCTCGGCAAACCCTGCGTCTGGGGCTCCATCCTGCGCTTCGATGGGCAGGTGAGCGTGTTCTGGAACGGGCACGGCCCGACCTACCGAGACCTGTATCCGGAAGCCCCGCCGGCCGGCTCGGTGCCCAGCTGCAGCGAGGGCGGAGTATTTGGAATGCTCTGCGGAACGATCGGCTCGACGATGGTCGCCGAGGCTGTGAAGTTGATCACCGGGGTAGGGCGCACGTTGCTTGGCCGAGTTGTGTTGTTCAATGCGCTCGAGGCGACCTGGCGCGAAATCAGTATTGTGCGTGACCCCGCGACCGAAGCGATCACCGCGCTGATCGACTACGACGTGTTCTGCGGAACATCGACCAAGGATGCGATTTCGGTCCAGCTACTCGCCGCCCTGCTGGATCGACGCGCGCGGGGCGAGATCGACTTCGACCTCGTCGATGTTCGCGAACCCGACGAATACGACATCGTGCACATTGCCGGGGCGCTGCTCGTGCCGCAGGGCATCATCTTTTCTGGACAGGCCCGGCTCGCGCGCGACCGCGACATCGTGGTGCACTGCAAGGCGGGCCCCCGCTCGGCTGTCGTGCTCGACGAGCTGCAGCGCCAGGGTTACGAACACGTGCGTCAGGTTGAGGGCGGCATTCTGGCGTGGGTCAAAGAGATTGAGCCCACGCTTTCGACGTACTAAATAGCGCGCTGGTGACACAACAGCAAATGCCGCACGCGGCATCTGCTGTTGACCCCCATCAGGGGTAGTATCGCTGCAATCGGGATCTTCCCGCGCGTGAAATGAAAGGTCGGATTATGAACCCGTTACTCATCGTTGTGGCCGTTGTTGCGGTGGTGCTGCTCATTACCGGAGGCCTGGTGGAGTCGCTTCAATTTCTGCTGTGGGTCGGTATCGTACTGGCGATCATCGCGGTGATCATGTTCCTGATGCGGTCCATGTCAGGACGCAAGAGCGTTTAACGCGACATAGTGCCAGCGCAGCCGGTAGAAGGAGAGTGAACTCCTTCTACCGGCTTTTTCTATACTCACGGCTGCTGTACTCACAAGTGCTGTGCCGGACCCGGATCGAGGCCTGACTCAGACCAGTGGAGTCAGAAAAGTCAGGGTGGAGCCGTCGCCCGCGATGAGCGACCCAAGCTGCCGGTTGAACTCGGCCCCGTAAGCGGCGGCGCGGTGCGCGTCGAACGCTGCCGGGTCGCGATATTCCTCGGAGACGAAGAATGCCGCCGGGTTGCTGACGAGTTGGTATGGATCAAAGCGGATGCAGCCGGCCTCCCGTCGCACGTGCGTCGTGAGGTCCTGCAGCAGGCGAGCGACGTCACCCTCGTGGCCGGGAAGCGCGGTGAACTCGGCGTAAAGGGCGACCACCGGCCCATTCATGCCTTGCGCGCCCCGGTCATGATGGCCACAGCATCGGTCATGCTGTGTGACTGGGGGGTGATCGTCGTGGCGCACTTGCCAAGCCGTTGAATGTGGATGCGGTCGGCGACCTCGAACACGTGCGGCATGTTGTGGCTGATCAAGATGACCGGGATACCGCGGTCGCGTAGGTTCTTCACGAGCTGCAGCACCTGGTTTGACTCGCGCACGCCGAGAGCAGCGGTCGGTTCGTCGAGAACGACGACCTTGGACCCGAATGCGGCCGCCCGGGCCACGGCCACGGCCTGCCGCTGCCCGCCAGAGAGGTTCTCCACCGGAACCGTGACGTCTTGCAGCGTCGTGATGCCGAGGTCGGCAAGTTGCTGGCGTGCCTTCTTGCGCATGCCCTTCTTATCGACCATGCGAAAGACCGAGCCGAGAATTCCCTTACGACGTTCTTCGCGGCCGAGGAACAGATTGCTGGCCACGTCGAGGGCAGGCGACACGGCGAGCGTCTGGTAAACGGTCTCGATACCGGCGAGGTGGGCGTCCTGCGGCCGCTTGAAGTGCACGGGCTTGCCATCGAGCAGAATCTCACCTTCGTCGGCGACTTCGGCTCCGGTCAGGCATTTGATCAGGGTGGACTTGCCCGCTCCGTTGTCGCCGATAATGGCGAGGACTTCGCCGGGGTAGAGGTCGAGGCTCACCCCGTCGAGGCCCACGACCCGGCCGTAGGTTTTCACGAGGTTGCGGGCTTGCAGGATGGGCTGGCGAGATTCTGCGGCCGGCGTGGCGGCGGCATCCGTTGTGAGGGTCATTTGCGTACCTTTCGAATCCACTGGTCGACCGAGACAGCCACGACGATGAGCACGCCGACGGCGAAGGTCTGCCACAGCACGTCGAGTCCGGCGAGGGAGAGCCCGTTGCGAAACACGCCGACGATGAGGGCGCCCAGCAGGGTTCCCCAGACGGTTCCGCGACCACCGAACAGGCTGGTTCCGCCGATGACGACGGCGGTGATGGAGTCGAGGTTGAGGTCGCCGCTCGCGTTGGGGGAGGCGGCGTTGCTGCGGCCGATCTGGATCCACGCGCCGATGGCGAGAATGGCCCCGGCGGCGATGTAGACGCTCATGAGCACCCGGTTGACCCGGATCCCGGCGAGGCGGGCGGCCTCCTTGTCGTCACCGACCGCGTAGACGTGGCGACCCCATGAGGTGTTGTTGAGAATGAAGGCGATAGCGAAGTAGAGCACGAGCATCATGAGCACGCCGGTGGTGAAGTTGACACCACCGATGTTGAAGGTGGTTCCCGACCAGGTCAGCAGGTCGGGCATATCGCCGCCGCGCACCGTGGCACCGGCCGTGTAGAGCAGGGTGAGGGCCAGAAAGATGTTGAGCGTGCCGAGGGTGACGATGAACGGAGGCAGTCGCAGTTTGGTGACCAGAAACCCGTTGAATGCGCCGGCGGCGAGGCCGACGACGAGACCGAGGAGCAGCCCAAGAATGGCGGGCATTCCGGTCTGCACGGTGACTTGGGCGGTGATCATCATCGCGAGCACCATGACCGCGCCGACCGAGAGGTCGATGCCGGCGGTGAGGATGATGAGGGTCTGGGCGATGGCCAGTGTGCCCACCACTGCCACCTGTTGGGTGATCAACGACAGGTTGGCGGGATTGAGAAACCGCTCATTGAGCAGGCCGAAGACGATGATCGCCAGTACCAGCACGATGGCCGGGCTAAGCGCCGGGTAGCGGTGCATGACGTTGCGCAAGCGGCTGAGCGGCGTGGTGCGGTCGAGAAATTCCTCGGCCAGATCGTGCGGCCCGGTAGTTGCCGGTACCTGTTGGGTGGACTGACTCACGAGCGACCTCCATTGGTCGAGGGTAGGAGTACGCGGGATGCCCGGATGCCGGACATCCCGCGCGGAACGGGTGGGGCTTAGCCCCAGCAGATCTTCGAGGCCGCGGTGGTGTCGATGGACTCGACCCCGGTCTGCGTGTCGTCGGTGACGAGGGCGACGCCGGTGTCGAAGAAGTCGAGGCCCTCGGTCACCTCGGGCTTGGTACCCGAGTCGACGAGGTCGAAGATGGCCTGCACACCGAGTTCGGCCATCTTGACCGGGTACTGCTGGGCGGTGGCACCGATGATGCCGTCCTTCACCTGGCTGACGCCTTCGCAGCCGCCGTCGACGGAGACGATGATCATGTCGGTCTTGCCGGCGGCTTTGAAGGCCTGGTAAGCACCGTAGGCGGCCGGTTCGTTGATCGTGTAGACCACGTTGATGTCGGGGTTCTGGCTGAGCAGGTTTTCGGCACCGGTGCGGCCGCCATCCTCAGCGCCCGTGGTGGCTTCGCTGCCGACGATCTCATAGTCGCCGCCGCTGTAGCTGCCGGTCTTCTCTTCGTCGCCGTTCTTCTCGACGTCCGCGGTGTCGATGCCCATTCCGTCGAGGAAGCCCTGGTCGCGGTTGTAGTCGACGGAGACGATCTTGTCGTCGAAGAGGTCGAGCAGCGCGATCGTGGCTTTTTCGCCGTCGAGCTTGGCTGCGGCCCACTTACCGATCTCCTGGCCGGCCGCAAAGTTGTCGGTCGCGAACGTGATGTCGACCGCGTCGGGGTTGGTGGGCGGGGTGTCGAGGGCGATCACGTACAGTCCGGCGTCGCGCGCCTTGACCAGTGCGTCTTCGACGCCGGGGCCGTTGACGGTGATCAGGATTCCCCTGTCGCCCTTGGAGATCGAGTTCTCGATCGCTTGGATCTGGGTGTCTTCGTCGCCGTCTTCCTTGCCCGCGGCGAGCGTGAGCGTGATGCCGAGGTCGTCGGCGGCGGTCTTGGCGCCTTCCTGCATGGCGATGAAGAAGGGGTTGCTGGTGGTCTTGACGATCAGCGAAACGCCGATCTCATCGGATCCGCCTCCGCTACTCGCGCCGTCGGTTGCCCCGCCGCTGGCGCAGCCGGCGAAGCCGAGTGTGGCAAAGGTGGCTACGGAGACCGCGGCAACGATGCGTCGAGAGACCGTGCTGTGTGCTGTGCGATTCATCAGTGAATCTCCTCTGGTTGGCGGGAGGGGATCTCCCTGACAACGATGTCGGTGCTATTTTTAGACCATAATTGTTGTAGAGTCAAGGCACTTAACCAAGACGGAGTGAAACCGTGACAACGATGTCGGAAAGCAGTGTCGGCCCGCGGCCCCGGCCGACCATGCGTCAGGTCGCCGCGCTCGCCGGCGTCGGCATTAAAACAGTATCCCGGGTTATCAACGGTGAGCCCGATGTTTCACCGGCCACTCGCGCCAAGGTCAAACAAGCCGCTGACAGCCTCGACTATCAGCCCGATCTGCACGCCGGTAACCTGCGCCGCGCGGACGGACGCACCAAGACCCTCGGTCTGCTCGTGGGCAGCGTGGCCAACCCGTTCTATGGAACACTGCATCGGGCCGTTGAAAAGGCCGCGACCGCTCGTGGAATCGCGGTGTTTGCCTCAAGTCTCGACGACGATTCCGAGCGGGAGGAGGCCCTCGTCTCGGCTTTTCTGCAACGCCGGGTTGACGGCCTGATTCTCGCCACGGTCGCCACGAGTCAGGCCTACCTGGCTCCGGAGCTGCGTCGCAGAACGCCCATGGTGTTCATCGACCGCGAACCGGCCGGAATTGAAGCGGATGCTGTCGTCAGCGACAATGCCGCCGGCGCGGCCCTTGCCACCCGGCATCTGTTGGAACACGGACACCGCCGCATTGCCTATCTGGGCGACCTCGATTCAATTCAGACGGCCCGCGAACGTCGACGCGGTTTTCTCGAGGAACTGGGCCGAGCGGGCGTGGCCACCCGCGACATTCCGGTGATTGTCGACCTGCACGACGAAGCGTCCGCGAACCGGGCCGTGCTGGCCCTGCTCGACTCGCCTAACCCGCCGACAGCGTTGTTCACCAGTCAGAACCTCGTCACCATCGGTGCTATCACCGCGTTGCGCGCTCGGGCGTTGCAGAACCGGGTGGCCGTGGTTGGGTTCGACGATATTTCTCTTGCTGACCTGCTCAGCCCCGGCCTTTCGGTGGTTGCCCAGAATCCGCAGCGGATCGGCGAGGTCGCAGCCGAACGCCTGCTGGCCCGCCTGGACGGCGACCAGACCCCCGCGCACCCCTACATCGTGCCGACCGAGCTCATCGCTCGCGGCTCCGGAGAGATTGGACCCCATGCCTGAACTCAACGCCCCCTCCCGTGTCGTCGTTGTCGGTGATGCCCTGATCGATGTGCTGCGTGACTCCGAGGCGAGTCGGGAATTTGCCGGCGGCGCAGCTCTGAACGTAGCGGTGGGTCTGGCCGTGCTCGGGGTGCCGACGACGCTGATCGCGATGGTCGGTGACGACGCCGACGGTGTGGTGCTTCGGTCCTTCCTCGACCAGTACGGCGTGCAACTGATCGCGACACCGGGCCCGCTCGGGTCTTCCCGGGCTGTGTCGGATCGCACGGATGGTGAACCGCGCTACTTCTTCAATGACGCCGCCAAAGCGCGCCGAATCGAGTTCGGCGCGGCCGAGCGGGCCGCGCTCGCCGCCGCCGCCGTCGTCGTCGTGAGCTGTTTTCCGTTCGACGACACCGCGCAGACCGAGGCGTTCGCCGCCTGCGTCACCGACCCGGAGCATCGCCTCGTGATCGACCCGAACCCGCGGGCCGGCATGCTGCACGACGGACCGCGCTTCGTGCGCAACTTTGAGGCGCTCGCCGCTCGCAGCCTGCTCGTGAAGGTCGGCGACGAAGACGCCGACCTCCTCTACGACAGCACGCTCGACGAGCTGCGGGAACGACTCGTCGAGGGGGGCGCGCACACGGTGCTGGCGACCGCCGGGCGGCTCGGTGCTTCAGTCTCATTCGAGAACAATGGGCTGGTCAGTGTCCCGATCGCCGAGCTTGATGGCCCGGTCATTGACACGATGGGCGCGGGGGACGCGACGCTGGCGGCATCCGTTTGCACCATCGTGAACGACGGGGTGCCGCAGGATTCCACGGCCTGGAAGGCACTTTTGGCCGACGCCATGCTCACCGCCGCGGCCACCTGTCGGCACGAGGGAGCGCTGCTCCGGCGCCCCTAGACAGCGGATGCCCGAGTCGAGCTAAGGCTCGGGCTCGGTTTCGGGCTCGGTCAGCTTGAGGCGGGAGCGAATGGCGTCGCGAGCCTGCTGGGCGGCACGGCGCACTTCCTTGTCGGAGTCGCGCAGGCGCACTTCGATCGTGGCGATATTGTCGGCGGTGCCCTGGTCGGCGAGGGCGTGCAGCGCGGCGGAACGCACGCGCGGGTTCTCGTCGGTGGTGAGACGCACGAGCTTGGGTACGACCTGCAGGCCGCGCAGCAGCACAACCTTGGCGCACATTTCGCGCACACGCCATGCCTGGTTGTTCAGGCCGACGACGATGTACGGCGCGGCCTGCTCGCCCCAGACGTGCAGCAGCGCGCGGGCGCCCCACAGTTCGGGCCAATACAGCGCGGGTGCACCCTCGAGGATGCCGAGTGCGTGGCGTCCGCCGGCATAGAGCAGAAAGTCTTTTCCAGCGTTCTTGGCGCGCAACAGGGCCACGGCGTTGTCGATGACGACGTTCTCGCCGTAGTGTGCGACGGCGGCGCGAATGCGCTCGTCGGTCGGCAGGTCGATCGGAAGGTCGGGGTGCGGAATCAATTTGTTTTGCATGGCCCCCTAACGCTACCTCCCCTCCGCGGTTTCCTGCCCGCGAGAGTGCAAAAAGTGCCCGATTGTGAGCGTCAAACGGGCACTTCTTGCGCTCTCGAGAGGAGCAGCTCGAAACCGGAGGCGTGCTCGTAGATGCCGTAGTTACCGATGTCGATGAAACCGAGGCTGCGGTAGAGGGCGAGGGCTTCGGGCTGCGCGTAGCCGGTTTCCAAACGCATCCGCTCGTAGCCGAGATCTCGGGCGAGCTTCTCGAGTTCGCCCAGAATCGTCTTCGCGTGACCCTGGCGTCGGTAATCGGGGTTGGTCCACATGCGCTTGACCTCGGCGGTGGTGGCGTCGTATTGGCGCAGGCCGCCGCCGGCGACGGTGGTGTCACCGTCGACTAGAACGAGAAAGCCGCCGGTGGGCGGATCGAACTCTGCCCCGTCGACGTCGTGCACGGAATCGCCGTCACCGTATCTGGTTTCGTATTCACGGTGCAGGTCAAGCAGAAGAGGGGCTACTTCGGGGTCACCGAGGCGCACGGATACACATTTCACGCTTAATAGTGTGCGCCTTGTCGCGGCGTGCTCCTGACAATCGGCGGGAGCTCTCTGAGTAGACTCGACGAGTGTCAGTGAACCCAGAGTTGCAGGGGCGGGTCTTTCCGCCGGTCGCACCGTACCTTGTCGGCCGTGAAAAGGTGCGCGAATTCTCCCGCGCCGTGTTCGCGACCAACCCGATCAACCACGATCCCGAAGCGGCCCGCGCGGCCGGCCACCACGACGTCGTCGCCCCGCCGACCTTTGCCGTGGTCGTGCAGGAGGCCACCCTCGCCCAACTGCTGGCCGAACCGGATGGCGGAATCGACTTCACCCGCGTTGTGCACGGCGACCAGCGCTTCAGCTACACCCGGCCGATCGTCGCCGGCGATGAACTCACGGCGACACTCGCGGTGACGAGTATCAAGAGCCTCGGTGGCCACTCAATGGTGACCGCCGAGTCCACCATTGTTGATGCGGCGGGCGCGCACGTCGTGACCGCCATCTCCACCCTCGTCGTCAGGGGAGACGAATGACCCCCGTGCTGACCGAGCTCACTGTCGGCGATGTCGTCGCCGAGGCAAATTTCCCCTTGACCCGCGATTCCCTCGTGCGCTACGCCGGGGCATCCGGTGATTTCAATGCCATTCACTACCGCGATGATGTCGCGCAGTCGGTGGGACTGTCCGGAGTGCTCGCCCACGGCATGCTCACCATGGGCCTGGCCGTGCAGCCCGTCGTCGACTGGGTCGGTGACCCGGCCCGGGTTCTGGACTACCAGGTGCGATTTACTCGCCCGGTCTTCGTTGATGTCATTGAAGGTGCCACGGTGTCCGTGGTCGCCAAAGTCGGCGCGATCGACCTGGAAGCCCACGTCGCCCGCATTGACCTCACCGTGACGTTCAACGGAGCGACCGTTCTCGGCAAGGCGCAGGCGCGCGTCAACCTGGCCTGAAACATGATTGAACCCGTTGCGCTCAGTACCCTCACCACCTTTCGGGTCGGCGGGCCGCCAGCCGCGCGGGTGGCGCCGGTCACCGAGCAGGACCTCATCAACGAGACCCTCGTGGTCTGGGGCATGGAGGAGAACTGGTTGTTGCTCGGCGGCGGCTCCAACACCGTCGTCGCCGACGAGGGCTTCGACGGCATCGTCATCCATGTGGTGACTCGTGGTATCGAGGTGCTCGGCAGTAAGGCCACCAGCGAAGCGGATGCCGTCACCGGACCGACCGATCGGGTGCGACTCCGCGTGCAGGCCGGCGAGCCGTGGGACGACCTCGTGGCCTATACCGTGGATCACGGCTGGGCCGGCATCGAAGCGCTGTCGGGCATCCCCGGATCGTGCGGCGCCGCCCCGGTGCAGAACATTGGAGCCTACGGCCAGGAGCTCGCGGACAGCCTCGTGGCGATCGACTTTCTCTCCTATGAAACCGGCGAGGTCGAACGTCTGCAGCGTGCCGAGCTGGGCCTCGGCTACCGCACCTCTGCGCTCAAGCAGGGGCTGCGCGGCGTCGTGCTCGCGATCGAGCTGGAGCTGCACGACACCGCGGCCGAGGCATCCGTTTTGGGAAGCACCCTCGGCCAGCCGTTGAAGTACGCCCAGCTCGCCGGGGCGCTTGGTGTTCAGCTCGGCGACCGGGTGCCGCTTTCGATCGTGCGGGCAACCGTGCTCGGGCTGCGGGCCGGCAAGGGAATGGTGCTAGACCCCAGCGACCCCGACACGTTCAGCGCCGGATCGTTCTTCACCAACCCGATCGTGACGGAGGCGTTTGCGCGCTCCCTACCGACGGATGCCCCGCGCTGGCCGCTCGAGGCGGAGCCGGCTGATCGAGTTATTCCGCTCGAGGAATATGTGGGGGTCGGACCCATTCCCGGTGAGGAACCCGTGCGACTGGTCAAGCTCAGCGCCGCCTGGTTGATCGAACGCTCCGGGGTCAATCGGGGGTTTCGCCTGCCGGGATCGAGGGCGGCCGTGTCGAGCAAACACACCCTGGCCTTGACGAATACCGGCGGGGCCACCGCCGCGGAAGTGACCGAACTGGCGCGGTACGTGCTCGGCCGGGTGCAGGCCGAGTTCGGTGTGAACCTGCAGCCCGAGCCGGTGCTTGTGGGACTCACGCTGTAGCTTCACGGATGCGCCCGGGCGGCGCCCGTCAGTCGGCGCGACGAGCGGCAGCGGCGATACCGGCCACGACCAGGCCGAGCCCGACCGCTATCACGCCGCCGAGTAGCCAGAGCGTGGGATCCGGCGGCGCCGGCAGCAGCGTGAAGACCACCATGTAGGCGGCGAAGGCGAGCAGGAGGATGCCCCAGAGGATCGTGGCGAAGCGGGGGCGCAGTCGAGGCATGGCAGCAGCAGTGGTCGTCGGCCTGTCGGTGTTCGGGGCGAAGAAGCTGGGCGTCGCATCGTGCTCCCGCGGAGGAATGCGCGGTTCCGGGTCGGGGACAGTTGGATTGTCCGCCAGATTCGCGGTTGCCGGCGCGTCGTCAGCCGGGTTCACGGAGAAATCTTCGGTGGGGGCGTTCGCGCCGGGATGAGCGGCGTCGGGGCCCGTGGGGGAAAGCGGAGTGGTCATGGTGGGGTCCTAGTTGTTGGAGGAATCGAGCGTCACGACGCCGGCGAGGGTCCAGATGCGCACGAGCGGGCCGTCGCCACGGTTGCTCGCGTTGAAGGTGCGCGCATCGACGGCGAGCACGCCCATGTTCTCGCCGTTTTCAACGGCAACAGCGCGGCCGGAATACTCCACACCGCCGACCAGGGCGTGCGATTCGACGCGCACCGGGGCATCCTGTGGGAGTTGAATGTCGGTGGCGCCGGTGAGGAGCCAGACGTCGATGACGGCGTGCTCGTCGAGACCGGGGTTGTCGAAATCGCTCAGGTTGAGCGTGGTGTTGCCCACGATCATGGCGTAGCTGGAGGTCTGGTCTGCCGCGGCGGAATTCGCGCTCGGCGACCAGACGGTGTTGCCGACAACCGAGAATTGGGTGCCCTGCGGGAACACTCCGAGCACGACGAGGGTGGCCGCAGCCAGAAAGGCGAACCCGCCCATGGCGCCGTCGGTGCGTCCGCGGATTCCGGCGATGACGATGCCGAGCGCGAGCACTCCGAGGGCGAATGCGACGCCGAGAATGACCGCGTCCTGCGACCAGATGCCGTTCGAATTCACACCGGCAGCCACGGCGCCGGTGGCCAAAGCCAGGCCCAGCACGATGGCGCTGTAGCCGGCACCGGGACGGCGGGCGCGAACCCGGGCGCGGTGGGCTTGCTGGCGGGCGCGGTTCTGTTCCTGCCAGGCTCGATTCTGTTCAGAGCGGATGCTCCTGGCCGAGTCCGGCGCGTACGGATTGATCGGGGCATAGGTTGTGCCGACGGTCGGAGCGGCTGTCGTGGCCGTGCTCGTGGCGGCGACAGCCAGGTTCGGGGCGGCTATGGTGTGCGGTTCGGCAGGGCCCGCGCTCGCGGTGGTCGTGCTCGTCTGGGCGGAATCCGACGACGGGGCCGCAGCATCCGTTTGGGGGTACATGCCCGCGTCGGGACCGGAAGCCGGTCGTGGGTCGTAGACGCTGCCAGGGCCGAACGGGCCGGTTGAACCGGTCGGGCCAGCGGGGGGAGCGAACGGCCCGAAACCGGGCCTCGAATCGGGTGCCCGGCGCGGTTTCCGGGAACGGCGCACCAGATACACGACCAGCCAGACGATGCCCGCAGTGACTGCCAGACCCCAGCCGAAGGAGAAGAGGCTCTCGATCCAATCGGGAAGCGCCCACAGGCCGGTTGAGCCGTTCCATCCGAAGCCACGGAACAGCGGCACGACGGTGAACAGGAGTAGAGCGCCGATCGCGATCATGGCCGGTTCGAAGCGGCCGCGGATGGCGGTTTCGGCATAGATACGGCCGCCGCGTGGCAGGAGTGCCCAGCCGACGGCGTAAGCGAAGACAACGGGTCCGCCGAGAATGGCGATCACGACGGCGATGCCGCGCACGATCAGTGGGTCGAGCCCGGTGCGGGCGGCAATGCCGCCGCAGACGCCGGCGATCCAGCGGTCGCCGTCGCGGTGGAGGCCGCTGCCGCGGATCCAGTCGAAGAAGCGGGTGATTTGGTCGGGGCGAGGTGTTTGGGCCCTCGGTGTGTCGGTCATGACCCGAGTCTGACAGCGCGCTGAGACCGCTGCCATGGGGGATGACCCTGATTGAACCCTGATTGATGGCAGTGGAATCTCCACTGCGGGTGGAGCGTGCTTGGATGAACAGGTGAGAACCGAACGGATGACCCGGCCCCGGCTCCGCCTCGTCGGCGGAGTGTGTGCCGGTTTCGCCGAGCACACCGGCGTTCCCCTCGCCACGGTGCGACTGGTCACGGTGCTGCTCAGCTTTTGTAGCGGCTTCGGTGCCCTGTTCTATGCCTGGCTGTGGGTGACGATTCCTTCGGGCGGCGCGGCAGCGGACCCGCTGCCCAAGTCGAGCCTCGCGCGGTCGAATGTCGCGTCCGCTCTTTCCTCTGCCTCGGTTCAGGCCGCCCCGGCGACACTGTCGGGTTCCGAGGCCATGATCGGCCGGAGTGGGTTCTCCCGAGCGGATGCCGACTCCGCCCGAGCCGCGCCCGTCACCGAAATCCTGCTCGGCCTCGCCCTGCTGGCTGCCGGTGGCGCCCTCGTGGCGAGCCGCCTCGGTGCCGACATCCCGCTCGCCGTGGTGGTGCCCGCCATCGTCGTGCTGGCCGGAACCGCACTCGCCTGGCGCCAGTTCGCCGATATGCGCAGCGGCGCGGCTCAGCAATCCTCGGGGTTGCTGGTGCGCATTCTGGGGGCGCTGGTCCTGGTCGCCGTGGGTATTCTGCTGTTTTTCGTGACGGGCACCAACCCGAACGCGTGGACGGTTATTCTGGCCGCGGCATCCGTCCTGCTCGGTGTCGCAGTGGTGACTGCGCCGTGGCTGCTGCGGCTGTGGAGTGACCTCGCCGACGAGCGCGCCGCACGGGCCCGTGAAGCGGAACGGGCCGACATTGCCGCGCACCTGCACGATTCGGTGCTGCAGACCTTGGCGCTCATCCAGCAGAAGGCCGGGCCACACAGCGATGCCGCGCGGCTGGCCCGCGCGCAGGAACGCGAACTGCGCGAGTGGCTGTTCACCGGGAGCCGATCCGGAGGCGCCGAACCCGCGACCGATCTGGCCGCCGCGCTGCGCCGCATCGCCGGGGAGATCGAAGAGGACTTTGCGGTGCACTTCGAGGTTGTCACGGTCGGCGCCGGGGTGGGCGTGCGTTCGGCGGCCAGCCCCGAAGCGAACGTGAGCAGCGCGGATGCCCCGGAATCGCTCGTCGCGGCCGCCCGCGAGGCCATGCTCAACGCGGCCAGGCATGCCGGCGGAGCCGTGTCGGTGTACCTCGAGACGAGTGCACGCGGCATTGAACTGAGCGTCACTGACCGGGGCCCGGGCTTTCGGCTCGCCCTGATTCCTCCAGACCGCCTCGGCGTGCGCGAATCCATTTTCGGGCGCATGCGTCGGGCCGGCGGAACCGCCGCCGTGCGCCCAGGTCCGGGCGGCGCCGGCACCGAGATTCTGCTGACCCTGCCGACGCGAACCGTATCGGCCACCGATGAGCACCACACCGAAACGAGCGTGCGATGACCGACCACAATGTGAGCGACCGGGCGGCCATCGAGCCGAGCGCGGCATCCGCTGGCCTGCGCGTACTCATCGTCGACGACCACTCCATCTTTCGGTCGGGACTGCGCGCCGAACTCGATGCCGACATCACCGTGCTCGGCGAGGCAGCGACAGTCGACGCGGCCATCAACTCGGTGATCGACCTGCAGCCGCGGGTCGTGCTGCTCGACGTGCACCTGCCAGGCGGGCACGGCGGGGGCGGCGCCGAGGTCATTCGTGAGGCGGCGCCGCGCGCACCGCACACCCTGTTCCTGGCGCTCAGCGTCTCTGACGCTGCCGACGACGTCGTGAGCGTCATTCGAGCAGGGGCCCGCGGCTACATCACCAAGAGCGCCTCAGGAGCCGAAGTCTCCGAGGCGGCCCGCCGGGTCGCCGACGGTGACGCCGTGTTCTCTCCCCGCCTGGCCGGCTTCGTCCTCGACGCCTTCGGCGCTGTCGCCGGAGAGACGGCCGAGACGACCGAAGAACTCGACCGGCTCTCCGCCCGCGAAACCGAGGTGATGCGCCTCATCGCCCGGGGCTACAGCTACAAGGAGGTCGCCAGCACCCTGTTCATCGCGGCCAAGACCGTCGAAACGCATGTCTCGTCCGTGCTGCGCAAGCTGCAGCTGTCGAGTCGGCACGAACTGACAGCCTGGGCGCTCGAGCGCAAGCTGCTCTAGCCCGCGCTACAGCGGGCCCGGTGTGAAACGGGCCGAACTCACAGCAGGCCGAGTTCCATGGCGAGGGTCACCGCGCGGGTGCGATCCTTCACCGCGAGTTTCTCAAAAACGTGCAATAGGTGGGTTTTCACGGTTGCCTCACCGATGAACAACGATCGTGCGATCTCGGGGTTGCTCTCGCCCGCGCCGACGAGCCGCAGTACGTCGAGTTCGCGCGGTGACAGCCGTGCCACTGCCGTCTGCCCACGAACGCGGTGCACGAGCTTCGCTGCAATAGTCGGAGCCAGCACGGTCTGACCGGCTGCGACCGACCGCACGCCGGCGATGATCTCCTCCTGGGGCGCGGCCTTGAGCAAGTAACCGCTCGCGCCGGCTTCGATTGCACCAAGAATCTGGTCGTCGCTCTCATACGTCGTCAGAATCAGGACCCTGATGCTTGCCGCCGTTGAGACAATTTGCGCGGTCGCCGCGGCGCCGCCCAGACCGGGCATGCGCAGGTCCATGAGCACAAGATCGGGCCGAAGCTCCAAGGCCAATCGCACCGCCTCGGCGCCGTCCGCGGCCTCTCCGACGATGGAGATGTCGTCGGCCTGGGTCAGCAGGCTCACGATACCGCCGCGCACGATGGGATGGTCATCGGCAACCAGCACGCGAATCATGCGCCGACCTCGGTGCGGAGGGTTTCCCGGTCAGGCGCCAGGGCGGGCGGTGCGGGCAACGGCACGGTCACCCGCAGCAGCGTTCCGCCCGTCGGCCGGGTGCCAAGCTCCAATTCACCGTGCACGAGCAGTACCCGGTCGCGCATCCCGGCCAGACCGAAGCCGGTGTTGGGGTCGGCGCGGGGACGGCCCAGGCCGTAGCCGTCGTCGCTGACGGTGAGTACCACCGCGGCCCCAATGCGTTCGATCAGAACGGATGCCGCCCCCGCCCCCGAATGCTGCCGCACGTTCGCGAGACCCTCCTGCACACAGCGGAGGAGCACCACCTCGACTTCGCGGTCGATGTCGCCGACCTGCACAGTGGCATCCGTCTGGATGCCTGTTTCTTGCGTGAAGCGATCGGCCAACCGCAGAATCGTGCCGGCCAGACCCATCCCGGGTTCGCGCACCGGTGAGAGGGTGGCCACCAGCGCGCGAGTCTCGGTGAGGGCTTCACGGGCGTTGGTTTCGATCAAATCGATGCTGGCCTGCGCGGCCGACACCCGGGCCGGGATGGCCGTGAGCTCACCACGGGTGCGCTCGGCGAGCATGACCAGCCCGGTGAGGGTTTGGGCGATGGTGTCGTGAATGTCGCGGGCCAGCCGTTCCCGTTCGGCGGAACTGCCCGCCGCACGGTGCAGGGTGGCGAGCTCGCCCTGCGTGACGGTGAGCTCGTCCAGCAGACGGCGGTGCCGTTCGCCGGCGGAAATGACGCGCGTCATCCAGGTCCCGAGGGCGATCGCGAAGATAAACGAGATCGCCTCGGTTGCACCGGCTTCGGCCGCTGCTGCCACGGTGCCGCCGAGGCTCAGGGTAAGGCCGAGACCGACCGAAATGGCGAGGGTGGCGCTCAGCCAGACCGCTGCCGCGTAGGAGCCAGCGAGAACCCAGACCACCGGAAATCCAATGGCCTGCAGGGTTGCGAGGTTTGGAGCGAACGCGGCACCCACGCCACAGCCGAGAATCACCGTCACCAGAAAAGCCACACTGGACGCCGTCCGGCCGGTGCAAACAAGACGGATGCCGCGCCGCCCGAACCCCAGATAGGCCAGGCCGAGCCCGGCAAGGGTGGCCAGCGCTCCGCCGAGGCTCCCACCGGCCGGATAGAGGGCGACCGTGATCGCCATGGCGGCGAGGGCCCCGCCGAAAGCCACGTCCCACCAGCGCGCACTCGTCATGGTTCCAGCATCCCATCTGTGCGGGGTGGACGGGCGCTCACGCGTCGCGGCGAATCCACCGAAACGTCACCCGGCTCAGCAGCAGCCCCACAACAAGCCACACCCCGAGGGCGAGGGCGACCCAGACCAGTTCCCAGGATCCGGTCTGTTCGGCGGCCGCGAAGCTGTCGGGGAGAAAGACCGACCGCATGCCCTGTGCCATCCACTTGAGCGGAAAGATGCTGGCCAGGTTCTGCATCCAGTCGGGCAGGGCCGTGAACTGCAGGTAGACCCCCGAGATGAACTGGAGCACGAGAACCACCGGAATCACGACGGCCGTTGCGCTCTTGCCCGATCGCGGCACCGCCGACAGCGCAATGCCGAGGAACGCGCTCGTGATCACGCCGAACACAAACACCCAGGCGAAGGTCGCCCATTTCTCGGGCTCGCTCGGTAGCGCGATATCGAGCACGAACCGTGCAACGAGCAGCAGCAGACCCGCCTGCAGAATCGCGGTGACGAACACCTGCCCGATCTTGCCGAGAAAATAACTCAGTGGTGACAGTGGGGTGCCGCCCAGCCGTTTGAGCGTGCCGTCACTCTTTTCGCCGGCGATGTCCACCGCAAGGTTCTGCACGCCGGAGAGCAGCATGCCGGCGGCGAGCATGCCGGGCAGGTAGTAGGCGCCAACGCTGACGCCGCCGACTCCGTCAGCGTTTCCCCCGATATTGCCCGCGGCGCTGAAGGCGGCGGTGAAGATTGCGAGCATGACGAACGGAAAGAAGAACGTGAAGAACAGGGTGTCGGGGGAGCGAAAGTAGTGACGCGTCTCATAGCCGATCCGCGACAGGCCAAGCACGAGCGTGCCGGGGGACTTCCTCGGCAATCGGGTGCCCGTGATAGTGGCGCTCATGCTCGCACCATGCGTACGTTTTGTTCGGCATCAGCGGATGCCGTCATCTCGTTTCGCGCAGCAGTCGCCTCGTTGCCGCGCACGAGCGACAGGTACACGTCTTCGAGGCTCGGTCGAATCACCTCGAGGTCCGCGGGTTCGGCGCCGTTCAAACGTGCTACGAGTTCGGCAACGACCCGGGCGGGGTGGCTGGTGCGCTCTTCGCGCAGCATTCCGTTGCGCTCGCGCCAGCGCACGAGGGGTATTCGCGCATCCGCTCCACCGATTTCGTCGATCGAACCGATGTCGATGAGCTGGCCACCGGCGATGATGCCAGCCCGGTCGCCGAGTTGAGCGGCCTCGTCGAGGTAGTGGGTGGTCAGAAGGATGGTTGTGCCCTCCGTTTTGAGAGAGCGAATGAGGTCCCAGAATTGATGACGGGCTTCGGGATCGAAGCCCGTGGTCGGTTCGTCGAGAAACAACAACGCGGGGCGGCCAATGATGCCGAGCGCGACATCTACTCGGCGGCGCTGACCGCCGGAGAGTTTGCTGATGCGGGTTTTCGCCTTCTCGCGCAGGCCAGCCGCGTCGATGACCTCGTCGACATCGCGGGGGTGGGAATAGAACCCGGCGAAGTGGCGCAGCTGCTCGGTGACGGTGACATTGCCGCTCTCACCGCTGGTCTGCAGCACGATGCCGAGGCGAGCCTTCCAATCGAGGTCGCCGCGGCGTGGATCGACGCCGAGCACGCTCACGTCGCCGCCGGTGCGGTCGCGGTAGCCCTCGAGAATCTCAATGGTCGTACTCTTGCCGGCGCCATTGGGGCCGAGCAGGGCGAAGGTTTCGCCGGCGGAGATGGAAAAGCTCACGCCGCGCACCGCCTCAACGCTGCCGTACGATTTCTGTAGGTCGCGCACCTGCACGACCGGGGGAATGGATGTCATGGATCCAGATTCCCACGCCAGCGCCGCGCACACCACCGCCGCCAGTCGTAGTTGCGTATCCACCAGTCGATGGATGTCGCCGCCCGCGTCGACCCGTGCGTGCGCGCCGCCGACCCGTGAGTTTGAGTTGCCGACCCGTGAGTGCCAGCCCGATTCTGCGTCCGAAACACTTCAAACTCACGGCTCGGCGGGTCAGCGGGTCGTAAACTCACGGCTCGGCCAGCCCGAAGGATGGGCGGCGGGGTGTGAGAGCGCGGGGACCCCTGAGCGGGCCCAGGCGTTAGGCGAACAGGCGCTGCAGGCGCTGCAGGCCCTCGAGCAGGGTGTCGTCGCCGAGGGCGTAGGACAGGCGCAGAAACCCGCTCGGGCCGAAAGCCTCGCCCGGAACGGCGGCGACTTCGGCTTGGTCGAGAATGAGGTCGGCTAGCTCGAGTGACGTCGTCGGGGTGACGCCACCCCACTCACGCCCGAGCAGTCCGGTCACGTCGGGGTAGACGTAGAAAGCACCCTGGGGAGTCGGGGTCACGACACCCGGGATCTTGTCCAGTTCAGCGATGATCAACTTGCGGCGGCGGTCGAAGGCCACCCGCATGGCCTCGGCGGAGTCCTGCGGGCCATTCAGCGCAGCGATTCCCGCGCGTTGCGAGATGTTCGACACGTTCGACGAGAGGTGGGACTGCAGGTTCGCTGCCGCCTTCATGGCGTCGGCGGGGCCGACCATCCAGCCGAGGCGCCAGCCGGTCATGGCATACGTTTTGGCCACACCGTTGACCAGGATGGTGCGGTCGGCAAGTGCCGGAACGGCCTCGACAATCGAAACGGCACGAACCCCGTCATAGGTGAGGTTCTGGTAGATCTCATCGGAGATGACCCAGAGGCCGTTGTCTTCGGCCCACTGGCCGATGGCCCTGGTTTGTTCCGGCGAATAGACGGCGCCGGTGGGGTTCGACGGTGACACGAAGAGCAGCACCTTGCTGCGGGGGGTGCGCGCGGCCTCGAGCTGCTCGACGGTCACGACGTATCCCTGGTCGCTGCCGGCAAAGACATCGACCTGCACCCCGCCGGCCAGGCGGATTGCTTCGGGGTACGTTGTCCAGTACGGGGTCGGCACAATGACCTCGTCGCCCGGATCGAGCAGGGTCGCGAAGGCCTGATACACGGCCTGCTTGCCACCGTTGGTCACGACAACCTGGTTCGGAGACACTGCAAGCCCGCTGTCGCGCAGCGTCTTCGCCGCGATGGCCTCGCGCAACTCGGGCAGCCCGGCCGCGGGGGTGTAACGATAGTTCCTGGGGTCGCGCACGGCGGCCAGTGCTGCCTCCACGATGTGCTCGGGCGTCTGAAAATCGGGTTCCCCCGCCGCGAAGCTGATTACCGGCCGCCCGGCCGCTTGCAGCGCCTTGGCCTTTCCGTCAACCTTGAGGGTCGCCGACTCAGCAATAGAGCCGATCCGAGTAGAAATTCGCTTGAGTTCGTGAGCCACACGTTGAGCTTAGCTACCCGACCCGCGCGCGGGCTAGATAGGCGCGGGGTGGAAGAAACGTGTGCCGAACTGCCCCTCAGTTTGTGCCAAAATAAGTAACGAGGCATCGGCTCCGTTCCCGGAGTGGACCCGTCTCAGCTTTACAGTGGCCGGTCCGTGACCTAGACTGGCTTAAGGTAGATAAATCCTGCCATGCTTTTTTGCGCCTTTTTCCGAGTGATTTCATTTGGATCAAAGTGCAGTCTGCGTGACGAGTTTACGTCTATAGGGTGGTGGCTCAATTGGTAGAGCAGCGGTCTCCAAAACCGCAGGTTGCAGGTTCGAGTCCTGTCCGCCCTGCACATCGGTAGAAATCTGCCGACCATGAGAGGTGTAACAGGTGGCCCGAAAAGTTGTCGACGAACCTAGTGAGGAAATCGTCGCGAACGCACGAATTGCCCGCGAGTCCA
The DNA here is from genome assembly GCF_004403185.1 of Cryobacterium suzukii. Taxonomy (GTDB): domain Bacteria; phylum Actinomycetota; class Actinomycetes; order Actinomycetales; family Microbacteriaceae; genus Cryobacterium; species Cryobacterium suzukii. The sequence goes on along the minus strand of NZ_SOHJ01000004.1, from coordinate 440,171 downwards.
ATCGCGGTCCTTTCGCTCGGTTGTCCCTGTTCATCAAGCAGGTTTTCGCGGAACTGCGTAAGGTCGTCACCCCGACTCGCAAAGAGCTGCTGAGCTACACCGGTGTCGTGCTCGTCTTCGTGATCATCATGATGGCGATCGTGTCTGCTTTTGACTGGGTCTTCGGTTTCGTTGTTCTTTATGTTTTCGGAACGCCGGGCTAATACGCAGCGAACACATTCGCTCTGGCGGAACGTCTGTACCACCGGAACGTCTCTACCACCGGCACGGAAACGTGCCCAGACAACTTGCACATGTATAAAAATTAGGGATTGAGATTTAGTGACTGAGACGAAGCACGACGATGTCGACTGGGCCACTGCCGCCGAGCAGTCCTCCGAGGAGGACGAGGCGCAGGAGGGCAACACCCTGGCCGCCGACGAAGACTCCATCGAGGCAGCCGAGCAAGTGGCCCTGCACGTTATAGACGAGAACGACGACGTTGAGGTCAACCTCGACGCCGCACTCGATGCCCTCGCCGACTCCTCCGATCCCGAAGCTGACGCCATCGTCGACGACGCACTCGACATTGACTCGGCCGAAGAAGCCGACGCATCCGTCGAGGCCGTTGAGGACGAAGACGAACTCGTCACCGCCGAAGCTACCGCCGAGACCGACACGGATGCCGACGCCGAGATCGACCCGTACGAAGCCTTCCGCAAGGAACTTCGTTTTCTGCCGGGTAAGTGGTACGTCATTCACTCCTACGCCGGTTTCGAGCGCCGCGTGAAGTCGAACATTGAGAACCGTAAGCAGTCCATGGCGATGGAAGACTTCATCTACCAGTGCGAAGTTCCCATGGAAGATGTCGTCGAGATCAAGAACGGCCAGCGCAAGATGGTCACCCGCGTGCGCATCCCCGGCTACGTGCTCGTACGGATGGACCTCGACGAAGACAGCTGGTCGGTTGTTCGCCACACCCCCGGTGTGACCGGCTTCGTCGGCAACGCCCACAACCCTACGCCGCTGCGCTTCGAAGAAGCCTTCGGAATGCTCAAGGGACTCGTCGAAATCGTCGAAGCCCCGACCAAGGCTGGCGGCGCCCCCGGAAAGTCGGCGCAGCGCGTCATCGCAGCCGAGGTCGACTACGAAATCGGCGAGACCATCACGATCAAGGAAGGTTCGTTCGCGGGCCTGCCCGGTTCGATCAGCGAGATCAAGCCGGAGAGCGGCAAGCTCATCGTGCTCGTCTCCCTGTTTGAGCGTGAGACCCCGGTCGAGCTCAGCTTCGACCAGGTCACCAAGCTCTAACCAAGCGGATGCCCTGATAAGGGTAATCCACGCTGGTTTCCCCAAACCACCGGGGCCCATCCGGGCCACCGGGAGAGCGGCCTCCGGGCTGCTCGCACATCAATACGAAGGACAACACAATGGCACCGAAGAAGAAGGTTACAGGTCTGATCAAACTTCAGATCAAGGCCGGCGCAGCCAACCCCGCACCGCCCATCGGGCCGGCACTGGGTCAGCACGGCGTTAACATCATGGAGTTCTGCAAGGCCTACAACGCGGCGACCGAAGCCCAGCGTGGCAACGTCATCCCCGTTGAGATCACCGTCTACGATGACCGCTCGTTCACGTTCATCCTGAAGACCCCGCCCGCGGCGGAGCTCATCAAGAAGGCCGCCGGCGTCGCCAAGGGCAGCGGAACCCCGCACACCGTCAAGGTTGCCAACCTCACGCAGGCCCAGGTCCGCGAGATCGCTGAAGCGAAGATGGTTGACCTCAACGCCAACGACATCGACGCCGCCGCGAAGATCATCGCCGGAACTGCCCGCTCCATGGGCATCACGGTCAGCGCCTAGCACCAACAACTGCGCAAACACCCCCGCATCAGCGCCCCACGGCGCCTGTGCACCCTTAGCAATTAGTGGAAGAGCCTTGCCAGGCTCGCACCACACTCTGAAGTACATACAGGAGATTTCACATGGCAACCAAGTCAAAGGCGTACCGCGCCTCCGCCGCGAAAATCGGCGAAGACAACGTCTTCACCCCGGCCGAGGCCGTAGCCCTCGCCAAGGAGACCGGCTCCGCGAAGTTCAACTCCACGGTTGAGGTCGCCCTCCGCCTCGGAGTCGACCCCCGCAAGGCCGACCAGATGGTTCGTGGAACCGTCATCCTCCCGCACGGCACCGGCCGCACCGCCCGCGTCATCGTCTTCGCAACCGGCCCTGCCGCCGAAGCCGCTATCGCAGCCGGTGCCGACGAGGTCGGTGGCGACGAGCTCATCGAAAAGGTAGCCGCTGGCTACACCTCGTTCGACTCAGCCGTCTCGACCCCCGAGCTCATGGGTAAGGTCGGTCGTCTCGGAAAGGTTCTCGGCCCGCGTGGCCTCATGCCCAACCCGAAGACCGGAACCGTGACGCCCGACGTCGCCAAGGCCGTTTCCGACATCAAGGGCGGAAAGATCGAATTCCGCGTCGACAAGCACTCCAACGTGCACTTCGTCGTCGGCAAGGCGTCCTTCTCCGTTGAGCAGCTGAACGAGAACATCTCCGCGGCGCTCGAAGAGGTCGTTCGCCTCAAGCCGAGCTCGTCCAAGGGCCGTTACATCACGAAGGGCGTCGTCTCGACCACCTTCGGTCCTGGCATCCAGCTCGATGTCAACAGCATCTAAGGCGCGAAGCATCTAAGCACCAGCTTTATAGAGAAGGGCCCGTCCTCGGACGGGCCCTTCTTGTTTTAACCGGATGGCTGACCGCGCCTCATATCGTTAGGCGCTACGGTAACCGGCGTAGCGGCTACCGAAAATGGGCGCGTGCATCCGCTGAGAGGCTGTAGCGGCGGCCGGGTTAGCCGACGCGGATCATCTTCTTGTTGACGAATTCGTCGGCGCCGAAACGGCCGAGTTCGCGCCCCGAGCCGGACCTCTTAACGCCACCGAAGGGCAGCTCGGCACCGTCGGCACCGACCAAATTGATGAAGACCATGCCGGCCTCAATGCCGTCGGCCACGCGGAGGGCCTGCTCTGGGTCGGTGGTGAAGACGTAGGAACCCAGGCCGAACGGGGTGTTGTTGGCCAACGCGACCGCGGCGGCCTCGTCGGGAACGCTGAAGATCTGCGCGACCGGGCCGAAGAACTCTTCGTGGAAGGCATCGGAGCCGGGAACTACGCCAGTGAGCACGGTTCCGGCGAAGAAGTTGCCTTCAGCCGTTCCGCCCGTGACGAGGGTGGCACCCTGAGCCACAGCGCGCGCAACCTGCTCGGTGAGAGTTTCGGTAGCCTTTGCCGACGAGAGCGGCCCGAGTCCGGTGCCGTCCTTGGTCGGATCGCCCAGCTCGACGGCGGCGATTGCCGCGGTGAACTTATCGAGGAAAGGCTGATAGAGCTCCTCGATGACGATAAAGCGCTTGGCCGCATTGCAGGCCTGGCCATTGTTGTCGAGGCGAGCGGCCACGGCGGCGCCGACGGTCTCATCCAGGTTGTCGGTAGACAGCAGGATGAACGGGTCTGAGCCGCCGAGCTCGAGCACGACCTTCTTCAAGTTGCGCCCGGCGATCTCCGCAATCGCAGCTCCCGCGCGCTCCGAACCGGTGAGCGAGACACCCTGCACGCGCTTGTCGGCGATGACCGTGGCGATCTGATCATGGGAAGCATAGAGGTTGGTGTATGCCCCCTCGGGGAAACCGGCGTCGAGCATGATCTGCGCGATCGCGGCGGCCGATTCGGGGCACTGCTCGGCGTGCTTGAGCAGGATGGTGTTGCCGATGATCAGGTTCGGTCCGGCGAAACGGGCAACTTGGTAGTACGGGAAGTTCCACGGCATGATGCCGAGCAGCACGCCAAGCGAGCTGCGACGGATGAGGGCCGAACCCTCGCCGGCGAGCAGGTTGATGGCTTCGTCCTTCAGTAAATCCGTCGCATTGTCGGCGTAATAGGCGTAGATGTCGGCGCTGAAGTCGACCTCGCCGAGGGCCTGTTCCATGGGCTTACCCATTTCGCGCACGATGATTTCGGCAAGCTCCTGGCGGCGCGCAAGGTGCAGTTCGGCCACGCGGCGCATAAGCGCTGCGCGCTCGTCGACGCTGGTCGAGCGCGACCAGGTGTGGGCGTTGTCTGCGGTGATGAGTGCGGCGGTGAGCTCGGTATCCGAGATTGTGTCGTAGGTCTTGACTGTCTCCCCGGTGGCCGGGTTGATGACTGCGTAGCTGGTCATAGGCTTTATCCTTCACTGGTCGGGCACCCAAACCGGCGCCGGTGCAAACTCTGATTCGTCAAAGATATAGCAACGGATGATTGCCTCCATGCGCCCAATCTACAAGGCCGGGCTTCCCAGCGATTCATTCTCGGATGCGTGGAGCAGCTCGCGGGTGTATGGATGCTTGGGGGAGCCACACAGGTCAGCGACCGAGGCGTATTCAACGATCGCACCGGTACGCACAACAGCAACACGGTGGCAGATCCGCGCCGCGACGTGCACCGAGCCCGTCACGATGATCATCGTCAACTTGTGTTTGCGCTGTAACTTGCTCAGGAGCTCAAGAATGTCTGCGCTGTCGGACGCGTTCAGGGTGTCGGTCGGGTCGTCGGCCACCAGCAGATTCGGGCTGCCGGCGAGGGCATTGGCAATGTGAACGCGCTGTGCCAGAATCGCCGACACGTCGCGCGGGTAGGCGGTAAAGGTGTGTTCCGGATTTTCGATACCGGCCTGGCCCAGCAGATCCAGGCACCGTTCGTACGCGGCCGGTTTTGACAGACCGCCGCCGGAACGCAGCGGTGCGGCCAGCTGGGTTCCCACCGTCATATTTGGGTCGAGGCTATCCCGTGGGCTGCGCGGCAGGTACGCGACCTTGGCATCGTGCAGCCGGGAGAAAGATCGTGGGGGCAGTCCGACCAGTTCGACGCCGTTGAACAGAATCGACCCGGATCGGATGGTCGCCGGGGCAGGAAGTACGCCGGCGATGCACTGGGCGACTTCGAGGGCGCCAGAAGACGCATCGCCAACCAGCCCGATGACCTCGCCGCAGGTGATGGACAGTGAGATGCCGTGCACTAAGCGCGGTGCGTCCACGTGCGCCGCCGACGCAACCTGCAGCCCGCGCACATCGAGCAGTGCCGCGGAACGAAACCAGTGTGACGGCATGGGCGCGGTCGTTTCGGCCTGCGGGGGAGGCTGAACCTGATCGTGCGGCTCGTTCATCGATAATTTCACCGAGGGGATGCCCGCGCGTACGGCGCGAGTGAGACGACGAAATACGTTGCGAGCGTCACTCATCGTCGGCTCGCATTTCAGTCGGTCGAGACGAGCGGCGACGCGTGGGACTAGCCCAACCGACAATCTCTGGTGCGTGGTACCGCAAAAAGGCCGCTTAACTAGAGCGTTTTTTCGCGTCCTGACAATGGTACCGAAAAGTGATACCGACGTCGTACCGGTTTGTATGCTGCAGAGCGGATGCGCTCGCTGGCAGGTCAGTGCGGTGAATGGGCCTCGAGAAATTCGTACACCTCGGTCTGGTCCACACCGGGAAAGGTGCCGGTGGGCAGCGCGGCGAGCAGGCTCGTCGGGGTGCGTGCGGCCGGCCAGGACTGGCCGGCCCAGCGACCGGCCAGATTGTCGGGCGCGCGGCGGCAGCAGGATTCGTCGGGGCACAGTGAGACGGCGCGGTTCGCGGTCTCCCGGCCTCGAAACCACTTTACGTGAGCGAACGGCACGCCAACGCTCACCGAGTACTCGCCCTCCTTGGCTTTCTCGATGCGGGAAGTACACCAGAAGCTTCCGGCCGGCATGTCCGTGTACTGGTACCAGGCGCTGAAGCGGTCTTCGACGTCGAAAACGGTACGAGCCGTCCAGCTGCGGCAAACCGTGGTGCCCTCGACCGCGCCGAGCGCGTCGCTCGGAAATCGCACGTTGTCATTCTCGTAGGCCTTGATGATCGTGCCGGACTCGTGCACCTTCATGAAGTGCACCGGAATATCCAGCCGCGCCGTGGCGAGATTGGTGAAGCGGTGAGCGGCCGTCTCGTAGGAGACCGCGAAAGCGTCCCGTAAGTCCTCCATGGAAATACGCCGCAGGGTCTTGGCCTCGGTCAGCATGCGCACCGCGTCCCGCTCCGGCAACAGGATCGCGGCCGTGAGATAGTTGGTTTCCACGCGTTGGCGCAGAAATTCGGCATAATTTTTCGGCTCTTCGTGCGCGCAGAGGTGGCTTGCGAAGGCCTGCACGATCGGCGAGCGGGAATCCCTCGACGCCGAATGCTCGGTGGGTAGGTAGATGCGCCCGTTGCGTTTGTCGGTGACCGACCGGGTGGAGTGTGGTAAATCGTTCACGTAGTGCAGCGAAAAACCCAGGTGAGTGGCCATGTCGGCGACGAGCTGCTGGGACACCGGACCACCGGAGTGCCCGACTGCGGTGAGCAACTCGAGGGCCTGCGCCTCCAGCTCGGGAAAATAGTTGTCTTGCTGACGCATGATCTGGCGCAGCGCGGAATTGGCCCGGCGGGCCTCCTCCGGAGTCGCGGCTCGTTCGCGGTTGAGCCGGTCGATTTCATTGTGCAGGCTCAGGATGGTCTGCAGTGTTTCGTCGCTTTGGCCTTTGCTCACACGGATGCGGGGGAGTCCGAGGGCCTGGAACACCGGCCCGCGCTGGGCGCGTTCGACCGAGATTTCCAGGGCAGCACGCTCGGAGGGAGCATCCGTTCGCATCAGGTCTTCGACGGTGGTGCCGAGCGCGAGGGCAATCGTGCGCAGCATGGACAGGCGCGGCTCGCGTTTTCCGTTCTCCATCATCGACACCTGCGAGGGTGCCCGGTCGATCGCGGCGGCGAGGGAGTCCAGCGTCATACGCCGCGCGGTACGTAACTCCCTGATGCGACGCCCCAGCGTGAGCGCATCGAGTTCGGGTTCATCGGCGGCGAGGGAGGAGAGCGCGGCGAGGGCTTCGGCGGGGACCATAGCCTCAGTGTCGCAGATCGCAAAAGTTTCCACAATCAGAAGAACCGGGTTTCTTCTGCGCATTGATTGGGGTTCTGCCCGGCCCGCGCCGGGCAGAGTAGAGGCACAGGCACGCACCTACTTTCTACTTTCGCAAGGAGCCAGACCATGAACACTCCGAACCCCACCCTCGATCAGGCGGTCAACTCCGAAACCGTGAAGACGAGCACCGGCAGCTTCGCCACGATCCGTCCGCACCTCGAAGTCACCGGCCCGCTCGGCGACCGTTACGACGAGATCCTTACCCCGGACGCCCTCGAATTTCTCGCCGAGCTGCACGAGCTTTTCGCCGGCACCCGACACGACCTGCTCGCCGCTCGGCTGCAAACCCGAGTGGATACCGCGAACGGTCGCGACCCCCGGTTTCTGAGCGAAACCGAGAGCATCCGTCTGGACCCGACCTGGACCGTTGCGGGAGCCGGACCTGGCCTGGAGGACCGCCGGGTGGAGATCACCGGTCCGACCGACCGCAAGATGGCTATTAACGCGCTCAACTCGAGCGCCAAGGTTTGGCTCGCCGACCAGGAGGACGCCACGAGTCCTACCTGGACCAACGTGATCGAGGGCCAGCTGACGTTGTTCGATCAGGTGCGCGGTCAGCTCAGCTTCACAAGCCCCGAAGGTAAGAAGTACGAGATCACGAACGAGTCGACGCCGACTATCGTGATGCGTCCGCGAGGCTGGCACCTCGTTGAAAAGCACATCACGTTCGTTGATCGCGCCAACCGCCGTATGAAGTCCTCTGGCAGCCTCATCGACTTCGGCCTGTATTTCTTTCACAACGCCAAGAAGCTCATTGAGAACGGTACCGGCCCGTACTTCTATCTGGCCAAGCTGGAGAGCCACAAGGAAGCACGCCTGTGGAATGACATCTTCACCTACGCCGAGGAGCGTCTGGGTATCGAGTACGGCACCATTCGCGCCACGGTGCTGATCGAAACGATTCAGGCCGGCTTCGAGATGGAAGAAATTCTCTACGAACTGCGCGACCACTGCGCCGGTCTCAACGCCGGACGCTGGGACTACATCTTCAGCATTATCAAGACTTTTCGCTCCCGTGGCAGCCGGTTTGTTTTTCCCGACCGCAAGCAGATCACCATGACGGTGCCGTTTATGCGGGCGTACACCGAACTGCTCGTCGCCACTTGCCACCGTCGCGGAGCCTTCGCCATCGGGGGTATGAGCGCCTTCATCCCGAACCGCCGCGACCCGGCGGTCACCGAGCAGGCTCTCGCCCAGGTTGCCGCGGACAAGAAGCGTGAGGCCACCGACGGTTTCGACGGTTCCTGGGTTGCCCACCCCGACCTGATCCCGACCGCTCAGGCCGAGTTCGACACGGTGCTCGGCGACCGCCCGAACCAGCTCGAACGCACCCGCCCCGAGGTGAGTGTGACGGCCGCCCAGCTTCTCGACATTGCGTCGGTCGGCGGCCAGGTTACCGAGGCCGGCGTGCGAGGCAACGTACTCATCTCCCTGCGGTATATCGAGTCCTGGCTGCGTGGGGTCGGCGCCGCGGCGATCGACAACCTGATGGAAGACGCCGCAACCGCGGAAATTTCCCGTTCGCAGCTCTGGCAGTGGATCCACGAGAACTCGGTCACCGCCGAGGGGCGCCGGATCGACTCTGACTGGGTTGAAGAGGTGCTCGACGAGGTCGTGGACGGCCTCGAACGCACGCCCACCGACCGCTTTGACGATGCACTCACGGTGCTGCGCACCTCGGCTCTCGAGCCGGAATTTCCGACCTTCCTGACGGTCGGAGCGTACGCCCGCTTCTTCTAACTTATTCGGCGTTCGCGGAAGCGGGCAAACGGATGCTTCACCCCGGCATCATCACAGGGGTGACAGCAACTGTTTGCCCGTTTTTTCGTTGCCGAAGGATGCCACCGGTCCACCCCCCAGTTTGGGGGCACGCTGACACTCAACGGGGGGCATACATGAGCTTGAGTCATCTCTAATGTTTTGAATATAGATAATGAAAAACATTCATTATCTTACTTCTGAACTGACAATTTGAGATGAGACTGACGTGAAACTTATGTTGAACCGCAAGAAAGCCATCATCGGCGCCGGGGGCGTCGCAGTGGCGCTGACCATGGCCCTCGCTGCGCTGGGGCCAACCGGTGCGTACTTCAGCGACACCGAGCAGGGAAATATCACTGGTGCTCTTGGTTCGATCGAGGTCACCGGTGCGAACACGGACCTCAGCTACACGAATTTGTTGCCCGGTGAACCTCAAACGGTAACTGCGGGGTTTCAAAACACAGGGCTGAACAACCAGGACGTGTGGGTAGTTTTCAATAACGAAAAAGCACTGCACGCTCTCAACAACTTGGGTAAGTACGGCAACTTCACGGTTGCGAGCGGTGGAACTGCCGTTTTCGCCTCAACAAACCTGCAGGACGGTGCCTACGCGGCCTCAAATAGCTGCAGCAACTTCTTTGAGCAGGCGAACCGAGGCTGCTGGCCGCTAGAAAAGGCGTACAAGTTGGCGTCCAACCTCGCGCCCAATGAAGGCGGCGACGTTTCGTTCACCTTTGCTTACGGCGCGGCCATGACTTCGGGAGCAGGCGCGTGGAATCAGTTCCCGGTCCAGTTCGCGGGCGGCGTGAAATACCCCGCTGCTGAAGGTTACGGTCTGCCGTATCAGATCGTCGCCACGCAGGTGGGTCACGAGCCCGGGGAGGTCGGGGTCAACTGAAAGCGGCTCCGGTTGCCGTCAGCGGGCGGCATCCGGAGCTTTCGGGACGCATCAATACCGACACAGTGGCGGATAACACGTGCAAAAACGCTTCTTTGCAGTGCCGCAACTTAGGAATCAGGCCTAAGGCTTGGTCCGGAGGCTTGGACGTCGCTGCCGGGTAGCGGCGTCCGAGCCATTCCCTTTCCAATTTCGAGCCGAAAGACGCACCGTGAAAAGACTCAGAGGCACCCTGGTTCTGCTGCTCGTTCTGGCAGCAGTGCTCACTCCGCTCGCCCTCGTGGCGACAGGAGCACTGCCCTATAGTGCCTACGTTGTGCGCAGCGGGTCGATGGCGCCCGCCATTTCGCCGGCTAGCGTGGTGATCGTCGAGGCCGACCGCTATGAGGTCGGGCAGGTCATCACCTTTCAGCGGCACGGTGATCGCACCACGCACCGACTCGTGGCCGTCAATGATGATGCAAGCCTCACCACCAAGGGCGACGCGAACGATACGGTCGACCCATTCACAGTGCCCCGCTCTGATGTGATCGGCGGTGTCACCGCCTTCGTACCCAATCTCGGCTATCTCGTGGTGTACCTGCAGAACCCGCTCGCTCTCGGCTCTGTCATTATGTGCGTGCTGAGCCTGTGGTACGTCGGTTCGTCCGAGGAAAAACCCGAGGCGAAGCGAATCAAGGGCTCAAAGGAGCAGCCAGCAGTCGCCGCCGTGCAGGTCGCCTAGTTTGCTGACTGGGCTTTGACCCTGTCGTAGGCGGCGAGGGCGGCTCGGCGCGTTTCGCCGAGGTCGACAAGGGGAGCCGGGTAGGCATCCGTGCCGTATTCGGGCACGTATTCCCGGATGTACTGCTGGTGCGGGTCAAACTTGGCCGCCTGCAGCTCGGGATTGAAGATGCGAAAGTAGGGCGCGGCATCCGCTCCGGAGCCGGCGACCCACTGCCAGCCGAAGGGGTTGCTCGCTGCGTCGGCATCGACCAGGGTGTCCCAGAACCAGCGCTCTCCCTCACGCCAGTCGACCAACATATTCTTGATCAGGAATGATGCGGTGACCATGCGTACCCGATTATGCATACTGCCAGTGCGCCACAGTTCGCGCATCCCGGCATCGACGAGCGCGAAGCCGGTGCGTCCCTTTTTCCAGGCGGCGAGGGCACGCTCGTCGACCGGCGGCCACGGGAAAGCGTCGAAGGCGGGGCGCAGGTTTGTCGTCGCGAGCTCGGGAGCGTGAAAGAGCACGTGGTAGGCGAACTCGCGCCAGCCGAGCTCGGTGAGAAATCGGGTCGCGCTCGTCAGCGCCGGGCCGGAGAGTCCGCGCTGGGCTCGCTGCGTGGCTGCCCAAATCTGATGCGGGCTGATTTCGCCCCAGCGCAAATAGGGCGACAGGCGCGACGTGGCGTTCTGGGCCGGTTCGTCACGTTCGGCGGCGTAGCGGGGAAGCGCCTCGGCGAGAAAGTGCTCGAGCCTTTCCTGAGCGTTTGCTTCGCCCGGCGTCCACGCGGCGCGCAGCCCAGCGGCCCAGTCGGGCGCACTCGGCTCGAGGCCCCAGTCGTTCAGGTTGTCGGAAGCGAGGCCCTCTGTCGCGTTCTCGCCCGTCGAGCCGGCGATGCTGGTGGGCGCCGGGTACGGCGCGCGCGGCGGCGGGCCTGCGGTGCAGGAACGCCAGAACGGCGTGAACACCGAGTAGGAGCCGCCCTGCCCGGTCTGAACCGTCCACGGTTCGAACAGGAGCGAACCCGCGAAACTGTGGGTGTCCACGCCGCGCCCGCGCAGCTCGGCCTTGATCGCGGTGTCGATCATGCGTTCGGCCTCGCCGTAGCGGCGATTCCAGAAGACCGCCGCGGCATCCGTTTCGTCGACGATCTGGGCCATGATTGCGGCCGCAGCGCCTCGGCGCAGGATAAGTCGCCCGCCGAGCCTTTCCAGCGTCGCAGAAAGCGATCGCAGGCTTTGGTGCAGCCACCAGCGTGCTGCACCGCCGAGCGGACGCACGCCGGGGGACTCCTCGTCGAATACGAACACGGCCACGATCGGACGATGACGGGCCAGGGCGGCGTGCAGGGCCGGGTGGTCCGCGACCCGCAGATCGTCGCGGAACCAGACGATGACTGGGCCGGCGTGCTCGTTGGAGTGGGGGGTGCTGGCGGGGGGTGCGGTCATGGGCGTCTCCTCGTGAGAAGTCCAGTGTGGACCCTCCCGGCGCGTAGACCAATTCGGAGGTAGAACGCTCTGTCTTCGGCTGCTCCGGTGTGGCTCACCGAGGAAGCAGAGAGGTCAAAACGTCGGTGCGTCTACGAAAAACATGGCAAATCAGCGCAAAGCCGTATGAATACGCGATAAAAGCACCGTATATGCACAAAATCATGATTCCCCATTCTGGGGGTTGGAGCGGGACAGACAAATCTGTCTGTCCCATCTAGTGTGAGAATCGCGGATGCAGCTACAACCAAGAAAATCACGGACGAGTTGTAGCAATTCATGGCTCAATACCCAGAGCCGTGGCTGCCAGCCGCAACCCTGGCGTCCCAACGCCGGTTACGTAGCGGTTTCTTTACCGTTGCTCCACTCCTTCCGATTTTGGCCTGCGATCACCCGACGTTTTCAGACCAGTACTCGAAAGGTTTCACTTGTGAACACGCTCACCATGATGCTCGGTTCGGTTGCTTCCAGGATATGGCGGTCACGCTCGCCCAGCAGTAGCCGGCCTGTGCCGGGGTGCCCACGACGCGACGGTGGGCGCCCCGCAGGCGGTACCCTCTCGATTCGCGAAGGCCGGTGATCTTTTGACAACGTCTCTAGTCTCGAGCGCCTCGGCTGGACCGGCAGTCATGATTCGGGGCCAGCTCTGGTACGCGGTTCCCTATGTCGGCTATGTCACCAACGTGGTCAACGGGGCAAACCGGGATTGGATCATCCCTGTGCTGACCGTCGCGCTTTTCGGCTATGCCGGATTCATAGCCGCCAGAGGCGCGCTTGACCCCTGACGAACTCGCACGCGGGCAGCGGATGCCAGCGAGCCGGGTGTCGCGGGTGAGCCCTCTTGATGGCCGACCTTGACCATTACGACACGCGCAGCACGATCTTGCCGCGGGTGTGACCCTCCTCGAGCAGCCGATGGGCCGCGGCACCGTCGGCGAGCTCGAACACCGAGTCGACGTGCACCCGCACGATACCCGCGTCGAGCAGCGCCGAGATTTCGTCGAGCGCGCGCGCGTCGGGGGACACCTTGAAACCGGTTGCGCGTCGGCCCGCTGCTGCGGCATCCGCTGCCAGGGTCGGCCAGCTGCCGGTCGGGGCGTTCACGAGCAGGCCGCTGGGGCGTAGCACAGCGAGGGAGCGGGTGCCGGTGTTGTCGTGCACGTTGCCAATGAGGTCGATGACCGAGTCGAGGTCGTGGACCACGTCTTCGAAGCGCGTTGTCGTGTAGTCGATGACCTCGTCGGCGCCGAGCTCTCGCAGAAAGTCGAGGTTGCGGGTCGACCCCGTCGCGGTCACGTGCGCGCCCAAGACTCGGGCGAACTGCACCGCGAAGTGACCGACGCCGCCACTGCCGGCGTGCACGAGCATGCGCTGCCCCGGGGCAGCCTCGGCCAACTTGACCATTCCCCACGCGGTCAAGGCCGCGAGGGGAACAGCGGCCGCCTCGGCGTGGCTGAGTCGGGCGGGCTTGCGGGTGACGCTCATGCTCGACACCGAGACGTAGTCGGCGAAGCTGCCGCCGATGCGCGGCACCCGGCCCATGCCGTAGACGGCATCGCCCGGCTGGAGTGGCGCTGCCTCGAAGGCAGCCCGCACGACGACGCCGCTGAAGTCGTTGCCGAGAATGGCCGGGAAGTTCTCGATCGCAGCGGCGACGCCCTTGCCCGACCGGGTCTTGGCGTCGATCGGGTTGAGGCCGGCCGCGATGACCTTGACCAAAACCTCGTCGACAATCTGGCGTGGCAGCATTCGATCGGCCAGGTGCAGCACTTCGGGGCCACCGGTCTCGTCGATAACCAGGGCGCGCATGGTCTGCGGCAGTTCGAATTCAGGAGCCATGCTCCCCATTCTGCTGCATCCCGCGCCCACGCATCGCGGACGGGGCCCGGGCCCGGACCGCGGGCCCAGTTTATAACCTGGGCCCGCGGACGGGGCCCGGGCCCCGTCCGCAAACAGAGAGGGAGGCTAGCGGCGGGCCTGCTCGTCGAGGTTATCGATCAGGGCATTGGCGAGGCCGACCAGAATGGCGATCTGGTCTTCGTCCCGCTCGATCCAGCGACATTCGGGCACGGCCGCCACCGGAATGAAATCGAGGTGCTCTTCCCAGACCAGCAGGGTGCGATCGGCCCCGAGCACATATTGCTGCCACCACACCTGCCGCAAATAGCTGCGTGGAATGCTGCGCCAGGGCTTGCTCGTGGTCTTGATCTCGGCCAGGTGCAGGTCACCCCCGGCCACGACGCCGACGCCGTCGGGTGTGGCCAGGTGCCGCGGATGCGAGAGCGACCGAAACAGGTTGGTACTCGGCTCGATGCCGTAGTTTTCCAGAACCCAGGCGGCGATGACGGGTTCTCGGGCGCGACCATGGTCGGTGTAGCTGTTGCCGGAGAAGCTTGTGCCGTGCATTTTGTCGTGCGCGGCGTTCACGATGGATTTCGGGGTCGACAGTTTCGCGACATCCGTTGCGGTGATGCCCTGGTTGCGCGCGCGCAGCCAAGCCACCCTGTCGTTGGAGTCGGCGACGATGCGCAGCGTATGCGGCGCCGGTGCCGGCAGCACAGCGAATACAGCGGGGTGCTCCGAAGGCTGGTCCAGGTCGAAGAGAGACAGCGTGGAATTTGGCACTTCTCTATTGTGTGCCCGCGCGCACGGTCGGCGCGCCACCGCCACGGGCGCTGAGAGCCGAAGTCACGCATCCGCTTGCCGTGAGAATCGTTATCGCGACGAGATCTGGGGTCGTTAGCCTGAGACGACGGCAACCAATCGGGGGAACAGATGGCGCACTACCCAGTTCGATTCGCGCTCGCCGGGGCCGCCACGCTGGCCCTGCTGCTCAGTGGATGCGCCGGCCTCCCCGGCTACCCCGCCGCCACTGGCACTCCGGTCGCGCAGCTCGTCACCGACGTCGACTGCCAGGCGCCCAACCTCAATTTCAACTGGATGGTTTTTCCGGAAGGCACTTCGACCCAGACCGATCTGACGGCCACGCACCCCGACGCACCGGAGCCAGGCAGGGTTCCGGCCGACTTCGAACCGGTCTCCGCGTACCTCTGTACTTTCTATGGCAGCGTCGACGACGACCAGGGCCGCTGGGCAGCCGTGACGGTCGAAACCCGCAACGGCGACTTCGGCCCGCTGCTGTCAGCGCTCGCCGAACCCAGCGACCAAGCCGGACTCAATCAGGCTTGCACCGCCGACATGGAGCTCGTGCCCGAGCTCTGGCTTGAAAACGCCACGGGTGACGCCATGCGGGCGGCCTGGCCCCGTACCGCCTGCGGAAAAACCAAGCGGGCGACGTCGACAGCGCTCGATCAACTCGAACTGACCGATACGGTGAAACTGCCACTCGTGCTGGAGGTCACCCGCCCGGCCCTCGACGCCGGCTGCGTCATGAGCACTGGCACGCCGGAGCAGTCACTGCTGTTTGGCGTGACGGGCTTGCAGACGTACACCACCGGTGAGGTCGGCGAAAATCCGCAGCCGATTCCCGTGCCCCCGGCAGAGGTACCGTCCTATGACGGCGTCGACGGCGCCAGCGTCTGCTTCTACACGGTGGACCCGGTCACCGAATCCGAGCCCCGGGAGCTGAGAGACATTGAGGGCACGGAATTTAGCGACGAGGCGCTGGACTCCATGCTGACTCTGCGGTCCGGCACCTTCGAAAGCGCGACCACCCTCGAAGCGGATGCCGCGGCGCTGCTGCCGGCCGCAGCATCCGCTCCGCAGGCGCCCGCGTGTACGGCCGACCTCACCCGATTCGCGGTGCTCTGGCCCGGGCGGGCCGGCACCCGGCTGGCCAGTCCGATCCAGGTTGAGCTTGACGGCTGCCAGCGACTCTTCGTTCCGGCCAGCGAGGCACGCGTGCCCGCGCCGGCCTTGCTGGCCGCCCTGATCGGCTAAGGAGGGCCACAGGCATCTGACGGCGCACTCATAGCGTGTTCATAGGCAACTGCCGGATACTCATCAGGATGAGCACACGTGAGAGCACCCACACCGGCCACGGCCCGCGCCTGACCAAGGCCGACGGCAGTGCCATCCGGGTTCTGGTTGTTGACGACGAACCCACCCTCACGGACCTGCTTTCGATGGCCCTGCGCTACGAAGGCTGGGAGGTGCGCACCGCCGGCGAAGGCCGCCAGGCACTCACCATCGCCCGCGAATTTCGGCCGGACGCCATCGTGCTCGACATCATGCTGCCCGACATCGATGGCTTGCAGGTGTTGCAGCGGGTGCGCGCCGACGGCTACGAGACTCCCGTACTCTTTCTCACCGCCAAGGACTCGCTCGACGACCGCATCGCGGGGCTCACCGCCGGTGGCGACGATTACGTCACCAAGCCGTTCAGCCTCGAAGAGGTCGTTGCTCGGCTGCGCGGCCTCATTCGCCGCTCCACCCTCGCCGTGGCTGACTCGACCGACCCGCGTATCACCGTCGGGGACCTCACACTCGACGAAGACAGCTACGAGGTGTTCCGCGATGGCGACGCCATCGAGCTGACCGCGACCGAGTTCGAACTGCTGCGCTTTCTCATGCGCAACCCCCGCCGGGTACTCAGCAAGGCGCAGATTCTCGACCGGGTCTGGAGCTACGACTTCGGCGGCAAGTCGAGCGTCGTCGAGATCTACATTTCCTACCTGCGCAAGAAGATCGATGCCGGCCGAAACCCGATGATTCACACGGTGCGTGGCGCCGGCTACATGCTGAAAACCGCTTAATGCAGCAGCGGATGCCGCGCCGCCGCGGCCGACCCCGCTCGCCCTGGACGCTGCAGCGGCGCCTCGTGCTCACCGTGGTCGGGCTGCTCGCCCTCGTCAGCATGACGATCGGCGTCGTGAGCGTGGTCATTCTGCGCGCATCCCTGCTCGACCGCCTCGACGTGCAACTTGCCTCCGCCGCCGACCGTTCGGGTGCTGCGCTTGGCGGCGTCGGCGACAACGACGGCGATCGTCCTGGTGATCTACCGGGGAGCCCCTACTTCGGCACGCCGACGGCCGACAGCATTCTCAGCGGACCCGCCCAACCGCCCGGTCTGCTCGCGCTCGTCTACGATGGATCCACCATCACCACCGGCTATACCGACGACCGCAGCGGCGCGATCGAAGCGCTCACGGCCCAGCAGGTGCAGCTGCTGGCCGACCACGTCAACCAGTCGGCGCCCGTGACCGTCAATCTCGGCGGCGAGCTCGGTGACTATCGAGTGCAGGCCGAAACGTCCCGCTCCGGCACGCTCTACCTGGTCGGTTTGCCGCTGACCGGAGTGGCGGCCACGGCAGCCCAGCTGGCTGTGATCATCGGTCTGGTCTCGCTGGCCGGGCTCGTTGTGGTCGCCGTCATTGCCGCCTGGGTGGTGCGGCTGGCCCTGCGTCCCCTGCAACGCATGACAGCGACGGCCACGAGGGTGGCGCAGCTGCCCCTGGACCGCGGCGAGGTGTCCCTTAGCGACCGGGTTCCGGCCGGTGACACCGACCCGCGCACCGAGGTGGGCCGGGTCGGCGCGGCGCTCAACCGCATGCTCGACCACGTCGACCGCGCCCTCGAAGCGCGGCAGGCAAGCGAACGCAAGGTGCGCCAGTTCGTCGCCGACGCGAGCCACGAGCTGCGCACGCCGTTGGCTTCCATTCGTGGCTATTCCGAACTCACCCGGCGCAGCGGCCAACAGCTACCGCCCGATGCGATGCACGCACTCGGTCGCATCGAGTCGGAGTCGGTGCGCATGACCGGGCTGGTTGAAGACCTGCTGTTGCTCGCCCGCCTCGATGAGGGCCGCGAACTCGACATGCAGCCGGTGGATCTCACCAGGCTGCTCGTCGACGCCGTCAGCGATGCCCACGCGGCCGGCCGCGATTACGTCTGGAACCTCGACCTGCCCGAAGAACCCGTCGAAGCGATCGGTGACGAAGCGCGCCTGCGTCAGGTGGTCGCTAACCTGCTCGCCAATGCCCGGGTGCACACAGCTGCTGGCACCACGGTTCTGGTCGCGCTCGCCGAGCACGACGAACGCGCGGTGATAACGGTGACGGATGGCGGTCCCGGCATCCCCGAGGAGCTCACGGCCACCCTGTTCGAGCGTTTTGCCCGCGGCGACAGCTCACGTTTTCGCGCCGCCAATGCCGCGGGCGCGCCGAGTACCGGAAGCACCGGCCTCGGTTTGGCCATCGTGGCCGCGGTCGTCGCCGCGCACCACGGCGAGGTCACCGTCGACAGCCGCCCCGGCCACACAACCTTCCGTGTCTCGCTGCCCCTGGCCTAACGAGCTGGCCTGACGAGCTGGCCGGACGCGGGTCAGTCGGGAGTGTTCAGCCGGGCGAGCAGCTCGGCGAACCGGGTGAGATCTTCGCCAGACCAGTTCTGTAGACGGCTGAGCAGACGTGTCGACTTGTTGGCGCGCACCTCGGCGAGCTTTTTCACGGCGAGCGGGGTGAGCGCGAAATGCTTCACCCGTCCATCGTCGTTGTCGGTCTGCGTCTTGATCAGTCCCAGATCGTGCAGCGCTCTGGCCTGGCGGCTGATGATGCTCTTGTCGACCACCAGATTCTCGGCCAGGGCGCCTGCGGGGGTCGGCCCGCAACGCTCGAGCGTGCGCATGAGCTTGAGCCCGAACGGCTGCAGGGTCGGGTCGATGCACAGGGCAGCATCGCGCATGCTGGCGCGGATGTTCCCCGCCAGCACCGTCATCTGCTCCTCGACGGCCGCCACGGCAGCATCCGTGGTGATAATGGTCATGATCGAATTTTACCTTCATCCAATTCCGGCTCTGACGGCGGCAGGGCAACGGATGCCGTACTCACGTCGACCAGGATCCGGCCGGTCGCCGGTGAAGCGGCCTCGCCAGCAGCGGCAGACCGCTCCCGATCGATGCCGGTCATGGTCCCCAGCGGAATGTTGGGCAGCAGGGCGATCGTCACGAGGGTGATCACGGCCAGGGGAACCATGAGCAGGAACACGTTGCCCACTCCCATCCCGTAGGCCGACTCGACGACAACGCGCAGGGCCGCCGGTAGCAGCGACACCTGCGGAATGGTGCCGTCGCCTACGGTCTCTGCGGCGACAGCCCGATTGGCCGGGCTGAGAGCGCCGGTACCGTCACGGATGTATTGGGCCACCACGGTGCCGAGCACGGAGCCCATCACCGCAACACCCACGGTGCCGCCGAGGCTGCGAAAGAAGGTGACGGTGCTGGTGGCCACGCCGAGGTGCGTGATTTCAACGGTGTTCTGCACAACGAGCACGAGGTTTTGCATGATCATGCCAACGCCGGCGCCAAGGATGAACATGAACACGCCTACGAAGACCAGGCTCGTGTCGTAGCGCAGTGACCCGAGCAGCAGCGAGCCGGCCAGCACGAGCACGCTGCCGGAGACCATGATCGATTTCCACTTACCGGTGCGGCTGATCAGGTTGCCGAAGAACGTGGAGGAGATCAGCAGCCCGCCCATCATCGGGATGGTCAGCAGGCCAGACTCGGTCGGCGTTGCACCGCGAGCAAGTTGCATGTACTGGCTGAGAAAGACCGAGGTGCCGAACATGGCGACGCCCACCGAGAGGCTCGCGATAACGGCCAGGGTGACGGTGCGATTCTTGAACAGGTCGAGCGGAATGATCGGTTCCTTCGCCTTGAACTCCACGATCACGGCTATGAGCAGCAAAATGGCCGCACCGAGCACCATGGCAGACGAAGGCAGTGACGCCCACTCAAACGAGTTGCCCGCGAGGGTGACCCAGATCAACAGGAGTGACACACCGGCGCTGATTAGCACGATGCCGAGGTAGTCGATGCTGACCACACGCTTAACCCGCTCGGGTAGGTGCAGGGTGACCTGCAGCAGGATGATGGCCACAATGGCGACGGGCAGCGCGATGAAGAAGTTCCAGCGCCAGCCGAAGGCATCCGTTACAACGCCGCCGAGCAGCGGGCCGCCGATGGTGCCGAGGGCCATGACTGCGCCGAACAGGCCGGCGTAGCGGCCGCGCTCGCGGGGGCTGATGATGTCGGCCATGATGATCTGGCTGAGGGCGGCAAGACCGCCGCCGCCGAGTCCCTGCATGATGCGGAACACGATGAGCGTGTCGGTGTTTTGAGCGAATCCGGCCAGGGCCGAGCCGAGCACGAAGACCACGAGGGCGAGCTGAATGAGTAGCTTGCGATTGAACAGGTCGGCAAACTTGCCCCAGATGGGCGTCGAGACCGTAGTCGCTAGCAGGGTGGCTGTGACCACCCAGGTGTAGGCCGACTGGTCACCCTTGAGGTCGGAGATGATCAGGGGCAGCGAGGTGGCGACGACCGTGCCGGCCAGAATCGACACGAACATGCCCAGCAGCAGGCCAGAGAGGGACTCCAAAACCTGGCGGTGACTCATTGACCCGTCGGCGTTGGGCGCGTGGCGAACGGATGCTGTGCTGCGGCGAGATGCGCGACTCATGAAACTCCTGCAATTAGTTGACAACGGCCAACTATACGTAACTGGTAGACCAATGTCAACCATTTATCATCCGCTTGCGATTTGCACGGTGCAGAGCGTTCCCCTATGCTGATCTCTAGCCACAGACCGCCGGTTGCTGCGCCATGTTGAAAGACAGAAGTGCAGACGAAGGTTCATTCACGTGAACGGCCCGCGCAGGTGTTCGAAGTTCAGTTACAGTCTTTCAGATTGTTCCCCAAGCTCCGGCGCCCTGCGCTGGAGCTTTTTTCATGTCTGCGCCCCGGGCTACCCGGCACATGATTATTAATGAGGAGCACCATGGCGAACAAGGAAGCAACGGTCGCCGAGCTTACGGAGAAATTCCAGAGCTCGACCGCCGTTCTGCTCACCGAGTACCGCGGTCTCACTGTTGCGCAGCTCAAGAGCCTGCGTACGTCCATCAGTGAGGACGCCACGTACGCCGTGGTAAAGAACACGCTCACCAAGATTGCGGCCAACAAGGCCGGCATCACCTCGTTCGACGAGGAACTTGTCGGTCCGTCCGCTATCGCCTTCGTGCACGGAGACCCCGTCGCCGTCGCGAAGACCCTGCGTGCCTTTACCAAGGCAAACCCTCTCCTGGTGGTAAAGGGCGGTTACTTTGACGGTAACCCGCTCACCGCAGCGGAGGTTGGCAAGCTTGCCGACCTCGAATCCCGCGAGGTGCTGCTGGCCAAGCTGGCCGGCGCCTTCAAGGCATCGCTGTTCGGAGCCGCTTATCTCTTCCAGGCACCGCTGTCGAAGGCTGTTCGCACCATCGACGCGCTGCGTGAGAAGCAGGAGTCCGCGAACTAGGCATCTGCCTGTTCACGGTTCACGAATTTTTAAGAAACTATAGGAGTACATCATGGCAAAGCTTTCCACTGAAGACCTGCTTGAGCAGTTCAAGGGCCTGACCCTCATCGAGCTCTCCGAGTTCGTCAAGGCGTTCGAGGAGACCTTCGAGGTCACCGCAGCCGCTCCCGTCGCCGCTGCCGGAGCCGCTGGCCCCGCCGCTGCTGCTGAAGAGGTTGAAGAGCAGACCGCATTCGACGTCATCCTTGACGCCGTCGGCGACAAGAAGATCCAGGTCATCAAGGTTGTGCGCGAGCTCACCAGCCTGGGTCTCGGCGAGGCCAAGGCCGTTGTCGATGGCGCGCCGAAGGCCGTCCTCGAGGGCGTTGCCAAGGACGCTGCCGACAAGGCCAAGGCTTCGCTCGAAGAGGCCGGCGCCACCGTTACCCTCAAGTAATCTAGGCCCCGTGAGGGGTCCTGATTGAGGCGTAGCCGACCGGCCTCGTGCCGATCATTGCGCAGGGGGCGTCGTTTCCGTAAGGGAAACGGCGCCCCCTTTGTCGTACCCACCGTCATTCAATCGTGGCGGTTGGTTCCAGGTCGGTTGCGGATGCCGGCGCCTGAATCGGTTGTCACTCGGCCTTGAGGGCGCGAAGCACGCGCGGCGCACTGGTGCTTGACCGGATGACCAGGCTGGTGGGCAGCACGGCCGACACACCGACGCTGCTCCCGCTGGCGAGTCCGTCTAACAGCGTGCGCACTGCGAGTTGGCCCTGGGTGCGCGGATGCTGCGCGAGGGTGGTGAGACGAAACATCTCGGAGTGCGGATGTCCGTCGATGCCAATGACGCTGAGCTCGGTGGGCACCCGGATGCCCAGCTCGCGGGCCGCCAGAATGAGCCCGAAGGCGATCTCATCACTCGCCGCGAAGATCGCGGTAGGACGACGGCGAGGATCTCCGAGAAGGGCCAGGCCCCTGGCGTATCCACCGGGCATGGTGAATTCAGAGGCATAAAAACATCCGCTGGCCGAAAGACCGGCCGCCGTCATCGCTGCCTCAAAGCCGCGCAGGCGATTGCTGTGCACCTGAAAGTCCATCTCGTCGGCCTGGCTGCCACCCACGTGCACGATGTCGCGATGCCCGAGACTAAGCAGATGTTCAGTGGCGAGTCGGGCAGCCGCGACGTCGTCGATCTCGATTGTGGGCACGCCTCGGATCGGCCCACCGATGCCGACGAGAGGGCGGCGAAGGCGATGCAGCTGGTCGACCTCCTGCTCACTCAGCGCGACGCAGACCGAGATAATGCCATCGAATCGCTTGCGGGCCAGGAAGAACTCAAAGACCCGGTCGCGCTCAGGGGAAGCAGGCGGAAGGTTGTACAGCGTCATGTCGTAGCCGTGCTCGAGCAGGGCTAATTCCAAGCTCTCGAGGACCTCCCCGAAAAACCAGCGGCTGATGTACGGGATGATCACGCCGACACTCTGGGTGCGGCCGGTCACGAGACTGGCGGCGTTCGGAGAGGCAACGTATCCAATTTGCCGGGCAGCGGCGATGACCTTCGCTCGGGTTTCGGTGGAAACGTAGCCTCGCCCGCTCAGCGCACGGCTGGCCGTGGCTTTGGCCACTCCGGCGAGGCGCGCGACATCGGCGATCGCGCTCATCTGTGCCTCCGTCTATGGTGACTGCTCCTCATAACATAGCGTGCGTTCGCCAGGCATGGAATCGGTTCCATGATATCCCTTGATTCTCCTGCGACGCAGCCGCTAAACTCTGATACCGCCCGAGGATATGGCTCTGATCTTTGCCATTCTGTTACATTTCCGGACTTGCTATCCCCCTGCGGGTAACGTACTTTATGGTCTGGAACCGGTTCCCGAGATTCGATCACGAGCCCGGTTCCCAACGGTTCGTTCCCACCTAGGCACCTCCTGCTCTATTCACATTCCCGCTCTCACGACATGATCCGGCACTACTCAATGAGGAGAAATAAGATGCGGTCTTCCCTGCACCGTCGAATTACAGCACCGATTGCCATGGCGGCGATTGCTGGTCTGGCCCTGGCCGGTTGCTCCGGCGGCCCCGGGACAACCACCGATGACGCCGGAGCCGAGGGCGACGGGGTCGTCACCGTCTACAGCACGATCGCCGACTTCGAAGCGGAGGCGCTCGAAGAGTCTTGGGCCGAGTGGGAAAAAGAGAACAACATCGACATTCAGTATGAATTCTCGAAAGAGTTCGAATCTCAGATTTCCATCCGCGCCCAGGGCGGTAATCCTCCCGACATTGGAATCTTCCCCCAGCCCGGTCTCTTCGCCGACCTGGCTAGCCGCGGGTTTATCAAAAAGGCTCCAGCCGCCGTCGAAGCAAACGTCGACGAGTACTGGTCGGCAGACTGGAAGGCCTACGGCACCGTAGAGGATGTCTTCTACGGCGCCCCGTTCAAGGCCAACCTCAAGGGCTTTATCTGGTTCTCGCCCGCCAAGTTCACCGAGTGGGGTGTAGAGGTTCCCGAAACTTGGGACGAACTGCTCACCCTGACCAAGGCCATCCAGGAAAAGACTGGAACGCAGCCCTGGTGCGCGGGATTCGGTTCCGGCGACGCCACAGGGTGGCCCGGAACGGACTGGGTTGAAGACCTCGTGCTGCGCCAGGCCGGTCCCGACGTCTACGACAAGTGGGTGGCCAACGAGGTTCCGTTCACCGACCCCGCCATCGCCGAAGCCTTTGACTCGGTCGGTGAAATCCTGCTGAACCCGGCCTACGTGAATGCCAGCTTCGGCGACGTGAAGTCGATCAACAGCGTCCCGTTCGGTGACGTTGCTGCCCCCATCGTCGAAGGCACCTGCGCACTGACCCACCAGGCCTCCTTCTTCGACGGCTTCCTCGGCGATGCCGGCGGCAACGTCGGTCCGGATGCTGACATCTGGGCCTTCATGACCCCGTCGATCGAGGCCGGTGGCCAAGCAGTGGTCGGTGGTGGCGAGATCGTCGGGGCATTCGCCGATGACGCCGACACCCAGGCGGTGCAGGAGTACCTCTCCAGCCCGGAATGGGCGAACAGCCTCGTGTCGATCGGTGGTGGCATCAGCGCCAATACCGGGGTCGACCCTGAGCTCGTCGACAGCCCGATCCTCGCCGAATCGATTCGAATTCTGCAGGACCCCGACACCACGTTCCGCTTTGACGCCTCCGACCTCATGCCGGGTGCGGTCGGGTCCGGAACGTTCTTCAAGGGCATTGTCAGCTGGATCAACGGAACCCCCACCTCCGAAGTGCTGACCAGCATTGAAGCGGGCTGGCCCTCCAGTTAGTCCATCAACCAGCACCACAGCCTGAACAGTGTGCCGCCCGCCTCTAGATACGGGCGGCACACCTCGCGTCACCGGTGTACGTTTCGACGAGTTCTTCCGGTTCACTCGCAATCTTCAGGGTCCACTGTCGTACTCGAAAGGTTTCAGATGTCCGCCTTCTTCTCCTGGCTAGCGCAGCTACCGGCGCTGGCGCAAGTTCCCGTCATCATCGTGGCCTTCGGCGTCGTCGTTGCCGCCATTCTGTTCTTTGTCGAGATCGCCCCCCGCCCTGGCCGCATCTACACGGTCATCCGTCTTGCTGTGTGCGTGCTCGCCCCATTGCTCATCCTCGTCGCCGGCAATTCCTACACCTGGGCCATAATTGCCGCGGGTGCTCTAGGCCTCGGCTTCTTCTACATTGACTACCGCTCGCGCAAGGGTGCTGGCTACCTGTTCCAGCTGGTCGGTTTTCTCGCCCCGGCCGTGATCCTGCTCGCCATCGGCCTGGTCATTCCGACCATCCAGACCACGGTGCAGGCCTTCATGAGCGCTCGCGGTGACCGCTTCGTCGGCCTGGACAACTTCGCGTGGATCTTCACCCAGCCCGAGAACGTGCGCATCGTGCTCAACACCATCGTCTGGGTACTGATCGTTCCGACCATCTCGACCATCGCCGGCCTCGCCTACGCGGTGTTCATCGACAAGAGCCGCGGCGAGAAGTACTTCAAGATTCTGGTCTTCATGCCGATGGCCATCTCCCTGGTGGGAGCATCCATCATCTGGCGTTTCGTCTACACGGCCCGCCCGGCCGACCAGGAACAAATCGGCCTGTTGAACCAGCTCGTGGTCATGTTCGGCGGGCAGCCGGTGGACTTTCTGTCGGTGTCGCCGTTCAACACACTGTTCCTCATCGTGATTCTCATCTGGGTACAGACGGGGTTCGCCATGGTGGTGCTGTCCGCCGCCATCAAGGGCGTGCCGACCGAACAGATGGAGGCGGCCGAACTCGACGGCACCAACGCCTGGGAGCAGTTCGTGAACGTGACCATCCCGGGCATCCGCAGCGCCCTCGTGGTCGTTCTGACGACTATCTCCATCGTCTCGCTCAAGGTCTTCGACATTGTGCGCACCACGACCGCCGGGTCGAATGAGACCAGCGTTGTGGCCAACGAGATGTACACCCAGTTCAAGAACTTCGAGCAGGGCCGGTCAGCGGCCTTTGCCCTGGTGCTGTTCTTGCTGGTGCTCCCGATCGTCGTCTACAACGCCCGCCAGATCAAGAAGCAGAGGGAAATCCGATGAGCTCCGTCATGCCCGTAAGACTTCCCGTAGACGCCCAGACCACACGGCGCCTGCGTCGCGGCGTTCGCCGGATGGAGTCGCCCATCGCCCGCAATACTAAGAAGCGGCTCACCAGCCGCGGGGCGACCATTGGGGCGCTCATTATCGCGGTGCTGTGGTCTATCCCCACGCTGGGCCTGCTTGTTTCGTCATTCCGGCCGGCGCAGCAGGTGCGCACCACCGGTTGGTGGACTATTTTCACCAACACCGGGGTCACCTTCGACAACTACACCGCGGCGCTTGCTGCCGGCAACAGCCAGCTCAATCTGGCCGGGTCGTTCATCAACTCGGTCGCAATCACCCTGCCGGCCACGCTCATTCCGTTGATGATTGCCAGCCTCGCGGCTTATGCCTTCGCCTGGATTGACTTTCGGGGCAAGAACGCCATGTTCATCGGCGTCTTTGCCTTACAGATCGTGCCGATCCAGATGGCCCTCGTGCCGCTTCTACAGTTCTTTTCCGGCGGCACGGTTTTCGGTTTTCCGGTCGTCGCGGCACTCAATCCCGGCAGCGGCTATTCGCAAGTGTGGATCGCGCACACCATGTTCGCTCTCCCCCTGGCCATCTACCTGCTACACAACTTCGTCGCGGAGATACCGAGTGAAGTCATTGAAGCGGCGAGGGTCGACGGCGCTGGCCACGGGCAGATCTTCTTTCGCATCGTGTTGCCGCTGACCATGCCGGCCATCGCGTCGATCGCCATCTTCCAGTTTCTCTGGGTCTGGAACGACCTGCTGGTGGCGCTGATCTTTGCGGACGGCGCGGTAGCCCCGATGACCAAACTGCTCGCCGAACTCTCCGGTGCCCGCGGGCAGGACTGGCATCTGCTCACAGCCGGCGCCTTCCTGTCCATTCTGGTGCCGCTGATCGTGTTCTTCTCGCTGCAGCGCTTCTTTGTGCGCGGACTTCTCGCCGGTTCCACCAAGGGGTAGGTAGGACTGCAGTTCTCAGGTGAGCGGTTGCCGGGGGCCGACCCCGGCGAGGTGGCCCTCGGCCGTCATTCCCAGCGCAACGCATTGGCGGTGAGGGAGTTATCGACGACGAGACGGATGGTGCCGGCTACGTAACGGTCGACTGACCACTCCAGCGGTAGGCCGTCGCGGCTGAAGCTAACGCGCTTGTGCATGAGCAGCGGGGACCCGCGGCGCACCTCGAGCAGCCGCGCGTCTTCCGCCCGTGCTGGGCAGGCGGAAAACTGATGCTCCGCGCGGGAGAAAGTGATGTTGGCCGTCGCTGCGAGCCAAGCAGTCACCGACGGGCAGTCGGATGGAATCCGCTCCACCTCGGTGCCGACCGAGTCTCGGTAGCGGGTGCGCTCCACCATGATGGCGCTGCCATCAAGCAGGCGTACCCGCACAACGCAGAACACGCGAGCGGCTGTCGGTAGCCGAAGTTCCTCGAGGTCGAGCGGCGAAGCGTCTTGCCACACCGCCGAGATGACGTGGCCGGCTGGAACGCGCCCGCGCGACGACGCCCATTGGGCAAAACTTCGAAATTCTTCGAACGTGGCGGCTGCCCGCGGTTCGCCGACGACGGTTCGCCGACTGCCACGACGGGAGGCCAGGACCCCCTCGGTTTCGAGTTCGCCCAGTGCCTGCCGGATGGTACCGGGAGCAACGTCGAACTCCTCGGAGAGCTCACGTTCGCTGGGCAACTGACTTCCGCGCTCATAGAAACCCCGGGTGATTGCGCCCCGAAGGGCTTCTGCGATGTCGTGATACCTCGCCACGCCCAACCTCACTCTGTACGGCCGCGCTTGAGCGCCCGGCCTGGATCACTGTCCAAAGTATTGCGTCACCGCCACGTGCGTAGACCGCACCGGACTCACACACGGGGGGTTCACCGAGCGTTTACCTGCTCGTCACTCAATTTACCCATCCCGGCCCAACTTATCTAGTGAACTTCGAACGTCAAAGGTTAAAGTTCACTAGAGAAGTTTGGTGAGCGATGTTCTTTTGTCTCCGGAGTCTCCGTCGGTGACCCACCGGTACACGACCATTCTGGCTGAAGAGGATTTCAATGAACACGTCGCACCGCCGTTACCTGCCCGCAATCCTGCTTGTCGGCGCGATTGGCCTGTCTGGTTGTGCCAGCACCTCCACTGACGCTGCCGGGGACGTCGGCTGGGCCGCCGCGACCTCGGTCGAAGCCGGCGGGGGGCTGGACAGCCTTGTCAGTGCTGCGCAGGATGAAGGCACCCTGAACGTCATGGGACTGTATCCGGACTGGGCCAACTATGGGGTATTGGTCGAGGAATTCACGGCGACCTACGGCATCGAAGTAGACAACGACACCTCGGCCGGGTCGAGCCAGGACCAGATCAATGCCATCAAGAATCGCATCGGCCAGAGCCGGTCCCTCGACTATCTCGACACCGGAGTTTCCTTCGCCAACAGCGCCAGCGCTGAGGGGCTCCTGGCTGAGTATCGTCCTGCCACGGTCGCTGACATTGACTCGGCGCTGACGGACACCGACGGTCGGTGGACGAACCAGTACGGCGGTTATGTCACCATCGGGTGTGACGCGGCGGCGGTGGCGGTGTGCCCCACATCTTTTGCCGAACTCGACGACCCGCAGTACGTCGGCAAGGTCGCCCTGACCGGAAACCCTGCCCAGGGCGAATCCGGCTTCAACGCCGTTTGGGCCGCAGCGATGGCGATGGGCGGCAGCCTCGACGACATTCAGCCGGGTATCGACTTCATGGCGGAGTTGTCGGCGAGCGGTATCCTCATTCCGGTCGAGGCCAACGCTGGCACGCTGGAAACCGGTGAAACCCCCATCATTATCAACTGGGACTATCTGAATTTGGCAGTCGCCGATGACACTGCCGCGGCTGGCGTCGACTTTCGGGTTGCCATCCCGACGGACGGCACTATGGCGTCCTACTATGCCGCGTCGATCAACGCAGACGCCCCGCACCCCGCTGCGGCACGCCTCTGGATCGAGTTCATGTACTCCGACGAGGGCCAGAACATCCTGCTCAATGGCTACACCCGACCCGTGCGTTTTGATGCACTGGTCGAATCCGGTGCTGTCGACATGGCTGCGGCCGATAGGCTCCCGACTGTCACGAACGGCTTCGAGTTTCCGTCCGAAGCCCAGCGCAGCGCCGCCAACCTGCTCCTGGCTGAGAAGTGGGACGCAGCGGTCGCCTCGTGACGCTCACAGTGACGAGGAGCGATGCACCATCCGGCCGTGATCCGGTCGACCGGGCAGTGGATCTCGTTCATTCGTTGCACGCCCGGCCCGAGCGCCGAGTCAACGCCTCGCTCATAGGGCTCATCCCTTTCCTCGTCTTCATCGCGCTTTTTCTGGGCGTACCGGTCTTCGGTATCGTGCTGTCGGCGTTCCGAGTGGCCGACGTCAACGACCCGGGAAACTATGTGCCCAGCCTGGCCAACTTTGTGGCCAGTTTTCGAGGGGCGTCCTGGGACGCAATGCAGAACAGCCTGCAAATTAGCGTGATCGCAGCCCTGACCGGTGGCATCATCGGTCTCGCCCTCGCGCAAGCCATTCTCACCACGCGCTCCACGAAACTTACCGCTGTGGTCACAGTGCTCACCAGCGTGCTTGCCAATTCCGGGGGCGTTCCCCTCGCATTCTCCTTCATCGCGGCGGTCGGCAACGCGGGCATCATGACGGGGCTCCTGTCACTGACCGACCTGGGTTTTACCCTTTACAGCAGCGGCGGACTCATCCTGATGTACCAGTATTTTCTGATACCGACCATGGTCATGGTCGTTCTGCCCACCCTGGCCGGCCTGCGCGTGGAATGGAAGGAGGCGGCGGCATCCGTGGGGGCAACCAGCTGGCATTTCTGGAAGAAGGTCGGCTTGCCTATCGCCACTCCGGCGATTCTGGGCGGATTCGTCCTGCTCTTTGGCGCGTCATTTGCGACCCACGCCTCGGCTGCTGCCCTGATCGGAGGCGGGGGAGTACCCCTCATTACCCTGCGCATCGACAGCGGACTGGCCGGTGGCAACCTGGCCGGACAGGAGAATGTGGCCATGGCGCTGGGCGTCAACATGATCATCGTGGCCCTGCTGGTCTTACTCGTCTACATGCCGCTGCAGAAACGGAGCCTGAAATGGTTCAAATGAGGCAGTCGACGAGCGCGGCTCGCGGCATCCGTGTCGTGACGCCGGGGCTCAGCTGGGCCTTGATCATCTTGGTGGCGCTCTACATTGCGGTGCCGATGATCTGCGCTTTAGCCTTCAGCATCTACGTGCCCACCACCGGATTTACCTTTGAGCCGTATCTGGAATCGGTGCGCGACCCGGGATTTTTCGGTGCGCTTTCGCTGACGCTGCTCATAACGGTTCTGACCGTTGTCGGGCTGTTGGCCATTATGGTTCCGACCATGGTTTATCTCCACCTGAAGGCGCCACGGTGGCGCCCAGTTATGGAGATCGTCTGCACGATCCCCCTCGTCGTACCGTCAATCGCTCTAGCGGCCGGATTAGTCACCGTGCTGCGCAGCATGGCCAGTTTCGGTCGCGGTTCTGTGCCAGCTCAGATCAGCCAGCTGCTACAAAACCCCGACCTGCCCATCGTCCTGGTCGGCAGCTACATCGTCTTGACCCTTCCATTTGTATTTCGATCGCTCGACGCTGGTCTGCGCACCATTGACCTGCGCACCCTTGTCGAGAGCGCACATTCACTCGGGGCCAGCGGCGCCACAGTGCTCCGGCGGGTTATTTTGCCCAACATTAAAGGCCCGGTCATCTTCTGTACCTTCTTCTGTATTGCTCTGTGTCTGGGGGAATTCACAATGGCGGTGACGCTGGGCTATCGAACCCTGCCGGTTTGGCTCACTCAAATTGCCGGATCCAATTTTCGCGCGTCAATCTCCATGTCCCTCCTCATCAACGCCCTCACCTGGGCACTGTTGATCGCCATGACCGTACTCGCCGGACGGGCAGCTCCTGCGCGCGCCCTGGCCTTGAAAGGACACGAATCGTGACGCTTACAGCAGCAACAGCTCACCCCCGAAGTGCAACGGGGGCGCGCATCGAGTACACCTCGGTGAGCAAAAAGTTTGGTGATACCACCGTGCTCACCGGCCTTGACCTCACAGTCGAACCCGGGGAATTCGTCGCGCTGCTCGGGCCATCTGGTTGCGGAAAAACAACAGCGCTGCGCATCCTCGCCGGATTCGAGACCGCGTCGAGCGGTACTCTCACGGTTGACGGGCGCGATGTATTGCAGGTCCCGGCCCACCGTCGCGGCATTGGCATGGTGTTTCAGTCGTACAGTCTGTTTCCCAACCTCAGTGTGGCCGACAACGTATCGTTCGGACTCGTCGTGCGACGCGAAGGCAAGGCCAAGCGGGTAGCGAAACTGACCTCTCTGCTTGATCTGGTCGGGCTGCCGGGTTTCGCAGATCGGTTTCCGGCCCAGCTTTCCGGCGGGCAGCAACAGCGCGTCGCGCTCGCACGGGCCCTCGCAGTTGAGCCTCGGGTGCTGCTCTTGGACGAACCGCTGTCGGCTTTGGATGCCAGGGTGCGCGCCTCGCTTCGGGAGGAGATTCGCAACCTGCAGCTCCGGCTCGGGATCACGATGCTCTTCGTCACCCATGACCAGGACGAAGCGCTAGCGATGGCCGATCGGGTAGCGGTCATGCGGGGCGGTGGAATCGAACAGATTGATCAGCCGGGGGTTCTCTACGACCAACCGAGCACTGATTTTGTTGCTCGTTTCGTTGGTACGACGAACCAACTCGCTATCGCCCGCGGCGCGGCCGTCCCCGAACTCTGGGCACCCCACCGTGATGGCGATCGTGATTTGCTCTACGTGCGGCCCGAATTGCTCATGCTGGAGGCGTCCGAGCGCGGATCTGCCCACATCGTTTCCCACGTTTACCGCGGTGCGACCACTCGTATCACGGCCAAGATCGAGGGTGACATTAGCCACGGAAGTTCCGAGATCAAGGTCGACGTTCCTTCCGCTAGCGTCGCCGAGTTACCTATCGGCCTGAGAGTTCGGGTTCGACTTACGGGGCGCCCGGCGCTTCGGATGGAGGCATAAATGCAAGTCCAATTTCTCAACACCAGCATTGACGTGAGCGCGAGCTTGCTGCCGGGCGCGGCATCCGCAATCATCTTTGACTGCGACGGACTACTCGCGGACACCGAGGACCTCTGGTTGCGGGCCGTGGCGGCGTGCGCGGACGCGCGCGGCGCAGCCCTGACCGACTTGGCCACGTTTCGTGGTGGCTCCATCGATGACGTAGCGGCACAGCTCGTGATGATCCTGACGGGTGCCGGGCTTTCGACCCCTCTGGCGGGTGAATTAGAGGTAGCGCTGTCCGAAGAGTTTCAATCCCTCATCGCCCAGGAGGCAACCCCGATGCCGGGAGCTGTGGCCCTGGTGAGCGAACTCGCGTCACGATTCCCCGTCGCGGTTGCGTCAAACAGTCCGCGTGCGCTGCTCGATCAGATCCTGGATCGTATCGGTGTGGGGGACTTGATCACGTGTTCCGTCGCCCGGGATGAGGTGTCGGCGGGCAAACCCGCGCCGGAGCTGTACGTAGCGGCCCTCCGCAAACTGCACGAACTCGATTCGTCGGTAACCGCAGAGACCGCCGTCGCCTTCGAAGACTCGGCGGTGGGGGCGGTGGCAGCGATGAGCGCCGGACTGCTCGTCGTCGGCGTCAACGCTGACCCGGCAGCGGTCCTCGACTGCCACGTGCGGCACACCACTCTCCTCGACGAAGAACTCATCGATTGGGCCCGCATCGTTGACCGGGAGAAGCCCGTGCAGTTCGGCCCGCATACCCTCGCACACGGCGCTTTCGACGCGGTGACGTCGACTCTGACCGTGCAGTGCCAGTATCCGGCCGAACAGTCGGCGCGCGTGCAGGTTTATGCGCAGGGTGACTGCCTGTGGAACGAGTTGCCGGCAGGTCGCCCCGTGGCATCGGCATCCGTGCTGACCGAAAGCAAATCTGTATCCATGGATCTGGCCCATCTTTCTGAAGGGACCTATCGTTTTCTGCTGGTGATGGATGGTGTAGTACCGGAATGGAACGGGCGGACCGGGGAGTTCACGGTGCACTCCACCCGGCCAGAGGGGCCGGCCGCAGCTCCTCAGGCAGCAGCGCCCGCCGCGATCACTCCGGAATCGCCGGAGCAGGGGGTGACCGCCATGTCCTGGAATCTCTGGTTCGGCGGATGCCACTCCAACGACGGCCACGCCAAGCAGGTCGCGTACCTGCGGGAATCTCCCCATTCGATCGTGGCCCTGCAGGAGTGTTTCGGCGATCATGGCCGTCGTTTGGCGGCAGCGATGGGGTGGAATATCGCGCAACAGGGACCGGACACCGCGGTGATTAGTCCGTATCCCCTGATGCTTCATCGTACCGAGACCGATTCGTTTGCTACCTGTGCCACCGTTTTCACGCCGGCGGGCGCCGTCACGGTGTGGTCCGTACACCTGTGGCACGCTGACTACGGCCCCTATACCGCTGATGATGCTCGTATTCCTGCGCGCCATACCCTCGCCAGCCGGGGCGAACGCCGGCGCACAGCCGAACTCGCGGAAATTTTGTCTGAACAGGGTCGGCTCCAGCGCGAGGGCGTTGTGTCTGCCCAGGATCCCATTCTCGTCATGGGCGATTTCAATGTGCCCTCGCATCTGGATTGGAAGCCGGGACACCGCGCCAATACCGTCGAGTGGCCCACCTCACGCATGCTCGAGGTCGCGGGGTATGCCGATGCATTTCGAGTCGTTCATCCCGATGTCGGTGCCGTGCCCGGACACACTTGGTCCCCTATTATCCCGGCTGGTGAGGAGCCCCGAGACCGGATTGACTTTATCTTTAGCCGTGGGGCGCGTGCTTTAGAGGCGTTCACCGTCGCTGCTGAGATAGAGAGCGCGGCACCCCCGATGCTTAGCGCCACCGGAAGGCGCCGTGTTGGCCTGGGCGGAGATATTCTGGGCCACCACCTGGAGAATGCATGGCCGACCGACCACGCAGCTGTTGTGGCTCGGTTAGCGTGGAATTGACGGAGGGTCCCGGGCCGAATGGGGACATCCGCCTCACCGTGCAGCCTCTGCCGCTGCACCTAAAATGAGAATATGAGTTCAGCGCACGGGTCGGGAACCTTCGGGCCGCGGTCAGCCGTCGGTCTGAAACGCGGCCGGGTGAGCGGGGCGGATGCTGCGGCGCAGCGGGCCGAGAACGCCGAGGCACCGCGCATCCCGCACCTGTTGCCGCGTATTTTCGCGCTGTTTTCGCCGCACCGCAACACCCTCATCGTTACCGTCGTGCTCGTTCTGGTCAGCGCAGCCCTCTCGGTGGTGCCGCCGCTCCTCACCCAACGCGCATTCGATGACGGTCTCTTTCCGCCGGGCGGGGCTCCCAACCTGTCGGTTCTCGGCGTTCTCGTTGCGCTCATGCTCGGTGTGTTCCTGGTCAATGCGCTGCTCGGTGTCTGGCAGACCTGGCTTACCGCGACGGTGGGCAACAAGGTCATGGGCGCCCTGCGCGTGCGGCTGTTCAGCCACCTGCAGGCGATGGAGCTGAGCTTCTTCACCAAGACCAAGACCGGTGTCATTCAGTCGAGGCTGCAAAACGACGTCGGTGGCGTCGCGACGGTTCTGACCAACACCATTTCGAGCATCCTCGGCAACACCGTCACCGTGATCGCCGCCTTCGTGGCCATGTTGTTGTTGAACTGGCAGCTGACCATCGTGGCCGTGGTGCTGATGCCGATTCTCGTGTTCGCGCAGCGCCGCGTCGGTCAGGTGCGGGCGCGCATCGCCGGCAAGACCC
The DNA here is from genome assembly GCF_004403185.1 of Cryobacterium suzukii. Classification (GTDB taxonomy): domain Bacteria; phylum Actinomycetota; class Actinomycetes; order Actinomycetales; family Microbacteriaceae; genus Cryobacterium; species Cryobacterium suzukii. The sequence continues at coordinate 405,667 of NZ_SOHJ01000004.1, read as the reverse complement.
AGGAATCGCTGTCGGATATGACCGCCATCACCCAGGAAACCTTGAGCGTGTCTGGCATCCTCCTGTCGAAGAGCTTCACCCGCCAGCAGAACGAGATCGAACGCTACGCCGAGGAGAACCGCAACCAGGTGCGCCTGCAGGTGAGCCAGCAGATGAGCGGCCAGTGGTTCTTTGCCACGGTGAGCGTGTTCCTGTCGGCGATCCCGGCGATCGTGTATCTCGTGGCCGGGGCGCTCGTGTTCAACGGCACGACCGACATCACACCCGGTACGATCGTGGCTTTCACGACCGTGCAGGCGCGGCTCATCTTTCCGCTGCTCGGCCTCATGCGGGTCGCCCTCGACCTGCAGACCTCGTCTGCGTTGTTCGCGCGCATCTTTGAATACCTGGACCTGGAGCCGGCGATCAGCGACAAGCCCGACGCTGCCCGAGTGCCGTCGGCCGGGGCAGGTCGAGGCCGGGTGGAGTTTGACCGGGTGCGGTTTGCCTACCCGGACGCTCGCGGTGACGCGCGCCCGACCCTCGACGACGTGTCACTGACGATCGAGCCAGGCCAGTTCGCCGCGTTTGTGGGGCCGTCCGGGGCGGGCAAAACCACCGTCTCCTACCTGATTCCCCGCTTCTACGAAGCCTCGGCCGGCCGCGTGCTGTTCTCCGGCCTCGATGTGCGCGACCTGCAACAGGAGTCGCTCGTCTCCCACATCGGCATCGTGAGCCAAGAGACCTACCTGTTCCATGCGACCATCGCCGAGAACCTGCGCTACGCCAAGCCAGAGGCAACGGATGCCGAACTGATCGCTGCCGCCCGCGCCGCCAACATTCACGACACGATCGACTCGTTTCCGGAGAAGTACGACACCATGGTGGGGGAGCGCGGCTACCGGCTGTCCGGCGGTGAGAAGCAGCGCATCGCTATCGCGCGCGTCTTACTGAAAGACCCGCCGGTGCTCATCCTCGACGAGGCCACGAGCGCGCTCGACTCCATCTCGGAGAGCGTGGTGCAGGCCGCGCTCGACACCGCGAGCCATGGTCGCACCACGATCGCCATCGCGCACCGTCTGTCGACGATCGTCGACGCCGACGTGATCTTTGTCGTCGACGCCGGCCGCATCGTTGAGCGCGGCACCCACGCCGAACTGCTCGCTCGCGGCGCCGTTTACGCGAGCCTCTACGCCCGCCAGATCACCGCGAGCCCCCTCTCCGCCGCCGACGCGCCGACTCCCTGACTCCCCTGTCTTCCCTGACTCCCCTGACTCCCCTGACTCCCCAGACGGGACTCTTGTGGACGGGGCCCGGGCCCCGTCCACGGGCCCAGTTTGTAAACTGGGCCCGCGTTCATAAGGTGGGCCCGTGACGGTGGGGCTACGAACGCTCGGTGAGCATGCCGGTCATGAGGTCGATCTCGGACTTCTGGCTCAGCACCACCGAGGTAGCGAAGGCCTGCACGGTCGCGTTCGTGCTGCGGTCCAGAACGGCCTGGGCCATCTCGATCGCTCCCTGGTGGTGGGCGATCATAATGACGAGAAATTGCTTCTCCGCTTCCACAGCGGATGCCGCGGTGAGCGCGGCGATCTGCGCCGGGGTCGCGAGTCCGGGCATCGGATCCCCGGCGAGGTGGCCGGCTTCGGTGCCGGCCGAGTGAGACGAATCGTGCGTGGCACCGGACAGGCCCGACCGGGTCATCCAGGTCATCGACGGTTCGGGAGCAAATTGCGGTAGCCCCCACACGGCGAGCCAGCCCGACATCTGCCCGCTTTGCTTTGCCTGCGTCGTGGCAATGTCGTAGGCGAGCAGCCGCACGGGCGCGTCGTCGGTGCGGTCGCGCACAATCAGGGCGAGTTCGACGCCCTGATTGTGGTGCTCCTGCATGTCCCTGGCGAAGCCAGCCTCGGCACTCGTGGTGTCAGGGGTGGCGTCGACGATCGTGCTCAGACGCCCCGCCGCGAAGGCCGCGGCGCCGACGACGAGCGCCGTGATAACCACGGCAAAGGCGACCGCGCGCAGAACCGGCCGGCGCGCGCGCTGCGGGTGGGCATCCGCTGTGGGTTGCGGGTTGTCAGAACTCACGGGTTGAGCGCGGCTTAAGAAACTTTGCCGGGGGCGTCGATCGCGCCCGAGCAAGGTGCGCCGTCTTCGGGAACGCTCGTGCTCTTCCAGAATTCGGTGAAGAACTCGGCGATGCGCGGGTCGTCAGCACTGTCGACCTGAAGTTGCGCATTCCAGCCGCTCAGTACGATCGGCGCAGGAAGGTCGTCATGCGGCGAGAGGACGACGTAGCTTGACGGAAGTAAGGCCTTGAGCGCGTCGAGCTCTGCGTCGGCGATAGACGGGTTGTAGGTGACCCAGAGGGCGCCATGCTCGAGGGAGTGCACCGCGTTCTCGTCCGGAACCGGCTGTTCGTAGACACCGCAGTTGAGCCAGGCCGGGTTATGTTCGCCGCCGGCGGGCGGCGTCTGCTCGTAGGTGACGTCGGTCTCGACGTGGCCGGCCGTGTTCGTGAAGGTCTCGACGCCGTCGATCGTTGACGCATCGCCCGCGCCGCCGCCGGCATAGTTGGCGGCCTTCGGGGCGAGTACAAAGGCCGTCGCGATGAGGGCGATGATGACGACCACGGCCGCTGCCCCGCCGATGATGGCGATCAGCCGGTTACGCTTGCCGCGCTTTTGCTGGCGGTGGTATTCCTCCAGCTTTTTCGCGCGCTTAGCGGCGCGTTCTTCCTTGATCGACGCTTTATTCACGGGGGAGCCTGGCTGGGGGGTCACGAGGGCCTCTCTGTTGGATCTGCTTCTATTCGAACGTATCAGCCGTCCCTGTAGCTTCCCCCGATGCCGCTCTCACGGTAATTTCTCAGCCTAGTGGCCGGATCTCGGCGCCCGTTAGAGTTGATGGGCGACCGCTCATCGTCGTCTTGCTGCTGTCGTTAGTCGATTTTGTATGAACGCGTCGGCCACCGCCGAACCGGTGAGCAAATCCGAGGCCGCGCCTGCCCAAGGGCGTGCGGCCCGACAAAAGGAATTTCCATGAAGATCGCAAACACCATCCTTGACCTCATCGGTGATACCCCGCTGGTCAAACTTCACAAGGTGACCGACGGATTGACCGCGACGGTGCTCGTGAAACTCGAATACCTCAATCCGGGCGGCTCGGCCAAGGACCGCATCGCGGTGCGCATCATCGATGCCGCTGAGCGCGATGGCCTGTTGAAGCCCGGCGGTACGATCGTCGAGCCGACGTCCGGCAATACCGGCGTCGGTCTCGCTTTGGTGGCCCAGCAGCGTGGCTACAAGTGTGTGTTCGTGCTGCCCGACAAGGTGGGCGAGGACAAGCGCAATGTGCTAACGGCCTACGGCGCCGAGATCGTCGTGACGCCGACATCCGTTGCGCCTGAGGATCCTGAGTCGTACTACAGCGTCTCCGACCGGCTGGCCCGCGACATTCCGGGAGCGTTCAAGCCCAACCAGTACTTCAACCCGAACGGCCCGCTCAGTCACTATGAGACCACTGGTCCCGAGATCTGGCGTGACACCGACGGAACCGTCACCCATTTCGTTGCTGGCGTCGGCACCGGTGGCACCATCACCGGCACCGGTCGCTACCTGCGCGAAGTCTCGAACGACGCCGTACGCATCATCGGAGCGGATCCGGAAGGCTCGGTCTATTCCGGCGGCACCGGTCGGCCCTACCTGGTCGAGGGTGTCGGCGAGGATTTCTGGCCCGGCGCCTACGATCCAACGGTCGTGCACGAAGTCATCGCCGTTTCCGACGCCGATTCCTTCGCTATGACCCGCAGGCTCGCCCTCGAGGAGGGCATCCTGGTCGGCGGCTCGAGCGGCATGGCCGTTGTCGCGGCCCTGCGCGCGGCCGAGAAGCTCGGGCCAGAGGACACGATCGTCGTGCTGCTGCCCGACGGTGGTCGCGGCTATCTCGGCAAAATCTTCAACGATGGGTGGATGCGCAGCTACGGTTTCAGCAACGCTCCGGTCGGTCACACGGTCGCCAATTTGCTGGAATCGAAGACCGGGCGCCTGCCAGCTCTGGTGTACGTGCATCCGAGCGACACCGTGCACGATGCGATCGAGACCATGACGAGCCAGGGGGTGTCACAGCTCCTCGTGCTGAGCGCCAAACCTCCCGTCGTCATGGGCGAGGTACTTGGCGCGGTTGATGAGCGTGCCCTTATGGGCCTCGTCTTCTCCGGCGACGCGAAGCTCACCGATCGGGTCGGCTCAATCGTCGGGGACGCGTTGCCCTTGATCGGCGTCAACGAGCCGGTGGCCGCCGCGCGCGCCGCGTTCGCGGAGCACGACGCGCTGCTCGTGACCGACGGCGGCAAGCCGCTCGGCGTCATCACCCGGCACGACCTGCTCAGCTACCTGAGCGTCTAATCTTTTTCACAGAGGGAGCCCACAATGGCCAATAATCAGAACTTCGACACGATCGCCATCCACGCCGGTCAGTCGTTCGACCCGACCACCGGCGCAGTCATTCCGCCGATCTACCAGACCTCTACCTATGTTCAGGACGGCATCGGCAACCTGCGTGGCGGCTACGAGTACAGCCGCGGCGGCAACCCCACCCGCACCGTGCTCGAAACGCTGCTAGCAGCCCTTGAAGGCGGCAAGCACGGGCTGGCGTTCGCGAGCGGACTTGCCGCGGAAGACACCATCCTGCGCGCCATTCTCAAGCCCGGCGACCACGTCGTGCTCGGCAACGACGTCTACGGCGGAACCCACCGCCTCATCAACAGGGTGCACGCCGCCTGGGGTGTGCTCAACACGACCGTCGAGATGAGCGACCTCGCGGCGGTCGAAGCGGCCATCCGTCCGGAAACGAAGATCCTCTGGGTTGAGACGCCGAGTAACCCGCTCATGAAGATCAGCGACATTGCGGCGCTCGCCGAGATTGCGCATCGGCACGGTGTGGTCGCGATCGTCGACAACACTTTTGCGTCACCGGCGCTGCAGCATCCGCTTGCCTTCGGCGCTGACGTGGTCGTGCACTCAACCACAAAGTATCTCGGCGGCCACTCCGACGTGCTCGGTGGCGCCCTCATCATCAACGACGACGAGCTTTACGAGAAGGCCCAGTTTCTGCAATTCGCGGCCGGCCCCGTGTCTGCTCCGCTCGACTCCTGGCTGACCGTGCGCGGCATCAAGACGCTCTCGGTGCGCATGGAACGACACTGCAGCAACGCGCAGGCCATCGCGGAATTTCTCGACGGCCACCCGGCCATCGAACGGGTTTACTACCCGGGACTGCCTGGCCACCCCGGCCACGAACTGGCGAAAAGGCAGATGTCCAGCTTCGGCGGCATGATCTCCGTCGCGTTTAAGGGTGGTGCAGCCGCCGCGCGCCTGTTCGCCGAGTCGATGCACCTGTTCCAGCTGGCCGAATCACTCGGCGGCGTGGAGTCGCTCGTAAATTATCCCTCGGAGATGACGCATGCCTCGGTGCGCGGCACCGAACTTGAGGTGCCCGACAATATTGTGCGCCTCTCGGTCGGCATCGAAGACGTCGCCGACCTTATCGCCGACCTCGAGAGCGCACTGCCCCGGGCCTGAGCGCGGGCATGCTTTTGGGCCGGGGCCGGGGCCGGGCCCGGGGCCGGGGCCGGGATTGGGATTGGGGACGGGGCCCAGGCCCGAAACATGGGCCCAGTTTATAAACTGGGCCCTTGGACGGGGCCCGGGCCCCGTCCAAGAGAATGGGGTCAGGGGAGGCGGGAGAAGGCTGCGGCGCGGCGTACCTGGTCGGGGGTAGGACGGATGCCGGTGTACAGAAAGAACTGCTCCTCGGCCTGCAGGGCTACGACTTCAGCGCCGGTGATGACCGGCTTGTCGAGCGCTCGTGCGCCCAAAATGAGCGGTGTTTCGGCGGGCGAGGCGACGACGTCGACCACCATCCTGGCCGCCTCGATCGCCGCGGCCGGAAACGACACGGTATCGGATTCAGCACCCCCGGCCATGCCCACGGGAGTGACATTGACGATCAGGTCGGCGGTGAGCGCGCCGATATCAGCCGCCCAGGCATAGCCGTAGAGTGCGGCCAGGGCGCGGCCAGTGGACTCGTTGCGCGCGACGATCGTGCCCCGAGCGAACCCGGCATCGTGCAGGGCCGCCGCGACGGCCTTGGCCATGCCGCCGCTTCCGCGCACGATCACCGAGTAGGCGCTTGGAACCTCGTGCTCGGCCAGCAGGCGCTGCACGGCTGAGTAGTCGGTGTTGTATGCCGTCAAGTGGCCGTCGTCGTTCACGATCGTGTTAACCGAGTCGATGGCCGACGCCGAGGCATCCATATCATCGATGAGCGCGATGACATCTTCTTTGTAAGGCATCGACACCGCGCAACCGCGAATGCCCAGCCCGCGCACACCGGCGATGGCATCGGCCAGATTTGCGGGGGCGAAAGCCTTGTAGATGTAGTTCAGACCCAACTCCTCGTACAGGTAGTTGTGAAACCGGGTTCCGAGATTGCTGGGCTGGGCCGACAGCGAAATGCACAGGGTCATGTCTTTGTTGAGAATGGGCATGTGTACAGTGTGTGGCCTGCATCCAAAGCGAGCGAAGTTGGCCCGGCGAGACTGTCACAATCACAATGTGACAGTCACATTGGCCCATAAGGGTGATACTGGAGTGCGGCTGCAGAATGTGACCGTGCACATTCCATTGGGGGTGATCGTGTCCGATAGCCTGCCAACGGGGCGTACCCCGAGCATTCGAGACGTGGCACGCCTTGCCGGAGTGTCGCACCAGACGGTGTCGCGCGTGCTCAACTCGCACCCCAGCATTCGGGAGTCGACGCGACTGCGTGTTCAGCAGGTGATCGACGAGCTGCAATACCGGCCGAGCAGCGCAGCCCGGGCACTGGTCAAGGGACAGTCCCGCACGATCGGCGTGCTGTCGGCATTGAGCGCGGAATACGGTCCGGCGAGCAGTATCGCTGCGATACAGGATGCCGCCCGGGAGGCCGGCTATTTTGTGAACACAGCCAACCTCTCCCGAGGGGAACCCTCGTCGATCCAGGCAGCAGTTGATCACCTGATGTACCAGTCCGTAGAGGGGATCGTGGTTATTGCACCCCAGGTGCGTGTCATCGAAGCCATCGAAAAGCTGGCGATCGCTGTGCCGTACGTGACGTTGCAATCCACCAGTGGCGAAGGTAAACACGTCCTCTCAGTCGACCAGATAGCTGGGGCCCGTGTCGCCACGCGACATCTCATCGACCTCGGACACCGCAACATCTACCACCTGGCCGGACCGCAGGACTGGATCGAGGCCGAGGCGCGCATGCGCGGATTCCTCGAGGAGATGGGGGCGAATGACGTTCCGACCACCGCGCCGATCCTGGGTGACTGGACCGCCGACTTCGGTTATTACGCCGGGCGGGAACTGCTCCGGGTGCGCGACTTCACGGCCATCTTCTCATCCAACGACCAGATGGCGCTCGGGCTCATGCATGCCATCCGCGACGCCGGGCTCGATATTCCGCGCGACGTCAGCATCGTCGGATTCGACGATATCCCTGAGGCAGCACACTTTTGGCCGCCGCTTACCACCGTGCGCCAGGACTTCGCGGAGCTTGGCCGCCGCTGCGTCGCCTTGCTTCTGGCCAACATTACCGGGAGCCTGAACGAAGCTTCGTCCAGCCCTCTGATCCCTGAGCTCGTAGTGCGCTCGTCGACGGCAGCACCTGCCTGGTAGGAGCCGATCCAACCTGCTCGAGTCGGCGAGGACGCACCTGTAGCGCCGTTATCCAAACGAGATAAAAAAGTATTGACAGACGAATCGAGTCTGGGCCAAAGTGAATTCATCAATGTGACCGTTCACATTTTCACGACTATCCGCTGCAATTCACCGCGGTGGCAGGTCGGGCAGCGTTCGCACCACAGTCGACATCGGAGTCAATTTCGTGAGCACCTCGTCCCGCCCGCCCGCCGGAGAATCGGTCGACACCGCAGCCAGCGCTGCGGCGTTCATTGATCCCGAGTCCTACGTCGTTGGCGTCGACTACGGAACTCTCTCCGGCCGGGCCGTGGTCGTGCGGGTCTCGGACGGCGTCGAACTCGGCTCCGCCGTTCTGGACTATCCACACGCCGTCATGGACACGACCCTCGCCGTCACCGGTGAGGCACTTCCGCCCGAGTGGGCACTCCAGGTTCCCGCGGACTACGTGGCAGTCTTGCAGAGCGCGGTTCCGGCTGCCGTCGCAGACGCCGGCATCGACCCGAGCCGCGTCATCGGAATCGGCACCGATTTCACGGCCTGCACCATGATTCCCGTTCTCTCCGACGGCACACCTCTGAATGAACTTCCCGAGTACGCTGGCCGCCCCCACGCGTACGTAAAGCTCTGGCGTCACCACGCGGCGCAGGCCCAGGCCGACCGTATCAATGACCTCGCTTTCGAGAGGGATGAGTGCTGGCTGCCTCGCTACGGCGGGCTGATCTCAAGCGAATGGGAGTTCGCTAAGGGACTGCAACTGCTGGAGGAGGACCGCGAGCTCTACGACCGTATGGACCACTGGGTTGAAGCCGCCGACTGGATCGTATGGCAACTCACCGGCAGCTACGTGCGCAACGCCTGCACAGCGGGCTACAAGGGCATTCTGCAGGATGGCGACTACCCGAGCGAGGCTTTCCTTGGCGCGCTCAACCGCGACTTTTCACGGTTCGCCCTCGACAAAGTGGCGCACGAGATCGGCCAGCTCGGCGCATCCGCCGGAACACTGTCAGCCGCGGCCGCGGCTTGGACCGGGCTACCCGAAGGCATTCACGTCGCGGTCGGTAACGTAGACGCGCACGTGACGGCCCCGGCCGCGCAAGCCGTAAACCCCGGACAGATGGTCGCCATCATGGGCACGAGCACCTGCCACGTGATGAACTCCGACCGTCTCGCCGAGGTGCCAGGCATGTGCGGCGTCGTCGACGGCGGCATCATCGCCGGGCTCTACGGCTATGAGGCCGGCCAGTCCGGTGTCGGTGACATCTTCGCTTGGTTCGTCAACAACCAGGTTCCAGCCGGATACGTCGACGAGGCTCGGGCGCTTGGCCGCAGCGTGCACGAGCACCTCACCGAACTCATCAAGGATCAGCCTGTTGGCGGCCATGGACTCGTGGCCCTTGACTGGCACAGCGGCAACCGTTCGGTGCTCGTTGACCATGAGCTCTCAGGCCTCGTACTCGGTACGACGCTCACCACCCGACCAGAGGAGATCTACCGAGCCTTGCTCGAAGCCACCGCCTTCGGTACCCGCACGATCATCGAAACCTTCAACTCAAGCGGCGTGCCCGTGACGGAATTCATCGTGGCTGGCGGGCTGCTCAAAAACGCATTCCTGATGCAGACCTACAGCGACATACTCCGCCTGCCGATCAGCACCATCGCGAGCGAACAAGGCCCAGCGCTCGGCGCTGCGATTCACGCGGCCGTTGCCGCCGGCGCCTACCCCGACGTGCGCGCCGCGGGCGAAAAGATGGGCAAGCTCAACAAGAACGTGTACGTGCCCAACGAGGCATCTTCGACGGCGTACGACGAGCTGTTCGCTGAATACACGAGGCTGCACGACTACTTCGGCCGAGGCGAGAACGACGTCATGCACCGTCTCAAGGCACTGAAGCGCCGGGCTGCGGCCACGAACCGGACTGCGCTGGTGAGTGCATGAGCACCTACGGACCCCAGATCGAAGTCGCGGTCGCCCGTATTCGTGCAGAGGTAACCCGCCTCCACGTCGAACTGGTTCGTAACGGTCTCGTGGTCTGGACCGGCGGCAACGTTTCCGGCCGCGTGCCCGGGGCTGACCTCTTCGTGATCAAACCCAGCGGGGTGGACTACGCCGATCTGGCTCCCGAGAACATGATCCTCTGCGACCTCGACGGAAACGTCATTCCGGGCACGCCCGGTGCTGATCGGTCGCCGTCCAGCGACACCGCCGCGCACGCCTACGTGTATCGGAACATGCCAGACGTCGGGGGAGTCGTACACACTCACTCCACTTACGCCACGGCCTGGGCCGCCCGTAACGAAGCCATCCCCTGCGTGATCACTGCAATGGCCGACGAATTCGGCGGCCCGGTCCCGGTGGGTCCGTTTGCCATCATCGGAGATGATTCGATCGGCCGCGGCATCGTGGAAACCCTCACCGGCCACCGTTCGCGCGCCGTACTCATGGCCAATCACGGCCCGTTCACGATCGGCAAAGACGCCCGTGATGCGGTAAAGGCCGCCGTGATGGTGGAAGACGTGGCTCGCACCGTGCAGCTCGCGCGCACCGGCGGCAAGCTGGTTTCCATCCCGCAGGAATTCATCGATTCCCTGTTCGACCGATACCAAAACGTCTACGGGCAAGCCCCACAGGGAGCACTGAAGTAATGGCACCTCTTACCACGACCCTCGACCACGTCGAAGTCTGGTTTCTGACCGGAAGCCAGAACCTTTATGGCGAAGAGACGCTGCGCCAGGTGGCCGAGCAGTCCTTGCAGATTTCCCGTTCGCTCGACGGGAGCTCCGACGTGCCCGTGAGGGTTGTCTGGAAGCCCGTGCTGAAGGACTCCGAGTCCATTCGCCGCGCCGCCCTCGACGCTAATGCCGACGACCGCGTCATCGGCCTCATCGCCTGGATGCACACGTTCTCGCCGGCCAAGATGTGGATCGCCGGCCTCGACGCGCTAACCAAGCCGCTCCTGCATCTGCACACTCAGGCGAACGTCGAATTGCCCTGGGCTGAGATCGACTTCGACTTCATGAACCTCAACCAGGCCGCGCACGGCGACCGGGAGTTCGGCTACATTCAGACCCGTCTCGGCGTGACCCGTAAGACCGTCGTCGGTCACGTGTCCAACCCCGCCGTAAGCAAAAGCATCGGCTCCTGGACCCGCGCCGCTGCCGGCTGGGCGGCGAGCCGCACCATGAAGCTCGCCCGCTTCGGCGACAATATGCGCTACGTCGCCGTAACCGAAGGCGACAAAACCGAGGCCGAACTGCGCTTTGGTGTGCAAGTCAACACCTGGCCCGTCAACGAACTCGCCGAGGCCGTGCATTCCACAGCGGATGCCGCCATCGACGCGTTGGTCGCCGAATACGAGGACCTCTACGACGTGGTCCCCGAATTGCGGCACGGCGGCGCACGACACGCGTCACTGCGCTACGGCGCGGCGATCGAACTGGGGCTCAAAACCTTCCTCGAGGCCGGCGACTTCGCCGCGTTCACCACGAGCTTCGAGGACCTCGGCGCCCTGCGCCAGCTTCCCGGGCTCGCCGTGCAGCGCCTCATGGCCCAAGGCTACGGTTTCGGTGCGGAAGGCGATTGGAAGACATCCGTTCTTGTTCGCGTAGCCAATGTCATGGGCTCCGGGCTTCCCGGTGGCGCGAGCCTGATGGAGGACTACACCTACGACCTCACTCCCGGCGCGGAGCTGATTCTCGGAGCGCACATGCTCGAGGTGAGCCCCTCCCTCACACGCGAGCGGCCGACGCTAGAGATCCACCCGCTCGGCATCGGCGGTCGCGAAGACCCCGTGCGCCTGGTCTTCAACGCCGACCCCGGTCCTGCCGTGGTGGTGGCGATGAGCGACATGCGCGACCGTTTCCGCCTGGTGGCGAACGTGGTCGAGGTTGTCGAGCCGACGGCCGCGCTGCCGAACCTTCCGGTCGGGCGTGCCGTCTGGCGCCCCGAACCCGACTTCGCCACCTCCGCGGCCGCTTGGCTCACCGCCGGCGCCGCCCACCACACCGTGATGTCGACCGCCGTCGGCATCGAGGTGTTCCACGATTTCGCCGAGATAGCTCGCACCGAGCTTCTCGTGATCGATAAGACCACCACCTTGCGCGATTTTGCCCGCGAAGTGCGTTGGAATCAGTCCTACTACCGACTGGCGCAAGGCATGTAACCGTTTCACATTCTGCAATTCACGTCACAGATGATAAAAATCGAAAGGAAACACAGTGAAAAAGAACGTATTCTTCGCCGTCGTAGCCGCGGGTGCCCTCGTGGTATCGATGGCAGCCTGCGCCTCGGGTGGTAACGCCACCGGTGGCGATGGCGGTGGCGACGGCGACAAGGGCCTGATCGGCGTTGCCATGCCGACAAAGAGTTCCGAACGTTGGATCGCGGACGGGAACGCCGTGAAGAGCCAGCTGGAAGAACAGGGTTTCACCGTTGACCTGCAGTATGCCGAGGACGATATCCCCATGCAGGTTTCTCAGATTGAGAACATGATCACCAAGGGTGCGGAAGCCCTGATCGTGGCCTCGATCGACGGAACGACGCTCACCAGCGTGCTGCAGGATGCTGCCGATGCAGACATTCCTGTAATCGCCTACGACCGCCTCATTCGCGACACCGAGAACGTCAACTACTACGCATCCTTCGACAATTTCAAGGTCGGACAGCAGCAGGCCTGGTCGGTCTTGAACGGCCTTGGCCTCGTTGAGCTCGACGGTACCGCCATTGAGGGTGCGCCCGCTGGCCCGTTCAACCTGGAGCTGTTCGCTGGGTCCCTCGATGACAACAACGCCTTCTTCTTCTTCAACGGTGCCATGGATATCTTTCAGCCGCTGATTGACGACGGCGTGCTCGTGGTCAAGAGCAACCAGACCGACATCGAGCAGGTCGCTACCCTGCGCTGGGCTGGAGAAGAGGCTCAGGCCCGTATGGAGGACCTCCTCACAGCGCAGTATTCGGACGGCACCGTGGTCAACGCCATCCTGTCCCCGTACGACGGCATCTCCCGTGGCATCATTTCGGCACTCGAGGGTTCCGGTTACACCGTGGGCGAAGGCTGGCCCATCATTTCTGGCCAGGACGCGGAGATCGACTCCGTCAAGGCGATCAACTCGGGCGAGCAGTACGGCACCATTTTCAAGGACACGCGTGAACTCGCAGCCGTTGCCGTGGACATGGCTGTCGCCCTGCTCAACGGTGAAGAGCCGGAAACCAATAACACCGAGGACTACGACAACGGAGTGAAAGTCGTTCCGTCGTTCCTGCTCGACTCGGCGATCGTGGTCAAGGACAACATCCCGGCCCTGCTTATTGACTCTGGCTACTGGACCGAAGCAGAGATCAACGGCTAGGTTTCACCTCGTTTCACCCTGTATTAGTCCGTGCACAATGGCCGGTGGGGTAGTCCTACCCACCGGCCGTTCTGCCACACAGATTTTCAGCTGGTTGTTGATAGCGCGGTCTCTCGCGACATCACCCGCAATTGACCATTCAAGAGAATGAAGAAGGTGCTCACGTGACCACGAACATCCTTGAGATGCGCAGCATCACGAAGACGTTTCCCGGAGTTAAGGCGCTCTCCAACGTGACGCTCGACGTCGGTCGCGGTGAGGTACATGCCATCTGCGGCGAGAACGGTGCCGGCAAATCAACCCTGATGAAGGTGCTCAGCGGTGTCTACCCGCACGGCACCTACACCGGAGACATCGTCTTCGAGGACGAGGTCGTCGAATTCAAAAGCATCAGCGATTCCGAGGCCAAGGGGATCGTGATCATTCACCAAGAGCTTGCGCTGAGCCCGTACCTGTCGATCGCGGAGAACATTTTCCTGAACAACGAGCAAAAGGGCGCGTTGGGTCTCATCGACTGGAACAGAACCAACCTGGAAGCTGCAAAGCTTCTCGCGCGCGTCGGGTTGAAGGAAAACCCGACGACCCGCATCATGGATATCGGAGTTGGCAAGCAGCAGCTCGTCGAAATCGCCAAGGCGCTCTCCAAGCGGGTGAAACTGCTGATTCTTGACGAGCCGACGGCCGCGCTCAACGATGATGATTCCGACCACCTGCTGGACCTCATTTTGCATCTCAAGGGCCAGGGCATCACGTCCATCATCATCAGTCACAAGCTCAATGAGATTAAGAAAGTCTCCGACTCAGTCACAGTCATTCGTGACGGCCGGGCGATCGAGACGATCGCCAAGGTCGATGTCACCGAAGAGCGCATCATCAAGGACATGGTCGGTCGAGACCTCGAACACCGCTACCCGGATCACACGCCCGACATAGGATCCGAGATTCTCCGGGTAGAGGACTGGACCGCATTCCACCCGCAGGACCCAACACGAGTGATGGTCGACCACGTCAACCTCAATGTTCGCTCCGGCGAAATCGTCGGAATTGCCGGCCTCATGGGTGCTGGCCGCACCGAATTCGCGATGAGCCTTTTTGGACGTTCGTATGGCAGCCGGATCACCGGCCGAGTCTTCAAGCGCGGGGTGGAGATAAAGACCCGCACAGTGACCGAGGCCATTGACAATGGAATTGCCTACGCGACCGAGGACCGCAAGACCTACGGCCTCAACCTGATCGAGGACATCAAACGCAATATTTCGATGGCCGCCTTGCACCGGCTGGTAAAGAAAGGCCTGGTGAACGACAACGAGGAGTATCGGGTCGCCAACGAGTATCGCACCAGCATGAACATCAAGGCGCCGAGTGTGCTCGCGAAGACCGGAAAACTTTCCGGTGGCAACCAGCAGAAGGTCGTGCTGTCGAAGTGGATCTACTCCGATCCCGACGTCTTGATCCTTGACGAGCCCACTCGAGGCATCGACGTCGGTGCAAAATATGAGATCTACACGATCATCAACAAGCTCGCGGCAGCTGGCAAGGGCGTCATCGTCATCTCGTCGGAGTTGCCCGAACTGCTCGGTATCTGCGACCGCATTTACACGCTCGCCGAGGGCGCCATCACGGGGGAATTCCCGATCGCAATCGCCACCCCGGAGACCCTCATCAAGCACATGACCATGGAAAAGGCCCGCTAGCGCCGGCGCTAGCGGATAAAAGGAGAAACGCAATGAGTGATCAAAACGCCACGCCGGTCCAAGGAGGCCTGGTCAATCCGAGCGAGAACAAGGCGACGTCTTGGCTGAGCCACGTGTTGACCGACCTCGGCAAGAACGGCATTTTCATTGCCTTGATTCTGGTGGTGGTGCTTTTCACGATTTTGACCGACGGCATCCTTCTGCGGCCGCAGAATATCTCGAACTTGATCGTGCAAAACGGGTACATTCTCGTTCTCGCGATCGGCATGGTCATGGTCATTGTGGCTGGCCACATCGACCTCTCAGTGGGTTCGGTGGCGGCCTTCGTCGGGGCGTGTTCCGGCGTCTTCGCCGTGCAGTGGGGCTTGCCGTGGTGGCTCGCCATCATCATGTCTCTCGCCATCGGAGCCCTCGTGGGAGTGTGGCAAGGGTTCTGGATCGCCTATGTCGGCATTCCGGCCTTTATCGTGACGCTGGCGGGCATGCTCATTTTTCGTGGCCTCGCGCTGGTTGTGCTGGGGAACTCGAACATCGGCTCGTTCCCCGCGGAGTACCGTGCACTCGGTAATGGATTCCTCACCGATGTATTTGGTGAGTTCGATCTCGACCCGCTCACCCTCGGAGTCGGTGCGATCGCTGTTATCGCTCTGATCATTCAGCAGGTGCGCACCCGCCTTGGTCGGGCCAAATACGGGCAAGAGGTCGAGCCCCTGGTCTGGTTCGTAATTAAGCTCGTGCTCATCACCGCTGGGCTTGGATTCTTCGCGTACGCGCTCGCCAGCTACAAGGGCATTCCGGTCACATTGATCGTGCTCGCTGTGCTCGTGCTGATCTATGGCGTCGTCATGAACCGAACGGTGTTCGGGCGACACATCTACGCCATCGGTGGTAACCGCCACGCGGCAGAACTCTCGGGGATCAAGAATCGCAGGGTCGATTTTTATCTGTTCGTGAACATGGGGATTCTCGCCGCCCTGGCCGGTCTTATCTTCACCGCACGGCTCAACCTGGCCGGTCCGAAAGCCGGTGACGGTTTCGAGCTCGAGGCCATTTCGGCGGCCTTTATTGGCGGTGCGGCCGTGCAGGGTGGTATCGGCACTGTCGGCGGCGCCATCATCGGCGGTTTGATTATTGGCGTGCTCAATAACGGCATGTCGATTCTTGGCATCGGTATCGAGTGGCAGCAGGCAGTGAAGGGCCTCGTGCTGCTGCTCGCTGTGGCCTTTGACGTGTACAACAAGCGCCGTTCCGGTGGCCACTGACCGCGCGTAGTCACCCGCATTACTCCGGGGGGCAGGTCGAAACGTTTTTACGTTTCGCCCTGCCCCCTATTTTCGTATTCTGATCAAAGATGAGACCGCGAGTTTCTGGATCTGCTCGGAAGTCCGGTCAGCATTCCTCGGGGAGTGGCCGACTGTGCAGCGGACACCGGGGGCCACGTCGATGGCTGGGCGGGTCACGACACGCCGAAAGAGTTTCCACAGGCAAATTTCAGTCACGCCGACCGCCTGTGGATAACTGGAAGTGTTTCCCCGGAATGCGGGCGATTTTGGGTGGCCGCACTGTGAGTAGCCATGTGCAATCGCGGTGGATAACTACACAATTGTAATTACTGCATGTAGTGGCTCTTGAGTGCGGCGATCACTAGATGTAGTATTGAAACTCTAGTCAGGCACTACGCCCGGACAGTACACTTGCTCATTTTGCACGACGATCCCCGACGGTTTCTCACCGGTGATCAAAGAGTTTTATCGAACATACTTGCGAAGTATGGCGAACAGATTTAGACTGAACTGCCAAGAAGAAAGGCCATAACCATGGCAATCACCGTTTACACGAAGCCCTCCTGCGTACAGTGCGCGGCCACCTACCGTGCCCTCGACAACAAGGGCATCGAGTACGAGGTACTCGACCTCTCGGTCGACGAAAACGCACTGGAGGCCGTCAAGGCTTTGGGCTACCTGCAGGCGCCCGTCGTGATCACCGACGAAGAGCACTGGTCGGGCTTTCGCCCCGACAAGATCAACGCACTCGCTGCTCGCCTCGCGTAGCTCACATCAATAAGCACGCCCCCACTCGCCCGGATGTCTTGCCGATCAGAATCGCCGCAGCAGATGACTGACATCGTGTATTTCTCGAGCACCTCGGGTAACACTCGCCGCTTCGTCGAGAAGCTCGGTCGGAAGGCAGCGCGCATACCCCTCCACGCGCGCGAGGAGCCGCTCGTGGCCACGGAGCCGTACGTGCTGTGCGTGCCCACCTATGGTGGCGGCAGTGTGGGCGGGGCAGTGCCCAAGCAGGTCATCAAGTTTTTGAACAACGAGACCAATCGGTCGTTGATTCGCGGAGTCATCGGCGCTGGCAACATGAATTTCGGTACCGCTTATTGCCTGGCCGGCGACATTATCGCCACCAAGTGCAAGGTGCCGCACCTCTATCGCTTTGAAGTATTTGGAACACCGGATGATGTGCGCATCGTTCACGACGGATTGGAAGAATTTTGGAAACAACAGCCGTGAAAATCACGCCCATGGACGCACCGTCGGGCATGGACTATCACTCGCTCAACGCGATGCTCAACCTGTACGGCCCGAACGGGGAGATCCAGTTCGACAAAGACCGCGAAGCAGCCCGCGAGTTCTTCCTGCAGCACGTCAACCAGAACACGGTGTTCTTCCACTCGCTGCGCGAGCGCCTCGACTACCTGGTCGAGAAGGAATACTACGAACAGGCCGTGCTCGACCAGTACTCGTTCGAGTTCATCACGAGCCTGAACGACCTGGCCTACTCCAAGAAGTTCCGCTTTCAGTCGTTCCTCGGTGCGTTCAAGTACTACACCTCATACACGCTCAAGACCTTCGACGGCAAGCGGTACCTGGAGCGTTTTGAAGACCGTGTGGTCATGACCGCGCTGGGTCTCGCATCCGGTGATGAGAAGCTCGCCGTTGCCCTGGTCGAAGAGATCATCGCCGGCCGCTTTCAGCCGGCGACCCCCACCTTTCTGAACTCCGGCAAGGCCCAGCGCGGGGAGCTCGTCTCGTGCTTCCTGCTGCGCATCGAAGACAACATGGAATCGATCTCGCGTGGCATCAACTCCTCGCTGCAGCTCTCCAAGCGCGGCGGCGGCGTGGCCCTGCTGCTCAGCAACATCCGTGAAGCTGGCGCGCCGATCAAGCAGATCGAGAACCAGTCCAGCGGCATCATCCCCGTCATGAAGCTGCTCGAAGACTCCTTCAGCTACGCCAACCAGCTCGGTGCCCGTCAGGGCGCCGGCGCTGTCTACCTGCACGCGCACCACCCCGACATCATGCGCTTTCTCGACACCAAGCGCGAGAATGCCGACGAGAAGATTCGCATCAAGACCCTCTCGCTCGGTGTCGTCATTCCCGACATCACCTTCGAGCTCGCCAAGAACGACGACTGGATGTACCTCTTCTCGCCCTACGACGTGGAACGCGTCTACGGCGTGCCCTTCGCCGACATCTCGGTGAGCGAGAAGTACCACGAGATGGTCGACAACCCCCGCATCAAGAAGTCGAAGATGAAGGCACGCGAGTTCTTCCAGACCCTCGCCGAGATTCAGTTCGAGTCGGGCTACCCGTACATCATGTTTGAAGACACGGTGAATGCGGCGAACCCGATCGAGGGCCGCATCAACATGTCGAACCTGTGCTCCGAGATTCTGCAGGTGAACACCCCGACCACGTACAACGAGGATCTCTCGTACAACGAGATCGGCAAGGACATCTCCTGCAACCTCGGGTCGATGAACATTGCCCTGGCCATGGATTCCGGTGACCTCGGCAGCACCGTCAATGCCGCCATTCGCGGCCTCAACGCGGTGTCGGAGCAGAGCCACATCAGCTCGGTTCGGTCGATCGAAGACGGCAACGATCGCTCGCACGCCATCGGCCTCGGCCAGATGAACCTGCACGGCTATCTCGCCCGCGAGCGCATCTACTACGGCAGTGACGAGAGCATCGACTTCACCAATATCTACTTCTACACGGTGCTGTTCCACGCCCTGCGCGCCTCCAACGCCATCGCCATGGAGCGCGGCCGCACCTTTGAGGGCTTCGAAAACTCGACCTACGCGTCCGGCGCGTTCTTTGACAAGTACACCGACCAGGTCTGGGAGCCGTCGACCGCTCGCGGCGCCGAGCTGTTCGCCCAGGCCGGGGTGTCGATTCCGACGCAGGCAGACTGGGCCGAGCTGAAGGCATCCGTCGTCAAGCACGGAATCTACAACCAGAACCTGCAGGCCGTGCCGCCGACCGGGTCGATCTCGTACATCAACAACTCCACCGCGTCGATCCACCCGATCGCGGCGAAGATCGAGATTCGCAAGGAAGGCAAACTGGGCCGCGTGTACTACCCGGCGCCGTTCATGACGAACGACAACCTGGACTTCTACCAGGATGCCTACGAAATCGGCTACGAGAAGATCATCGACGTGTACGCGGCGGCGACCCAGCACGTCGACCAGGGCCTCTCGCTGACCCTGTTCTTCAAGGACACCGCGACCACCCGCGACATCAACCGCGCCCAGATCTACGCCTGGAAAAAGGGCATCAAAACCATTTACTACATCCGCCTGCGCCAGATGGCGCTCGAGGGCACGGAAATTGAAGGCTGCGTGTCCTGCGCACTGTGAGCAAATCGTGCTCAAGTGAGTTCGTTGTAAATTTCTGAACGACTGTAGTGGTAGCTCCCGGAGGAACCCATGATTGACAAGCTCAAACTGGTGTCGCACGTTGATGCGATCAACTGGAACAAGATCGAAGACGAGAAAGACGTCGAGGTCTGGAATCGGCTGACCAACAACTTCTGGCTGCCGGAGAAGATCCCGCTCAGCAACGACATTCAGTCGTGGAACCAGCTCACGCCGGTCGAGCAGCAGCTCACCATGCGAGTGTTCGCCGGGCTGACCCTGCTCGACACGATCCAGGGCACCGTCGGCGCCGTGTCGTTGATTCCGGATGCCATCACCCCGCACGAAGAGGCCGTCTACACGAACATCGCGTTTATGGAGTCGGTGCACGCCAAGAGCTACTCGTCGATCTTCTCAACGCTCGCTTCCACCAAGGAGATCGACGAAGCGTTCCGCTGGTCGACCGAGAACGAGAACCTGCAGCGCAAGGCCTCGATCGTGATGGATTATTACCAGGGCGATGACCCGCTCAAGCGCAAGGTCGCCTCGGTGCTGCTCGAGTCGTTCCTGTTCTACTCGGGCTTCTACCTGCCGATGTACTTCTCCAGCCGGGCCCGCCTCACCAACACGGCCGACCTCATCCGCTTGATCATTCGTGATGAAGCGGTGCACGGCTACTACATCGGCTACAAGTTTCAGAAGGGTCTCGAGAAGGAGACGCAAGAGCGTCGCGACGAGATCAAGGACTACACCTTCAACCTCGTGTTCGAGCTGTACGAGAACGAGGTGCAGTACACGCAGGATCTCTACGACGAGGTCGGCCTGACCGAAGACGTCAAGAAGTTTCTGCATTACAACGCCAACAAGGCGCTGATGAACCTCGGCTACGAGGCGATCTTCCCGAAGGATGTCTGCGACGTCAACCCGGCGATTCTCTCCGCCCTTTCCCCGAACGGCGACGAGAACCACGACTTCTTCTCGGGCTCGGGTTCTTCGTACGTGATCGGCAAGGCTGTCGTTACCGAAGACGACGACTGGGACTTCTAGCGAAATACAAAGACCCCGTTGGTGTGAGATTCGCTTGGGGTTGATACATGTTGCATCCGATCTGATACGTCAGAACTGGAGTTGATACAGCGGTATCAGATCGGATGAAACGTGCCAGTTCCCATCACATCTGGCGAATTCTTGAGTTAGTTGGCAATGTTCCCGTTCGGTTGGCATTTTCCCAACTAGTTGGAAGGCCCAGCGGGGCCGCCGATTGACTAGCTCCATCAAGTGCAAAGGAAGCCCAAGAGATGGCCGATTACAGTGTCTTCAAGAACGGGGATCAGTGGACTTCGAAGCGGGATGGCGCTGCCCGAGCGTCCTCGCTGCACGCCACCCAGGCGGCTGCCTACAACGCATCGAAGGGCTATGCCGGTAACGGTGGCGGCGGGGACGTGAGCATCCATGGCCTGGACGGTCAGATCCGGGAGAAGAACACCATCGCCCCAGCGAAGGATCCGCGCGGCACCGTCGGGTAGAGGCGGGAATCAGTCGGCCACAGCGTAGTCGTTGTGGCTGACCTCCCCCCTGATATTCTCAAAGCCCGATCCCGCCAAGGTTCAGGTCTCGCGTGCGTCGATATCGTCGCTACGTGGGGGATTCAAGATTCGGTCGATTCGCGGAACATGCTTGAAACATGCCCACTCGACAGCGGCAGATTGGGACTCGGGTCGCATTCTCCAGCAACCCTTTTCGCCTACCCGGCAAGCCTCGATGCGCCGGAGCGGCCGCTTCCCGTCTTTGATTGAGGGCTACGCTCAGGGGCC
This sequence comes from Cryobacterium suzukii, assembly GCF_004403185.1. Lineage (GTDB taxonomy): Bacteria > Actinomycetota > Actinomycetes > Actinomycetales > Microbacteriaceae > Cryobacterium > Cryobacterium suzukii. The sequence continues at coordinate 384,438 of NZ_SOHJ01000004.1, read as the reverse complement.
GGGCACCCTAGTGACCGTCCTCTCGTCAAAATCGAAGATGGCTGCGGCGCTGGATTGCAACCCGTCGTACACCGCCCTCCTCCCCATACAGCTCCGGAATACCTCCACCCTGACCTCCCTGTTCTCGACCCCGTGCATGCGTTTATTGCGTTCACCACCCTGATTGAGTGTCCACGGAAAGGTCTGGGCTCGCCGCTCACCGACGTGACGGAAACATGCCAGGCTTGGGCGCTTGTAAACCGCCGCGGCGCCGCAGGAACTCTCACGAGCAATAACGAAAGGACCCAAGTGATTGAATACATTGGCGGCGTCACGGTTGACGTCTTCGGATACGAAGACCTCGTCTCAACCGTTCGAACCATGCATGACCGCCCCGTCTCGGCGATTATGGAAACCATGCGCCATTGGGGCGGGCAAGTTGACGGCGAGTATCGGGTCTACTGGCCGGCCGATAGCTTCGTAATCGCCGATGCTGTCTCCCTCGCTGTGGGTCGCGAGTTGCAGCGGCTCTTCAATGACCCGCGCTTACGACCGTCCCGAGACGTTCCGGGGGCGACGTTCGAGATGGATCGCCCGCGTCGTGAGGGCGCTGGCGCTTCGCTTCCTCTGGATGCACGGGTATCGAAACGGCAGCCATATAAACGCGATTACCTAATAGCGCCGAGTCTGATATCAATCGAGGACCGAGGGGACACTAAGCTTGACCAAAGCAATCCTCGGGTGCCACGCCTCTATGTCTTCTAACGGTGTCGATCTGGAGGCAACTGTTTCGCACCTGATGACTTCACGCCACTCAGCCCGCGCAGCTGAGATCGCAGGCGGACCCCGATACAGACGAGCAGCCCGGTACTTGCGGCTCGCACGACAGGGCGGTTTCGGTGCCCAACTGGATCTCAAGGAATGGGCCCACCTCGAGCCAGTCGGTGTCGGCCCTGCCTTGCGGGTGTTCGAACTGCGCGACGAGGTCGACCACTTGGCTGAGCGTCTAGCAGCGGAGCGGAGGGGAAGGGTCATGGCCGTCCTCGAAGTCCACGAAGACGACACCGACCTCGCTCACCGGGTCAAAGTACCGGGTGGTCTTGGTTTCGATGCTCCGGTCGACTGGTTTCTCGCCGATATGCTCGGTCGTGACGCCGCCGATAGTCGGGTGACTCGATCCGAGGGCGAGACGACGGACGGGCTCCGCTTCTGGAGTGGCATGATCGGCCGGCATATGTTTACGATCACGGAGACTCACACCGCTGACCAATAGATGGCGAAGACCACGCGCGGGCATTGGCTGCCATGGAAAGTCGCTGTCCTCGGTCGGTCTGAGATGAGATGAGATGAGATGGGATTCTCCTCTGCCAACTCGCCACAGATTTTCGGAAGGATCCAGTCATGTCGAATGCCATCCGCCGCCCGGTACCCCTGTTCATGGACGTTGACGGTTCGCTCCTCGCCGATCCGGCAGACACGGGCGAAACCGAACCTCGGCTTCGAACTGGCCGGCTTGACCTGGATTTCCCCGATGACATGTCGTACCCGACCAGAATCTGCTTCGACCCTGAGGTCGTGGCGGGCCTCAACAAGCTCGTCAATGAGGGGCTTGTCCAGCTAATTTGGGCGAGCCCATGGGATCACGCGGCGAATCGGCTGCTTGTACCGGCCATTGGTCTGCTCGAGGCGCCGTACGACGTTGCCGAGATCGGGACTCGGTACGGGGACCAGATGGCTGCAGGTATCTGGGTGAAGGCCCTGGCCATAGGCCGGTGGCTTCGAGAGAACGGACTCCAAAATGCTCCCATCGTCATGGTCGACGACTTGCTGATCAACCAAGCGAGCGGGTTCATGAGCCCACAGCGGCGGAGCATCGAGGTCGTGGGTGTTTATCGCAACGCAAGCGGAGCAAGGGCTGCACGTTGCACAGGTGGCGGAGATCCGTGCCTTCGTTGAGCGGATCGCGGCGGGAACCGTCGCGTAGCAGCCGCGGGATTCGGTGACAGTCCGTCAGCCCACAACGCCATCCCTTAGAGATTACGGCGCGTTTAACTTTATCTGGAGCCAGTGGAGTCGGTCGATATCGGGCCGGGTCGGGCCGTGGGAGAAGCCGATTCGTCGTAATCTGATAAACCGATACGGCGGCATGACCGAAAACGCCGGATGCTTGCCGCCGTGACGCGAGTTCTGACTCGAACCGTACGGCAGCTTGACGATGTTCCTTGAATAGGGAAAGGGTTCCGCGGTGCTCCGCTATCCTTCAAGAAAGGTGGGGGAGTCTATGTCCAAATGGGGTCGCGCGAAGGTTGGGCGCTGCATTACGTCCTTATCGATGTCTGAATCCTCCACTTCACGAGGGGAACGACAGTGATTCCCGCTGTTGACCCAGATACGCGGCTCCTACCGGCCAATGCCGATAAGTCGCCTCACCTCGCGACGATGGACGAGGTCTACCGCATATTTGTGGCCGGCGCTCCCAATCGCGATCGTCGGGAACTTATCTTTGGCGCGTTTCGCATTTACGCGCAGCTCTTGTGGACCCATTTCCCAGATGCCCGCCTTTGGTTGAACGGCGGGTTTGTAACCTACAAAGACGCGGAGCCACACGACCTTGACGTCGCCTTCCTCGTCGATTCAACTGACCTGGCCAGGGTATTCCAAGCGGAGTCTGACGCACTGAGCTTGCTTACCTTTCAGGGCGTATCATCCCAACAACCCGCTTTCAGTCACATTGGTCGGTTGCAGCCGTTCGGGGGGTTGATCGATAGCTTTTTCGTCCCGTCGGATATTCCGCAAGTGGTCAATACTTGGAAGGACCGGTGGAGCATGGCGTCGAACCCGGCCGGGGATGGCTATAGAAATGACCTCTTTAAGGGATATCTCGAGGTGGGAGCATGACAACTCTGAGCCCCGCGGACGGCGAGGAACGCTTCCGGGAAGCAATCCGTACGCTCAATACTGGTGAGTACGCAGCAGACCTGGCCCTTGGGTCGCTCTTGGCGTCAGTGCAAGGTAATCAGCGCTATGAGTACATCGCTCGCGAGGAGACCGCCCCGCGTTCGGGCGAGATGGACCTGCACCTTGAGGGCGTCGAGGTAATTGGTCATTCAGCCAATGCCGCGGCCTTTGGTGAGTTTGTAAAGAAGATGGCCGACAGCGTCAAGATCATCACCCGCGAGCGTGCGGGACGCAAGCGGATGGTGTCCGATTTACTTGTTGAGCCGGGTCCGGGATCGGTTCGCGTGATTTTCCGCACGCCGGACCCGGTTCCATTAGGCGGATTGGACGAGGACGACCGGCAACGCGTGTGGTCAGACCCCAATAGTCAGTCTGTCGCCCTCCAGCAGGTAGCGCAGTTACTGGCGAGCGCAGAGCCGGGAAGCCCTGATGAGACGTCTGTCGACGGGCTGGTGGAGACTCTCCCGCCTCGTGCGCGGGCAACACTCGTCGCTGCGGTCAAATCGATCACTAGCCAGGATTGGCAGATTAGAGGGGAGTTCCGCCAACGCGGGCTGGGGATCCAACCGATCAAGGTGTCCCGCGCTGGGGCGGCGCGTCTGAAAATCGCGCTCCAAGTTAGGGAACGGGAACACACGCCATGGACTGCAACGGGTGTACTCGATGGGCATCGGCGCGCGAGAAGCCTGTGCTGGTTCATTGAGGATGGAACGGGGAGAGAGGTCACGGCAGTTGTCCCGACCCCGGAATTGATGGTGGAAGTTGCCACATTGTCCCAAGACGAGGCCCATCGTGTTATCGCCAGTTTCACGGTGATTACAACGCACGGTCCCGGTGCTGGGGACGCGGGATCGAAGAGTTACATACTCGAGTCGGTGCGAGCTGCGCCTGTTGACCTAAAACTCGGCGAGTAGTGATGAGGACCGGGGGCAGAGAAGCACACGCTCTGGGATCTCAATCCTGAGCAGCTGGATGGGGTGCGTCGCGAGTTCGCCCACCATGGCGCAGGTGACCTGCACCAAATATGGGTTGCAACCATTTACTGGGCCACTAGCGGGCGGCACCTTTAGATATGACCGGTTGGCTATCGGTTCCCTTCCTCGCGGGACGGATCGGTTGCGACTAAGGGACGCGGTCCTCTGAGAGAGGGGTGCCTCCACACGACGTGCGGATACGGTCCGCTGAAAAGTTCTGACCCGCTGAATCTGGCTTGTCGACCGCGAGCAGCTGGATTTGATGCCAACGCGGATGAAACACCGCGACAAGTTCCGCGTCATAGATCGACGGAATCGGTGGGGCCATGGAAGTGGAATGGCGTCAGGTCCATAGGAATCTCACAGTTGGCCAACCGGTCAGCGGACACATCACGCACCGAACCAGGAACGGGTTTATTCGTCAAGAACCGCCGGCCTTCACGAGCTGGCTTGCCAGTAAGCAATGAACGCAAACGGTCATCTCATTCGATCCGTCCGGCTCATCACGGTCGACGACCGGAGAGCGGACGTACTATGGCGGTGTCATGCCCGATGATTCGAGAGGAGTCGCCATGGTTCAGGTACGCGTTCTCGGGGTTGCGCTCGACAGCGTGGGCCAGCACATCATCCTGTTGAAACCGGTCGGAGGGGCGCAGGCCGTTGGGCAGGTGCTGGCGATTGTGGTGGGGGAGCAGGAGGCGACTTCCGCGCTGATCGCCCTCAGCGGTGAGACGCCGCCAAGGCCGCTGTCGCACGATCTGATGAAGACGCTGCTCGACACCGTTGGTGCCCACGTCGAGCGAGTGGACGTCACCCGCATCGACCAAGGAACGTTCTACGCCGAGATCACTCTCGGCATTGCGGCCGGCTCTTTCGTGCTCGATGCCCGGCCCTCGGATTCCGTCGCACTCGCTCTGCGCGCCGAAGCACCGCTCTTCGTCGCCGACGATGTGTTGGAGGCGGAGGGCATTCCCGCCGCGATGGTTGAATCTGGAGGCAACGTGGAGGAGACGCCTAGCGGGGAGCAATCGCTCGACGAATTCAAGGACTTTCTGGAGCACGTCGACCCGGAGGACTTTCGAAGCTGATGCCGGCGCGGTCGCCCGCGCAGGACATCCGGTTCTACTGGCCGGATGCCGCAGCTCGCGCCGCGTCGGCGGCGCGCTCGGCCCACTTCGGCACGTCGCCATAGCGTTGGAAGGGAACCAGTCGGCCGGCCGCGCTGTCGTCGATGAGCTGGGCCAGCCGTCGTTCGCGGGTGGCCTCCTGCTTGGCGGTGAGTGCCCAGTGGGTGACCTGGCGGCGGTACGTCGCGGTGGCTGCCTCCCAGAAGGCGGATGCGGCGGCGTTCGCCGCCAGCCGCGCCGCTGCCTCGGGCGGCAGCTCCCGTTCGGGATTCTCGTGGGAGTACACACCCGACCTGTCTTCACGCCGACGCTCGAACGCGGCGATGCCGGCCTCGCGCATGCGCCCCTCTGCGGTGAGCTTCTCGACCAATGCGATGTTAACGCTCGACCAGATACTTGAGGATTTACGCGGGGTCCACCGTTGGCGCCGCGCGTCTTCGTCGATGCGCTGAGCCACGGAATCGATCCATCCGAAGCACAACGCTTCGGGAACGGCCTGCTCCCAGGTGAGCACGCCGTCGGGCACGTGCTTCTTGTACAGGCCCATCCAGAGTTCCGCCGCGGTGGCATGGTTCGCCTCGAGCCAGTTGCGGAACTCCTCGGGCGTGGCAAAGAAGATCGCTGGCCGCTCTGGCGTGCCGCCCGGGGTGCCGATCGTCGTGGTCATGGCATGAGTCTGCCAGAACGCACCAGAATGTGACTCACGCAATTGGCTAGCGATGGAGTGAAAACGGGCACTGGTGCGATCGCTCCGACCGAGACTAACGTGAAGGCGTGCCCGTTGCTGTGGTTGACGCCGAGAGCGCTCACGCCGCTGGCGTGCAGCGCCTTCTGCAGAGCTATCGAGCGGCCCCAGCTACGGCCCCGATTCGACTGGCCAAGTCCACCTCGAATCTGTTCCGCACACGGACGAAGAACACCGCCAGGGGCCTCGACACGTCCGGCTTGACCGGCGTCATTGCCGTTGATGTGGCGACGCGAACGGCCGACGTGGCCGGCATGTGTACCTACGACGACCTCGTCGCCGAGACTCTCCGCTTTGGGTTGGCACCGTTGGTCGTGCCGCAGCTGAAGACCATCACCCTCGGCGGCGCGGTGACCGGCCTCGGCATCGAGTCGACATCGTTCCGTAACGGCTTGCCGCACGAGTCCGTGCTGGAGATGGACATCCTCACCGGCGCCGGGGAGATCATTGCCGCGTCGCCCGACCAGAACGCCGACCTGTTCCGTGCCTTCCCCAACTCGTATGGCACGCTGGGCTACGCGGTGCGTCTGCGCATCGAACTCGAACCCGTCAAGCCGTTCGTCGCACTCACCCAGGTGCGGTTCCACTCGCTCGTCGACCTGGTCGCGGCGATGGACAGCATCATGGCGACCGGCAGCCTCGACGGTGTTGACGTCGACTATCTCGACGGTGTCGTGTTCGGCGCCGACGAAAGCTACCTCTGCGTTGGTCGGCAGACCAGCGCCCCCGGCCCAGTCAGTGACTACACCGGCCAGCAGATCTACTACCGCTCCATCCAACATGACCGCGGCGGGACGGATGATCGCCTCACGATCCACGACTACCTGTGGCGCTGGGACGCGGACTGGTTCTGGTGCTCAGAGGCGTTCGGCGCGCAGCATCCGCTGATCCGCAGGATCTGGCCCGGGCGCTACCGGCGCAGCAGCTTCTACGGAAAGCTAATGAAGCTCGAACAGCGGTTCCACATCGGCGACCGCATCGAGAAACTGAACGGCAGGCCGCCCCGCGAGCGAGTCGTGCAAGACGTGGAGGTACCGATCGAGCGGTGCGCGGAGTTTCTCGACTGGTTTTCGATCAACGTACCGATCACGCCGATTTGGCTGTGCCCGGTGCGCTTGAAGGGCGACGACCGCTGGCCGCTCTATCCGATCCGGCCCCACCGGAGCTACGTCAACGTCGGCTTCTGGTCGACGGTACCGGTTGGGTCCAGCGAAGGGGCGACGAACCGGCTGATCGAACGCAAGGTCGGCGAACTCGACGGGCACAAGTCGCTGTACTCCGACTCCTATTACTCGCGGCCGGAGTTCGACAAACTCTACGGCGGGGAAAGCTACAGAGCCGTGAAGAAACGATACGACCCCGACTCGCGTCTCCTCGACCTCTATGCGAAGGCGGTGCAACGACGATGACTGCGACGGATGCGACGGCGGGAAAGCTCAGCCTCGCCCAGGTGCTGGAGATTCTGGCCGGGGGCCGACTCCCGCTGAAATTCACCGCCTACGACGGGAGTGCGGCCGGACCGCCCGACGCGCCGTTCGGGCTGAATCTGCTAACCCCGCGTGGCACGACCTACCTCGCCACGGGCCGCGGCGACCTCGGCCTGGCCCGCGCCTATATCGCCGGCGACCTCGAGATGCACGGGGTGCACCCGGGTGATCCCTATGAACTGCTCAAGGCGCTCGCCGACAGCCTGGTCTTCACGCGGCCATCGGCGCGCATGATGGTGGACATCATCCGCTCTATCGGTGTGGGGCAGCTGCGCCCGATCGCGCCGCCGCCGGAAGAAGCACTACCGCGCTGGCGCCGCGTCGCCGGAGGACTGCGCCACAGCAAAAGCCGTGACGCCGAGGCTATCCACCACCACTACGACGTCTCGAACCGGTTCTACGAGTGGGTGCTCGGGCCGTCGATGACCTACACCTGTGCCTGCTACCCAGGCGACGACGCATCCCTGGCCGAAGCGCAGGAGAACAAGTATCGGCTCGTGTTCGAGAAGCTGCGGTTAAAGCCGGGCGACCGCTTGCTCGACGTCGGGTGCGGCTGGGGCGGCATGGTGCGTTACGCCGCACGCCGCGGCGTGCGGGCTACCGGAGTGACGCTGTCGAGCGAGCAAACCATGTGGGCGCAAGGCGCAATCGCGTCGGAGGGCCTGAGTGATCTGGCGGAGGTTCGCTACGGCGACTACCGCGACATCAGAGAAACCGGCTTTGACGCGGTGTCGTCCATTGGGCTGCTTGAGCACATCGGAGTGCGCAACTATTCGTCGTACTTCGGCTTTCTGCGCTCCAGGCTGCGCCCCGGAGGCCTCCTGCTTAACCACTGCATCACCCGGCCAGAGAATCGAAGCGAAGCGGCGACCCGCGGGTTCATCGATCGCTATGTCTTCCCCGACGGGGAGCTCACCGGCTCGGGCCGGATCATCAGCGAAGCGCAGGATGCGGGGCTCGAGGTGCTGCACGAAGAGAACCTGCGCCAGCACTATGCGCTGACGCTGCGCGACTGGTGCGCCAATCTCGTCGAGCATTGGGACGAGGCGGTCGCCGAGGTCGGGCTCCCCACCGCGAAGGTGTGGGGACTGTACATGGCGGGCTCGAGGCTCGGGTTCGAGAATAACGGAATCCAGCTGCATCAGGTGCTGATGACCAAGCCGGGCGAGGGTGGCGGCGTCGGCGACCTGTCGCTGCGGCCGTGGTGGACGCCGTAGCCCACGTTCCGTGGAGTCGTGGGATGCGCCGGCTGCTCTCCGTGGCATGGACCGTTCACCGATCCGACCGTCGTGATGACCGTTTGGCGCAGTACGATGGACACTCGTCGACTAGTCCGCGAATGGGGGGTCTCGACGGCCCGTTGGCGTCGTTGCGCCTCAATTCGACGTGCTTGAGGAGCCCGCCAGCATGGAACCAACACCGCCGTACGTTCAGAACGCATACGTCGCGCGCTATGCGCCCGGACTCGCCGCGAAGTATCGGCGTGCCAACGCTGGATTTGGGACGGCGTTCGCGATCTTTCTGGTCGTCTCCCTGGTCATAAGCGCAATGACGGAACGTGACTGGTTCGCCTATGTATTCGTCACGCTCGTTTTCGGCGGAGCAGCCCTGACGGGCCTGTTCACAGCGCGCAAAGCCGAGAACAAGTGGAACGCCGACAACCGTCTCGCTTTGGCCGTGTCGGAAGCCGGCATCGGCCTGCCTCGACTCGGAACGCTCGCCTGGTCCGAGGTGACGTCAGTCAGAATCTATGATCATTCACTGACCCCACGCGGCATGTCTCCTTTCACTTCGACGGTGACGCACCTGCTCGGCACCGACTCGACGATGTTCGTCGACGTCTTCGCGGCGGATGCCGACGCGGTGCTGGCACGGGCCGGAAATCCCGCCGAAGTGCTGCGCGCTCTGGACGCCAACAAGAAGATCACCGGATTCAAGGGAGCGTGGGGCCAGGGTATGCACGACCCCGTCTTTCAGGATGCCATCAAGGCGCTCGCCGCCGAGGCTGAGCGTCACGGCACTCCGGTGGTTTTCGACGTGACAAACCCATCGGCCTGGTATTCACCCCGGTCCAACCAGACCAAGGCCAGCTGATGACCGACCTACTCACCGACCGTTGCACTCGCCTGGCTGAACCCGTCGTCGCTCTCATGCAGCGTGTGATCGAGAGCCAGGGCAATGCGAAGGTGCTTCCGTTGGTCGTTTCCCTCATCGGCCCGGTGCGAATGGTCGCCGCCGAAGGCGCCACCGGTATCGACAACGCTGACTACGTGAAATGGGCCCAGGGCGCTCCGCGCACGCTCGACGCGATGGAGCAGGCCGCCCGATCGGGCGACTCCGCGGGAGTGTGGCGTGCCTTCACCGACCAGGAATCCGGTCTGAATCGCCTCGGGGTTGCCTGCGCCGGAATCCCGGGCTGGTAACGCGACCTAACAGGCCTGCGCGATCGGGGTTGGCGCCGAAACCTCGACGACCGTTCCCCACGCCGAAAAGCGAACGTCAGCCACCGACAGCGCATCGCCGACGGTGAGCCGGCTGGGCAGCGGATGCCCGTCGGCCGCGATCACCAGACTGCCCGCCGAACCCTCACCCGAGTCGATGACGACGTCGATCGTCGATGGTTCGCCCGCAATGACCGGCCCGGTCGACAGTCCAGCGCCGCCGGCGAGGGACTCAATGAGCTGAGCCGGGTCGAGCAGCGTGCGCCACTCATCGAAGACCGGATCACCCGGCGCGCGACAGGTGTAGCCGCCGGCGGTGAGGCCGAGTGCGGCGGAGGTGGCGGCATCCGCTTGCAGGAAGGCCCGGCCGCCCTGAACGACAATCTCCACCACCGTACCGCCGCTCTCGATGCGAGCCGTGAATGCGTTGGTCACGCCAGCATAGGTTGCCGTCAGGTCGCCGCCGGCGGCAGCGGTTTCGGGGTTGACCAGTTGGGTGAACGTGGTCTGCATGACCACCCCGGTGGTCTGCTGCACGGCCCGCAAACTCACCCGCAGGGCGTCATTGCCGCTGAGGTACTCGATTCCGTTGCGGTCCGTGTCGGCCACGTCGATTGCTGCGGGGTCCAGGTGCGTGGGGGTGGGAATCGGTTCGGCGGGTCCGCCGCTCGCACAGCCGGCCAGGAGCAGCGCGCCGACCGCGGCCAGCACGACGCGGGCGCGTCTGGTCACGGCGCCGAATCGGCCACGCAGGCGCTGGAAGCACCCTGGGCATCGAGGTCGGCCTGGTCGAGCGAGACGGCCCGGTCGTCATCGTCTGCTGCGGGTCGCACGACGATGCAGGATGCGTCGTCGATGAGCAGGGCAGCGCGCGGAATCCAGGCTTCCCGGCCGGTGACCAGCTGCGACACGTCGAGCACGTCGCCGCCGGGGCCACCCACGACGAACAGGGCATACGGTACGTCCGGGCCGTCCCAGGTGACGTGAACGTTGGCGGCGGTTGTCGTGACCGAGGCGGACGTCGCCGCCGCCTGCGAGTTCTGGGCGCCGATCACGAGCCAGACCACCAGGCCGACAATGGCCAGCAGCGTCAAACCCACCGACACGAGAAAGGCCGGATGCAACAGGACGGAACGTTTTTTGGTGGGCGCCTCATCGAGTTCCGGCAGGACATCACCGCCCGATTCCAGGGCGCGCTTCGGGGAACCGGGCTGCGTGGCCTGGAGGGTCGTGCGACCGACCTCGAATCCGAGGGCCGTCGGCGGCTCGTCGGCCGGGGCCGTAGCTGGCGCAGTCGTGGCTGGCGGCGGCGTCGCCGCAGCGGCGGGCGACAACGGGGCTGAGGCAAGCGCGGCGGCAGGTTCACCGGCGGTGACACGGGCGCGGCGACCCGACGGGCCGCGAGTGGGGGTGCTGGTGGTCACGTGGTACGGCCTCACGAACAAAGAGCGGAACAGGCGGCATCGCGTTGACCGCGGGAGTGCCCCCCTATGCGTGACTATCATAGTCACAATGCCCCTCGGCCCCCGTGCCGCACCTCACACTGGAGCCCCATGTCGCGATTGCCGCTGTTTCGGGCGGTCGTCACGCCCGGTAGGGGCGGGCGTCGTGCGCCGGTTGCTCTGGTCATTCTGCTCGGTCTGGTGGCCGGGAGCGGTGGTGCGGAAGCTCAGGCAGCGGATGACCCCGCCGGCGAGGCGGCCCCCTCCTCGAGTGCGACCGTCGCCATCCCCTACCTCGGGGCAAGTGACCTGAAGCCCGCCGCCGGCTGGACCATCGCCGACTGCGGCATCGTCAACGGGCAGGCCGGCAACCTGCCGGGGGTGATCCTGGCGTGCGACGGTGCCGGGATCGGCCTGACGGCATCCGCTTTCGACGCGGAGTGGGGCACGCGCACGCTGACCGTGGGGCTGCAGAATAGCGCGGTGCGGGTCGAGGTCGACTATCGGGTCGTGCTCGAGCCGCCTCCAGCGCCCACCCTGAACGATGTCGACTACGGCTACCCGGTGGCGCAGGGGGCCGTGCTGCTCGTTCCGCTCGGCGACCTCAGCCCGACCTGCACCCTGTGCAGCACAGCCGGGGGCGCGGAGGTGGAAGTGCTCGGCCTCAGCCCGCAGACCGCGGGCATCGCGGCCGTGTCGGGAACCCACCTCGTGCTGCGCACCGCACCTGACTTCACCGGAACAGCCACCGTGCAGGCCGGGCTCGTCGACGACGCCGGGCAGGCTTCGGAGCCGGGCGAGGTGACGGTGCACGTCGCTGCACGGGGGGCCGCGCCCGCCGACCTCGGCGCGCTGCACGTCGTTCTGGCCCGAGGCGTCGACGCCTCGACCGCGATCGACCTGGCCGCCATCAGTTGGAACGAGACTGGCAGCGACCTACTCGTCGCCTGCGGTGGAACAAGCTTCGGAACCGTCGAGTGCACCGACGATCTGTCGGCCGTCTACACGCCGGGCCCCGGGGCATCCGTCGACCAGTTCAGCTTTCAGGTGGTGAGCGTCGACGGCCGGCAGGCTTCCGGCAGCGTCACCCTCGTCGCCGACGACCTCGCCGAGCCGCTGCTCGGGCTCAGCCCCGTCGCCACCGCGGCGTCGGCGCCCCTGCTCGTCACCCCGAAGGTTCCGGTCGAGGGCGAAACCGCCGCCGGGAAGAATTCTGGGCTGAGCTACCTCAGCGCGCTGCTCGCCACGATCGGCACCCGCACATGACCCAGACCATCACTACGAGCATCAAGGACCACCGATGAGCCTGCGCCTGACCGTCACGAACCCGGCTTCGCCCGCTGACCACCAGTCGTGGCTGCTCAAGATCGACGAGTCGACGACCATCTCCGAAGTTGCCGACACGCTCGAACTCGACCCCGGCGCCATCCTCGCCGGCGCGCTCGGCTCCGAACGCATCGTGGACACCGACATCGTCAGCGGCGCGGTCGTGCCCGCAACGGATGCCCGCGAGCTGCCGGCCGGCCAGACTCGGCTCGAATTCGTGGGCGGCCCGTTTGCCGGAGAACAGGTGGCCCTCGTCATCGGTCGTGCGCTCACACTTGGTCGTGCGCACGGTGCCGACATCTGCATCGCCGACCCGTTCCTCGAACTGCGCCACCTCAGCGTGCTGCTGCGTGGCGGCATCGATGCGGAGACCGGCCGGCCCATTCCCCTGACGGCGACCTTCACCCCGACGGATGCCGCAGCCACGCTCACCGTGAACGGCGAGCCCGTCGTGGGCGCCGCCGAAATCGTGCCGGCCGACCTCGTGCAGGTGGGCAGCAGCCTCGTGCGCATCGGCGTGGCCCCGCCCGCTGACGCCGATGTCTCGCACGCCGATCCCGGGAGCCGCGCGTTCAACCGGCCATCCCGCATCCACTCGCCGGCGGCGACGCCGATCGTGTCGTTGCCCGGCGACAAGCCGCAGGAGATCGACTCGTCGCCGTTGCCGTGGCTGTCGGCGGTCATCCCCATCATTCTCGGCGTGACCATGGCCATTCTGTTTCAACGCCCGGCAATGCTGCTCATGGCGGCGGCGTCCCCGATCATGGTGATCGGGTCGTTCATGACCAACAAGCGCATGGCCAGCCGCAAGGGTCAGCGCACCGAGGGCGACTGGATCGACGAGATCAACAACGCCCGAGTGCGCATCAATGAGCTCGTGCGCGAGCAGCGTCTCGACCAGTGGTACCGCTTGGTCGACCCCGTGGTCATTCGCGACATCGCCACCCGACCGCTCTCCCGCCTGTGGGAACGCCGCCGCAGCGACACCGACGCTCTCGCGCTGCGGGTGGGCACAGCGGATGTCCCGCTCGCGGTGGCCTTCGAGGGTGGCTCGGCCAAGGACCGCTCCCAGCCGCGCCGCGCCGGAGTTTCGCCATCGCCCGTCGCCATCGACCTCGCCGACGGCCCGGCCGGGGTGGCCGGCCCCGCCGACGTGGCTCGCGGGCTCGTGCGCTCGATGCTGTGCTCGCTCACGACCCTGCGGTCGCCCCGCGACCTGCAACTCATGGTCTTGTGCGACAAGGAACAGGGCGAAGAGTGGGCCTGGACCCAATGGCTGCCCCACACTCATCTCGGCGACAACGTTGTGGCCCTCATCGGCAACACCGACCTCACGCGGCGCGAGCGCCTACGCGAGGCCGGCGCCCTGCTCGAAGCGAGGATGCGCGTGGCCGGCACCCGCAAGATCGCCTACGACCAGCACCTCGTCATCGTGATCGACGGAGCCCGGCGCTACCGCATGCTGCCCGGCATGGTCGCGATCCTCGAACGCGGCGCCGCCCACGGCATCCACGTGATCGCGATCGACTACGACCGCAGCCGACTGCCCGAGGAGTGCGCCACCGTTGTGACGGCGGATGCGGGCGACCCGACGCTCGGACGCATCGAATCGGCATCCGCTTATCATTCGACCGTGCTGCTGGACTCGGTGACCAGCACCTACGCCGAAACCGTTGCCCGGGCGCTCTGCCCGATCGAACACGTCAGCGGCGTCGGCGACGACGCGACGCTGCCCTCGGCGGTGCGGTTCACCGAACTGCTCGGCATCGACCTCGACGACGTGCGACCCATCGTGGAGCAGTGGGCCATCGCCCCCAGGCAGTCGTACGTGGTCGTCGGAGCCGGCGCCGACGGCGAGTTCGCGATCGACATCGCCAGCGACGGCCCGCACGCGCTCGTGGCCGGCACCACCGGTTCGGGCAAGTCGGAATTTCTCCAGACCCTGGTGGTGTCGCTGGCCCTGGCCAACCGTCCCGACGCGCTCAACTTCGTGTTGATCGACTACAAGGGCGGTGCAGCCTTCGCCGACTGCGCTCGCCTGCCGCACACGGTCGGCACCGTGACGAACCTCGATGCGCGCGAAACGGAACGCGCCCTGGCGTCGCTCGACGCAGAATTGAAGCGGCGCGAGCACGTGTTGCGCGATGAGATCGGCGCCAAAGACGTGGACGCGGCGTGGGCGAAAGATCCGGATGCCGCAGCGCGGCTCGGCCTCGCCCGCCTCATGATCGTGGTCGACGAGTTCGCCGAGCTCAAGACCGAACTGCCCGACTTCATCACCGGACTCGTGCGCATCGCCCGGGTCGGCCGCTCGCTCGGCGTCAACCTCGTCTTGGCCACCCAACGACCGTCGGGCGTGGTCACCCCCGAGATGCAGTCCAACCTCAACCTGCGCATCGCCTTGCGCGTGACCGACCGTGCCGATTCCGGCGACGTCATCGGCACCCCGGATGCCGCCCTGATCAGCTCCGCAAACCCCGGTCGCGGGTTCGTGCGCGTCGGCCTCGACTCGGCGCCGATGCCGTTTCAGACCGCCCGGGTCGCCAACCTGCGCGCCGGACACCAGCGGGTCGCACGGGTGTTGCCACCGCGCGCCGCCCTCGAGTGGGGCACCGTAGGGTTGCCACCGCGCTATCCCTCAGCCGCGAACGCTCCCGCCCGAAGGCCTGACCAGGACGACACCGACCTGCGCGCCCTCGTCGGCCTGATCGGTGCCGCCGCCCAGCAGGCGGGCATCGAGCGCAGTGCGTCGCCGTGGCTGATGCCGCTGCCCGACGTGCTCACCCTCGACCGATTCGACGCCGATGCGGTGCCAGCGGGCACCCTGCTGATCGGCCTCGAAGACGTGCCGGCCGCGCAGAAACAACGCCCCCTCAGCTGGAGCGTGCACAACGGCTCGCACCTCATGTTCTTCGGTGGTGCGCTCTCCGGCCGCACCACGGTGCTGCGCACCATGCTCTCGCAGGCCGTGCAACGCTTCACGCCCGCCGAACTGCACCTCTATATCGCTGACTACGGCACCGGTGCGCTGCTCGCCCTCGCCGACGCCCCGCACGTGGGCGCCGTTGTCACCCCGCTCGACCAGGGACGGATGCCGCGGCTCGTCTCCAAACTCGTCGCCGAGCTCAGCCGGCGCCAGGCCGTGCTGTCGCAGGCCGGCGTCGGCAGCATTGGCGAGCAACGTCGCAGCGCCGATCCGCGCGAAGCACTCCCGTATGCCTTGTTCGTCATCGACGGCTGGGAACGCCTCTCCTCGTCACTCTCGGCCGATGAAATGGTCGCCATCCGCGACCAGGTCATGCGGTTGCTGCGTGAGGGAGCCGCGGCGGGCATCCGTTTGATTGTCACGGCCGATCGCAGCATTCCGGGCGACAAGATCTCGGCGTTCATCGACACGCAGTATGCCCTGCGTATGCGCGATGTCAATGACTACCGGGCGGCCGGAATCATGATTCGGGAACTCGCGCCCAACATGCCGGCTGGCCGCGTGATGTTCGGCGCCGCCGGAACCGAAGCGCAGATCGCGGTGCTCAGCGCCGACGCGAGCGGCGAGGCGCAGAACGCCGTCGTGCGCGGCGTCGTCGACCATGTCTCGGCACACTTCGCTACCTTTCCTCAGCTGGCCGAGCTGCCGCAACCGCTGCGCGTCGACCCGCTTCCCACCACGTTCGCCCTCTCGGAAACATTTGCGCTGCCGGTGCTGGTCGAGGGAATGCCGGAGCACCCCGTCGTCGGCATCGGCGGCGACACGCTCTCGCGGGTGACCCTGGACTGGCCAGGCTCCGGCGGATTCGTCGTGGTCGGCGACCCGCGCACCGGCAAGTCGAGCACGCTTGCCCTCGTCGCCCACCAGCTGGCCTGGTCGTCGGCGCCCGTTGTGATCGTCGCTCAGAGCGCTTCGCCGTTGACCGAGGTGGCAGCGGCGCACGGTCTCGCCGTGCTGAATGCGTCGTCGTCGGCCGAGGACATCGCCGCCGCGCTGCTACCCCGCGAGGTGCCGCTCACGGTCATCGTCGACGATGCCGAACACTGGCGTGACTCGCCCCTGGAGCGCGCACTCGTGGCAGCGAAGGGCCATTCGGTCTTTTGCGTGGCCATCGGTGCCAATGCCGCGTCGTCGGTGTTCGGCGGGCCCTATGCCGAAGCCAAGAAGGCGCATCAAGGCCTGCTGCTTTCGCCCGGAACGACAATTCTGGGCACCCAGGTCTTCGGAGGGCAGGTGCCTCGTCACCTTGTGGGGCGATTCCCGGCCGGTGGCGGCGCCCTTTACAGCCACGGCTCCTACCTGCCGGTGCAGGTGCCAGATCTGCGTCGTTGAAGGCATGACGTACCATGGAGGGGCGTCGACCTGGCGTTTGCAGATGAGGTGATCGCATGAGCGCGCAGTGCCGTTTCTGTGATGCACCCGTCAAGCCCAACAGCATGTTCTGCTCCGCCTGTGGGCAGCTCGTTTCGCAGCCCGTGCCGTCTTCAGCCCGGTCTGCGGTGCCACCGCCCTTTGGCGGGAGCACCGCGACGTCGCGCCCGCCCATCGTTGGCTCGCCGCGCCCCATGGCGGCCCCGGCGCCGGTTCCGCTGCCGCCGCTCGCTACCGCTGCGCCCGCCGCTGTTCTTGGGATGGCAGCTGCGGTAATCGGCCCGCCGGCCACGCCGGGGCAGCAGACTGACCTGCCCGCGGCATCCGCTGTGGCAGCCCCGACGGCCGTCGCGCGCGCGGTGCGCTTCGAATCGGGCCAGATCGTCGAACTGACCGGTGGGATTGTCTTCGGTCGCAAGCCGAGCGGCAAATCCGTTCCCACCGGGTTCGTGGGTGTTGTCATACCCGACGACACGCGCCAGGTGTCCCGCGCGCACATCGCGGTCGACAGTCGAACGAGCCCGCCGACCGTCACCGACCTTGGGTCGGCCAACGGATCGGAAATTGAACGGGCAGGGCACCGCCAGGCCCTGCAGCAGAACGCCCCGGTCTACCTCGAGCCGGGTGACCGGTTATGGCTGGGATCTGTCGCCATCGACGTGCTCTAGGAACCTCCCCTTGAATTCAACCCCTCCGCCGCTGCACGACGCTTACGTGGCCCGATATGCACCCGGCCTGACCGCGAAATACCGCCGCAACAATTTTCTTATCGCTGCGGTCTTCGCTTCGTTGCTCGCTGTGGCCCTGCTGTTCAGCGCGCTCACGGCCAGCGAATGGGTCAATTACCTAGTGTGGATCGTCATTTTCGGCGGTGCTGCGCTCGCCAGTCTGCGCTTCGCCCGCACGGCACAGCGCTGGAGCGCTGAAGAGCGCCTCGCGCTGGCAGTCTCTGGGGCCGGCGTCGTACTTCCTGCTGTTGGCTTGATTGCCTGGGAAGAGGTGACATCGGTAAAAATTCGTGATCACTCGCTGACGCCCAGGTCGATGTCGCTCGTGGTGTCTGCTCTGGCCCGGTTTCAGGGCACCGATTCGACAATGCACGTTGGGGTGTTCGTGAGCGACTCCGACGCGGTGCTGGCGCGAATGTCGAATCCCGCGGCAGCGCTGCGCATGGTGGACACCGACCTCAAGCTCACCGGGTTCAAGGGGGTCTGGGGACAAGGCATGTTCGATCCGACCTTTCAGACTGCCACCCAGGTGCTCGTGGACGAAGCGGAGCGCCACGGCATTCCCGTTGAGATCGATCTGCCGAGAAACTACCAACGATATCTGCCCGATCCCACATCCTGACAGCGGCACGTCATGCGCTCGAGGTAATTTGGGAGTCGATGGGACAGCTGCACTCTTGAGTAGCACGCGATTGCGAAAGGGAGTGCAGTGGCATTTCTAGATGGTTGCATCCTCGCGCACGCGAGAGATGCCCGATGGCCTAGTACGCCACCCGGCCGATCGAGTCGATCATTGGCGACATGCTCGCCCCGAATGCCGTCGCGCGCTTTCAGGCGAAATTGTGAAGGAGCGGGAGACCGCTGGGATTGAGAAATGAGATCTGTGATGACTGAAGAACGGCCCGTACAAAAGAAGACGCTGAAGCGTCGGTTGATCAGCACAGCTATCGTCGTGGGCTTGATCGGTGGTGTCGTCGCATTTGCGGTCGTACCGGGAATCGTTGAGGGTGCGAGATCCGACCGGATCACCGGCTACAACGTGACGGAGGTCGGGCATCCGGTGGAGATCGTCGATAAGAAGGGACGCAGAGGCCTGACGCGCAAGTACGTGCGCTACGAGTACACGGCCGGCGGTGAATCGCACAGCGTGCTCGGAGGACAAATCAACATCGGTGTCACCCTGCGCTACCTGCCGGACCTCATCGTGTACTACGACCCGGCCGATCCCGAGGACGCAATTCTCTCAGGCGAAGCTGTTGAAGGTACGGGCGGGGTACCAAAATCTAACCTGTTGGATGACAGCTGGGGTCCCAACTTTGATGAAATGCCCGACTCTGGTTTTGTTCTACCGCCCGGCAACTGACCGTTCGACTTTCACCTGATCAGATGAGATGTATCGGTTTGTTCGGCAGGTGTGCGTGCTCCGAGAAATCCTCGTCTCAATCGGATGGCGACTGAATCGGCCAGATTGATGGGATTGCCACAACTTGTGGCATGACTTGGCGAATTCGCCTGTCTACTGGCCCCTGTCGTTTGCGGTTGGTGTGTCCGTAGGTTAGAAATGGGAGATACGGTCTACCGCCTCAAGAGGGGGCGCGGGGGTATCAACGCGGGGGTCATGATCATGGCAGAAATTACAGTCACGTCGGAATCACTTTCTGGCGTTGCCAATCAGCTCGCTTCTGGCGCGCAGTCGATTGAGTCGCAGTTGTCGAACTTGAAGTCGCTCGTGGGCGGTTTGGTGTCGGGTGAGTGGGGCGGCGCTGCGTCGCAGAGCTTCAATGAGCTGTACGAGCAGTGGGATGCTGCCGGCCTGCAGCTCAAGGAATCGCTCAATGGAATCTCCGACCAGCTTTCGAAGGCGGCTCTCGCCTACGAAGAGTCGGAGAGCAACATCGCGAACACGTTCCGCGCGTAACGTTTCGCGCTTGATCGGGGGCCGCAGGTGCGGCGTTCGAAGCATGCATCCGTGCCGCTGTGGCGCGGTGCGGACGAACCGTTGATGGAGGGGCGATGGCACAGTTCAGAGTGAGCACTCCGGCGCTGGGGTATTCGGCGGCGTCGATTTCTGCTGCGTTGGCGGATTTTGACGCACGGGTGTCTCAGGTGAGCGCCGTGGTCAACGGTGTGGTGGGTAATTCCTGGGACGGTGAGGCTGCCGCGGCGTTTGGTGGCGGCTGGCAGTTGTGGTTGCAGTCTGCGGCGACGACGCGGGCGGCGTTGGCGGATATCGCGTTGCGGTTGAACCTGGCCGAGGGCAGCTATGAGACGTTGGAGGCGCAGCTGACCAGTCAGACGCGCACGTCGACGATTGCAGTGGGCGATATTCGTTCCGGTGGTCGGTCGTGAGTGTGCAGCGTCACGATGCGGCGCAGATTCGTGCTGTGGAGCAGGCGTTGGCTGATTTGGCCGAGTACTGCGCTGTGTTGCAAGGTCATGCCGAGGGGGCGTCGGGTCAGGCGACTGCGGCGTGGAGTGGTGCGGCGTCGGTGGAGTTTTTGCAGAAGGTGTCGGTGTGGTCGGCTGGGGCTGCGGTGATGCACGCGGGTGCTGTTGATTTGCAGGCGTGGGCGGGGGAAGCGGCTTCGAATTATGAGGCGGCTCAGTCGTCGGCGTCGATCACGTGGGCGGGGTAGCGATGAGTGTTCGGGTTGATCCGTATGACTATGTGACGGCGGCGGACCTGCTCGACAGTTGTTCGACTTCGGCGGTGCGTGTTGCGTCGAGCGCTGTCGGGTCGTTGCGGCCGTTCGCGAGCATGGCTGGTGACGATCCGGGTGGTGAGGGCTGGGCGCAGGGTTATGACTCCAGTGCCGCCCAGGTGATCGAAGCTGTGCGTTTGGCGGCGGGCCGGCTGCGCGGCCTCGACCGCGGGGTCATGCAGACCGGTCAGATGCACCACCAAGCCGAACAGTCCTCGGCGGGCAACACGGCTGTGTCCGCGGGCTTCACCGTGCGATCCGGCCAGCTTGATGCGGGCTTGGGGCTGCCGCCGTCGGCGTTCGGCGGCGACCCGGCGGCCACTCCGGACATGGCGGCGTGGGAATATATCAAGGATTTTGTCGGCAATGTGTGGCCGAATGCTGACGTTGGCAAGCTGAAGAGTGCCAGTGGTGCGTGGACGACGATCGCTGATGATTTGACGGCGTTGGCGACGGAGATTGATCGTGCGGATCAGCCGTTGGCGTCTGCTGAGTCGGTGGAAGTTGCTGGTATTACGACGATGGTGTCGGGGTTGGCGACCGAGATGCGGGCGTTGGCGACGGAGGCTCGTTCGGTGTCGGAGTCGTGCACGGAGTATGCCGGGGATGTGGAGAGTGCCCACGCTGAGGTGTGGAAGATGCTCGGCCAGTTGGCGGTGGAGATCGCGGCGACGGTGGGCATCAGCCTGGCGTTGGCGGCGTTCACCGCGGGTATTTCAGCGGGCGTGGGTGCGGCGGCGTTGGCGGTTCGGGTTGCGGTGGTCGGTGGCCGGGTGGTGTCGATCATCAGTCGGGTGTCGGCGACGGCTGGCCGGATCACGGTGCGGCTTTTCGCGGTGCAGAGTCGGGTTGCCGGTATTGCCGTGCGCATTGTGGGTAATCCGTTGGGGCGTGACATTGTGTCGAGCACGGTGGCGGCGACGGGTACTGAGGCGGGTTTCAATGGTCTCGGGTCGAATGTGTTTGCGGCGGGTGCTGGTGCCGTGATCGGTGGCGGTGTTGTGGGCGGTGCGGTCGGTATCGCTGCCCGGTTGGGTCGGCGGGTTGATGGTTTCGGTGTGCAGGCCGTGTCGAATGCGGCGGGCGGTGGCATCGAGGGTGGGGTGTCGTCTCTGATTACTGAGGGGTCGTTTAATCCGCAGGCGATTGTCATTGGTGCTGTTGCTGGTGGTGCTGTTGGTGGTGGGGCTGCGGTGTTCACGCGGCGGGGTCGTGGCGGTGCTGTGGCGGCCGGTACTTCTGCGGGGTCGGGAACGTCGACGTCGCCGGGCACCGTGACTGCCCCGGCTGTTCCGGGTGCTGCTCCCGTTGGTGCTGCTGTGGGTGGGCCGGCGAATGTGGGCACGGTTGATGGTCCGCAGGTTGCTGGTTCGGCGGCGAGTTCGTCGGGTGCTGGTGGTGTTGCTCCACGAGTGGATGTCGACGCTCCCCGCGTGCAGGGCTCCGAGGCGATGCCGCCGGCTGCGGCTGCGGGCCCAGTCGTTCGCCCAGACATTGACGCGCCCCGTGCGAACGATGATGTCGTACCGACGTCGGGCGAGCCTGGTAGTTCTGACCGTCTCCCATTAGATGTCGATGCCGATGCGCCGAGCGTCAGGCACGGGGACTCAGTGCCTCCGGTTGCGGGTGCTGCCGGCAGCTCTGACCGCCTCCCGACGGACGCCGACGCTAATGCGCCTCGCGACGCGGGCCGGGAGCGCATGCTCGCGTCGGTCTCCGTATCCCCGTCTGCTGCGGCAGGCTCCGCTGTGTCGGCTGTCGATGCGCCGCCGGCCGTCAGCCACGCCTCAACCAGTGATGCAGCGGTCGACGGCAGCGTTACCGGTTCGCAGCCAGACGGCAGCAGCACTGATGCAGCCGCTCCTGCTGGCGCGATCGGCCAAGCGGATGCGATGCCTGCCGGTCGCGGCGCCGGCCAGGCGCCGGTTTCCCAGGCTCCCAACAACGGCATGACCTCGGCAGTGGATGCGGCGCCGCCGCAGGGACTGTCGCAGTCCTCTGCTGTGGGCGATGGCGCACGACCTTCGGGCATCGCGACTGTCTCGGGTGACGGAGCGCCCTCAACTGGCACGCCGACCAACAGTGCCAGTGATCTCGACGAGCGTTTCGATGCCCTGCAGGCCGATCTTGGTAAGCGATTCGACCAACTGGCTGATGACGTCAATGCCGACTTCGACAAGCTCGACGCCGATGCGACCGCGAGTGTTGACCGCGCGGAAGCGGTCGAAACAGCTCCGGCTCCCGACAGTGCAGCGGATGCCGGCGAGCCAGCCGGTTCCGATGCACCGGCAACCGCGAGTTCGGGGCCAGCGGATGCGCTTCCGACTCCGCGAGACTACCCGCGGCCGACCTTCGTTCATGAGGTTGCCGTCACGGGAGCAGACATGCCGGGCAGCAGAACGTCGTTCGCGTCGCGTACGGACCTGCTGCCGGACACCGTCTATCACGTCGACGGTCGTGGTGACTTCTTTACGGATGCGCAGGGGTCGGTGTCGTATGTGGAGACACGGTATGGCGGTACGGGTAGTTTGAATGCGGATTTGATGACGCCCCAGCCGAACACGACGTATGTGGTGCATCCGGATGTGGGTGGTGCTGCTGAGGGTGCCAGTTATGCTCATGTGTTTGAGACGGATGATCTGGGGCGCACGGTTTTGGCGCATACGGATCATTTGGCGTTGGGTGATGCGGATCGGTCGCAGTCGGTGCAGTCTCGTGTGGGGAACGACGCGGGGGCGGATTACGATGGTGGCCACTTGTTTGCGAACAGTTACGGTGGTGGTGGTGAGGTCACCAACATGGCCGCGATGCTCACGGAGATCAATCGCGGTCGGGGCAATACCTATTTCAATCTCGAGAACACGTGGCGAGGGCTGCTAAATGTTGACCCGAATACCAAGATCATGGTCGATATACGACCCACATATTCAGCTGGAGGCACGGTGCCCGACATGTTTGCGGTGAAATACTCGATCGACGGACAACGAGCAGTTCTTGCGCGGTTCAAGAATGTCTGACCTGACGGGGCTCGTGCCGGAGCGGGAGGCGTTTGAAGCCGTAGCAAGAATCCTTCTTGGAATGATGGTCGAGGGCGACGAGCGTATCGAGTACAACGCGAGTGTGACGGATCCTGTATCGCGCTCTGACGTGAAGGCGTTCAATCCGAACGGCGAGTTCGAAGAGGCCGAGGGAAGAGTGAATGGGCCCGATGAGCCGGATGAGCTCTTTGGCGCACTCGAGGCGCTCCGATTGGCGTGTTATCGCCCGGGTGCGGGCACGTGGTTCAGCATCCGCGTCGTCGTTCAGGCGGCCGGTGCGGCGACGGTCGAGTACAACTATGACAACGAAGCAGACTTTGGCATGGGCGGCATTGATCCCGTCGGCTATGTAGTCGATGAGGAGAAGTTTCCTCGCGATGAGGACAAACAGCCGGAATGGTTGAAGTTGCGGTTGGCTGAAGGGCGGGCGTTACTCGCCGAACGAGGTCAGTCCCAGCCGTAATGTTTAGACGCTAAAAGAACGTTCGCTTGTTGCGGTGGCGCAGAAAGTGCCTCCGTCGGCGTTTGGCGGTGACCCGTCGGCCACTCCGGACATGGCGGCGTGGGAATATATCAAGGATTTTGTCGGTAATGTGTGGCCGAATGCTGATGTGGGCAAGCTCAATAGTGCCAGTGGTGCGTGGACGACGATAGCTGATTATTTGACGGCGTTGGCGACGGAGATTGACCGTGCGGATCAGCCGTTGGCTTCGGCTGAGTCGGTGGAGGTTGCTGGTATTTCGGCGATGGTGTCGGGGTTGGCGTCTGAGGTGCGGGCGTTGGCGACGGAGGCTCGGTCGTTGTCGGAGTCGTGCACGGAGTATGCCGGGGATGTGGAGAGTGCCCACGCTGAGGTGTGGAAGATGCTTGGCCAGTTGGCGTTGGAGATCGCGGCGACGGTCGGTATCAGCTTGGCGTTGGCGGCGTTCACTGCGGGCATTTCGGCCGGCGTGGGTGCGGCGGGTACCGAGGCCGGATTCAACGGTCTCGGGTCGAACGTGTTCGCCGCGGGTGCTGGTGCCGTGATCGGTGGCGGTGTTGTGGGAGGTGCGGTTGGTATTGCTGCCCGGTTGGGTCGGCGGGTTGATGGTTTTGGTGTGCAGGTCGTGTCGAATGCGATGGGTGGTGGCATTGAGGGTGGGGTGTCGTCCCTGATCGCGGAGGGGTCGTTTAATCCGCAGGCGATTGTCATTGGTGCTGTCGCTGGTGGTGCTGTTGGTGGTGGTGCTGCGGCGTTCACTCGGCGGGGTCGTGGCGGTGCTGTGGCGGCCGGTACTTCTGCGGGGTCGGGAACGTCGACGTCGCCGGGCGCCGTGACTGCCCCGGCTGTTCCGGGTACGGCTCCGGTTGGTGCTGCTGTGGGTGGGCCGGCGAATGTGGGCACGGTTGATGGTCCGCAGGTTGCTGGTTCGGCGGCGATTTCGTCGGGTGCTGGTGGTGTTGCTCCTCGAGTGGATGTCGACGCTCCCCGGGTGCAGGGGTCCGAGGCGATGCCGCCGGCTGCGGCTGCTGGTGATTCTGGGCGTCGTTCCGTAGGCGCCGACGCCGATGTCGATGCGGATGCGGATGCGCCGCGCGTGACGCACGATGATGTGGTGTCGCCCACGGGTGCGGCTGGTAATTCTGACCGCCTCCCGACGAGTGCTGACAGTGACGTTCCAGCCGACGCAGGTCGGGAGCGTGTGCTGGCGTCTGTCTCCGTGTCCCCGTCTGCTGCGGCGGACTCGGCTGTGCCGGGTGTCGATGCGGCCCCGGCCGTCAGCCACGCTTCAACCAGTGATGCAGGTAGCGTCACGGGTTCGCAGCCGAGCGGGAGCAGCTTTGATGCGGAAGCTCCGGCTGGGTCTTACGGCCAAGCGGATGCGCCGGTTTCCCAATCTCTCGACACCGGCCTGATCTCGGCAGCGGATTCGGCGTCGCCGCAGGGTTTGTCGCCGTCTTCTGCTGACGCGTCCGGTGTGGGCGGGAGCGCTCGGCCCGCGGGCCTGGCGTCTGTCGCGGGTGATGGTGCGCCCTCAGCGGGCACGCCGAGCAACAGCGTCGGTGATCTCGACGAGCGTTTCGACGCGCTTCAGGCCGACCTCGATGAGCGATTCGATCAGCTGACTGATGACATCAGTGCCGACTTCGACAAGCTGGAGGCCGATACTGCTGCCAGCTTGGACCGGATAGAGGGAGACGAGGCGGCTCTTTCGTCCGACGGCGCAGCGGATGCAAGTCGGCCGGTAGATGCAGAGGACCTTACACATTCTGCTGCGAGATCTGTTGATTCTTCTGCCGCATTCGGACCGGGTTGGGAACGGACTCCAGCCGGTCAGGAGATTCCGCGCTCAGACGGCGGTGATGGCCAGACCTACTCAAAGCATGGACAGTCGGAGACTTATCCGACGCTTTCCGATGGCTCCCTAAATGCGCAGACTGGAGATCTTATGAGTGACCCCGATACACCGTACGGGCGCCATGCGGACGGCGTTCCGATGACTAAGGCCGAGTACGACGAACGCTATGTGCAAGCAGACAGAAATCGGGATCGTTATCCATCTTTTGACGGCGTCGTGCCTGGAACTCGGGTCACTTACACCGACGCGAGCAAGTTCATCGAGGAATACGGCAGCCATTTCGATCGCGTGGGAAAGACCAATGGGGCGTATCTAGGTCTCGTGGAGGACGGCAGGCCGGCAACGTTCGAAGCGCGAGGGCTGCCCATCAGCTCACTCCGCAAGCCTTACTCCAGTTACTCCTTCACACCTGATGCACAAGCCAAATTGTCGGCGGACGGCATCAGAGTTGAAATCTCGCGTGTCGCTCCCGCGTTCGGTCGCGAAGGTGGCGCACTCCAAGTACGCTTTCTAAAAGCGCCTGAGGACAAAACTCGTTCGGACTTCGTTGAGGTCAAAGTGGAACTCATGCTTGAGCGGGGGTACTTAAAATGACAATCAACTTGAACAACTTTCACTCTGACTTCGTCGAATGGGTCGGTCGATCTGGCCATGAGATTGGCGTTGGGAAGTCGGGGGAGGTAGAAATTGAGCCCCCGGGTGGCGAGTACGTCTACTTCCTGAACTCGATGGACAATGGTTGGATCCGAGTCACTTGGTCCGACAGAGGCGGGGATCCCCAATGGGAGTTTGAGGCGGCTTCCATCGATGTCATCGAACACTACTTCACTGCTGAATTCGGCGGTTCGGTACGGAGCGAAGAGGGTTTGCCTGGGACGGTTCGGTTTCCGAGCCGGGTGGAAGAGCTCGAAGTAGGCGCGTCCCTCCGCGTGATTTCTCAGGGGCAATATGGTGGATCAGAAGAGTTGTCAATCGGCCAGCAGGCGGTGGGAATATTCACGTTTACTGCGAGCAATTTTCACTCTGCAGTACGTGCTTCGCATTATTGCTCGATGTCTCTCGTCAACTTGCGCGCAATTTTTGTGGACCCTGACGCGCGCCCGCTGGGGCTTCTCTAGAGCGTGAGGTCGGGCGTGAGGTTGGCACAGACCACTGCGTATCGACATGAGGCCGCAGCGTTCTATCAGCGTGGGGCTACGTTTGATGTCGTGAGCAAAGTAGAAGTCCGAGAGGGAGTCTGGCAGATCAGCCTCCGTGAGGTGGGTCTGTGAGCGCTGAAGACGCCATGATGGAGCGCACGGCTCGGCTCTTCGACGGTATCTGCGCGGTAACCGAAGAAAATCGCGGTTATGCCGTGAATGTAGACAAGTGGCTTGATCCTGTCATTGGCCGCGTGAGTGGTCGCGATCGCGTCAAGAATAATCTCGCAGTGTTCCTTGCTGGGGTGGACGCGATGGTCGCGATCCTTCCCGAGGCTCGAGTATCAGCGCATCGCAATGAGGTTTCCGTCGTGTGCGGTAAGTCGTCTGTTGTCGCATCCTTCAGTTTCTATCGACTAAATCTCAGCCAGCGAAGCGATGGTCGCTTAGTTGCGCTCGGTGGGTTCTCACCAAGGATGGCCGTGCGGTCAGTGTTGTGGCTGCTCGCCGTATCGGAGTGGGGCGATGAGTTCGAGCGCAAGTTCGAACGGCACAGTGCGTTGCCCGTCGTGCGCTCAGCTCGAAACCTAGGATTTCACGTTCGCAGCACAGACGAGATGGGGGGCACCCCTGGTGAGGTGTGGACTGCGGAGGACGCGGTCTTTTTCGCTCAAGGGTGTGCCGTTGATGTCGATGAGTTGTTGGCGGCGGCGCGGGAGTTTGCGGGGCGGTCGGTGGTGGTTCCGCGTGGTTTGAGTCGTGAGGATCGGATTCAGGGGTGTCTGTTGGGTGGTGCTGTGGGGGATGCGTTGGGGTATCCGGTGGAGTTTTGGTCTTTGGCGGCCATTGTTTCTGATGTGGGCGCGGCTGGCGTGCGCGAGTTTCTGGCTGTGCCGCATGCGCCGGTTGGTGCGATCAGTGATGATACGCAGATGACGCTGTTTACTGCCGATGCTTTGGCGCGAGCTGACGGAACAGTGCCGGTGCGGGCGTTGATGGTGCAGGCGTATCGCGATTGGTATCTGACTCAGACGACGTTGGCCGCGAGTGGCGTCGATGTATCCGGACCGGGCACGTCTTTGCTGGGACAGAGCTGGTTGTTTGCGCAACGAGCTCCAGGGTTGACGGTCATGGCGGCGCTGAAGGCGATTCCAGCAGGTGTCGCGGCCGAACGTGTGTCGACGGCGGAGAATCAGAGCAAGGGGTGTGGAACGGTGATGCGCAGCGCACCGTTTGGGCTCGTAGCGTCGTGGACCGCGGAGGAGTCCTACACGCATGCGGCGCAGGCCGCTTCGATTACCCACGGGCATCCGGCGGCGCAGGTCGCGGCTGGCGCGCTGGCCATGTTGGTGCATCGGCTGGTGGGTGGTGAATCGTTGACGCATGCGGCCACAGGAACACTGAATTATGTGGTGCGGACCGAGCCTGATGGCTTCACCGAGACCAGTTCCGCCTTGAGGAAAGCTTCCTCTCGCATTGGCCGAAGCGTACCGGTGCCGAAGGTTACCGAGTTGCTTGGTGCGGGTTGGGTTGCTGAGGAGGCTTTGGCTATTGCGGTGTATTGCGCGTTGACGTTCCCTGATCGGGACCAGGTTGAGGAGGCGTTGTCGTTGGCGGTGACGCATTCCGGCGACAGCGACTCGACCGGGGCAATCTGCGGCAATATTCTGGGGGCGTTGCATGGTCTTGATGCGATCCCTGCACGGTGGCGGCAGGGTGTTGAAGGCAGAGATTCACTCCTAGCGGTCGGTGCACAACTTGCCATGATCACGGTAGGGCCGTGACCCCGGCAGCCGTCCAAATTGCCCGACACGTGCGCTTTGCAGGGCTCTGAACGATTGAGGACACGATGAGTAATTCTGAGAACGTGAATCCGTTTGAGCGGTTTCTGCGCACGATGGAGAAACTGCCGATGAGCCCGGGACTTGTTTTTCATGGACTACCGAGTGGTGGCGCGTCTCTGACGGGCAACATTTTGTTGGGTGTGGTGGCCGCGTCGCGGAACCCTCGGGTGGCGACAGAGAATTTCACCACGCCCGCTGTGGCGTGCGTTGTGTCTCGCACGGGCCGTCTCCTCGCCCCGTTCTCGGCCTTTCCTGCTGAGGAGGAGATCGTGCTCCTCCCGGGCATTGTGCTGTTGCCGGTGTTGTCCTACCGAAGCGACGCTGCTGGGGTCGACGTTGTGGTTTTGGAGGAATTGGATCTGGAGGCGCCGGTGGTGGACTCGGACCGGGAGGCGGCATCCGCTGTGCTTCGTCGAGACGTCGACGTTGTCCTGGCAGCGGCGTGGAATGCAGCACCGGTGGTGGTCAATACCCCGGGCAAGTTCGTCGTACCGCTGCCCCTCTGATAATTTGGCGTTGGCGTTGGCGTTGGCGTTGGCGTTGGCGTTGGCGTTGGCGTTGGCGTTGGCGTTGGCGTTGGGTGATGCGGATAGGTCGCAGTCGGTGCAGTCTCGGGTTGTGCATCGGGTGGGGTGACGGGTGAGTACGCTTTCTTAAAGCGCCTGAGGACAGAACTCGTTCGGAATTCGTCGAAGTCAAAGTGGAACTCATGCTTGATGGGGGTACTTGAAATGACAATCAACTTGAACAACTTTCACTCTGACTTCGTCGAGTGGGTCGGTCGATCTGGCTATGAGATTGGTGTTGGGACGTCGGGGGAGATAGAGATTGAGCCCCCGGGTGGGGAGTACGTCTGGTTCCTGAATTCGATGGACAATGGTTGGATCCGAGTCACTCGGTCCGACAGAGGCAAGGATCCCCAATGGGAGTTTGAGGCGGCTTCCATCGATGTCATTGAACACTACTTCACGGCTGGATTCGGCGATTCGGTACGGAGCGAAGAGGGTTTGCCTGGGATCGTGCGGTTTCCGATCCGGGTGGAAGAGCTCGAACCACGCGCGTCCCTCCGCGTGATTTCTCAGGGGCAATATGGTGGATTAGAAGAGTTGTCGATCGGCCTGCAGGCGGTGGGAATATTCCCGTTTCGGGCGAGCAATTATCACGATGCGGTAAGCGCTTCGCATTATTGCTCGATGTCTCTCGTTGACCTGCGCGCAATTTTTTTGGACCCTGACGCGCGGCCGCTGGGGCTGCTCTAAAGCCGTGGATCACAAAGTAGGTGCGCAGGAACGGATGCCGAGGACCTGCCATTACTGGACTGGTCTTGGTGGCGCATGGCGAAATTGGCGATAGCCCTTTGAGGATGATCGCAAGGAGACCCGGTGCTGGCGCCGGTGGTGTCTGCGTCGTGGGAGGCGGCATCCGCTTGGATGTTGAGTACAGTTTCGCTGCGCTGCAGCGTGACTATGGCACGACTGTTGACCGGATCGGTCCTGACTCCGGCAGATACCTTGGGCTGCGAGTGGACCGCATCTTCGCACCCTTTGAGGCTCGCTCACTGCCGATCTCGTCTCTGGGCGAGCCTCTCAACGCCTACGACCTCACCGGCTCACTGCCACCTGGGTGGAAAGTCGAGGTGAGCGAAATTGCTCCCGGGTTCGGTCGAACAGGTGGAGGAATACAGGTTCAATTTCTAGATAGTGAAGGTGTACCCGTGCGTGTCAAGGAGCTAATTGGGGTGGTGTTGAAGTGAACCCAGACATGCTCTCTTTGCCGTTTAGGGAATGGGCTGCAAGAGCGAAACATACGGTCAAGCTAAGCGCAGCGGAGCACGCCGTAATGGTTGCCAACGTTGGAGGAGAAATCCGGTACTACATTCGCGATGGGTTTTCGCTAACGAGCGCCGAGCGAAGCGAGTCGGAGAGATTCATGATGAGTTCATCCGACCTGATCAACATCGAGCGGTACCTTGCGGTGGAACTTGCAGATGATGTGCGGGAGAATGAGGGCTTGGCGCGGCTGCAAATTCCTGGTCGCATGGGAGAATATGCCGCGGGTGTGATTGCACGCGAAGATAATGGCACGGTCACCATCGTGGTGGGAGATCGCCCTCCCATCAGATTTGTGCACGGCGACCCCTATCGCCTGCAACCGGATGTGCAGTTCTCTTATTTCGCGACGGCGAGTATCCCTGAGATTGTCGAGTCGGCGCTCAGTGCTTCGGGCGGTCCGTTGTTCTCGACCTCCTAGAAGTCGAATCTAGTTTTTGCAGAGGGTGTCGGTGTGGTCGGCTGGGGCTGCGGTGATGCATGCGGGTGCTGTTGATTTGCAGGCGTGGGCGGGGGAAGCGGCTACGAATTATGAGGCGGCTCAGTCGTCGGCGTCGACGATGTGGGCGGGGTAGTGATGAGTGTTCGGGTTGACCCGTATGACTATGTGACGGCGGCGGACCTGCTCGACAGCTGTTCGACCTCTGCCGTGCGCATTGCGTCGAGTGCCGTCGGGTCGCTGCAGCCCTTCGCCAGCATGGCCGGCGACGATCCGGGTGGTCAAGGCTGGGCGGAGGGGTATGACGCCAGTACCGCCTCGGTGATCGAAGCGGTGCGGGCTGCCGCCAGCCGCCTGCGCGGCCTCGACCGCGGGGTTATGGAGACCGGCCAGATGCACCAACAAGCCGAACAGTTCTCGGCGGGCAACACAGCAGTGCCCGCAGGCTTCAGCGCGCGGCCTGGCATGCTCGATGCGGGTTTGGGGCTGCCGCCGTCGGCGTTTGGCGGTGACCCGTCGGCCACTCCGGATATGGCGGCGTGGGAATATCTCAAGGATTTTGTCGGTAATGTGTGGCCGAATGCTGATGTTGGCAAGCTCAACAGTGCCAGTGGTGCGTGGACGACGATCGCTGATGACCTGACCGCGTTGGCGACGGAGATTGACCGGGCGGATCAGCCGTTGGCTTCGGCTGAGTCGGTGGAGGTTGCTGGTATTACGGCGATGGTGTCGGGGTTGGCGTCCGAGGTGCGGGCGTTGGCGGCGGCTGGCCGCATTACGGTGCGGTTTCTGACACAACGTCATCGGGGCATGAAGCGGAGGATGTTCCTCCTGCGGTCAGAGATCCCGCGATCGCCCAGGACCTGTCGAGTCTTCAACAAGAGATCATTGCCGGCACGGCCGAGTCCGGTCCCGGGGGCGAGTGGCACAGAGCGCAGGAATCGGACGCCGTCAAGGCCGAGGCCGCGGAGTACAACAAACCTCGCGTGGACAGCGGCACTTTGGATCCCGCATACGGACCGCAGCCCGGTAAGCCCATGGGGGCTGCTGCGGAACAGCTGCACTTCGATGACCGCTTCCCGTACGGCACGGATGCGCATGGCAACCCACTCACCGAGGTATCGTGGAATGAACGCTACGTGGATTCCGCGGACAGTATGCAGTTTGCGCCCAATGGCGGTGCTGTCATCGGCACACGCGTGCAGTACACGGATGTTGACGCCTTCCTCCGAGACTTCGGCGATCTGAAACTCGATCGCCTCGGTGAACTCGACGGCGGGTATATGGGGGCGGGAGGAGGAACCTTCAGCGAACGCGCTTTGCCGTTGGGACAGAGGTTGCAGGAACAACTTCATGAGCTGTCCCTAACCGGTAAGCCGTTGCCGGCTGGCTGGAGGATCGAGATCTCACTCATCGCTGATGCGTACGGGCGACCCGGTGGGGGATACAAGCTGTCGTGCGAACAAACGCTGACGCATCAGATCTAGATAACGTTGCCTCCCTCTCTGACCTCCGCCGGCGCGGGCTGGTGCACATAGACTCGCTCGCTCCACCCGCTCGGAGGTAATTTTGAGAGACGCTGGGACAGCTGCACTATTGAGTGGCACGCGATTACGAAAGGGAATGCAGTGGCTCTTTTAGACGGACGCATCATCGCGCATGCGCAAGATGCCCGGTGGGTGATTGCTGAAGACGATGGCAACCACCGCTGCCGAATCGGCAAACAGGAGCTCGAGTATTCGATAAGCCTGACGGATGGTCTGTGGCGGATCGACACCCGCACGATGGGGATTTGGGCCATCTTGTTTGTGTCGAATGAGCGCCATGCAGTGGAATCGCTCATGCTCTGGTACGCCGGCGTCGCTGCCCAAGGCTGGGACGACGGCGGACCAACGCCGTATTCGCGCCGCCGATATTTCGACCTGCCGCTCGGGGTAGGTTTGCGACCCAGCGGAGAGGGCGAACTTCGACTCGAATGGGGGAACGGTTCTTGGGCTAACTTCCCTGTCAAGCAATATAATCGGGCGCTCGATCTTGGGCAGGTCGTTCTGTCATCGCTCGATGAGATTGAGACGTCTTTGCAGGCGCCCGATGGACGCCCGCTTTTTATGTCGGTGGGCGAGCTCCAGGATCTACAGGAGAGTTCGGACGAATGGTATTCGCCGGTCGGGGCACCGGCTTCATGGGCTGAATACGTGGCGTGGAAGGAAGAACAGGATGAGTGAGTTGGGTGAGGGTGCGTTGTCGGCGGAGGGGTGGGCGGCTCGGTACATCGACTCGTTCAATAATTTGCGGCCGGTTCCGGCTAATGGTGGCGTGCCCGATAAGCGGGTGAGTACGGGCAATATCACCGCGTTGATTGAGGCGTTTGGCGACACGATTGATCGCGTGGGTGACCCGAGCGGGGAGTTCTTCACCATTCTGGGCGGGTCGTTCGACCAGCGCGCGTTGTTGCCGGAGGCGGCATCCGCTCGCCTGCACACTTACCGGATTACGGGCACGATGCCCGCAGGGTGGCAGGTGGAGCTGGGGGAGAATGCGCCGGCGTTCGGTCGGTCTGGCGGGGCGCGCTATGTGGTGTTTCTGGGTGCGAATGGCCAGAAGATGAATGTATTTGAGCTTGTCGATGTGGGGGTTCTCGATGACATTACAGCTTAATACTGGGCTCCTGACACTGGCCGGGCGCCTCGGTTGGGCGGTTCGCCCGACGGGCAACCCGAGGGAAACCTGTCTGGGCGACTACGCGCATGGTTACTTGCTGCTGGAGTGTGATGGTTTCGTGCAGGTCGCGCGTCGTTCCGAGCGCGGCGACCCGTCGCTGAAACTGTGGTCGCCGAGCCTCCCCGTTCTTCAGCGGTACTTGGCGTTCAATATTGCGCAGTTGGTTCGGTACTACGAGCAGTTGGGTGCACCTGTGTCCTTGACGACGGATGTGGCCGCCATCGTGGAGCCATTTCGCCTGGAGCGTGACGAGTCGGGCAATGTGTTTCTGCTGTGGAACGATGGCAGTGCTGAGCAGTGGGCGGGCTTTGGCCGCGGGAACGAGTTTGTGGCCGCCCAGGTCAGCCAGTACGCGACACGGCCTACGGGAGCCATCATCGCGGACATGTTGGCGCCGGATGCCGCTGTTCAATTCCCCGCGATCTTGTCGTGAAGAAATGGGAAGATCAGGGTTGTGAGGACGTTCTCAATGACAAGTGGATCTCGGACGACGACGGTGCTTGAACGCGCCATCGTAATGGCACGCCAGGGGTCGCTGCCCTTGCAGGCACTGCTATGGTCTCTGGCGGCTTCCGAGGTTCTTTTGCTGTCACGAGCGCCATTCACTGATGTGGGGGAGTTCGAGCCGCTCGTAGTCGAACGCGACGGGAACCGTTTCTTGGCAGTCTTTACCCACTCTGACCTGATGCAGGAATTTGAACGACCGGAACGGTCCGTGGTCGTCATGACCGGGCTGGAGTTCTTTAGACGGATTCCTGCCGACGCTGGCATCACTGTCAATCCGGGAAGCACTCTGGGCTTTGAGTTACCGGCACTTGGCGCGATGGATTTCGCGCGCGAGTTGACGAGTTCCTAGCCTGCGGGCAAAAAGGGGAGACGTGTCTCGTGAAGGCCTTCAGTGCGCGCCGCCCGGTGGAGGAATGGGGAGTAGGTACATTGGTAACCGATGCCGGTTTCCGACCTTCTGGGGGTGTTTATTAAGTGAACGTCAATATGTTTTCGCCGCTTTTCCGGAGTTGGGTTGACCGGGCGGCGAACACGATCGAGTACGACTCTGATGACGCTGCCGTAGTGATCGCCGACGGTGGAGGTGAAATTCGCTTCTATATTCGTGGCGGTGACGGGGACGCTTTTGCCCTTACTCGAGCGGAGCGCAGCGAGGTCGAACGGTTCGTTATGAGCTCAGGCGACTTGACGGATATCGAGCGAGTACTGTCGGTCGAACTGGGCGGGTACGTGCGTGAGAGGGAGGGGCTGGCCGGGCTCCATATCCCCGGTCGCGTTGGCGAGTATGCCGTTGGTGTCGCCGCGCGCGAGGAGGATGGCCTCGTGAGTTTGCTGGTCGGGCAGCGCGGTCCCATTCGGTTCGTCAAACTTGGCCCGTATCGGTTACAGCCGGATGTGCAGTTCTCATATTTCGCCGACGCCAGTGTCACTGAGATCATCGAGTCGGCCGCCAGCCTTTCGGGCGGGCCGCTGTTCTCGACGTGGTAAGACTCAGCAGTCCAGTCCAGTCCAGCCCAGCCCAGCCCAGTGCCGCCGCAGGGTCTGTCGTCCTCTTCTGCTGACGCATCCATTGTGGGCGATGGCGTACGGTCCGCGGGCTTGGCGACAGTCGCGGGTGATGGAATGTCAACTTCGGGCACGCCGAGCACCGGCGTCGTTGACCTCGACGAGCTCGAGGCCGATACGGCCGCCAGCTTTGACCGGCTGGAGGGAGACGGGCCAACTTCTGCTTCCGAGGGCGCAGCGGATGCTGGTCGGCGGGCAGATGCAGGTTCGGTTCCGGTCAAGGCGATGCAGAGCCCGCAGGACTATCCGCGGCCGACTTTTGACCGTGAGCTCTAGATCGCGGGAATCGACCTTCGGGGCAGGGATACCGCGGTTCTGGGGGCACGCTTTCCGATCAGGCGGGGTCCCAGGGCAGGGCCTGATCAGCCGGAACCGGGGCGAGCGGAATCACGACCACCGGACGATGCTGACGGTGCGCCAACTGCGCCGCCACCGAACCGTTGATGAACTCCTGCAGGCTGGCCCGCAACGTCGCCTCCCTGGTACCGACCACGATCATCGCCGCATTGAGCGTGTCGGCCAGGTCGCCGAGGGCTTGGGCCGGATTCCCGACCAATGCCCGGGTGCTCCAGGGGAGACCTCGTCCGTCGAGGAGCGTGGCCAGGCGCGCCGCGAGATCCGGGTCGAATCTGTCCTCCGCAAGTTCGGGCGAGTCCGCACTGAACGGCAGACTCGTCATCGTGCCGTCGCCCAAGTTGTAAACCCGATACTGGCTGGCGTCCACGGCTGCGCACACCAGCTCCGCGTTGAAACGCGCCGCGAACACGGCCGCCTGCTCCACGACGGTATCCGGCTGCCCTGGCACCACCCCAACAATCACGTACGCGCTCATGCTGCACTCCCTTGTCTACGGCGCCCGGCAGACGGACGGAATCAACGGTCGCCTCGGCTCACGGCCAGCATGGCAGATTCCGCCCCGATCCGCCGTTTACCAATGCGGAGATTTTCGTTCATCGGCGAAGAAATGTCGCGTTCAGGCGTTCGGTAGAGCGGACGTTTCTGTTCGGCGTCCGAACAGGTCGACCAGGGCGAACACCAGGGCAATAGCGACCAGTGCCAGCGCGACCAGGATTCCGTTGAGAAAGCCGTCACGAAACACCTGCACGCGGTCCGGCTGGCTCGCCTCCGCATACAACGTTGCGTAAAAGGTCGAGATGATCGCCGCGACTCCGATAGCCGTTCCCACTCGCTGACCCACCTGAGCCATTGACCCGGCGACGCCGCCCTGAGTGACTGGAACCTCGGTCAGGGTGAGCGTCTGGTTCGGCGAAATGACGAGGCCACCGCCCGCACCGGTCATCGTCATGGCTGCGGCGATCAGCCACGGTGCCTGGTCGACCGAGGCGAACAATCCCGCCAGTAGAACGAGCACAAAACCGATCATGACCGTGACCAGGCCGAGGGCGACGAGCTGGCGGCCCCAACGAAAGACCAGGCGACCGCCGATCCACGACATGACCGCGGAGGCGAGGGCAAACGAGATGCTCACCATTCCGGCGAAGACGGGCTCAAGCCCGAGGCCCTGTTGCAGAAAAAGGGTGACCAGCAAAAAGTACGGCGGAATTGCCGCAAAATAGGCCGTCGAAATCAGTATCCCGTTGCGATAGGACGCCGTGCGAAAGAGCGAGAAATCTATGACGGGTGACTTGCCGAGTTGCTGGTAACGCCGTTCCCACCAGAAGAATGCGGCGCCGGACAGACCGAACACAATCAGCCAGAACCACCGGTTGGGGTCATCGGTTGGAGAACCGGTTGTCAGCACGAACGGGAGCATGAGGCCGAGGGTGGCAATTCCCAGCAACAGGATGCCGACCAGGTCCAGTCCGGTCTGCTCCCGCGCATGACTCTGGCGTTTCGGAAGCACGCGCATCGCGAAGAAGAGTGCCAGCAGGCCCAGCGGCACGTTCATCCAAAACGACAGACGCCATCCGTTATCTGGGCCGCCCACGGCGATCAGGAGGCCACCCAGCGTCGGCCCGAAGGCCGTCGAAATTCCGATGACCGCGCCAAACAAGCCGAATGCGCGACCTCGGGCCGCGCCCTGGTATAGCTGCTGGATCAGCCCGAGTACCTGCGGCATCTGGATTCCCGCAGCAATTCCCTGCGCAATGCGCGCCACTATCAGGAATTCGATCGTGGGCGCGAGCGCGCACAGGATGCTCGCGACCGTAAACGAACTGAGTCCGACGATGAACATGAGCCGCCGGGAATGGATGTCGCCCAGCCGACCGGACGGTACCAGCGCGAGCCCGAACGCGAGGGCGTAACCAGCGACGATCAGCTGGAGTTCGGTGGTACCGCCGCCAAGAGACTCCTCGATGGCCGGCAAACCCACATTGATCTTGGACAGGTCGAGGATTGTGAGGGCAGCAACTCCGACGCACACCCAGAAGGCTTGCCGCTTCAGTCTGTCGTCATGTTCGGACGAGGGAGGAGTGGAGTTCGGCATGGTCCATTGATTCTAGGTCCGGGGTCAGGGGCCAGCACGGTTTTCGGCACGCGGACTGCCTTGACTGGCCCCTAGGTGCCGCCGCGCAGGGCGGTGATCGGCTCGATATTGGAGGCGCGCACCGCGGGATAGGCGCCGGCGGCAAGGCCGACGACGGTTCCGAGCAGCGCGGCGCCGATGGCGACGAACGGGTCAAGTATGGGCGTCCAGCCCTGCAGCAGCGACACGACGACGACCGCGAACACGCCAAGTGCCGAGCCGATCAGGCCGCCGAGCAGGCCGATCACGGCCGACTCCACGATGAACTGGCGGGCAATATCGCGCTTGGTCGCGCCGAGCGCCCGGCGCAGGCCGATTTCGCCGACCCGTTCCATCACCGAGAGCAGGGTGACGTTGGCGATGCCGAGACCGCCGGCGAGCAGGGCGAGAATGCCGAGGGTGAGGAAGACGATGTTGATGTCGGCCTGGATGTTGTCTTGCAGCGACGACGCGGCGGCGGGCGCCTGTACCGTGAAGTTCTCGGGCGCGTTCGGGTCGAGCGCGATCGGAGCCTGTCGGGCCACGAGCGTGCCGGCGCCGACGTCGATCTGCACGTGCAGTTCGGTCGGAGCGGTCAGTCCGAAATCGGCGCGCGCGGTGCCGAGAGGCACAATGACGGCGTCGAGCAGGTTGGCGCGGCGCTCGACGCCGTCGATGATGCCGATGACGGTGTACGGCACCTCGCCGATGAAGATCGACGGCTGCGAGTCGACCCGGTTGATGCCGAGCCCTTCCGCGGCCCGAGCGCCAAGTACGACGACCCGGTCGGCGCGCTCGTCGTGGCCGACGTCGAAGTAGCGCCCGGTGACGACCTGCCCGCGTACTGCGGCGAGCAGGCCCGGCGAGGTGGCGATGACGGCGGGGCTCAGGGTTTGCGCGGCCGAGGGGTCGTTGACGGGAACGGAGGTCACGAGCTGGTCTTCGGCGTCGACCTCGGCCACGAGACCCGCGCGTTCCACCCCGGCGAGGCGATTGACCCGCTCCGGGGCATCCCACGGCAGCCGCCCGGTGGCCTGTTCATTGCCGCTCGAATTGCGGGTCGAGGCCGGCTCGATCATGACCTGGGTCGCCGAGACGGCGTCGAACTGGTTGGAAATCTGCCCGGCGGCGGTCTGCGCGAACCCAATGGTGACCACGAGCGAGGCAATACCGAGCACGGTGCCGAGGGTCGTCATCACGAGTCGGCTCGGGCGGGCACCCACGCCGTAGCTTGCCTCGACCATCAGGTCCTGCACCGAGAACCGGTCGGCGCGGCGAATGACCGGAACGATGCTGGGCGTCAGTTCAGCGGATGCCGCCAGCTCAGCGCCAGGGACCGCGGCGGCGCGGGAACGGCGGCGCAGCATCCGCTTGGCGAAGACCTTCATGACAGCTCGCTCAGGCGACCGTCGGTGATGCGCACGCGGCGCTCGGCCCGATCGCTCACCGCCTGGTCGTGCGTGATGACGATGAGGGTGAGGCCGTCGGCGTGCAGCTCTTCGAACAGGTCCATGACCTCGCCTCCGGTGGCCTCGTCGAGGTTGCCGGTGGGTTCGTCGGCGAGCAGCAGCTCGGGGGAGGCAACGACGGCGCGCGCCACGGCGACGCGTTGGCGTTCACCGCCGGAGAGGGTGCCGGGTAGAAAGTCGAGCCGGTGATTGAGTTTCACGCGGTCGAGGGCGGCGCGGGCGCGGTCCTCGCGCTCGGCGCGCGGCACGCCGCTGTACAGCGTGGCGAGCAGCACATTGTCTAGCACGGTGCGGTGCGGCAGCAGGTGGAAGGCCTGAAAGACGAAGCCGATGGTGCCGCCGCGCACGATGGCGCGCTGCTTCTCGTCGAGCAGGCTCGTGTCCCGGCCGTCGAGGTGGTATTCGCCGACGCTCGGCCGGTCGAGCAGGCCGAGCAGATTGAGCATTGTGGACTTGCCCGAGCCGCTCGGGCCGACGATCGACAGGTAGTCGCCGCGTTCCACCCGCAGGTTGACCGATTTGAGCGCCTGCACCTCTGGCGGGCCGGGAAAAGACCGTGTGACGTTGACCAGTTCGACGACCGGGGCCGCGATCAACGGCCCACCACGACAAGATCGCCGACACCCAGCGAGCCGTCGACCGCCGTGATCTCGACGAAACCCTCGGCGGCGAGCCCGGTCATGACCTCGACCAGCACGGTGTCGGCGGAGCCGCCGGGAGCGAATTCGACGCGAGATTCGCCGCCGGGCCCAGCGGTCAGCGCGGCGAGCGGAACGGCGAGTACGTCACCCTCGGTCGAACTGACCGGCACGCGCACGCGCACGTTGCTGCCCTGCACAGCCTGGATCTGCTCGTCGGTGAGGGCGTCGGGAGCGAATAATACGGTGAAGCGGCCGCTGGCGGTTTCGCCGCTGGCCGGTTCGGCGGGGAGAACCGAGGAGATCGTGGCGGGCTGGTCACCGTCTGGCATGGCGAGAATGGCCGGGGCACCGACTTCGAGCAGTGCGGCATCGCTCGCGGTCGCCGAGCCGGAGATCACGAGCGTTGCGCCGGAGACCCGCATGACCGGCCCGGTGATGCTCGATCCGCGTTTGACGCTGATCTCGTCGACCCGGCGAGGGAGGCCAGGCAGGTAGAGCACTTCGCCGGCCGGCAGATAAGCGAGCGCGCCGTCACGGGCGTCGCTCAGGGTCTCGTTTGCCCGGGTCAGCTCGGCCTTGGCCGCGGTGACGGCGGCTTTTTCAGCACTCGCGTCGCGTGGGGCCAGAACCTTGTCTCGGGTTGCGATGGCCAGGGTGACGGCCTCCTCGGCATCCGCTATCGCGTTGGGGATTCCCTCGGTTCTGGCCAAGGCAAGCGCCCGCTCAGCACTGCGCACGAGGTTGCCCTGCTCGACCACGTCAACGTTCGACGCGGCGCTTTGCACGGTGGTGAGGGCGCCAGCGGCGCTGTCGACGGATGCTTGCGCGCTCGTGACTCCGGCTTCGGCACCGCTTACCGCGGTCGTGACGTCGGTGCCGCCGGTGGGCGCTGGGTAGCCGACCTTGGCGTAGAGCGCTGTGACCGCACTCGCCGTTTGGGCGTCGAACACGTCGGAGTCGAGCGCACCGGCATCGATTCCGGCCGCGTTCAGGCCCTGCTTGAACTGCAGCACGTCGGGGCCGGAGACGCCGACCCGCAGCGTGCGGTAGACCGGCAAATCTCCGGGCAGCACGATCACCGGGCGACCGGTGACCTCGAGCGCGATCGAGGCGGTGTCGAAGATGGCGGCGACCTCCGGCACCTGCCCGGTGACGATGGGAGCCCCGGCGAGTTCGCCGGTTTCAATCGAGACCTCCACCGAGTCGGCGTAGGTGGCGTCGCCGCGCATGGTGACGTCGTTGGCCAGTTGCCGGTTTTCGATCGGGACCGTAATGAGGCCGCCGGCGGGAGCATCGGCATCCGCTGCAGCCTGCCCGGGTGAGACGATCAGCTGGCCAAGCCCGAGACCGGCCACGAGCGCGACGATGGCCACGGTGGCCATGACCCAGATCACGCGGTTGCCAGCGAACAGACGACGCCAGCCCTGGCTGCGTGAGCGGGTGATGGGGTCAGCATCGATGAGGTCAATCACCTCGGTTGGGTCGGGCTTGCTCTTTCGTCGCCCGAACAGGCGCGACACCTACTTGCCTTGCTCGGAGTCCGCGATGAGCGCGTCTAGCTCGGACTTGTGGTCGGTGATGAACTGCTCTTCGAGCTCGAATTGCACCTTGGTCGTTGCTTCGGTGTAGTTCACATCTTCGGCGCAGGTGAAGTCGGCCATGGCCAGCACAAGTTCCTTCTCGCGCAGATCCGCGAGGATCGTCTCGTCGGGGGCGGTGCCAGACTGGTCTTCATAGAGCGCGTTTTGCGCGTCCATGATCGACTCCTGTGCGTCTGCCTTCTTCGCGAAGGTCGCATACCCGGCATCGGCCATGCAGGACGCCCACTCGGCGTCGAGCTTCACGATCGCGGGGGAGGCTTGCAGGTCCTCATACATGAGGCTCATCGCGTCATAGACCGCCGCGTGATCTTCCTGCGACGGCTGATCGCCGAAGATTTCCTGACTCGCTGACCCGTAGCATCCCTTGGTTTCGAAGCTGTCGATGTAGGAACCGTCGGCAAGCTCCTCCTCCGTGGGCTGTGGACCGTACAGCACCTCGTTGTAGGCGGCCTGCTCGCCCTCGG
Source organism: Cryobacterium suzukii (assembly GCF_004403185.1). Lineage (GTDB taxonomy): Bacteria > Actinomycetota > Actinomycetes > Actinomycetales > Microbacteriaceae > Cryobacterium > Cryobacterium suzukii. The sequence continues at coordinate 342,609 of NZ_SOHJ01000004.1, read as the reverse complement.
ACAGCGACATGACGTAGTCCTGGTTCGGGTCAACGTAAGCCTCGCTCTCCTCCTGCTGCGCGGCCAGCTGCTCGGGGGACTGGCTCATGCCATAACCGTTTTCGGCCACCCACTTCTCGGTGCCGTACTCCTCGCCGCTGTCGCTCGCCATGCCGCTGTACTGCGAGGCATCAGCGGGCGTGTAGTCGAAGCCTTCAGCGGCCATGCAGGCAGCCACGAGTTCCTCTTGCTCGTTCTGCTGCGCGATCCCGTCATTTTCGTCGAAGCCCTCGTAGAGCGACGACATGTACTTCGACAGCGGGCTCTCGGCCGGATCGAGCTTGGCGGCCGCCTTCTCGCCGCTGCACCCCGCGAGCGTCAGCGACAGAAGAGCGGCGGCGGCGAGGGCCGTGAGCAGTGAGCGATGGCGCATGAAGTTCCCCTTTGAGCATTGTCTGGGCGGCGCCGCTGACCGATCGCCGCCCCCGATCGCCCCATAGGCTAGCGCACTGCGACGACGAATGGGGGTGGACGCCAAGTTGCAGCGCTACCTGAACAATACTGCTTGGTCTGTTTTGCCTGCAACTTGTCGGCTCTGCCCTGTGCTTGAGCGGGAGACTGCAGGGAAAGTCTGAGGGTTGCGCGCATAACTCCTGCAATTTCTCAACCCGGATGATCAGATCCGCGTAATGACGGGAGCGTTGAATACCATCGAGACAGATTGCAGGAGTTGTGACCGGGGTGTGAGGCACCGATAGTGTTTAACAAGGAGTCACCTCCCGGTTTCACGTGATTGGAAAATGCACCATGGCCCAAAATCCCAAACAGAGCAACAAGGTTGCCCGAACCGCCAGCTCGGGGATCAGAAATGCCCGATTTAGCGCTGCTGCAGACACTGCCGGTGCCAGGGCCCGCGCCCTGGCGGCAGGCCGGTCCCTCGAGAACAAGAAGCCCGGCAAGTAGCGAGCTCGGTCACCGCGGGTCGCGCAGGTAGACCAGCTGCGCGCGAACGGATGCCTCCGCGGCGAACCGCACCGCGGCATCCGTCTGCGAGTAGACCGCGTCGGTGACCTGCGCAACGGTCGCCGCAGAACCGAGCGTGGCGAGCGCGGCGCGCACCTGATCGAGACGCTCGTGGCGATGCGCGAGGTAGGCCGAGCAGATGGCAGCGAGGTCGGGCAGCACCGGGCCATGCGCGGGTAGAACTATGGCCGGACCGAGCGCGCGCAGGGCCTCGAGGGAAGCCAGGTAGTCGGCGAGGGTGCCGTCGATGATCGACGTTCCACGGCCGAGAATGGTGTCTCCGGTCAGTACGGAGCCGCCGGCGCCGTCTCCCGGCAGGTGCAGGGAGACCGAGTCGTCGGTGTGCCCGGGGGTGGCTAATACCCGGATGCTGGTGCCGGCGGCCGCAATCAGCTCCCCGTCGCTGAGTGGGTCACCATTCACGCAGAAGGCCGAATCGAAGGCCCGCACCGGGGCCCCGGTGAGCTTCGCGAATCGAACGCTCGCCGCCGTGTGATCGGCGTGCCGGTGTGTGATCAGCACGAGTTCGACCCGACCGGCGGCGGTCAGGGCGGCCAGGTGGCCCTCTTCGAGCGGGCCAGGGTCGACGACGACGATCGTTTTCGCGTCGGGCGCGCCGATGAGGTAGCTGTTGGTGCCGTCGAGCGTCATCGGACCGGCATTTGGCGCGAGCACGCTGCGGGTGAGCGGGCTCGTGCGCTGTGTGGCGGGCATAGAAGGCAGCCTACTGCCGCGATCGGCGGCGCCCCCGACTGCAGGTGCCGTCGGTTTATGGTTACGGCTCCCGGTCGAAGTTCGGGTGCGGGAATGTCCTCGATGCGAATGTCGGCCGGGCCGTGAAAACGAGCTGCCTTCATGATGTGTCACTACTCCTTGCCCCGAAACAGCGACAAAACCCTCGTGGCGCCGGCGATTCGCTTCGGCGTACTTTCAGCCAACTGGCCGGGTAGCCAGCGATCCCCGGCGTTAGTGTGGAGGAGACGGCACGACCCGACCCAAAGGACCAGCGATGACGCGAGATACCGAGGCAGCGCAACCACTACTAGGGGTTGCGGCGACCGTGGTCTTGCTGCGCGACAGTTCCACCGGGCCCGAAGTGCTGCTGCTCGAACGCCCCCGTCACCGTGGGTCTTTCGCCGGCGCGTGGGTGTTTCCTGGCGGCGGCGTCGACCCGGAGGACAGACGTGCAGCGGATGCCGCGGCCCCGGCTGACCCCGCCAGCGCGGGTGAGCAGACGGCCGGCCGCGGCTCGGTGGGCCTGCCTGACGGGCTTGGCCCGGCGGCGGAGGCCGTCGAACAGCTCGCCGCCCGTCGGGCTGCCGTGCGCGAGGTGCGGGAAGAAACCGGGCTCGAGGTCATGCCAGAGGCTCTCGTCGCGACGGCGGTGTGGGTGCCGCCGCGCAGCGTCCCCAAGCGACTGCGCACCTGGTTCTACCTCACCACGGCACCGCCCGGCACCATCGTGCTCGCCGAGGATGAGGTCATCGACTACGCCTGGCTACGGCCGGCGGAGGCGCTGGAGCGGCACGCATCCGCTTTGATGACCCTCGTGGCGCCGACCTGGGTGACCCTGCACGGCCTGCAGGGATACGGGGCCGTGGCCGACATCGTGGCGAGTGCCGGGCAGCGCCCTCTGGCGCACTACGAAACCCGGCTCGGTGCGAGCGAGCGGGGGCCGGCGCTGTTCTGGGCGGGGGATGTCGCCTTCGCCGATGACGCGCTTGCCGAGCAGGCGGGCGGGCGGCACCGCCTCGAGATCGGCCGGATGCCGTGGGTGTACAGCCTGAGCTAGCCGGCAGCGGTGACCCTGGGCAGCAGTGACGCGGGCGCACAGCCCTGGCCGCCGACGAAGTTGAGGCAGTCGTCGAACATCACCGAGAACGGTTCGAGGGTCGAATCCCCGAACCAGTCGTTATAGAACAGCCAGAAATTGAGGTTGCCGTAGGTCGAGCATCCGTCGCCCTCGTCGCCGGCATTCGCGACGGCAACCGCGTTGGGCTGGTACGGCGTGTAGTTATACAGGTTGGCGGTGGCCTGGTTCTTGACGGCGACGGCGGAGGCCCCGCATTCGGCGTCGGGGTTGAAACCCACGTCAACACTGCCTATTTTGAACGCCCGGTCAGGCTCCTGGGTGTACTGCCGAAACTGCCAGGCCGCGTTATAGACCTGGTTGAAGAAACCGAAATATTGGGCGTCGCAGTCCGCGGTGTCCGGGCAGCCGTAGCCGGTGGCGCGCAGATAACCGGATGCGCTCGGTCGGGTCAGCAGAGACTGTTCCTTCTGCAGCAATACCAGCAAGACCTCGGGGCTGATCGTGCAGGCCGCCGCGATCTTCGCGATGATCCGGGCGGCCGTTTCGTTCTCGGCGCCGGTGTAGGGCAGGCAGTGCCCGTCACCCTTGGCCGGCTGGCTGGTCGTGGTTTCGCGGAACTCCCAGAGGCAGGGCACTCCGTCGCTCGGCTGGCAGGAGCGCTGTTCGAGAAAATCCTGGATGCCGCTCTCGGTGAGGGCGTCCGGGTTGAAGAAGTTGAAATCGCTGATGATGAGACCGGGGTCGAAGGTAGCCGGGTCGATCGGTGCCGGGTCGGTTGTCGGGTCACCCGCTGCTGCTGCCGCCGACAGCGGTGCGGCGGCGACCGGCGCCGCCGGCAGCGCGACCAGCGTGGCCGCGAGCCCGATGAGGGCCATCCCGGTCGCCAGATTGCGCACGTAACGACGGGTCTGCGCGAAAAGGCTCATACCAAAACCCTAACCGCGGTGGGTCGCGTCGCGGCACGCGTTAGGGAAGCGGGCACGCGTTCCTCGGGGTGCCCGCGTCCTTCACGAGTGCCGCGAACTCACCAGCCGGTTCGAGGGAAACGGATGCGCACGGGCGTTGGCCCCGCGCAGGGCGACCTGCGAGAGGAGTCCGGTCAGGCGGTCGGGGCGGGGATGACCACCATGGGCGACTGGATGTTCAGCACAATCGAGTGGCTCACCGAGCCGAGCAGTAGCTTCGAGATGCCCTTCTGCCCGTGGTCGCCGACGACGAGCAGCGCGGCCCCACGGGCAGCGTCGAGCAGCGCCGATTGCGGCGCGCCGCGCACGAGCGAGGCACGAATCGACAGCGCCGGATAACGGCGGGCCACGGTGAGCAGTGATTCATCGAGGATGCGCCTGTGGGAGTTCTCCAGCGTCTGCAGAAACCGAGCGTCGGGTTCGGTCGTGTCGCGCCAGACGAGCGGCTCCTGCCACGCGTGGATCGCGTGCAGTTCCTGGCCGGTGCGGTCGGCCTCCAGTGCGGCGAAGTCCACGGCGGCGTTCGCGGCCGCAGATCCGTCGACGCCGACCACGACACCCGCGTGATGTTTGTTGTCGCTCTCCGGGATAATCGCGATCGGTCCCCGAGCCGAACCGGCCAGTCGGGCGCCCATCGACCATTCGTAGCGCAGGGTCGACCCGCGGCGACGGTGCGTTCCGACCACAACGATGGTGTCGCATCCGCTCAACGCGCGCAGTTCGGTGATCGGGTCCCCGGAGCGCAGATCGGCGTGCACGGAGAGGTCCGGGTATTTTGCGCTCACCCGGTCGGCGTCGTCCTTGAGCGTCTCGCGGGCGCGCACGGTGGTGGACTCCTCGGTGAAGTAGTCCGCCGACGACACGGTGCGGTCGAGGATGCGCACCAGGGTGAGTTCGCCGTCGTTGCAGCGGGCGAGTGACCAATCCAGGGCCGCCCGAGCGGGGTCTGACCCGTCCCAGGCAACCACCGTCTGGCTCCGTGTGAGCGTGTGCGTCATGAGCTCAATCCCTTCTCCGGCGGTGGGCCACGAGCGGGAATGTCGTGCGAGCGTCACCAACGAGTGTTCTTCACGTTAGCCATCGCCGGCGCCCTCGAGTAGGGCCTTAAGTCACATCACGCCTGATGACTCAAACGGATGCCGCAGCTTGCGTGCGCTGCCGCAGCATGGCGCCCCACGCCTCGGCGCGGCGAACCTCGCCCGGCATCAGGGCGGTATTCTTGGTCACCAGAAAACTCTCACCAGCGGCAACACGATCGGCCCCCGCCTCGAGCAGGTGCTTGTCGATGCTCTTGGCGGCGTGTCCGGTCAGCAGAATCGGACCCTCCTGGCGGGTGTCGAATGCCGCGGCGTGGCAGGCCAGCCCGCGGAGGGACTCGAGCCATTCGCGCACGCCGCTGCCGGCGGCATCCGCTTCGAGGTGCAGGGTGCGCTGGGGCGTGACGGCGGCGTCGATGGCGCCCTGGCGGGTGCTGGGCCGGCTCATGCCGTGCACGTGGGTGGGGCCGCCGACCACGAGCAGGTCGACCTGTGTGAGGTCCACCCCGGCGGCCTGGGCGGCGGGCACCAGAATCACCTCGGCCGGGGCCAGGCCGCGCCCGATCGCTTCCGCGACGAGACGGGTGTTGCCGTACATCGATTCGTAGACGATCAGGGCGCGCATAGAAACCTCCAGGGAAAACGTTGTTAGCGGGTGATGACGACCTTGAGTGCCTTTGTTTCGGCGGCGCGGCCGAAAGTGTCGTAGGCCTCGAGGAACTGGTCGAAATTGAAGTGGTGAGTGGCCAGTTTCTCGGCCGGCAGCTTCTTGCTCGCGACGAGCTTGAGCAACATCTTCGTGGTGTTGGCGTTGACCAGGCCCATGCTGATGTTGATGTTTTGAATCCAGAGGTTTTCGAGGTGCAGGTCGACCGGCTTGCCGTGCACGCCGACGTTGGCGATGTTGCCGCCCGGGCGCACGATCTCGGTGGCCATGGTGAAGGTCGCCGGAATGCCGACGGCCTCGATCGCGACGTCGACCCCGGCGCCGTCGGTTAGTGCGAGTACCTGGTCTTTCCAATCGGCGGCACCGGAGACGACGGTGTCGGTCGCGCCAAAGGAGCGGGCCTGCTCGAGACGGTTCTCGTCGAGGTCGATGGCGATGATGCTCGCTGCGCCGTAAAGGCCGGCGGTGGCAATGGCGGCCAGGCCGACCGGCCCGGCGCCGATGACGGCGACGACATCGCCGGGCTTGACCCGGCCGTACTGAACGCCGATTTCAAAACCGGTCGGCAGTATGTCGCTGAGCATGACGCCCTGGTCGTCGCTGACGCCCTCCGGCAGCTTGTGCAGGGAGTTGTCCGCGTAGGGCACGCGCACGAACTCGGCCTGGGTACCGTCGATCAGGTGGCCGAAGACCCAGCCGATGCCGGAGGCGCCCTCGTCGCCGAGGCAGTGCGAGTAGAGGCCGCTGCTGCAATTACTGCAGTGTCCGCAGCTCTTGATGCAGGAGATGATGACGCGGTCGCCGACTTTCAGGTTACTGACCGCTGAACCGACCTCGGTGATAGTGCCAACGCCCTCATGGCCGAGGATACGCCCGACGGTCACAGCCGGAACGTCGCCCTTGAGAATGTGCAGGTCGGTGCCGCAGATCGTGGTCGTCTCCACGCGCACGATGGCATCGGTCGGGCTGTGCAGCGTCGGGTCAGGAACGTCGGTCCAGCTCTTCTGGCCGGGGCCACCATATACGAGTGCCTTCACGGGTTCTCCTTGATTCTTGGATTGCGGACGGGCAAAAATCCCGTCAGAGCCACGGTATGACCGAACGGTCGCCGGCAACTAGGGCCGAAAGTCCCGCCCCGCCGAGGCCGCAGATTGGTCAGCTATTGGGGACTTCCGGCCCTATGTGTTGGCACGAACGGCTGACAGAATAGGCGTGAGGCGATGGGGCATCAGCTCCTACTTCGTGGCGGAGGACTTCACTGCTGCGACCTGCGGCCTGCGACTTGCGATCAAGAACGAGGTAGAGCAATGAACCGGATGATTGTGGTTGGCATCGATGACTCGGCCGCCGGCGAAACCGCCCTCGCCTGGGCTATGGCCCGGGCTAACAATGTCAAAAGTCCGGTGACGCTCATGCACACCGTGTATGAAACCTGGCTGGCCGACGGTTACGGCTACTACGACAACATTCTCGACGCCGAAAAGAAGCTGCTCGCCGATGCCGGCGCCCGCGCCAAGACCCTCGCGCCCGCGGTCACCACCCACACCGAGCTGCGCACGGGCAGTGCGCCGCGCGTGCTCAGCGAGCTGTCGAAAGACGCAGCCCTCATCGTCGTCGGCACCGATCGCAAGGGTCGGTTCGAAGGTGAATTGTTCGGCAGCGTGAGCCTGCAGGTCGCGGCACTGTCGACCTCTCCGGTCGCCGTCATCCCCGCGCTGCCCGAAACCGAGCGAACCGGCGTCTACGTCGGCGTCGACGGCTCCGCTGATTCGGTCGCCGCCGTGGCGTTCGCAGCCGCCGAGGCCGACCGTACCGGTCAGGAACTCTATGCCCTGTACGCGGTGCACCTGCCGAATCGCCGGGTATTGCGCAGCATTCCAGCCGACGCCGTGACCGAGCGCATGGAGGAGGAACGTGTGGTGCTCGCCGAGTCCGTGGCGGGTCTGACGACTCAATACCCTGACCTGGTGGTGCATCAGGTTCTCGAAACCGACGAGTCGCCGGCCAGGGCACTCGTCGCGGCCGCCAAAAAGGCCCAGTTGCTCGTCATTGGAAGCCGGGGCCGGGGCTCGCTGCAGCGCTTGCTGATGGGGTCGGTCAGCCACGAGGTGCTGCTGCACATCACCTGCCCGACAATTGTCACCAGAACCACCCATAAGTAGCTCCACTGCCACGAAATCGTGCCAAGGTTAGAGCACCAGATGGCATGAGGGCGGGGCGACTATGACCGATCAGACCGCCGCCGAACTCGCCCTCACCCAGGACCGCATGCGAGGTCTGCTCGACGCCGTCGTTTCGGTGGCCGAAGACCTCAGTCTGGAGGCCGTGCTGGAACGCGTCATCACCGCGGCCTGCGAGCTCGTGCAGGCGCGGTACGGCGCCCTCGGCGTAATCGGCACTGGCCAGGCCCTGAGTCACTTCATCACGGTCGGCTTCGACGAGGAGACCGTTCGGCAGATCGGGGCTCTTCCGGTCGGGCACGGCGTGCTCGGGTTGCTCATTCGGGAACCGCACCCCATTCGTCTGCATGACCTGCACGACCACCCAGACTCCTTCGGCTTTCCCGCCCATCACCCGCCGATGAAATCGTTCCTCGGTGTTCCGGTGCGGGTGCGCGACACAGTCTTCGGCAACCTGTATCTCACCGAGAAGGAGGGTGGCGGGGACTTCACCGACGAAGACCAGACCCTGGCCGTCGCGCTCGCCGCGGCCGCCGGCGTCACGATCGAGAACGCGCGCCTCTACGATGAGTCCCGCGCCCGCTCCCGCTGGCTTGAGGCGGTCGCTGCGATGGGCCGTGACCTGCTGCGACCCGTTGACGGCGAAGACAACGGCCTCGACCTGGTTGTTCAGCGGGCACTCGTGGCGTCCGGCGCCGACCTGGCCGTGATCGGGTTTCCCTCTGGCGACAGCCTGTACTGCGCAGCTGCAGCTGCAGCTGGCACGGCGGAGACCGGTGCTGCCGCGTCAGCGCTGGTCGGCACGACCGTGCTGTTGCAGGTCGGCGTGCTGAGCGAGCTGCAGGCCACCGGACGGTCCGCCATGCTCGTCAAGCCGCCCCTGCAGAATGCGGATGCTGCGCGCGGCTCGGCCGCGGCGTGGTCGCGCCTGGGGTCCACGCTCATTGCTGCTCTGGGGCCAGCCGGGGATGGGCAGGGCGTGATTCTGCTGTCGCGGGCACCGGCATCCGCTGGATACAGCCTCACCGATGTGGAGATGAGCGCGGTCTTCGGTACCCAGGTGTCACTCGCCCTCGAACTGGCCTCTGTGCACCGCATGCGCGAGGAGCAGGCAGTGCTCGGCGACCGTGACCGTATTGCCCGCGACCTGCACGATTTGGTCATTCAGCGGCTATTCGCCGCCGGGCTCAGCATGCAGAGCCTGCGGCGGTTCACCAATGATCCGATCGCGCTGGAGCGCATCAACGCGGTCACGAACGAGCTCGATGACACTATTCGGGAGCTGCGCGACACGATTTATTCGCTGCGCGGGATGGCGCAGGACACCGGCACGCTGAGCAGTCGTATTCTGGCCGTGATTAAGGAGGGGGCGGCGAGCCTGCCGTTTGCGCCGCGCATCCGCTTGTCGGGGCCGATCGATGTTCCGCTCGCCGATGACCTCAGCAGCAGTCTGCTCGCCGTGATCTCGGAGGGGCTCAGCAACGCGGCGCGGCATTCCCAGGCGAGCACGATCGACATTTCGGTTGACGCTCAGAATGATCGTATCAAGTTGGTCATCGCCGATAACGGCTGCGGTTTCAGTAAGTTGACCCACCGCAGCGGCCTGGACAATCTCAAGGAGCGTGCGATGCTTCTCGGCGGAAAGTTCTCGGTGCGCAGCGTTGTGGGCGAGGGAACGCGGCTGCGCTGGTCGGCACCGGTTCCGGAGGTTACCGTTGGTGTTCGTCTCCACGTTTCGCAACGTACACGGCAGCCTGGGTTCGGCGCTGAAAATCCAGTTTCGCCAGCATCGAAGACACGTAGTTCTTGACGGTCTTTTCGGCCAGAAACATGGTTTGACCGATCTCACGGTTGGTCAAGCCCTCACCGATCAGGTCGAGCACCTTGCGCTCCTGCGCTGTGAGCGACGCGAGGCGGGCGTCTTGTGGATCGGCCAGGCCCGCGATGATGCCAGCCTTGACCGCTGGGTCAAATAGGGATTCACCGGCGGCGGCGCGGCGGATCTTGCCCAGCAGGTCGGTGCTGCGGATCTCTTTCAGCACGTAGCCCGCCGCGCCTGCCAGCACCGCGCCGCGCAACGCCTGCTCGTCGTCGTAGCTCGTGAGAATGAGGCACTGCAATGCCGGATTGACCGAGCGCACGTCGCGACAGACCTCGATTCCGGTGCCGTCGGGAAGGCGGGCGTCGAGAATGGCCACGTCGGGGCGCAGCTCCGGGATCAGGACGGTGGCTTCCGCGGCCAGGCCGGAGTCGGCGACGACGTCGAAACCCTCACCCTCGAGCAGTTCACGCAAGCCGCGCCGCACCAGCTCGTGGTCGTCGAGAATGAACACGCGGATGGGAGCGGTGGGCGTTGCCTCGGCCGTCGTCTGGGGCGCGCTGTGCGGCAGGTTCATGGTAGTCCTTCCCGAATGGGCACGCTGGCTCGATACGTATTAACAGTCTTGCGTGTGGCTGGGCCCGGCGAATAGGGCCAAAGGTCCGGTCCTCTAAGAACGCACCAACCGCGCAATGGCCGCCGAGGCCTCCTTCAGCTTGGCCTCGGCTTCGGTGCCACCGGCCATGGCCGCGTGCAATACACAGTGGTTGAGGTGATCATCGAGCAGGCCCAGAGCGACCGATTCGAGGGCGCTCGTCATGGCTGAAATCTGGGTGAGAATGTCGATGCAGTACTTGTCGTCGGTGACCATGCCCTGCAGGCCGCGAGCCTGGCCCTCGATGCGGCGAAGTCGCTTGAGATAGGCGTCTTTGTTCGAGATGTAGCCGTGCGGGCCGTCGTGGCTCTCGGAATCGCTCATGACACTATCCTCTGCGTTGCTCGTGAACCCCATAGTCGAGTGTACCCCCTCGGGGTATAGTAGGGGAAACGGTACCCCCAAGGGGTATGCTCGAATGAGTACCCCGTTCGAGGATACGAGACAGTGAGGAACGACCATGAGCATAACGACCGCGTACGGCGTTGACGGAATGACCTGCGGCCACTGCGTCGCGAGCGTGACCGAAGAGATCGAACTCATTGCTGGCGCCGAGAGCGTCACCGTGGAACTCGTCAAGGGGGGCACCTCGCAGGTCACCGTTACGAGCACGTCGGAACTGGACCGAACCCTGGTCGCCGCGGCCGTTGAGGAGGCGGGCTACCAGCTGGTAGCCGCTGCCTGATGACCGCCGGCCAACAGGTTGACCTGCTCGTTGGGGGCATGACCTGCACCTCGTGCGCTTCCCGCATTGAGAAGAAGCTCAACCGGATGCCAGGGGTGGCCGCCACGGTCAACTACGCCACCGAGAAGGCGAGCGTTTTCGTGCCCGCGGGTACGAGCGTTGACGACGCCATCAAGACCATTGAAGCCACCGGCTACACGGCCGCGTTGCCGGCCGCTGTTGTCGTTCAGGATGCCGGCTCCCTCGAGGTAGCGTCCCTGCGCCAGCGCCTGCTGATCTCGGCCGCGCTGACCCTGCCGGTTGCCGCCCTGTCGATGATTCCCGTGCTGCAGTTCCCGAACTGGCAGTGGCTGGCCCTCACCCTGGCGGCTCCGGTCGCCATCTGGGGCGCCTGGCCGTTCCACCGCGCCGCCTGGGTGAACGCCCGCCACGGCGCTGCAACCATGGACACCCTGGTCAGCGTCGGCGTGCTCGCCGCCCTCGGATGGTCGCTCTACGCCCTGTTCTTTGGCATGGCCGGGATGGCCGGAATGACCATGAGCTTCACCTTCTCGGCCACTCCGGGTAGTGGCGCCGATGAGATCTATCTCGAGGTCGCATCCGCTGTCACCGTGTTTATTCTGGCCGGTCGCTACGCGGAAGCACGAGCCAAGCGCAACTCCGGCGCGGCACTCACGGCACTGCTTGAACTCGGCGCGAAGGAGACCACGCTGTTGCGAGACGGCGTGGAGAGCCGCATCAGCACCGCCCTGCTCGTGGTTGGTGACCAATTTGTCGTGCGGCCGGGGGAGAAGGTTGCGACCGACGGGGTGATCGTCGACGGCTCGAGTGCTATCGATGCGAGCCTGCTCACTGGCGAATCGGTGCCACTGGAGGTTGGGCCAGGCGACAGTGTTGTGGGTGCCACGCTGAACTCCGGCGGACGGCTCGTAGTGCGGGCGACGCAGGTCGGCGCCAATACCGAGCTGGCCCAGATCGGCCGGCTGGTCGAGCAGGCGCAGACCGGCAAGGCCGAGGTGCAGCGCCTGGCCGACCGGGTTTCCGGCATCTTCGTGCCGATCGTGATCGGGCTCGCCCTGGCCACGCTGGCCGGCTGGCTGCTGGTCGGCGCCGGGCCGGCGATGGCATTCACCGCGGCCGTGGCGACGCTCATTATCGCCTGCCCGTGCGCGCTCGGGCTCGCCACGCCGACCGCTCTGCTCGTGGGCACCGGGCGCGGCGCGCAGCTGGGCATTCTGATCAAGGGGCCGCAGGTTCTCGAGTCCACGCGCCGCGTCGACACGATCGTTCTCGACAAGACCGGCACCGTCACCACTGGGCGCATGATGCTGGCGGGCGCCGTGGCGCACGAGCCTGGTTCTGAAGACGAGCTGCTGCGGCTGGCGGGGGCTGCGGAAAGTGGGTCGGAGCATCCGATTGCGCGGGCGATTACGGCGGGCGCTCGTTCGCGACTGGGCGCGGTGCCCTCGTCTTCAGCGTTCCTGTCGGACCAGGGGCTCGGGGTGCAGGCCACGGTTGACGGCCGGCAGATTCTGGTCGGGCGGCCCGTGTGGCTAATCGATCGGTGGGGGCTGACCGTGCCGACCGAGATGCAGGCCGTGATGGGCACCGCCGAGGGGCTCGGCAAGACCGCCGTCATGGTGGCGTGGGACGGTCAGGTGCGCGGCGTGATCACCGTCGCCGACACTCTAAAGCCCACGAGCGTCGCTGCGGTTGCCCGGTTTCGCGCGCTCGGGCTGACCCCCTTGCTGGTGACCGGTGACAATGCTGCCGTCGCGCAGAGTGTCGCTGCCGAGGTCGGCATCACCGACGTGACCGCCGGGGTGCTGCCCGCCGATAAGGCGCGGGTGATTCGTGACTTGCAGGCGAAAGGGCACGTGGTCGCGATGGTCGGCGACGGCGTGAACGATGCCGTCGCCCTAGCCACAGCTGACCTCGGCATTGCAATGGGGTCTGGCACCGACGTCGCCATTGAGGCGAGCGACCTCACCCTCATGCGCAGCGATCTGCTGGCCGCAGCGGACGCCATCCGCTTGTCGCGCCGCACCCTCTCGACGATCAAAGCCAACTTGTTCTGGGCCTTCGCCTACAACGTCGCGGCGATTCCGCTCGCGATGGCCGGGTTGCTCAATCCGCTGATCGCCGGCGCTGCGATGGCCCTGTCGTCGGTCTTCGTGGTGACCAACAGCCTGCGCCTGCGCGGGTTCCGGGCGCTGCCGACCGCCTAAGCGCTGGCAGCGTGTGTCTTGTTTTGCGGACGGGGCCCTGGCCCCGACCGTGGGCCCAGTTTATAGACTGGGCCCACGTTCATAAGGTGGGCCCGGCGAGCGGATGCCGTGCCGCGCGGCCTTGTGCGCAGATACCCCATGGGGTATCTTTGGTGCGGAGGTACACATGAAAATCATCATCGTAGGCGGAGTTGCGGGCGGAATGTCGGCGGCTACCAGGTTGCGCCGGCTCGACGAGAGCGCCGAGATCATCGTGTTCGAGCGTGGCCACTACGTATCGTTCGCGAACTGTGGCCTGCCGTATTTCGTGGGGGGAGTCATCCGTAATCGCGATGAACTGCTGCTGCAGACCCCTGAATCCCTCGAGGCCCGCTTCGCGCTCGACGTGCGCATCGACACCGAGGTCGTAGAAATCGACCGTGCGGCCCAGACCGTCTCGGTGCGCAATGTGCTCACCGATGAAGAGAGCGTCGAGCACTACGACCGCCTCGTGCTCGCCGCTGGCGCCTCGGCCCGTTCCGGGACAAGCGACAGCACCATTCCCACCCACACCCTGCGCACCGTCGACGACGTCGACCACATCACCGCGGTGCTGGCGCAGGCCGACGCGGCATCCGCCGTGGTGATCGGCGGCGGATTCATCGGCCTCGAAGCCATCGAGAACCTTGTGCTCCGCGGCGTGCAGGTCACGCTCGTGCAGCGCGGGCCGCAGATCTTCACTCCGCTCGACCCCGAAATGGCTGCGCCCGTGCTCGATCGGCTGCGTGAACGCGGCGTCGATGTGCGGCTGAACACCACTGTCACCGGGGGTTCCGGGAACAGCGTTGAGCTCAGCGACGGAACCACAGTGTCCGCCGACCTCGTGATCGACGCGAGCGGAGTGCGCCCCGACGTGACCCTCGCCGAGCGGGCTGGCCTCCGCATCGGCGAGAGCGGCGGCATCTGGGTCGACGGCACGCAGGCCACGAGCGACCCGCTCATCTTCGCGGTCGGCGACGGCGTCGAGAAAACGGATGCCGTCAGCGGCTCCGGCACGCTCGTCACCATGGCCGGCCTCGCGAATCGCCACGGACGCTCGGTCGCCGACAGTATCGCCGGCACCCCCGAGCAGGCCGCCCCGGCCGTCGGCGCCGGAATTGTCGGGATCTTCGGCCTGACCGTGGCCACGGTCGGCTGGAACGAGAAGCGACTCGTCGCGGCCTCGCGCGCCCACCGGATCGCGCACACGCACCCCGCCAACCATGCGGGGTATTTTCCCGGCGCGGAGGGTATGTCCATCAAGCTGCTCATCGACGCCTCGACAGATGCAATTCTCGGCGCCCAGATCGTGGGCGGTGAGGGAGTGGACAAGCGCATCGATGTGATCGCGGTTGCGATGGCGGCGGGGCTGAGCGCATCCGCTTTAACGCGTCTGGAACTCGCCTATGCGCCGCAGTATGCCTCGGCGAAAGACCCGATCAACCAGCTCGGCTATGTGGCTTCGAACCTGGCCCAGGGCACCAGCATGACCCTGCAGTGGCACGAGCTGGCGGAGGCCCGCGCTGCTGGCGCCGTGCTCGTTGACGTGCGCTCGGCCGGGGAATTTGCCGCTGGCAGCATTCCCGGCGCGCTCAATGTGTCGCTCGAGGACCTGCGCGAACGGCTCGATGACCTGCCGAAGGTACCGCTGATCGTGCACTGCCAGGTCGGCCAGCGCGGCCACACCGCGGCCCGCATTCTCACCCAGCACGGATTCGACGTGCGCAACCTCGACGGCGGCTACCGAACCTGGCTCGCCGGAACTGTCACCTCACCCATTTTGGAAAGAGCCCTCGCATGAAAGAAATCACCGTCACCGAACTGTCCGCGCTCGTTGAACCCGTCGTCATCGACGTACGCGAACCCGGGGAGTACGAAGCCGCCCACGTCCCCGGCGTGATTCACATTCCGATGGGCGAGGTTGTCGGGCGAATCGGCGAGATTCCAGCGGATGTTCCGGTGCACGTCATCTGCGCCCTCGGCGGTCGCAGCGCGCAGGTGACCGAGTATCTCGCGGCCCACGGCCACGATGCCGTCAACATTGCCGGCGGAACGACGGCCTGGCAGCAGGCCGGGCTTCCGACCGAGCAGGGGGCCTGAGATGGACGACGTTCGGGCGACCGAACAGAAAAAGATCCTCAACCGGTTGCGCCGGGCGCAGGGGCAGCTGACCGCCGTCATCGCTGCGGTCGAGGGCGGCGGCAATTGCCGCGACGTCGTCACCCAGCTCGCCGCGGTGTCGAGTGCGCTTGACAAGGCCGGATTCGTCATCGTGTCGACCGCGATGCGCGACTGCATCGCGAACCCCGACGACGAGAACTCGCTCACGGTAGCCGAGCTCGAAAAATTGTTCCTGACGCTCGCGTAGCGGGGGCGGCACGGCCGGGGCATCCGCTCGCCGGGCCCACCTTATGGCCGCGGGCCCAGTTTATAAACTGGGCCCGTGGACGGGGCCCGGGCCCCGTCCGAAAGAGCGGGGCTCAGGCCGGCAGAATTTCGGCGAGGAGCGCCTCGACGCGTGCCTTGATCTCATCACGAATGGGGCGCACGCTTTCGATGCCCTGGCCGGCCGGGTCGTCCAGCAGCCAGTCCTCGTAGCGCTTGCCGGGGAAGATCGGGCAGGCATCGCCGCAGCCCATGGTGATCACGACGTCGGACTGCTTGACGGCCTCGGTCGTGAGAATCTTCGGCACGTTGCCGGCGATGTCGATGCCTTCCTCGGCCATCGCGGCGATCGCCACCGGGTTGATCTGGTCCTTCGGTTCAGAGCCGGCCGAGAACACGTCGACTCGTCCCTGCGCGAGTGCGGTGAGATAGCCGGCGGCCATCTGTGAGCGGCCGGCGTTGTGCACGCAGACGAACAGTACGGAGGGTTTCATTGGGGTCTTCTTTCGTTTAGACGTGGGTACGAGCGGATGCTGCGGCCGGCGCCGAGTCGGCCACCGGCATCCGTTCGGGGAAAAGTCGCGGTTTCAGCCAGAGCGCGACGTAGACGAGGGCGACGAGGGCCGGAACCTCGATGAGCGGACCGACGATACCGGCCAGGGCCTGGCCGCTGAGCGCGCCGAAAGTTCCGATAGCGACGGCGATGGCGAGCTCGAAGTTGTTGCCGGCGGCGGTGAAGGCGAGCGTCGTGGTGCGCTCGTAGGTCATGCGCAACAGGCGTCCGGTCAGGAACCCGACCAGGAACATCACCGCAAAGTAGACCAGCATTGGCAGCGCGATGCGTGCCACGTCGCCGGGGTGGTCGATGACCTGCTGACCCTGCAGGGCGAACAGCATCACGATCGTGAACAGGAGGCCCCAGAGGGCGAACGGGCCGACCCTGGGCAAAAACTTGGACTCGTACCAGTCGCGGCCTCGGCGAGCCTCGCCGAGGCGACGGGACAGATAACCGGCCAGCAGTGGGATGCCGAGGAACACCAACACGCTCGCCGTGATCGCCCAGATCGAGAACTCGGCGCTCGTGGTCGGCAGGCCGAGCCAGCCCGGCAGTATTTGCAGGTAGAACCAGCCGAGGGCGCCGAACGCGACGACCTGAAAGACCGAGTTCACGGCAACGAGGAAGGCGGCGGCTTCGCGGTCACCGCAGGCCAGGTCGTTCCAGATCAGCACCATGGCGATGCAGCGGGCGAGGCCAACGATGATGAGGCCGGTGCGGTATTCCGGAAGATCGGGCAGAAAAATCCAGGCCAGGGCAAACATGAGCGCGGGCCCGACCAGCCAGTTCAGCAGCAGGGATGAGACCAGCAGGCGCTTGTCGGTGGCGACGGCACGGGCATCCGTGTAGCGCACCTTGGCCAGCACCGGGTACATCATGACGAGCAGTCCGATGGCGATCGGCACGCTGATCGACCCGATGGTGAACGCGTGGAGTACGTCGCCGACTGCCGGAACGAACACGGCCAGCAGCAGGCCGAGGCCCATCGCGGCGAGAATCCAGACCGGCAGCAGCCGGTCCATCGCGCCGAGCCGGGTGGGTGCTATAGCTGTGCTGCTCACAAATCTCCAGAAAATTGTGACAGCGTGTGTTACGGCGAACCGCGGTAACATTGATCGTTGTCGATGCTAACGCTAGGACATTGCATCGACCAATGTCAATCCAAGGAGGATGTGTTCAGATGACGTTTACCCAGACCCTGCCCCTGACCGACATTTCCCGCGGAGTCGCCTATGGCCAAGCGGATGCCGCCTGCTCCTCTCCGTCGGCGCGCGCGGCCATCGCCCCCGAACGCGCGGACTCCCTGGCCCGCTCACTCAAGGCGCTCGCCGACCCGGCGCGGCTGCGCATCATCTCGATCGTGGCCGCCCACGCCGACGCCGAGGCCTGCGTCTGCGACCTGACCGACCAGCTCACGTTGAGCCAGCCGACCATCTCCCACCATCTCAAGGTTCTCGTCGACGCGGGGTTTCTCACTCGGGTCAAGCGGGGAACCTGGTCGTACTACAGCATGGTTCCCGGCTCTCTCGAATCCGTCGCCGGAGTGCTCGCCGCGGTCTGACGCAGAGTCTGGTCTGCTCGGGCGGCAGCATCCGTTCGTCCTGCTCGATCATTCGTGACCGCTTGTCTTCGAGAAGTCCACCGATGGGGCGTGTATTCTGGCCACGGCGATGGATCCCGCCCGAGCATCCGCTCAAACTGCCCGCGCTAATGGTTCCTGCTGAGTGCAACAGGTAGGTGAACCATCGCCACGAACACGCCACGAGCCGTACACCTGAGCTGGCGCTACCTTGGCCTCGTCTTTCTCGGCGGAACCGTGGGCACAGCCCTCCGCCAAGCGCTCGGGCTGCTGCTGCCGCCGGTCGATCTTGCTGCGGGCGCCGACCTGCCGCTGGCTACCGTCGGCATCAACGTGCTTGGAGCCCTGCTGCTCGGGCTGCTGCTCGAAGCGCTCGTGCGCCGCGGACCCGACGCCGGCGGCCGCCGCACCGCGCGCCTGCTGCTCGGTACCGGCCTGCTCGGCGGATTCACGACCTACAGCGCCCTCGCCACGGACAGCGCACTGCTCCTTCACGGCGGCGCCATTGGAGCGACCATTGGCTATGCGCTGGGCACGGTACTACTCGGCGGCCTCGCTACCTGGCTCGGAGTCGCGCTGGGCGCGGCGCTGCACCGGCGCGCGAACGGTGGCGGCGCATCCGCTCAAGGGGAGGAGAACGGATGACCCCGCTCCTGTTCTTGGCCGTCGCTGCGGCTGGCGGACTGGGCGCGTCCGCCCGCCTATTTCTGGACGGCCTCGTGCGGGCCCGTCTCGGTGACGCGTTTCCGTACGGCACCACGGTCATCAATGTGAGCGGCTCGCTGCTGCTCGGTCTTATCACCGGCCTCGCCATGAACCACCTGCTCGCGCCGGAGTGGAGCCTCGTGCTCGGCGTCGGCCTGCTCGGCGGGTACACGACGTTCAGCACGGCCAGTTTCGAGACCGTGCGGCTGGCCCAGGCGCACCGGTATCTGGCCGCGCTGGCCAACGGAATCGGCATGCTGGCGGCATCCGTTATCGCGGCCGCGTTTGGTCTCTGGGCCGGGCTCACGCTCGGCTAGCACCCGCGCGCCCGTGGCGCTGGACCTGCGCCAGTGCGCGGGAGTTTCGCCTCCCGCGCAGCGGCGCAACTCCCGCGGCGCCGTGAAGAAGCCGGCGGGCTACTCGCCGGGCGCAGCGGTCATCTGTGCGGTAACGAACGCCTCGAACGCGGCGGCGTCGGAGTTGGAACCGGTGTACTTCACGCCGTTCACCAGCACGGTGGGGGTTCCCTTGACTTGTTCAATGTCGGAGTTGGGGATGGGCCCATCGAGCGCGCGCTGCGTCGACGCTTCGACCCAGCCGGAGTAGGTCTGATCGGCGATGCAACTGGCAACCTCGGGGGAGGTTGCTCCTGCCCCATCCACGAGTGCGGTCAGCTCGGCATCCGAGAGGCCGGTCGTGTTCTCGGCCGGCTGTTCCGCGAACATAGCCGTGTTGAAGTCGAGGAATTTATTGGGGTCGAAGTCAGCCACACAGGCGGCGGCGTTGGCGGCACGCGTGGCGTACTTCGTGCCCGACGACAGCCGGTCGAGAATGGAGATCGGGTGGATCTCAACCGTGGCGTTGCCGGCGGTGACCCAGCTCGTGATCTGTTCGCCGTTGGTGGCCTCGAAATCGCCGCAAATGGGGCAGAGGTAGTCGACGTACATCACGATGTTGGCCGTGTCGGCGAGCGCGCTCTGGTCGGTCGCGATGGGGTCGGCATCCGCTTCGAGAGCGGCCGACGTGGCAGCGGAGACCGTGGT
This sequence comes from Cryobacterium suzukii, assembly GCF_004403185.1. Classification (GTDB taxonomy): domain Bacteria; phylum Actinomycetota; class Actinomycetes; order Actinomycetales; family Microbacteriaceae; genus Cryobacterium; species Cryobacterium suzukii. The sequence continues at coordinate 323,272 of NZ_SOHJ01000004.1, read as the reverse complement.
GCCGTCGCTGCCGAGTAGGATGCCGTCACTGGCCATGTTGGCCGGTCCTGGCGCCGCGGGTGCACTGACGTTGTTCACGACGACGAGGGTCACGATGGCGACCACGGCGAGCAGGCCGATACCGATGCCGCCGCGCAGGAAGAGGCGACGGCGTTTATCCCGCTTCGCTTGCTCGGCACGCATGAGGCGCGCGGTTTCGCGGGCTTCCTCGCGGCGGTCTTTTTTGGGCGGTCGGGCCTGGCCGGAAGTGCTCATGCGGGAGTTCACCATTCGTTCGTCGCTGTGCTGCCGAAACAGCCGATGTCTACGACGTTAGCGGCCCTGCTTAACGCTGCGGTTCAGACTGGCTGGGAGCAGACCCGCCTGCGGGCAGAGAACGGCGCATGGTCGTCGAGAGTTGACTAGCGGATTCGGGTTGTCAGCGGCGCGTGCTGAAGGCAGCATCGAACGCGGCAGTCGGAGCGTCAAAGACCAGCGAGCGCAGGAAGGCGAGCGCCTCCGGTGCTCCGATCAGGCGATCCATTCCCGCATCCTCCCACTCCACCGAAATCGGGCCGTCGTCCCAACGGCGCGCCCAACCCGACTGCACTCTTCCTGCAAAGAGTCATCTGTCTGTTTCTGGTGCTGTGCTCCAAGTTTCGATTTAGCGATCGGCGATGGTGGTCTGTGCGGCGGCGTTGGCTGCGCGCATAGGGTCTGTCATATCCGTGTAGAAATTGTCCTGGGGATCCTTGATTCCCCAGCCGCGACCCAGATTTTCGATGTAGCCACACCAATGCCAGCCGATGATCCAAGGCTCCTGCATGATCGTTGCCAGACCATTCGCATAGTCCTGGCCGCGCTCCTCGTGCGTTTCCATGTCGCTGGTACGGTGTGGATTCATCGCAGTAGACACCCAATTGCCGATATCGGCGATCAGGACGGGCTTGCCAGTGAGCTGCTGCCAATTGCGGAGATCACCGATCATCGTCGCGTATTCCTCCGGGGATTTTCCAGTGAAATACTGCACGGAAAGAACGTCAACATAATCGGTCATCGCGCGGAGCACCGCTTCGGGGATGCCCTTGTTGCCGTTATAGCGGTCGCCCAAGTTCAAGTGGTTTGGGTCATAGCGACGAATGGCCTCGGTGATTGTCTTGTAATACTGCTGTGCCACGTCGTACAACTTGGCGTCGTGCTCCTGCGTGGACAGGCCGTCGAAGCCTGGCCAGAACTGTCCCGCCGCGTGGGGGAGCCACCCGGGGATGTCGACAAGGAAGTATCCGATGAGGTTTGAGCTGTCTTTGTGATCCGAAGTCATTCGTCGCGCGAGCCAGTCCGCATACTTGGCGAAGTCTTCGCCGTACACGTCGCGGTATGCGGGGTGGCCATTCCAGTCTTCGATTTCCTGCACCCGGAGCTGCACGACATAGGGCATACCCGCCTCGAGCAGGTCGCGATCGGGCCACGGATGCGAGTGGCCAAGATCGACGGGGTCACCGAACCAGTCGAGCGCCTCGCCCCACCCCCCGCTGATGTACTGACTTGTCCAACCGATGGTGTTGAAGTTCAGCGACTGCAAGTCTGCGACAACGCCCTGTTCCCATTTCTGCCGAGATCCATATCTTTCATTCCACACGTCGACATTGTGGGGATATCGCAAATCAGAGTCGTCGATATGGTTCACACCGAGGGACACGAACGGCTTTCCCTCGGGATCAATGAAGCTCCATGATCCGGTTGAGCTCTGCGCAACGGTGAAGAAGCGAGTTCCTGGGCTTTCTGGTACGGCCATAATCTGATTTGTCCTTTCCGACGTCATTATCGTTTTTTGCTCAGCGATATGGCAGCGATCATAATCTCCCGAAGAAATCCAGGTACGCAGCAGCCAATGCCTCTGGATCTTCCTCTGCGAGTTGGTGGCCCCATGGGAGGATGACGGCCCGCACGTCCTCTGCCACCTGGCGCATCTGGCGTTCGTTGTCCTCACCGATGAAGTACTCACTCCCGACAGCGAGGACGGGCATCTTCAGTTTGGTTTTGGCGGATTCGTGGTTCTGGTCCGCGTCGTCGAGTGTCGCGCGGTAAATCTCCAACATGCTGCGGAGCCCACCGGGCGAGGAGTAGCACCGTACATATTCGTCGAGCGCATCGGGCGTGATCGCCTGGGGGTTGTGTGCCTCGTGCTTGATGAAGTAATTGAAGTATTCCCTCTCCTTGCCGGTGATGAGGAACTCGGGAAAGTCCGGCACGCTATAGAAGTTGATGTGCCACAGCCAGACATAGGTGCTGACATTCTTGCGGGTCAGGAATGAGTAGTCTTCGAGGCCGAACCCTGGCAGGATCATCTCCTGGAAGACGAGCTTCTTGACTCGGTCCGGATACTGAGAGGCAACTTGGTAGGCAGTTGATGCCCCCCAGTCCTCGCCAACCAGGTTGAACGTGTCGTATCCAAGGTGGGTGGCCAACTGCGCGATGTCCTCAGCCATGTTCTTCATGTCGAAACCGTTTTTGGGATGTTCCGAGTCACCGAGACCGCGCAGGTCTGGCGCGATGACGGTGTAGTAGGGCGTCAGAAGGGGAATTACGCGACGCCAATGGTATGACGTCTTGGGTACGCCGTGCAGCAGAAACAGCGGCTCGCCCTGCCCGGCGACGACGTAGTGCAGCCGGACGCCATTGACGAGGGCTCGTCCGTGCGTTGCTGGGACACCGTTATGGTCCTGAATAATATCCATGATCTATATTCCTTTTTCTCGCTTTTTTCAGTTCGAGTCGAACCACGAATTACGTCGAGACCCGTACGTGTGACAGGATCCGACGGATTAACCACTGCAATCGGGTGCCGTGCTTGGCGAATATCGATGGTGAACGAGCGCCTTCGCAATTGACCTGATCGGGAAAATACGGGTGTCAGTCAAGTGGGTGACTCGGCCGAGTTCGCTCAGCAGACGATTGAGGGCACTCGCCGACCGGTTTGGACGTCGAGGCCTCCTTCCTCTATGACGACCTCTGCCACGACCTTCCACGCGTGGAAGTGAAGTGAGGCCTGGTGTAAGCCGTAAGCAGCTGGAGTGCGGTAAACCTCGTAGACCCCAAAGAGTTGGGTCGCGCGATCGAGTTCGATCACGTCGTACTGCAAACAGTCTGTCTCGTCGGCGAGGGAGCGCTCAGCGAGATTTAGGATATCTGTGAGAAACCTTTCGCGCTTCGCTTCGCTCACCCGAATTTGGGCGTAGACAACGAACGCCGACTCCGGTTGCGTCATCATTGGTTTGTGAACGCCGCGTCAAAGGAGTCGGTCGGTCGTGTCCATAGCTTGGAGCGAACGAATGTGATCGCCTCGGCCGCACCGTGGAGCCGGTCCATTCCCGCATCCTCCCACTCGATCGAGATGGGTCCGCCGTAGCCGATCGACTCCAGAGCTCGGAATGCGTCTTCCCATGGCACATCGCCGTGTCCAGTCGATACGAAATCCCAGCCGCGTCGTGGGTCGCCCCAGGCCAGGTGGGAACCTAGAACACCGGCCCGGCCGTTGGCGGGGCGCAGGCGGGTGTCCTTGCAGTCCACGTGGTAAATGCGGTCTCGGAAGTCCCAGATGAATCCGACCGGATCGATGTTTTGCCACATCATGTGGCTCGGATCCCAGTTGAAGCCGAACGCCGTGCGATGACCGATCGCCTCAAGAGTGCGCACGCTCGTCCAATAATCGTAGGCAATCTCGCCGGGATGCACCTCGTGCGCGAATCGAACCCCCTCATCGTCGAAGACATCGAGGATTGGATTCCAACGCGCGGCGAAATCGTCGTAGCCGGCCTCAATGACCGACGCTGGCACCGGCGGAAACATTGCGACGTACGGCCAGACCGACGAACCGGTGAATCCCACTACGGTGTCGACGCCGAGCTTTCGGGCAACGCGCGCAGCACGTTTCATATCGTCGGCCGCCCGTTGCCGCACGCCCTCAGCCTCACCATCTCCCCACACGTACGGGCGCAGGATCGCCTGATGCCTAAAGTCGATGGGTGCGTCGCAGACAGCCTGCCCGGCGAGATGGTTCGAGATGGCAAAGACCTTCAAGCCGTACCGGTCTAGAATTTCAAGGCGGGATGCGAGGTACGCGGCATCCTCATCGGCGCGCTTTAGGTCTAGGTGGTCGCCCGACGCGGCGATCTCGAGACCGTCATAGCCCCACGAGGCCGCGAGCCGTGCCACCTCCTCGAAGGGGAGGTCTGCCCATTGGCCCGTGAATAACGTGACGGGGTGCGTCAGGTGGCTCATGCGGCCCTCGAGGTCGGCTGACGAGTTGGTACTACGTCGACCCAGTGGCCCGATTTCGAAGACTCGATTACCGCGTCCGTCAGTTGGGCTGCGCGCACACCATCAGCAAAGGTGGGAAGGCCATTGACGGCCTTGCCCTTGATTACAGAATGCACATCCCGCATGAATAGTCCAAAGCAATCTTGGTAGCCCTGCGGATGTCCGGACGGTACGGTGACGTAGGGCGCGGTGGCAGCGTGGTTCACCGCGTCAAGGCCCTTCGGAATGATTGAGATTCCTGAAGTCGACCCGATCCACAGACCGTTTGGATTTTCCTGGTCGAAGGCATACGAGTGGTGTTCACCATCGAGCGACATCCACAGCTGGTTCTTGCGCCCGGGGCTGGCCTGGGAGATCACGACGGAGCCTGTGGCACCGCGATCTGTATGGAACATCATGGTCACACCGTCTTCTGTGGAGACAGGGACCTCGCCCGCGTCCGAGAGACGAGTGTCATGGAGTCGAGAGCTCTGCGCGAGCAATTTGTCTATGCGATGACCGGTAGTGAATTCGAAGAGGTCGCACCAGTGCACACCTATGTCGGCGAAGGCACGGGATCCCGCGTCCGTCACCCGCCAGTTGTAGCTCGACTGCTCCGAGAGCCAGTCCTGCAGGTAGTGGCCATGCGCAAGCCAGATGCGTTCGCCCGAATCGGCGATTCGGGCCTTTGCTTCGCGAACCGTCGGATAGAAGCGGTAGACGAAGGGCACGGCGTTTACGACTCCCGCATCATCGGCGGCGCGCTGGAGCAGTAGGGCATCGTCGGCGGTGAGGGCTAGTGGTTTCTCGCATACAACGTGCTTGCCCGCGGCAATTGCGGCCAGGGCTAGTGGAACGTGCTGCGCGTTTGGAGTGCAAATGTGCACCAGATCGATATCCGGATGGGCGATCAACTCTTCTGGCGTGAGAGCCAACGGTACGTTCTCTTCGTCAGCGGCTAGTCGGGTTCGGTCGGCATCACGGCCGGCGTAGGCGACGACGACGCCGCCTACTGAACGCACAGCGTGTGTGTGCACACGTCCCATAAAACCGGTTCCTATTATGCCGCTCCGGAGCGGCCTGGTCATCACTTCTTCCTCGACAGAGCGACCGCTGCGATGATGATCGCGCCACGCACGACCGACTGCTGGGCGACGTCGAGCCCGGCGAGGATGAGACCGTTGTTAATGAGGCCCATGAACAGTGAGCCGACGAGCGTACCGATGATCGCCCCCCGGCCTCCGAAGAGGCTTGTACCGCCGAGAATTACCGCGGCGATGACTGTGAGTTCGTCACCCTGGCCCCACTGGAACCGGCCTGACTCGAGCCGGCCCGCGTAGAGCATCCCGGCAATAGCGGCGGCGATACCGGAGAGCAGTAGCACGGTGAATTTAATCCGTGCTGTGCGAATGCCGGTGTAGGCGGCCGCGGTGGGATTTCCGCCGGTCGCCAACACACGGCGTCCGAAACTCGTCCGGTTCATCGCGATCCATCCGATCGCGACGGCCACGACCGTCCAGACGAGGAGCCCGGGAATTGGACCGAAGTCGCCACCGCCGAATATCTGCACATACACAGTGTTGCCGATGGGCTGGGGTGCCGAGGCGGTAATCCACTGCGCGAGCCCCGCTGCGAGGCCGAGCATACCCAGCGTGACGAGGAAGGACGGGACCTTCAGTAGGGCTACGAGTCCACCGTTAATCGCCCCGATAGCGGCCCCGGAGAGCAACCCGGCGAGTATGCCGGGAACGAGACCCCATTGGGTCGTTGCCATGGCAGTGACGACGGAGGCGAGGCCAGCGATCGAGCCGACGCTGAGGTCGATTTCGGCCGTGGCGATCACGAAGGTCATCGCGACAGCCATGATCGAAATTGTTGCCGTCTGCCGCACTATGTTCAGCATGTTGTTGGTGGAGAGGAATCCGTCGCTGCTGAGGAAGATGGCGAACAGAATAAACACGACCACGAAGGCGATGTAGATGACGTTGCTACGCCAGTCAAATCGAGTTACAGCTCGGGAGATGAGGGATGGCCTAGTGGCCGTTGTGGGGCTGCTCATGCTGCCTCTCCTTGGATTATGAGTTGAAGCTGTTCCTCGCTCGCGACGTCGTCGCGGTTGAGTGCGCGGTCGGAGCGTCCTTCGCGGAAGACGATGATGCGGTCGGCGACCGCGAGGAGTTCTGGTAATTCGGATGAAATGAACAGCACAGCATTGCCCTCCGAGGCGAATTCACGCACGATGTCGAGGATCTCCGTCTTCGTGCCAATGTCGACACCGGAAGTGGGCTCGTCCATCACCAATAAACGGGGGCGTGTGTTGATCCATTTCGCCACGACGACCTTCTGCTGGTTGCCGCCCGACAGCCGGCTGACCGGCGCATAGGGGTCGGCGACCTTGACGCCAAAGCGGGTGACGAGCTGATTGGTCAGCTCGCGCAACTTGGTCATGGAGAGGAAGGCACCTGACTTCACGCGGTCAAGCACGGGAAGAGTGAGATTGTCGGAGACGGAGTGGTCAAGCACCAGCCCCTGATCGCGACGGTCCTCGGGAATTAGTGCGATACCCGCCTGCTGAGCAGCGAGAGGGGTACTAAAGCGAACGAGTTTGCCATCGATACTCAGCGTCCCCCGGGTGGGACGGTCCATGCCGGCGACCACGCGGGCGAACTCGGTGCGTCCGCTGCCCATTAGCCCGGCGAGACCGACGATCTCTCCGGCCCGAATCGTGAGGCTGACTGATTTGAGTACGCGGCCGCTCCCAATATTGGTGGCTTCCAGCAGAATCGGAGCATCGGCCAACAGCTGCCGGTCGCGATACACCAGGTCAGAGGCGAGCCTCCGTCCGATGATCGCTTCGATGATCTCAGCCGCGGTCAGTTGCGCGACCTCGGCTGCGAGCACGACGCGGCCGTCCCGCAGAACCGTGATGCGGTCGGCGACGCGGCGGATCTCGTCCATTCGATGAGAGATATAGACGATGGCGATGCCGCGGCTCTTAAGCTTGTCAATCAGTTCGAAGAGGTTCTCGACCTCGTGCTTGGCGAGGCTGGCCGTGGGTTCGTCCATCACCAGCACGCTGGCGTTCTTGGCCAAAGCCTTAGCAATCTCGACCAACTGCCAGTACGCGGTGCCGAGCGTCTCCACCCGCGCCTTGGGATCGATCGTGACACCCAGGCCATCAAAGATCTCGCGCGCGGCTTTTTCCGCAGCACGGTCGTCAACCAGTCCCGATTTACCGCGAAGCTCCCGATTGAGAAAGATATTCTGCGCCACCGTCATCGAGGGGATGAGGCTGAATTCCTGAAAGACCATGCCGATGCCGGCCCGTTCGGCATCGGCGGTGGTTCGAATGGCGACCGGCTGGCCCGCGACCTCGATGGTGCCAGAGGTAATCGGATGAACGCCCTGCAGAACCTTCATCAGGGTCGACTTGCCCGCGCCATTCTCTCCGGCAAGAGCGTGCACCTCACCGGCGACAATGTCCATGTCGACGGATTTCAGGACCTCGACCGGGCCGAAGCTCTTGACGATGCCCCGCATTCTTACCGCTGGAGAGCCGCCACCAGCCTCAGTCATCGGTGGCGTTCGGGTCGGTCACATCCGGAACCCGCACCCACTCACCGGTTCGGCCGGATTTAAGTATGGCATCGTCGACCAGCGCGGCTTGGTAGCCGTCGGCGAAGTTAGGTTCGACAGTTCCGCCTTCAGCGACTGCCTTGAGGAAGTCGTGGGCTTCGATGATCTTCGTCTCGCTGTAGCCGATACCCAGCGCCGGGATAGGCCAGAGCGACTCACCGTACGGCGTGTTCGGGCCGGTATATACCGTGCGAAAGCCTCGACGATCGGCGCGGTCATTCTTGAACGCTACCTGGAGCTCGTCACGGTTCTCGTAATTGAAGAAAATGGAGCCTTCGGTGCCATGGATTTCGAAGGTGATGTAGTTGTTGCGACCCCAGGCATTGCGCGTTGCCTCAAGGGAGCCGACTGCGCCATTGCGGAACTTGATCAACGACATCGCCTCGTCGTCGACATCGACCGCGCCACGCGGGCCGTCAGACGTAGAGGATCCGCCGAGGGCGTCAAAACCACCGGACTGGAGCGGACGATCGGGGATGAAGTTCGAGACCAGGGAGGTGACTTCGGAAATCTCGCCGACCAGATAGCGGGCCAGGTCGACCACGTGCGAGCCGATGTCGCCCACGGCGCCCGAGCCGGCGATGTCTTTCTGGAAACGCCAGCTGAGCGGCGAGTTCGGATCGGCGCTCCAATCCTGCAAATAGGTACCGCGAAAGTTCAGAATGGTGCCGATAGCGCCCTCGTCGATGTACTTCTTGGCGAGCGCAACAGCCGGGGTGCGGCGGTAGTTGAAGGCAACCGCTGTTACCACGCCGGCTTTCTGGGCCGCCGCGTACATGCCGCGGGCTTCGCTGGCCGTCGGCGCCAGAGGCTTCTCACAAATGATGTGTTTGCCGGCCTCGGCCGCGGCGATCGCGATCTCGGCGTGCAGGTTATTCGGGGTGGCGATATCGATGACATCGATCCCGGGATCGTTGACAACGTCGCGCCACGATGACGAATAACCGTCCCACGAGTATCGCTCGGCGGCAGTGCGCGCCAGATCGTCGGTCACATCGACGATGATCTTCTTGATTGGTCGCGCCGGAGACGGCCAGAAGAACATGGGCATCGCCGCGTAGGCCAGGGAATGAGCTTTACCCATAAATCCGCCACCAATCATGGCGATATTAATCTCTTGCATGACTACCTTTCGTGAGCCACCGGGGCTCGACAGTTCTGTGGATCTTCAATTTTCAAAATTCTCGGGGGACGACCGTTTCCGGCCGCCCCGCGAGTCGCTCATCGACTATTAGTCGACGTAGGCATCCTTGATGGCAGCGGGCGGAGCCGAGTGGTAAACGGTCTCCCAAGCCTCGAGCACGTTCTTGTGGTCGACGGGCAGCGAGCTTAGGGCGACGTAGGCCGGAACCTCCAGGCCGAGCATGCTGAGCGCGGCGAGGTCGGCTTCGGCGGTTCCCTGGTCATAGGGAAGCTGGGCTCCGAGGCCAACGATCATCTGATTCTTGGCCAGAGCGATGGCGACGTTCGTGCCGAGGTCTTCGGTGGCGATCTTGATATCGGTGCGCCCGGTCTCTCGGGCAGCGGCCATCACGCCCTCCGCGGGTACGTCCCACACAGCCCAGATACCGTCGAGGTCGGGGTTTTTAGTGAGCATGGCATTGGCCACACCTTGGGCATCGCCGGCGAAGTCTGGCCCGGCGATTCCTTGCTCCTGAATGATTTCAATATCGGGAAACTCGTCGGCGATCGTTTTAGTGAAGCCAGCGTATCGCTGCTGTGTGACGAAGAAGTCGGCTTCGTGATAGATCACACCGATTGTTCCTTCACCACCGAGGGCGCGGGCGAGGAGGTATGCCGAGGTGACCCCGTTACCGTAGTTGTCCGCCGACACCATCGAGACATAATCCTGACCGGCAACGAAGCCCTCAGGCACATTGTCCATAAAGACCAGTTTGACGCCCTGTTCACTGGCCTTGCGGTAGGCGCTAGCCGTTGCCACAGGATCGGTGGGAATGGAAACGATGATATCGGGGTCCTGAGCCAGAACCGTCTCGATGTTGGCCACTTGAGTGGCCGGGTTGAAGTTAGCATCCGTGGTCGCGATGACTTCGATGCCGAGGCGGTCGAACTCCGCGTTGAGGCCGGCGATTTGGGCGTTCGCCCAGTCATTTCCGCCGTAGTGCATGACGATCGCGGCGGTTAGGCCCATGCTCGCGATCTCGGTGGCCTGTTCGTCGGTCACTGTTGTGGCGCCGACGCCGGCGGGCTTTTCGCCGTTCGGACCGGTACTAAAAACCTTGCCGGTGATGTTCGCGAGGGCCGCATCTATCTGAGCGGTGACCTCGGGTGCAATTTCGGTTGCAGTGGTTTGCGCGGACGGGGTGCACCCCGTCAATGCAAATAAACCCGCGGCTGCCACTACGGCGATAAGCGTTGACGTAACTTTCATTCTCCATGCTCCTTTGCTCGGAAATATCGTGGTTGTGTTCAGGGTCGTGCTGGGTCGGTAAACGTTACATTTTGCAGGAATGTGAGACTTCTCTTGGCGGCGTCATCTTCGTCACCCTCGTATCCGTCGAGTTCGACGGTGATCCAGTCGTGATACCCCGCGTCGACGACCTCAGCGATGATGGCATTCAGGTCCAGGTCGCCAGCGCCGAGAGGAAGGAAAGCGTTGGTCTCGTGATCGAGGTCTTTCAGGTGTACGTATGCCAGACGATCGGCGTATTTTCGGATGACGGCTACGGGATCGCCACCGCCTGCGGCGATGTGTGCGACGTCGGCACAGAGACCGATTGAGGTGGCGGCGAAAAGGGCATCAATGTGATCCGGCGCTTGGGCAATGCTTCCAAGGTGCGGGTGGTAGCTGGGAATGAGGCCAGCTGCCTGTGCCCGTTCGGCGACGGTGTCGAGGAAGGCGCCGGCCGTCTCGTAGTCCTGTGCTCGACGGCCGGTGGAACGCACAGCGCCGCCGCCGATTACGTAGTGGCGAGCACCCGCCAATGCGGCTAACCGAATGGACCGATCAAAGCGGGCGAGTTCGTCCTCTTGGGCATCGGAATAGATGAAGTGTCCGCCGGTGTAGACCCCAGCGATTTCAAGGCCGTTGGCCTGTACGGCAGATACGAAGCTGTCGATCGATTCCTCGAAGGGGAGGAGGTTGCCGTCGAACAACTCGATTCCGGTGTAGCCGGCGGCAGCGATCGCCTCGATGGTGTGATGCACGTCTCCGGGCGTTACATAGAAACCCGATCCGAGATCAGTCACTGCACCGGGCGTACCCACTACACCGCCCCATGCGTTGGCTTCGTAGGCGAACTTCATCACTTCTACCTCCTTGTAGTTTGTCCTTGCTGGATTGAAAGTAACACTTATGACATCTCGATGTCAATAGATAGCCTTTTTAGGCAGTCATTCGGTCCGGTAGAGTTCTTTTTACTCATTGGCCTTTTCACGATTTGGGATACGAGAGATGTTTTCATCCGGTGCCGGCGACCTCTTCCAACTGCTCCGTGACGGACGGCCGCGAACGCGATCCGAGCTTGTCGACGAGACAGGGTTGGCGAGAACCAGCGTGGTAAACCGGCTGGCTGCGCTCACAGCGATCGGCTTGGTGACCCCGACAGGCACTGCGGCGGCGTCCGGCGGCCGCCCCGCCGCGCGCCTGATGTTCGATCAAGCCTCGAGGGTCTGTATAGGAATCGACCTTGGAGCGACCCACGGCACCGTGGGTGTGCTCAACCTTTCCGGCGACGTGCTTCTTCAGGAAAGCCGGGTAATTGATATCGCCAAGGGCCCGACTGAGATTCTCACTTGGGCCGTCGACACGGCGGAGCGCCTACTCGCCGCCAGCGGCCGGCAGCAGCGAGATCTGCTGGGGATTGGTGTGGGAGTGCCCGGACCCGTAGAGCATTCGACCGGCCGCCCCATCCGTCCCCCGATTATGCCGGGCTGGGACGGCTTCGACATTCCCGCCTTTGTGCGCCGGCGACTGACCGCCACGGTTCTGGTCGACAACGATGTGAACCTGCTCGCCCTTGGCGAGCGAGCTACCCAGTGGCCCGCAGTCGATGACTTGCTCTTCATTAAGGTGTCCACGGGAATCGGCGCGGGAATCATCCTGGGCGGAGTGCTGCAGCGCGGCTCCCGTGGCTCCGCAGGCGACATCGGGCATGTGCAGGTGCCCGGTACCGCAAACGACCGTGACCTCGAGGCGACGGCCAGCGCCCCGGCGATAGCGGCGTATCTAAGTCGCGATGGCGCCGTGAACATTGAGCCTGGTGACGTCACCAATCGCATCAGAATGGGTGACCTTACAGCGATTGCCGCTGCGCGCGAGGCCGGGCGAGCCATCGGTGAGGTCACCGCTATGTGCGTGAGCGTCCTGAACCCATCTGTCGTTGTCATTGGTGGACAGCTGGGTATCAACGTGCAAGAGATCATCGCGGGCATTCGCGAAGTGGTGTATCGGCGATCGATTCCCCTAGCCAATCAGCACCTTAATATCGTGCCAGCCCGGGGCGGTTCCGATGCGGGCATCCGAGGAGCCGGGCTCATGGTGCTCGACGAGCGCCTGTGCGCGGCCGCCGTGGATGAGCTGATCGAGCAGCTCGACTGAATGCAGTTGGATACATAGGCCAGGCGGTGTCGCTGGTGATGCCTGCCTCCAAAGTCATAACCGTCTGCAAACGGGCGTAGCGCGCACCGATATCGGGCGCGGCCACGAGGCTTGGGTGCCGCACGCATCGCAAATTGCGACACTTGGCCCCGGAGTATCCGCTCGCGGGGCCAAGTGTGAGTTATGCGGAGTGATACAGGGCTAGCGGGCGCCGAGCAGGTGCTCGAGGGCGAGCTGCTGCAGGTGCACGAAGCCAAAGCCCTTGCCACCGAAGTAAGCGTCGGTGTCGAAGTCTTCGTAGGAGCCGCGGTCGGCCAACAGGTCGTCGTAGCTTTCGCCGGATGCGAGCGTGTTGTTCGACAGGTCAGGCACCTTCGACGCGGCGAGGGCGGCCTGCACCTCGGGGTCGGCGCGGAACGCCGCGGCCCGCTGCTTGAGCAGCAGGTAGGTGCGCATGTTGGCTGCAGCCGAGGTCCAGACGCCGGCGACGTCTTCGGTGCGGCTGGGCTTGTAGTCGAAGTGGCGCGGTCCGGTGTAGGCCTGGCCGCCGCTCGGGCCGCCGTTTTCGAGCAGGTCGACGAGCGCAAAGGCATTCTGCAGGTCGCCGTGGCCGAAGACCAGGTCCTGGTCATACTTGATGCCGCGCTGGCCGTTGAGGTCGATGTGGAACAGCTTGCCCTGGTACAACGCCTGTGCGATGCCGGCGGCGAAGTTGAGCCCGGCCATCTGCTCGTGTCCGACCTCGGGGTTCACTCCGACCATTTCGGGGCGCTCGAGGGTTTCAATGAAGGCCATCGCGTGGCCCACGGTCGGCAGCAGAATATCGCCGCGCGGTTCGTTGGGCTTGGGCTCGATGGCAAAGCGGATGTCGTAGCCCTTGTCGGTGACGTAGTCACCGAGCAGGTTCACGGCCTCGCGGTAGCGCTCGAGCGCCGAACGGATGTCCTTGGCCGCGTCATACTCGGCGCCCTCACGGCCGCCCCACATGACGAACGTCTTCGCGCCCAGCTCGGCAGCGAGGTCGATGTTGCGCAGCACCTTGCGGAGGGCGAACCGGCGCACGGCCCGGTCGTTCGAGGTGAAACCGCCGTCCTTGAAAACCGGGGCGCTGAACAGGTTGGTGGTGACCATCGGCACGACCAGGCCGGTGTCGGCGAGCGCCTGCTTGAGACGGTCGATTTGGGACTGGCGGGCGGCATCCGTTGAACCGAAGTCGAACAGGTCGTCGTCGTGGAACGTCAGGCCGTAGGCGCCGAGTTCGGCCAGGTTGGTCACGGCATCGACGACGTCGAGCTTGGGGCGGGTAGGACCACCAAACGGGTCGCTGCCGTTATAGCCAACGGTCCAGAGGCCGAAGGAGAACTTGTCGTCGCGGGTGGGGGTCAGGCTCACGTCACTCAGGGTCATATCACTACTTCCGTTTCAGCTTCGTCGATGATTTGTTGATTACTCAAACATATACTGATCGCTGGCGCAATGCATGGAAGGTGATCGGTACGCGGTACTGCTCGTCTTGGTATGTTGTTGGAAACATCATTTCGTGAGGCGGCCCGAATGAACCAGACCAGTGAACGCAATTGGGCCGGCAACTATCGCTATTCGGCGCCCATCGCACACCCGACAACCGTCGACGAGGTGCAGCAACTCGTCGCCGCGGCCCCCCAGGTGCGCGCTCTCGGTTCGCGTCACTCCTTCAATGCGATCGCGGATTCCCCTGGCACGCTGGTCGCACTCGACCTGGTCGACGATGCCATTGTCATCGACCCGGGCGCGCTGAGCGTCGAAGTGTCTGGCGGCGCAACCTATGGCACGCTCGCCGTCGAGCTGCAGCGGCAGGGCTACGCCCTGCACAACCTCGCGTCGCTGCCGCACATCAGCGTGGCCGGTGCTATCGCGACCGGCACGCACGGCTCTGGCGACCGCAACGGCAGCCTCGCGACCGCGGTGCGCGCCCTCGAGATCGTCACGGGGTCCGGGGATCTGCTGCGGGTCAGTCGGGAGACGACTCCTGATTTCGCCGGCATGGTCGTGGCGCTCGGTGCGCTTGGCATCGTCACGCGGGTCACCCTTGACATTCAGCCGACCTTCGCCGTGCGCCAGTTTGTCTATGAAAACCTGCCGTGGGGCGAAGTGCTGCAGCATTTCGACGCCGTGATGGGCAGTGCCTACAGCGTGAGCCTGTTCACGAACTGGCTCGGCGAAAACGTGGATCAGGCCTGGGTGAAGAGCCGGGGCGGGGACTATGCGGGGGAATCCGAGTTCTTCGGGGGAACGGCGGCGACTTTGGGGCGGCATCCGCTGCCCGGTATTTCAGCGGTCAACTGTACGGAGCAGTTCGGCGTCTCCGGCCCGTGGTCTGAGCGACTCGCACACTTTCGCCTGGCCTTCACCCCGAGCAACGGCGACGAGTTGCAAAGCGAATACCACGTGCCGCGCGAGCATGCCGTCGCGGCAATCGAGGCGATGCGCACTCTCTCAGCCCGGATCGCGCCGCTGCTGCTGGTCGGCGAGGTTCGCAGCATCGCAGCCGACGACCTCTGGCTCAGCCCGAACTTCGAACGGGCCGGCGTGGCGCTCCACTTCACCTGGAAGCCCGAGCAGGCCGCCGTTGAGGCGCTGCTGCCGGCGGTCGAAGCGGCGCTGGCCCCCTTCGCGGTACGGCCGCATTGGGGCAAGCTCTTTCAGACCGATGCAAAGACGCTTGCTGCCAGCTTCCCCCGACTCGACGATTTTCGAGCCCTTGTTGATCGGCTCGACCCGGCTGGCAAGTTTCGTAACGACTTTCTGGAGCGAACGGTGTTCGGACGCGCACGCACCTGACGCTCACGCCGGCCGCGGCATCCGTTGTCGCAGCAGCGAGCGGATGCCGACGGCAGGGGCGAGGGCCCACGTCGACTACCAGCAGTGGAGAACTACACGTGGTCGCGCCAGCTGTGCTCTGGGGCGAAGCCGAGCATCCGCTTCGCCTTGTCGATCGATAACAGGGTCTCGTGTTCGCCGACCGCCTTAACGACTTTCACGTTCGGAAAGACCTCGGCGGCCAGGCTCGCGCTCGACCGGCTCATCACCGTGTCGGCGGCTGCGATGATGAACGTCTCGAAACCCGGGTGGGCCTGTTCGAGCGCCCGCAGCACGGCCTGGGCGCCGTCACGACCGTCGATGTAGCCCCACAGGTTCCACTTGCGCAGGGTGGCGTCGTCGTTGAACGCGGGGAATGCCGCGTAGTCGTCCTCGTCCATCACGTTGGAGAAGCGCAGCGCCGTGATGCTCAAAAGCGGATCCCAGCGCACCAGCTGGATGGCCATCTGCTCCTCGAGGTGCTTCACGAGCGAATAGGTGCTCTCCGGCCGGGCCGGGTATTCCTCGTCGACGGGAATGTAAGGCGGGTCGATGTCGAATGGCAGACCGAGGGTCGTCTCACTCGAGGCATAGACGATCCTCTTGATTCCGGCCCGGCGGGCTGCCTGGAAGACGTTGAAGGTCGCGAGCATGTTGTTGTGGAACGTGGCCACATCGGGCAGAAGGCCGGGGGCCGGGATGGCCCCCAGATGCACCAGCGCGTCGAATCCGTCTGTGCGGTCGTCGATGCCGAACATCACGTCGATAACCTGGCCATAATCGGTCAGGTCGATCGTGGTGAAGCCATCACCGCGAGATCCCGCGCGGTCGAGGTTGGTGACGGCGTGGCCCTCGTTCGTCAGGCGCGCAACAACGCTGCGCCCGAGCTTGCCACTGCCTCCGGTGACGGCGATTCTCATGAATACTCCTTGATTCTCAAAGCGGATGCCGCTGGCTTACGCCTCGCGCTGCTCTGGCGAGGTGGTCTTGCGCGGGTCGAACTCGGCCAGGTCGCGCACGGCGGCATCGATTCTGGTGAGCACGTCGGCGTCGAGGTGCACACCGGCGGCCTTCACGTTGTCGGCGACCTGCTCGGGCCTGGACGCTCCCATGATGGCGGATGCGACGTTCTTATTGGCCAGCACCCAGGCGAGCGCGAGCTGCGCCATAGTCAGGCCGAGCTCGTCGGCGATCGGGCGCAATTTCTGCACGCCGGTGAGCACCGGCTCGCTCATCCAACGCTTGATCATGTTGGCGCCGCCCTGAGCATCCGTTGCCCGGCTGCCTTTCAGGGGCGCCTGTCCCGGCAGGTACTTGCCGGTGAGAACGCCCTGCGCCACGGGGGACCAGACGATCTGCGAGACGCCGAGCTCCTCGGCGGCCGGAACGACCTCGGATTCAATCACGCGCCAGAGCATCGAGTACTGCGGCTGGTTGGAGATCAGCTGAATGCCGAGGTCGGTGGCGAGGGCGTGGCCGGCGCGTAGCTGTTCGGCGTTCCACTCGCTCACCCCGATATAGAGGGCCTTGCCCTGGCGCACGACGTCGGCGAAGGCCTGCATCGTCTCCTCCAGCGGGGTCTCCACGTCGTAACGATGCGCCTGGTAGAGGTCGACGTACTCCGTTTGCAGCCGAGTGAGCGAGCCGTCGATCGACTCGAGGATGTGCTTACGGGAGAGGCCGGTGTCGTTGTGTCCCTTGGGGCCGGTCGGGCCGAAGACCTTGGTGAAGATTTCGAGGGACTGGCGGCGTTCACCGCGCAGGGCGTCGCCTAATACCTGTTCGGCGACGGTATTGGCGTAGACGTCTGCGGTATCGAACGAGCTGATTCCCGCGTCCAGGGCCGCGCGCACGCAGGCCGTTGCGGTGTCATTCTCGATCTGGGACCCGTGGGTGAGCCAGTTGCCGTAGGTTATTTCCGAAACTTTCAATCCGCTGTTGCCGAGGTATCGAAACTCCATGACGTCCCTGTCTGGCGCCCCGTGTCTGTCAGCGCCCTTGGTGATTTGTTGACATTGGCAACGTATCACCCGGCGGGCTCGTCCGGCGCAGTAACCTGACTTCTGACCGAAAAAAGCGAGCGGGAAGCCGAGAGCAGTGGACGCCATGCAAGGCAATAACCATGATGATGTGCGCAAGCACAACCTGTCGATCATCCTGCGCCTCGTGCACCGCGGTGGCGCAGCGTCGCGCGCCCAGCTCACCCGCCTGACCGGCCTGAACCGGTCGACGATCGGCGCTCTGGTCGCGGAGCTGGTCGAGCGCGGCCTGGTCGAGGAACGCACTCCCGACCCCACGAAGCTCGCCGGGCGACCGAGCCCGATCGTGGCGGCAAGCGACCGCGTCGTGGCCATTGCGGTGAATCCTGAAATCGACGCGATCACCGTGGGTGTCGTCGCCCTCAGCGGCGTCGTGCACCGGAACATCCGCTTCGCAACGCCCACCACGCCGACGGCCGCCGAGGCGGTCGCTATCACGGCGGGCATCATTGCTGACCTGCGGCTCGACCTCGGTGACTATTCCATAGTCGGACTGGGTGTAGCCGTGCCGGGCCTGGTGCGCGCCCACGACGGTCTGGTTCGCAACGCTCCACATCTCGGCTGGGTCGACGAACCTCTTTGCACGATGCTCGCCGCGGTCACCGGTCTGCCCGTCGTGGCCGCCAACGACGCGAGCCTTGGCGTCACGGCGGAACGCTATTTCGGTGCGGGGCGGGGAATGACCGATCTTATCTACCTCAACGGCGGCTCGAGCGGCATCGGTGGTGGCCTCGTCGTCGGGGGAGTCGCGGCCGGCGGACGGGCGGGCTTCGCGGGGGAATTTGGGCACACCCGGGTCAGCGCGGGCTGCCACACCGACTCGGCCGGTATCGCCGGCACTCTCGAAGCCGAGGTAACCCGTGGCGCGCTCCTGGACGTGCTCGGCCTGCGCGCCGGTGAAACGGATGCCGACGCTCTCGAACGTGCACTGCTCGCCTCCACCGCGCCCGCCGTGCGCGCCGAAGTGAACCGGCAGCTCGACTTTTTGGCCGTGGCTCTGGCCGGCGCCGTCAACATCCTCAACCCAGAACTCATCGTGCTCGGCGGCTTCCTCGCCGCGCTCTATGCGGTCGACCCGGGGCGGCTGACGCGCGCGGTGGCCGCACTGGCGCTGGGGACTGCGTTCGACGAGGTGCAGATCGCCCCCGCGCTTCTCGGCTCTAATCTGCTCCTGATCGGTGCGGCCGAACTCGCCTTCGAAACGCTGCTTCTCGATCCACAGTCCGAAAGTGGGAATAGTTCGGGTCTATCCCCGCTTACCGTAAGGGCGGCCGGAAGTGCCACCGCGGCCGTGTCGCCCGAAATCGCGCCGCCCGCCGCCGCCCAGCCTCTTTAGACCAGCCAAGGACATCCGTTTTCGTGATTACTGCCAGTATCCCCGTGGTTAGCGCCGCGCAACTCGCCTCGACCGCCGCGCACCCCGGGGACAAACTAACTCGGCGCCAGCGCATCGTCTACATTCTCATTCTCGGGGCGCTCACGGCTCTCGGTCCGTTTACCATCGACCTCTATTTGCCGGCCTTTCCAACCTTGGAAAGCGAATTCGACGTGTTGCCGTCGGTCATTCAGCTCACCCTGACCGGAACCATGATTGGTTTTGGTTTCGGCCAGCTGGTCGTGGGGCCCTGGAGCGACAAGGTCGGCCGCCGGCTGCCGCTCATGCTCGCTACCGGTGTGCACATTCTCGCCTGCGTCGGTGCGGCCCTGTCCAACGACATCGTTGTACTCGCCATCTTCCGCGTGCTGCAGGGCTTCGGCGCCGCCGCCGGCGCGGTCGTTGCCATGGCCATGGTGCGGGACCTGTTTGGCGGCAAGCCGCTGGTCAAGATGCTCTCCCGCCTCGCGCTGGTCAGTGGCCTCGCGCCCGTTCTGGCGCCGGTGATCGGCTCGCAGCTGCTGCTCGTCATGAACTGGCGCGGCATCTTCTGGGTACTCGCGGCCTACGGCGTCATCGTGATTCTGGCCGTCGCTTTCTGGATCGTTGAAACCCTGCCCGAAAGCGAACGCCACGCGAAGGGCCACAGCACCCTCGGCCAACGCTATAAAGCGGTCCTGAGCGACCGCACCTTCGTGGGCGTCGCGATCATCGGGGCGATGACCTTCACCGGGTTGTTCTCGTATCTGTCGGCCTCACCATTTCTGTTCCAGGACGTGTACGCGTTCAGCCCGCAGGAGTATGGTCTGCTGTTCGCCGTCAACTCCCTCGGTGTGGTCAGCGGGGTGCAGCTGAGCTCCCGCCTGATGCACCGCTTCAATATTGGGCCGCAGTGGATTATTTCCGTCTCCACGGTTGTGCTGTTGATCACCGCTGGTGCGATTGTGCTGCTCGACCTGGCTGGCATTGGGCTGTGGGGCACCTTGGTGCCGCTCTGGTTCTTCATCGCGGCCTGCGGCTTCACCCTGCCGAGCGTTCAGGTCATCGCCCTCAACGCCCACGGCCACGAGGCCGGAACCGCGGCGTCATTGCTTGGCGCAGCTAACTTCGGTGTGGCCGGTCTGATCTCGCCGATTGTGGGACTGCTAGGAGTGGGAACGGCGATACCGATGGCATCCGTCATGGGCGTCACCGCTGTGATCTCGATTCTTTCGCTCTGGCTGATCGTGCGCCCGCGCACCGTTCCGGCGCTCGACCGCTAGGCCGAGGCGCTCGCTCTTCGAGGTTTTCGCCGCCCGGGCCCATGGTGTGGCCTTGGGCCCAGTTTATAAACTGGGCCCAGGGACGGGGCCCGGGCCCCGTCCAAAGTGGGGGGAGCGGATGGCGGTGGCGGCGGCACGCCGGGACCCGATTGCAGGCCGCTCCTCTACGATGGCGGGATGACTAACCCGGAACGCGCCGCAGACCCCAAAGCTCGCCGCATTTCCCGTCGCTGGCCCGTCATCAGTGGGATCTCCGCCATGGCAATGGCCGCGCTGCTCGGCCTCGTTGTGGTCGTGCGGGCCAACGGCGTCGCTCTCGAGGTTGACACCGAGTGGATGGGCGAGATCATCGAGCATCGCTCGCCGATCTGGGAAATTCCGTCGCTGTTCATGAACGCGCTCGGCGGTGGCCTGTTCGGCGTTCTGGTCGTGCCGCTCGTCATCACCCTCATGATCGTGCTGATCAAACGGCCGTGGGCGGCGGGGTACTACCTCGTGGCCACGGTGCTGAGTGCGGGCTTCGTGCAGCTGCTGAAGCAGGTCTTTGGACGGGCCCGCCCTGAAGACATGCTGGTCATGTCCGATTTCGGGTCGTTTCCTTCTGGCCATGTCGCCAATGCAGCCACCATGGCGGTGTGCCTCGCCATCATCTTTCCGCGGCTCTGGGTTGCGCTCGCCGGCGCGGCGTACACGATTGTGATGCTGCTCAGCCGCACCTATTTGGGGGCGCACTGGCTCACCGACACCATCGGCGGGTTATTGCTCGGCGCGGGTGTCGCCATCGTGCTGTGGGCTCCGGTCGCCGCCAAACTCGATGGCGAACGTGAACTTGCCGCCCGGCGTCGACTCGAACGCCAGAGACAGAAAGAAGCCAGGCCGTGACGAAAGCCCGGCAGAACGGAAAGGTCTCGTTCTGGTGGGACCAGCTCGGTCAGCCAGCTCCGCGCGCGCCCCTGCCCGGATCAATCCGAGCCGATGTTGTCATTGTCGGCGCCGGTTTCACCGGACTGTGGACGGCCTACTACCTCAAGAAGGCGGCACCGCAGCTGCGGATCATCGTATTGGAGGCGCGCTTTGCCGGCTTCGGCGCCTCCGGCCGGAACGGCGGCTGGCTGACCAACTCGGTCACCGGCGGCCGCGAGCAATACGTGAAAAGCCACGGTCGCCCCGCCGCCGAACAGTTTCAAGCCGCCATGAACGACACGGTCGATGAGGTCATCCGGGTTGCGACCCTCGAGGGCATTGACGCTGGAATCGTCAAGGGCGGCGAGTTCACGGTGGCCTACGACCCGGCGCAACAGCACCGGCTGGAGCAGACTGCCCGCGCCGAGCAGACCTGGGCGCACACCGACGTTGAATTGCTCTCGAAAACCGCGGCGCAGAACCGCATCAACGTGGCGGGCACCACCGGCGGAATGTGGCATCCGCACTGCGCCCGCATCAATCCGGCAGCACTCGTCGCCGGACTGGCCCGCACGGTCGTGTCCCTCGGCGTGGAGATCTACGAAAACACCCCGGTGAGTGAGATCGCGCCGCATCGGGCAGTGACCAAAGCCGGAACCGTCGACGCTTCGTTTGTCGTGCGCGCAACAGAGGGGTTCACGGCCGGCCTCAAGGGGCTGCACCGAACGTGGCTGCCCATGAACTCGTCGCTGATCGCGACGGAGCCGCTCGCGGCATCCGTGTGGGAGACCATCGGCTGGTCGGGCCGGGAAACCCTCGGCGATATGGCACACGCCTACATATACGCGCAACGCACGAGCGACGACCGCATCGCGATCGGCGGTCGCGGCGTGCCGTACCGGTTTGGTTCCCAAACGGATGCCGACGGCCAGACCCCGCAGGCCACCATCGACGCCCTGCGCGACATTCTGGTGCGATTCTTTCCGGCGACGGCCGAAGCACGCATCGACCATGCCTGGTCTGGCGTGCTCGGCGTGCCTCGAGACTGGGCTGCGACAGTGGGTCTCGACCCGCAGACGGGACTGGCCTGGGCCGGCGGCTACGTGGGCACCGGCGTCGCCACCACCAACCTCGCCGGACGCACGTTGACCGATCTGATCCTCGGTCGAGACAGCGGTCTCATAGGTCTGCCGTGGGTCAACCACCGGGTACGCGCCTGGGAACCCGAGCCGTTGCGTTGGCTCGCCGTCACCGCCCTCTACCGCGCCTATTCGCTGGCCGATCGAGCCGAGCTTGCCGGGCGTCGCACCACGTCACCGCTCGCGCGGGTGGCCGACGTCGTGTCGGGCCGGGGGCATTAGACGGCCAAACGGGCCGGGAACTCGCAGCGGAGACCTGCGGGGGTATTAGATTCCCAGACGAGCGGCGTGTCGAGTCCAGCGGTGCACCAGCCGCGGGCGGAGTCGCCCTAGCTCGGCCACGGTGAGCGGGTCGGGTGGTCGAACCACGGCCACCCCGAGAGTGTCGATGATGTTCTCCAGACCGGAGCGGGGCCAGACCTGGCCACGCAGGCGGAGCAGCACGTCGCCGGCGGAGTCGAGCAGATACAAGTGAGGGAGGGTATCGACCAGCCCGCTCTGATACAGATCGACCAGCACAACGCTGGCAATTTCAGCCGTGCCAAAGGTGGTCACGCGTCCCAGCAGGTTTCGGCTTTCCAAGCGCCCAGCCGTGACGGTCACGCACACTTTGCGGGCTCCAAGCCCAGCCATCACGCCGAGAATGGTCAGGCCGAGCTGAACGGCGGCGACAAAGATCCAGGTGTCGCGGGGGATAGTGAGCCAATACAGCACGATCAGAACGGGACCCAGCAACGACAGCGCAGCGATAATCGACCGGGCGACCAGCTTGCGCCGCGGTCGCAAAACATGCCGGACTGCCGGCTCAAACCCCTCGCGCATCATGTGTTTCGTTTCACCCCTCAGACTGAGTATCCCGCACATCGACCGGTATCCCGCTGCTGCTCAACGGGGGTAGACGAATCGGTCTGAAGCGAGTATCATTTTGTGGTCGCCGAATCAAAGTAACCCGCGGGGAGCGCGCCCGGCGTAGAGTTGGCTCCGTGCACTCACGGGCCATCATCCGCGAACGCGGCAACACAACGAAGCGGTACCGGCTGCATCCGGCGCAGGTTGTCGTTTCCGGCTTCGCCCTGACCATTCTCGGCGGCACGGCGTTGCTGATCCTGCCGAACGCCAGGGTCGGGCCGGGCGGTGCATCGTTTCTGGAGGCCCTGTTCACGGCGACGAGCGCGGTGTGCGTCACCGGTCTGACCGTCGTCGATACAGCGGTGTACTGGACACCGTTTGGCCAGGTCGTGATTTTGCTGTTGATTCAAATAGGCGGGTTCGGCATCATGTCTTTCGCCTCGGTCGTCGGGCTCGCGATCGCCCGCAAGCTCTCCCTGCGTTCGCGCATCACGGCCGCCGCCGAAACCAAGAGCGTCGGTCTCGCAGACGTGAAGGGGCTGGTGTTCGGCGTCGTGCGCATCTCGCTCGCGATTGAGGTCACCGTGGCGTTGCTGCTCGCGCTGCGCTTTATGCTCGGCTATGGCGAGCCCGTCGGCCGGTCCATCTGGCTGGGGGTGTTCCATTCGGTATCGAGCTTCAACAATGCCGGCTTCGCCCTGTTCAGTGACAATCTCATGGGGTATGCCACGGATGCCTGGATCTGCCTGCCGATTGCCGCCGCGGTCATTCTCGGTGGCCTCGGCTTTCCGGTCATCGTGCAGCTGCGGCGGCAGCTGCGGCGGCAGGGGCGGTATCCTCGGCACTGGTTACAGCGCGCCTGGTCGATTCGCACCTGGACCATGAATACCCGCATCGTGGTGGCCGGCACGTTCGTGCTGCTTGTTCTCGGTACGGCGTATATCACCGCCGTTGAGTGGTCGAATCCGAATACGCTTGGCCCGCTGGACTGGCAGGGCAAACTACTTGCCGGTTTCTTCCAATCGGTGCAGACCCGGACCGCCGGTTTCAACAGCGTCGATATCGGCCAGCTCGATTCCGCCACCCTGCTCGGGATGGACGTTCTGATGCTGATCGGTGGCGGCCCCGCCGGAACCGCCGGCGGTATCAAAATCACGACGTTCGCCGTCTTGTTCTTCATTCTCTGGACCGAGGTGCGCGGCCAGGTCGCCGTCAATGTCTTCGGCAAGCGGCTTTCCCGGGCGGTGCACCGTGAGGCAATCACAATCGCGCTTCTCGCGGTCGGCGTCATCATCGGGGCGACGGCGGCGCTCATGCTCATGACGGATATCTCGATGGATGCCCTGCTGTTCGAGGCGATCTCTGCTTTTGCGACGGTGGGACTGTCGACCGGGATCACGGCGGGGCTGCCCTGGGAAGGGCAGGTCATCCTGATTCTGCTCATGTTCATCGGCCGTCTCGGCCCGATCACTTTCGCATCGGCCATCGCCCTGCGTGAGCGCCACGCTACCTATGAACTTCCCAAGGAAAGGCCGATCATTGGCTAAATATTCGTTGTTCGGGCACCGTGACCCCGCCCGCCTCGCCGAAGCTGAATCGGTTGTCGTCATTGGCCTAGGCCGGTTTGGAAGCGCGCTCGCCCTCGAACTCATGAAGAGTGGCACCGAGGTGCTCGGCATCGACGGGGACGAGGAAGTGGTGCAGATGCACAACCGGCTACTCACCCACGTGGTGCGTGCTGACTCCACCAAGGAGGCGACACTGCGGGAGCTCTCGGTGCCCGACTTCTCGAGTGTGGTCGTGGCGATCGGCGGCGATATCCAGGCGAATATTCTCACCGCTTCGCTGCTGCTCAAACTGGGCATTGCGAATATCTGGGCCAAAGCGGTCAGCGACCCGCACGGCGAGATTCTCACCCAGCTCGGCGTCAACCACGTCATCTACCCGGAGAAAGATATGGGGAAGCGGGTTGCTCACCTGGTGCGCGGCGCCATGCAGGACTATATCGAGATCGGCGAGAACTTTGCGCTGGTCAAGACGGCACCGCCGCGGGCGCTCATCGGCGTACCGCTCGGCCAGGCCAAGGTGCGTGCGCGCTACGGCATTACCGTCACCGCGTTTCATCGCCCCGGCGCCGGTTGGAGCTACACCTCGCTCGACACCGTGATCGAAGACGGCGACATCATTCTCATCGCCGGAGAATCTGCGCGGGTCGAAGAATACAGTCTGATGCGATGAGTTCCCCCTTCGTTTTTCTCGCGGATGCCCCGCTCGGCATTCGGGTCGTCGTGCGCACCAGCATTCCGGGTGGGTACACGGACGCGCTGGGCTTTCTGCGGGGCCGCAGCGCGGCATCCATTTCGGTGGAGACCAGGCACGGCCTGGTCACGCTCGCGATGGAGGACGTGGTGGCAGCGAAGGAAGTGCCGCCTGCGCCCGCGCCGCGGCCGCGGCGGGCCTAACTCGGCTCAACCGGAACAGCGTTCCAGTCGCTGCCGAGGTCGACGACACAGAGGTGCGGGCCGACGAAGGGGCGCAGCTCGACCGCGCTGTCGTCGTGGCCGAGCGTGCGCGCCACCCGCTGGATGAGCCCGAGGTGCACGGCGCATACCACGCCCGGGTTCTCGCGGGCAGCCTCGCGAAACGGGCAGGCCGTGAGCGCGATCGATTGCTTGGCCTCATCGAGTTGGGGGGCGAATTCGAGCTGGTCGAGTAGTTCGACCAGTGGGGCGGCGCCCGCTCCGGTTGATGCTGCGAGGCCGCCGGTGAAGGCCTCCGACCACTTCTCGCCGGCCCGAATAGCCCGGGCCCGGCCGCCGTCGTCGTCCTCGGCGAGCATGCTCGCGAGCGCGTGGCTGAGCTGGTCGCGCGTGTCAGGGCGTGCTGCGACAACGGCGGTGAAGCGGATGCGCGGGCGGCCCCGCTGACCGGACCGTTCGGGTTCTCGTTCGATGAGCCTGGCGGCCAGGAGCTGGTCGAGGTGAAACCGCGCGGTGGTGACGTGCAGCTTCATCCGGTCGGCGACGGCGGCCGCATCGAGCGG
The DNA here is from genome assembly GCF_004403185.1 of Cryobacterium suzukii. GTDB lineage: Bacteria > Actinomycetota > Actinomycetes > Actinomycetales > Microbacteriaceae > Cryobacterium > Cryobacterium suzukii. Next base: position 297,349 of record NZ_SOHJ01000004.1, on the reverse strand, counting down.
TTCGCTGGAGGCGACCAGAAACTCGAGCACACCGCGCCGGATCGGCGATGCCAGCGCGGCATGCCAGGCGGGAGTGCGTTCTTCGGAGTTCACCCTACGAGACTAGCCCGGATTTGTGAGCAGTCGCGTGCTTTTAATCCCGCCGGACCGCAGGCTACAGAACGATACGCATCGGCTCTTCGAGCAGGGCGGTGAGATCGCGCAGGAACGCGGCCGCGACGGCACCGTCGAGTACGCGGTGGTCGACGGTCAGGGTGATCTTCACCGTTGGCACCGTCACGAGAACACCGTCACGCACTGCGGGAACGTCGCTCGCCGCGCCGATTGCCAGGATTCCGGCCTCCGGCGGGTTCAACACGGCGGTAAAGGAGTCGATGCCGAACATGCCGAGGTTGCTGATGGTGAACGTTCCCCCCGACATCTGGGCCAGGGACAGGCTGCCGGTGCGGGCGAGGCCGGCCAGGGCGCGGGTTTCGGTGGCAATGGCGCCGAGCGACTTCTGGTCGGCATCGGTGACGACGGGAACGAGCAGTCCGTCGTCGGTCGCGACGGCCACGCCGACGTTGACGTGGTTGTGGCGCAGGATGACGCCGTCGCCCCAGGACGCGTTGACTTCGGGGTGCGCGCGCAGCACGACAGCGCTGGCGCGCACGAACAGGTCGTTCAGGCTGACCTTGGTGCCGAGCGCCGCGAGCGACTCGTTGACGTCGGCGCGGAAAGCGACGAGGCGTTCAACGTTGACGACGCTGGTGAGGAAGAAGTGCGGAACGGCCTGGCTCTCGGTGAGGCGGCGAGCCGTGACGGCGCGAATGCGGCTGACCGGCACGGAGACGGAGTCGGTCGAAACGGCGGCCGGCGCTGCGGCCAGAGGCGCCGTCGAGGCAGCGGATGCTGTGGCCTCCTGGGCTACGATCGCCCGGTCGACGTCGGTGCGGGTGATGCGGCCCTGCGGCCCGGTGCCCGTGATGGCGTGCAGGTCGATACCGTGCTCGCGGCCGATTTTGCGGGCCAGCGGCGAGGTGCGCAGTTCGCCGGTCTGGGTTGCCGTGGGCGTGGCCGGAGTGGGGGCATCCGTCGGGGGAGTGGCTGCGGGTGCTGCTGCGACAACCACAGCCGCAGGGGCAGCGATTGGGGCAGCAGGAGCTGCGCCCGCAGCGACGATGTTGCTGCCGTCACCGATGCGCGCGACCGGCGCACCGATCGGTACCAGCGCCCCGGCGACGACGAGCAGCTCCTCGAGAATGCCGTTGTCGAAGGCTTCGAGGTCCATCGTGGCCTTGTCGGTTTCGATCTCGGCGAGCACGTCGCCCTTGTGAATCTCGTCGCCGACCTGCTTCATCCAGCGGCTGAGTTCGCCCTCCTCCATGGTGTCGGAGAGACGGGGCATAATGACGTCGGGCATGGCCGGCTCCTAGTTGTCGTTCGGGGTAGATGAAATATTGAGTACCTCGCGCACGACCTTGGCGAGGTCGGCGGCGCTGGGCAGAGCGGCCTTCTCGAGCGATTTTGCGTAGGGGAGCGGCACTTCGGCGGCGGCGACGCGACGCACCGGGGCGTCGAGAAAGTCGAAGACCCCCTCGCCGATGGTCGCCGAGATCTCGGCGCCGATGCCGTAGCTGAGCCAGTCGTCTTCGAAAACGACGGCATGGCCGGTCTTTTTCACCGAGGCGCAGATGGTGTCGCGGTCGAGCGGTCGTAGGCTGCGGAGGTCGACGACCTCGATCGACAGGCCCTCGGCTTCGAGCTGGCGAGCCACTTCGAGCGCGGTCGTGGTGCCGCGCGAGTAGCTCACGATGGTGAGGTCAGTGCCGGTCTTGACGACCGCGGCCTTGCCGATCTCGGCAATCTGCTCGCCGTCCGGCACTTCGCCCTTGGCGCTATAGAGCGAGAGGTTCTCTAAGAAGATCACCGGGTCGTCGTCGCGAATGGCAGCGGTGAGGAGCGCCTTGGCGTCGGCCGGGGTGGACGGGGCGACAACCTTGAGTCCGGGAATGTGCGCGTACCAGACCTCGAGGTTCTGCGAGTGGGTCGCGGCAAGCTGCTGCCCACCACCACCGGGCATGCGAATGACCAGTGGAATGGAAACCTGGCCGGCAAACATCGACCGCATCTTGGCCGCGTGGTTCACGATCTGGTCGATCGCGATGAGGCTGAAGTTGATGGTCATGATCTCGACCACCGGGCGCATGCCGACCATCGCGGCCCCGAGGGCTGCGCCCACGAAACCCTCTTCGGCGATCGGCGCGTCGAGCACCCGGTCGGGTCCGAAGTCTTCAAGCAGTCCGGCGGTGATCTTGTATGACCCCTCGAAGATGCCGATCTCTTCACCGATGAGGAAGACCTTGTCGTCGTGCTCAAGCTCCGCGCGCAGGGTTTCGTTGAGCGCCTGGCGGTAGGTGATCGTGCGGGTGGTGGCTACTTCGGTGCTCACGATTTCAGTCATCACAGTGCGTCCATAACGGGTTCTCCGGGCAAAGCGGCTGGCATATTTGCCACCGCGGTCGCGTATACATATTTGAACAGGTCGTCAACGTCGGGCTCTGGGCTCTCGTCGGCGAAAACGACCGCCTCGGAGACCCGCACGTCGGCGGCCTCGTCGATGGCGGCGGCATCCGTTTCGCTGAGCACGCCGGCGGTGATCAGCTTGGCGCGAAAGCTCGGTACCGGGTCGGACTGCTGGGCGATGGTCGTGTCTTCGCTCGAGCGGTAGCGGGCCGGGTCGACCACGGAGTGGCCGCGCAACCGATAGCACATGACCTCGAGCAGCACCGGCTGGCGTGACTCGCGGGCCTGCCGGAGTGCATCGCGGGCGGCGTCGCGCACGGCAAGAACGTCATCGCCGTCGACCCGCACGCCGGGCATGCGGTACGACGCAGCGCGCTTGTACAGTTCCGGTTCAGCGGATGCTTTCTCTACCGTTGTTCCCATGCCGAGGCCGTTGTTGACGATCACGTAGACGATCGGGAGTTTCCACAGCCCGGCCAGGTTGAGCGATTCGTGGAACGCGCCGATGTTGGTGGTGCCGTCACCGAGCAGGCACATCACGGCCGCAGCGTCGGGGCCGGCCGCTTCCTGATTTTTCAAAGCGAGCGCGGCGCCGGTCGCCGGGGGAATCTGCCCGCCGACGATGCCGTAGCCGCCGAACAGGCGCGTTTCGGAGTCGAACAGGTGCATCGAGCCGCCGCGTCCGCCCGAAACGCCGGTGACTTTGCCGAACAGTTCGGCCATGACCCGCTCGGGCGACAGCCCGCGCAGCAGCGCATAGCCGTGGTCGCGGTAGCCGGTGAACAGATAATCACGGGCCTCGATGGCGGCCATCAGGCCGACCACCGTGGCTTCTTCGCCGAGGTTCAGGTGACAGTAGCCGCCGATCTTGGCCCGGGCGTACATCTCGCTGGAGCGCAGCTCGAAGGCTCGTACCAACGACATCCGTTCGTAATAGTCACGCAGGGTGTCGGCGGGTTCACCGCCCGTGGACTCGACTGTTGACTCCGGTCGCGTGCGGGCTTTGGCCGCCATGTGATCCCACTTCCTGCGTGCTTCGTTTGTCAAGACTAATACCGTGTGCTGAATATTTTCTTTTCTCGCCGTGCAGCGGAAGGATCTGCGGGGAGAAAGAAAAAAACTGAACGATTCTGCTGTTGCCCACCAGGAGCGCCCATAATGGAGTCATGGCCGCCCAACCCCCGAGTTACAAAACGCTCGCCAGTCTGAGCCGCATGAACCTGCTCTACCAGTTGCAAAGCCGCGGCACGATGACCGTGAACGACCTCGCCGAAGCCGCTGGCCTGCACCACAACACCGCCCGCGAACACCTCGACCGCCTGATCAACGAAGGTTTCGTCACCTGCGCGCCCGAGGCGCGCGACAGCAAGGGTCGTCCCAAAATGCTGTACAGCGCAGCGGACGGAGCCAGCACCGAGCTGGGGTCGATTCGCAGCCGCAAGATCGAGGCGGCGCAGGAGCGTGCCGACCAGCTGCGACGGATGCTGCCGCTGCTGCCCGCCGGCCAGAGGTTGGTTGGTTGCTCCGGCCCGGCTGCGCAACGACAGCTCGATGCGCTCGACGACCACCTCGACCAGGCCGGCTTCGACGCGAGCATCGCCGCGAACCGCGAACAACTCAACCTGCACGACTGCCCGTACTCCGAGATGGTCAAGGAACACCCCGAGGTCTGTGGCGTGCACTATCGCTTGATTCAGGGAGTGCTCGAGCAGGCAAACGGCCCGCTCCGAGCCGTGGGTCTGAACCTCATCGACGCCCCGCATCTGTGCGTGATCGACGTGGTGGCCATGTCAGCTACGGCCGACGAGGTGCCGACCGAAACCACCACAGACCGGGCAAAACATTATTAACGGTATTTCGCGGTTGTAGCCCTTTTGCCCAGCGGCAAAGCTTATTTCGAGGGTGAGTGCCGCAGCGGCATTCCCCGGCAGGTAAGGGACAGCCGTGAAAAAGCGCACAAACACCAGCACCAGCGTTTCAACCAGCGCCGCGACCAGGCCCGGCACCGACGGCCCGGTCGCCGACTCGCTGATCAAGCTCGGCCGCTTTCTGCGCCGCGGTGAAACCAGCGAAGACCTGCGCAGCGTCTTCAAGAACGGCGGCCGCGCGGCCGACTCGTTCTACCGTGACCGCTGGACCCACGACAAAGAGGTGCGCAGCACCCACGGCGTGAACTGCACCGGCAGCTGCTCGTGGAAGGTCTACGTCAAGGACGGCATCATCACCTGGGAAACCCAGCAGACCGACTACCCCAGCGTCGGCCCGGACAGCCCCGAATACGAACCGCGCGGCTGCCCCCGCGGCGCCGCCTTCAGCTGGTACACCTACTCGCCCACCCGGGTGCGCTACCCCTACGTGCGCGGTGTGCTGCTGAACCTCTACCGCGAGGCGAAGGCCCGCCTCGGCGACCCCGTGCTGGCCTGGGCCGAGATCACCGGTAACCCCGAGACCGCCCGCCAGTACAAGAGTGCCCGCGGCCAGGGCGGACTGGTGCGTGCCAGTTGGGATGAGGCCGCTGAAATCGTCGCCGCCGCCCACGTGCACACCATCAAGAAGTACGGCCCAGACCGGGTCGTCGGCTTCAGCCCGATTCCGGCCATGTCGATCGTGTCGCAGGGCGTCGGCAACCGCTTCATCTCGCTGCTCGGCGGCACCATGCTCTCGTTCTACGACTGGTACGCCGACCTGCCAGTGGCGAGCCCACAGGTGTTCGGTGACCAGACCGACGTACCCGAATCGGCCGACTGGTGGAACTCGAGCTACCTCATCATGTGGGGCTCGAACGTTCCCGTCACCCGCACCCCCGATGCTCACTTCATGGTGGAAGCTCGCTACCGCGGCCAGAAAGTCATCACGGTCTCGCCCGACTACGCCGACAACTCCAAGTTCGCCGACGAGTGGCTCGCCGCACACCCCGGCACCGACGGCGCCCTCGCGCTTGCCATGGGGCACGTCGTGCTCAAGGAATTCCTGGTCGACCGCCGCACCCCGCGTTTCGTCGAGTACATGAAGAAGTTCAGCGACTCCTCCTACCTGATCGCGCTCACCCCGCGCCAGGACGCCTGGGTTCCCGGCAAGTTCCTGACGGCCGACGCGCTGCCCGGCACCGACGCATCCGTGTCGAGCGCCGCCTTCAAAACCGTCATGCTCGACGAGAACGGCGAGGCTTTCGTGCCGAACGGTTCGATCGGTCACCGGTTCAGCGAGGCCGACAAGGGCAAGTGGAACCTCGACCTCGAGGGCCGCGATCCGCTGCTCTCCATAGCGGATGCCCCCGACTACGACGGTCGCTCTGTCGCGATCGACCTGCCCCGCTTCGACGGCACGCCGGGCGCTGACAGCCCCGGTGAACAGCACGCCGGCGCCGCCGGCATCGTGCGCCGTGGCGTGCCGGTGCGCGAGGTCGCCGGTGTGCTCGTTACGACCGTGTTCGACCTGCTGCTCGCGCAGTACGGCGTTGGCCGCGACGGACTTCCGGGCGAGTGGCCCACCGGCTACGACGACGCGTCCACGCCCGGCACCCCGGCCTGGCAGGAAGAGATCACCTCGGTGCCGTGGCAGGCCGCCGCGCGCATCGGTCGTGAATTCGCGCAGAACGCCGAGGACTCGCAGGGCCGCTCGATGATTCTGATGGGCGCGGGCACCAACCACTGGTTCCACTCCGACACCATCTACCGCGCGTTTCTCGCGCTCACCACCATGACCGGCTGCCAGGGCGTCAACGGCGGTGGCTGGGCCCACTATGTCGGCCAGGAAAAGGTGCGCCCACTCACCGGCTACGGCCAGTATGCGTTCGGCCTGGACTGGGTGCGGCCGCCGCGCCAGATGATCGGCACCGGCTTCTTCTACCTCGCCACCGACCAGTGGCGCTATGACGGACTCAGTGCAGACACCCTCGCCAGCCCGCTCGGTACCGGGATATTCAAGGGACGCACCACCGCGGACACCATGGTCGAATCGGCCAAGCGCGGCTGGATGCCGAGCTACCCCACCTTCAACCGCAACTCGCTCGACCTCGTCGACGATGCTCACGCGGCCGGCCAGGAGCCAGCCGAGTACGTCGTCGATTCGCTGAGGGACGGCTCGCTCGAGTTCTCCTGCGAAGACCCCGACGCCCCCGAGAACTTTCCGCGCGTGCTCGTGGTGTGGCGGGCCAACGTGCTCGGCTCCTCCGGCAAGGGCAACGAGTATTTTCTCAAGCACCTGCTCGGGGCGTCGTCCGCTGTGCGCGCCGTCGAATCGATGCCGGCTCGCCGCCCAAAGACCATGAAATGGCATGAGAGCGCCCCGGAGGGCAAGCTCGACCTGATGGTCACGAGCGACTTCCGCATGACTTCGACGACCATCTACAGCGACGTTGTCCTGCCGCCGGCGACCTGGTACGAGAAGAACGATCTCTCGACGACGGACATGCATCCGTTTATTCACTCGTTCAACCCGGCGATTGCGCCGCCGTGGCAGTCCAAGACCGACTTCGACATCTTTCACGTGCTTGCCGCGAAGATCTCAGAGATGTCGGTGACGCACCTCGGTAAGCGTAAGGACCTCGTCGCCGCGCCGCTGCAACACGACACCCCCGACGGAATGGCCACCCCGCACGGCACCGTGTTGAACGATCAGCCGCTCATCCCAGGGGTCACCATGCCCAAGCTCGTTGTCGTCGAACGCGACTACCCGGCCTTCGCCGCGCAGCTCGGCGCACTCGGGCCGCTCACCGCCAAGCTCGGCATGGTCACCAAGGGTGTGAAATTCAACCCCGACGTGGAGGTGGCCTACCTCGGCAAGAAGAACGGACTGGTACCCAGTGGGCCGGCCGCTGGCCGCCCGCGCCTGTCGACGGCGATCCACGCCTGCGAAATGGTGCTTGCCCTCTCGGGCACCACCAACGGCCGTCTCGGCACCCAGGGTTTCCGGCAGCTGGAGGAACGTACCGGCGTGAAGCTGGCCCAGCTCGCCAGCGACAACGAGGGCCGACGATTCAGCTACCCGGATGTGCAGGGGGCGCCGGTTCCGGTGCTCACCTCCCCGGAGTGGTCGGGATCAGAGCACGGTGGTCGCCGCTACAGCGCCTTCACCATCAACGTCGAGCACCTGAAGCCCTGGCACACCCTCACCGGCCGTCAGCACTTCTACCTCGACCACGACTGGATGATCGAACTCGGCGAGCAGCTGCCCATCTTCCGGCCGCCGCTGGACATGCACCGACTGTTCGACGACTCGATCGTCGGCGCCACGACCGCGACCGGGGCGACGGGCTCTGCCGGTCATGCCGAGGTCGCCGTGCGCTACCTGACCCCGCACTCGAAGTGGTCGATCCACTCCGAATACCAGGACAACCTGCTCATGCTCTCGCTCTCCCGTGGCGGGCCGACCATCTGGATGAGCCCTCAGGACGCCGACAAGATCGGCGTGCGCGACAACGAGTGGATCGAGTCCTACAACCGCAACGGCGTCGTCGTGGCGCGCGCGATCGTCTCGCACCGCATGCCGGAAGGCACCGTGTACATGTACCACGCGAAGGACCGCACCATCAACGTGCCGGTCGCCGAAACCAGCGGTATGCGCGGCGGCACCAACAACTCGCTGACCCGCATCCTGCTCAAACCCAGTCACCTGATCGGCGGCTACGCCCAGCTGTCCTTCGCCTTCAACTACCTCGGCCCGACCGGGAACCAACGCGACGAGGTCACCGTGATTCGTCGTCGCAGCCAGAAAGTGGACTACTAATGCGTGTTATGGCCCAGATGTCGATGATTATGAACCTCGACAAGTGCATCGGGTGTCACACCTGCTCCGTCACCTGCAAGCAGGTGTGGACCAACCGCACCGGCGTGGAATACGCCTGGTTCAACAACGTGGAGACGCGGCCCGGCATCGGCTACCCGCGCGAATACGAAAACCAGGAAAAGTGGAAGGGCGGCTGGGTACGCAACAAGCGCGGACGGCTGCAGCTCAAGGCCGGCGGGCGGCTGAAGAAGCTCTCGCAGATCTTCAACAACCCGAACCTGCCGCAAATCGACGACTATTACGAGCCGTGGACCTACGACTACGACATGCTCACCACCGCCCCGGCCGGCACGCAAAGCCCGGTCGCACGCCCGAAGTCGCTCCTGACCGGCCAGGACATGGACATTAAATGGTCGGGCAACTGGGACGACAACCTCGGCGGCTCGCAGGAAACCGCCGCGCAGGACCCGATTCTCGCCACGATGAGCGAGCACGTGAAGATGGAGTTCGAAGAGACCTTCATGTTCTACCTGCCGCGCATCTGCGAGCACTGCCTCAACCCCGCCTGCGTCGCGGCCTGCCCCTCCGGCGCCATGTACAAGCGTGAAGAAGACGGCATCGTGCTCGTGGACGAAGACGGATGCCGCGGCTGGCGCATGTGCGTCTCCGCCTGCCCCTATAAGAAGGTGTACTTCAACCACAAAACGGGCAAGGCCGAAAAGTGCACGCTCTGCTACCCATTGATCGAACAGGGCAAGCCCACCATCTGCTCCGAAACCTGCGTCGGACGCCTGCGCTACCTGGGCCTCATGCTGTACGACGCCGACGCGGTGCTCGCCGCGGCCTCGATCGAAAATGATCAGGACCTCCTCGACGCCCAGCGCGCCTGCTTTCTCGACCCGTTCGATCCCGAGGTCATCGCCGCCGCCAAGGCAGATGGCATGGCCGACGACTGGATCGAAGCCGCCCAGAACAGCCCCATCTACAAGCTCATCTCCGAGTACGAGATCGCACTGCCGCTGCACCCGGAATACCGCACCATGCCGATGGTCTGGTACATCCCCCCGCTCTCCCCGGTGGTCGACGTCGTCAGCAACTCGGGTAGCGACGGGGAAGACGCCCGCACCCTGTTCGCCGCGATCGACAAGCTGCGCATCCCGGTGGAATACCTCGCCGGACTGTTCTCCGCCGGCGACGTCGTTCCGGTCGAGCTGTCCCTGCGCAAGCTCGCCGCGATGCGCGCCTACATGCGTGACATCAACCTCGGCAACGAACCAGACGAACGCATCCCGAACGCGGTCGGCATGACCGGCGAAACCATCCAGGCCATGTACCGGCTGCTGGCAATCGCCAAGTACGAAGACCGCTACGTCATTCCCAAGGCCCACGTCGAAACCGCACGGGAGCTCGAAGAGCTCGGCTGCTCGCTCGACACCGACGGCGGCCCCGGAATGGGCGGGCCCGGCTCTGCCGGGCACAGTGGCCCATACGGCAACACCGTCGGCATGCCGCTCGGCGCCACGGTCGACAACTACAACACGATGACCGGGCGCCCGAGTGCGACCGCCCCGACCACCCCTGGCCGGGTCAACCTGCTCAACTGGAACGGTAACGGAGCGCCCCAGGGCATGTTCCCGCCGATAGCGGATGCCGGGAGCCCTGCATGAGTGTCGGCACGCTCGGCGCACGGATGAACTTCGGCTTTCGGGCGCCCAAGGTGGCCCCACGAGCGATTGCGGCCGTTCCGCTGACGCCCGAGCAAGGAGTGATCGCGCACATGGCGGCGTCGATTCTGCTTGACTACCCCACGCCGGAGCGGCGGGCGCAGTTTGCGCTGGTGGAGGCATCCGTTGCGGATCTGCCCGGCGAGCTGCGCCGCAGCTTCCAGGCGTTTTTCACCGCGGTCAACCCGCTCAGCCAGCAGCAGCTCGAAACGCACTTCACCGCGACCTTCGACCTGAAACGCAAGTGCTGCCCATACCTCACCTACTACGCGGCCGGCGACACCCGCCGCCGCGGCATGGCGCTCGTGCGGTTCGTCGAGGCGTACCGGGCCGCGGGCTGGCAGGTGGACGCCGACGAACTGCCCGACTACCTGCCGATGGTGCTCGAGTTCTCGGCGTTGTCCGACTCTCCGATCGCGCAGGAACTGCTCGCCGCGCACCGCGACGGCATCGAGGTTTTGCGCTCGGCGCTTGAGAAGTTCGACAGTCCCTACGCCCACCTCGTTGAGGCGGTGTGCCTGTCGTTGCCCATGATCGACGACGAGACCCGCGAACGCTACCTCAACCTCGTCAATGAGGGGCCGCCGACCGAGACGGTCGGCATGACCTACCTCGGCAATCTGAAGCCGTTTTCCGCGCATGCGAATGAGGAAGTACGCCGATGACCGCCTGGGACTACCTGCTCTGGGTCGCCTTTCCCTACGCCGCGACGGGTGTGTTCGTGGTGGGCCACCTGCTGCGCTACCGCTACGACCAGTTCGGCTGGACGTCGCGGTCGAGCCAAACCTACGAGAACCGGCTGCTGCGCTGGGGCTCGCCCATGTTCCACTACGGCATCCTCATGGTGATCGGCGGGCATGTCGTCGGCCTGTTCATTCCCAAGCCCTGGCTGGAATTCTTCGGCGTGACCGAGCACATGTACCACCTCGGTGCCACGTGGCTCGGCAGTTTCGCAGCCGTGCTCACCGTCGCAGGGCTCGCCATTCTGATTTACCGCCGCCGCCTGACCAAACGGGTGTTGCTGGTCACGACGGTGATGGACAAGGTCATGTACGTGTTCCTGGCCAGCACGATCACCTTTGGCACGACGGCCACCGTGCTGTACCAAATCTTCGGTGGCGGCTACGACTACCGAGGGTCGATCTCACCCTGGATCCGTTCGCTGTACAGCCTTCAGCCCGACCCGTCGCTCATGAGCGATGTGCCGTTCTTCTTTCAACTGCACGTGCTCACGGCGACCGCTCTGTTTCTGCTGTGGCCCTTCACCCGGCTGGTGCACGTGTTCTCGGCACCGCTCGGTTACCTCGTGCGCCCCTACGTCGTGTACCGTTCCCGCGACGATCCTCGTGGCGCCGGTTCGCGAGCGCCACGCCGGGGCTGGGAGAAAAGTGAGCGCCCGCTGGAGCGCTCCAGAAAGTAGTCTTTTTTCATGGTGCAGATCAAGAGGGCGTATGAGGCGGCATCCGCTTCCGATGGATGCCGGGTGCTGGTTGATCGACTCTGGCCGCGCGGTGTCTCCAAGGAGAGCGCCGAGCTCGATGAGTGGCTGAAGGAGGTCGCTCCGTCGCTCGAGCTCCGCACCTGGTGGAAGCACGACCCGAAGCGCATGGACGAGTTCGCCGTGCGCTACCGCGCCGAACTCGACGGCAATACCGAGACCAAGGCGGCCGTCGTGCAGCTTCGCGCGCTCGCCGCGGCCGGCGTGACGACCTTGATCTACGGGGCTAAGGACCCATGGGTGAACCATGCGCGCGTGCTCGCCGAATATCTGCAGGAGAAGTAGACGCACGAGGTCACATTCCGCTCGAAGGAATACTGTGCCCGCTTTCAGCCTTGGGGCTAGAGGCGCCTGCACGCGGCGGTGGAGTCTCAAGGGGCTCCCGCCGCGCGGGTCAGGGGGCGTCGGCGTGACTCACGAATGACAATAGAAAGTGTCGAACCAGTGACTTCAGTAATTCCCGTCAGTACCCGCGGCAGCAGATTTCCCAAATGGGTGCGCTCGTTCGGCGTTCAGATCATCGCCGCGCTCATCATCGGTCTGGGCCTCGGGCTCGTGGCCAAATACACCGGCAGTACCGAAGCGAATCCCAACGGTCTCGGTGCGACCCTGAAAATTATCGGGTCGAGCTACGTCTCGCTGCTGCAGGCGGCCGTCGTACCGCTTATCTTTACGGCCGTGGTCAGCTCCATCGCCAACCTGCGGGAAGTGTCGAACGCGGCAAAGCTGGCCTGGAACACGCTTCTCTGGTTTGCCATCACCGCGTTGATTGCCGTTTTGATCGGCATCGGGCTGGGCGTGCTGGTGCGACCGGGAGCAGGAACGGGCATCACCGAGAATGCCGAATACTCCGGCAAGACCGGGGACTGGTGGGCATTTCTGACCGGGCTCTTCCCGAAGAACTTCCTCGGACTCGGCGCCAACACCTCCGTCGTTGATGGCGTCGCGAGTACCAGCGTCAGCTTCAACGTGTTGCAGATTCTCGTCATCGCCATCGTGGTGGGCATTGCCGCGTTGAAGGTCGGCAAAGCGGCTGAGCCATTCCTGAACCTCAACGCCTCGGCTCTCGCGGTCATCCAAAAGGTGCTGTGGTGGATTATTCGCGTCGCGCCGCTCGGTACGATCGGCCTGATCGGAAACGCGGTAGCGGTTTACGGCTGGGACACCATGGGGTCGCTGGGCAAGTTCGCCGTCACCATCTACATTGGCCTGATCCTGGTACTGTTCGTGGTCTACCCGGTGCTGATCAAGTCTCACGGTCTCTCCGTCAAGCAGTACTACTCGGGTGTCTGGCCGGCCGTTCAGCTGGGCTTCGTGTCGCGCTCATCCATCGGCACCCTTCCGTTGACGCAGCGCGTCACCGAGCGCAGCATGGGCGTACCGCGCGGCTATGCATCCTTCGCTGTTCCCCTGGGAGCGACGACCAAGATGGACGGTTGCGCGGCTATCTACCCCGCCGTCGCCGCCATCTTTGTGGCACAGTTCTTCGGAATTCAGCTGGACCTCACCCAGTACCTCCTTATCGTTCTGGTATCCGTACTCGGTTCGGCAGCCACGGCCGGCACCACGGGCGCCGTCGTCATGCTGACGCTGACCCTGTCAACACTGGGCCTGCCGCTGGCCGGGGTTGGCCTTCTGCTGGCCATCGATCCGCTCATCGACATGGGTCGCACCGCCGTGAACGTGGCGGGTCAGGCCCTCGTGCCCACGATCGTGGCCAAGCGCCAGGGCATCCTCGACGAGACGCTGTACAACGCCCCGCGAACCTCGCAGCCCTTTACGGACGATTCGGACGTCTCCATCGAATCGACGCCGACTGAGCTGGCTGACTCTCGGGTCTAGCTCGCCCGGGCTGGACTGACGGGGCGCAAATCGATCAAAGAACAGCCTTCTAAGATCGATTTGCGCCCCTTCGCGCGAGACGAAAGGGCATCCGCTAGGGCCGCTAGACCTGGTCGAGGGGGATCGATTCGTCGGCGAGTCGGGCCGGATCGATCGGCTCGGCCCGACGAATGAGCGCCTGCACGGCGTCGTTGACGTCCCAGACATTGACGTTCATGCCGGCGACCACGCGGCCGGCGTTCTGCCAGAAAACGATGAACTCGCCGCTCGCGGGGTCGCCGCGGTAGACCAGATCGGCGCCGCGAGTGAGCGGGCCGAAGCCGGAATACTCCATGCCGAGGTCGAACTGGTCGGTGTAGAAGTACGGGATGGCGTCGAAGGAGACGTTCTGGCCAAGCATCGCCTTGGCGGCAGCCGGGCCTCCGTTGAGGGCATTGGCCCAGTGTTCACTGCGTAGGCGTTGCGAAATCAGCGGATGCTCGGCGTTGGCCACGTCTCCGGCCGCAAAGACGTGCGGATCGCTCGTTTGCAGGCTCGCGGAGACCAGGATTCCATTGTCGACCACGAGCTGTGCTTTCTGGGCCAGCTCCACGTTCGGAACGGCGCCGATGCCCACCAGCACGAGGTCGGCGGGCACCGTTTCACCGCCGGCGAGCAGTACGCCGGTGACCTGGCCGTCGCTCCCGACCAGGCTTTCGACGCTCACGGAGCGGCGGATGACCACCCCATTGTGCTCGTGCAGGGTAGCGAACAGGTTGCCCAGTTCGTCGCCAAGAGCCGCCGCGAGCGGCACCGCGCCGCGCTCAAGCACGGTCACCTCATTGCCGAAAGTTCGAGCCGTCGCGGCAACTTCCAGGCCGATCCAACCGGACCCCACGACGACGAGACGTTTGCCGCCGTCGGCCAGCAGGGAATGCAGAAGTTCGGAGTCATCGAGGGTGCGCAGATAGTGCACCCCGCCGAGGGTTGCGCCCGGCACGGTCAGGCGTCGGGGCCGCGAGCCGGTGGCCAGCAGCAGCCGGTCGTAGCGCCTGGATTGGCCATCATCGGTGCTGACCCGGTGTGCCGCCAGGTCGAGGTCGACCGCTCGCGTACCGGGGTGAAACTGCACGTCGCGGTCGGCGTACCAGCTCTTGCTCTCGACAAAGACCGACGCCCGGTCGGCGGTGCCGGCGAGATACTCCTTCGACAGCGGCGGCCGACTGTACGGAAGGTGTTCCTCGGCCCCGATCAGATGAATCTCACCATCGAAGCCCTCATCGCGCAGCGCGTGCGCTGCACTCGCGCCAGCGAGCGACGCCCCGACGATCACAAAAGTCTGCTGGTCGACCATAGCGTGGTCCTCCCTCGAAGCGTGCTCTGACTGTACAGCGTTTGGCACCTGCGGCGGGGTCTGTGCGGGAGCCCGGTGCCCCGCATCCGTAATGGTGCGGCATCCGTTTTGCCGGGGCGGGTGACGGATGCCCCGCGCGGGCTCAGCTCGGCGAGACCACCGTGTCGCAACGCCAGCAGGTGGCCGGCAACTCGCCGGAGACGTAGGCGCCACACTCCGGGCAGACCTGTTCGAGCCAACAGACCGGGTCGCCGCCTGGTGTTTCTTCATCTCTGGTCATCGTTGACCTCCTCCTTTCAGTATGACCTGCGTGCTGGCAGGAAAAAACCCGAAGCCCCCCGCTGGAGGAGAAGGGGACTTCGGGTCGTTGGAGGGAGCGTCAGCTCGGGTTGGGTGCGCCGGGCCGCGCGTAATAGAACCAGGCCAGCCCCGTGCAGAGCACGCAGAACGCGGAACAGCCGATGAAGAAGGCGGTCGGGCTCATGGCGGTGAGGGCCATGCCCACGATGAACGGTCCGAAGGCGGCGATCGCTGCGGTCCAGCCGATTGCTCCGCCGGCCTGACGCTTGGGGAAGATCATCGGCATCTGCTTGAACGTTCCGGCATTGGCCAGGCCGGAAAAGAAGAAGATGATGATCATGCCGGTGAGAAAGCCGGAGAACTCCTCGACGCTTGTCGGGGTGAGAAAGAACACGGTGACAAGGGTTCCGACGGCCATGCCGGCGCCGCCGATGAAGGTGAAGATAGCGCCGCCGAACCGGTCGCAGAGCGGGCCAGACGCAGCGCGTACGAGGGCGCCGACGACGGGGCCGATGAAGGCGAAGGCGAGCGGGTTGGGAGCATCCGGAAAGTCGCCGTAAACGTTGAGAATGATCAGGCCCATCTGCGCGGCCAGGCCGCTGAACGCGCCGAAGCTCATGAGGTAGATGGCGGTCATGATCCAGGTGTGCTTGACCTGGAAGATGTCGAGCTGCTGTTTGAAGTTGGCCTTGATCGGCACGCGCTTGAGAAAGAGGAGGGCGAGGACGACCGCGAGGATCACCCAGGGAATGAGTACGAGGCCGCCGTTGTGCAGCCAGACCAGCTCACCGCTTGAATCGCTCTCCGGGGTAAGCACAGCGGTGCCGAGCAGACCGAAACCGACCACCCACGGAGTGAGCAGCTGAATGAGGCCGATGCCGAAGTTGCCGAGCCCCGCCTGCAGGCCGAGGGCGGTTCCGGCCAGGCGCTTGGGGAAGAAATAGCTCGTCGACGCCATGAACCCCGAGAAGCTGCCGCCGCCGATACCCGCGGCGAACGAGAGCGCCAGCAGGACCCAGTAGGGGGTGGAGACGTCGCGGGCGACCAGGGTCCAGCCGATCATCGGCAACAGCAGAAGGGCGCTCGACAGGGCGACGAGTACGCGGGTGCCGAGAATCGGCGGTAGAAACATGAAGACGAGACGCAGGAGGCCGGCGGCGAGGCCCGGCAGCGCGACCAGCCAGTACAGCTGACTGGTGCTGAGGTCGAAGCCGATGTCGTTCAGGCGCGGGGCGATCGCGCTGACCAGGTACCAGGCGGCGAAGCCGAGGGTCATGCTGAAGGTGGTGATCCACAGGGTGCGCCAGGCGAGGCGCGAATCCCACGTTTCGTCGTGTTCCGGATCCCAGTTGGAGAGGTCCGGCTTCAGCGTGGACGTAACGCGTGGTGGTAAGACGGTTGACATGGGCTTCCTCGGCTGGTTGTCGGGCATACGGCCCGCTTCGTGACCAGCCTGTTCTTTTGCCGTTCGGCTTGCACCGCGCAAACACCGTGACAAATGATTTTGGCCCAGAGCGGATGCCGGCAGCCGAACCAGGCCGGCTGCGTCGCGGTACTGTAGAACGGTGAAAACTCAGCTCAAGCTTGGTGCCGAACTCGGGGCCGTCGTGATCACCGTGTCTGATCGTTCGTCGCGCGGGGAGCGCGAAGACCGGTCGGGTCCGGCCACCGTCGATGCGCTCGCGGAGGTCGGCATTCCGTGCGGGCTGCCGCGGGTGGTGCCCGACGGAATCGAGAGTGTGGCGGGAGCGATCTTGGCCGCGCTCGGCGATGGTGCCCGCCTCATTGTGACGACCGGCGGCACCGGCGTGTCGGCGCGCGACCTCACCCCCGAGGGCACGGCGACCGTGCTCCACACGATTCTGCCGGGAATCTCCGAACGGATGCGCGCGTTGAGCGCCGCGACGATCCCCACCGCGGTGCTGTCCCGCGGCATCGCCGGCATCGCCGATTCTGTCGGCAACAACGGTGCCTTGGTCGTGAACCTGCCCGGTTCGACCGGTGCGGTGCGCGACGGTGTGGCCATTCTTGCGCCGCTCGTGCGGCACATCATCGATCAGCTCGACGGGGGAGACCACTGATGGCTGCTGGTTTCGCTCTGGTCACCGAGTCGCTGCTCGATGTGGGTGAGCACCTTTTGGCGGTCTCCGATGCGACCCACGGCGCAGTGGTGACGTTCATCGGGCAGGTGCGCGATCACGATCCGGATGCGTCCGGCCGCGTTACGGGCCTCGACTACAGTGCGCATCCCGACGCGGGGCGCATTATCGGTGAGATCGCTGACCGGGTGCGGGAGAAACATCCGCTCGTGGTGCTGGCGGTCAGTCACCGCATCGGACACCTCGAGGTCGGTGACCTCGCCCTCGTCGCGGTCGTCGCGAGCGCGCACCGCGGCGACGCCTTTGCGGCCTGTGAGAGTCTCGTCGAGGCCGTGAAGGCAGAGGTTCCGATCTGGAAGAAGCAGTACGAGGTCGACGGAACGCATTCCTGGGTTGGTTTGTAGTTCAGGACTGGTTCAGAACGGCGGAGATCTGCCGTCGATCTGGGGTTTTCAGCCGCCGGCGAAGGGCGGGAGTACGTCGACCGCGTCGGTGGGCGCGAGCGCGACCGCGTCATCGCCGGCGCGGGCGCCGTTCACCAGCAGGGAACACAGTCCCAGCACGCGCATGAACTCGGTGCCGTAGGCCTCGCCGAGTTTGGCCCGCAGCTCACCGATGGTGTTCGCGTCGAGCGTGGCCGTTTCGGTCTCGGCGGCTTCGGCTGCGCCGGCAAAGAATCGCAGGGTCGCCATCAGAGCTTCTCGGGGGCCCAGTCGCGGGCGAGTTCGCTCGCGGCGGCGCAGGCAGCTTCGATATCGGCGCCCGTGCCACCGTTCTTCGCGGCAGCGAGGCCGATCAGGAAGGTGCTCAGCGGAGCGGCCGGCCGGGCCACGTTGTGGGCAATGTCGCGGGCCGCATCGAGCAGGTCTCCCACTGGCACGTCGGCCGGGTCGAGCTGGAGCCGATCGGCGAGGGCCGTGAGCCACTCGTCGAGCGCTTCGGGAGGCAACGGTGTAGAGCTCATTCGGGGTCACTCCTCGGGTCGGGCTGATTTGTCGGAGCAGCGGCCAAGCGAGCGGTGCTGCTCTCAACATCCTCCCACGTGTCCACGTCAGCACCGGCTTCGGAGTCGTCCAGCAGCCCCGCAAGGTTGAGTCCCGCGAGCAGTTCACGCATGCTGGCACCATTGACGCGATCGCCCAGTCGGTTCGCGGCGGCGCGCAGGGCGGGTGTCCGGTAGATCCCGGCAAGCCATTGGGCGTGACCGGTGTCGTCGGTGAGGTGCACGCCCTCGGTCTGTTCACCGACGGTCTGTTCACCGACGGTGTCGAGAGCGGATGCTGCCGCGACGAGCAGGCGCGCGGCATCCGCTCCCCAGGGCAGATCGCAGGCGAGTACGAGCACCCAGTCGGCGGGTGCATCGGAGGTCGTCTCAAGCGCTCTGAGGCCGGCCGCGATGCCGGCCACCGGGCCGCCGAACGGTGGATCCTCGAGGGCCCAGATCAGGGCATCGCTCGATCGCTCGCCAGCGGCGGGCCGAGCGGCGGGCGGGCCGACGACGACAGCGTTCCGGGCGACCGGGCGAGCGTCGAGAACCCGGGAGAGCAGGGTGCGCCCGGCCACCTCGACCGCAGGCTTGAGCGCGCCGCCAAGTCGGCTTCCGCGGCCGCCGGCGAGCACGATCAAATCGACCGTGACGCCGGCAGGTGAACTCACGCTGCCTGCCGGGCAGATGGGCGCGCCTGATTTCGGTGCGCGCTACGGTAACCGGCGGCGCGGCTACCGCATGTGGGCGCGCCCGTGGCGGGGCATCCGTTCTGAGCGGCGAATGTGCCGGAAGCTGGCCGGGTCAAGCGCGCAGCCAGTCGCCGCTCTTGCCGCCGCTCTTGGCGAGCAGGCGCACGTTCTCGATCGTGACGGATTTATCGAGGCCCTTGACCATGTCAACGACGGCGAGGGCGGCGACCGAGACGGCGGTGAACGCCTCCATTTCGACGCCGGTGCGGTCAGCGGTGCGCACGGTGGCGCTGATGCTGACGCCGTCATCTTCGACGACAAGGTCGACGACAGCGCCGTGCACGCCGATCACATGGGCCAGTGGAAGCAGGTCGGCGGTCTTCTTGGCGCCCTGGATTCCGGCGATGCGGGCCACGGCGAGCACGTCGCCCTTGGGCGCGGTGCCGTCACGGAGGGCGGCGATCACTGTCGCGCCACAGCGCACGAAACCGGCGGCGGTGGCGCTGCGCACGGTTGGAACCTTATTGGTCACGTCGACCATGCGAGCCTGTCCGGCCGAGTCGAGGTGGGTGAACAGCTGTGCGGGCATGGGCGCTCCGGTCGTGTCGGTGGTGTGCGTCATGATGTCAGCATGACAGTGATGAGGTCGCCGCCGCGAACCTGAGTCGTGTCTTCGGCGATGATGGCGAGTCCGTTGGACTGCGCGAGGCCGGCGACGAGGTGCGAACCCGACCCGCCGCGGGAGGCCGGGCGTGCTTCGATCCCGTCTTCGGTGCCGTCGGTGCGGTGCGTGACGATGACGGGCATGAACTGGGCGCGTCCGGGCGGGGAACGCCAGCCATCGACGACGGTCGCCGTGACGGTGCGCCGCTGCAGGGTCTCGTGGCCCAGCAGACGCCGCAGCGCGGGCCGCACGAACACCTCGAACGACACGTAGGCGCTGACCGGGTTGCCCGGCAGGGCGAAGATCAGCGGTCCGGGCGCGTTTCCGGTGGAGGGCCAGCGTCCGAACCCCTGCGGCTTACCGGGTTGCATTTTGACCGGTCCGAAGTCGACGGTGCCGAGCGGCTTCAGCACGGCTTTGACCACGTCGTACGCTCCGACGCTCACCCCGCCGGAGAGCACGATCACGTCGACCCTGCCAGCGAGCTCGGTCAACACCGCGCGCAGCACGTCATCGTCGTCGGGCACGGCGCCGATCCGAGCGGGAATACCGCCGGCCTCGGCGACGGCCGCCGACAGCAGAAAGGAGTTCGAATCGGGAATCTGCCCGCGACGCGTCGGGCTGCCGGGAGCGACCAGTTCGCTGCCCGTCGAGATGACGGCCACCCGAGGAGCAGGGTGCACGAGTACGGAGCTGGTTCCGGCGCTCGCCGCTGCGGCGACCCGGGTGGGCCAGAGCACGCTGCCCGACCGCAGCACCCGGTCACCGGCGTGGGCGTCTTCGCCGGCCCGGCGAACGTGCGCCGCGGGCTCGGGCGCTCGAACGATGGTGACCTGCTCGGTGCCCTGGTCGGTGTCTTCGATCGGCACGACGGCATCCGCCCCGTCGGGAATCGGCGCGCCCGTCATGATGCGCGCGACCTGCCCGGGAGCCAGAGCGGGGTTCTGGTCAGTGCCGGCAGCGAGGTCGGCCACGACGGGCAGGGTTATCGGGTTGTGGGCGGATGCTTCGAGCAGGTCAGCGCGGATCACGGCGTAGCCGTCCATCGCGGAGTTGTCGAAGGGAGGTGTATCGGTCACCGTGAGTACGTCTTCGGCCAGCACGAGCCCGCTGGCCTCGTCGAGCTCGACCCGCACCGGCGGCAGGGGATCGACACTACCGAGCACGATCGCGAGTTGCTCGGAAACGCTGCGTGCGGTCGCGGCGGGTGCGCAGGCATCCGCCCGCTCGGTGTGCGAGTGCCCGTGTGTGTGTTCGATGTCGGTCACGGGTTAGACCTGGCTGTCGGACTGGTCGGCGGTGCCGGCGTCGTCGCTCGCCGAGGCGTGCCGCCCCGCCGGGACGGGCTCTGCTGAGCTCCAGCGGCTGCCGAAACCCGGGGCGCCCCCGGCGGTGACGAGGTCATCCCAGGCGAGGATCCCGCCGCTGAGCACCGACACATCGGTGAATCCCGCCTCGCGCAGCGCGCTCGCGGCGCGGGCGGCCCGGCCGCCGGCGTGGCAGTGCACGATCAGGGGGGTGTCTTCGGGCAGCGCGGCTCGGCCACTGTCCGAGAGCACACCATCGGTGAGAAGCTCACCGATGGGCAGCAGCTGGGCCGTCGGAATAGAGCTCTCGGCGAATTCACTCGGCTCGCGCACGTCCACGACGAGAAATTTGTCGGTACCGGCACTCTGGGCGGCGAGGCGCCCGGCAAGTTCCACGCTCGAGACCTCCGGGGTGCTCGTCATGGCAGCCTGAGCGAGCTCGGCGGCAATCTCGGCGGCGGTCGGCTCGGCGGCAATACCGGTTCCGAGCAACGGAATCTCGCTGAACCGACCCGACAACGCGTCGATCACGAGCACGCGACCGATCAGCGGCGAGCCGATCCCGGTGATGAGCTTGATGGTTTCGGTCGCCATGAGCGACCCGACCTGGCCGCACAGTGCGCCGAGCACACCGGCGTCGGCGCAGTTGGGCACCTCGCCCTCGGCCGGTGGCGTCGGAAACAGGTCGCGCAGATGCACTCCGGTGACGCCGCTACCAGCCGGCGGAGTGGCCCAGAACACCGAGAGCTGAGCGTCGAATCGCAAAACGGATGCCCACACCAGCGGCAGCCCTAGCCGCGCGCAGGTGTCGTTCACGAGGAACCGGGTCGGAAAGTTGTCGGTGCCGTCAATGACGATGTCGTAGCCGCCGATGATCTCGGCCGCGTTGCTCGCCACGAGACGCTCGGAGTGCCGTACGACCGTGGTTTCCGGAGCGATCTCGGCGATGCGCTCGGCGGCGCTGTCTACCTTGGGGCGGCCGACATCCGCTTGCCCGTGAACGATCTGGCGCTGCAGGTTGCTCGGTTCCACGTCGTCACCGTCGACGATGCCGATGGTGCCAACGCCGGCCGCTGCGAGGTAGAGCAGGGCGGGGGAGCCGAGCCCACCGGCGCCGAGCACGAGCACCCGGGCGTTGGCGAGGCGGCGCTGACCGAGTTCATTGAGCTGCGGGAGGCGGCGCTGGCGGGCGGTGCGCACGGATTCTGAAGCGGTAAGCCGATCAATGGGCTCGACGAGGGGAGGAATAGCCATGGCTTAACGCTAGGCGCTGCGCGGCCTCGCGGCCACCAGCTCCGCGGGAGACGGCCGCCCAACCGCATTGCAAAGCGCATAACTCCTGCAATCTGTCGCCGCCGCCACTCTGCCCCTATCTGAGCGGAATCTACCCGCCGGGCTGAGCAATTTGCAGGAGTTAGGCGCAGGGCGCGGGCCAGCCCCGAGAAGTTTCCGGGCCGGCTCAGAGGTGTTTCGCGCCAGCCCGTAGTGGTTTCCGGGACCGCCCGACAGGTCGATTCCGCAAATGCGGTGCTATCGTGCCATTTATGACGCAATATCGGATCAGTGAGGCTGCCGAGCTGCTCGGCGTCAGCGACGACACCGTGCGACGCTGGGTCGATGGTGGCCGTCTTGCAGCGGATGCCGACGCCTCCGGCCGACTCGCGGTCGACGGGGCCGCGCTCGCGGCCTTTGCGGTCGATCAGGCGAGCACCCCGACCGACCCGTCGAGCGTAGGGCGCAGCGCCCGCAACAGATTCGTCGGCATCGTCACCGCCATCACCATGGACACGGTCATGGCCCAGGTCGAACTGCAGTGTGGCCCGCACCGCGTGGTCTCGCTCATGTCGAGCGAGGCCGTGCGCGAACTCGGCCTCGAGATCGGTTCGCTCAGTGTTGCCGTGATCAAGGCCACCAATGTGATCGTCGAAACTCCGGGACGGATGCTGTGACCCGCATGGCCCTCGCGGCCCTGGCCGTGCTCGCCCTGACCCTTACCGGCTGTGCACCATCGAACGCCTCGGACGCCGAGCAGCCCGCGACTGGGCTCGAGCCCCAGACCCTCAGCGTCTACGCCGCAGCGTCCCTCACCGGCGCCTTCGACGAGCTCGCCACCCTGCTCGAACACGAGAATCCGGCCGTCGACGTGCAGGTCAGCTACGACGGATCCTCCACCCTCGCGACCCAGATCGCGGCCGGCGCCCCCGCCGACGTGTTCGCCAGTGCCGACCGGAAGAACATGCAGCCGCTGGGCGACGACGCACTGGTCGGCCCCGCCACCCTGTTCGCCGGCAACACCCTCCGCATCGCAGTCGCCCCCGGCAACCCACTCCAGATCGAGACCCTGCAAGATCTCGCCCGTCCCGGCGTGATCACCGTACTGTGCGCGGCGCAGGTGCCGTGCGGCGCGGCATCCGCTAGTCTGCTCGCCAACGCGGGCGTCAGCCTCACACCCGCGAGCGAGGAACAGAATGTGACGGCCGTCGTCACCAAGATCGCCGGGGGTGAAGCGGATGCCGGCCTCGTCTACGCTACGGACGTCGCCGCCAACCCCGACCGTCTCCAGGGCGTGACGCCGGCCGGAGCGGACGCGGTCGTCGGGCACTATCCGATCGCTGTCGTAGCCGACAGTGCGCACGTCGAGGCCGCCCAGGCCTTCGTCGACCTGGTGCTCTCGCCGGCCGGTCAGGCCGTGCTCGCCGCTCACGGGTTTCTCGCCCCGTGAGGGTTCTTAGCCGACCGGGCCCACCTTGTGAACCCGGGCCCAGGTTAGAAACTGGGCCCGCGTTCATAAGGTGGGCCCAGAACATGGTGGCGAACAGAGCCGCGAACGAATCCCGGAGGGGCCGCGCATGATCCCGCGCCTGCTCTACCTGCCCGCGAGCATCGGCCTGGCCCTGCTCGTGCTGCCGCTCGCCGGGCTCCTGCTCAAGGTCGACTGGCCCGGCCTGCCCGCCCTGCTCCTCTCGCCCGAAGCACTGCAGCCGCTGGGACTGTCGCTGGCGACGGCATCCGTTTCGACGGTGCTCTGCCTACTGCTCGGCGTGCCTCTCGCCGTCGTCATCGCCCGGTCGCAGCCGCGCGTGGCCGGCCTATTGCGCGCTCTCGTGACCGTGCCGCTCGTGTTGCCGCCCCTCGTCGGCGGCATCGCGCTGCTCTCCCTGCTCGGACGCGGCGGCGTGCTCGGGAACACCCTTGAACTGGCCGGGCTGCGCATTCCGTTCACGACGGCCGCGGTGGTCATCGCGCAAACCTTCGTTGCCCTGCCGTTCCTGGTGATCGCGGTCGAGGGTGCCCTGCGCACCGCCGGCGTGCGCTACGAACGCGTTGCCGCGACCCTCGGTGCCGGTCGCGGAACGGTCTTCGCCCGCATCACGCTGCCGCTGGTAGCCCCCGGCCTGCTCGCCGGCACCGTTTTGAGCTTTGCCCGCGCCCTCGGAGAGTTCGGCGCGACCGCCCTGTTCGCCGGCAATCAGGCTGGCGTCACCCGCACGATGCCCCTCGCCATCTACACCGCGTTCAACGGCTCGGGAGTGACGACCGACCAGGCCGTGGCCCTGTCGTTGCTGCTCATCGCGGTCGCCGTGATCATTCTCGTGCTGGTCGGAACCCGCCGAGCGAGCGTGCTCTCGTGACGCCGGTAAGAGCGGATGCCCGCGGCCGTGTTCTGTGCCCGGACCAACGTCAGACCGGGACAAACCCCAATCAGACCGGGACTCCGGCCAGGAACGCCCGGCGGAACCCGGCCCGAAACCGGAGCGTGCTCCCATGACCCCCGCCCTCTGGAAATCCGCCGCCAATGCCCTGCTCGAGGCGAACCTGCAGCTCACTCGCGGCTCGTTCACCCTCGACGTACGGCTCACCCTTGCACCCGGCGAGGTGCTTGCGCTCCTCGGACCGAACGGGTCGGGCAAGTCAACCGTGCTCGACCTACTCGCCGGCCTCGCCGCCCCCGACGTTGGAACCGTCACCATTGACGGCGCGGTCCTGACCGCGCCGGGGCGTTTCGTGGCACCCGAACGACGGGCTATCGGGCTGCTCGGTCAAGACGCTCTACTTTTCCCGCACCTGAGCGCCCGCGCCAACGTGGCCTTTGCGCTCCGCGTCGGCGACGCTCAACTCAACGCCTCCCTGGCCCGAAAAGAGGCGGACCGCTGGCTCGACCGCGTCGGCCTGAAGGACTTCGGCGACAGCTTGCCCCGAGCCCTCTCCGGCGGACAACAGCAACGCGTCGCCCTCGCCCGCGCCCTGGCGGCCGGCCCGCGCGTGCTCCTGCTCGACGAACCGATGGCCGCCCTCGACGCCGAGACCGCCCCGTTCATGCGCCAGCTCATCCGCGAGCAGCTCGCCGAAACCGGAACGAGCGCCATCATCGTCACCCACGACATCGTCGACGCTGTCGTCCTGGCAAATCGCGTCGCCGTGCTGCACGACGGCGCCCTCATCGACCAAGGAACGACCGCCGAAGTGCTCGCCGCCCCGCGCAATCCGTTCGTCGCGGCCCTCGCCGGCGTCAACCTCGTCGTCGGCACCGTGCAGAACGGTGCGATCGTCGCCCCCGATGGCCGCATTTTTTGGGTGCGCCCAGCAGATGCCGGCGACCTCGACTCCACCGGCCCCGGCGCGGCCGTCTTCCGCCCGGCATCCGTTGTCGTGCACACGGAACAGCCCCGTCACGCGAGCCCGCGAAACGTCTGGTCGGCCAGGGTGACCGCCATCGAGCCGGGCAGTGGCGGGGTGCGCCTGCGCACGAGCGGTGACCCCGAAGTCATCGCCGAACTCACTCCCGCAGCGGTCGCCGACCTCGGCCTGCAGCTCGGCTCGACGGTCTGGCTCTCGGTCAAGGCCACCGAGGTCAGTGCCTACCGTCGGTAGCGCCGCCCGTGCCGGCGGCCCGGCGCAGCAACGCACTGGCCGGGGCCCCGTCTAGGGGGGGTGCTCGAGCGCCGGCCGGGGTACGTTAGGGGCACGACTAAGGAGAGCCATGACCCCGTCCGAACTGCTCATCGAAGAGTTTTCCCGTATCCAGGGCAGCGTGCGCGCGGCCCTGAAAGACGCGACCGTCGCCACCCTGACTTATCGAGCGGATGCCGATGCCAACACGATTGCCTGGCTCACCTGGCACCTGTCCCGCGTGCAGGACGACCACATCGCCGACCTGGCGGGCACGGATCAGGTGTACACCGGGCAGGGGTGGGCCGAACGATTCGACCTGCCGTTCGGCCCGAAGAGGATCGGCTATGGCTTCACCTCCGCCGAGGTCGCCGCCGTTCGCGCCGACGCGGACCTGCTGGGCGGCTACTACGACGCCGTACACACCGCGACCCTGGCCTATCTGACCAGTCTGAGCGCGGCGGACCTGGACCGGGTCGTTGACGAGTCCTGGACCCCCGCCGTCACGGTCGGCGTGCGCCTCGCGAGTGTGCTCTCCGATGACCTGCAGCACGCCGGTCAGGCCGCCTTTGTGCGCGGTCTCGCCGATCGCGCCGGCGTCTGAGCCGCGCACCCACGAACGTTCGGTTACGGGCCGGGCTTCGGTTTGTGCTTTGGCGGTGAATGGGGGATTCGGACGCCGCGATTGGGCGTTGTGCGTCACCCAACACGCTGGGGTTTGTGCTTTGGCGGTGAATGGGGGATTCGGACTTCGCGATTTGGCGTTGTGCGTCACCCAACACGCTGGGGTTTGTGCTTTGGCGGTGAATGGGGGATTCGGACGCCGCGATTGGCGTTGTGCGTCACCCAACACGCTGGGGTTTGTGCTTTGGCGGTGAATGGGGGATTCGGACGCCGCGATTGGCGTTGTGCGTCACCCAACACGCTGGGGTTTGTGCTTTGGCGGTGAATGGGGGATTCGGACGCCGCGATTGGCGTTGTGCGTCACCCAACACGCTGGGGTTTGTGCTTTGGCGGTGAATGGGGGATTCGGACGCCGCGATTGGCGTTGTGCGTCACCCAACACGCTGGGGTTTGTGCTTTGGCGGTGAATGGGGGATTCGGACGCCGCGATTGGCGTTGTGCGTCACCCAACACGCTGGGGTTTGTGCTTTGGCGGTGAATGGGGGATTCGGACGCCGCGATTGGCGTTGTGCGTCACCCAACACGCTGGGGTTTGTGCTTTGGCGGTGAATGGGGGATTCGGACGCCGCGATTGGCGTTGTGCGTCACCCAACACGCTGGGGTTTGTGCTTTGGCGGTGAATGGGGGATTCGGACGCCGCGAATTGGCGTTGTGCGTCACCCAACACGCTGGGGTTCTTGCTCTGGCGGAGAATGGGGGATTCGAACCCCCGAGGGCTTTCACCCAACACGCTTTCCAAGCGTGCGCCATAGGCCACTAGGCGAATTCTCCTGGCCGCCGTTTCAATAAAGCAACGGCACCAGAGAATCTTACCTGTTTCCAGCGGATGCTGCCGCCACCGGCCCAGACCGCGCTCGGTTGGCCACGCCCCACGTCGTACCCTAAACTGAGGTTCGGCTCCTCGCGTGGCGCCACCTTGGCCAATTCCCCCAGGACGGAAACGTAGCAAGGGTAACCGGGCTCTGGCGGGTGCGCGAGGAGTCTTTTCTATACCTGGACCGCGAGGGTAACCGGGGCTGCGCCCGTGTGCTGTTTGACAGTTACGCCGTGCGAGACCAGCCTAAAGCTATGGACTACACCCAACTTGGCCGTTCCGGCCTCACGGTTTCTCGGTTATGCTTCGACACGGCCAACGTCGCATGGTGATGCGCGGGCTCGATGTGTTGTTCATCGGCGGCACCGGCGTGATCAGCGCTGCCGCCGCCGCACGAGCCGTCGCGACCGGGCACCGCCTCACGGTGCTGAACCGGGCTACGCCAACCCAGCGGCCGGTTCCAGCCGGTGTGGAGGTGCTCACCGCAGACGGGCGCAACCCGGCCTCGATCCGGGCTGCGGTGGGCCGGCGAACCTTCGATGTCGTCGTCGACTTCGTTGCCTTCACGGCCGACCACGTGGCTGCCGATATCGAGCTGTTCACCGGACGCACCGGCCAGTTCGTGTTCATCAGTTCGGCGTCGGCCTACCAGAAGCCGCCGGCTCGACTGCCGATTCTGGAGTCCACGCCGCTTCGTAACCCCTACTCGCAGTACTCGAGAGACAAGATTGCCGGGGAAGACCTGCTGGTGGCCGCCTACCGCGAGCGGGGATTCCCGGTTACGATCGTGCGCCCCTCGCATACCTACGATCAGACCGCGATCCCGCTCACCGGCGGGTGGAGTGACATCGTCAGCATGCGGGCCGGTCGCCCGGTGCTGGTGCACGGTGACGGCACCTCGCTCTGGACGATCACACACAGCACCGACTTCGCCAAAGCCTTTGTTGGGCTGTTCGGCCTGCCACAGGCCATCGGGGACAGTTTCACGATCACCTCCGACGAATTTCTGCCGTGGAATATGATCTACGAGCTTTACGCCGCGGCAGCGGGCGCACCACTTCCCGAGCTGGTGCACGTGGCGTCGGAGACCATCGCGGCCGCGGTCCCGCACCTCGGCCCGGCACTGCTCGGCGACAAGGCGCATTCCGTCATCTTCGACAACAGCAAGATAAAGGCGCTCGTGCCCGATTTTGTCTGCACCACTCCGCTCGCGCTCGGCGCGCGCGACACCATCCGCTGGTTCGACGCACACCCCGACGCGCAGATTAGAGATGAGCACCTCGAGCGCAGCTTCGACGCGCTCATTGACGCGGCAAGGATGACCGTTTCGGCTCAGGCGGCGACGGTATAAATCTACGAAACTGTCGCCAGCGGATCCGAAGGGACCTTTGGCACTGGAGACATTTTCAGCGCTCAATAGGATGGAAGAAGTGCGGCTGCGTGGCCGCGTAACGATGTGGAGGACCGATGATCAACGATTCCGGCACCATGACCTGGCCTACGCGTGCACCCGCACCGCTCACCCCAGAGGCCCTCGCGAGCATCGACGCCTGGTGGCGTGCCGCGAATTACCTCGCCGTCGGCCAGATCTACCTGCTCGGCAACGCCCTGCTGACCGAGCCCCTCACTCGCGACCACGTCAAACCGCGCCTGCTCGGGCACTGGGGCACCACGCCCGGTCTCAACTTTCTCTACGCGCACCTCAACCGGGCTATTCAGGAACGCAGCCAGAGCACCATCTACATCACCGGCCCGGGCCACGGCGGCCCCGGAATGGTCGCGAACGCCTACCTCGACGGCACCTACACCGAGGTCTACGCCGACATCGAACAGAACGCGCACGGTGTGCAGAAGTTGTTTCGGCAGTTCTCTTTCCCCGGCGGCATTCCCAGCCACGCTTCGCCCGAACTCCCCGGATCCATCCACGAGGGCGGCGAACTCGGCTACGCCCTCAGCCACGCCTACGGGGCCGCATTCGACAATCCCAACCTGCTCGTGGCCGCGGTGGTCGGTGACGGCGAGGCTGAAACCGGGCCGCTCGCCACCAGCTGGCACTCCAACAAGTTCATCGACCCGATTCACGACGGCGTCGTGCTGCCCATTTTGCACCTCAACGGGTACAAGATCGCCAACCCCACCGTGCTCGCGCGCATCCCCGAAGACGAGCTGCTCGACCTCATGCGCGGCTACGGGCACACTCCTTATATCGTCTCCGGTGGTTTCGACGGTGAAGATCCGCTACTCGTGCACGCACGCATGGCCGAGACGCTCGATCTGGTGCTCAACCAGATTGCCGAGATCAAGGCAGCCGCGGCTATGGCCGATAAGAACAACGAGGATTTCGCCCGTCCGCGCTGGCCGATGATCATCCTGCGCACCCCCAAGGGTTGGACCTGTCCCGCCATCATCGACGGCGTGCAGGTCGAGAACACCTACCGCGCCCACCAGGTTCCACTCGCGAATGCCCGTGACACCCCGGAGCACACGGCCCTGCTCGAACAGTGGATGCTCTCCTACCGTCCCGCAGACCTGTTCGACGCAAACGGTGCTCCCGTCGCACAAATCCGAGCTCTCGCCCCGGTCGGCCCCCTGCGCATGAGCGCCAACCCGATCGCCAACGGCGGACTCCTGCGCCGCGACCTGCACCTGCCAGACTTTCGTGATTTCGCCGTCGACGTGCCGGAGCCGGGTGCAACGCTGGATGAGGCGACGCGCGTGCTCGGCGGCTATCTGGCCGAGGTCATCCGCTTGAATCCCGACAACTTTCGCATCTTCGGGCCGGATGAAACCGCCTCGAACCGGCTGGCCCCGCCGGTCTACGAGGTGACCGATAAGCAGTGGAACGCCGAGGTGAAGCCCGGCGACACCAACCTGGCCCGCGCCGGCCGCGTCATGGAGGTGCTGAGCGAGCACCAGTGCCAGGGCTGGCTCGAGGGCTACCTGCTCACCGGGCGGCACGGGCTGTTCAACTGCTACGAAGCGTTCATTCACATCGTCGACTCGATGTTCAACCAGCACGCCAAGTGGCTCAAGGTGACCGCCGACATTCCGTGGCGGGCGCCGATCGCGAGCCTGAACTACCTGCTCAGTTCGCACGTGTGGCGGCAGGATCACAATGGCTTCAGCCATCAGGACCCCGGATTCATCGACCATGTCGTCAATAAGAGCGCCGACGTGGTGCGGGTCTACCTGCCCTTTGACGCGAATACGTTGCTGAGCACCTACGACCACTGCCTGCGCAGCGTCAACTATGTCAACGTGGTCGTGGCCGGCAAGCAGCTCGCGCCGAATTTGCTCACCATGACCGAGGCCGTCGCCCACTGCACCAGGGGGCTGGGCATCTTCGACTGGGCCGGCACCGAAATTGCCGGTCAGGAGCCGGACGTCGTGCTCGCCGCAGCCGGCGACGTTCCGACGCTCGAGGTGCTCGCCGCCGCCGAGATTCTGCGCGAAAACCTGCCCGATCTCAAGCTGAGGGTCGTGAACGTCGTCGACCTCATGCGCCTGCAGTCCGAGGACGATCACCCGCACGGCCTGAGCGACAGCGCCTTCGATGCGGTCTTCACGCCAGACAAACCCATCATTTTTGCCTATCACGGCTACCCGTGGCTCATTCATCGGCTCACCTACAAGCGCCACGGCCACGAGAATCTGCACGCCCGCGGCTACAAGGAGAACGGCACCACGACGACCCCGTTCGACATGGTCATGCTCAACGACCTCGACCGGTATCACCTCGTCATGGACGTCATCGATCGCACCCCCGGCCTCGCCGCCCGCGCCGGCCTGCTCCGGCAGCAAATGCAGGATGCCCGCCTCGCCGCGCGCCAATACACCCGGGACTTCGGCGAGGACTTGCCAGCGGTCACCGACTGGTCCTGGTCGAAGACGGATGCCGCGCCGCGCGCCGACCAAACCGGCAGCGACAACGTCTAGGACAAACTCACACCCCACATACGCTTGAATGGACACCGTGGCTCGAAGCATCTATATCACCAGCGCCGAAGGTAATACCGGCAAATCTTCAATCGCTCTCGGCGTGCTCGACACGCTCACCCACCTCGTGGAGCGAGTCGGCGTGTTCCGCCCCGTCGCCCGCACCGCGACCGAACCGGACTACGTCGTCGAGTTGCTGCTACGACACCTCAAGGCCAACGCCGGCCCCGGCGCCTTGGCCGGGCAGACCTACGAGCAGAGCATCGGTGTCAGCTACGACGACGTCAACACCGACCCCGACGCCGCCCTCGCCCGCATCGTTGCGCGCTACAAAGCGATCGAAGCGCTCTGCGACACTGTCGTCGTCATCGGCAGTGATTACACCGACGTCGGCAGCCCCACCGAACTCGCCTTCAACGCCCGCATTGCCGCGAACCTTGGTGCTCCCGTGCTACTCGTGCTCGGCGGCCGTGTCGGCCCCGGCGAGGGCGAACGCCTCGGCCAGAGCGACGCGCGCTCGGCCGTGGATATCGGCCAGCAGACCGACGTGGCGCTGGCGGAACTGCGCGACGAACACGCATCCATTTTGGCGATCATCGTCAACCGCGCCGACGAAAACGCTCTGCCGCAGATTATCGACGTGGTGCGCGCCACGACCAACGCCCAGCCGGCGCGCTCCGGCGGAGCGTTCGGCGTGCCGATCTGGGCCATTCCCGAAGACCCCTACCTCGTCGCTCCGAGCATGCAGAGCATCATGGAAGCGACCGAAGGCACCCTGATCAAGGGCGACCCGGCGCTGCTG
The DNA here is from genome assembly GCF_004403185.1 of Cryobacterium suzukii. GTDB lineage: Bacteria > Actinomycetota > Actinomycetes > Actinomycetales > Microbacteriaceae > Cryobacterium > Cryobacterium suzukii. The sequence continues at coordinate 265,547 of NZ_SOHJ01000004.1, read as the reverse complement.
GCCCGCGAGGCGCTCGGCATCGTCGTGGCGGCGATGTCGATGGTCAACGTGCTGCCGCGCCTGATCGAGGGCGCTGTCGTCGTCGTTCCCGGTGACCGGGAAGATGTGCTCCTGGCCGTTCTGCTCGCCAACGCCTCCGCGACGTTCCCGTCGATCGCCGGCATCGTGCTCAACGGCGGTTTCGAACTCCCCGACGCGATCCAACGGCTGATGGAAGGCCTCGCGCCCTCGCTGCCGATCATCAGGTCGCCGCTCGGCTCCTACGACACGACCATGCGCATCACCCGCACGCGGGGGCGGCTCGCCGCCGACTCGCAGCGCAAGCACGACACGGCGCTGGCCCTGTTCGAGACGCACGTCGACGCATCCGCTTTGCTCGATCGGCTCGACGTCAGCCCGACCGAGGTCGTCACCCCACTCATGTTCGAGTACGCGCTGCTCGAACGCGCGCGGCAAAGCCGCAAGCACATCGTGCTGCCAGAGGGGGAGGACGACCGCGTGCTGCGCGCCGCGGCGACACTGCTGGCCCGCGATGTGGTCGAACTGACCATCCTCGGCGAAGAATTCGAGGTGCGCTCGCGCGCCATCGGCCTCGGGCTCGACATCTCCAAGGCCCACGTCGTGAGCCCGTACGACGACCTGCTGCGCCTGAAGTTCGCGCAGGAATATATGCAGTTGCGGGCACATAAGGGAATCACTCTCGACCAGGCCAATGAGACCGTCACCGACGTGAGCTACTTCGGCACCATGATGGTGCAGCTGGGGCTCGCCGACGGCATGGTTTCCGGCGCCACCCACACCACCGCGCACACCATTCGGCCGAGTTTCGAGATCATCAAGACCCAGTCCGGCGTCGGCGTGGTGTCGAGCGTGTTCCTCATGGCGCTCGCCGACCGGGTGCTGGTCTACGGCGACTGCGCCGTCATTCCGGTGCCCACGGCCGAACAGCTTGCCGACATTGCCATCTCGGCCGCGGCAACGGCGGTGCAGTTCGGCATCGAGCCGCGCATCGCGATGCTGTCGTACTCCACCGGAACTTCCGGCGAGGGCGCCGATGTCGAAAAGGTGCGCGCCGCCACCGCCCTCGTGCGCGAACGCCGGCCCGACCTGTTGGTCGAAGGCCCGATTCAGTACGACGCAGCAGCAGATGCCGCGGTCGCCGCCACAAAAATGCCCGGTTCCAGCGTGGCCGGCCGCGCCACCGTGTTCATCTTTCCCGACCTGAACACCGGCAACAACACCTACAAGGCGGTGCAGCGGAGCGCTGGCGCTGTCGCGATCGGACCCGTTCTGCAAGGCCTGCGCAAGGCGATCAACGACCTCTCCCGCGGCGCCCTGGTGCAGGACATCGTCAATACCGTGGCGATCACGGCCATCCAGGCCGCCGGGCTGACGGATGCCGCGGCACCGGCCCGTGACGCCACTCCGGCCGGAGCCACTCGATGACCGCTGTTCTGGTCGTCAATTCCGGGTCGAGCTCGTTCAAATATCAGCTCATCGAAATGGACACCGAGACCACGCTCGCGAGCGGGCTGGTGGAGCGCATCGGTGAGTTGGTCGGGCAGTCCTCTCATTCCGTCGCCGCGACTGATCCGGCACGCGACGTTCCGGCATCCGCTGATCAAAAATGGAAGCGCGAGCTGCCCATTCCCGACCACACGGCCGGATTCGCCGTCATGCTCGACGCGTTCCGGGCCCACGGGCCGTCGCTTACCGAGCACATGCCGGTTGCCGTCGGGCACCGCGTGGTGCACGGCGGAGCACGTTTTCATGAGCCAACCCTGGTGACACCGCAGGTCGAGCGCGACATCGACGAGCTGTCGGGGCTCGCGCCGTTGCACAATCCGGGCGCGCTGCAGGGCATCGTCGCGGCCGGTGAAGCCTTCGCCAAGGTGCCGCACGTGGCCATTTTCGACACCGCGTTTCACCAGACCCTGCCGCCAGAGGCCTTCACCTATGCGATCAATGCCGATTTGGCCGATCGCTTTCGCATTCGACGCTACGGGTTTCACGGCACCAGCCACGGCTTTGTCGCGCGCGAGGCAGCGATCTTTCTGGAACGTCCGGTCGAAAATCTGAACCAGATCGTGTTGCACCTCGGCAACGGCGCATCGGTTTGCGCGGTTGCGGGCGGCCGTTCGGTCGAGACCAGCATGGGCATGACGCCGCTCGAGGGACTCGTCATGGGCACCCGCACCGGCGACATCGACGCGGGCGTGCTGTTTCACCTGAACCGTCGGGCCGGACTCGACATCGACGAACTCGACACCCTGCTCAACCGGGGCAGCGGACTGCTTGGCCTGACCGGCCGCGGCGACATGCGCGACGTGATGGAAGCTGCCGCCGCCGGCGACGGGCCATCGCAGCTCGCGATCGACGTCTATGTGCACCGAATCAAAGGTTATGTCGGGGCGTATTACGCGCAGCTCGGCCGGGTCGATGTGATCTCGTTCACGGCCGGAGTCGGGGAGAACGCGCCGCTCGTTCGCGAACGGTCGCTCGCCGGTCTGGAGGCGCTGGGCATCCGCATTGATCCCGAGCGCAACGCCGCCGCCTCTCGCGGCGCCCGGGTGATCAGCGCCGACGACTCCGCGGTCACCGTGCTGGTGATTCCCACCAACGAAGAGCTAGAGATCGCCCGCCAGACCCTTGCGACGGTGCGCTAGGCGGCTGCCGCCCCATGCCCGTGCCGGGCTGGTACGTTGTGCCGGTAAATCTGGGACACGCCGTCGTAAATCGGCACGGAACCCGGCGTGTCGCGAAATTTACCGGCGTTAGGTACACGGGTCACCACCAGGGCTCGTTCTGGCCGTCGATTCGGCGACCGCGGCGGCGATCTCGGACCCGACGCGCATCCGCAACCGTGCGTTCGATCGTCGCGAGAGTCGTTGCCCACTCGAACATGACGTGCCGGTACGACAATCGCAGAGTCCGTCGGCCCAGCCCCTCGACCATCAGATCCCGGTCGTAATCGGAGCCGAGCCTCGCCGCCCCATGCCATTGCCGTCCATCAATCTCGAGGGCGACGCAATCGTCAACGACGAGGTCTTCGCGGATCGACCCGGCGAAAGTGCCGACCTGCCCCTGCGCGACGACGGTGAAGCCGTGATGACGCAAACGTCGGCGCACCAGGGTTTCGAGCCCGGAATCGGCCGTGTCCTCCATCTCCCGAATGCCCGGCTGCAGCCGGGCCGGTGCAAGCACGCACAGACGACGAAGTTCGGTGGGCGTGATGAATTTGAGGTGTCGGGCCGATTCCAGACAGGCGATCGCGTTCTCCTCGTCGAGACAATGGATGGCCTGCCACACCGCTTCCAGAGGGTCGACCATCCACGACTGTCCGGGTCGGGCGAACCGCGGCGTTGCTCCGTGAAAGTGCAGGTCGCGTCCGCTCTGGTCGGTACTCGGGCGGGTGATCGGGCCGCCGCCACGGGCATCCGCTGGACGCATGAGGTGCAACGCGGAATCCACGCCAGACCAGACACCGAACCGATGCACGGCACTGACACACGCGATCTGCGCGTGCAGCGCTGCGGCCTGGCGCTGTTCGGCATCGGCGTGCGCGCAGACATAACTGCCGCGAGCTGCCCGAGCAATGTGTCCCGATTGCAGCGCGGCTCGAATTTCGCGTGCGCTGATCCCGCGACGAAATAGTTCGTCGGTTGTGGCGACGTGACCGAGAGAGCACACAATCTGAAGGGCACGCATGCCGTGAGAATGCCGGATCCGGCCGCTCATTGGGGGCGGACAAGCCATTCTGCGCACAAGCGGATGCTGAGCCCGGCTGGGGAGGAGGCATCCGCTGCACGCAATGCCGGTAAAATCCCGACACGCCGAAAATCGCGCCGTATGTGAACGGCGTGTCTCAGATCTACCGGTTTCACGTACCGGTCGGGCCGACGGGTCAGGCAGGGTCTCGGTTGCGCGCGGGCGAGTGTCGGTGCGGGCAAGTACCATTGAGAACGTGGTTACCGCCCTGTATCGCCGCTATCGGCCAGAGACCTTTGCCGAGATGATCGGCCAGTCCCAAGTGACCGATCCGCTGATGACGGCGCTTCGCACCAACCGGGTGAATCACGCCTATCTGTTCAGCGGACCGCGCGGCTGTGGCAAGACCACGAGCGCGCGCATTTTGGCCCGCTGCCTGAACTGTGCTGAGGGTCCCACAGATACCCCCTGCGGTGTCTGCCCGAGCTGCGTCGAACTCGCCCGCGACGGCGGCGGTTCCCTCGACGTCGTCGAGATCGACGCAGCCAGCCACAACGGTGTCGACGACGCCCGCGATATTCGCGAGCGCGCCATCTTTGCGCCGGCCCGCGACCGCTACAAGATCTTTATCCTCGACGAGGCGCACATGGTCACTCCGCAGGGCTTCAACGCGTTGCTCAAGATCGTCGAAGAGCCGCCGGAACACGTGAAGTTCATTTTTGCGACCACCGAACCTGAAAAAGTGATCGGCACCATCCGCTCGCGCACTCATCACTATCCCTTCCGGCTGGTGCCGCCGGGACCGATGCTCGAATACGTGCAGCAGATGTGTGACGCCGAGAAGATGGTCGTTGCGCCCGGAGTGCTGCCACTCGTCGTGCGCGCCGGCGGTGGCTCGCCGCGCGACACTCTTTCGCTCCTGGACCAGCTCATGGCCGGGTCTGACGGGCAGTCCATTGAGTACGAGCGCGCCGTGGCGTTGCTGGGGTACACGAGTGCGTCCCTGCTCGACGAGGCCGTTGAGGCCATCGGCGCCCGCGATCCTGCCGCCGCGTTCGACGCTGTCGACCGGGTCATCCAGACCGGGCAAGATCCGCGCCGGTTCGTCGAAGACCTGCTGGAACGCATGCGCGACCTTATTATCGTCGCGGCCACGAGCGTCGCGGGGGCGGCGGCCGTGCTGCGCGGGGTGCCGCAAGACGAACTCGAGCGCATGAGCGTGCAGGCCGCCGCCTTTGGTGCGGCCGAACTCTCGCGCACCGCCGACATTCTCAATGCTGCGCTCACCGAGATGAGCGGGGCCACCTCGCCGCGCCTGCACCTCGAGCTCATGATCGCGCGCGCCCTGATTCCCGCGACCGATGACTCGACCCGCGGCGCCTTAGCCCGGGTCGAGCGCCTCGAGCGTCGCATCGGCGTCGACGGTGTTGCGGCAGCGCCCGGCGTCGGCGCATCGGCGAATTCCGCGGATTCTGTGCCGCCCGCCTCGGGCGCGCCTGTCTCGCCGCCCGTAGCGCGAGCTTCCTCGGCACCCTCGCCGCTGGTCGAGTCTGCCGAGACCGCCACCCCGGAAATGCGGATTGGCGCGGCGGCGTCGCCATCCTCCGCGGCAGCACCCTTGCCGCTGGCCGTGGCTCCCCAACCGGTAGTCGAGTCTGCCATTTCGGGAACGCAGGCTGACCGCCCCGTTGTCGTCCCCGGTTCCCCGGTCTCTCTGCAGCAGCTCAAGGACGCTTGGCCGGAGATTCTCGAAGCCGTCAAGAATGAAAAGACCACGGCCTGGCTCGTCGTCTACACCGCCCAGGTACTCGGCCTAAACGGGGACGTGCTCGCCCTTTCGTTCCCGAGCCAGGCCGACGTCGAGAGCTTCAAGCAGCAAAAGGTTCCCGGAATGGGAACCAGCGATTTTCTGCGCACCGCGATCGTTGCCGTGCTCGGCCTGCGGGTCAAGTTCATCGCGCGCGTCGAAGCGAGCCGTGAGACCTCCTCGCCCAGCGCGTCGTCCGGCGCCTCGCCGACCGTCGCCGCGGAGCCCGCGCCAGCGGACCCCGCACTCGAATCAACCGAAGTCACAGCACCCGCCGCTGATGCGCTCGAATCGGCCGAGCCCGATTCAGGGACTGCGGTTTCGTCGGCATCCCGGTCAGCCGCACCGGCTGCACGCGGGGCTGACGCGACCCCGCGCACCGCGCCCGCGCCGACCGCTGCTGTGCGCGAGGTCGAATCGCCGACCGAAGGCGCGTCACCGGTCGCCGCATCAACCAGTGGGTGGGCCACCGTGGCCATTCCCGGTTCGCCCAACGGTCCGGCGCTGCCCGTCATCGCCGACGACACAACGGATGCCGCGGCCCCCGCTGCTGCGCCGGCTTCGACGACTGCGCCGCGCTCGACCTCGCCGTCGTCCGAGTCCGTGCCCTCAGTTGCGACTTCCGGCGCTGTGAAGTCTGCGTCGTTCGACACCTCGCCCGCCGCGCCGTCTTCTCCGCCGCCGCGCCACGACGAGCCGCCGTTTGACGACGTACCTCCGCCGTTCGATGACGACGTTCCGCCCGAGATGGACGCACCCGCCGACGAACGTGTGCCGAACTACACGGCGCAGGCCGAGGCATCAGCTGCCCACGCATCAGCTGCCCAGGCAAACGCTGTGCAGACAAACGCTGTGCGGACTAATGCGCAGCAGCAGCAGCAGGGCCGGCCCGAGCGGAGCTCTGGCAACCCAAGTTCGGGTCACCAGAACCCCGGCCAGCCGAATGCCTCGGCCCAGCGGCAGCACCAGAATGCCGGCCAGCGCGGCGCCCCGAAAGATCCGTCGCGGGCGCCGTCGTTCGCGGAGAAGCAGCGTTACGGCGAGGCCGTCGTGCGCGAGATTCTTGGTGCCACCTTCATCGAAGAACAGCCGTACACCGCGGCACCCCGAACCAGAAACGATTACTAGACCATGTATGAAGGCATTGTTCAGGAACTGATCGACGAGCTCGGTCAACTTCCGGGCATCGGACCGAAGTCAGCCCAGCGCATCGCATTCCACATTCTGCAGACCGAGAAGTTCGACGTGACGCGGCTGGCGAATGTGCTGCTCGAGGTGCGCGACAAGGTGCGATTCTGTGAGATTTGCGGCAATGTTTCCGAGCAGCCGACCTGCCTTATCTGCCGCGACCCACGCCGCGACCCCACGTCGATCTGCGTGGTTGAAGAGGCCAAGGACGTCGTAGCAATCGAGCGCACCCGCGAGTTCAAAGGGCTCTACCACGTGCTTGGCGGAGCCATCAGCCCGATCGACGGCGTCGGCCCCGACGACCTGCGCATCCGTCAGCTGATGCAGCGCCTGGCCGATAACACGGTGCAGGAGGTTATCATAGCGACCGACCCGAACCTCGAGGGGGAGGCGACCGCGACCTACCTGTCGCGCCTGCTCACAACGCTCGAGATCAAGGTGACCCGCCTCGCCTCCGGGCTGCCGGTGGGCGGTGACCTCGAGTACGCCGACGAGGTCACCCTCGGCCGTGCCTTCGAGGGCCGCCGCGAGGTCGCGCACTAGCCGCTCCCACCCCGCCGCCCCGGTCAAACCCACACCTCGGTTCACCCGACGTCACTCGCCCCCCCTTTTGGACGGGGCCCGGGCCCGGGCCGTAGGCCCAATTTATAGACTGGGCCCGCGGTCATAGGGTGGGCCCGGCCAGCGGACGCTCCGATTCCGCCCCCGCCGCGCAGCGTCACATGGCACCGACCCCGAGCGCCAGCATTTAGGATGGGACCTTGGACGCGGCGCGTATCATCGGCCCGCAAACCCCCATCTCAGGAGTCACATGAGCTTGATCGTGCAGAAGTTCGGCGGGTCATCCGTCGCCGATGCCGAAAGTATCAAGAGGGTCGCCAAGCGCATCGTCGACACCCGCAAGGCTGGCAACGAGGTCGTCGTCGCTGTCTCGGCGATGGGCGACAGCACTGACGAACTGCTCGACCTCGCCCACCAGGTCACGCCGCTGCCCGCCCCACGCGAACTCGACATGTTGCTCACGGCCGGCGAACGCATCTCCATGGCGCTGCTCGCGATGGCCATCAAAAGCCTTGGCTACGACGCACGCTCCTTCACCGGAAGCCAGGCTGGCATGATCACGGATGCGCGCCACGGCTCCGCGCGCATCGTCGACGTCACGCCGGGGCGCATCCGCTCGGCGCTTGACGAGGGCGCCGTCGCCATCGTCGCCGGTTTCCAGGGCTTCAATCGCGACACCAAAGACATCACCACCCTTGGTCGTGGTGGCTCCGACACCACCGCCGTCGCGCTCGCTGCTGCCCTCGACGCCGACATTTGCGAGATCTACACCGATGTCGATGGCGTCTTCACAGCGGATCCGCGCGTCGTTCCCCGCGCCCATAAGCTCGAACGGGTCACGAGCGAAGAGATGCTGGAACTCGCCGCAGCCGGGGCCAAGGTTCTATATATTCGCGCGGTGGAATATGCCCGCCGCCACGGCGTCACGCTGCACGTGCGCTCCTCGTTTAACAACAACACCGGCACCATCGTGTACAACGCCGTGACCGCGCGAGAAAATGGAGAAATCGTGGAAGAGCCAATCATCGCCGGAATCGCCGCTGACCTGAGTGAGGCAAAGGTCACCGTGGTCGGTGTGCCCGACATCCCCGGCAAGGCCGCGCTCATCTTCAAGATCGTCGCACGCACCAACGCCAACGTCGACATGATCGTACAAAACGTGTCGGCTGCCGCCACCGGGCTCACCGACATCTCGTTCACGCTGCCTAAGTCGGAAGGCGAGCGGGTGCTCACCGCGCTGACCAACGAGAAGGAGCTCATCGGTTTCACGAGCCTGCAGTACGACGACCAGATCGCCAAGCTCGCACTGGTCGGCGGCGGCATGCGCACCAATACCGGCGTCTCGGCAAAATTGTTCGAGGCCCTCTACGAGGCAGGAATCAACATCGAGATGATTTCCACGAGCGAGATCCGCATCTCGGTGGTCACCCGGGCCGACACCATCAACGAAGCCCTGCGCGTGGTGCACACCGCGTTCGGGCTGGATGGCGAGATCGAGGCCGTCGTGCACGGCGGCTCCGGCCGCTAGCTCGCACTTCACCGGCCCAACGGATGCCCCCAGCTTCCCCGAAATCCACCCCCCGCCTTCTTCGCGTTCATAACTCCTGCAATTTGTCACCGTCGTCTTTGACTCCCCCGTCATTACGCGGGAGTGAACCACCGGGCGCGGAAATTGCAGGAGTTATGCCCCAGAACGGCGGGGGCGCCTTGCAGTATGAAGTGCCCGTGAGGGCGAACGACGTTAGGAAACACACGTGACCACCTCAGCCAACACGACCGGAATCAACATCGGCGTCGTCGGAGCCACCGGACAGGTCGGCGCCGTGGTGCGCCGGCTGCTCGAGGAGCGCGATTTTCCCGTCAAGAGCATTCGCTTCTTCGCCTCGGCCCGCTCGGCCGGCACCACCCTCACCTTCAAGGGAAAGCCGATCACGGTCGAAGACGCCTCGATCGCCGACCCCACCGGGCTCGACGTGGCCATCTTCTCGGCCGGCGCGACGCTCTCCAAGGCGCAGGCCCCGCGCTTCGCCGCGGCCGGCGTGCTGGTCGTCGACAACTCGAGTGGCTGGCGCATGGACCCCGATGTTCCGCTGGTCGTCAGCGAGGTCAACCCCGAAGCCATCGAACGGGCCGTCAAGGGCATCATCGCAAACCCGAACTGCACGACCATGGCCGCTATGCCCGTGCTCAAGGTGTTGCACGATGAGGCCGGCCTCAAGCGGCTCATCGTGAGTACCTATCAGGCGGTCTCCGGCAGCGGGCTGGCCGGCGCGTTCGAGCTGGCCAGCCAGGTGCGCGTCGCCGCGCAAGACGAGAACCTGCTGCAGCTTGTGCACGACGGAGCCTCGGTCACGCTGCCCGAGCCCACCATCTACGCCCGTCCGATTGCCTTCGACGTGATTCCGCTGGCCGGCTCCATCGTCGACGACGGCCAGTTCGAGACCGACGAGGAGAAGAAGCTGCGCAATGAGAGCCGCAAGATTCTCGACTTGCCCGAGCTGCTCGTGTCGGGGACCTGCGTGCGCGTCCCCGTGTTCACCGGCCACTCCCTCTCGATCAACGTCGAGTTCGCCAAGCCGATCAGCGTTGCCCGCGCCCAGGAATTGCTGAAAACCGCCCCCGGCGTCGAACTGACCGACATCCCGACACCGTTGCAGGCGGCTGGTCAGGACGCCAGCTTCGTCGGTCGCATACGCCAGGACGAAGGGGTAGCGGATGGCCGTGGCCTCGCCCTCTTCATCAGTAACGACAACCTCCGCAAGGGTGCAGCACTGAATGCCGTGCAGATCGCCGAGCTTATCGCCGCCGCACGAGTCGTCGCCTGAACTGAGCCCCGAGCCCTGAGGCCGACCGCTCTGTCGGACGGGGCCCGGGCCCCGTCCGTGGGCCCAGTCTATAAACTGGGCCCGTGGACGGGGCCCAGGCCCCGTCCAAAATTTCGCAGCCCCTGACCTCAGGCACGAGCACAGGCACAGGCACAGGCACACGCACGCCGCAGCCAGGAGCGCTCCACGCGCACAAACGCCAGCACCGAATCGCGTCCAACGCCCCGTTCCCCGACAAGTCGCGTAGGCTCTGATTGCGTGAGCCGAAGTGGGGTGTCGGGCGTGCTGCAGCGCGTCTCTTTCGGCGTGTTCTCGGTCGTGGCCCTGGTGTTCATCTCGGGCGCAATCGTCGCCATTTTGGCTGACCCCGGCACCAGAGTCGCCGCTGCGCTCGTCGGCGTTGTCTGCGTGGGCGCCCTCGAAATGGCCTGGATTCGCGTGGGCAGTGTGCCGCATCGCACCCCCGCTATCAGCATGCCGGTTCTCGCCATTCCCGCGCTGGTCCCGGTGTTGCCTGACCAGGCCATCATCGGCGTCGTGATGTTTGGAATTCTCGTCGTGCTGTTAGTGGAATCCCGTCGCATCGCAGTGTCCGTCCACAGCGCGGGCCTCGCCGGTGTCGGTTGCCTGGTCTATTTCCTCATCGATTGGCTCCTCGGCCGGGCCGGTGTGGCCGCGGTGCCGGCCGCCGCCGCGGCATCTGCTGGATATGTGGTGCTCGTATTGGCGCTCGAAGTCTTCCGGGTGCGCCTGATCAACGCGCCCACAGACCGGGGCGGCCATCTACTCGTCTCGCCGCTACGCCTCGGCGCACTGCTGGTCATCGTCGCCGCGTTGACCATGTTCTCGGTCCGCTGGGTCAGCGTCGGCCTTCCCGTCCCGGGAGAGGGCCGCACCAGCATCCACACCGCGGTCGGCACGTTGCTGGCAAGTTTCACGGTGGCCATGATCGTCATTGTCGTGCGCATCGTGTGGGATATGCGACGCAGACTGAACGGCCTCGTGCTCGGCAGCAGCATCCTCAGCGGCACACGCAGCGTGGACAGCCTCGCGGATGCCCTGTGTCAGGCGGCGGCCACCGCGGTCGGTGTGCAGTCGATCGCCCTGCAGCCCGACCCCGCCGAGGCTGGCGCCATCGGTGTGCCGGTGACCTTCACTCCCGGGGAACCACGGTTTTTGGTGGCCCGCCGCGACCCGATGGACGGCGCGTTCTCCGGCGTCGACCGGCACGCGCTGCAAGCCCTGGTGGCCACCGCCGAATTGGCCGGGCAGGCCCGGCAGAATGTGGCCGGACTCACGGCGAAAGCCAACACCGACCCGCTCACCGGCCTGCCCAACTACGGCGCCTTCCAGGAGGCCCTCGACACCATCAACAACACCCGCAGCGACGCGGAAGCCATCGCCGTGCTGTTCATGGATCTTGACGGTTTCAAACGCCTCAACGACACCTACGGGCACCAGGTGGGCGACGAGGTTCTACGAGTTCTTGGCCAACGACTGCGCCAAGCTGTGCGTGCCCACGATGTCGTCGCCCGGGTCGGCGGCGACGAATTCGTCATCATCCTCACTCGTCTGGCCAGCCTGGACGAAGCCACAGCCATCGCCCAAAGGATCCTCAGAGCATCCGCTGCGCCACTGGCGGTCGGCACCGACAGCATCAGGCCGAGCCTCAGCATCGGCCTGGCGTTCTCCGCTCTTATCGAAACGGATGTCGCCTCGCTCGTTCACGACGCCGACCACAGCATGCTCATGGTCAAGAAGAGCCGCCGCCGCGGCAGCATCGACGGCGAGGCGAGCATCAACGTGTCCGGCCATCGCTCCTCGCAGTTCAACGCCACGGTTGCCCGTGTCATCGACGAAAACCAGCTGCAGTTGGCCTATCAACCCATCGTCAGCCTCGTCACCGGCCGCATCTGGGCGTTTGAGGCGCTGCTGCGCTACGTCGACCCGGAGCTGGGTGCGATCTCACCGCCGTCGCTGGTGGAAAAGTCTAAGAGTCTGGGGCGGTTCGACAAGCTGACCCGCCAGGTTGCCGAGAAGGCGATGACCGCGGCCGCTGAATTTCGACTGGTCGAACCCGGCATCATCTGCATGACCATCAACATTGAGGCCGGGCAGCTGGCGCCGGATCGACTCGGAACGTTCTGGGAAGACCTGAACGGTCGCTACCCGGAGATCTCGCTGTGCCTTGAGCTCAACGAACGCTCGGCGGTGCGAGTCTCGGATCAGGTTCGAGAGCAGGCGAATCGGCTGCGCGATGTGGGCATTCTGATCGCACTCGATGACTACGGGTCCGAAGATTCTTCGGTCGATTCGCTCGTTCGGGTACCGATGGACATCCTCAAGATCGATCGCAGCCTGGTCGATGACCTCGCCGACGTGCGCCAGCGTGAAGTGCTCACCGCCCTGCAAAGTTTCGGCGACAAGCTCGAGTACTCGATGATCGTCGAGGGTGTCGAAAACGAACACATGGCCGTTCAACTGGCCCACCTTGGCATTCGGAGCGCGCAAGGGTTTCATTTTGGAGTGCCGCGGGGTTTTACCGAGACGCTCGACCGGCTCGACGAGTTCGGGGCTGAGGCCGTGTTGCCGGCTCGCACGGGGCCGGTCACGCAGCCCGCAGCCCACACCGCGCCCGTTTTGGTGACCGAGTCATGATCCAGCCGCGCCGCCGCCGCCCAGATCGGGCGCACCGCTATCGGGTCGAAAGATCCGTCTTTCTGACGCAGCTGCTGGTCGGAGCAGCGACGCTGCTTCTGGTGGCCGTGTCGGGGTTGCTCGACAGTAACCTCTTCAACAACCAGCTGTTCCTGGCCGGCATTCTCATTATCTTTCTGACCACCGCTGTTTCGGCCGGGGTGCCCTGGCGGCACCTCGACAAGAAATGGATCGTTGTTCTGCCAATCGTCGACCTCGTCGCGCTCGTGATCGCCCGAGAGGGTGAGCCACTGCTCGGCACGACGTTTCTCCTCGTGTTCCCCATCATCTGGCTGTCGACGCACTTCGGTGGCCGCGGCGCCGTGGGAGGCGTCGTGTTCACCTCGACGCTGCTCTGGGCTGCGGGTCTGATGCGAGCGGAGCCGGTGTCGGGCAATGAGATTCCACGGCTGGCCATCGTACCCATCGTGCTGGCCTTCGTCGCCGCGACGACCTACACCACGACAAAGCGTGCCGCAGCGCAGCGGACGCTGCTCACCCAGCAGTCCGTCCTGTTCGAGGGAGCGCTGCGCCGCTCTCGCCGTGAGGAACGCACCCTCGACGAGATCGTCAACAGCGTCGACTTCGGCGTTGTCGGGTTCGACCGGGAATCCAAGCCAAATTTCATCAACCGAGCCCAACGCGAAATGTTCTCCCGATTCGGCGTGAAAGAGAACCAGCTCTCGTCCATCGCGGTTTACCACGAAGACCAGGTCACCCCTTTCGCCGAGGCAGATCGGCCGTTCCAGCGGGCGATGCGCGGCGAAACGGTCGACCGCGTGACCTTCTGGGTGGGGGAACAGGGCAAGCAACAGGCCGCGGTGCTCATTTCTGCCCGGCCCATTCTCGACGAAAACGACAACTACGACGGCGGTGTCATGGTCGCGCGCGACATCACAGCCGAACTGCGCGCAATCAAGGCGCGAGACGACCTCGTCGCATCCGTTTCCCATGAATTGCGCACCCCGCTGACCTCGATCATGGGCTACCTCGAACTGGCCCTCGATGACAACACCCTCGATCCGTCGACCCGGCGCATGCTTGAAGTGGCGTCGAAGAACTCCGACCGCCTGCTCGCCCTGGTCGCCGATTTGCTCACGACCGCCGCCGCGACCAAACACGAGCTGGCAATCACCCTGGCCCCATGTGACCTGGCGGTGATCGTCACCGACGCCATCGAGTCATCGCGGCCGGTCGCCGCTGATCGCGACATCACGTTCGTGCTGGTGGCTTTGCCGACCGTGCGATTACAAGCGGATGCCTTCCGCCTGCGCCAGGTGATCGACAACCTGTTCTCCAACGCGATCAAATACAACATCACGGGTGGTCGCATTGAGGTGACCCTGAGCGATTCCGTCACCCAAGTGGAGCTCCGCGTGGTTGACACCGGGCGGGGGATGACCCACGGTGAGCAGCTGAACCTGTTCGATCGGTTCTACCGCGCCGATTCGGTGCGTGGATCGAGCATCCATGGCACCGGTCTCGGACTCAGCATCAGCCGCGATATCTGCCGCCGGCACGGGGGCGACCTGACGGTCGAATCCGCCCCCGGCAAGGGCACCACCGCGATCGCGACGTTACCGCACACATCATGAATGCCCAGCAAGGGATAGTCGAATGACCCTGGACACACCGACACTGCTCGTTCTGAATGGAGTGGTCATCGCGCTGTGCGGGGTGTCGTTCATTCTGAACACCGCGTTCAATCGCAACGATTCCGTCGGACGCATCTGGAGCCTGGCCTTCATCGCCGGCATGATGGTCACAATCGCGCACGGGGCGACCGAGAGCGGGCAGATGATCTGGTGGGCGATCGTCGTCGCCAACGTGACGCTGACCATCGCCGCCGGCTCGCTCTGGGCCGGGCTGCGTCGCTATAACCGTCGCAGCCGCGGCTTCTGGGTGATCGCGACGATCAGCGTGCTCGTGCTGGCCGCGACGCTCGTCCACGGTGAATCGGCCGATCGCTGGGCCGGTGCCGCCGAATCCTGGATGGCACTCGCGGTGCTGTCGGTGTTCGGAGCCCTCGAAGCGGTGCGTGGGCGATTGCGCCGCAACTTGAGCGGTCGTATCCTCGCCGTCGCCCTCTGGGTCGCTGCCATCGCCGCCACGGCCCGCGCCATCGTCTTCACCGTCGACGGTGTGACCGGCACGGTATTTCTGACGTACTTCAACACGGCCAACGTCGCGGCGTTGAGCCTGTTTCTGGTCGTGCTCATGACCGTTGCCGCTTCGGCCCTACGCGTCCAGCAGGCGTCCGGCAGAGCCGTGGGTGACCTGACCGACGGCATCCACTCGGCGGCAGGCGTACTCTCCGCTGCCGCGTTCGCGCAGGCGGCAACCGACCACCTGGACCGCGCGAAGAATGCCGGAGTCGGACTCGCCCTCATCGGGGCCGATATCGACAACCTGCCGGAAATCAATGTGGCCTTTGGTCGGGCGGCCGGCGATGAGGCCATCTCCCGGTTCGCCGCGAAACTCCGCGCGAGCGCACCGGTGCTCGCGGTCATCGGACACCGGGCCAGTGGGCGGTTCCTGGTGTTAGCGGATGCCGCGTCTGCGGCCGAGGCACACGCCCTCACGGAACGAATCCGAACGAGCCTGGTCGACGAACCGTTGAAGGGAGCCTCCCTCATCCGCCTGACCGCGAGTTTTGGTATTGCAGACACCTTCGACCACGGGCATGACCTGACCGCGCTGAGCGTCGCGGTCAGCACTGCCATCGATACCGTCAAGGGGCGCGGCGGTAACGACATCGCCGTACAACTCGCCGCGGCCGGCCACGACGGATCTTGATCAGATCTTGACGCGAAGCAGCCCCAAATTGCACCCAGATCGGGGGGGACCTGTCAGAGTTGAGAGAGTGACCTTGCCGAAAAATTATGCCACCGCGACCAGCGGCTGCCCGGCATGAGTCCGCTGGTCGACCCGGGCACATTGCAGCGGCTGAGAAGTGATCTCGGCGGGGACGTTGCGGTCGAGAACCGGTTTGTGAAGGATTTTCTCGCCCTGTGGCACAAGCGGGAGTTGCGTTTGCGCACCGCCCTGGCCTCAGCAGACCTCGAGGATGCCGAGATTGTGTTGCTGAGCATCCGCTCGAGCAGCACAATGCTGGGAGCCGTGCGCCTCGAAAATACTGCGGGTCACCTGCACCGCACCCTGAAGGCCCAGGACCTGCCCGGGTGTCGGCAGCAATTGCCCCTTCTTTCCGTGGTGGCCGCAGATACCTGCCTGGCGCTGTCGCGGTATATCGCGCGCTAGTTTGATTCAGCAGGCCGGGTTTGGCCCGGCGACTCGCACTATTCCTCGGCTGCCAGGCGATAGCCCACGCCACGTACGGTTTCCAGCCAGCGAGGTGTCGTGCTGCTGTCACCGAGTTTGCGCCGCAGGTTGCCCATGTGCACTTCGACCGCGCGCCGATCGGCTTCGTTCACCGGGTAGGCGCTCGCGTAGGCCTCGCCGCGCAACAGCAGGGCGAGATCGTTCTTGCTGCGCACCCGCCGCTGTGATTCGAGCAGGGCGGCGAGCAGCTCGAACTCCGTGCGGGTCAGTTCGAGTTGGCTGCCGGCCAGTTGCACGAGGCGTTCCGCTGGGTTCAGCCGCAGGTCGTTGTGTTCAAACCAGCCATCGCGTGGTGTGGCGCTGCGCATCGGGCTCGCGGCGTCGACGGCCGGCACGAAGGTAGGAGCGGATGCGACGGGGGTCTGTCGAAATACCGGGGTTACAGGGGTATCAATCGGCGCAGCGGTGGTCAAACTGGTGGTGACTGGCGCGGTGACCAGCGGCGCCACCACCGCAACGGTGGGGGCGGCTGCGGCTGCGGGCGTGACGGTATCCGCAGTGACGGTGTGGCGGGGGCGTCGCAGCATGGCTTCGATGCGCGCGCGCAGCTCTCGCGGACGAAATGGTTTGGTCAGGTAGTCGTCGGCGCCGGCCTCCAGTCCCTGGAGCGTATCGATTTCGTCGTCGCGGGCGGTGAGCATGACGAGGTACGTAGGACTGAACGCGCGAAGGCGCTTGGCCGTTTCGAAGCCGTCCATACCGGGCATGCTCACATCAAGGGTCGTGACGATCGGATCGTAGGCGCGCACCGCGGCGATACCGTCGAGGCCGTTGCTCGTGGCGATTGTCTCGAACCCGGCCTGGGTGAGCACGGCCTCCAGCAGGTTACGAATGTCGGAGTCGTCTTCGATGATGACGGCGACGCGCTGCTCGGGGTTTTCTGACACCATACGGTCCAGTATCCCGTTAAGTGGGCAGATCCTCGCCGAGGGCACTTCGATTTCATGCGTCGCGGTTCACCCACGGCCGAATCGTGCGCCGTGAAGTGCTGTCTTAGCGTAGGACACGGATGTGGCACAATGCCCATTTCGGGAATTGAATTCCGCCTAGCACTAGTTTATTCTGAGGTGAAAATATGCCTGTGGAAATGGGCTTGCCTCAGGGAGAATCGTGGCGGTACCGGTTCGTTCCGCCCGATCTGCGGCACACTTGCTGTTCTTGCGCGTGGCCGTGCTGGTCACCGTCGCGCTCGGCGCGAATTACATCATCTGGCGCTGGTTTTTCTCCCTCAATTGGGATGCTTGGTGGATCGCCGTGGCCCTCGTGCTCGCCGAAACGTACAGCCTGATCGACGTGGCCTTGTTCGGTCTCACCATGTGGCGGGCTCGCGACCGGGAGCTTCCCGCCGCACCGGTTCCAGATCTCACCGTCGACGTATTCATCACGACCTATAACGAACCCGTCGAGTTGGTCAAGCGCACCGCGCAGGCGGCCCGGCGCATCCGCTACCCACATGCCACCTGGATTCTCGACGACGGTAACCGCCCGGAGATGCGCGAGGCGGCCCAGCTGCTCGAGGTCGGCTACATCACCCGCGGCCCCGACTGGCAGAATCGGCCCCTGCATGCCAAGGCCGGCAACCTCAACAATGCCCTCATGAGCACCGAGGGTGAGTTTCTGCTCATTCTCGACGCCGATCAGGTGCCGCTGCCGCACATTCTCGACCACACGCTCGGCTACTTCAATGACCCGAAAGTGGCCCTCGTACAAACGCCGCAGGTGTTTGACAACGTCAGCGCTGGCGACCCGCTTGGCAGCCAGGCGCCCCTGTTCTACGGGCCGATCCAGCAGGGCAAAGACGGCTGGAACGCCGCGTTCTTCTGCGGGTCCAATGCCCTCGTGCGTCGCGAAGCGCTGATGCAGCTCGGCATCACCCGCTACGTGCTCGAGATGGAGCGGGTCGTCACCCGTGCCCTCGCCGGCGCCGCACGGGTGCTCGACCGGGCCGGCCGAGCCGACGATGCACAAGACCCGATCGTGCAGACCGCCCTGCACGAGGTGGGCGCAGCGATCGGCGACACACGCATCGCAATTGCAGCTGGCGAAACCATCGGGAACGCCACCTATACGCTGCAGCAGCGCATCGCTTCGGTGTCACGCGACCTCGTGGCCGTCGACCTGCGACTGCTTACCCTCGACCTCGCCGCCATTGCTGAGTTGCAGGTCGAAACGGATGCCGACAGCTTTATTCCCGCCCACAGCCTCGAGCTGCTCGCGGCCCGCGACCTATCCCCGCTCGGCGCGTTGGAATCTGTGCAGGTGCTGCTGCGGTCGATCGACGTGGACCGCGCCGACGAGGCCCAGCCGCTCATGCCGCTGGCCACGATCAGCGTCACCGAAGACATGGCCACGAGCATGCGCTTGCACGGCCTGGGTTTCTCGAGCGTCTACCACCACGAAACTCTTGCCCTCGGGCTTGCTCCTGAAGACCTCGGAACCATGATCACCCAGCGGCTGCGCTGGGCGCAGGGCACGATGCAGGTGATGCTGCGGGAGAATCCGCTGCTGCAGCGCGGTCTCAGCGTGCCGCAGCGCCTGATGTACTTCTCGACCATGTGGAGTTACCTGAGCGGGTACGCCGCGCTGGTCTACTTCGCCGCCCCCGCGGTATTTCTATGCTTCGGCATTCTGCCCGTCAATACGACGGCCCTCGAATTTTTTCTGCGCTTTTTGCCGTTCATGGTCGCCAACCAGCTGTTGTTCATCATCTCCAGTCACGGTATTTCAACCTGGCGCGGCCAGCAGTACAGCCTCGCCCTGTTTCCGGTGTGGATCAAGGCCACCACGACCGCTGCGGCCAATGTGGTCTTCCACCGGCCGCTCGGTTTCGCGGTCACTCCAAAAACACGGCAGGAGGGTACCGCTGCTTGGCACTTGATCCTTCCGCAGATCGCCGTCGCCATCGTGTTGGTCGTCTCGGTCATCATCGGCGTGACCCGGCTGGGACTCGGCCTGGGAGAGCCGATTGGCACCCTCGTGAACCTGGCCTGGGTAATATTTGACTTGCTTATTCTCAGCGTGCTGGTACCCGCCGCACGCTTTCGAGGTTCCACCACGAAGGAGAGCACCCCATAATGCAATTCACGGTCACCGACCAGGGCGACGGCATCGCCGTTGTACACATCGCTGGACGATTGAACATGGTCACCGCGCCGCGCCTGCGCGAGGTGGTGGCAGCATCCGTCGCCGCCGGCCAGAACCGCGTCGCGGTCGATCTGAGCGACGTGGATTTCATCGATTCCTCGGGGCTCGGCGCACTCATCGGCGGCCTAAAGACTGCCCGGCAGGCCGGCGGTGACCTGCGCATTGCAGCGCCCAACGAACAGGTTCGCTTGGTGCTGCAGCTGACCAATATGGAACGCGTGCTGACCGCCTATCCCGCCGCCAGTGACGCATTCCATGGCTAATATCAGCACGCATACCCTCACGCTGGTTTCGCCGCCCGACGACGTGAACGCGGTGCACGCTTTGCTTGAGACGGTCTGGGCGGATGCCACGCACGTTTCCGCGACGGATCGCTGCAGTTTCGAGACGGCCCTGATCGAACTCGCCTCGAACGTTTTTCGCCACGCGGACACTGGTTCGGGCGTGACCTGCGGCTTACGCCTCGAGGTGAGTGACGTTTCTCTCGATGCCCGGTTGAGCGACACCGGCGCGACGTCGAAGGAACTGTTCGCGGTGAAGATTCCGGGCAGTGCGGGCGTGGATGCCCGCGAGATGCCCGACGGGCTCAGCGAATCGGGGCGGGGGATCGCGTTGATCCAGGCTCTGGTTGACGAGCTGGAATACAGTCGTGACGGAGATCTGAACCACTGGCATATCGTGCGAGCGTTGCGGTCATGACCCCCGCGCTCAGCAGCGTGCCGCCCATACTGCCGTACAGCGAGCTCGCCCGGCAACGGGCGCTCGACGACCTGCAGATTCTCGACACCCCACCGGAGGAGCGATTCGACCGGATTACCCGCCTGGTCAAGGAACTCTTCCACGTGGAGATCGCGATCATCTCGCTCATCGACCACGACCGGCAGTGGAACAAGTCCAGCGCCGGCATCGATCCCGATCAACCCACCGAGTATCCGCGGTCCATCGCCTTCTGTGATTCGACCATCGACGCGTGCGGCATCCTCATTGTTCCGGACGCCCGGATCGACCCGCGCTTTCGCGACAATATTTACGTGACGGGGGCACCGGGAATCCGCTTCTATGCCGGTCACGCGCTCGAAGCCCACGGCGGCGAACGCATCGGTGCCCTGTGCGTGTTCGACACTCAGCCGCGGGAGTTCACAGCTCTCGAGCAGAATTTGCTGCGCGATCTCGCTTTCTGGGTGCAGAAAGAACTCAACGCCTCGCAGGAACTTGACCAGGCGGCCGCCGTGCAACGCGGCCTGTTGCCCAAGAAGCTTGTGAGCCTGCCGGGCTTCGAGGTTGCGGGGGCGTGTTCGCCGGCCCGGGCTGTCGGCGGCGACTTCTACGACTGGTATCCGGTGGGGGAGGGCGCGGCGTTCACCCTCGCCGACGTGATGGGCAAGGGTGTGGGCGCTGCGATCATTGCGGCCACCGTTCGGGCAGTACTGCGGGCCGGATCCCGCCTTGCCGCCGTCGCCGACGTAGCCGGGGCTGCTGCGGCGACTCTCGAACCCGACCTCGACGAGGCCGGCAGTTTTGTCACGCTGTTCCATGCCCGGCTCGACATGGACACTGGCGTCATTCGCTATGTCGACGCCGGCCACGGTCTCTCTCTCGTCGTGCACGCCAATGGTACGACCGAGCGCCTCACATCACTGCGCCTGCCAGTCGGCGCCGGGGACGATTCACCCTGGGAGGAGCAGCAGGTTGTGCTCGCTCCCGGCAGTACCCTGATCTCGGTCAGCGACGGCGTACTCGACCTGTTCGACGGCACGCTCGCCTCGCTCGCTGCGGTCGACCGGCTGGTGCGCCAGGCGTCGACCGCGCAGGCCGTCGTCGATTCCCTGATGTCACTGGCCGGGGTGTCCGCCCCTGATGACGTCACGGTGATCGTCGTCCGGCGTGAGATGGAGGGGTGACCATGCGAGCGCCCGCACGGTCGGGCGCATCCGCTCGCAGCGATACACTCAAAGGTGTGAATTCTCAGGGAACCGTCGACGTAGTCCTCATTGGTGGCGGCATCATGAGCGCCACCCTCGGCACACTCCTGAAAGAGTTGCAGCCCGACTGGCGCATCGAGGTGTACGAGCGCCTCGGTGAACTTGCCCAGGAGAGCTCGAACCCGTGGAACAACGCCGGCACCGGCCACGCTGGCCTGTGCGAGCTCAACTACATGCCGCAGGCACCCGACGGGTCCGTCACCGCCGACAAGGCCGTCGTCATCAACGAGCAGTTTCAGATCAGCCGCCAGCTGTGGGCTCACCTCGTTTCAATCGGCGCCCTGCCGGAGCCGAACAAGTTCATCAACTCCACACCGCACATGACCTTTGTGCACGGCAAAGCAAACGTGGAGTACCTGCGCAAGCGCCACGCCGTGCTGGCAACCCAGCCGTTGTTTTCCGGTATTGAGTTCAGCGACGACGCCGCAAAGATCGGTACCTGGACGCCCCTGCTCACCCGCAAGCGCCCGGCTGGCCAGAAGATTGCCGCAACGCGCATCGTGAGCGGCACCGACGTGGACTTCGGCGCCCTGACCCGGTTCATGTTTGACAACCTCGAACAGCAGGGGGTCACGATGCACATGAACGAGCAGGTCGTCGGCCTCAAGCACAAAGCGGATGGCACGTGGAACCTCAAGCTGCTGCGCCAGGTCGGCCAGACACGCACCAGCATCAACGCCCGTTTCGTCTTCGTCGGTGCGGGCGGTGGCGCCCTGGCGTTGCTGCAGCAGAGCGGAATCCCAGAAATCAAGGGATTCGGCGGGTTCCCCATCAGTGGCCAGTTTCTGCGCACCACCAATCCGAAGCTCGTCGCCCAGCACCAAGCCAAGGTCTACGGCAAGGCAGCCAAGGGTGCGCCGCCCATGTCGGTGCCGCACCTCGACACCCGCGTGGTCGACGGCGAAATGTCGCTGCTGTTCGGCCCGTACGCCGGGTTCAGCCCCAAGTTTCTCAAGTCGAGCACCTGGTTCGACCTGCCGTTCTCTATTCGCGTGCACAACCTCGGCCCCATGCTCGCCGTCGCGCGTCACAACTTCGACTTGATGAAGTATCTAATCGGCGAGGTATTCGCCTCGCGAAACGCCAAGCTTAAGGCCCTGCGAGAGTTCATTCCCACCGCCGTCTCTGACGACTGGGAGCTCATCACGGCCGGTCAGCGCGTGCAGGTCATGAAGAAAGACGCCAAGCTCGGCGGAGTGCTGCAGTTCGGCACCGAGGTCATTAGCTCGTCCGACGGGTCGATTGCCGGGCTGCTCGGCGCGTCGCCGGGGGCCTCGACGGCCGCGCCGATCATGGTGGACCTGCTGGCCCGCTGCTTCCCTGACCGCATCGAGGGCTGGAAGCCGCGTATCCGCCAGATGATTCCGAGCTACGGCACCAATCTCTCCGACGACCCTGTCGCTGCCGCGGCGTCGCTGGCCGCCACCGCTGAGGTCCTACAGCTCAGCAACTAACGCACGGCAGCCGCTGGCTTCGTAGGCTTCTGCCTGGCTTTTTGCCTGCCTGGCTTTGCCTGCTCGGCGGCCGGCGAGGTGCATAACTCCTGCAATTTTCGTGCCGCTACGTGGGCTCCTGCGTGATCATGCGGGAGCTTCGGCGCGCCCGGAACGAATTGCAGGAGTCATGCGCTCCGAGAGAAGTCGGCCGGAGGGCTTTGCAGGAGTTATGCGCGGCCGACGCCTTGGAGTGCCGTGGGAGTTTCGTAGGAGTGCCCTGTCAACCCCTTGATTAGGGCGGTCAGCCGATGTCTACTTAAGGCCCAAAGCGGCCCGGAGGCGGCAAGTGAACCCGAACAATGGCGTTTCGGATGCGGAGAATCTGCGCGTATCGCAGCTCGGCATCCTCCAGCTCACACCGACCGAGTGGTTGGTACGAGATCCGCAAATTCTTGACGGCGACCCGGCCGCCCTGCTCGGGGTCATCCAGCAGAGCGGGGACGCTTTCGAGGTGACGAAGCTCGGAGTACTCACGACGAGGTGGTTCTACTCCTCGTTCGACCGGGCCCAAGCCAGCTTTCTGGTGCGGGGTGCCCCGGCGCAGCGGCCGGCTTCGCGGCCAGTCCAGCCGGTCGGTTCCCGCCTTACGGAGTAGCCGACACGGCGCGCCGGAGACGACGCCGGAGACGACGCGCCGGCGGTCGTAGCAGCACAGAGACCGTGCGACCGCCGACGCCCCGGGCCGGGGTGGCAGCCGGGTGCCGTTACCCCCGGTGGTCTATATTTCGTGACTCCCGTCATCCGTTTTCGGGGTGGTCTTGGCCTCCTCTTTCCTGACGGATGCCTCCGTTCGATCCAGCAGATCGCTCACCTTGGTCTGCGCCACGGATGCCGCGTCGCGCGCAATCGTCTCGGCCTGCGAGATAACCTTCTGCGTGGCGGGGTCGCCCCAGAGCTGATGGGCCTTTGCGCTGAGGCGGTCGTAGGCCTGGCGGCCGGCCTTGGATCCGAGCACAAAGCCCGTCGCGGTGCCGGCGAGGAACAGAAATTTGCCTTTCATGGGGACTCCTTCAGGTTGCGGGGTTTAAGCCGTGGGTTCGGCGCGGGTGGGATCTTCGTCGTCCACGTCGTGGCCGATCAGATCAGGGTTTGAGGGGTTGTCGACCGGGTCGACGTCGTCGAGGTTCGCCTCGTTGTCGCGGTTGTCCTGGTCATCTTCGCTGTCGCTGTCCGGCTCGGTGTTGTTGCTCGGCTCGACCCGCGCTGCGGCGGCGGCTTCTCCGGCAGTCGACCCATCGGTACTCGGAGCCGGGCCGTCCGGGCCGGTGCTCGCGCTCGCGACCGGAGCGGTCGGTTTGGGGTGTTCCCTGGCAGAACCCTCTGGTTTCCGGGCAGCCCCGGCGTGTTCTGCGTCGGGGCCGTCGGGGCCGTCCGGTCCCACGAGCTGATCGGGATTGGTCGGTGAGCTCGGCGGCTCCGGAACATTGAGCGGCGGCTCTTCAATGGGATCAGAATCGTGGGTCACGGGCATACCTTTCTCGATTACACATGCGCCGCGGCGGGCGACATTCAAGTTATACCCCGAACGGGGGACGTCCACTTAAAATCCCTAGCGCAGCCGGTGCGGCAATGTTCCGGGTTGCTTTCATTTGCTCACTCCGAGTCGCCGAGCAGAAGCGCGCGCAGGGCTGTTTCGGCCGACACCCGGCTCGTCGGGTCGATGGTTTCACCCGCGCGAAACAGATCGACGACGCGCGGATCGACGTAACTCGTGCGGGCGATCGCCGGCGTGTTGCCAAGCGCATCGGCGGCCTGCCGCATCGCTTCGGC
This sequence comes from Cryobacterium suzukii, assembly GCF_004403185.1. Lineage (GTDB taxonomy): Bacteria > Actinomycetota > Actinomycetes > Actinomycetales > Microbacteriaceae > Cryobacterium > Cryobacterium suzukii. Next base: position 241,027 of record NZ_SOHJ01000004.1, on the reverse strand, counting down.
AATGGCGCGGTCATCGGAGCGCCGGCTGCGCGTCGCCGCGCGTGGTGGCCGCCCAGCGGTTGTCAGAGGCGCCGCAAACGACGCTGTCACCCCAAGGGGCCCCGCCGCACCGGTCGAGCCCCTGGCAGCGGGGCCCGCCGCACCGGTCGAGCCCCTGGCAGCTGGCCCCGCCGGTCGCGCGCTGGCCGCCAGATTCTCCGCCAAGCTCTGAGCCAGGCTCTGCGCGGCAGCAATCGTGCCTCGCAGGGTTCGAAAGTCCTTCGCGGTGAACTCGCCGCCGGTGCGTTCCTTGATGAAATCGTTGATGTCGGAGGCCGAGACGACGTCCTCGACGTCATCCAGCACCCAAGACAGCAGGGGTGCGGCCGGCCGTTCGCGCAGCCGGGCACGCAGGTAGGTCGCGAGGTCGGCATCCGCTATTAAGCCCTCGAACTGTTGCCCACTCTTGGCCGGAAAATTGAGCCTGACCTCGTCGCCGCGCACCGTGACGTGTGAGCAGAGCAGGGTCGAGAGCCCGTGGCTGCCGTAGGTGTCGGCGTAGCGCTCGCTGCCGATGCGCAGTGAGGCGAGGTCGAGCATGCGAAATGCCGCGGCGAGCGCCCGAGTACGCGGCGGGCCGTCGCCGCGCAGCTCACGGGTGACCTGGCCGCGCACGCGCGGCAGGGACGAGGCCAGCTGCAGCGCGCGCTCGAATTTGAGGCGGTCCTTCTGCTCGCGCCAGACCGGGTGGTAGACATACTGGCGGCGATCGGCGGCATCGACGCCGATCGCCTGGATATGACCGTTCGGGTGAGGTGAGATCCACACGTCGTTCCACGCTGGAGGGATAGCGAGGGCCGCGAACCGCTGCCGCAGCTCCGGGTCGGTGACGTGGTGCCCCGCCGGGTCGCGATAGCTGAACCCCGTGCCAGCCCGCCGCCGCGTATACCCCGGCCGCGTTGGGTCGCTGCGTCGTAACCGGGTCATGCAGCGAGCGTCTCTGTGCGCATGCCGGAACACTAGTGCGAATCGCCCACAAGCGGATGCCGCCACCTGCCCCGATCCTGCCCGCGCCTCGTGGCACGCGCCAGGCGGCACGTGTTCGGCCTCGTGGCAGGTGGCCAGTCTCGTGGCACTCGTTGCAACGCGCGGCACACTTAGGAACGAGTGCCCGCTTCCCGAACGAGTGCCGCAAGGAGGCGGCGCGCGCGGTGCGGCCGCCAGCATCCGCTCTCTTCGGATAATTTGCGCAGTACTTGCAATTGACTCGTACTTGTGTTCGACTGGATGTATGCGGTGGAGCTCACAGGAATTACAGACCGAACAGGTCGGCGCGCTGCCTGGACTCGCCCGCCTGAACAACCTCGTGCGCAGTGTGCAGACGCCCGAGTTCGCGGGAATCACGTTCCATGAGATCCTCTGCAAGTCGGCGCTCAACCATGTTCCCGGCCAGAGCGCCATGCCGTTTGGCTACACGATCAACCCGTACCGTGGCTGTTCGCACGCGTGCACATACTGCTTTGCGCGCACCACTCACCAATACCTCGACCTCGACGCCGGCAAAGATTTCGACAGCGAAATCATCGTGAAGGTCAACGTGGCCGAGGTCTTGCGAAAGGAACTCGCCAAGCCGACGTGGGGCCGGCATCCAGTAGCCCTTGGTACCAACACCGACCCGTACCAACGCGCGGAGGGGCGCTACCGACTCATGCCCGGCATTATTGCGGCCCTCGCCGATAGTAAGACGCCCATCTCCATTCTCACCAAAGGCACGCTGCTGCGCCGCGACCTCGACCTGCTCGTGGAGGCGAGCGAGCACGTTCCGGTGGACCTGGCCATGTCGATTGCAATCTACGATGACGAGTTGCAGCAGTCGGTCGAGCCGGGAACCCCCACCACCAAGGCGCGCCTCGCCACGGTCACCGCGGTGCGCGAACGCGGACTCGATTGCGGCGTCTTTCTCATGCCGATTTTGCCCTTTCTCACCGACACCCGCGCCCACCTCGACGAGGCCCTGCGGCGGGCCAAAGCCGCCGGCGCCACGAGCGTGCTCTACTCGGGACTCAACCTCAAACCCGCCGTCAAGGAGTGGTACCTGCTGTGGCTGGCGCGCGAGCATCCGGAGCTCGTCGGCCGCTATCGGGAGCTCTATGCCGGCGGCCAATACGCGCCCAAGGAGTACCGCACCTGGCTCGCCGCCCGCATCAAACCGCTCATTCGTGCGCACGGGCTCGAGCGTGGAGTCGTCGACCCAGCCACCGGTGGCCTGCGGTCGAGTGCCCTTCCGACCTCCCCCGAGCGGATGCCAGTGTCCGCCTCTCGCACACCCTCCCCATCTCCGGCCTCGTCGAGTGGACGGGGCCTGGGCCCCGTCCGTGGGCCCAGCTTAGAAACTGGGCCCGGGGCCATAAGGTGGGCCCGGGGTGCGGAGGTGCCCCGATCGCTGATCGCGGCGGAGCTTCCGCCCGATCTGGCGCCGACTCTGTTCTGACACCGTTCCGGACGGGGCCAGGGCCCCGTCCGTGGGCCCAGCTTAGAAACTGGGCCCGGGGCCATAACGTGGGCCCGGCGAGCGGATGTCTCCAAGAACACAACTGCCACCGACGCCGCCCGCAACGACGCGAGTCCCAATCACCCAACCCGCCCGGTGGCATACTTAACCCGAAGGAAGATATGTCTCTAGGGTTACCCGGCCACTTGGTCCAGCTGACGCTCGCGCGCGCCTTGGCGCGGGCCGCGCACTGGTTTGCGCTGACCTGCCTCATGGCGGCAGTCGTGTCGGTTGCGATTCTCAGTCTGAACAGTCCCGAACTGTGGGTGACCGTCGTGGTCGTCGTGGCCATGGGCGCCCTGCTCGTGCTCTTCACCCGGCACCGCCGCATTGCATTCGCGGTGGCCTATCTCGTCGTGGGAACCCTCGGCGTCTACGTCTTCACCACGACCGTCCTCGGCGTCCCCGACGTATTCCCGTCGTCGAATATGTTTCTCGTCGCCATGCCCAAGATGGCGCTCATCATGGTCGGCGGCGCCGGTACCACCGCTCTCTCCGGCGTGCTCTGGAGCACCGCCGCCTTCGTCCTCGCCGAGGCGGCCGCGTTCCTCGCCATCCTCGCCACCACGGTGCCCTACCGGCCCGATCTGTTCACCCTCTCCACCTACCTCGTGCTGGTCGGTGCCATGGTGCTCGCCGGCATCGACCGTCGCGCGAGCAGCGCCGCCCAGCCAGCGATCCACCGCGCAGTACAGGACGGCGCCAACCGTCAGCTCCGCGACGCCCTCGATACCCGCGCCATCGCCCTGCTCAACGACACGACGGTGGCTCAGCTCGTGGCGCTGTCTGTCGCCGAGCCCGGATCGCTCTCACCGGGCCTCACAGCGAGCCTCAACTACACCCTGACCACCCTGCACGACACCAACTGGCTCACCGACATCGACGCCCGCGCCACCATCGCACCACAATCGGCCGTCACCGAGAAGTTGCACAGCGACGCCTGGCTCTCCAGCGCCGTGTACACCGCAATCGAACGGTGCCGTGACCGCGGACTCGTCGTCGAGGTCAGCGGCGACCGTGACGCCCTCGCCCGCCTCGACGCGAGCAACGACCGCGACGTCGGCCTGGCCGTGCAGCAATGCCTCGTCAACGTCATCCTGCACGCCGGAGTTGCCTCCGCCGAGGTCGCCATCGAATCCGACCTGACTACGATTTCAGTTCTTATAGCGGATGCCGGCCGCGGCTTCACCGAATCGGAATCCGCTTCCGACCGCCTCGGTCTGCGCCAGTCCGTGCGTCGCCGCATCGAACAGCTCGGCGGATCCGTGCTGATCTGGAGCCGCCCGGGCGCCGGTACGAACGTGCGTCTGACGGTGCCGGCGGCACGCCGGCAGCCCCAGAGCCAGCCGAACCCCGCCAAATGGCCCACCGCATGACCCGCGCGACTCCCACTCCGCGCCGGCCGCGCGCGCCGGCATCCGCTTCGCAGCAGCGGCTCGACCCGATCGGAGGCCTCGCCGCCTGGCCGCTCGCTCCGGTTGTCTCCGCCATCGTCGTGACCTACGCCGTCGTTGCGACGATCTCCCGCATGCACGAGATCCAGATCACTGAGCTCGCGGGGGTATCCGTTGCCGTGCTCATGATCGCGGCCGCCGTGCTCGTCTGGGCCGCCCGTCCCGACCTGGCCCCGTTCACCCGCACCCGCGCCATCGTGATCGTGGCACTGGGTCTCGCGGCGCACCTGCTCGCCGCGGCGAGTACCTGGCAGTTCAACGGCATGATCCAGGACGACTTCGCCCCGATCGGACTCGGCCTGCTCCTCCTGGCCCTCGCGCCGTTTCGGCCGTGGAAAGAGATCCTCGTGCTGGGCGTCTCTTCCGCCGCGGTAGTGGGTATCACGGCCCTGGCCCAGTCGCCGTTTCTCGGTATCCAGACGCCGCCCGTTTTGTTCGCCATCATCGCGATGACCCAGGTGCTCGCGCCCGCCCTGGCCTCCGCCGCGTACTCTCGACAGGTCGTCAACTCCATTCACCGCTGGCAGACGGATGCCCGCCGCGCGATCCGAGCGCGCACCGAAGAGAGCCGTGGCCTCCTCGCGCGCGAGGTGGTGGATCATCGCCTGACCAATCTCGGCGCCGATGTGCTCCCTTTTCTGGCCGATGTTCTGGCGCGGCAGGAACTCACGGCCGCCGACATCAAACGCGCACGCTCTTTCGCTTTCCAGGTGCGGCGGGTGCTCGTGGCCGAGGTCGATCACACCTGGCTCGACGACCTCATCGACCGCGAACGCATCGGCCTCACCGAGCGCGGCCTCAACCCGCTCTGCGTGATCGCCGACCCCGACCGCCGCGCGACCGGCTTCGACTCCGACCAGCGCGCCGCCGCTGGTGCCCTGATCGTGGCCCTCTGTACCCTCAAGGGATTCGACCCGACCAGCCTCGTCGTGCAGATCGACGGATCCGGCGCCGCCCCGACCGATACCGCCCAGGTCACCCAGGCCTTCGGACTGCGCGGAGCACTTCCCACCCCGGCCACCGACACCACGACCATCGCCATCGTCACCGCGGCTCAGGAGCAGGCTGCCGCGCAGGCCCGCACCCAGGCGCGTGCCCAAGCGCAGCTACATTCCCAAATGCGCCCCCGCCGAGACGACCGTGCCGTCGATACCATCACCATCCAGGTCGTAATCTCTCTACCGCCATACCAGCGTCGCCGCGCCCTGCGCCCGTACCTCAGCGTGCTGCGCGCCGTGTTCGCTCGGGTGCGGGTGACCAGCCGGCATCCGCTGCTCACGCTAGAATTTACCGCTGAACGCACCACGAGCAAAGGCATCAAATAATGGCGAAACTGTACTTTCGATACGGCGCCATGAACAGCGGCAAGAGCACGTCCATGCTTCAAGCTGCCTATAACTACGAGGAACGCGGCCACCACGTGCTGCTGGCCAAGCCGAGCGTCGACACCAAGGGCGACCGCGGCATCCTCTCCCGCCTCGGCGTCACCCGAACCGTCGATTTTCTGCTCACCCCCGAGACGGATGCCTACGCCGTCTTCGAGCAGCACCGCGCGCAGGTCCTGAAAAGGTCGGGCAGGGACGTGAGCGCCCTGCTGCTCGACGAGGCTCAGTTTCTCACCGAAACCCAGGTCGATGACCTGCTGCGCATCGCGATTTTGGAGAACGTGCCCGTGCTGGCCTACGGCATCCGCACGGACTTTCAGACCGTCGCTTTCCCCGGCAGCCGCCGTCTGCTCGAAGTTTCCCATAGCCTCGAAGAGCTCAAGACCATCTGCCGTTGCGGGCGTAAGGCCGTGTTCAACGGCCGCAAGATCGACGGCGTCTTCGTGTTCGACGGCGACCAGGTGGCCATCGACGGTGAAGAAGTTACCTACGAGTCACTCTGCGGAACTTGCTACCTCGAGGAGAGCCACGGCGTGCTGAACAATCGCCGCCGACTAACTTAGGTCGGGGTGCGGTGTGGTGCGCAAAGAAACATTAGGGTAAAACCCATGTACCGCTTTCGTGTGGCCCTCATCGACGATCACGAAATTGTCGCGCGCGGATTCGCCGAGTTGTTCTCCACGATCCCCGAGATTCACGTCGCCGCCACCGTCGCCACGGTCACCGAGCTGCTCGAGGCCACGCCGCACGGCACCCGCATCGATCTGGTCATTCTCGACTTGCGCCTCTCGGACGCCTCAACGGTCACGAGCAACGTCGACCGTCTCCGTGCCCGGGGAGCGGCCGTGCTCGCCTTCACCGGGGGAGACGACGCCCAGCTCATGCGGGCCGCCGCTCGTGCGGGAGTGCTCGGCGTCGTGCGCAAGTCCGAGCCGACGGCGGTGCTGCTCGACGCCATCACCCGGGCTGCGCGCGGTGAAACCATCGCCTCGACCGACTGGGCCGCCGCCCTGGACGGCGACCCCGACCTCGCTGACGCCGAACTCAGCCCGCGCGAGCGCGAGGTACTCTCGCTCTACGCCGCCGGCGCGAAGGCGCCCCTCGTCGCCTCCCGCACCGAGCTCTCGGAGGCGACCGTCATTGACTACATCCGCCGCATACGCGCCAAATACGAGCGGGTCGGCCGCCCAGCCAACACTAAAATTGACCTATACAAGCGCGCCCTGGAAGACGGTATTCTGCCCATTCCCGGCCGCTCCTGATGTTTCAGCGGCCTGCGAGGCCCTCGAGCGAAACGGATGCCCCGCTTCGCCCGCCGACAGTCGGTCCCGGTACCGACTCCACGACCACGCCGGCCAGCGCCCACGTAGCCGAGCCCGACGGCGTCTCGGCCACCGAACGTCTCACCCGCATGCTCTATCTCGGGGTCGGCGCCACCGCCCTGATCTTCGGCGTGCTCTCCCTCGACGCGTTCGTGCGGCAGTTCTATTTCCCGTTCCCGATCGCATCGACCGCCATCTGGGTCTTCATCGTGGGGTTGCCGGCGGCACTCGGGTTTGTTTCGCACGTGCTGCCGCTGCGCGTGCTGCGACGCATCGCCATCGCTGAAGGCCTCACCTTTCCGTGCATCCTGGGCTGGTGGCTGATCGTGCGGTCCGAGCCGCTTCCGCTCGGCGTCGACGTGCCCTGGGTGCTCATGCTTTCGGGAATCCCGACGGTCACCATCGCCATCATCGCCAGTCCGTGGACCGCGCGCAGCTATGCCCTGCTCGCATCCATCGCGAGCGGGGTCATCCGCGGTGCGACCTCGGCCGAAACCCAGCCCCTGCTCGTGGGGTTGCAGGACGCCCTCTATATGCTGTTGCTGTCGATCGTGCTGGTGGGGCTGACCCTGACCATCCGGCGTAGCGCCGCTCGGGTCGACAGCGAGGAGTACGTGCGACGGGCCGCCGAATCCGAGCTGGCCGCACGGGGCGCGCAACGCGCGGAGCGGCAGACCATCAATGCCCTCGTGCACGACAGCGTGCTCTCGACCCTGCTGATGGCGGGCCTGAACCGGGTGTCGCCCATCGTGGTCGCCCGCCAGGCGCGCTCCACCCTCGACCAGCTCAATGCCCTCGGCACGCATATCGGGCCGGACGCCATCACCGGGGAGGTCTTCGCAAACCGGTTGCGGCAGCAGTGCGAACAGCTCGCGAGGCAGGTGCACGTCACGATTCTGCGGAACGACCTCACGTCCATTCCGGCCCCGGTCCTGCACGCGCTGCTCGGCGCCGCCCATGAAGCCCTGCGCAATTCGGTTGCCGCCGCCGGCGTCGGCCATCCGCATGAGGTGCATCGTCGCGTCACGCTCAGTATCGATCGGGGCGCAATCCACCTCGCTGTCACCGACGACGGTGTCGGCTTCGACAGCACCAAATTGCCCGACCACCGGCTGGGAATCACCGAGAGCATCGTCGGTCGTATGCAACGTGTGCAGGGCGGAAGCGCCGTCATCACGAGTCGACCGGGTCGTGGAGTCTCGGTCGACCTGTTTTGGATCCGACCCGTAGCCGCAACCGGGGCCGCGCCTGGGGTGTCAACGACGGCCCTTCTGGCCCGCACATCAGGGGCGGCGTCGAGTCCATTGTCGTTTTCGGCAGCGATCGGTCACTCTGTGCACATGGCGAGGGTCGTCGTCGCGCTCTTCATCGTCGTGCACTCGGTGCTCGCCGTCGCCAACTCCGAGAACATCACGCTGATGCCGCTGGGAATCTTTGCCTTTCTCGTGCTCTCCACCGCAGCCATTCTGGTCACCGGTGACGCCGCCGACCCGATGCCGCTGGTACGCACCGTGGCGGTCCTGCTACTCTGCACGGTCGCCGCTGGCCTGATGTACTTTCACATTCCGAGCGGGCATGTCGGACCGTTCGCCCACTGGCACCTGGGCGCCATCACGCTGTTGCTGGTCGTATTGGTCGCCCGCGGACGCCCAGGGTGGGCCTGGGCGGGGTACGCCATGATGGCGCTCAGCGCCATCGCTCTGGCGGTGCACACCGGCCTCACCGTCGGCGACGGCGTCATGCAAGCGAGCCGTCACGCGGGGACTCTCCTGGCTGGAACCCTCTTCTCCGTTGCCCTGCGGAATTTCGCGCGAAACCTCAATGACCTGTACCGCGATCGGTTGCAGAGAGAGACCTTGGTGGCTCGAATCAGCGCGACCACCTCCGAACGACAGGCGCAGCTGGCCCGATTGAACGCGATGGCTCGCCCCTCGCTCGAACGCCTCACCCGCACCGACCCGGTGACGGAATTTCAGCGGGGCGAGTTTCTGCTGGTCGAGGCCAGCCTGCGAGACGCCATTCGAGCGCGTTGTCTGTTTGTCGAACCCATCATCGGCGCAGCCCGGGCGGCACGATCCCGCGGCGTCGAGGTCGTGCTGCTCGACGACAGCGGCGACCGGCCACCGGCATCCGTTGTGCTGACGGCAAGAATTGTCAGCGACGAACTCAACCGGCTGACTTCCGGGCGTGTGACCGTGCGAGTACTGCCCCCCGGGCGCAGCGAATTCGCCACCATCATCGTGGAGAGCGGTCAGAGCCGCCTGCTGCTTGTTGGCCGTGACGGAACGGTGCGCGAAGCCTGAACTGCTTCGCACACCCCCACTTCAGGTACTTGACCGCGTTTCTACGCCCGTTGCGGCTGGCGTACCTGCGCCTAACCGCCCGCTCGCAGCGCTAGGGAGTGCGCTGCCCTGGTTCCGTCACTATCTGCAGTCCGCTCGCGGAGTTGGCCGAGAGCGACAGCGCCTCGACCCAATCTCGGTTGAGTGTCGGCGCCTTGCTGCCGAAGTACTTAAAGGCCAAGGAAATGCCGGGGTGCACCCAAACGGTGCTGCGGCCTCCCCCAACAAAGGGGTCGTCGCGCCAGGAGAAATAGAACGATTCGCCGCGGCGCAGTTTGGCACCGATCACGAGCTGAATGTGCGCGAGTACTCGATCATCGAAATCGACGGTGATACTCGAGTCATACGTGAACTTGCCCATTATTGTGCCTCGCGCTGGGTCATCGGCGAACGCGAACGGCAGGCCGAGTCGCATACAACCACGGGTTTCGTTCCCAATATGGGAGCGATAATTGCTATGCGCTGATGATCCTAGTGAACTCCGACGCAAAGTAGTTCGAGAAGTTAGCTAGAACCTAGCCCCAATTCTGGGGACAGTCAGATCGGTCTGACGCTGCTACGGCCTGCCCAGCACGCAGATCGTCAGAGAATCACCAGCGGTGGCTCGATCGCGAGAGCGTGGAAAGTCCCGGGCGCGATGATCGCGCCACCGCTTCGCCCGGGCATTCTCAGCTCGAGACCACACCACGGGCGACAGGCCGTGACCATAGAAACCTCCGCCACGCTCGAAGGCATGAACCGGGCAGCGACCCTGCTGCCGGCGATGCTCGGGGCCACCGAGCCGCGCAACTACATTTTGCTGTTCCAAAACCCGGCCGAGTTGCGTTCCACCGGTGGCATTCCCGGTGCGCTCGAGCTGCGCAGCACACCGCTGATCGCGCTGAACGAGACCGCATCACTAGAATTCACGTGTTAGGTTCGCCACGGGTGACCACAGCGATCGCAGAACCGCCGTGATCCTCGGTGATCGGAGGCATCCGGTCTCAATGCAGCGGTATTCGCCTTCGTAAACTTCTTGCCGTGCTCGCGGCGGCGTCATAACCACGCTGGCCACTAAGCGACCGGATCATGACAACTACGACCATTATCGGGACGCACCTACGGTGACGTTTCCGGCCCCGAAGTCATCGCCCCACTACCTCCCGCCGATCGAGAGCAAAACATGAACGAACCCCGCACCAGTACGGACCCGAACGCTGTCGTGCCTGCTGCATCCGCGAGCGTGAGCGCCGCGCCCGCTCGTGCCCCCCGCATTCTCGTGGTCTGCACCGGCAACATCTGCCGGTCGCCGCTGGCCGAGCAGCTGCTGCGCCAAAACCTAAGTGCCGCCGGCATCGACGCCGTCGTCACCAGTGCCGGAACCCAAGCCATGACCGGCAGTGCCATGACGCCCGAGGCTGCGGCGCTGTCGTTGCGGTACGGTGCGCCACAGACCAGGCACGTAGCGCGGCAGCTCACCGAGAAGCTCATCGCCGACGCCGATCTGGTGCTGACCGCCACCAGAGACCATCGTCGACAGGTTGTATCGATGCTGCCCAAGGCAACCCGCTACACCTTCACCCTCAATCAATTTGCGCGTCTGGTATCCCCGGCTGCTCGCGTCGATGCGCCGGCCTCGGCCGGCCCTGCAGCCCAGAACTCGTCGGCCGAGTCTGTCGCGACGTCCACAGCACTCGCGCCCCCCGACTCCACTGCACGGCCGCCCGTCGACTTCGCGGCCTTCATCGCCGACGTCGCCTCGACCCGCGGACTCTATCCTTCGCCCACGCCGCCCACTCTCGACGACGTTGCTGACCCCTATCGGCAGTCCGCGGCCGTGTACGCCCGTGCGGCGGCGGCGATCAACGGCTCCGTCACCACGATCACCGCAGCGCTCGTCGCGGCAGGAGCCTGATGTCGCACTCACGTGCGGAAATTTGCCCGAGCGACGCCAACATGTGCCTGCGCTGACGCAAGGCCTTCGCGCTTGTGAACGCCAACCGGAGAAGGAACCGCTCGGCTCTCCACAAATTGCCAAAACCATACCGAGCGTCCACCAGCAGTACTAGTCTCACCTCATGGACGACAACGTGTCGTGGGTTTTTCAAAAGAACGACGTGGCCCGGCCACGCCTCTGCCCGCAGTGTAACGACCCCATGCAGGTTTCCTGGCACGGCGTGTCCTACGACTACGGCTGCGAGAACTATGCGTGCTCGCGGGTCTACTGCGGTCCCCCCTACACCGAGGCCGAACTGGCCAGCGACAACACGGTCGTGCTCGGGCCGCCCAATTGCGCGCGCTGCCTCATGCCGATGCAGGTCGAGCCCGACGGGGATGCCTGGCAGTTCGTTTGCCATCAAAGCGGATGCGACGGCATCTGGCCCCCCGTCGACTCCTAGCCCAGCTCGCCAGCCCCACCCTCATCAGGTCCGGCCAGTAGCGGGCGTTCACAAGCGCATGCCCGTCGCCCAAAATCCGTAGCCACCTAGACCGGCTTGCGGCAGCCTCACCCACGTGACTGACAGTCATGACGAAACCGGAGTCGTCGCCTTCAGCCCCGCGCCCCGCCGCCCATCTCCGACGGACAACCGGGAGAATTTTGTCTACCGATACTCAGATCCGGACCTCGGGCACGATCGCGAGCGAGGTGCCCGCTCAGCCGAGGAACGTCCGAGCTGACATCCAGGGCCTGCGGGCCCTCGCCGTCGTGGGCGTCAGCTTCGATCACCTGTGGGCGTGGCCGTCCGGCGGCTTCGCGGGCGTTGATGTCTTTTTCGTCATCAGCGGGTTCTTGGTCACCGGGCTGCTTCTGCGTGAGCATGAGCACCTCGGTCGCTGTCCCTGCCTGCAGCCAGGTCGCCGGCGACCTGGGCACGATCACTGCCGGTGCCGCCACCGTTGACGTCATGTTCGACACGACCGCCACGTCCCGCACCGACATCAAGGTTCTCGTTGATCCAGAACACACCCAGCGCTACTTCTTCACCGCCACCGCCCCGGCACCGGCATCAATACGAGCATCAAATTCCACTGCCCTGCCTGGCGAGAAACCAGGTGTGAGGGTGATTAGATCACGGCGAGAGGAGCAACCATAGAAGCCGTGGATCCGCGAGTTTTTATGGGAGAAAGGATGAACAGGAATGTGCTGGTCACAGCCGTGACTAGTTCAGCAAGGTCGATGTTTTCAAGAATGTATGTGCCAGTCTCGGCCAGCAGATGTTGATGAACCGCCCAGGAAAAAGCTTCGCGCTCGAAGGGACGAGGCTCAAAAGATGAGTTATCAGCACCCACGAGTGATACGCGACGTGCCGTCAACCAATGGGCTCCTTCCCAACCGATTCCGGGTTGTCCCGAGGCGTATCGGCCTGGATCAGCCGCCCAGAGACGCCCCCATCCGGTATTCACAAGAACGGCATCTCCAGCACCCACGATCACGTCGGCTTTCGCCTCTGCGGCATTGAGATGCTCCGCTGTGATCACGAAGCCCTCGTCAAGAGGCCCTCCCAGCACTCCGGCAACATCGAGCAGCACACCGCGCCCCACCCAGGGGCGGACGTGCTCGATTCCCAACTTAGTCAGGCCGTGCGGATCATAGAATTCTGCGTAAGGGGTGCCGTTGTAGAAGCGGCCCGCGATGCCGAGGTGGCCAAGCGCGTCGAGGTGGGTGCCGATCTGATAACTCTGCCAGACGCTCTCTTCAAAGAACGAGACGTCCGTCGCTCCCTTATCAAGCCACAGGTCTTCAAGAGTGCCGTGCGCGAGGATGAGTTGTTGCCAAGCACGAGGATCAAAAGCCGGAACAGCGGGATGGAGTTCCCTCCCCAGTTCAATGACGCGTCCTTGCTGGACGGAGCGTATCCCTTCCAGCGTCCTGTCTGAGTTGAGCTCATTGCCAGCACCCAGTTGGTCGCCGGCCCCGTAACGGGAGGGCCACCACTTCTTTGAAGCGGCTCCCGTGCCGTCGTAGGGAGTCGGCTCGAGATTGATAGACATATCGTTCCTTTCAATTTTAGTGAGCTAAGGGCAGCCCCGGGCGTGGCCAAATGGCGGAATAAACTCTTCCTGTACCGGAGGACGTAATATAGGCAGTTCGATTGTCTGGCCCGCCGAAGCAGATGTTTGTAACGAAACTGTCGTCTACTGGCACGGGATGAAACTCGACCAAGTCACCTTCGGCGGAGATTACCGAGATACCGCCAGAGATCAGAGACGCTATGCAGATATACCCGTTTGCCTCGATGGCCAGCGAGTCGCAAAGCTGATATTGCTTGAGTGCGTGGACGACGCTGGAACCGGCCGGGCCACGTCGGGATTCCTGGACGACAACTCCCGGATCCCGGATTGCCCAGCTGAGCAGGTGGCCCGTATCAGTCTCTGCGACGTAGACGAGCTTGCCGTCAGGACTCAGGCCTACACCGTTCGGCGTGGTCAGGGGAAAAGCGACCTCCTTAATCTCGCTTCCGTCCGCCTTCGCGTAGTAGAGGGCACCGCAGTCGAGATCGCGAGCGCGACGTTTCCCGTGGTCCGTAAAGTAGAAACCGCCGAATTTGTCAAAGACGATGTCATTCGGACCGAGTAGAGGTCGTCCGTCGCACTCTCGATAGACCTCTTCGACGATTCCTGTGTCGAGATCGAGAGCGATGATGCCGCCGCCGGTGTAGTCGCGCGTTTCTGCAGCAGGGGCATCCCAATCTCCCTCTCGGATCCAGGAAAAACGACCGTTGTCGCACACCCAAAGTCGTCCGTCGGGACCGAATGCCGCGCCGTTCGGGGCGCCATGGAGCTGCGCCAGCACTGTCTTTTGTCCGTCTGCCGTAATTCGTGTAACTGATTGGGATTTGATCTCGCAAATCATCAGGGAGCCGTCCTCGAGCACAACAGGCCCCTCGGGAAATGCCAGGTCTTCAGCGAACAACGTCATCTCAACTTGCTGCATATCAGTGTCCAATTCGCCGACCCATAATAATTCGTCGTGCAGCAGTGCTCATGCCCACTGCCGCGATCAGCAGGGCGCCTTGGAAGAAGAACTGCGCCGAGGCACCGACCCCGTAGATAGCGAGCCCATTGAAGCCGATGGTGATGGTGAGTACGCCCACGACAGTCCCGACGGTATGGAACTCGCCGTCACGGAGGACGGCCGATCCTAGGAAGCACGCCGCAAAGGACGAGAGCAGGTAGCCATCTCCTCCCACCACTTGGCCGCTGCCCACGTTCGCGGTCAGGAGGATTCCGCCAATGGCGGCAAACGCGCCGCCGATCATGAACGACATGATAATCACTCGATGAGCTCGGATCCCGCTGAGTTCCGACGCTACGCGGTTACCGCCAACAGCCTTGATCTCCAGACCAAGTGTGGTTCTATTCAGCACCAACCACATGACGACGGCAACAGCGGCGGCGATGATGATTACCCAGGGGACCGGGCCGATGCCCGACAGGAAGACGTTCGTGAGCTCGGTGCCATCTGACTTCAATGTCAATGGCGAGCCCCGGGTGACAAGGTAGTTCGCACCTACAACAAGGCTTCCCACGCCCAGAGTCGCCACCAAGGCATTGACTCCGAGCTTCGTTACGATGATGCCGTTCAGGAAACCAATCAATGCCCCAACAGCTATTACCAGCAGCAGTACGAGCACCTTCTGAATGAGCGGTCCGGAATACAGAGAGGCCGTCAGCACTCCAGCGAGACTAGCGTTGTACCCAATGCTGAGATCGAACTCGCCGACGAGCAAAATGATTGTTAGTCCGAGCGCGATAACGATCGGGATTACCGATTGAACGAGCACATTGACGAAGTTACTTACGGAGAAGAACATTCCCCCCTCGAGAATACCGAAGACGATCAGAAGGAGTACGAATACTCCTGGCGTGCCGTAGCGCCCGATAAGGCGAACTGCTCGCCGCCCTGCGGAATCACGGGCATCCCTATCAGCGACGGTGGCCACGGGGCGATCTATGACGTTCTGACTACTCATAATTCTTCTACTCCGTTTCGAAGGGACTATTGGCAGCAATCGCCTGCAGTTCTGAGCGAGGAAAGCACAGCGCCGTGAGCTTCTCCTCGTTGAAGTCGACACCGGTCGGTGCCTCCGTAATCGTGCGCCCCTCGGTGATTACGACGATCCGATCGCACGCCGAAAGCTCGGAAAGCTCTGACGCAACATAGATAATTGCCACACCTCGGGACGCTAACTCTCGGATTTGTCGTTGGAAATCCGCTCGAGCGCCAACGTCCACCCCTCGCGTTGGTTCGTCGAGCAGGAGAACAGTCAGGCCATCAATCATTGCTCGGCCGAGAATGACTTTCTGCTGATTGCCACCACTTAACGATCCGATGTCATCGGTGAGCGCACCGGCTTTGAGCCCGAGGTCTCGAGCGAGTTCACGGGCTCGATCGGCATACGCGCGAGGGGCCGAGAAGAAGCCGCCGGGCCCGCGCCCCAGGCTTCTGAAGCGAGAAGTCGACATGTTGAACAAAATGTCTCTGGTTGCAAAGATGGCCTGCGCTGCGCGCTCTTCCGGCACCATGATGATGCCGCGGGCCACGGCTGCATAGGGATCTCGTGGCCGGTACTGCACGCCGTTCAGTGTCATCTCCCCGGAAACAATAGGGCGCACTCCCGCGATAGCTTCGAGTAACTCGGAACGCCCCGACCCGACGAGGCCCGCGAGCCCCACGACCTCACCTTCCCGAACGCTCAAGCTCGCATCCTTCACGCCAGAGTGAAGCACGAGATGGGATAGATCGAGTACGACTCGGTCAGAATTCGAGCGTGACGGTGCGGGTGGGTGTGTGGCCAGCGTAGGCGCAGTCCTCACCGCGTCTCCCCGAACAGAACCGCCGGTGAATGCTGTCTCCGCATGGTCACGTGTAATGATTTCCGCTAGTTCATCTTCGGTGACGTCGGAAATCTCTCCAGAATAGACATCGCGTCCACTTCGTAAAATGGTGACGTCACTGCACAGCCTCGCAACTTCGGCCAGACGGTGCGATACATAGACTACGGCCGTCCCCTCACGAGCTTTGCGGCGGATAATTCGAAAAAGACCTTCCACCTCGACGGGACCTAAGGCCCCCGTCGGCTCGTCGAGTAAAAGTACACGCGAGTCGCCTACGAGGGCTTTGGATAAGGAAATTGTCGCCTGAATAGGGGGAGCCAGGTCTCGCATGACCGCCGACGGCGTGAAAGGTATACCCCACTCGTCGAAAAGCTCGCGGTACAGGCGATCGCGCTGCCGTGGGCTCGACGTGGTTGCTGAAAGACGAGCGCCGAGCGTCAGGTTTTCTGCGACCGTCATCGAGCCGACCACCATGAGTTCCTGATGCGCGACCCTGATGCCCGCGGCCACAGCGTTTCTCACGCTGAACTTGGTCTGAGGCACACCGTTCACTTCAAGGATTCCCACATCCGGCGAAATAATGCCGGCGACGCACTTGATCAGAGTCGACTTTCCCGCGCCATTGGCGCCAAGCAGAGCCCGTATTTCGCCGGGTCGCACTCCCATGTTCAGGTTGTCTAGGGCGCGAGTGCGTCCATATGACTTTGAAACGTCTGTGACTCGAAGCGCGAATTGGTCGGTCATGCGTGTACTCCCCTTTGAGCATCATGTGCTGCCTACCACAACAGGCAAGTCCAGCCGAGGCAGATGTTGATTACTTCGCGGTGACTTCCGGATGCTTTTCGAGGAAAGCGTCGAGGTTGTCGGGCGTTACCACCTCATGTGGCCCCTCCTCAGTACGCGGCTCCCAACCCTCGGGATCCTCGAAGTACTCTTCGATCATGTCGGCGATAGCTTGTCCGGATTTGTCCGCATCAAGCCATGCCACGCCGTTCATTGAGCCGTCACGAATCGCCTCGATCGCGGGTCCAGTGAGATCCCACGTGTACATCGAGTACGGTCCGCGGTCGAGCTGCTTCTCGGCGGACACTGCGCCGACGGCAGGATCGGCGAAGCACGGCCAGATAATGTGTTTCGTTCCAGACGTCTCCGGGTTCGCTTGCAGCCATCCTGAGGTCGCCTGCTGTGCCTGCTGCTGCGCCCCAGGCACGATCACGTCTTGTCGCGTAATGGTGACGTTTGGGTAATCCTTTAATCGTGTCAGAAGGTCGTCGTTGCGAATCCTGCACGGCGTGCCGCTTTCGAAGACGAGAGTGAGAAGTTCGAACCGCTCGCCTGACTTCACCTCGTCAACAACAAGGGAGTTGATTGGCTCCGCGAGGTTTATGTCGATAGCGCCCGCCATGTCCACACCAGCTTCTCCTCCAGCAGTGTTAAACACGGGAATTCCCGCCTTCTTGGCCGCTGCCAGGCCCGACGTGATCTGCTCCGAGGTGTATGTCTGCACAACGATTGCGTCGACGCCTCGTTGAACAAAATTTTGCATCGCGGAGATAGCTGTGGCGGGGGACCCGGCCGAATTCGTCACGACCGTCTCCCAACCCAGGGCTTCGTAGGCCGCTTTCTGCGCCTCAGCTTCTTGGTTGGCAAAAATCGTCGACGTATCGAGCTGAACGATTCCGATCGTCACTGCTTCATCGCCCGCGCCGGTTGTGACGGCTGAACATCCGGTGAGGAGGAGCGCCGCTGCGGCGGTCCCGCCGATGATGTTCCTACATGAGCCTTTGGACATCTTTGTCTCCCAACATCATTTCACTGCGAGCGCACGTAGCATCTTCCACTCCGCTGTGTAGCGGTGATCGGGGTGTTGCTAGGATCACATTTGTGAACAACTTCACGTTTGTGAAGGTCGTTGCTTATCTTGTCGTTGCGCGCCGTTCTTGTCAACTTATTTGTGCGGGCATTCGGGGCGCGAGTCTGTGCTTGACGAGATTGCCATTTGGTTTTGTCGTCGTAATTAGTTCTGTCGCGCTCTGTTAGCACCGACTGAAAATGGGATACAAATTCCGATTGATATCGAGCTCCAAAACTGTAGACTCAGAATTTCGAATAGGGACAGTATTCGGCGGCAATTCGCTAACCCCATCGGTGATTAGCCTCTGTAGACCAATTTCGCTTAATTAGTGAAAGGCGTCATTCCCGCTGCTTCGTGTTCACGAGCCTGGTCGATTTGTGGTGCAGCCGTATTCCGCGCCGGTCAGAGTGCGTCACTCATCTGATCGGCGCACCTACGGTGGTTTCGCCGCCGGCTACCGGGGATTTGGTTAGGGTCGGAAATCCATCAATCAAGGTTGAAAGGTGCACCTGCACCTGCACCATGCTGCCTGTGGCGGATGTGTCAGCTTCGATTTTCGTGACCAGCGCCTGAGCGTTCGCATAAACGGATTTCGCTTCCAGGTCACGAAGACTACCCAGATGAAGGTCGGTGAACGAGGCACCCGCATAGAAGGCACGATCTCGAACCCGTGGGTCTTTATTGGTGCGTCAGAGCATGACGAGGTCGCCGACGAGTGACCAGTTTTCGGCGACGGGCCGGGTCCGGATGCGGGGGTGCAGCTGAGTTGGAGCATTCGGGAAAGATGTCTGCGCTGCCGGTGATGATGACGGTGTCGACGCGAGGGACTCGAGGGCGGTGTGAGCGTTATCGATGTCGCCGATGTCGAGAACAATGCTGCCGGGTATGCAAATGCCGGCCAATCAGGCGATTTGCACGCCGAAGACCGCCCAGGGTGGCACGCGAAAGACGCTGAGGGTGAGTCGGGCCGAGTAAACGGCGTGCCAATCATGGGACCGTTTTGGGGAGTTTTCGCGTCCGTATGAGTGTGGTCGGGGCGTCGTATCCCGCGGCGGCGAGTCGTGTGTTGGTGCTCGTAGACGCGGCAGTGACCACGGTGATGACGGCCGAGCCGGCGCGACCGGTCTGGGCGCCGGTGATGGTGGCCGTTTAAGAGCCAACGGCGGCGGGAAGCGCGACGGTGAAGCTCACCGCACCGGCGCCGTTCAACGTGCCCACGGGAGACTTCGCTGTACCCCGGCTGGTGACGAGGGCGCCGGAGATGCTGAGATCGGCGTTGGAATCGTCAGGAAAAGAGCCTGGTTCGGCCGTCACCGTCACCGTGACTGTGGCCGGGTGGGGGGTGTCCCGACTCCGTCACGTTCACATCGCCGCCGGGAACATAGTCAACAGCGGATGCTGAGGCCGGGATCGCAAAGACGGCGATTGCGCAGAGTGCGGTGATTGCGGAGAATTCGTTTAGCATTGGCGAGTTCCTGTCAGCATGGTCGATTAGGCAGAACCGCAAATCGGTTCTGACGGTCATACCGTGGCCATATTCGCCGTAGTTATCTGCGCTTTCTTGACGAAGTGTCAACTTCGACGCCCGCCTGTAGGGTTGCATCTTGCCCCTTGATTGAAAGACGAATCATGCCCGACCTCGTTCTGCGCTCCGTCATACAACCCGGCGAAACCACCCTCTCCGACCTGCATATTTCCGACGGAATCATCACGCAGATCGCGCCTCCAAACACCAAAACGGATGCCCCATCCATCGACCTCGAGGGCCGCACCGTCATCCCCGGCCTCTGGGATGAACACGTGCACATGACCCAGTGGGCGCTCGCCGGCGCCCGGTTCGACCTCTCCGTTGCCTCCTCAGCCCGCGAGGCGCTCGAGATCGTGCGCGCGCAGATCTCCACAGCCGCGAGGCCGACCCCGCTGATCGGAGTCAGATTCCGCGATGCGATCTGGGCGGATCTGCCGACGTTGCGCGGTCTCGACGAGGTGACGCAGGGGCATCCGACCGCCTTGATCAGCCATGACCTGCACTGCGTCTGGCTCAACAGCGCGGCCGCCGCTCGCTTCGACGTGCACGTCGACGAGTCCGGCTTGCTGAGGGAGCGGGCCGCGTTCGACCTCACGATCGCACTCGGCCAGCTGCCCGACGCCGAAGTCGACGTTCTGGCCGCCCAGGCCGGGAGTCGCGCCGCCTCCCGCGGCGTCGTCGGCGTCGTTGACTTTGAAATGACCTGGAACCTCGACCCGTGGCAGCGCCGCATCGCCAACGGATTCGACGCCCTCCGCATCGATGCCGGCGTCTACCTCGCCGACCTTGACCGCGCCCTCGCCGAGCGGATACGCACCGGCGACCGCATCGCAGACACCCGCGGCCTGCTGCGCGTGGGGCCGCTGAAGATGCTTATCGACGGGTCGCTGAACACCCGCACGGCCTTCTGCGTCGACGAATACCCGCTCGGCGGGCACGGGGTGCTCGTCGTGAGCGAAGACGAGCTCGCCGAGATTCTGTTGAAGGCGCGAGAAGTCGGGCTCCTCCCCGCGGTGCACGCCATCGGTGACGCGGCCAACACCGTCGCCCTCAACGCCTTCGAGCGCGCCGGCAGAATCGGCCGTGACACCCCCATCAGCCCGGCCGGCCGCATCGAGCACGCTCAGTTTGTACAGGGCCAGGATTTCGCCCGCTTTGCCCGCCTGGGCGTCACGGCGAGCGTGCAGCCGGAGCAGGCCCTCGACGACCGCGACGCCATCGAGCTCAACTGGGCCGCCGGAGCCGACCGCGTCTTCGCCCTGCGTTCGCTGCTCGACGCGGGCGCCACCCTCGTGTTCGGATCCGACGCCCCCGTCGCCCCCCTCGATCCCTTCACCGCCATGAGCGCGGCGTCGTCCAGGGCTCGGAGCGACGGCCGCGAACCCTGGCGCCCCGATCAGGTCATCACCCGCAGTCAGGCACTCGCCGCGTCAACCCGCGGCCGCACCCGCCTGCGCGTCGGCGATGTCGCCGACCTTGCCATCCTCGACGGTGACCCGCTTCAGGTCTCCGATGCCGTCTTTGAACGGATGCCCGTGGCCGCCACGCTGCTCGCCGGCCGCGCTACCCACGGCGCCGCCCTCGTGGCCCCCTGACCCGGCCACGAGTCAACGTGGCTTCCGCGCGATCTCGTTGCCGAGCCGTGAGTTTCGACCCAACGACCTCGCCGAGCCGTGAGTTTCGGTCCATTTAGTCGATCAAATCGATTGCAACTCACGTCTCGCCGACGCAAACTCACACCTCGGCGAGCGGATGCCCAGCTCGCCCTAAAAAATCCTTACCCGAACCGTCCAGACACGTAGTCCTCTGTGGCCTGAACACTCGGATTCGAGAAGATCGTCGTCGTGTCGTCATACTCGATGAGTTTGCCCGGCTTGCCGGTGCCCGCAATGTTGAAGAACGCCGTACGGTCCGACACCCGTGAAGCCTGCTGCATGTTGTGCGTCACGATCACGATCGTGTACTCCTGCTTCATCTCTTCGATGAGGTCCTCGATGGCCAGCGTCGAGATCGGGTCGAGCGCCGAACACGGCTCGTCCATCAGGATCACGTCGGGCTCGACGGCAATGGCGCGGGCGATGCAGAGTCGCTGCTGCTGCCCACCCGACAGCCCCGATCCGGGGCGTGCCAGGCGATCCTTCACCTCATTCCAGAGGTTGGCGCCGCGGAGGGCCTTTTCGGTGAGGTCGTCGGCATCCGTTTTCGACATGCGGCGGTTGTTGAGCTTGACGCCGGCGAGCACGTTGTCCTGAATAGACATGGTCGGAAACGGGTTCGGCCGCTGAAAGACCATGCCGACCTGACGGCGCACGAGCACGGGGTCAACGCCCGGGCCGTACAGGTTGTTGCCGTCGATGAGCACTTCACCCTCGACGCGGGCGCCGGGGATGACCTCGTGCATGCGGTTGAGAGTGCGAATGAATGTGCTCTTACCGCAACCGCTCGGCCCGATGAACGCGGTCACCGTGCGCGGCTCGATGACGATCGAGACGCCCTCGACGGCCAGAAAATTGGTGTAGTACACGTTGAGGTCGTTGACTTCGATGCGCTTGGACATAGGTCCCTTTCTATACTGAATGAAAAATTAGCGGCCCAGTTTGGGCGAGAACCAGTAGGCGATCAGACGGGCGAGACCGTTGAGCAGCATTACGATCAGAATCAAGGTGAGCGCTCCGGCCCAGGCCCGGTCGATGAAGGCCTGCGAGTCGGCGCCCTGGTTGGCGTACTGCGTGTACACGAACACCGGCAGGGTCATCATCCGCTCGCTGAACAGGTCGTAATTCATGCTGGCCGTAAATCCGGCAATGATCAGCAGCGGGGCGGTCTCGCCGATCACGCGGGCGATAGACAGCATGACTCCGGTCACAATTCCGGCCATGGATGTGGGTAGCACGACCTTGAGAATGGTCAGCCACTTCGGTACCCCGAGTGCAAAAGCGGCCTCGCGCAGTTCGTTCGGCACGAGCTTGAGCATCTCTTCGCTCGAGCGCACCACCACGGGAATCATCAGCACCGACAGCGCGATAGCTCCACCGAAACCAAAGCGGATCCCCGGGTCGTCGAACAGTAGCGCGAACAGGGCGAAGGCGAACAGGCCGGCGACGATCGAGGGGATACCGGTCATTACATCAACGAAGAAGGTAATGGCTTTGGCCAGCCGTCCGCGACCGTATTCCACGAGGTAGATCGAGGCCAGGAGCCCGATCGGCACCGAGATAAGCGTCGCCATGCCGGTCACGAAAAGCGTGCCGATGACGGCGTGCAGCACGCCGCCGCCAGCGCCGACCACGTTGCGCTGCGAGGAGGTGAAGAACGTCGGTGTGAGAAACGCGGGCAGCCCGTTCACGACGGTCGTGTAGATGATCGAGATGAGCGGCAGCAGGGCAATGACGAACGCCGCGGTCACCAGCGCGGTCATTAACCGGTCCTTGGCCTTGCGCGAGCCCTCGACCAGGCGCGAGAGCACGTAGATGGCCACGCAATACAGCACGGTACCGAACACGACTGTGCCCACAATGTTGAAGCCGTCCACGGCTCCCGAAAGATAAAGCATCGCGAAGACGGCGGCCGACACGGCCCAGCTGGCGAGCAGCACCCACAGCGCCGAGCGCCGGGGCAGCTTGCCCGCGGTGAGCGAGTTCGTGAGCGGCGAGGCTTCCGTAACGGATGACATCAGTTGGCTCCCGAAAATGCCTTACGGCTGTTGATGATGACCCGGGCCAGCATGTTCACGAGCAGTGTCACGACGAACAAAACGAGGCCGGTCGCGAGCAGAATGTTCACGCCGACGCCGTGCGCCTCCGGAAAGTTCAGCGCGATATTCGCGGCGATCGTATTGGAGTTCTGTGCGGTGAGCAGCTGGAAGATCACTTCTGGGCTAGGGGAGAGCACCATGGCCACGGCCATGGTCTCGCCGAGCGCACGGCCGAGGCCGAGCATCGAAGCCGAGATGATGCCGGGCAGGCCGAATGGCAGCACGGCCATTCGAATCATTTCCCAGCGGGTGGCGCCGAGGGCCAGGGCTGCTTCTTCGTGCAGCAGCGGGGTCTGCAGAAAGATCTCCCGACAGATGGCGGTGATGATCGGCAGAATCATCACGGCGAGCACGATCGACACGGTGAAAATGGTGCGGCCGGTGCCCGAGGCTGGGCCGGCAAGGGGCGGAAACCAGCCGAACCAGTCCACGATGGTGGTGTAGAACGGCTGCACGAGTGGGGCCAATACGCCGATGCCCCACAGGCCGAACACCACTGAGGGAACGGCGGCGAGCAGGTCGACCAGGTAGCCGAGGCTCTGCGCGAGCTTGCGCGGGGCGAAGTGCGAGATGAACAGGGCAATGCCGATGGCGACCGGCACGGCCATGAGCAGCGCCAGAACGGCCGAGTAGATCGTGCCGAACACGAGCGGGCCGACGTAGGACCAGAAGTTGGTGATGTCTCCGTTGAAATCGTCTGGCCCAGCGACGAAGGCCGGCAGGCTCTCGACGAGCAGAAAGATGGCCACGGCGGCGAGCACGGCGAGGATCAGGCTTCCGGAAATCACGGTGGCCGACGAGAAGATGCGGTCGCCGGGGCGTTGCCTGGCCTTAATGGTCGTGGCGGCAGCGGTGGTCATGCCGGTCTCCTAAGTAGCGTCGAGCTGGTGAAATTATGTGAAACGGGGGTGCCATGCGGCTGGACGCAACTGGCCGTACACCCCAGTCTGCCCGATCTGCCCTCGCAGGTGTGCGAGAAGAGACCGGGCAGGTGTGTGGAGTTGTTACTTGACGGTCGCGAGAACCGCGGCGACGTCGGCTTCGAGCTGGTCGGTCAACGGTGCGACACCAGCGGCCTCTTCAGCGACAGTCTGGCCTGCAGCGCTGGCGATGTACTCGATGTAAGCCTTGACGAGCTCGCCCTGTGCAGCATCGGCGTACTCGTTGCAGACGATCGCGTAGCTCACCAGCACCAGCGGGTATTCCGCCGGGTTGGTGGTCTTGCGGTTCAGGTCGAGCGCGAGGTCATCGGCTGCGCGGTCGGCCACGAGGGGCGATCCGGCAACAACCTCGGCAGCGGCCTCGGGGGTGTAAGCCACGAAATCGGTGCCGACCATGAGCTTGGCCGTGCTGAGATCCTTGGCCTGCGAAGCGTCGGCATAGCCGATCATGTTCGTGCCGTTGGTGACAGCGTCAACGACGCCGGAGGTGCCCTTCGCGCCTTCGCCGGGGAACGGGAAGGTGTCAGAGGCCTTTTCGGCCCAGGCGTCGGGTGCAGCCTGGCCGAGGTAGTCGGTGAAGTTCTTGGTGGTACCCGAGTCGTCCGAGCGGTGCACGGCGTGAATGATGTCGGAAGGGAGCGTTGCGTCGGGGTTCAGCGCAACGATGGCCGCGTCGTCCCAGGTGGTGATTGCACCAGAGAAGATCTTGGCGAGCGTGTCAGCGTCCATGTTGAGTTCGTCAACGCCATCGACGTTGAAGATCACGGCGATGGGGGAGATGTAGACCGGCAGGTCGACGGCCTTGCTGTCGGGAGCGCAGGAGGCAAAGGTGCCGGCGAGTTCGTCGGCGCTCATGTAGGAGTCGCTGCCGGCGAAGTCGGTACCGCCGGCGATGAAGGCTTCGCGGCCACCACCGGAGCCGGAGGGCTCATAGTTGATCGTGACGCCGGTGTTGGCCGTCTGGAAGCCGGCGATCCAGGCCTGCTGGGCGGCATCCATCGAGCTGGCGCCGGCGCCGTTGAGGGTACCGGTAAGGGTGCTGGCAGATGCTTCGTCGGCCGCCGGGGCGGCGCCTTCGTTTGCTGCACAGGACGAGAGAGCGAGGCCTGCGGCAATGGCGATGACCGCGGGGCGGCCGAAACGCTTGAAGTTCACGTATTTTCCCTTTCAGGGTTTTGACAAGACTGTGATTGCTTATACAAGCCGGTGCTGGCCCGTGTACGAGGTTAGATTTTTGAAGTAACCATCGCCCGACCTAATGGTAAACAGAAGGTAAACGAGAGATAACGCTTGCCGAGTCTGTGGCCCCCATCCTGGTGGTCTCGGCACACATGATCAGCGGATGCGTCGCTGTGCAACTGTCCTGCCTAGGCCGTCGCGGGGTACGTCTCTATCGCGAGGATGCCAGCGGCCGGATTCTCCGACGACAGGTGCACGATGGAGAACCCGCCGGTATCCAGATCCGCGGCGTCGAACAGCGCCGTCGACGTCTGACTCCCGGTCGCCAGCGCGATCTCGCGCATGATCTCCGGAAGTACCGGCCCGTGGCTGCAGAGCACGGCCGTCTTACGGGCCCGCACGCGCTTGCCGACGACGGTGCGAACATCCGCTTCGCCGCTTTCGAGTGCGTCCTGGCTGATCAGCTCGCTCTGCTTGATCGGAATACCCGTGGCGGCAGCCAGCGGGGCCACCGTCGTGACACATCGCGTTGCCGTGCTCGAAATAATGCGCAGTGGGCGCCACGCCGTGATCGTGTCAACCAGGCTCGCCGCCTGCTTCACGCCGCGAGCGGTCAGCGGACGACGCGCGTCGGGCCCGGTGCCGGTGCGCGCCGCCGCCTTGCCGTGCCGCAGCGCGATCACCGCAAACGTGCGGGTCACACCGGCATCGACCAGAGCGGAGAACGCCTCGAGAATGGTGACGTCGGCCGGGTAGCTCAGATAGGTACGCGCCTTCTTGATGGTGACCCATTCAATGGCGGCGACCTCGCCGTTCGGCACAAAGGTGGATCGCGCGATGGCATCGGGCGTAATCTCGGCAGCCCAGTAGTGCACGATCTTGGTGCGGCCGTCGGGCATGTCGTAGTGCGACACCCCGAGCGGAACTCCGAGGGCCACGGCCAGCCCGGTCTCCTCCTCGACCTCGCGCACTGCGGTGCGGGGCAGCGTTTCGCCCGGATCCACCTTGCCCTTGGGAATGGTCACGTCGCCGTGCACCGTGCGGTGGATCAGCAGCACCTGCATGCGACCCTCGATCAGTCGCCAGCACACGGCGCCGGCGGCGTAAACGGCGGGGTCGTTAGCCTTGACGGCCACTAGCGTCGTCCGGTCGGCCGCTTGCGCGCACTGATTTGCTGCATCAGCTTGTTCTGCATGTCGCTCAAGTGCACGCCGTTTTCGTCGACGTCGTGGCGGGTCCACTGGCCGGTTTCGTCGAGCCACCAGCTTGACGTGCGCGGGTCCATCGCTCGTTCAAACAGTTCGTCGATCTCGATCAGGTGCTCAGGATCGACCAGCCGAACGAGCGCCTCGACCCGGCGGTCGAGGTTGCGGTGCATCATGTCGGCGCTGCCGATGTACACCTGGGTGCCGCCGAGGCTGTGAAAGGAGAAGATGCGGGAGTGTTCGAGATACCGGCCCAGAATTGACCGCACCCGAATGTTCTCGCTCATACCCGCGACGCCGGGGCGCAGGCTGCAAATGCCGCGCACCCAGACATCGACCTGTACGCCGGCCTGGCTGGCCCGGTACAGCGCGTCGATGATGTCCTCGTCGACCATGGAGTTGACCTTGATTCGGATGCCGCTCGTTTTGCCCTCGAGCGCGTTGTGGGTCTCGACCGCGATGTGCTTGAGCAAAGCCTTCCGCAGGTGCAGCGGAGCCACCAGCAGGCGCTTGAACTTCTTCTCGATGGCATAGCCCGACAGCTCGTTGAACAGGCGGGTGAGGTCTTTGCCGACCTGAGCATCCGCTGTCAGAAGGCCGAGGTCTTCGTAGATGCGGCTGGTCTTGGGGTTGTAGTTTCCGGTGCCGACGTGGCTGTAATGCCGCAGTACGCCCTTCTCATAACGCACCACGAGGGCGAGCTTGCAGTGCGTTTTCAGGCCGACCAGGCCGTAGACCACGTGCACGCCGGCCTTCTCGAGCTTGCGGGCCCAGGTGATGTTCGCCTGTTCGTCGAAGCGGGCCTTGATCTCGACCAGCGCGAGAACCTGCTTGCCGCTGTCGGCGGCGGCGATGAGTGCCTCGACGATGGGGCTGTCGCCCGAGGTGCGGTACAGCGTCTGTTTGATGGCGAGCACGTTCGGGTCGGCCGCGGCCTGCTCCAGAAACGCCTGCACGCTCGTCGCGAACGACTCGTAGGGGTGATGAAGCAGCACGTCGTGTTTGGCGACCGCTGCAAAGATATCCTGCTCGGCGTTCGGCTCGCTCGGCAGCAGCTGGGCCGCCGTGGTCGGCACGTGCTTGGCGAAGTGCAGGTCCGGGCGGTCGATGCGCAGGTCGAACAGGCCACCGAGGTCGAGCGGCGCTGGCAGGTGATAGACCTCCTGCTCGGTCACATCGAGTTCGCGCACGAGCAGGCCGAGGGTGACCTCGTCCATGTCCTCGGTGATCTCCAGCCGAATGGGCGGGCCAAACCGGCGTCGCAGCAGCTCTTTCTCGAGCGCTTTGATCAGGTTCTCGGTTTCGTCTTCGTCAATCTCGACGTCTTCGTTGCGGGTGACCCGAAACACGTGGTGTTCCAAAATCTCCATGCCCGGAAACAGATCGCCGAGCTGGTTGGCGATCAGGTCTTCCAGCGCGATATAGCGGATGCGGTCGACTGACTCCCGGCGGTCGACCCGCACGAAGCGCGGCAGCATGGGTGGCACCTTGAGCCGGGCGAACTCCTGCTTGCCGGTCTTGGAGTTGCGCACCCGCACGGCCAGGTTCAGCGACAGGCCCGAAATATAAGGAAATGGATGCGCCGGATCAACCGCGAGGGGCATCAGTACCGGAAAAATCTGGTTAGAAAAATAGGTACGGAGCGAACGACGATCGGAGTCATCGAGGCTCTGCCAGTCGACGACTTCAATCCCGGCCTCGGCGAGGGCGGGGCGCACGAGTTTCTGGAAGGCGAGGGCGTGGCGATCCTGCAGGGCGTGGGCTGTGGCCGAGATGTCGCTGAGCACGTCCTGGGCGGCGCGACCCACGTTGGTCGGCACCGCGAGCCCGGTGAGAATGCGACGTTTCAGACCGGCGACACGCACCATGAAGAATTCGTCGAGGTTGCTGGCGAAGATGGCCAGAAAGTTGGTGCGCTCCAGCACGGGCAGACTTTCGTCTTCGGCCAGTTCGAGTACGCGCTGATTGAAGGCGAGCCAGCTCAGTTCGCGGTCGAGGTAGCGGTCGTCGGGCAGCGCTGGGTCCAGTTTTTCGATGAGTGGGTCAAAATCGTCGTCGTAGTCTGTGAGTCCCGAGTCTGCCTGGGTGATTTCGCCGTCCATCTGACCATCCTGACACCCTTGGTCACGCCACCGCGACGATCGGGGTGAACGTCTGGCGAAATAATCTCGGGGCTGTTGACTTTCCGCCGCGTCGGGTACCAAGCGTTACCTCGCGCCGCGGTGGCCCCGCGTCGCGCGCATAACTATTGCAATTTGTGGGCCGCCACTTTTCCGTCCGCGGAATCATGCGGAACTTACGGCGGCGTTGGAGAATATGTAGGAGATATGCACCCGCGGCGGCGGGTACGGTGCTCTCAGTCCGTGAACCGGCGGTACTGCACGTCAACCGTGTGATCGACAAAACCGAGCGCCCGATACAGGTGCACCGGGCCGAGGCTGTCGGCCTCGACATAGAGCGAAGCGGTCGTGCAATCAGCCTCGGCCAGGCGGTGCAGGCCGGCCTGCATGAGCACTCGTCCGAGGCCGCGGCCAGCGGCATCCGGATGCACCCCGACCACATAGATCTCGCCGATCGCCCCGTCGACCTTGAGCCAGTTGTAGCCGATCATGCGGCCCCCCGCGTTGCGCAAAATCAGAAAGTCGTCCGCGTTGAACCACGATTCCGCCTGCCGCGCCGCCAGGTCGGCCTCGGTGATGGCGCCCTGTTCCGGGTGCGTTGCAAACACGAGCGCGTTGAGCGCCACCCACTCCGGCTCGTCAATCCCCACCCGGAACGCCGAAATATCTTCGCCAGTGGGTAGAGCGGATGCCGCAGCCTCGTCGAGCAGCGGCCTGCGCAACTCCAGCAACGTGCGCGCAGCGACAAAGTGAAGCTCGTTCGCGAGTGCCCGGGCGGCTGGATGATCGCCGTGCGACCAGGCGGTCACGCCGTTCGGCTCGATCGCGGCGAGATCGCGCGCCGCTGCGCGCCCGAACCCGCGCCGCCGATAGGCCGGGCTGATCACGAGGTCGATCTCGCCCTGCCCTGTGAGCGACGCCCCGACGACGAGTTCGTTCGTTCGCACCAGATAGGCGGTGCGACGGCCCGCCTGCAGGTCATACAGCGCCTGCTCGTTGAACGGCGCGTAGCCGTCGAAGGCCAGCGCGGAATCGGCGACCTGGTGAAAGGTAGCCAGCCCAGCGGCATCCGCTGTACTAAGCGCGGACAGAATGGGGAACCCGCTCATCGTTCTCTTCGTGCACATTGAAACGGTAGCCCACGTTGCGCACCGTACCAATGAGCGACTCCTGGTCGCCGAGCTTCGCCCGCAGGCGCCGCACGTGCACGTCGACCGTGCGGGTGCCGCCGAAGTAGTCGTAACCCCAGACCTCGCTCAGCAGCTGTTCTCGAGTGAACACCCGGCTTGGATGCGCCGCCAAAAACCGCAGCAACTCGAATTCCTTATAGGTGAGGTCGAGCGGCTTGCCGTGCACCTTCGCAGAATAGCTCGCCTCGTCGATGACGACCCCGGCGGCGCGAATCGTGTTTGACGGCTCCGTGCGGGCGAGGCGACCGGCGGTCAGGCGAATGCGGGCATCCACTTCGGCCGGGCCGGCCGTGTCGAGAATGACGTCGTCGACGCCCCAGTCGGGGCTGACGGCGGCCAGCCCTCCCTCGGTGATGACGAGCAGTAGGGGAGTGGAACTGCCCATGGTGCGCAAAATCTGGCAGAGCGACTTGGCACCGGCGAGATTGCTGCGGGCGTCGACCAGGAGGAGATCCGAATCGGGCGCATTAATGAGCTGGTCAGCCTGGGCCGGAATCATCCGCGCGCTGTGCGACAGCAATGCCAGGGCGGGGAGGACGTCATTGTTGGCCGCCGAGGTCAGGATCAACAACTGCGCCACTCGCGCCCTCCAAGCATCTCGAATTTCATACTAGCGTGCCATGGAACGCGGGCGTTCAGGCAGAATAGAGACGTGAACTGGCACTGGAAAACGATCGCGACCGTGTGGGTGCTGGCAATTGCGGGCGCAATTCTGACTGCGATTCTCGCCACCGACGGGTCCGCGATCAGCTGGATCGGCCTCACCCTGGCCGTCTGTACCCTCGTCACGCTGGGCCTGCAGATCGCCACCCGCACCAAAGAGGGCTACGTCAAACGGGTCACCATGAGCATCACCGGAGCCATCGTCATTCTGGTGGTGGCCACGATCGTCGTATCGATCTGACCACTCGCACTAGACTCGCAGCATGGATCTGTTAGCGCTAGAACTTTTCTTCCTGGGCCTTCTCGGACTGGCCAGCTTGTCGATCGCCTGGGTTTCGGGCATGGTCGTGTTCAAGCTGTTCCGGGGGCAGCGGTAAGTACCCATGATTGACCTTCCGGTCGGCTTGCCGTCCGAACTTGTACCACTCTCCTGGTTGATCGGGGTCTGGGAAGGCTCTGGAGTACTCGAATACAAAATCGGCGAGGAGTCGGTCAGCCGCACGTTCGGCCACCGCATCAGCTTCAGCCACGACGGCCTGCCGCACCTGAACTACAGCTCCTATACCTGGCTAGAGCCTGCGGTTGCTTCTGCCGAAACGGATGCCGCCGCATCCGCTGGCTCGCACGCTCCTGCCGAAACGGATGCCGTCGCCGCGCTGCCCCCCGAGATGATGTCCGACGAGAAAACACCGTTGGTCACCGAAACCGGATACTGGCGGCTCAGCCGTCACCAGGGTGACGGCGACCCGGGCCCTGGCCTGCTGCCCGGCACCGGAGAGCGTCCGTTCACCTCGGCTGCTGCTGTCGAAACGCTACGCAACCGTGATGGCGGCTTCGACATTGAGGTCACCCTCGTGCACCCCGGTGGTGTCGCCGAGCTCTACCTCGGCCAGGTGAAGGGTCCGCGCATCGATCTCGCAACGGACGCCGTGCTCCGCACCGCAGGAGCCAAGCCCTACGCCGCCGCCACCCGCCTGTACGGTTTGGTTGACAACCACCTGCTCTGGGCCTGGGACATCGCCGCCCTCGGCCAAGACCTGCGCACCCACGCCTCCGGCCGCCTGGCCCGAGTGCAATAGCCCCCTCTCTTTGTGGACGGGGCCTGGGCCCCGTCCCTGGGCCCAGTTTATAAACTGGGCCCAGGTTCATAAGGTGGGCCCGGTCGCGCGAGCAGTGCGCCCCGCCCGCCCCGCCACCGAATAAATCGCGCGGTCGTACTGTTGATACGTAAGACCCACGCACCGAAGCACGATCGCCGCCCCTCAACCCGGGCCGGCAGAATTGAGCGACATGACTGACCCGGCCTTGACCTCCTCCCCGCTGCTCGGACTGCCCGGCGCGGTTCAGGCCGAAGGAATCGACGCAGGCGTCGCCGCGCACTACGGCAACCCCATGATCGAGCAGCGCACGCTCGCTGCCGGCAGCGCCATCGTCGACCTCTCCCATCGCGGCGTGCTCTCCGTCGTCGGCCCCGACCGTCTCACCTGGCTCAACTCCATCGCCAGCCAGGAATTGAAAAGCATGAAGCCGGGCGAATCCACCGAAATGCTGCTGCTCGACCCCACCGGACGTCTCGAGTACGCCATCCGCGTACTCGACGACGGCGTCGAGACCTGGCTTTTGATCGAGGCTGCCGAGCTGCCGGGCCTGCAGAAGTTCCTCGACCGCATGAAGTTCATGCTGCGCGTGCAGGTCGTCGACCATACCTTGGCCTACGCCACGATCGGTGCCATGACGGATGCTCCCGCCACCGTCGGTATCGCCCCGGCAGCCCCGAACGACGTGCCGCTGACCTGGCTCGATCCGTGGGCCGAAGTCGCCCGCGGCGGCTACCAGTATGCCGAAACCCCCGAGCACCCCGGAACCCACTGGACCTACACGGAAACCCTGGTGCCCCGGGCCAGCCTGCCGGCCCTGCGCGATGCCCTCGCGGCCGGAGCCGCGACCGTCCCGCCCGTCGGCTCCGCAGCGACTTCGTCAGTGAAACCCGCAGGTCTCCTCGCTCTCGAAGCGCTGCGCATCGCCGCCTGGCGGCCGCGCCGAGCCCGCGAGGTCGATGAGAAAAGCATCCCGCACGAGCTGGATTGGCTGCGCACGGCCGTGCACCTCAACAAGGGCTGCTACCGCGGGCAGGAAACTGTCGCGAAGGTGCACAATCTCGGCCACCCACCGCGCCGGCTGGTTCTGCTTCACCTCGACGGATCAGAGGGCGTGCTGCCCGCTCCCGGCGACCCGGTGCAGGCCGACCGTGTCAGGCCAGAGCAAGAAGCCGAGCGGGTCACCGTCGGGGTCATCACGTCGAGCGGAATCCACTACGAGCTCGGACCGATCGCGCTCGCGGTGATCAAGCGCACCATTCCGGCTGCGTCGACGCTCTACGTCGAGTCCGAGGGTATCGTCATCTCGGCCAGCCAGGAGATCATCGTGCCGCAGTCGGCCGGGTCCGTCGCCGACATCCCGCGCCTGCCCCGCCTCGGCATTCGCACCCCCGGTCACTGAATCCACCACGACCCTCGATAGAGTGGGCACATGTCTGCCCCCTACACACTCGTCCTTCTTCGCCACGGCCAAAGCACTTGGAACCAGCAGAATCTGTTCACCGGCTGGGTGGACGTGCGCCTCAGCGAACAGGGCGCGAGCGAAGCCGCGCGCGCCGGCGTGCTGCTGAAGGATGCCGGCCTGCTGCCGGACGTGCTGCACACCAGCCTGCTTTCCCGCGCTATCCAGACCGCGAACCTGGCGCTTGAAGAAGCTGACCGTATGTGGATCCCTGTGAAGCGTTCCTGGCGCCTTAACGAACGCCACTACGGCGGACTGCAGGGCCTTGACAAGGCTGCGACCCAGGCCAAATTCGGCCAGGAACAGTTCATGCTCTGGCGCCGCTCGTACGACACCCCACCGCCAGTGCTCGACGACTCGAGCGAGTTCTCGCAGGCGCACGACGCCCGCTACGCCGACCTCGGCCCCGACCTGCCCCGCACCGAATGCCTCAAAGACGTCGTCGAGCGGATGCTGCCCTACTGGCAGTCCGACATCGCGCCCGACCTGCGCGCGGGTAAAACCGTACTGGTCACCGCGCACGGAAACTCCCTGCGTGCCCTGGTCAAGCACCTCGACGGAATCAGCGATGCCGATATCGCCGAGCTGAACATTCCCACCGGAATTCCGCTCGTCTACCAGCTCGGCGAAGACCTCATGCCGATCGGGCCGGGGGAGTACCTTGACCCCGAAGCCGCTGCGGCCGGCGCGGCCGCCGTCGCCGCCCAGGGCAATAAGAAGTAGTTTCGCTGGCTGAATCGCTCGCCGAGCCGCGGAGCGTACTTCTTCAGGCGCACAACTCCTGCAAATTGTCGGACGCCGCCGCGAGTATCGCGTAATTCTGCGGTCGGAATATCGGCGGGTTGCAAATTGCACGAGTTACGCGGGTGGCGTCTCGGCGAACTCGTGGCAACGGCCCCGGAGCACCTACTTCGGGGCCGCTCACAGGATTTCAACACCCGCGGCGCCCCACGCCTCGCGGCCGCGCCCCATTTCGGTGCGCGCTACGCCGGTTACCGTAGCGGCTACCGAAACTGGGCGCGCGCATCCGTTGTGGTCACCAAACCGGACACCCGCGTCCGTCGTGGCTACCCCATATGTATGCGGTGGTGCGATGAAATCAGGCGCTGTCGTCCTGGTGCCAGGCGCCCGTACCGAGGTACTGCACCTTCTTGGCGATCGAGACTGCGTGGTCAGCGAAACGTTCGTGGTACCGGCTCGCCAGGGTCGCGTCGACGGTGTCGGCGGCGAGTCCCTTCCAGGTTTCGCCGAGCACAGCGTCAAAGACGCTCAGGTGCAGGGCGTCGACCCGGTCGTCTTCGTTGCGAATCCTTTCGGCGAGGTGCATGTCCTGGTTGGTGAGCAACTCGGTGAGCATGTTCGCGATAACCACGTCGAGGGCGCCCATCTCGGCGAAAGTGCCGCGCAACCCCTTGGGGATGACCTTGTCGGGAAACCGGTAGCGGGCCAGCTGGGCGATGTGGGTGGCGAGGTCGCCCATCCGCTCGAGGGATGCGCTGATGCGCAAGGCGCTGACCACGATGCGCAGGTCGCGGGCGACCGGCTGCTGGCGCGCGAGAATGGTGATGGCGAGTTCATCGAGCTCAACGGTGAGTTCGTCGATCTTCTCGTCTTCGGTGATGGCCTCTTCGGCGAGACTCACGTCGCTCTCATTGAAAGCGCGTGTTGCTTTGTCCATAGAAATCGCGACGAGCCGGGCGATATCGACGAGTCGCTGTTGGACTTCGGCGAGTTCTTGTTGGAATACATCGCGCATGGGGTGATCCTTCCTTGCCGCGCGAACACGCACGATCTGTGTGACCAGCCTTGGCCACCGCTTTATGATGTCGAATTTAGGTTAACGGCAGGTGCCGCCCACTTGAACACTTACTAAAGTACAGGGCGCGGCGTAGGTGCGTTGCGAACGACGGGCAGATACTGTCAGTAATCTGTATAGATGGAATCGACGTGGCTGGTGTTGCTGTCGCTGGCACTCGGACTCGGTGTTGGTGCCGGGTTCGTGTCGCTCGTGCACGTCGCCGAGCGTCACGGCCGCCGCGCTGCGGACGTCGTCAACCCGGCTGTGCCCGATGGTATCGATCAGGTGCTCGACGCCCTCGAGACCGCCGGTGTTGTGCTCGACCCGTCGAACAACGTCATCAAGACCAGCCCGGGCGCTCTCACCCTGGGCCTGGTTTGGAACCAGCAGCTGGTTCACCCGGAACTGCTTGAACTCGCCCGTCGGGTCCGGCAGACCGGCGAGCCGATCTCCGAAGATCTGGTGCTCTCCCGCGGCCCGTTCGGCGACGCGAGTATGCGCTTTCGGGTGCGCCTGGCCCGGCTAGGCACCCGCTATGTGCTGTTGTTGGCTGAGGATCGCACCGAAGCCTTTCGCCTCGACGAGGTGCGCCGCGACTTCGTGGCCAATATCAGCCACGAACTGAAAACTCCCATCGCCTCTGTCGGTCTGCTCGCCGAGGCTCTCAACCAGGCAGCGGATGAACCGGAGCAGGTTCGCCGCTTTGCCAACCGGTTAACGACGGAGTCGGCGAGGCTGGGCCGCCTTACCCAGGAGATCATCGAGCTGTCCCGGCTGCAGGCCCAGGATGCCCTCGCCGAACCGGAGATTCTCAGTGTCGACGACATCGTTGCCGCAGCGGTCGATCAAAGTCGGGTCGTCGCCGAGGCCGAGCGCATCACGATCGTCATCGGCAAGAAGTCCGGGGCCCGGGTCTTCGGTGACGAAGCCCTACTCATCGTCGCCGTTCACAACCTCGTCGCAAACGCGGTGAACTATTCGCTCGAGGGGTCGCGAGTCGGCGTCGGCGTGCGGCTACAGAAGGGCATCGTCGAGATCACCGTTACCGACCAGGGAGTCGGCATCGCCGAGGGCGACCTCGACCGGGTGTTCGAACGCTTCTTCCGCGTCGACCAGGCCAGGTCGCGGCACACCGGCGGTACCGGCCTCGGCCTGTCCATCGTCAAGCACGTCGTGCAGAACCACGGCGGCGACATTCGCGTCTGGTCACAGCCCGGCAGCGGATCCACCTTCACCATCCGCCTCCCGGAGGCTGCTGCACCGATCATCGAACCACGCCCGAACAAACCGCGACCGGTCGCCCGTGCGGCCGCAGGAGACACACTATGACACGCATCCTCTTAGTTGAAGACGAGAGCGCACTGAGCGAGCCGCTCAGCTTTCTGCTCGAACGTGAAGGCTATGAGGTCGTCGTCGCCGAAGACGGACCGAGCGCGATCAGCGAGTTCGACCAGAACGGCGCCGATCTCATTCTGCTCGATCTGATGCTGCCCGGCATTCCGGGCACCGAGGTGTGCCGGGATATTCGCACCCGCTCGACCGTGCCGATCATCATGCTCACCGCAAAGGATTCCGAGATCGATATCGTCGTCGGACTCGAACTGGGCGCCGACGATTATGTCACCAAGCCCTATTCCACCCGTGAACTGGTCGCCCGCATTCGCGCGGTGCTGCGGCGGCACGAAGACCAGAGCGCAACCGACGTGGACACCATGCTCACGGCAGGCACGGTGCGCATGGACGTGGAACGGCACGCCGTGACCGTCTCCGGCGATCTCGTCAATATGCCGTTGAAAGAATTCGAACTCCTCGAATTTCTGTTACGGAACGCCGGGCGTGTGCTCACCCGCGGTCAACTCATCGACCGTGTCTGGGGCACCGACTATTTCGGCGATACCAAAACGCTCGACGTGCACATCAAACGCATCCGCTCGCGAATCGAGACGGCACCCTCTGAACCGGTCATGCTCGTCACCGTGCGCGGGCTCGGCTACCGATTCGAAGCGTAGCCCGAATACAGCTCAGGCCGCCGACCCGCAAGGGACGGCGGCCTGATTGAGTCGTCGGGCGGTTACGCGGCGGGCGTGGCCGAGGGTGTTGGCGTCTCGGTCGGTGCGAGCGTCGGCAGTAAGTCGTCGTATCCTTCCTGAATACCGGTCAGTACGGGCACCAGTAGCTCGATGCCGGTCTCTTCGCCGTACTGAAAGAACAGCGGAAACAGCGAGCCGGGCCGGCTGTCCATGTTCTCCAAAACGACCGAGGCCGCGCCGTCAGTGCCGAAGGTAACTGTCGTGTTGGGCTCGACCGGAACGTTCTGCGACACCTTTCCGGTGCTCGACTCGTACTGCACGAGCAGGCTCTGCACGGAGTCCGTCGGGTTCACCACGGAGACGACCAGGTTGGCCAGTTCACCGTCGGTGGAAAACAGTATGGCGTTGCGAATGTGAATTTCGCCGACATCGCCGCTGACGCCGTCGCTGGCGTTGTAGGCAATCGAAGTGGCCTGCGGTGTGAAAAACCCGCATGCGCTCGTGCCCAACAGAATGCCAGTCGCCAAGACGACGGATGCAGCGATGCGCGCTCTCACAAGACCTCCACTTACTGAAGCAGCGGTCGGCAGGGGCCGACGCTGCAAAATTCGCTTTGTCACTAGCTTAGCGGCGTGTGTGGGCGGGCAATTGTCGCCGGCGTGCCTCGCGGGGGGCGCGCGAACTGTAGCACCTCTTAACTGTGGTAAACTTGAGGCCGCTGAAGGGATGACATCCATGCTGTTTGAGGTTGGCGAAACCGTCGTATATCCCCACCACGGCGCGGCGATGATCACGGAGGTCAAGACCCGCATCATCAAGGGTGAAGAGAAGCTGTACCTCAAGCTGAATGTCACCCAGGGTGATCTGACCATCGAAGTTCCCGCCGAAAACGTTGACCTGGTCGGCGTTCGCGATGTCATCGGCCAAGATGGCCTCGACAAGGTCTTCGAAGTGCTGCGGGCGCCGTTTACCGAAGAACCCACCAATTGGTCCCGCCGGTACAAGGCCAATCTTGAAAAGCTGGCCAGCGGCGACGTGATCAAGGTGTCCGAGGTGGTGCGCGACCTGTGGCGCCGCGACCAGGACCGTGGCCTGTCCGCCGGCGAAAAGCGGATGTTGGCTAAGGCTCGGCAGATTCTGATCAGCGAGCTGGCCCTGGCAGAAAAGACCGACGAAGAGAAGGCATCCACCGTTCTCGACGAGGTCCTTGCCTCTTGATGGCCGAGGTTGTTTGCGGCCGAGCGTCCTCATTGGAACGTGTTTCGACACCCATCTCGATCGACCTGGGTCCAGCCTGACAACATGCGTGCGGTCGTGCGTTTCCCGTGCGAATGAAGTAGCCTCTCCAAGGCGCGAAACTGCACAGCAACCACCCGATGCTTTGGTTTCCTGGAGATCCTAATAACTTATGAGTAGACCTGACCTTCCCCTAATAGCGGTCATCGTTCTAGGGGCTGGAAATGGCACGCGCCTCGGTCGTGCTGAGCCCAAGGCGTTCGTGCACTTGGCGGGACGGCCAACGCTGGCGCACGCTCTCGAAAACGTTTTTGGAATGCGGGAATCACCGCAGATCATCGTGACCGTTCCCCAGTCGTTTGTGCCCCTTGCCATCGAGCTCGCCCGAGCTGTTCCGGGAAACACCGGCGACTGCGTAACCGTGGTCGTCGGTGGGGCGACGCGCCAACAGTCGGTGGCTGCTGCACTGTTGAAACTGGCGCCTTCCATCAAGATCGTTCTCGTGCATGATGCGGCACGGCCGCTCACCCCGAGCATGGTCTTCGATTCCATAGCTGCCGAGGTGGAGCGTACGCAAGCGGCTGTCGTGCCCGGACTTCCGGTCGC
Organism: Cryobacterium suzukii; assembly: GCF_004403185.1. Lineage (GTDB taxonomy): Bacteria > Actinomycetota > Actinomycetes > Actinomycetales > Microbacteriaceae > Cryobacterium > Cryobacterium suzukii. Next base: position 202,511 of record NZ_SOHJ01000004.1, on the reverse strand, counting down.
TGACACGATCAAACGCATCGACGAATTCGGTCTCGTCGTCGAGACTGTGGATCGATCAGTCCTCACCGCTGTCCAGACCCCTCAGGGGTTTCCTCGTGATGAGTTGGTTCGTGCCCACGCGCTGGCGAAGTACGAATTCACCGACGATTCAGCCTTGGTCGCTGCTGCTGGCTACGCGGTCTCGGTCATAGCCGGCGATTCCCTCGCGTTCAAGATCACCACAGCCTGGGAGCTGCGCCGCGCTGAACAGCTCTTCAGCGGATCCGCGGCCGCGGGCATCCGGGTGGGAACAGGAACGGATGCCCACGCCTACGACGATGCGACCCCGCTGTGGCTGGGGGGCCTCTTCTGGCCCGGTGTCGCCGGGCTGCACGGTCACAGCGACGGCGATGTCGTCTGCCATGCGATCTGCGACGCGATGCTTTCCGCGGTTCGCCTCGGGGATCTGGGTAGCGTGTTCGGCACCGCGGAACCACGGTTGGCCGGTGCGCGCGGTGAAGTGTTCCTGCGGGAGACGCTGGCGCTCGTCAAAGATGCCGGGTTTGTCGTTGGCAATGTCTCGGTGCAGCTGGTCGGAAATCGGCCCAAGTTCGCGCCGCGCCGACTCGAATCGGAATCGTTGTTGAGTCACATCCTCAACGCGACCGTCAGCATCTCAGCGACGACCACCGACTCGCTTGGCTTCACGGGCCGGGGCGAGGGCATGGCTGCCATCGCGACGGTTCTTCTACATGCCCGCACGGCAGCGGACCCGGCCATCACGGTGTAGGCGCCTAGCCGTACCCTTCGTAGCTTTTCACGACTTGCGTGTCGCTGAACATACGTGCATACTGAGCACAAACGTGAATATGCTACTCACAAAGGTGCGCGTCCTTAATTTACGGAGCCACAGCTGTGGGTGTTCTTGGGTATTCCGAGATTCCTACCTACCGCTCTGGAAGGGCGCGCTTCATGAAACAGATCGCCGTTGATCCTGAACTGTCTGTGTCCGTACTGCGCACAATGTGGAAGATTCGCCGCTTCGAAGAAGCGGTGGAAGACCTCTACGGACGTGGACTAATGCATGGCACCATGCACCTCTCAATCGGACAGGAGGCAGTGCCGACTGCGGCCTGCCTGGCACTCAATATCGATGATTACATCACCTCGACTCACCGTGGACACGGGCACTGCATCGCTAAGGGCGCCGACATGGAACGTATGATGGCCGAACTCCTCGCCAAGGAAACCGGCTATTGCCGCGGACGCGGCGGTTCGATGCACATCGCCGATACCGCCACGGGAAACCTGGGAGCCAACGGCATCGTCGCCGGAGGGATTCCGATCGCCGCGGGTGCTGCACTGTCGGCAAAAATGCGCGGGACCAAACAGGTCGCAGTGTCGTTTCACGGTGACGGCGCAATGGGGGAGGGAGCCTGGCACGAGGGTGTCGTGCTGGCGGCCATGTGGCAACTCCCGGTGGTGTTCCTGTGTGAGAACAACATGTACGGCATGTCGATGCCGGCGGACACGGCCTTCAATCTGGACCAGCTGTCCGACCGTGCCAAGGGGTACGGCATTCCCGGAGTGACCGTCGACGGAAACGACATTCAGGCCGTCTACGAAGCCACCCAGGAGGCCGTCGACCGCGCCAGGAACGGCGGCGGTCCGACGTTCATCGAGGCCAAAACGTACCGGTGGAGGGGGCACTCGAAGTCCGACAAAAACCTGTACCGCACGCGTGAAGAAATCGAAGAATGGCGACTCCGCGATCCCATTCCCAAGTTCGAGGACATCGTACGCGCGGCGGGAACGCTCACCGACGACGATCTCGAAGCCATCCGCACCAACGTTCGAACCGAGCTGCGCACGGCCGTTCAGCGCGCCAATGCTGCTCCCGATGCCACCGCGGATGACCTGCTCTCCGCCGTTTACGCGAGGTAATGGACATGACTCTCACACAATCAACACTGGCTGCCGTCGAAACCACGGTCATGACCTACGCTGAAGCCATTCGCGAAGCTCTCGCGCTCGCAATGGCCGCCGACCCGGCGGTCTTCCTCATGGGGGAAGACGTCGGAACCTATGGCGGTGCTTTCGGAGTGACCGGCGAGCTCATGCACCAAGTCGGCGCTGACCGAATCCGTGACACGACCATCAGCGAGCTGGGAATCGTCGGACTCGGGGTTGGTGCTGCCATGACGGGCATGCGCCCGATCGTCGAGATCCAGTTCTCCGACTTCACAGCCCAGGCCATGGACCAGATCGCCAACCAGGCAGCGAAAATTCACTTCATGCTCGGCGGCGCAGTGAACGTACCCATGGTTATACGTGCGCCGGGCGGATCCGGTACTGGCGCGGCGGCCCAGCACTCGCAGAGTCTGGAAGCCTGGTTCGTGCATGTTCCTGGCCTCAAGGTCGTCATGCCGGCCACAGCGGACGATGCCAAGGGTCTGCTTCTGGCCGCCATCGATGACCCGAATCCGGTGATGTTTTTGGAGCACAAACTCCTCTACAAAACCACCGGTGATGTCAGTGTCGGGAGCGCGCGCATCCCCCTCGGTGTCGCCGCGGTTCGCCGTGAAGGTACCGACCTCACCATCATCGCCACCGGCATCGAGGTCAGCCGGTCTATGGAAGCGGCCGAGGAGCTGGCTAAGATCGGCATCAGTGCCATGGTCGTCGATCCGCGCACGCTGAAGCCCCTCGACACCGACACGATTCTTCGCACGGTCAAGGCCACCGGCCGGGTGCTTCTTGTACAAGAAGCCGTACGCACGCTCGGGTTCATGTCAGAAATTTCGGCAATCATCGCGGAGTCCGACGCATTCACGCACTTGCGTGCCCCGATCAAGCGCCTGGCCGGCCTGGACATTCCCATCCCATACGCACCGAAGCTCGAACGCGCTGCGGTGCCGCAGGTCGAAGATATCGTGCAGGCCGCCACCGACCTCGTTCGGGAGTGGTGAGATGGCCGATCTGCCACTGACCATGCCCAAAATGTCCATGACCATGGAGGAGGGAACCATGGTCGCCTGGCTCAAAAGCGAGGGAGACTTCGTCAAGGCCGGCGAGGCAATTTGTGAAGTGGCGACCGACAAGGTCGACATGGAGGTCGAGTCGCCGTTCGACGGAACACTGGCCAGGATCATGGCCTTTGAAAATGACGTGATCAAGGTGGGAGTAGCCATCGGCATGATCACCACTGACGCAGACGACCTGCTCGGTGGGGTCTTCGACGAGCCGGTCCCCGACGCCTACGTCGAGCCGGCCCGACCGCTCAGGCCGGCAGTTCTGGCTGAACCGGTCGCGATCGCGCCGGCCGGAGCGCCGATTGCAACCGTCGGTGCGGCATCCGCTGTTCTCTCCGAGTGGCGGCCGGCTGTGCCGCGTGCGCGAGTCCTGGCTCGGGAACACGGCCTGGAACTGCACTCGATCACGCCGACCGGTCCGTGGGGAACGATTCGGGTAGTGGATGTTGAGGGTGCCGTCGCTCCCACGCCTTCTCCTTTTCCTTCTCCCGCACCCGACGCCCCGCTGGATGCTGCCGCTGGCCGTCGACGACGAACACGGCAGCAGGTGGCACGGGTCATGACGGCCTCGGCGTTGGTGCCACAGTTCACGGCCTTCCTCGAATTGGACCTCTCGAGCGTGGCGCGCGTGCGCAAGACCGAACTGGGCGGTGCCAGTTGGACGGCCCTCCTGGTGCGAGCGCAGGCGCTCGCACTCCGCGAACATTCGACGCTGAATGCCTTTTGGACGGCCGATGGTGTCGTGCCCAACGACGACATCGGCATCGCGCTCGCCATCGACGCACCGAATGGCCTCCTGGCGCCCGTGCTGCGAAATCCGGATGTCGTCCCGCTCGCTGAGCTGGTGCAGCAGATCTCGGAGGCCATCGTCAGCGCTCGGGAGGGAAAAGTCGAGGCCTCAGTGCTCACCGGCGGTACCAGCGTGTTCTCCAATCTCGGGGGGCTGGGAGTGGATTCGTTCAATGCGCTGTTGACACCACCGCAGGCGACAGCGCTCTCGGCTGGAGCGGTGAAAGATCGAATTCTCGTCGTGGACGGAGGAGCTTTCGGAGCGAGATTGACCTGCATTGTTGGCGTGACCGTCGATCATCGCGTTGCCGATGGTGGGGATGCGGCTCGTTTTCTCGCTAGTCTTAAAGACATAGTCTCCAGTCCACAGCGCTTGCTGGGTGGCACCACTTCTCGATTAACCCGGTAACTTTCTCCGATCGGAGAACCTGCGAATGGATAGAAAAATGACTCAACGAACTGTGCGCGTGGCGTCCGAACACGGTCTGCATGCGCGTCCGGCCTCGCTCTTCACCAAGGCCGTCACCCGCAGTGGTATCGCTGTCACGGTCACCAAGGGTGACAAAACGGCCAATGCTGCGAGCATTCTCGGCGTGATATCGCTGGGCGTCCTGTGCGGCGAAGAAGTGGCGATCGAGGCGAGCGGCGAAGGAGCCGAAGTGATCCTCGACGAGCTGGTGGAGTTGCTCGGGCGTTCGGACTAAGTCCCACACCGGCCTCACTGGCTGCGGCACCGCCACGCCGAACTCTGAAACAAAAGTGTAGTAAAAAATCACATATGTGATTACCATCTAAATAAAAGCAGTCGATGATGACACTTTCCTGGTCTCAGGAGTCGGCCCTTTATCCAACGCCGACAACCCTGTTGCGGCTGAGAAAGGTGTAACAATGATCGGAATCTTGGATCTGGTCGCCAGCGCGGTCGACCCGGCACCTCCCGTTCCATCGGGCGACAACCCCGTCCTGATGGCATTCACGTGGGGCGCCGAGCAGTTCATTGGGTTGTTCAATGCATCGGGCGCTGCCTTCATGGGGCTTGTTACGGGCATTCTGCCCACGCTGATCGTGCTGCTGACACTCATGTACGCGATCACGACCTGGATCGGCGAGGCGCGAATGACTCGGGCTGTCCAGTGGTCGGCCCGCTATGCGATCACGCGTTATACGGTCATGCCCGTCATCGCCGTCATCGTGTTGACCAACCCCATGTGCTTTTCCTTCGGAATGTATCTTCCGGAACGCCAGAAGCCCGCGTTCTATGACGCAGCCGTTTCGTTCGTGCACCCGGTCACGGCCTTCTTTCCACATGCCAATGCCGGTGAAATTTTCGTCTGGACGGGTGTTGCCGCTGGAGTGCTCAAGGTCAGCCCGGGGTCGTACGCCCAACTGGCGCTGCTCTACTTCGCCACCGGCATCGTGGTGATCTTCATCCGCGGCGTGGTCACAGAATGGATTACCAGGATGCTCATTCGCCGTGAGGGCCTCACCGCGGTTTTCGACGATTACGACCGAGCCTTCGCTGAGGCCTCCGCCGCATCACGTTCCTCCAAAAAGACCTCCGCTGCTGCGCCCATCGATGGGATGGCTTGAACCATGTCGAACTCTCTCTATAACGATGTCTTTGTCAGCGCCGGCAACGGCGGATGGGGACCCGGCCTTCTGGTCAGTCCGAACGAGGAGCGCAACGTTGTGCTCTCGGTCACTGGGGGTGGCATTCACCCCGTCGCCGCCAGGATCGCGGAACTTTCGGGCGCCGAAGCAGTTGATGGATTCACGACGGGCATGGATGACGCTCGCGTTGCGGTCGTCGTCATCAACTGTGGCGGCACGGCCCGAATCGGGGTCTACCCCAAGAAGAAGCTCCTCACCGTTGACGTGTTCCCGGGCGAGCCATCTGGCCCGCTGGCGAAGTACATCACTGAAGACCTCTTCGTCTCGGCCGTGGGAACGAGCAACGTTGCCATCTTTGATGGGGCCCTCGCGAACGCTCCTGCGGCAGAAGCGGCGGCCGGTGCTCATGTCAGCAGCTCGCGTCCGACAGTAGTTCCGCAGGAGCGTATCCGCGTGCAGCCGCGAAACGGCTCCGGAAAGAGGGGCATCGTCGGGGCGTTTTCCACGGCGGCGGCAGGCTTCGGGGCCATTGTCGGCAACATTATCAATACCCTGTTGTCGTCGGGCCGCCAAGCCATCCAGTTGACCCTTCAGACGATCCTGCCGTTCATGGCGTACGTGAGTCTGCTCATTGGGTTTGTTACGTTCACCGGCATCTCAACCTGGATCGCCAACGCGGTGACTCCGCTCACGTCCAGTCCCTGGGGACTGATTCTGCTCGGTGTGATTACGGCGCTGCCCTTCCTCTCGCCCATCCTTGGGCCGGGAGCTGCAATCGCGCAGGTGGTTGGAGTCCTCATGGGAACCCAGATCGCCACCGGCGCACTGCCGATTGCTTACGCTTTGCCGACGCTGTTTGCCATCAACGGACAGGTCGGGTGTGACTTCGTGCCGGTCGGTCTGGCGCTCGGCGAGGCCAAGCCGGAGACAATCGCCGTCGGCGTTCCCGCCGTACTGTTCTCCCGCCTTATCACCTCACCCATCGCAGTCGTTATCGCGTGGTTGGTCAGCTTCCTGCTGTAGACCTACCACGAACCCCCAGTACGCCAGTCTGACGCTACAACCGGATAGATAGTGAGCATTATCATGAGCCAGTACTTTCACAGCGAAGTCATCTCAATTGGCGAGGACGCCCTTGAAATGGTTGAGGGTGGTGTGGTCATCTTCTTCGGGGAACCGTGTCCGGCTGAACTGGCCGAAGTGAGCATCGTGCACAAGTCCATCAAGCACGATCCGCAGCGCGATCCCCAGCCGGGGGACGTGTTGCGGGTTGGTGAGGCCCGCGTTACGGTCACCGCCGTCGGCGAACGTGCCGGGGAGAACCTGAGGCAGCTCGGCCACATCGTGGTTTACTGCAATCCGGCGGCCGGCACGAACCTGCTACCCGGTGCCCTTCACGCTGAGGGAGCGCTGGGGCTGCCACAACCTGGCGCCACGATTGAACTGATTATGGGTGCCTAAATGGACACCGGCAGATTTGCTCTCTTCCTGTTGGGGGCCCTGCTCCTGAGCGGATTATTCAGTTACTTTCAGCAGCGTGCCTACATTGCTGTTACCCGGCGTCTGGCGCAGCAGTTCGGTGGCAACAGCGCCCATGTCCTGGTCTCCGGCCGCAGCAAGGGCATCCTTCGTGGTGCCGTAGTTGTCTTGGTGCTTGATTCAACCGACCAGCAGGTGCTGGCAGCGGAGGCCATGGTCGGGCGCAGTGTGCTGGCCAAATTCCGAGTACGCGCGGAACTCCTCGGCTCCTCACTCTCTGTCGTTGAGCGAGCCACCGGGAAAAGCATGAAGAAGGCCGTTCAGGGGTGCCTTGAACAGGCGGAGATCGTACGCCGTAAGGGTGCCCGCGCGCCGAGTCGTCAGCGCCCGGCGCGCCCGGAGCCAGCCTAAAAGCGACGCGACCGGCAGTTTGCGCTGCGGGCGCGACTAAATCGAACCCGGCGTTGTGTGGAGCACACCCACGCGTCGCAGTATTCACATAAGTGAGTACGCTAATCACATACGTGCGAACAATTTGAATATCACTGGAGGACCTCATGGGCTACACACGCAAGCTTCTTGAACGTGAAAGTAAAATCGGACGCCCGGTACGCGTCGGCCTGGTCGGCGCCGGCCAGATGGGATCGGGTTTCATTGCGCAAATCGCGCGCCAGAAGGGCGTGGACATCACCGCCGTCGCCGACGTTGCGGTTGAGCGAGCAATTTCCGCCCTGCGGAATGCCGGCATTGATGACGTGGTTCAGGACGGTGATACGTCGGTACTGAGCCGGGCGATCGAGGCGGGGCGACACGTCGTCGTGAACGACGCACTGACGCTCACGAAACTGCCGATCGATCTCGTCATTGAATGCTCGGGCGTTCCCGAGATCGCAGCAAAGGTTGCCCTGGCGTCACTACTGGGCGGCAAGGATGTTGCCCTGATGACCGTTGAGGCCGACGTGACCGTTGGATTGCTGCTGGCGCGCATCGCCGCGCAGACCGGCAACATCTACACGGTCTGCCGCGGCGACGAGCCGGTGGAATGTCTCAAGCTCGTGGAGTACGTGCAGGACATCGGACTCGAAGTTGTGTGTGCGGGCAAGGGCAAGAACAACCCCTTGAACAGCGCGGCCACTCCGGCAATGCTGGTCGATGAGGCGGCAGCGAAGGGCATGAATCCGCGGATGCTGTGCAGCTTCGTCGACGGCACCAAGACCATGATCGAGATGGCAGCTCTCGCGAATGCTGCAGACCTTCAGCTGAGCAAACGGTCGATGAACGGGCCGCCGGCCACAGTGCCCACGCTGCACGATATTTTCAAGCCGGTGAGTGACGGCGGTATCCTTCCCTCGAGTGGGGTCGTCGACTATGCGACCGGCCCCGTGGCCCCCGGCGTGTTCGTCGTGGCCAAAGCCGACGATGACGTGGTTCGGGAAGAGCTGCGCTACTTGAAGCTCGGCGACGGCCCGTACTTCGCGTTCTACCGCCCGTACCACCTCGCCAGCGTTGAGGCAGTGCTCTCCATCGGTGAGGTCATCATCGATCGGCAGGCGTCGCTCGCACCGGCGGCCTGGAATGCCGACGTTTCCGCGATGGCCAAGCGTGACCTCGTCGTTGGCGAGAAGATCGACGGCATCGGTGGCGAACACGTTTATGGTGACGCTGTTTCTGCTGTCGAGGCCCGCGCTGGGCGCGAGCTGCCGATTGGGCTCGCATCCGCTGCAACGCTGCGTCGCAACGTCGCGAAGGGCACGCCGATCACTTACGACGACGTCACCCTGGACGAGACCAAGACCATTGTCATCCTGCGCAAGCTGCAGGATGCCCTGCTGACCGATGGCCTGTTGGAAGAGACCCAGCTGCTGACCGACAGCGTGTTGGAAGACAGCCAGCTGCTGACCGACAGCGTGTTGGAAGACAGCCACCTGCTGTCGCTGATCAAATAGCGCGGGGCTAAATTCGCCGGACATCATCGCTCCCCAATGAGCGGCGATGTCCGGCTTTGCGGGTTAACAAGGGTGAACGTTGAGAGAAGAAGGAGCAACTTTCGTGAAAGAACTGTGCGGTATTGGCGTGGGGCGCGCGATGGCTGTCGGCCCGGTGTTGCGGATGCCGGTCGCTCTGGCGGAACCGGCACGGGCTCGTCGCACGACGGGTGCCCCGGCCGAACAGCGGCTGGTCAGCGCCGCGTTCGCCACGGTCTCCACTGATTTGCTCGAGCGCGCAGAAGCAGCCGGTGGTGAAGCGCAGGAGGTGTTGGAAGCACAGTCGATGATGGCCATGGACCCAACGCTCGTCGATGACGTGAACGCGCGAATCGACGCGGGCAGCACTGGGGAACGCGCGGTCTTCGATGCTTTCGCTGAATTTGCCGAGCGTCTCATCGAGCTGGGCGGATATCTGGCTGAGCGAGCCGCCGACCTCCACGACGTGGCGCAGCGCGTCATAGCCGTGCTGCGAGGGGTACCCGCACCGGGTCTGCCGGAATCTTTGACGCCATATATTCTCGTGGCCCGGGATCTCGCCCCGGCAGATACGGTGCTCCTCGACCCGCTCAAGGTACTCGCTCTCGTCACCCGTGACGGCGGGCCGACCTCGCACACGGCGATCCTGGCGCGTTCGCTGTCCCTCCCCGCCGTCGTGGGCGTCGAACACGCGGACGACATCAGCGACGGAACCATCCTCATCGTCGATGCGGAGACGGGGCGCATCACCATGGCACCGAGCGCTGACGAAATTGCCACTGCGGAGGAGCGAATTGCGAGACTGTCGCGCGAACAATACCTCGACCTTGCCCCCGGGGCGCTGCGTGATGGCGAGCCGTTGCCCCTGTTGGCCAATCTGGGATCCAGCGCTGACTGCGCTCAGGCCGTGCGGTTGGGGGCCGAAGGAGTGGGACTGTTCCGGACGGAGTTTCTCTTCCTGGATTCCACGGCCGCACCGACGGTTGCCGAGCAGCAGGCGCACTACACGTCTGTCCTCGCAGCCTTTCCGGGGCAGAAAGTGGTCGTGCGGTGCCTCGACGCCGGGGCCGATAAGCCGCTGAAGTTTCTGCATGGCGGTCTGGAAGAGAATCCGGCACTAGGCCTTCGTGGGCTTAGAGCGCTTCGCGCCAACGAAGCGGTGCTTCGCGACCAACTCACCGCTCTGGCTGGTGCTGAGCGTGCCACGTCCGCCGAACTCTGGGTGATGGCGCCGATGGTCACAGATCTGGCGGAGACCAGGTATTTTGTTGAACTCGCCCGGGAACTGGGAATTCGCGTCGCCGGAGTTATGGCGGAGATTCCTGCACTCGCGCTGATGGCTGATCAGGTAGCACTGGCCTGTGACTTCGTGAGTATTGGAACGAACGATCTCACGCAGTACACGATGGCGGCCGACCGAATGCTGGGTTCCGTCGCGTCCTACCAGGACCCGTGGCATCCGGCCGTGCTGCGGTTGGTTAAGCTCATCGGCAACGCTGGCCATTCAGCCGGCACTCCTGTTGGTGTCTGTGGTGAAGCTGCCAGCGACCCCCTTTTGGCCGTTGTGCTGGTCGGCCTCGGCGCGACGTCTCTATCAATGACCCCGGCAGCCCTGGTTGATGTTCGGGCCGAACTATTGCGATTTACCCGCGCCGAAGCTGCCCGGCTCGCCACCCAGGTGCTTGGTGCGTCCAGTGCTGCGGAGGCGCGCGCCCTCGCGCAGGCGTTCACGACGGCCTGACCCAGGTGCAGACAGACAAAGCGGCCCTGAGACGTGTCTTCTCAGGGCCGCTTCGTGCGTGCAACTGGACCGTGAATTATGCACCAGTCGCAGTGGTGACGGAAGGTTGGACATTATCCGTGGCCAGTGATGCACGAGCAATGTCGCGTCGCTTCTCCACTCGGCTCACCCAGAAGGCGAATCCGATCGCGATCGCGGCGAGGGCGGCAACGGTCCACCCACCCAAGTTGGCAGCGGCGAAGAAAAGCCCCGTCAGCGGGTTTGCGCCGTCGACGAGGGACGAGATTTGCTGTGATCCCTGTGTGTCGGTGAAGCCAGAATCAGCCGCGATCTTGGTAAATTGCGGAGCGGTTGCGGTCGCGATGAACAGGCCAGCGCCGATAACGATCGCGCCACCGATAACCGAGCGGATGATATTTCCCCGAAAAATTGGAACCATCATGGCGATGATGAAGGGGATCGTAGCCAGGTCTACGAGAGGTAGTACCTGATTGCCGGCCGGTGCGAGAGCGATCGCCACGAGCACCGTTACGGGCACTAGGACTAGAGACGTCGCGAGTACGGCCGGCTGCCCGACCGCGATGGCCGGGTCCAACCCGATGTAGAACTTGCGACCGGGAAAACGCTTCTGCACGAATGTCCGCGCCGAGTCAGACACGGGGATCAGGCCCTCCATGAGAATGGACACCATTCTCGGGAGCAATAGGAGGACGGCTGCCAGGCTGATCGCCAGAACGAGGATGGAGATTGAATCTGCGCGGGGATTGTCAAATCCGTAGCCCGCCAGTCCGATGAAAATGCCAAGGATGAGTCCCAGAATCATCGATTCGCCGAATACACCGAATCGACGTTCGATGCTCTCGGGATCAGCTTTGAGCTTGCGAAAACCGGGAATGCGGTCGAAAATCCAGTTCAACGGCACCGCTAAGAGAATGTAAGGGGCGCTTGTGCCGTGGGGAAAGGAAATGTCCGGAAAATTGAAGTATTTCTGGATCCAGGGTGCAGACAGGTCGGCGAGGGCCAAAACGATCGTCATATGGACGGCCGACGCAGCGAGTCCGAGCCAGAAGCTTCCGGTCACACCGCCGACCAGAGCCCCCACCAGCGCGAAATGCCAGTAGTTCCACAGATCAATATTGAACGTCCGCGTAAGGCCCGACCACAGCAGGAGCATGTTGACGGCGAGACAAACTGGGATGATAAGCGCACCGACCGTTGACCCGAAGGCGATGGCGGCGCTGGCTGGCCACCCCACGTCGAGGATGGTGAGATCGACGCCAAGGTTCTTGGCGAAATTTTGCGCTGCCGGCCCCACGGTTGATGCCATCAGACCGATAACCAGATTGATTCCAATGAATCCGACGCCGATGAGAACGCCCGCTCTCAACGCTTGCGAAAATTTTTGGCCAAGAATCATTCCGAATATGGTGATCAAAATCGGCAGGGTCACGGCCGCACCAAGAGAGGTCAGGTAGCTCGTCATATTTTCAAGAATCTCTTGAACGATATTCATTCTTAGAACTCCAGTAGCGAAGGTAGATGTCCGGTATGGCTTTTCAAGGTAGCCATGGTGAACAGGTCACGGACGGTGCGCGGTGGACTAGGCCTTGAGCGCAGCTTCAATTTGTGCAAACGTCTGGTCCAGGCCCATACCAGTGAGAAAAGGTAGCCCGGCAATGACCGGAACGGCGACTGATGCCGGAACTTGGGTCGTCGCTACGATGAAATCTGCTGACGCCTGCCCACGCAGAATGTCAGAGACTTTGCCCTGAGTAATGGATACGTCATATCCATTGGTGAGACAAAACTCTTTCAATTTCACCGCGACGACCGTGGAAGTGGCTGCCCCCGTTCCACAAACGACCAATATCTTTTTGTGTGCCATTTCTTATCCCCTTTATAGGGTCATCATTGACCCATGTGTCACAATTATGCACTAAAGCGGGTCATATGTGAAGATGTTGCTCTAGGCGAGGTAAGGAACTATATGGAAACCAACTCGACAACGTCTGTTCCCGCGGCAACGTCAGTGCATCGAGAAATTAGCATTTTTCGATTGGACGCCGACCACGACGTCGATGTGCTCGAAGCGCTCGCTGACCAGGCAGAGAAGAATGGCTGGGTGGCTCCGACATTTCGCGCGGCACTGATTGCACGCGAAAGAATCTTCCCCACCGGGTTGCCCACGCAGATCCCCGTAGCGATTCCGCATGCGGATACGGTCCACGTGCTCAAATCAGGCCTCGGCGTTGCGGTGCTGGCGCGTCCGGTCCAGTTCGGCGAGATGGGCGGCGCCGCATCGTCTGTCGACGCGCGGGTCGCTGTAATGATTTTGGTGCAGGATCCGCGCGAGCAGATCCTCCTCCTCACCCAGCTCATCGGATTGTTCCAGACCCCAGACTGGTTCGACCGCCTCGAGGAGGCGACCGATCTGGATGGCCTCGTGGCAATATTCGGCCACCTGCTCACTGCGGAAGCGGGTTCCTAGTCCAGAGCGAGGAGGGCGGTAGCGAGAGTGGAGTCGACAACCAGCGAGTGCAGGAGTTTGCCCTTGAGCGCCCCGTGTGTTCCCGCTAGTTTATGGATGCCGGCAGCGACGCCGACTACCTTGGGAATTTTTCGTAGGCTCGCGAGGTCGATCGCAATCACGTGGTCATTGACTGACGAATCGACAGCCCTGCCATTGGTGTCGAAGTACCGTGTGCAGCAGTCGCCAACGGCACCGGAATCACTAAATTGAGTGAGTTCAGTGGCTGACAGTGACATCGAATCGATGATTGCCGAGGACGCGCCCTCGCCAACGCTGCCGATGCCGACAATGGCGATCTGAGCTTCGCTGGCTGCTTCCAGCACTGTTCGGATCGACGTTTCGGTGAGGAACGCCGTGCGGGCTGTCGTGGATTCGACCACGGCCGGAGCATACAAGCGCCGGTGGCGGGCGCCCAGCTTGATCGCGAGGGCCCGTACGAGAACGTTCCCGTCCCGGGCGGCGTCCACGATCGACAAACCGCCGACGAGGGGAAGAATCTCGAGGGTGGAGTGTGTGGGATCCCGCGCGGTTTCCTCGACAACGGCCTGAACGGCAGATCCCCAGGACAGCGCGATGGAACCTTCGAAGGGAAGGTGGTCCATCAGCCACTGCGCGCCCAATTCACCCACACGTGCGAGCTGCATTTCTGGGGCTCCGCTCGGCGCGACGCGCGCTTCCTGAAGCCCGTATTTCTTGATCAGGTCACGTTCCAGCTTGGAATCTCGCCGAAACGGAGCGTTGATTCGAATATCGACGATCCCATTCGCTCGGGCGCTCGTGAGCACCCGCGATACATTGGAACGAGAAATGCCCAGTTCAGTGGCGACTTCAGCCTGAGACTTGCCATCGATGTAATACAGGGTCGCCGCACGAACAAACATTTCCTGTTCGCGTGGGCTGGGCATTAAGGGGCTCCCTGGGTCAGATCGCCCGCTGGCGTGACGTAGAGTTGGATTGTATCAGCATGAGTCCATGCCCGGGTCCCGCGCCTACCCGAGCCGGGTCAGACCCCTGACCTAAACTGGGAGGCGTGAGCATGCAACTGTACGATTCGAAGGCGCAGGCCTTGCGCGACTTTGTCCCCCTCGAAGCGGGGCAGGTCTCGATGTACGTGTGTGGACCCACCGTGCAGTCCAGCCCGCACATCGGTCACCTGCGCAGCGCCCTGGTCTACGACCAGCTTCGTCGCTGGCTCAGCTACCGTGGCCTGAACGTCACCTTCGTACGCAATGTCACAGACATCGACGACAAGATCCTGATCAACGCGACAGGGTCGAGCGAGCAGTGGTGGGCCCTCGCCTACCGGTACGAGCTCGAGTTCACCGCCGGCTACCAGCGCCTCGGCATTCTTGCGCCCACGTACGAGCCGCGCGCGACGGCGAGCATCACCGAGATGCAGGCCATCATCGCCACCCTGATCGAGCGCGGCCACGCCTATGCGGCCCCCGACGAATCCGGCGACGTCTACTTCGACAGTGCGAGCTGGGCGGCCTATGGCGCACTCACCCACCAGTCGCCCGGCAATATGGAAGCGGCAACGGACGCCTCACCCCGCGCCAAACGCGACCCGCGCGATTTCGCCCTATGGAAAGGCTCCAAAGCCGGCGAGCCCGCCTCCGCCGCCTGGGTCTCACCGTGGGGGCAGGGCCGTCCGGGCTGGCACATCGAGTGCTCCGCCATGGCCGCCCGCTACCTTGGCGACCACTTTGACATTCACGGCGGTGGCCTCGATCTGCGGTTTCCGCACCACGAGAACGAGCTCGCGCAGTCCAACGCGGCCGGCAGCGACTTTGCGAACTACTGGGTGCACAACGGCCTGGTGAACGTGAACGGTCAGAAGATGTCGAAGTCGCTCGGTAACTCGGTGTTCGCGGCCGAACTGCTCAGCCAGGCCCGCGCCATCGTCGTGCGCTATTTCCTCGGTGCTGCCCACTATCGCTCCACCATCGACTACAACGACGGCTCGCTGGTCGAGGCTGAAGCTGCCCTCGAGCGCGTGGAAAGTTTTCTCGACCGTGCCGACCGCCGCCTTGCCGGCACCCGGTTCGCTGGGAGCGGCGTCGAGGTCGTGCCCGACGATTTCGCCACTGCTATGGACGACGATCTCGCCATTCCACAGGCGCTCGGCGTGCTCCATGACACCGTGCGCGCCGGCAACGCCGCGCTGGATGCCGAAGACCTGCACGCTGCGGCATCCGCTCGCAGTGAAGTACTCGCGATGAGCGAAGTACTGGGAATCAACCCTTTGTCGCCCGGCTGGGCCGTGGCGACGGACGAACCGGCCATGGTGGCCCTGAGCGCGTTGGTCGAGCGACTGCTCGGCGACCGCAACCTCGCCAGGGAAAACCGCGACTACGCGGCCGCAGACCGAATCCGGGACGAACTCGTCGCCGCCGGAATCACCATCGAAGACACCCCGTCGGGTGCCCATTGGAGCTTTGACTGATGAAGAACTTAGACCGCAAATCGCGCACCGGAGCGGTGCGCAAGGGCAGCCGTGGAGCCCAGGTCGGCTCCGGCGGCCAGGGCCGCCAGGCGCTCGAGGGTAAAAAGCCCACCCCCAAGGCTGAAGACCGTCCGTACCACCCCGCCGGCAAGCGCAAGGCGGCCGCCGAACGGTTCACCGCCGCTGGCGGCTTCAACTCGCGGCCCGCAGCGGATGCTTCCGCCAACCGCGGCGGCGCCCGTGGCGGAGCCCCTCGGGGAGGCGCCCGCGGCGCCTCGCAGGGTGCGCCCCAGCGTGGCACCGGCAACACCGGCGGCGGCGGATCCTCGACGCGTCGCGCGAAGCAGATCGACGAGCACGAGATTGTCACCGGCCGCAACTCGGTGCTCGAGGCGCTGCGGGCCAAGATCCCCGCACTGACGCTCTATATTGCCGCGCGCATCGAGATGGATGAGCGGGTCAAAGAGGTGCTGCTTATGGCGACGAGCCGCAACATCCCCATTCTCGAGGTCATGCGCCCCGAACTCGACCGTCTCGCCGGTCGCGACGCCGTGCACCAGGGGCTCGCACTCAAAGTCCCCGCCTACGAGTACGCGCACCCGATGGAACTGCTCGAACTCACCATCAGCCGCGGCCACAAGCCGTTGTTCGTGGCCCTCGACGGCATCACAGACCCGCGCAACCTGGGCGCGATCATCCGCTCGACCGCTGCATTCGGTGGCCACGGAATCATCGTGCCGCAGCGCCGATCGGTCGGCGTGACCGCCTCAGCCTGGAAGACCAGCGCCGGCGCGGCCGCCCGCACGCCCGTCGCAATGGCGAGCAACCTCACCCAGACGCTCAAGGCGCTCAAGGCGCAGGGAGTGTTCGTGCTCGGACTCGACGGCGACGGTGACGTGTCACTGCCCGACCTCGGCACCGGCTTCGCCGAGCGCCCGATCGTGATCGTCGTCGGCAGCGAGGGCAAGGGCCTGTCCCGCCTCGTCACCGAGACCTGCGACGCGATCGTGTCGATTCCGATCAGCGCGGCGACCGAGTCGCTCAACGCCGGAATCGCTGCCGGAGTCACCCTCTACGAGGTAGCCCGCCTCCGCGCCGAGATCAAGCAGGCAAAGGCCGCCGCGAAGCTCTAGCCCCCGCCCCCGCTGGGACGGGGCCTGGGCCCCGTCCACGGGCCCAGTTTATAGACTGGGCCCATGGCCATAGGGTGGGCCCGTCGCGTAGAGTGTGCCGAAATCGGGTGGCGACACGTCTCGCGTTCGGCCCGCGCGGTTCGAGTATCGTGTCGGTGCGGTTTCTCGGACGGGGCCCGGGCCCCGTCCACGGGCCCAGTTTATAGACTGGGCCCCTGTTCATAAGGTGGGCCTGGCGACCATCGCGATTGCCTGGACGTTCCGACCGTTGCCTGTCCTCCACAGCGGATGCTTCCGCCCGATTTCCGCAGATCAGTCGATGTCACACCATCCACCTACTGAACATGGTGACCATTGGTCATGCTCGAGATTCTGGATGTTCCAAGTGCCCACAACGGCGGCCTGATTCTCGCCGAGTCCCTGTGGGCAGCGGGCCTGAACACCCGCGCGGTGCGCGCACTGCTTGCGAATGGTGAGCTTGTACGCATCCGCCGGGGAGTCTATGCCTTGGGGGACACCTGGCGCAGTGCCGAGAGCGACGACCATTATCGACTATTCGTTCGTGCCACTGTGGTCACGGCCGAGGAACCGCTCCTCCTCTCCCATCATTCGGCGGCAGCGCTGCACAATTTGCCCATCATCGGACCGTGGCCCAAGGTCGTGCACGCGATCAACAACGACACGGCCGGCGGCAGCAGCGCCCGATTCACCACGAGCCATCGGAGCGTGGTCGAGCCGGAGCCGGTCACGATAAACGGTTGCGCTGCCACCACCCTTACGCGCACCCTCATCGACGTGGCGGCAACCTCAAGCTTTCTCGTCGGCGTCACGATGATGGACCACGCCCTGCGCGTGGAGCAGGAGCGCGGGCAGCGGGAACGTCGGCAGGGCAGCCTCAGCGCGCCGGTACTCTCCAAGGACGACCTCTATGCGGAACTGGCGATGGTGCATCCGAGACGCGGAGGCCCGAAGGTGCGTCGGGTCATAGACTTCGCGAATCCGCTGGCTGCCAATCCTGGCGAGTCGTTGAGCCGGGTGCGCATGGCCGAGTTGGGTTTCGAGATACCCGAACTTCAGGTGTGCTTCGTCGTGCAGGGCCGTGAATACTGGGTCGACTTCTTCTGGCGTGGAGTGCGCAAGATCGGCGAATTCGACGGCAAAATCAAGTACACCCGGGGCGCAATATTGGGCGACCGGCACCCGGGCGATGTGGTTGTCGTCGAGAAGAATCGCGAAAATCTCCTGCGCCCGGAAGTCGCCAGCTTCGATCGCTGGGACTGGGACACGGCTTACTCTCCCCGCTTATTCTACGAATTCATGATTCAGCACGACGTTCCGCGCGCCTAAACCGGCAGCGGATGCGCCCCGCGCGTACCCTGAGGGGGCGCGAGTTTCCGTCGTCACGGCGCCTGGGCCCACCTTGTGACCGCGGGCCCAGCCTATAAACTGGGCCCGTGGACGGGGCCTGGGCCCCGTCCACAAGAGAAGCCAGAACTCACCTGGCGCAGGGCTAGACCTTGAGCATCCAGTCGTCGGCATCGTCGGGGTCAGCGGACGCGTCGTCGCCGAGCTGCGTGCGAATCGGCAGGGTGATGGCCCCGGTGAGCGGGTCGATCACGGTCGCCTCGTCGCGGCGGTGGCGCAGTACGTCCTGCACGTACGAAGTTACGGCCTCGGCGAGCGGAATGTCCCGCGACTGGTTTTGCGCCATGAACCAGCGGTGATCGAGCAACTGGTGAAACACCTGGGCCCGCTCGAGCTTGCCTCGCAGGTCCTCCGGAATGGCCCGTACTACCGGTTCGAACACCCGCACCAGCCACTCGTGCGCGACCATCTCTTCGTCGGCTCCAGGATCGCCGTAGGCAGCACGATAAGAGTCGAGGTCGTTCAGCAGCCGGCGGGCCTGGTTCTCTTCTGCATCGAGGCCGGTCAAGCGCAGGAGCCGGCGCTGGTGGTGGCCAGCGTCGACGACTTTCGGCTGGATGCGTACGCTTGAACCCGTCTTGTCGGTTTTGATGGCGAGTTCCTCGATATCGAAGCCGAGGTCGTTGAGGCGTTCCACCCGTTGCGCAATTCGCCAGCGTTCGGAGTTGGAGAAGGACTCGGAGCCGGTGAGTTCCTGCCAGAGCAGCCGGTAGGCCGCGACGATGCCGTTGCTGACGCGTACCGGGTCGAGCTCGTCGGCGACGCGACCGCCGGCCTCCAGATCCATTAGCTCGCCGGCGATGTTCACTCGGGCGATTTCGAGATCGTTTTCGCGTTGACCATTCGACAAACCGCCCGCGTACAGCTGTCCGGTTTCAGCGTCGACGAGGTAGGCGGCGAAGGCGCCGGCGTCGCGGCGAAACAGGGTATTGGAAAGCGAAACGTCGCCCCAGAAAAAACCGATCATGTGCAGGCGCACCAGCAGGACCGCGAGGGCGTCGACCAGCCTGGTGGCGGTATCCGGGCGCAGCTCGTGCGAGTACAGCGCGCGGTAGGGGAGCGAAAACTTGAGGTGACGCGTGACTAAAACCGAATTAAGCGGGTCGAGCGCGGCATCCGTTCTGTTGGTGATGACCGCTACCGGCTCGACGCAGGGAATCTCGAGGTTGGCCAGGGTGCGCAACATTTCGTATTCGCGCTTGGCCATCTCGCTCGTGGTCTCCTTGATGGCGACCACCCGCCCGCTCAGGTGGGCGAACCGCACAAGGTGGCGGGAGATGCCCTTCGGCAGCGAGGCGATGTTCTCATTCGGCCATGCGTCGAGGGGCAGCTGCCACGGCAGGTCGAGCAGGGCAGGATCGACCGTGGCCGAGGTGATGTTGAGTGAACCGCTCATTATTTGACCCTAACAAACAACAAACGGCTGGAGGGAGCGAACTCCCGCCAGCCGTTTTACGATACTGATTAGTCGGTGACGGCGCCGCCGAGGCGCAGGCCGCTTTCAGCGTCGAAGACGTGCAGGTGGTTCGGTGTGGCCGTGAGGTACACCGTCTCGCCGGCGTTCGGGTGCGAACGGCCGTCGACGCGCGCGACGATGTCGGTGCGCTTGCCCTCGATCGTGGAGTGACCGTAGAGGTAGCCGTCGGCGCCGAGTTCCTCGACCAGGTCGACCTCGATCTGCAGGCCGTCGCCGGCGGTGGACGACATTTGGATGTCTTCCGGGCGAATGCCAACGGTGACCTTCTTGCCGGTCGAGCTGGAGAGCGTCTCGCGCTGCACGGGAACGGTCGCCGTGCCGAACTTGATGCCGCCATCGACGGTGTCCGCGAGGAACAGGTTCATCGCGGGGCTGCCGATAAAGCCGGCCACAAACACGTTCTGCGGCTTCGCGTACAGGTCGCGGGGCGAACCGACCTGCTGCAGGACGCCGTCCTTCAGGACCGCAATCCGGTCGCCCATTGTGAGAGCCTCGGTCTGGTCGTGGGTCACGTAGACGGTGGTGACGCCGAGCCGGCGCTGCAACGAAGCAATCTGGGTGCGCGTCTGCACGCGCAGCTTGGCGTCGAGGTTGGAGAGCGGCTCATCCATCAAAAACACCTGCGGCTGACGCACGATCGCGCGGCCCATGGCAACGCGCTGACGCTGGCCACCGGAGAGGGCCTTCGGCTTGCGGCTGAGGTAGGGCTCCAGATCGAGCAGTTTGGCCGCTTCGAGCACGCGGGCGGCGCGCTCGTCTTTGTTGATGCCAGCGATCTTGAGCGCGAAACCCATGTTCTCGGCGACGGTCATGTGCGGGTACAGCGCGTAGTTCTGAAAGACCATAGCGATGTCACGGTCTTTCGGCGGAACATCCGTCACGTTGCGCTCACCGATAAAGATATTGCCGTCGTTGACCTCTTCGAGGCCGGCGAGCATACGCAGTGAGGTGGACTTGCCGCAGCCGGACGGGCCGACCAAAACCAGGAATTCGCCATCGGCGACCTGGAGGTCGAGCTGGTCAACGGCCGGCCTCGTGGAACCAGGGTAGAGCCGAGTTGCCTTGTCAAAGGTCACTGAAGCCATAATTATTACTCCTTCACCGGCAGGAACGTGCCGGACGATCCGTTGTGAATAGGATTTATGCATCGCGTGCCGAAGCACGCGTCTGTATCAGTATTACACGACGGATGCTCCGGCGCGGGTTCGCGCCCCGTTTGGTCGATTCCCAGTCAGGGGACCTACTATTTCAGAGGTGCCTTCACGCGCGCCTCCACTTCTCGAAAGCGATCTTTTATGACTATTGGCGGGCCAGGCGACGGCAGTCCCTCAAAAAACCGGCGGCGTGACGCCGCCCGGGTGAAAGCCAAGCAGCTTCGAGTCAGTCAAAAGAAGAAGGACCGCCGCAACAAGATATTTTTGCAGGGCGGCATCGCCATCGCAGCCGTCGCGATCGTCGTTTTGGTTTCCGTCATCATCGTGAATTCGATCAAACCGGCTGGTCCGGGCCCTAAAAATATGGCCAGTGACGGCGCGCTCATCGGCGAGGGCATGGTTACCGCTCTGACGCCCGCATTGCAACCCGACGCGAACCCGAGGCCGTCCGAGCCGGATACCACTGGCGCGATAGCCAACATCCGCGTCTACGTCGACTACCTATGCCCGCTCTGCGGCGAATTCGAAGACGCCAACAATGAACAAATCGCCCAATGGGTAGACTCCGGCGCTGCAACAGTCGAAATTCACCCGGTCGCCATTCTCACGAGCAAATCCGCCGGCACCAAGTACTCCCTGCGCGCGGCGAACGCGGCAGCGTGCGTCGCCAATTATTCGCCGGATGATTTCTTCGCCTTCAGCTCCGCCCTGTTCGTCGACCAGCCGGAAGAGACATCGCCCGGCCGCAGCAACGACGAGATCAAGGCCGTCGTCCGGGAATCGGGCGTGAGCACGGCCCTCTCCAACGTCAATTCCTGCATCGAAGACGGCACGTACGAGTCGTGGGTTACGGCGGCGACCAACCGTGCGCTCGACGGTCCTATCCCCAATTCCTCGATGGAGTCCATCATTGGAACGCCGACCATTCTGGTCAACGGCAAGCCATATACCGGATCACTCGAAGACCCGAAAGAGTTCGCGTCCTTCGTTCAGGTGGCCCTTGGCGAGACGTACTCCACCTCCACGCCAACGCCAGAGCCGACCCCCGGCGGGTAGTGCCCCACGTCGTAGAAGCGAGTGCGTCAACTCGCGCCACGCGCATCCGCTTGGCTGTTGCCCGAGGCAGCGCTGAAATCATTTAGGATGGTGGACTGAGGCCTCGCGCCTCATGCCGGCCTGGCGCAATTGGTAGCGCACCACTCTTGTAAAGTGGGGGTTACGGGTTCAAGTCCCGTGGCCGGCCCTCCCGCCCCCTACTCCCGACTGGGAAGTAGGGGGTTTTCTCTACTGTGCAGGCGGCTCAGGCCCCGAACAGACCGGACCGTAGGCAAGTCGCTGCGCGCTCGCAAGCGCCACCGCCAAGGGCCGCCGGGCCGCACCGGGCCGCCACGTACACTGATGGCTGGGGTTTTAGGAGCGGATGCCCGCGCGCCCTGAAAGGAAACACGCATGAGCCTGATCCGGCTGAACGACGTCAGTATTCGCTTTGAGAACACGCAGATTCTGCGCGAAGCGTTCTTTCGCCTCGAACCGGGCGACCGGGTCGGCCTGATCGGCAAGAACGGCTCCGGCAAATCCACCATCCTCAAGCTCATCCTCGACCAGGTCTCGCCCGACACCGGCGAGGTCACGCTCGAGGACGGCGTCCGAGTCGGCTACTTCTCCCAGTTCTCCGAACTCAACGGCGCCCAGACCATCACCGAAGTCCTCGACGCGCTGTTCGTGGACGTGAAAGCGGTCGAGGCTGAACTAGCGGCGATCGACGCGGCAATCGCCATCGACGCTTCGGCCAGCGCCGAACTCGACCGGCTGATCACCCGGCAGGGCGAGCTGTTCGAAGAGATGGACCGGCTGGATGGTTGGGACTACAAACGCCACATTGACACCGCGCTGACCACCCTCGGGTTTAACGAGGCGCACCGTGTCTGCGCGATCGACGAGTTGTCCGGCGGCTGGCGCAACCGTGCAGCCCTGGCCAAGATCGTTCTCGAAGCCCCCGACGTGCTACTTCTTGATGAGCCCACCAACTATCTCGACGTGGCCGGCGTTGAGTGGCTCGAGGCTTGGTTCAAGAGCTTCAAGGGCGCTGCCATCGTGGTCTCGCACGACCGCAAGTTTCTTGACGCCGTCGTCACTCGCATCATCGAGGTGGAGAACTTTCACCTGCACGAGTATCCCGGCAACTTCGGTGAGTACATCGTGCAGAAGCAGTTTCGGCTCAAGACGCTCGAGGCCCAGTTCGTGCATGAATCCGAGCTGCTCGCTTTCGAAGCCGAGGGCATCGCCGACCGCCGTGAAGCAGCCAAGGCCGAGAGCCGCCAGCTCGGCAACCAGCTGGCCCACATCAAGAAGTCGCGCACACCGCGCCCAGTCGACCAGATCATCACTGAGATCTATGGCAATCTGCACGTCAAGGACGTGCTGTGTCGGGTCGAAGGCCTCGCCAAGAGCTACGGCGACAAACTGTTGTTCGAAAACCTCAGTTTTGAGGTGCGCCGCGGCAACCGAATCGTGGTGCTCGGCAGCAACGGCAGCGGCAAGACCACCCTGCTGCGGGTGCTCACCGGCGAAGAAACTGCGGACCACGGCTCGGTTGCCTGGGCCAGCGGGGCCGGCGTCGTCTCGTACAACCAAATTCTGGCCGAACTCGACGAGAGCGACACCGTCAGCCACGCCGTCAACGCGATGCCCGGCAGCCTTGCCCTCACCGCGACGAAAAAGTCGGTCAATCGATTTCTGACCATGTTCCAGTTCAGCGAGGCCGATCTCAAGCAGAAGATCGGCGCTCTCTCGGGTGGTCAGCGCGCCCGCGTGGCGATGGCCCAGTGTCTGCTTTCCGGAGCCTCGGTGCTGTTGCTCGACGAACCGACCAACCACCTCGACATGTCGAGCACCCAGGTGATGGAACGCGCCCTCGTGCACTTTCCCGGCGCCGTCGTTGTGGTCAGTCACGACCGCTTCTTCACCGACAAGATCGCCAACCGCCGCTTGGTTTTCGGCAGCGACGGAGCCACCCCCGGCCAGATCCAAGTGCGCGCCGCCTGACCCGCCCCGCCCTCTTCTATGGACGGGGCCTGGGCCCGGACCGTGGGCCCAGGTTATAAACTGGGCCCACGGTCACAAGGTGGGCCCAGCGGCCCAGCGGCCCAAGGGCGGGCCAGATGGGCCGGGCGGCGCGGCAGCGCACCCGATCTCGTAGTATTACCGGGTGACCCATGACCGCGCACGAAAACGAACGGATGCGTCAGCCGCGCTCGGGGCATCCGCTGTACCGGTCTGGCTGGCCCTCGTCTTCTCGGTGCTGATCGGCGCCATGTACGCCGTGCAATCACGGGTGAACGGCGAACTGGGGCATCAAATCGGCGACGGTTTCATCGCCGCCGTCATCTCCTTCGGTTCCGGCCTGGTCATTCTTAGCCTCGGCCTGACCGTGTTTCGCCGCGGACGCCGCGGCCTTCAACTGGTCGCGCGTGCTGTTTCGGCAAAACACCTTTCCTGGTGGCACTTGTTCGGCGGCCTGGCCGGCGCCTTGTTCGTGCTGTCGCAGGGCCTCGTCGCCGCGCCGCTCGGCATCGCGTTGTTCACGGTCGCCGTGGTGGCCGGCCAGACCGTGAGCGGTGTGCTCATGGATCGTTTTGGCATCGGCCCGGGCGGGCGACGTCCCCTGCACGCGTCCAAAATCGTTGGTGCCGCGCTCGCCCTGATCGCCGTCGCCTTCACGGTGAGCGGCGAACTGCGCGGCAGCGGCGCGCTCTGGCTGCTCGCTCTGCCGCTCGTCGCCGGTATCGGTCAAGGCTGGCAGCAGGCCGTCAACGGTCAGGTGCGGGTCACGGCCCAGAGCGCGCTCACGGCGACCTTCCTGAACTTTCTCACCGGCACCATCGCCCTTGTATTCGCCGCCCTCGTGCACAGCCTTTTGGTGGGTTTCGCGCTCGACTTGCCGGAAAACCCGTGGCTCTACACCGGCGGACTCATCGGCTGTGTCTTCATCGCCGGGGCCGCGGTCGTCGTGCGCACTACCGGGGTACTGATGCTCGGTCTATGCATCGTGGCCGGCCAGCTGGTCTGCGCCCTCGCGCTGGATCTGCTCGCGCCAACGGCGGGGCATCCGCTCGGAGTGACGACCATCGTCGGGACCGCGCTGGCGCTCGTGGCCGTGGTCATCGCCGCGGTGCGCTGGCGTCGCCCCGGCCACGTCCGCGCCTAAGACCAGCGCCGGCGCCTAGAAACAGCGCCGAGGACCCGAGTTCGATTACAGAACCTCGAGAAACTCCGCGGGGTCGATTGACAGCCGCACACCAGGCTTGCAGTCCACTGGAATGCCGCCGACATACAGCCATCCGAGCAGCTCCTCGTTGTCGGCGAGGTCGTGCACCGCACGCACCGCTGCCGTGCGCGCGAGCGGCCCGGTGCGCCACATCGCACCCCAGCCAGCGTCGTCGAGCAGTAGCGTGAGCAGGTGCGCGACGCCCGCCGCCGACGCATCCTGTTCCCAATCGGCCACCTTGTCGCTGACGCGCCGTACGGCGACCACTGCAATCAGCAGCGGCGCCCGCAGCGGCTTGCCGGCCAGTTTGATGGCTTCACCGCCTTCGCAACCCGATGCCGCCACAAACGCCGATCCCAGTCGCTCCCGTGCTTCGCCGCGGAGTTCGAGCAGGCGCCACGGCCGAAGCGCGCCGTGATCGGCCACCCGTGCCGCTGCCGCCACCAGGGGCAACAACTCGGCCCGAGTTGGCGCGGGAGCTGTCACCTTGGAATAGCTGCGCCGGCAATTGACGGCCTGAAAGACCGCAGACGTGGCAACATTTGTTGTCGAGAGAGGCAGACTCACCGCTCTACTCGGCGGGCGTGAAGTTGAGCGAGATTGAGTTCATGCAGTAACGATCGCCGGTCGGAGTGCCGAATCCGTCGGGAAAAACGTGCCCCAGGTGTGAACCGCAGTTTGCGCAACGTACCTCCGTGCGCACGCTACCGAGGGTGCGGTCTTCGAGTAGTTCGACCGCTTCGGGTCGCACCGACTCGTAGAAACTCGGCCAGCCGCAGTCGGAATCGAACTTGGTGCCGCTCTTGAACAACTCGGCGTTGCAGGCGCCGCAGGTGTACGTGCCGGCCCGACTCTCGTCGAGCAGCTCGCCGGTTCCGGGGCGCTCGGTACCTGCCTCGCGCAGCACAGCATATTTTTCGTCGCCCAGTTCGGAGCGCCACTCGCTGTTTGACTTCTTGATTGCGTAGTCCATGGTGGGATGTCCCTTCGATCCGGCCGCCCACAAACGGACAACGTCTACTCAGCCTAAACTCGTGCGGTGATAACCGCATTCCGGGCCGGGCCGTTTCGCAGCGTTTGCACGGCGATAGACCGCTCGACTCCGCACGTTCCGGGCGTGCCGGAGGGAACATCCAGCCGCCCACAAATAGGATAAGTCCGTCGGATAACCCGTCGAAACTGCCTTGGGGGAGAGATGTATCAATGAGTGAGAGAACACCGCCCCACGTACAACCTCCCGCTCCGCCCGCCAGAAGCGTTCCGGGATTGACCCAACTCAGCGAACGCGACGCAGCCGTGCTTGCCTTTGAACGGCAATGGTGGCGGCATGTCGGCGCCAAGGAGGAGGCTATCCGCGCCACCTTCGGTCTGTCGGCCGCCCGCTACTATCAGCTATTGGCGGCACTGGTCGATTCACCGTTGGCGCTGGCCTTCGACCCGATGCTCGTGAACCGACTGCAGCGGATGCGTTCCGCACGATCCGAGGCGCGCGCCAGTCGTTCGCTGCCCGCTCACGACTAGTACCTGACCGCATTTCGCCGGCATGCGACGGCCGGCCAATCAAGGATCCAATCACTATGGCGCGAAAATTTGCGAAAGACCGTTTCGACACCCACATGCAGGCCCTCGACCGAGTTGGTGCCCATCGTGCTCCGCGTAGACAAGGCCGCGGCTGGATCGGGTTCTGGTGGGCGCTCGGCGCCACCGTGCTATTGATTGCGGTCGGCGTGGTCGGAATCTTCGCGATCAACAACCGCCTCAACTTTTCCGACATCCCTGGCCTGTCGTCGCCCAGCTCGACTCCGGTCCCCACCGAGACCGCCATTCCGACCGTCGAACCGACCGTCGATCCGACGCTGACCGTGAATGTGTTGAACGGCTCCGCGACGAACGGTGTTGCGGCGTCCGTCACTGACACGCTTACCGCCGCTGGCTGGGTGGTCACCGCCACCGGCAACGCCAGCACCGACACCGAACCGACCACCGTCGTTTACTATGCCGATGCCAGCCACGAAGGCGCCGCCCGCGGCATCGCTGCTTCACTGCCGGGATCGAAGATCGTCGTCTCGACCGGCTTCGTCGATTCGGGAGCGGACCTCACAGTCGTCGTCGGCAACGACTACGTGCTGCCAGCTGGCTGACAGGCACTCGAAACTTCGGACCTAGTGGGCGTTGCCCGATTCGTCAAGCCCCTTTTCTTTCGCCGTGGCTTCAGTATTATCTGGTTTTGGTCACACATTTTGTTCGGGCAATACCCGCCCGGATCAAGAACACTCGCCCAAGGTAACTTGCACCAGTAGGTAACTTGCAACAGAAGACTTGCTCTCGGGGATTTGCTGCTCGCACAGAATGAACGCAGCTTCTGCGACACGGCCCGGAACAGCCAA
The DNA here is from genome assembly GCF_004403185.1 of Cryobacterium suzukii. Taxonomy (GTDB): domain Bacteria; phylum Actinomycetota; class Actinomycetes; order Actinomycetales; family Microbacteriaceae; genus Cryobacterium; species Cryobacterium suzukii. Next base: position 175,097 of record NZ_SOHJ01000004.1, on the reverse strand, counting down.
TGGGCGGTGCCGTCGAAATTGAGCAAGGAGTAACACATGGCGAACGGAACCGTTAAATGGTTCAACGCTGAAAAGGGTTTCGGCTTCATCACTGTCGATGGGGGAGGACAAGACGTTTTCGTCCACTACTCCGCCATTGACATGAGCGGGTACAAGGTTCTCGAAGAAGGCCAGCAGGTCGTCTTCGAGGTCGGTGCCGGAGCGAAAGGCCCCCAGGCTGAATCGGTTCGACCGGCCTGACTCACCCCGTAATCGGGGTCTGTCCCCCACCTAACGCCGCCCGCTGCAACGGGCGGCGTTAGTGTTTACCGGTGACCAAGAAAAAGACAACTCGCTCCGCGCGACCGTTCAAGCCCTCGGTTCTGCTCGCTTTGATCGTTCCGGCACTGTTGCTGAGCGGATGCTCTGGCAGTACTGCGACACCGACCAAGACGCCAGCTCCCGCCTGGACTTCGGGCTATGTTGCCCCCGCCGCCGCGGAGATCGCCCCGCTCACCGGAATTGCTATGGCAGTCGGATCGTCGACGAACCCCTCCCTCGCGGCCAAGATCGACAACCATGTGGCGGCCCGCCCGCAGGTCGCGATCGACCGCACCGACCTCGTGTTCGAAGAACTGGTTGAGGGCGGCATCACCCGGTACGTCGCCGTGTGGCAGTCGAGCATTCCCGACCAGGTCGGACCGGTACGGTCGATCCGCCCGATGGACCCCGACATCATCGCCCCGTTCAGCGGCCTCGTGGCGTTTTCGGGCGGCCAGCAGCGATTCGTCGACGCCATGACCGCGACCGGTCAGATCAGTGCCATCTTCGACTATGACACGACTGGCCTGTTCTCCCGTTCGAACGCTACCGCGGCCCCGCACAACGTCATTCTTGCCGCCTCGGAATTCGTCAACCGCAACATCACAGTCGCCCCGCCCGCCCAGCAATACGCCTATGCGGCCACGCTCGCCGGGGCGTCCGCTGCCGTGGACGGCGCCCCGATTTCAGTGATCAACGCCCGGTTCTCCGACGCGAGCGCCCGTAGCTGGACCTGGAATGCTGAAGCCACCGCTTACCTGCGCGCGCAGGACGGCGCGCCCGACCTCACCGGCGACGGTGTGCAGCTCGCCGCCACCAACGTTGTCGTGCTGCGGGTGGACATCACCGTCGACCAAAGCATCCCCAAGACCGAGCTCATCGCCTCGGGCGAAGCGTCGATCTCGACCGGTGGAAAAACCCTCGCGGCCACCTGGAGCAAGGACTCTCAGACCGCACCGATCCGCCTCGTCGATGGTCATGGAGTGACGATTCGGCTCGCCCCGGGCAATACCTGGTTTCAGTTGGTGCCCAACGGCACCGGCTCGACCGATCTCGTTCCCTGACCGTCGGGAGCTGGCCCGGCATAACCCCGGATGCTCGCTTGCACTCTCGACCCCAGAGTGCCAGAATCTATTTAGCACTCTCGTCACCTGAGTGCTAACCCCATCATCGTTTGGAACGTCCGGGAGGGACGAGTTACACATATGGCAAAAATCATTGCATTCAATGAAGAGGCCCGTCGTGGGCTTGAGCGCGGCCTGAACATTCTGGCCGACACCGTCAAGGTCACCCTCGGCCCGCGCGGTCGCAACGTCGTTCTGGAGAAGAAGTGGGGCGCCCCCACGATCACCAACGACGGTGTGTCCATCGCCAAGGAGATCGAACTCGACGACCCGTACGAGAAGATCGGTGCGGAACTCGTCAAAGAGGTCGCCAAGAAGACGGATGACGTTGCCGGCGACGGCACGACCACCGCAACCGTTCTGGCCCAGGCCCTGGTTCGCGAAGGCCTGCGCAACGTCGCAGCCGGCGCCGACCCGATCAGCCTGAAGCGCGGCATCGAGAAGGCCACGGCTGCTGTCATTGCCGAGCTCATCGCCAGCGCCAAGGAGATCGAGACCAAGGAAGAGATCGCCGCTACCGCGTCCATCTCCGCCGGAGACACCGAAATCGGCGCGATCATCGCCGAGGCCATCGACAAGGTCGGCAAGGAAGGTGTTGTCACCGTCGAGGAGTCGAACACCTTCGGCACCGAGCTCGAGCTCACCGAGGGCATGCGCTTCGACAAGGGTTTCCTGTCGGCGTACTTCGTCACCGACCCCGACCGTCAGGAAGCGGTCTTCGAAGACCCCTACATCCTGATCGTCAACTCCAAGGTCTCCAACATCAAGGACCTGCTTCCCATCGTGGACAAGGTCATCCAGACCGGCAAGCAGCTCCTCATCATCGCGGAAGACGTCGACGGCGAGGCCCTGGCCACGCTCGTTGTGAACAAGATTCGTGGCATCTTCAAGTCCGTCGCCGTCAAGGCTCCTGGCTTCGGAGACCGTCGCAAGGCTCAGCTGCAGGACATCGCCATCCTCACCGGTGGACAGGTCATCTCGGAAGAGGTCGGCCTCAAGCTCGAGAACGTCACGCTCGACCTTCTTGGTAACGCCCGCAAGGTCGTCATCACCAAGGACGAGACCACGATCGTTGAGGGTGCCGGCGACGTCGAAGCCATCGCCGGTCGCGTTTCGCAGATCCGTGCCGAGATCGAGAACACCGACAGCGACTACGACCGCGAGAAGCTCCAGGAGCGCCTCGCCAAGCTTGCTGGCGGCGTTGCTGTCATCAAGGCCGGAGCCGCAACGGAGGTTGAGCTCAAGGAGCGCAAGCACCGCATCGAAGATGCAGTGCGTAACGCCAAGGCAGCTGTTGAAGAGGGCATCGTCGCCGGTGGTGGCGTTGCACTCATCCAGGCTGGCAAGACCGCATTCGAGAGCAAGGCTGTCCTTGACCTCGTCGGCGACGAGGCGACGGGCGCGAACATCGTGCGCGTTGCCATCGACGCCCCGCTCAAGCAGATCGCGCTCAACGCCGGCATGGAGCCGGGCGTTGTCGCCGACAAGGTGCGCAACCTGCCCGTCGGATGGGGCCTTAACGCCGCCACCGGCGAGTACGTCGACATGATCGCTGCCGGAATCAATGACCCGGTGAAGGTCACCCGCTCCGCGCTGCTGAACGCTTCGTCGATCGCCGGACTGTTCCTCACCACCGAGGCCGTCGTTGCCGACAAGCCCGAGAAGAACTCGGCTCCGGCCGGCGACCCCTCGGGTGGCATGGACTTCTAAGTCCGAGCCAGCACCAACGAACACCACAAAGTGGGCGTCTCCTTCGGGGGCGCCCACTTTGTGCGTCTCGCACGTCCGACTCTTGAGTTTGTGGCCACACGGGCGCGAAACTTCTTCCCCCGGGAATGACCGGCAGCCCCACAATTACAGCGGATGCCTATCGAACAAACAGGCGGGTGTTAGCCTGCTCGGTCTCGGCGTACTGCTGCCCGGCCACGCTCAAGGCCTGGTTCAGCAGGGTCAGGCTCTCTTCCAGCTGCTGGTGCATGCCTCGCCACTCGGCGAATGCCCCCTGGAAGGCCGTGGAGGCCTGGCCGGTCCAGAAGCCTTCGAGGCTGGTCAGCTGGGCGTTGAGGTCGCCGACATCTGCTTGCACGCGCGCAATGGTGCCACGGGCGGTACTCGCTGTGCTCTGAACCGCATCGCTGTCGACCTGAAAGCTCGTCATGTTGTGCCCTTCTCCTACATAACAGTGGTTGGTGACTGTCAGCGTAGAAGGTGAGAGCGCGGCATCCGCTCTCTGAAACGGATCTGTGCGTGGATACCGCCGCTGGCCGCCTGTAGAGGACGCGGCGAAGTGCCTTACGGAATGACGGGCTGCGCGTGCTGTGGTGCGCTCGGCGTGCCGGCGAGCGGGAGTGAAACGCGGAAGGTCGCGCCGCCGCCGGGGGTTTCGACGACGTCGACCGTGCCGTTGTGGCTCGCGACGATCGCGGCGACGATGGCCAGTCCAAGGCCGCTGCCGCCGGTTTCGCGGGCGCGAGAGGAGTCGGCACGCCAGAAGCGCTGAAAGATCTTCTCTCGAATCTGCGGCGGAATACCTTCGCCGTGGTCGATCACGGCGATCGATGCCCGCTGGTTGCGCGAATCTACCATGACTTCGAGTTCTATCGGGCTGTCAGCGGCGGTGAAACGCATCGCGTTGCCCATGAGATTGGTGATGACCTGGCGAATCTTGTTCTCTTCAGCCATGACGATCGGCGGTAGTTGCGCATCCACCGGCAATGTGGTGAGGTCGGCGTCGGGCGTAACGGAGCTTCCCCGACGGGGCTTGCGGGTGCGCAGCCGGGCGAGGGTGGCGCCGGCAAAGGCGATGGCGCCGGTCGGTGTGCCGGTTCCCGTCGGGCGGGTAATGGCGCCGGTGGTGACGCTCTCCGACGAGTCGTTTCCGTCTCCGGAGTCCCCGTCAAGATTCATATCGAGGTCGTCGCCGCCCGGATCGACCGGCGGCGGAGTGAGTACGGTGACCTGGCGGCCGGGGGAGCTGGCCATGGTGTCGAGGGCGGCGTCGCGGGCCAGCGGAACGAGATCCACCGGGGTCAGAGCCAGCGGCTTGGTCTCGTCGAGGCGGGCCAGTTCGAGCAGATCCTCGACTAGGCCGCCCATGCGAATGGCCTCTTTTTCGATGCGTTCCATGGCCTGGGCAACATCTTCGGGCGTCTGCAGCGCACCCATGCGGTACAGCTCGGCGTAGCCACGGACTGAAACGAGCGGGGTGCGCAATTCGTGGCTCGCATCGCCGACGAAGCGGCGCATCTGGTCGATGGTACGGGCGCGGTCCTTGAAAGCACGGTCGATGCGGCTGAGCATGATGTTGAGCGAACGGTTGAGGCGACCGACCTCGGTGTTCGGGGTGGCACCGCCGAGGCGCTGGCTGAAGTCACCGTCGGCGATGGCCGCGGCGGTCTGCTCGGCCTCACGCAGCGGCACGAAGGTGGTCGTGACGAGCACTCGGGTGAGCATGGCCCCGATCAAGACCACCCCAGCGCCGAAGCCCAGGAAGATCGTGAGGTAGGTGGCCATGGTGTTTTCGGTCGGCCGGAGCGACACCGCCATGACGAGGGTTCCGTAGGTGCCGGTGGGGCTGATCACCACGGGAACCATGATCGCGTGAAACTCGGTGTCGTGGGCGGCATTGAACAAGGTTTGGATCTGCCCGTCCAGCTGAGAGACCCGTTTCAGGTCGAGCGGCATGCCCACGACGGGCAGTTCAGCGTGGTCGCGTTCCTGCCAGGTACGAGTGATCAGGGCCCCGTCCTGATCGTAAAGTGCCACGAAGTAGTCCGAGGCGACGCCTTCGGTGTCTCCCTGCGAGAACACGCTCGACGAGTAGCCGCTGAGCGCGGTTTGCGTGTCGACCTGCAGTTGCGTGTCGACCTGGGTCACCACGTACTGCTTCAGCATTGCCATGGTGCCGATGCCCGAAACAAGCAGGCCGAGCGTGAGCATCAGCACCGTGACGCCGGTGATCTTGGAACGGAGGGAGATGCTGCTCCACCGTCTCGACAGGGTTTCGTGCATTTGGATTTAGTCTACGAAAGCTCGCTGTGTATAACGTGCGCCGTAACTAAGCCTTGGCAGCCTTGAGCATGTAGCCGAAGCCCCGCTTGGTTTGAATGAGCGGTTCGCTCGAGTGCACATCGACCTTGCGGCGCAGGTAGGAGATGTAGCTCTCCACAATTCCGGCGTCACCGTTGAAGTCGTACTCCCAGACATGGTCCAGAATCTGCGCCTTCGACAGCACCCGGTTGGGGTTGAGCATGAGGTAGCGCAGCAGCTTAAACTCTGTGGGGCTCAGTTCGATGGCTTCCGTGCCTACGAGAACCTCGTGGGTGTCCTGGTCCATGGTGAGTTCGCCGGCGCGGATCACGGCGTCTTCATCGGCGTGCATGGTGCGACGCAGGATGGCCTTGATGCGGGCGACGATCTCGTCGAGGCTGAACGGCTTGGTCACGTAGTCGTCACCGCCGACGGTGAGGCCGGTGATCTTGTCTTCGGTGTCGTCCTTGGCGGTCAGGAACAGGATCGGTGCGGTGTAGCCGGCCGAGCGCAGGCGTTTGGTCACCCCGAACCCGTTCATGTCGGGCAGCATGACATCGAGAATGATGAGGTCCGGTTCCTCCTCGAGTACGGCGGAGATGGCCTGCGCGCCGTTGCCCACGGCGCGCACGGCGAAGCCGGCGAAACGGAGGCTGGTGGTGAGGAGGTCGCGGATATTGGGTTCGTCATCGACGATAAGGATGCGGGGGCCGTCAGTCATGCCCCCAAGTATCTGCGCGTTAGCTGGAGCTTTGCTGATAGTGAACGGTGCGTGCGGCAATCGGTGGCAGATAACCGTCGGGCGACTCGGATTACCGACATGATGGAAGAGAACGATCGACTCGTTTCACAGGTGAGGACCGCTATGAACCGCACGACCACCGACACTGCACTGACGTTGCCTCGCATGGATGCCCCGCGCCGGCTGATCGGTGGCCGCACCTTCAACTTCGATCGAGAGGTGGCCGTGATGGCCATCGTCAACCGCACGCCGGACTCGTTCTATGACCAGGGCGCAACGTTCGCGCTCGACGCATCCGTTGTGGCGGCGCATCGTGCGATTGCCGATGGGGCCGACTGGATCGACATCGGCGGGGCTAAATTCGCGCCAGGACCGGCAGTGCCCATCGAGCAGGAAATCGATCGGGTGGTGCCCGTGATCGAGGCGCTGCGCGGCTCGAGCGTGGTCATCTCGGTTGATACCTTTCACCCCGCGGTGGCCGCCGCGAGCATCGCCGCCGGCGCGCACGTGATCAACGACACCACCGGAGTGCACGATCCGGCCATGGCCGACATCGTCGCGGACAGTGACGCCACCCTCGTTATAACCCATAGTCTGGCGGTGCCGCGGAGGCCATACCCGGCGCCGCACTATGACGACGTCGTCGCCGATGTCAGCGAGTTTCTGCTGGCCCGGGTCGATCGGGCTGTGGGGCGCGGCGTTCCGCGGGAGCGGATCATCATCGACCCGGGCCACGATCTCAACAAGACCACTCGACACTCGCTCGAACTGACCAGGCGGCTCGGCGAGATTACCGGGCTCGGCCTGCCGACACTGGTCGCCGTCTCCAACAAAGATTTTGTGGGGGAGAGCCTGGACCGGCCACGCGGCGAACGCGTGGAGGGTTCCCTGGCTGCCATGACGGTGTGCATTCTGCAGGGCGCCCGCATCGTGCGCATGCACAACGTGCGGGCCGCCGTCGACGCCGTGCGCATGACCGAGGCCATCCTCGGGTTTCGTGAGCCCGCCTACGAGCGTCACAACCTCGCCTGATGCGCGCTCAGCTGCCCCCGAGGGCCAGCCTGCCATCGCGCGCCGAGCTGATCGAGTGCTACCGGGTGGCCGACCGCTCGGTGCCGCGGGTGCGCGTCAACTTCATCTCGAGCCTCGACGGTGCCGCGACCCACGACGGCCTCAGTGGCGGGCTGGGAAATGCCGACGACAAGATCGTCTTCGACACGCTGCGGCTGCTGACCGATGTGATCGTGGTCGGCGCGGGAACGGTGCGCGCGGAGGGTTACGGCGGCATACGGGTGTCAGCGGATGACGCGGCCTGGCGAATGGAGGAGGGCCTCGCCGACCAGCCTCCACTGGCGATCGTGTCTGGCCGACTCGATCTCGACCCGGGGCATCCGGTTTTCACCGACGCTGCGACACGTCCCCTCGTCGTAACGCATGCTGGGTCGCCGTCCGATCGGCGGGCGGCGCTCGCGAAGGTCGCCGACGTGCTGGTCTGCGGCGACGACGCCATCGATCCGCGGATGATGGTCGCGGCGTTTGCCGCACGCGGCCTGCCCCAGATTCTCTGCGAGGGCGGGCCGCACCTGTTCGGTTCGCTGATCGAAGCCGGCAGTGTTGACGAGCTTTGCCTCAGCCTGAGCCCGGTGCTCGAGGGCAACTCCGCCGGGCGCATCAGCGTCGGCGCCAGCGATGCGACCCGCGCCATGGAGTTGTTGCACGTGCTGCGCGCTGGCGACATGCTGTTCCTGCGGTACGCCCGCCGACAAACCTGACGCGGGCGGGCGGGCGGGCGGGCGGGCGGGATGCGCTGGGCCCACCTTACGTCCCTGGGCCCAGTTTATAAGCTGGGCCGGGGGACGGGGCCCGGGCCCCGTCCGTAGTAGTGCGGGCGGTCAGGATGCCAGGGTGGGGGCGGTGAGGCTCTGTGCGTCGAGGATTGTGTAGCTGTAGCCCTGCTCGGCGAGAAAACGCTGGCGGTTCTGCGCGAAGTCCTGATCAACGGTGTCGCGGGCGACGAGCGTGTAGAAGTTCGCCGACAGGCCAGATTCCTTCGGGCGCAGTAGTCGGCCGAGACGCTGGGCCTCTTCCTGGCGGGAGCCGAACGAGCCGGACACCTGGATGGCCACGGTTGCCTCGGGCAGGTCGACCGAGAAGTTCGCGACCTTCGACACCACGAGCACCTTCACCTCGCCCACGCGGAACGCCTGGTACAGCCGTTCGCGTTCGTCGATCGATGTGGCGCCGGTGAGCTGCGGGGCGTTCAAGACCTCGGCCAGCTCGTCGATCTGGTCGAGGTATTGGCCGATCACGAGGATGCGTTCGCCCTCGTGCTTCTTGATCAGCGCCTGCACCACGCCAAGCTTGGCCGGTGCGGTAGCGGCCATACGGTAGCGCTCATCGTCCGCTGCGGCTGCGTAGCTCAGCCGCTCCGACTGCGGTAGGTCGATGCGCACCTCGTAGCAGTTGGCTGGGGAGATGAAGCCCTGGGCCTCGATCTCCTTCCACGGGGCGTCGAACCGCTTCGGGCCGATCAGACTAAACACATCGCCCTCGCGGCCGTCCTCGCGCACCAGGGTGGCGGTGAGGCCGAGGCGGCGGCGCGCCTGCAATTCGGCGGTGAGCTTGAACACGGGAGCGGGCAGCAGGTGCACCTCGTCGTAGATCACCAGGCCCCAGTCCATGGCGTCGAGTAGCTCAAGGTGGGCGTACTCGCCCTTGCGCTTAGCCGTGAGAATTTGGTAGGTCGCGATGGTCACCGGCTTGACTTCCTTCACCTGTCCGGAGTATTCGCCGATCTCCTCCGGTGTCAGCGTCGTGCGCTTGAGCAGTTCGTCGCGCCACTGGCGGGCCGAGACGGTGTTGGTCACCAAAATGAGCGTGTTGGTTTTCGCGGTGGCCATGGCCCCGGCGCCAACGAGGGTCTTGCCAGCGCCACAGGGCAACACGACGACGCCGCTGCCGCCGTCAAAAAAGCTTGCGACGGCCTTGTTCTGGTAGTCGCGCAGCGCCCAGCCGTCTTCCTTCAGCGCAATATCGTGCGCGGTCCCTGGTGTGTACCCGGCCAGATCCTCGGCCGGCCACCCGAGCTTCACCAGTTCCTGCTTGAGCTGCCCGCGAGCCCACGCCCCTACGAGATACGTTTCCGGCGACGGATGCCCGATCAACAGTGGCGCAATGCGCTTCGCCCCTGCGATCTCGGTGAGAACGGCTTGGTCACTGCTATGCAGGACGAGGGCGCCCTCGGGGTCACGTTCGATGACGAGTCGCCCGTAGCGACCGACCGTCTCGGTGATATCCACGCTGACCGTCTGCGGTATGGCGAATTTGGAATACTTCTCGAGCGTCGCGAGCATGTCGGACGCATCGTGCCCCGCCGCCCGGGCATTCCACAGGCCGAGCCGCGTGATGCGGTACGTGTGGATGTGTTCGGGGGCGCGTTCGAGCTCTGCGAAAACGGCGAGGTCGTGACGAGCATCCTCGGCAAGAGGATGGGCAACTTCGAGCAACACCGTGCGGTCACTTTGCACAATCAGGGGGCCATCAGACATAGCCCCCAACTCTACGCCCGTCTTGCGCAGTTCCCGGTACGGGCTGGTCGCCGCGCACTCAGTTGGTACGCCCGTCTGGCGGAGTTCCCGGTACGGGCTGGTCGCCGCGCACTCAGTTGGTACGCCCGTCTGGCGGAGTTCCCGGTACGGGCTGGTCGCCGCGCACTCAGTTGGTACGCCCGTCTGGCGCAGTTCCCGGTACGGGCTGGTCGCCGCGCACTCAGTTGGTACGCCCGCCTGGCGGAGTTCCCGGTAGGACCGGTAGTCAGCCCACCGGTCAGGGGGCAGGGGTGATGCTGAGGATGCTCTTGATTGGCAGGGTGCGCTCGATGTCGGCCCGCCGATCGCGGGCGCGGAAGCGTCCGTTGCTGACGCTGGCCGGTTCGAGCAGGTAGTCCACGACTGCGCCGCCGGGCATCGCGATGCTGACCAGGATGGTCTGCTTGGCCTTGATGGCGGTGTCGAGCTGGCGGGCGAGCCAGGCATCCGCGACTGAAACGCCACTTTCAGCGCGCAGCCGCAGCTTCTCGACCAGATTGCGGGCGGTGTCAACCGTTGGTGTCAGCGTGACGCGGGCGATCTGGTGCCGGCGCAAGTGCACGATCTCACCGAGGTCGTCTTCGGCGGCGACGGGATAACGTGCGTCACTCAGCGCCCAAAACACGGCGTCACCGGCGAAACGGCTGAGCAGGTGTTCGCTGTCACCGGCGCGCACGAGCGCGAGCGGCGCGAGCGTCTGGTCGACGGCGATGGTGCCGAGCAGCGCGGCATCAGCCGAGCGGATATAACTGAGAAAAACGGTGTCATTACCGGGTGGAGCGATCGGGGCGTTCGGCCCATCGGTGAGACTTCCCACTCGCACTCGACCGTACCGCGACGCCGATTCGTTGATGAGGTAATCGACCGGCTGTGGAATGCCGGTGAGTGAGATCGAGGCCAGGAAAGCGAGCAACGAGTCTGCATTCTCCCCCGCGGCCAGGGCGCGATTGACGGATGCCGCGGTGATGCGATAACTCGACGCGAGTTCTCGACTTTCCACGTCGGCCATCCCGCGCAGCCGGGAGTCGATCGACGGTGCGAGCGGGCCGGGCGCGACGATCGAGAGGTCGTGCTGCAGATACACCGCGCCGACTTCAGCCGGCAGCGCGGTCGCCATGATGTCGACGGCTACCTCGAGGTCACCGCGCAGCACGCTGGCTCCAGCCGTGCTGGTGGTGTCGTGGGCGGTGATGCCGAGCAACTCGGCGTCGCGGGCGAACTCGGTTAGCTGGGAGAGCATCCACTCGCCGCCGGCCGGATAGAGCCAGCCAATAAACGCGCTGAGTTCGTCACCCCAGTACAGTCCGGCCTGCCGCGGCAGAATATCGGCCACGATCGGCGGGAGCGCTGCCAACCACGCCACGGCCAGGGCCGCCCAACGGGCGGTCGTGTGCTCGAGCAGCCATGCCTCTCCGGCCTCGGTTTCCATCCAATACCCGTCGGAGTGGGCGAGCAAGTCGGCCCGGGAAGCCAAAGCCAGGATCGGGGCAACCAGATCGACGTCGATCGTCATCACGGCGGCGAGGCGCTTGGTATCGGGCAGGCCGAGCCCACCCCGACTAAGCTGCCGGGCGGGCTCGCGGCACAGCTCGTTGACCAGCTCAGCGATCGACGACACCATCCCGAAGGCGCGCTCAGCGGCCAGCTGGTCGATGAACGCAATCTCGGTGTCGGGCACGGCGGCGAGGGCGGCCGGGGGCAGAGCGACGGCGAGGTCGGCGGCACCCGGTAGGCCCTGGGCCGGCCAACGCGCGAGATGAGCCGAGACTGCGTCGTACGGAATGCAGCATCCGTCGCTCAGCTCGGCCAAGAGCAAGGCGTGCAGGGTGTCGACCCGGCGGGCCACAGCGGCGAGCGAGACCTCGGTCGAACCCAATTCGGACAGCCGGTTCGTCACCGCGTCCAGCGTCGGTTTGGAATTGCTGCTGGTGAGTTGCCCGGCTACGGCCAGAACGGCGAGGGTCGGGCGGTCCAGGTGGCTGAGGGCCAGTTGCACATTGCCCGACTCAAGCAGGGCTTCGGCCAGATCGAAGAAGTCGTGGATGCCGTTTGCAGAAACGCCGCGCACCCCGATAACGTGCCGCAGCTCGGCATCGGGCAGGACCCGAAGTCTCGATGCGAGGCCGAGCATTACTCGCGGTTTCGTCGAGCTTCGCGACTGCGGCGAACTCCCACAGAGATGATGAGCACAATAATGAGCACGAAACCGATGGGCAGGCCGTAGAGCGGCAGGATGAAGATCGGCGGCCAGATGCCGCGGCTGAACCCGTCATTTTGGCCGACGCCCATCGCGGTCGCGATGATCACCGCGATAAACGCGAGAATCGACAGCCCCACCACGCTCGCGACCATGTAAGCGAGCACACGTTCAAGCCGGCTGACGGTTTGTGGAGTTTGATTGGTCACAGGCTAAGGATACGGGCACGCGGGTGCCGCAACCGAATATGCTGGGTTCACACCCCGCGCCATTCTGTGCGCCCAAAATTCAGTGAGGTTCAGATGCCCACCGGCAAGGTCAAATTTTACGACGAAGAGAAAGGCTTTGGCTTCATCACATCCGATGACGGTCAGGAGGTCTTTCTCCACGCTTCCGCCCTGCCGTCCGGAGTCACCATCAAGGCCGGCGCGAAGCTCGAATTTGGTATCGCCGACGGAAAACGCGGCGCCCAGGCGCTGTCGGTGCGCGTGATTGAGGCTCCTCCGAGCCTGTCGAAATTCAATCGCAAGCCGGCCGACGACATGTCGATCATCGTCGAAGATCTGGTGAAGCTGCTCGACGGTATCGGCACAAATCTCAAGCGCGGCCGGTACCCCGAATCGAGCCACAGCAAGAAGATCGCGGCGATGCTGCGCAAGGTCGCCGAGGAACTGGATGCCTGAGACCACCGACGCACAGCCGACCGACGCACAGCCGACGGAATCGGCCAGACCGACCGACGCCACCCTGCTCGCGGCCGTTGAGCTGGCGCGGGCGGCGCTCCTGGAGATCACGACCGACGACACTATCGGTGAGGTCATCGGCCACATCGACGAAGGCGACCTCGTGGTGTCGCTGCTGTTTGACTGCCTGCTGACCGGCTATCCGGGCTGGCGCTGGACGGTAAGTCTTGCGCGCGTCGACGAGAATTCCGAGCCGAAGGTTCTCGAAACCGAGCTGACGCCCGGCGATGACTCCTTGCTCGCGCCCGAGTGGGTGCCGTGGTCGGATCGTCTCGTCGACGACGATATGCCAGCGGATGATGACGAGTCTGACGAAGACGACGACGACGAAGACGAAGACGAAGACGATGAGGGGTCAGACGAAGACTCGGACGACGCCGCAGAGTCGGTCGACGACGACGCGGATGACTCCCTCGATGCTCTGGACGGCATCGACTTCGACGAAGCGCTAGCGGCGGCGGAACTGAACCCAGGCGAGCCCGACGACGCCGACGCCGACGCCGATCACAGTGCACCACAGCCACCAACCCGATCCCGGCGCGCCCGCCGCCCCTGACTTTGAGACACCCGGCGCCGTTACCTCAATGAAGAGGGCGGCGCCGAGCGCGATCAGCCAGAGCAGGGTGCCGATGAACAGTGCCGTGCGGGCATCCGTTCTTGCGGGCAGCGGATCGGGCCGGCGTTCGCTGTCTTTCAACCAGAGACGCATGACGCGATCCTTTTTTATTCTGCTAGTTTCCGAGGTGCGCGACGACGTGCTCGATGGATGCCACGAGCTTCTTGACGTCTTCGGGGTCAATGGCGGTGAAGGTCGCGATGCGCAGTTGGTTGCGGCCGAGCTTGCGGTATGGCTCGGTGTCGACGATGCCATTGGCGCGGAGGGTCTTGCTGATCGATGAGGCGTCGATGGCGTCGTCGAAATCGATCGTCACGACGACCTGGGAGCGGTGCGTCGGGTCGGCCACGAATGGGGTCGCGTAGTCGACGCCCGACGCCCAGTCATACAGAACGGATGACGACGCCTGCGTTCGCGCAGACGCCCACGCCAGTCCGCCGCTCTGGTTGATCCAGTCGATCTGGTTCTCCATCAGCAGGAGTGTGCTGAGGGCCGGCGTGTTCAGGGTCTGGTTCAGGCGGGAATTGTCGACGGCGTTCTTGAGGCTAAGAAATTCGGGAATGTACCGACCGCTCGCGGCAATGCGTTCGACGCGTTCGAGGGCCGCGGGGGAGAACAACGCGATCCACAGGCCGCCGTCGGAAGCGAGGTTTTTCTGTGGAGCGAAGTAATAGACATCCGCCTGGCTCGCGTCGAAGTCAATGCCGGCGGCGGCGCTGGTGGCGTCGATGACGGTGAGCGCCCCCGCGTCACCCTTGACCCGGGTAACCGGGGCCATGACGCCGGTTGAGGTTTCATTCTGGGGCCAGGCGTAGACGTCGATGCCGTCGCGCACCACGAAATCGCTGCGTGAACCAGTGTTGGCCGTGATCACGTCGGGGGCTGCAAGCCAGGGGGCAGCGGCTGCCTTGGCGAACTTGCCGCCGAACTCCCCGAAGACCAGGTTCTGAGCGCGGTTTTCAATGAGGGAGAAGGCTGCGGCGTCCCAGAATGCGGTCGAGCCGCCGTTGCCGAGCACAACTTCGTAGCCGTCGGGAATGCGAAATAGTTCGCCCAAGCCGGCGCGCACGCGGCCGACGAGGTCTTTCACGGGTGCCTGGCGGTGCGAGGTGCCGAGTACTCCGGTGCCGAATCCGAGCAGGTGGTCGAGCTGTTCGCGCCGGATTTTCGATGGGCCGCAGCCGAATCGTCCGTCAAGGGGGAGCAGATCGGTGGGTATCAATAGGTCGGCCATACGGCGATTCTAGTTGCCTCGCCCCGGGCGGGTAGGCTTGTGACGCTGTGCGGGCCACTGCCGAGGCCGCCAACGGAGCGCCGTTCTATCACTCGATGAGCGGTGCGCGCACGAGCCGAATGAAGGGCTGCGGATGAGCGATCTGATCGACACCACCGAAATGTATCTCCGCACCATCCTCGACCTGGAGGAAGAACAGATCGTGCCCCTGCGGGCCCGCATCTCCGAACGACTCGGACACTCCGGCCCGACCGTGTCACAGACCGTCGCGCGCATGGAACGTGACGGCCTCGTCATCGTGTCCGGCGATCGGCACCTCGAACTAACCCCGACCGGCCGCAGCAAGGCTGTGCACGTGATGCGCAAGCATCGCCTGGCCGAACGCCTACTCAGCGACGTGATCGGGCTCGAGTGGGAGTTCGTGCACGATGAAGCGTGCCGGTGGGAACACGTCATGAGCGAGCAGGTTGAACGCAAGATTTTGGAGATGCTCGGTCACCCGACCGAATCTCCCTACGGCAATCCGATTCCGGGCCTGGACGAACTCGGCGATTCCCCTGCTGTCGCGTTCATGGCGGGCGTGACCAACGTTCTTTCGGTGGTGGCGGGTTCGACCGTGCCGGTAACGGCGGTCATTCGTCGTCTCGGCGAACCGGTGCAGTTCGACCCTGAGCTGCTCCTGCAGCTCAAGCAGAGCGGCGTCATGCCCGGCGCGACCGGGGTGTTTTCAGCCGCCGGATCGTACGTTCTGGTTCAGGTCGAAGGTTTCGGTGCCGGGTTAGAGCTGCCCAATGAGGTCGCCGGGCACATTTTCGTCACCACACCGACCGGCTACATCCCGGTCGCTCACTGACTTTGCGCCGGGTTCGCAGCGCGTTGAATCGAGCCAGTCGTCTCGACCTGCTCGCTGGTTCGTTACCAATCCGTTAGAAATGTGCAGTTTCAGGGTGACAAATGGGCATCACTCTTGTAGCCTCGGGATGTCCCACAGACCATGAAAGGTCGAAGGACTCTGATCAAGGCGC
This sequence comes from Cryobacterium suzukii, assembly GCF_004403185.1. Taxonomy (GTDB): domain Bacteria; phylum Actinomycetota; class Actinomycetes; order Actinomycetales; family Microbacteriaceae; genus Cryobacterium; species Cryobacterium suzukii. The sequence goes on along the minus strand of NZ_SOHJ01000004.1, from coordinate 159,500 downwards.
CTGCTTGCCCCGTCTCTTGATTTACGAACACACCCGCGATTAGCGAAGTGGACGGGACAACAACCTAGTGTTGTCGAGGCGCCGGAGGTTAAAACTTTGGCTGCATTAGGAACGAGAAGGTCCCGCCGCGGGCCGAACCGAGCATCGGATTCTTTGGAAAAAATGGAATCGTCGGCACACTCCCACCGTGCCGCGCCTCGGGCGGCACCGAAGAAGCGACGAGGCGGTATCGCCAACATCGTCGTTATGACCCTCGCTACCGGCCTTGTTGCCACGATGGCTCTCCCGGCATATGCCTTTGCTCCCGGCTCGAAAGACGCGTCCTTCAAGGCCACCGAATCCACGGAGATGTCCAAGGCGCAAGCGCAGGCCGTTGAAGTCGATGCCCAGGCGGCAACCGTGAGCGTTGCTCGCGAAGGTTTCACTGCTACCACGCCCGAAGAGCTTGCGGCCTCCGTTGCCGCCGCCGCCGCGGAAACCCGTCGAGTTGAAGTTGCCGCGCAGATGACCTCCTATGCCGCAAGCTATTCCGGTCCAAGTGTTGCCGACTTCCTGGCAAACCCGACCTACCCGAATTTCGATCTCGCATCCGTCTTCAATGTGGCCTCGCAGTACCAAGGCACACCGTACGTCTACGGCGGCGCTACACCGGCCGGGTTCGACTGCTCCGGCTTCATCATGTACGTCTACGCGCAGTTCGGAATCAGCCTGCCGCACTCCTCGGTGGGTCAGGCAGCGGCCGGAACGAAGATCTCGATCGAGGACGCCGTGCCAGGCGACCTCGTGATCATGGACGGGCACGATGGTTTCTACGCAGGCAATGGAAACATCCTGCACGCGCCATACACCGGCCAGTCCGTGCGGATCCAGCCCATCTGGACCAGCGACTACTACATCGTGCGGATAGGCATCTAATTCGCTCCGTCCGGTGAACACTGAGTAACAGCTAGCACAAATGGCGCATACAGGTTTACCTGTTGCGCCATTTGTGGGTTAACCTAGTGCCCTGATGTAGTTTGTAGGTCCGAAAGGAGAGCCAATGCATGAGCGACGCACTATCCACACCATGGATGTGCGCGGTCGCGAGTGCTTTCGGCATAGTTGTCAGAGCGAGAAGAGCTGCGTGAGCAGCCAGGAGGCGTTGTCATTGTGACGGCGCCTTTTTTTGTACTCTTTTTCGCCCCGTCGCGCTCCTGTTCTGTACGCATCGGATGTAGTTCGAATGGCTGGAAGCCGTCCAGCCTCCTTCGAAAGGGAGCGCATGCGCACACTGGTACTCAATGCGGGGTATGAGCCCCTCGCCGTCGTCTCGTTCAAACGAGCGCTCATTTTGGTGATGAACCAGAAAGCGACGATCGTGCAGTCCGATCAGGACCACCCCGTTTTTGCCGCCTCTGGCTCGTGGGATCGCCCGAGCGTCATTCTGCTTACGCGGTACGTGCGCATCCCCATGTCGCGCCTGGTTCCGGTGAGTCGCCGCGGAGTCTTGCGCCGTGACGAGCACCGTTGCTGCTACTGCGGCAAGTCGGCTGCCACGATCGACCACGTTTTACCGCGTTCGCGCGGTGGACGTGATACCTGGGACAACCTCGCCGCGTGCTGCCTGCGGTGCAATAACCTCAAGAGCGACCACACTCCGGCCGAAATGGGCTGGGAGCTGCGCTTCACCCCACGCATGCCGCAGGGTACGACCTGGATTGTGCGCGGAGTCGAGCGCCCCGAGCAGGAATGGGACGCCTATCTGGCCCCGGCCGCCTAGTACGGAGCTTTTGCGGCACGGGCAGCAGGAGGGCCGACATCAAAATCACCAATTGACGGGGTCGGCGCTTGTCGCGCGACAACACGGTGGCGCGCTCGAGCGGCCCGACTGATCGGCTAAACTTGCCGGACCAGCCTCTGTAGCTCAGTGGAAGAGCAATTCCGTCCTAAGGAAATGGCCGGGGGTTCGAATCCCTCCAGGGGCACCACGCTTTAGAGAAAACCAATTGTGTGCCGTGACGCCCGCCGTGCCCGTGACGCCGAGCGGTGCCGCAGTCATGCGCGTCGCGCGGTGTAGTCCCGCAGACCACTGGCCATGCATCCTGGACCGATCAACCAGCGGGAACTGCGGCAACGGCTTCGATCTCCACGAGAGCGCCCGCCCGTGCCGGGGTGATCGCGAGCACGGTGACGGCGGTGCGACGGTCTCCCCAGACTCCAGCGGTAGCGGCGTAGGCTTCCCCGGGGTCGATGCCGGTCGCAAGATAGATCGTCAGTTTGACCACATACTCGGGACTGCTTCCGGCCTCGGCCAGCACAGCGAGCACGTTGCGTAGGGCCTGCTCAGTTTGCGCTCCGAGTCCGTCCCGGAGCGCGCCCGTGCTGTCCGTTCCGTTCTGGCCGCCGACGTAGAGCAATCGCCCAGCCGGAGCGATCATGCCCTGCGCGAAGGCCGGGCTGTGAAAAAGCCCGGGCGGGTCGATGGGTAGGGGATACGTGGACATGGTCCGTCCTTTCTGGCGCGTCGCTGGAGATCGCGCTGTGCGTTGCAGAATACGCCCAATTTGGCGGCCGATCGGGGCTGGTAGCGCTGAGCACCTGAAGTGTGGTCGACGAAATACGCTGTTCGGGGGCCTCGAACAGCGGCATCATCTCGTGGGAAGCCAGTCGGGTGTGAACGGCTCCAGCGATGTCGAAGATTGCGATCGGTTCGAGATCGTGCAGCAACGCCCAGAAGGGCTGGTGAAAGAGTCGAGTCCCGCCGCCGGCCGGTTTCACCGTCCGCTTAAGCTGATCGCGAGAGCGGGCTCAGGATCACTTCGGGTAACCGTTTTCGATCTCGCGGGGCAGGAGTGGGGCTCAGGAATCCACTGGGCGTTGCACGGCGATTGGAGAGGTCTCCGGATCGGAAACCGCAGGGTTGGCGTCCCGCGCACTGTGGTGCAACTCGCCATAGAGGTGAACCGCCGCCTCTTCTTTTAGGCGGTCCCAGGTGGAGTTCGATACGTGTTTCAAGGTCTGGTGCTCCATTCGTCCCCCGGCGGGACCAATGCACATTATCCTCGCCGACCAACGGGAACCGAACATGGAGAGCGCGATCAGTGGGTTGGGAAGAAACTGGGCGACGGCAACGAGTCTTGCGCGACGGAGCGTCGCCGTAACCGACCCGAGTCTAATTCCAGATTTTCGTGATGGGGGCGCCGGCACAGTTCACCCGCGCGTTACCCGCAAGTTCTAGACTGATACTTTCGCGGCGGGCGGTACTACTGCCACGACCTGAACGAGGAGTCGTGTGAGCGAGTACCAGTACAGCCCAACGGGCAACAGCGGGCACGACCAGGCTGTGCTCGCGGCGGGCCATCGGGCACCGCCAGCCCGTACCCTTGCCGACATCCTGTCGCAAACCGCGGCGCAGCATCCTGACGCCCTGGCCTTGGAAGACGCGGTCGGCACGATCAGCTATCGCGGCCTGTTGCGGCGGGTGCAGGCCCAGGCGAACGCGCTGAGCCTGGCCGGAGTGCGCCGCGGCGACAGCGTGGGCATTCGCATCCCTTCTGGCACCCGCGACCTGTACGTGTCGATTTTGGCCACGTTGTTCGTGGGGGCCGCCTATGTTCCCGTCGACGCCGATGACCCGGAAGAACGCGCCCGGCTGGTCTTTGCCGAGGCACACGTGGTTGGCGTCATCGGGGAGAGGAGTTATTTTACGCCGCGTGCGGGCCTCGACCTGCAGTCGCTCCGGGCGCGACCCGTGCCGCCGCACGACGACCCGGCGTTGGTCTTTCCGAGTGGCAACATTCCCACGCCCGGCGACGACGCGTGGGTCATCTTCACCTCCGGCTCGACGGGCGTGCCCAAGGGCGTCGCGGTCACGCATCGTTCAGCGGCCGCCTTCGTCGACGCCGAGGCCGGACTATTTCTGCGCAACGAGCCGATTGGCACCAACGACCGGGTTCTGGCCGGCCTGTCAGTGGCATTCGACGCGAGCTGTGAAGAGATGTGGCTGGCCTGGCGCAACGGCGCCTGCCTGGTGCCGGCCCCGCGCTCCCTGGTGCGCAGCGGCGCCGACCTCGGTCCCTGGCTGATCGCCCACGGCATCACCGTCGTCTCGACCGTGCCAACCCTCGCCGCACTCTGGCCGGAGGAATCGCTTGAGGCTGTGCGGCTGCTGATCTTCGGCGGCGAAGCCTGCCCGCCAGAACTGGTCGCCCGCATCAGTTCCCGCGGCCGAGAAGTTTGGAACACCTACGGCCCCACCGAAGCGACCGTCGTGGCCTGCGGAGCACGCGTCGACGGCGTCGGTGAGATGCGCATTGGCCTGCCGCTCGACGGCTGGGACCTCGCCGTCGTCGACGCTCACGGCGACCGGGTCGCCGCCGGAGAGACCGGTGAACTCATTATCGGCGGCGTGGGTCTGGCCCGTTACCTCGACGCCGCCAAGGACGCCGAGAAGTACGCTCCGCACCCGCAGCTCGGCTGGCACCGGGCCTACCGCAGCGGCGACCTCGTGCGTTTCGACCCGGTCGGTCTGGTTTTCGCCGGCCGTGCCGACGACCAGGTGAAACTCGGCGGCCGACGCATCGAACTCGGCGAAGTGGATGCCGCCCTGGGCGCTCTCGACGGAGTGGCCGGCGGTGCCGCCGTGGTGCAGACCACCCCTGCCGGTAACCACATTCTGGTCGGCTACATCGCTCTGACGACCACCAGCGCGCCGTTCGACCGGCAGGCCGCGATCGCCAGGCTGCGGGAAGAACTGCCCGCAGCGCTCGTACCGCTGCTCGCCATCGTCGACGCGCTGCCCACCCGCACCTCTGGCAAGGTCGACCGGGCGGCATTACCGTGGCCGTTGCCCGCCTCGCAGCCCGGGTCGGACGACGACGCGGGCGCGCTGTCACCGACGGCGGCGTGGCTGGCCGAGGCCTGGGCATCCATTTTGGGGGTGCCGGTGACCGGGCCTGACGATGATTTCTTCGCTCAAGGCGGCGGCTCGCTCTCGGCCGCTCAGTTCGTGTCGGCCGTGCGCGTCCGCCACCCCGAAACCACCGTCGCCGATCTGTACGACCACCCGCGCATCGGGTCGCTCGCCGAGGAACTTGACGCCCGCACCCCCGTGACGCCGGCTGTCGTGCGGCAGGTACTGCCGACGCCGGCTCGCAGTCAACTCGCCCAGACGGTTCTCGGCATTCCGCTGCACGTGCTGAGCGGCGCCCGCTGGCTGGTTTACCTCGCCATCGCCAACAACCTGCTCGGCCTGGCCGGCGCGACCTTCGCCCCGACGCTGTCGTGGTGGTGGGTAGCGCTTGGGTTTGCACTGTTCGTGACCCCGCCCGGCAAGATGCTCATCGCCGTGGTGGCGGCCCGACTCTTGCTGCACGACGTGATGCCCGGCAACTATCCGCGGGGCGGGTCCGTGCACCTGCGGCTATGGCTAGCCGAGCAGATCGCCCTGCTCGTCGACGCGGCGAGCCTCGCCGGGTCGCCCTGGATCAGCTACTACGCGCGAGCCCTCGGCGCCGAGATCGGCTCCGACGTGGACCTGCACTCGTTGCCGCCGGTTACCGGGCTGCTCACCATCGGCGCTCAGGCCTCGATCGAACCCGAGGTCGACCTGGCCGGCCACTGGATCGACGGCGACGTGTTGCGCATTGGTCATGTTCATATCGGTGCCGATGCTCGGATCGGTTCCCGCAGCACCCTGCTCGGGGGCGCCCACGTTGGCAACGGCGCCGAGATTGAACCCGGTTCCGCGGTCTCGTCGCGGGTGCCAGCCGAGGAGCGATGGGCCGGTTCCCCCGCTCGACGCGTCGGGTCGGGCCGCCGCCCGTGGCCGGCCGAACGTCCGCCGCGTGCCAGTCGCTGGCTCGGCGCCTTCGCGGCAGGGTCGGTGGCGATGACCGCCATTCCTACGATCGCAATCGTGCTCGGCGTGCTCATCGTCGGCGCCGCCGTCGGCAACGCCGACAGCCTCGGCCTTGCCGTGCTGCGCGCGGCCCTGATCATGCCGGTCGCCGTCATTGCCGGCGGCCTCGCCTACGCGCTTTTAGTGATTGCCTTCGTGCGCGCGCTCGGACTGGGCCTTCGGGAAGGCTACTATCCGGTGCGCAGCCGCATCGGCTGGCAGGTGTGGATGACCGAACGCATCCTCGACGGCGCCCGCACGGTGTTGTTTCCGGTCTATGCGAGCCTGCTCACGCCCACCTGGCTGCGACTACTCGGGGCCAAAGTCGGTGCCGATGTCGAGGCGTCTACCGTGTTGCTGCTGCCCTCGCTCACGACCATCGCGCCTGGCGCGTTTCTCGCCGACGACACCATGGTCGCCTGCTACGAACTTGGCGGCGGCTGGATGCATATCGGGCCAGCCAAGGTAGGCCGCCGAGCCTTCCTCGGCAACAGCGGCATGGCAGGCCCCGGCCGTACCGTGCCTCGCAACGGGCTCGTCGCGGTGCTCTCGTCGACGCCCCGCAAGGCCAAACGCGGCTCGAGCTGGCTCGGTAACCCGCCGGCCCGCCTGCGCCGCCGGCAAACGGATGCCGACGACTCGCGCACCTTCCACCCTCCCGTTCGCCTGAAAGTTGCCCGGTCGCTGTGGGAACTGCTGCGCATCGTGGCCGGCTTCACCACCGCCTGGATCGCCCTTCTGGTGCTCGCGCTGCTGGACCTGCTGTGGCTGCAGCTCGGCCTCGGCGCGGCGATCGGCCTCTCGGGTGTGGTCATGCTCGCGGCCGGTGCGGTGGCTGCCGGGGTCACGACGGTGGTCAAGTGGACGCTGGTCGGGCGCATCGACGCGTCGGAGCATCCGCTCTGGTCGTCCTTCATCTGGCGGAACGAGGTCTCGGACAGTTTTGTCGAGATGGTTGCCCGACCCTGGTTCGCCGGGAAAGCCTCAGGCACGCCGGCGCTCGCCGTATGGCTGCGCACCCTCGGCGCCACCGTGGGAAAGGGCGTCTGGTGCGAAACGTACTGGCTGCCCGAAGCCGACCTGGTGCGCCTCGGCGCCGGCAGCACCGTGAACCGCGGCTGCGTCGTGCAGACCCACCTGTTTCACGATCGCATCATGCAGCTCGACGCGGTCGTGCTCGCCGAGGGCGCCACGCTCGGGCCAAACGGAGTCATTCTGCCGGCGGCGTCCATCGAGGCTGGGGCGACGGTCGGGCCCGGCTCGCTCGTGATGCGCGGCGAACGGGTGCCGACCGGTTCGCTCTGGTCTGGCAACCCGATCACGCCCTGGCACCAGGCGCCGTGGGCTCGTTGACCAAGGAATAGTAAAGAGATGGCTCAGACTGTGCAGACGACCTACGGCTCGGCCAGCGCTGGCGACCCGTACATTCCCACCAGCGGCAATGGTGGCTACACCGCGGAACACTACGACCTGACCCTCTCCTATCGGGTAGCCACCAACCGCTTGAACGCGACCGCGATCATCACCGCACGCGCCCTCGTGCCCCTCGACCGATTCAGCCTCGATTTCGCCGGGCTGAGCATCGAAAAAGTGTTGGTAAACGGTGCGCGGCCGACCAAAGTCACGCACTCTTCACGCAAACTCGTCATCAGCCTCGCCACGACGATCGAGGCCGGGGCCGTGTTCGAGGTGGTGGTGCGCTATCGCGGGGCGCCGCATCCGGTGCGCAGCGCCTGGGGCGACGTCGGCTGGGAAGAACTCGACGATGGCGTGCTCGTCTCTGGACAGCCGTGCGGTGCCGTGTCCTGGTTTCCGTGCAACGACCATCCGAGCGACAAGGCCACCTATCGCATCGAGATCGCCTGCGAATCGGCTTACACCGTGGTGTCGAACGGGGTGTTGTCGAGCCGGTCGAGCCGCTCCGGCCGCACCAGCTGGACCTTCGACGTGCGCGAGCCGATGGCGACCTACCTCGCCACAGTGCTGATCGGCCGCTTCCGCCGCCGCGACCTGGCCAACGCTCCGGTCGAGCACAGCCTGTACTTTCCGGCCCAACTTGCGACCCGTGTCGATACCGACTTCGCCCGCCTCACCGAGATGATCGCGTTCTTCGCCGACCGGTTCGGGCCGTATCCGTTCGCGTCCTACTCGGTCGTCGTGACCGACGACGAACTTGAGATTCCGCTCGAGGCACACGGCCTCGCCGTATTTGGCAGCAACCACGTCAACGGCGAGCACGGCAGCGACCGGCTGATCGCCCACGAGCTGGCGCACCAGTGGTACGGCAACAGCCTGACCGTGGCCCGCTGGCAGGACATCTGGTTGCAGGAGGGCTTCGCGTGCTACGCGGAATGGCTCTGGGAGGAGCAACGCGGTGGTCGAACGGCCGACACCCTCGCCGTGCTGCACCGCAGCCGGGTGGCGGCGCTGCCGCGCGACATCGTCGTCGGCGACCCCGGCCCGCACGCCATGTTCGATGACCGCGTCTACAAACGCGGCGCCCTCGCCCTGCACGCCATTCGCAAATCTCTCGGCGACGAGGCCTTCTTCGCGACCCTGCGCGCCTACACGGCGGCCCGCCGGTACGGGCAGGTCTCGACCGACGACTTCGTCGTTTTCTTCTCCGAGCACACCGGGAGCCGGGCGATCGGCGGGTTCGTGGCCCGCTGGGTGCAGGACAGCGCGCTGCCGAGCCTCTAAGAACAGGGCGCCGGGCGTGGCTGGGCTGGGCTCGGGCATGGGTGCGGTTGCGGTGCGCGGGAGTTGCGCCAGAACGCGGGAGTTCCGGCCTGGCCAGTACTCCAGCGCCACGCGTCGCGCTGGACCTGCGCCAGTACGCGGTAGTTCCGCCTCCCGCGCAGCGGCGCAACTCCCGCGTGGCGTGCAACGCATGCTCGCGGGCATCCTTCGCTCAGTGGATGGCACGCCGTGACGAACCGCGTGTTCCTCCTCCACAGGTAGGTGTGGGCCTGGGTTCTGCACGAAGGGGGCGAGCCGCCTCCCGCAGCAGGCGCCTTCCGGGCACTCTGGTTCGATGTCTCAGCCAGACCCAGAACCCAGCGACGGCTTCAGCATCGTTCCCCGAAGCAGCGCTGGCCTGATCTCCCAAACGAGCACCGACCCCGATCCCTGCGACGGCCTCATCCTCGCATCTGATCTGGCAAGCGCCCTTGGCGTCGATTTTCGCTTGCGACGGGAATCAACAAGGGGCCGACTGCAGCGGGTGAGCCGCGGTCTGTACTACCCCAGCGCGCGTTGGAACCAACTACGGGAGGACCAGCGCTATCTGATCCGGGTGCGTGGGGCGGCCCTCATTCGGCGCGGTCAGGCGGTGCTCTGCCACCACTCGGCCGCCGTGCTCTGGGGGCTGCCGATGCTCGTCGGCTGGCCGGGGGAGGTGCATCTGCTCACCGAACGAGCCTCGGGCGGCCGCTCGGATCCGGGTATCCGCAGGCATGCCCTCGGCGTGGATGCCCGCGACGTCACGACCATCGACGGACTACTCGTGACGACCATCGAACGCACAGTCGTCGATCTGGCAGCGACGCTCGATCTGAAATCCGCCGTGGCATTGGTCGACCGCGCGCTCTATCGGGACCGGTTTGGACGTACCCCAACCCTGACCACCAAGGTCGCGCTTCTGGCCACGCTTGAGCGGATGCTGCCCTTTCGCGGTTCCCGCCGCGCCCGCGCGATCATCCAGTTCGGAACGCATCTCTCGGGTTCGCCAGCGGAGTCGGCCAGTCGGGTGAACATCGCCCTGAGCGGATTTCCCGAGCCGGAGCTGCAGCATCCGTTCATCGTCGATGGCAAGGAGTGCGAGACCGACTTCTATTGGCGGGATATCGACGGCGTGGGGGAGTGCGATGGTCGGGACAAATATTTCAACCCGAAATATCTGGCCGGTCGCTCTCCTGAGCAGGTCCAGTATGACGAAAAGCTGCGCGAGGACGGAATTCGCCGTCAGGTACATGGATTCACCCGCTGGCCGGCCTCGGTCGGGATGAGCCAGTACCCCCTGCGGCGGCGGCTCCTCGAGTTCGGATTGCAGCCCGGCCCGCAGCGTGCCCTCCGCGGCCTGGAACGCACCCAGCCATAACGGCTGCGCCAGCTGCGCGCCGCGCGTCGCGCTGGACTTGCGCCAGTGCGCGGGAGTTGCGCCTCCCGCGCAGCGGCGCAACTCCCGCTCAGCGTGAAATTACGAATCGCGGTGCAGCTCGACCCGGGGGGACTTCGCGCTGAGTACGGTGAGGGTGCCGATCAGGCCGGGGCCCGCGTCGAAGCCCTCGACGTGCACCCGGTTCAGATCGAGGGTGGAGGTCGGCCATCTCAATGAAACGGATGCCCCAGCCCACTCCACAGTCAGCTCCCGCGGGTCCACCGTCAGGCCCTGGCCCGAGAGCTTCAGCAGTGCTTCCTTCGTGGTCCAGATGCCGGCGCGGGCCCGGTCGCGTTCGGCGGCCGGCATCCGCTGCAACGCTGCGCGTTCGTCGGCGTTGAACGCGACGTCGTCGAACCCGGCTCGACCGACCGCCGTGACGCTTTCAATGTCGACCCCGATCGGTCCGACCAGGGAGACGGAGACGGCGACGGTATGGCCGGCCCGACTCAGGCTCACAAAAACGCCAGACGGCGCCAGCACCCGCGGGCGCCCATGCGCTCCGCCGCAGCGCTCGCAGCGCTGCTCGATGGTGACCGGCCCCTGGCCAGGGCAGATTCGAGCCACGGCGGCGGCGAGCAGTGCGCGGTCGGTCTGGGGGAGCGGCGCGCGCGGAGTTAAAAAGAGGGAAACATCCGTTCGCGTCACTGTGCAACCGTAGCCGAATGGCACACTGGTAGATCGAACAAGGAGAACCAATGGCGCTGGTCGACAACGCGGTCTACGTGGACGGGCACCGGGTGTCCACCCCACACACTCTCGATGACACCTTTGAGGTTATGAGGGACAGCAAGGGCTTTGCCTGGATCGGACTGTACCGGCCGAGCGAGGCCGAGGTACGGGCCGTCGCGAGCGAATTCAGCCTGCACCATCTCGCCGTGGAGGATGCACTCAAGGGGCACCAGCGCTCGAAGATTGAACGGTACGCCGACACTCTATTTATCGTGCTGCGCCCGGCGCGCTATGTAGACGACGAGGAACGTGTCGAGTTCGGCGAACTGCACGTGTTCGTCGGCCCCGACTTCGTCGTCACTATTCGCCACGCTGAATCTCCTGACCTCGCCCAGGTACGCGAGCGAATGGAAAGTACCCCGCACCTGCTCGCGCTCGGTCCCGAGGCCGTGCTCTACGCCATTCTCGACCAGGTCGTCGACGAATACGGGCCGGTCGTTGCCGGACTCGAAAACGACATCGACGAGATCGAAGACCAGCTGTTCGACGGCGATCCAGAGGTCAGTCGGCGCATCTACGCCCTGTCCCGTGAGGTGATCGAATTTCAGCGGGCCACCCAGCCGCTCGTGAGCATGTTCGAGGCGATGCAGCGTGGCTTCGACAAGTACAACGTGGACCTCGAACTGCACCGGCACCTGCGGGACGTCCTCGACCACACCCTGCGTGTCGTTGAGCGTGGCGACGCGTTCCGGCAACTGCTTCAGAACGCCCTCACCGTGCACAGCACTCTCGTCGGGCAGCGCCAGAACGACGAGATGCGGCACCTGTCGGAGACAAGCCTCGCGCAGAGCGAGGAGGTGAAGAAGATCTCCAGCTGGGCCGCCATTCTGTTCGCGCCGACCCTGGTCGGGACCATCTACGGCATGAACTTCGACCACATGCCCGAGTTGCACTGGCCGCTGGGGTACCCGTTCGCGATCGCCCTGATGCTCGGCATGGGAATCAGCCTCTACGCCGTGTTCAAGCGGCGCGACTGGCTGTGAGCCTGCAGATTGCAGCAGAAACCCGCGAAACCCCGGCCGCCTCAGGGCAAACCGGTGATTTGCCAATTAGGGTATCCCTGTGTGGCACCTCGATAAAAAACAAGATGACGACGACGTGCTTTCCAAGTACCTGGGCGCCGTCCCTGTCGACCCGCAAAACGTGACCAGTCCACACAACCTCAGTCTGGGCGACCCGGCCTTCACCGCGGGAAACATCGCCGAACCGGTCTGGCAGCGCTGGCGCGACGAACTCGCAGCCCTCGGCGGACGCTCCCCGCTGCTGCACTTCACCGACGAAGCCCGCACCCGCATCGAACTCAGCGCCACACACCCCGGCGGCCTGCCGCAGTTCATCATCGGCAAAACCACGCTGCTGTCCAACCTCATTCGCGACGAACTCGCGCTGCGCAACGCCCGCCTGGCCGCGAACGAGATCACCCAGAAGGGCATCGAACTGCGCTCCATGCGCGGCCTCGAATCCGTCAACCTCGCCATCGGCCTCGCCGAGTGGCGCTACCAGGACATCGATTACAGCGCCCCGATACTTCTTCGTCCCCTCGCCATTCGCCGGTACGGACGCGACTACGAACTCAAGCTCAAGGGCCAGCCCTTTCTCAACCCCGAACTCGCCCGAGCCTTGAAAGACCAGTTTCAGATCGTGCTCGACGCCGACGCTTTCGTAGCGCTCGCCGTGACCAACGGCGCGTTCAAACCCCAACCTGTCATCGACCGCCTGCGCGGGCTGACCTCGCACCTGCCCTGGTTCAACGTCGTACCCCGCCTCGTCGTCTCGTCGTTCGCCGACGTCGGCCGGGCGCTCGCCGCTGATGCGTCATCGCTCGACCATCCTCTGCTCGACGCCGTTGCCGGCAACATGACCGCCAGACGCAACATCGAGACCGCGTATAACCCGGTCGTTCCAATCGGCCAGGACGCCCGCCCGCCCGCCACCGACACGCTGCTCGGTGACGCCGACTCCGAGCAGGAGAACGTCGTCGCGCAGATCGCGGCTGGCAACTCCCTCGTCGTGAAAACGCTGCCAGGCACCGGCGGCACCCAAACCATCGTCAACGCGATCGGCTCGCTCGTGGCCCAGCACAAGCGGGTACTCGTGGTGAGCGCCCGCCGCTCCAGCCTCGATGGCATCCACGGCCGCCTCGTGCAGGTGGGCCTGCCCGGCATCGCCGTGACCCCGCGCACCCTGCGCCGCGACCTGATCCAGTCGATCACCCGAAACGAGAAAGCGGCCCAGCCGCGGGTCGGCGACGTCGATGACGCCCTCGTGCGCCTGCGCAAGGTGCTGCTCGATTACCGTTCGGCGCTCACCCGTCGCGACTCCACTCTCGGCGTCTCTGTGCTCGAGGCGCTGGGCGAACTCGCCCGGCTCGCCCAGCTGCCCGAGCCGCCGTCGACCACGGCCCGACTCGACCGGCACGCCCTCGAACTTCTCGCACATTCCCGGTCGGCCGCGGCCAACACCCTGATCAAGGCCGCCGTTCTCGGAGAATTTCGGTACGGGCCAGGGGACTCGCCCTGGTACGGTGCCTCGTTCACCTCCACAGCGGATGCCTCCAACTCGCACCAGCTCGCCAAACGCATCAACCAGATCGAACTTCCGCGGCTGCTTGAACGCGCCAACGGCCTGATCGGTCAGACCCGGTTGCGCCCGTTCGAGACGATCAACGAGCTCGGTATTTACCTGCGTCTGCTGCTGGATATTCGCGAAACCCTCGACAAATTTCAGCCTGGCGTCTACGACCGGTCGCTCACCGAGTTGATCGCCGCCACGTCGTCGCGGCGTGAATCGTCCGAGATGAGTTCGGCCAGCCGCCGTAGGCTGCGGAAGCTTGCCGAGGAATACCAGCGCCCCGGGGTGCGGGTCAACGACATGAACGAGAGCCTGCGGCGCATCCAGAGCCAGCGCACGCTCTGGCAGCGCTACGCGGCTGCCGGCGTCAGCCCGGAGGTGCCGGTTGGCATCAACGACGTGCACGTTGCCTTTCAGCGAGTTTGGGAAGACCTCGGTCTACTCGATATTCCGCTCGGTACCAGCGGCACGCCTCGAGTCCTGGCCGGGCGTCAGATGAATGAGCTTGTATCGATGATCTCGGGCCTCGCCGCTGAGAGCGAGGTGCTTGCGAACCTGCACGAGCGCACAGCGCTGCTGGCTACGCTTCGCGAGCATAACCTCGACCCGCTGATGACAGACCTGTCCCAGCGCCACGTGTCGGAAGAGAACGTCGCCGTCGAGCTCGAGCTGGCCTGGTGGCAGTCCGTGCTCGAGATCATGCTCGCGAGCGACCGGGCACTGCTGGGTGCCAACACCCAGGTCTTGGACCGCCTCGAGGCCGATTTCAAACTCGTCGACGAAGCGCACGCATCCGCTACCGGCAAGCTGCTGGCCTGGCTGCTCGCCGAAACCTGGAAGATCGGCGTCGTCGACTTTCCCGAGGAAGCCGATCAGCTGCGCCGCCTGCTGCGCGCCGACCGTGCCACCCCCACCCGGCTCAATGAGGTCGCACCGCACCTCGGTCGCGTGCTCGCACCGGTCTGGCTGGCCTCACCGTACGAGATCGCCGGAATCAGCGACCAGATCACCTTCGATACCGTGCTGCTGGTCGACGCCGGAGCCACGACCCTCGCCGAGAACGTCGGCGCGATTCGCCGGGGCCGACAGATCGTGGCGTTCGGAGATCCGGTCACCCAGACGCCGTCAGCCTTCGAGACGGGCATCGCCGGCTCGGGAGAGGCCGCGGCGCCCGACGCATCGGTGGACGCCCTGCACGCCGACTCTGCCCTAGCCCGCCTCGGCGAGCTGCTGCCGACTCTCACCCTCACGCGCAGCTACCGGGCTGGCGGTGAGGACCTTGCCGAGCTCGTCAACCACCGCTTCTACGGCGGACGCATCGATTCCCTGCCCTGGGCCGGAAGTTTTCTCGGCCACGGAAGCCTCACCATCAACTATGTGGCCGGCGGCCGCGGCATGCCCGACGCCGACAGCGGCGCCATCGAGAGCGTCGACGCGGAGGTCGTGAAGGTCGTCGATCTCGTGCTCGACCACGCCTCGAAGCGTCCGCGCGAATCCCTCATGGTGATCACCGCGAGTACCCGGCACGCCGTGCGCGTGCAGCAGGCCGTGCTCGCGGCCTTTGCCAAGCGCACCGACCTCTCCGATTTCATTCTCAAAGACCGCAGCGAACCGTTCACCGTGCTCACCCTCGAGCAGGCCGTGGCACAGAGCCGCGACCGGGTCATTTTCTCGATCGGCTACGGCCGCACTCCGCACGGTCGACTGCTGTCGAACTTTGGTTCACTCGGCGAACCCGGTGGCGAACGCCTGCTCGCGATCGGCATGACCCGTGCACGTCGCGCGCTCGACATCGTCTCCTGCTTTCGCCCCGCGGACATCGACGAGGACCGCCAGCGTCACGGCATCCTCGCCCTGTCCCAGGTACTCAGCGAGACCGAGGCCCGTCGTGACGAGGTGCAGGTTCCCGACGCGAGCGAAGCCATGCTGGTTGATCTCGGCAACCGTCTCGAAAAGCTCGGTCTCAGTGTGCGCCTCGGCCACCGCGGCAAGCTCGCCCTCGCTGCTTCTTACGGAACCCGCGCGATCGTGGTCGAAACGGATGCCGTCGTCAATCGTGCGAGCCTGCGCGAGTCGTTGCGGCTGCGCCCCGAAGTGTTGCGTCGCCTCGGCTGGCACTACCTGCGCGTGCACAGCTTCGAACTGTTCAGCAACCCCGATGCCGTCGCGGCACGCGTGGCCGCCATCGCCGGTGTTCCGCCAGCGGATGCCCGGCCCTTTTCGACCGGCGACGCCCCCACAATCACCCCGAAACGTCCGGGCGCATGACCGGTTCGGAGGGTGTGCCGCCCCTGGGATCGGCCCGGCAGCCGATCGTGAAGTCTGGCGGCAAGGCCCGGCGCGCCAAGCTGATGCCGGCGCCGAACACCGACCCCGACCCGCACCCGCCGGTGCTGCGCGAAGAGGGGGGCGTCGCCCACACCGGGAGCGCCCCCAGCGCGAACGAGGCACAGTTGCGACAGGACCGACCGCCGCACTGGTAGTTGCTAGTGCTTGGGGCCCTGGTCAGGCGCGGCTGGGGCGGCGTTCTTGGCCAGCAGGTCGCGGATCTCGGTGAGGAGGTCGAGCTCGGTCGTGGGGTCGGCCACGACCTCGGACGACACTCCGGCGGAGCGGCGACGGTCCTGGGCTTCCTTGAGCTTGTTCAGCGGCAACACGATCACGAAATAGACGACCGCGGCGATCAGCAGAAAGTTAATAAGCGCGCCGATGACGGCGCCAAACAGCAGAAAATCGCCGCCGGGAAGCGGCATGCGGAGGGTCATGGCGAGGGACTCGGCCTTGAAAATGCCGGCGATGAGTGGGTTGAAGATACTCGTGACAATAGCGGTGACGAGCGCGGTGAACGCCGTGCCGATGACGACGGCGACCGCGAGGTCGATGACGTTGCCGCGCATGATGAATTCTTTGAAACCGTTGATCACGGGGTGCTCCAAACGGATGACTTGGGAGACCGTCTTTGTCAGCGCCATCTACCTAAGACGCCTTCGCGGCCGGAACGGAAGAGGAGGAAGAAGAAGAAGAGGACGCCGAGCTGTCTTTCTTCGCCGGCGTACTGTCGGTCTTCTTCTCGGCCTTGGTTTCAGCGGGTTTGCTCGCCGAAGAGTCGGACTTGTCGGCTGATTTCTCGGCCGGCTTGCGGTCGAGATTCGGGTTGGACCGCTTCGCATCCGCTTTGGAGTCGTTGCTGTAGAAACCCGAGCCGCTGAAGGTGACGCCGATCGAGGAGAACACCTTGCGCAGCTTTCCCTGGCAGGTCGGGCACACCGTGAGCGAGTGGTCGGTGAAGGCCTGCTGGATATCGAAAGCGGTGTCGCACGAGGTGCAACGGTAAGAGTAGGTAGGCACTGCATCTCCAGCTGGTTGAGCCGACAGGCAAACGCCTGCCAGTACTAAGGTTATGCGCGCTTGCACCCCCGCAGGTTCAGAACGGGCGCTGCGAGCGGTGAAAATCGGTCAAAAAGCGATGATTCGGGTCGGCGTCACGAGACCGTTGACGGGCTGATCGTGCACCTCGCGGGGCACCTCGTCGACAAATTCGCTGTCGAAGACCACGGCGTACACCGGCGGGCATTTCTCCATCGAGCCGAGGGTCTTGTCGAAGTAGCCACGACCCCAGCCCATGCGCAGTCCCGACTCGTCCACGGCGGCCGCCGGAACGATGATGAGGTCGACGTCATTGATGGCGATTGGCCCGAGCAGGGTTCCCACGGCTTCTGGTACGCCGGAAATTCCGGTGAATTCCTCGTCACCGTCGCCGACGGTCCAATCGAGCAGGCCGTCTTCGCGAGAAATCGGAAACAGAATGCGGATGCCTTCTGCCGTGGCCCAGTTGAGAAAAGGTCGGGTATCGGGTTCGTTGCGGGCTGACAGGTAGCAGGAGATCGACCGCGCTGACAGGTCGAGAACAAGGCTTTGCAGATTCTCCGTAAAACCGGCCGTGGCCGAGTCGCGCTCCGAGGACGTCAGGTTCTGACGGCGTTCGCGTAATTCCGCTCGTAGCGCACGCTTTCGATGAGCTATGTCGGAGTCCATATAAGGCATCCTACTTGCCACTAACCTAGTGCCCATGGGTACCCCGATAACTAAAGCCGTCATTCCCGCAGCTGGACTCGGAACACGCTTCCTCCCAGCGACCAAGGCCATGCCGAAGGAGATGCTGCCCGTCGTCGACAAGCCGGCTATTCAATACGTTGTTGAAGAAGCTGTCGCGGCCGGGCTTAGTGACGTGCTGATGGTCACCGGGCGCAACAAGAACGCTCTGGAGAACCATTTCGACCGCATGACCGAGCTCGAGGCCATGCTGGAACGCAAGGGGGACCAGACCCGGCTGGCCAAGGTGCGTGAATCCAACGAGCTCGCCGACATCCACTATGTGCGGCAGGGCGACCCGCGCGGACTCGGCCACGCCGTGCTGCGCGCCCGCATGCACGTGGGGAACGAGCCGTTCGCGGTGCTGCTCGGTGACGACATCATCGACTCCCGTGACCCGCTGCTGACCCGCATGCTTGCCGAACAGGTCAAGCGTGGTGCCAGCATCGTTGCCCTGCTCGAGGTCGACCCCGCGCAGATTCATATGTATGGGGCGGCCGCGGTCGAAGTGACCGATGATCCCGACGTCGTGCGCATCACCGGTCTGGTCGAGAAGCCCAGCGCCGAAGACGCCCCATCCAACCTCGCCATCATCGGCCGTTACGTGTTGCGCCCCGAAGTTTTCGATATTCTGGAACACACGGCGCCCGGCAAGGGCAACGAGATCCAGCTCACCGATGCCCTGCAGGAGATGGCCGTAAACCCGGAGTCCACCGGCGGCGTGTACGGCCTGATCTTTCGTGGGCGTCGTTATGACACCGGCGACCGGCTCGACTACATCAAGGCGATCGTGCAGCTCGCCGTCGATCGTGAAGATCTCGGTGTCGACCTCAAGCCGTGGCTGCGCGAATTCGTCGCCACACTGGACTAACGATCTTCCCCGCCCCATCCGGCTTCTAACCCACGACAGACAGGCAAACCGTGCCGATCGCCATTCCGACCCTCCGCGAGGGGGCCGTCACACTGCGTCCCATTCGATTGCGCGATTCGCGCGCTCTCGAGGGCGAACTGCTGGCGAACCGCTCGTGGTTGCGCAAGTGGGAGGCGACCAACCCCTACGCGCCGATGTCTTTCGACACGCGCGCGAGCATCCGCAGCCTGTTGACGCATTCGCGATCGGGCAACGGCCTGCCGTTCATTGTGGAACACAACGGCGAACTGGCCGGTCAACTGAACGTGTCGTCGATCACCTGGGGATCGCTGTCGTCGGCCACCATCGGATACTGGGTGAGTGAAAAGTTTGCCGGCCAGTCGGTCACGCCCACGGCCGTGGCGCTCGCGACCGACTTCTGCTTTTACCAGCTCGGCCTGCACCGCATGGAGATCTGCATCCGCCCCGAGAATAAGGCCAGCCTGCGCGTCGTCGAAAAGCTCGGCTTTCGGTATGAGGGCCTGCGCCGACGGTATATCCACATCAACGGCGACTGGCGCGACCATTTCTGCTTCGGTCTGGTCGCCGAGGAACTCAGCCAGGGCGTCATGCGCCGCTGGCAAGATGACCTGGTACCAGCGGATGCCGCGAGCGTCAGCGCGGCAGATTTGGAGTCGGCCGCGCATCCGGTGCGTGTCATCACCCGATGACGGTTAAGAATTTCCCTGTTCGGGGGCGGAATCAGTGTATTAACTTGGGTGACACACCGAGAGTAATCCTCGGTGGATGTGCCCGCGCCTCTTACCGTTGTCAACATGAATAGTGAGGCATTGGGTGGCGGGGTCATGGTGGCGGTGGCTGCTGTGCTCTGGGTTGCCTACTTGATGCCCACGTGGTCGCGTCGCAAGCAGTTTCAGGCCACCGAACGGAATGCGGTGCGATTGCAACAGACACTGCGAATTCTGGCTGAAACCGCCGAGGTTCCGCAGCAAGTGCGGCTTGAAGCGAACGCCCGTACCGTTGCCGAACAGCAACGCATTCTGGCGAGGGCCGAGCAATCAGAGCGGGCTGAAGCGCAGGCGCTAGCGGATGCCGCCAGCGACGTTCGCCGCGCCGCCGCCGCTGTGGCCGCCGCGGCCGCGCCGCGCCTGCCGGAGTCGCCGGTGAAGAAACTTCGGCGTCTTCGGCGCTTTCGCGGCCTGACCTCGCTGATTCTGCTGACCGGTTTCGTGCTGGCGGTGTCGGGGATCACTCCCGCTCTGGCCGGTTCGTTCACGGCGCTGGTCGGCGGCGGAGTCGTAATGGTCGCCGCGTTCGGCGTTCTCGGAAGGCTGGCCACGGTCGCGCGCTCGGCGCGCATCATTCGCTTGGCAGCCCCGGTGGAGCTGCCCGTGCTGATCGGGCAAACCTTCGAGCCCGTGCAACTGGAGCAGACTCCGGTCGCCGCGGCTACCTGGACGCCTCAACCGGTGCCGCGAGCGCTGCACCTCTCGCGCGGCTCAATCGCGCAGACGGCGATGGCATCCGTTGAAGCGGCCAACCAGCTGCGCAGGGCAGCCGCCGAAGCGGAGGTTGCCCGTCGTGCCGCCGCGCTCGCGGAGGAGGCCAACCGGGCCGTCACGCCGATCGCGCGGCCCGTCGTGGCGGCGACCGCTACTGCTGTGCCCAGCCGATTCGCGTCGATGGGTATTGTCGGCGAGACAATTCCGGGCATGACCGACCTCGACGCCGTGCTGCGTCGCCGTCGCGCGGTCTAATTGACACCTCGCGCTCGAAGCGGCGAAACTGTCGGCCAGCCCGTGATATTCTTCAAAGGCAGTTTGGGGCTATGGCGCAGTTGGTAGCGCGTCTCGTTCGCAATGAGAAGGTCAGGAGTTCGAATCTCCTTAGCTCCACCACACTGTTAGAAAAGTCCCGGCCGAGGCCGGGACTTTCTCATTCCCCGCCCAGAGCGCTAGACGATCGGCGGGCGCTGCAGGGTCTGGGTGATGCGGCTGGCCTCGTCGAGCAGCAGCTGGCCCAGGATCTTCTGGCGCTCTGGTTTGAATCGCGGCTCGATGCCGGTGAGCGAGAGCGCCCAGCCGGGGCGGCCGCTGCGGTCGAAGATCGCGGCGCCCATGCCCCAGCTGCCCTCCAGGATGAGTCCGGGGTTGACCGCATAGCCGGTGACCCTGGTGCGCTCGAGATTGGCGCGGATGCTCGCGGGGGAGTGCTGGCCACCCCAGCGAGCCGCGAAGGCCTCGGTGTCGGCGAGGAGGGCATCCACTTCTGCCTCGGGCAGGAAAGCCAGAATGGCCAGACCAGCGGATGCGACGCCCAATGGAAAACGCACCCCCTCGTACAGCACGAAGGAACGGATGGGGAAGCTGCCCTCTTCGCGGAGCAGACACACGGTTTCCGCGCCGCGCCGGATAGACAGGAACGCGCTCTCGCCGGTCTCCTCCGCCAGGCGCACGAGGCTCGGCCGGGCGAGCTCCTCGATCGGGTAGCGGGCGGCGGCGACGGTTCCCATGACGAAGATTTCGGGGCCGTAGTGCCAGGTATGGCGCACGGCATCGTGGTCGAGCAGGCCCTCGGCGGCAAGCGAGGTGAGCAGCCGGTGCACGGTGGGCCGGGTCAGGCCGGAGTCGCGCACGATCTCGGCCAGGGAAGCGCCCAAAGAATTTTGCCCGACGAGACGCAGCAGCAGGGCAACGCGGCCGACAACCTGTGCGCCCTGCACCGGCTGGGCCAGGGGTGCTGGCTGGCCGCCGCGGGCCTTCTGCGCCGCACGTGTGGCTGACGGACCGGTCATATCGACTCCTTTGTCCATAATGTGGATGATTTGTAGCCTACTGTTCATGGGATGGAGTCGCAAGGATGTGATGATTGACAGGGCTTGGCGGCGCTGAATATCATGGCGTTAAGAAATAACGTCCACAAGATGGACACGTCGGCGATGACCATCACTCAATGAGGAGAATGTATGTCCAAGGTTCAGGCCAGCGCGAGCGAGGCGCTGCACGACGTTCTGCGCGATGGGATGGTGCTCGCGGTCGGCGGATTCGGCCTGAGCGGAATTCCGGCCGATCTCATCGATGCGGTGCGGGGGTCCGGTGTAAAGGATCTCACCGTCGTGTCGAACAACATGGGCGTCGACGGCAAGGGCCTGGGCGTGCTGCTCGAAGCCGGGCAGGTGCGGAAGGTGATCGCCTCCTACGTCGGTGAGAACAGGCTGTTCGCCGAGCAGTTTCTGGCCGGCGTGCTCGAGGTCGAATTCAGCCCCCAAGGCACGCTCGCCGAACGACTGCGGGCCGGTGGCGCTGGCATTCCCGCTTTCTTTACCAAGACCGGCGTCGGCACGCTCATTGCAGAGGGCAAGCCGCTCGCCGACTTCGACGGTGAAACGTACCAGCAGGAACGTGGCATCGTCGCCGACGTCGCCCTGGTCAAGGCTTGGCGCGCCGACACCCTCGGCAACCTCGAGTACCGGTTCACCGCCCGTAACTTCAACCCGGTGGTCGCCACCGCCGGTCTCGTGACGATCGCTGAGGCCGAGGTGATCGTTGAGCCCGGCGGCATCGATCCGAACCACGTGATCACCCCCGGCGTCTATGTGCAGCGCCTGATTCAGGCCTCGGCGCGGGTCAAAGACATCGAACAGCGCACCGTGCGCAGCCGGCCCGTGCTGGTCGGCGTAGAGGCAGGGGACTAGCACCATGGCATGGACCAGAGATGAAATGGCCGCGATCGCGGCGCAGGAACTCAACGACGGCGACTACGTGAACCTCGGCATCGGCATCCCGACGCTCGTCGCCAACAATCTGCCTGAGGGCATCCACGTGACGCTGCAGAGCGAGAACGGGCTGCTCGGCATGGGGCCGTTCCCGTTTGAGGGCGAGGAAGACGCCGACCTCATCAACGCCGGCAAGCAGACCGTCACCGTGCTTCCGGGAGCGGCGATCTTCGACTCGGCGACCTCATTCGGCATGATTCGCGGCGGTCACGTGAAGGTCGCCATACTCGGTGCCATGCAGGTCTCTGCCCTCGGCGACCTCGCCAACTGGACCATTCCCGGCAAAATGGTCAAGGGCATGGGCGGCGCGATGGACCTCGTCGCCGGCACCCCGCGCGTCGTCGTGCTCACCGAACACGTCGCGAAAGACGGCACGCCGAAAATCGTCACCGAGTGCACCCTGCCGCTCACCGGCGTGCGGGTCGTCGATCGCATCATCAGTGACACGGCCGTCTTCGACGTGACTCCGACCGGCCTCGTCTTGCGCAAGCGCGCCCCCGGCGTGAGCCTGCAAGACATCGAGGACACCACCGAGGCCGCGTTCACGGTCGGGGAAACTGCTCCGGTCTAATCGTCAGACCAATCAGTGAAAGCCCCGTCCAAGTATCGGACGGGGCTTTCACTGATTCAGGATTCCGTCGGCGGGGTATCTGCGTCTGCCGCCGGTTTGGCCTCCGGCGGAGCGGCTGCGTCGTCGTCGAGTTCGCGCGACCCGTCGGGGTTCAGGCGGATTATGCGCGGCCGGGCCGCGCGCATCCGTTCGTCAGTCCAGTCAGCGGCATCGGGATCGAGGCGCTGCCGGGCAACCGGGTGTTTGTCGCTCGGGTCACGCGGATGCGGCGACATAGGTGTTCTGGATGACCGACCCCCAGTAGGGTCCGAACATGGTGTTCGCGATGTTGTTGTAGCCGAAACTGTTGACCGAGTTCTGCAGGCCGGTGGAACCGCTGCCGATCATCCACGGGCCGCCCGACGATCCGCCGGTCATGTCGCAGGGGATGCCCTGCGACTGGCTCTGGCCGTAGGGGTCAGGGGTGGCGGTGCCGTAGCAGGACTTCAGGGTCTGACCGTTGAATGGCGCGGCGGCCGGATAGCCGTAGGCGGTGTAGGTGAGGCCGCGGCTCTGGTTGAACGTGACGCCCGACGCGCCGACGCTGTCGCTCAGTGACGTGCCGGTGGGTGAGGACACGATGGCGAAGCCGGTGTCATAGCTGATGTCGCCGCTGTTGCTCCACTGGGTGGGAGCGTACAGTTCGGTGGCATTCCACTGGCCGAACGGTGCAGAGCCGTTTTCATAGGCCGGTACGAAGGTGAGCCGGGACGCGAAAGCGCCTGGGCCTTCGTTGACGCAGTGTCCGGCGGTGACGACCGTGTTCTCGTTGGCCGCGGAGATGGCATTGCCGGAACAGACATAGTCTGTGCCGCCGAGGGTGAAGAAAATTTTACCAATGTGGGAAATGGGGGAGACGCTGGCGGCCATTGTCGACTTGTCCGGGCCAGCCTTCTGTGGGGCCACCCGAGACGTGGCTCCGGCCGCGACGGCACCGACTACTCCGGCTGCCACATTGTCTTGTACCAGGACCGCGCCGGGGATGGCGGACTGCATGCGCTCGGACGTCCAATAGTTGCCGCCCTGTTGGGTCTGCGGAACGACCCAGCGTTCGACATCCGAGGATGCGGAAGAAACTACTGACTCCGGCGCGATGGCGGCGGAGGCTGCGCCGGCCGACAAGAAACCGCCGGTCCCGACTAACGCGCCGACCAGAAGCGCCGAAAAGGCGCCAGATTTAACTTTGCTTCGCATCATTGCTTCACTCCAGTTATCGATCGCATCCAGCGGACTGTATTGCCGCAAGTGTTAATACAATATGAGGCAGTGCACGCGTTGTCTACCCCTTATGGGCGGCACCCATTATGGGGCGCAGGCGCGGGTATCTCTGCCGGGATCCGGTCGAAAGAGCACTCGATTTCGATTCGATTGTTGAACAATAGCTAGAAATACGGCAGTCTAGGGGGAACGAAAGACGGGGACCATGGCAACCATCGATCTGAACAGCGACGTCGGAGAGTCCTTCGGCAACTGGACGTTTGGCGACGACGCCGCCATCATCGCCTCGGTCACGAGCGTCAATGTGGCCGGCGGCTTCCACGCCGGTGATCCAACGACAATTCGCGCGACCTGCGCCGCTGCCGCCGCTGCCGGCGTCACGGTGGGCGCGCACCCTGGATACCGCGATCTGGCCGGCTTCGGCCGCCGCTTCATCGAGATGGATCCGGCCGAACTCAGCAACGATGTGATCTACCAGATCGGCGCCGTGCAGGCCCTCGCGCGCGCCGCCGGCACCGCCGTGCGTTACGTGAAGCCGCACGGCGCGCTCTACAACACCATCGCTCGCCACCCGGTACAGGCGCAGGCCGTGGTCGACGCCGTACTCGCCGTTGACCCTGGCCTGCCGCTGATGGTGCTGCCCAACAGCGAGATCGAACGAATCGCCCAGGCTGGGGGCCTCCGCACCGTGGCCGAAGCGTTCGCCGACCGCGCCTACAACCCCGACGGCAGCCTCGTGTCTCGCACGCTGCCCGGAGCCGTGCTGCACTCGGTCGATGCGGTGACCGCGCAGGTCGTTCGCCTCGCCCTTGAGGGCACCGTGGTCGCCGTCGACGGCTCGGTCATCGCCATGCCGGCGACGAGCATCTGCCTGCACGGCGACACCCCTGACGCCGTGCACCTCGCCGCAGCGGTGCGTTCCGCGCTGCTGGCTGCCGGCGTCTCCATCGCCAGTTTCGTGTAGCGGATGCCGACCCCTCCTCGATCCATCCGTCCCGTCGGCGACCGGGCCGTGCTCGTGCAGCTCGATGGCCTCAGCGAGGTGCTCGGGCTCTACGAGGCGCTGCGTGAGCATCCGCTGCCCGGCCAGGTGGACCTGGTTGCCGCCGCCGAAACCGTGCTCGTGACGGCCGACTCGGCGGTAGCAGCACGCGGGTTCGCCGCCCGGCTGCGCGCGATCGAACCGCGTACGGCCGCCGCCGCAAATGACGGGCTCGTGACCGTCGACGTCATCTACGACGGGGACGACCTCGACGAGGTCGGCGAACTTACTGGCCTCGGCGCAAACGGCGTGATCGCGGCGCACACCGGGCAGCTGTGGACCGCCGCCTTCGGCGGTTTCGCCCCCGGATTCGCGTACCTCGTCGGCGACGACCGCCTGCGGGTCGCCCGGCGCAACAGTCCGCGGCGGGCGGTGCCGGCCGGTGCAGTGGCGCTTGCCGATGCCTACTCGGCTGTCTATCCGCGGGTCACTCCCGGCGGCTGGCAACTGATCGGTCGCACCGACGCCGTTCTGTGGAGCCCGGGCCGCGAGCAACCGGCGCTCATACAACCGGGCAATCGGGTTCAGTTTCGCGCTGTGCGCGAGTTCGTGCGCGCCGCGCCGACGGCCAGCGGGACCGACGTCGTCGACCTCCCGGCCGACCTCCTCGTCGTACAACCCGGGCCGCAGACCACCGTGCAGGATCTCGGCCGCCCTGGTCTCGCTCACCTCGGCGTTGCGGGCGCCGGCGCGCTCGACCGCGGAGCTCTGCGCCGCAGCAATCGGCTGGTCGGCAACCCCGCCTCCGCCGCCGTGCTCGAAAACGCCCTCGGCGGCCTCGTACTCGACGCGCGCACCGAGCAGGTTGTCGCGGTGGCGGGGGCATCCGTTCTCATCACCATCAGCAGAACGGATGCCGCCCCCCGCGTCATGCCCACCGACGCGCCGTTCGCCCTGCACGCCGGCGAACGTCTGACCCTCGACGCCCCCGCGTGGGGCGTGCGCAGCTATGTCGCAGTGCGCGGCGGCTTCGACCTGCCGCTCGTGCTCGGCAGCCGCTCGACCGACTCGATGTCGGGCATCGGCCCGGCGCCGCTCATTGCCGGCACCGGATTACGGGTGTTGCCTGCCCCGCCAACGAGCGTGGTCGGTGCCGCTGAACCCGCGGTCGACCCGCCCGACGCGGTGACCGTGCTGCGCTATGTTCCCGGACCCCGTGCCGACTGGTTCAGCGCCGACACGCTCGCCGATTTCGACCGCATCGACTGGGCCGTCACCGCCCAGTCGAACCGCATCGGCCTGCGCCTCGACGGGCCGGCCGTCGAACGTGCGCGCGGCGGCGAACTGCCAAGCGAGGGCACCGTCTCCGGCGCCATCCAGCTGCCAGCCTCTGGCCTTCCGGTGTTGTTCCTCGCCGACCACCCGGTCACCGGCGGTTACCCGGTGCTCGGTGTCGTGCTGCATGCCGACCTGGACCGGGCGGCGCAACTCGGCACGGGCGCGCGCATCCGCTTTGCCGCTATCCCCCCTGAAATCCCGAACGAGAGCTGAACCGTGCAGAAAGTACTCATCGCCAACCGCGGCGAAATCGCCGTGCGCATCATTCGTGGCTGCTCGGACGCCGGGCTTGACTCCGTGGCCGTCTACGCCGACGTCGATGCCGACGCGCTGCACGTTGGCCTGGCCACCGAGGCCTATGCCTTGGGCGGCAACAGCCCGGCCGACACCTACCTCAACGTGCCGAAACTGCTCGCCATCGCTCGCCGGGCCGGCGCCGATGCGGTGCACCCCGGATACGGCTTTCTCTCCGAGAACGCCGACTTCGCCCAGGCCGTGCAGGACGCCGGCCTGACCTGGATCGGCCCGAGCCCGGAAAGCATCCGGGTGCTCGGCAATAAGGTTTCGGCGCGCGAGATCGCCGTGCGCGTTGGGGCTCCACTCGTGGCCGGTTCGAACGGCACCGTCGACACCGCCGCCGAGGTGCGCGCCTTCGCCGAGGAACACGGCCTGCCGGTCGCCATCAAAGCGGCCTTCGGCGGAGGCGGCCGCGGCATGAAGGTGGTCTGGGAACTCGACGCCATCGAGGAATCGTTCGACTCGGCGGTGCGTGAGAGCGTGGCCGCCTTCGGCCGCGGTGAATGCTACGTGGAGCGCTTTCTGCACAAACCGCGGCACGTCGAAGCCCAGATTCTGGCCGACGGGACGGGCAACGTGATCGTCGTCGGTACCCGCGACTGCTCGCTGCAACGCCGCAACCAGAAACTGGTCGAAGAGGCGCCAGCCCCTTTTCTTACCGCAGACCAGCGCGATCTCATCTACACCTCGGCGAAAGCTATCTGCCGCGAGGCCGGCTATGTCGGTGCCGGCACCGTGGAATACCTGCTCGCCGACGACGGCAGCGTCTCCTTTCTTGAGGTCAACACGCGGCTGCAGGTGGAGCATCCGATCACCGAGGAGACGTCAGGCATCGACCTCGTCCTCGCCCAGTTCGCCATCGCCGCCGGAGAAGGGCTGCCGGTGTCGGAGGACCCAGTGCCTCGCGGCCACTCGTTTGAGTTCCGCATCAATGCCGAAGACCCTGGCCGCGGATTTCTACCGTCACCCGGCACCGTGACGACGTTCACCGTGCCGACCGGGCCGGGAATCCGGGTGGATGCTGGAATCCGTTCTGGTGATGCCGTCGCCCCGCAATTCGATTCGCTGCTCGCCAAACTCATCGTCACCGGCGCTGACCGGCCGCAGGCCCTGCGACGTGCCCGCCGGGCGCTCGCCGAGTTCGAGATCGAGGGCCTGCCGACCGTGCTGTCGTTCCACCGGGCGGTCGTCGACCTGCCCGTATTCGCCGGGACCGACCGGCTCGGCGTGTACACGAGCTGGATTGAAACCGAGTTCGCCGCGCAGCTCGCCCACGACCCCTCGCTCGCTCCGGCCGCCCCGCCCGTGATCCGCCGCACCATCACGATCGAACTCGACGGGCGACGGATGGCGCTGGGCCTGCCAGAGAACCTGTTCGGCGGGCTCGCGCGGGGCGGCGCTGCCGCCGTGGCGCCATCGATCCCGGAACCCGACCCGGCAGAACTGCGCTCCACCATGAGCGGCACCGTCGTGAAATGGCTGGTCGAGCCCGGCGCCACGGTGACCGAGGGCGAGGCGCTGCTCGTGCTCGAGGCCATGAAGATGGAATCCACGGTCGCCGCGCACCGCTCGGGAACGCTCGTCGGACTCCTCGTGGCGGCCGGCGACGCCGTGACCGTGCACGCCGTCATCGCTGAGATCGAGGTCTGACCGGAACCGGACAATGGATACGCTGTGCCTATGACCCTCGACGAGATCCTGCCCGACCTGCGTCGCCAGAGCGTCGACGTGCGCCACGCCGAAACCGGCTTGTGGGCGGCGTCGATGCTGCGCGAGCGCATCTCGGGCGGTCAGCTCGCGCCGGGCGCGAAACTGTCGGAGGAGCCGCTCTGCGAGGTGCTCGGCGTTTCCCGCAACACACTGCGCGAGGCGTTCGCCACCCTCGCCGGCGAGCACGTCGTCACCCGCATCCCCAATCGTGGTGTCTTCGTGGCCCGGCCGACCGCCGACGATATCCGTGAGATTTACCGGGTGCGACGCTTTCTGGAACCGGCAGCGCTCACCTGGTCGACCACGTCGCCAACGGATGCCCTCCACGCCGCGATCGCGCACGCCCGGGCCGCTCGAAGTGACGGTTCGGTGCCGGGCATGGCGAGCGCCAACCAGGACTTTCATGCGGGCGTCGTCGCACTGACTCGAAGTGACCGCCTCAACGCGCAGATGACGCAGGTGCTCGCCGAGATGCGGCTGGTGTTCCACTCGATGGTGGCCGATCCGCTGTTTCACGCGCCCTACATCGACGACAACGCCGTCATTCTCGCGAAGTTCGAGGCGGGGGAACGCGCGACGGCGGCCGTGCTCATGGTGGACTACCTGCGCCGCGCCGAACAGCAGCTGCTCGAGGCGCACGCCCGCGCATGAAGGGGCGACCCGCGTTGAGGCGAGCTACGGCACCAGATAGTCGGAGTCGCGGGCGTCCGTGATGAGCATGTGGCCGGGGGCGTGGCCGATCGCCAGCGGCGGGCGCGACTCCATCACGGCCGCCTGCGGTGTGACTCCGCAGGCCCAGAACACGGGAACGAAGCCGTCGGCCACCGTCACCGGGTCTCCGAAATCAGGCTTGGCGAGGTCACGGATTCCCAGATCGCTCGGATCCCCGATGTGTACGGGGGCGCCGTGGACGGCGGGGTAACGCGCGGTGATGCGCGCGGCATCCGCTACCCGGTCAGCGGCGATCGGGCGCATCGACACGACAAGGGGCCCAGCCATGCTGCCAGCGGATGCACAGCGTCGGTTGGTGCGGTACATCGGTACGTTCCGGCCCTGCTCGATGTGGGCGATCGGAATGCCCGCGCCCTGCAGAGCCGCCTCAAAGGTGAAGCTGCAGCCGACGATGAAGGTCACCAGGTCGTCGCGCCACCAGGCAGAGAGATCGGTGGGCTCATCGACGAGCACCCCGTTCTCATAGACCGTGTAGCGGCCGACGTCGGTGCGAATGTCGCCGCCGACCAGCAGCGGGCCGGTGGTCTGCCCGGCCTCGAGCACGCCGAGGATCGGGCACGGCTTGGGATTGCGGTTGGCGAACAGCAGAACGTCGAAGGCCTGCTCCTTTGGCACGATGATGAGGTTCGCCTGGGTGAAACCGCTCGACCAGCCCGCGGTCGGCGTGGCGAGGCCGTCGCGAAAGAGTGCGCGGGCCTGGGCCGGCGCAAGATTGGTCCGGTCGATGGCGCTCAGGCCCACAGCTGCACGAGGCCGCCGAGCGAGCGGTAGCCGAGATAGAGGGTGAGTAGCCAGGCGGCGACACCGATGACGAGCAGCCACTTCGGGTACACGTAGCCGCCGAGCAGGTCGCGGCGGCGCCACGCCACCCAGAGTATGACCGCAAAGCCGACCGGCAGGATCAGCCCGTTCACGGCGCCGGCCATGATGAGCAGGGTGGCCGGAGCCTGGCCGAGCAGAGTGAAGACCGTTGCCGACACCGCGATGAACACGCAGGTGGCGATGCTGCGCACCCGCGGCGAGGTCTTGGCGGTGGTGACGAACGAGATCGACGTGTACGCGGCTCCGATCACCGAGGTGATCGATGCGGCCCAGAGGATGACGCCGAACAGCTTGAGGCCGATGTCGCCCGCCGCGGACTGGAACGCTTCGGCCGCGAGGTTGTCACTGGTGAGGGCAACGCCGCCGGCGACAACGCCGAGAATCGCGAGGAACAACAGCACGCGGATGACGCCGGTGATAATGATGCCGAGGATGGAGCTCTTGGTGATCTCGCCCACGTTCTCGCGGCCCGAAACGCCGGCATCGATCATGCGGTGCGCGCCGGCATAGGTGATGTACCCGCCGATGGTGCCGCCGATGAGGGTCGTGATGATGAGAAAGTCCACATTGTCGGGAATCACGGCGTTCTTGAGCGCCTCGCCGAGCGGCGGTTGCGACACGATCGCCACGTAGCCGATCAGCAGAATCATGACGGCGCCGAGCACAACCACGATCTTGTCGAGCGCCACGCCGGCGCGCTTGCTCAGGAAGATGGCAATGGCGATGGCGGCCGATACGAGGCCGCCGATCTTCGGGTCGACGCCGAACAGAACGTTCGTGCCGAGGCCGGTTCCGGCGATGTTTCCCACGTTGAAGACGAGCCCGCCAATGAAGATCAGCGCGGCGAGAAACCAGCCGGCGCCGGGCAGCACGGTGTTGGCGAGTTCCTGGGCGCGCTTGCCGCTGACCCCAATCACCCGCCAGACGTTCAGCTGCACGGCGATGTCCACCAGGATCGAGACCAGGATGGCGAAGGCGAAGGCGGCGCCGAGCTGCACCGTGAAGGTGGTGGTCTGCACGATGAAGCCGGGGCCGACCGCGCTGGTGGCCATGAGGAACATGGCACCGAGCAGTGCGCCCCGATGCTTGTTCTTGAGCTTCTTTGGTTTGCGTGTGACGGTCGTGGCCATTGGCGCTGCTCACTTCTTTGGAATACGAGTCAGCACCGGCGGTCACTGATTGTGAGAAAGCCTATGATTGTTCAACAATCCGCGCAACTCTTCTGCACGAATTGTCCGATCCTGTAATCTGCCCTGACAAACGGATGCTTCCAGTCCACTGGCCGCGCCCGTCACGATGGCTACCCCGCCCACCTAGGCCTCGCCTTCGAGGGGCCGCGCTGACAAATGTTCGTGAACACACAACCAGGCACCCTCCCGGCGTTCCATAATGATCGATTCACGTTCGAACACCGTGCGCTCGGTGTCGTTCTCACGGATCTTCGTGTCGACATCATGGCTGAAGACCGCGGTATTGCCGAAGATCTGGATCCGTCGATTGCTGGACGAGCAACTCACCACCCGAAAGCCGAAGTCCCGTTCCCAATCAGCCCACAGCGATTGGTAAGCGTCCCGGCTGTCGAGGCGGTGCGGCGCCGTATAGAAGAGGAACGTTGCATCCGCTGCAAAGCCGGAAAAATACGCCTCACGCTGGTGCTGAGAGAAATTATCGATGATGGCGTCAATGGCGATCAGTGCGTCGATCTCAGCCTCGTTCATCTGCGTGCCCGAGAGACCGCGACCTTGGCGGCGGTTGATGCGTGGTCGGTCACGATGGGCTCGGGATCGCCGGGCCGGCTGGGCGCGATGCGCGCGCCGTTGGCACCGAACACGAAGCGGGGTTCAGGAAAGAGCCACAACGCTCCGAGATAGAGCACCGCTGCCGCCACTACCGCGATGAGCAGGCTGAGGTCGATGCCGCCACCAGCCGTGATGAAGGGGCCGACAATCACCGGCGGATAGTTGGCAAAGAGCAGACCGATCGTGGCAGCGCCGATCCAGGCGACCATTCCGCGCCAGTTGACTCCGGCGTGAAACCAGTACACGCCGCCAACCTCGCCCCTATTGAAAACCTGCAGGTTTCGGGCATCGAAGTGACCGCGCCGCACGAAATAGCCGATCGTCATGATGACGATCCACGGCGTCGTCGTCACGATGATGGCACCGACGAAAGCGTTGACGGCTTCCAACAGGTCGAAGAAGAGTCGCCCGGTGAGAATAAAGATGAACGCGACAACGCCGATGGCGATCGTCGCCTGCACCCGACTGAATCGTGGAAACACTGACGAGAAGTCCAGGCCGGTACCGTACAGCGAGGTGCTGCCGGTCGACAGGCCCCCGATGAAAGCGACAAGCATGAGCAGCACCGCGTACCAGATCGGGCTGGCCTGAATCAAGGCAAACACGTAGTCGCCCTGACCGGCGACGATCGTGGCCGTTGCGACTCCGAACAGGAACGGAATCAGGGTCAACAGTTGCCCGAGGAAGGTGGCGAGGAACAGCTTGCGCGGCGGTGTGCTTCTGGGAATATACCGCGACCAGTCCCCGAGGAATGCTCCGAACGAAATGGGGTTGGCCATAACAATGAGCGCGGAGGCGACGAATGTCGGCCAGAATCCGCCGAGCGCAAAAGCCGATGGGCCGGGGTTGTACCCAGCGTCGAACGTTCCCGAAAAGGCGACGATGGCCAGCAGAATGAGCGCCGTGTTCGCGATAACGGCGGTCTTGTTGACCAGGAGCATGAACTGAAACCCGTAGACGACCACGATGATCACGATGATGCCGATCACGCCGTACACGATCGTGCGCAGACCGATCGAGTCGGTGACGCCGGCGAGCCGGGTGAGCGCGCCGACGAGGGCGTCCCCGCTGATCCAGACGGAGATCGAGTAGAACGCGATCGCGGTCAGCAGCGAGAGAAAGGATCCGACCACGCGACCGCGCACGCCGAAGAACGCTCCGGACGAGACGGCATTGTTGGTGCCGGTTTTCGGCCCGAACAGTCCCATCGGCATGAGGAAGAGAGAGCCGACCAGCACGCCCGCGACGGTAGCGAGCACCCCTTGCCAGAATGACAGACCCAGAACGATAGGAAAAGTACCCAGCAGAACCGTGGCGAAGGTATTGGCCCCGCCAAACTGGATGCGCAGCAGATCGACCCAGGTCGAGGTGCGATCGGCGTCGGGAATGGTGTCGATCCCGTGTTGTTCGACCTCGGTGACCTTGGGTCGGGCGTTCAGGGTGACCGCTTTGATGCCGGGGGCAACGTCGTTGTTGTCGATCATGGTTACTGCCTTCGGTTTCACGCGCGTATTGGGGTGGGCTCGAGAACAAGCTGAAGTCGACACTAGCGCCGTACTTGACTAATGTGCAATAGTTTTTGACTATGAGGATAAACAGGGTTGTTGATCTATCGCTTGTCGTGAACTCCACCACCCAGACGTACCCCGGAGACCCCCAGCCGCGGTTCGAGGTGCACAGCACGATCGAACGCGACGGATTCAACCTGTTGAGTGTGAGCATGGGATCGCAGACCGGCACCCACGTCGACGCCCCGTACCACTTCGATGAGTCCGCCCCGAAAATTGACGAACTGCCGCTCGATCGGTTCGTCGGTCGCGCGGCGATCGTGAATGCGCAGGGCCTCGGACCGCGCGGCCGGATCACGTGGGAGCATGTTGCGCCGGTGGCCGACCAGCTCGAACCGGGTGTCATCGTGCTGTTGCACACCGGCTGGAGCGCGCACTACGGCACGGACCTCTACTTTGACAACCCGTTTCTCGAAGCGGATGCCTGCCGCCGCATGATCGCACTCGGGGTGCGCACCTTCGGCATCGATGCAATCAACATTGACGAGACGCCCGATTCAGATCACGCGGGGGAGGGTTTCCCGGTGCACCACCTCATCGCCGATGTCGCCGGTGTGATTGCGGAAAACCTCACCAACCTCGCCGCGATCGATTTCGATGACGCTCTCGTGTCGCTTCTGCCGATAGCCTTTGAGGCAGCTGATGGGGCACCGGTTCGTGCGGTTGCGCTGCAGCTCGAGGTCTAGGACTAAAAGTGGGTCGACAGGTTCCGATCGGGTTGCGCTTGCGCGCTGCCCGTTTGCGCAATGGCATGACCTTGGAGGCCGTGGCCATGATTGCCGGCATCAGCCAAGGATTCGTGAGCAAGCTTGAGCGCGACCAGGTGTCGCCATCCGTCGCCACGCTCGTGGCGATTTGCGATGCCGTCGGGTTGCGAGTGGGGGAGCTGTTCGAATCTCCCCCGGCGCAGATCGTTCGTGCCGGCCAGGGGTCACCAATCAATTTCGGTGGCCGTGGGGCGTCCGAATTCCTGGTGACCCCGGGCACACAAAGCCAGCTTCAGGTCATTCAGTCCGTTATCGAGCCTGGCGGTTCGGCCGGGAATGACCTGTACGTGCTGGACTGTGACGTCGAATTCGTTTTCGTGGTGAGTGGATCGTTGAGGCTGACGATTGGCGAGGAGAATTTTCTGCTCAACCCCGGCGACGCCATGACCTTTCGTGGTCGCGACCCGCACACCTGGCGGAACACCTCGAACACCGAGGAATGCGCGGTGCTCTGGGTGATGACCCCCGCGCCATAGAACCGACGCTGTCCGGCGCACTGCAATCGCGACAGACGCAAACGTGGCGTTGTCGTGCCGGACTTGACATTGCACGGTGCTAGCGCCCACCATGGCCACAAGGAAATATTACCAATAGACATGTTTTCTTTCTTATTGGTCACTCAATGTCGAGATGAAGGATTTTCAATGCAGCCCCTGACACACCCCACGCGCATGATCGCTTTGCTCGCCGGACTAGTCACATCCGGCCTTCTGCTGAGCGGATGCGCAGCCCCGAGCGATGATTCCGCGGTAGCCGTAGATGCCGCATCCGTCATCGACACGCTGAAAGCGGATGCGACCTTGGCCGCGGCTGTGCCGGCCGATCTGCGGGACGCTGGCGTCGTGCACGTCGCATCGGGTGTTTCCTTTCCGCCGATGGAGTTCTTCGATGTTGACGGCACCACGGTGGTCGGTTTCGACGCGGACCTTGGCGCTGCCCTCGGACAGGTCCTCGATGTGGACTTCAAGTTTGAAAACGTCAACTTCGACGGCATCGTCGGTGGCATCGCGGCCGGTCGCTACGACCTTTCCCTCACCGGAATCCTCGATACGCCCTCGCGTCAGGCAGAGGTCGACTTCGTCGACTACCTGCAGTCCGGAGTGTCGATTCTCGTCGCGAGCGGCAACGCCGTCGACATCAACGGTCCGGAAGACCTCTGCGGCCACAGCGCGTCCGTGGAGAAGGGCGCGACCGGCGACCTGACGATTGATTCGTTACAGGCCGCCTGCGCGGACGCGGGCAAAGCCGCGATTGAAAAGCTTCCCTTTCCCGACCAAGCGAGTGCCGTGCAGGCTGTTTCCAGCGGCCGGGCTGACGCATCCGTTGCGCTCGACGTGACCCTCGCCTACACGGTCCAGACCTCAAACGACGCTTTCGAACTCGCTGGCGACCCGTTCAATACGCTCCCCGTTGGCATCGTCGTTCCCAAGGACAACCCCGAGCTGCGTGACGCCGTGCAGGGCGCCTTGCTCAACGTGATTGAGTCCGGCGTGTACGACCAGATCCTGGCTAAGTGGGGACTGGAGAAGCAGGCGCTCACCGGCGCTCCGATCAACTCCGGCGTGGAGTAATGACGGTCCCGTCAACGTCGACCCTGACCAGGGCGAACGAGCAACCGGTAGACGGTGGACGGATCCGTCCGGTTCGGCATCCAGGCCAGTGGATCGGCGTTGCAGCAATCCTGGTTGCGGCCGCTCTGTTTGTGCAGTTCCTGGTCACGAATGAGAAGCTGCGCCTGGACCTCGTAGCGGGATACCTGTTTGAGCGCTCGGTCATGCGTGGGCTGGTTCTCACCCTGGAGCTGACCGTCGTAGCGATGGTGCTGGGCATCGTGCTCGGCACGGTCCTCGCCATCATGCGACTGTCGGGAAACCGGGTGCTCAGTTTCGTGGCGTCGGGCTATATTTGGTTCTTTCGCGGAACACCGATCCTGGTGCAATTGTTGTTCTGGTTCTTCCTCGGGTCGATCCTTCCGGTGATCAATCTCGGGATCCCGTTCGGGCCGACTTTCGTCGAAATCCCGACCAATGTGCTGATCAGCCAGTTCACGGCCGCGATCCTGGGGTTGGGGCTCAACGAGGCCGCCTACATGGCAGAAATCATTCGGGCTGGCATAAAATCTGTCGATCCGGGTCAGAGCGAAGCCGCCGAAGCCGTGGGGATGAGTCGCATGCTGGCCTACCGCCGGATTATTCTGCCGCAGGCGTCGCGGGTCGTGCTCCCTCCGATCGCCAACAACACCATTTCCATGCTCAAACTGAGTTCACTGGTGATCGTTGTCGGCCTGCCGGAGCTGCTCACGGCGGTGCAGTTGATCTACTCCCGCAACTTTCAGCAGATTCCGCTTCTGATCGTCGCAAGCATCTGGTACCTGTTGCTGACCACGATCCTCACCATCATCCAGGTGCGCATCGAACGACGCCTCGACCGGTCTGTCACCGGGCCACGGCCCGTCATTCGCGCCGCCGAACGACAGGGGACACCCTCATGACCGAACCGTTGGTGCGTGCCGTCAACGTGCGCAAAAGCTTCGGTGACCTCGAGGTACTGCGCGGCATAGACCTCGAAATCAATCGGGGCGAGGTGGTCTGTGTATTGGGACCGTCCGGGTCCGGCAAGTCCACCTTCTTGCGGTGCATCAACCATCTCGACCGCATCGACAAGGGAGAGATCTGGGTAGACGGGCACCTGATCGGCTATCGGCGAGCCCACGGCCATACCTATGAACTGCGACCACACGAGATCGCCGCTCAGCGGCGCGGCATCGGAATGGTGTTTCAAAAGTTCAATTTGTTTCCGCATCGCACCGCTCTGGAGAACATTACGGAAGCGCCCATCTTTGTGAAACGTCAAAGCAAGGCGGATGCCGAAGCGCGCGCCCACGAGCTCCTGGAGCGGGTCAACCTCGGCGACCGCGCTGATTTCTATCCGGCGCAACTCTCTGGCGGACAGCAACAACGCGTGGCCATCGCTCGGGCACTCGCACTCGACCCAACGCTGATGCTCTTCGACGAACCCACATCGGCGCTCGACCCCGAGCTCGTCGGCGAGGTGCTCGACACCATGAAAGACCTCGCCAGCGACGGGATGACGATGATCGTCGTCACCCATGAAATTGGTTTTGCCCGCGAAGTCGCCGACCGCGTCGTCTTCATGGACGGCGGCGTTGTGGTCGAGCACGGGCCGCCCCGGCAGGTCCTCGACGACCCGCAGCATCCGCGCACCCGCGGTTTTCTCGCCAAAGTAATTTGATCGTTCGCTCCCGTTCAGGGACCACGTCTAAGGAACTCAATGCCCCAGTCACCCCAGCCCGTCGGTCCGTCGGATGCCAGTCTGTCGCCGCGCTTTGCCGGCATCGCCACCTTCGCTCGGTTGCCGCGCCTCGAGGATGTCGGGCACGCCGATATCGTCGTGGTCGGTGTACCGTTCGATAGTGGCGTCAGCTACCGGCCCGGCGCCCGCTTCGGTCCGGCCCATGTTCGCGAAGCGAGCCGGTTGTTGCGCCCCTATAACCCGGTGCAGGACGTCGAACCGTTCAATGCGCAGCAGGTCGTCGATGCCGGGGATATCGTGGCAAACCCGTTTAACATCGATGAGGCCATCACGCAGATTGAGGTCGCGGCCAAGCATCTCGGCCAGGGCGGCACCCGACTGGTCACCATTGGCGGCGACCATACGATTGCCCTGCCCCTGCTGCGTGCCGTTGCCGCGAAGCACGGGCCGGTCGCCGTGCTGCACTTCGACGCCCACCTGGATACCTGGGACACCTACTTCGGCGCCCCCATTACCCATGGCACTCCCTTCCGGCGCGCTTCCGAGGAAGGGCTCATCGATCTCACGGCCAGTCTCCATATCGGCATCCGTGGGCCGCTGTACAGCAGCGACGACTTGACCGATGACGCCCGTCTCGGGTTTGCGATCATTGCCGGGCATGAACTTGAAACAGAGGGAGTCGCCCGAGTCATCGAGCGGATGCTGGCCCGTCTCGGTGATCGCCCGGTGTACGTCTCGGTCGACATCGATGTTCTCGATCCGGCACACGCACCGGGCACCGGAACCCCGGAGGCCGGCGGCCTCACCAGCCGCGAGCTGCTCGCCATCATTCGCGCTCTACGATCGGTCAATTTGGTTGGCGCCGATGTCGTCGAAGTAGCGCCGGCCTACGATCATGCCCAGATCACTGCCGTAGCGGCCTCGCACGTGGCCTACGAGCTTATCTCCGCCATGACCCCGCGGGCGCCCCGCGCATGACGGCCGTGCGCAACGGCGGCGCGGCCGTGGTCGCGGCACTATTGACGGAGGGTGTCGAGGTCGTTTTTGGTATCCCGGGTACTCATAATCTTGAGATTTATCGCGCCCTCGCCGGGTCAGGCATCCGTCATGTCACCCCGCGGCACGAGCAGGGCGCCGGATATGCCGCCGACGGGTATGCCAGAGTCTCCGGTCGTCCGGGCGTCGTGATCACGACGAGCGGACCAGGGTTAACCAATGTGACAACGGCCGCAGCCACCGCCTACGCTGACTCCGTTCCGCTGCTGGTGATTTCGCCGGGCATCCCACGCGGCCTTGAAGGCAAGAACGTCGGCTGGCTGCACGAAGTGAAAAATCAGCAGGGACACATGGATGCCCTGCTCGAACGCAGCGTGCGGGTGAGCGAGATTGACGAGATCGGGCCGGCCATAGCCGAGATATTCGACCGATGGAGGGTGGGCCGGCCACGCCCCGTGCACCTGGAAATTCCGCTTGACCTTCTGGAGGGGGCTTGGGCGCTGGGCGGGAAGGGGCCGACTGCGGCGCAACGCGAGATGGAGCATCCGTCTGCAGAGTCCTTGACTGCCGCTGCTCGCCTGCTCGGAACGGCCCGTCGGGTCAGCATTCTCGCTGGTGGAGGTGCCCGCGGAGCCGGTGTTGAGGTGCTCCGGCTGGCCGAACTGCTGGATGCCCCGGTCGTTACAACGGTGCACGGCAAGGGGGTTATTTCGGAGAACCATCCGCTGTCGCTCGGGGCGTCGGCACGGCTGGCTCCCGCGCAGACGCTGCTGAACGACTCCGACGTGCTCCTCATTGTCGGATCGGAACTGGGCGATTCCGATCTCTGGGGCGGCACGATCGCGACCTCCGGTGCGGTCATTCGAATCGACATCGATCCTGGGCAGCTCGACAAAAACCTGGCAGCAACCATTGAGCTCGAGGGTGATGCTGCTGCGATCCTGACCGACCTGATAGTGCTCCTGTCGGAGGCTGCCGGTTCAGCCGGGCAGGTGCGCGCAGGTACCGCGCGGGGTGAGATAGAGGTGGCCGCACTAGTCGACGGTGCGCCGTGGCGCGAGGTGCAGGAGGTGCTTCGCATGGCGCTGCCCCGGGCGACGATTGTTGCTGGAGACAGCGCACAGGTCTCGTATTACGGCACCGTGCACTTTTGGCCGATGGATGAGCCGAATCAGTTTTTGTACCCGACCGGTTACGCGACGCTCGGTTATGGGTTGCCCGCGGCGATCGGTGCCAAACTGGCCGCGCCGGAGCGCCCGGTCATCGTGCTGGTTGGCGACGGTGGGTTTCA
Organism: Cryobacterium suzukii; assembly: GCF_004403185.1. Taxonomy (GTDB): domain Bacteria; phylum Actinomycetota; class Actinomycetes; order Actinomycetales; family Microbacteriaceae; genus Cryobacterium; species Cryobacterium suzukii. The sequence continues at coordinate 120,019 of NZ_SOHJ01000004.1, read as the reverse complement.
ATTCACCGGGATGGAACTCGTCACGGCGGCGGAACAGGGCCTGGGCCTTCCGGTCATCATCATGAATAATTCTGGCTTCGCCGAGATTCGCGACCAGCAGATCGAGCGCGGAATCGACCTGATCGGTGTCGACATCACCGGACCGGACTTTGCCGCGCTCGGAGTGGCCTGCAACGGCTACGGCGTGCGGCTGAACGGCCTCGACGGGTTGGCCGAGGCCGTCACCCGGGCGCTCGCCGCCGATCGTCCTACCGTCATCGAAGTGGTCCTCTAGGTCCGTCGGCCCAATTACTTGACGGCGGTTCTGCGCTGCGCGGTGATCTGCTCGGTGACCGGGCCGAGCTTGGCTCGTTGGATCTCAGCGTAGACGTGCGAGCGCAGCTCCATGAAGCGGGGCAGCGCTCGGGTGTTGAGCTGGTCGCGTTCGGCCGGCAAGTCGATTGTGAGGTCTTCCTGCACGACGGTCGGGGAGCTTGAGAGCACGATGACGCGCTCGCCGAGGTAGACCGACTCGTCGATGTCGTGGGTGACGAACAAAATCGTCACGCCGAGCTGCTTCCAGATGGTGCGAATCAGGTCTTCAAGGTCGGCGCGGGTCTGCGCGTCGACGGCAGCGAACGGCTCATCCATCAGCAGTACCTGCGGGCGGTAGGCGACGGCGCGGGCGATGGCCACGCGCTGCTGCATGCCGCCGGACAGCTGCCAGGGATAGCTTTTGGGCACGTGGTCGAGTCCGACCGACTTGAGGGCTGCATCCACGAACGCGGCGCGTTCGGCCTTCGGAACCTTCTGGTTCTTCAGTGGCAGTTCCACGTTGGCGCGCACGGTCATCCAGGGAAAGAGGCTGCGGCCGTATTCCTGAAAGACGACGGCCATCGACTTGGGCGGCCCGGTGACCTTGGCGCCGGCTAACTCAATGGTGCCGCTGGTCTGTTCCATCAAGCCGGAGATGCACTTGAGCAGGGTGGTCTTTCCCGACCCTGATGGGCCAACCAGGCAGACCAGTTCGCCCTCGGCGAGGTCGAAGGTGAGGTCACGTACGGCCTCGACGTCGCCGCCGGGCACCTTGTAGATCTTCTGCAGGCCGCGCACCGAGAGCATCGGCACGGTTTTGACGGGCTGGTTCATGGTGGTCTCGCTAACTGTCATGAGTGATCTCCTTCAGACCGTGGTACCAGTGCAGTACCCGTCGTTCGACGAATTGAAAGATGAGGGCCAGGCCCAGGCCGATCAGACCGAGCACGACGATGCCGCTCCACATCTCGGGGATGGCGAAGTTGCGTTGGAACTGCACGATGGTGAAGCCGAGGCCAGAGGAGGAGGCGAACATCTCGCTGATGACCATCAGAATCAGGCCGATCGACAGCGATTGGCGCACTCCGGCCATGATCTGGGGAGTCACAGCGGGAAGCACGAAATAGCGGATGCGTGCGAAACCGGTAATACCGTAGCTGCGGCAGCTGTCGTTCAGTACCGAGTCAACGGCGCGCACGCCCTCGACGGTGTTGAGCAGCACCGGCCAGATGGCGCCGGAGATGATGACGGCGACCTTCATGCTGTCGTTGACGCCGATGAGCAGCATGAGCAGCGGCACGAGCACGGGCGGTGGGATGGCGCGAAAGAATTCGAGCAGCGGTTCGAGCAGGTTGCGCAGCCAGCGGGTGGAACCGATCAGCAGGCCGAGCACGATGCCGAGGCCGATGGCAAAGAATAGGCCGACCGCGAGACGGCCGAGACTCGGTAGTACGTCGTCGAAGAAGCGGTCGCCGATCCAGGTGGTCCACAGGGTCTGGGCGAGTTCAATGGGCTTGGGTACGAAGAAGTTGGTGGAGCCGAAGGACAGCGCGTACCAGAGAACGATGAGCAATATGGGAAGGCCAAAGAAATAGGCGATGCGTGTGAGGGGACTCACAGGACGACGTCTCCTCTCACGGAAGGATGCCACGACAGCACCCGCTTTTCCAGAATGCGCGCGCCGAGGTTGATGAGCACACCGATCATGCCGGTGGCCAGAACCAGGGCATACATCGAGGAGATGGCGCCACCGGACTGGGTGAGTGCAATCTGCTTGCCGAGGCCGGGGGTGCCGATGATGAGTTCCGCGGTGATCGCCAAAATCAGGGCGACGGCCGCAGCCAGGCGCAGCCCGGTCATCAGGTAGGGCAGCGCGGTGGGCCAGATGACGTAGCGCACCCGGGCGAGCCGGCCGAGGCCGTAACTCTTCGCGGTGTCGTTGGCGACGGCATCCACATCAGCAATGCCGTAAAGCAACTGCAGCAGCACCTGCCAGAACGAGGCATAGACCACGAGTAACAGGGTCGACTCGATGCTGGTGCCGAAGATCAGCACGGCGAGCGGAATGAGAGCGACCGAGGGGATCGGGCGCAGAAACTCGATCGTGGTGTGGGTGGCGCGGCGGAGGAACCGGCTGGAACCGATAACGAGGCCGACGACGATCGCAGCCACCGTGGCGATGGCGAGGCCCAGTGCCCAACTCGTCATGGTGTCGGCGACGTCGTTCCAGAACGCGGCCTCGGTGAGGTACTGCCCGAGCCGCACCAGCACCTCGCTGGCCGGTGGCAGGTAGCGGTCGCTGACCAGGCCGAGGCGGGGAGCGGCTTCCCAGATCAGGAAGAACAGGACAATTCCGCCGATGCCCAGGCCCAAAGCTTTCGCTTTCGGCCCGGCAACGGCGCTACGTTGTTTTCTCATTCTGGCAAGCCACTTCCTCGTGGTCGGAGCGATGCAAACGGATGCTGCGCGGCTACGGCAGGAACGTGCTCATGTCGGGCGCGTTCTCGACCACGCCGTACTTGAGGGCCGCCTCGCTGAGCGCCGTGACGGCGTCAACGTTGAACTCGGTCGGGTAGGTCGGCAGTACGATCTTGGCGAGCACCTCGGCCGGTGTTTCGGTGTAGGTCGCGATGATCGCGCGCACGGCGTCGGGATTGGCCTGGGCGTATTCAAGCGACTTTTTCATCGCGGCCTGGAACTTCGTGACCAGTTCCGCGTCTCCCGCCACGGTGGCAGCGGAGGAGAAATAGGCGGCTATGTCGAGCTTGTCGGCAAATTCAGCGAAGCCGTAGGAGAGGACCCGGTTACCGTTCTCCAAAGCCGAAGTCACGAACGGTTCCACCACGAACGCCGCGTCGACCTGGCCGTTTTCCACGGCGGCGCTGGAATCCGGGAACGGGATTTCAACGAAGGAGACGGTGGACGAGTCGCCACCGGCGCTGTCAATCGTGCTGCGTGCGACGGTGTCGAGCAGATTGTTGAGGCTGTTGGTTGAGACGGTCTTGCCATTGAGGTCGGCGAGAGTTTCAATCGGCGAGTCGCCGCTGACGACAATGGCTCCCATATCGCTCGTGACATCTCCGGTAGAGGCCACGGCTGCACTGACGAGTTCGAGCGGCAGGCCCTTATCCTTGGCGACCATGAGTGAGCCCAGGTTGCTGAAGCCGAATTGATAGTCGCCGTTAACGATGGCGGGCACGATCGCGGCACCGCCGGTGGCGGTCTCGATGGTGAGTTCGAGGCCCTCGTCTTCGAAGAAACCCTGGTCGAAGCCCAAGTAGAGGGGAGCGGTGTCGGCGATCGGGATGACACCCACCGTGACAGGTGTCAGTGCGTCGCCGCCACCGGCGGGCGCAGCGGAGTCGGAACCGGCCGAGCAGGCGCTGAGGGCGAGAACGGATGCCGCGGCAATTCCGATCAATAGCGATTTCTTCATGTTCACTCCATTGTGTGGTGGTGCGGGTCGTGCTGCTGTGGCTACGCGGGGCGCCGCGAGCCTGATGATCGGCTCTGATTGGAGACTAGCCACGGATTTCCCCACTCAAACCTGCGCTTCCATTCAGTGGAAGTTCTCGGCGGATCGCGGTAGCGTGACGTGCGATGAGTGGAAAACCGGCACAGACACGGGCGAGCGGCGACGAAGTAGCCGTGGACGACCGTTCCGTCGCGGCCCGACTCTTCGCCATTCTCGACGCCTTCGGGGCTCCCACCGGGGCGACCTCTCTCACCCTGACCCTGACAGCCATCGCCCAACGGGCCAACCTGCCGCTGTCGACCACACACCGGCTCGTGGCCGAGTGGGTCAGCTGGGGAGGCCTGAGCAAACACGAGAACGGCCAATACTCGCTCGGCATGAAGCTGTGGGAGCTCGGCGTGCAGACCCCGACGGCCCGCAACCTGCGCACCATCGCGCTGCCCTACCTCGAAGACCTCTACGAGACGACGCGCGAACACGTGCACCTCGCCATTCTCGACGGGCGCGACGCGCTGTATCTGGAGAAGCTCTCAGGCCATCACGTAGTGCGCCTGATTTCGCGGGTCGGTGCGCGCCTGCCGCTGCACTCGACCGGGGTCGGGCTGGTGCTGTTGGCCTACGCGCCGACCGATGTGGTGCAGGAATATCTCGCCACGAGCTTGCAGCGCTTTCTGCCGCGCACGGTCACCGAGCCAGAAGCAGTACGAAAGCGGCTCGCCGAGATTCGCTTGATAGGCATCGCCCGCATGTCCGAGGAGATGACCGCCGGCTCGAGCTCTCTGGCCGCCCCCATTCGCGATCGCACAGGCCAGGTCGTAGCGGCCGTATCCATCGTGACCCGTACCACCGACACGGTTGACCCGGAGCAGGAGCAAGCCGTGCGCCTGGCCGCGCAGGGGGTCAGTCGGGCGCTGGGTTACCGGCGTGCTCAGCAGTGAAGGAGTGTCGACCCTTTCACTGAGTGGAAACGCTGCACCGCACCCGCGCGCAGCGCAGCACACTGGTCGGATCACCCTGTCATTGTTGCTAGGAGAACCTGTGCCCCACGAAACCACCCGCGTCGCCATCATCGGCGCCGGTCCCGCCGGCCTTCTCCTAAGCTGGGCCCTGCGTGACGCCGGCATCGACTCGATCGTCGTCGAAAACCGCTCGCAGGACTACGTGCTCGGCCGCATCCGGGCTGGCGTCCTGGAGCAGGGCTCGGTCGAAACCCTGACCCGACTCGGGTTGGGTGACCGCCTCGCCTCCGAGGGTATGCAGCACGACGGAATCTTCCTGCAGTACGCCGGTGAGCGTCACAATGTGGATTTCAACGAGCTGATCGGCCGCACGGTCACCGTCTACGGCCAGCAGGAGGTTGTCAAAGACCTCGTCAACGCACACGCTGCCGCCGGGTCGACGATCTATTACGCAGCCTCCGACGTGGTCGTCGATGGCCTGACCACCAAGAACCCGAGCGTGACGTTCGTGCACGACGGCGAGCAGCACACCATCGACGCCGACTTCGTCGTGGGCGCCGACGGCTTCCACGGCATCTGTCGTGCGTCGATCCCCGCCGAAGAGATCACCCTGTTCGACCGCAGCTACCCCTACGCCTGGCTCGGTATTCTCGCCGATGTCGCACCGTCATCCGACGAGCTGATCTACGCCCTGCACGAGGACGGCTTCGCGATGCTCTCGATGCGCTCGCCGATCGTCTCCCGGCTGTACCTGCAGGTCGACCCCGCCGACGATATTGTGAACTGGTCGGACGACCGCATCTGGGAGGCGCTGCACACTCGGCTCGGCACCCCCGGCTGGGCCCTGCAGGAAGGCCAGATCACCGACAAATCGATCACCCCGATGCGCAGCTTTGTCGCTTCCCGCCTCGCCTACGGCAACTTGTTTCTGGTCGGAGACGCCGGCCATATCGTGCCGCCGACCGGCGCGAAGGGCCTCAACTCGGCCATCTCCGACGTCACCCAGCTCGCCGCAGCCCTCATCGCGTTCTACGCGAATAACGAGACGCTCCTCAGCAGTTACAGCGAGAGCGCGCTGGCCCGGCAGTGGCGGGTGCAGCAGTTCTCCCGCTGGATGACCGAGATGCTGCACACCACCCCCGGCGACCTGCAGAGCGGCGCCTTCGACTACCGCAGCCAGATCGGCCAGCTCGACTACGTCACCCATTCGCCGCTCGCTGCGCGCATGCTCGCCGAGCAGTACACCGGCCTCCTGCTCTAGACGGGGCGTCGCAGGGTGCCATCGACCTGATTCGATACCGGTCGAATCACGACTGAATCTTACCCGTGCCCTTGACAAGAACTCGTCACGGGTTTGACAATGTACTAACTAGTACGTACTAAGAGTGAATCTTCAACCAAGGATATGAATCGATGACGATTTTCGACCGACCGGAACGACCTCTCGTGCTCGTGGTGAACGGGCCGAACCTGAACCTGCTCGGCTCCCGAGAACCAGCCACATACGGCACCGCTACCCTTGACGACCTCGAACAGCGCGTTGCCGCCGCGGCCGAGCGGCTCGGCGTGGACACCACGTTCGTACAGAGCAACCACGAGGGCGTGTTGATCGACGCCATCCACGCCGCGCGCCACCAGGCAGTGGGAATCATCATCAATGCCGGGGGCCTCACCCATACCTCCGTCGCTATCCGCGACGCGATCTTGGCCGTGGGCCTACCGACAGTCGAAGTCCATCTCACCAACGTGCACGCCCGCGAACCGTTCCGCCACCACTCCTTTTTATCCGACGTCGCGGAAAGTGTGATCGTCGGGGCCGGCGTCATGGGCTACGTCTTCGCCCTTGAGTGGCTCGTGACCCGGGTAGGGATACCGGCTGCCCCGGCGCCCGCTGCGGGGGGCGTCGAATGACCGCGACGGCTAGCTACCTCGTCGGGCTTATCGGCGCGGGCATCACCGCATCGCTGACCCCACCAATGCACGAGCGGGAGGGGGGTCACCTCGGCTTCGATTACGACTACCGCATTCTCGACCTGCTCGAATCGGGCCGGGCGCCGGGCGATGTCGGCGTGATGCTCAAGGAAGCCCGGGACCTGGGCTTCGCGGCTTTGAACGTGACGCACCCGTGTAAACAACTCGTAATCCCCTTCCTTGATGAGCTCACCCCCGCCGCCACGCACATTGGTGCCGTGAATCTGGTGCTCATCCAGGGTGATCGGTTTATCGGTCACAACACCGACTGGACCGGATTTCGCTCGGCCGTACTCGCCGGCCTGCCCGATGCACGGCGCGACCGCATCGTGCAGTTCGGTTCCGGTGGCGCCGGCTCCGCCACCGCGTACGCACTCCTGGCACTCGGCGTGCACCGGCTGGCGATCGTGGATGTGGAGCCCGACCGCGCCCGGGCCCTGGTCAACGCCTACGCACCGCTGTTTCCCGACCAGGAGGTATGCATGAGCACTCCCGATGACCTATCCCTCGACCTCGCCACCGCCGACGGTGTCGTGCACGCGACTCCGACCGGCATGAAGGAATACCCGGGCCTTCCCTTCGACGTGACCGCACTTGCCGCAGCGGCCTGGGTCGCCGACATCGTCTACCGGCCGATCGATACCGAGTTGCTGCGAACCGCGCGATCGATCGGTCACGACGTTCTTGACGGGGGACGGATGGCCGTGGGCCAGGCGGCCGACAGCATCCGCTTGATCACCGGTGCCGAACCAGACCCGACTCGGATGCGCGCACACTTTCTGGAGATGCTCGGTAACGACGGCGCGCCGGTCGTGGCCGCACGGGGGCGGGCCTGATGCGCTCATCCATTGCGACCGTGTGCATCAGCGGGTCACTCGGTGACAAGCTCACTGCCATCGCCGACGCCGGATTCGACGGCTACGAGTTGTTCGAACTCGACCTCGTCACGAGCCGGATGTCTCCCGAAGAGGTCGTGACCCGTTCCGCCGACCTGGGCCTCTCGATCGACCTCTACCAACCCTTCCGTGACTTTGAAGGGGTCGCACCAGGCCTGCTCGACCGGAACCTACGCCGCGCTGAGCACAAATTTGAGCTCATGAATCGTCTTGGCATTGACACCATGCTGCTCTGCTCCAACGTGGGCACCGCCACCTGTCCCGACGACTCCGCCGCCGTCGACCAGCTCGGCAGCCTAGCTGCCCTCGCCTCGCGAAACGGTGTGCGTATCGCCTATGAAGCGCTCGCGTGGGGAAAATTCGTCTCCACCTATGAGCATGCCTGGCGCCTGGTCGAGCAGGTCAACCACGATGCCCTCGGCATATGCCTGGACAGCTTCCACATTCTGTCGCGCGGGAGCGATCTCGACGCGATCGCCACCATCCCGGGCGAGAAGATTTTCTTCTGCCAGTTGGCGGATGCCCCGCTCATGAACCTCGACGTGCTGAGCTGGAGCCGGCACTACCGTTTGTTCCCGGGAGAGGGTAGCTGGGACCTCGCCGACTTCGTGGCCCGACTCGTGCACGCCGGCTACCGGGGACCACTCTCACTCGAGGTCTTCAACGACGTGTTTCGGCAGGGCGACCCGGTGGTCACCGCTCGGGACGCCCGCCGCTCGCTCGTTCTCCTCGAAGACGCCGCCCGTGCGGCCCGGCTCCCGCTCGCTGCTTTGCAATCTTCCGCTCTCGATGGTTTGCCTGCACCCGACATCCTGGCTGGTCTGCCCCGCGTCGACGCCAGCCGCGGTTTCAGTTTCATCGAGGTGCAACCGGGGGCCGGTACTGCAGTTGACAATGTCCTGGTGCAGCTCGGTTTCACCCACCAGGGCAAGCACCAGCGCAAGAACGCCCAGCTCTGGTCCCAGGCCGGTGTGCACGTCATAGTCAACGACGACCTCACAGGACCGCGACCCCGCCTCGCTGCCCTCGGGTTCGAGGTCTCCAACGTGCAGCGCGCCTCCGCCAGAGCCATCGCGCTGCGCTCCCATCTGCTGCCCCGCGACCGCGCCATCGACGAAGACATTCTCGACGGCATTTTGGCGCCCGACGGCACGGAAGTGTATTTCAGCGAACGCGACGGCGAGACCCCGAGCTGGCTCGCAGAATTCGGCACGGGCGGGAGCGTCCCGACCACGGTGCCGACCTTGCCTCCCACCGGAATCACCCACGTCGACCACGTGGCGCTCGTGCAGCCGTGGCAGCGCGCCGACGAGGCCGTGCTCTTTTATCAGAGCGTTCTCGGCCTCGCGGTGTCCGACGGCCTCGACCTCGCAAGTGAAGCCGGACTCGTGCGCAGCCGGAGTCTCGTCACCGCCGACCGCGGCGTGCGTCTCGCCCTCAATGTGACCCCGCTGCAGCCAGAGACAACCGAGGTCTACCTTAACCACATCGCGCTGCACACCGACGATCTTGTAGCGACGGTGTCCGAGCTGCGGGCCAGAGGCGCCCGCCTGCTGCCGATTCCGCAGAACTATTATGAGGACCTCGATGCCCGGCTTGACCTGGGTGCTGAGTTGGTCGAGACTCTGCGCTCGCTCGAGATTCTCTTCGACCGCGACGACCGGGGTTGCTTTCTCCACGTCTATACGATGCCGATCGGCCAATTGTTCTTTGAGATTGTGCAGCGCACCCAGGGTTACGACGGTTACGGCGCGGCCAATGCTCCCGTGCGGCTTGCCTCGCAGCGTGCCGAGGAACGAAGGAGACCGACCGACTAACCTCGCCCTTCGTTCCACCCGCAGCCATACTCAACGAAGTAAAGGATCAATGATGACCCCTGAATCAACCCCAAGCAGCACACCCGTCGTTACGGAGGCCAACCCGCGCCGCGCGGCCGCCGCCGCGTGGATTGGCAGCGCGCTCGAGTACTACGACTTCTTCATTTATGGCACCGCCGCTGCGCTCGTCTTCGGCCGCGTCTTTTTTCCCGACAGCAACCCGCTCGCGGGGACCCTGCTCGCCCTGGCTACCTTCGGCGTCGGCTACCTTGCCCGACCGATCGGCGCCCTCGTGCTCGGGCACCTCGGCGACACCGTCGGCCGCAAGAAGGTGCTCGTGCTCACGGTGCTGCTCATGGGCATATCGACCGTACTTGTCGGCTTCCTGCCGAGCTATGAACAGATCGGTGTTGCTGCACCTGTCCTGCTCGTGGTGCTGCGCCTCGCCCAGGGATTCTCGGCCGGTGGCGAGCAGGCCGGTGCCAACTCCATGTCAATGGAACATGCCCCGGACCACCGCCGGGCGTTCTTCACGAGTTTTACACTGAGCGGCACCCAGGCCGGCCAGATCTTCGCCACCGCCGTCTTCATCCCCGTGGCGTTGCTTCCCGAAGCCCAGCTGCTCAGCTGGGGTTGGCGCATCCCCTTCTGGATCAGCGCCATTGTCATCCTCGTCGCCTTTCTGATTCGCCGCACGCTCGACGAAACTCCTGTCTTCACGGCGGAGGTCGCCGTGGGCACCGTCGCCGAGGTTCCCGTGCGAGTCCTGTTCCGCGACCACTGGCGCGGCGTGCTGCGCGTCATCGCGGCCGCCCTGATCGCATCGGTCAGCACTATCTTCACCGTCTACGCGCTGAGCTTCGCCGTGAACACCGTGGGGCTCGACCGTACCACCATGCTCTGGGTCGGCGTTCTCGCCAACGTCGCCGCGCTTGGCACGATTCCGCTCTGGGCCATGCTCTCCGACCGGGTAGGTCGCAAGCCCGTCTTCATCGCCGGCTCACTGGGCTGCGCCGCGCTCATGTTCGCTTACCTGTATGCCATCTCGATCGCGAATTACCCACTAATTTTTGTCGTGGGGATCGGCATGTTTGGCTTTGTGTACACGGCTACCTCCGCCGTCTGGCCGGCGTTTTACGCCGAGATGTTTCCGGCCGCCGTGCGCCTGTCCGGGATGGCCATCGGCACCCAGATCGGCTTCGCGGTCGCCGGTTTCGCCCCGACCATAGCGATCGCCGTGGCCGGTGACGGTTCCAACGCTTGGTTCGTCGTGGCCGTGATCACCGCGATCATCTGCGGCATCAATGTGATCGCCGTCGCGACTGCCAGGGAAACTTTTCAGACGCCAATGAATCAACTCGGACTGACGCGTGGGGCGCGCGCGCCGCAGACAACGCGAGTCACCGTCTAGCAGTGAACCCCGCGTATGGTGGGGGAATTGGCGGCCACGGCGGCCGTAAGGTTCAGCCAGGGCACGGAGGAGCACCATGACCGCGATCATCGTGGCGGACGGCGTACACCGCCGCGACCCCGAACGCACCAGGCGGGAGATCCTCGAGGTCGCGACCGCTGAATTCGCCGGGAGTGGATTTGCCGGGGCCCGCGTCGATCGCATCGCTGCCCTGACGCGCACAACCAAGCGCATGATCTATTACTACTTCGAATCGAAGGAAGGCCTGTACCTGCAGGTCATGGAAACGGCCTACGCGCTCATTCGTACCGTCGAACGCGAACTCGATGTCGCCGGGTTGTCACCGATCGACGGGTTGCGCGCGCTGGCTGAGTTCACCTACGACCATCACACCAGCCACCCCGATTTCATTCGACTCGTCAACATCGAAAACATCCATCGCGCCCAGCACATTAGCAAGTCGACCGTCATCCACGATCTCAACTCAACCGCGATCGAGACCCTGGAGGACTTGTTGCGCCGCGGAGTCGCTTCGGGAGAGTTTCGTACCGATATCGACGCCCTCGACGTGCATGTCATGATCAGCGCCTACTGTGTCTTCCAGGTGTCCAATCGCTACACGTTTCGCACCCTATTCGGCCGCGACCTCCTCGAACCCGAGCGGCACGCTTACTACCGGCGCCTGGTCGGCGACATGATCGTCGCCACCATGACCGACCTGAATCGCCCCGATCTGGCGTCTTCGACGCCCGGCAGCTAGCGGTCCGGACCCAACTTCCACTGAGCGGAAGTGCCCCCCGCGGGGCGGGACTCGTCCACCACACTCAGAATAACCACCTGTCACCGTTGCTAGGAGAATGCGTGCCCCACGACATCGTTTCGGCCCCCACCCGGGGTTCCGGCCACGAATCTCAGGATTCCATCACCATCGAGATCGAAGCGATCGAAGCGGATGCCGCAGCCCGCGTCGCCGCCGGCGGCTCGCCCGAGCTGCAGCCTCGCCGCGACTACGCCCCGTACCGCAGTTCCCTGCTGCGCCACCCCACCCACGAGCTCGTGCGCGTCGACCCGGAAGAGGTTGAACGCCTCTCGCCCGCCTTCGGCCACACCGATGTCAACGTGCTTGAAAGCGACCTCACCATCCAGCACGCCGGCGAACCGATCGGCGAACGGATGACCGTGAGCGGCCGCGTGCTCGACGGTGAGGGCCGCCCGGTGCGGCACCAGCTGATCGAACTGTGGCAGGCCAATGCCGGCGGACGCTACGTGCACAAACGCGACCAGCACCCCGCGCCGCTCGACCCCAACTTCACCGGAGTCGGCCGCGCCATCACCGGCGAGAACGGCGAGTACTCCTTCACCACGATCAAGCCGGGCCCGTACCCGTGGAAGAACCACGTGAATGCGTGGCGACCGGCGCACATCCACTTTTCGCTGTTCGGGACCGCGTTCACGCAGCGACTGATCACCCAGATGTATTTTCCTGGCGACCCGCTGTTCGCGCTCGACCCGATCTACCAGTCGATTGCCGATGCTGATGCCCGCGCCCGCCTGGTCGGGCAGTACGACCACAGCCTGAGCGTGCCCGAGTTCTCGCTTGGCTACAACTGGGACATCGTGCTCACCGGGCCCAAGTCCACCTGGATGGAAAGCGAAGAAGACCATGACTGACATCGTGCTCACCGGATCGATTTCAAGAGAATCCAGAAGACCATGACTGAGCCCACAACCGCGCAGAAACCGGCCCTGCAAACCCCGTCGCAGACCGTCGGCCCGTTCTACGGCTACGCCCTGCCCTATGTGGGCGGGCCGGAACTGGTTCCCGGGTACCATCCCCGCGCCATCCGCTTTCACGGCACCGTCACCGACGGCGCCGGTGAGCCGATCCTCGATGCCCTGCTCGAGATCTGGCAGGCCGATGAGAGCGGCGCGCTCAGCCGAGAACTCGGCAGCATCGACCGCGACGGCTTCACCTTCACCGGCTTCGGCCGCTGCGCCACGACGATCGCCGGCCACTACACCTTCACGACGCTCAAGCCAGGGGCAGCTGGGGCGGCAGCGCCCTACATTCTGGTGACCGTGTTTGCCCGTGGCGTCACCCATCACCTGTTCACCCGGGCCTACTTCGCCGAGGATTCCGCGCTGCACGCAGCCGACGCCGTGCTCAGCGCCGTGCCGGGAGACCGCCGCGACACGCTGATCTGCGTGTCAGAGGGAGTCGTCGGGGGAGCCGCGTCGTACCGCTTCGACATTCGCGTGCAGGGCGAGAACGAGACCGTCTTTTTGGACTTCGATGCCTAACTTCACGTTTGATGCCGGACTGCTCAACCCGCTGAGCCATGGCACTCGGGAATCCGAACTGACCAGCGACCAGACCTGGCTGCAGGCGATGGTCGACGCCGAGCTGGCGCTCACCCGCGCACTCGTCGACGCCGAGCTTGCTCCAGAGTGGATGCTCGCCGTCTGCGACGCTCTCGCGGATGCGAGTCAGTTCGACCTCGCGGCGATCGCCGTTGAGGCGCGCGGCGGCGGTAACCCGGTCATCCCGTTCGTGAAACACCTCGGCCGCGCCGCCGAGAAGGTGCGGGCCGGGGCGTCAGACCACATTCACGTCGGAGCGACCAGCCAGGACATCCTCGACACGGCCGCGATGATCGTGGCCCGCCGCGTGACCTGCGAACTCATCCACCAGCTCGATTCCCTTAGCGCGACCCTCGCCGGCCTCGCCGACGAGCACCGCGGCACCGTGATGAGCGGCCGCACCCTCGGCCAGCAGGCCTCGCCGACGAGCTTCGGCTTCGTCGCTGCCGGCTGGCTCGATGCCGTGCTGCTCATCGTCACCCGGCTGGACGGCATTCGGGACACTCTGCCGGTGCAGCTCGGCGGGGCGGTCGGCAACCTCGCCGTGATCACTGAGATCGCCAAGGCCCGGCGCAGCGAAGCGGTCACCGCCGGCATTCTGGACACGGTACTGGAACGGTTTGCCCACCACACCGGCCTGGTCGTGCCGCGCCTCAGCTGGCACACCAACCGCGTCGTCATCTCTGAACTGGCCTCGGTGTTCGCCGCTGCGACCGGCGTGGCGGGCACCTTCGCCCTGGACGTATCGGTGCTCTCCCGCACCGAAATCGCCGAGGTCAGCGAACGCCTCGCTCCCGGCCAGGGCGGATCCAGCGCCATGCCGCACAAACGCAACCCGGTATCGGCCGTGCTGATCACGGCGGCGGCGCTGCAGACGCCGGGTCTCGCATCCACTCTCTATGGCAGCATGCTGGCCGAAGACCAACGTCCAAGTGGGGCCTGGCATGCCGAATGGCAGGCGCTGCGGGTGCTCGAACGGCTCACGATTTCGGCTGTGACCGGCGCTGCGTCGCTCGCCGCCCGCCTCGACGTCGACCCGGATCGTATGCGGGCCAACCTCGACCTCACCGACGGACTCGTGTTCAGCGAGCGGGTCACCACAATTCTGGCGGAAACCGTCGGCAAGACCACCGCGTTCGCGCTGGTCGAACGGGCCTCGCAGGAAGCCTTCGTCACCAACCGCCCGCTGCAGGTGGTGCTTGCGAGCATCCTGATCGCCGATGGCTGTTCCGATGCGCTGCGCGCGCAGATCTGGGCGGCCTTCGACTATGAGGGCCAGCCGGGCCAGTCGGCGGCCGGCATCGACCGCGTCGTGCGCAGCTTTCGCCAGCGAGCGGATGCGTCGGCCGTGTCGGGAGCAGGCGATATCGTCGAAGACGCCACACTCTCTACCAACGACGTGAGGATCTCATGAGCCAGCCCGTCATCCTCTGCACCGTCGAGCCGGCGCGAAACGGTGACGCCAACGCACCGCTGATCGTGCTTGGCCCCTCGCTCGGCACCACGACCGATCTCTGGGCGAGCGTCGTGCCCGTGCTGGCAGCCAGCCACCGGGTGCTCTGTTTCAACCTGCCCGGTCACGGTTTCAGTCCGACGACTTCTGCAGCGTTCACGATCGAGGAGATTGCCGACGCCGTCGTCGGCCTGGTCGACTCGATCAAGGTCGATGCCTTTCATTATGCCGGAATCTCGCTCGGCGGGGCGATCGGTCTCGCCCTCGCGGTCAACCACCCCGGACGCCTGGCAAGCCTCGCGGTGTTCTGCTCGGGCGCGAAAATCGGCACGACGCAAGGCTGGACCGACCGCGCCGCCGGGGTTCGGGCGAGCGGCACCCCCTCGCTCGTGGCGGGCAGCGCGGCACGTTGGTTCGCCCCCGATTTTCTCGGGCGCGACCCCAAAGCTGGAGCGCAGGCGCTCAACCAACTGCTCGATATCGACGACGAGTCCTACGCGCTGGCCTGCGAGGCGCTCGCTCGTTTCGACCAAACGGATGCCGTCGGCGGTATCCGCACGCCAGCGCTGTGCGTCTCGGGCGAGTTCGATACCGTGACGTCGAGCACGCAGCTGGAGGAGCTTGCGGCGCGCATTCCCGGAGCTTTTGCGACAGTGATCGCCGGTGCCGCGCACTTGCCGTCGCTGGAACGCCCGGCCGAGGTCGGCACGCTGCTCGGGGAGTGGGTGGCCGGCGCCTCGGCTGGCGCTGGAAGGGGCAGGTCCGGTGCGGCGGCGGCCGCCACGACCGCGGCTCCGGCGGCGCTTTCGGCTGACCGCACCGCGGCATCCGCTTATGCCGACGGCATGCTCGTGCGGCGGGCGGTCCTCGGCGACAAACACGTTGACGCGGCGACCGCCGCGATCACCCCCGAAACCGCGGTCTTTCAAGATTTCATCACCCGCTACGCCTGGGGTGAGATCTGGACGCGACCTGGCCTCGACCGGCGCACTCGCAGTTTTCTCACCATCGCCGCGCTCGTCACCGGCGGGCACGAGGGCGAACTCGCCATGCACGTGCGAGCCGCCCTGACCAACGGCCTGAGCCGGGCCGAGATCAGCGAAGCCATTCTGCATACCGCCATCTACGCGGGCGTGCCGGCCGCCAATGCCGCGTTCGCCGTAGCCCGTGAAGTCTTCGCCGGGCTCGACGCGGCTTCCGAAACCCCCCACGACACCGCCATTTGGCCGAACTAGAGGACCAGCACCATGGACAAGACCTACCCCTCAGCCGCGGCCGCCGTCGCCGACATCCCCGACGGTGCCTCGCTCGCCGTAGGCGGGTTCGGCCTGGTCGGCGTGCCGATTGTACTCATTCGCGCCCTGCTCGCTCTCGGCAGCACCAACCTGCAGGTTGCGTCGAACAACTGCGGCGTCGATGGCTGGGGGCTCGGCGAACTGCTCCGCGAAGGGCGAATCAGCCGCGTCATCGCCTCCTACATCGGCGAAAACAAGGACTTTGCGCGCCGCTACCTCGGCGGGGAACTCGAGGTTGAGCTCACCCCGCAAGGTACCCTCGCCGAGCGCCTGCGGGCTGGCGGCACCGGAATTCCGGCGTTCTTCACCGCGAGCGGCGTCGGCACCATGGTCGCCGACGGCGGACTGCCCTGGCGCTACGGGCCAGACGGCGAGGTGACGGTGTCGTCGCCGCCGAAAGAAACCCGCCGGTTCTCCTCGCTCGGCAGCGAGAAAGAGTACGTGTTCGAAGAGGCAATCGTCACTGATTACGCCCTCGTGCGTGCCGCGAGGGGGGACCGACACGGCAACCTTGTGTTCGAAAAATCCGCCCGTAACTTCAACCCGGTGGCCGGCATGGCCGGCCACATCACCATCGCCGAGGTCGACGAGCTGGTCGAACCCGGGCAGATCGACCCCGATCAGGTGCACCTCGCCGGCATCTATGTGAACCGCATCGTGCAGCTCGGCGCGGTGGACGCCGCCGACCTGCCGATCGAGAAGACCACGACGCGGCCGCGGCCGGCAACAGAAGTTGGAGCGAACTGATGGCCCTCACCCGCAACGAGATGGCGGCCCGCGCCGCGCAGGAGCTCTCGCCCGACTCGTATGTCAACTTGGGAATCGGTCTGCCGACGCTCATTCCGAATTTCCTGCCCGAGGGCGTGCACGTCGTGCTGCACTCCGAGAATGGGGTGCTCGGCGTTGGACCCTACCCTTGGGAGGGCGAAGCCGACCCCAAGCTGATCAACGCCGGTAAGGAGACGGTCACCGTAAATCCGGGCGCCGCGTACTTCGATTCGGCGCAGAGCTTCGGCATGATCCGCGGCGGCCTGATCGACGTGGCCGTGCTCGGCGCCATGCAGGTCAGTGTGGTCGGCGACATCGCGAACTGGGCGGTGCCCGGCAAAATGATCAAAGGCATGGGCGGTGCGATGGACCTGGTGCACGGCGCTGACACCGTCATCGTCGTGATGGAGCACGTCACCAGGGCCGGCGACTTCAAGATCAAGAAGGTCTGCGACCTGCCACTCACCGGCAAGGCCGTCGTCACGCGCATCATCACCGACCTGGCCGTGATCGATGTCACCCCCGAGGGGCTCGTGCTGCGCGAGGTCGCGCCCGGCATAACCGTCGACGAGGTGCAGGCCGCGACCGAAGCGACCCTGCTCGTTCCAACGCCGCCGACCACGATCACGACGCTGGTCGGGACGAGCGCATGATTCCGTCGTTTCCGAACACCCTGATCGACAGCGGAGTCGCCGCATGACCGCCACCACGCTGCGCCAGGTCGTCATCTGCGAACCGCTCCGCACGCCGATCGGTCGGTTCGGTGGCGTGTTCAAAACCGTCGCGCCGGCCGACCTTGCCGCGGCGGTTATCTCCGCGCTGATCGAACGCACCGGACTCGACGGCGCCCTCGTCGACGACGTGATCTTCGGCCAGGCCTACCCTTCGGCCGAGGCAGCGCCGGTCGCTCGCGTCGCCGCCCTCAACGCGGGGCTGCCCGTCACCGTCGGCGGCGTGCAGGTCGACCGCCGCTGCGGTAGCGGACTGCAGGCCATCCTCGACGCCGCAATGCAGGTGCAGACCGGCGTCAGCGATCTGCTGATCGCCGGCGGCGTTGATGTCATGAGCCAGGCTCCGCTGTACACGGTCGATTCCCGCTGGGGTCTGGCCGGAACCGCCGGTGTGTTGCTGCGCGACGCCCTCGGCCGTGGCCGCGAAACCGCTGGCGGCCGCCATTATCCGGTGCCCGGCGGAATGCTCGAAACCGCTGAGAACCTGCGCCGTGACTACTCGCTCGATCGGGTCGAACAAGACGAGCTCGCCGCCCGGTCCCAGCGCCGTGCCCTCGCCGCCGTCGCCGACGGCCGCTTTCTCGAGGAGATCGTGCCGGTCACCGTGTCCGGCCGCAAGGGTCCCGTCGTCGTCTCGGTCGACGAGACCCCGCGCGAAACCACGCTCGAGGCGCTGGCCGGCCTGAAACCGATCATGGGCAAAGCGGATGCCGCCGCCACCGTCACCGCCGGCAACGCCAGCGGGCAGAACGACGCGGCGGCCGCCTGCATCGTGACCACCCCGGAGCGCGCGGCCGAGCTCGGCCTGACCCCGATCGTGCGCCTCGTGTCTTGGGCGCGGGCCGGCGTCGAGCCCTCCCGCATGGGCCTCGGCCCGGTGCCGGCGACGAAGCTCGCGCTCGACCGTGCTGGCCTCACCCTCGCTGACATGGACCTGATCGAGCTCAACGAGGCCTTCGCCGCCCAGGTACTCGCCGTCAGCCGGGAGTGGAACTTCACCCCGCAAGACTGGGCCCGCACGAACGTCAACGGTTCTGGCATCTCGCTCGGTCACCCGGTCGGCGCGACCGGCGCCCGCATCCTCGCCACCGCGAGCCGGCACCTGCAGCGCACCGAACGCCGCTACCTGCTCGAAACCATGTGCATCGGCGGCGGGCAGGGGCTCGCGGCCATCTTCGAGCGCGCGTAGCGGCATCCGCTCGGCTGCGCAGGGCGTCGCTAGGCTCCCGGGGTCGCCTTCCACCATCGAGCCGTGAGTTTCATCTGCCGAGCCGTGAGTGTCAGCCCGAAAATCGCCTGAATTGGCTTAGGACTCACGGCTCGGCGAACGACGGGGACCGAGACTCACGGCTCGGTGAGCGGATGCCGCCACGCGGGCTACCAGCGCGCGCCGCGTTCGGTCAGGGCTGCCCGCACTCGGCGCAGAAGTTCAAGGCCACCGTTCTTCAAGTCGTCGTCGGTGACGCGCACCATGCGCCAACTCTGGTCTTCGACGCGTTCGCGCCGGGTGATATCCACGCGGAATTGACGCGGATCGCCGCGGTGCCCATCACCCTCGTACTCGAGACAGACTCGAAGACTCGGCCAGGCCAGATCAACCCGGGCCACGAAGACGCCGTTTGCATCCCGGATCTCGAAGTTGACCACCGGTTCTGGTATCCCAGCATCCACGAGAAACAGACGCGTCTTGGTTTCCTGCGGCGAGTCGACCGCAGCCCGAGCGAGACCCGCAGCCTCGCGCAGGGCGCGGCATCCGCGTCGCCCGATCAGGCGCGCCGCGACGGCGCGAAGTTCGTCGGGCGTGTGCCACGGGTTGCGGCCGCTGCACAGAAAGTCCGCCACGGCGACGAGTTCGACCCGTGTCAGCACCTGGCCGAGGTCGATCCAGGTCTGCACGAGGCTGGTCACGGGAAAGCCATGCACCCGCGGCATACCGCACCCCACGCCCTCATGTCCGATGATTCCCACCATCTGCGGTGCCCGCGTGCCCGCTGGCACCGAGACATGCAACCGACGATCCGATTCCAGACGACGAGGCAACCAGATCCCATGAATCACGGCCGCCGTCGCGTGACTGAAGACGTGCGTGGACGGCATCCGTTTCGAATAAGCCCTGGCCAGCTCGAGAGTGGACGCGGGATGCTCCCGATCCGTGCGCAACCGACGAAACGACAGGACTGCGCGTTCAGGCATGGTGGGCATGCAGCGATCATGACGGGAATCGCCCTCGCGCATATTTGTTATCCACAGGCAACCCGTTACTGCGTGAGCGGATGCCGCGGCCAGGGTCGAACGCCCAGCCGTGCCGAGAAATGCCGAGCCAAGCCGAGCCGTGAGTTTTAGTCGCCGACCCGTGAGTCCTGGCCCGAAAATCGCCAGATATGGCCTGAAACTCACGGCTCGGCGAGCCCTGGAGTTCCAAACTCACGGCTCGGCGAGCGGATGGCCGAGGACAAACGCCTACTGGAACGCGGAGATGCCCGTGATGGCACGGCCGACGACGAGGGTGTTGATTTCGTAGCTGCCCTCGTAGGTATAGAGCGCTTCGGCGTCGGCGAAGACGCGGGCCATACCCCAGGAGGTGGAGATACCATTGCCGCCGAGCACCGAGCGGCCAAGCGCCACGGATTCCCGCATGCGAGCGCTGGCGGAGGCTTTGGCCATGGCGGCGTGCTCGGGCCGGAGCGTGCCGGCCTGTTGCAACTGGGCGATGCGCACCATCGTGCCGAGGGAGGTCGTCGCGTTCTCCAGCATGCGCACGAGCTTTTCCTGCACCAGCTGGAACGACGCGATCGGCTTGCCGAACTGCTGGCGGTCGAGGGCGTACCGCAGCGCATAGTCGTAGGCGGCGAACTGTAGCCCCACGGTCTGCCAGCCGACCCAGACTCGGGAGTTGGTGAGCAGCCGGTTGGTGTCGCGAAAGCTGGTGGCCCCGGGCAGGCGGTCACGTTCGGCGACCACGACGTGGTCGAGGGTGATCGTGGCGTTCTGCACTATGCGCAGCGCGATCTTATTTTCGATCTTTTCGGCCGTGAACCCGTCCAGGGCCGCGCTGACGATGAAACCCTTGATCTGATCGTCGGCGGTGTCGCGCGCCCAGACCAGCACGTTGGCGGCGAAGGTTCCGCTGCCGATCCAGTGTTTGACGCCGTTCAGGGTCCACGAGTCGCCGGAGCGGGTCGCGGTCGTGTCCATATTGCGGGAGACGTCGGAGCCGTGCTCCGGTTCGGTGAGCGCGAACGCACCGATCTTGCGCAGCGAGATGGCGTCGTCCAGGTACCGTTCGCGCTGGTCGTCCGTGCCCAGCTGGGCGATGGCCGCTGCGAACAATCCGCTGTGCACCCCGACGAAGGTGGAAATCGAGGCATCCACTCGCGAGAGCTCGAGGGTCATGAACCCGTGCAGCAGAAAATTGTTGCCGCGCGCGCACAGTTCAACCAAGTTCAGGGCGGTGAGCACGGGGACGATCTCAAACGGGAAGGTCTCGTTGTTCCAGTGCTCTGCTACGACCGGGCGCACATCGCGCTCGAACACCACGCGGGCCTGGGCCACGAGCTGCCGCTCCTCTGGGGTGAGCAGGTCTTCGTAGCAGAAGAAATCGGTCGTGGAACCGGTGAAGAACTTGGGGGTGGCCGCATCCGCTGCGGTGCTGCCGATCTTTGGGCTGTCAATGACGGTGCTCATGGCGGGTCCTCTCTGACCTGGTACCCCTGAATTGTGCGCCAATGAGAGGAATTGCGCAATCTATCGCCGGAAGACCGTGCATAGTGCTTCTCCTCAGGCGCGGATGGCCCCCCATATTGCCCCCAATGCGTGAAGCTAGCGCGCGGCGGAGGTGTTCATGGTGAGCACGTCGGTGCCATTCAGATCGTGCAGGGTCAGCGTCACGGTCACGGCGCCGAGCGTGCCGAGCGAGGTCACGTGGGTGCCGCCGCAGGGGATGCGCACGCTCGCGCCGGGCAGTTCGCAGACCCAATAGCGGCGATCGGTCAACAGGTCGCCGTCGCGGTCGATGCGCACAGCGGCATCCGTTCCGACCCACCCGGCGAGGGTCGCGTTGACGGTAGCTTCGATGGAGGCAAGCGCTGCGTCGAGGCCGTCAACCGAAAATCCCTTCTTGCGCAGAGACTTGCCGAGCCGGTAGGTATCGACGGACGCGTTCGGTCCGATGAGGGATTCGTCGATGGCGAGCCCGTCGAAGTCGGGGGTGCCGAGGGCGTCGGGGCGCACCTCCTTCTTCCACCGGTCGGCGAGGGCGGCGTTGAGGGCGAGGGAAGCGAGGTGGCAGCCGGTGTGCCCGGCGCTCGTGGAATCGCGCAGGCCTTCGTCGACCTCGACGGTGACGGTGTCGCCGGCGTTCAATCCGGCCGCGTCGACCACGTGCACCACGACGAAGGCCCAGCCGGGCGTTCCCTTAGCCACCGGAATGTCGTCGCCGATGTAGAGTGCCGATCCGTCGGTGGCTCCCACGATGCAGTCGTCGACCGGCCAGAAGGCGGCGCCGTGGTGCAGCAGCGCCAGATCGGGACCCTGGTCGGGCCAGCCCGCATCGACCGGATGCACGCAGGTCGCGTCGAGGAGCACGGCGAAGCGTCCGTCGCCGAGCGGCTCGGCGTGCACTACGGTCGCCTCGGTATCGACGGCGCCGCTCGGGTAAAGCACGCGGGTGTCTTCGGTGGGCAGAGTCATGGCTGTTCCTTTTCGAGCGGATGCTGGCGGCAAAGAAAAAGGGTGCCGCCACGATCGTGGCGGCACCCCGTGCGTCTGTTGGAACCTAGCTCTTGCGGGCCCGAGAAGCGGTCTCTTCAGACTTCGCCTTCTTGTCGGCCCTCTTTTCCTTGAGGGACTTGTCGGCAACCTTCTTGGTTGCATCCTTTTTCGGTGATTTATCAGCCATTGTGTACTCCTTCGCGCCGAGCCGTGGGGCCCCGTCACCTTGAGAATACGCGGATTTGCCGCAAACGTCATCTCGGGTCTCCGATCGTCGCGGCCGAACCGGTCAACTGGGCAGAAGACCTGTGCACCCACTGCCGGTGTGTCGTATGCTGACGCTCTACTGAACCGTTATCTCGTTGAAAGGTCACCGTCATGAGCCATAGCGCCACCTACCGGGCAGTACTCTTTGGACCCAACCCGATCGCCGCCGGAACCGAGGTGGAGCTGGAATACATCGACGGTGACTACCAGGACGTCATCGTGCTCGAGGCGGTCGAAGACACCGAAACGATCACGCGCACCTACAAGCGCGGCCGCGAGACCGATGAGCCCATTCCGTACCGCTTCGTCGAGGAAGACGTGGCCGATTCCGGCGGCGAGGCCGATGTTCCCAACTGATCGGTGGGACCGCGGCATCCGCTCTGAAAGCGGATGCCGCACCGCGCTAGATGCGCTTGGTGGAGTCCCGGCCGAGCCGCACCGGCAGGGCCATGAGCGGCCCGACGAAGCGGCGCTGAAGCCGGCGAGCCGGGCCCCACACGATCTGCACAATGTACTGCGACAGCAGGGCGCCGGCCGCCAGGGCCATGGCGATACCCGCAGCCGTGAGCAGGGAAAGCAGCCCGTTGATGTCGCCTTCCGACAGCATGAGCAGCCCGCGAAACAGGGTGAGTCCTGGCACCAGCGGCACGAGAGCCGTCACCATGATGACCAGCGGCGGGGTACGCACGATGCGGGCGGTAACAGCGGCTAGCAGCCCGACGCCGAGGGCGCTCGCCGCCGAAGCCCACACCATTCCGAAGCCTGCGGCCAGGGCCGCGACGAACAAAAATTCGGCGAGGGCACCAAGCACGCAGACCACCCAGACCGCACGCCACGGTACCTGCACGGCGAGCGCAAACCCGATCACGATCACGATCGCTGCCACGAGCAGCACCGGCAGAACGCCGAGCGTGACGATCGGGTTCGAATCGATCTCGAGCAACAGCCCGAAGCGGGCCAGGAACAGCGCAGAACCGGACACCCCGGTAACCAGACCGGCCGTGATGAGCAGGGCCTCCACCATTCGGGCGGTGCCGGTGAGATAGAACCCCGACAGCGTGTCATGCACGGCGCCGAACGTGGTCACTCCGGCCAGAAGCATAATGATGGTCGCGACGACCACGAGAGAGGGGTTCGCCGTGGGATCGATCAGCCCGACGATCGCGGCGACGATCGGGCCGATCGCGCCCCCCACGACGGTCTGATAGAACAGCGGAACCTGGCGATGGTCAAGCACCGAAGTGATCCAGTCAATGATCCAGGTGGCGATGAACGCGGCGATGATCACCGTGGGCCCGGCGCCGATGAGTACCGCGGCGCCCGTTCCGACCAGGCTCCAGCCGATGCGGCGCCACTGCTTAGGCACCTGCGGCTTGGAGCTCACGATCGTCGCCAGAATTTTTCGGGCTTCGGCGACCTCGATCGGCTTCTCGATGATGTCGGCGATGAGCTCCGACGTCGCGGTGAGCTTGGAGTAGTCCAGCGTGCGGTACTTCACGTTGCGGCTGCGAATGATCGACTCGTGCGTCAACGCATCTTCCTGCGTGAGCGTGATGGTCGTGTGCGTGATATTGGCGTCGGTGCCCTTGAGCCCGTAGGCCCTGGTGAGCGCGATCATGGCGGCGGTCGCATCTTCGGCGCCGGCACCGGCGGTGAAGATGACCTCGGCGAGGCGCATGGTGAGGTCGAGCACCGCGCGGGTGTAGCCGGAGTGGTCGAGCGAGATGGCGGTGGTTTTGCTGAAACTCATGAGGTGCGCAAATCAATTGGGCCGAGGGCGGATGCGGCGGCGGTCGCGTGCGCGGAGTCCGCGTCGGAGGGGTGGAAGAAGCCCGCGAGCACATCGCGGTACAGCCGCGCGAGTTCGGAGCTTGCGTTGAAGGCGGAGCCGCCCGCGACCTGCACTGCGGTATCGACGACAAACTTGGCGTTCTGGGTGGCCCGATACTTGAGGCCGGACAGCTGGGCAAACCAGGCCGGACCGACCGTGAATGAACGCTCGTCAACCGCGCGAGCGAGGGCATCGATCTGCGGGTAGATGCCGTCCATCGCAATGACGAGTTCGCCCACCCGCCAGCGTGCCACCGGATCCTGCGCGTGCGTGCGCCCGTCGTTCCTCCGCGATGTACGTCGGTGCGCGCCAGCGACGGCGAGTTCGAGCGCACGCTGGCCGATACCGGTGTACACCGCACTGAGCAGGATCTCAAAGTTGGCGAAGATGCCGGCGACGAGCGGGTCGCCGTTCGGGCCGACTGGCAGCCGGCGCACGACCCGGTCGGGGCGGGCCAGCGCACCGTTGAGCACGGTGCTCTGGCTCTGGCTGGCGCGCATGCCGAGGGTATCCCAGTCGTCTTTTGAGTGGATGCCGGCATCCGCACGATCGAGAAAAGCCCAGACGATCGCAGGGTCGTCCGGGTCGGAAGAATCGAGGCCCAGGGTGCCGAGCCTTGTCCAGACGGGGGAGAGGGAGGTGAAAACCTTGGTGCCGGTGAACCGGTAGCCGCCGTCTGGCTGGGGGATGGCATCCGTTGTCGAACCGAATAGGACGAGGTCGTTGCCGGGTTCGCTCACGCCGAAGGCGAAGATTTCGCCGCGGCCGGCCTCCTCGAGCAGAAAATCGAGCGAGTGATCGCCTTGGGCGTAGAGGCTCGCAGCGACTCCCGTCCAGATCAGGTGCATGTTCACCCCGAGAGCGGTGGCCGGGGCGTATGCGGCGAGCCGGGTTTGCGCGCGCGCGGTCTGCGCCAGGGTGTGGCCGAGTCCGCCGAACCGGGTCGGCACGAGGGCACGCAGATAACCGGCGGCGACGAGCTCCTCAAGGTCGTCGGAGAAGAACGTGTTGGCCTGGTCATAACCGGCAGCCCGCGAGCGGATGCCAGCCAGGATCTGGTCAGAAAGAAGCGGCTCGTTTTGGTCGCTTGTGGGTACAGAAACGGGCGCTGCCGGAGGCGTTTCGGGCAGGGCTAAAGCAGGAAGAAACTCGGTCACATAGACAAGCCTATGCAGCCTTTCGCCGGCGTGTGAACAACCGCACGATAAGCAACACAATTGCCCCGAAAATCGCCAGTACGACGAGCCAGGGCAGGGCCACCCCGAGGCCGATCAGCAGGCCGCCGAGGGCTGCGACGAGGGCGGTCCAGCCGACCGTGATACCGGTCCAGAAGTTGTCGGGGCCACTCGCGGCGATGGTGCCCTCCGAGACTAGTTCGAGCTGCAGGGTCGAGTAGTCGATCTGGTCAGCGAGAAAGTCGCGCTGGGACTGCAGGCTTTCCAGCTCACCCTGCCGGCTCGACAGCGCGCTTTCGATGCTGATGAGGTCTGTCGTCGTCGTCGCGGAGGCCATCAGCGCGAGCAGCCGGTCGACCGAGGTGGTCAGCGCGGTGATGCGAGCGTCGAGGTCCTGGCTCTGCTGCGTCACATCCTGGGCGGCGAGCGTCACAAAGTTGAGGGTGCCGAGCTTCTTCAGATCGGCCAGGGTACGGTCGAGTTCGTCGGACGGAATGCGCAGGGTGAGATTTGCGCTGGCCGGCTGACTGGGGGTGGCCGGGTTTTCGCTGCGGCTGTCGACCCGTCCGCCAGCCTGTTCGGTGATGGTGACGGCGGATTCGCTTGCTTTCACCGGGTCCGTGGCGGTGATCGAGAGCGAACCGGTGGTGATGACGTCGCGGTTCGCGGTCTTCACGTCGCCGGTGCTGCCGGTGACCACGCTTTCGTCGGCCGCCTGGTCACCCTCAGCGGGAACGACCCCGCCGGAAATGCTCCCCGACGAGTCCGTGCTCAGCGAACCGCTGTTCGCCGTGCACCCCGCCAGCAACACGGTCGTCACAAGCACCGCGATGACACCCCAGGTTCGTCTCATACCTCACTTTATGAGCGCCCTGGCGTTGCTGACTGGGGGCAGTCTGGGAGTCGGATCACAATTGGGACTCGGCGGCTAGCCCCCGAAGTATGGTCATGGAATCGGCGGTTCAACCCGACCGCACACACGATCAGGAGGACAACATGGGATTTGTAGACAATGCCAAAGATGCACTCGATGCCACCGGCAAGAAGATCGGTCGGGCAGTGGACGACGCCAAGGACCGCATGGATGACAAGGCCGACGAGGCCAAAGCCGACGCCAAGGTGAAGCAGGCCGAGGGCGACGTGAAGCATGCTGAAGCCGAACGCAATGCGACCGAGGCTAAAAATGACTTCAAGGCTAGACTGCGCGACGATAATTAGCGCATGACCTGGTGGGCGGAACGGATGCGCACGACGCGTCGGTCCCGCCCACCGCTTTTGCACGTAGCAACGGATGCCGGCACCGGCCCGGTCGTCATCCTGGTGCACGGCATCGCGTCGTCCTCGGTCACCTTCTACGAGGTGATTCCGCTGCTGACGACGAACCATCGCGTGATTGCCGTGGATATTCTGGGCTTCGGTCAGTCGCCGGCGCCGGACGGTTGTGAATACCGACTGGAGGATCATGTCGGGGCCCTGGCCGCGACCATCCGCTCGCTGAAGTTGCGCGAGCCGTTCGTCCTCGTCGGCCACTCGCTGGGCAGCCTGATCAGCACGCGCTACGCGGCGATGGAGCGACACGGCCTTGTCGCGACATTCTGGCGGCGTCTGGCCGGTCGCGGATCGGTGTCGCGCATGGTCCTGGTCGGTCCGCCGGTCTACGTCTCACCGAGCGACATCGGCGATCCGCGGGTCAAGGCGCGGGTCAGCGCATACCTGCGCGCCTACGATTTTCTGCGCGCCAACAAGGAATTCACGCTCGTCAACGCCGCGATCATGTCGCGCCTGCTGCCCAAGGGCATCTTTGAACTCACCGAGAAGACCTGGACACCCTTCATCAAATCGATGGAGCACTGTATCGAATCGCAGACAGTGGTGAGTGACATCGCGAGCCTCACGGTGCCGGTCGACGTGATCTACGGAGCGCTCGACGCGTTCATCGCGCAGGGCAGCATGACCATTATCGAGCGGATGCGCCACGTCACCATGCACCGCGTCGAGGCCAACGACCACATCATTCGGAAGCGCCTGGCCCGGGTGCTCGTAAAAGTCATCGACAGCTGAACTCTGCCGCGGGGTCGGTCACGCCCGTGAGCTCTCGTGCTTACGGGGCCCTGGCCCTGTGCCGGCGGGGCGGGTGCCGCGGGGTTGACGCGAGGGGCGGCATCCGCTGGCCGTATTTCTCATGGTCCGCCCAGAGCCGCTCCGATAAGCTGGGCGCGCGGTTGTAGTTCACATCCGCCCCCGTATCGAGGAGCTTGTTCGTATGACTGTGATCGAGGAATTCCTCATGCCCGGCGGCGGCACGAGCATCAACACCCTGCCCAAGGTTTCGTTGCACGACCACCTCGACGGCGGTCTGCGCCCGCAGTCCATCATTGAGCTGGCCGACTCCATCGGATTCGTGCTTCCCACAACGGATGCCGCCGCGCTCGGTGAATGGTTCTCGGACCAGTCCAACGCTGGCTCGCTCGTGGAATACCTCAAGACCTTCGACGTCACCACCGCGGTGATGCAGACCCGCGAGGGCCTCAGTCGGGTTGCCCGCGAATTCGTCGAGGATCTCGCCGACGACGGCGTCATCTACGGTGAGATTCGCTGGGCTCCCGAGCAGCACCTGGCCCGCGGCCTCACCCTCAACGAGGTCGTCGAAGCCGTGCAGGACGGTATCGAAGCCGGCATCGAGAACGTCGAAGAGTCGGGCCGCAGTATCCGTATCGGCCAGCTCATCACCGCCATGCGCCACGCGAACCGCGGCCTCGAAATCGCCGAACTCGCCGTGCGCTACCGCTTCGACGGCGTCGTCGGCTTCGACATCGCCGGCGCGGAAGCCGGCTTCCCGGCCGGCAACCACCGCGCGGCCTTCGACCTGCTCGCCCGCGAATTCATGCCGGTCACCGTGCACGCCGGCGAGGCCGACGGCCTCGACAGCATTCGCGGCGCACTGTTCGACGGCCGCGCATTGCGCCTCGGCCACGGCGTGCGACTCGCCGAAGACGTCACCATCGAACGCCAGGACGACGAGAACACCTTCGTCACCCTCGGCCCGGTCGCCCAGTGGGTGCGCGATCGTGAGATCACGCTCGAACTCAGCCCCTCCTCGAACCTGCAGACCGGAGCGGTCGCCGCCTGGGGCGAGGAGCTGTTCGACCACCCATTCGACCTGCTCTACCAGCTCGGCTTCAAGGTCACCGTCAACACCGACAACCGCCTGATGAGCGACACCACCCTCACCCAGGAACTCGCCCTGCTCTCCGACGCCTTCGGCTACGACCTCGGCGACCTCGAGATCTTCCAGCTCAACGCGGCCAACGCGGCGTTCCTGCCGCTCGAAGACCGCGAAGAGCTGGTCGAGGCCATCGAAGCCGGCTTCGGCGACGCCTGACGCCGGCGCACCCAGCACCACCCGCAGAACCGAAAGAAATCATGCCACTGCCTCACCTCCCGCTCGACGCCATCACGATCGGCGCGCACGCCGACGGCTGGCCGGCCGCCATCACGGCGGCCGGTGACGCCCTCGTGCGTTCCGGCGCCGCCACATCCGCTTATACCGAGCGCATGATCGAAGTGATTCGCGAATTCGGTGCCTACATCGTGATCGCGCCCGGCCTGGCGCTCGCGCATGCCCGCCCGGGAGCGGATGTTCTCATGGACGGACTCTGCGTCGTCACCCTCGCCGAGCCCGTCGCCTTCGGGCACCCACACAACGACCCGGTCAGCGTAATTGTCGGCCTGGCCGTTACCAGTGCCGACGACCACCTGCAGTTCGTCGCGGAACTCGCCAACGTGTTCAACGACCCGACGGTGATTCCGGCTCTGGCCGGCGCGACCACCGCCGAGTTCGTGCAGAGCGTGTTCGGGACGACCGCCTCATGAAGATCGTCGTGATGTGCGGTATGGGCCTGGGCACGTCGGCCATTCTCAAAGTCAATGCGGAGCGCGCGCTCGAACGCCTCGAGATCGATGCGAGTGTGCAGGCTACGGATGTCGCCGGCGTGCGCGCCGCCGCGGCCGACGCCCAGGTCATTCTGACCTCGTCTGAACTCGTCGACGCGATCGGCAAGACCAACGCCGACGTCATCGTCATCAACAACTACTTCGATGTCGACGAACTGGTCGTCAAGCTCGAGATCGCGCTGGGTTCCTAGCCCGCCCGCACACGTTCCGGGTTCCTGCCCCGCGCGAGTCCCGGGCCCACCTTATGAACGTGGGCCCAGCTTATAAACTGGGCCCGCGTTCCCAAGGTGGGCCCGCCAAACGGATGCCGCACTTTGCCAATGCCATCCGACTGCTGCACGAGATTCTCGACCAGGCGGAGGCGAACAGATGCCGCAACTGAACGACGACCACAGGCCCGGCGGCGAACACACCGAGCGCTACGCTGACGGCGGGATCAAGGCCACCGGGCACCGGGTCAATGGTGAACTCGAGGGGTACTGGGAATGGTTTCGCAAGGACGGCTCGAAGATGCGCTCGGGCTATTTCTCCCACAGCGTGCAGGTCGGCGAGTGGATTACGTATAACCGCAGCAGCGAACCGCACAAGACCACCCAGCTGAAGCCGCCCCCCGCGACGGGATAGAGCCAAGCGACGGGCGATACAGTGGGTTGCGTTTACACGTCCCGACTTGGAAAGAAGAGAACATGCGCGCCGTCGTATTCGAGGCTTGGAAGACCTTCCCAACTTTGAAAGACATCGATAAGCCAACACCAGGCCCGGGTGAAGTGCTCCTGAAGGTGGCCGGTGCGGGTGCCTGCCACTCAGATGTTGCCGTGTACAAGGATTTCGAGACAGCAACAGCGCCCCCACAGCTTGCGCCGAGCTATGTGCTCGGCCACGAAAACTCCGGCTGGGCTGAAGAGCTGGGTGAGGGAGTCGAGGGAATCGCTCTCGGGGACGCATTCCTCGTGTACGGTCCGATCGGCTGCGGCCACTGCGTGGCGTGCTCCCGCGGGGAAGACACCTACTGCGCGAATGCCGCCACGATGCCGTACCTGGCGTCCGGTCTGGGCCGCGATGGCGGTATGGCCGAGTACATTGTGGTGCCGGCACGCAACCTGGTGCCACTCGGGGATGCCGATCCAATCAAGGCCGCGCCGCTGTCGGACGCGGGTCTCACCCCCTATCACGCGATCAAGAATTCCCTTCCCAACCTCGCCGGCGGCGGAAAGTTCGCTCTCGTCGTGGGGCTGGGCGGGCTCGGCCAGGTTGCCGTGCAGATCCTCACCGCGCTCACTGGCGCTACCGTGATCGCCACCGATTCCAAAGCGGATGCCATGACCCGCGCGCGAGCACACGGCGCCATCACGGTAGAGAGCGGCCCGGATCAGGCCGCGAAGATCCGGGAAATCACCGGTGGTCGTGGCGTCGACGCCGCCTTCGATTTCGTAGGAATCGCACCGACCATCGCCCTCGCCTCCTCGGTCATGGCCACGAAGTCACGCCTGACCGTCGTGGGGATTGCCGGGGGAAAGTACGAGTGGTCCTTCTTCACCAGTCCCTACGAGTCAACCCTGACGAATACCTACTGGGGCACCATCGAGGATCTGTACGAGGTGGTGGCCATGTACAAGGCCGGGCAGATCACGCCCGACGTCGAGATCTTCGCCATGGAAGACGCCCTCGAGGCGTATCGCAAGCTCGAAGCCGGCGAACTCTCCGGTCGGGCTGTAGTCGTGCCGCACCTCGCTCACTAGACCGCCGCAGCATCCGCTCGCCGAGCCGTGAGTTTTCGGTCGTCGCGGTCGCCGAGCCGTGAGCTTTGAGGCGATTCTCGCAAAAAATGACCGCAAACTCACGGCTCGGCGAACAATACTCACGGCTCGGCGAAGAGGATGGGGGCGCGCACGAGTCCGGGACGCAACGACCCGCCGCTGCTCAGTGCGCACGGGGTGGCGCTGACTTGGGTGGGGCTGACCGGCGCGGGGCTGACCTGAGCGACGCCGACCTGAGTGGGGCTGACTGGCGCGGGCCGACCGGCGTGGGGCCGATTTGAGTGGCGTTGACTGGCGCGGCGCCGACTCGAGTGGCGTTGATTTACGGGGGGCCGACTGGCGCGGGGCCGACTTGCGCGGGGCCGATTTGAGTGGCGTTGACTGGCGCGGCGCCGACTCGAGTGGCGTTGACTTACGCGGGGCTGACTGGCGCGGGGCTGACTGGCGCGGCGTGGACTGGCGCGGGGCCCACTTGCGCGGCGCCGACCCGAGCACAGCGGGACGGGCCTAAGCTCAGCGGCATGAGCGACAGCGTGAAGCAGGGCGCGAGGGCCGAACATCGCTGGCCGGCCGTACTCGGGCTGCTCATCGCGCTCTCGCTGTACGCCACGCTGCCGAGCACGTTCCTGCCCGGCCTGCGCTACACGGTCGTCGCCATCGGACTCGCCATGCTGATCCCGCTCATCGCTCTGAACCCGCACCGGTTGCACCGCGAGACCCGCTGGTCGAGAATTATCGCCACCGGCCAGGCGTTCCTGCTGGTCGTGGCCAACGAGGTCGCGCTCGTTCAGCTCGTGATCCAGCTCACCTCGGGCGACAAGAATGACGGCCCAACCTTATTGCTCGCTGCCCTGCAGGTGTGGGTGACCAACGTCATCGCGTTTGCCCTGGTCTATTGGGAACTTGACCGCGGCGGCCCGGTCTCAAGGCGGCATGCCGACCGCGCGGACTTTCCCCCGGCCGACTTTCGCTTTCCGCAGGACGAAGACCACGACGCCATCGAGGAGGTCGCCGCCCGCTCGTCGCTGCGCATCGGCTGGGTCGCGTCGTATTTCGACTACGTGTATTTCTCGCTGTCCAACTCCATGGCGTTCAGCCCGACCGATGCGATGCCGCTTTCGCTGCGCGCGAAGGGCCTCATGGCGCTCGAGTCGTTCGGAGGCTTCGTGCTACTGGCACTGGTCATCGCCCGAGCGGTCTCCCTGCTCGGATAGCCCCGCCATCCAGCCCCATCGCTGCCGCCGCCACTGCTGCCGCGGGCGGGGCGGGGCGGGGACGCGGACGGGGCCCGGGCCCGAGCCGTGGGCCCAGTTTATAACCTGGGCCCACGGTCGAAAGGTGGGCCCGGCGATTGGATGGGCCCCCGTGTCCAGACCGCCCCCGTCGGCGATTCAAGCGGATGCCCCACCAGCCCCACCAGCCCGATCAGCGCCAACTCCGTGAGCGGATATACCCACTCTCGAGAGAGCGCCGCGCCGCCCCGCGCCATCCGCTCGAGCCGTGAGTTCCCGGTCCTCGCGGTCGCCGAGCCGTGAGTCTTGACGCATTTTTCCCGAAAATTGGCCGTAAACTCACGGCTCGGCCAACGAAACTCACGGCTCGGCGAAGCGGAGGCCGCCACCTACGCGATCAGCGCCCGCATTCCCCGATCGAGCTCGTCGAGAGCGGCCTGCGCGGCGGAACGACGCTCCACCAGGGTTCCGACCGTGCAGCGGGTGTCGATGTACACCTTGAGTTTCGGCTCGGTACCGCTCGGGCGCACCATCACGCGTGATCCGTCGGTCAAGCGGATGCGCAACACATCGCTCGGCGGCAGCGCGCCCAGCCCCCACCGAAAGTCATCGATTTCGTCGACGCGAATGCGTCCGACGTGGGTGGGTGGGGATTCCCTCAGGCGCGTCATGACCAGAGCGATCGTTGATACTTCTGAAACCCGCACCGAGATCTGCCCAGAGGCGAAGTGCCCGAATTTCTCGCTGAACAGGTCGAGATAGCGGGCGAGGGTCGTTCCCTCCGCCTTGAGGTCGCTCACCAGCGAGAGCAGCGCCACTGCGGCTGAGATCCCATCCTTATCGCGTACGGTACCCGGGTTGACCAGATAGCCGAGCGCCTCTTCGAACCCGTAAACCAGGTTGGGTACCCGGGACACCCATTTGAAGCCGGTGAGGGTTTCTGTGAAGCGCAGGCCGTAGGCATCCGCGACGGCATGCAGCGCCGGCGACGACACGATCGAGCAGGCCAGAGTGCCGGCCTCGACGGGGGGCAGAGCGTCGGGATCGGTCGCCGGAGCCATGGCGGCCGCCCGCCAACCAAGAATCGCGCCGACCTCGTTGCCGCTGAGTCGGCGGTACCCACTCGCACTGGACAGGTCAGGTATTGCCACGGCGAGGCGGTCGGCATCCGGATCGTTGGCGATGATGAGCTCAGCGCCCACCTCGCGCGCGCTCTCGTAGGCAAGGTCCAGGGCGCCGGGTTCTTCCGGATTTGGAAAGGCAACGGTCGGAAAAGCAGCGTCCGGCGCGATCTGGGCATCGACGAGGGTTGGCAGGTCGAATCCGGCCTTCTCCAACACCCGACGCGTGGTGTCCCAACCCACGCCGTGCATGGCTGTGTACACCGCGTTCACCTGCGCGCGGGGCGTATGGGCGATGCCGGCCGTCGCCGCGATGTAAGCGTGCACGACGTCTTCCTCGGCGGTTTCATAGCTTCCGCGTGGCAGGTGCGGCACGTGCTCATCGGCAGCCACGCGCAGAATCTCCACTGAGATGGCCTTGTCGTCGGGGGAGACGATCTGCGCGCCATTGTTCGCGCCGCCCAGGTACACCTTGTAGCCGTTGTCGTTCGGAGGATTATGCGAGGCAGTCACCATCACGCCGCAGCTCGCGTCGAGATGCCGCACCGCGAAGGCGAGCACCGGAGTCGGGAGCAGACGCGGCAAGAGGATGGCGCGCACCCCCGCTCCGGCCATGATCGCCGCCGTGTCGGTCGCGAAGACCTGGGAGTTCTTGCGTCCGTCGTAGCCGATGACCACCGACGGCGTGACGCCGGGGGCGGCACGCCGGCGCAGGTAGGTGGCGAGGCCGGCAGCGGCCTGGGAGACCAGCACGCGGTTCATGCGGTTCGGTCCGGCGGAGATCTCGCCGCGCAGCCCGGCCGTGCCGAACGCGAGCCGGGTGTCGAACCGCGAGTGCAGATTGGACAGGGCAGCGGTATCGCCGTCGTCGACGGCGTTGATCAAAGCGCGAAGTTGCGCCTGCGTCTCCGGGTCTGGATCCTGGTTCAGCCAGGCCCGAGCGGCCTGCAGCAGAGCGGCGGTGCGATCGGTCGGAGTCTCCGGTGTCTCGTGCGCGACGGGCGCGGTCGCGAGCTCGTCGTCACTGCTCGACGCGCCGTCGGACGTGATCGTCGAAATGGCAACGGTCGGTTCGGAGCCGTCATCATCGCTGTTGTGCACGATCGTCGAAATTGCGACAGTGGGTTCGGAGGCGTCGTCAGGGTCGTGCACTATCGGCAGGGCGCGGGTTGGAGTGTGGATCTCATCAGCCGTGTCCGCGTCGGGGGCCTGCGGCGCGGCATCCGGGGTGGATGGCGGCGGGACCTGCGGCGCGGCATCCGGAGTGGCTGGCGGCGCGGCATCCGCTGGCGGGCCGGAATGGCGACCGCCGGTGCGCTCGGTCGGCCGCTCGTCGTTGCTATCGGGATGAGCCGCGTCGGGGCGGTCGGGGCCGGTCACAGCGCGGCCACGATCCGAGCGAGGAGTGCGCTGATCACCGGTTCGGCCAGCGCGCCGGCCTCAATGACTTCGCCGTGGCTGAGTGGGGTCTTCTGAATGCCGGCGGCGAGGTTGGTGATGAGCGAGAAGCCGAGCACTTCCATTCCGGACTGCCGGGCCGCGATGGCCTCGAGCGCGGTAGACATCCCCACCATCTGGCCACCGATCACCTTGGCCATCTGAACTTCGGCGGGTGTCTCGTAGTGAGGCCCGCGAAACTGGCAGTACACGCCCTCATCGAGCGTTGGGTCGATGCTGCGCGCGAGATCGCGCAGCCGCATCGAGTACAGGTCGGTCAAATCGACAAAGTTCGCGCCCTCGACCGGAGAATCGCCGGTCAGGTTGATGTGGTCGCTGATGAGCACCGGGGTGCCCGGCGTCCACGATTCACGGATGCCGCCGGCCCCGTTGGTCAGGATCATCGTCGTTGCTCCGGTCGCCGCCGCCGTGCGCACGCTGTGCACGACCCGGCGGACACCGTGGCCCTCGTAGTAGTGCGTGCGGGCGCCGATCACGAGCGCGCGCTTGCCGCTGGGAAGCAGAATGGAGCGCAGGGTGCCGGCATGGCCGGCGAGGGCGGGGGCGCTGAACCCCGTGATGTCTGCGGCGGACACCGTGTGGGTGGTCTCGCCGATCAGGTCGGCGGCCCTGGCCCAGCCACTGCCGAGCGTTAGAGCGATGTCGTGCCGGGGAACTCCCGTGATGCCGGCGATCTCGGCGGCGGCCGACTGCGCTGCCTCAAACGGATCCGTTTCGGGCAGGTCTAACGGGTTGATCTCGTTCGTGAACATTTCACTACTCTAGAACCCTCACCTTGGGCACGGAGATTCTGAGCGAATTCTGCTCGTCGGCGCGCCGAAAGGGCACCAAGACGACCATTCGGCTCGATTTCGCTCTTTTACGGGGACAAGCGGGCTGTACGGTCGATAAACCGGTTTGGCGGGGGCTGCGCGCCTTGAGAGAATGGAGTACATGGCCTATGAGTTCGAACGCAAGCAGCGCATCGCAGTACTAGGCGGTGGGCCCGGCGGATACGAAGCGGCCATCGCCGGAGCACAACAGGGTGCCGATGTCACCCTCATTGAAAGCGTCGGTGTCGGCGGTTCCGCCGTGATAACGGATGTTGTTCCCTCCAAGTCCCTCATCGCCACGGCCGAGGCCTCGAACTCGATCGGTGAGGCGACCGACCTCGGTGTGCAGTTCTTCGTGCGCGGCGAAACCGGCAAGCCCCTGCGGCCCGAGGTGGCCATCAACCTGGCCGCCGTGAACAAACGACTGCTCGGCCTCGCCCGCCAGCAGTCCGAAGACATGAAGGCCACCCTCATTCGCGCCGGGGTGCGCTACGTGCAGGGCCACGGCCGCCTCGATGGCACCACCGGCATCATCGTCGCCACCTCCGGCGACTCAACCGCCACCGACTTCGACCGCATCGACGCCGACACCCTCGTCGTCTCCGTGGGCGCCAGCCCGCGCGTGCTGTCATCAGCGCTGCCAGACGGTGACCGCATCCTCACCTGGACCCAGCTCTACAACCTCAAGGCCATTCCCGAACACCTCATCGTGGTGGGCTCTGGCGTCACCGGCGCCGAGTTCGCCTCGGCCTACCGCGCCCTCGGCGCGAAGGTCACTCTGATCTCCAGTCGTGATCAGGTTCTGCCCGGTGAAGACGCCGACGCCGCCAACGTCATCGAGAACGTCTTCAAGCGCAACGGCATGACGGTGCTTTCCAAGTCACGTGCTTCCTCGGTCGAGCGCACTAAGACCGGCGTCGTTGCGGCGCTCGAAGACGGACGCACGGTCGAGGGCAGCCACTGCCTCATCGCCGTCGGCTCCATTCCCAACACCGCCAACATCGGCCTCGAGCAGGCCGGCGTGCAGGTCACC
Organism: Cryobacterium suzukii; assembly: GCF_004403185.1. Taxonomy (GTDB): domain Bacteria; phylum Actinomycetota; class Actinomycetes; order Actinomycetales; family Microbacteriaceae; genus Cryobacterium; species Cryobacterium suzukii. Next base: position 83,238 of record NZ_SOHJ01000004.1, on the reverse strand, counting down.
GAATCCGGACATATCCAGGTCAACCGGGTCGCACGCACCTCGATTCCAAACATCTACGCGGCCGGCGACTGCACGACCGAGATTCCGCTGGCATCCGTTGCGTCCATGATGGGCCGCACCGCGGTATTCCACGCCATGGGGGACACGGTCAATCCGATCGAGATTCGCAACGTTGCCGCGAACATCTTCACCCAGCCCGAAATCGCCACCGTCGGCTACACCCAGAAGCAGATCGAAGATGGACTCGCCCAGGGCGAGATCTACAAGCTGCCGCTTTCATCGAACCCGCGGGCGAAAATGATGGGAATCAAGGACGGCTTCGTGAAGCTGTTCGCCCGCACCGGCAGCGGCACGGTCATCGGCGGCGTCATCGTGGCCCCGAAAGCCAGCGAGCTCATCTTCCCGCTCGCCCTGGCCGTCGAACACCGGCTCACCGTCGACGAGGTCGCGCGCACCTTCCCGGTCTACCCCTCGCTCACCGGCTCCATAACGGATGCCGCGCGCGCCATGCACGTCGTCCTCTAGCTCTCGCAGCAGGGTTTCGTAGACGGGGTCGGGGGCAGGGCATCCGCTCCTCAGCTCGAACAATGCCGGTTTTCAGGAACAAATCCGAGAAAGGCGTTCGGATCCGTTCCTGAAACCGGCATAACTCGTCACCCCGCGAATACCCTGCCCCCACCCGGTTCCACAGATAGCTCGCGCAGGTGAACGCGGGGCAATGCCTGTGAGCAGCCGTGGGGGCCGGGTTTTCCGCGGGGTTGTGAGTTTTGCGTTGTTGGGGCTCTGCGCACGCTTTTCGCGCGGGGCCCCGCAACATCGCAATGTTTGAGCGAGGAGCGGATTACCCGGTTTCCGCGGCCCAGTCTCGAAAAACAAGGAGCCGGCGCGAAAGGTTAGGCGGCGTCGGAGACCGTCAGCAGCACGCTGCCGGAGGAGACCGTTTCGCCCACGGTGGCAGCGACGCTACCCACGGTGCCGTCGCGGTGGGCGACGAGGGGCTGCTCCATCTTCATGGCCTCGAGTACGAGCAGCAGGTCGCCCTTGACGACGGTGTCGCCTTCGGCGACGAGCAACTTGATGATGGTCGCCTGCATCGGCGCCTTGACGGCGTCTCCGGTGGCGGTGTCGACGGAGTGCAGGCCACCGCGACGCTTCGGGGCTGGGCCGACCGAGCGGGCGCTGGCGCCGCCGGGCAACAGTCGGGTGGGCAGGGTGACCTCGATGCGCCGCCCCTCTACCTCGACGACGATGCTGTGGCGTTTCTGCTGGCCGACGGCGTCTTCCATGCTGCCGCTCCACGGTTCGATGTCGTTCTCAAACTCGGTCTCGATCCAGCGGGTGAAGACGGTGAACGGCTTGCCATCGGTCGGAGCGAAGGCGGGATCACGCACAACCTTGCGGTGAAAGGGCAGCACGGTGGGCAGGCCGGCCACCTCAAACTCGTCGAGGGCCCGGCGCGAACGCTCGAGGGCTTCCTCGCGGGTCGCGCCGGTGACAATGAGCTTGGCCAGAAGTGAGTCGAATGATCCGCTGATCACGTCGCCAGACTGTACGCCGGTGTCGACGCGCACGCCGGGACCGCCCGCGGGCTTGAACACGTGTACCGGGCCGGGCGCTGGCAGAAAGCCACGGCCGGCATCCTCTCCGTTGATACGAAATTCAAACGAGTGAGCGGATGCGACGGGGTCGCCATAGGTGAGCTCGCCCCCCTCGGCGAGGCGGAACTGCTCGCGGACCAGGTCAATTCCGGTGACCTCTTCGGAGACCGTGTGCTCCACTTGCAGTCGCGTGTTGACCTCGAGGAACGACACCGTTCCGTCCTGGCCGATGAGAAACTCGCAGGTACCGGCACCGAGGTAGCCGACCTCCTTGAGGATGGCCTTGGAGGCGCGGTACATTTCGTCGCGCTGCGCGTCAGTGAGAAACGGGGCCGGCGCTTCTTCGACGAGCTTCTGGTGCCGGCGTTGCAGTGAGCAGTCACGGGTCGACACGACGACGACGTTGCCGTGCATGTCGGCGAGGCACTGGGTCTCCACGTGGCGGGGGGAATCGAGGTACTTCTCGACGAAGCATTCGCCGCGACCGAAAGCTGTGATGGCCTCCCGGGTGGCCGAATCAAACATTTCAGCGACCTCGTCGCGGGTACGGGCCACCTTGAGGCCGCGTCCGCCGCCGCCGAAGGCGGCCTTGATCGCCACGGGAAGGCCGTGCACGTCAACGAAGGCGAGTACCTCGGCCGCGTCGCTGCAGGGGTTGAGCGTGCCGGGCGCCATGGGGGCGTTGACCTTTTCGGCAATTTTGCGGGCAGAGACCTTGTCGCCGAGCTGCTCGATGGCTTCGGGCGACGGCCCGATCCAGATCAGACCGGCGCCGATCACGGCGCGGGCAAAGTCAGCGTTCTCGGCCAGAAAGCCGTAGCCGGGGTGCACGGCGTCAGCGCCGCTCCGCCTGGCGATCGAGAGAATCTTGTCGATGACCAGGTACGTTTCGGCGCCGGTGGTGCCGTCGAGACCGTACGCCTCATCGGCCAGACGAGCGTGCAGGGAGTCGCGATCCTGGTCGGCGTAGACGGCGACAGAGAGAATTCCACTGTCTTTCGCGGCACGGATGACCCGAACGGCGATCTCGCCTCGGTTGGCGATGAGGACCTTCGTTATGAGTGACACAATCACTTAGCCTATTGCCCGCCGCCGCATCCTTTTTGGTTCTGTCCCACAAAAAGACCCGGCAGATTCTTGTGGATGCCTACAATTACAGCGCTCCGGGGCGATTCCACAGGGCCGGCCACTCGTGCCCAAGAGCGCGCACCAGCCGTCGCAGCGTCGGAAGCGACAGTCCCACCACGGTTGACGGATCACCGACGATGCTCGTTATAAAAGGAGCGCCGAGGCTGTCAATGGTGAACGCTCCTGCCACGAACAGAGGCTCCCCGGTGGCGATATAGGCGTCGAGCTCGGCGTCGTCGAGATCATCGGCAAACGTCACCTCGGCCACCGCGACCGCGCCGATCGCCCGGCCTGGCACGCCGTCGGCGACCTCGATCAGCCAGTGCCCCGAATACAGCGTTCCCGTACGCCCGCGCTGGCGCTCCCAGCGTTCCCGCGCGGCCTCAGCGGTGTGCGGCTTGCCGTAGATGACGCCATCGAGTACGAACACCGAGTCGCCGCCCAGCAGCAGCCCGGTCAGCGGTTCCTTCAGCGCAGCGGATACCGCCGCCTCCGCTTTCGCGCGCGCCAGCAGCTCCACGAGTACTCGCGGCTCCAGCACCGAGCCCACCGCGGCCTCGGTCTCGGCGACGACCCGAGCCTCATCGACGTCGGGGTTGATCAGTACGGGTTCGATGCCGGCCGCGCGCAGCAGGGCGAGGCGGGCCGGAGACGTGGAAGCCAGGTGGAGGCGCATGCGGTCCTATCAACGAGAGGGTGAGCATCCATTCAAGCAGGCCAGCAGGAGCAAGCCGGCGAGGCCGTGTGGGATCATCATTAGATGAGCAACTCGAGTCACCAGCCCCAGGCCTCCGAGCCGACATCCTCGGCGAGCGTCGGCGACGAGCTTGAACTGAACATCACCAACGTCGCGCACGGCGGAATCTTCATCGCCCGCCACGAGGGTCGCGTGATTTTCGTCAGCGACACCCTCCCCGGCGAACGGGTGCGCGCCCGCCTCACCGAGGCCAACCACAAGAGCTTCTGGCGCGCCGAAACGGTCACCGTCATCGACGAAGCCCCCGAACGCCAGCCGCACATCTGGAGCGCGGCATCCGTTGATCGCGCCCCCGAAGACCGCGCCGGCGGCGCAGAATTTGGCCACATCGAGCTCGGCTTTCAACGCGAACTCAAGCGCCAGGTGCTCGCCGATGCGCTGCAGCGCATGGCCGGCCTCGACACTGACGTTATCGTCGAGCCGGTTGCGGTCAGTGCGAAAGCCAGCCCCGGCGACGCGATGGACGGTACCGGATGGCGCACCAGGGTGAGCCTGCACGTGGCAGCCGATGGAACGATCGGCCCGTACGCAGCCCGCAGCCACCGGGTCATTCCGGTCGATGACCTGCCGCTCGCCGAGCACGAGCTCGAACTTCGTGCCCCGCTCGACACCCTGTTTCACAACGCGGCGAAAATCGACCTGGTCGCGCCGAGCAAGGGCGACGTGCAGGTGCTCGTCTCAGCCAAAGATATGAACGGCAAACCCAAGCGGGTGCCGCACGGTCTGATTCACGAGATCGTCGCCGACCGTGAGTTCGAACTGGACCGCTCGGGCTTCTGGCAGGTGCACTCGATGGCCGCCGACACCCTGTACCACGCGGTGCAGGACATCATCGACCCGAGCGTGTTCGATCCGCGCGCCTCCAACCTCGACCTGTACGGCGGCGTTGGCCTGCTCGCCGCGGCCGTCGGCGATAAATTCGGCCCGACGACCCGCATCACCTCGGTAGAGAGCGACTCCGAAGCGGTTGCTTTCGCCGCTCGCAACCTCAAGGAGTGGGCCGGCGCGACCGCCGAAGCCGACCGGGTCGACCGTTTTCTGCAACGACTGCTGCGCGAAGCGGATGCCGCCGAACGGGCCCGTCTCGCCGCCGCGACGGTGGTGCTCGACCCGCCGCGCTCCGGCGCCGGCAAGGCCGTCGTCGACCAGCTGGTCGCCCTCGCTCCACAACAAATCGTCTATGTGGCCTGTGACCCCGTGGCGCTCGCCCGTGACGTGGCGCTGTTTCAGAAGCAGGGTTATGAGCTGAAGAACCTGCGTGCTTTCGACCTGTTTCCCAATACCCACCACGTCGAAGCCGTCGCACTGCTCTGCAAATAGCTATCGTTGAGACCAGACAAACCGAAGGCAGCCCTACCGTGAGCCACGCAGCTACTGATTCCGCACCATCCATCCCCACCGATGCCCCCGTTCGGGTCGGAATTGTCGACGACCACGAGTCGGTGCGATTGGGCTTGCAGGCCGCCTGCGAGAACGCCGGCTACGAAGTCTTGTTCGCGGCAGCCACCGCTCAGGCGCTCGTCGACGGCCTCGCCGGCCGCCCATGCGACGTGATCGTGCTCGACCTCTCGCTCGGCGACGGGTCGCTCGTCACCGACAACGTGCACCTGGCGGCGGCCACCGGCTCCGCTGTGCTCGTACACAGCATTGCCGACCGCGTCGCTTCGGTGCGAGAAGCTCTCGCTGCCGGCGCTGCCGGAGTCATTCCCAAGTCGTCCCCGACCACCACCGTCATGGCGGCCGTCGCATCCGTTGCCCGAGGTGATGTGCTCAACAACCTCGAGTGGGCCACTGCCATCGACGCCGACCGCGACTTCGCCAAGGCACAGCTCGGTCGCCGCGAACGCGACGTGCTCCACCTCTACGCGTCGGGACTGCCGCTCAAGATGGTCGCCATGCAGCTCGGTATTGCACACTCCACCGCCCGGGAATACCTCGACCGCATTCGGGTGAAGTACGTCGAGGTCGGGCGTCCTGCTCCGACCAAGGTCGACCTGCTTCGTCGCGCCGTCGAAGATGGAATCCTGCCAGGGCTCGACGCCACCGAAGCTGACCGCGGTGCCTAAACGGGCCGCCCGCCAGGGCGACCACAACCGTCAGGGTGCCTTGGTTTCCACGACAACCCAGCCGTTCTCCGCGGTCGGTGACGACGGATTCCAGGCCGATGGCGGCCTGTTCGGCCGCGCGCGGCAGCCGCGCAACCCGATCAGCCACGCCCAGATCGAAATCGTGCTGTCGCGGTCGGTGGCCGCCGTCGCCGTGGTCTTCGCCCTGCAGGCCCTGCCGGTCATGCTTGAGCAACTCGGCAGCCGCAAAGCTTCGGCAGCGGTGCCGATTGCGATCGTTCTGGCACTGGTGATTTTGATCTTCGTCACTGCGACGCTGATCCGGCAGGGCATCCGTACGGCTGCGGGCGCAGTGTCGGCCGTGTATCTTGCCGCACTCTTTGTGTGGCCGTTGGTCATGATCGATCCCACAGTGGTACTCGAGAGTAAGCCGTGGCTCTGGTACCTCTGCGGTGTCGCCACTTCGTGCGCGGCAATTGCCCTGCCCTTCGCGTGGGCCATCGTCTACACCGTGGTTACCCCGGTCACCTTTGGGCTCGTGCGGGTGCTGCCCTCCGGCGGCGAGGCCGAGAACCTGCTCGCTGCGCTCGACACGTTCTACGCCATGCTGCTCGGCGGGACAGCACTCATCATCATCTATGTGCTGCGCCAGGCCACAACACGCGTCGATACTGCCCAGTCCAATGCGCTCGCCAAATACGCCGTAGCGGTGCGGCATCATGCTACTGAGGTTGAACGGGTTGAGGTCGACTCCATCGTGCACGACAGTGTGCTCGCGACACTTCTCTCCGCGGCCGGGGTGCGTAATGCCAAGGGAGCCGAGCTGGCCGCCGCTATGGCTCGCAGCGCCATCATCCGCTTGCAGGCAGCCAGCGGAGAGCGAAATCTCGACGATGTCACGGTCACCGTCAGCCAGCTGACGGCGCGCATTCGCTCCGCCGCGACAGCGACCGGAGTGTTCACCGTGACCGATCTGGGAGTGGAAGGCCTCACCCTTCCCGAGCACGCCGCGGAGGCTCTCTACTCGGCCAGCGTGCAGGCCATGATTAACAGCGTGCAACACGCGGGCCCCGCACAATCGCGCAGCGTCACTGTGGGCGGTGATGACCAAAGCGGATGCACCATCTGCATCAGCGACACCGGCCGCGGTTTCGACGTTTCCAGCGTCGCCAGCGCCCGTCTGGGCCTGCGCGTGTCGATCCATGACCGGGTGGCCGCCGCCGGCGGTGTGGCCGTTCTGCGCACGAGCCTTGGCCAGGGCACGACCATCACCCTCACCTGGCCGCGGCCGGACGATGCGAGCGGTGACCAGTCGGCCGAAGCGAAGGGCTCGCTGTCCGGGCCGGGCGCGGGCAATCGATAATGCCCGGTGTCGTGGTCGTTTCTCGCACCCTGGCTCTCATCGTGGCCGCTTTCTTCTCGGGCTACCATGTGCTGCTCGGCGTATATTCGCTCGACCAGCCGGTGTCCGTAGCACCGATATTGGCGGCTATGGGCCTGTTTGTCGTGGCGACGGTTGCGAGCCTCTGGACCAGCAGCCCCATACGCATGTCGCTGCCGCTGGCCCTGTTCAACGTGGGAGTCTCGGTAGCGATTCCGCTAATCGTGGGCAGCCAGCTCGATGGATCCTCCGGCAACCTCGGGTACGCCACCTGGTACGTGGCCGCGATCGGCACCCTCATGACGATCACGGCTGCCCGCAAGCGCCCACAGCTGGCCCTGCTGGGTGTCGGCGCGCTCGTGCTGCACAGTGTGATCTGGGCGGGGGTTGGCGAGCTGGGGCACATGGGCGTTATCGGCAGCGTGGTCTGGGTTGTCGCGGCCGCGCTGCTGTCGAGAGCGCTCGTAAAGGCCAGCCGGGATGCCCGCCAGTATGGAAGGGCTGAGCGGGAGGCGAGCGGATGGCACGCCGCGCAGGAGGCCCACCTCTACGAGCGCCAGGTGCGGCTGACCCACACCATGCGTCTGGCCATGCCCATGCTGCGGCGTATCAGCGAGAGCGATGGCGATCTCAGCGAGGCCGACCGCCAGGAGTGCCGACTACTCGAAGCAGCAATTCGCGATGAAATCCGTGGACGGCGTCTGCTGAACCACGCCGTGCGCGAACAGGTCATGGCCGCCCGTCGACGCGGCGCGAGCGTCACCCTGCTCGATGAAGGCGGGATAGACGATCTCAATGGTTCCGCCCTGGAGATCGTGCTCAACACCCTCGCGACTGCAATCAGCCGCACCCAGGCCGACAGGATCATCGCTCGCACATCTGCCGACAACGCGACCATCGCGGTCACCGTGGTGGGCCTTTCCAGCCCCGACCCGGCCGTCAGCGCCCTCGGACCGGACTCGTCCGGTGAAGAAGAAGTGGACCTGTGGATAGAAATCCCCCGAAAGGTCGAGCCCGCCGCCTCCGCCTAGCGGTGCGCGTGCCTAGCGGTGCGCGTGGCGCGCCGGGACAAACGCGAAAGGGGATCAGCCGAAGCTGATCCCCTAACGAGTATTCGAGAAAGGACGACAACCCGAATGCCATCCGTTCTCGCCCCCAACACATTCGCTCGCTTACCCTAGTCAGCGAATGATTGGTGGTGAAACTCAAGGAGCATCACCGAGCACCTTCAGTCTGCACTACCAAACTCGTCTGCACAGTCGGCATTTATGGGGACAGACGTACCGGTAGATGCACCCGCCTCACGCGGACGGGGCCCGGGCCCCGTCCTTGGGCCCAGTTTATAGACTGGGCCGGTGGACGGGGCCCGGGCCCCATCCGAAAGGGGGTGGGACGCGGCCGGGCAGCTAGCCGGTGAAGCCGCGCCAGCGGTTGGCGCCGGGGTGCACCGGCTCCCGCAAGGGGCGCTGGTTTTGCTGCCAGGCACTCTGACCGAGTTCCGGCGCGGCCCGACGCTCGTCGGACTCTTCCCGCAACAGACCACGGATGACGGCGGTCACCGCCGACACCTCGACATCACTCACATGCGTGGTCACGAAAACCAGCTCCGACGGGTCGAACTCTGAAGGCTTCGAATTTGGCATTACAGCGGAATGTTCCCGTGCTTCTTGGCGGGCAGGGTCGCCCGCTTGGTGCGCAGGGCGCGCAGGGCCTTGATGACCGACACGCGCGTAGCCGCCGGTTCGATGATGCCGTCGAGCTCTCCGCGTTCCGCCGCGAGAAACGGGCTGGCCACGTTGTAGGTGTACTCGTTGGCGAGGCGCGTGCGCACCGCTGCCACGTCTTCGCCGGCCTCTTCGGCCGCCTTGATCTCGGCGCGGTAGAGAATGTTCACGGCGCCCTGGCCGCCCATGACAGCGATCTCCGCGGTCGGCCAGGCCAGGTTGGTGTCGGCGCCGAGCTGCTTGGATCCCATCACGATGTACGCGCCGCCGTAGGCCTTACGCAGAATGACGGTGACCAGCGGCACGGTGGCCTCAGCGTAGGCGTAGAGCAGTTTCGCGCCGCGACGGATGATGCCGGTCCATTCCTGGTCGGTGCCCGGCAGAAAGCCGGGCACGTCGACGAGGGTGAGAATCGGGATGGAGAACGCATCGCAGAACCGCACGAAGCGTGAAGCCTTCTCGCCGGCCTCGATGTTCAGGGTTCCGGCCATGGCGTTGGGCTGGTTGGCGACGATTCCAATGGAGCGCCCCTCGACCCGGGCGAACCCCACGACGATGTTCGGCGCGTACAGCGGCTGCGTCTCGAGAAAGTCGCCGTTGTCCACGATGTGCTCGATGACGGTCTTCACGTCGTAGGGCTGGTTGGGCGAATCGGGGATGATCGTGTTGAGGCGACGGTCGGCATCCGTTGTTTCGAGCTCCACCTCGCTGTCGAACACGGGCAGCTCGGCCAGGTTATTGTCGGGCAGGTAGCTCAGCAGGGCGCGGGCGAAGTCGAGCGCGTCGGGCTCGTCGCTGGCGAGGTAGTGCGAGACGCCGGAGACCTTGTTGTGGGTGAGGGCTCCGCCGAGCTCTTCCATGCCGACATCTTCGCCGGTGACGGTCTTGATGACATCGGGGCCGGTGACGAACATCTGGCTGGTCTTGTCGACCATGATCACAAAGTCGGTCAGAGCGGGGGAGTAGACCGCGCCGCCGGCGGCCGGGCCGCAGATGATCGAGATCTGCGGAATGACACCGGATGCGGCCGTGTTGCGTCGAAAGATCTCGCCGTACTTGCCGAGGGCCACGACGCCCTCCTGGATGCGCGCTCCGCCGGAATCGAGAATGCCGATGATCGGCACACCGGTCTTCAGGGCGAGATCCATCACCTTGATGATCTTCTCGCCGGCGACCTCACCGAGCGAGCCGCCGAAGATGGTGAAGTCCTGCGAGTACACAGCCACCTGGCGGCCGTGGATGGTGCCGGTTCCGGTGACCACCGCGTCACCATATGGCCGTTTCTTCTCCATGCCAAAAGCCACGGTGCGGTGCCGCACGAACTCATCGAGCTCCACAAAAGAGCCCTGGTCGAGCAGCAGGTCCACGCGCTCGCGGGCGGTCATCTTGCCCTTGGCATGCTGCTTTTCGATGGCGGTCGCCCCGCTGGCGGTCACGGCTTCGTGATAACGCAGCTTGAGGTCGGCGAGTTTTCCCGCCGTCGTATACAGGTCGGGTGCCGCGGCGGGCGTCTTATCAGTCACCGTTTCACTCTACCGGCACCCCCCGCACGCTCCCCGTTGACGATGTTCCACAACTTTTCCGGCCAACACTGCACGTTTCCCCCTTCAGCGGTCCATCGGCCAGCCGAAACCCTTCCGCCAGGTTCAGAACTCCTGCAATTTGGTCAGAAACACCTCGAAATAGGTGTTTTGAGGCCATATTCGACAGAATTGCAGGAGTTATGCCGACGAGAGGGTCGCCACCATGGAGTTTTCGCTCAGCCGCACCGAGGTGAGCCGGTTCGAGTACCGTTCCGAGGCCGCCTCGACCAACGATGTGCTCAAAGAACACGCCACAGCGGATGCCGCCGCCTGGCCCGACCTCTCGGTTGTAGTCACCGACAACCAGACCCAGGGGCGTGGCCGGCTCGGCCGCGTCTGGTTGGCCCCGACCGGCAAGGCCCTGGCCATCTCCGTGCTCGTGCGCCCGGAGGTGCCGCCGCACGCCCTCGGCTGGTTCCCCCTGCTGGCCGGCGCCGCCATGACCCGCGCCGTGAAATCAGTCGTCGAGGCGAGCATGAAGCCGGTCGAAGGGGTCAAAGAAGCCGAGGACCCCCGCCACGATACAACCCTGAAATGGCCCAATGACGTACTGATCGACGGCTATAAGGTGTGCGGCATCCTGTGCGAGCTCCTGCCCGACGGGAAGGGCATCATCATCGGCGCCGGTCTCAACCTCTCCCTCGACGAACACGATCTGCCCACCCTCACGTCCACCTCGCTGCTGCTGGTCACCCGCACAGCGCCCGACCCCGATCAGGTGCTCGCCGCCTACCTGCACGAGCTCGTAACGCTCTACGAAGCCTTCGTGAAAGCACACGGTGACGCAGAGACGAGCGGCCTGCATACCGCCGTCTCCGCGCTCTGCGGCACGCTCGGCAGTGTCGTGCGCGTGGAACTGCCCGGCGGCACCGACCTGGTCGGCACCGCCACCGGCATTGACGCTGACGGCCGGCTGACCGTCGTCAACCAGGTCGATGGCGAGGAACGGTCTGTCGCCGCTGGCGATGTCACCCACCTGAGGTATTAATAGAGGTAATGAAGAAGAAAACGCAGGGCGAGACCAACGAGACCGAATCCTCCGGCTATGCCCGCGAGAGCCGGCCAGAGAAGGTCGTGGCTCGCCTGCGCCCGCACGCCCGCGTCCTGGTCTGGCCAACACTGCTCCTGTTCGCCCTGGCCGGTGGCACCGGGTACTTCTTCGGCAACATGGCGGAGCCGTGGCAGAACGCCGCTGTGCTCGGCGGCGCCATCGCGCTCGCCGTAATCGGCTGGCTGCTGCCGCTCGGCGCCTGGCTCACGAAGCGCTACACGATCACCACCCGTCGCATCATCTTTCGCCACGGATTCTTCGTGCGCACCCGCCAGGAGCTATTGCACAGCCGCGGCTACGACGTGAGCGTGCGGCAGAACTGGGTGCAGGCCGGGTTTCACTCGGGCACGGTCCTGATCAATTCGGGGCTGGAGCATCCGCTGGTCTTGAAAGACGTTCCCAACGTCGACCTCGTGCAGAGCGCGCTGCACGACCTCATGGAAAAGGCGAGCACCGTCATCGGCTCTCGCCGGCAGGAGCAGTCAGCCCACTCCGACGAGTCAGCGTTCTGGGGTCGCCGCTAACCGAACAGCCCCGGTGCGGGTACTGACCGAACCGATACCAGCGGATGCCGGCGCCCCGCTCCGGCTCGGTGCAAACACCCAGTAGCGGTAGAGCGTGAAGCGAAACATCGCCCCGAGCAGCAGGCCGACGACGTTGCCCGAGATGTTGTCGGCGAGAAGGCTGGTGTAGCCGAGCACGTAATGGCTGAACCACAGGCAGGCGATGCCAATGCCCATGCCCACGAGGCTCACCGCGAGAAACTCCACGCCCTCCCGGGCCGTGTGATCCTGGCGGTTCTTGCTGAAGGTCCAGTAACGGTTGCCGAGCCAGTTCACCAGAATGGCCAGCACCGTCGAGATGATCTTGGCGTAGATGGGGCCGGCGTGTACCTCGGTGGAATCCAGCACGGTGGTGAGAAGCAGGTTGAACACCGTGAAGTCCACCACGAAGCCCAGCGCACCGACGGCGCCGAACTTGAGTCCCTGGCTCAGGAAACTGAGCAGGCGCTGCTTCGGGGTGATCGACATGCGTCCGTCCGACGTTCGGTAAAGTGGGCTAGAAAGCACTCAAGTCTCGAAGTCTACGGCGAACTGAAATTTACGGGCCGAGTTTGACGTGCGTTTAGCTGAACGCTTGCAGAGAAAATGGTGAACAGATGGCTTTGACCGTCGGTGTGATTGGAGCGGGCCAGCTCGCCCGCATGATGATTCCCGCGGCCGTGAACCTCGGCATTGAGCTGAAGGTTCTCGCCGAAGCCGATGGTATGTCCGCCGACCTCGCTGCCGTGAGTGTCGGTGACTATCGCGACCTGGCCACGGTTCTCGCGTTCGCGAAGACCGTCGATGTGATCACCTTCGACCACGAACACGTGCCGCAGGAGATTCTGCGCGAACTCGTGCGCGAGGGAGTCACGGTGCGCCCCGGCCCCGACGCCCTGCTCTACGCGCAAGACAAGCTACTGATGCGCGAAAAGCTCGCCGAGCTGGGGCTGCCGGTGCCGGATTGGGCGCGCATCGTTGACGTCGCCGGGCTCGCCGAATTTCTCAGCAATCACGGCGGCCGCGCCGTCGTCAAGACCGCCCGCGGCGGCTACGACGGCAAGGGTGTGCGCGTGGTCAGCCACGAACATGACGTTGACGACTGGTTTCAGGCCCTCGCCGAAGACGGCAACGGCGGCGCGCTTCTGGTCGAAGAGCTCGTGCACTTCAGCCGTGAGCTGGCCCAGGTGGTTGCCCGCCGCCCGAGCGGGGAGATCGCGGTTTGGCCGGTCGTGGAGACCGTGCAACGCGACGGCGTCTGCGCCGAGGTCATCGCGCCGGCCCCCCAGTCCGTGGGCCGGATCGCCGACGTGGCTACCGACATCGCGGTGGCCGTGGCCGAGGGCATCGGCGTCACCGGGGTGCTCGCCGTAGAGCTGTTTCAAACAACGGATGAGCGCCTCCTCATCAATGAATTGGCGATGCGCCCGCACAACAGCGGTCACTGGTCGATTGACGGCGCGACCACGAGCCAGTTCGAGCAACACCTGCGGGCGGTGCTTGACCTGCCGCTCGGTGCGACCGGTGCCAGGGACCCGTGGACGGTCATGGTGAACATCTTCGGCGGGCCAGCCTCAGGCTCGCTGAGTGACCGTTACGCGGCGGGCCTGGCGCAGCATCCGCTCGTGAAGGTGCACAACTATGGCAAGGCATCACGGCCCGGCCGCAAGGTGGGCCATGTCACGGCGGGCGGCGACGATCTCGACGAAGTTGCCTACCAAGCGCGTGCCACTGCACAATTCTTTCAGCAGTGAGCAATAGGATCATTTGCGTGCCAGACAACACCGAGACATTTAACGAGCCCGCGAGCTTTAGCGCGCCGCTCGTCGGCTTGGTCATGGGCAGCGACTCCGACTTCACCGTTATGAGCGCCGCAGCACAGACTCTCACTGACTTCGGGGTGGCGCACGAGGTGCAGGTGGTTTCGGCGCACCGCACCCCAGAGAAAATGCTCGACTATGGGCGCAGCGCGCAGGCCCGCGGCCTCAAGGTAATCATCGCCGGAGCCGGGGGAGCCGCGCACCTGCCCGGCATGCTCGCCGCCATGACCACTCTGCCGGTGGTGGGGGTGCCCGTTCCGCTCGGGCTGCTCGACGGCCTCGACTCGTTGCTGTCGATCGTGCAGATGCCAGCTGGCGTGCCCGTCGCGACGGTCTCGATCGGCGGGGCGAAGAACGCCGCGCTGATTGCGATCAAGATTCTCGCCACGAGCGATGACGCGCTGCGCCACAAACTCGAAGACTATTCGGTGCAGCTCGCAGATTTGGTCGAGCAGAAGAACCGGGACCTCCAGACGCGATTATGAGCAGTGTGACAGACCCGATCCGGCACCCGAATTCCGGCTCCGCACGCATTATGACGACGCGTGCGTGGTGGCTTGTCGTACTCAATTTCGTTCTGCCCGGTTCGGCGCAGGTGCTGGCCGGCAACCGCCGCCTCGGCCGATTCGGCCTCCGCGCCTCCCTCACCCTGGTCACCGCTGCGATCATTGTCGGCGTGATCTACCTGTTTTGGCCCGAGGCCGTGCTCACCGTGTTCACCAACACGATCGGCCTGTGGGCAGCCGCCGCTGTGCTCGCCTTCTACGCGCTTACCTGGCTCGTGCTCACCGTCAACACCCTCGGCCTGATCAACCTGCGCCGCGCCGCGCCCGGCGCCCGCCCGATCATCGCAGCGTTCTCCGCGGCGCTCATGGTCGTCGTCTGCGGAACCGCCGGCTACGGCGCCTTCTTCGCCACCTCGGCGAGCGGATTCCTCTCCTCCGTGTTCGTGGCCGGCCCGAGCGAACCGCCGGTCGATGGCCGCTACAACATCCTGCTGCTCGGCGGTGACGCCGGCGCCGACCGCGACGGCCTGCGCCCCGACAGTATGTCGGTGGTCAGCATCGACGCCACGACCGGCCAGGCCACCACCATTAGCATGCCGCGCAACCTCGAGGACGTGCCGTTCTCGGCTGGGTCTTCGCTCGGAGCGCTCTACCCAGAGGGCTACGGTTCCATCGACGGATGCGACGTGTCGGGTGGCTGCATGCTCAACGCCATCTTCACCGAGGCCGAGCTGAAACGCCCCGAGTACTACCCGAACGCGGTGGCCGAGGGCAGTTCCCCCGGTGTTCAGGCCACGCTCGAGGCGGCCCAAGGCATCACCGGACTCACCATTCAGTACTTCGTACTCATCGATATGCAGGGCTTCTCCGAACTTATTGATGCTCTCGGTGGTGTCGACATCGACGTGCAGAACCGCGTTCCGGTGCACACCGACGAGTACTTCAACAAGGTGTTGTTCTGGTTCGAGCCGGGCATGCAGCACATGGACGGCTACCACGCCCTCTGGTTTGCCCGCTCACGGCATGGCACCAGCGATTACGACCGCATGCAACGCCAGACCCAGATGCAGGAGGCCCTGCTCGCGCAGGCCAGCCCGGCGAACGTGCTCACCAAGTTTCAGGGTGTGGCCGCGGCCAGCTCCCGCGTCGTGAAGACCGACGTTCCCCAGGGCATGCTCGGCTACTTCGTGAACCTCGCGTCGAAGACCAAGGAACTGCCGGTTATCTCGGTGCCGCTTATCCCCGAGAACGGCGTCGACCCCGAAGACCCCGACTACTCCGCCATCCAGGCCATGATCGCCGCAGCTCTGGAGCCGGCGCCCACCCCGACCCCGTAACTCGGCACTCGCCCGTTACTCGGCGCCACTGCGGCGAAACGAGAACTTCTTGTGCCCGAAGAAGCTCAGCAGCGTCGTGACCACGAGAATGATCAACTGGGCGAGCAGCGGCGGCACCCGCGCGACTTCCACCAGCAGCGGCAGCGCGGCCGCGTTGATTGCAATCGCGACCAGGTAGACGCTCACGAACCGGGCGAAGTCCCGCAGCACGTGACCGCGCACCACGAATACAAACCGCCGGTAGAGCACGAAAGCCAGAGTTATGCCGACCACGTACGAGAGGGCGAGGCTGATCAGGTAGCCGAGGTAGACATCCGCGAAAACCCAGAGGGTGAAGGCTGAGAAGACCAGATACCCGACGAGCGTGTTCGTGGCGCCGACCGCGAGAAAGCGAACCCGCTGGTCTTGCAGAAGCCTCAGCATCAAGGGCTACAGGTCCGCGTGCAGCTGCCAGACCCGCTCGGCGGAGTCCCGCCAGCTGAAGGCTCGCGACCGGTCGCCGCCGAAGATGGTCATGCGGTTGCGCAGCGCGCTGTCGCCGAGCACCCGGTTGACGGCGTCCTGAAGTCGTTCGGGGTACCCCTTTGACGACCGCTCCACCGCGACGCCAGCGTCACCGGCTGCTTCCAGCAGGGCGGGGGCGTCGGAGTGTACGACCGGCGTGCCGAGGTGGAACGCCTCGATGATCGGCAACGCGAAGCCTTCTTCGAGGCTCGGGTAGACGAACACGCTCGCCCGGGCAATCACCACGGCCAGGTCGGAGTCGCTCAGCCCCGACATCGCGCGCACCCGCCCGGGCGCCAGCCCGGCTTCATCGGCGACCGAGGCCAGGTCGAGTTCTCCCCAGGTGTCCGGGCCGAGCACGATCAGTGGCAGGTCCGGTGCGCCGGGCAGCCCGAGCGCCGTGATCAGCGCAGTGACGGCCTTGCGCGGGTCGAGCGACCCGGAGGTCAAAATGTACTGCGAGGGGAGCCCCAGGGCTTGCAGGCGCTCCTCAACCAGGGGAATGGCCGGCAGTACGAGCCCGCGCCCCACAGCGCCGCCGATCACCCGCACCCGGTCGTCCAGATCCATGATGTCGGTCAGCTGCCGCGCGACGGCGTGGCTCGGCACGACGATCGCGTCGGCGTGCTTGCGGGCGCGCTTGAGCATTCCCTTGGTCCAGGCCACGGTGGCCGGGGTCAGTGACGACGGATGCGTCCACGCGAGCACATCATGCAAGGTCACGGCAATCTGGGTGCCGTCCTCCGCCCGGTCGTGGCGACGCAGCGGAGCGAGCAGTCCGGGCGCGTGAATCAGACCGGTGCCCGACGACGCCGTCACGCCGAGGGCCCAGGCCGCAGCGAGTTCGCGGCGGGCCAGCGAGGTCTTGTGCAGGTTCGCCAGGCCCGGCAGCGCCGCCTCAATCAGTTCATACTGTGCCGGAGTCGACGACGAGACGATACCCTCGACCTCACACCCGGCCGGAGCGTTAGTAATCAACGCGCGGGTGAGTTCGTCGGTGTAACGACCGACACCGCCCGGAACCGGGGCGACCATCTGGTCGACAACTACCCGCAGAGTGATCATGCTGTTTCGAAGACCCCCGCAGCAAAGGCGGCAGCCTGGGCGTCCTGCCAGCCTCGCATCGGCTCAAGCCCGGCGGCCGCCCAATTAGCGTGGCCGAGCACGGAGTACGCGGGCCTGGGCGCCGGCAGCACGAAGGCCGAGCTATCGGTCGGCAGCACGCGTTCCGGGTCGAACCCGGCCAGGGAGAACACGTCACGAGCCTGGTCGAACTTCGAAGCCACCCCGGCGTTCGTGCCGTGGTAAATGCCGACCGGCGCATCGGAGTCCAGCAGCAGCACGATCTGCGCAGCCAGGTCAACCGTCCACGTAGGCTGCCCAACCTGGTCGTTGACGACGTTCAACGTGTCACGCGTGCCAGCGGCTTTAAGCATGGTCTTGGCGAAGTTCGGACCGTTTTTGCCATACAGCCAGGCAGTGCGCACGATGTAGCTCCGCGCGCCGTTCTCGGCGACCACAAAGTCCTCTCCGGCAGCCTTCGTGCGGCCATAAGCCGAGATTGGGCTGTGCGGCGTGTTCTCGGCGTAGGGAGTGGTCGCGCTGCCATCAAAGACGTAGTCCGTCGAGATCTGCACGAGCTTCGCGTGCATAGCGGATGCCGCCACCGCCAGGTTCCGCGACCCCACCGCGTTCACCTGGTAGGCCTCGTCTTCGTTCGTTTCGGCGTCGTCGACCTTGGTGTAGGCGGCACAGTTGATGATGACGTCGTGCCCGGCTACGGCGGCCTTGACCGCGTCGAGGTCGGTTACGTCGAGGTCGTTCCGGCCGAGGGCCGTCACGTCGCGGCCGGCTAGAGCCGTCTGTAGGTCGAGCCCCAGCATGCCGGTGGCCCCGGTGATCAGGTAGCGGGTCATGTTAGTTCAGCGCCGCACGAGCCTTGAGCGGTTCCCACCACTGGCGGTTGTCACGGTACCACTGCACGACATCGGCGAGGCCCTGCTCGAACGGGACCTCGGGGGCATACCCCAGTTCGGCTTGAATCTTGGAAATGTCGACCGAGTAGCGCAGATCGTGGCCGAGACGGTCGGCGACGCGGTCGACGTATGACCAGTCCTTGCCGGTCGAGTCGAGCAGCAGCTGGGTGAGCTCCTTATTGGTGAGCTCGGTGCCGCCGCCAATGTTGTAGATCTCGCCAGCGCGCCCGCCGACGAGCACCATGGCAATAGCGCGGGTGTGGTCGTCCACGTGCAGCCAGTCGCGAATGTTGTTGCCCTCGCCGTAGAGGGGAACGTGCAGGTCGTCGATCAGGTTGCTGACGAAGAGGGGAATGACCTTTTCGGGGAAGTGATACGGGCCGTAGTTGTTCGAACAGCGCGTGATCGACACGTTGAGGCCGTGGGTGCGGTGATAGCTGCGGGCGAGCAGGTCGCTGCCGGCCTTCGACGCGCTGTAGGGGGAGTTCGGTTCGAGCGCCCGCTCCTCGTTCCAAGAGCCTTCGGCGATGGAGCCGTAGACCTCGTCGGTGGAGACGTGCACGAACCGAGCGAGCTTGTGGCGAAGCGCCGCGTCGAGCAGCTGCTGGGTGCCCAGCACGTTGGTCTCAACGAAGATCGTCGAGTCCATTACCGAGCGGTCAACGTGCGACTCGGCGGCGAAGTGCACGACCGCGTCGAGCCCGGGAAGCAGCGTGTCGAGTAGTTTGCCGTCGCGAATGTCGCCGTGCACAAAGGAGTAGCGCGGTGAATCGGCGATCGGGGCGAGGTTTTCGAGGTTGCCCGAGTAGGTCAGTGCGTCGAGCACGACAACTTCGGCGCCTTCGAGGCCCGGGTACTTGTCTTCAATCGTGCGTCGCACAAAGTTGGAGCCGATAAAACCGGCGCCGCCGGTGACGAGGATCTTCATACTTATTTATGCCTGTCTGTAATCGTGAGCTGGCCAAGCCACTCTATCGGGCTATGGGGAAGAGATCATGGTCAGCGACTCGCCTCTGTGCTGCGAGCTCGATTCAGGAGTTCTGCGCTCGTTCGGGTCGAAGGATAAGATCAGTTGGTTGAGTCGAGTTGCCAGACGGTTTCGACAGGAATGAGACTTACAGATGCGTGCACTCCTCACAGGCGGCAATGGAATGCTGGCTCGAAGTATTCAGTCGGCATGGCGTCTGCAAGGACGCGATGATGAGCTTGTGGTTGCCACGAGGTCGACGGCAGATCTCACTGATTCACGGGCGACACACGCGCTGATTGACAAAGTTCAGCCCGACGTCATTCTGCACGCCGCCGCGCACGTTGGCGGAATCGCGGCCAATATCGCCAATCCCACGGCATTCCTCATGGACAATCTCCTCATCGACACGAGCGTGCTGAAGTCTGCTGTCGACGTCGGCGTGCCCCGGTTGCTCTACTTCGGAAGCTCATGCATGTATCCGCGCGACTATCGTCAGCCTCTCGTGGAATCGGATGTGCTCGCAGCACCGTTAGAGCCGACGAATGAGGGGTACGCTCTGTCGAAGATCGCTGGCGCGAAATTTTGCGAGTATGTTTCGACGCAACTCGGCTTGAGCTACCGGGTCATCATCCCGTCAAACCTCTATGGCCCCGACGACGATTACTCGCTGGGGCAGGGACACCTGGTCGCCGCTGCGATTGCAAAAGTGCACGCTGCCAAGCTCTCCGGACAATCAACGATTGACGTCTGGGGGGACGGCACCGCTCGACGGGAATTTACCTTTGTTGGCGACCTCGCGGACTGGGTCGTTGCGAATCTCGATGGTATGGAAGCTTGGCCTGACATGTTGAACGTCGGTTTTGGCAGTGACCACACCGTCCTCGAGTACTACCAGGCGGCCATGGACGTCGTTGGTTTCCAAGGCAAACTGGTCCCAGACCCAAGCAAGCCATCCGGCATGCACCAGAAACTGATGAGTTCTGAACGTGCAAAGGAATTCGGATGGGCGCCCAGCACCCGACTCCACGACGGCATGCGAATCGCCTACCAACGTTTCCTCGCTACATCATCCTGATCAACATCGCTTCCATGATTCAAAAGAGAAAAGACACCCGCACGAAATGACCGAAACAACTTTTCCGCTGGCGACTTCATCGTGGGATGAGGCAGAATATGCTGCCCTCCAGCGAGTCATCTCCGGGGGCCGGTTCACGATGGGCCCAGAAGTGAAAAAGTTCGAGGAAGAATTCGCCTCGTTCTTTGGCGCCGAACACGCCGTGATGGTGAACTCGGGTAGTAGTGCAAATCTCATTGCGATTGCAGCCGCAGTCGCCAATCCCGATGTGGACTTGAATCCGGGTGACGAGGTGATCGTCCCTGCAGTCTCGTGGGCTACCACGTATTACCCGATCAACCAGCTGGGTCTGACCCTCCGATTCGTTGACATTGACGTTAATACGCTCAACATGGATCCGCGGCTTGTATTAGACGCGATCGGGCCTAAGACAAAAGCGGTTTTCGCGGTGAGCTTGCTGGGTAACCCCGCCGATTTGCTTGCATTGTCAACTATTTGCGACGACCACGGGCTCGTCTTGCTCGAGGACAATTGCGAATCCATGGGCTCAAAGATTGGTGATAAATTCACCGGCACCTTTGGTCTGGCGGGAACGTTCAGCTCGTTCTTCTCACACCACATTTCGACGATGGAGGGTGGAATCGTCCTAACCGACGATTCTTATATGTATCAGGCGATGGTGTCGCTCCGCGCCCACGGCTGGACGCGAGACCTACCGAAGGACAACCTCATCTTCCCCAAGACCGGTGTCGACTTTGACGACCACTTCCGGTTCGTTCTTCCCGGCTACAACGTGCGCCCGCTTGAAATGTCCGGCGCGCTGGGGCGCGAACAGCTCAAAAAAGTTCCCATGCTGGTTTCGGGTCGGCAGGACAACGCGATACTTTTCCAGGAGCGATTTGCCGGTCGGGATGACGTGCGCCTTCAATCGGTCGCCTCGGAGAGCAGCTGGTTTGGCTTTTCCCTCGTCTTGGAGGGCCCTCTGGCCGGACGTCGGGCCGAGGTCGTTGAGGCATTGACAGGCGCAGGCATTGAATCACGGCCGGTCGTAGCCGGAAACTTCACTAAGAATCCCGTCATGTCCCGGCTATCTGCGATTGTTCCGGACAGCCTCCCGGCCGCAGACAAAGTCGACGTCGATGGACTCTTCGTGGGCAATCACCACTATCCCATCCCTCGCGAAATTGACCGCTTGCTCGACACCATCAACGCTCTCTCCTAGGTCGATTGGCGGCTCCAAGTCGCTCGCCGGAGGGTGAGATCGCGCTTGCTAGACTTCCAAGGTGCAAATCCGAGAGCTTTCCATTCCCGATTCCTACGAAATTACACCGAAGCAGTTCGGTGATGATCGAGGGGTGTTCCTTGAGTGGTACCGCTTCGACAAGCTTGAAGAGCAGGTAGGGCACAAACTTAACCTCGCTCAGGCGAACACCTCCGTGTCGAAGCGGGGTTCAGTGCGCGGTATTCACTTTGCGGATGTCCCGCCCAGCCAGGCCAAGTACGTCACCGCCGTTCATGGTGCTGTTCTCGACTACATCGTTGATATTCGAGTGGGCTCACCTACCTTCGGTCAATGGGACAGCGTTCTGCTGGACGACACCGATCGTCGCGCGGTCTACATCGCCGAGGGACTCGGCCACTGCTTCGTCGCGCTGACCGACAACGCCACGGTCAGTTACCTCGTAAACAGCACGTTCAGCCCGGGCCGTGAGCACGGCATCAGCCCACTCGACGAAGAGATCGGGCTCGTGTTCCCCGCAGAGGCCGGAGAGGTACTGCTCTCGACCAAAGACACGGAAGCCCCGACACTCGCGGCTGCGGGCGCTGCTGGCTTCCTCCCTACCTGGGATGCCGCTCGCGCCTACTACGCCACTTTGAACGACAGGAACTAACGCTCATGCGCGGAATCATTCTCGCCGGTGGCTCAGGCACGCGGCTGTGGCCCATCACCAAGGGCATCTCCAAGCAGCTCATGCCCATCTGGGACAAGCCGATGATTTACTACCCCTTGTCGACGCTGATGATGGCGGACATCAAGGAGATCTTGATTATTACCACTGCCGAGTACAACGAGCAGTTCAGAGCGCTACTCGGTGACGGCTCCGATCTGGGCATCCGCATCGAGTATGCAATTCAGCCTTCTCCGGATGGTCTTGCTCAAGCATTCATCATTGGCGAAGAATTCATTGGGGACGATAGCGTTGCGCTGGTCCTCGGCGACAATATCTTCCACGGTGCAGGCCTTGGTTCTTCTCTGCGGGGCAATGCGGAGATCGAAGGCGCTCGAATTTTCGCTTATCACGTAAGCAATCCAACATCCTATGGAGTCGTCGAATTCGACGAAACGGGCACGGCCATATCCATTGAGGAGAAGCCGACCAAGCCCAAGAGTAACTACGCGGTTCCGGGCCTCTACTTTTACGACAATTCCGTCGTGGAGATTGCGAAGACCATTGAGCCGAGCGCACGAGGCGAATTGGAAATCAGCACGGTCAATGAGCGGTACCTCGAGCAGGGGACTTTACACGTGCAGGTGCTCGACCGCGGCACGGCATGGCTGGATACTGGCACGTTCGAGTCAATGATGCAGGCCTCTGAATACGTGCGCGTCATCGAAGACCGTCAGGGTTTCAAGGTGGGGTGCATTGAAGAGATCGCTTGGCGCGCCGGCTGGATCACGGACGCGCAGCTCGCAGTCCTTGCAGCCCCCCTCATCAAGAGCGGCTACGGTCGGTATCTGGCAGGTCTGGTTCAGGCTTAGCGGGGTGACCGACGGGCCTCGAGGCGGGAACGGAGCCCCAACCCGACGGCCAGCAGAAGTCTTAAGGGCCGCTGCCACGGACCCGAGTATTTCTTGAAGAGAAACTTCTGGGCGCTCTCATGGTGCGCGCGAATCATCCCGGCAGATTCATCGTGCGTTGATGTGGAATGCGCGCCGGTATGCACGACGACGGCGGCGGGCTCATACAGGTTGCGAAGCCCCAGACGACCGATGCGGTACCCCAGGTCGACATCTTCGAAATACATGAAGTAACTCTCATCGAATCCGTCAAGCTGATCGAAAACCGATCGACGAATCATTAAGAAGGCGCCGGACAGCCAGCCAGCATCCCGCCGTACGGCTTCGATTTCGGATTCCTTGCGATAGTTACGCGTCCACGGATTCTTCGGCCAATAATTTGCAAAGATCGCGTGGCCGACGCCGGATCGAAGCGACGGCACCGTGCGGGCCGAGGGATAGACCTCGCCGTCGGACGAGAGTATGCGCGGGCCGACCGCAGCGATGGCCGAATCGAGGACTGATCCCAGAAGGATGTCGATGCAACCGGGATTCACGGTCACGTCGGGATTACTCACGACGACCCAGTCGATTTCTGGTTCCAATTCGCGAACTGCGGAATTGATGGCGTACCCGTAGCCTCGATTTGAGGGCAGCGGGAGGTAGGTCGCACCTGCAGAGGTCGTCAGTGACTCGACCACATTGGTGAATGCGGCCGGCTTATTGTCCACTACTACCACGTGGAGCGGCTGGCGAGATGCCGACGGCAGGGAAGCGAGGAAGGGCCCGAGGACGTCATCGGAGCCATAGCTGACAGTCACGACTGCTACACGTGGGGTAGGGGCGGGAGGCTTCGATACGGTGGACATACGACTACCAATCATAGTTCTAGGCTAGATTGGCATGCGGCCATACCGGCCAGATACCCCAGTGAGGCTAAATGCGATACCTAAAGGAAGTTCTCCAGTCGAGAGAGCTCCTGGCCAATCTCACCCTGCGTGAGATTCGCGGTCAGTACAAGCGCACGATTTTTGGCCAGCTGTGGTCGTTGGTGAACCCACTCGCGTCCATGCTGGTCTACACGCTCGTCTTTGCATTCATTATTCGCGTTCAACCCGAAGCTGGCGATCCCAGTGGCCTAGATATTTTTGCCGTTTGGTTGCTGTGCGGCCTCCTCCCGTTTGCGTTCTTCTCCAACGTGGTTCAGCAAGGCATGGGTTCGATTCTGGGCAACGTCGGGCTGGTGCAGAAAGTTTATTTCGCACGAATCGTGCTGCCGCTCTCCAAGGTCGGCTCTGTTGGTTACAACTGGCTGTTCGAGATGGGCGTGCTCGTTGTCGTGCTGGTCATTTGCGGCGCCTTCGTTTGGCCGTGGCTTCCTCTCGTCGTCGTAACGATGTTCTTGTTGGCTGTCTTCGCGGCCGGGCTCGCTCTCATTCTGGCCGTTGCAAATGTGCATTTTCGTGACACTCAGTACTTTGTCTCGATCATTATGCAGATTTGGATGTACCTCACTCCGATCATTTACCCCATCAGCCTTGTGGCGACTCAAAGCGACAAATATGGCGGTCTATTTGGCACGTCAGTGACAATCCTCGACATTTACCGCATCAATCCCATGGAACGATTCGTCGCAGTGTTTCGTCAGCTTCTATACGACAACCGGTGGCCGAATCCGCAGGACTTTCTGCTGTGTGCGATCTGGGCACTCGCCGTATTCTGCGTGGGACTGTGGGTTTTCCGACGGAGCGAGAAAGGACTGGCTGAAGCACTGTGAGTGAAATTGCTGTGGAGATTGAACACGTCAGTAAAAAATTTCGTCTGTACCACGAGCGCAACCAATCGATCAAGTCCGCAATCATGCGCGGTCGCAGATCCGTGCATGAGGACTTTTGGGCGCTGAAAGACGTCGGCTTCGAGGTTCCAGTCGGGTCCACGTTTGGCCTCATTGGCAGCAACGGATCGGGCAAATCGACGCTCTTGAAGTGCCTCGCCAAGATTTACTATCCCGAGACGGGCAGAATCACCTACAACGGCAAGATCGCCGCTCTTCTTGAAGTTGGCTCGGGATTTCATCCCGAGCTATCGGGGAGGGAAAATATCTTCCTGAACGGCTCAATTCTTGGGATGTCCAAGAAAGAAATCACCGGAAAATTCGATGAAATCGTGAATTTTTCAGGAGTTGAACAATTCATCGACCAGCCGGTGAAGAATTACTCCTCGGGAATGTACGTGCGGCTCGGCTTCTCCGTAGCGATCAATGTCAACCCTGACATTCTCGTGGTTGACGAGGTCTTGGCTGTCGGAGATACGGAATTCCAGGCCAAGTGCGCGCAGAAGTTCGTTGATTTCAAGAACGAAGGCCGCACGGTGATTTTGGTGAGCCATTCGATGGAGTCCGTTCGTGAAATGTGTGACAGCGCTGCCTGGCTAAGCCACGGTGAGCTCGTCAAGGTCGGGCCGGCCGACGAAACTATCACCGCGTACCTGGAATCACTTCCTGGAGCGTCGGCCGCATAGCAGATCGTCGTTGGGTTGACGAGGACTGTGTACTAGGAACCATTGATCGTTGGATTGACCGCGTCCGTGCGGTGTAGTCATTATTTGTGAGGTGTCACTGTGAAGAAGCGTCGTTCGGGTGTCGTGTCGGTCGTTTTGGTCAATTTTCGGGGCGCTGACGACACGATCGAATGTGTTCGTGGGCTGCTCGCGTTGGATTGGCCTGAGAGGCTTCTCGAAATCATCGTCGTCGAAAACGGTTCCGGTGATGACAGCCTGGATCGACTCCAGGAAATTGGCGACCAGGTCGTGCTGGTCGAGTCGGAAACGAACCTTGGTTTCACTGGTGGATGCAACCTCGGCGTCTCCAAATCTTCTGGTGAATTCATCGCTTTCCTCAATAACGATGCAAAACCTGAAAAAAGCTGGATAAAGGAAGCAATTGCCACTTTCAACGCCGGGCTGAACATTGGTGCAGTGGCCAGCAAGGTGCTGGACTGGGATGGCGACAACGTTGACTACGTGGATGCCTCCATCACGTGGTACGGAATGGGATACAAACCTCACGCTGGTGAAAAGGACAGAGGCGCCTGGGACGTCGAGAAGGATGTCCTTTTCGGAACCGGGGCCGCGATGTTTATTCGCGCGTCAGTTTTTGAGGAGCTGGACGGTTTTGACGACAGCTTCTTCATGTTCTACGACGACGTGGACTTGGGATGGCGCTTGAATCTACTGGGCTACCGGTTTAGGTTTCAGCCGAAGTCACTCGCGTTTCACAAACATCACGCCTCCATGAACAAATTCGGGAATTTTCGCGAGACTTACCTTCTGGAACGCAACGCGCTCTATACCCTTTACAAAAATCTCGATGATGAATCTCTCGCGCAAATATTTCCCGGTGCCCTTCTGCTGGCAACCCGACGGGCGGTCGCCCGCGGAGAACTGGATTCTGGTTCCCTGGACCTTCGCGTTCCAGGCGATGACTCTGAGCTGACCGTACCCGTCTCCAAGCTGACCATGGCCGGGATCTACGCCGTAGATCAGTTTGTGGAACTCCTCCCCGAGATGACACAAGCCCGCTCCGCGGTACAGGCCAGCAGGACGCGAACGGATCGACAGCTGAAGAGCCTGTTCGGCAGCACCGACGAGCCGGCCTATCCGATCGAAAACTATCTGCGCGGCTACGAGAAGATCATCGATAATCTCGGGCAGTTGAACATCGAGGGCCGCCGACATGTACTAGTAATCACGGGCGACCCGGTCGGGCTGCAAATGGCCGGGCCAGCAATTCGCGCATGGAACATCGCAAGGACTTTGTCCGCTGATCACGACGTTCGACTGGTCAGCATGAGCAAAGCCGTTGCCCTCGATGACATCGTCGAAGTCGCAACTATTTCGCATCACAAACCAAATTCGGTTGTCGAACACGAGCAGTGGGCCGACATCATCATCGTTCAGGGTCATGCTTTGGCCCTGTTCCCCAGCCTGGAAACATCCAGCAAAATACTCGTCGTCGATGTGTACGATCCGTTGCATCTCGAGCAGTTGGAGCAGGGTAAAGGACTGTCGCTCAAAGTCTGGAGCAAGCAGGTCTCTGAGGCTACGGATGCACTCAACCACCAGCTGCTGCTCGGTGATTTCTTTCTGTGCGCGAGCGAACGTCAACGCCACTTCTGGCTGGGGCAGCTCTCAGCGTTGGGGCGGGTTAACCCCTACACGTACTCTCGCGATTCCGATCTCGACTCTCTGATCGCAGAAGCGCCATTCGGCATCCCGTCTGCCGACCCGGTCCACAATCGGCCGGCCCTGCGCGGTGTGGTTCCAGGCATTGGGCCCGACGACAAAGTCATCATCTGGGCAGGGGGAATCTACAATTGGTTCGACCCGGAAATCTTGATCCGCGCAGTGTCACAGCTCAGCCTCACCCACCCCAATATTCGGTTGTTCTTCATGGGCATTAAACATCCGAATCCCGCTGTGCCCGAAATGGAAGCGGTGGCTTCTGCCCGCGTTCTGTCTGAGCAGTTGGGCCTCACCGGCAAGCACGTCTTCTTCAACGAGTCCTGGGTGCCATATGACGACAGACAGAATTACTTGCTTGAGGCGGACCTCGGCGTATCCACCCATTTTCAGCACGTCGAGACAACGTTCTCCTTTCGCACGCGAATCCTTGACTACTTGTGGGCGGGGCTTCCGATTGTGACAACAGACGGCGATTCCTTCGGCAGTCTCGTCGGCCGGGAGTCTCTGGGCGCAGCCGTCCCCGAGCGAGACCTTGCGAGTTTGGCCTCAGCACTCGAGCGTTACCTTTTTGACGACGCCGCGATTCTGGCCGCTCGGGAGAATGTCGCGCGGGTGCGGCAATCCTTTACCTGGGACAGGGCGTTGGCACCGCTCGTAGAGTTCTGTCGCAACCCGCAGTCGGCCGCTGACAAGGCAGTCGCCAAAAAGGGTCGAAAGCAACGACGATCGTCGAAGGTGCCAAACGGCCTGCCCCCCGCGCGGTCGTCGCGAAGCACGGGCATCCGCCGTGATCTTGAACGTGCCGCTTACTACTTTCAGCAAGGTGGGCCGAGCGCTGTTGTCGAGCGCGTGCGCGCTCGGCGGGAGCGCAAGAGCGATGCGGCCAACTGAACGTGTCTGAACAAGCTGTGAAACGAATGAATTGTAAAACTATGAGTGACAAGGTAGAGAACATGCATGCGGACGAGCAACAGTACTGCGACAAGACAGGGTGCGGACAAATCCGACTGGAACGTGACGCCCTTCTCGCGAGCATCAGAGATCTCACGCATTCCCAGCTCATCGGTCGAGACATCGAGTTGGGGCTACGCGCAGAACTCATGCAGACTCAGATCGATATCGAAGAGGCGCGCGCTCGTGGCAATCATGATCTCGCAGCGACACGTCGATCCGTGACTTGGCGGGTCGGACGACTTGTCCTACGCCCCGTTTCCGTGGGTAAACGAGTATTCAGACTCATCAAGAAGTGAAGTCCATGAAACCCCCACTCATTTCTGTCGTCACACCGGTTTACAACACTCCACTGGACGTGCTGCAGGACACCATAGATTCAGTTTTGACTCAGACCTTCGAAGACTGGGAACTAGTCCTCGTCGATGATTTCTCCCCCCAAGGAGGCGTGCGAGACGTCCTTCACCGTGCGGCCGCCAAGGACTCGAGAATTCGAGTTGTTGAGCGGAGCTTCAATGGTGGAATTGTGCAAGCTTCCACTGACGCCATTGCTGCTGCGACTGGCGAATTCATCGCGCTGCTTGACCATGACGACATTCTCTCGGCGCGGGCGCTGGAACGAATGGCGAAGGAGATCCTCGACGATTCACTGGTCGACTACCTGTACTCCGACGAGGACAAGGTCGGACCCGATAGAAAACACTTCGACAGATTCGACAAGCCGGACTGGTCGCCGGAGCGGTTGCGCGGGCAAATGTACACGGGGCACCTCTCCGTATTGCGAACGGCCCTCGTGAGGGAGGTCGGTGGGTTTCGACAGGAATTTGAAGGATCGCAGGATCACGACCTCGTACTGCGCGTCACTGAACAAGCTCGGCACATCGTTCACGTTCCCGAGGTGTTGTATCACTGGAGGGTCGTTCCCGGTTCGACGGCCGAAAACATCGACAACAAGCCCTACGCTTGGGATGCCGGCGTTCGGGCCGTGACCGCTCATCTCGAGCGCGTTGGAATTCGGGGGCACGCCGTCGCGGGTCCCGTCCCTGGTACCTATCGCATCGAGCGAGCCCACGAACTGGACCGGTCCGTCAGTGTGATCATTCCGACCCGCGGCACCGCCGGAGAGGTCTGGGGACAAAATCGCATCTTCGTCGTAGAGGCGGTCCGCTCGCTCCTGGCCACGTCCAGCCATCGGGATCTCGAAATTGTCGTCGTCTACGATGCGTCGACGCCGGAAAACGTCCTGACGGAACTTGCCGAGATTGCAGGCGACCGATTGACTCTCGTGCCGTTCACCGGAACGTTCAATTTCAGTCGCAAATGCAACGAGGGCTTCCTCGCGGCCCGCGGTGATGTCCTATTCTTCCTGAACGATGACGTGGAAGCGATCAGCGACGAAATCGTGGGACGGATGATCGCACCGCTCAGTGAAACCGACGTGGGCATGACCGGTGCTCATTTGTTTTTCGAGGATGGCGCTGTCCAACATGCTGGTCACGCTCATCACATGGGTCAGTTCAGCCATGCCTATCTGGGAACCAAACGCGGAGACTACGGGGCATTTTCGTCGCTGCTGATAAATCGGGAGGCGTCAGGTTTGACGGCTGCATGCATTGCGATGCCCCGGGACGTTTTCATCAGTGTTGGTGGATTTTCCGAGCTCTTCCCCGGCAACTTCAATGATGTCGACCTGTGCAAAAAGGTCGGACAGGCAGGCTTCCGAATGGTCTGGCTGAGCGATGTCGAGCTTTACCACTTCGAATCACGTTCTCGTAACCCGCTCGTGCATTCATTCGAGCACAAGATGATCATTGACCGTTGGGGCGGGCCGCAGCGGGACCCCTACCTGGCCTAGTCCGACCGATCGCACGGAGAATCACCCGCACTCGGTGCGGCTTTTGCCATAGTGTGGAGATCGTGGTGCGAACTAGTGTCTGGTTCATACCAACATCGCCGCACCCGCACCCGCACCCGCACCCGCACCCGCACCCGCACCCGCACCCGCACCCGCACCCGAACGAGAAATACGGTTATGAAGATTAAATGGATGCGCGTGTTGGCGCTTGGTCTCGTTCTGGGCTCCCTTGGAGCCTTCATAGTTGCCGCGCCGCAGCGGGCAGAGGCACTGTCCGGCTCGGATTTCAATCCGGGCAACATCATTTCTGATCAAAACTTCTTCACGACGGATGCGATGTCTCAAAATGAGATTCAGGCATTTCTCAACGCACAGGTCGGTACGTGTAGTAACACCTTGTGCCTAAATGTTTACAGTATGAATACCGCAACAACCACACTTGCCTTCGGCACTTGTGCCACGTACGTCGGTGAGGCGAATGAGTCTGCTGCCCGCATAATTTATAAGGTTCAACAAGCCTGCTCGGTCAGTGCTAAAATACTCTTGGTCACACTTCAGAAGGAACAAGGACTGGTCACGAGCAAGGGGCCTACCGAAGCAATCCTTCGCAAAGCGCTGGGTCAAGGATGCCCGGATGGCAGCTCTTGCGACCCCGCGTTCTACGGATTTTTCCTGCAGGTTTATTCTGCGGCGCGCCAGTTCGCTTGGTATGGCAACCCGGCCGGATCGCACACTTCGATCAAGGTTGGGCAGACCAACGCAGTTAGATTTCATCCGAACACCGCATGCGGATCCAGCAATGTAGTTATTCAGAATCGTGCCACCGCAGCCCTGTATTACTACACGCCCTATCAGCCGAATCAAGCCGCTCTGGCAAATCTCGGGGGCACGGGGGATGCCTGCTCTTCGTACGGCAACCGCAATTTTTGGATACAGTACAGTGATTGGTTCGGATCGCCGACCGCCGGTAAAAGCCCGGTCGGAAATGTCGAATTGATCTCTGGCAGAATCGGCGGCGTTCAGGTGGCCGGCTGGGCCTTAGACCCTGACACGACCTCGCCCATCGACGTCCACGTCTATGTTGATGGAGCTGGTAGAAGTATCCAGGCGAACCTGTCGCGGTCAGACGTGGGGGCACACGGATACAACGTAACTATTCCGGTGACGTTCCCCGGCATTCACTCCGTGTGTGTGTATGGAATAAACACTCTGGGCGGGACCAACACGCAGTACGCCTGTTCCACCGTCGTAACTCCCGGCGGCTCTCCAATTGGAGGCGTTGAGGCTGTCTCTGGCGTGGATGGGGGAGTTGCTGTTAGCGGTTGGGCGATAGACCCGGACACGGCTCAGCCCATTGACGTTCACGTCTATGTCAGCGGGGCTGCTGTTGGTTATCGGGCCAACAAGATTCGAACGGATGTCGGTAGGGCATACCCTGAGTACGGCAACAACCACGGGTTCTCCGAGAAGATCACGGCGACACCTGGAGTTCACGACGTTTGCGTGTATGCCATCAATACAAGTTCTGGCGCGAATGCACTCTTTGGCTGCACGAGCGTCACCGTTCCGGGCAATTCCAGTATTACAGAGCAAGGACGCACGCCGATTGGTGCCTTCGAAGCGGCCCAGGGCGTGACCGGCGGGATTAACGTCGGCGGGTGGGCGCTGGATCCGGACACGGCTTCGTCGATTGCGGTGCACATCTACGTCGATGGCACTGGAGTTCCCTATCAGGCGAACAAGCTCCGCACTGATGTCGGCGCTGCTTTTCCTCCATATGGAAACAACCACGGTTTCGGCGAGACGATTGCGGTGACCCCCGGCAATCATCAGGTCTGCGTCTATGCGATCAACACCGGCCCCGGTACCCATGCGATGCTGGGTTGTTCGGCTGTTACCGTTCCGGGTGCAGTGGGGATCACCGAGCGTGGACGGGCGCCGGTGGGCGTAATTGAAGCGGCACAAGGGGGCTCTGGAGGGGTGAACGTTAGCGGTTGGGCACTCGATCCCGATACGGCCGCATCGATCGAGGTTCACGTCTACGTGGATGGGGCTGGATCTTCTTACACAGCGAACAAAGCCCGCACGGATATCGCTTCGGCTTTCCCCGGCTACGGCGCGAGTCATGGTTTCTCAGAAACAGTCAGCGCCCCTCCCGGTGCACACGAGACGTGCGTGTACGCGATCAACACCGGATCGGGGGTGAACTCCTTGCTCGGCTGCCATACGGTCACCGTTCCCGGGTCCGTCGGAATCACTGAGCAGGGTCGAACTCCCATCGGAGTGCTGGAAGCTGTCCACGCGGTTTCCGGAGGAGTCAGTGTCGGAGGGTGGGCCCTTGATCCGGACACGGCTGCGGCAATTACCGTTCACATTTACGTCGACGGCGTCGGCGTGCCCTATAGCGCGAATAAGTCACGAACAGATATTGCGGCGGCCTTCCCCGGCTACGGCGAGAACCATGGATTCGGCGAGACTGTTTCGGTTGCTCAGGGATCACACCAAGTGTGCGTCTACGCGATCAATTCAGGTGCAGGTGCGCATGCGTCGCTCGGCTGCTCTACAGTGACCGTTTCCTAGCAGAAAGCCTGGCGGCAACCGTATTCGGCGCTATGCGGCGACGAGACCAGAACTCGTTGAGTACTACCCGCGGGCGTTTTCAATGAGTGTCAGGTATTGCTGAGCCCGGTGCGGCCAAGACCACTGTTCAAGCTTGTTGAGCGGATAAGGCGGCTGGGGGGTGTCCAGGGTTAGGCGCATGGCGTTCGCCAAGTCGGCTGCCGTTTGTCCACTTACGATCCGAACTGGAGCTCCCTCCTCCTTCAGCTTTGCCGCCCCGGGAACTTTGTAGGTCACGATCTGACCCTGACCCGCTAGAGCCTCAAGCAGGGTCGTCTGAAATCCCTCGGCCAAAGTAGTCGGATTGACCAAAACTGAATTACTCAAATGCGATCGTACGGTTTCGCCGTCGACATATCCGTGGGCGGTCGCAAGTGACTCCAGTCCCAAGGCCCCGATCTGGTTCAGGAGGGCCGCACGGTCGGGTCCGTCGCCCAAGACATCGAGTGTGAACGGTGCAAAATGTGGGTCTTGAGCCAGAAGGGCCCCCGCTTCCAGAAAGCGATCCCAGCCCTTGCCGGGAACGAGGCGACCGACGAATACAAAGTGACGACGAGCAGCGGCGCAAGGCTGCGGTTGTGACGAGACTGTGAATTTGATCGCGTTATAGAACAAGTTCGCGTGTACACCGGCCAGCCGGCCAACGAAACCGACGACCTCTTCAGAGACTCCCAACACGCTTGACGCGCGGCGTAAGGCGTGACGCCCAAACGTGACGTCGACTGCTCGGCTGGCGAGCGCGATGAGGGGCGAGACGCCTCGAACAAAATCAGAGCCATGCTCCGTGTGCAGGACGGGGACACCCAGCCGGCGGCCGACAGCCAGACCGACCCAGGACATCGGGAAAAAGCGCGTGTGCGTCGACACGGCCGTCACGCCCTTGTCAGAAAATCGGCGCCCAAGACGCCATGCAGTGCCAAAGGAGGGAAAAGACATGACTGAGGCAATGGGAAAGTGCCGGCGAATGCGGTACACGGCGATACCACCTTCAACAGACGCGCTGGGTACGTCCGCGAGCGTTACGACCGTGACCCGATGCCCTTGCTGTACAAGCTCATCGGCGAGGTCCGCGACGTGTCGCTCGAGACCGCCGACTCGCGGGGGGAAACTGTTGACGATGAATAGGACGTGTTCTTGCGCGGGAGTGAACATAACGATGTGCTGTACCTCTGACTCTATGGCGCAGTGCTTCGACGCCGTCTCTACGCCCGCAAAGTGCGAACAGCCGGGGAATACCCCTCGCCTAAGTCTACGTGCGCGCAAAGCCAGACTTCCAAGTTCGACTAGCCTTGAACATTGGTGGTAGTTCGTAGCAGACAGGACGTGATGCAGTGCGTGGGGTAAGTGTAATTCTCCCGACCGTTCGAATTGATGACTGGCTCGATGACGCGGTTCAGTCGATCCTGGATAGCAGCGACGTGGAAATTGACCTCATTGTCGTCCACGACGGAGTTGAGCCGGATCCTTTGCTTCCGTGGATGAAAGACCCCAGAGTGCAGGCCGTCCACCACCAGGTACGGAGAGGCCTGCCCGCGGGGCTGATGAGCGGACTCGAGCATGCGCGTTTTGAACTCATTGGGCGTTTGGACGCCGACGATTTGGCCGATCGTCGGCGGCTGGGTCGGCAGGCGGACTATCTGACAAGTCACTCAGACACGGTCGCGGTCGGAACGCGAACTATGAATATCGACGGTGACGGCCACGAACTCAACGAATTCCGGATACCCGTTGGTGACGATATTCGCAGCAACCTATTATTGTCCAATGCCATTGTGCATTCGTCCGTCATGTTTCGAAAGAGCGACTGTCTGGCTGTTGGCGGGTTCGACACATCACTTCCACAGATGGAAGATTACGATTTGTGGTTGCGCATGGCTTGCTTGGGACCGATCGCGAACCTCGACGAAGTTCTCACCTACTACCGCGTTCATGCCGGACAGATGAGCCGGGGTGCGAAGCCTTTCGGTATTCACATTGCTCGAGTCATGACCGGTCGAGCGAATCTGCGCCGGCATCTGAAGGCCCCCGTGTTCCCGTCGATTGCCAAGGATATCGTTTGGCGCGGCGTTCAATTCTTGCGGTACTACGGGATTATTCGTCCCGGATACGAACGGTAGAAATTGACAAATCTGCGTTGTTCCACGTGAGAGAATCGGTGAATGGCAACTGTGGTGGACATTCGGGACGGTATTTGTGCGTATCTGCAGGGCGGGTTAGGCAACCAGCTCTTTATCCTCGCTGCGGGGCTAGAACAAGCCAATCGTCTGGGTTGTCCCCTTTACATCGATGCGTCGCGTTTCCTGGGGCGTGACCCGCTCGAATTCGCGCGTGAAACGCCTTGGCCATACGCGATGGATTCCCTGAACCTCCCAGGGACCATCATCGGGACACAATCACCTTGGTATAAGAATTCGCCTCGGAGGCCGCGCGCAATTCGCCAGCCCGGAAGACGATCGTTTGGGCTCTCCGTTTATCGTCAGCCGGCTTTCGGCTACGACGAAAAGATCAATGATATTTCGCGCGGAACAACCATCCTGGGATATTTCCAATCACCCAAGTTCTTTGAGAATGTAGCCGAGCAGGTTCATGACATTATTTGGAAGTCTCAGACGTCGGAGACTGAGAGTTTAGCTCTTCAGAGAGTTGAAGATGATCCTCGTATTTCGGTGCATATGCGCCGCGGTGACTATCTGAGTACCGCAGCACGAGCACACCACGGAATCGCTTCGGCGGAATATTTCGTGCGTGCTTTGGACTTGTGCGCGAAGCTCGTGCCGGCCACGGGGTCGCGAATTTTCTCGGATAGTCCGGAGGTCGCACGGGAGGAGATTGGTAATCGCACCGGCGTTGAACTTTTCCTCGATGCCGACACTCTCGGCACTGTCGCCACGCTGAAGGCTATGGCGATGGGCACCGGATTCGTCATGAGTAACTCCTCGTTCAGCTGGTGGGCGGCCTGGCTTATGATGGCAGCCGGGGAACGACCCGTTATTGCGCCCCGGCCGTGGAAGGTCTCCGGCGAAAGTGCCAGCGACCTGTTGCTTCCCGGTTGGTTGACCCTGGACGCACGGTAGTCCTTCCGCCCGATCGGGCCGACCACAGGTCGGTCAACGAGAAGCAGGGATCACTCGATCGCTTGCGAAGTGAAGGTCCTGCTACCTTGTTCCCCAACTGGCGAGTTTCACTTCGTCGATCCATCGCCCACCAGAGTGTCCCAGCGCAGTGATGTCCGCATCAACCATGATCCGAGCTAGTTCAGCGGTATCCACAGTCGCCTTCCAGCCGAGTTTCGTTTCCGCCTTGGACGGGTCCCCTACAAGCGCGTCGACCTCTGTTGGGCGAAGATATCGTTCATCGAATCGCACATGGTCTTCCCAATTAAGTCCTGCATGACTGAACGAGGTTTCAACGAAGTCACGAACCGTGAAATTTCCGCCGGTCGCGAGGACGAAATCCTCGGGCTCATCGACCTGCAGCATCCGCCACATGCCTTCGACGTATTCTGCGGCATAGCCCCAGTCGCGAATGGAATCCAGATTGCCGAGGAAAACCTCGCTCTGCGAGCCTGCCTTGATCGCGGCTACCGCGCGGGTTATCTTGCGGGTGACAAAGGTTTCGCCGCGGCGGGGCGACTCATGGTTGAAAAGAATCCCGTTCACCGCGAACATTCCATAGGCCTCGCGGTAGTTCTTGGTGATCCAGTAGCTGTAAACCTTAGCTGCACCGTAGGGTGAGCGCGGATAGAAAGGGGTCTCCTCGTTCTGTGGTGGAGGAGTGGCGCCGAACATCTCCGAGCTGGACGCTTGGTAAAAGCGAGTCGTGATGCCGGACATTCGGACGGCTTCCAACAGGCGAATCGTGCCCAAGCCAGTGGTGTCCCCAGTGTGTTCAGGTTCGTCAAAGGATACGCGGACGTGAGACTGTGCTGCGAGATTATAGACCTCGTCGGGCTTGATCTCGGCAAGAAGTGTTACCAGGCGAGTGCCATCGCTCAAGTCGCCGTAGTGAAGGAACAGCTTGGCCGAGGGGTCATGTGGGTCCACGAAAAGATGATCGATTCGGGCCGTGTTAAAGGTCGACGCCCTACGGATGAGGCCGTGTACCTCGTATCCCTTGGAGAGGAGGAGTTCCGCCAGATAGGAGCCGTCCTGCCCGGTAATTCCGGTGATCAGAGCGCGTTTCGCCATAAGAGTTTCCAAATCATCGCACAGGTTGCGGCCATTAGTGTGGCCTTCGGGCCGAACAAGGCACGATTTAAATCAGTCTATCGTTTCGTGTCTACCCGCTCGTGTGTGCTCTCGGAGTATGTAAATCTGAAGTCGAGTATCCTTGCGACTGGATCGCAGAAAGCCAAGGAGACGTGTCGTGCGGAAATGGAATACGTTCGATGTCTCGTGGGCGAGACCCCGGTGGGGCAATGAGCACCTGTGCCGCACAGAGGAGCGAGTCAGCAATGACTAAATCAGACAGGGTTGACTTCTCCTGGGCGAAGACCACAACCTGGCTTCTTTCTGCAACCGTTCTCCGCAATGTGGGGCTCATCGTTATTTTGGTGTTGCTAGCCCGACTGACATCAACGGAGGTTGTCGGGCGGTATGCCATTGCGCTGGCCATTACCACTCCGATCTTCATCATGGGCCAATTCGGTCTCAAGAATGTGTATCTCACAATGCACCAGAACTTTCGGTTCGGGTCCTATGTGGCGATTCAGTTTGTAATGATTGCCTTGGCTTTCCTCGTCAGCGTTGGCGTGGCGCTCGTCTTCAACCGCGACCTGACCCTGACCGTCGCACTGGTGAGTGTGATCAAAGTCGCTGACACCCTGTCTGAGTTCTTCTCTGCACCGTTGCAGAAATACCATTCGGCACCCCGAATCTTTTGGGCTTACCTGATCAGTGCCATTCTTGGGAGTGCGGTAACCGGCTTGGCATTGGTGTACACCCGTGACCTCGACATTGCTTTGGCTGGGTTGGCCGGTACGTCACTTTTCGTGGCGCTGGCACTCATGTGGGTACCGGCCCAGCGCCTCGCCCATCACCGTGAGGATGCTGCATTCCCAGCCCTGAGCCGCGTTCGCGAAGACCGAAAAACGATCATTCGCGCGGGTTTCCCCACGGGAGTGGCTGGAGCAATTCTGGCGCTGGTTTCATCCATGCCGCAGTACTTTCTGGCACGAGATCATGGAGAATCGGCGGTCGGATCGTTCGTCGTACTCCTCTATATATTCGCCATCGCCGACATTTTTTCAGGAACACTCACTCAGGCGTGGATCCCGCGAGCACGGGAGTCCCTGAGACGCACAACTGAGAGTCGACCCCTCTTTTTTCTCCAATCTGTGCTGAAGGCGACAGGATGGTGGACCCTGGTGTTGGTGCCGGTCGCAATCTTCGGTTTGCTGCTGATGTCCCTTCTGCTCCCGGTGGTGTTCGGTTCGGGCTACTCGTTGTCATTCGCCGAGGCGGTTCCGCTGGCCGTCGGTATTCTGGTCCTGCCAGCAACGTACTTTGGGAGCACAGCTGTGGCGGTCCAGAACTTCTATGTGCACGGTCTGACCCTGGGGATTGCCGCCGCCGGCGTTTCGCTGATGACTTGCCTAGTCCTGGTGCCGCCGTTTGGCGCAGCAGGCGCATTGTGGGCGGTCGCGCTGGCATACGGAGGGCGCGGAGTTGTCGCAATTGCCATTCTTTATCCGAGAGCGCGGCCCGCAACGACTTCGGCCTGAGGGCGTACGGGAACGGGAGGCGCTCCGTGGGCGGCTCCTTCGCACTCCACCCTCGGCTGAGCCGAATCAACATCGCCGTCACTGCGGACTCCCGGCTCCTTTCGCTTCGACTGCACGGTACGAGGACGCGTGATGCTGGGGGCCAGAATCAGTAGTAGAGCTACAAAAGCAACGGACCCGACTATCCAGACTGTCATCGGCAGTATAGGAATGTCCCACCACCACTCACGGTTCGTGTCGAGATTCAGCCCCAGGGCGTCTGTTCCCGTGAGATACCGACGCATGTTGAAATGCAAGGACAGCGCGTTTGACACGCTCAGGGCGGAGACGAGGGCGATAATCTGGCCTCTGGATAGGGCGAGTTGAGTGCCGCCGACGTGCAATATCGCGATACCGCCGAGCATCACGATGAGCGGAAGTATGTAACGCGGTTGGACTTCGCTGCCGACGAACGTTTCAGATTTGAGCAAGATGTATGTCGGGATAATCCAGACGGCCGCAAGGACCACGGTCACGGCGAGGAGCTTCCGCACGGATTCGGAGATCAAGCCAGAGAAGGCCAAAGCGCCGAAACAACCCAGACCGGCCACCCAGACAACGGCGGGCAGGGTCGTATCCAGCCAGCCCAGTCCCCACGTGCCGAAAACGCCAGCCCACAGGCTTGGCACGTTCAGCAGATTATTGATAAGCAAACTTTTTAGCCCTGGGCCGGCGGCAGCATCCGAGGCTGAGTGCAAGCCTGATGACACGAGCGTTGATTGGGAGGTCGAGAGGTAGAAGGCGGCAGCTAGTGCGGCCAATCCCAGCGGAAGCAGCGTGGAAAGAATCCATTTTCGGTCCCAGCGCGCCGTCAGCAAGAGCACGACAACGACGGCGACGACAGCATAGGCCGCAGCATCAGCTCGTGCACCGGCACCCACAATCGTGGCGATCGTTGCGACCAATCCGAGACCAATTTTTCTGGCGCCAGTGGTCTCTAAGAATCCCAGAAGTGAGATCCAGATCGTTCCTGCAGAAATGATCGCCCATGAACTTGGATTGTTCGATGCGATCAGGAACATCCCCAAGGGAACGAGCGAGATTGCCCAGGCCCATACCAGCGTCGGTCGGCGTGAAACCGGAAGGATAGCGTAGAGGACCCCGGTGAGGCCAACAAAGATCAAGATGTTCAGGACCCGCATGAGCATGGCGGAAACCTCAATATTCGATCCGGCCAGGAGATGCATTACGGAGTAATAGACGGGCGGGTAGGCGCCGGAAAAGTTACCGCGATCGGACGTGACGAAGTTGTTGGTGTCCTCGAACATCGCGCCCTGACACGACGCGCTTTCCGTGGATTTGAATGCATAGCACGGCGACGCGAGCAGGGAGTTTGGAACTGAGCGTTCTGATTTTTCGGGCACCAGGCCGCATTGTTCAGTATCGACATTTGTCGCGCACCATGCACTGGCCAAGTGATAGTCG
Organism: Cryobacterium suzukii; assembly: GCF_004403185.1. Lineage (GTDB taxonomy): Bacteria > Actinomycetota > Actinomycetes > Actinomycetales > Microbacteriaceae > Cryobacterium > Cryobacterium suzukii. Next base: position 43,588 of record NZ_SOHJ01000004.1, on the reverse strand, counting down.
TCGTCGGGGCTGGCGCCGACTGGCGAGGCCAGCGCCCAAGCCGAGAGGGCGAGGATCGCCAAAATGGGTGCAAGTACTGCCGCAGCAGTCTTCTTGTTTCCGATGGGCCGGAGTCTGGACACAAATCGCCGTAGCTTATTCTTCCCGTTCACATAGAAATTCTACCCGTCGCCGAATAGCTGACTGAATGGGGTCGAGGCGAGCGGGGATCCAAATTCTTTAGCCGACGCCATTGATAGTGACGGGCGGGACCGGCAATTTGCACGGGGTTCGGTGAATAGAATAGAGATCATGAAACCCCCGTTCGAGCAGACTCTCATCGTCATGCCCGCCTTCAATGAGGAGGAATGCGTTGCGGATGTGGTCGCTGAGGTCTTGAAAGAACTCCCGGGCGTGAGGTGTTTGGTCGTAAATGATGGGTCAGATGATCAGACTGCAGCACGCGCAGAGGCAGCTGGTGCCGTGGTTGTCACTCTCCCGTTTAACCTCGGGGTCGGGGCCGCAATGCGGGTCGGTTTTCGGTATGCGATCGATGCTGGCTACCAGAATGTTGTGCAAATCGATTCTGACGGTCAGCACAACCCAGCAGAGGTTCCGCTCTTGTTGGAACAACTGGCGTCGGCCGATCTTGTTCTCGGAGCGCGATTTGCCGGAACGGGTTCTTATTCTGTCCGAGGGCCCCGTCGCTGGGCGATGTCTTTTCTGGCCGGTATCCTGAGCCGGTTGGTGAGGAGCCCCTTGACCGACACGACATCTGGCTTTCGGGCCAGCGGACCCAAAGCTGTGGCAATCTTCGCCAAGCATTATCCGGCCGAATACTTGGGCGACACTATTGAGACACTTGTTATTGCTGCTCGAGCCGGATGCACCGTGCGGCAGGTCCCGGTGGCCATGCGCCCGCGGGCCGGTGGCACGCCATCGCATAACCCGTTCAAGGCCGGAGCGTACCTCGCGCGCGCGGTGTTGGCCCTCGTTTTTGCCATTGTCCGGCCAGCATTCCCATCCCGACCCGAGGCACATTCAGCATGAATTCAACCAGCCAAATTCTTGGAATCGTGGCGGCGGGGATGACCCTGCTCGTTGTGGTCGAACTTCTACGGCGCAGGCATCTGCGTGAGCGCCACGCCATCTGGTGGTTTGCGGCCGGACTGCTGGCGCTTATTGCAGGTATTTTTCCGACCACTCTCGAGTGGGCTGCGGACCTGTTCGGCATCGCTGTGCCGACCAATCTGATTTTCTTCATTAGCATCGCAGTGCTGTTCCTGGTTTGCCTCCAGCACAGCTCGGAATTGACAGAACTGGAGAGTAAGACACGGGATCTTGCCGAGCAATCAGGGCTCCTGGAACTGCGTCTTCGCGAGTTGGAAGCCATCGCCAGCCGCTCCGCGTCTCGGGATAATGATTCCGGCCGATGAATACTGGCCGTGGGCGCTTCGAGGGTGGAAACGCGCATGCCAATCAATGACAAACTGACATTGTGACTGTGCTTGTGACCGGCGGTGCCGGATATATCGGATCCCACGTTGTTAGGCTCCTGTGCGACCGCGGCGACACGGTGGTTGTCGTTGACGACCTCGTGACAGGACTCCGAGACCGCATCGCTGGAGTCCCATTGGTCGAAATGGACCTGGCGCTGTCCACCGCGCCAAAACTGCTTGAAGCAGTCATGCGCGAGTACGACGTAGTCAAGGTGATTCATTTTGCAGGGCGCAAGCAGGTCGGTGAATCAGTTCTTCGTCCGGCCTGGTATTACCAACAGAATGTTGGTTCCCTAGCCAATTTGCTGCTCGCCATGGAGCAATCGAAAGTATCCCAGCTGGTTTTTTCCTCGTCAGCGGCTGTTTACGGAACCTCTGAAGGTAGCGCGCTCCGCGAGGACACTGTCACGCAACCGATCAATCCATACGGTGAGAGCAAACTTATCGGAGAATGGCTGCTCGCCGACGCCGTGAGTGCCCAGGGGCTGCGTGCCTCCAGTTTGAGATATTTCAATGTCGCGGGCGCTGGCTGGCCGGAATTGGGCGACACGGCTGTGCTAAACCTCGTGCCCATGGTCCTGGAACGACTCGATCAAGGGTTAGCACCTCTTATTTTTGGGGACGACTACCTGACCGAGGATGGCACGTGTGTGCGCGACTACATTCATGTTCTGGACTTGGCCGAAGCTCACCTCGCGGCACTCGACAGCTTGTCGAAAGGGCAGGCGCGGCACACTATCTACAACGTTGGTACCGGTATTGGGTCGTCGGTTCGGGCCATGGTTGATAAAATCGTGGAGGTGTCTGGGGCCACGGCTGTCCCAGAGGTGCGGAATCGGCGAGTAGGAGACCCGGCTGTTGTCGTGGCCGATCCGACGGCCATAGCTGAGGCAATAGGTTGGACCGCCAAGCTCGGTTTGCCCCAAATCGTGCAGTCCGCTTGGGACTCTCACCTCATACTGAAGACGTAGGTGCACGTGCCTGTTCGTGTGTCCGTCGCGTTGTGTACCTACAACGGTGCCGCCTATCTCGAGGAGCAGTTGCTCAGCATCCTGGGTCAATCGCTGCCTGTATGTGAGATTGTGGTATCGGACGATGGGTCCACGGACGATACGCTGGCCGTCGTCGAGCGCGTGACTGCTGGGTTAGTCGGCATCGAGGTTGTGGTGCTGCGGAACGCCACCGCGCGCGGAGTGACAGCAAACTTTGAGCAGGCGCTCGCGGCCTGCTCGGGGGAGCTCATCGCGCTCTGTGACCAGGACGACATCTGGTGGCCCGAGCGGGTGGATCGCATGGTGTCTGAGTTCATCCGCAGGCCCTCGCTGGAGATGCTGCACGCCGACGCCCGCCTCGTGGGCGCGGCGGGGGTGCCCTTGGGGTTCACGCTCTTGCAGACGCTGGGCGTGTCTGCGGCGGACCGGGCGGCCGTGCACGCGGGCCACGCCATCGACGCCTATCTGCGCCGCAATATCGTGACTGGGGCAACGATGATGTTGCGTCGCGAGCTGGTCGAGCGATCACGACCGTTCCCGGCCGCGTGGGTTCACGATGAGTGGATGGCCATGGTCGCCGCCTCGACCGGACTGGTCGACCTGCTCGACGAACCACTCACCGACTATCGGCAGCACGGCGGCAACCAGATCGGCGTGACCAACCTCGATGCCTCTGGTAAGCTCGGCCGGCTGCGGGTGCCGCGCACGGCACGGAACGCGCGGCTGTTGGCGCGAGCCGCAGCGCTGCAGCAACGGGCGTCGGCATTCGAGCCGTCGGCATCCGCTTCGGTGTTGGCGATGATCGATGCAAAGTTGGCGCACGAAGCGAGGCGGAGCGCGCTGCCGGCGGCGCGCCTATTGCGTGTCGGGCCGGTTGTGCGCGGCTGGCGCGCGGGGGACTACTCTCGTTTCGGGCTGGGCCTGCAGGATATGCTGCGTGACCTGGTGCAGCCAGTTTGATCAGCCGTTCTCGGGCAGCGTCGCCACGCGATCGCCCAGGATATCGGCGAGGGTCCGTGAGAATGTTGCTGTGAGGTGATGGTTGCCGAAGTAAACAACGAGGCCGCCGATCACGGCGTGACAGGTACCTTCCGTGCAAAAAATGTCACGGAGATCAATGACGCGAACGCGGGTGGCATTCGCAGCGGCGAGCATTGGGTTGAGACTGTCGGGCAGGGCGGATGCCGACTCAGGGAACGCGCACGGGTCGTAGTCACCGAAGTGTGCAGCGATGCATGCCGGGATGTCCTGCGGAGCAGTTGGCACGTCGACCATCGAAACGACCTCCCGGCCGGCTTCGATCAGAGGAGTCCACGCGGACGAATAATCGGCGGCCTCGATGGTACGCCCGAGACCGGAATCCGAGGAGGTCGCGTAGGCGCTCGTGAAGCTCGAGAAAACGACGGTGGAAATCTCGGGCTTGGCCAGGATGTCCTGACGGACGCGGGCACCCCATTCGCCGCAACTGGCAGTGCCTGCGGCTGTGGCGGAGTCCGCGGTCTCCACACCTTCTGCACCAGTTCCCGCGCACCAGGTTTTGAGGTACGAAATCACACGAGTGTTATGGCTCGCGCCGTAGAGGTCCATGGCCTCCAGGAAATGCCCAGCGTGCGAGTCCCCTACGAGCGCCACTGTCGTTTGCGGCGACGTGAGATCACCGAATTCACAAGCAATGACAGCGGGGTCCTCCAGCGTCTGCTTGCACGCGTCTGCAACTTGCACTCCCTTGCCAATGTCGGTCGCGGCGAAAGTGGGTTCGGTGAGCGCGGTGATGGCAAACGGGGTCGCACAGCCATTGATTGCGGCGGGAGCTCCGACGCACTTCGCCTTCTCGGCAACTGCGGTCGTCACGGCACTGGCCGAGTCAGCGATCTCGTGAGCGGTGCGCACGTAAACGAATCCGCACGCACCGACAACGACCGCACTTGCGGTGAGGGTACTGACGATTGAAACCCAGGCCGGTCGGGAGACCAGGAACCGGCCTTGTCGGACAGGATCCTCCACGAGCACCTTGGTGAGCCATGCGAGCAAAACTGTCAGAGCCAGTGCGGCGGCGAGCGACCGGAGTCCGATCGGACGCCCGAGTCCGTGCGGAAGTAGCACGATCAAGGGCCAGTGCCACAAATAGACGGAATAGGAGATATCGCCTAGCCACTGAATGGGGCGAAGCTGAAGGAGCTGCGCGGGTGACCATCGCGCGCTGGGCATTCCCGCCCAGATGACTGCGAGTGTGGATAGGACGGGGAGGAGCGCGGCGATACCGGGAAACGGTGTTGCCGGGGTGTAACTCACGACAGCAAGAATGATCCCCAGCAACCCCAACCAACTGACTGCACTCCGCAGTCGTACATGCGTGGTCAGAGAATGCTGGGCGAAATAGGCGAGCAGGCCACCTGCACCGAACTCCCAAGCGCGCGAGGTCGTCACGAAGTAGCTGGCTGGGTCACCAGAACCCACCCCGGCAACCGACCACACGAACGAGCTCAGGGTGAGAATGGCGAGCACCGCACCGGTCACGATACGCATGCCCGGACTGCGGCGCCGGCCGAAGAGAATCACGAGTGCGATCACGATCAGCGGCCAGCCGATGTAGAGCTGTTCTTCGACGGAAAGTGACCAGAAATGCTGCACGGGTGACGGTGCATTCTCGGCGCCGAGATAGTCGACGGCGTCGTGGGCGAGCTGCCAATTCTGCACATAGAGGGCGGAGGCGGCAATTTCGCGGAACCACTGCTGCCATTGAACGGTTGGGACGAAGGCCAAGATTCCTATGCCGGTGGCGACGAGCACGACCAAGCTGGCGGGAAGGAGTCGGCGAGCCCGCTTGGCCCAGAATGCGAGGAGTGACACGCGGCCGGTACGGTCGACTTCACGCAGAAGGTGCCCAATAATAAGGAATCCGGAGATGGCGAAGAAGACGTCGACCCCGATGTAGCCCCCGGTGAGCCTGTTCGGCCAGAGGTGGTAGAGAACCACTGCACCTACCGCGAGGGCTCGAAGCGCCTGAATTTCCGGCCGGGTGCCCGACCGTGTAATCGGCGGGTGGTCTCTGTGCATAATCCCGAGGTCTCCTACGGTTTTCCTGGCTTGCGGTTTCGTCAAATTCGACGGGGGCAACTCCGTAACTCTAAGTGTTCCAGGTCGTGCCGCAGTGCTGCAGTAACGGGCGTCGGGGTTCGAGCCGCGTTGGTGTTGGCATCGATTCATGCGATGGTGGCGCATGACACTCGGCGGAGCGCGCTGCTTGTGGCCCGGTGTGCGTTGTGCCGGTTGTGCTTGGTTGGCATGCCGGCGACTGCATTCTCCTTGCGCGCCTTGCGGTGGATTCCCTATTGTCGGGACGCGGCGTGGGCGCAGTCTTTCTCATGATGCTCTGTAGCGCTCGCTTGCGGTCAGGCCCAGTGTTGCTGCGGTGGTCGTGGGGATCCATCCCGCGACGATGCCGCTCGGGAATTCTATGAGCACCACGTGGAGCGCTTTTCGGTTACTCGTTGATGAGCTGCCGTTGACGGTTCCGATGAAGTATTTTGCCAGATGTACGGGCGGCCTGACCCGGCGGGCGGCGGAGATCACATTCGCGAGGCGCGCGAGTTACGCCAGTGCGCGGGAGGCGGAACTCGAGCGCGCTCCTGCAGGTCGCGCGTGGCGGGTGGAGTGGGAGCTCTGGCCAGGGCGGCACTCCCGAGTACTGGCGCAGCTCCCCCGCGCAGGCGATCGGTGGGCACCGCTGTAGGGGCGCAGCTCCCGAGTACCGGCGCAACCCCCCGCGTATCGAGGCCTGATCTGGCGCACGTCGACAGCGGCAATTCCCGCGAAATGGCACAGGTCACGCGCACTGCGAAGCCCCCGCGCAGCTGGCCTCGACATCGGCTTGCGGGCTGCTCGCACTCGGTGAGAACCGGAGGGCTAAGGCGCGATGGTTTTACGGGCTCAACCAGCGAGCTTGGCCTACGGCGCGTCGGGGTGGGGCTTGTGCGGCAGGGTGCTGCGCCAGCTCAGACCCTGCGCGGCCTTGACCGAGCAGATCACGAGCAGCAGCCAGCCGAACTCGAACAGAATGGTGCTTTCCGCGGCGCTCGTAACCAGCAGGGTCACGAGAATGAGCGGTGCCCAGACGTAGACCAGCGAGCGCTTGTTTGAGGCCAGCAGCCAGGAGCGCACGAAGGCCAGCAGCACGAGGGCGAGAAAGGCGAGAAAGCCGATCAGACCCAGCTGAAAGTACACGTCGAGGTAGGCGTTGAGGCCGGTGGCGTGCAGGCGGCCGGTAGTGAATTCAAGCCAGCCGTACGGGGTGACGTCCTGGGGCCAGAATCCGGCCCAGCCCCAGCCCTCAAGCGGATGCAGCTCCACCAGCCGCCACATTTCGCTCCAGAGCGAGTATCGCGCCTCGAACTCACTGCCGGCGTTGAGGGCATCTACGATGGTGCTGCGTGCGAGCCAGGCCGCGCCGGCGGCGACGAGGGCCGCGCTCAGGAGGCCGAGCTGCAGCATCCATCGGCCGTCGACGGGGGTGCGACGCAGGCGATAGAGAGCGAGCGCAGCGACGGCGACGCAGATGGCGACGACGACGATGACGGGTGAGCGGGTGAGCACCAGGCAGATGCCGGCCAGCCACATGGAGCCGATGCCGAGGCCGCGCGGAATGGACCGGGCGCGCAGCTCCACGTAGAAGGTGACGACCGCGAGTAGGGCGATGAGCCCGAACACGTTTCGGGATCCGAACACGCCCTGAATCGGGCCGAGCTGGTCGATGTTGCCGACGATGCCGAGAAAGGCGATGGGCAGGTCGAGCAGCAGACCCGAGAGCACTTCGAGCCCGATGGAGAGCGCGAGCAGTACCCGCAGCACGTCACCGGTGGCACGCACCACCTGGAACGTGTCGCGCACGAGGGCCACGTAGATGGCGAGGAATCCCACGGTGATCTGGTAGCTGACGCCGATGATGGTCTCGGAGACGTAGCCGCTCCACACGGCGGAGAGCGCGCACCAGGCCACGAACACGATGATCGAGATGGGCAGCAGACCGTGCCACTCCACGATGGGGCGGCGGGCGAGTAGCGAGAGCACGGCCAGCACGACGAGGCCGCCGAGAATACCGATGAGGCCGGGCCAGCCCATGACGCTTCGCAGCGGGTGGGTGCTAAACGCGGTGACCAGAATGGCGAGTGTGAGCGCGGCCGCGAATTTCGGCGACGCCAGCACGCGCCGCAGGGCATCGGGCAGGGTGGTCATCCTCTAATTTACCGCGCTGGCGTCACGGCATCGGCCGTGGCGCGTGCTGCTGCCGCTTGGTGACCACGGCCAGCACGATGACAATCACCCAGCCACTCTCAATCAGCAGTCGGCTTTCGGCGATGCTTTGCGCGATCAGTGCGGCGAGCAGCAGTAGCGGAAGCAGAGCGGACACGGCGAACGGTTCGGTGTCTTTCACGCCGAGACGGGGGCGATCTACCGCCAGAAACCAAGCCCGCCACAGGGTCGATCCGACCAGGGCGGCGAACAGAATCACGCCGACGATTCCCAGCTGCAGCCACACATCGAGCCAGGCGTTGTGCGCCTGCAGGTAGGTGACGCCCTTGCGCACAGCGAGGTCGTTGAACGGTTCCACCCACGGCACCCAGTAGCTCACCCAGCCCCAGCCGAACACCGGGCGTTCCAGGGCGAGCTGGGTGACGCTGGCCCAAATGTCGAAGCGGCCGGTGAGGTCGTCGCTGCGACCGAGCATTCCGAACAGTTGCGAGGAGAACAGGGCGAGCGCTGCTCCCACCGCCAGAACGGATGCCGCCGCCACGACATACAGCGGCCGCCGGTGCTGATCGTGCACCCGTCTGGCCCAGAGCGCGAAGACCAGCGCGGCGAGGACGGCGACGAGCGACACGGTGACCGTGGCGGAGCGGGTGAGCAGCAGCATCCCCACGGCCAGCGCGAGCCAGACCAGGCCGGCGTTGCGCCGGACCGTGCGGGCTCGCAGCTGCACAGCGAAGACGATGATGGCCGTTAGCGCGATGAATCCGAGCAGGTTGCGGTTGGCGACGATGCCCTCGATGGGGCCGCCATTCAGTAGCAGCCCTCGGCTCCAGTAGAAGGCGTTCGGCACGTCGTCGGTGCCGTAGTCGACGAAGAACGGCAGCACTTCGTGTTGTATGACAAGGGCCACGAACAGCTCGAACGCGAGGCTCAGTGCGAGCACCCAGCGCAGCGCGCCAGCCAGGGTGCGCAGCAGCTCCGGCCAGGTGAGGGTGACGGCCAGAAACAGGGCGGCGAGGGTGGTGATGAGCTGCAGGGTGATTCCGAGGGCGGATGCCCCAGGGTAATACGACCACGCGATCGACAGGGTGGCCAGCAGCACAAACGCGGTGATGGTCTTGGGAAACTTGCGCCAGTTCAGGGGCGGGGCCAGGGCCGCCTGGTAGGTGTGGCCCCGCGCGATGTCACGGTCGGTGGGGGTGTCGTCTGTGGTGCTGCCTGCGTTGACGAGTATCCGAGCGGCGGTTCGATTACGCGCGTTGGTGCGCTGGGTCGTGAGGCCGATCACACTGCCGACGACCACGATCACGGCGATGGCGCCGAAGCCCCACCAGCCGCCGAGGTTGCGCCAGAACTGGCCGGCCAGAACGGTGAACCAGACGAAGGTTGCGAAGAGTCGAATGACGAGGCGGCTCTGCACGGCGGACATAGCTTCAGATTACCGGTGTTGGTGCACGGGGTTCTGCGGGCTAGTCGGCGTGGCCCTCGGCCAGGTAGGCGAGGCGATGCAGGGTCTCGGTGTTGCGGTAGGCGATGGCCAGATCGCTCAGGGGAGTGGGAATGAGGCGGGCTGGGCCGGCGACGACGTCTTCGGTCAGGCGCACGAGGCATCCGTTTTCGGTGTCTTGAATGTCGATCGACACGTGCGCCTCACCGATCGGCCAGCCGCGCGCCTTGAGCATGGCATGGCGGGGAGAGTGCCATTCGAGCACGGAGGTGGTGTCGTCGAGCAGAGCGGGCCAGACTCCGACCGAGTGGTGAACCTGGCTGCCGACGGCGGGCCAGCTCGCATCCACGTTGCGCATGCGGCTCGCGCCGACGACCCAGGTGGGGTAGAGCCATCCATTTGAAAGCACAGCGAAGACCTGTTCGGCGGTGCAGTCGAATGCTCGGTAGTTCACGGCCATGAGGGCTCCTTCGGGGATAGGTCGGGCGGCTCAACGATGTTGTATTCGTGGGCCAGGGCGCTCAGGGCGGCGCGGTAGCCGCACATGCCGTGCACTCCCGGGCCGGGAGAAGTCGACGATGAGCACAGGTAGACACCGGCCAGTGGGGTGCGCCACGGATCGCCGGAGAGTACCGGTCGGCGCACGAGCTGGGTCAGGCTGATCGCTCCGGCCGCGATGTCGCCGCCGATGTGATTGGGATTGTGGTTGTGCATCTGCGCGGCGGTCTGGCTGGCGGAGGCGAGAATCGTGTCGCGAAAGCCGGGCGCGAAGCGTTCGATCTGCCGGGTGATCTGCTCGGTCTGGTCGTGGGTGGAGCCGGCCGGTACGTGTGTGTAGGCCCAGAGGGTGTGCTTGCCGGCGGGAGCGCGGGTGTCATCGAGGATGCTCGGCTGCGCGGCGAGCACATACGGGGAGCCGGCATGACGCCCGCGAGCCACCTCGTTCTCGGCACGAGCCTGGTCGGCGCGGGTGCCTCCCACGTGCAGGGTCGGCGCTCGCCGCAGGTCTTTTGCCGCCCACGGCACAGGTTCGGAGAGGGCGAAATCCACCTTGGCGACGGCGTTGCCGTAGCGAAACCGGCTGAGGGTGGTCGTGTAGCGATCGGGCAGTGCCCCGGCGGCGAGGTCGACGAGGGCGCGGGGCGTCACGTCGAGCAGCGTCACGCGTGCTGGCGGCAGCTCGTCGAGACTGGTGATGTCGGAATCCGTTTGGATCTCGCCGCCGTGCGCGAGCAGGTCGTCGGCGAGCGCTCGCACGATGGCGCCGCTTCCGCCGATCGGTATCGGCCAGCCCGCGGCGTGTGCGTGCGCGGCGAGGGTGAGACCGGCGCCGGCGGTCGAGGGGCTTGGCAGCCGCCCGATCGAGTGGGCGAAGGTTCCGGTGAGCAGCGCCGGGGCTTTTTCGCCGGTGAAGCGCCAATTCCAAGCCGGGCCGCCCTGCTCGAGCGTGCGCAGGCCGAAGCGCGCCAGCGTGAGCGGATGCCGCGGCACGCGCAGCAACGCATCCCCGGTGAGCTCAGCGATGGCGTTGATGTTCTGCACGAGCGGCCCGAGCAACCGCAGCCAGGCCGGGCCGTCGCGCCCGAGGTCGGCGGCGGTGCGTTCGATATCGCGCCAGGCCACGCCGGCGCGGCCGCCGGGCAGCGGATGCCCGTAGGAGATCTCGGGCACCCGGAGCTCGATGCGGTCCTTGAGGCCGAACTTCTGAAAGAACTCCGAAGCCAGCGCCAGCGGATGCACGGCGCTACCAACGTCGTGGTGGAACCCGGGGAGGGTCAGTTCGGCGGTCGCCGCGCCGCCGCCGATCTGCGGGTTGCGCTCGTAGACGCGCACCCTGAGACCGGCGCGGGCGAGCGTGACTGCGGCGGCCAGGCCATTCGGGCCGGATCCGACGACGATCGCGTCGAGGCCCTGGTCGGTAGTCACTCCGGGCCGCGCTCGTGTGGTCTCATTCCGATACCGTAGCCCGGGGTGAGGTGGGCGAACAGTCCGCGGACGCGATTCGGGACGCGAGCGGCGATATTTGGGGGCGCGGGCATCCGCTGGCGTAGCTAACGCCGGTAAATATGCGACACGCCGCGCCAAGCGGATGCCCCACCCGGCGTGTCGCAAATTCTGCCGGCATAACGTGCGGCCGGCCGCACACCGGCCGGCGCTGCGGGTCAGACGAAGGCCGCCTGGCCGGTGATGGTGCGGCCCACGATGAGGGTGTTCATCTCCTGCGTGCCCTCGTAGGAGTAGATGGCCTCGGCGTCGGCGAAGTGCCGGGCCACGTTGTACTCGAGGGTCACGCCGTTGCCGCCGAACAGCTCGCGGCACCAGGCCACGCTCTCCCGCATGCGGCTGGTCGTGTAGGCCTTGGTCAGCGCGGAGTGCTCGTCGCGCTGCACGCCTTCGTCTTGCAGCTGCGACACCCGCACGACCATGCCGAGGCTCGCGGTGATGTTGCCGAGGCTTTTGACCAGCAGATCCTGCACGAGCTGGTGCCCGCCGATCGCCTTACCGAACTGCTCGCGCTCCTTGGAGTAGGCCACGGCCGCATCGTAGGCGCCGATGGCGTTGCCGACAGCCGCCCACGACACCTCGGCACGCGTGGCCCGCAGCACCTTGGCGGTGTCCTTGAACGAGTTGGCGTTCTGCAGGCGCAGGCTCTCGGGCACGACCACGTCGGTCAGGGTGATGTCGGCGTTCTGTACCGTGCGCAGGCTGATCTTGCCCTCGATCTTGGTGGCCGAATAGCCAGTGCTGTCAGTGGGAACGATGAAGCCCTTGACCTTGTTGTCGGCGGTGTCCTTGGCCCAGATGATGGTCACGTCGCTGAAGGTGGCGTTGCCGATCCAGCGCTTGGCGCCGTTCAGGGTCCAGGTGTCGCCCGTGCGGGTGGCGGTGGTGCGGAGGCCCTGCGCCGCATCGGAGCCGGAGAGCGGCTCGGTCAGCCCGAACGCTCCCACGATCTCGCCAGAGGCGAGACGCGGAATCCACTCGGCGCGCTGCTCGGCGGAGCCGCAGGCCGCAATCGACCCGGCCGACAGGCCGTTCTGCACTCCGACGAAGGTGGCAACGGATGCGTCCACTCGCGCCAGTTCCAGCGCCACGAATCCGCGGAACACGGCCGAATTCGTAAACGGTTTTGTCTCGTCCCAGCCGAAGGAGTACATACCGAGCTCGGCGAGCGGCTTGATGACCTGGGTGGGGAATTCGGCGCGGTCCCAGCATCCGTTCGCGATGGGGCGAACCTCCCGGTCGAGGTAGGCGCGCAGCTTGAGGATGGCCTCCTGCTCGGGCGCGGTGAGAAGGTTTTCGTAGCCGAACAAGTCGCTGCCGAGTAGCTCAAAGGTCATGGATGCTCCGTTGCAAGAAGGGCGGTCGACACACGACCGGGACTGCCCGCCAGCCTAGGGTCGTTGGCTGGATGATCGAAGTCGGTTGGTAGTTTGGTCTAAACAGCGTACGAAGGAGCCGAAAATGTTTGTGGGCATCACCAATACCCCGCGCGATTATGCCTGGGGCTCCAGGCACGCCATCGCCGACCTGCTCGGTCGCACGCCGTCGGGTGGTCCGGAAGCCGAACTCTGGTTGGGGGCCCACGCCGGCTCCCCGTCGGTGATCGAGGATGCGGCAGAGGTCGGCGGTTTCCCCGACCTCGCTGGATGGATCGCGGCTTCGCCCGAAACTGCACTCGGAGCGGGCTGGGCCACGCGGCAAGCGGATGCTGCCGGCGCAGCACCGCGCCTGCCGTTCCTCCTGAAGATTTTGGCCGCGGGACGCCCGCTGTCGCTGCAGGCGCACCCGACGACCGAACAGGCCCGTGCCGGGTTCGCGCTTGAAAACGACGCCGGAATCGCCGTCGACGCCGGCAACCGCAACTACCGCGACCCCTTTCACAAGCCCGAACTCATCTTTGCGCTCAGCGACACCTTCGAAGCGCTCTGCGGGTTCCGCCCGCTCGCCGAGGTGCACGGCATCATCGCCGAGCTGCGCCTGCTCGACCTCGCAACCGAGTACCCGCAGGCCGCCGCCATCGACCTGCTCGAGCAGCACCTGGCCGAGGGACTGCGCGACACCGTCGACTGGCTGTTGCGTGACGGCCGCGGAGGCGACTCCGGCGAGGTGAAATGGCTGGTCGAACGGGTGGTCGCGCTCGCCGAACACGCCGCGTTTCTAGCCGACGGGGGAGCAAACATCGGCTACGCGAGCGAGCTGGAAGCGGTGCGCGTGCTCGCCGCCGAATACCCCGGCGACCCCGGAATCGTGATAGGTCTGCTGCTGAACCGGGTCTCCCTGAAGCGTGGTGAGGTGCTGTACCTGCCGGCCGGCAACATCCACGCGTACCTGTCCGGTCTCGGCGTGGAGGTGATGGCCGCCTCCGACAACGTGTTGCGCGGCGGGCTCACCCCCAAACACATCGACATCGAGGAGCTGCTCGCGGTGCTCGACTTCACTCCGGAGGCTTCGCCGCGCCTCGCTCCGATCGTTGTCGCAGATGGCGTCGCGCGGTATCGGCCCGGGATTACCGACTTCGAGCTCGTGCACATTCACGCGGATGCCGCCGCCGCGTCACCGACGCCCGTCACGATGCGCCAGATCACCCTCACCGGCCCGGCCATCGCGATCTGCACGGCCGGCGGCTTTCTCGTGGCGGGCAGTTCGTCGTCGCGGCCGCTGAAGCGCGGGCAGGCCGTGTATGTCACGCCGGATGAGGGCACGCTGACGTTTGCCGGCACCGGAGAGGTCTTTCTGGCGATGCCCGGTGCCTAGCCCGGTCTTCGACGAGCACCAGCGAGTTTCCCAGAGTCTCATCAGCCGCCTCGCCTAGCCTCCATCCGGGGATGAACGCTGGAGGGCATCCGCAATCGATGGGAACCAAAAGGATGCCGCGTACTCTTGCAGCCACGCGCTTTTGGAACTGGGTCAGGCGCAACCTGATGCGCCCACGAGCGCTTCAGGTTGTCAAGATCACTATCGCGGTGGCGATCGCCTGGTCGCTCGCTCCGCTCATGCCGGGGACCGCCAAAGAGTTTCCGTACTACGCGCCGTTGGGCGCGCTGCTCAGCATGCACCCCACGCTCGCGCGATCGATCCACAGCTCAGTCCAGACCCTGGCCGGGGTGCTTATCGGTATTGGCCTGGCCGGGATCGTGCTCATCGTGAGTGAGCCCACCGTCTTGACTCTCTCACTCGCTGTTGGACTTGGCACTCTGATTGGCGGCATGAAATGGATGGGAGCGGGCGGCGAGTACGTGCCCATCACCGCTCTGTTCGTGCTCATCATCGGCGGTCCGGACGCCGACGGTTACTCGATCGGCTACGCGACACAGATCTGTCTGGGAATAGTCGTGGGCCTGGCGGTCAATTTGCTGATTCTGCCGCCCCTCGCCATCGGCCCGGCGCGGGAACGCCTGTCGGGATTTCGCAAAACGCTGGCGACGCACCTCACCGAAGTCGGCGACGCCCTGGTGGAGAGTTGGCCGCCGGGCCGCGACGACTGGGCCACGCAGGGGGAGACGCTCAATGTGGCGGCGCGGCAGGTGCGCACGGCCGTGCAGACAGCCGACGAGAGCCGCAAGGGCAACCCGCGCGCCTGGTTCACTCGCGCAAACCTGGATACCGACTACGACGCCCTCCTTGCGCTGGAAAACGTCACGTTCCACATACGAAACCTCACCGAAGTTCTGGCCGGCATGGTGTGGGGCAAGCCGATCGCGCTTGAGCTTCCGCCGGAACTGCGTCCAGTGCTCAGCGAAGCGCTGCACGCCGTTGCGGCGGCGATCAGCGCCGGAGACGACGACGCGCGCCAACCTCACCTCCTGGATCAGGCCGGCGTGGCGATCGAGGCGATCCTGCGCAAAATGCAGCAGGAAATAGGTGCCGGGGCCGCGTCGTTGAGCCCCACGGCCGCCATCGTGATCGATCTCAAACGAATTCTCATGGCCCTGCGACCGAAAACCGACCGCGAAGCCGTGTCGGCTCCGATCGGCTAGCGTCTGGCGTGCGATCCCGAGCCGTCGCACGATGCTGCCGCCCGAGCCGTCGCCCGAGCCGTCGCACGAACCGCTGGACTTGCGCCAGTGCGCGGGAGGCGCAACTCCCGCGCACTGGCGCAGGTCCAGCGCGACGCGCTGCGCGGGAGTTCTGGCCAGGCCCGAACTCCCGCGTATCGGCGCAGGTCCCGCGCAGCGCGATGCAGTCGAACGGATGCCTGCGGCCCAGGTGCCGGAACCCCCGCGCACTGGCGAAAGTCCAGCGCGACGCATCGCAGCCGAGCGGATGCGCCCGCTAACCGACCCTCCGGGGGCCGAAGGCCCGGCGGTAGGCGGTGGGGGTGGTCTGCAGCACCTGCAGAAAGTGGTGGCGCATCACGGCGGCCCCGCCGAAACCGGTGTCGACGGCGATCGCCTCGAGGCTGCGCGAGGAGTCTTCGAGCAGTTCCTGCGCCCGCAGCAGCCGCTGCCGGTTGAGCCAGCGGGTGGGCGTCGTGCCGAGCTCGGCCCGAAACCGGCGGGCGAAGGTGCGCGGCGACATGAGCGATTTACGGGCGAGCAGATCGACCGGCAATTCCTGGTCGAGGTGGCGCAGCATCCACTCGGTGACAGCGGCGAAGGATTCGTCCTGGCAGTCGACCACCGGCGCTTCGATGTACTGCGACTGGCCGCCGTCGCGCTGAGGTGGCACGACCATGCGGCGGGCGATGACGTTGGCGGCCGTAGCGCCGAGTTCGGTGCGCACGATGTGCAGCGCGGCGTCGATGCCGGCGGCGGTGCCTGCCCCGGTGACGACGTGGTTATCGTCGACGAACAAAACATCGGGGTCGACGATCGTCTTCGGAAACGAGCGGGCGAGGGCGTCGGTGTACATCCAGTGGGTGGTGCTGCGGCGGCCATTGAGGATGCCGGACTGGGCGAGCACGAATGCGCCGCTGCAGACGCTGAGCACCCAGGCGCCGCGGGCCTCGGCGTCACGCACAACCTGCAGCACGCGCGGGTCGACGGCCTCGCCGGCCTCGTAGCCGGGAATGGCGATAAGGTCGGCATCGGCCGCGGCCGACAGGTCATCGTGCACGACAATGTCGAAGCCGATCTTGGTGCGGATCGGTCCGGGTTCGGCGGCCACGACGTGAAAGTCGAACGTTGGCCCGCCCTGAATGCTGCGGTCGATACCGAACACCTCGCAGATCACGCCGAATTCAAACGGAGCCAGGCCAGGGAGGGTGACGCAGACGATCTTCTGGAGCATGAGCATCCTCTGGTCAACCTTGGCAGGAATGTGC
Organism: Cryobacterium suzukii; assembly: GCF_004403185.1. Taxonomy (GTDB): domain Bacteria; phylum Actinomycetota; class Actinomycetes; order Actinomycetales; family Microbacteriaceae; genus Cryobacterium; species Cryobacterium suzukii. The sequence goes on along the minus strand of NZ_SOHJ01000004.1, from coordinate 27,157 downwards.
CGAACGGTGTCGACTCTGCCACTCGCGGCAGAAAAGCACAATTCATAGAATTTCTGCCATGTTCATTCTATTTCTGCTCCTCACAGCCCTCGGGGTCGCCGCTATTGTGGCCACGATTCGCTCCGTTCGGCGCGACGGCTACGGCCGACGAGCCCCCCGAATAGCCAACGAATACGATGCTTTGGTTCGCTGACGCTAGCCTGTAGCGGTGGCGCACCGAGTGTCGCACGAGCGAACGGGGCGTCATGGCGTGGTTGGTTACCGGCGGAGCGGGCTACATCGGCTCTCACGTGGTGCGTGCATTCCAGGCTGAAGGCCTCGACGTGGTCGTGTTCGATGACCTCTCGAGCGGCCACGAGTCATTTGTGCCGGCCGGGGTCCCATTCATCCGGGCGAACGTGCTCGACGGTGACAGCCTGTTGCACGCCTTTCATGAGCACCACGTGACCGGCGTCGTGCATGTTGCCGGATTCAAGTACGCCGGCGTCTCGGTGCAGCGCCCGTTGCACACCTACGAACAGAATGTAACGGCCACCGCCACGCTGCTCGCCGCCATGAACTCGGCCAAGATTGACCGCATCGTGTTCTCATCGAGCGCTGCCGTCTACGGCACCCCGCGCACGGACCTCGTCACCGAAGAGACACCGAAGAACCCGGAGTCGCCGTACGGCGAATCCAAGCTGATCGGCGAGTGGCTGCTGCGCGATCAGGCCGTCGCAACCGGGCTGCGCCACACCTCGCTGCGCTACTTCAACGTCGTCGGCTCCGGCGACCTCGCCCTTCGCGACACCAGCCCGCACAACCTCTTTCCTCTCATCTTTGCCGCGCTGCTCGATGGGCGCACCCCGCGCATCAACGGCGACGACTATGCCACGCCCGACGGAACCTGCGTGCGCGACTACATTCACGTGGCCGACCTCGCGCTCTCACACGTCGCCGCCGCCCGCCGCCTCGACGCCGGCGACGCGATCGAGCCGGTCTACAATCTCGGCAGTGGCGACGGCGTCTCAGTCGGTGAAATCATGGCGAGCGTGCGCCGAGTGACCGGTATCGACTTCGTGCCAGAGATCGGCGCACGCCGCGTCGGTGACCCGGATCGCATCGTGGCCTCTGGCGCGCTCGCGGCCCGCGATCTGCGCTGGAGCATGGGCCACACCCTCGAGCAGATGGTGCAGAGCGCCTGGGATTCCTCGCGCGCCGCCGCGCACTGAGGGCTGCGACACGCCGACTCCAAGCCTGATCGTGTTACATTCGCAACGTTGTTTCGAGCCTGCCGCACCCCCGAACGCTCGAATTCGTCGCCGTCGGCGCGTCGCAACCCTCCAGCCCGTATTGAGGGTTTACGATCTGCGACTTGACGTTATCGAATTACACCGGTGTAATTAGGTACAGCACTAAACGGTGCGTAGCGAGCGCTGGGAGACGATATGGCTATACCTGACTATCGTTCCGGAGTACCAGAGGACTGGTTCGTTGACCCTGTCACCCTCGGGGTTCCGGGAATACGACAAGATCTCGGCGACGAGAACCTTCTGGCCTGGCAGGCCGACTCGCTCTGCGCGCAGACCGACCCCGAGGCGTTCTTCCCCGAAAAGGGCGGGTCCACACGCGACGCTAAAAAGATCTGCTCCGGTTGCGAGGTCCGCAGCCAGTGCCTCGAGTACGCGCTCAGTAACGACGAGCGGTTCGGCATCTGGGGCGGCCTGTCCGAGCGTGAGCGTCGTAAACTGCGTAAGCGCGCGTAGCGTTCGCTCCGTGAGTGACGCTCGGCGTCCCTTCAGTAAGGCTTGACCGGCCCGTTTTCGCGTCGCTGTTTCTGAACGGATGCTGCGGCATCCGCTTCGCTATCGCCCAGCCAATATTTGAGGCGCGCCCTCTCGGTTCAGGGCCGCTCGCCGATCCCGACCTAGGCTGGTTCTGTTATGCAACCGAGAGTCACCGCCATCCTTGTCGCCCGAAACGGCGCGAAACACCTTGAGCGAACTCTCAAGGCGCTGTCGCTACAGACCCGTAAACCCGACATTGTCATCACCGTTGACTGCGGCTCGAGCGATTCGACCGCGAAACTGCTCGCCGACTTCGGGCCGACGCAGTTCATTGCCGCCGACGCCGATCTGAACTTTGGGCAGGCGATCGATGCCGCCGTGCGCGTGACAACGCCGCCCACACACGATCGCGAGATGCTCTGGCTGCTCGCCCAGGACAGCGCGCCCGACCCGAATGCGCTCGAGATTCTCGTCGATGCACTCGAGATCGCCCCCTCGGTGGCCGTAGCTGGACCCAAGGTGATGGAGTGGATCGCCGGCGAATACATCCACAACTTCGGCGAGTCGATGACGCCGACCGGTGCCACCGTCACCCTGGTCGAAAGCGAGCTCGACCAGGGCCAGCATGACGGCCTGAGCGACGTGCTCGCCGTCAGCGCCGGCGGCCTGCTCGTGCGCCACACGGTCTGGGAACAGCTCGGCGGATTCGACCCGGCCCTGTCGGTCGTGGACGACTCGCTCGACTTCTGCGTGCGCGTGCGCCTGGCCGGATACCGGGTATCGGTGGTACCGGCCGCTCGTGTGGCGTCGGCCGGTGACGGTATTGCCGGACCAAACCAGTCCTCCCGGGGTCGGCTCCGTCGCCGCCGGGTGCGGGCCGAACGCTCTGCCCAACTGCATCGCCGTCTGGTCTACGCTCCGGCCTGGACCCTGGTATTTCACTGGCTGTCTCTGCTGCCGCTGGCCTTTCTGCGTTCGATCGGGCAACTGCTGCGCAAGGAACCGGGCGCGATCGTCGGTGAATTCGCTGCGGCCTTCGGCGCCGCCTTCAACGGAATGCGCGTCGGCAATGCCCGCCGCTCCTTCGCCAAGACCCGAACTCTCGGCTGGGATGCCATTTCGATCCTGCGGGTTCCCTCAGCCGAAGTGCGCAGACGGCACTCGCTTAAGCGTGAAGCGAGCCTGTTCGGCCTGCACGGCGAACGGCCCGAAATTCGATTCTTCTCCGGCGGCGGCGCCTGGACCATGCTCGCCGCGGCCGTCGTGGGAATCATTATGATGGTGCCCCTGCTCGGCGCCGAAACCCTCACCGGCGGCGGACTATTGCCGCTCTCACCGACAGTGCCCGAACTGTGGGCGAGCGTCGGCTACGGCTGGCGCGACTTGGGACTCGGCTTCGTCGGAGCGGCCGACCCATTCGCCGCGGTCGTGGCCGTGATCGGCTCGATCGCGTTCTGGTCGCCCTCGTTCGCGCTCGTGCTGGTCTACGCCCTCGCCTTTCCGCTCGCAGCAATCGGCGCGTGGATGGCCGCAACCCGCCTGACCGACCGCGGCAGCCTCCGCGCCCTGGCCGCAGCCCTCTGGGTGCTGGCGCCGACGTTTCTGATCGCCCTTGCCGACGGACGCCCCGCCGCGATTCTCGTACACCTGCTGCTGCCCTGGCTGTTCTTCGCCTGGTTCGCCGCCGCGCGCACCTGGTCGGCGTCGGCATCCGCTGCCCTGCTGTTCGCTGCCGTCGCGGCCTGCGCGCCGTCGCTGGCCCCGGCACTGTTCGTGGTCTGGCTGCTCAGCGTGGCCCTGGCCGGACGCCGGGTGATGCGCTTTATCGGTATTCCGCTGCCGGCGCTCGCGCTGGCACTGCCGCTCATTGTTCATCAGGGCCTGCGCGGTGACTGGCTGGCCCTCGTCGCCGACCCGGGTCTGCCCGTGCCGAGCGGGCAGGCGCCCACCCTGCAACTGCTGCTCGGGCTGCCCGGCTCCGACGGCTGGGCGGCGGCGCTCGACCGCTTCGGGATCGTCGGCTTCGACCCGCAACTGTTCGTGCCCATCCTGCTCGCGCCGCTGGCCGTGCTTGCCGTGTTGGCGCTGCTGCTGCCCGGCGCGCGTCTGGCCAGCGGTGCCTGGCTGGTCGCGCTGCTCGGTTTCGGCACGGCCCTCGTCGCCAACCAGCTCGTGCTCGCCGCGATCGGGGCTGAACCGGTGCGCGTCTGGTCGGGCACCGGCCTCAGCCTGTACTGGCTCGGTCTGGTCGGAGCCCTCATTATCGGACTGCGCTCGCTGCACCGGTTCGCGTCGACGCCCGGCGTTGTCGCAGCCCTCGCTCTGGCCGCTGTTGCCCTTCCACTTATCGGCTCACTGCACGTCGGCACCGCAGCTGTGCGCGAGGGAACCGGGCAGACCCAACCGGCCTTCGTCGCCGCCGAAGCCCAGATCGACAATCGGGTCGGCACGCTCAAGCTCACCCCGCAGGCCGACGGGGGCCTGCTCGCGTCCATCGAGCGCGGCGTTGGCGCCACCCTGAACCAACAATCCACCCTGGACAGCACAGACCAGACCCTCAGCGACCGTGAGAAAACGCTCGCGGGGCTCGCCGGCAACCTGGCCTCGCGCAGCGGACTCGACGCCAGCGCAGACCTGGCCGAGTTGGGCATCCGCTTTATCGTCTTGCAGCCGCCCGGTTCGGGCATCGACGCTGCCGACACCGCGTTGCGCACCGAAACCGCCCTCGACGGCAACTCGGCGCTGGCACCGGTCGGCGACACCGAGTTTGGCCGGCTGTGGCAGTTCGGCGAAACGGATGCCGCAGCGTCGACGCCCATACCGGCTCGCGCCGGCGGCGTCTTCGGACTCGTAACCCTGCTCATTGCCCTCGCCGTGGTGGGCAGCGCGGTGCTGTTGGCGCTGCCGATCGGCGCCGGCCGTGAAGCCGTGCGCCAGGCTAACCGTGACGCCATTCGCCGGGCGGCCCGCGCCAACGCCAAACAGAAGCCCAAACGGGTGCGGCGGGGGAAGGGCTCGGTTGCGTCCGACCTGGAGGCCGACCTGGAAGTGCCGCTCGGCACCGACCTCGAAGCCGACCTCGCGATGGACCGGGAGACCGGCGTCGGCACCGGGCTGGAATCGCCCGATGATGGCACCGCCGATCCCGTGGAGGACGACAATGCCCGATAAGAGCCAACTTGCCCGCATCGGCGGCCGGGCCGGACGCGGTGTGCTCGGCCTCGTCGGCATCGCCGTCGTCGTCGCGACGCTCGGAGCGGCCACCCTCGTGACCCTGCCTACCATCGAACGCGAGCCGCAATCGAGCGAGATCGCGCCGCTGCCGAGCGAGCAGCAGCGGGTCTGCCCCGGGCCGCTGCTGACCCTCGCCGAGGACTCGACGCAGGCGCAGTCCGCGTCGAGTGTTGGGGCGGCATCCGCTGTGTATGGCGCCGTTGACGCAGTGTCACTGGAGCAGATTCGGCCGCAGGTCACCGAAATCACCGCGGTCGACGATATGAACAGTCGACAGCCGCCGTTGCTGCTGACCGTTCCCGTGCAGAATGGCGCCACCGTGCCGCCGCTGGTGACCGGCAGCCAGTCGCAGGTTGCCGCCACCGACACCATTGGCGGACTCGCCGTCGCTGCCTGCGCCGAAGCGGTCAGCGACAGCTGGATCGTCGGTGGGTCGACCGATATTGGACGCACCAGCCTGCTGCTGCTGAGCAACCCGACCCCCGTGCTCGCGACCGTCGACGTGACCGTCTACGGCGAGAGCGGACTCATCGACGCACCCGGAGCGACGGGCATTCTGGTGCAGCCGGGTGAGCAGCGGGTCATCTCGCTGGCCGGCCTCGCGCCGAACGTAAAATCGCCGGTGCTTCAGGTGTCATCGCGCGGCGGACAGGTGGCTGCGTCACTGGAGCAGAGCAGCATTCGGGGCATCGAACCGGGCGGAGTCGAGATCATCGGCACCACCGCGATGCCCGCCTTCAACCAGACCATTGCGGGGGTGCGCGTGATGGCGGCCGTCAGCGCCGAGACAGTCACAACGGGCGAGGGTTTTAACGCCGACACCCCGTCGATTCGGGTATTCGTGCCGGGCTCCAGCGCGGCGACGGTGCAGATCGGCGTGACGAGTGCCGACGGAACCACAGAAGGAACGTCGACCCAGGTGGACGTCGAACCCGGTATTGCCACCGAGATTCCGCTCGCGCCTCTGGCCGTGGGCAGCTTCTCGGTACACCTGCGCTCTGACGAGCCGATCGTCGCGGCCGCGCGCACCGCCACCGACAGCGCCGGAGGTAAGGACTTTGGCTGGTTCTCGGCCTCGGCGCCGCTGGTCGGTCCCTTCGCCATAGCCGTGGCCGCCGGGCCGTCACCGACCATGCACCTGGTCAACGGCGGGGCAGCGGATGCCGCACTCACCCTCACGCCCGCCGAGGGCACCCCGGTCAACCTCCAGGTCGGTGCCGGGGCCAGCGCCACGGTGCCGGTGTCTGGCGGAGTGACCTACGTCGTGAGCGGCGGTTCGGAACTTTGGGCGCTCGTGGACTACTCCGGTGATGGGGCACTGTCGTCCTTCGCTCTGAACCCGTCCGGGCCGCTGGCCTCGTCGATCCGCGTCTACACGCACTAGCTCCTCGTCTCCTTTTGGACGGGGCCTGGGCCCCGTCCAGGGGCCCAGTTTATAACCTGGGCCCAGGGACGGGGCCCGGGCCCCGTCCGCGTGAGGGGTCTGTGGGGCGGGGGCGGGAGCATCCGTTTGGCAGGTTTGGATGGCACACTGAACACTCGACTTGTAACCCGCTGGGAGCCGCTTGTGACGCTTGACCCGACTGCCTCGATTGTTGACCCATTGGTCGATCCTCTGGCCGACCCGACCGCGCGGGCGGAGATCGCCGTGATTGGCGGCTCCGGACTCTACGAACTCATCGACCCGTCCGGCGCGGTGACGCACCAGGTGCAGACGCCCTACGGAACCGCTCCGGTCACGATCGGCCTGCGCGCCGGTCGCCGCGTGGCGTTCCTGCCGCGGCACGGCAGCGGCCACAGCGTCGCCCCGCACCTGATCAACTACCGCGCCAATATCTGGGCTCTCGCCTCGATCGGCGTGCGCGCGATCATCTCCTCGTCGGCTGTCGGCGGTGTCACGCCGGAGTATGCGCCGGGGCTGCTCGTGGTCACCGACCAGTTCATCGACCGCACGAGCGGCCGCCCCGACACTTTCTACGACCGGGAATCGGTGCAGCACCTGTCCGCCGCCGACCCGTTCGACCCGTCGCTGCGCGGCTATGCGGTGCGCGCGCTCGAGGACCTCGGCGAGAACTTCGCGCCCACCGGAACCGTCGTCGTCATTCAGGGCCCGCGGTTCTCGACCCGGGCCGAGTCGGTCTGGTTCCGGTCGATCGGTGCGCACATCGTCAACATGACCGCCTACCCCGAGATCGTGCTGGCCGGCGAACTCAACATGGGAACGGTCAACCTGTCGTTCGTGACCGACGCCGACGCCGGGCTCGCGCCGGTAGCTGACGCCGCTGACGCCGCTGACGCCGCTGACGCCGCTGATGCCGCTGATGCCGCTGACGCCGACGATTCCGGCAGCCCCGCGCCGTCCGTCGTCACAACCGCCAGCGAGACGGATGCCGTCACCGCGTCCGCCGTATTCCGTCGCCTCCACGACGCCCAGCCACGCATCCTGGCCGCGATCGACGGGATCTTGCGTGCCCTGCCGACGGACTTCGTCCCGCGTGAACTCATCGACCCGGCCCAGGTCGACGCCGTGCTGGCACGTGCCGTGGCATCGGAGATCGCATGACCGTCGTGCTCATCACCGGCGGCGCAGGCTTCATCGGGTCCGCGATCGTCGATGCCGCTCTCGCCCGCGGCTACACGGTGCGAGTGCTCGACTCGCTGCGCGCCGACGTGCACGGTCCCGCCCCGGACCTTCCCACCGTTCGGGGCCCGGAACGCGGGGCCGGGAACGCTATCCCGGCAGGACCCGATCCGCGCGTCGAGTTCGTACACGGCGATGTCACCGACGCGGCAACGGTCGCCCGGGCCCTCGACGGCATCGACGTGGTGTGCCACCAAGCCGCCAAGGTGGGCCTCGGCGTCGACTTTGCCGACGCTCCCGACTACGTGCACAGCAACGAGATGGGAACCGCGGTGTTGCTGGTCGCCATGGCCGAGCGGGGCATCCGTCGCCTGGTTTTGGCCTCCTCCATGGTGGTCTACGGCGAGGGCAGCTACCGCGGTGCGAACGGATTCACCCGGCCCGGCCCTCGCCTGGCGGGCGACCTCGACGCCGGACGCTTCGACCCCCTCGATCCGGAGACAGGTCAGGCGCTCGAGCCCGTTTTGGTAAGTGAAACTGATCCACTCGACCCGCGCAACGTCTACGCGAGCAGCAAACTCGGCCAGGAATACCTCGCCACGGCGTGGGCCCGTTCGACGGGCGGGCGCGTCGCCGCCCTGCGGTACCACAATGTCTATGGTCCTGGCATGCCGCAGAACACTCCCTATGCGGGAGTCGCCTCGCTGTTTCGCTCGGCGATCGAGCGCGGTGAGGCCCCGCGGGTCTACGAAGACGGACGTCAGCGCCGCGACTTTGTGCACGTACGCGATGTGGCCTCGGCCAACATCGCGGCACTGGACTTCACCGCGTTCGACTGGACCTCGCAATCGACCACGACCAAAACGGATGCCAGCGCTCCCGCAGCTTCCCCGCAGGCCGTGCATTCCGATTCGGGAATATTTCGCCCCTTCAATGTCGGAAGCGGAATCGTGCACACCATCGGCGATATGGCGAGCACCCTCGCCGCGGCGTCCGGTGGCCTGGCCCCGATCGTGACCGGCCAGTACCGGCTCGGCGACGTGCGGCACATCACCGCATCCTCAGAGCGCTTGCGCACCGAACTCGGCTGGTCGGCTCAGGTCTCCTTCGAAGACGGCATGCGCGAGTTCGCGACGGCTCCGCTGCGCGCCGCCGTGCGGCCCTGAGCAATATCCAGCCCCGTGCCTCGACCTGAGGCGCCAACTTTGGCCCCATGAGCAGGGTCTTCTTCGCGTGAGGTGCCGTCTTCGGCCCCATGGCGCAGCATCCGCTCACCCCAGCGGATGCTGCGGCAACAGCAGCTCAAACCGGCATCCGTTCTCAACATTGGTCACGGTCACCTGCCCAGCATGAGCCCGCACGATTCCCTCGACGATCGCAAGGCCCAAGCCGGCGCCGCCGCTCTGACCGGCGCCGGTTCCCCAAGCGGACGTAGTGCGCGGCTCGCTCGCTCGCCAGCCCGCCTCGAACACCCGGCCAAGGTCCCGCTCGGGAATACCTCCGGCCGCATCGACGACCGAAATCACCGCCCGCCCGTCGACGTGAGGGGTCACCGAAACAACGATGGCGCTCCCGGCCGGGGAATGCTGAATGGCGTTCATGACCAAATTGCCGACCGCGCGGGCGAGTTCGCGGGCATCCGCCTGCAGGGTGAGACCGCGTTCGCCCTCGAACCGCAGGTCGAGGGATTTGGCAAGGGCGACCGGCGCGAGATCGGCGATCGTGTCGCTGATCAGGTCATACAGGGCGACCCGTTCGAGGTTGAGCTGGAGGGCGCCGGCGTGGATCTTGGACAGCTCGAACAGGTCATCGACCATGCCGCTGAGCCGGTCGACCTGCCCACGAATCTGCACGTAGTAGCGCTCGGGGTCCGGCGCCATGCCGTCCTCGAGGGCCTCGGCCATGGCCCGAATGCCGGCGAGGGGCGTGCGAAGGTCGTGCGAGATCCACGCCACAATCTCGCGGCGTGACGCCTCGATACGTTCCTCGCGCTTGCGGGATTCGGCCAGCCGATCGGCCGTCGCGGCCAGTTCCCCGGCGAGCGAGGCGAACTCCGTACTCGTATGCCGATCCGGGGATGTAACAGATTCGCCGCGACCGATGCTTGCCGCCGCGGCCCGAAAATACTGGTTGTCGCGAGCGAGCGAGCGCCCCAGCACCGAGGCCATCACGAGCGACACGATCCCGGCGACGACGGCCACCGAGTAGAACACGTTCAGGTCGTGCGCCGATAGATACATGAGCGACGCCACGGCGGACGTTCCGCTGACCACCGACGCAATGGTCGCGAACGCGATGACGACCACTTGCATCACGAGCGACCACCGCGATAACAGGCGCAGGGTCAGCAGGGCGAGCGCCCCCACGACGAGCGCGCAGCCGAGCGCGATGCCGGCGACGGTCGCAAATACCTCAGCGCTCATCGCAACGCTTCGTTAACGGTGCCTTCGCTGGCGCCGAGCGGCACCGGATCGAACCGGTAACCGACCCCCCACACCGTATTAACGAGAAGCGGATGCGCCGGGTCGGCCTCGATCTTCTCCCGCAACCGCCGCACGTGCACGGTCACCGTGGACAGGTCGCCGAATTCCCAGCCCCAGACCGTGCGGAGCAACTCCTCGCGGGTCAGCACCTTCGACGGCCGCCAGATCAGATACGCGAGCAGGTCGAACTCGCGGGCGGTGAGCACGAGCGGCTGGCCGCGCAGTCGAATCTCGTGCGCGGCGAGGTTGAGCGAGAATTCGCCGGCATCGAGAATCCCCTCCGGAATGGACTCGGTGCCGCTTCGCCGCAGCACCGACTGCACCCTCAGCACGAGCTCCCGAGGTGAGAACGGCTTCACCAGATAGTCGTCGGCGCCAGCTTCGAGGCCCTCGATGCGGTGTTCCTCTTCGCCGAGGGCGGTCAGCATGATCACCGGTAACGCGCCCCAGTTCACGCGGATACGCCGGCAGACCTCGATTCCATCCAGCAGCGGGAGCATGCGGTCCAGTACCACCAGATCGGGCTGGGCGATTTCGGCCTGGCGCAGGCCGGCGAGCCCGTCGACGGCTGCATCCACGACGAATCCGGCGGCGCGTAGGTACCGCCCGACCACCTCGGACACCGTCGGGTCGTCTTCGATGACGAGCACGCGACGGCCGGCCGGGGCATCCGCTCGTGGCGGCGCAAAATATTGGGAGGGAGACACCCCCTCAGACTAGGTGCGCGGCCGCCGCGGCGCGCGGGGGCGCGCGCACCAACGCACCCGATGTGCGCCCTTCCCGTGATGCGCCGGCGCGAGCCCGGAACGTGGCCCCGGTCGCCGAGGCCTGGCTGCACGACTTCGACCGGAAACACCCGTCACTTCCGGCTCCCCGGTTTTTTCCGTGATTCGTAACCTCTTTCACCCCGTAGGCCCAGACACCCCGCCTAGGGTCGAAGAATGATCAACATTCGGGTAAACGTGGTGTTGCCCTGCCTGAACGAGGTGCAGGCACTGCCGTGGATTCTCGAGCGCATGCCCGTCGGCTATAGCGCGATCGTTGTCGACAACGGCTCGACCGACGGATCTGCCGAACTCGCCCGTAGCCTTGGCGCGCAGGTTGTACACGAAAGTCGCCGCGGATTCGGCGCAGCAGCCCACGCCGGTCTTCTGGCCGCCACCGCTCCGATCGTGGCGTTCTGCGACGCCGACGCCTCGATGGACCCCCGCGACCTGCCGCTCGTGGTCGACCCGATCAGCGCTGACGAGGCTGATCTCGTGCTCGGACGCCGCCGCCCAACTACCCGCAATGCCTGGCCTCCGCACGCCCGTCTAGCAAATACCTATCTTTCCTGGCGACTGCGCCGAATAACAGGCGTGAACATTCATGACCTTGGCCCTATGCGAGCGGCGCGCCGCGAGCATCTTCTCGCCCTCGACCTCACTGATCGCCGCAGCGGGTACCCGCTGGAGATGTTTCTCGGCGCCGCAGCGGCCAACTGGCGCATCCGTGAAGTCGATACGCGGTACGCGCCGCGCGTCGGCCGCAGCAAAGTGACCGGGACCGTGCGCGGCACCCTCACCGCCATCAAGGACATGTCCGCGCTGCTGAGCACCGACCGCAGAAACCCCGCCGCCGCCATCAACATCAACCGCAGCATCCGAAACGAGGCCCGCTCATGACCGCTATCGTTGTCATCGCCAAGGAATGTTTGCCCGGCAAGGTCAAGACCCGGCTGCACCCGCCGCTCTCGCTCGAGCAGGCCGCCGAACTCGCCGCCGCCAGCCTCGCTGACACTCTCGCCGTCGCGTCACAACTGCCGGCAACGCGCCACATTCTGGCGTTTGATGGCGTGACTGCGCCCATGGAGGCATCCGCGTGGGAGATTTTGCCGCAGACCGCCGGCGGCCTTGACGAACGCCTGGCTGCCATCTTCGACACCCTCACCGAGCCCACCCTGCTGCTCGGAATGGACACCCCCCAGGTCAGTGCCGAACTGCTCGCCCCCGTATTCACGGACTGGGGCGACGAAACGGATGCCTGGTTCGGGCCAGCCGATGACGGCGGCTTCTGGGCGCTCGCCCTGAGAAGCCCGAGTGGAGCGCTGCTCCGCGGCATCCCGATGAGCCGCTCCGACACCGGCGCCCACCAGCTGCAACGTCTCGACGAGGCCGGACTCAGTGTGCGTCTGCTGCCGGCGCTCACCGATATCGACACCATAACGGATGCCCACACCGTTGCCTCGGTCGCCCCCCACACGCGCTTCGCGCGTGCTTTCGCGAGGGTGCGGGCATCCGCTCGCCTGCAGAATGCCGACTTACTCCCTGCGGCCCTGAGCGGGGCACGCTCGTGACACTCGTGTCGCCGCGACTGTGGGAGCAGTGGACGGACGGGGCGGTCGACGACGTGGACGGCACCACCGCCGACCGCTTTCGCCGGCAGACCACGTTCGGAGCCGGCGGCTCCGAACCTTATGCTCAGGCGCTGCAGAGCGACGACAACGTGCTCTACCTCTACGGCAATCGGACCGGTGCCGATTCGGGCACGCCGATGCGCGTGTCGACCATGCACGCCGGGCGCTGGAGCGCCGGAGCCGATCCGATCGACCGTTCCCTGCTCGCCGGGGCAGTCGGACCGGTGCTCGACATTGGCTGCGGACCGGGTCGCATGATCCAAGCTGCTCTCGACGCGGGACTCGACGCCCTCGGAGTCGACGTTTCGCCGACCGCCGTGCGGATAGCCCTCGCGGCCGGGCTCGCCGTTCTTCAGCGCTCCGTCTTCGACGACATTCCGCTGGAGGGAACCTGGGCGACCCTGCTCCTCGTCGACGGCAACATCGGCATCGGGGGCGATCCCGACGCCCTGCTCGACCGGTGCGCGTCACTGCTCGCTGTCGATGGTGTGCTCGTCGTCGAGGTGCACCGCGACCCCGAGCACGACCTCGCTTATGAAGGCACCCTGCACGACGCCGCCGGACGCACGAGCGACGCGTTCCCGTGGGCCGAACTCGGCGTCAGTGCCCTATGCCGGCGGGCCGCGAAGGTCGGACTGGTACAGGTCGCCGAATGGACCAGAGGCGACCGCTCGTTCGCCCGCCTGGCCCGCTCCTAGCCGCCGGCACCCACGGACGGGGCCCGGGCCCCGTCCGTGGGCCCAGTTTATAAACTTGGCCCACGGCCACAAGGTGGGCCGGGAGTGCGACACTTACCGCGCGGAGTGCGACACTTCACGCCCGGAGCGCGACACTTCACCGCCCGGATTCGTCCGGGAAGGTCGCGACCGGGCTCCGCCAGCGCAGGAACGCCCACACTGACAGCCCCACGGTGATCAGGGCCAGTACGAGCCAGAAGATCGCAAGGTTCAGCCCGTAATTCAGCGGCAGAACGGTCGGATTCGCAGGTGCGAAGTTCTTCGCCACGATCGTCGGCACCGCGATCAGCGACACGATCGACCCGACGACAATGCCGCCCTGCACGATCGCAATCACCGTACCGGTCGCCCGGCGACCCACCCGCCGCAGGGCGATTCCGAACGCGAACACGATCGGCGCCAGAATCGCGTCATGCAGCACGATCGCCGCGGCAATCCAGAGCGCCACCCCCGGTATGCGGGTTAGCCGCACCGAATCGAACATCACGAACGCGCCCCAGGCGAGCAGCAGCACACCGACACCCACCAGCGCCAAGCGGATGCTGCGCATCCGTCGGCTGGTCGACGCCGGGATTCCGGCCGGCGGAGGATTGAGCCCCGTCGTACTCGTCGTCATCAGATCGCCTCGATTCGGCTGAGCCATTTGGTCTGAAGCACGCCGGGGCGGCCCGGCGCGATCATGCGCGCCGGATACCCGTGCTCGAGGTCGAGGGTCTCACCGTTAAGTTCGAGCGCCACGAGGGTAAGCGGATCCCGCACATACTCTCGGCCCATCTCGGTCTTACTGAAGCTGCCGCGTTCTTCGAGGCTGATCAGGCGAAACGAGGTGTCCGGGTCGGCGCTCATCAGGTCGGCCAGATCGCTCAAGCGCACGCCGCGCCAGTGGGCCATCTGGCTCCAACCCTCGACGCAGGCGATCGGAAGCTGAACCTCGGTCTGCGGCAGCGCCAGCAACTGAGAACGGGTGAAGGAGCGTTCGGTGCCAGCCACCGCCACGGTGAGGGTCCACCCAGCGGCCATGGCGGCATCCGCTACCTTGGCCTGCTCGCTCGTGCGGTTCACCGGAACGCCCTGCTGGCCGACGCCCTTCTTGCGTGGCCCGAACAAGTTGACCGCGTTCAGCGGCGTGAAGGTCTGGCCGGCGGTCAGGCCCACGACGGCAGTGGTGGCCACGCCGACCGTCGTGAGGAATCCGCGCCGACTGACGCGGGTCCGAGCGCGCGGAGTCGCATCGATGTAATCGAGCACGCGCCCGGTCACACCGCCGGGCCGGGTGCTGCCCCACAATCGCACGGCCTCCGCGTTGGAAGCGCGGTCGTTCGAGACCGCGTCTTCCAGATGGTCACTGACCGGGGAGCCCTTGCTCCAGTACCGCGTGATCACCGGGAGCTTCACCCCGATATGAATGACCAGCAACCCGATCAGCACCCAACCGAGCGCAAAGTGCACCTGCCGAAACGGAAACGGCCACGGATACCACTGGTACGTGTTGAGCAGCCCAATCGTGATCTGCACGAGCGAGGCGCCCACAAAAAGGGCGATCGAGGCCCGTTCCAGAAAATGAATGAAGCCGCGTACCGGGGGATAGGCGAACAGGTCGGGAAAAACGATGTACAGCTTGGCCAGCAGCAGTGGAAAACAGGCGATTCCAGTGATCATGTGCGTGCCCTGCGTCACCTGGTACAGAAACTCCGGTCGAGTTGCGAATCGCATCCAGTCGAGGGGGTCCTGCAGAAAATGACTGTACAAACCGGTGCCGAAACAGATCAGAAAAGCGGCGCCGAGCAGCCGCCCGATCACCGTTGCCATCCGCGGATTGCGCACCGGCGATGCCAGCGCCCGCTGGGCTTCGTACATCAATCGCCGCATGCTTCTATTGCACCACTACACGGTCGATAAAACCGGCATAAATTTCTTACGATGTGCACATGGCGACCAGCCTTCACCCGGGAGGTCTTACGGTCTGCAGGTTTCTCACTCGTGGGTCCTCGAAAACATCGCCATTGAGCCCGGGTAGGTGAGGATGGACTGGTGCGATTCATTCTGATCTCGGGACTGCTCGTGCTCAGCGCTGCCCTCACAGCGTTTAGCGTCAGCACCCTCCACCTATTCGCACCGGACCGCGACGAGATGCAACTCGTGCTGGTCACGAGTGCGCTCTGGCTACTGTTCGGCCTGGCCTGGTGGTTGCTGCGTCGCGTGAACGGCAGGGCTGTGGTTGCGCTCATCCTGGCCGGCTCCGCTCTGATCGGCGGTGCGGCCATGGTCGGTCCGCCCAATACGAGCACCGACTCGGCTCGCTACGCGTGGGATGGCATCGTACAAAACAATGGCATCAGCCCCTACGCCTTCACGCCAGCGGATGCCCGCCTCGATTCCCTGAGACCAGACTGGCTCTTCCCGCCGCCCCAGACTACGGCCGCCGGTAAGGAGGTCTGCATCGGCGAACGCATCGTACGCGCCCGCACGACCGACGGCGATCTGCTCTGCTCGGCGCTCAACCGCACGGCGGTACCCACGATTTACCCTCCGGCCAGCGAGATCTTTTTCGCCGGTGTCCGTTTTCTTACCGGCCCTGAGCCCGCCTACTGGCCGTTGCAGCTCGCTGGGCTTCTGCTGAGCCTGGGCACGACCGTCATGCTGCTGGTTGGAATGCGCCGCCGCGGCCTCGATGAAAGAAATGCGGCGCTCTGGGCTTGGTGTCCGCTCGTGGCGACCGAGGCGATCACCAACTCGCACGTGGATATGCTCGGTGTCATCTTCGTCGTCGCGGCAGTGTTCCTGATCTCGTCGAAGAACGTGTGGCGCGGCGGCATCATGCTGGGAATCGCGATCGGCACCAAACTCATCCCGGTGCTGGCCGCGCCCGCCCTGCTCAAACGGGGCGGGTGGCGCATGGTGGCGGCATCCGTTCTGAGCTTTGCTCTGCTCTATGTGCCTTATGTGCTGGCCACCGGCATCGGGGTACTTGGCTACCTGCCCGGTTACCTCAGTGAGGAGGGCTACCAGGACGGCTCGCGGTTCGCGCTGGTGTCCCTGGTTGCGCCGGGCGAATCCGCTGTGATCGTCGCCGGCCTGATTCTGGCGGTCGTCGCCGTGCTGGTGATCATCAAGACCGACCAGAACCGGCCCTGGGTCGGCCAGCTCGTCATGATTGGCGCGACTTTGCTCGTGCTCAGTCCGCGCTACCCCTGGTATGCGCTGTTGCTGCTGCCGTTCGTGGCATTGAGTGGGCGCTGGGAATGGCTGCTCGTTCCGATGGCGCTCACCCTGCGGCTGCTCGTGCCGAACCCGCAGCTCACTCGGGTGTCGATCGCGATCGCGGTCATCGTCATTGTGGCCGTATCGCTGCGCCGCGCCGGCCCCGGCGCCCTCAAGCGGATGCTGCGCCTCCCGCGTCCCCGCGCGGCCTGACCAGCCGTCGAGGCACTCGTTGGAGTTCGCGGCACCCCTGACACCGAGTGCCCGTTTCCCTAACGAGTGCCGCGCAAGCCGGCCCGGTGCCCAGGTGTGGTTCGTGTTAACACACAGTTCACTCGTCTGACGGTTGCGCAGAGGATGCCGGTCACCCCGGCTCCTTAACGTGAACAGCAGCGCGCCTTCCGGCGTGCTGCGATCCACGAAAGAGTGCCGGCATGCGCAAGATTTTGATCATCGCGGCGGCCGCCGCCCTCAGTACGGTTCTGGTTGGCGGGGCCGTCGTGGCTGCGCAGGGAGAGTCGGCGCTCGCCGAACCGGCAAGCGCCGCTGCGCCCCTCGACGAGAGCGCCGCCTTCGACCTACAGTCCCACCGCGGCGGGCGCGGCGAACACACCGAGGAGAGCCTCGCCGCCTTCGCCGCCTCGCTCGAACTCGGGGTGAGCACGCTCGAACTCGACACGCACCTCACTCGCGACGATGTCGTCGTGGTCTGGCACGACGATGTGCTCACCGAGAGCAAATGCCGCGACACGGATGCCGCCTTCCGCAATGACCCGGCCTTCCCCTACGCCGGCAGTCGGGTGCGTGAACTGACCCTTGCCCAGATTCAGACGCTGGACTGCGGCTACCAGCAGGTGCCCGGCTATCCCGAGCAGCAGAACGTGCCCGGCACGGTGATCGTCGAATTGGCCGACGTGTTCGCGCTCGTCGACGCGCACAATGCCGACACCGTGCAGTTCAACATCGAGACCAAGATCGAGACCACCGGCCGGGCGGGCGAAGACGAGATGGCAGCATTGACCCGGGCCGTCGTCGCCTCGATCGAAGTCTCGGGCTACGCCGACCGAATCACGGTGCAGAGCTTCGACTGGGCGTCCCTCGATCTCGTGCAGCGGATATCACCTGAACTGCGAATCGCCGCCCTCGCCCAGGACGACGATTGGCTCGAAGTGGGCCAGCCCGGCGCGAGCGTGCACCTCGGTGGGATCGATGTCGACGATTACGACGGTTCCGTCGCCCGGGCAGCTGCCGCGAAGGGCTATGACGCTCTGTCGCCGACTTTCAAGACGGTCACGCCCGAGCTTGTGGCCGAGGCCCACTCCGCCGGATTGCCCGTGATCCCGTGGACCGTCAGCGAGTCCGCGCTGATGCACACCCTCATCGATCTGGGCGTCGACGGCATCATTACCGACTATCCCACCCGGTTGCGCGCCGTACTCGCCGAGCGTGGCCTCAGATTGCCGACCGCGTATCCGGCGCTATGACCGTGGTTCGTTAACTTCTCACACTGGACCGTACGGCCCCGCCGGCCACTGGCCAAGGCGAGCAGCCGCATCCGTCGTGCCTCGGTGCTGTACGCAGCTACCTGAAAGCGCGCTTCCAGCCCGGGCTCGTGAGTCCCTCTCGCTGACCCGTGACTTCCACTCGCTGACCCGTGAGTCCTGACCCGAAATCGGGCGAGAATGCGTGGACACTCACGGCTCGGCGCCCGCGACAACGGATGCCGCACCGCGGCCCCGCAGGCACCGCCACGCACACAAGCGGGCCCGCCAACCCGGCGGACCCGCTCCCACTAGACCCCGAAACTACAGGTACGGGCTCACGTTCTCGTCGAACGAGGTCGCGATCGCCGTGGTTGCGACGGCGAACGCCTCGGCCGGGTCGGTCTGCTGCAGCATGATCTTCTCGAGCGCTGTCGTGAGCTCTTTGTCGGCGTTCGGCACGAAGACGCGGCCCCAGTCCTGCGAGCGGGTGGTCTCGAGCTGGTCGACGGCCGTGCGAAACTGCGGGAACTCGGCGTAGACCTTGGTCATCGTTTCGCCGTCGCGGGCGGAAGTGCGCACCGGCATGTAGCCGGTGTTCGAGGAGAAGTACGCCGTGTTCTCGGAGTTGGTTAGAAACTTCAGGAACATGCCGGCGGCCAACTGCTGCTCCGGGGTGCGATCGGCTGCGATGGCGATGCCGGTTCCGCCGGTCGGGCAGGCCTGGCCTTCTGGTCCTTCGGGAAGGAACCCGGTGCCGACCTCGAACGTCGCGGCCTTGAGAATTCCGGTCAGCGACCCGGTCGAGCCCATGATGCAGCCGGTCAGGCCGGCGCCGAAGTCGGCGACCTGGTCGACGGCGGCTACCGTGGCGATCTTCTTGTCGTAAATCAGTGCTTGCAGGTAGTCCGCTGCGGCGATCGCTTCGGGGGTGTCGAGCGTCATCGTCCACTCGTCGGAGTAGGCGCCGCCCCGTCCCCAGAGCATGTTGCAGAACCACCACGCAGCCCAGGAGGCACCCTTGCCGAGGCCGAGCGGAGTCACGCCGCCCTCGGCCGCAATCTTCGGCGCCCACTCATCAAATTCGGCCCAGGTCTTGGGCGCGCGGTCGGGCAAGCCGGCCTTGGCCCAGACGGCCTTGTTGTAGTAGAACAGCGGCGTCGAGCGGGCGTAGGGGATGGCCCAGTGGTTGCCGGTGAAGGTGTAGTCGTCGTAGAGGGTCTTGTTGAAGTCGGCGGTGTCGATCTCGAGGTGCTTGGCGAGATCGTCGATCGGAAGGATCTGGCCGTTGATCATGTAGCGAAACCACCACACGTCGCTGGCCAGCACCAGGTCGGGCACGCTGTTGGTACCCGACGTCGCCTGAAACTTCTGCGCGATCTCGTCATAATTGGCGCCGGCCGTGACCAGATTCACCACGATCTCGGGGTTCTCGGCCTGGAAGCGTTTGATGATCTCTTCCTCGATCAGCTTCGAGGTACCCGGGTGGTTGCTCCACCAGGTGATCTCCTTGGCTGGCGTGATGCCCGTCCAGTCCATGACCGCGACGTCAGCGGCGCCGGCACCTGCTCCGAGCGAGGGCCCGCTGCACGCGGCGAGGGTGGCTGTGGCGCCAAACATGGCGGCGAGCTTCAAAATCTGCCGGCGGTTGATGGTGAATGTGGGTGTCGTGTTCATAGAACTCTCCTAATAGGGGTGGACACAAGTGGAAAATTGAGGGGACGGCATCCGCTGAGATAAACGGATGCCGACGCGTCAGCCGGTTACGCCCCCGGCGGTCAGCCCGGCGATGATGCGTTTTTGGAGCGCAAAGAACGCGATCAGCACCGGTACGGTGACCAACACGGTGCCGGCCATGAGCACGCCCCAGTTGGTGACGCCGTCGTTGTTCTGCAGCAGTGTCAGCCCCACCGGAAGTGTCATCATGTCGGAGCGGTCGACGACGAGCAGTGGCCAGAGGTATTCGTTCCACTCGGAGACGATCGAGATCAACGCCACGGCGGCGATGGTCGGTGCCGAGATGGGCACGATGAAACGCCAGAGGCGGGTCCAGTGGCTGGCTCCGTCGAGTGCTGCGGCTTCGAGAATGGAGATCGGCAGGGTCAGAAAGTGCTGGCGAAACAGAAAGGTGCCGAACGCGCTGGCCAGTCCTGGAACGATGATGCCCTGATACGTGTTGATCCAGCCGAGCGAGGCCACGAGGGTGAAGTTGGGAATCATCACGATCTGCTGCGGTACCAGGAGGGCAAAGACCACCAGGCCGAAGACGAACTTCTTGAACGGAAACTCGAGAAAGACGACAGCGTACGCGGTGGTCAGGCCGAGCAGCATTTTGAGGCCGGCGCCGATCACGGTGGTGATGGTGCTGTTGAGAAAGAAGTTTGCGAACGGCACGGCGGCCAGGGCAGCGGCATAGTTCGACAGGTCGTAGCTGTCGGGCAGCCACTGGATCGGCACGGTGTAGATCTCGTCGCGTTCCTTGAACCCGGCCAGAAACATCCAGACCAGCGGCAGAATCATGACCGCGATGGCCAGAAGCAGCCCGAGGTAGCCGCCGAGTTGTAGCGGTTTACGGCGACGCGCGGTCGAGGTCTGCGTGGGCATTAGTAGTGCACTCGTTTCTCGACGTACTTCATTTGGATCAGCGTGACCACGAGCAAGACGGCGAACAGAATTGTCGCGACCGCGGAGGAATACCCGGCTCGACCGGCCTGAAAGCCTTCCTGGTAAATCTGGTACATCATCGTGGTGGTGCCTTCGAGCGGCCCGCCCTTGGTCATCGCCTGGATGATGTCGAACGACTGCAATGAGCTGAGCAGCGTCGTGATCGACAGAAAGAACGTCGTCGGGCCGAGCAGCGGCAGCACGATGTTGCGAAACGCGCGCATCGGCCTTGCACCGTCGAGCGACGCCGCCTCGAGCAGGTCCCGCGGCACCGACTGCAGCGCCGCCAGGTAGATGAGTGCGACGTAGCCGACGTTTTTCCAGAGGTAGACGATAATGACCATGACCAACGCCCAGTGCGGATCGTTGTACCAGGGCGGTGAGGCCACGCCGATGGCGTCGAGCAGCGCCGCGGTGATCCCGAAGTTCGGGTCGAAAACGAACAGCCAGAGGAGGCCGACCGCGACCCCGGAGAGCACGTAGGGTGCGACGATGACGGTGCGGGCGGCGCCGCGGCCGTGCAGCTTGCGGTTGAGCAGCACCGCGAACAGCAGACCGATGACCATGCCACCGCCGACGGTCGCGACCGTGAAGATCAGGGTGACCGTGACGACCCGAACGGTGCCGGGGTCGTTGAACCAGGCCACGTAGTTGCCGAGGCCCACCGGAATCGCCGACGCGGAGCCGAGGTTCCACTGCAGGGTGGAGTAGTACAGCGACTGCAGCAGCGGCTTGTAGGTGAAGACGATGAGCAGGGCCACGTTCGGCCCGGCGAACAGCAGAAACAGCAGCCACGATTTCCACGGCTTCTTTTTCTTGCGCGGGGTGAACGCGCGGGGCGGCGCGGGTGTCGCGACGTTCGTCGGGGTCGGGGCCGCTACCGCTGACGTGGTGTCGCGGTGCAGGTCCTCGATGGTGGGCATGCGCTGAAATCCCCCTGAAAAGTGCTGTCGGCCAAGCAGCAGACTCTGTCAGGTTAGGCAACGTACCGATCGCCGATCGGCCGATTTGCTCGTATACGCGCAGTTGTCGCAAGGCGTTCGCCTACACCCCGTCGAAACTTCAGCGGGTGTTCACCTGGCCCGAGTGTCGGCGTTACTCGTCGGAGTTACGGTGTGCAGATGCCCCCTCTTGTCATCGGTCACCGCGGAGCCAGCGGCTACCGCCCCGAACACACCGCTTCCGCCTACGCCCTCGCGTTCGAGCTCGGCGCCGATGCGGTCGAGCCCGACATCGTCGCCACCCGAGATGGAGTGTTGGTGCTGCGCCACGAAAACGACATTTCCGCCACCACGGATGTTGCTTCTCGCGCCGAGTTCACCGGCCGCCGCACGACCAAGGAGTTCGCCGGTCACACCCTCACTGGCTGGTTCACCGAAGACTTCACCTGGGCCGAACTTGCCACCCTGCGCGCCCGGGAACGTCTTGCGCACTTGCGGCCGAAGAGCGCTCTGCACGACGACCAATACCCGATCCTGCGCCTGAGTGACCTCTTTTCCCTCATCGACGATGCCTCTAACATTTGGCGGCGCCCTCTCGGCATGGTCGCGGAGATTAAGAACGCCGCCTATTTCGCCTCGATCGGCCTGCCCCTTGACGAGCTGTTCGTCGCCGAGGTGCGTGCTGCCGGCTGGAACGCCGACGACGACCGCCTCATCATCGAGAGCTTCGAAGCGACTGTGCTCGCGCAGATTGCGGCTCGCGGTATGACCGCTCGCGGCGTGTTCCTGATCGCCCCGATTGGTCAGCCGCTCGACCAGGTCGCCCGGCTTGGCGCAGCAGCGCCGTATTACTCCGACTACCTCACCGAAACCGGTCTCGAGACCCTCGGTAGCACCGTCGACGGTATCAGTGTAGACAAATCCCTGATCATCCCGGCGAATACCGCCGGCGATCTGGTGACTTCTTCTCTCGTTGCCGACGCCCACGCGGCCGGGCTGGACATCTTCTGCTGGACCCTGCGGCCCGAGAATGCCTTTCTTACCGCGTCGTGTCGGCGGGGGGATCAGGCGGCCAGTTTCGGCAACTGGCGCGACGAGTTCGCGGCGGTCATGGGCAGCGGAATCGACGGGGTCTTCGTTGACCACCCCGACCTTGCCGCGAGCGTGCGCGACGACCTGCGTAGTGGGGTGGCGGCATCCGTTTGACGCGCTGAGCGGATGCCGACGCTCAATCCCGTCGCTCAATCCCGTCGCGGCACTCGTTAGGGAAGTGGGCACTCGTACGAACGAGTGCCCACTTCCCTACTACGTGCCGCGAGGCGCGAGCGGTCCCGGGCACGCAGAAATCGGGGCCCGCCGTGTGGCAGGCCCCGATTCGTGCTGTGAAGCTGACTCTTTAGAAGAGCCGACCGACTACTTGGTCGCGGCGGTGATGGTCGCGATACCAACGAGCATCTGGTCAGCGACGGCGTCGGTGCTGAACGTGGAGTTCAGCAGGCCGGCGGCTTCGGAGGAGATGTGAACCGTGGTGCCGGTGAGGATGGCGTTGTCGCCCTCCATCTTGAGGGGCTCAAGGGTTCCACCGTAGAGGTCGAACAGCAGGACCTGGGTCGCAGCGGACTCACCGTTGACCGAGACATCACCGAAGAGCTCCGAGGTGCCCGGGTCGATGGTGAAGTTGGTCAGCTCGACGACGATGTCGCCGGCGGTCAGCGAGAAGCCGGATCCCTCGTGCGAAATGGAGCCCTGAACGAAGGGGCGGTAGTCTTCGGCCGGGTCGTAGTAGTCCACGTTGCCGCCCGTGATCGGGAAGTGCAGGCTGCCCTCTTCGAGGGTGGCCGTTCCAACGGTGCCGGCGGTCAGGCCGAGGCTCGTGAGCGCGGCGCCGAAGTCGGCGTCGAGCAGCACTGCGGTGTCGACACCGGAGAGGCTGGGGATCGAGGCGAGGGGCGTCGGGTCAGCGGAGGCCGAGCTGGACGAGCTTGAGCTCGAAGCGGGCGCCGGGGTCGTGGTGCCGGCGTCCGACGTGCAGCCGGCGAGGCCGGCGATGAGAATTCCAGCAGAGGCGAAACCGATGGTGGCCTTGGTGAATGTACGCATGGGATGAATCCTTTTCTGTAGTTCGAGCAGGTGGTGTTGGGGTCTGCATGGTGTTCGGCCCCATCCCCGAAATGGTTTGGAATTGCCCCGATCTGTTACCGTTCTGTTACTAAATACAGCAAACGTCCAGACACGCGAACGCGCCGACCGACCGCACCGAAAGGCCGCGATCCCAGTCCTAGCAAGGATCGGTCCGCAAAGCGGATGCGAGCCGCACCGGATTTCCGCTCGCGGCAGGCGTTGGGAAGTGGCACGGGGAGACCACGTGCGACCATCTCGCACACGTGCGCCGATGATCGCCGACCCGTGTGCCGATACCTAGAAGTGGCGGAAGCGATCCGGCGCGAGGTCCCAGGGATCTTTGCCGAGCAGTTCGGCGACGCCGCGAAAGACGCACGTCTCGATCATCATGCGCTGGTGCATTTCATCGTTTTCGTGCAAACGTGACAAGCGCTGGATCGGCAGGCGGTAGAACACGACGCGGTTCGTCTCCGGCGTCACCATCCAGCGTTCCACGCCGACACCGGGTATGACTGAGGGCGGTCCGGAGGCGACCTCGAATACGGACTTGCCCAGTTCTTCGGGCCAGACGCCGCGCAAATATTCGATTGTGCTGGCGATCGTCATGTCGAACAGGTCGATGCGGGTGCGCAGCGGCGGCAGGAATGGGCCGGTCACCGAACTACGGATGCCGCGGCCGTGCCGGTCCCGCCCGCGACCGCGCACGGTCGGATCGGGCGCTGCTGAACGACGGGATCGAGACATGCTGCCATCCTACGGCGGCCCGGAAGCGGCTAGCCTTACAGACAATGACATTCCGCCCGTGTTCTCGTGTCGCCTGCCTCGAACCCTCGATGGCCACGCTCACCTTTGACTATGGGGAGTCCCTGGCCGTACTCGGCCCGCTCTCCGTTCGCGCGGAACCGCACAGCTTCGACCTGTGCACTCGCCACGCGAAGCGCACAAGCGCCCCCCAAGGCTGGAACCTCATGCGTTACCGGCTCCTGGCCGACGACTCCGACATTGACAGCCCGACGCTGCCGTGACCCGTTCTCGCTGGAGGGCGGCATCCGCTGCGCCGGGAGCCCTGCCCGCGCACCAGCCGAATAATGTGGGGGCCGTGCAGAGAGAAATGGCAAGATAGCAGCATGACTGTCGCCGCACCCACCGTGCCATCCACCTTTACCTACAAGATCGCCGACGTGTCGCTGGCCGAGGCTGGGCGCCACCAGCTGCGCCTGGCCGAGAATGAGATGCCCGGCCTCATGGCCCTGCGCACCGAGTTCGGTGAGACGAAGCCGCTCGCCGGCGCCCGCATCGCCGGTTCCCTCCACATGACCGTGCAGACCGCCGTGCTGATCGAGACCCTCGTTGCACTCGGTGCCCAAGTGCGCTGGGCTAGCTGCAACATTTTCTCCACGCAAGACGACGCGGCTGCCGCGATCGCCGTGGGTCCTACCGGCACAGCGGATGCCCCGGCCGGCATTCCCGTGTTCGCCTGGAAGGGCGAGACCCTCGAGGACTACTGGTGGTGCACCTCGCAGATCTTCGACTGGAGCGCCGAAGCGGCTGCGGCCGGAGCGGCGTGGACCGGCCCGAACCTGATCCTCGACGACGGTGGCGACGCCACGATGCTCGTGCACAAGGGTCGCGAGTTCGAACTGGCCGGCGCCGTACCAGCGGATGCTGCCGGTGACAGCCACGAGTACGGCGTCATCCTCGCCGCCCTCCGCCGCTCGCTCGCCGAATCGACCGACCGCTGGACCCTGGTCGCCGCCGACCTCATGGGCGTCACCGAAGAAACCACCACCGGGGTGCACCGCCTCTACGAGCTCGCCGCGAGCAAGGAACTGCTCTTTCCGGCCATCAACGTGAATGACTCGGTCACCAAGAGCAAGTTCGACAACAAGTACGGCATTCGCCACTCACTGCCCGACGGGCTCAACCGCGCCACGGACGTGCTGATCGGCGGCAAGGTCGTCTTCGTCGCCGGCTACGGTGATGTCGGCAAGGGCGCCGCCGAGGCACTGCGCGGCCAGGGCGCCCGGGTGATCGTGAGCGAGATCGACCCGATCAACGCGCTACAGGCCGCGATGGACGGTTTTCAGGTCGCTCGCCTCGATTCCGTCGTCGAACAGGTTGACATCTTCGTCAGCGGAACCGGAAACTTCAACGTCATCGGTGTCGAGCACATGCTGCGCATGAAGCACCTCGCCATCGTCGCCAACGTTGGCCACTTCGACAACGAGATCGACATGGCCGCGCTCGAGTCGCTGCCGGGGGCGGTCAAGGTGCAGATCAAGCCGCAGGTCGACGAATGGCGCATGCCGAGCGGACGCAGTGTGCTCGTGTTGTCGGAGGGCCGCCTGATGAACCTCGGCAACGCCACCGGCCACCCCTCGTTCGTGATGAGTAACTCCTTCACCAACCAGGTGCTCGCGCAGATCGAGCTGTACGTTTCGCCGGAGAAGTACCCCGTTGGCGTGTACGTGCTACCCAAGCTGCTCGACGAGAAGGTCGCGCGCCTCCACCTCGACGCTCTCGGTGTCGAGCTGACCGTGCTGACCCCCGAGCAGGCTAGCTACCTCGGTATCCCCGTAGAAGGCCCCTACAAAGTAGACCACTACCGCTACTAGCCCCTCCTCTCTGGGACGGGGCCCGGGCCCCGTCCGTGGGCCCAGTTTATAAACTGGGCCCACGTTCATAAGGTGGGCCCAGTACTCGGAGAGGTGCGGGCAAGCGGATGCCGAGCACACAGTTCTGGGACGGGGCCCGGGCCCCGTCCTTGGGCCCGGTTTATAGACTGGGCCCACGTTCATAAGGTGGGCCCAGTGGACGTCCATGTGCTGGGGGAGCGGATGCCAGCCGTGCGACACGCCCGGGTGGGGGGCGTTTTGACGGGTGGTCTCGCGGACCGTAATGTATCTATACGTACCCCAAAGGTGCGGAAAGCCGCAGTGCTTTTCGGCCTCACGTGGGACCATCTTCTAGTCAATATAACTCGTCGTTCTTGTTTCAAGAGTGTGTGAGTTGGGCTAGGATAGTAAGCCTCCCATCAAGTGTGTGTCACTGGTTGAGTCGGGTTTTTTCGAGTGTTTTGGTGCGCTTCGGCGTGCCGGGATCTGCTGGGAATGGCTGATTTGACAGCGACTGGCTGGGTGGGTAAGTTAGACAAGTTGCCCCGGAGCGACAGCCCAGTAGGGCCTGAAGTCGGGTGCGTCCGATCCTTGAGAACTCAACAGCGTGCACAATGTCAAATGCCAAAAACCTCGTGGTTGTGGCCCGTTTCTAGCGGGGTACAGCTAAGAGATTCCTTTGGAAATAATATTGAACAAGTCCTGGTCTTCGGACTAGGCAACTATACAAAGCAAGTCAGTAATGATTTGTTCTGTCAGTTTCAAACTTGCATCTTCTCAGCCTATTCCGGTTGGTGGGTGCACTAGATGGGCACCGGATTTATTCGGGAGCTATTCAAACATTTACGGAGAGTTTGATCCTGGCTCAGGACGAACGCTGGCGGCGTGCTTAACACATGCAAGTCGAACGGTGAAGAGGAGCTTGCTCCTTGGATCAG
>NZ_SOHJ01000011.1 GCF_004403185.1 Cryobacterium suzukii | reverse complement strand
GTTGTTCATGATTCAACCCAACACCCGACCACCGACATTCCCGAGGAAAAATCATGCTTATAAGCGCTAAATCGCCAAAACCCACCAAAAAATACCCAAAAAAATGTTTTCACGGCCGATTGAACCGCTACGGAACCGTGACTGGGACACGCAGGAGATCAGGCAGCAACCTGTTGTTTTTCCAGAACGCGCCGAACGGTTGGTCCGGGAACAGTCGGCCGGCGGCCGAGGAGATCGCCCAGGTCGGTAGTCGTGCGTGAAAGAAAACCGTGTGCCGCGCTCGAGTAGATCGAAAGTAGCATTGCAGGCTGGAAGGGCAGCAGCCCGCTCTCGTCCAGAGCAGCGCGGCGACTGCCGAGAGAAGCTGGGCGGTAAAGTAAGCCGGCCTCCTCGGCGATCTGGCCGGCACTGATCGTATTCGACCCGACCAAGTCGTACACACGATTGATATGGCGCTCGGGTGCGGCTGCCACGATGGCCGCCGCCTCGGCCAAATCTGCGCGAGTCACTACAGCCACAGAGCCGGTTCCAAACGGCGCTGTGACAACGCCGTCGGTCGGTGCGAGCAGCGACCCGAAAAGCTCGGCATAGAGACCATTGCGCAAAATAGTCCACCGCAAAGTACTGCCCTGTATTCGCTGTTCAGTCCAGCGATGCGCGAGCGCGAAGCCCAAATGATCCCCGTCCGTGGCGATGCTGGTGTAGATCAGGTGCTGCACTCCGTCGCGTTCTGCAGCAGCCACGACGTTCTCATGCCGAGCAATCACGACGTCATCTTCGGCATACCCAGCGGAGACCACTACGACCGTGGTAAAACCGGTGAAGTCTAAAGAACCGGGTTCGTCGAAGTTGACGCGTCGTTGTTCGCTGCCCTCGACTGGTCGTCGTGTGCCCGCGATAACAGGCTGGTTCTCGCCGGCCAGTCGCTCGACGATGGCACGGCCCAACTGGCCGGACGCTCCGGTAACCAAAATCATGTGCAAGTCCCCTCGGTGGTTCTGAATAGTAACTAGACTCATCATCGGTAACTTACCGGCACTCCACAAGGAGGCACTTTGGTGTCAGACAGTCACATTCAGGTAACCGCCTCCCTCGATCCCTGCGGCCTGGACGAGCACCCGGACTGCGGAATCCGTGACGTACTGACCCGGGTGGGCGATAAATGGTCCGTCCTCGTCATTGTCGAACTTGCATCGGGTATCCGCCGCTTCCGCGAATTGCAACGAAGCATCGACGGAATCTCGCAACGGATGCTGACCCTCACCGTACGCAGGCTCGAACGCGACGGCCTCGTTACCCGAACCGTGTACCCCACAGTCCCGGCCCAAGTCACCTACGAGCTGACAGTCCTCGGCGCCAGCCTGACCCACCTCGTCAAACAACTCGCCGACTGGTCACTCGAACACCGCGAAGTCATTGCACATTCACGAGCTGACTATGACGCTCAACACCCCGACCATGCGATCCGCTAGAAGTGAAACCTTCCGCGGGACACGAGTTCAGCGTGCGCCGACGTTAACAACACTAGGGCCAGCGCGAAGAGCACCAACGGCCCTGAAGCCTTCCTAAGGCACGATTGAAAGAATTGCCGCGGGGCTTTTCGCGATATCGCGCATGCGTTCAACGCTCGGATGCCATGGACGCTCCGCGGGTCCAGTAAAGACGAGGGTGCGTTCAAGGTATTGTTCGAGCTCGATCATTACGAGGTTTTCGGGGAGCATTGTCAGTGCCAGCGCTGGCATGATCGCCACTCCGAGTCCAGCCGCGATCATGCCTAATAGAGTGCTGGTTTCGTGCACCCTTTGTGCTGGTGCGTAATTGGATCCGGCCATGGCGTGCAGCGTGGTGATCTGAGGTTCACAACCGCTGGTCGAGGTGAGCAGGGGGTCCTCGGCGAGGTCGGCGAGGTTGATGCGTGCCTCCTGGGCGAGCGGATGGTCGGAACGCAGGACTGCACGGAAGTCGTCGTGGGCGAGAATCACAGCGCCATGAGCCGGCGGGTCAGGGTCGACCAGGACAGCAGCATCTACCGCTCCGGACTCGAGCCAAGCTTCAAGTTCGTCGTCACTGCCCTCGAACAGACGCACGTCAAGTCCGGGAAGTTCCGCACGCCATCGGATGAGGAGTTCGGGGACAAGGCGATGAGACGCCGTTACACCAGCCGCGAGGCGGATGGTGCCCACAGCTACCGCGCCGCGATGGCCGAGGATGGTTGCATCGAGCGCTCGCGCGCTGGCAAGAACCCGGCGGGCATGGGCAAGAATCGCCTCACCCAGATCTGTCGACAGGATTGTCGGAGTTCGGGTGACGAGAGGTGCGCCCGCCGCTGACTCCAGCGTGGCGAGCGAATGCGAGACGGCCGACTGGCTCATCTGCAAGGAGTCGGCGGCTGCCCCAAAACTGCCCTCATCCACCACTGCAACGAGAACCTCCATCTGCCGCAACGTCACAGACATAGATCAACTTGACTCATGATGTGATGAGTCAAATGCATTTGATTCATCCTGCGAGCCTAGCTGAGACTGGACAGGACGAAGGGGAAACATGGAATTCAATAGGCGTTCGGTGCCACTGGACAGACGGGGAGTCGCCCTCGGTGCCCAATTTCTGGGGGCCGCGGCGGTGTGGGGGGCGAGCTTTCTCTTTATTAAGATCGCCGTGGACGGTCTTTCCACCGCCCAGGTCGTACTCGGCCGACTTTTCTTCGGGGCTGTCGTACTCGCCATGATCATGCTCGTCACACGGCGACGTTGGCCCCGCGGCATCCGAGTGTGGAGCCATCTGACCGCGATCGGAGCGATCATGTGCGTCGCCCCATTCCTTCTGTTCTCCTGGGCCGCCCAGTACCTGCCGTCGGGGCTGTCGAGCATCTACAACGCAACCACCCCGATCGCCACGATGCTCGTAGCGCTGGCGATCCTTCCTGATGAACGACTCACCAAGGTAAAGGTGGCAGGCATGTTTGTTGCCGCGGGCGGCGTCATCGTGGTCGCGGCCCCATGGGACACCATTGCTGACACCGCCAACGGCATGTTCTTTTGGGCGCAGCTGGCCTGCGTGGGTGGGACAACCTGCTACGGCCTCGGCTTCACCTACACACGAAGATTCCTGCGTAAGTACGACTACGACGCGATCACCGTCTCCGCCTCGCAGATCGGAGCGGGAGCGGCAATAATCCTGCTGCTCACGCCGTTTATTGGTATGAGTCGCGTCTCACTCACTCCCGGTATCGTCGTGAGCGTGGTCGTTCTGGGTGGTGTCGGAACCGGTATCGCCTACGTGTGGTACACCAACGTCATCAATGCCTGGGGCGCCACCAGCGCCTCCACAGTCACCTACCTCACCCCGATCACCGGCATCATCCTCGGAACACTGATCCTTGGGGAGGCGATCGTCTGGAATCAAATCGTCGGCGGAATAGTCATCATCATCGCCATCCTGGTCGGACAAGGACGACTCCGACCGCCTTGCCACTCCCGTGGCGCACTCGTGAACTCGCAAATACACCACGGCCACACGTGTTGCATGCGACGTGATTCGTGTGGTTGTATCTAGATATATTTTCGATCTAGTTAGGACACTACGAATCATGGCAGAAAAAAAGACGTGGCCAGCGACGGACCAAGCGTGGGTAGCGCGCTATCGGGCGTCGATGGTGGGCAAGCATGTGCCGACCATCGCCCTCCAAGAGCGCGAGCGCGAGTTGCTCAACGCGGTCTGCGAAGCCGATTTGCCGGCGGCTGAGCTCTTCGGTGACGCCAACAGGCTCGCGGCAGAAGATGTCACAGAGCTCGCGACCGCTGGTGAAGCGATCCGGACTTCCGAAGGCGGTGGTCTGCGGCCGGCACTGAAGGACGCCGGCGGCACCTTGCTCGGCATCGGTGTCGTCTCGGTGCTACTCATAGCCCTTCGCAATGGCTGGTCTGCTGACATCAGCATCGCGCACCTGTTGGCCGCCGTCAGCGTCGTGGTTGTTTTCGTGGGCTGGGCCGTCGGTCGAGCACTCTTCTCTGCTGGCCGATCCGTAGCGATGACCGGTGCGCTCATGACAGCGGGCATCGTCGCCGTTGCGGGCATCGCCTCGGCAGTTGCCGTGGGCAACGAGTACATCGCGGCCAGCGACGTGCCCGTGCCCGTCCTAGGTCTCGGGCTACTTTTCCCGGGCTTAGTCACGCTGGTGTTGGCGAGTCGGATGCCACAGCAGGTCCTGCGCACGAGCTGGGACGATACCGACTGGCTGCGACGCCTACGGGGCGGTCTGCGAGCGCGACTCGTACCGGCAGCCACCGCCCGGGGCCATGTCGCCGAGATCCAGCAAGCTCTGGGAGCCAGAGGCGAGTCGGCCTACGAGGAATTCGGTCACCCACTCGTGCTGGCTCGTGAACTTGCCGACGCGAATCGAACCTCTCGTTCACGCCGCTGGTGGCTATCGACCCTCGCTGGCACAGGCTCACCGCTCGCTATCGCCGCACTTGTTGTCACGACGCAGAGCTGGGGAGCTCTGACAACCCCGGTGGTGGTCATTCTCCTACTTGGTTCCGTCGCTACCCCTGTCGTGGGCTGGAGCCATCGACCGTGGGTGAAGGAGCAATGAGCACCGCTGCTTGGCAACGCGCCTCAGTGCCGATGCTCATTCTCAACGTGCTTTCGGTCGCACCGCGGCACGGATACGGCATATCTCAGTCTCTCGCCTCGGCGGGACTCCAGCCTATTAAGGGCGCGCAACTTTACCCCGCGCTCGTGCGCCTCGAGGATGAGGGAGCGATCGTCGCACGGTGGGAGCAGAGCGAGTCTGGTCCCGCGCGTAAGGTCTATGAGCTGACGGCCGCCGGGCGTGCGCAGAGGGAAGGGTTGCGCGGTCAATGGTTCGCGTTCATAGACGCAGTGGAAGCCGTGGGCCGCGCGGATTGAGCCGCAATATCCCGAACTCTGACCTGGGCCAGGCGCTCCAACTCGAGATGTGCAGCGAGTTCCGTTCCCCCTTCCTACAGTCGAGTCGGCCAGCTCAATCGGGTAGGGAACTGAGGGGACCGAGGGGCTCGGGGGAGCCGGGGACGAGCGGATTCGGGGCAGGTTCCTTGAGTTCCACGAAAATGGTATGCGTGGCCGTTTCTCCGATGTTCGCACCGGAATGCTCCTGCGCGGGGAGCCACCGGGCCACGCCCTCCGGCAGCTCGAGGTCGACGAATCGACCGCCGGTGTTCAGCCGCCGGGTGAACGCCGTGAGGGTGAACATAACGCTGTCCGGATGCCGATGCGGCGTTGTTTCGTCACCGGACCGGTCGAGGTACTCGAGCACCCGCACCCGCTCGTTTTCAAAGATCACCCGATAGAACTGCGGGTTGGTGACGACCGGATCGCTCTGCATGTCAGCACGGTAGCACCGCGCCGACGGCCTGCACAGCAAACCACAGTCGGGTCTTTGGTCACTGGTCAGGCGTGCGGAGGTGGGGCATGCTGGTGTCGGACTTTCCGTCCCTTGGCATGCACGTTTTAGAAAGGCCGCCAGACGATGAGTAACATGAACCCGCCTACCCGACCCGCGCTGCCCCCTTCCGATTCACCGCCGACAACTCCACCTCCCGTGCGGTCAGGGACACGAACGGGACCGATCATCATGCTCGTTCTGGGCACGGTACTGGGCCTGGTCGGTGCTGGCATGCTGTCCGGGGGAATGGCGCTCGCCGTCGCCACAGCGGCACAGGGGAACGACGGATACTTCACGTCGCAGACCGAGACCTTCACGGCCGATTCCTCCGCGATCACGTCGCCGAATTTTGACGTCGGCAGGGACTTCAAAGTGCCGACCGGAGTCGGATTCGACCTTGCCACACTGCGCCTGCAAGCGAGCAATGTCGCAACCGACCAGGACGTGTTCATCGGCATCGCACCACGCGCCGACGTTGATGCCTACCTCGCCGACGTGAACCACAGCGAACTGCGTGAGGTGCAAACGTCACCGTTTCGGGTCGACTACCTCGACGTTCCCGGCACCCAAACGCCCGCAGCTCCCGCCGACCAGACTTTCTGGGCCGAATCTGCCGCGGGCACCGGTACTCAGGAGATCATCTGGAAACCCGCCGCGGGCGACTGGTCCGTCGTGGTGATGAATGCTGACGCCAGCTCCGGAATCGCGGTGAACCTCGCAGCCGGCGTACACACCGACCTGCTGGGGCCGATAAGCGTTGGGCTCCTCCTGGGGGGTGGCATCCTCTTTCTGCTCGGTGTTCTTCTCGTCGTGTTCGGTGCCATCGGTCTCGGGCGAAGGCTCACGCCGACGCCGCGCGCGCCCGGTGCGCGGGGTGATGCCGGCGCACCCCTGCAGCCGCCCGCCTTTGGCCGAGTGGATGCGACGGGCCCTGTCGCCTCGCAGCCGGTTGCCCTGGCGGCGACCGCGCTGCCGGCATCCGTTTTGGTCGCTGCTGACTCGGTCAAACCCGTGTATCCGGCAGCGCTGACCGGGCACCTCGACCCGGTGCTCTCACGTGGGCTGTGGCTGATCAAATGGCTGTTGGCCGTTCCGCACTTCGTGCTGCTCGCCGGCCTGTGGTTCGCATTCCTGGTCACGACGGTGGTGGCGGCGTTTGCGATTCTGTTCACCGGTCGCTACCCGCGTTCGATCTTTCACTTCAACGTGGGAGTGCTGCGGTGGAGCTGGCGCGTGTCGTTCTACGCCTATTCAGCCCTCGGTACCGACCGGTACCCGCCGTTCACGCTCGCGCGTACCGACTACCCGGCCGACTTCGACGTCGAGTACCCGGAGCGCCTGTCGCGCGGCCTCGTGCTCGTGAAGAGTTGGCTGCTCGCCATTCCGCACCTGGTGTTGCTGACTGTGCTCGTTGGCGGCGGGACGGCCTGGGCCTACCCTTGGGGCGGCGACGGCGGACCCGACGCTGGCGGAACCGACGGAGTGTCGCTCCTGGGTATTCTCGTCGTGGTCGCCGGGGTCATCCTGCTGTTCACCGGCCGGTATCAGCGGCCGCTGTTCAACGTCATCATGGGGGTCAACCGCTGGGTGTTTCGTGTCGTGACGTACACGGCGCTGCTGCGCGACGAATACCCGCCGTTCCGACTGGATCAGGGTCCGACTGAGCCGGCCGCCGAAACCGGCGCTGCCTTGTCCGCCGGGTCGACCCCGTAGATTGTGCCGGGCCGTTCAACTTACCGGGGTTGGACCGGCCGTTCGCTACTTGTCTGACCCAGCGGTGAGGCCGCCCACGATGTACTTCTGCAGGTAGAGGAATAACGCCATCACCGGCAGGGCGGCCAGCACTGCGCCAGCCGAGAAGGCACTCCAGTCGGCGTAGTTCGGGTTGGACACCAGCCGGTACAGTCCAACGGCGAGGGTCTGCTTGTCCGGGTCGATTAGCAGCACGCTGGCGACCACGAAATCGTTCGTCGTCGCGATGAACGAGAGCAGCCCCACCACGGCCAGAATCGGGGCCACCAGCCGCAAAATGATCGTGAAGAAGATGCGCGCGTGGCTCGCGCCGTCAATCTTCGCCGCCTCGTCGATCGAGGCGGGAATCGTATTGAAGAAGCCGTACATGAGATAGGTATTCACGCCGAGCGCCCCGCCGAGGTAGACCATGATCAGGCCAATCTGCGTGTTCAGCCCGATTGCCGGGAACAGATCACCGATCGTGCTCATCACCAGGAAGAGCGCGACGACGGCGAGCAACTGCGGAAACATCTGCACGAGCACGAGGGTGAGCAGCCCAGCGCGTCGCCCGATAAAACGCATGCGCGAAAAAGAATATGCCGCGAGGGCGCCGAGAAACACGGTGAGAATGGACGTAGTGCCGGCGATGAGGATGGTGTTACCAAACCACTGCGCGAACGGCGCGTCCGGCGAATTGAGCATGCGCGCGTACGCCTCGAAGCCGACCCGGGAGAACAGGGCGTTCGACCCGGTAAGCGTGCCCTGCGGATTGAGCGACGCCGACAGCACGTACAGCAGCGGAAAGCCGGAGAACACGACCATGACGATGCCCACCAGATGACGCCAGCCGGTGCGAGCAAACCAGCGCCGAATATTGAACGGACGTTTGAGCGGGATTACCCGCGTGACCCCGTCGACAGACGTCATCGGTTCAACTCCTCGAGTGCCTTGGTCTTGCGGAATGCGACCACGGAGATAACCGCAACCAGAACGAAGATAATGATCGAAAACGCGCTGGCGAGTCCGTAATCGCGCGCTTGACCGGTGAACGCCACCTTGTAAACCATCGAGATCAGGATGTCGGTGGCCCCGACGTTCACATCGGCCGCGGCATCGCGCGGCCCGCCACCGGTGAGCATGTAAATGAGATTGAAATTATTGAAATTATAGGCGAACGACGCAATGAGCAGGGGCGCGACGGAGACGAGCAGAAGTGGCAGCTTGATCAGCCGGAACACCGCCCAGGGCTTGGCGCCGTCGACCGTTGCCGCCTCTTCGAGCTCTGCCGGAATGGATTGCAGTGCCCCGGTGCAGACCAGGAACATATACGGGAAGCCAAGCCACAGATTCACCACGAGAACGCTGATCTTGGCCAACCACTCGTTGGTCAGCCACGGAATCTCGGCGCCGCCGAGCAGAACCTGATTGACAAAGCCGAAGCTTTCACTGAGCATTCCCGCCCAGACCAACGCGGACAAAAACGCGGGAAATGCGTACGGCAAGATCATGGCCACACGATAGAATTTGCGGCCCTTCATGCGCATGTCGTTGAAGACGATCGCGAGGAAGAGCCCGAGGAAGAACGTGGTGGCGACCGACAGCGTGGCGAAGGTGATGGTCCACAGGGTCACGCTGATCAGCGGGGTACGG
This sequence comes from Cryobacterium suzukii, assembly GCF_004403185.1. Lineage (GTDB taxonomy): Bacteria > Actinomycetota > Actinomycetes > Actinomycetales > Microbacteriaceae > Cryobacterium > Cryobacterium suzukii. The sequence goes on along the minus strand of NZ_SOHJ01000011.1, from coordinate 611,563 downwards.
ATGCCTTCCTCGGTGAACGCGCGGGCGAAGTTGTCGAATCCCACGTTGATGCGCCAGCCTGGCAGTATCTCCTCGCCGGCTGCGGAAATGAACGCGCCGTTACCGGTGTCGGAGAAGACAGTGCCGCTTGCGGTATCCGTCATCGTGTCGGCCTGTTCGTCGTAGACGAGGGAGGAGAGATAGAGGTATGCGCTACTCCCGTCGTTGGTGCGCAGGGCGCCGTCGTTCGGATCGTCGGAGAACGGCACCGTCAGGGCCGTGATTTCGGTGGTGCGCGACAGGATGTCCTGAAAGCTGAGGGTCGTGTAGCCGGTGAGACCGACACCCTCGCCGCCGTCGATGGTGGCGTTGTTGACGGGGGACAGCGGGGTGTCGGCCGAACCGAGGCTGACCTCACCGTCGGGGTCGGTGACCAGAAAGCTCAGGGTGCCGAATTGGTCGAGCACGCTCACCGCGTAGGTGGGGGAGTCGGGCACGCGCTCCTGGGCGCTGCTCATGAGTGCCGAGATGGCCTGCGCCTTGTCGCTGTTGTGCCCGGTGCTGTAGTTGGTGAAGCCGATGTAGGCCGTGTAACCGACCACGAAGACCTGAAACACGACGAGAAAGATAACGCCGGGGGTGAGGTACTTGGCCGGTAGCTTGCCGGGGGTGAAATAGATCCAGTTGACGACCAGAGTGACCGCGGCCACGAGCCCGAAGATGAGCCACTGCTGCTGTAGGAACAGGATGAACAGCGCATAGAGGGCGATCGCGTCCACGATGCCGAGGAGCACGATTTTGATCAGGATGGTTTTGAGACCGCCGGACGCCGCCTCGGCCAACATCGCGGCGCGCTGGTGACGCTTCGACGGTTTCGTTGTGCTGGCGTCGGTGTCATCGGTGCGCATAGTTCTGCTTTCAAACGGTGAACGGTTGTCTGGCCTGTGGTCGCCGGATGGGCGGCCACAGGCCATTGGGGTGGCGCGGGAACGTACGCTTTCTAGCCGATAGCGCCCTGCACGTCGGCGGCCAGCTTCTGCCACGTGACGGTCGGGTCTTCGCCGTTGATGACGGCGGCCTGGGCGATGCCCCAGAACTGCCAGACCTGGCCCATGGCAGGGATGGCGGGCATCGGTACGGCCTCCGCGCCGACGGCAGCGAAGCCGGCAACCACGGGATCGCTCGAGGCAGCTTCAACGGATGCCTTCAGCGCGGGAAGCACCTTTCCAGACTCGAACAATGCGGTCTGCACCTCTTCGGTAGCCATGTAGTTGACCAGAAAGTCGTTGGCGGCGACCTTGTTCGCGCTCTGCTCGCTAATGAAGAACCCCTTGACGCCGGCAAAGGGAGCCGCAGTACCCGTTGACGGAGCGGCGATCGGATCGACGGCGAGATTGATGCCGGCGTCGAGCGCAGCGCTGACGTTCCACGGACCGGTCAGCCAGAAGGCTGCGTCGCCGGAGGTGAATGCGGTCTTGGCGATGTCACCGGTGATCTCGGTGTTGAACACCCCGGTACCGTTTTTGCCCTGGCTGGCGAGCCAGCTCGCGAAGGCCTCGCCCCCGGCATTGCCGATCTCCAGCTTCGTGGCGTCGTAACCGCCGGAAGCGTCGGTGCCGAAGACCGGAGCGCCGAAGGAGGTTTCGAAGGGGTACAGGTGGTACGGGTTACCGTCAACGCCCTGCTCAACGAGGAACGGGTAGGTCACCCCTGCGGCCGTGCCCTTGGCAATCATGTCTTCATAGGAGCTGGCCGCCTCGGGGACCAGGTCCGCGTTGCGCAGCAGGGCGAGGTTCTCGACGGCATAGGGCAATTCGTACACCTGGCCGTCGTAGGTGGACGCCGTGATGGCGACGGGGAGGAAATCGTCGGCCTTGTCGCCGAGCTCGATCGGGCTGACGACGCCGTTGGTGACCAGTTCGCCGAGCCAGTCGTGGGCGCCCATGGTGATGTCGGGACCCTTGCCAGTCGGTACCTGCTGAATGAAGTCGTCCTTGAGAGTGGCGTTGTCTTTCGAAACGAGATCGACGTCGACACCGGTTTTTTCGGTGTACGCGGCCGCGGCGGGTTTCAGGGCCTCGACTCGTTCGGCGTCAACCCACACGGTCAGGGTGTTGGCAGACGCGTTATCACTGTTGGTGTTCTCGGACGACGCGGGGGAGCATCCGGCCAGGGCCAGAGATGCGACGACCGCGAGAGCGCCGACTCGGAGCAGGTTCTTGGTATTCACCGTCATTGGTGTGGAGCCTTTCGCAAAATTGTGCCTGCAGCGGTGCAGACCGGCCATTACCGGCTCATGCTGCAAGCGATTGCACGATGAGCCTGCGTCGAGGCTAATGCAAAATGGCGACACTTAGGTCACAAAATGACAACAAACTTGCCATCCCTCGAATCTGGGGCGATTTATTCTGCAATCGCTTGCAGGGTCACAAAAATGTGTAGCATGTCGACTGCGCCACCAACGAGGGGCGGCACGTTTGGGGACTTCATGATCAATATCGCGGACGTCGCTCGTCACGCCGGAGTGTCGACGGCCACCGTGTCACGGGCGCTCAGTGGTGGTCATCATGTGTCGCCGGCCACACGCCTGCGCGTCGAGGCATCCGCTGCCCAGCTGGGATATGTCGTGTCGTCGAACGCCTCCAGCCTGGCATCCGGGCGCATGAAGAACATCGGCGTGGTCGTGCCGTTCCTGAATCACTGGTTTTTCGCGAGTGTCGTCGAAGGTGCCCAACAAGCGCTGCAGCGCCACGGGTACGACCTCACTCTCTACAACCTCACCGGCGGACTCGAGGCTCGCCGCAGCGTCTTCGAACACTTCCTGCTCCGCCAGCGAGTGGATGCTGTCATTGCGGTTTCGCTCGAACTATCCGAAAACGAGGTGGCCCGGTTGCACGCTTTGGATAAGCCCCTCGTGGGCGTCGGAGGTCCGCTCGCCGGCGTTCGCACGCTCACCGTCGACGACCTCGCCGTCGCCCGTCTCGCGACGGAGCATCTCATTGCACTCGGCCATACCCGCATCGCGCACATCGGTGGTGACAAGGCGTTCGATCTGGACTTCAACCTGCCGACCAACCGGCGCTTCGGCTACGAGGCAGCCCTCGCGGCAGCGGGAATTGTGGCGCGCCGCGATGACTTTCGTCCGGCCGATTTCACCACGGCCGGCGGCTATCAGGCAGCCAAGCAGCTGCTCGGTCGGCCGCACGAACGCCCGACGGCTATCTTTGCCGCCTCCGACGAAATGGCCATCGGCAGCATTCTGGCCGCACGCGACCTTGGGCTCGTCGTGCCAGGGGACGTATCGGTGATTGGCGTCGACGACCATGAACTGGCGGATTTTTTCGGGCTCAGCACCGTCGCCCAGTTTCCGCAACAGCAGGGCGAGAAAGCTGTTGAGGTGCTCATGCAAGAACTCCGACCGCACCCGGAGTCGCGCACCGGGCTCAACATCAACATGCCGTTCGAGCTCATCGTGCGGGGCAGCACGGCACGCCCGATGGTGTGACCTGCCCGGCAATTCCGCTCTCGCCGCAATTATTCGACGGGCGGCGGTGCAGTCGACTGCGCCTTGTGCATTACGTGCGCGGCGTCCAGCGGGCAGCAGCGTAGTCGACGCGGTAGGCGGCATCCGGTGTCGCCCGATCCTTGACCGGGCAAAGCAGCGGGGTGCGCTCTGTCTGGTAATGCGGCAGCGCCTGGGCCTCATGCCCGATGGGCGGATGCCCGCCAGCGCGAACCACCCGCCACCACGCCACATCAGAGCCGTAACGAGCCATGACCTGGCCGACGGCACGGGCGGCGTGGGAGCCGAGCTCCGCCGCCACTCCACCGTAGGTCATCACGCGACCCGCCGGGATGGACTCAACCACACCGAGCACCCGCGACACGAAGTCGTCAGGCTCCGGTGTAGTCATGCGCAGACTGAACGCGGCTCAGAGCTTCAGCGAACCAATGACCTCGCCGTACTGGGTCTCGCCGACGTCGACAAAGCCCAGACGGTGAAAGAAAGCCTCCGGGCCATCGGCGCCGGGCTCCCAGATGACATTGACGTGCTCGAAGCCGCGGTCTCGAGCTTCGGTCGCGAGGGCTTCTGCAGCGAACTTACCGACGCCCTTCCCCTGGGTTTCAGCGTTGACGTTGATGCGCCAGATACAGGCGCGAAATTCTTCGTGCTCGGAGCCGGGGTCGAAGTTTCCGTGGATGAAACCAGCGACGACACCGTCGAGGAGCACCACGCGCTGCCACGAGGTGGCCGGGTTGATCACCGAGGCGGCGACCGAATACGAGACCGGCGCAATGAATTGTTCCTGGCCCGGCTTCAGGCTCAGGTTGTTGGCCGCAACGATGTTACGTGCGGATAATTCTTCCAGCGTCAGCTCACCCATGTGATCAGGCTAACGTGCGCTCGGGGTCGCCGGTAGTCGAGCAACGCTGGGACACCGGCTGTTCACTGACGAATTTATCTCGATGTCAAGATAGTTGCGGGTTTCTAGTAGGCTTGTCGATGGTCGTGACGGCCACACGGAATAAAGAGGAGAAATTTTTGTCGAAGATCAAGGTTGAGGGAACAGTTGTCGAGCTCGATGGCGACGAGATGACCCGCATCATCTGGCACGCCATCAAGGAAACGCTTATTCACCCGTACCTCGATATTGATCTCGAGTACTACGACCTCTCCATTCAGAAGCGCGACGAGACCAACGACCAGATCACGATCGACGCGGCCCACGCCATCCAGAAGCATGGCGTCGGTGTGAAGTGCGCGACTATCACGCCCGACGAAGCGCGGGTAGAAGAGTTCGGCCTCAAGAAGATGTGGCTCTCGCCGAACGGCACCATTCGCAACATCCTCGGCGGCACCATCTTTCGCGAGCCGATCGTCATCTCCAACATTCCGCGTCTCGTTCCGGGCTGGAACAAGCCGATCATCATCAGCCGACACGCCTACGGCGACCAGTACAAGGCCACCAACTTTCGTTTCAAGGGCAAGGGCACGCTCAGCATGACCTTCACCCCGCAAGACGGCAGTGAGCCGTCGACGTTCGAGGTGTTCGAGGCTCCCGGCGACGGCGTCGCCATGGGCATGTACAACCTCGACTCGTCGATTACCGACTTCGCCCGCGCCACCCTGGCCTACGGCCTCGAGCGCAACGTGCCGGTCTTTCTCTCGACCAAGAACACCATCCTCAAGGCCTACGACGGTCGCTTCAAGGACATCTTCCAGGACATCTTCGACGCCGAATTCAAGACCGCCTACGAAGCGGCCGGCCTCACCTACGAGCACCGGCTGATCGACGACATGGTCGCCTCGGCCATGAAGTGGGAGGGCGGCTACCTCTGGGCCTGCAAGAACTACGACGGCGACGTTCAGTCCGACACCGTCGCCCAGGGTTTCGGCTCGCTCGGCCTCATGACCAGCGTGCTCTCCACCCCAGACGGCAAGATCGTCGAAGCCGAAGCCGCTCACGGTACCGTGACCCGTCACTACCGTCAGCACCAGCTCGGCAAGCCCACCTCGACCAACCCGATCGCATCGATCTACGCCTGGACCCGCGGCCTTTCGCACCGCGCAAAGCTTGACAACAACGCGGCCCTGGCCGAGTTCGCGTTGACCCTTGAGGACGTCGTCATCAAGACCGTCGAAAGCGGCAAGATGACCAAGGACCTCGCACTCCTGGTCGGCCCGGACCAGGGTTACCAGACCACCGAGGAGTTCCTCGCCTCGCTCGCCGAGAATCTGCAGACCCGCTTGGCGTAGCACTAGCAGCCAAACGAAGGACCTCGACCGTTACTTGGTCGGGGTCCTTCGTTCGTACCCGTGGCGGACCGAGCGCGCACGGGCCAGACTCAGTCCATGACCCGCATCCCGGTTTTCGCGTTGAGGTATCCGACGGTGGCAGTGACGCTTATGGTCGCGCTCCTCGGTCTGGTGTTCTGGGCCTTCGGCGCGACGCTCGCCGTGCAGTGGCTGTTCAGCGGCTACGGTCTCGTCATCGCCCTGCTGGAATTCATCGGGATGGTGCGCCAGCTGTTCCGGGGCGCCTTCGGCGTCGACCTGCTCGCGATCGTCGCGATCGTGGCGACTGTTCTCGTGGGCGAATACGTGGCGACCCTGCTCATCGTGCTCATGCTTTCGGGTGGAGCGGCCCTCGAGGACTTTGCCGCGGGGCGGGCTGCGCGAGAACTCGACGCGCTGCTGAAGCGTGCTCCGCAAATCGCGCATCGCCTCAACCCGGCCTCCGGTGGGGCCGCGAGCGGAGTCACCGACGTGCCGGCCACCGCAGTTGTCGTGGGCGACCTGCTGCTCGTGCGTCCCGCCGAAATCGTGCCGGTCGATGGTCGGTTGCAGAGCGAAAACGCCGCGTTTGACGAGTCTTCGCTCACCGGCGAGAGCCTCCCGGTCGAGCGTATCGTCGGAGATAGAGTGCTCAGCGGGTCCATCAACGGACAAATCGCAGCCACGATGGTCGCTACGTCGACCGCCGCGAACAGCCAGTACCAGCACATAATTGCCCTGGTCGAGGAGGCATCGACGAGCAAGGCCCCCGTGGTGCGCCTCGCTGACCGGTACGCCGTGCCGTTCACCGTGGGGTCGCTTGCCCTGGCCGGTTTCGCCTGGGCGTTGTCCGGCGATCCGGTGCGGTTCGCCGAGGTGCTCGTTGTGGCGACACCGTGCCCGCTGTTACTCGCCGCCCCGGTCGCGTTTATGGGCGGCATGAGTCGCGCCGCTCGGAACGGAATCATCGTGAAGGGCGCCGGTGTACTCGAAGCGCTCTCCCGCGCCCGGACGGTTGTCTTCGACAAGACTGGAACGCTCACCTACGGTACGCCCGCGATCAGCGAGGTGCGCCCCGAGCCAGGATTCACTGCCGACGAGCTGTTGACCCTCGCGGCTTCGGCCGAGCAATATTCGAGCCACGTGCTGGCGGCATCCGTTCTTGAGGCCGCGCAGGTGCGCGGACTCGCTCTGCACACGGCGGACTCGGCGAGCGAGGCCGCGACCTTCGGCGTGGAGGCCCGATTCGGGGCCGGAGTGGTGCGGGTCGGTAAATTATCCTTCATCAACGATGGCACAGCGGATGCGACGGCCACGCACCTCGCCGGCGGCGAGCTGGCCATGTACATCGCCGTCGACGGCCGGTTTGCCGGCAGCATTGTCGCAAGCGACCGAGTGCGGGACAACGCGGGCCAGACGATCGCTGATCTCGCCCGCCTCGGAGTACGAGACAACCTCATGCTCACCGGCGATGCGCGCGCCACCGCCCAGCACGTCGCCAGGCAAGTGGGAATCGTGCACGTGCGAGCTGACTGCCTGCCGAGCGACAAGGTCGAGGCGGTTCGGGCGCTGACCGGGCGGCCGGTGATCATGGTGGGCGACGGCGTCAATGATGCTCCCGTGCTCGCGGTGGCCGATGTGGGCATTGCGATGGGGGCGAAGGGTTCGACGGCGGCGAGTGAATCGGCTGACGTGGTCATTCTGCTCGACGATATCTCGCGCACCGTGCGCGCCGTGCGTATCGGCAAGGACACCGTGCGGGTGGCGCTGCAGAGCATCTGGCTCGGAATCATTCTGAGCGTCGTGCTCATGATCGTCGCTGCATTCGGGGTGATTCCGGCGACTGCCGGAGCCATCAGCCAGGAGGTCGTCGACCTTGTGACCATTCTGAATGCGTTGCGCGCGATCGGTGGACGCCGAGATGCTGCAGCGGCGCGCGGCGCGGCCGTCGGCACGGTGCCAGCGCCGTCAGAAGCGATTGGAAATGCAGACAGACCGGTACGCCCAGTGGTAGACAGACCGGTCTGAAACGAGAGATCTCGCCAACCAAGATTGTGCACAAGCCAAGGTAACGATCGTGTTACCGAGCAATCTGCACACTGTACGGGGCCATGGGCCGTGCGATACGTTCACGATCACGCCGTACCCCGAACTGGGGCAAAGCGGCTAGCGCACTCCGATCGGATTGGACACGCACGTGAGATCACTCTTCAGGCGAACCACACTTTCGCCCGAAAGCCCGAATATCGTTCCCCGCCAAACCCTTCCCCTGCAGCAGGGGCTCAGGGTGATTGCGCTCGGCGTGACCACGACCATGGTCGCTGCCGGCGCCCTCGTCGGTGTGACCGGAGCCACCGCAGTACCCATGGCCCCCGGGCTGGCCGGCGCTATCGGTGCCGGCCAGTCGGTCACCGACTTCACCGATGGCCGCTACATCGTGACCCTGGCTGACGATGCCGTCGCCACCTATAACGGCGGGGTCGACGGGTTCGCTCCGACCACACCGGATGCCGGTGCCCGCCTCGATCCGCACAGTCGCGCCTCGGCGAGCTATTCCCATTACCTGGGCGGGAAGCAGAAGCAGGTGGCGGCATCCGTCGATGCCACGATCGACTATTCGTATACTCTCGCCCTGAACGGGTTCGCCGCCGACCTCTCCGCCGCGCAGGCCGCAGCGCTCTCGGCCGAGAAAGACGTCGTGGCCATCACTCCGGACGAACTCAAGCACATAACGGCTACCTCATCAACTGATTTCCTCGGTCTCTCCGGGGACGGTGGTGTCTGGGCGAAGACCGGCGGCGCAGACACTGCGGGGGAGGGCGTCGTTATCGGCGTGATCGATACCGGTCTTGCTCCGGAGAACCCCTCCTTCGCCGGCGACGTGCTCGGTAGTGCGCCCGGAGACGAGCCATGGCTCGACGGTGACACGATCACCATGACCAAGAGCGACGGCACTGTCTTCACGGGTGAGTGCGTGACCGGCGTGCAGTTTGACGCAACTGACTGCAGCACCAAGGTGGTCGGTGCACGCTACTTCGTGACCGGCTTCGGCGCCGACCGTATCGGCACCGCAGGCACCGGCGAATACCTTTCGCCGCGCGACGGCGATGGTCATGGATCGCACACCGCGAGTACCGCTGGCGGAAACCACGACGTGACAGCGACCATCAGCGGCCTCGACTACGGTCTCATCTCCGGCGTCGCCCCGGCGGCCAAAATCGCCGCCTACAAGGTGTGCTGGTCCGGCCCCGACCCGGCGGTGTCGACCGACGATGGCTGCGCTACCTCCGACCTGCTGGCCGGCATCGATCAGGCCGTCGCCGATAACGTCGACGTGCTCAACTATTCGATCGGCGGCGGAGCAGCCGACACCACGGTCTCCCCGACCGACCAGGCCTTCCTCGGCGCAGCGGCAGCCGGTATCTTCGTGGCCGCCTCGGCCGGCAACTCCGGTCCCGGCGCGTCCACCCTCGACAATGCCGCCCCGTGGATCACCACGGTCGCGGCGAGCACCATTCCCGGCTATGAGGCCACTGCCACCTTTGGCGACGGCACGGCCTACGCTGGCGGATCAATCTCGGTCGACCGAACAGCTGGCGCCACACCGCTGGCTGGCACCCTTGTGCGCGGTGACCTCGTGGCTGTTACCGGCCACGACCCGGCCGACGCTCTGCTCTGCGGCCCGGGTTCGCTCGACGCCGATCTGGTCGCCGGAACCATCGTGTTCTGCGAGCGCGGGATCTATGACCGGGTCTCAAAGTCCGCTGAAGTCCTGCGAGCCGGCGGCATTGGAATGCTCCTCGTAAACAGAAATCCGGGCTCGGTCGATACCGACGAGCACACCGTGCCCACAATTCACCTGGACGCCCCGTACTGGGCGGCTACCTATTCCTATGCGGGCAGCGCCGGGGCATCCGTTATATTCACGGATGGGAATACGACCAGTTACACGCCGCCGACACCGCAGGTGGCCGGGTTCTCGTCGCGTGGACCGGTTCTTGCCGACGGCAGTGACATTCTCAAGCCCGACGTGACCGCGCCGGGCGTGGCCATTCTCGCCGACGGCCCCAACGCTGCTGGTGGGGAGCCAAGCTGGCAGTTTCTCTCGGGCACGTCGATGTCGAGCCCGCAGATCGCCGGACTGGCTGCGCTGTACCTGGGCGAACGCCCGCTCGCGACCCCGGGTGAGATCAAATCGGCCCTGATGACGAGCGCCTACGATACCGTCGACGCCGAGGGTGTCACCATCACCGACCCGTTCACTCAGGGGGCCGGACACGTCGACCCGACGCGAATGTTCGAACCAGGCTTGCTCTACCTGAACGGTACCGCCGACTGGTACTCCTACATTCAAGGCATCGGTTATGACGTCGGTGCCGACCCGGTGGACCCGAGCAACCTCAACCTGGCCTCCATCGCGATCGGCTCACTGACCGCGCCGGAAACCATCACTCGCACCGTCACGAGCACCGAAGCTGGCACCTTCACCGCCCAGCCGGTGAGCGTTCCTGGCATCGACGCGGTCGTCTCGCCCAGCACCCTGAGTTTTGGTGCCGCGGGTGAATCGGCCAGTTATACCGTGACCTTCACCCGAACGGATGCCCCGCTCGACACGTTCTCGACCGGCTCACTCAACTGGGTGAGTGACTCGGGCACGCTCGTGCACACTCCCGTCGCCATTCAGCCGGTGACCCTCGTAGCCCCCGCCACCGCGGACGGCACCGGGGTTGATGGTTCGGTCGACGTGTCCATCACACCGGGAGCCACCGGGGACGTGGCGCTCAACCTGATCGGCCTCGCGGCCGGGCTGCACCAGAGCGACCCCGCCGACCCGTCGAGTCCGACCAGCGGCACCGGCACCGCCGGCGACGAATTCCGCTACCAGGTCGAGGTGCCAGCTGGCACCCAGCTCGCCCGGTTCGACCTCGACGCGCTCGATCAAACCGCCGACCTTGACCTGATCGTCTACCGGCTAAATGGCAACGGCGGGGATCCGGTTGCCGGCTGGCAGTCCGCGACCGGATCGGCCGACGAGCGGATCGACCTGATCTCTCCGCAGGCTGGCTTCTACCAGGTGATCGCGTCGGTCTACAGCGGAACGACGGCGTTCGACGTGAACACCTATGCGGTGCTCGCCGGCGCCGGCGAGGGGTCGCTCGTGGCCGACCCGCCGGTCATTGCCGGCCAGCAGGGAGTTGAGGCAACGTACTCGCTGTCCTGGTCTGGCCTAATGCCCGAGACCGGGTATCTCGGGCTGGTCGGCTACGGCGACACCACGGTATCGACGGTGGTGTCCATCGCCAGCGGCCCAGCGCCCGAACCGAAGGCGCCCGTGAACACGGTCGTGCCGTCGATCGAGGGCACCGCGGTGGTGGGCCAGACGTTGACCGCCAACCCCGGTATGTGGGATGTCGCCGGCGTGGAGTACACGTTCCAATGGCAGGCCGATGGTCGCGACGTCATGAAGGCCACCAAGGCCGACTACAAGCCGACCAAGTCGCTCGGCGGCACGACGCTTACCGTGGTCGTGACGGCGCGGGCCGACGGGCTGCCGGCGGGCACGGCCACCTCGGCCGGGGTCGTCGTCAAGTACGGCGCCGCGGTTGACCTCGCGGTCGATTCGAGGGCCACGCCGCACTCGACGGGTGTGAGGATCGAGGTGTCGGTGCAGACCGACGCCCCAAGCCGAGCCCAGCTCGGGACAGTGCAGGTTCTGGTCGATGACCGGAGCTACGACATAACCCTCGATCAGAACGGCCGGGGATCGCTCTCCCTGACCGACCTGGACCGCGGCATCTACACGGCGACCGCGCAGTATGCCGGTAGCGACCTCGTGGCTGCGGCGACGAGCAAGCCACGCACGCTGACCGTGCGGTAGCCGGGCCGAGCGCCAGGCGCGCGCCGCAGCATCCGTTTTGAAGCGGATGCTGCGGCGCGCGTCTGCGTGCACGCCGGCGCGGATCGCTGCCAGACGTACCTGTGGAATACCCCTATCCGCGGGGCGGTCAGCGCGCTACGGTCACCAGCGAACTGTCCCGCGCATCGGAGCAGCGAACCGTTTCCGCCGTGGAACGAGACCACCTCGCACCCTTATTAGATTGGACACCAACGTGAGTTCTTTCTTCAGGCGCACGATGCCTGCGCCGGATTCAGCGCTGAACCCGGCGTCGACATTCCGTACGCGTCGCCGCGCCACAATCGCGGCCACCGTCACCGTCGCCCTGGTGGGCGCTTCAGTACTCGTCGGTGGCACCGTTCCCGCTGGCGCTGCCCCGGCTGCGACCGGCCTCTATGGCAGCATCGCCTCTCCTGGCGGACAACGCATGGACTTCACCGCCGGACGTTACATCGTGACCCTCAGCGACGAGGCTGTCGCCTTGTATCAGGGCGGTGTCAACGGCTTCTCGGCCACCATGCCGGGCGCCGGAGCTAAGCTCGACGCGCAAAGCCGCTCGGCCGAGACCTACAAGGACTATCTCACCCGCCTGCAGAATGAGGTGGCAGCATCCGTTGACGCCACCGTGGCGTATTCCTACGCGCTCGCGGTGAACGGATTCGCCGCGGAGTTGACCGGCAAGCAGGCGGCAGCCCTCGCTATCAAGAAGAACGTGGTGTCGGTCGTCCCCGACGCTCTCCGTCACGTGACCGCCGAGTCGTCGACCGACTTTTTGCGGCTGAGCGGGCCGACCGGACTGTGGTCCAAGCTGGGCGGATCCAGTGAGGCTGGCAAGGGCGTGGTGATCGGCGTGCTCGACACCGGTATCGCCCCGGAAAACCCCTCCTTCGCCGGATCATCGCTCGGCACGACGCCGGGTGATGAGCCGTGGCTCGACGGTGACACGATCACCATGAATAAAGCCGACGGGACCACCTTCACCGGCACCTGCCAGACCGGTGAACAGTTCACAGCGGATGCCTGCAGCACCAAGGTGATTGGCGCGCGTTACTTTCTCGACGGATTCGGCGCCGACCAGATCGGCGACGCGTCAACGGGTGAATACGTATCCCCGCGCGATGGTGACGGCCACGGTTCGCACACCGCGAGCACCGCCGGCGGAAACGTCGACGTTGCCGCGAATCTGAACGGCGTCGACTTCGGCGTTATTTCGGGCGTGGCCCCGGCCGCCAAGATCGCCGCCTACAAGGTGTGCTGGTCGGGCCCCGACAACTCGGTCACGACCGATGACGGGTGCGCGGACACCGATATTCTGCGTGCCATCGACCAGGCCATCTCCGACGGCGTGGATGTCATCAACTATTCGCTCGGTGGCGGTCCGGCCCAGACTACGTTCTCACCCACCGACCAGGCCTTCCTCGGCGCGGCAGCAGCTGGCATCTTCGTGGCCGCTTCCGCAGGTAATGCCGGACCCACGGCGTCCACCCTCGACCACGCATCACCGTGGATCACCACGGTCGCCGCGAGCACGATCCCCTCGTACGAGGCCACCGCCACCCTCGGGGACGGCTCGCAATACGCGGGCGCCTCGATCACCGTTGACCGCACTCCCGGAGCCACCCCGCTCTCCGGCGACCTGGTGCGGGCCGACCTCGTATCGGTGGACGGCTTCGACGCGGCCGACGCACTGCTCTGTGCGCCGGATTCCCTCGACCCGGCCAAGGTGGCCGGCGGGATCGTCTTCTGCCAACGCGGCGTTTACGACCGAGTGGCAAAGTCGGCCGAGGTGTTGCGGGCCGGCGGCAGCGGCATGCTGCTGGTCAACCGCACGCCGGCCGACGTCGCCACCGACGATCACTCGGTGCCGAGCATCCACCTGGACGCAAACGCCTTCGACCCGGTCTTCGCATACGCGGCGACGGATGGCGCGACGGTCACGTTCGCGCCCGAAAACACCACCGCCACGCAGACCCCGGTGCCCCAGGTGGCCGGGTTCTCCTCTCGTGGACCGGTGACCGCCGACGGCGGTGACCTGCTCAAGCCCGATATCGCCGCACCCGGTGTCAGCATCCTGGCCGACGGACCCAATGCGGCCGGGGCCGAGCCGACGTTCCAGTTTCTGTCGGGCACCTCCATGGCCAGCCCGCACATCGCCGGTCTCGCCGCGCTCATTCTGGGCTTTCGGCCGCTCGCGACCCCGTCCGAGATTAAATCGGTCATGATGACGACCGCGAAGGACACGGTTGACGCCAACGGTGACCGGGTGACCGACCCGTTCGCGCAGGGTGCCGGGCAGGTCAATCCCTCGTCCTTCGACTCTCCGGGACTGGTCTACCAGAGCGGACCGGCCGACTGGCTGGCCTACCTGCAGGGGATCGGGTTCGATGCCGGTGTGGAGCCGATCGACGCGAGCAACCTGAACCTGCCGTCGATTCAGATCGGAGAGCTGACCGCAACGGAGACGATCACCCGCACGGTGACCGCCGTACGAGTGGGTACCTACACGGCCATCCCGATCGAGATTCCCGGCATCAACGCTGTCGTTTCGCCGGCCGAGATGACGTTCGCTGCGGTCGGCGAGAAGCAGCGTTACACGGTGACGTTCACTCGAACGGATGCCCCGCTCGACGTGTACGCGACCGGCTCGCTGGACTGGGGCTTCGGCAATCGTGGTTCGGGTGACCCTGGCGACTTCTTCGACGTGGTGCACAGCCCGATCGCCGTTCGTCCGGTTACCGTTGTCGCCCCGCCCGAGGTGGCTGGAGCCGGCCGGGAAGGTTCGGTAGACGTCACCGTGGACCCGGGCGGGTCAGAGCCGGTGGCGCTGAACCTCAGCGGGCTGGCCAACGGAATGCATCAGAACAACGCCGACGACCCCTTCGCCCCGCACACCGATGCGGGCACGACCGGCGATCAGTTCACCTACGAGGTGGAAATTCAGGAAGGTCGGCTGGCCCGGTTCGATCTGAACGCCGTCGATGATTCAACCGACCTCGACCTGTTCGTGCTGCTGCTCGACGGCGCCGGTGGCGAACCCGTGGCTGGCTGGCAGTCGGCTACCGGTTCCGCTGACGAGCACGTTGACCTGGACGCCCCCGAGGCCGGTTTTTACCAGGTTATCGTGGACGTGTTTTCCGGTTCCACCGCGTTCGATGTGAACACCTTCTCGGTCTCGTCGGGAGAGCCCAGCCATGGGTTCACAGCAACCCCTCCGGCGATCCAAGGACCGCAGGGCGTTCCGATCACGTACACGCTGAGCTGGGCCGGACTGGTACCGAACACGCCGTACCTCGGTGTGGTCGACTATGGCGACAGCGCCGCGTCGACGATCCTCACCGTAGCGGCCAGCGAAGGCGGTGAAACGGACGCCCCGGTGAACACGGTGGCGCCCAGCGTGTCGGGTACGGCAGAGATCGGGTCGGTGTTGACTGCTGATCCCGGCCAGTGGAACACCGAGGGCCTCGCCTTTGGCTACCAGTGGCAGAGCGATGGCGTCGACATTGCCGGTGCAACCTCGGCGAGCTTCACATCGACCACCGCGCTCGCCGGAACCACATTGACCGTGGTGGTGACCGCCACGGTATCGGGCGGGCCGAGTGCCACGGCGACGTCGGCCGGGGTCGTTGTGAAGTATGCCGCGAAGATCGCGGTGAGTATCAACCACCGGGCCGTCTTCTTCTCCAGCCGGGTCACCGTGTCCGTCACGGTCACCAGCAAGGGTGAGGTCGGCGACACGGCGACAGTAACAGTCGACCAGCGCCGGTTCACCGTGGCGCTCGACGCGAACGGGCACGGCCGCGTCACGCTGCCGAAGCTCAGTCGTGGCCTGTACAAGGTGGTCGGGCACTACGCCGGCAACGACGCGGTCGCCGCAGCGACGAGCCCGGCGCGTTCCCTGCTGATCGCGCGGTAGCCGCGCGCGCTCGCCCGCAACCCAGGCCCTGTCTCTCTCTGGACGGGGCCTGGGCCCCGTCCACGGGCCCAGTTTAGAAACTGGGCCCGTGTTCATAAGGTGGGCCCGCGCGCGGCAGCTTAGGCTGGACGGATGCGATTGTCGGGATGGATGCGGGGGCGGCCCAGGGCATCCGCTGTACCAGGGTCGGCTGCCTCGGGCTCGAGCCCGAAGCCCCGTTTGAATCGCGATGTGATCGTGCTCGGCGTCATCGCCTTCTTCGTGATGGTGGGGTTCGGCGTTGTCGTTCCGGTGCTTCCGGTTTATGTGCAGAGTTTCGGGGTGGGCAACCTCGAGGTCGGGGCCGTTGTCTCGGCGTTCGCGCTCATGCGTTTTGTGTTCAGTCCGGTCTGCGGGCGCTTGATCGACTGGGCGGGGGAGCGCACCGTGCTGGCAATCGGCATCGGAATCGTCGCCCTCTCCAGTGGGCTGGTCGGCGCCGCAGACAGCTATCTGCAACTACTGCTGCTGCGCGGTGCGGGCGGTATCGGCTCAGCCATGTTCTCGGTGTCGGCGATGACGCTGCTGCTGCGCACCGCCGAGCCGGGCCGGCGGGCCCGCGCGATCGGTTTCTATCAGGGCGGATTTCTTATCGGCGGCATGGCCGGCCCGGCGATCGGCAGTCTGCTCGCCACGATTTCCCTGACCGCGCCCTTCTTCTTCTACGCTGGTACCCTCACCGTGGCTGGCCTGGTCGGGCTGTTTATGTTGCGCTCGGGCGGGCGAGGCGGCGCGCTGGCCGGAGCCGACGCATCCGCCGATCGCACACCCTTTCGCACGGTGTTGCGCGATGAGCGCTTTCGCGCGGCCTGCATTGCCAACTTTGCCCAGGGCTGGACCTCGCTCGGGGTGCGCACCACCCTCATTCCCCTGTTCGTCGTCGTGGTTCTCGGCGGAACGAGCTCGTGGACCGGCATTGCCCTCGCCGCCGCCGCCGTGGCCCAGGCGCTCGCCCTCGCGCCGGCCGCCCGCTTTGTCGACACTGTCGGGCGAAGACCGGCCATCATCGGGGCGTTCGCTGTCGCCGGACTCGCGATTGTGGCCATCTCGTTCTCACCGAATATCTGGGTTCTCGGCACCCTGCTCTGCGTCTACGGAGTCGCGGCCGCGTTCATGGGCACCGCACCGGCCGCAGCCGTGGGCGATGCCGCTGGAGCCCGCGGCGGCCGCCCCGTATCGGTGTTCTCTATGTGTGCGGATGCCGGTGCCATCGTCGGTCCGCTCGTCGCGGGTTTGCTCGTCGACACCTTCTCGTTCTCGGCCGGGTTCGCGGTCGGCGGGATCTTCCTGGTCCTCGCCGCCGCCTACGCGCTGCGGATGCCGTCGGAACGGCGCGTTGCTGCCTGAGTCGCTTTAGCGGACGGGTCAGCGGAGTTCTTTGCGACCCGAAATGACGCCGCTAACCGTGGCGACGACGCCGAAGATGATGGTGATGATGGGGAAGCCGAGATCCCACCAGGCGATCGCGGCCGAACCGAATATCGCGATCTCGATGAGTGCTTTACCGAACGGATCGAGGCGGAACACGGCCTGCGGGGACCGGAACAGGGCCCAGACCAGAATCGCGAAAGCCGGGGTGGCGAGGCCGAACAGGATGCCGGGCCAGGGGAGTGGCCAGGCGATGAAGCCCCAGAGTCCGAGGCTGATGAAGGCGAAGAGTTCGAGCACGAACCTGAGCATGTCATTGGGGCCAATTTTCGGCAGTTCGCGCGTATCTGTCACCCGTCAAGCTTAGCGATGCGCTCGGGGGCCCGCGAAAGCGCGCTGCTACTTGAAGATGATCGTGCGAGCCCCGTCGAGCAGCACCCGGTTCTCTGCGAACCACTTCACCGCCTGCGTGAGCGTGCGGCTCTCTTCGTCTTGGCCGATCGAGACGAGCTCGGATGGTGTGCGCGAGTGGTCCACCCGCACCACGTTCTGTTCGATGATCGGCCCCTCGTCGAGGTTGCCGGTCACGAAGTGCGCCGTCGCCCCAATGAGCTTCACGCCCCGTGCGTGCGCCTGGCGGTACGGGTTGGCACCCTTGAACCCCGGTAGGAACGAGTGGTGAATGTTGATCGCCCGACCGTTGAGCCTCGCGCACAGCTCCGGCGACAGAATCTGCATGTAGCGGGCGAGTACGACGAGTTCGATATCGAGTTCGTCGACCGCCTCGAGAACGCGCACCTCGAAAGCGGCCTTGCTGGCGGCATCCGTTATTGGCAACGACTCGAAGGGAACCCCGTAAAACCCGACCAGATCGCGCAGCGTGCCGTGATTGCTCAGCACGAGCGGAATCTCGACCGGCAGCTGGCCACCGCGCTGCCGAAACAGCAGGTCGTTCACGCAATGGCCGGCCGACGAGGCGAGCACGAGCGTGCGCAGGGGGCGTCCGACGACATCGATGATCGACTCCATGGCATAGCGTGCGATAACGGGCGCGAGCGCCGCCTCGAGCTCGGGTCGGGTCGCCGGCGACTGCACCTGCAGGCGCATGAAGAACCGCCCGGTGTCATCGCTGGAGAACTGCTGGCTCTCTGAGATATTGCCCTGCGCCTGCACGATCGCGCCGCTGACTGCGTGCACGATGCCCGGCTGATCGGCACAGACCAGCGTGATAACCCAGTGATGCGGGGTGGAAGAAGTCATTGCCTCAGAATACCGGGCGGCCTGGCGGATGCCGTGGCCCGACTACCTTGCCGCCGCACCGCGTTTGGGTAGACTACTTGTTGGCCGTACTGAACAAGCCGGCCCCGGGCGCGCACGTCGGCGCGCAGTCGAGTGGCTTTGACCTCGGTGTGAATGGTCCCACCGGTCAGCTTCGACTCTCAGCACGAATGCAGACATGACCAATACAGCCAATATTTTTCTGCCCACCGGGTCGATCCCCGCCGTGCCTTCCGCCCGCTCCCGCGCGACCGAACCGCGGTTTCCCTGGGCCGGGCTGATCACCCTGTCCGCCGCCGTATTTCTTTCGGTCACGAGCGAAATGCTGCCGACGGGCCTGCTCCCCGAAATGAGCCGCAGTCTGGGCGTCGCCCAGTCGCAAATCGGGCTTCTCGTCTCGTGGTTCGCCTTCACGGTCGTGCTCACGAGCGCCCCGGTCGCCATCTGGACCCGTCGCTTTCCGCGCCATGGCCTGATCATCGTCGTGCTCATCATCTTCGCGGTGAGCAATATCCTCACCGCCGTCGCTCCGACCTACGAGTTCGTCGTCGCCGCCCGAGTGCTCGGCGGCGTCGCGCACGGCTTGTTCTGGTCGGTTGTCGGCGCCTACGCTGCCCACCTCGTGCCGAAAGCGCAGATCGGTCGCGCGGTTTCCATAACGGTTGCGGGCGGCACGCTGGCCTTCGTTTTCGGGGTGCCGCTCGGCACCGCGGGCGGGCATTTGCTCGGCTGGCGCCTCTCCTTCGTCGTGCTCGCCGCCCTGATGCTCGTTGGTGCGGTGCTGGTCTGGAAGTTTTTGCCACCGGTGGCGCGGCACTCGACGGGCGCATCGGCATCCGCTGACACGACCAAACCGGTGACAAAAAACCTTCGGGACGCGACAGTGCCGGCGGTGGCCCTGATCTGCAGCATCACCGGCATCACAATGATCGGCCACTACAGTTTCTACACGTACATCACGCCGTTCCTGCTCGATGGGCTTGGCGTCGACCCCGTGCTCCTGGCCCCGCTGCTCTTCGTCTACGGCGTGGCCGGCGCTGTCGGACTGCTGCTCGTCGGTACGGTTTTCGGACCCCGACCGAGCCTCGGCCTGGTTCTGGGCCTCGCCGCGAGCGCCGTCAGCGTGAGCCTGCTCGCCATGTTCACGGCGACCCTGCCCGTCGCGATCGTCGCGTTCGTGCTCTGGGGCATGACTTTCGGTATGCTGCCCCCGCTGCTGCAAACCCGGATGCTGCACGCCGCATCGCCGCAGATCCGCGACACCGCAAGCGCCTTCTACACCACCGCGTTCAACGCTGGTATCGGCGGTGGCGCACTGCTCGGCGCGGTGCTGATCGACAACGTTGGAATCGAGCTGGTGCCGATCGTCTACGTCGGGGTGCTGGTCGTGGCGCTCCTGCTCGTGATCATCACCGACCGCATGACGCCTGCCGCCGCGACTGACCATCGAGCGGCGCAACGCTCAGAGAAAGCGAACGGCTAGGGGCGGGGTCGATCGGATAACGGACGATTGGCGACCACCGGCACGTGGCCGGTGAAGCCCTCGCGGGCCGCCGCAATCTCGAGAATGCGGCCGCGGCAGGCGTACCAGCCGATCATCAGTCCCGGAATGATGAGCACGAGTGAGCTGATCGTGAGCGTGCCGACCGGCCAGTCGAATGCCATCAATACGAGTACCCCGACCAGGAAGACGAGTGTCACGTAGCCGGAGTATGGCGCCCAAGGCATGCGGAACACCGGGCGCACCAGAATGCCCCGTTTGGCCCAGGCTTGCAGTCGAAGCTGGCACAGCACGATCATGCCCCAGGCGCTCACGATGCCGATCGCAGCCATGTTGAGCACAATCTCGAAGGCATCGTCGGGCACGATGGCGTTGAGTCCGACGCCGAGCAGCGTCACGACCCCGGTCAACAGGATGCCGCCGAACGGCACCCCGTTGCGGCTGATCTTGCCCGCGAAGCGCGGCGCCGAACCGGCGAGTGACATCGACCGAAGTATGCGGCCGGTGGAATATAGGCCCGCATTGAGCGAGGACAGCGCCGCCGTGAGCACGACGAGGTTCATGATCACGTCGACGCCGGCGACTCCGATCGTGGCGAAGAAGGTGACGAACGGGCTCTCGCCCGCCTTGTAGGCCGTGTATGGCAAAAGCAGCGAGAGCAGCAGGATCGAGCCAACGTAGAACACCGCGATGCGAATGATGACCGTATTGATCGCCTTGGGCATCACCTTCTCGGGGTTCTTCGTCTCGCCCGCCGTTGTTCCGACCAGCTCGATCGAGGCATAGGCAAAGACGACGCCCTGTACGACCAATACGGATGCGATCAGCCCGTTGGGCAGCCAGCCCCCGTTTTCGCCGATCAGCGTAAACCCGGCCGTGGCGCCGTCCAGCGGCGTGCCGAAAATAACCATCCAGGTCCCGACGATCAGGAACGCCACGATCGCGAGCACCTTGATGAGAGCGAACCAGAATTCCATCTCACCGAACACCTTGACCGACAGCAGGTTGAGGAACATGACCAGGCTGAGGGCCGCGAGGGCATACAGCCACTGCGGCACCGAGCCGAACGGTGCCCAGTAGGTGGCGAAGAAGTTCATATACAGGGCAACCGCTGTCACATCAACGATGGCTGTCATAGCCCAGTTCAGCCAGTACAGCCAGCCGGTCACGAATGCCGTCTTCTCGCCGAAGAATTCGCGTGCGTACGACACGAAGGAGCCGGAACTCGGACGGTGCAGTACGAGTTCACCGAGCGCCCGAAGAATGAGAAAGGCGAAGAAACCGCAGACTGCGTAGACGAATACCAGGGCGGGGCCTGCGCTGGCCAGGCGTCCGCCAGCACCGAGGAACAGCCCGGTGCCGATCGCGCCGCCGATCGCAATCATCTGCACGTGGCGAGATTTAAGTCCCTTGTGCAGCGCGTCATCTTCGTGCACGCTCAGGGCGTCTTCGATGTGTTCGAAGGGGGTCTCCCCGGGCGGATTCGCGTGGTCGTGATGTCCGTGCGGCTCAGACGACGAGGCACCCGGTGCGGGACTGGAGGAGGGATTCTGGCCGCGGGTGGGGCTCACAGGGGTGCTCGATTTCGCTGGCCGGTCGCTGGCGGCAGTTCTTCAGACTCAAAGAACAGTCAGACAGTGGCGCGGGAAGTGGCCGGAAACTACACACCCGCGCGCTTCTGGCGGCGGGAGGCGTCGGCCGGGGGATAGCGCAACCTTACTCTGTGGCCCTGACCGCACCGCCGCGGCTGGCACGCATTGGTGGATCCCCCCGTGTAGGGCACCTGCCGGTGGGTAGACTGGATTTTCACAGCCCGACCTGACAAGCCCGACCTGACAAGCCTGGAGGACTCATGGTTCCATTCCTCCTCGCTTTCGTGGTCTTGTCGGTACTCACACCGTGGCTGACCCGGCATCTGGGTAGGCGCGTCTTCTACCTGATCGCCCTGCTGCCAGCCGGTACCTTCGCCTACACGGTCACCCAGACGGCCACGGTCACAACGGGCGGGGCCGTAACCCAGTCGATCCCGTGGATTCCGCAGCTCGGCATCAGCCTCTCCTTTCGGGTCGACACCCTGGCTTGGTTGCTCGCCCTCGTCGTCACGGGAATCGGCGCCCTCGTACTGGTTTACTGTGCGCGCTACTTCACCGATGACGAGCCAAATCTCGGCCGTTTCGCCGCGCTCTTACTCGCCTTTGCTGGAACCATGTACGGGCTGGTCACCGCCGACGACCTGGTGATCATGTTCATGTTCTGGGAGATCACGAGCGTGCTCTCCTATCTTTTGATCGGGCATTACACGCACAAACGCGAGAGTCGTGGCGCCGCCCTGCAGGCCCTGATCGTGACGACCTTCGGCGGCCTGGTGATGCTGGTCGGCGTCGTGATGATCTCGGTCGCCTCCGGCACCACGAGCCTCGCGTACATCGTGGCCAACCCGGTGACCACCCAGATGGGCACCTGGGCCATCCTGCTCATTTTGGTCGGGGCGCTTTCCAAGAGTGCACTCGTGCCGTTCCACTTCTGGCTGCCCGCCGCGATGGCCGCTCCGACCCCGGTCAGTGCCTACCTGCACGCCGCCGCCATGGTCAAGGCCGGCATCTATATCGTCGCCCGCCTGGCCCCCGGCTATGCCGACAGTGACGGTTGGCTGCCGGTTCTCGTCACCCTCGGTGTGTGGACCATGGTGGTCGGGGCCTGGCGGGCCCTGCGCCAGTATGACCTCAAGTTGCTGCTCGCCTACGGCACGGTCAGCCAGCTCGGCTTTCTCATGATCGCGATCGGGTTCAACACCCGCGACACCGCGCTCGCCGGCGCCGCCCTGCTCCTCGCGCACGCACTGTACAAGGCGACGCTCTTTCTCGTCGTCGGGGTCATCGACCACCGGGCCGGCACCCGGGATTGGCGCAAACTGAGTGCTGTCGGGCGCAGCGCCCCGGCGCTCGCCGTCATCGCGCTCGTGGCGGTCGCGTCGATGGCAGGGCTTCCGCCGCTATTTGGTTTCGTCGCCAAGGAGGCCGTGTTCACCTCACTGCTCGACGCCGGTGTTGGCGGTTCCGGCTGGGGTTATGTTGCGCTGATCGGCACGGCCGTCGGATCCGTTCTCACGGTGGCCTACAGCATCCGTTTCTTCTGGGGCGCTTTCGGAACGCGCAAGCAGCAGCCCGCCACAGTACTGCACGCGAGCCCGTGGGACACGCTTCTCGCCCCCGGTGTGCTCACGGTGGCGACGATCGGCCTCGGCCTGTTCGCCTCGGTGCTCGATCCACTGCTCACCCCCTACGCCGATACCGTGCCGGGCGCCGGCAGCCTGACCGAAGCGCCGTACCATCTGGCGCTCTGGCATGGGCTGGAACCGGCCCTGTACCTCAGCGCGGTTGTCCTTTTGCTCGGAGTGCTCATGTTCCGCGCTCGCCGCGGAGTATTGCGGCTGCAGGCCAAGGTTCCTGACTACATCGATGCCGGCCGCGGCTATGGAAAGGCAATTCGCGGCGTTGACCGTCTTGCAGCCCGGGTCACCCACTTTGCCCAGCGTGGCGGGCTCCCGCAATACCTCGGAACCATCCTCACCGTTTTCGTGCTCGCCCTCGGCTTCGCGGCCTTCGTGAACCGCACCTGGCCCGACACAATCGTGTGGTGGGACTACCCCGGCCAGGTGCTCATCGCACTGATCATGGCCATCTGCGCGGTCATGGCGGCGCGGGTCGGGCAGCGGATGACCGCCGTGATCCTTGCCGGTGTCACCGGTTACGGCCTCGTCGCCCTGTTCGCTTTTCACGGCGCGCCCGACCTCGCCCTCACCCAGGCGCTGGTGGAATCGATCACCCTCGTAATTTTCGTGCTCGTACTGCGCCGCCTGCCCGCAAACATTGCCCAGCACAACAAACCGGTGCGCCCCAAGCGACGCCTGCTGATCGGCAGCCTCGTGGGCCTGGTCATGGGCACGATCGGTTTCATCGCGCTCGGCGCCAGGGACTTCGCGAGCATCGCCGGCGCCCTGCCCCGACTGTCGGTCGAAGACGGTCACGGCGACAACATCGTCAACGTGATGCTCGTCGACATACGCGCCTGGGACACCATGGGCGAGGTGTCCGTGCTCATTGTCGTTGCGACCGGCGTCGCGAGCCTGCTGTTCGTCTCGGGTCGCAATGCCGTCGTGCCGCGCCTGAAGGAATCCCGCAGCCTGCGTTCGGCGGCCAACCGTCGCCGAGTCGTCGCCGACCCTGAACTTTCGAGCGAGGGCCACGCCGTCACCCGGCAGGCGTTCATTCTCGCCGGGCGCAAGAATGATCCGCGCAGCCGGTCAATTCTCATCGAAGTGCTCGTGCGGCTGCTCTTCCACCCGGCCATGATCGTGTCGATCTACCTGCTTTTCGCCGGCCACAACCTGCCCGGCGGCGGATTTGCTGGGGGACTACTGGCGGGCCTGGCGCTCGTGGCCCGGTATCTCGCCGGCGGACGCTACGAGCTCAGCGAAGCCGCCCCGATCGACCCGGGCAAGCTTCTCGGCCTCGGCGTCATTCTCGCCGTGGGCATGGCCGTCGTCTCGCTGTTCTTCGACGGCGTTCCGCTCGAATCGGCCTACTTCACGGCGACTGTTCCCGTGCTTGGCGACCTGTCGTTCGGCACGTCGACCATCTTCGATATCGGTGTCTACCTCGTCGTCGTCGGCCTGACCTACGACATTCTGCGCAGCCTCGGCAGCGAGATCGATCGGCAGAGTGAGAATGACGAGATCGGGCCGCGGCCGGACACCGCTCCCGAGGGCGCCTCAACGACTCCTGAGGAGGTCACCCGATGAGCGCCTCCCTCACCCTCGTCATCGTGATGGCCGTCATGTACGCGGCCGGCGTCTACGTGATGCTCGAACGCAGCCTCACCCGGGTGCTGATCGGCTTCCTGCTGGTCGGCAACGCCACCAACCTGCTCATCTTCATCATGAGCGGGCGCCCGGGCAGTTCACCCATCGTTACCGGTACGAGCGTTGAGGACATGGTCGATCCGATTCCGCAGGTGCTCATGCTCACCGCGATCGTGATCAACTTCGGCATCACCGCGCTGCTGCTCGCCCTCATCTACCGGTCCTGGTGGCTGGCCCAGCTCGGCGACGAGGGCGATACCCTCACCGACGAACACGCCACCGAGAGTGCCGACGAGGCCGACACCACCTTCCTCTCCTCGTCCGACGATGACGACGCGATTGCCGAATCCCTCGACGAGTTCGAGCGCGGTGACGGCGCCACGAGCGACGAAGACACCGTCTCCAACAAAAAGGATGCTGCCAGCCGGGCCGCTGCATCCGCTTCTGACCGGGGGGACGCGCGATGACCGCCATGGTTCCCCTCATCGTGTGCCTGCCGCTGCTCGGTGCTGCCGCAGCGCTGATGCTCGGCCGGCGCCGCCGCCTGCAGGTACTGGTCAGCGTGCTGAGCCTCGCCGCCGCCACGGTGATGAGCGCGGTATTGCTTGTATTGGTCGACCGGACTGGCCCCGCCGTGGTGCAGGTCGGCGGCTGGGAGGCACCGTGGGGCATCGTGCTCGTCGTCGACCGGCTCTCGGCGATCATGCTGCTCATCTCAGCGCTCATGCTGCTCGGAGTGCTGCTGTTCGCGGTGGGCCAGGGCGTCGTCGACGGCGACACCGAAACGCCGGTGTCGATTTTTCACCCCACCTATCTCGTGCTGGCCGCCGGACTGTTCAACGCCTTCGTGGCCGGTGACCTGTTCTCGATGTACGTCGGTTTTGAGATGCTGCTCTCGGCCAGTTATGTGTTGCTGACCCTCGGCGGCACCGGCGCCCGCATTCGGGTGGGCATCACCTATATCGTCGTGAGCCTGGTGTCGTCCCTGCTGTTCCTCAGTGCGATCGCCCTCATCTATGGCGCCACCGGCACGGTCACCCTCGCCTTGATTGCCGAGCGGATGCCCGACCTCCCCGCCGATATCCAGCTGATCCTCGGGCTGTTGTTGCTGATCGCCTTCGGCGTGAAAGCGGCCGTGTTCCCGATGTCGTTCTGGCTGCCGGACTCCTATCCGACCGCGCCGGCGCCGGTCACCGCGGTCTTCGCCGGGCTGCTGACCAAGGTCGGTATCTACGCGATTCTGCGCACCCAGACGCTGTTCTTTCCGGACAACCAGTTCTCTATGCCGCTCATGATCGTGGCCGGGCTAACCCTGCTCGTGGGCATTCTAGGAGCGCTAGCCCAGGCGGACATTAAACGGCTGCTGTCGTTCACGCTGGTCAGCCACATCGGCTACATGCTGTTCGGCATTGCGATCGGCACGCCGCTCGCCATCGCCGCGACCATCTTCTACGTCGTGCACCACATCGTTGTGCAGACGACCCTGTTTCTAGCTGCCGGCCTCATCGACCGGGTCGGCGGCACCACGTCGCTGTCGCGCCTCGGCGGGCTGCTGGGATCGTCGCCGCTGGTGGCCATACTGTTCTTTCTGGGTGCCCTCAACCTCGGTGGTATTCCGCCGTTCTCGGGCTTTCTCGGCAAGATCGCCCTGTTTCAGGCCGGCACGATCGTCGGCGACCCGATCATCTACGTGCTGATCGGGGTCGGTGCGCTCACCTCGCTGCTCACCCTGTATGCCCTGGCCAGGGCCTGGAACATGGCGTTCTGGCGGCCGAAACAGCAGATCAAGGATTACACCGCGTCAATGTCGGCGTCGCTTGTAGAAGACCCACAGGACGAGGGAATCGTGCTGAAAAAGACGATCTCCCCGCTCATGATCGGCGCGACTACCTCCATGCTGGTGCTGGCCCTCGGCCTCACAGTGTTTGCCGGGCCCATCTTCGAGCTGACCACCCGGGCCGCGGGCAACATCAGCTCGCCGTCCACCTACATCGACGCCGTGTTTCCAAGCGGTACCGGAGCGATCGAAAACAGCAACGTGGGCACCAACTTCGAGGGCGGCGCGAAATGACCACGCCACGCGAACGCCTCGCAGCCGTCGGCAATCAGATTCCACCGCTGATCGCCCTGATCGTGTTGTGGATGCTGCTCTGGGGCGAGTTCTCCTGGCTCAACCTGCTGGTCGCGTTCGTCGTGGGCATCGTGGTGACCGTGGTGTTCTACCTGGTGCCGGTGCAACTGAGTGGGCGGTTGCATCCGCTGCACACCGTCGTTTTCTTCGTGCGCCTCATTCTGGATATCGTGCGGGCGTCGATCGACGTGTCCTGGCTGGCCGTCAAGCCTCGGCTGGTCACGTCGAACGCAATTCTGGCGATTCGGCTGCACACCCGCAGCGACCTCATTCTCACCTGGACCGCCGTTGCCACGTCGATCGTGCCCGGCTCGATCGTGGTGGACATCGACCGGGAATCTTCTATTTTGTATCTGCACGTGCTCAACCTGCACAGCGCCGCTGACATCGAGAGTTTTCGGCGGCAGGTACTCGACACCGAGCGGCGTATTGTGCGCGGTTTCGGCTCACGCGAAGACGTCGAGCGGATGCGCGGGGTGCTGCCCGTAAACCGGCCCAGCGCTCGTCGGCCCAGCGCTCGCCGCGGCGCGGGATCCGAACCAGGAAAGGGAACCCCATGATGTTGCAGATTGTGGCCGTGGTCGCTTCGCTGATGTTCGGGATTGGTGCCCTGCTCTGCGTTTACCGCATCATCATCGGCCCGAGTGTGCTCGACCGGGTCATCGCCTCTGACGTGCTCGTAGCGACCATTATCTGCGCCCTCGGCGCCGAGATGGCTTTGAACCGGCACACCGACACCCTGCCGGTGCTGCTCGTGCTGGCCCTGTTCGCGGTGCTCGGGTCACTGAGCGTCGCCCGCTTTCTGCCCGGCCGGGACAGCGCATGAGCGCCGTGCTGCACCCGACCCGACGCGGGGTGCGCCAATGAGCGCGGTGCTGCACGATGTGCTCACGGCGATTCTCGTGCTCGCCGGCGGGGCCATGTGCCTCGCCGCTGGAATCGGACTCATCCGCTTTCCCGACGTTCTGTCGCGCCTGCACGCGGCGACCAAGCCGCAGATCTTCGGTCTCATGGCCGTGACAGCAGACGTCGCGATCAACAATTTCTCCGTCGGCACGGTGACCCTCGTTGTCGCGATCGTCGTCTTCCAGGCCCTGACAGCGCCAATGGCCGCGCACCTCGTGGGCCGGGCCGCCTACGAGACCGAGCACCTGCGGCCCGACCTGCTCATCGTCGACGAGCTGAAGGACCGCTGACCGGCGCCATTGCTCGCGGCACTGAGTAGGGATGACGGCGCCCCTACCTCGGGGTGCCCGGTTCCGCAACGAGTGCCGCGAGCCCTACTGTCGAGCCGGAGGTCCGCCGGACGGGCCGAAGCCGGATGGGTTGAAGCCGGCGGGCAGCTCGAACGGGTCGGGCACGCGGGTGGAACGGTCGGAGGAGGCGACCAGGGCGGCAAGTTCGCCGGCGGCGCGTTCAATGCGGGCCGGCAGGGTAGCCAGGCGGCTGTCGAGACCGCCAGCGCCGCTGCCCCAGTCCTCCGAAGCGGCGAACACCGAAGTGGGCACCACGACAGCGTGCAGGTAGGTGAACATCGGGCGCAGCGCGTAGTCGAGGGCCAGCGAGTGTCTGGCCGTGCCGGCGGTCGCACCGATCAGTACCGGCTGGTCGGTGAGGGACCGATTGTCGATCACATCGAAGAACGACTTGAACAGGCCACTGAAGCTGGTCGTGAAAATCGGAGTGACGGCGATCAGGCCGTCGGCCGTCGTGACGGCCTCGATCATCGTTTCCAGGCGCGGGCTGGCGAACCCGGTGAGCATGTTGTTCATCACGTCCTGCGCGTAGTCGCGCAATTCGAAGGTCACCACCCGGGTCGTGACACCCTCGTCCCGGAGACGCACCACGGTGGCGGTGGCGAGTTTATCGGCGAGCAGACGAGTGGATGACGGCTGGCTGAGGCCTGCAGACACGACCGCCAGGGTACGCTCGGCCAACTCAGGCTCCCGTCTTGCCGGCACCGGCGGGAGCGATTGCGGCGGCGGTGTCGAGGTCTTCGTGGATCACCGCGGTGGTGGCATCCGTCACCCGGGTGGCGCCGGCGGCGGCGATCACCAGGGACTCGTGGGTGGGAGCCTCTGGCACGTCGGCCGGGCGGTTCTTCGCGAACTCCTTGCGAAGCACGGGCACGACCTCTTCGCCGAGCAGGTCGAGCTGCTCGAGTACGGTCTTCAGCGGCAAGCCGGCATGGTCCATCAGCCAGAGCTGGCGCTGGTAGTCACCGACGTAGTCCCGAAAGCCGAGGGTGCGATCGATGACTTCCTGCGGACTGCCCACCGTGAGCGGGGTCTGCGAGGTGAAGTCCTCCATGCTCGGGCCATTGCCATAGACCGGGGCATTGTCGAAGTAAGGGCGGAACCTACGTTTGGCGTCCTGGGAGTTCTTGCTCATGAACACCTGGCCGCCGAGTCCGACGATGGCCTGTGCGGCGGTGCCGTGGCCGTAGTGCTCGAAGCGTTGACGATAGAACTGCACCATCTTCGCGGTGTGCGAGGCTGGCCAGAAGATGTGGTTCGAGAAAAATCCGTCGCCGTAGTACGCGGCTTGCTCGGCGATTTCGGGGCTGCGGATGCTGCCGTGCCAGACAAAGGGCGGCACACCGTCGAGCGGCCGCGGGGTGGACTGGAACCCCTGCAGGGGGGTGCGGAACTGTCCTTCCCAGTCGACGAAATCCTCGCGCCACAGCCGGCGGAGCAGGGCGTAGTTCTCCAGGGCCAGCGGGATGCCCTCACGGATGTCCTTTCCGAACCACGGGTAGACGGGGCCGGTGTTTCCGCGGCCGAGCGTCAGGTCTACGCGGCCGTCGGCGACGTGCTGAAGCATGGCGAAGTCCTCGGCGATCTTCACCGGGTCGCTCGTTGTGATCAGCGTCGTCGCGGTGGAGAGGATGATCCGTTGGGTTTTCGCCGCGATGTAGCCGAGCATGGTCGTCGGCGACGACGGAACGAACGGCGGGTTGTGGTGCTCGCCGGTCGCGAAGACGTCGAGGCCCACCTCCTCGACCTTCTGCGCAATGGTGAGCATGGCCTTGATCCGGGCGTTCTCGGTGGGGGTGTCGCCCGTGGTGGGATCGGTGGTGCTGTCCCCGACCGTGAAGATTCCGAACTGCATGCCATCCTCCAAATTTCAATGCGTCTGCATGTATATCGATGACAACGGCCACCCGCCCGCCGCTATTCCCGGCCACTGGGGATTCTCGGCACCTCGTATTGATCGGGGCACCCGTAGCTGGGAGTGCCCCGATCGCGAAAGGGTGCCACGAGGCGCGGGCGGATGTTTGGACCGACAGCATCCGCTGATATGCTGGCCGAGTCGCAACTGGCGTAGCACGAAGATGGGTCACCATCGGGGAGCGACTGACACGGTTAGTGGCCGCACGCCTGGGCCGCAACATCCATATATATAAGGAGAACTCCGTGCCTGATTCCGCCACCGCTTTGACGTCAACCTTCAACGAACCGCTCTCGGTCGTTGACCCCGAGATCGCCGCCGTGCTCGAGCAGGAGCTCGGCCGCCAGCGCGACTACCTCGAAATGATCGCGAGCGAGAACTTCGTTCCGCGCGCCGTGCTGCAGTCGCAGGGCTCTGTGCTCACCAACAAGTACGCAGAGGGCTACCCGGGGCGCCGCTACTACGGCGGCTGCGAGTACGTCGATGTCGCTGAGCAGCTTGCCATCGACCGGGCGAAGAGCCTGTTCGGTGCCGCCTACGCAAACGTGCAGCCGCACTCCGGTGCCACCGCCAACGCTGCCGTGCTCTCCGCCATCGCCACGCCCGGCGATACCATCCTCGGCCTCGAGCTGGCCCACGGCGGCCACCTCACCCACGGCATGAAACTGAACTTCTCCGGCAAGCTGTACAACCCGGTCGCCTACGGTGTCGACCCGGAAACGTTCCGCGTCGACATGGACGTCGTGCGCGACAAGGCGCTCGAGAGCAAGCCGAAGGTCATCATCGCCGGCTGGTCTGCCTACCCGCGTCACCTCGACTTCGAAGCCTTCCGCGCCATCGCCGACGAGGTCGGCGCGCTGCTCTGGGTCGATATGGCGCACTTCGCCGGTCTCGTCGCTGCCGGCCTGCACCCCTCGCCCGTGCCTTACGCCGACGTCGTGTCGAGCACGGTGCACAAGACCCTCGCCGGTCCGCGCTCTGGCTTCATTCTGTCGCGCGATATGGCCCTGGCCAAGAAGCTCAACTCCAACGTGTTCCCCGGCCAGCAGGGCGGGCCGCTCATGCACGTGATCGCCGCCAAGGCCACCGCGTTCAAGCTCGCCGCCGAGCCCGAGTTCAAGGAACGCCAGGAGCGCACCCTGCGCGGTGCCAGCATCCTCGCCGACCGCCTCACCGCTGACGACTCGCGTGCGCACGGCATCGACGTGCTCACCGGCGGCACCGACGTGCACCTCGTGCTCGCCGACCTGCGCCACTCCGAGATCAACGGCCAGCAGGCTGAAGATGCCCTGCACGAGGTTGGCATCACCGTGAACCGCAACTCCGTTCCCTTCGACCCGCGCCCGCCGATGGTCACTTCCGGGCTTCGCATCGGCACGCCGGCCCTGGCCACCCGCGGGTTCGGTGACGCCGAGTTCACCGAGGTCGCCGATGTCATCGCCGAGGCCCTCAAGCCCGGCGCCGACATTGCCGCCCTCCGCGCCCGCGTCGGCGTGCTGACGCAGGCCTTCCCGCTGTACGCCGGCCTGCAGCAGTAGCTTTCTCGCGAGCGGATGCCTTTGGCCGGACCGGCCGGCGGCATCCGCTCGCGCCTGCCCCGCGCCCGTCCCCAGCCATCACCATTGGACGGGGCCCGGGCCCGATCCCGGGGCCCAGGTTATAGCCTGGGCCCGCGGACGGGGCCCGGGCCCCGTCCAAGCGAACTGAACTGAACCGATCGACAACAGTAGGGAACCATGATGACGGCAATCACACTCGACGGGGTCAAGACCGCGTCCGACATCAAGGCTGAGCTGCGGGGCCGCATCGCTGCTCTGCGCTCGCACGGCGTGGTACCCGGCCTGGCCACCCTGCTCGTTGGCAATGACCCGGGCTCCGAGACCTACGTCGCGGGCAAGCACCGCGACTGCGCCGAGGTCGGCATCGAATCGCTGCGCATCGACCTGCCCGGCTCGGCGACCAGCGCCGACGTGCGCGCCGCCATCAAGGATCTCAACAACAGCCGCGAGGTGACCGGCTACATCATCCAGCTGCCGCTTCCGGTCGGCCACAACGAGAACGCGATGCTCGAACTCATCGACCCGGCGAAGGATGCCGACGGCCTGCACCCGACCAACCTCGGGCGCCTCGTACTCGGCATCGAGGGCGAGCTGCGCTCCCCGCTGCCCTGCACCCCGGCCGGCATCGTCGAGCTGCTGCGCCGCTACGATGTGCCGATCGTGGGCAAGAATGTCGTCGTGGTCGGACGTGGCCTCACCGTCGGTCGTCCGCTCGGCCTGTTGTTCACCCGTAAGGGCCTCGACGCGACGGTTACCCTGACCCACTCGCGCACGGTCGACCTGGCCGGAGAGGTACGCCGCGCCGACATCGTCGTGGCCGCCGTTGGCGTGCCGCACCTGATCCAGGCCGATTGGATCAAGCCGGGCGCCGCCGTGCTCGATGTGGGAATCACCCGGGTGCAGGACCCGACCACGGGCAAGGGCCGGCTGACCGGCGACGTCCACCCCGACGTTGCATCGGTCGCTGGGCACCTCTCGCCCAACCCGCGCGGCGTCGGTCCGATGACCCGCGCCATGCTGCTCTCCAACGTGGTCAAGGCCGCCGAACAGTCCCTGCTGGCGTAGCGCCTCGGCCGGCGGTTCAGTCGGCGGTAGCTAACGCCGGTAAATTTGGCGACACGCCGTCACCTCAGCACAACTGGCCCGGCGCGTCGCAAATTTACCGGCACAACGGATGCTCGGCCTCCAACCGCAGCTACCGCTGGGTGAGGGCGGCGCGGTGCAGCTCGGTGTGCTCGAGATAGTTCTCGGCGTTGTGACGGATGCTGGCGATCTCGTCGTCGGTCAGCGGGCGTCGGACCTTGGCGGGGACACCGGCTACGAGCGAGCCGGGCGGCACGACGGTTCCGCCGAGCACGACGGCTCCGGCAGCCACGAGGGACCCGGTGCCGATGACGGCGCCGTTCAGAATGGTCGCGGCCATGCCGACGAGCACGTTGTCTTCAATCGTGCAGCCGTGCAGCACGGCGCCGTGCCCGACCGACACTCCGGTGCCGAGGGTGAGCGGAAAATCGGTGTCGACGTGGCAGGAGACGTTGTCCTGCAGGTTCGAGCCGGCCCCGATCGTGATCGGCTCGAGCTCGGCGCGCAGCACGGAGTTGTACCAGACGCTGGCCTGGTCGGCGAGGGTGACATTGCCGACGATGATGGCGCCGGGCGCGACGAACGCCGTCTCGGCGATGCTCGGGGCCGGAATGTTCGGCAGAACGATGATTCGGGCAGCGCTGTCAGCAGTCATACGCGTCAGCCTAGCCGAGCGGCTCCCCGGGGCCATGCGGGCTGGGCCCCGGGTTCCCGCTCGAGCGCGTTGTCGGTCGAGAACGAACGACGTCGGTGCACGACCCGGGTCAGTCCAGCGGGAATCACGACCATATCCCCAATGTCTTCGGCGGCGAGCAGCTCGTATCCGAGACCGGGAAGGAGGCGTCGGTGTCTGCGAGGTTGATCGGGCTCAGGGGCGCACGCCACCGTCGCGGGCTGCTCCATCGGCAGCGTGCACCACGAATAGGTCGGGTGTTGCAAAGCCTCGTTCGGCGAAGGCGGCCATCACGGCGGCCTTCACGGCCGGCACTCGATCGGTAGGAGTCAGGGCGATGGCCGCGCCACCGAAGCCGCCGCCGGTCATGCGCGCGCCGATGGCACCTGCACGACGGGCGGTGTCGACGGCCACGTCCAATTCGGGAGCTGAAATCTCGAAGTCGTCCCGCATCGACCGGTGCGAGGCATCCAACAGCGGCCCGATCGCCGTGCATCCGCTCGATCGCAGGGTCTGCACGGTGTCGAGCACGCGTTGGTTCTCGGTCACGATGTGACGCACTCGGCGAAAAGTTTCGTCGTCGAGCATCGCCTGGGCTCGGGTGAGATCGTCCAGGCTGAGATCGCGCAGTGCCGGCACGCCCAAAGCGCGGGCGCCGGCCTCGCACGACTTTCGGCGGGCGGCGTACCCGCCCGTCGCGTGCGAGTGGCTGACCCGGGTATCGATGATGAGTAGCTCGAGGCCTGCCGGGTGGAGTCCGAGCGGGATGACCTCAGCTGCGAGGCTTCGGCAGTCCAGAAATACCGCAGCGTCGGCCTGGCCGAGGAGCGATGCCGATTGGTCCATGATGCCGGTCGGGGCGCCGACGACACGGTTTTCGGCGAGCTGGCCAACGCGGGCCAGCGTCGCGCGGTCGAGATCCAGACCCCACACGTCGTTGAGGGCCACCGCGACGGCGCTTTCGAGCGCGGCTGACGACGACAGCCCGGCTCCCACCGGCACGTCGGAGTCGATATAGACCTCGAATCCGGGCACGACGGCGAGGTCTGCTCCGAACTGTCCGAGTGCCCAGGCCACGCCGAGCGGGTACGCTGACCAGCCGACGAGGTTCTCGGGAACCAGCTCGTCGAGGGAAACCTCAACGGTCTCGGCCGCGAAGGAACTCGCCACGCGAACGACTCGGTCGGTTCTGGACGCGAGCGCAACGACCGTGCGCCGATCGATGGCGAGCGGCAGTACGAAGCCGTCGTTGTAGTCGGTGTGCTCACCGATCAGGTTGACCCGGCCGGGCGCCGACCACAGGCCCGTCGCCGATCGATGGAAGTGACTCTGGAAGCCAACCTGGGCCGTGCGATCCAACGCACTGACGACGCCGGCGCCGTCAGTATTCCGGGCGGTCACGAGTGTGTCCCCGAAACAACGGTGGCGGAGTCCGCCTCGGCGGCGCGCGCGACGGCCGCGCGAATCGTGGCGGCAGCATCCTCTGGCGTGACATCGCCGATCCAGGCGCCCATGGCAGCCTCCGATCCGGCGAGAAACTTGAGCTTGTCCTCGGCGCGTCGCGGGCTGGTCAGCTGCAGCATCAAACGGATGTCCGTCCGATGCACCCGGACCGGCGCCTGGTGCCACGCGGCAATATAGGGAGTCGGGGTCGAGTAGATCGCGTCGATGCCGCGCAGCAGCCGACGATACAACACGGCCAGTTCATCGCGTTCGGCGAGGGTGGTTCCGGCAAAGTCCGGTACCTGGCGGTGCGGAAGCATGTGCACTTCGATCGGCCAGCGCGCGGCAAAGGGAACGAAGGCGGTCCAGTGTTCGCCGCGGAGAATCATCCGGTCGCTGGCCTGTTCGCTCGCCAGAATATCGGCGAAGAGGGTTGGCCCATAGCGTTCGAGCGAGTCGACCAAACGCTGGGTTCTGGGGGTGACATATGGGTAGGAGTAGATCTGGCCGTGCGGATGCCGCAGGGTAACCCCGATCTGTTCACCTCTATTCTCAAACGGGAATACTTGTTCAACGCCCGGCAACTGCGACAGTACGTGGGTGCGTTCTGCCCAGGCTTCAATGACGGTTCGGGCTCGAACGACCGACAGGCTGGCAAAGGATCCCTCGTTCTCGGGACTAAAGCACACCACCTCGCAGCGGCCAACGGATGTGCGGGTACGACCGATGCCGATGCGGTCGAGGTCGGCCAGATCAACCGGGGTGGCGGCATCCGCCAGGAGAGGACCAAATGACGGGGACTTATTCTCGAAGACGGCCACGTCGTAGTTGCTCGGAATCTCCGAGGCATTGCCGGGGGATTGTGGCGCGAGCGGGTCGAGGTTGGCGGGCGGCAGGAACACCCGGTCTTGGCGATTGGCGGCAATGGAGACCCATTCCCCGGTTAGTGGGTCTTGCCGCATTGTCGCGGTGATCGCCCGGGCGGCCGGTTCACGTAGGTCGGGAGCCCGATTCGGCGACAGCGCGGTGTCGGGGTCGTCAAAATACACCAGGTCACGACCGTCGGCGAGGGTGCTGGACTGGCGCACGATCTTCTCATCGGCGACAAAGGGCGGGCGGTGGATGTCTGGATTCGTCATGGCACTGTCACGATAGCAAATTTGTGTATCCGAAACCATCTAATTGCGTATTGATAAGCAAAACAAACTAAGTGATACTGGTGTGATGACCGCGACCGAACCGACGCGCAGCCCGATACCCGATTCGCTTCCCGCTCTTGTCCGCCGAGAGCAAGCACAGCGCCTGGTAAACGAACGCGGCTTCGTGCGGGTGAGCGAGTTGCGGAGCGCCTTCAACATTTCCGGAGTGACGGCCAGGGCCGACCTTGACGCCCTTGAATTTCAGGGCGCTGTACGGCGCGTGCACGGCGGAGCGGTGCCGGCACATTCCCCCGGCGATGGTTCGAATTTTCGCGCCGAACGTGAGCACTCGTTCGAGGAAGCTCTGGAAGCCTCTATTATTCCCAAGCAACAAATTGCCCAGATCGCGGCGGGGCTTGTGCAAAATGGGCAGAGCGTGATTCTTGACGTGGGCACCACGACCCACGCTGTTGCCCGAGCATTGGTCGCTCGGGACGACCTGCATGACGTTGTCATCATCACCAATGGGCTCAGCATCGCCCTGGAACTGGAACAGGCCATCCCACGGTTCACCGTGATCGTAACGGGAGGGTCGCTGCGCCCGCTGCAGCATTCGTTGGTCGAGCCGCTCGCCGGGCTGGTGCTCAGCCAGGTTCACGCCGATCTGGTTTTCATCGGCTGTAATGGCGTCGATATCGCCGGCGGTGTCACCAACATCAACCTGCCGGAGGCCGGAATCAAAGCGCTCATGCTCACAGCGGCGGAGCGGGTGGTCGTCGTGGCCGACCGATCCAAGCTGGGTCAGGTGCATCTCGGTCGGGTAGGCCCGCTGAGCGCCGTCCACACCCTCATTACCGATGCTGGCGCTGATCCGGTGATGCTGGATTCACTGCGTGAGGTCGGGCTGACCGTCTTACTTCCGGAAACCGCGCCGAGTGCGCCAGACCGGCCCTAGGCTAAACGGATGCGCGCACCAACCGGAATCCAATACGACCTGACTGTGGAGACAGCAAAAGGAATGGCCCGAGCCGTCGTGACCGAGGTAGCGGCTGGCCTGCGGGAATATTCGGTGAATGGCATAGACCTGATCGAAACCTTTCCCGAGGCATCACAACCGCCGATGGCGGCGGGAATCGTGCTCGTGCCGTGGCCCAATCGTATTCGCGACGGCAAATGGACGCAGAACGGGATCACCCGCCAGCTCGCGCTCACCGAGCCGGCCCGCCACAACGCCATCCACGGGCTGCTCCGCTTCACTGCCTACCGTGAGGTGTCCAGGCAGAGCGACGCGGTAACGCTCGCCGCGACTGTCTTTCCGCAGTCCGGCTACCCGTTTCACCTCACCACCGAGGTGAGCTATACCCTCACTCCCACCGGTCTGAACGTCACCCACCGGTTGACCAACGTCGGTACCGAGGCGGCGCCGGTAGCTGTGGGGGCGCATCCGTATCTAAAAATCGGCGACCTACCGACCGGCGATCTCATGGTGCGAGTGGATGCCGCAACCCACATCGACGTAGACGACCGCCTCAACCCGACCGGCGAAACCCCCGTCGACGGCACCCGGTTCGACCTGCGCGGGGGTGTCGCGGTCGGCGAGCTCGACCTCGATGATGGCTTCGGCGGGGTGGGCCTCGCCCGTCCAGGCTCGGGCGCGCCCGGCGAACACACCCTCACCGCAGCGGATGGCCGCAGCGTCACCCTGTGGGGCGACGAGAATATGCGCTACGTACAGGTTTTCACGCCGCGCGTTTTTCCCGTGCGGAGCGCCGGTTTAGAGCCGCTTCGCGGCCAGGCGATCGCGATCGAACCGATGACGGCACCCGCCGATGCCTTCAACTCCGGCGCTGGCCTGCACTGGCTGCAACCGGGGGAGGAGTGGATCGTGCGCTGGGGCATCCGTCACGCCGGGTTCGAGCCGCAAAGCCAGCCTTAGGATGACCACAACCCTGACGCACCGCATGCTGCCGCACCTCGGGCGCTATCGCGTCGATCTCGTGTTGCTGCTCGTGGCTTTGGTCTGGGGTGGAAGCTACCTCAGTGCGAAGGTGCTCACCGAGCAGGCGAGTGTTTCGGCCGTGCTCGCGCTGCGCTTTCTGGTCGCGGCGCTCGCCCTGCTAATCGTCTGGGTGATGCGGCGCGAACGGCTGCCGTCGCGGCGTGCGCTCGGGGTCGGCGTGTTGCTCGGGGTGACCCAGGCGAGCATCCTCTGGCTTGAGACCCAGGGTGTGGCATTCACGTCGGCCACGAACGCGGGCCTCATCATCAGTCTCACCATCATTGTCACTCCGGTGCTTGAGTCGGTCGCGGCCCGCCGGTGGCTGCCGCGCCCATTCTTCGTGGCCGCGGTGCTCGCCGTTATCGGGGTCGCCCTGCTCGTCTCCGACAACGGGTTTGCGCAGCCGAATGTGGGCGACCTGCTCATTCTCGCGGCGGCGCTCGTGCGCTCCCTGCACGTGACGATGATGGGTCATCTCACCCGTGGGCAGAGTGACAGCACCATTACCCTAACCCTGCTGCAGGCGCTCGTCGGGGCGGTCGTCTTCACCACTTTCGACATTCACGGCCTCGTCACGGCGATCTCGACCTTCGACTTGGCTGCATGGATCGGCGTGCTCTACCTTGGTTTGGCCTGCAGCGTCTTCGCATTTCTGGCGCAGATGTGGGCGATCCGCCGCACCTCGGCGGCCAGGGCCAGCCTGCTCATGGGCACCGAACCGATCTGGGCGGTGCTCGTGGGGGTGTCGCTTGGCAGCGAAGCCCTCGGCTTCATCGGGGCAGTCGGTGCCGTGCTGATCATCGCGGGAACGTTCTGGGGCCAGCGCATCGAAGCGAGCCACCGTTTGAACGTGGGGTGAAAATCCGTTGGGGTGGTCCGGTCGACGCGCCCCTTCGCCGAGCCGTGAGTTTCGGGGCGCTGAATCGCACAAATGGGCGCAAGACTCACGGGTCGGTGACGCGAGCTCACTCGAATCACTTTTCAAGCGGATGCCGCACCCTACGAGAGCACGTCGCGCACGAGGTCGTCATTCTCGTGGTTCTGCAGCCGGGAGAAGATGTAGCCCCCGAGCAGGAGAAGGAAGGGGAGGGCCACGAGCACCCAGCCGATCGTGCTGAGCCCCCAGGTGGTGATGGTCGGGTCGACACCGTCGGCCACGGTGCCGGCGAGCAGGCCGAAGTGGCTCATCAGCAGGTATTCTCCGAGCAGCAGGCCGATCGTGGCCAGCACCGGGGCGATGATCGTTTGGAAGATATTCTCGGTGCCCTTGTTGCGTTGAAAATAGGCGATTATGGCGATGCTGACCAGAATTTCGATCAGTACGATGGCGATGACCGAGAGGCCGCTGAACCAGTAAAAGAGATTGAGCACCGGGTCGAGTTGGAACACCGCGAACGCGACGAGCACGATGCCGGTGATCACCGACGTAGCGATCGACGCCGTGCTCGGAGCTCCGCGGCCGTTGACCGTGCTGAGCGGCTTGGGCAGCGCGCCGCCGCGTCCGAGTGCAAAAAGGTAACGACTCGCCGCGTTTTGAAAGGCCAGGAGTCCGGCGAACAGGCTCGACAGCACGAGGATGCTCATGACAGTAGCCATCCATGGTCCGACGTACTGGGTAGCCAGCGCGAACAGCACGGCTGCCGGGTCGGCGAGTGGAATGCCCGCGACGGTCGACAGCAGGGCGGTCTTCTCGACCACGGTGGACGCTCCCATACCGGTGACCATGGCGAACGCGGTCAAACCGAACAGCACGGTAATGACCACCACAGCGAGATAGGTAGCTCGTGGCACGACGGACTTTGGGTCCTTGGACTCTTCGCCGTAGATGGCGGTGGCCTCGAAGCCGATGAAGGAGGCGAACGCGAACGCGAACGCAATGCCGGCCGAGCCGGCCAGTCCGCCGGCGACGATGTCGGCGGGGTTGAATGAGGCCCAGAAGTTGATGCCCTCCGGACCGCCGTCGAGCAGGATAGCGACCGCCGTGACCACCAGTGCGGTCAGTTCGAGCAGCATCAGCACGCCGAGTACTTTGGCACCCACGTCGACGCTGAGCAGGGAGAGCAGCGTCACGACGCCCCAGGACAGCAGCGACCAGACCCACCACGGAAGCACGCCCACCTGGCCGGCCATGAGGGCTCCGAAGAATCCGTAGATGGCCAGCTGGATGGCGAGGTAGGCGAGGATCGACACGAACGCCGAGGCGGTTCCGAGATGCCGGCCCAGGCCGCGGCCGATGTACGCGAAGAAGGCGCCAGCGTTGGTGACACGTTGGCTCATCGCGGCGTAGCCGACGCTGAACACGAGCAGGGTGAGGCCGACGACGACGTAGGCCCCCGGAGCAGCGGCGCCGTTGCCGAGTACGATCGCCACGGGCACTGCGCCGGTCATACCGACGAGGGGGGCCGCGGCCGCGACCACGAAGAAGACGATCCCGAGAACGCCGAGTCGGCCCTTGTGCAGGGCCGTTTCCGGTGCTGTCATCGAATTGGGTTTGGTCTGGGTCATGGCTACTCCTCGTTGAGTAAGAGGTCGGGTGCGTGAGGCTGCGCCGGCGCGCGGATGCTGCGGCATTCATTTGACGGTCTGTCTACACAGCGTGGCAATCTCCGCGCTAAACGGTTTGCCATTTGCGGCACCGCAGTTGTCGAATTGCGCAGTGCTCTGGTTGCACGGGGCGAACGGAGGCTGACGCCCGTCGAGTTGCGGCGTCGGGTCGTACTGCGAGGCGCCTTGGAGCGGCGCCGCAGTCTCGAACGATGTCACGGGTGGCGAGCTCCACAGTGCCGCTTCGACTAACCGGGTGCTGCTTCGACTAACCGGGTGCTGCTTCGGCTAACCGGGTGCTGCTTCGGCGAACCGGCTCAGGCGCGGCGGTAGGCGCTCGGCGTCTCGCTGAAGGCCGTGCGAAAGATGCGGCTGAAGTGTGCGGCATCGACGAAGCCCCAGCGAGCGGCGATGGTGCCAACCGAACGATCTTCGAGAATGGGATCGCGCAGGTCGCGGCGGCAGTGCTCGAGGCGCCGGGTGCGGATCCAGCTCGCCACGGTGCTGTCGGCCTCGTGGAACACATTGTGTAAGTGTCTGGTCGAGATGAAGTGGGCGGCGGCGATACTCGCCGGGCACAGTTCCGGGTCGCCGAGATGCCCGTCCACATAGGAGCGGATGCGACCGAGCAGGTTGCCATGCGTGCCCGCCTCCGGGTCGCGGCGCAGATTCAGTTCACTCTCGAACATGGTCGCAATGAGATCGACGGCGTTGTAAGCGAGGCGGTGTCCGCTCGCGCCGGAGAGCACGTCGAGGTTCTCGGCGAGCTGCACCATGAACGGGCTGATCAGCCGGCCCAGTCCAGCGTCGCCCGGCAGCCGCACGGCGGTGAGCTGGCCGATCGAATCGGCGGGAAGGTCGAGCAAGTCGTGCGGAAACATGAGTACGAGGGTGCGAAAGTCCTGGTCGAACTCGAGTGTGTATGGCCGGTTCGTGTCGTAGACGGCCAGGTCGCCCGGGCGCAAGGTGGCCTCGCGGTTGTCCTGCACTAGCAGGCCGGTGCCGGTCAGCTGCAAATTCAGCTTGAAATACTGCCGAGTGGATGCCGCGATCAGCGATGGAGTGCGGATCACCTGGTGTCCGTTGGCGGTAACCTCGACGATTGAGAGCTCGTCGAGCACGCGCGAGCGCAGGGTGCCGTGAAACGTGCGGGACTCACTACGCACCTCAAGCGGTACGAAAGACTGCGACACGAGCCTGCGCCACTGCGTGAACGAATCGGCGACGGCGCACTGCACGCTGTCAGACGGCGTAGTCCTGGTTGGTGCGAGGCCGTGTGGCGCGATCGTGGGGCTCATCGCCCCGTTCACAACGGACATCGTCACGAGCAGCTCCTTCGCCGGTCCAACGCTGCGACCGGATCTGCCCCCAATGGGTCGATCAATGGTCGTCTGGAGCCAATGTAGTCCCGCGGGCGCTCGATGTCATTCTTTTTTTCGACACTCGGCGAAAAAAGATTGATGCTGAGCGCGTTTACCCCGTGCTTCTGCATTCGCGGCTGGCGCTTGTCGCGCGCCTCGAAGATGCTCGTGCTGCTGGCCTGCCGGGTGCGCGAGTCGGACGTGCGTTAGTCCCCGGTGGCGAGCAGCCGAAGGTAGCCGTCCAGCTGGGTCACGAGGTCCTCTGGCGCGTGCTCATCGGGGGAGAGCGCGGCGGTGATTTGCGTGCCGAGCACGACGTTCATGAGGTGACCCACGACATCCGCGTCGGTGATGGCAGTGTGCACCTCCCCGGCCGCGCGGGCCTCGGCCACGTGCGCGAGGAGCGCGCGCCGCCACTGCAGCATCGACTCGTCGTGCAGTTGCGCTTTCGCGGCGCTGCTGAGCGCCTTCTGCCAGAACGGAATCACGATGCGCGCCTCGCTCACTCGCGTCTCGTCGAGCGGCAAAATCTCGTGGCAATAGGCTCGCACGGCGGCCAGCCCGGTCAGGCCGGCGGTCGAGCGCTCAATGCGCAGATTGGTCTGGCTGAAAACGTAGCCGAAGGCAAAGGTCAGCAGGTCGTCCTTGGTGCCAAAGTACGGTTTGAGTGCTCCGTTGGCAAAGCCGGCCTCGGTTGCGATCTCACGCAGTGTCGCGCCCTCGATACCGTGCCGGGCGATGATGCGCCAGGTGGCATTAACCAGCTCGACCCGACGCTGGTCGTGATCGACGACTTTCGGCATAAAACCTCTTCTGCTGGTGAAGCCTCAGCTTGTCAGAAAGATTCTCGAAACACTTGCCAGCAGCACGCTGAGGCTTTATATTCTACAACCATAGGAAATAAATCCCCGGGGACACACTGCCGTGACCACTGGCCGATTCCGGAAAAGAGAAGCAATGCTTACCGCCGACACTGTGACCGCCTTCGCGCTGCCCACCGCGGAAGAACTGCACCACGTGCGCACGATTTTGGCCGATGCCGGACTGTTCGGTGACAGCATCCGGGTGGCGTATCTCGGCCTGCTCGATCCGCCACGAAGTGCCGGCCGCAACGAAACCAACCGCCGCTTCCGCGTCTTTCTGCACGATGTCTCCGGGGCGGCCCCCACCGACGTGACCGTTTCTGTTACCCACGGCGAGGTCGAGTCGCGCGTCACCCTCGACACCGCGCTCACCGGTGAACTGCCCGTGCTCGAAGAAGAGTTCGGCGCCGTCGAAGAGCTTCTCACAACGGATGCCCGCTGGCTCGCCGCCCTCGCTGCCCGCGGACTCGACGTGGCCAACGTGCGCGTCGCGCCCCTCTCGGCCGGTGTGTTCGAGTACCCGAACGAGAAGGGCCACCGCATTCTGCGCGGCCTGGCCTTCGTGCAGAACTTTCCAGAGGACAGCGCCTGGGCACACCCGATCGACGGTCTCGTCGCCTACGTCGATATCGTCGCGAAGACCGTCGACCAGGTACTCGACTTCGGCGTCGTGCCCATTCCGGCCGAACACGGCAACTACACCGATCCCACCCTCACCGGACCGCTGCGTGAAACGCTCAAACCGATCAGCATCACCCAGCCAGAGGGCGTGAGCTTCAGCGTCACCGGCGGCAACCACATTGAGTGGGAGAAATGGAGCCTCGACGTTGGCTTCGACGTGCGCGAGGGCGTTGTGCTGCACAACATCGGCTTTCGCGACGGCGGTAAGACGCGGTCGATCATTCGTCGCGCGTCTATCGCCGAGATGGTCGTGCCCTACGGCGATCCGGCCCCGGTGCGGTCCTGGCAGAACTACTTCGACACCGGAGAATACCTCGTCGGCCAGTACGCGAACTCGCTCGAACTCGGCTGCGACTGCCTCGGCGAGATCACCTACCTGAGCCCGGTGATCACCGACGGCTTCGGCAACCCGCGTGAGATCCGCAATGGCATCTGCATGCACGAGGAGGACTGGAGCATCCTCGCCAAGCACAGCGACCTCTGGAGCGGCATCGAGTACACCCGCC
The DNA here is from genome assembly GCF_004403185.1 of Cryobacterium suzukii. GTDB lineage: Bacteria > Actinomycetota > Actinomycetes > Actinomycetales > Microbacteriaceae > Cryobacterium > Cryobacterium suzukii. The sequence goes on along the minus strand of NZ_SOHJ01000011.1, from coordinate 567,799 downwards.
GCAATCGTCGCTTCGTCATCAGCTTCTTCACCACCGTCGGCAACTACGACTACGGCTTCTACTGGTATCTCTACCTCGACGGCACCATCGAATTCGAGGCGAAGGCCACCGGTGTCGTGTTTACGAGCGCCTACGCAGGCAAGGGCTATCCATACGCCTCCGAAATCGCCCCCGGACTCGGCGCCCCGTTTCACCAGCACCTGTTCAGCGCCCGGCTTGACATGGCCCTTGACGGCGACACCAACCGGGTCGAAGAGGAAGACGTCGTGCGCGTTCCGATGGGCCCAGGAAACGAACGCGGCAACGCCTTCACCCGCCAGCGCACGTTGCTCGCCACCGAATCCGAGGGCGTCAGACAAGCGGATGCCGCCATCGGCCGCACCTGGCACGTTTCCAACCCCAATTCCCTCAACCGGCTCGGCGAACCAGTCGCCTACAAGCTCCACCCGCAGGGGCTGCCCATGCTACTCGCCGACCCTTTGTCGTCGGTGGCCCAGCGCGCGACGTTTGCCACCAAGGGGCTCTGGGTCACCCGCTTCGCCGAGGACGAACGGTACCCCACCGGCGACTTCGTCAACCAGCACTCCGGTGGCGCCGGGCTGCCGGCCTACATTGCGGCCGATCGTGCGATTGATGGCGAGGACATCGTGCTCTGGCACACCTTCGGCCTCACCCACTTTCCGCGGGTCGAAGACTGGCCGATCATGCCGGTCGACACCGTGGGTTTCAAGCTACGCCCCGACGGCTTCTTCGACCGGAGCCCGGTGTTAGACGTGCCGGCGAACGTGCCGCCGGCATCCGGTGGGCACTGCCACTGACCCCTCCTCGGGCCCAGTCCGCCCACCGTGGACGGGGCCCGGGCCCCGTCCACGGGCCCAGTTTATAAACTGGGCCCGCGGACATAAGGTGGGCCCGGCGAGCGGATGCCGCGGCAATGCGCGTGAAGCAACCGCTCGCGCGCGAGATCGCCGAGCCGTGAGTTTTCGCCCGCAGCGTTCGGCGAGCCGTGACTTTCGGGGCGCTGAATCGTTTAAATGGGCGCACGACTCACGGGTCGGTAAATGAAACTCACGGGTCGGTGACGCGAGCGCAGGGCTCCTGGCTTCGGCGCGGCCTACGGCTCGCGCACACTCGCCTCCGGGCGCAGATCGAGGCGGCGCAGCAGCTGCGCGTTCAGGGCGACGACCACGGTCGACACCGACATGAGCAGGGCACCGATCTCCATCGGGAGCACGAAGCCGATCGGCGCGAGCACACCCGCGGCGAGCGGAACCGACAGCAGGTTGTACCCGGCCGCCCACCAGAGATTCTGCCTCATCTTGCGGTAGCTTGCCCGCGACAACTCGATCACCGAGAGCACCGACCGCGGATCGTCGCTCGCGAGAATGACCCCCGCCGACGCGATCGCCACGTCGGTCCCGGCGCCGATCGCAATGCCGACATCGGCCTGCGCGAGCGCCGGGGCGTCGTTCACTCCGTCGCCGACCATTGCCACGCGGCGGCCCTCGCGCTGCAGCTCGGCTACTTTGCGCGCCTTGTCCTCCGGATGCACGTTCGCGAACACCCGGTCGATGCCGAGCTCGGCTGCGACCGACTCGGCCACGGCCTGGGCGTCGCCGGTGATCATGACAACCTCGATGCCCCGTCGGTGCAGGGCATCCACCGCCTGCCGCGACTCCTCGCGGATTTCATCGGCGAGGCCGATCGCACCGACGACCTCACCGTCGCGCAGCACGTGCAGGATGATCGCGCCCTGGCTCTGCCACGCCACGGTCTCGGCCTGCGGCGCCGCCCCGTGTTCGTCGAGCATGCTCGGCCCGCCGACGCTCACGCTGTGCCCGTCGACCAGGGCGGTCACGCCGACCGCCGCCGCAGTCTGAAATTCGCTCGCCCGTGGCACGGTCAGTCCGCGGTTGCGCGCGGCTGTCACAATGGCGCGGGCAAGCGGATGCTCACTGTCACCTTCCACCGCGGCCGCCCAGGCAAGTACCTCGTCCGCAGTGAGCGGGGCCGCGGCCGAAGCCGCAGCGGGAGCTCCAGCCCCAGCCGAAGCCGAACCCGGAGCGGAGTCAGCCTGAGGGGCGCCGGCGGCGCTCGCCGCGGCATCCGCCTGGCTGCTTGCGACGGCCACGTGACTGACCGTCGGCTCGCCCCTGGTGAGCGTGCCGGTCTTGTCGAACAATACCGAGGTGACCTGGCGCATGCTCTCGAGGGCGAGGCGATCCTTGATCAGCACACCGCCCTTCGCTGCGCGTTCGGTGGCGATCGATACCACGAGTGGAATCGCCAGCCCGAGGGCGTGCGGGCAGGCGATCACGAGCACGGTGATCGTGCGCACGACGGCGTCCTGCGGCTGGCCGAGCAGCGTCCAGACGATCGCGGTCAGGGCGCCGGAGCCCAGCGCGAACCAGAACAGCCAGCCGGCGGCCTTGTCGGCGATGCGCTGCGCCCGCGACGATGAGTTCTGCGCCTCGGTAACGAGCCGCTGGATTCCAGCCAGCGCGGTGTCATCGCCGACGGCGCTCACGCGCACCCGCAGAGCCGAATCGGTCGCGACCGTACCGGCCACCACCTGGTCGCCGCGCGAGCGCCGTACCGGCCGTGATTCGCCGGTGATCATCGATTCGTCGACGTCGGCCGTGCCCTCGGTAATCTGTCCGTCGGCCGGCACCCGCCCGCCCGGCCGCACCACGACGAGGTCGCCGAGCACCAGGTCGCTCGGTGAGACCACGACATTGTGCTCGCTAACGAGGCCATCGCCCTCGACCCGCTCGGCCTCATCGGGCAGGAGCGCAGCGAGCGATTCCAGTGCAGTGGATGTCTGCGCCAGCGAGCGCATTTCGATCCAGTGGCCGAGCAGCATGATCACGATCAACAGCGCGAGTTCCCACCAGAAATCGAGCTCGGCGTCGATGAGGCCGAGGCTCGCGCCCCAGGAGGCGAGAAAGGCGACCGTGATCGCCAAGGCGATCAGCAGCATCATTCCGGGCTTGCGGGACTTCAGCTCGGACACCGCTCCGGTGAGGAAAGGTCGGCCGCCCCAGACATACATGACCGTTCCGAGTACGGGGGAGATCCAGGCCACGCCAGCGATGCCCGGAAGTGCATACCCGACGAGCGACCCGAACATGTGGCTGAATGCCACAACGGGCACCGCGATGACGAGCATGGTCCAGAACAAACGCCGGAACTGCCCGACATGATCGTCGTGCCCGTCGTGCCCGCCGTGATTCATAGTGCCGTGGTTCATGGTGCCGTGGTCCATGGTCGTGTGGTCGGGCTCTAGGTGAGCCGTGCTGCCGTGCGGGCCGTGGTTCGAGTTGGGCCGTGTCATGTCATTCCTCGATTCGAATCTGTAACTACTCTTGAAGCATACCCCCTAAGGGTATACAAAGGTGTTGGTTTCGGTGCCGATGAGCACCTTTGCCGCTGCAGCGCTCGTTGCCGCGTGGGCGAAGCCCGTCAATAGCGTGCACCCCACGTATCGCATTCGCGCGGAACGCGCATGAATGAGCACCACTCTGCCGCGCAATCGGGCAGGCTTAAGTCATGGCGCAGAGCATATCCACGGCACCCCCCGCCGAATCCCTGAACGACACCGCCCGCCGCACCGCGCTCACCCGCATGAAGCGACTCGCGGCCGGCCTGCTGGCCCTCATGGCCATCATCTTCACGGTTTCGTTCGCCCTGCAAGACCGCTACCCCTGGCTCGAATACGTGCGCGCCGCCGCGGAGGGCGGCATGGTCGGCGCGATCGCCGACTGGTTCGCCGTGACCGCCCTGTTTCGTTACCCGATGGGCCTGCGCATTCCGCATACCAACATCATCGCCAACCGCAAGGACGAGATCGGCGCGAGCCTCGGCGAGTTCGTCGAGACCAATTTTCTCTCCGAGTCGGTCATCCGCGGCAAACTCGAATCGGTAAAACCAGCCCGCCGCCTCGGCGACTGGCTGAGCGACGACAAGAACGTTGAAAGGCTCACCGACGAGCTCGCTGTCGCCGGCCAGGGCGTGCTCAATCTGCTCGGTGATGACGCCATCAAAAACCTCATCGAATCCGTCGCGCGCGAACACCTGATCCAACCAGAGTGGGGCCCAAGCCTCGGTCGGGTGGGGGAACGGCTGGTCACGAGCGGGCAGCAGCACGCGGCCGTCGACCTGCTGCTCGACCGCGCCGATGGCTGGCTGCGCGACCACCCCGAAGCGTTCGGCCGCGTGGTGTCGCAGCGATTGCCCACCTGGCTGCCCGGATTCGTCGACAAGCTCGTCGACGACAAGGCCTACCGTGAGGTACTCGCTTTTGTGGCGTCCGCCCGCCGCGACCGGCAGCATCCCGTGCGAAAGGCACTGGACGACTATCTGAGCGAGGTTATGCACGACCTGCAATATGAGCAGGCCATGATCAACCGCGTCGAAAATCTCAAGGCCGAGGTTCTCGATAATGCCAAGCTGCGCGAGTTCGCCGGCGATACTTGGGAGGCCATCAAAGCCTCCCTCACGCAGGCGCTCGACGACCCGGCCAGCGCGCTGCTGGTGGGCATCCGCTCGACCCTGCACGACATCGGCGACCGTCTCACAACGGATGCCGCGCTCGGCTCCCGCATCGACCGCTGGCTTGCCGACACCGCCAGTCACGTCATCTCCAACTATCGCCACGAGATCGCCGGGGTGATCACCGAAACCGTGGAGCGCTGGCCGGCCGCAGAGACGGCCGCGAAGATCGAACTGCAGGTGGGCCGCGACCTGCAGTTCATTCGCATCAACGGAACCGTGGTCGGTGCCCTCGCCGGGCTGGCCATCTTCACCCTCGCGCACGCGGTCGCCGCGCTGATTTGAGCAGCAAGACTGCGAATCAGCTGAAATTCGCGGCGTGGTATTCAGGGATCCTCATTCGGAGCAGACTCAATTTTCAGCGGCTTTCGAAGGGCGCCAAATTCACGAAACGCACTGACCGCCTGGGCCGGCACCCGGCTCGGCCGCGTCGATGTCGCGACGTAGCTCACCGCGAAGAAAGCAGAAGGCATTAGGCTCGCCCCGTGAGTGAATCGTTGCGTCACCGACTGCGCGCCCTTCCGGATTTTCCGGACCACCTCCCTTTCTTCGACTTGACGCGGACCCCGGCTGATCCCGTGGCGCTCTTTCTGCAGTGGTTCGAGCATGCGCTCGCAGCTGGCGTGCCGCAGCCGCACGCCTTCAGCCTCGCGACGGCCACGGTCCACGGGGTCATCTCGTCGCGCATGCTCATCCTGAAAGACATCCAGGCCGCTCCTGGCCCGGCCGCAGCGTCGTCCGGTTCTGCTCCCAGCGCCGCTACCGAAGCCGATGCACTCCCGCCGCAGCCCGCCGCCTGGCACTTCGCGAGTATGTGCACCTCCCGCAAGGGCGAGGAACTCAACGGCAACCCCCGGGCAGCCATGAACTTCTACTGGCCCCAGGTGGGTCGGCAGGTGCGTCTCGTCGGTGCGGTGACAACGCTCGACGCTGCGGCATCCGCTCTCGCCTGGGCTGAACGCCCAGGGGCAGACGGTCACGAGAATCCCCAGTGGCAGTTGTACGCCCTGCACCCGACCGAGATCGAATTCTGGCAGGCCAGCGCCGATCGCCACCACATTCGCCACCGCTACGAACTCTAAAACCTCTGCTTCGTAGCCTCCGTGTGGTGGCGGTTTTGCGGATTGTGAGAGCGGCGCCGGCCCCTTATCACTGGCAAGTGCAGGGCTATTGTGCCGCTGTATATTCCGCGGCCGCGGCGCGCAATCGAGAGTGGACTCCGCCGTAGGCCTGTGCGTCCTTCAGAGTCCACTTGGGCAGTTTCGCCACCATCGTGTAGTTGGGATCGCACACGTTTGCGGCCGGCGCGAGTCCCATTTGGCTGACGAGCTGGTACGCATCGAGAGTGTCGAGACCGGTGAGATCGGATGCCCAGCTCACGAGATCTTTTTGGCTGATCCGGAAGGCGTCCTCCAGTGGGCGCGCTGACCCCGTGCTCATGATGAACTCATCGTTCTCGAGCCGGGGCCACGCCGAGGCGCCGCCCTTGATCAGGTCGAGGGCGATAACCGAGTTCATCGCCGATTCCAGCCCGGTGCCACACACCTCGCCCTCGCCCTGACGCGCGTGACCATCTCCGAGCGAAAGCATCGCCCCAGCGACATTGACCGGAAGATAGAGAGTTGTTCCGGCTCGCGCTTCCGGTGTGTCCATGTTGCCGCCGTGGGTGGAGGGCGTCACAACCAACCGAACCTCACCGCCTGCCGGTGCAACACCCACCGTTCCATGCATGGGATCGAGCGGGAGAGCCAGCGCGTAGTCCGAGTTTTTTGCGCGAAAAGTAGCCGTCCAGGCATCCAAATCGATGTCGTAAAACCACACCCGCTCCTCGAGCGGCTCGTGCAGCATCGCCGTCTCATGCGTGGCGGAGAGCGCACCAAAGAGGGGGAAAGTGCTTGAGATGGCGTATTGGCGCGCCGGGACGATGGAAACGAAATGTACGGCCAGCAGATCACCGGGTTCCGCACCGACCACCTCGATCGGACCGGAGACAGGATTGAGTTCGTTGAACGGCACGATTTGGCTGGGAACGTCCTGCGGATTCGTTACCCGTCCGCCAAAGCAGTCCTCCGTGCTGACCTCGATGATGTCGCCGGGTCGCACGCTCAGTAGGGGAGCACGCTCCCCGAACACATAGGAATACTGTTCGGGGAGCGGAGTGAGCTGGTGAACTGCCATGAGAGCTACCGTACCTCCGTCTGTGCAGACTCGACGGGGACAGGGTTGGTCATGCGACCCGATTTGTAGAGTACAGCCGCGACCACAATCCCCAGGATCAGCCAGGCCACGCCGAGGATCTGGGCGGATACTCGGGCGTTATAGAGCACGAACGAGAGAACCACGAATCCCAGCACCGGGAAAACCAGGTGCACGAACCAACGCCGGGATTTCTGCCTCACGATGAACCACCACACGACCGACACATTCAGCAGCAGGAATGCCGTCAAAGCGCCGAAGTTGACCAGAGCGGCGATGGCACCGAGTCCGTCCGGCAGAACGGTCAGGAACAGTCCCAGGATGAGGGAAATCGCGGCGACCAGAAATGTTGCGTTGACCGGTACGCTGTGCTTCTCGCTCACCTTGGCGAGGAATTTAGGCAGCTGACGGTCGCGCGCCATCGCGTACAGCAGGCGGGACGTCGATGCCTGAGCGACGAGTGCATTGGCAAAACCCCAAGCGATGGCCGTTGAGGCTGCGGTCAGGATATACATGAACGGTCCGCCAGCGACAGCGGCCGCCTCGTAGAAGGCCACTCCCGCCGGGTCACCGTTGGCGATGAGGGCTGCTGGGTCTTCCACCAGCATCGACGCTACCCAGGTCTGGGCGATGAACAAAACGCCCAGCAGGCAGAGCGCGGCGATCATGGAGCGACCGAGAGATTTGCTGCTGCCGCTGTTTTCTTCGGCCAGGGTGGAGATTCCGTCGAAGCCGAGGAACGACAACACAGCGATGGAAGCGGCACCAAAGAGCAGTGGGAGGGAAAATGTTTCCGCATTGTAGAACGCGTCGAGGCTGAATCCCTGGCCCTTGCCCTGTGAAACGGCGACAAGGCCAACAACCAGAAAGATGGCGAGCACCAAAAGTTCGAGCACCAGCATGACGCGGATCACGACGGCGGCAAGGTGGATGCCCAGGTAGTTGATCACCGTGTTCAGGGCAACGAAGAGAATCAGCCACAGCCAAATCGGGATCTGGCTGATGATTCCGTTCATCGCGATGGCAGCGACAAAATACAGCAGGGTCGGAATGAGGATGTAGTCGAGCAGAATCATCCAACCGGCGATGAAGCCGACGGGGCGGTTGATTCCGCGACCGGCGTAGGTGTAAACGGATCCGGCCATCGGGAAGGCCTGGGCCATTTGCGAGTACGAATTGGCCGAGAACATCATGGCGATCAACGCGATGATGTACGCGACCGGCGGCATCCCGCCCGAATCGTGGAAGACACCGCCGAAGATGGCGAACGGTGCGATAGGTACCATGAAAATCAGGCCGTAGATGATGAGGTCGCTGAACGTCAGCGTTCTCTTCAACTCCTGCTTGTAACCAAATTGTTCAATACCGGAAGTGGCCGTGCCACCAGGGTTGGTCGTGGTGCTCACGCGTGGTCCAATCGTCGTCGACAGACGTCATTGTTTCCGAGTGGAAATTTTCATCAGGCTACACCCCGCTGGGCATCCCGACAATCTCCAGATCGGTGTCATTGGCACGCGCCAAGCGCATCGGGTGGCGAGAGAGGTCGAATCCCAGCTCCGAACCATCGCGAGGAATGCCCGTGCTGGCGGCGAATAATTGTTCGGCAGCGCTGGCGGCCGAGTTGGTTGCGAGCAGGCCACTCAGGCACAGGGCGGCCAGCACATGCACGCCGTCGTAGCATCCCTCGGCGTAGGAACCAGGAAGGGGTGCCGTGAGCCCGAAGCGTGCGACGTAAGATTCCAGCAACCGCAGGTGTCGATCATCACCCTGCTGCAGGAAGGTGGGCATCGCGGAATACAGTTCACCACTTGAGTCGCCGCCGACCGCGATCAGACAATTTTCGTCCAGGGCGGTGCACAACCTTAAGAAGGACTGGCCGGCATCCAGCTCGGTGACTCCACGATGAAATTCGATACCATCGCGCCCAACCAGCGAGACCAGGATCGCGTCGGCGCCTGCATGCCGAGTGGCCGCCACGAGTTCGGCGGTATCTACCTGGCCCATCGGCACGAGTCGATCCAGCACGATGCGCTGCCCGAGCTCCCGCAGCACCGTAGTCGCCGCTCGGTGTACTTGACGCGGCCAAACATAGTCACTACCAATGAGCGCCCATCGCGTTATCCGTCGATTTCTGGCCAACCAGGCGATCGGCTGGCGCAGATGTTCCTTGGGGTCGCTGCCGAGAAAGACGCTCCCGGCGCTGGCCCGGCTGAAGTCGTGCGGCGGAGTGAAAACGTAGGGCACTCGATCGGCCACTCGCGCTTCCACGGCCACTCGAACATTGGACGTGTGGGTTCCGACCAGGCCATTGACCAGCCCTGCTCCGACCAGGAGGTCGACTTCGCGCGCAACGGTCTCTGGCATTCCGCCGGCATCGACTAAGACGAGTTCCAGGACCGTCTCGGTGGCTCGAGCGATTTCCTCCCCGGCCAGGATGGCGCAATTGATGATTGCCGGGCCAGCCACGCCCAGTAAACCTGACAGCGGCGCGAGCAGCCCTAGTCGAAGCGCGTGTGGAGCGGGGCCGCTCAGCAGAACTTCGCTCGGGAGTAATATGCTGACCGGTGGCGTCATAGGACCATTATTACGCCTGACAAATAACCAGTCCCATCGCATGTACCCGCCGAGGAGTGGAATGGCCGAGGACTCGCACGGTGCTGGCCCCGGGTCAGAATTCGCGGCCCCACTGGCGGAGTTGGTCTGGACGCTGTCCGACCTCGAACGACGTTTAGCGCTCGGGTTGACGATTGCTCTATCGGAAGAAGGCTCTACTCCCGATCAGTGGCGAATTTTGGAGATCTTAGAGAGGCTCGACTCGCCGACGATGGGAGAGCTGGCGGAGGCATCGGGTATGGCGAATGCAAGCCTGAGCCGAACGGTGGACGCACTCGAAGACACGGCTTGTGCCTATCGCTTGCCGACCGTCACCGATCGCAGACGAATCACAGTGCATGTCTCCGACCGGGGTCGTCATAAACTCGTGCGCATTCGTGAAATCGTCGCGGCCTGGGAACGAACTCTTCAGCAGAGGCTCGGTGCAGATGCTGCACAGGCCTTGCTCGAAGCCACCGAATCTGCGGCGCGCTCACTAGGCGGCGCAGGTTCAAACTTGGATCTGCGACCTCGGCACGACCGGCCTCGCTGACGAAGATGCGCACCGAATTCAAAGGGTTCGGTGCGCATCTTCGTCAGCGACCTGCGCGATCATTGTGGGCCCCGTCGGGCTCGAACCGACGACCCAAGGATTAAAAGTCCTTTGCTCTACCAACTGAGCTAGAGGCCCGTGGGTTCTAATCTACCTTGGATTCACGCTCAGCTTTTCTCGGTAGCGTGGAGGGCAACAAAAAACGCCACCCGAGCGCGCACCGAAACGAGGAGAACCGCCATGGCAGACAACTTCCACAAGCCCACCCTGTTCTCCGCGAACAAATTCGAGGCATTTCAGGGTGGCGACGATCCCGCCGCTATCAGCCGGGTCGCCCACGAGACCGCGCAAGCCCTGCTGAACCGCGTGCGCAGCGACCCCGACCCCGAGACGGTCGAGCGCCTCGTCGCCTACACCGATGAAAACGGCATCGACGCGGTCGCCGAACTGTGGTCGCGGGCCACACCGCGTAGCCTGCCGGGTGCGCTGTGGCGCATTTACCTCATCCGCATGCTGATTCGGCAGGATCCCGAAGGTTGCGCCTACCTCTACCAACGAGGAACGGATGCCGCAGCAACGATCGATCCGCTGGTCGCGGGCGCCGCCGTGCCCACCGGTCCGGCCGAGATCATGACTCTCGCGGATGAGATTCTGCGCGGACTGTTCACCGGAGACTTCGCGGTAGCGCTGGACCGCGGCGCCGCGTATTGCCGGGTCACGGCGGTCGGGGCCACGAGCATCGCCGACGATTTCGAACTGACCGAGCCGCACCGCTCCTCGGAGCTGACCACTCGTGCGTTGCGCTTCTCCACGACCGCCGCCGAGTTCGCGGCCTGTGCGCGTCTCTGGCGCCGCGACTTGCTCGAATAGCCCCGCACGGCATATTCCCTGTGCGCCAGCGGCGAACATTCGACGCCGACCGCCCCGTTCGAATACACTGGAAGCTGGTCGGGCCGCAGTAATCCCGGGTTCCATTATTCGCCGCTTCGAGCGGCCTCGCGCCGAGAGGTGCTCTGCGGCCCGACCTTCTGCATTCCGGCCGCGGCGACGCGAATCTGGCCGAAGGCATCCGCTTTTCTTGCGGACGATTTCTCCTATCGACCAATCCAATGGGTACTTCGCACCGAACCCTAGTCATGGAACGGGACGAGACCTGACATGCTAGATCTCATGACTGTTGATTCCGCCGGAGACCTCGCGCCGCCAGCACCTGCCACCAAGGAGGAGCTGCTTGCTCGAGTAGCCCACGGCGACCAATCGGCCTTCGGAGAACTATATGACCAGATCGCCCCGAGGGTGCTTGGCCTGGTCAAGCGTCTGCTTGTCGACCACGCGCAGTCGGAGGAAGTGACCCAGGAGATTTTTCTGGAGATCTGGCAGTCGGCCGCACGTTACGAACCAACGCGTGGTGGTGCGAGCACCTGGATCCTCACCATGGCACACCGCCGAGCGGTCGACCGAATCCGGTCATCGCAGGCCGGACGTGACCGCGATACCAAAATCGGAATCCGTGACCTGGCCGTTGCCTACGATCACGTAGCCGAAACCGTTGAAGTACGAATCGAACATGAAAGGGTGGAGAAGGCGATGACTCGATTGACACAGCTGCAGCGTCAGGCTGTCAGCCTCGCGTACTACGGCGGGTTCAGTCACAGCGAGGTCGCCGACATGCTCCACATTCCTTTGGGCACCGTGAAAACGCGGCTCCGCGACGGGCTGATCCGCCTGCGCGACGAATTGGGCGTGGCATCATGAGTAGCCGTACCGAGCAGCACCCCGCCGATCTTGCCGGCGCGTACGCCCTGCACGCCCTCGACGCTGACGACACGGCCACTTTCGAAGCGCACCTCGCCGAATCCGAGCGGGCGCGCATCGAGGCTGCCGAGTTGAACGACACCGCTGTGGCCCTCGGCCTCGCTGTGGCACCCGTGCAGCCCTCGGCCGCGGTCAAGGCCAACCTCATGTCCCTGCTCGCGTCGACCCCGCAACTTCCCCCCCTGCCGCGCGTCGCTGGCCCAGACCCAGCGGATGCCGCAGCCTCCGCTGTCGCGACGACCGCGGCTCCGACCACACCCGGCGTGCTCGGCACGCCTCCGGCGACCGCCAAGGGTCTGTCTGCCGACGCGCCGTCGGCCGTCGCGGACATCCGCTCAAGAAACGGTGCAGCCAACAGCCGGCACCGCTCAGCGCCGGCGACCGAACGTGCCCAGGCCCGGTGGTTTCAACGCCCGGCGCAGATTATGCTGGCCGCCGCTGCTGCGGTTGCGCTGTTCGTCGGTGGAACCTTCCTCGGCCAAACGCTCAACACCAACCAGTTCGCGTCGCAGCAGGCCTCCGGGCTTGCCCAGATCAACGCGGCCAACGATTCTCAGCGCGCCGCCACGACAACCGCCGACGGCCAGGAAGCCACTCTGGTCTGGTCGAACAAGCTCGGAATCTCCGCGGTGCTCGTCGACAACTTGCCGGTGCTGCCGAGCGACCAGGACTACCAACTTTGGTACATCAATGGCGAGGGCGCGGCTTCGGCTGGAACCTTTGACTCGAGCGGCGACAGCACAGCCTGGCGCGTACTCGACGGCACGATGCATGCCGGCGACCAAGTCGGCCTAACGGTTGAGCCCAGCGGCGGATCCGACCAGCCGACGACCGATCCAATCCTCGCCTTCCAGAGCTAGCGTGTCGGCAGCATCCGCCTGTGCGTGCCGTGAGCGGATGCCCAACTAGGCTCAGGGCATGAGACTGCCCTTCACGCTGCTGATTGACCCCGTGCCCGCTGACTCGCTGCAGCAGGATTTTGCCGATACGTTCCACGAGATGGATTCGTCTGCCCCGGCACTGCGCGTGGGGGAGCTCAGCACCCAGCGCGGGGACGGCATCTTCGAGACCCTCGCCGTCGTCAACGGCCACCCCCAGGAGGTGGGGCCGCACATCAGCCGGCTGCGCAACTCCGCACGCATCTGCGAGCTGCCGCTGCCGAACGCCGAGCAGTGGCGTGCCGCGATCGCCTATGCAGTCGAGCGCATTCCGCAGCGGGGTGAGATCGCTCTCAAATTTGTGCTCAGTCGCGGCGTCGAGCACGGCCCGGCGCCGACCGCCTGGCTGCACGCGGTCGCGGCGGCGGACTTCAGCGTCGTGCGCGGTAACGGCGTGCGGGTTATCACGCTCGACCGCGGCTACCCGCGCGGGGTCGCCGAGAAAGCTCCCTGGCTGCTGATGGGTGCGAAAACCCTCAGCTATGCGGTGAACATGGCGGCTCTTCGCGAGGCCCGCCGTCGTGGCGCCGACGACACCATCTTTCTCACCACCGACGGCTTCGTAATGGAAGGCCCAACCTCAAGCGTTGTGTTGCGGATCAACGGCGAGTACGTCACGCCCGCACCGAGCGGCGCCATTCTGCACGGTACCACTCAGCAGAGCATGTTCGACTACCTACGCACGCAGGGCATGGTCGTTGAATACCGCGACGTCACGGTCGAGGAACTTCGCCAAGCGGATGCCGCCTGGCTCGTCTCCAGCGTGCGCCTGGCCGTATCCGTTGTCGCCCTCGACGGCGAGCCGTTTCCGGCCGATCAAACGCTCACGGAGACCCTGAACAAGTACCTGCTGGCGCGTACAACGTAGCGGCATCCGCGGGTATGTAACGCCGGTAAAGGTGCGACTCGCCGGCCATTTTGTCCCCGAATCACGGCGTGTCGCGAAATCTACCGGCGTCACGTGCGAGCGCGAGCGGACGCTGGCCCTGCGCGCCCAGTAGGCTCTGGGATGACCGAGAGGAATAAATGAGAATTTCTGTCATTGGATGCGGCTACCTGGGTGCCGTGCACGCGTCGGCGATGGCCGAACTGGGACACGATGTCGTTGGAATCGACGTCGACGCCGCCAAGATCGCCCAACTCGCCATCGGCAAGCCCCCCTTCTTCGAACCCGGACTTCCCGAGGTTCTCACGTCGGCCATGAACAGTGGCCGGCTGCGTTTCAGCACCGACATAGCGGATGCCGCTGGCTCTCGGGTGCACTTCATCGCCGTCGGGACCCCGCAGAAGCCCGGCGGTTACAGTGCCGACCTGCGCTACGTGGATGCCTCGATCGAATCGCTCATTCCGCACCTGTCCGACGGCGATCTCGTCGTAGGCAAGAGCACGGTGCCGGTAGGAACCGCCGCGCGCCTCGCGGGCCTCATCGAAGCCGGCAGCGGCGCGTCGCTGGCGTGGAACCCCGAGTTTCTGCGCGAGGGATTCGCCGTGCAGGACACCATCAGCCCCGACCGACTGGTCTACGGGGTCGCCCCCGGTTCACTGGGCGAGCACGCCACGGAGCTCCTCAACGAGATCTACGCCACAGCACTCGCCGCCGACACCCCCCTCGTCATAACCGACTACGCCACCGCCGAGCTCGTCAAAGTCGCCGCAAATGCGTTTCTCGCGACCAAGATCAGCTTCATCAATGCCATGGCCGAGATCGCCGAGGTCACCGGCGCCGATGTGACGCAGCTGGCGGATGCCATCGGCTACGACGGCCGCATCGGTCGTCGCTTCTTGGGTGCCGGCGTCGGTTTCGGCGGCGGCTGCCTGCCCAAAGATATTCGCGCCTTCACCGCGCGCGCCGAAGAGTTGGGGCGCGGCGAATCCGTGGCCTTCCTCAAGGAGATCGACAAGATCAACCTGCGTCGTCGCCAACGTGTGGTCGATCTCACCGTCGGGGCGCTCGGCGACTCCGTCTACAACGCCAAGGTCGCGGTGCTCGGCCTCAGTTTTAAGCCGCACTCCGACGACGTGCGTGACTCGCCGGCGCTCGACGTGGCCGTGCAGTTGCGCGGACTGGGGGCCGACGTCGTGGCGACCGACCCGCAGGCCATCGAGAACTCACGGGCGCGGCATCCGCAGTTGGAGTATTCAGAATCTCTCGAGGACACCCTGCGGGGGGCCGATGCCGTCGTGCTCGTCACCGAGTGGCCCGAGTTTAGGCATCTCGATCCGGTGTGGGCCGGTGCGCTCGTGAAAACGAAGACTGTGGTCGACGGCCGCAACGCTCTCGACCCTGAGGCCTGGCGTGCTGCCGGCTGGACCTACCACGGCCTCGGTCGCCCGTAGCGCGGTCCCGTCCCCGCCTATTTCTGCACACCTTATGAACAGGGTGCCCGTGGCTGGGCCCACCTTATGACCGTGGGCCCAGCCTATAACCTGGGCCCACGGTCAGAACCTGGGCCCGGGCATTTCGGGATGCCGCGCGAGGTTCCGGGCCCGGGCCCAGAACAGGGGAGGAGCCCGAGAATCACTGGGCGCCCGCCTAGACTTGTCTGAATGTGGCTTCGGGGAATACTCGTGGCGGCCCTCGCCGCCGCCTCGGCCTGGGGCGTGCACACCGTCGCACCGGCCGTTCCTCTCCTTACCATGGCCGTTGTGCTCGGAATCGTCGTCGGCCAGCTCCCCGCAGCACGCCCGGCGCTCGCCGGGGCTCTCGCGGCCGGCCTGTCCGTCGCCGCCAAACCACTTATGCAGCTGGGAATCGTGCTGCTCGGTCTCAAGCTCAGCCTCGTCGACATTGCGGCGCTCGGCTGGGTGACGATTGCCACCACCGTCGCAATCGTGCTTCTTACCTTCGTCGGCACTCTCGGCCTCGGTCGTTGGTTCGGCCTGCCCGGGCATCAACCCCTGCTCATTGCCACCGGATTCAGCATCTGCGGCGCCTCGGCGATCGGCGCCATGAGCGGCGTCGTCAAGGCCAAAGACGAAGAGACGGCCACCCCGATCGCGTTGGTGACCCTGTGCGGAACCCTCGCCATCGCCGTGTTGCCGTTGCTGTGGCATCCGCTCGGCTTGAGCGCACTGCAATTCGGTCACTGGGTCGGTGCCGGTGTGCACGATGTCGGTCAGGTCGTGGCGACCGCGCAAATCGCCGGATCATCCGCGCTCGCCGTGGCCCTCGTCGTTAAACTCACTCGGGTGCTCATGCTCGCCCCGATCGTCGCGGTTGCGTCGATCGTGGAACGTCACCGGCCAGCGGATGCCGCCCTCATGGCCACTGCCGGGAGCCCTGATGCTCGGAAAGGCTTGGCGAAGCGCCCACCGATCGTTCCGCTTTTCGTCGCTGGCTTCATCGTGGCGATGTTGGTGCGCACGCTGATTCCCCTGCCAGAGCCAGTGCTGGTTGCCGCCGAGGTTGTTCAGACCGGGCTGCTGGCGATGGCACTCTTTGCCCTCGGCACGGCCGTCAACCTCGTTACGCTCATGCGCACGGGTGGTCGGCCGCTCGCTGTCGGGCTGCTGTCGTGGGTACTGATTGCAGCGCTCGCCCTTGGGGCCGTGCACCTGTCCTGACCGGGGAGCCCGGCGTGCTCGCGCCCGCTACGGTCTCGCTGCCCGTCGCCACGGCGCTATGGCCAAGAGCGCAATCTGACTCACGAGAGCGACAACAGCGACAAAGATGGCGCCAAGATGCACGTTCAGCGGGCTCCCCGCGTACATGGTGACTCCGACGAAGAGCAAGGCCAGCGCCAGAACCGCCAGTGACACCCAATGCTGCCTGCGCACGCCGATCAGAACCAGCACCGCCGGAACAACGTACAGAATGATGCTCGCAACATTCATGTCGTTGACCATATCCACCAGAGGCCCAAAGGGCGTCCCGTCGAAAATAGGCCGATAAAACATGGCGGCGCAATGGAAGGCCAGACCACCAACGCCGCCCACGAGCAGGACGGTGTCGACCACCGACAGCCTGACCGCGTGCTTGGCCAGGGGGAGCCGGGGCATCACTAGCCGTGCCAGAAAGATGAGAGCGGATGCCCCGGCGAGCGTGAACGCAAATGTTGGGGTCATGCTGCGCCAACCACGCTCGCCGAGCCGTGTGCACGTGGTTGAGTGGTATCACTCCACGCCATGATTAACTCCGAGTCTTCTTGGCCTAGCCGAAAAGGTCTCCGAGCCAGCTTTCCTTCTTCTTCGGGCGATAACCGTCCCGATGATCACGGTCGCGATCCCGGTCGTACCCGCGGTCGCGGTCGTCGTTGCGCTCGCCATACTGCGGGGCCCGAGTGCGAGCATCCGGATACTGCTGTTGCTGGGGTACAGCGACAATCACCGGTGCAGCGTTGGCAGCCGGAGCGGGCGCCGCAGCCGCGAATTCCTTTTCGGCACGATCAATGATCTTGTCAAGCTCACCGCGGTCGAGCCAGACTCCGCGGCATTCCGGGCAGTAGTCAATTTCTACGCCGCTTCGTTCGCTCATCACGAGGGTGGCGGAGTCGGTTGGGCACTTCATAGGAGTCCTCCAAGACAGGTCGGTCTTCAACCCTAAACAGTGAACACCGGCTGTTGCTGAGAGCCGATGGGAGTGCACGAGCGGAACGGCACCCAGCGCGGCACGCCGGGGACGTTCATCGGCGGGACTCGTTGCGGCGGCGCAGCCTTTGGGGCGAGTTTTCGTCCGGGGCAGTAAAACTATATCGGCGCGTTTGCCCCGGTAGTTGAGATTACGTCATAATCGCAGGGCGTGCCCGAAAGTCGGGCCGCATGCGTACCAGTTCCGAAACCCGAGTCGGAGGCTATACATGTCCGTTCAGTCCACAGCGGAGCGGCGCAAGCGCGCACCCGACCGACCCTCTGGCGGCAAATCCGCCACCCGCACCTTCCGCGGCGACATCGAAGGCCTACGCGCGGTTGCCGTGGTCGTGGTCATTTTCGACCACCTGTTCGGCTGGCCATCGGGCGGATTCATCGGTGTCGACATCTTCTTCGTGATCTCCGGGTTTCTGATCACGAGCCTCCTGCTCAAGGAACATGCACGCACCGGCCGCATCTCCCTGGTCGATTTCTATCGCCGGCGCATCCGGCGCATCCTGCCGGTCTCACTGCTCGTGCTGGTCGTCACCGTGGCGGTCGGATTCCTGCTGCTTCCGAGCGCCCGCGCCCTCAGCACCCTGTGGGATGGAATCTCCTCGGCACTGTTCGTAGCCAACTGGCACTTCGCCGCGGTCGGCACCGATTACCTGCAGGCCACCAACGCCGTTTCCCCTCTTCAGCACTACTGGTCGCTCGCGGTGGAAGAACAGTTCTACTTCGTCTGGCCGTTCCTGCTTATCGTCACCTTCGCCCTGGCTGGCCGCCGCACGCTGAGCGCACGGGCCATCATCACGCTCGTCGCAGCGACCACTGGCGCCATCACCCTCGCCTTTCTGGCCTGGAGTTTTTTCGAAACCTCGACTAGCCCCGCTATCGCCTACTTCTCCACCGGAGCCCGCGCCTGGGAGCTCGGAATCGGCGCATTCGTGGCCGCCGCCGCGCCCCGCCTAGCGAAGCTGCCTCGACGCGTGCGCCCCCCGATCGCCTGGCTCGGCCTCGCCCTCATCGTCGCCAGCCTCGTACTGATCAGCCGCGATTCACCGTTTCCAGCGCCCTGGGCCCTGCTGCCCGTCGCGGGAGCTGCCCTCGTGATCGCCGCAGGCATCGGGCAGCCTGAGCAGCGGCTGTTGTTCCCCCTGACCAACCCCGTGAGTCGCTATGTCGGCAAGATCTCCTACTCCCTCTATCTCTGGCACTTTCCGGTCGTGATCCTGCTCGCGACCGTTTTCGCCACCGATTCGCCGCTCTACCTGCCGCTCGCCGTGCTGCTCATGGTCGCCCTCTCGGCGTTCTCCTTCCACTACGTTGAAGACCCCATTCGTCACTCACTCTGGCTCGAAAGCTCCCTAACCCGAAGGCGAGAACAGATGCGCCGTCCTTTCCCCCAGCATCGCACCGGAATCACCCCGGCCCAGGCCTGGGTCGGTGCCCTCGTAGTGGTGGCTCTCGTTCTCGTCTCGGTCTCGTTCCTCGGGCTGAGGTGCGGCACGCCGTCAGGCCCGTCGGTGAACCCAGCCCCGGTCGGAGCTGGAGCCGACTTGGGCGTGGAGACGACCACCGAGCCAGCCACCCTGCTGGCCACTCGGCAGGCCACCATCGCTGCGGCTCTCGCCTCAACGGCGTGGCCCAATACCACCCCGGCATTCGACGTGCTCGGTGACAGCTCCGGCGCCCTGGAATGGGTCGACGACGGCTGTCTTTCGGTCAGCGAGAAGAACGCCGCCGGCTGTCTCTACGGCGACCCGGCGGCGACCAAAACGGCGGTGCTTCTCGGCGATTCCATGGCGATCAGCTACATGCCCGCGATTCGCTCCGCCCTCGAACCGCTCGGCTACAACGTGCGGTCCCTGACCATGTTCTCCTGCCCGGCCGTGAACATTTCGGTCGCCGCCAAGAGCGCCTCCGACGCGTCGGCCGCCAAATGCGACGACCACCATGCCTGGGTCTACACGGAGGTCGCTCGACTCTCGCCCGACCTCGTCATCATGTCGAGCCTGGCTGGATCCATCGTGCGCCTCGCCAGCGGCAACGAAGGAGCCGCAGCCCTCACCGAGTGGCAGACCGCGACCGCCGACACGCTCACGGCGTTGCAGGCGTCGACCGACCATGTCGCTGTGCTCTCGCCGCCGCCGGCCAGCACCCCGTTCGCCGAGTGCAAAACCCTCACGAGCGCCCCCGGCGACTGCGCCTACAGCCCGTCGAGCCTCTACCAGAAGGTGATCGCGAGCGAGCGGGGCGCGATCGAGCAATTCGGTGACTTCGCCCAGTACGTGGACATCGTTCCGTGGCTCTGCGTCGACGAGACTTGCCCGGCGTTCATCGACAACACGCCGGTGTTTTTCGACGGACAGCACTTCGTACGCGAGGCGAGCGCCCAGCTCGGTCCGCTGCTCGCCGAAGCACTGTTTCCGCCTGGCGCCTAGCCGGCGCGAACGGCGCATCCGCTCGCCGTGGCGCGGGCTGTTGCCGTGCCCGGTTGGGGTGTGCGCCCCGATAACCGGCGCAGTGGCCAGCTGAACCGGGCGCGATCATGCGGTTCGGGCGAAATGATCAGTGCTCTCTCGGCCGAAATTCGCGGGGCCAGTCGCTCGCACGGATTCGCCGGATCGCCTTGACCTCGCCGATGGTTCCCCATTCGTCGAGGCCTAGGCGTGACAACGGGCGCAGCTTCTCAACGAGCGGATGTTCCCCGTCCAGCACCGCCGACGACACCGCGATGTGCGTGACCTCGCCAAACACGAGCGTGCAATCGCCCATCTCCAGCGTGGAATGCAGGCGGCACTCGATCGCCGCCGGGGACTCGGCGACCCGCATGGCGGCCACGGTCACACTCGGCTCCCTGGTGAGCCCGGCGCGATCGAACTCGCTCTCCGTTGGCCCGAAGTCAGTGCCGGTCGCGTTGACTTCTTCGAACAGCGACTCCGGCGTGAAATTCACCACGAAATCTCCGGTCGCCAGAATATTGCGCACGGTGTCCTTCACCCCCACCGAGGTGAACTGAACGATGGCCGGCGAAACAGATGCCACGGTGAAGAATGAATGCGGCGCGAGATTGTCGACACCCGCCGCGGACCGACTCGACACCCACGCGATTGGCCGCGGCACCACGAGTGAGTTCAGCAGGCGGTAGAAATCGCGACGCGGCAGATTCCGGGGGTCAAAGTCAGTACGCACCCGCTTAGGCTAACAATCCGCGCCGCCATTCGCGCCATTGGCGACGCCGCCGGCCGCTATCGCGGCGTGCGGACATCCGCCGACGCGACCAACCCGAATTCGACGTCCACACGCCCGGCAGAAGCTCCCGGCCGCCCGCGCCGATAGAGTGGCCTGATGCCTATTCTTCCCCGCCTGGTGGCCTTCGACCTCGACGATACGCTCGCGCCGTCCAAGGCCGCGCTCGATCCGATCATGATCGACCTGCTCGTCAAGCTGCTCGGCGTCACCGAGGTCTGCGTTATCTCCGGCGGCCAGTTCGCGCAATTTCAGGCGCAGATCATCGACAATCTGCCCGAGATCAGCCCGGAGAAACTCGCCCGGCTGCACCTCATGCCGACCTGCGGCACCCAGTACTACCGCAGTGACTCGCAGGGTTGGACCCAGGTGTACGCAGAGAACCTCAGTGACGACCAGAAAACTCGCGCACTCGAAGCCGTTGAGCAGACCGCTCGCGACCTCGGCTTCTGGGAAAGCGACCCCTGGGGTCCCATCCTCGAAGATCGCGGCTCGCAGATCACTTTCTCCGCGCTCGGCCAGGCGGCCCCGATTGCCTCCAAAATCGCCTGGGACCCGACCGGCGAGAAGAAGAATGCCCTTCGGAGCGGCGTACAGGCACTGTTGCCCGACCTCGAGGTGCGCTCCGGCGGGTCGACATCCGTTGACATCACCCGGCAGGGCATCGACAAGGCCTACGGAATGAAGCGCCTAGCCACCCTGACCGGTGTCGATCTTGACGACATGCTGTTTGTCGGCGACCGCCTCGATGAGAACGGTAACGATTACCCGGTCAAGGTTCTCGGTGTCGAATGCATCGCCGTCGAAGGCTGGCCCGACACTGCTGCCCTGCTTGAGGACCTGGTTCCGCGCTACGTCACCGTCTGACCGCCGGTGGCCGCCGCCACAGTGTTTTTACCCCCAGCTCGAGGCTGACTGGGCTGGGCCCCTATTTCCGCCGAATGCGAGACGGGCCTACGGTGTGCACACCGCTCCCGAAGTCGGTGTCAGGAAGCTTTACCGTGCAAAGTGCACTCCGCCACCAGAAAATTTCGCGCCGTAAGAATAGGCTGCGATACCAACCTGAGTTTTTCTCGTGTACATTTCGTTTGTGAAAGAGATGCAGACCGAGAACCGCGAGTGGATCAACTTCGCCAAGGGCGCGGCGATTATTCTCGTTGTGCTCTACCACTCGTCGTTGTTCCTCAACGACCTTGGCCTGGCCGGCAGTACCCCACGATTGCGGCTCCTGCTGAGCTATTTTCCCATGCCGGTGTTCTTCTTCATTGCCGGACTCACCGCGCGGCGCATGCTCACCTGGAATCTGAAGGACCTCTGGCGTCGGCGTCTGCTCGTGCTCGTGTATTTGTACTTGCTCTGGTCTGTCATCCGGGTCGTGTTCTACCTCGTCGTGCCGCACCTGCGTGGCGCCGAGCGGTCCCCGACCGACCTGCTCAACATTGTCCTGCTGCCGGTCTGGCCCACTAGTAGCTACTGGTTCATTTGGGCTCTGGCCATCTTCACGCTGCTCGCCTGGCTTCTCCGTAAGCTGCCAATCAAGCTGCAACTCCTTCTCGCCGGCGTCGTCGCAATACTTTCGACGACGCCGGGAGTGCTGGACCTCGACAATGTCGGCTGGGACCGTGTCGCCGCCAATTTTATCTTTTTCATCACCGCCGTCTATTTTCCCAACACTATTTATCGCCTGGCCGCCCGTGTGCGCGTCTGGCACGCGATTGTGCTTGTCGCTGCATATATCGGCCTCGCCGTACTGCTCGTGGCGCTGCATCTCTCCCGCGTTCCGGGGCTAATCCTGCTCGAAAGCGTGGTTGCCGTCGCGATGGGCGTCACCCTGGCCACCCTGCTGGTTCGAGTGAGATGGCTGAACTTCATGAGCACGCTCGGCCAATACAGTTTTCAAATCTATCTACTGCACCTCTTTCTCGTGGCCAGCTCCCTCGCACTGCTGGCACCGTTGGCCGGCTCGCCCTGGCTCGAACGTGCCGGGAATGCCCTGCCGTTCCTGCTCGCTGCCATCGTGCTCGTTGCCTCGCTCTACCTCGCCAAACTCCTGCGTCGGTTCTCGTTCCTCTGGGTCAGTCCGTTCCGCAAACGCCAGACCAAGTCGGTCTCCCATCGGGCTCCTTTGAAAGGAGACCTGTTGTGAAAAAATTCCGTCAGCTCGCGGCCTTCGTTGGTCTGCTCGCTGTTGGTCTTGTGCTGAGCGGATGCGCCGCCCCCGCCCCCATTCCCGCTGCGCGTGCGCACAGCGACTCGGTCGTGCTGCAGAACGACCTGCAGTACGGCACGGCTCGCGGTCAGAAGTTGCTGCTGAACGCCTGCCTGCCCAAGAGTAAGAAAGCTCCCACCGCGGCGATGATCCTCGTTCACGGAGGAGGCTTCGACAGTGGCACCAAAGATTTCGGCGGAATGACCGCGCTCTGCTCGGAACTGGCCGACGGGGGCATAGCCGCCTTCTCGGTGGACTACCGCCTGGCGCCGCGATTCGCCTACCCGGCACAGGTGAACGATGTCACCGACGCGCTCGCGTGGCTGCGGGAGAGCGCCCAGGTCGCGCAATTCGGCATCGACCCCGAACGTATCGGGTTGTTCGGCAGCTCAGCCGGCGCGATCATCGCCTCCTCGATCGGCACCAACGGCACCGGCAGCCGCACCAGCGGGGATCGGGTCGCGGTGGTCGTGGCGATGTCTCCGGCGGTTGACCTCACCGAAAACGGGCTCCTGCTTGGCGACCCGTCAAAAACGGCGATCACCTCCATTCTGCAATACCTCGGCTGCTCCGACTTCACCGACTGTCCGAATTCCCGCGAGTCGTCGCCGTTGTACGCCGTCGACAAGACCGACCCGGCATTCTACATCGCCATTTCAGAAAAAGAACTGGTTCCCGTGGAACAGGGCAAAGCCATGGTGTTAGCGCTCAAAAAGGTCGGTGTGCCCGTCACTCTGGACGTGAAACCCGGTAAAAGACACGCCTTGGAGCTCCTCGACGAGGCCACTCGAGCGAGCATTCGTCAGTTCCTGGTCGACAATTTAGTGAACTCCACACGACCGACGGAATAAATCCGCAACACCGACGGTCCATAAGTGAGGATTTTTATGCCAACATAGGGTCCTGTCGTCGTGCACCCGAAGCACGACGCGACGAATATGCGGGGAGAAGTGCTCATGGAATTGAAACGACTGGTTCGAATACTCCGAAAGCGATGGATTCTCATTGTGGCTTTCGCCCTGCTCGGCCTGGTTGGTGGAGCAGCCGCCGCGCTGCTCACTCCAGTGCAGTACGAGGCTTCCACCCGCGTATTCGTCGCCGCACAGATTCAAAACGGGTCGACTCCCGGCGACCTGGTCCAGGGCAATAACTTCGTAGTGCAAAAGCTGCCATACTACCTCGATGTCGCCACGAGCCCCCGCGTGCTCGACCCGGTGATCGCGAGCCTCGGACTCAATGAGAGCGCGGTTGACCTGGCCGAGCGGATCACGGCGACAACCCAGCCGGGCTCGGCCGTTATTGAACTCAGAGCTCTCGCCTCCACAGCGGATGCCGCTCAGCAACTCGCGCAGGCCGTGTCGGAGAGTTTCACCGATGTTGTCATCAATCAGCTGGAAAAGCCGTCTGATGGGGGTGCTAGCCCCGTGACAGTAGGCGTGCTCGACCCCGCGGTCGCCCCCGACAACCCCGCGCTGCCTCAGCTCTACCTCAACCTCGCCGTCGGGCTGCTTATCGGTCTCCTGGTCGGACTGGTCACCGCGCTCATCCTTGGGCTGCTTGACCGTCGCATCTACAACCGCGACGACATCGAGCGACTGACCGTCGTTCCCGTGCTCGGCGGTATCCCGCTCGAAGCCCGCGCAAACGCGATCATCTCACCCGACGGCGCGTCCACCGCCCGAGCCGAGGCGTTCCGGGTACTGCGCACCAACCTCGAGTTCGCCGACGCCGACACCGGCCGCCGCAGCCTCGTTGTGACCTCCTCCGTTTCGGGCGAGGGAAAGACCACCACGCTCGTGAATCTCGCCATCGTGCTGGCCGAGAGCGGCGCGACCGTCGCCGTCATCGACGCCGACCTGCGCACGCCCCGGCTGGCCGACTACCTCGGACTCGACGCCGATCGTGGACTGACCGATGTGCTCCGCGGCGACGTGCAACTCAAGGAATCCCTGCAATCGTGGGGGGCGCAGCATCCGCTCACCGTACTGTCGTCGGGCAAGATTCCCACTAACCCGAGCGAACTGCTCGGATCGACGGCCATGGGCACGGTGCTCGATGTGCTGAGCAGCAGCTACGACTACGTGCTCCTCGACGCGCCGTCGGTGCTTGCGGTGACGGACGCAGCCGTGCTCAGCCGCTGGACCGGCGGCACCATTCTCGTCGTCGGTGCCAACCGGGTGCGCGAGCCCGAACTGCTGGCTGCCTTCGACGCCCTGGAAGCTGTCGGCACGACGCCCCTCGGCGTAGTGCTGGCCATGGTTCCCACCCGCGGTCCCGATGCCCTCGTGCGTGACGGCGGCTTCGCGGCCTCCTCCCTCCCGGCACGCCGCGCCACCCCAGCGATCGACGCGGACCAGAACGACTCGAGTCGTTCGGCCCCGTCCGACAGCGAGTCTGCCCCATCAGTCACCGCCACCCGCGTCACCTGGTAGGCCCAGCGTTCCATTGTGTTTGGGCATGTTCGAAGTAGTCCTGCAAGGGCCTAACCCGAAGGGAGCCTCAGTGTCCGTGCACTCGTCTTACCCGATCGATTCCTCGCCCGCCCCGCAACGAAAGCTTCTGCTCGTCGCCTCCACCGGCGGGCACCTGGCCCAGTTGGTGCGGCTGGCACCGGGGCTCGGTGCCTCGCCCAACTCACTCTGGGTCACCTTTGATTCCGTGCAGAGCCGGTCGCTCCTAACCGGCCAGCGTCGCATCCATGTGCCCTACGTGCGTCCCCGCGATTATCTCGGCATGATGCGCGCGGCCGGCATCGTTCGCCGGGTGCTCAAGCACGAAACTTTTGATGGGGCTGTGAGTACCGGCGCCGGTCTCGCCGTTGCGGCGCTGCCGCAGGCCGCGATCAGCGGCGTGCCGAGCCTGTACATCGAGAGCGTCTCCCGTGTCGAGGGGCCATCACTCAGCGGGCGGGTGCTCGCCGCCAGCCACTTGGTCAGCGTGCGCACCCAGCATCCGGCCTGGGCGACCAACCGCTGGCGAACGCACCCGAGCGTGCTGTCCACTTACCATTCGTTGATCCGGCCCGCGCCGGAACGCCCCAGCCTGTTCGTGACACTCGGTACCATCGAGGGGTACCGATTCGATTCCCTCGTCGATGCCGTGCTTGCGAGTGGCCTGGCCGACGAGCGCACCGTCTGGCAGCTCGGATTCACCACCGACCGCACCGATCTCCCCGGACAGGTGCACCAGATGATGCCGACCGCGCAGTTCGTCGCCACCGCCTTGAACTCTGACGTCGTGATCACCCACGCCGGTGTCGGCACCTTTATGGGGCTGCTCGAGCTGGGCATTTTCCCGGTGATCGTGACCCGGCGCAAGCACCGCGGCGAACACGTTGATGACCACCAGATGCAGATCGCGGAGCTCGCCGAATACCTCGGTGTCGCCAGGGCCGTTGACTCGCCTGACCTGACGGCTGACGTCATCCGCTTCGCTGCCGGCCGTGCCATCGACACCGGTGTGCGCATTCCGCTGCCCAGCGACCGATGAGTCAGACGGCGCCTGCCGAGCGGATGCTTCGCGAAATTTTTGTCCCCGCCCGCGGCCAATATGACAACATCGGCGATATTCTGCTGCGTCGCCAATTGCTCGACTGGTTACGGGAGAGCGGCCCGCTGCACATCTATGTCGGCGAGGCACCCGACGGGTATGCCGAGGGGCTCGGGCTCACACCGGACGACGTGCAGTACCGTTCGTTTTGGCGCTGGTACGCGGCGGCGCTTCGCAGCGCGGCCCGCGGCCAGGCCTCGTACGTCTTCAAACCCGGCGAGATTCAACTGACCCTGGTCGGCATGAAAGAGCACCTCGCCATGCTGCCGGTGCTCGCACTCGTGCGTGCCCGGCACGGCCGCGTCGCCCGGGTCGGCGTGGGCAGCCGCAACTTCGCGCCGCTGCCGCGTGCGCTGATGGGACCGTCGATCGCGCTGTCGAACGTGTCGTTGTGGCGGGACGCTGCCACGGCCGGGTATCTAGGGCGGGGCAGCATTATGCCCGACCTTGCCTTCGCAGCTGCGAGCAGCGGTGCCGATCCCAGCGGCACGGCGTGCCGCGACGTGCTTGTGGTGTCGATGCGCTCCGACGTCGGGTACCCGAGCGCCGCCTGGCTCGCCGGGGTGCGCGCCGTCGCGGCCGACAACGGCCTGCAAATCTGGTGTGTCACCCAGGTCCTGCGCGATGACAACAAGTGTGGCCAGCTGGCCGCCGACCTCGGTGGACAGTCGCTGCGCTGGAACGGCACCGGCCACGACGAGCAGGAGCAGCGACTGCGTGCCTTGTATCAGCGGGCGGCGCTCGCCGTCAGCGACCGCCTGCACGTGCTCATTGGCGCCCTCACCGAGGGGGCAGTTCCGGCGGCGCTCCTCGTCGACGCCAGGTCAGACAAGATTGCCCGGCATTTCGCTGCAGCCGGACTGCACGACGTGAGCATTGTCAGCGCGGGCTTGACGGCTCCGCAGATCGCTGCAGGACTGCAGAACCTGCTCGGCCGCCGAGTGGCCATCCTGACCGGCCTGGCCGAGGCGCAGGACGAATTACACAACGTGCGTCGCCTGCTTGACCAGGTGCTAACCAGCGAGACCGCGCGGTGAGCCTCGCCGAAGCGGGCGACACCGAGCCGATCGAGACGGAACCGATCACCATCGTGCCGCCATCAGCCGCAGCCTCCCGCACAGCCTCCACGACAGGGCCGACCCTTGTTCCGATTGTTCCGGTGTCGCCGGCCCAACGGCTGACCGCGGTGCACATCGGGCGCAGCGGCGAGGTCGCCGGCGGTATGAGTCAGGTCGTCAACGGCTATCTGGCACATTCCTTCACCGATTTCGACCTGCGTATGGTTTCCTCCCGCGACGGCAGTGGCGGGGCGCGGGCAGCCTTGCTCGCGCTATCCGCATTCTGGAAGGTGTTGCGCCTGGCCAGCCCCGAGCGCACCGTCGTGATCGCGCACCTGTCGCAGGGTGGCTCCTTCGTGCGTGAAGGAGCGCTGCTCGCCCTCGCCCACGCGCGCGGGTTTGGCACGGTAGTGCAGCTGCACGGAAGTTCTTTTACCGACTTCGCCGAGAAACGTCCAGGTTTGGTCGGGAGCGTCCTGCGCGCGGCCGACGTGGTGCTGACCCTGTCGGCCGAATCGCGCGACGCGGCCGCCGAGTTTGTGCCGGGGGAGCGGGTCGTGCTCGTGCCGAACGCCGTCGCCGACGGCGTGCGCCGCGACATCGAACCGCTGGTGGTTTTCGGCGGTGCGGTCAGCACCCGCAAGGGCGTCGACGTGCTCGTGGCGGCGTGGCAGCGGCTCGCGCCCGAGCATCCGCTCTGGAAACTGGTGATTGCCGGCCCCATCGTCGACCAGCCTGCCGTACCGCTGGTGCGCGGCGAATTCGTGGGGGCGCTCAGCCATGAGGCACTGATGAAGTTGCTCGAGCGTTCGGCGATCGCCGTGTTGCCCTCACGCGACGAGGCGATGCCGATGTTCATTTTAGAAGCCATGGCTCGCAGAAACTGTGTGGTGGCGACGCGGGTCGGCGGCGTGCCGGCCGTGCTCGCCAACGGTGTGGGGGTGATCGTGGAACCCGGCGACGCCAACTCGCTCGAAGCAGCGCTGCGGCACGCGATGACGGATGCCGCCTGGCGCGCAAAAAAGGCGGATCTGGCCAGATCCGCCTTTGAGACTGCCTATTCGGCGGCCGCTGTCTTTCCACTGGTCGAGCGCAGCTGGAAGGCTGCGCTCGACCGACGATCAGACCGTGTTGCTAGGAGATACCGGCCTGGCTAGAGAACCCGGACCCGGCAGGCGTCACGTTGTTCGAGCAGTAGACCTTGGTGCCGCTGGTGCCCTTGGTTCCCTGCTCGTGGATGAAGAAGCCGTAGCCGGCGGCGCCGACCGGCGCGCTGTTGCCGTAGAAGATGTTGCGGAGGCCCCAGCCGGCGACACTTCCGTTGACCGCGAAGCCGTGCATGGTGCTGTTCTTGCCCTGATTGTTGTAGATGCTCCAGTCGTTGCCCATGAGCAACGTGCGGTCAGTCTTATCGGGCTGGCAGCTGGTCTGGGCGCGACACCGCCGGGCATGACGGCGGTCAGGGGAACCAACGCGGCGATAGCGACGGCCGCGATGGAGGCGCGTCGTGAAATGCGGGGGAACGGCATTGAGGACCTTCCGGATGTTCATGGACAGGGTGGGTACGTCCGTGTCTGGCGGTCGTGCTGCCGTGATCACTTCGTCTGTTATCGTCTGCGCTGCTGCGGAGTGCAGGCGATGTTGGTCAATCCTTCCCCGGCGTGGGTAACCGCGTTGGAACACGACACCTCGGTGTCGCTGGAGCCCTTGCTGCCCTTCTCGTGGATGAAGAAGGCGTAACCACCGGCGTTTACCGCACCTGAGTTGTCGGTGAAGGTGTTGTGGAGACCCCAGCCGGCCACGCTTCCGTTGACCGCGAAGCCGTGCAGGGGGCTGTCGGAGCCCGTGTTGCCATAGATCATCCAGTTGTTGCCTTTGACCTTGATCCACTCTTTGGCGGCGCTCATGCCGTTGGCTCCGTCGATCACATTGTCGCGAACGATGCCGTCCGAAGTGCCCTCTTTGACTTCGATTGGCTGGGCCCCGGTGAGGCTGATGTGATTGCCAAGCACGAGAGTGCCGTCGGTTCGGTCGGGCCGGCAATTGGTCTGGTCGCACCAATTGTTTTCGGACGTACCGATGTAGATACCCTCGCCGAAGGGCGCGTTGCGCATTCCGGTGTTTGAGATGATATTGCCGACCACGGTGCTGTCGGTCGTGAAGGCGCGCAGGTGAATGCCCTCGTAGCCGATGTTGTCGATGCGGGTGTCGGCGATCGTCACGTTCGTGCCGCCGATCACGCTGATGCCTTTGAGGCTGTTGGTGACGGTCATGCCGGCGATCACCAGATTGGAGGAATTCTTGATCTGGATGCCGTGGTTGTTTTGGATGCTCCCGACGTTGATCACGGCGTCGCGCGGGCCGCAGACCCAGATCGGGTCGACGGCGGTTCCGTTGGCGTGCATTTTGATCTGGCCTCGATAGGTTCCGGGGGCCATCCTGATGACGGTGCCGGGGCGGGCACCTTTGACGGCCGCATTAAGCTCGTCGACGGTGTGCACCGTCGTCGTGGCAGCGGGGCAGTCGGCGTAGCGGTGCACGGTCGGCGATGGCGCGGGCGCGGGTGCTGGGATGGTCGCGCCGTTCACGACGAACGCGTCGACGATGCTGTTCGTGCCGCTCGAGCGAGCGTCTCTCTTACCGGTGCGGCTGATCTTGATGGTGTGGGTGCCGCCCGACAGGCTCGTCGTGCTGAAGGCTGTCTTCCTGTGCTTAGTTTTCGGCGAGTAGCCGTCCACAGTGGCGACGACTTTGTCATCGATTGAGACGGTGCTCGTTCCCGAGCTTTTCGTGGTGCGTGTCATGAAGGCGACGCTGGTTCCCTTGAACGTCATCGACGCGCTGCCCGCACTGGACAGTAATCTTACGGATCCGCCGCGGTCGGCGGCGTTGCGCGTGCTGCGCCAGGAGCCGGTGTAGCTGATCTTCGCCGAGGAACTGTCAATGACTGTGCGTGCGGGTGCTGCGGTGGCCTCACGGCCCGGGCTTGGGATGGTCAGCGACGCGAGAACGGCGACGGTGACGGCAGTGAAGGTGGCAACGCCGAACATGGCGCGGCGGGCGGGTGTGCGGGAAAGGGGTTTGCGGGGGTGGCGGTTTCGCAGAAGGGGCACGGTAGGGTCCTCCGGAGAGTCGGGGTCGCGGACGAACGGGGAAATTCTGGGCTTACAAATCGAGGCAGCTCACGCGGTGCCCTGTTCGGCGGCGAGACGCAGCACCCGACGGTGCAGTGGAATGCTCAGCTTTGCCGTGCCCGCCAACGCCAGCCGTTTCCAATCACGACGGCGCGCGGCTAGCGATACGAGGCGCCAGGTCAGGCGGGAGCGCAGTTCGGAGACGATCTCGTCCCGCTCCTCGGCATCATACGGGCCGGTCAGCGCGTCCTTCAGCCCGGAGAGCAGCACGTAGCGCAGCCGAAAGTAGCCGAAGGAGTTCGAACCGATGATGCGGGTATCCAGGGTGATAGCCGCGCTCGTGACGGCCTGCTCCACCAGCAGGAGAGACTCGGCCCGGCGCGACCCCGAGCGGATGATCGACCCACCGCGCACAACATAGGAATAGAGCGAGTCGCTGATGGACGCCACGTGATCGGCCGCGGCGAGCAGTTGGGCCACCATGGCCAGGTCGGAATGCACCCGGGTCGGGGTGAACTCGATCTCGCGCATGAGGGAACGGCGGAACAACTTGTTCCAGAGGTGCCCGGTCAGCTCGCCGTCGAGCAGCAGGACAAAAGCCTCCGCGCCGGTGATCGGATCGTTCAGAAGGGGCGCAAGCAATGGGCGGCGCTGGCCGGGGTAGACATACGCCGCACCGCAGACGATCACGTCGGCGCCCGTAGACCTGGCCGCCGCCACGAGCTTCTCCAGCGCAGAGTCAGCCCAATCGTCGTCACAATCGACGAACCACAGAAACTCGCCCCGACTCTCGGCCACCGCACGCGCCCTCGCCCGCGCGACACCGCCGTTCTGCTCCTGGCGAAAGAAACGAACGTCGGCGTGCGCCGACGCCGCCCGTGTGCCAATCGTGGGCGTCGTGTCCGTTGAGCCGTCGTCGACAACGATGATCTCGAAATCGTCGATGGTCTGGCCCAGGAGCCGTTCGATGGCGCTCTCCAGAAACTCGGCGGCGTTGTAGGCCGGCACGATGACGCTGACAACCGGCGAGCCCGCCACGTGCACCCCGGTCATGCGGTGAGCTTTTTGATGGAGCGGGTCAGCTCCCGTAGGGAAGCGCGCGCCTCGACGACGTGGTGCAGAATCGGCTCCCGGCGGCTGATCACGTCGCGAGCCCGGCGCTCGAGTGCCGCGGGGTCGGGTAACGTCCAGCCGATCGTGGCGCCCTTGATGCCGACCGCGTCGAGGGTGCGAGCCGCCTTCGACAGGCCAGCATCGGCGATCACGAGCGGCAGCGCGCCCTCGCTCAGGCCGATCACGGCAGCGTGCAGCCGGTCGCTCACCACGAGCAGTGACCGCTGATAGACCCCCCGTAGTTTCTGCTCCTGAGCGAGATGGTCTGGACCGTCCCAGACCAGGGCCGTGCCGCCGAGCTTGACGGCCAGTTCCTCGGCGAGCGGCCCGTCTCGTTCGATCTGGGACACCGTTACGATCTCGAGTTCGAGGGTGTCGGCCAGGTCGCGCAGTGCCGCCAGCCAGGCGTCGTCGGGGCGCCGCCCGTTGTAGCGCACCGACACGGCCAGCAGCGGGCGAGCAGCGGTTGACGCGAGCAGATCGGCATCTGCTGCCCCCGTAGCGAAGGCCCAGTCGGGAGCGATGCGGCCCAGGCCCATCGTGCCGCGGCTGTAGGTGTCACGCCAGGCCACGAGGTCGCACAGGCGCAGTGTCGCCGCCACCGGAATGCGCCAGCCCGTCTTCTGCCGCACGCCGAACCCGGCGTGTACGGCGTGCCCGCCGCGCAGCCGGTTGAGCGCGAGGTGGGGCGCGAGACGCAGATAGCGCAGAGCATAAGCGCGCTGCAATTCCATTTCACCAGCGTTGAAGGCGTAAACGGATGCCTCCCGCAGAGTCGATCGCGAAATCTCGCGTCGCCATTCTGCGCTGGTGCGGTACACCCGGTCTTCATCGTGCAGGCCGAGCCCGCTGAGGTAGAAATCCGATCGGTCCCCGACGAAAACCTGCAGTTCTCCGGCGCCACGAAGCGCATCGAGAAAGGCCCGTCGCAGTACGGTATCGCCGACGTTATCGATCTGGCCCATAGCCGAAGCGAAGATTCTCATGCGCGTTCCACGACCCGAAGCAAGACTCGTTCCAGGTCGCCGCCGCTCGCTTCCTCCGAAAAACGAGCCAGCCAGGGTTCGATGTGCTCGAGCGGGAGGTCTACAGCCCGCAGAATGGCGTCGGCAAGGTCCGCCGGATGCGCTGACAGCGCCAGTTCGCCCGTGATGCCGGGCACAATCGCATCCGCTACCCCGAGTGCCCCCGAAACGGCGACCGAGGGATAGCCGGCCGCGGCCGCTTCAACGAGCACGTTGCCGAAGCCCTCCCGGCTCGAGGTGAGCAGTGCCACCGAGTTATCGCCGCAGTGGTCGAACCAATTTTCGACCCAGCCGCGATGGTGAAAGGTCACGTTTTCCTGCCGGGCCGCGGCCTGTACGTCGTCGAGCAGCGGACCGCCGCCGAACGAGACGACCTCGACGACGACACCGCGACGGGCGAGCTCGGCGGCGGCCGCGATGGCGAGCAGCGGCCGCTTTTGCGCCACGAGCCGGCAGGCCAGCACGATCTGTATGCCGTTGGCCGATCCTGGGCGGCGTTCGGATCGCGCCACGATCGTGGTTCCCCCCGGCTCGACCAGTTCCGTGCCGTCGTCACCCGCGACCTGGACATGCGCCCCCGTCGTGCTTTGCCCGCGCCGGGTGCCGCGTAGTTTCGCCGTTGCCGGGTTGGCGACGACGGTGATGCGGTCACCGCGCACTCCGAAAGCCGCAATCATCTCAGCGGCGACCGGATGCGAAATGGCGATCACGTGGTCGGCCCACGGATACAGGCGCTTGGCAAACCAGATTTTCACCCGGTGGGCAAGATTCGATCCGGGCAGCCCGAGCGACACCAGGTTGCGTTCACTCACAAGGACGCGGGGGCGCAGGCGTGCTGGCATCAAGCGGGCAGCGGTCAGCAGCACCAGGTTTGGGTGAGCCTGCAGCGATATCGCCACGTCGGGCTGCCAGTCGAGCAGGCGGCGCCGAAGCGCGGTGGCTTTCTGTAGGTGGCCGCGCTGCCCGGACAGTGAGGATGACGCGACACCATCGGGTAGGTACTCCGGCTTCACCTCGCCGGAGGTGAGCACGACTGCCACCTCGTAGCCCTGGTCGGCGAGCCAGCCCATCCAGGTGCGGGCCACAAATTCTGCCCCACCGCCGTGCAGGGACGGAATGACGAAGAGGATACGGCGGAGCGAGGGCTGCCCGCGCGCATAGTCGGGCGGGGTCTGCGAGGAGAGTGTCATGCGGGGCCTTGTCTGTGGGAGGTCGGGCTCGGGGCCGTGAGGGTAGGGGGATGGGAATGCGTGGCACTCGGCAGCCCCGAGAAGTTCAGAGCGGCCAGGCGACGTACCTCTGGCAGTCGCTCGGCCAGGCGGTCGCGATAGCGCTGCCGATCGGCCAGCACAGCGAGCGCGACCGGAATCATGCGTTCGGCGAGGCCAACGCCCGGCTCGACGCACAGTTCCTGCGTGTTGAAGAGTCGCATCATGCCCGCGACCTTGCCCTGGGTGGACAGCGCAACGGCAGGCACCCCGTGAAACATGGCCTGCACGGCGAGGTGCATGCGCCCAGTGAGTACGATTTCGGCGCCGGCGCACAACCCGCGCACTTCGGCCGGGGTGAGCAACCGGTTCACCAGAACGACCCGGGAATTGGTCATCCGGTCTGCCTGTGCCAGACGGTCAGTCTCAGTCCAACGATCGAACACAGCCCGGCAGGCGGCCGCGTCGTCGCCGCTGGTGCGCACGACGTGCGGCAGAAGTACCACCTGAAGCCCCGCCTCCAGCAGCGCCGTCACGATCCGGGCGTACTCCCTGGTCTGGTCGAAACTGCGGCCGACCAGCGCGCTAGCGTTTACGACGGCATAGCGGGCGGGCGTGGCTCCGAGATATTCCGTTACGGCGAGGTCGGAGCTGGTGCGGGCTGCGAAGACGGCATCGGCGACGTCGATCACGGTATCGAATCGATCGGCGCGGGCGCGCTCGCTGGAGACGGGGTCACGAAGTTGTAACCGCGTTCCCATTCGGCCAGCCCGGGCAAGCGACCGGCGCACCCCCACGTTGGCGTGGCCGTTCCAGCTGAAGCCGAGGATGCGCGCTTCGACGCCGACGCTGCGCGCCAGGCTCGCAACATCCGCTCGCCGGGCGGAGGCACGCACGCTGTACGCGCCGTCCATAATATCCGCGCCGATCACGCTCAGTGACCGGGCGCCGGCGAGCACGGGAGCCAGCATTGCCATGGCCTGCCGGTGCACCCGCCCCTTTCCGTAGATCAGGTGCGGAATCGGCAGGAGTTGCGCCCGCCAGGCGTGCTGCGACGGAATCTGCACGTCGGTCGACCGCCGTACGAGTACCTGCACCGGTCCCTCCACGTTTTCGAGAAAGGCTTCGACCATGGCCTGGTCGCCGATATTGCCCTCGCCGGGCGGGGCGACGAGCACGTGAGCGCGCTCACTTCGCGCATCGAACGGGCGCAGCCGGTTGGTCGCACGTTTCAGAGCAGCACGATCGCCCAGGAAGGGCATAGTGGATGCCGCGGCCAGGCCGTGCAACACCCGGTCCAGCCGGCGGGTGATGCGCAAGCGTGTGCGCCCCGCTTTTCGGGTACGGGCGGGGGTGTGGGTGGGCGTCAGCTGGTCGGTGTCAAAGGTCGCGCCGACATTGCTCTCTTTCGACGACTTCGCTGCGCACAGAAAGTTGCGGGCCTGGGCGATCGAGCGCACATCCTGGCGAAAGGTCGGCCAGACCAGCATGACCAGGCCGATCGCAGCGAGCAGAGCGACCCCGCCGAGGGCGACGCGAGCCAATGGCAGGTCGATCGGAATCCACTGCACGGCGGACCAGCTGATACCGGTCGCGAAGCCATAGCCGAGAATGGCGCGTACGCCGGCCAGGAACATGGCGCGCGCCGGCGCAGTCGTGACCCGGCTGATCCACAACAGACCGATCGGCCAGATCAGCGCGACGCCGATCGAATACCCGGCGGCGACGCCGTAAACACCCCAGAGTGAGCCGACCAGCACGAACACCACCAGCAGCGGCCGGGTGGAGAGGGCGAAATACAGGTTCTGCTTGGTGACGCCCTTCGACAGGAACACCCAGTAGGTCGCGTAGGCGGCCGCCTCGAAAAACCCGGCAATGGCGAGAATCTGAAAAATCGGGGCGGAGTCGAGCCAATTGCTGCCGAGCGCGATGCTGATGATCGGCAGGGCCTGGGCGCAGGAAAAAGCGAGAACGATTGTGACCGCGTGCAGCATGATGGTCTGCCCCAGCAGAATGAACCGGTCATACTTGGGCGGGTCATCCTGCAATCGAGCCAGCACCGGCAGGGCCACCCGGGTGGACGGACCGTTGATCTGGTTGAGCGGCAGCAGCAGCAGCTGGAAGGCCCGGTTGTACAGACCGAGCGGCCCAGCACCGAGGGTCGCGCCGATTACGATCGAGTCCGTGTTGCGGCTGGCGTAGCCGAGCAGCTGGGTGCCGGCCAGGTTCGACCCGAACATGATCAGGTGCCGGATGGGCGCGGCGCGATGGTACCAGCCGGGAAACCAGCGGGTGATCGGAACGAGGATGATGATGGTCAGAATGCCCTGGCTGATCTGCTGCCCAGCGAGGGCCCAATAGCCGAAACCGTTCAGCGCCATCACGATGCCGATGGCGAGGCCGCCGATCTGGGCTCCGATCTCCGACCCGGCGAGGGCCTTGAAGTGAAAATTGCGGTTCAGGTCTGCACGAAACTGGGTGGCGAGGCCGTTGAGTAGAAAGGTGGCCGCGAGCACCTGGGTGAGCAGCACGAGCCGGTCGTCGCCGTACAGGGTAGCGATGAGCGGGCTGCACAGCATCGCAAGCAGCATGAGCGCGAGCCCGATCAGGCTGTTAATCCAGAACAGGTTGTCTTTTTGGTGCCGGCTCAGGTCGCGCGCCTGAATGGCGGCCGACGACAGCCCGAAGTTACGCAGCACCTCGCCGACGCCGATGATCGCGGCGACCGAGGCGACCAGCCCGTAGTCGCTCGGGTCGAGCAGCCGGCCAAGCACGACGATGCCGCCGAGCTGCACGCCGATGCGGATGAGCTGGCCGACCAGGGTTGTCGACGCGCCGCGCCCGGCGGTGCGGCCCAGGCCGGCCGTGGACCGTGGCTTGTCGGGTAATTCAGGCGTTTCGGGAGCATCGGGCGGTAGCGTCGCGGTCACCGGATGCCCCGCCCGGCCAGCTCCAGGGCCCGCAGGTAAGTTCTATAACTCTGCAGGCCGAGCGTGTTCCAGTCCCGATCGTCGAGCCGCGGGCGCGGGCGGGAGCCGGCGGCTCGCATCCGCTCGAGGGTGCCGCGCAAAATCTCCGGAGTGAGCTCGCCGTCGTAGAGGTAGATCCAGTCGGGCCCGACCTCGTCGGCCAGGGCCTGGTTCGACGGCGTCGACGGCACGAGCACCGGTCGATCGAGTGACAGGGTCACGAGCAGTACCCCCGAATTATGCATTTCACGGTAGGGCAGCACGACCAGCTCGCACCCGCCGACTTCGACCACCAGTTCTTCGTCGGAGACGAAGCGCAGCACCGAGCTGATGCGCGCATCCTGCGCGGTTTCGGCCGTGATGATCTCGCCGAGCCCGCTCGACGGCCGCCCCACAACGCGGAGCGTCAGGTCCGGTCCCGGCAGCGCCCGAAACACCTGCAGAAGGGTCTCGATGCCCTTGTACGGGCGTATGAGCCCAAAATAGAGGATGCGCCCGCTGACCGAATCGGGCCGCGGCATGTCGTTGAAGCGGTCACGATAGTGGCCGTGCAGAATGGTGACCGCCCGGGATTCGGGCTCCACCGGCGTGGTCGGGTTCAGGCGGATGACCAGGGCCGTACGAGCGTCGAGTGCGTCGAGGGCGCGGGTTTCGGCACCCGCGCCTGCTTCGTGCGGGGCCAGGTTGTGCATGGTTCGCACAATGGGAATGTGCTGCAGCCGGGCTCGCAGCAGCAGAGCGTACAGCGCGCCGCGCCGCAGCCGTGCCTTTAAAGGGCGCGGCGCGCGAATGAGTAGCTCGGGCCAGTGCACGTGCAGAACGTCGTAGCGACCGAGCAGCGCGGTGCGCCAGGTGAAGAAGCGCATGGTCACCGCGTCGGGCGCGCCCTCGACCACCTGGTTGACGTACCGCGTGGTGCCGTCGGGCGGGCTCAAGGATTGCAACACGGTGATGCGTGTCGTGCCTGTATTCATCACGCCCATATCCCTCACGGGCCGGTGAAAACGACCGGCGAAACTGAGAATCTGTCGGTTTAGCGTAGCGTGCGAGTTGCGAACGCGTTAGAGCCGCGCATACCCCCGTTTGGGGCGGAGCGACTCCCGGCCTCTGCGGGGCTCAAGCGGGGGAGCGGCGTCCGCTCGCGTCGGATTCAAGGCCAGAAGAAGGAGGCATCCCAGCAGTAGGTGCATCGGGCGCAGGGCGTCGATCGCGTTGAAACCGGCGATGCACACCGTGTAGGCCACCAGGGCGGCCGCAGCGCCGACCGCCCGGCGGGATAGCGCGTGAGCGATGGCCGAACCGATCGTGAGAAGGAACAGCGCCACTCCGGGCAGGCCGATGCTGATGAGCAGTTGCAGTAGCGAGTTCTCGATGGTCACGTCGTCGAACAGGCGCCCGGTGATGCCAGAGGTGCCCGGACCCGACCCGATCCAGCCGGTGAAGTTCGCCGCCTGGATCGACACCCAGACGCCGAGGTCACGAGCCTGCGAAGACAGCTCGGCTTCGAGCGAGTTGTTGCGCGCAGTGAAAGCGTCGAACTGGAACAGCCCGACCACCGCGACGACCATCAGCACCGCGAGCAGGGTGAGCTTGCCCCATCGTTTGTCGCCGCGCAGCACGAGCGACACCGCGTAGGCGAAGGCGATGGCGATGGCCGCAGAGAGGATGGCGCCGCGCGAGACGGTGGCGACGAGCCCGAGCCCGCTGAACACGGCGGCGAGGAGGGCCGGCTTCGAATTCTCCCGCAGCCACACGCCGATGGCGAGGGCGCAGGCCACAGCAAGGAACAAGCCGGCGAAGAGCGGATGCCCGAACGACGCGGTCGCGCGATACACCGACCAGTGCTGGCTGTCGCTGAGGCCGAGCGCGCTGAACAGGGTGCCCCAGACCGGATTGGCGCGCAGTGCGCCCTCGATCAGCGCGTATGCCCCGAGCGTGGCACCAAGGACGAGCCAGACCTGTCGAATCCAGTGGGCTTCCCGGGTGGCGGTGGCGATGGCGAGCGGGAGCAATGCTCCGGCGCTGAAGCTGATGATCCACCCGAGGCTCGCCTGCACGTCGGTGCTGCGCACGAGCGCGAACAGTGACCAGGCCAGGAACAGCAGGGCGAAGTAGCGGGTGGCTGAACGAAAAGGGGCCGGTGCAGCGGTGGACTGCCGGTCTGCTGTGCCGGTGAGTAGTCGACGCACGGCCCAGACCACGATGATCATGGTGGTCAGTGGCAGGGCGCCGATCGGTCCGTCCTGTGGAAGAATTCGGGCCGGAATGAGCGCAAAAGTTGCCAGCGCAACGGCCGGCAGGATGTGCGCCGGCAGCAGGAACAGCGTCACCACGGCGACGAAAGCCAGCAGGGTCAGCGGAAGCACGATAATGCCAAGCTCGGTGACGAAGCGTGGCAGCACCAGACTGGCCACGATCACGAACAGCGCAGCAAACGCGACGAGAATGATCGGCGTGCGGCGCAGGCGCAGCATGGTGGAATCGAACATCGGCCGCCTTCGGGGGAGGTCGTGCAGGGAATGGTGGTGGTGCAGGAAATGGTGGTCGTGCAGTGGGTAAACAAGATCTGGCCGCAGCTTTGATTTGCGATCAGGCGCAACAATAACACGTGATTTTTCCTCAGCGCCAGCACGTTCGCTCGAAAACCGCTACTTTAGGCGGATCGCTGAAAGCCTGAACCATCAAGGAAGTGGAGTTTCCGGTGAAATTTTCCCGCCTGACCTACAGATTTCGACGAAGCACCCGGGGCCGGGTTTACGCAATGCGTGCCTTGGGCGTGCAGATCGGTGCCGGATGCCGCATCCTCTCCGACATCATCACGACGGAGCCGTGGCTCATCTCGGTCGGTGACCGAGTGACGATCAGCTCCGGCGTGACGTTCATCACCCATGACGGATCCGGCTGGCTCTACCGGGATGAGCGCGGCCGCCGCTACCGGTTTGCTCCGATTCGGGTAGGCTCCGACGTCTTCATCGGCGCCGGCGTCACCGTGCTGCCGGGCGTTCGAATCGGGGACCGGTGCGTGGTCGGAGCAGGGTCGGTGGTCACCGCATCGGTGCCGGACGGCACCATCGTGGCCGGCGTTCCGGCCCGGCCGATCAAGGGCTGGCCCGAGTTCCACGCGGGGCTGGCCACGTGGCCGGCCGAGACTGATATGGTCGGCCAGACGTACCGCCAGCGGGTCGACTCGATCGCCGAGGGGTTCCAGGTCAACAAGCCGGCGTAATCGATGCCTTGACGAAACCGGCGCTCTGGTAGAGGTATTGGTAGGCCCACTTCAGCGGATCCATCGGCTGCCGGGCGCCGACCACGGCGAGGGAACCGGCGTAGCACCGGCTGATCTGCACCCGGGCTCGGCTCACGTGGTAGCTCGAGGTGACCACGATCACCCGATTCCATCCCTGGGCGGTCGCGAACGCAGCAATGGCTTCGGCTTCACCGCGGGTCGTCGCCGGGTGCGCGTCGAAGCACTCCACCGTAATCGTCGTGCCAGGTACGGGAACGGCGCGAGCACACAGATTTGCCGGGCGAGTGTCACCGCCGAACGCGTCTGAGATGAAGATCCTCTCGCTGTATCCGGTTTCGGCGAGGTCCACGGCCTTCGCAACCACGGCTGCGCTGCCGAGTCCTCCGAGAACGACGATGGCGTCGGCCGAGGCTACTGGGTCCTCGCGGGGAAACATGACGGTTCGAGTAGTGATGGCCAGGAGCCCCACGATCAACAGCACCAGGCCGGAGAGTACGACCAGCGCGCGGTGTCGCCGGCGCGCTCGTCTTAATCGCTGCGTGGCAGCATCCGCTCTGGGGATTCTGCCGATTCAGCCGAAACGGATGCCGCTGCATTTGCCGTTACGTCCCCCGCGGAAGCGCGACCGGAGAACCAGGCCGGCACAGCGAAACCATAGCGAAGCACCGGCAGGTCGCGCACTAGGCGCCACAACAGCAGAGAGGCGGCGACCGCGCCACCCGCGACGAGCATGGGCAGTACCGGGCCAAGGCGGTCGAGCCAGGTCTGGCCGCGGGCGAGCAGCAGCAGGCTGGTCAGGGCGGACACAAACAAAACGTGCACGACGTAGATCGGCAGGGTGTTGCGGCCGACATTGGTCAGCCAGTTGAACGCCCGGGAGCCCACCAGAAACCGGGCCACAAGGAGGCCGGCGCCGAGGGCCAACAGGCTCACCACGACGAGAGTGCCGGTGATGAACGGCACGCGGGCGTCGACGGTGAGAATCATGCCGGCCAGCACGAGGAAGCCCGCGCCGAAACCGAGGCCGAGCCAGAGGGCGCCGAAGCGGCTGGGCCGGTTGACGAAGGCCAGGATCCACTCGCGCAGGTAGCAGCCGAGCAGAAAGAACACGAAGTAGCGGCCGATGCCGTTCCAGGCGATGTTGCCGGTGTCGGCGCGCGCGAAGAACAACACCGACAGCACCGTCGCGACTCCGATTTGTAGCCGCCAGTCGATGTGCTTTCGCATGAGTTTTGAGCCAATGAAGAACAGGGCGAGGGCGTAAAGAAACCAGAGGCCGTTGCTGGGCCGCAACGGGGCGAGCAGCAGATCGACCGGGTTGGTCTCGTCGAAGCCCGCGGGGTTTGGCAGCAGGGAAAAATACCCAAAGCGGATGACTGTCCACAGCAGCAGAGCCCAGACCAGCAGGCTCAGCCGGGTGCGCCAGAGAGTGGGCCAAGTGCGTGTGATGATCGACGCGGCGAACAGGCCGGAGGCGAGGAAGAACAGCGGCATGCGAAATACGATGAAGACGAGGTTGATCTTGTTCCACAGTTCGGGTGCCAGGCCGGAAAGAACCGTCCACTGCACCGCGTGCGCCAGGGCGACGAGCAAAATCGCAATACCCTTCGCACCGTCGACCCAGTCAACCCTGGTGCGGTCGATCTCGCTGCCCACTAGTACCTCCTGATCAGACCGACCACTGGGCGAAGGTTTTGATCATGTCGGTATGGGCAAAGCCCGGCGTCTCGTGGCCGAGCGTGTGGTACATCACTTGGGCATCGGCGGCGACCGGCTTGATCTTATTGATCAGGGCGAGGCCGTTCCTGCTCGGCACGACAATGTTATCGGGGTGGGCATTATCGGAGACGAGCACCTTGACCCGGCTGTTGGTCCACGGGGTTGCGCTGATGCGTGCGGGGTTGGTTCCCTTGATCAGGGTGAGGTCGTTGCCGTAGGCATCTCCGACGTGCGCCTGGTTTTTGGTGTCGTAGGCGTAGAGCCACTCGTTGTCATAGAGACCGTTGACCATGTACAGGCCGCGAATGTACGGGATGAGCTTCTTGCCGTAGGTGTAACAGCCGAGCGATCCGCCAAAGGAGGTGGCGCGCAGAAAATTGCGGCGCACGGTGTATAGCGCTTTTAGGTAGGTCCAGGCGTTCTTCTGGGCCGTCGTGGCAATGGAGTTGGTGTACTGGGTGCCGCCGGCGTTGATGCAGATGGCAATGCTGTTCTGATCGACAACGAGCTCGCCGGGATACTTGTAGCCGCCGTTGAGCGCGTTGTGTGAGCTGGATGCTGCGTGGTAAAACCAGACGGCACCGACACCGGTCGCCGAGTTCATCGAGATCGTCTGCGGAATGAACAGTCGGGCCCGATCGCCGCCGATGTCCACTTCGATGTTGTCGTAGAGTTTTCTACCCTTCTGGGTGAGCACGTTGGAGAGACGCGACACCTCTCCCGGTAGTTTCGGGGCGGTGGCAGCGAACGCGGCGGGTGCGCCGAGCGCACCGAAGCTGAGCGTTGCTGCGCCGGCAGTTGACAAAGTGAGAAACCCTCGACGATCCATGCTGCCGAAGATAGCAGAGAGTATCGACGAGGTCCAACCCGAAAGTTATCGAGGTTGGGTTGGGCGGGGTGCGGGGCTCGGCCCCAGAATGAGACGAAGCACGATCAGCGCCAGAACGGTGCCGAATACCGCCCCAAGACTGTTGGCTACGACGTCGTTGACGGTCGCGAACCGCTCGGGTGGCCTACCGGGCCTGACGTTGAACGAGGGGCGCCGTTGCCGAAAGGCGATTACACAACAAAATCCCCACTCGATTGGAGTGGGGATTTTGTTGTACTTGCTACTGTCGGGGTAACAGGATTTGAACCTGCGACCTCGTCGTCCCGAACGACGCGCGCTACCAAGCTGCGCCATACCCCGATGGCCCGTGGGCCTCAATCAGTATAGGCGCTCACACCCTCCCGCGACGAATTGAGTCGGCAGTTAGGCGGAGGTGAGGGTGAGCAGGGTCGCCTCGGGCGGGCAGGCGAAGCGTACGGGCGCGTAAATGGAGGTTCCGAGACCGGCCGAAACGTTAAGGAATGCTGTGCGCAAGCCATGGTTCCAGAGGCTCAAGCCCTTGACCTGGCGCCGTGGAATATCGCAGTTGGTTACGAGCGCGCCGAAACCCGGCACGCAGACCTGGCCGCCGTGGGTGTGGCCGGCCAAAATCAGTTGGGCGCCATGGTTCACAAAGGAGTTCAGCACCCGCTGGTAGGGCGCGTGAGCAACACCGACGGTGAGTGTGGACCGCGGGGCCGCCGCTTCTTCAGGGTCGGGCCAAACGTCGTCGCCGAGCGGATCGTTGGCCCGCAGGTCGTCGATCGCCCGCGTGATCAGGTCGAGCCGGTCCCGCCCGATGTGCGGGTCGTCGACACCGAAGAACTCCACGTGGGTGTCATTCAGATCGAGAGCCTCAGCCGCATTGTTGATGTCGGTCCAACCGAGATCGGCAAACACCCGGCGCAGCGCATCGGTGTCGAGCTCTTCCCGGCGAATGGTGCGCCGGCTCGACGGCCCGCCGAAGTAGGTGAACGGGTTCTTCACCTGCGGCCCGATGTAGTCGTTGGAGCCGTTGACGAACACACCGGGAATGCCCCGGAACGGTGCGAGGGCGTACTCGATGCCACTGACGCCGTCTTCATGTCCGAGGTTGTCGCCGGTATCGACGACAAGGTCGGGTTTCAGGGAAGCGAGGCTGCGCACCCACTCCTGTTTGTTCTTCTGCCAGGGAGCCATGTGCAGGTCGGACAGGTGCAGCACCCGGATGGATGTCGACCCCGGCGCGAGCACCGGAACGCTCACCTCACGAAGCGTGAATCGGTTGCGCTCCACGAGCGCGCCCCAGGCGAAGGCGGCCAGGCCGACCGCGCCGGCTGCCGCGAGCGACGTGCCGACGAGTCGGCCGCCGTCGCCGAGGCGGCG
This sequence comes from Cryobacterium suzukii, assembly GCF_004403185.1. Taxonomy (GTDB): domain Bacteria; phylum Actinomycetota; class Actinomycetes; order Actinomycetales; family Microbacteriaceae; genus Cryobacterium; species Cryobacterium suzukii. Next base: position 523,872 of record NZ_SOHJ01000011.1, on the reverse strand, counting down.
AAGCGCCGTCATTCTTTGGGTTTCGTTTCGGGCACGGTCGCGGGCGTCGGTGCCGTGTACTTGCCGATGACGATGGTCACGGCGTCGCCGGGCCGGCCGGCCGTTCCCTCGCCGGGCTGGATGGCCAGGACTTTACCGTCCTGCGCCTTGTCCGTGGTTGGCTGTTCAGTCTTGGCCACGGTGAAAGCGTAGGGGGCGCCGGTGAGGGTGCTGCGGGCATCCGATTCGCTTTTGCCGATCACGGCGGGAATGACGACCCCGGTGCCGTCACTCGAGAAGGCCGTGACGGTGGCACCGCGAGTGGATGCCGCGCCACCAGCCGGATCCGTGCTGGCCACGGTGCCGGCAGGCAACTCGGAGCTGGTCACGCCGCCGTCAACAAACAGGAAGCCGGCTGCCTGGATCGTGGTCCTGGCTTCGGCCATGGACTTGCCGCGCACGTCGGGAACCGGAACGGCGACCGCGTTGATCACGCTCGACGAGGCCTCGGGAAATTCGGCTCCGCCGTACTTCGCGTTGGCGGCCGACATGACGATCGGCCAAATGCGGTGGCGCGCCGTGGAGCCATCATTGCCGAACAACCGACCGCTGCGGGTGCGTTGGTTCTTCCAGTTCAAGCCGCCGACGTTGACCACGCCGACGACGGTGGCGACCTGGGTTGTGGCGCCGCTCATCCAGGTGTCTTTGGCGAGGTCGGTGGTTCCGGTCTTGCCGATCATCGGCAGCCGGGGTGAGGTATCGCGGTTGGAAAGGCGGGCCGTTCCGCCAGTCATTACTGTTTGCATGGCGTACTGCATGCCAGCAGCCACTGCGGGTTCGACCGACTGGGTACAGGTCGACTTCGGAATCGGCAATTCGGTACCATCGGAGCTGATCATCTTGGAGATGGCGATGGGGGTGCAGGTCATGCCGTTGTTGGCGATTCCGGCGAAGGCCGCCGCCATCGTGAGCGGTGCGATCTCGTTGGTGCCGATCACCGATGCGGCGTTCTGGCCGAGGTCGCCGCCGTCGGCGCGGTGCACGCCGAAGTTCTCCGCGGTCTTGCGGATGCCGCAGAGGTCGAGCTTCTTGGCCATTCCGATGAAGCCGGTGTTGATGGAGTTGGTCGTCGATTGGAGGGCGGAATAATTGGGGTTCGATTCGCTGCTGCCGCCGTCGTTTCGGGGGTTGAAGGGCGGCGTGTCGGAATCATAATTTTGCACGCCGAGGCAGCTGTCCTGAAAGTTGCCCCAGTTGGACTTGCGGCGGGAGTCGACGCGCTCGGTGAGCGCGTGGCCTTCCTTGAGCCACTCGGCCAGCGTGAATACCTTGTAGGTTGATCCGGGTTGGAACCCGTTCGATCCCCCGTGGGCGTGGTCGGTGTTGTAGTTGAGGCTCGTGTAGTTGGCACCCGTGGCCGTAACGTCTGGATCCTGGCTGTAGTCCTTGTTTTGGGTCATCACGAGAACGGCTCCGGTGCCGACCTTGACGCTCGACACGACGCCGCCGACGTTCCAATCGTCGACGACCTTGGGAACGTTCGCGTTCAGGGCGGCAACCGCGGTCGCCTGGAGGTCGAGGTCGAGCGTCGTGTAAACGTCGAACCCGCCGCGGGTGAAGTTGTCGATGCGTTCCTCTTCGGTGGCACCGAAGGTCACGTCGTTCTTGAGAATCTTGGTCACATAATCGCAGAAAAACGCGTTATCACCGGCGGTCTGGCAGCCGGTGCTCGGAACGGTGATGACGGGCTCAATCGGCGTCGCGACGGCCGCGTCGTAGTCGGCCTGGGCGATTTTGTCGTACTTGAGCATTTCGTTAAGAATGTAATCGCGCCGAAATTTGTTGTCGGCGTAGCCGTTGGCTGCACCGTTGGTCTCGCTGTCGGGGCGGTCGAGCTGAAATTTAACCGGGTTGTTCACAATCGCTACGAGGCTCGCCGCCTGCGGCAGCGTCAAGGCCAGCGCGGTGGTGTTGAAGTAGTAGCTCGCGGCGGCTTCGATGCCATAGACCGTTCCGCCATAGCCGGCGATGTTGAGGTAGCCACGAAGAATGTCTTCTTTTTCGTACTTCTTCTCGATGCCGATGGCCAGGCGCATCTCGCGCAGCTTGCGGTCGGCGGTCGGCTTGGTGGCATCGTCGTAGCAGGCGTCGGCTTCCTCTTCGTCGGTCATCACCTCGCACTTTTGAATGAGCACGTTCTTGACGTACTGCTGGGTGATCGAGGAGCCACCGCGGGTTTCACCGCCCGCGAGGGTCTGCACGGCACCGTTGAAGCTGGACTGAATGTCTACGCCGCCGTGCTCCATGAAGCGCGGGTCTTCACCGGCGATCGCGGCATCCTTGGCGAACTGGCTGATCGCGTCGGAGGCGACGTCGACCCGGTTCTGCTCGTAGAACGAGGCCATAAGCACGCGGGTGCCCACCGGATCTTCGCTGTTGGTCGACGCGTAGATGTTGCTCTTCTGGGCGAGCCGATCGATGGAAAGGTACTCCGGCAGGCTGTCGAACACGTTGATGGTGTTCGTAGCGGCTATGCCGGACAGGGCAACGGCGGGGGCGACGGCGGCGGTCACGAGAATGCCGGCAACGACACTCATCCCAACGAGACCCAGGAAACCCCCCAGAGCCCCGCTCACGGTTCGATTTTTGGCGGACATACACTTGAGCGTAAGCGACAAATCTGAATGCCCGCCTCAATAGGAGTCACATGCCCGCCTGGGAGTACCTCACAACGCCGTTGATGATCCACAACACGGCCGCCATTTTGAACAACTGGGGCTCTGACGGGTGGGAACTCGTGCAGGTCGTAACCGGCCCCGAAGGCGGCCTGGTTGCTTACCTGAAACGCCCGCTCGCCCCCAAGGAAGAGGCATAATCGTGTCACACATCGAAGCCCGCCTGGCCGAGCTGGGCCTGGTCCTGCCGAGCGTCGTGCCGCCGGTCGCCGCGTACCTACCCGCCGTGATCAGCAACGGTTTCGTCTACACTGCCGGCCAGTTGCCCATGGTCTCTGGCGCGCTGCCCGCCACCGGCAAGGTCGGCGACGGCCACGGCCTCATTCCGGCTGCTGACGCCCAGGAGTATGCCCGCACCTGCGCGCTCAACGGCCTCGCCGCCATCAAGAGCGTGATCGGGTCGCTCGACCGCATCACCCAGGTAGTCAAGGTCACCGGCTTTGTCGCCTCCGACCCCGCGTTCACCGGTCAGCCGGCCGTCGTCAACGGTGCTTCCGACGTGCTCGTGGAGATCTTCGGCGACATCGGCCGCCACGCCCGTTCTGCCGTCGGCGTTGCGGTGCTGCCGCTCGACGCCCCGGTCGAGGTCGAGCTCATCGTTGCGTTCGCGTAGCTGACCCGCACTACGGGCGGCTCGCGAGCCGGGACATCCGCTGTGAAACGGATGCCCCGGCTCGCGTGCCATAAACCTGCGCCGGTTGCTCGACAAACCGGGTCATCAGCTGGGCTACCACCAGGCTGAGCGGCACCGAAACGAGGGCGCCCAGCCACCAGTGGCCGGGGCCGGCGAGCACTGCGAAGGCCACCACGATGGGAAAGTGCACGAGGTAGAGGCTAAAGCTGATGGACCCGAGCCAGCCCAGTGCTCGGCGCGTCCGCGGCGCCCGGCCCCGTTCCGACGTCGAGGCGGGCCAGAAAGCCACCGTAGCCACGATCACAAATGCGCCGGCCACCCGCAGCGAGAGCGTGGAGTCACTCCACCCTTCGCCGGTCAACGGACGCAGCAGCCAATAGGCCACGAGCAGAAATGGGCCGAGCGCGGCCAGCGTCCACCCGAGCGCCCGGCCGTTGACGCTCTCGACCAGCCGGTCGCTGCAGCGTTGCAGTTCGTCATAGTTGGCAGCCAGAAGGGCGCCGAGAGCGAACGGCGGCAGGTACATGAACGGTTGGGTCGTCGTGACATAGCCGATGCCGGCGAGCGCGCACAGTAGTACGACCCAGAGCAGAATGCGGCGAATCCGAACGCTGACCGGTTTGCGGGTGAACGCTGCGACGGCGACGAACACCGGAAGCAGCAGGGAGAACCACATTTCCCAGACCAAGGACCACAACGGCGGATTGATGTCGGGCCGCCGGGTTACGCCGATGATGCTGGCTTCGCGAAGCAGGTTGCCGAGGCCCAGGTCTGGCGTGTCCTGCCGGGCCAGCCACGGCCCGCCCGCTGCGCCAACCGTGCGCGGCACCAAAACGATCCAGACGACAGCCAGGCCCACCGACACCACGACGGGTGCCGCCAAACGGATGACGCGGCGCACGTAATAGGCGCTCCAGTCGTAGCGTGGCCCGGCCTCGCGGGCGGCCAGAGGGGAACGCACGAGCACGAAGCCGCTCAGCACAAAGAACACCAATACGAACTCGGGCCCGGCGAGAAAAACCTTCAGCGGGGACAGCGTGGCCCACCATCCGGCGGAAAACAGCGTGACGCCGTCGCTCGAGTCGTAGGCGGCGGCGATCTCCGGCATGGACATGGACACATGGTGCGCCAGAACGACGAGGGCGGCCACCCCGCGCAGTGCATCGAGCCGGCCCAGGCGACCGCGCAGGGGTGCCGCTGCTTCGGTCATGCCCACACAGTAGGACGCCTTGCTGGTTTCAGGGCGGGAACGTACATAATTCCTGCAATTTGTGGGGGCCGCTCGGAACATCCGTTTGAAATCAGGGGCCAGACCTGCCGCGGCGTCACATTACAGGAGTTATGGTGCCGGGGGACGAACGACGGCCGCCTCCCGAGTGGAAAACGGCCGTCGTTGATTGTGCAGGTAGCGGTTGACTACTTTTTCATTTGCGCGGTGATGGTGTTCATTACCATGGTGTCGGCGAGGGTCGTCACGTCGCCGACGTCACGCCCTTCGGCCGCGTCGCGCAGCAGGCGGCGCATGATCTTGCCGGAGCGGGTCTTCGGCAGCTCGTCGACGATGTAGATGTCACGCGGGCGGGCAATCGCACCGATCTGCTGGGCCACGTGGGCCCGCAGAATACTGACGATGTCCTCGTGCGATGCGATCTCGGCCTGGCTGAACTTGATCACCACGAACGCGACGACCGCCTGACCGGTGGTCTCATCGGCGGCACCAACCACGGCAGCTTCAGCCGTGAGCGAATGCGCCACGAGGGATGACTCGATTTCGGCGGTGGAGAGGCGGTGGCCCGAAACGTTCATCACGTCGTCGACCCGGCCCAGCAACCAAATGTCACCGTCGTGGTCGAGCCGAGCGCCGTCGCCGGCGAAGTACAGCGGTCCGTCCTTCGCGCCGATGGTGCCCTCGAACTTGTCCCAGTAGGTCTCCTTGAAGCGCTCCGGGTCGCCCCAGATGCCGCGAAGCATCGCCGGCCAGGGCTGGGTGACCACGAGGAGTCCGCCGTTTCCATGGCCAACGTGCACGCCGTCGTCGTCGAGTACGTCGATGGTGATTCCGGGCACTGGCACCTGCGCGGCGCCCGGCTTTGTCTCGGTGAGCCCCGCGAGGGCCGAAACCATGATCGATCCGGTCTCGGTCTGCCACCAGGTGTCGACGATTGGGGTCAGGCTGCTGCCGATGACCTCGCGGTACCACATCCACGCTTCCGGGTTGATGGGCTCGCCCACCGAGCCGAGCACACGCAGGCTCGACAGGTCGAACTTTTGAGGAATCTGGCGGCCGAGCTTCATAAACGTACGAATGGCGGTCGGCGCTGTATACAGAATCGAGACCTTGTACTTCTCGATGATTTCCCACCAGCGACCGGTGTGTGGAGAATCGGGGGTACCTTCGTAGAGCACCTGGGTCGCGCCGTTGGCGAGGGGGCCGTAGACCACGTAGCTGTGTCCGGTGATCCAGCCGACGTCGGCGGTGCACCAGTAGACGTCCGTTTCGGGCTTGAGGTCGAACACGTTCTGGTGGGTGAATGCATTCTGGGTCAGGTAGCCGCCGCTGGTGTGCAGGATGCCCTTTGGCGCGCCGGTCGTGCCCGATGTATACAGAATGAACAGCGGGTTCTCGGCCGGGAAGGCCTCCGCCTCGTGCTCGGGAGAGGCTGTTTCCATGGCATCGGACCACCAGATGTCGCGATCGTTCCACTGCACGTCTTGGCCGGTGCGCTTGACCACGAGCACGTTCTTCACCGAGGAATCGTTGGTCTGCAGGGCGGCGTCGACGGCCGGCTTGAGGGCGCTGATCTTGCCCTTGCGGTAGCCGCCGTCGGCCGTGATGACGAGCACGGCGTTGGCGTCGTCGATGCGGGAGCGCAGGCTCTCGGCGCTGAATCCGCCGAAAATGACCGAGTGCACGGCGCCGATGCGGGCGACGGCGAGCATGGAGATGACGGCCTCTGGGATCATCGGCAGGTAGACGGCCACACGGTCGCCGGCGGTGACGCCGAGCCCGAGCAGTACGTTGGCGGCTTTTTTGACCTCGGTAGTCAGTTCGGAGTAGGTGTAGCTGCGGGAATCGCCGGGCTCGCCCTCAAAGTACAGAGCGACGCGGTCGCCGTTGCCGGCGAGAACGTGACGGTCGAGGCAGTTATACGCGACGTTGAGTTCGCCGTCTTCGAACCACTTCGCGAATGGCGGGTTGGTCCAGTCGAGAGTCTTAGTGAATGGCTTGTGCCAGTGCAGCAGATTACGGGCCTGATCAGCCCAAAACATTGCCGGATCCTTCTGCGAGACTGCGTACAGGTCTTGTGTCGCTATCGTCTGTGCGGCGAACTCAGCAGTGGGCGCGAATCGACGCGATTCGTGCAGGAGGGTGTCAATTTTAACCGTCATATGTGTAATTCGCTCCTTTGCGGTACGTGCATGCAGGACATTGCCAGCTCAACTGAACCCTACCGGTTCTCGGCCAATCTCTGTATACACAAACGAAAAACTGAGAAATGAACCCTCGTTTCGGGGTGATTTTGCACCCCCCGGCCGAGTGTCCTCACAAAAGAGGACATTGGACTTGCAATCTGAGCACGTCTGCGTAAACTGAAACACGTCTGAACGAAAGTTTTGACCAGCATCGCGTACGGTTCCCCCCAATCTGCGCGGTGCTAGGCGGCACCTGTTCCCCCCAATAGGTGCCGCCCCTTCTTTTTAAGCGATTCACGGCTCCTGATCGCGAAAATCTGCTGGGGCGGCTCCTCCCCAACGGCCTCGACCGACCGGCTGTCCACGGAATGTGCCGGGGGAGCTATCACGGGGCCGCCTCACCGTACCGTCGAGGCATGGGCCAGCCTTTCGTTGCCGTTCCGTCCTACGCCGTGGTGGTCGCTGCCGTGCCGGCCTCGACAGCCGTGGACGATCCCTGGGCCGCGCGGTCGGACACTTCACGTTCGACAGGTGCACCGCCGGCGAATTCCGCTCGGCATCGCACGGCGACAACGGATGTCGCTGGCACCAGACCGGAGGCCGGCGCAGCAGTAGCAGTCTCGGCAGGGGGCGGCAGTGAGCGCCTGAACGTGCGCGCGCTGGGTCCGCTGGCTAGCTATGCCTCAGCCCCGGACACCACGGACCTGTTTGTCAACGGGGATTCCGGGCTCTGGATCGACGCCGGACATGGCCTCGCCTTCGTGCCAGCCTGGCACCTCGGCGAGGCCGAGGTGCGTGAGTTGGCTGTGCGCCTGATCGCACTTGGCGGGCGACACATCGATGAGGCGAGCCCGTGCGTCGACGTACGGTTGGCCGACGGGATTCGGGTGCACGCCGTGCTTCCGCCGGTATCGAGCACGGGAACATTGCTGTCAATTCGGCTGCCGCACGCTGCCGACCGGAGCCTCGGTGCACTCGCTGACGCCGGCCTGTTTGGCACGGGGGAGGCATGCGCTGCCCGGCTAAATCGGCTGCGTGCTGCGGTGCACGGCCGCCAAAACCTGCTCATTACCGGTGCCGCGGGGAGTGGAAAGACGACGCTGTTGGCGGCCCTTTTGGGCGAAGCGCCAGCCGACGAGCGCATCGTCGCGATCGAAGACGTTGCGGAGCTGCGCATTCGGCATCCGCACGTGGTGGCCCTCGAGGCCAGGCAGGCCAATCTGGAGGGGGCCGGGCGTATCGGCCTGGAGGCGTTGCTGCGGGAGGCGCTGCGCATGCGGCCGGATCGCCTCGTGCTCGGCGAGTGCCGGGGGTCGGAGATTCGGGAGCTGCTTGCCGCGCTCAACACCGGGCACGACGGGGGAGCGGGCACGCTGCACGCGAATTCGCTCGAAGACGTTCCGGCTCGACTGGAGGCGCTCGGTTCTCTCGCCGGAATGAGCGCTTCGGCCGTGGCTCGGCAGACGGTGAGCGCCATCGGGCTGGTGCTGCACCTGGAACGTACCGACGGGGTGCGCAGGCTTGACGCGGTCGGCCGATTCACCCTCGACGGCCGTGACCGTCTCTCGATCGAAGCGATCTGATGCTCCGAGATCGATCATCCACGATTCGCAGAACGTGCAACGATGCGCCGGGCTGACACGGTACCGCCGATCGAGGAGGTCGCGTCGGTCACGCAACGGCTGGCCGTGCTGCTGTCGGCCGGTGTTTCCCCGGTGTCGGCCTGGGGCTACCTGTTGCCGGAGCACGGTGCGGCGGCGGCTCCGGTTGCCGTACCGATCAAGTTCCGGGCGGCCGACTCGAATCACGCTGGCACGGCCACAGCGCCTATCCTGCGTGCTGCAGCGCGCGCTGCGGCTCGGGGCGACAGCGTGGCCGATGCGATCGCCGTTGAGGCGCGCCGGCAGCCCCGGAAGATTCCGCAGGGGATCGTCGACGCGCGGAAGCCCGCTGGGCGGCCTGCGCGGCGCCGCGACGACGCGGCGGGACAAGCCGAGCGCGCCTGGCTCGGACTCGCCGCGGCCTGGCAGGTGGCCACTCAAGCTGGTGCTCCGCTGGCCGGGTGCCTGCGTGAGCTCGCCGCGTCGCTGCGCGAACTCGCCCAGGTACAGCGCGATCTGGAGGTGGCGCTGGCCGCGCCGCGGGCCACGGCACGACTGGTGATGGTGCTGCCGGTGATCGGCGTCGTCTTCGGCAGCCTGATGGGTTTCGATTCCCTGCACACCCTGTTTTTGACCGTGCCAGGGCTGGTCTGTCTCGGTGGCGGCGCTCTCCTGATGCTCGCCGCAGCAGGCTGGAACCGTGCGCTGGTGCGCCGGGCGGGCCCGACCGACCTGACACCAGGGCTGCGACTGGAACTTATGGCAATTGCCATGTCCGGTGGCGGGTCGATCGACCGTTCGCGGGCGTTGGTGCACGCGGCCGCCGAGCGGTACGGCATTGCGCCCGGCACTGATGGTGGTTCCGTCGACCGGATACTTGGCTTGTCGACACGTGCGGGAGTTCCCGCGGCAGAGCTGCTGCGCAGCGAGGCTGAACAGCTACGTCGTGATGCCCGAAGTGCTGGACAACGTCGGGCGGCAACTCTCTCGGTCACGCTCATGCTGCCACTCGGCCTCTGCGTGCTGCCCGCGTTCATGCTGGTGGGCGTGGTGCCGTTGCTGCTCAGCGTGCTCTCCTCCACCCTGACGACGTTCTGAAACTCTCCACAGATAAGCGGATGCCGCGGCGCGCGCTGACGGATGGGAGCAGAGTGAATGTGCTCGTGCCGCCCAACCCGCGTCGATGGACGCCGAAGGAGATGAGTCTGTGTATACAAAGACCACCCTGAAAACCCTGGCCGACGAAGCCGGAGCCGCGACGGCGGAATACGTTGTCGCCACGATGGCCGCGGTCGGGTTTGCCGGGCTGCTCATCGTCATTCTGCGCAGCGACGAGGTGCGGGGAATGCTCACCGATCTGGTGCGACGTGCCCTCAGTATTGGGTAGCGCAAATAACAGGGGCAGTACGACCGCCGAATTCGCCACGGCGCTGCCGGCGGTCGTGCTCGTTCTGGCCTGCTGCCTCGGTGCTGTGCAGGTGGTCGGCGTGCACGTGCGGCTGACGGATGCCGCTGCCAGCGCCGCTCGTGCGCTCGCGCGTGGCGACACCGCGGCGCGCGCCGCCGGCCTCGTCCTCCACAGCGTGCCGGGGGCCAGCCTGGCTTCGGAACGTCGCGGCGATTTCGTCTGTGCTCGAGTTACCGCGCACAGTCTGCCGGGGATCTTTGCCGGGCTAACCCTCGAGGCACACTCATGTGCCCTGGCCGGCGGTCAATGAGCGCGTGCGGCGACACGGCGAACGTGCCAGACGCCGCGTGCGAGGGCTCCGAGAGAGGAGCGGGGTCTATCCTCGCCCTCGCGGTGCTCGCTGCCACAGTGTTGCTGACGACGCTTGTCGTATCGGTCCTCGCACTGCTCGCGGTCGGCCGGTCAGTCGCGAACGCGGCCGACGCGTCCGCGCTCGCCGCCGCAGACACCGCCTCCGGCGCGATCGCGGGCTACCCGTGCGAGGCCGCGCGGGCTGTGGCGTCGCTGAATGGGACTGCCGTCACGCGCTGTACAGTCACGGGGCTGATCGCATCCGTTTCGGTGGGGCGGCGAGTGCAGGGCATAGATATTTTCGCGAGTGCCCGGGCCGGGCCGCCGCCCTGATGGGACGCCCGGTGAGCCGGGCCGGGCGAACTAGGAGAGGAGCACTTCGAGGTAGCGGTATTCGACCGCGCTCGGGCGGCCGGGGGAAGCGGAACCCTCGAACTCCAGGCCGGCGCCGCGCGCGTAGAGGTAGCGCTTGCCGGAGTCGGCCGGAATCTCGATGCGCGGCTGCGGATCACCCGAGTCGAGAAAGGTCGTCGTGATTGTCTTGCCCTGAAGGGGCCCATCCGTCAACTTCGCGGTGTATGTGGCCGTCATTGTACCCATGGGACTATTCTGCACTTGGGCGGGCAATCGGCAAGGGTTCGGGATTGTTGTGCGGCTCCCTCAGAGCGAACTGAGCGGTGGCTGGGAACGACGTGTGCGCGAGCGTGACGCGCCGAGACGTGCCCGTCGATTAGGCGGGCACTCCATTCCGGTGTGTATGGTGTGCCTTGGCCCACATTTGGTCACTACGTATAAAGAGGAGTCTGGTGCCAGGCACTAAGAAGCTGGTCATTGTTGAATCACCGACCAAGATGAAGTCGATCGCCGCCTATCTCGGCGATGGCTACGAGGTTTTGTCTTCGGTCGGTCACATTCGCGATCTGATCGAGCCGAAAAACCTGCCGCCGGAGCTGAAGAAAGGTGCTCTCGGCCGATTCTCGGTCGACGTGGAGAACGGCTTTGAACCGTACTACGTAGTCTCTGACGCCAAGAAAAAGACCGTTAGCGAGCTCAAGCGGGCCCTCAAGAATGCGAACGAACTCTTGCTCGCAACTGATGAGGACCGCGAGGGTGAGGCCATTGCCTGGCACCTGTTGCAGGTGCTGCAGCCCAAGGTTCCGGTCAAGCGCATGGTCTTTCACGAGATCACCAAAGACGCGATCCTCGCCGCCAAAGACAACACCCGCGACCTCGACACCGCCTTGGTCGACGCGCAGGAAACCCGCCGTATCCTCGACCGCATCTACGGCTACGAGATTTCCCCGGTGCTGTGGCGCAAGGTCGGCCCCGGCCTGTCCGCCGGCCGCGTGCAGAGCGCCGCGACCCGCCTCGTCGTCGACCGGGAGAAGGAGCGCCTCGCGTTCGTCTCCGCCGGGTACTGGGATCTGCTGGCGCGACTGGCGGCATCCGCTTCAGAAACTGACCAGGCGTTCGATGCCAAGCTCGTGCGCCTGAACGGTGAGCGAATTGCCACCGGTGGCGACTTCGACGACTCCGGTGCTCTGAAGCCCAGCGTGAAGGCCGTCACCCTCGACGCCTCCGCCGCACAGGCCCTGACCATCGCGCTGAAGAGCCCCGGTGTGAAGCTGGAAGTGACCAAGGTCACCTCCAAGCCGTATCGTCGCAGCCCCGCCGCACCATTCACGACGTCGACCCTGCAGCAGGAAGCGGCGCGCAAGCTGCGCTTCACCGCCCGCCAAACCATGAGCGTTGCCCAGTCGCTGTACGAAAACGGGTACATCACCTATATGCGTACCGACTCGCCGTCGCTCGGGCAGCAGGCCCTCACCGCCGCCCGCACGCAGGCCGCTGCTCTGTACGGCGCCGAGACGGTTCCGGATGCCCCGCGCGCCTACAAGGGCAAGAGCAAGAACGCTCAGGAAGCGCACGAGGCCATTCGCCCCTCCGGCGACACTTTCCGCACCCCGGCGTCGCTCGCGTCAAGCCTGCGTGGCAATGACTTTAAGCTGTACGACCTGATCTGGAAGCGCACCGTCGCCTCGCAGATGAAGGATGCCACCGGCTCGACTGCCTCCGTGACCATCGCGGCTGGCCCGACTGGCGCATCGGAGCACGCCGCGGCGTCGGGCGCTCTCGCTGAGTTCTCGGCCAGTGGAACGGTCATCACGTTCCGTGGTTTCATGCTCGCCTACGAGGAGTCGAAGGACGAGGAGCGCAACGCGGAGGCCGTTGCGACCGAGTCGAAGCTGCCGCCGCTCGAAGAGGGCCAGAAATTGGCCCTGCAGGACCTCGAGGCCAAGGGCCACGAAACGACCCCGGCCGCCCGCTACACCGAGGCCAGCCTGGTGAAGAAGCTCGAAGAGCTCGGCATCGGCCGCCCGTCGACGTTCGCCTCGATCATCTCGACCATCACCGAGCGCGGCTATGTCACGCCGCGGGGCCAGTCGCTCGTTCCCAACTGGATCGCGTTCTCGGTCGTGCGCCTGCTCGAAGAATTCTTCGGCGACCTGGTCGAATATGACTTCACCGCCGAGATGGAGGACGACCTCGACCGCATCGCCGGCGGCGAAGCCAACCGACTCGACTGGCTCAATAGCTTCTACTTCGGCAGTGACAAGCACCGGGGTCTCCGCCAGGTCATCGACAACCTCGGCGAGATCGACCCGCGGGTGATCAACTCGGTCACCATCAGCGACGACATCACCCTGCGTATCGGCAAGTACGGTCCATATCTCGAAGTCATCGATCCCGACGCTGCAGCGGATGCCCCGCCCCGCCGCGTAAACATCCCGCCGGAACTCGCTCCCGACGAACTGACCGCGACCAAGGCCCGTGAGCTCATCGATGCCCCCGTCGTCACTGACCGAGTGATCGGACTCAACCCCGAGAACGGCAAGGAAATCGTTGCGAAAGACGGTCGGTTCGGGCCGTACGTCACCGAGCTCGCGCCGGCCCCGGCCGAACCGGTCGTCCCAGTCGTCGTTGCCGCCCCGGTTGAGACGATCGACCCCGCCACCGGCGAGGTCACCGTCGCGAAGCCTAAGCGCAAGCCGGCAGCCAAGAAGGTGGCCGCTGCCGACAAGCCGCGTACAGCATCCATTTTCAAGTCCATGGACCTGGCCACCGTTGACCTCGAAACGGCGCTGCGCCTGCTTGCCTTGCCGCGCACGGTCGGGCTCGACCCGGAGACCGGCACCGAGATTCTGGCGCAGAACGGCAAGTTCGGGCCGTACCTGAAGAAGGGCATCGATACCCGGTCGCTCACGAGCGAAGACCAGATCTTCGACATCGACCTTCCGGGCGCGATCGAGCTCTACGCGCAGCCGAAGTACGGCGCGCGCCGGGCGTCGAGTGCCCTGAAGGAATTCGAAGCACCCGACCCCGAAAGTGGCAAGGCGATCAAGATCAAGGACGGCCGGTTTGGTGCGTATGTGACCGATGGGGTCACCAACGCGACGATTCCCAAGTCGGAGGACATCGAGGAGATCGACTTCGACCGGGCCGTGCAGCTGCTCGCGGACAAGCGGGCCAAGGGCCCGGCCGCGCCGCGTAAGAAGGCACCGGCCAAGAAAGCCGCCGTCAAGAAGCCGGCGGTGAAGAAGGCGCCGACTGCAGCAGCGAAGGCGGCCACCGCGAAGAAGGCCGCCGCGACCCGGGCCGCGAACGCGGCAGCCAAGGCGGCGTTGGCCGGCACGGCCCCGGTCAAGAAGCCCGCAGTGAAGAAGCCCGCCGTGAAGAAAGCGGCCAGTTCGGCCGCTGAATCCGCTGCCACGACCACGATCGCGCCGAAGGCGTCGTGACCGGTCTCTTCATCACCCTCGAGGGCGGCGACGGCTCCGGCAAAACCACGCAGGCGCAGCTGTTGACCGACTGGCTCGAAGAGCGGGGGCGCACTGTCGTGCGCACCCGCGAGCCAGGGGGAACGGATGTCGGCGTGGAGATTCGCCAGATCGTGCTGCACCATCGCGGGGAGGTAGACCCGCGCGCCGAGGCGCTGCTGTACGCCGCCGACCGCGCCCAGCACGTGGGCACCAAGCTGCGGCCGGCGCTCGCTCGCGGTGACGTGATCGTGCAGGACCGTTATCTGGACTCCTCGGTCGCCTATCAGGGGGCCGGGCGTGTGCTCGGCGCCACTGAGGTGCGTGATTTGTCGCTCTGGGCGGCCGAAGGTCTGCTTCCCGACCTGACCGTGCTGCTCGACCTCGACTCGCGCGTAGCCCGGGCCCGGCTCGATGCCGACGACAAAGTCTTCGACCGGCTCGAGGCCGAGAAGAACGACTTTCATGCCCGCGTGCGCGCTGCGTTCCTGGAATTGGCTGCCGCCGAACCCGACCGGTTCCTGGTACTGGATGCCGCAGCCCCCACCGCCGACATCGCCGCCAGCATCAGAGCCCGGGTAGCGCCCCTCCTCTAACAGTCAGGGCCGGGTCATGCCGTGCGCAACCGGGCCCGTGATCCATCTTCATGGGCCCGCGTTCCGACCCGGGCCCGGAACGCGGGCCAGGCGCGTCGACTGCGGTGTCGGCGGGGCGGGTTACCCTTGACTCATGGCAGTGTGGGACAACCTAACGGGACAGGCCGACGCGATCGCCATCTTTCGGGCGGCGGCGCTGCGGGCACCGTCCGGTACCGGTTCCGCCACCGCCGAATCGTCTTCCATGACGCACGCCTGGCTCATCACCGGTCCGCCGGGTTCCGGCCGCTCTAACCTCGCCTTCGCTTTTGCGGCGGCCCTGCTAAGCCCCGGTACCCCCGATGGCGACCTCGCTGCCGCCCGTCAGGTCGACGCGCGCACCCACCCCGACCTCAGCGTGCTCAGCACTGAGGGCGTCATCATCCCGATGAAGACCGTCAAGGAGGCTGTCGCCCGCTCACAGTACTCGCCGTCGGTCGGTCGCTACCGGGTCGTCGTCGTCGAAGATGCCGACCGCATGGTCGAGCGCACTTCGAACGTGCTCCTCAAGGCCCTCGAAGAACCACCCGAACGCACGGTGTGGATTTTGTGCGCGCCGAGCGAGGCAGATTTGCTCCCCACTATTCGGTCCCGCGTGCGCACAGTGCGCCTACGCGTTCCCAGTGTTGCCGATGTCGCCGACCTCCTCGTGCGCCGCAATGGCGTCGACCCGGCCATTGCAGAACTCAGCGCCCGGCTCGCCCAAAGCCACATCGGCATGGCCAGGCGGCTTGCCACCAATGCGGACGCGCGGGCACGACGCGAGGAGACCCTGCGCGCCGCCCTCGGCATCCGCTCGGTGTCGTCGGCGGTCAATGCGGCCGCCCGGTTGCTCGCGATCGCGGGTGACGACGCGAAGGCAATCACCCTCGAGTTGGATGCCACGGAGCGCGACGGCATGCTGCGCTCGCTCGGAATCGAGGCCGGGCAGTCCGTGCCGCCGGGGCTGCGCGGCCAGATCAAGGATCTCGAGGACGACCAAAAGCGTCGGGCAAAGCGCAGCCTGCACGACGGCATCGACCGCATTCTGGTTGACCTGGCCTCTCTCTACCGGGACGTCTGCATGGTGCAGCTTGGCCGGGAACAAGCTGTGATCAACCGTGAGCTGCTCGCCGAACTGCGCATGGCGAGTGCGGCCAGCGCCCCAGCAGCCACGGTCGCCACGATGGACGCGATTGCCGTGGCACGTCAGCGTATTCAATCCAACGTTGCCCCGGCCCTCGCGCTCGAGGCGATGCTCGTGTCGGCGATCCGTCGCCCACAGCTGCATCACCCACAGTGACTCCCAGCCGCCTTCGGTAGCCTGAACCGCAGCATCCGCTTGACGCCATGAAAGAGGAACACGTTGAACCGACGCAATCGCGTTACCAGTATCGCGGCCGCCGCTCTGACTCTTACACTCGTTCTCAGCGGATGCGCGACCCTCTTCACCGCGAATTCCGCACCCACTGAATCCACGCCCACCGGCGAGCAGGTGACGGACAGCCTCGCTCCGTTCTACAGCCAGGTGCTGCAGTGGAGCGACTGTGGCGACGGCCTGCAGTGCACCGAGGCCACTGCGCCGCTCGACTACACCGACCCGGCCGCCGAGGATATATCGCTCGCCCTGGTGCGTCAGGTCGCCACCGGCAACGACCGGATCGGCTCGCTGTTGGTCAATCCCGGCGGGCCCGGTGGTTCCGGCTATGACTTCGTCAAGGATTCTCTCGACTATGCCACCGACGCCACCCTGCAGGCGAGCTTTGACATCGTCGGTTTCGACCCCCGCGGCGTCGGGCGCTCCTCCGCGGTCTCCTGTTACGGTTCCTCTGCGATGGATAAGTACATCTACGGGCTGACGACCGCAGAGCGCGGCACGGATGCCTGGATTGCCGAGCTGACAGCCTCTTCCGACGCCTTCGCAGCGGCGTGCGCCCAGCGCACCGGGCCGCTGCTCGGCACGGTCGACACCCAGAGCGCCGCCCGCGACCTCGACCTGCTGCGCGCCGTGCTCGGCGACACTCACCTGAACTACCTGGGCTACTCCTATGGCACCTTTCTCGGCGCCACTTATGCCGAACTTTTTCCCGAGAAGGTCGGTCGTCTCGTGCTCGATGGGGCAGTCGACCCGTCGACCAGTAATTTCGAGGTGACCAAGACCCAGGCGGTGGGTTTCGAAAATGCCCTGCGCGCCTACCTCACTGACTGTCTCGAGGGCGAGGACTGCCCTTTCCGAGGGAGCGTGGACAGGGCGATGTCGACGATCGGCGCATTGCTGAATTCGGTGGACGCGAGCCCCATCACCGCTAAGGACGGCCGTCAACTCGGCGGAAACGCGCTCCTCACGGCGATTATCTACCCGCTCTATCAGGCCACAGCGTGGCCGCAACTCAGCGATATGTTTTACACAGTGCTGCACGGCAGCGCCGAGAGCGCGTTTCAATTCGCGGATGCCTACAACGGTCGCGACGTCAACGGTCACTACACCGACAATTCGACCGAGTCGTTCATGGCCATCAACTGCATCGACTACGCCTACAACGCCGACCCGACCGCAATGCGCGCCGAGGCCGCCGAGCTCCAGGCTGCGGCCCCGGTGATCGGTCAGTTCATGAGCTTCGGCGACATCGGCTGTGCCAACTGGCACCACAAATTCACCGGCGAACGCACCGAGATCCACGCGTCAGGAGCGGCACCCATTCTGGTTGTCGGCACCACCAACGATCCGGCAACCCCATACGTCTGGGCGCAGCAGCTGGCCGAACAGCTCGACAGTGGCAGCCTGGTGACCTACACGGGTGAGGGCCACACCGCCTACAACAAGTCGAATTCCTGCGTGAACGATGCTGTCGACTCCTATCTTGTCGACGGTATCGTGCCGGCATCCGACCCGCAGTGCTGACCCAGGCAGTTTTGCGTGCTGTGAAATAATTGGAGCATGTCGATCGAAACTGGGGTGCCCGGACTGCGCGAGCGCAAGCGCCTCGCCACCCGCCGTGCCATTCAGCAGGCCGTACTCACCCTGTCTCGTGAGCGCGGCATCGACCACGTCACCATTGAAGACATCAGCCGGGTTGCCAACGTTTCGCCGCGCACGTTCTTCAACTACTTCCCCTCAAAAGACGCCGCGTTCATCGGCGACTCGCCAAGAATGGCATCCGCTGAAGATATTGAAACCGTTGTCGCCGGCGGCCCCGACAGCGACGTGCTGGCCGACCTGGCAGTGCTGCTCTCCAAGAGCTTGCAGCGCACGGAGGCAGACCGGGAGATCCACCAGCTGCGCCGCTCGGTCATGAAGGAAAACGCCTACCTGTTCGGCATGCGCATGGCCACTCTGCGCGACTTCGAAGACCAATTGCAGCAGATCATCCAGAGACGCTTCACAGCGGATGCTCCGGCTCTCGCTCAGGACCAGGCCGAGCTGAACCAGCGCGCGCTGCTGTTCACCCTGGTGGCCGTGGCAGCCATCCGTCATGCCTGGCGGTGCTGGGCTGAGGACGATGGAGCGAGCACGTTGTCGGACCGCGTTGACGCGTCATTCGCCGAGGTGTACAGAATCACCCGCAGAAACGACTAGGCTTGGCTGCTGTGTCACCGAGTGCCTTATGAGGTGTTCTGGTAACGCCGCCTTAGCTCAGTTGGTAGAGCATCTCACTCGTAATGAGAAGGTCGTCAGTTCGATTCTGACAGGCGGCTCCACTAAAACTCCTGGTCAGATAGAGTTTCTGAAACAGGCTTTTCGGTATGTTTGTTCGGATTTGCCGGATTTGCCCACAATTTGCCCATATTGTTTTAAGTGCGCGGATATTGAGGGCGTCTGCAACGGCGTCTAAATCGTCTTCAAAGAGGTTCTCCGGCATTGCTGCCGCGCGGGGATCGACTCCTCATGGGTGAAGTCAGGTCGATTGTCACGTCGGTGCCGCCAGCAGCGATTGTGGTGCGACTCGTCTCGGCGCAGGCGTCGCCGACCAGCAACGTTTAGTTCGTGACGTTGTCGTTTCATTCGTGCAGGCGACATGCTCAGTAGCTGTTGAGGCGCATGGAGCCATTGTCCCGACTTTCGCGCACGAAGGTCGGACCGCGCGTCCGCAAGAGGGACCCTGACGGGCTCAGAATCCGTCGCCAGGCCTTCGAATTGCCGCAGAGCAGGAGCAACCTCACTTGGGAATGGCTCGAGACCACCGTGGCGGTTCGCCCGAGACCCAAGGGCGAGGTCCGGCGCCTGGCGGTGTCGACTTCGGCTGAGACTGCCGATATTAGCTGTGCTCGCGGACGGCGACGCGAAGGTCGAGGAGTTGTTGGGTGTGTACCGGGACGTGGTCCTCTGCGAGTCCGTCGATGAGGCTTGCAAGGGGAAGGGGCCGGTCAAGCACGAGGTCGTCGTTAGAGAGCAGGAGCGCCGGGATCAGCACCGAGGAAGCGTGGCCGCCGAGTTGATCGGCAATGTCGCACAGTATCGTGGCTTGACTTCGAACGTGGTCGATCAAGTCGGCCCTACCTGCGTGGTCGGCGATTATCCGGTCCAGATTCCAGGAATCGAGAGAAATCCGGTTGTCGAAGCTGGGACGCGAGCCCGCAACAACTCCGAGCGCAACCGCCGCTATTGCGGCATCCACGCTGAGGAGATGAGCCAGAATCTGATCGGCGTTCCAACCCCCGTCAGCGGCTTCGCCGAAATCGGGAAGTGCTGCCACTTCGAACAGCTTTTGATATGCGCTGCGCAGTGCTGTCGTGACCATTGGGGTCCTCCTTTATCTGCAGTCCCTAAGCTCGGAGGCCCTCACCCTACACGAGCCCGAACTGGCACCAATGTCCGTGCCGAGTACAACTACCCCTTCGACGAGGCGAAAGAGCTGACGCAGTCACCCTGATTCTTGAAGACGGGACTCGTGCTAGTTTCCCACCCGCCGTTTTTGCAGTTGTCCTTGCCCGCGAGCACAGTCTGAGTTCCGAACGTGTATTCAGTGCCAGCGAAGTTGATCGCGTTGAGGACGCCATCGCCCTTGACTCCTGAACCGAGGGAGAAGCCGAACGCGGTGACGTCAGCGTTCGGGAAGGCGGTCCGCCACTGGCCGAGGGTGCCGTGGTTGTCGCTGCCGAATCCGCCCATGTGGGACGGTGCTCCGTCCTTGACGAACAGGTCTGCGGAGTTGCTCAACCACCAGTCGTCGCCATAGGTGCCAGGCTCTCCGACGAGGATCCCATCGGCAGTGCCGTCAGCGTCGAAGTCGACGATGAGCTGGGTGCCGGGGATGCCCCCGGCTGTGTTCGTGTACTCAAGGTTTGGTTCGCCGGCTGCGGCGAGCAGGGTGTTCGTGTCGACGTACTCAGCGACCTTGTCTGTGCTGGTGGTCGAGTCGGTATAAATGTGGAGACCGGAAGCGACCACTTCGTAGTGCCCTGTCGCCCTCGTGTCAGAAAGTGCGGAGTTGAAGCTGTCCGGTACGTAGAGGACGCTGCTGGCGGCGTTCGCAGGTACTACAATGGCGAGACTGACGGCTGCGGCAACGATGCCGACCAGGCCGAGCGAAATTTTTCTCATGCGGGGATTCCGTTCTTCCACCACGCAAAACCATGAGCGCGGGAGTGCGTCACAGCTGTGAGGATTATGCGCTTACTGTACAGGGGGATCGCCCACGAAACGGAATAAATAACACGGCGAGAATGGACGGCTCGAACTAGCCGTCTCAACTCCCACTGGCCTACGTAAGTGATGCTGTTTTTGGTGATCACGTCGAGCTAAAAAAGACCATAAAATCAACGATTTTGACGCCCCGCGGCGTGTTTTCGGGCACCCATCGGTCACTCGTAATGAAAAGGTCGTCAGTTCGATTCTGACAGGCGGCTCCATGGCTTGAATGCGGTCGCCGATCCCAACCTGCGCCAGAAAGTTCGTCACGCGCACAGATTACAACTGGACACGCGAGAGCCGCGAGTTCCGCTCGGAGGGTAACCTGTAATGATGGCGTCCGAGCGAAGTGTGCGAGTGCGCGCCGCCGTACGCACGATGCCACCTGGATATTTCGCCATGGTCATGGCCACCGGCATCCTCTCGATCGGCATGAACTTGATCGGGGTCGCAGGCCTCAGCTACGCGCTCCTGGTGGTCTGCGCCGGAGCTTATCTGGCACTCCTGGTTCTGACTACATGGCGGTTCGTGGCGTTCCGATCAGACTTTCTCGATGACCTGCACGACCCGAACCGGGGATTCCAGTTCTTCACCTTCGTCGCCGGCACCAATGTGCTGGCTGCGCGTTTGGCCGTGGAAGGATGGTTTCTTGCGGCAACGGTGCTCCTGGGCGTGGCTGGTGTGGCCTGGGTCGTGCTCGGTTACGCGGTGCCCTGGCTCGCTGTACTGGGCCGCACGGCACGCCCCGTACTGGGGTCGGCAAACGGAACCTGGTTTATCTGGGTCGTTGCGAGCCAGTCGGTCGCCGTCGTGGCAGCGGCGCTCGAACCGGTCGCGGGCGATGCCAGGGCGCTGCTCGCGGTACTGGCCATATTGTCGTGGTCGGTCGGCATTTTCCTCTATGGAGCCGCTGGGGTGTTCGTCTCACTGCGCCTGATGCTCTACACACTGCGGCCGGAAGATCTCGATCCGCCGTACTGGGTATCGATGGGCGCCTGCGCGATCACAGTTCTGGCCGGCGCCCGCATCGTCGAAATGGCGGATGCTCCGATGGTAAGCGCGACTCGCGGACTGGTCGGCGGCATATCCGTGATGTTCTGGGCTTTCGCGACCTGGCTCATCCCCGTGCTCATCGCCGTGGGGATCTGGCGTCACTTCAAACGCCACGTACCACTGCGCTATCAAGCGACACTGTGGAGCATCGCGTTCCCCGTCGGAATGTATGCCGTCGCCGGAATCTATCTGGGTCAGGCCGACACGCTGCCGCTCGTCGGCCAGATTGGTACCGTCACGCTGTGGGCCGCGCTGGTCGTATGGCTCCTCGTTTTCACAGCGATGGCGCGCCAACCGTTCCGGGCAGGTCGCGTCCGACGTGATGCCCGACGGCACGAGAACGCCGTTCAGTAGCCGTCGGCCGACCATCACGGTTCCGATCCATCGGTCGTTGTCGAATGGCCCCGGTATGGTCGATGTCACTCCGTCGAGTGCGCGCTGCAGATCAAGTTCCGGCGGATTCCGCGGGCGGTCGGCAATCGCTGCTTTCGCCATCAGAGGGCTCGCCAGTCTGGTTCCGGCTTGGAAACGTCGCTGCTCAAGTCTCGCGTCGAAGGGCAGTGATTCCCACATAGGCGAGCGCTGCTGTCCCGCAAGTTCCGAGGAGACCAGCGAGGAATGCCGCATCAACGCCGAACCCGCCGCTGAAGCTGATGACGACGTACCCGACAACCGCTAGAAGCACGAGGGCGACATAGGACAGTACGACGAGCCAACCTGCCGGTGAGCGAACGACGGACATGAGAATCACCGCCGCCAACGGTGCAAGCATCATCCCGCCGAAAAGGAGAGCCGGTGCAACCCTGACCTCAGGGCCCTGGCACGGGGCGACGAGGTTGCACATGGTGGGGAATCCTTGCGCCATCCAGAATACGAGCCAAGTAACGACCACAATGGCCACTGCGGGAAGCACTAATACGAGGCGATTTTTCAACCGAATTTTGGAAGTCATGTCACGAGTGTGGCATTACAAAGCGCAGTACGCGGCACGACAGAGTCATACGATGACAACTCGTTGCCGCTCAGGCTGCGTAGCCATCTCAAAGGGTCTAGGGGCGTTCTGATCAAGGCGGACGAGCGCCAAGCTCCGGCACCTCTAAGGTCATGAGCGTCGCGGAAAACGCCCTCACTGGGCGACGTTTCACCGTTCGAGGACGATCTATGAGGATCGTTTTTTGTCGCGGCTCGCGATTCGGGCAATTTTCGTCGATGAGGCATGCTGGGTTCATGGGCGAGACGGCGATCTATGTGGAGATCGAGATCAAAGCCGATGTTGACCGTGTGTGGCAGCTCACTCAAGACCCGGATCAGCATCCACGGTGGGATCTGCGTTTTAGCTCTATCAGCCCGATCGCGACGATTCCGACTGGTGGAAGCCGCTTCATCTACCAGCGTCGGCTGCTCTTTCATACGATTAGGGGGACGGGTACCTCGCTCGGAGAGAAGCAGCGGCCCGACGGAACACTGACGTCGGCGCTGCGTTTTACGACGGATGACCGCCTTTCGCCGCTCCGAGCAGGACGAGGCTACTGGCGGTACATTCCAACGTCCCAGGGGACGACGTTCATAACCGGCTTTGACTATGAGCCGGGGTGGGGTCGGCTGATCGACCGGCTGGTCATGCGGCGGATTATTGGATGGATGACCGCGTGGAGCTTTGACCGCCTACGAATCTGGGCCGAAACCGGAACGCTGCCAGAGCGGTGGACGATCGGGTCCGTCCTCGCGTTCTGGCGCCCGGGCCGGCCGCAGGCTGCGCGATGCCGGCGGACACCCCGGCGCGGCAACGCCATGACCCTGGCTCCCACATCCCTGCACACGCTGGAGGCACCGTGACGTCGATCTTTCAGGAATCTTTAGGCGCAGACTTCGACCGGTTGCATCCGATGTTGCAACGACGATTCGGAGTCGGTCTGCACGCCGGCTACGCGTGCATCGGTCGCGGCACGATGCTGCGGATCAGTCGAGGGCCATGGTGGACGATCCCGTTCCTGCGCCTTGGAAAGATACGCAATATCCTCATTCCCGACCTCGGCACAAACGTACCGTTCACGATCTGGAACTACCCCTACCTCGACCCCTACGGGCGCGAGACCGTCACCTTCGTGCGCGAGTACCAGGTCCGCGACCGGCCCAGCCGGTTCGACGCAACTATGGTCCTCAGCGGCGGCAAAGTCCTGGATTACCTGGGTACGCATCAGCATCTGGCAGTTGACCTCGACCTGTCGGTTCAACCGGACGGGTCACTACGGTTGCGTTCGGGCGCTCAACGCTTCTACGAGGGCCCCGTCGCGTTCCGGTTTCCCATGCTGTTCAGCGGTCGGGCAGAACTGCACGAATCCTACGACGACGCAGCTGGCGTCTACCGAGTCAGACTCGACGTGCGAAACCGTGTCTTTGGATTCCTGTTCGGCTACGAAGGGGAATTCACCTGCGACTTCGTTGAAGCTTCCGACGCTCCAGAGCGCCTCAAGCCCCGTCGACACGAACGGCGCGTTTAGAGCGCTTGAATGATGCCCATCATGCCGGCATCTTCGTGGTCGAGGACATGGCAGTGATAGACGGTTCGTCCGCTGAAATCATCGAACTTGACCCGAACGCGCACGGTGCTGCGTGCCGGTATGTTCACGACGTCCTGCCAGATGACCGACTCGACTGGTCGGTCATCCTGTTCAATGATCTGCATCGGCCAGACGTGCAGGTGCAGAGGGTGATCGAGAGTGCTGGTGTTGGTGAGAGTCCATTCTTCGACGCTTCCAAATTGCACGGTCGTGTCGATATGGGTGGCATCAAATGCGCGGTCGTTGATCGTAGCTGACATCATGCCGCCGCGCATGCTGCCACCCATTCCCATGGCGAACACCAACTGGCGGCGAGCGGTGACGGCCACCGACCGGAGGTCGTTTGGTGCAGGCTGGTCCGGTATCGCGGTCAATTCGGTGATGCGGGCGTCGGCCACTACGAGCATAGCCAACGCAATATCGACGGAGGTAGAGGTGCCGCCGCCCATCATTCCGCCGGTTGCGCCGCGGTCGTAGGGGAGGGCCCGAAGCGTGGACGTGCCGACGCGACCCGTCACCAGGAGATCGGCACGATTGCCTGGGGCTAAGGCAACCTCGTCAACATCGCGGGCGGATTCGAACCGGCCGGAGTCGATTCCGAGAAGGGTGAGCTGCTGACCGTCGAGTCGAAGCCGCAGGAAGCGAGAGGTGCACGCATTGATGACCCGCCAGCGTTCACGCTCGCCTGCGCCAGCGTTCAATGTGGGGGAGAGTTGCCCGTTGACCAGAACGAGCTCGCCCTCGCGACCCGACATCTTCTGCATCGCCGTGGCAGTTGGAATGGTGCCGGATGAATCGAAGGTGATGTCGGAGATGACAAGTACGCGCTCCCGGGTAGCGGGAATCTCCTCGGGGTCTTCCACGATGATGGCGCCATAGAGACCTCCGAACACTTGGTCGGCGACGAAACCGTGATGGTGCGGGTGATACCAGTACACGCCCGGAGCGTGATTGTTGGGCAGTTCGTACTGGTAGTCGAACGAGTCGCCGGCTTCGATCGTGACGAACATGTTGTCGCTATTGTTCTCCGGAGAAACGTGGAGGCCGTGCACGTGCAGGTTGCTCGGATCGGTCAGGCCATTACGCAGGCTGACATTGAGAATGTCGCCGGCGCGAACGCGCAGTGTGGGGCCAGGAACGCCCCCGTTGTAACTGAGTGCGCGCACGTCGCGTCCGGCAATGCTTACGTGCTGAGACGACGATTCCAGGGCCACCGTCAGCACACCGTTGGAGCTGCGTAATTCGGTGGGCTGAACGAGGTCGGCCCCAGACACGGCTTCCGAAGCCAGCGGTCTTCCCGATTTTTGATTCACGAGGAAGCCAGTTGCTCCGATGGCTACCCCGCCAATCCCTACCCCGCCAAGAATGAGAGCGTTTCGGCGGCTAATGTCAGCCATCATCGGCCTTCCGCGAGCACCCGGACCAGTTCGCGGTACTGCTCTGCCGCCAGCTCCCCGCGAGCGAATCGCTCGTCGAGGATCTTCCGCGCGCTGGTCAGATCAGGCGACGCGGGGACGGACGGTGAGGAGGGGCTATTCTGCCCGTTTTTGGTAGATAAGCGAATGACGAGATACACGAGGATGGCGATGCCAACCAAAGCCAGCAATCCGAACCCCCAGGACCAACCCAGGCTTCCATTGCCCCACATCATGATGCGATTCCTTTCGTGATTTGTAAATATTTAATCATACCGCTGGGGGTATCTTTTCTGACTTCCTGCTAGCTGGAGAGCGATACCAGTGCGGTCCAGGTGTTTCCAAAGTCACTGCTGGCGGCGATGCCGGTGGCATCCGCGACGAGGATCCAGGGTGCGGATCCGCCGACGACGGTGAACGCTTCGGGGGTGCGACCGGTCGTTCCGGTTTGCGCCCACGTCTGGCCGTCCTGGCGCCAGACTCCGCCGTTGGGATCGAGACCGACCAATCCTCCGGCGGCGGAATCCAGCAGGAGCAGCGCCGGTGCGCCAGCCAACGCGGTGAAAGTGCGGCCCGCATCGGCGCTCACCAGCACGCCCGAGGCGGTCGTTGCGTAGAGCCGATCGACCTGGGATGGATCCGCGCTCAGGTCGCGGAGTGCGAGCTGCGCTCCCGCTGACCAGGTGAGGCCGGAGTCGTCACTGACGGAAATGCCCCCGGCGCCCGCGTCGTACCCGTAGACGCGGAGGGTGCCGTCGTCGAGGGGGACAGCATCCAGATCGTGAAAATCGGTCTTGCCGGCCAGCGACAACGGTGACCACGACGACGCACCGTCTGTGCTGGAGATAAGTCCCAAATTAGGGAGCGCCAGATCGCTGGGTTCGGCTGGATCGGGGTGACCCGATGCCATCAACTGGCCGGGCGCGGCCACGGTAAAGCCCATCGTGTCCTGCGCCAGGCCGCCGAGCTGCACGGGTTGGGTCGTGTCGGCTCGTGGCGCTCCGGCCAGATAGGTGTCGGGCAGCACTCCGGTCGGGATGAGCCACACCCCCTGGTGCGTGGCAGCGTAGGTGTCTCCAGTGAGAGGGTCGGCGCCGAGGCCATGCACGTGTTCGAAAGCGGTTGCCATCGGGGCAGTGCTGGGTGATACCGCCGTCGAGTCCAAATCGTTGGCAGAACACCCCGTCAGAACCATGAGGCCAACGAGCGGTACGGACAAGGCAATCACTCGGCGTGTTGATCGCTTGCATTTAACCAAGAGTGACTCCTCTGGAGCTCATGAATGATTCGGCGTTGGTGCCTTCGCCGTCGACGCGCGTTTCGAAGTGCACGTGGCAGCCGCTCGACGCACCCGTTGACCCCACCAGGGCGATAATTTCACCGGCTACAACGAGCTGACCGGAGTCAACGAGGAGCTGACTGTTGTGGGCATAGCCCGTTTCGATGCCGTCACCGTGGTCGATGAGAACCCAGTTGCCATAGGAGCCCTGGGCGCCCGAGGTGACAACTTTTCCTCCGGTCGCAGCGAAGACGGGCTGGCCGCAGGGAGCGGCAATGTCGGTGCCGTTGTGAAAGTCGCCGACACCATCAACTGGCTTGTTCGGGCGAGAACCAAACGGGCTCGATATTCTGCCCAGAACTGGTAGAGCCCAACCTTGATCGCTGAGCTGGCCCGGACTCAGGCTGGCGTATTCCCCGTTGGTGGCAACTTCGGTATACGAGGCGGGTTCAGGCGCTTCCGTGATGGTGTATCCATCGCGTTCAATGGGGACGGATGTTGTACCCGCGGCTGTGACGCTTTGTAGATCGGCCGTCTTCTCGGCGCTCGCAGCAGAGGCCTGCGGTGGTTCTGGGTTGACAGCGAGTGCGGGTAGGGACGTGCCAATCGCGAGGAGCGCGATCATCGCCATGGCGCTGGCTGCCGCAGCACGCTGGCGCAGGGGGATGGGCCGGAGGGGGACTTTGACCGGTGGCGCCGTTCTCGGTGAGCCGGATCGGCCCGCACGAACCAGATTCTCCATTGCGCGCACATCGCGGCGTGACATTTGCGGAATTGCACCGGAGATGTGCGGGGCCGTGGCGAC
Source organism: Cryobacterium suzukii (assembly GCF_004403185.1). GTDB lineage: Bacteria > Actinomycetota > Actinomycetes > Actinomycetales > Microbacteriaceae > Cryobacterium > Cryobacterium suzukii. The sequence goes on along the minus strand of NZ_SOHJ01000011.1, from coordinate 496,576 downwards.
GTGACCGGTGCTATCCACGGAGCACTGCCCCGGGAGTAGTCATCAGGTGAAAAAATTGTCGGCGATACATAAATATGTCCTTGCAGGTGAATCAGAAAACGAACGGTGGTGTCCAAGGGCGGGCTCTGGAGAAAAGAACCCGCCCCGAATGTGCCGCTCTAGAGTGAGGCGAGAAGCTCGGCCATGACGGCGATTTCAGCCGTCTGCGTCTTGACGATGTTGGCGGCCATCGCCTGCGCATCCGCATTCTCCCCCTCATCAATTTCGAGCTGCGCCATCGCGACGGCGCCCTTGTGGTGCGCAGTCATCTGTTCGAGGAACAAGGTGCTGGCCTCCGCTCCGTCGGCGTCCTGCAGCGTCATCATGTCGTCTTCGGACATCATCCCGTCAGAGCTGCCGCCCATGCCTGACATGCTGTTGTCATCTTCGCCCCACGCCGTCAACCAATCTTTCAACTGGGTGATCTCCGGTTCCTGGGCAGCCTTGATCTCGGTCGCGAGGTCGATCACGCTTTGATCGAGGCCGTCCTTCGCGAGAAGATCATCGCTCATTTGAACGGCCTGTTCATGATGGGGGATCATCATCTGTGCAAAGGTCACGTCGGCGGAATTGAACGCCACTGTGCTGTGGCTGGCAGAGGGGCTCGCTGAATCGGCGGCCGGGCTGCCGCCAGCGCATGAGGTGAGGGTGAGAGCTGCCGCCAAGGTCACAGCAACATACAAGAAAGTTCGTGGTTTAAGCATCGTTCATCCATTCGTCATTTGGCAGTAAAAACCGGGTGGCCGCGGGCACGGCAAAGTTCCGACGCCAGATGCTGGCTCGGAACTGTATCTCGGTCTAAACGCGACAGATGGACAGCAGAGTGAGGCTGGGCCGCTGACTCGGTTGGGCGGCGGCGCGCCATGATTTCGGAATCATGCCCGTATCGAGCAGACGCCGATACCGGGTCGGGAGTCGAGTCAGCAATACCATAACGACGAGAGTGAGTAGCAGAACGCACGTCATCGCCAGCAGAGCGCAATCAAGCATGCCGTCGAGGCTTCCGGACGAGATTGCCGCGATGACGGGAGCAGCCATGACCGCAGCCATACCCGTCACCGGAGTGTGGTGCTCAGCAATAATCGCTGAAGCAGTAACGGGCGATGCAGCAGGGACAAGCGTGTGCATGGCATGCCCGGTGGTCTCAGAATGGATGGCAAAAACTGCGAAAAGCAGTGCGGCCAGAGCGAGTAAGGAGACGAAAGGCGACACAGAGACGGGTGCAACCAGTCGTCGCACCGCACGATCCAGCGTCATTTCACCTACTTCTCTGCCCGCAGCCCAAGACCGAGCTGTCAAATGTCTTCCCTCGCAGAATACCGCACGGCCGGCGGCGAATCCTGAGTGCCTTCAGGACTGCTGTTTGCGGGGTGCGAGTGTGACCGGTCGCTTCACGAAAAGACTAGACGCTGGGTTTGACCGCTTTGACGATGCTCCCGTGCATTTCAGGGGCGACTTCGTGGGTATATTCCACGGTCGAGTCGACAAATCCTGCTGCGGCGAGCGCGTCGAGGTACTCCTGGTTCGAAAGAGCCCCGGCGATACAACCGGTGTAACTGCCGCGCTCGATGCGTTCCTCCGCGCTCAGGTGGTTTTCGGCCACCACGTCGGAGATTCCGAGGCGCCCGCCAGGCTTCAAGACCCGGAACATCTCGGAGATGACCGCATTCTTGTCAGCGGACAGGTTGATCACGCAGTTGGAGATGATGACGTCGATGCTGTCGTCGGCCAGGGGGATGGCCTCCATCTGCCCTTTGATGAACTCGACGTTGGTGGCGTCGGCCTTGGCCGCATTGGCCCGGGCGAGTGCGAGCATCTCATCGGTCATGTCGAGCCCGTAGGCAAAGCCGGTCGGGCCCACGCGGCGGGCGGAGAGCAGCACGTCGATGCCGCCGCCGGAGCCGAGGTCGAGCACCGTTTCACCCGGGTGCAGGTCGGCGACGGCCGTCGGATTGCCACAGCCCAGACTGGCCAGAAATGCTTCCTCGGGAATCTCTAAATTTTTGTCGCCGGTATAGAGCGCTGAGCCGAACACGTCGCCGTTGCCCAAATCGGTCGGCACGCAGCACGATGCACTTGGGGCGTCGCTCAATTGCAGTGCGGCCGTCGCGTATCGCTCGCGAACAAGCTCCGTGATCTCAGATTTCTCGGTCATGAATTGATCCTTTCCGGTAGGTGCGGCACCAGCCTACTGCTACATTGATACTTATCGATATAGCGAGCGACGACTGAACTTTTGAGGGAGATCGACATGGCTGCCATCCGAATCTACGAACCGGCACTGTGCTGCGACACCGGAGTCTGCGGCGTCGACGTCGACCAGTCCCTGGTCGAGGTGACGGCGACCGTGCGCAGTCTGCAGGACCTTGGCGCTGACATCCGGCGCCATAACCTGGCCACCGACCCGCTCGCCTTCACCACGGATGAGACCGTGCGCGCCTTCATGCACGTCGTCGGTTCGACCGGACTGCCGCTCACCGTCGTCGACGGCGTCACCGTCGCGACCGGCACCTACCCCTCGAAATCCCAGCTGCTCGCCTTCGCCGGCCTCGCTCCCGTCACGAGCGAGCCAGCCGAGCGACCCCAGCTCGGCCTGACCGAGAAATCGGAAAGCGGATGCTGCGGCGCCACCGGCTGCTGCTAGCAGTATGAAGTTTCTCAAAGACCCGCCTCGATTTCTGTTTTTCACCGGCAAGGGTGGCGTCGGCAAGACATCCGTTGCCTGCGCTTCCGCCATTGAACTTGCCACCCGGGGCCGCCGTGTGTTGCTGGTGAGTACCGACCCGGCCTCCAACATCGGACAGGTTTTCGGTCTCACGATCGGCAACACAGTCACTCCGATTGACGCGATTGCCGGTCTCAATGCCCTTGAAATCGACCCGGAGCAGGCCGCGGATGCCTATCGCGAACGCATCATCGCCCCGGTGCGGGGGCTCCTGCCGGAGCGTGAGCTCGCGAGCATCGCTGAGGGCCTGTCCGGTTCGTGCACTACCGAGGTCGCCTCGTTCGACGAGTTCACGAACCTCTTGACCGATGACAGCCTGCTGGCGACCTACGACCACATCGTGTTCGACACCGCGCCGACCGGCCACACCATTCGTCTGCTGCAGCTGCCCGGCTCCTGGACGGAATTCCTCGACGCGGGCAAGGGCGATCCGTCGTGCCTCGGCCCGCTATCCGGGCTGGAGAAGCACAAGACGGTGTACGCGGCCGCGGTCGCTGCCCTGGCCGACCCCGCGCGCACGCGGCTGGTGCTCGTGGCGCGCGCGCAGGCATCCGCTTTGAGCGAGATCGATCGCACCCACGGTGAGCTGGCGCAGATCGGAATTCTCGGCGGCTATGTCGTTATCAATGGGATGCTGCCAGCCGGCGCGGGAACTGAGCCGATAGCCGCAGCGGTACGCAAACGCGAGTCGGCCGCGCTGAACGATTTTCCGCCGGCCATCGGTATGTTGCCGCGCGACCTGCTCGAGCTCAAGACCGGCAACATGATGGGCATTAGCGCGCTGCGCACCCTGTTTCAGGCCGGCAACGATGTTGCAGTGCCGCCGCAGACTCCGGTCGAAGTGGCCGATGCCCCGCTCAGCCAGTTCGTCGACGAACTGGAACCGACCGGGCACGGCCTGATTTTGTGCATGGGAAAAGGTGGCGTCGGCAAAACCACGATCGCTGCAGCAATCGCCGTTGCCCTGGCCCAGCGCGGCCACGCTGTGCACCTGACCACGACGGACCCGGCAGCCCACTTGGTCGATACCCTGCACGGAAGCCTGCCGGGGCTGCGTGTCTCGCGTATTGACCCGGACGAGGCGATTCGAGAGTATCGGAATCACGTTATGGCTACCAAGGGGAAGAATCTCGACGCCGACGGCCGGGCCGCCCTGGCCGAAGACCTGCTCTCGCCGTGCACCGATGAGGTCGCCGTGTTCCGGCAATTTTCACAGGCCGTGCACGAATCGCGTCGCGAATTCGTTGTCGTCGACACCGCTCCGACCGGCCACACCCTGCTGTTGCTCGATGCCACCGGGTCGTACCATCGTGAAATTGCGCGTCAGATGGGCGAGAGTATGTCTTTCGTGACCCCGCTGATGCGGCTGCAGGATCCGGCGCTGACCAAGGTGCTGCTCGTCACACTGGCCGAGACGACGCCGGTGCTCGAGGCCGAGGAACTTCAGCAGGATCTCCAGCGAGCCGGAATCCAGCCGTGGGGCTGGGTGGTCAACAATTCCATTGCCGCAGCGCGCCCCGAGACGCCGTTTTTGCAGGCGCGCGCTGCGAACGAAGCCATCCAGATCGACAGGGTGTTCGACCATGCCGATCGGGTCGCGATCGTGCCGTTGCTGGCCGATGAACCGATCGGTGTTGACAGGCTCGCCGCGCTAACGGCGCCCGGTCGCGGTTAGACGGCCATTCCGGGGTGCACCTTGACGACGGTGATGTTCTTCGTGGGCTGAACGGTTTTCGCCGGCGCCCGGGAGAAACCTTTTGCTCCCTCGAGGCGGTTCTGTCCGCGAAACTCGGCCAGGGCGTCGTCAAAGATGGCGTTCAGCCGGGTTCCGCTGAACTCTTCCGAGGCCCCTCCGGTGAAGCTAATGCTGATGAGTGAGTTGTCGGGAAAGTGGCGGTTCATGCGGATGAAGCCATCGGCATCCTGCTGCAGGGTGATCATTGGTCTAGTCTGACCTATTAATTGCACGCCGCGGCGGCACGTGGGGTTAACTCGAATCATGACTCGTTCACCGACCGATACCCAACGACTCGTTCTCGTGGTCGCGGTGCTGGCCTCGTTCATTGCCTTCCTGGACGGCACCGTCATCAATGTGGCCCTCCCCGCGATCACCCGCGAACTTGGTGGTGGTATCTCGACCCAGCAGTGGGTCGTCGACGCCTACCTGATCACCCTCGGCGGCATTATTCTGCTGGCCGGTTCGCTCTCCGACGCGTTCGGGCGCAAGCGGGTGTTGTATTGGGGTCTGGTGGGCTTCGCCGCGGCATCCGTTCTCTGTGCGGTGGCTCCGAGCGCTCCCTTTCTGATCGGCGCACGTGCCCTACAGGGCGTTGCCGGTGCGCTGCTGGTGCCGAGCTCGCTCGCCCTCATCTTCAGCACGTTTTCGGGTGCCGGCCAGGCCCGCGCGATCGGAACCTGGACCGCCTGGACCAGCACCGCCTTCATCGCCGGCCCGCTCATCGGTGGTCTGCTGGTCGACCTGGTGTCGTGGCGACTGGTGTTCGCCATCAACATCGTGCCGATCGCGCTCACCCTGGTCCTGTTGGCGCGGTTGCCGGGCGACCGGTCAGAGGATGCCGCGCCCCGCGTCGACGTCATCGGAGCGGTCCTCGGAGTGCTCGGCGTGGCGCTGCCCGTCTTCGCGTTGATCGAACAGGCCAACTTCGGCTGGGGCAGTCCGATCATTCTGGTGCCGCTCATCGTCGGTTTGCTGAGTTTTGCGGCGTTTATCTGGCATGAAAACCGCGTGAAAGCGCCGATGATGCCGCTCAGCCTGTTTCGGGTGCGCAACTTTTGGGTGGGAAACGTCGCGACGACTCTGATCTACGCCGCCTTGTCGCTCGGCACGTTCCTGCTCGCTGTCTTCTTGCAACAGGTCGGCGGATACAGCGCGACGCTCGCTGGGTTGGCCCTGCTGCCAGTAAGTATTTTGAGCATCGCCCTGTCCGCCGTCATCGGCCGTCTGGCTGGCCGATTTGGCCCGCGCCTGTTCATGTGCGCTGGGCCGATCATCGCCGGTATCGGGTTTTTCGTCATGCTGCGCATCGACTCGAGCGTTGCCTATTCCAGCCAGGTTCTGCCCGGAGTCATCATCTTTGGTCTGGGCCTGACGATCACGGTCGCGCCGCTGACCTCCGCCATTCTGGGCGCCATAGAACCCGGCCGGGCCGGCATCGCCTCCGCGGTCAATAACGCGATCTCCCGGGTCGCCGGGCTGGTGGCCATCGCCGCGGCAAGCATTATCGTGGGCCCGGTGCTCGACGTCGACGGGTTCCACCGCGCCGCAATCGTCACCGGAATTCTGCTGGTCGGAGGCGGAATCATCTCGGGTATCGGCATCCAGAACCCCGTGTCGGTACCGGCCGATAAGCTCCAGGCATGACAGATTCGATTCGCTGGGGAATCCTGGCCACCGGCGGCATTGCCCACCTGTTCACGAGCGACCTCGTACAGAACGGCCACACGGTGCAGGCCGTCGGGTCGCGCAGTCAGGCGTCAGGGGATGCCTTCGCCGCCGAATTCGGCATTCCCACGGCACATCCCAGCTACGAAGCGCTGGTCAACGATCCCGAGGTCGACGTCATCTACGTGTCGACACCGCATCCGTTTCATGCCGAGCACGCTGCCCTCGCGTTGAATGCGGGTAAACACGTGCTGATCGAGAAGCCGATCGCGCTCAACGCCAGAGAAGCCCGACAGATCGTCGACCTGGCCGCGAGCAAGAATCTGCTCGTGCTCGAAGCCATGTGGACCCGGTTTCTGCCGCATATGGTTCGTATCCGCGAGATTCTGGCGGCCGGCACGCTCGGCGACGTGCGCAGCCTGCTCGCCGACCATACCCAGGACCTTCCCGACGACCCGGAACACAGGATCAATTCCCTGGCCCTGGGCGGCGGTGCCCTGCTCGACTTGGGGGTCTATCCGGTGAATTTCGCGCACGCTGTCTTCGGGGTGCCCGAAACGATCCTGGCCAGTGCCTCGTTCAAGACCACCGGAGCGGATGCCCAGGTAGCGACGATTTTTCGCTATACGGGTGGGCAAATCGCCACGACCTTCTCGGCGAGCGATACCCTCGGCCCCACCTCGGCGTCGATCGTCGGCGCCGAGGGGCGCATTGACATCGACGCCGTCTGGTACGCGCCAACCGGTTTTCGGGTACTGGACAACGTGGGCACCGTGCTCGAAACGTATGTGTCGACCGAGTTCCCCGGCCGCGGAATGCACTTCGAAGCGCTCGAAGCCGAGGCCCTGATTCGTGCCGGCAAGGTCTCGAGCGACATCATGCCGGCCGAAGAATCGGTCGCCATCATGCACACTCTTGACGCGGTTCGGGCCAGGATCGGCCTGCGCTACCCGGGTGAATAGCTGGCCCGACGGCGCGTCGGATACCATACGGAGGTGGATGAAAGCGTGCAGACACCCGTAGCCCCCGCGGCCGACCCTGCCCCGCGCAGCGGAATCGGCGCAGTCTTCGCCCGGTACCGCCGGGCCTGGCTGATCGCCGCCGGTGCTCTCGTCTTCGTACTGCTGGGCAGTGGAGCCGTCTTCGCCGGAACCCAGACCGGCGCGGCCGAGCCGGCTGCGGCATCCGTTGTGGCGTCACCCGCGGCCGCGCCGAGCCCCACTCCCACCATCGACCCGGCTCGGCCGGTGCCCGCCGAAGGGACCACGGCCAGCCGGCTGCGTACCTGCTCGGTCGCCGGGCTCGCCGCCGACACCCGCCTCGCCGATTTTCAGGCGCACGTCGTCAATGCCAGCACCGGCGAGGTGTTGTTCGACCGGGGTGGATCGACCGCCTCACGTACGGCGAGCGTCATGAAGGTGCTCACCTCGGCCGCCGCCCTCAACGTGCTCGGCAGTGACTACCGGGCCACGACCCGTGTCGTAAAGGGCGCCGAACCCGGTCAGGTCGTGCTTGTCGGCGGGGGAGACCTCACCCTGTCGCGGCTGCCCACGGGTCAGGAGCCGTTCTACACCGGCGCCGCCCACCTCGACGACCTCGCCACCCAGACCATGGTCGCTTGGGCCGCCGACCCGAGTAATCCGCCGATCACCTCGCTCGTGCTCGACGCCTCGTACTTTTCCGGCCCCGACTGGGACGAGGGCTGGGCCCGCACCGAGCTCGGCCTCGGCTCCATGCCCGAGATCACCGCGCTGATGGTCGACGGTGACCGCAACGACCCGACTCGCAGCACGTCGGCGCGCAGCGAAGACCCGATTGCCCGGGCCGGTCAGGCCTTTGCCGACGCGCTCGGCGGGGGCCTCAGTATCAGTTCGGCCACCGCCCCGGCCGGTACCGCCCAACTTGGTGCCGTGCAGTCCGCGCCGGTGTCAACGCTCATTCAGCAGTCCCTAATTGTGAGTGACAACACCATCGCAGAGATGCTCGCCCGCCTCGTTGCCATCGAACACGGTGCCGGCAACTCCTTCTCCGCACTGCAGCAGGGCATCGTCGGTGGCCTCGCCGCCTACGGCATCGACACGACCGGAATGATCATCAAGGACGGCTCGGGCCTCAGCCCCCACAATGCTGTCTCGCCCGCCTACCTGACGGCCCTGTTTATTAAGGTCAACGCCCGCGAGGGCAACCTCGGCGTGCTCTTCGACGGGCTGCCGATCGCCGGCGGACCTGGCGGGTCCCTCTCGTACAACGACCGTTTCGCCGGTGCGAATGCCGCCGCCGACGGCGCAGTGTTCGCCAAGACCGGTTGGATCGACACCGGCTACACGCTCGCCGGGGTCATTCGCGCCGCCGATGGTACCCCACTCACCTTCGCCATCTATGCCATCAGTAACGTGGCCATCGGCAACGTGAGCTCGAGCGCTAAAATCGCCATCGACACACTGGCCACCGGGTTCTTTCACTGCGGCGACAATCTGTCCAATAACTGACCATTCGAAGGAGACATCGTGACCCGTGCACTGTTCATCATCGACGTTCAGAATGACTTCACCGAGGGTGGCGCGCTCGGCGTTGACGGGGGCAACGCGGTCGCGGCGGGCGTGAGCGCTCTGCTGGCAGAGCATCCGCTTGCCTATAAATATGTCTTCGCCTCGCGCGACTGGCACGATATCGGCAACGACAACGGTGGTCACTTCGCCCGCGATACCGCCCCCGATTACGTCACGACCTGGCCGGTGCACTGCGTTGCCGGCACCGCGGGCGCCGAATACCACAAAGCACTAACCACGGATGCCGTGACCTTTCACATTCGCAAGGGCCAGGGCAAGCCAGCGTATTCCATCTTCGAGGGCACCACCGAGGCCGGACAGACCGTGGGGGCGTTGCTGAGTGAGCGGGGGGTGACGGAGGTCGACGTCGTCGGCCTCGCCACTGACTACTGCGTGCGGGCCTCTGCCCTCGACGCGCTCGAACACGGCCAGCACGTGCGCGTGCTGACCGACCTGGTGGCCGGGGTCGCCGCCGAATCGACCGCGACGGCCCTCGCCGAGCTGGCGCATGCCGGCGCGGTGTTCGCCGCGAGTGACGCCGTCGAGTGACAGAGTTCGCGAGACGGCTCGACGGTGTGCGTATCGCCTTCGACGCCGCGCCGGGGGAGCGGCCGGTTCTGCTCGTGCACGGTTTCGCGTCGACCGCGGCGGTCACCTGGACTGGCTCGGGGTGGGTGCGGGCGCTCGGGGAAGTCGGGCGGGGCGCGATCGCGCCCGACCTGCGCGGGCACGGGCGCAGCGACAGACCGCACCGCTTTGCCGACTATCTACCGAGGCAGCTGGCCGCCGACCTCGTGGCCGTGCTCGACACCCTCGAGCTCGAGCAGGTCGACGTAATCGGCTATTCCCTGGGGTCGCGGGTCGTGGCCGCCTTGGCCAGGCTTGCGCCCGAACGCGTGCGCAGCCTCGTGCTCGGCGGGGCCGGGCCGCACGAACTATTCGATACCTGGGATCAGGGCGAGGTCAACCGGTTCCTGCGGTCTGGCGACGTTCCTTCCGACCCGACCATTGCCGCGGTACTCGGGCCGGCGATCATCGCCGGAGCCGACCGGGAGGCGCTGTTGGCGTGCGTGCAGGGGATGGCCGGATGCACCCTGGACGTGCCGGCGGGCATCCCACAATTGTTCGTGGCGGGTGGCGCCGACCAGATTCCGGCCGGGGTAGCCGCCCTCGCGGCCGACCGCGGTGCCGGGTATGTCGAACTGCCCGGCCACACCCACCTCAGCGCGCTGACCGCCCGCGAGTTCAAGCACGCTGCTCTGGAGTTCTTGAACTGAGCCCCGGGCCCGGGCATGATGTGCGCGGGATGGTGGGTGGGCAGCGCTCTCGTGCAAGTGGTTGCGCATGCTCGCGCCTACGGTGGAGCCACGGCGGGATTCCAGTCGCCGCACTCAACGTGGAGGACTCATGACAACGAACGACACCCTGGCAACTCCGACGCTCGACACCTTTGAGGGGCTGCTCGCGGCCATCACCCCCGCAACGGGCGAGACACGCGAGATTCTGGACCCCGCGACGGGCGCGGTCGTTGGCCTCGCCCCGGTGCACAACGCCGACGACCTAGAAGCTGCCATCGCCGCGGCAACGCTGGCCCAGCCGGCTTGGGCTGCCCTCGGTCACGAAGCCCGCAGCGCCGTCATGGTACGTGCCGCCGACGCGATCGACGCCGCAGCTGAAGCTCTCGCCCAGCTTCTCTCCCGCGAACAGGGAAAACCACTCAACGGACCCAACGCGCGCTTTGAGGTGGGCGGAGCATCCGCATGGCTGCGCACCGCGGCGGCGACTGTGCTGGACTCCGAGGTGCTCATAGACGACGGCACCACCCACGCCGCGATCACCTACCGCCCGATCGGCGTCGTCGGCGCGATCGGCCCGTGGAATTGGCCGATGATGATCTCGATCTGGCAGATTGCTCCCGCCCTGCGCATGGGCAACGCCGTCGTCGTCAAGCCGTCCGAGTACACGCCGCTCAGCGTGCTCGCCCTCGTCGCCGTGCTCAACCAGGTGCTGCCAGAGGGGCTTGTCACCGTCGTCTCCGGCGGCCGCGCGATCGGCGCCGGCCTCGCCGTGCACCCGAGCATCGGCAAGGTCATGTTCACCGGCTCGACAGCGACCGGCAAAGCCATCATCAAGAGCTCGGCCGACACGGTCAAGCGCCTCACCCTCGAACTCGGCGGCAACGACGCCGGCATCGTGCTGCGCGATGCCGACCCGCAAGCCATCGCCGAGGGACTGTTCTGGGGTGCGTTCATCAACACCGGCCAGACCTGTGCCGCGCTCAAGCGCCTGTACGTGCACGACGACATCTACGACGCGGTCTGCGACGCGCTGACCGCGGTCGCCGCGAAGATGCCGATGGGCGTCGGACTCGACGAGAACAACGTGCTCGGGCCGCTGCAGAACAAGGCACAGTTTGATATTGTCGCCGGTCTCGTGCAGGCCGCCAAGGATTCCGGAGCCCGCGTGCTCATCGGCGGCAACCCCGACCTGGACGCCCCCGGCTTCTTCTACCCGACCACCCTCATCGCGGACATCGACGACGACAACCCACTTGTACGCGAGGAGCAGTTCGGGCCGGCGCTTCCAATCATCCGCTATACCGACCTCGACGAGGTCATTGCACGTGCGAACAGTGTTGACGTCGGTCTCGGCGGTTCGGTTTGGTCGAGCGACCTGGTTGCCGCCCGCGCGGTGGCCGCGCGCCTGGATACCGGCACGGTCTGGATCAACGCGCACGGCGCAGTGCACCCGATGATTCCTTTCGGCGGGTCCAAGCAGTCCGGCTACGGGCTCGAGTTTGGCGTTGAGGGTCTCAAGGCGCTCGGTGTGCCGCAGGTCATCAACGGTTAGACCCGGCACTGTAACGCCGCACCTCCCGCTCATTCGCAGCGGCGGGTGCGGCGTTTCTCGTTTCATTTACGAAGAACCTGACCGAGGAGATGCCCAGCAATCCGACGTGATCAGCGTTGGCGGCGGAATGGCCGAATCGATCATGCTCAACGCCTCGTCGATGCCAGCGTGACCGTGCACCTCTTACACAGGAGGGTCAGGGCCCGCGTTCCGGGTCGGACCCCGTGCACACGGGAGCACGAAATAACCGTGCCGCCCGGGTTTCACTCCGGGCGGCACGGTTCGGATTTACGAGAGTTACTCGTGCGTGCTTATGCCCAGCGGAACTCCGCGGGTTTCCTTCACGAGGGTCACCGCGACGAAGGAGATCGTAGCGAGGACCATGAGGTAGATGCCGATCGAGAAGGACTGACCGGTCTCGTCGAGCAGCAGCTGCGCGATCAGTGGGGCGAAAGCTCCACCGAGAATCGCGCCGAGGGCATAGCCGATCGAAACGCCGGAGTAGCGCACCTGGGCGGGGAACATTTCGGCGTAGAGTGCGGCCTGTGGGCCGTAGGAGAAGCCGAGTCCGCTAGCCAAAATGATGAGCGAGAGCGCGAACCAGACGATGTCGCCGGTATCGATGAGCAGGAACATCGGGATCGCCCAGATGAAGAGGAACGCGTAGCCGAACTGGAACGTGCGCACGCGACCGATTTTGTCGGAGAGGATGCCGCCGAGCATGGTCGACGCGAGCCAGAACACGGCGGCGACGGTGCTGGCGATGAGCACCGGGGTGCGCTCCATGCCGAGTCCGCCAGCTTCGGCGGGCTTGGTGGCGTACGAGTTGAAGAAAGCGATGAGCATGTAACCTGCCGCGTTGTTGGCGATGAAGATCAGTGCGGTGAGGATGACCTGACGCGAGTGGTTTTGGAAGAGCTGCTTGAGCGGTGCAGCGGATTCCTTCTTGCGGGTCTGCATCTCTTTGAAGACCGGGCTTTCGGCGACCGCGCGGCGGATGACCCAGCCGACGACGATGAGCAGCACGGAGACGAGGAACGGAATACGCCAACCCCAGCTGAGGAACGCTTCTTCGCTCATCGAGGTGGTCACGGCGATCATCACACCGGTGGCGAGAATGAGCCCCACCGGAACGCCGATCTGCGGGTAGGCACCGAAGAATCCGCGCTTGTTGATGGGTGCGTGCTCGACGCTCATGAGCGCCGCGCCACCCCATTCGCCGCCGGCCGAGAATCCCTGCAGGATGCGAAGCACGATCAGCAGGATCGGTGCCCAGACGCCGATCTGGTCGAAGGTCGGCAGCAGGCCGATGAGTGCGGTGGCCGCGCCCATCATGACGAGGGTGAAGACCAGCATGGCCTTGCGACCGATGCGGTCACCGAGGTGCCCGGCGACGATAGCGCCGAGCGGGCGGAACAGAAAACTGATGCCGAGCGAGGCCCAGGCGATCAGCTGAGCTAGCGTTGCGTTCTCGCCGGCGAGCGGTGCGAAGAACAGACCGGCCAGCACGAGACCGGCGGCCTGGGCGTAGATGAAGAAGTCGTACCACTCGATGGTGGTGCCCACCATCGTGCCGGCGAGGACTCGCCGTTCTTCGTTCCGTTTAGCGCTGCGTGCGTGCGTGCGCTCGGTCGTAAAAGCCATGGAATACTCCCTCGTATCTCACTGCGGTGCTGGGTCGGGTGCTGCTGCAAAGTGTGTGGATCGTGCGGAGAAAAAGCGGCACTGGGGCAGTATGGCAGGAAAATCAAGGATTACCTACCTATTGGTCAGTATTGTGCGGGATGGTTATGTTCACGGCAGTGAGAGTGCGATTTTGCACCCTGCACGGGGGCGGTGACGAGCGGCTTCGGGGCGCGCACCGCTAGCGTGGAGGGGATGACTTCTCAGAAATCCGCAGTGCTCCGAGCCCGCAGCGCATTCGGTGTACTGATCGCCGGCTTGATCGTGACCCTGCTCTGGCCGATCGTCACGGCCACCTTCGTACTTGGCGCCTGGGACCCGGAGGAGACCTGCGCCCGGGTACAAAGCTCGGGCGACCGCGTACGCTACGATTTTTTTCCACCCCGCATGCTCTGCTCTGCCGGGCCGGATGCGTGGGTGAGTGCGACCGCTGAGGGCGTGACCACCGGCCTGTCCATCGTGCTCGTGCTCGGCATTGCGAGCATGGTGGTCGGTGTGATCGCGGGTGTCTGGTCGGTGCCCAGGCTCGCACCGGCAGCATCCGGTGTGAACTTCGCCTACCTGGCCGGGAGGCTGCCTTCGCTTCGGGTTCGTCGATTGCGGCGACTGTGCGGGTTGCTCGCGGTAGCTTCCGTTCTGTCGCCGGCGTGGATGCTGTATCTGGGGCTCGGCGTCGGCCAAGGCGGGTCTGGCGCGGCGGACCCGTACACTCAGATTCCTATCTATGTCGGTCAGCTTCTTGTCGCCGCCGCTATTTCGCTGCTGGCCCTCGCGGCGGGTATTGGCGGCTGGGTGCTGCGGGCCCGCGAGCGGTCCGGGGGAGCGGATGCGGCATCCGTTGCGGTCGCTGGCCTGGTCGCCGCGGTCGTGCTGCTCGGGCTCACGCTTGCGCTAGGTGTGGGTACGATCGCCAAGGTTGTCTCGGTCGGTGAACGGATCGCACCGTCGGCGACCGACAGCGCCCCGATGACCGTGCCACCGTCATCGGGCGAAGTGGAACTCGTGCTGCCGCCGGCGGCGCCGCCCATCGCGCGGCCGACCGAGCCGTCGACGGCGCTGTCGGCCGCCGAACTCGAGCAACAGTTCGCGGCGTTCGTCACCCAGACGACCGCACGATTCGGGCCGGCCTTCGCGGAGCCGGAGCGGCAGGGGGCAATTCCCGGCGCGGCCCTCGACCTGGTCGTGGCGGCCGCGCCCTATGCATTCGACTGCCTGGGTACGGGAATCGGCTACGGCATGGAGCTCACCTTCTCCGGCGCGGACACCGACGACTGGGATGTCAATTTCGACGCCGCGGCCGCCGCGTATCTTCGAATCACGACGGGATGGACCACCGATGGCCACCCCAGCGCCCCCGAGAACACCGAGTTCTACGCCTATGCCGACGAGCCCAGCGTCGTATCGCAACTGCGCGCTCGCCACGTTGGGTCGACCGTGCGAGTAGGCATGCAGAGCCTGTGCGTGGCCAAATAATCAGCGAAGCCCGGCGACGATCGTGCGCGCGGCCGCAGTGAGTGCAGCGCCGATGTCGGTGGGGGAATGCAGACTCGAGATGTACACGACGGCGAGAGAGGCGGGTGATTCTCCGGGCACAACGAGGGGCACGGCGATCGACGACAGGCCGGGAATGACCTCGTCGTGGCTGGAGGCATAGCCGAGGTCGGCGACCTCGCGGGCCTCGCTGCGCCGGGTTTCCGCGTGGCCGAGCGCGGCCCACTGCGCGGCGCCCAGCCCGGACTGAATGGCGATTCCAGGCGCGCCTCTGTTCAGCGGATGCCGCGTGCCCGGCTGCTGCGCGACAGTCGCGTGGGCCTGCCGCGGCTCGATGCTCACGAGCGTGACGATTTCGCTCTGGTCGAGCACGGCGATGAACGCGGTCATGCCCAGCTCGTTGGCGATGCGGGTGAGCACCGGCAGGGCCGTGGCCTGCAGGTCGCGGGACACCCCGCGAGCCAGGGCGGCCAGGCGCGCGCCGAGCCGCACCAGTCCAGCCGGGTCCCGCACGACGAGGCCGTGATCTTCAAGAGTACGGAGGATGCGATAAGCGATCGAACGGTGTACGTCGAGGGCTGCTGCGAGTTCGACGATGCTCATCGGCTTGTCGGTGTCAGCGAGAATCTCCAACACCCGGATGCCGCGAGACAGGGTTTGCGAGTGCGCGGCGGGCGCCGGCTGGGGGCTGCCGGAGGTCTCGGCGAATTCTGGGATCGACACCCTCCTATTCTCGCATTCGGCTCGGGCGCGCTGTCGCTCAGTAACGCTGTCGCTTCAGTAACTCGGCCGCGGAACCTCGGGCCCGGCCAGACCCGTTGGCCTGATGAAGGAGGCGGCGAGCTTCTCCGAAGCCCGGGCGAGGATAGCCACGTCGGCACCGACGAGCACGAAGCGGGCGCCCGCCGCGAGGTAGCGCTCGGCGGTCGCGGGCGCGAAAGCATTCACTCCGACGGGTTTGCCGAGCGCCGTGACGGTGCGAATGCAGCGCTCGACGGAGGCGACGACGTCGGGATGGTCCTGCTGACCGAGCAGGCCCATCGACGCAGCGAGATCCGACGGACCAATGAACAGGCCGTCGACGCCGTCGACGGCGGCGATCTGGGCGACGTTGGCCACGGCATCCGTCGTCTCGATCTGCACGAACAGTGAGATCGTCTCGTTGGCGAAAGCCAGGTAGTCGTCGATGCGGTTCCACCGGGAGGCCCGGGCGAGGGCGCTGCCGACCCCGCGGACCCCGTGCGGCGGGTAGCGCACGGCGGACACCATCTCGCGGGCCTGCGCGGCGGTGTCGATCATCGGGATCAACAGGTTCTGAGCGCCGAGGTCCAATAGCTGCTTGACGATGACGCGCTCGCCGGTAGGCACCCGCACGAGCGGCACGATCGGGTAGCCGTGTACGGCCTGCAGCTGGCTGAGCGTCGATTCGAGGCCGTTGGGGCTGTGTTCGGTATCGATCAAAAGCCAGTCGAGGCCGCTGCCGGCGCAGATTTCGGCCACCAGTGCGCTGCCGGAGCACACCCACATGCCAATCTGCGCCCGTTCAGTGCTCCCGAGAACGTCTCGAAAGGTCGGGTCCGCTGCTACTCGAATCGGCATGTGATGGCTCCCAATGGTCCGTAGTCGGCGTGCACGGTGTCGCCCTGTTCCACCCACATCGGGCGGGTGAACGAGCCGGCCAAAATGATCTCCCCGGCCTCAAGGCTGGTTCCGTGCTGAGCGAGCTTGTTCGCCAGCCAGTAGACGCCGGCAGCGGGGTGGTTCAGCACGGCCGCGGCCACGCCGGATTCTTCTATGGTCTGGTTGCGATAGAGCAGCGCCGACACCCAGCGCAGGTCGATATCGCCGACCTTCACGGGCGTGCCGCCGATCACCATCCCGCCCATCGCCGCGTTGTCGGAGATGGTATCGACGATCGTGCGGCCGGCCATTTCAATGCGCGAACTGAGTATTTCCAACGCCGGAACCACGTAGTCCGTGGCATCGAGCACGTCGAAGAGGGTGCAGTTCGGCCCGGACAGAGGCTTGCCGAGCACGAACGCGAGCTCGACCTCAATTCGCACGTTCGAGAAGCTGTCGAAACGGATGCTTGCGCCATTCTCGTAGACCTCGTCAGCGAAAATCACACCGTAGTCGGGTTCGGTGATGCCGGTCGCAACCTGCATGACCTTGGACGTCAGGCCGATCTTTCGGCCGACGAGTCGGCGGCCGGCGGCGATGCCGCGCTCCTTCCACAGGCTCTGCACGGCGTAGGCGTCGTCGACGGTCATGCCGGGGTAGCGGGCGGTCAGGAGGGGAACGGTAGACCGGTTTAGGCCGGCCGCGACGAGTTCGTCTGCGATTTCTGCGATGGCTGACTGGTCAAGCATGCGCGCTTCTTCCTAGAGGGTGGTGCCGAGTTTGAAGCCGGCCAGCTCGTCGTCTTTGCGAGTGTACGAGAAGCCATCGGCGCCGACGGTCACGGCCATTTCGCTGGACTCGGTGCGCAGGGTGACCGGCTGGGGGTTACCGTCGAGGTCGAGCACGAGCGAGGCATCCGTGTACCAGCTGGGTACGACGGGGTTGCCCCACCAGTCGCGGCGCTGGTTGTCGTGCACATCCCAGGTGACGACGGGGTTGTCGGGGTCGCCGGTGTAGTAGTCCTGCGTGTAAATCTCGACGCGGTGGCCGTCGGGGTCGCGCAGGTAGAGGTAGAACGCGTTGGAGACGCCGTGGCGACCGGGTCCGCGCTCGATCAGGTCGCTCTTGCGCAGCGCGCCGAGCTTGTCGCAGATGTAGATGATGTTGTGCTTCTCGTGGGTTGAGAAGGCGATGTGGTGCATGCGCGGCCCGTTGCCGCCGGTGAGGGCGGTGTCGTGCACGGTGTCCTTGCGGCGCATCCAGGCCGCGTAGGTGACGCCGTCGGAGTCCTGAATGTCTTCGGTGACACGAAAGCCCAGGTCTTCGAGGTATTTGCGGCCACGACCGACATCGGGCGTGACCTGGTTGAAGTGGTCGAGGCGCACGAGCGCGCCCGGACCCTGTAGGTCGTAGCGCCAGGCGAGGCGCTCAACGTGGGTGGTCGAGTAAAAGAACTCATAGGGAAAGCCGAGCGGGTCTTCGACACGTACGCTGTCGCCGATGCCCGTGACGAAGCCGTCGGTGCGGCGTTCGGTGCGGCAGCCGAGCTCCTGGTAGTAGGCCTCGGCGAGGTCGACGTCTTCGGGGCTGCGCACCCGGAAGGCCATCGCGGCGACGGCGGCGATCGGCCCCTGGCGCAGTACGAGGTTGTGGTGGATGAACTCTTCGAAGCTGCGCAGGTAGATCTCGGTGTCGCTCTCCTCTGTAACGACGAGGCCGAGAATGTCGACGTAGAACTCGCGTGAGCGGGCCAGGTCGGTCACGACGATGTCCATGTAGGCGCAGCGGAGGATGTCGGGCGGGGTAGCAGTGGGGGTGGGGATCGGGTTAAGTGTCATGGGGTTCTCCTCGTTGAAGGTGATGCGGGGATACTGCTGGTGTGAAGCGGATGCTGGGCGCGCTACTTGCCGCCGAAGCGGGGCGTGTGCACGGGCGCGAGCGTGATGTGCACGGCCTGCGAGTCGGTGTAGAAGTCGATCGAGCGGTAGCCGCCCTCGTGGCCGAGGCCTGAAGCCTTGACGCCGCCGAACGGGGTGCGCAGGTCCCGCACGTTGTGCGAGTTCAACCAGACCATTCCAGCATCGACCGACTGCGCGAAGTTGTGCGCGCGGGTGAGGTCGGTGGTCCAGATGTAGGCCGCCAGCCCGTACTTGACCCCGTTGGCTAACGCGAGCGCTTCGGCATCCGTGTCAAAGGGGGTGATGGCTACGACCGGGCCGAAGATCTCCTCCTGAAAGATGCGGGCGGTCGGCGCGACGTCGGCGAAGACCGTTGGGGAGACATAGTTGCCCTCTGGCAGTCCATCGGGGCGGCCGCCGCCGGCGAGCAGGCGACCCTCGGTCTTGCCGATTTCGACGTAGCTCATGACCTTGGCGTAGTGCTCCGGGTGAACGAGTGCGCCGACCTCGGTCTTCGGGTCATGAGGGTCGCCGACCACGATGCTCGCAGCGCGGGCCGCATAGCGGGCGCAGAAATCGTCATAAATGGAGCGTTCCACCAGGATGCGGCTCGACGCGGTGCAGCGCTCGCCGTTGAGCGAGAACACGCCGAACAGGGTCGAGTCGATGGCGGCGTCAAGGTCGGCATCGGCAAAGACCACGGCGGGCGACTTGCCGCCGAGCTCCATCGACATGCCCTTCAGGTTCGCGGCGCAGTTTCGGTAGATGGTCTGGCCGGTCGTGGTCTCGCCGGTGAAGGAGATGAGCGGCACATCGGGATGCTTGACCAGCGCATCGCCGGCCTCCTCGCCGATGCCGTTGACCAGGTTGAACACACCGTCGGGCACCCCGGCAGTGCGAAAGATCTCGGACCAGAGACTCGCCGACAGCGGCGTGAATTCGGCCGGTTTCAGCACGACGGTGCAGCCGGAAGCGAGCGCGGGGGCCAGCTTCCAGCTTTCGAGCATGAAGGGGGTGTTCCACGGCGTGATCAGCCCGGCCACACCGACCGGCTTGCGGTTGACGTAGTTGATCTGCTTGCCCGGAACCTTGTAGGTGTCGTCGGCCTGCGCCACGATCAGGTCGGCGAAGAAGCGAAAGTTCTCGGCCGCGCGTTGCGCCTGGCCGAGGGCCTGGGTGATCGGCAGCCCGGTATCGAAGGTTTCCAGCTCGGCGAGCCGGGCATCCTGCGCCTCGACGGCGTCGGCGATGCGGTGCAGCACCCTGGCCCGGGCGCGGGGCAGCAGGCGCGGCCACGGTCCACTGGAGAAGGCTTCCTTCGCGGCAGCCACGGCCAGATCAATGTCGGCCTGCTGGCCGGCGGCCGCGGTGGCGTAGGTCTGGTTCGAGACCGGGTCGAGCACGTCGAACGTCTCGCCGCCGACGCTGTCGACGAATTCTCCACCGATGAAATGACGGATGCTGGTGGGCAGGTCGGCCGGTACGTAGTGTGTGGTCTGGACAGACGTCTGTGTCATCGGTCAGGCTCTCTTTCTCGGGGACGGGTCGGATGCTGGGTGGGGGTGATGCGATTTCTGGTAAGCGAGGAAGGCATCCAGTGTGCCGGTGCGGTGGGCGCGCGCCGCCAGCTCGAGCGTGAGCGCGTCGGCGCCCGACTCGATCAGCTGCAGCAGGTTGTCGTGCTCGGCTACTGAGTCGCGGGCGCGGCCGGGCACGAAACTGAAGGTCGAGTCGCGCAGCACCTTCATGCGGTTCCAGCCGCGGTGCACCAGGTCGAGGATGTGCGGGTTTGGGCAGTTCTCGAACAGGATCGAGTGAAATTCGAGGTTGAGTTCGGTGAACCGGTGCGGGTTGAGGTCTTCGAGGGAGGCGACCATGGCCTGGTTGACCGTGCGGGCGCGTTCAATGTCGGCGGTGGTGATGAACGGCGCCGACAGTGCGGTCGCGACGCCCTCCACGACACTCAGCGTTTGCATCGTATAGAGATATTCGGTCTCTTCGAGCATGGCGACCTGCGCTCCGACGTTGCGCTCGAAGGTGACCAGCCCCTCCGCTTCGAGGCGGCGGATCGCCTCGCGCACCGGTACGACGCTCACGCCCAGGTCCTTACCGATCGCGCCCAGGACTAAACGGTAGCCCGGCGTGAACGTTCCGTCTGAGATGCGCGCCTTGATCCATTGATAGGCGAGTTGGGACTTGCTCAGGCCGATGGGCGGGACCGTCACTGGGATAGCCATTCCTGGTACCGTCCTTTCCACGTGGCGTTCAGCGGGTACAGCCCGTCGACGCCCTCGCCCGCGGCAACCATCTCGGCGATAAAGGTCTCCTCACGCTCCTGCTCGATCGCGTCGGTCACGACCTCCTCGATTAAGCGCGGCGGAATCACAAGCACGCCGTCGGCGTCTCCCACGATCACATCGCCGGGCTGCACGGCCGCACCGCCGCAGGAAATGGTGAGGTCCGTGTCCCACGGCACGTGCCTGCGGCCGAGAACGGCCGGATGTGCGTTGGCGAAGTAGGTGGGGATCTCGAGGGCGGCCACGGCGGTCACGTCGCGCACCCCACCATCCGTCACCAGACCGGCCGCGCCGTTCACCTGGGCGCGGAGGGCGAGGATGTCCCCGACCGTGCCGGTACCGGTCTCGCCGCGGGCCTCGATCACGAGTACATCATCGGGGCGCAGCGAGTCAAAGGCGCGCTTCTGCGCGTTGTAGCCGCCGCCGTGGGAGATGAAGAGGTCTTCCCGGTTGGGAATGAATCGCAGGGTTCGGGCGAGCCCCACCAGACGTTTGGTGGGACGAGTGGACTGAAGCCCGTCGATCGAGACGTTGTTCAGGCCGCGTTTGCGCAGTTGGGAACTGAGCGTGGCGGTGCCAACCGAGTTAATCTTCGCTTTGAGCTCGTCGGTCAAAATGGTGGCGGGGCCGGTCGATGCCGGTAATCCGGCCGCTTCGGCTGACCCCCACGCCTCAGCCCGCTGCAGATCGTCGATCTTCGGGCCGGCGCCGTATTCGGCCATCGCGACCGCGCCAGCGACGACCGGTGTGACCAGCCGCCCGCTGCTCGGCGCGCCCGGCGCGGTCGGGGCATCGACTTCGACCTCGACCACATCACCGGGCTGCACCACGGAGGAGCCGGCCGGGGTTCCGGTGAGAATCACGTCGCCCGGTTCGAGCGTCATCAACTGGGAGAGATCGGCAACCAGACGGCCGAACGGGAAGACCAGCTGCGCGGTGGTGTCTTCCTGCACCAACTTGCCATTGACCCAGGTGCGCACCCGCAGGGCATCGGGTTCAACGCCTCTGGCGTTGAGCACGTTCGGGCCGAGCGGGGTGAAGCCGTCGCCGCCCTTGGACTTCAGATTCGACCCCTTGTCGGCGTAGCGCAGATCGTAGACGCCGAAGTCGTTGGCGGCGGTGACGCCAGAGACGGCCGCCCAGCCCTGTTCCGGGTTCACTCGACGGATGCTGTGGCCGATGATCAGGGCGATCTCACCTTCGAAGGCGAGCAGTTCGGTGCCGGCCGGGCGTTCGATGGGGGTGCCCGACGCGCTCACCGAGGTGCCGGGCTTCAGAAAGTAGGAGGGCTGTTCCGGCACGCGGCCGCGCTGAGCAATGCGGGAGGGGTAGTTGAGGTGCAGGGCGATCACCTTTCCGGGGGTACCGGTGAATGGTGCGGGGTTCTGCATGTGATGTCCTCTCGCAGCGCTGCGTGTGTATTTGAAATGATATACGATCATGCCAAAGACGCAACCCCGTTGATCAGCGGCTCGATCATGAAACCGAGCGGCCCGCGACCCCGTCGGTGGGCGCAGCTAGGCTAATACCGTCAGATCGACGGGCAGATACGAGCATGGGAGATGCAATGACGGTTGTTACCGAAGCGCCAACGAACGAATCCGAGCTGCTCGCGCGCGTGCCCAGCCAGCTCTATATCAACGGCAAGTGGGTCGCCGCCACAGGCGGGCGCACCCTTGATGTCACCGACCCGGCTACCGGCCGAGTCATCAAGACCATCGCCGACGCGAGCGTAGCCGACGGCGCCGCAGCCCTCGACGCCGCCGACGCCGCGCAGGCCGATTGGGCAGCGACTCCGGCCCGCGCGCGCGGCGAAATCCTGCGCCGAGCCTTTGACCTGCTGCAGGAACGCAAGCAGGAGTTCGCGCTGCTCATGACCATCGAAATGGGCAAGCCCCTGCCAGAGGCACTCGGCGAGGTTGCCTACGGCGGCGAGTTTTTGCGCTGGTTCAGCGAGGAAGCCGTGCGCATCAGCGGCCGCTATGGCGCCAATCCAGAGGGAACCGGTCGCATGATCGTCACCCAGCACCCGGTCGGCCCCTGCCTCTTAATCACCCCGTGGAACTTTCCGCTGGCCATGGCGACCCGCAAGATCGCCCCGGCACTCGCCGCCGGCTGCACCGTCGTCGTCAAGCCCGCCGCACTCACACCGCTGACGACCCTGCACTTCGTGGCCCTGCTCGAGGAGGCCGGCCTGCCCGCCGGCGTTGTCAACGTCATCACGACGTCGCAGTCGGGCGCGGTCACTGAGCCGATCATCGCCGACCCACGCCTCCGCAAGCTCAGCTTTACCGGGTCGACCGCGGTCGGTAAGTCGCTCATCAAGCTTTCCGCCGAGAACGTGCTGCGCACCTCGATGGAACTCGGCGGCAACGCCCCGTTCGTCGTCTTCGCTGACGCCGACCTCGACAAAGCCGTCGACGGCGCCCTCATCGCCAAGTTCCGTAACATTGGCCAGGCCTGCACCGCGGCCAACCGCTTCATCGTGCACGAGTCCGTCGCCGTCGAATTCGCCCGGCGTATCACCGACAAGGTCGAGGCGTTCCAGATCGGGCGTGGTACAGAAACCGGCATTACCATCGGCCCGCTGATCGATGGCAAAGCCGTCGCCAAGGCCGATTCCCTCGTGCAGGACGCCCTCACCCGCGGCGCGACCCTGCTCACCGGCGGCGCGGCGATCGAGCGTGAGGGCACCTTCTACGCGCCCACCGTGCTCACCGATGTCAAGCCGGGCAGCGATATTCTGCGCGACGAAATCTTCGGCCCGGTGCTCGCGATCAGCACGTTCACCGACGAAGCGGATGCCGTGCGCCTCGCCAACGACACAGAGTTCGGCCTGATCAGCTACGTGTTCACGACCGACCTGGCCCGGGGACAGCGCATGATCGACAAGCTGCAGACCGGCATGATGGGCCTGAACACCGGCGTCGTCTCCAACGCCGCCGCACCGTTCGGCGGTGTCAAGCAGTCCGGACTCGGCCGCGAGGGCGGACTCGAGGGTATCCAGGAGTACCTGTCGACGAAATACACGCTCACGCCGACCCCGTAACGGACAGAAGCCGTATTCCGGCCGGGCGCACGGTGCCCGGCCGGGCCGCTGGTTAGACTTTGCGGATGCCCTTGATCGCGATCGACGACCTGAGCGACCCGCGACTGGTCGACTACGCCCACCTCACCGACGTGGCCCTCAAGAAGGCCCGCGGCACCGAGCACGGACTCTACATCGCCGAATCGGCGCTCGTGCTCGAACGGGCACTGCGCGCGGGACATGTTCCGCGGTCGGTGCTCGCGCTCGGCAACACGGCCGACGAGGCTCTCGCGGTGCTCGGCGACTTCGCGGCCGAGGTTCCTGTGTTCGTGGGCCCCGGGGAAATGCTCGCCGAACTCACCGGGTATATCTTGCACCGCGGGCTGATCGCCTCGATGCACCGGCCCGAACTGCCCTCTGCCGACACATTGCTGGCTGGTGCGCGCCGCATCGTCATTCTCGAAAACGTGTCCGACCCCACCAACGTCGGCGCTATCTTTCGCTCGGCCGGCGCCATCGGAGCGGATGCCATTCTGGTCACGCCCCGTTGCTCAGACCCGTTCTACCGCCGGGCCATCCGCGTGTCTATGGGCACAGTGCTGCAGGTACCGTGGACCCGCGTCGGTGAGTGGGCGGAGACTCGTGCCCTGCTCACGCGGCACGGTTTTCACGTCGCCGCTCTCGCGCTGACCCAGGACGCCGTCAGCTTGCGCGACTTCGACGGCACCGGGCACGAGCGCCTGGCGCTGCTGCTCGGCGCCGAAGGCGAGGGGCTCACGCCCGAGGCGCTTTCATCGTCGGACAGCGTCGTGCAGATTCCAATGAAGCACGGCATCGACTCGCTCAACGTCGCCGCGGCGAGTGCAGTCGCCATGTGGGCGCTCTCCGGGTAACCGAACACAGCTTGCCCGCTGCGGTCGCTCCGGCGGGCCTAGGCTGTGGTCATGAGCAATGAAGCTGTCATCGTAGATGTTTTGCGTACTCCGTCGGGCCGGGGCAAACCCGGGGGAGCTCTCGATGGCATTCATCCGGCCGACCTCCTGGCCACTGTGCTGCGCGAACTGGTCGGCCGAAACAACCTCGACCCGGCGCTCGTTGACGACGTGATCGGCGGCTGCGTCAGCCAGGTCGGCGAGCAGAGCAACAACGTCACCCGCACTGCTCTGCTGAGCGCCGGGTTCCCCGACACCGTTCCCGGCACCACGATCGACCGGCAGTGCGGATCCAGCCAGCAAGCTACCGCCTTCGCCGCCCAGGCCGTCATGAGCGGCAGCGCTGACATCGTCATCGCGTGCGGCGTCGAGTCGATGAGCCGCGTTCCCCTCGGGTCATCGGTCGGCTCCCAAGACCCATACGGCACGCTTATGCACGAGCGCTACCCCGATGGCCTCGTCAATCAGGGCGTCTCCGCCGAGCTCATCAACCAGAAATGGAACCTTGGCCGCGACGCCCTCGACAGCTACGCGGCCCGCTCCCACCGGCTCGCAGCTGCGGCGGCCGAGCGGGGAGATTTCGCTGGCGAAATCGTGACCGTCACCCGGCCGGACGGCAGCGTGGTCAGCGAGGACGAGACCATCCGCGCGGGCACGTCGCACGCCTCGCTGGCGGGTCTGCGCCCCGCCTTTCGCACCGACGCTCTCGCCGCCCGATTTCCCAAGCTCGGCTGGCATGTCACGGCCGGCAACTCCTCGCCGCTGACCGACGGCGCCTCGGCGACCCTGATCATGAGCGCTAAACGGGCCGCGCAGCTCGGATTGAACCCGCGCGCCCGATTTCACAGTTTCACCGTGGTGGGCAGCGACCCACTGCTCATGCTGACCGGCGTGATTCCGGCGACCCAGCGCATCCTCTCGCGGGCTGGCCTGAGTATCGACGACATCGACGCCTACGAGATCAACGAGGCCTTCGCGAGCGTGCCGCTGGCGTGGCTACGCGAGACGGGCGCAGACCCCGACTGCCTCAACCCGCGTGGTGGCGCTATCGCCCTCGGCCACGCCCTCGGTTCCTCTGGCACGCGCCTGCTCGGTACCCTGCTCAACCACCTGGAAATGACCGGTGGCCGGTGGGGCCTGCAGGCCATGTGCGAGGGCGGCGGCATGGCCAATGCCACCCTGATCGAGAGGCTCTGATGCACGCCGTCAATTTGCTCAGTGCCGGATGCTCTGCCCTCATCACCGGAGGCGCCTCCGGCCTCGGTCTGGCCTGCGTTCGCACCCTGCACGAAGCCGGGGTATCCGTGGTCTTGCTGGATCTGCCCGGCGCTCCCGGCGAGGAGATCGCTGCGTCGCTTGGCGACCGGGCCCGGTTCGTGGCCGGTGACGTCACGAGCGCCGGCGATGTGCAGACCGCCGTCGACGCCGCGGTGGCACAGGGGCCGCTGCGCATCGTGGTTAACTGCGCCGGCATCGCGCCCGGCGCTCGCACGGTCGGCCGCGACGGGCCGCTGCCGCTCGAAGATTTTGAGCGTGCTATTCGCATCAACCTGGTGGGCACGTTCAACGTAGTGCGGCTGGCCGCTGCGGCGATGCAGCGCACCGAGCCCGTGGGCGACCCGGACCGCCAAGGCGGCGCCGAACGTGGTGTCATCGTGAACACCGCCTCGGTCGCCGCGTTCGACGGACAGATCGGTCAGGCGGCCTACGCCGCCTCCAAGGGTGGCGTTGCCGCGATGACCCTTCCGCTCGCCCGCGAATTCGCGCAGAGCCTGATTCGCGTCGTCGCGATCGCGCCCGGCATTTTCGACACTCCCATGCTGAAGGGGCTGCCGCAGTCGGTGCGAGATTCATTGGGCGCTCAGGTGCCGCATCCGTCCCGGCTTGGAGACCCCGACGAATTTGCATTCCTGGTGCGGCATGTCATCGAAAATCCTATGCTCAACGGAGAAACTATCCGTCTTGACGGGGCCATTCGAATGCAGCCGAAGTAGTCACATCTCTCGTACTAGCGGGATCGTCGTTGTTCCGCCGTTCATCTTCGCCCTGTGGCGCAATGGGCGTCGGTCGGCTGCCGCCTGTTCAGCCCGGCAGCGGCGCAGAGGGCTGCTGCTACTCCGCCGCGTGCGCCTCCAGGAACGCGTACACCTCGGAGTCGTCAACGCCCGGAAAGGTTCCGGACGGCAGCGGCGACAGTACGTGCGCGTGCAGCCGTGCGCTCGGCCAGGCCCGGCCCGCCCAGCGGGCGGCAGCATCCGAGTTGGGTCGCCGACAGCACGACTCGTCCGGGCAGCGCGACACCGTGCGCTGGGTGGTTTCCCGCCCGCGAAACCACTTCGCCTGCGCAAACGGAACGCCGACGCTGATCGAGAACTCACCGGCATCCGTTGATCCGGTCTGGGTCGCCGACCAGTAGGTGCCGGCCGGGGTGTCGGTGTACTGGTAGTACTCCGTGGTGCGGTTGGTGTGGGTGAAGGCGCTGCGGGCGCTCCACTGCTTGCAGACGTACTGTCCCTCGATCGACCCGGTGACGTCCACCGGAAACGGCAGATCGTCGTTTTCGTACCCCTTCTGCAGGGCGCCGTCGCCGTTGACCCGCAGAAAGTGCAGGGTCATGTCGAGGTGTGAGGTGGCGAGGTTGGTCAACCGCAATGCCGCCGCCTCGTGGGTAACGCCGAAGGCATCACGAAAGTCTTCCACGGCCAACTCCCGCTCCTGCTTGGCATGTGAAAGAAAGGCAACGGATGCCTCGCGCGGCATCAAACAGGCCGCTGCGAAGTAGTTGATCTCGAGTCGCTGCCAGAGGAATTCGGCGTAGCTGCCAGGTCGCTCGTGCCCGAGCAGCCGGTGGCCCATCGCCTGCAACGCCATCGAACGCAGGCCGTGGCCGCCGGGAATCGAGGCCGGCGGCAGGTAGATGCGCCCGTTGGCCAGGTCGGTGACCGACCGGGTGGAGGCCGGCAGATCATTCACATAGATCAGGCTGAAGCCGAGCTGATCGGCCATAACGCTGACCTCGCGGTGGGTGAGGGCGCCCGAGATATGCCCACTGGCGCGCACCCGCTCTTCCACGAGCTCCTCGATCTCGGGCATGTAGTTGCCCTGTTCACGCATCCGTTCGCGCAATTCGGTATTGGCGCGGCGCGCCTCCTCCGGGGTCGCGATGGCTTCACTGGCCCGGCGGGACAGCTCGCGGTGCAAGCCGAGGAGCGACTCAATGGCCGGCAGCGGCATCCCCTTGGTCACCTTTACGACCGGCAGTCCGAGCGCGCCGTAGAGCGGATTCTTCTGCGCCCGATCCAGTTCGATCTCAAGCGCCGCCCGGTTATTCGGCGCTTCCTGGCGGAGCAGCTCGGCCAGGTTGACCGAAAGGGCCGTCGCGAGGTCCTGCAGGGTGGAGAGTTTCGGTTCGCGGCGGCCGTTCTCGATCAACGACAGCTGGCTTCCAGCGAGGCTGACGCGCTCACCGAGTTGGTCGAGCGTCAGTCCGCGTTCGCCACGAAAATGGCGGATGCGATGGCCGAGGGTGATCAGATCGGAAGCTTGAGGCGACATTCCTTAACGATATCTAAAGAACAGTGATTCTTAACTAGCAATATCGCGGTTTCTCTTCTGGAAAGGGGGCCATCCTTGGTTTGTAGCCGAAATTATGGCCGTACGCAACGCCACGTAAGCAACGCAGCCCGGCGTTCCACAACTTTGCACCTACCCGAGCAGAACAGAAAGGCCAGACGATGACTCTCACCAACTCTTCCCGCCAGAACACCGGGGACGCCTACCCGACCCGCACGGGTAGCACCGACCCCAACCTGCAGGCCTGGGTCGATGAGATCGCGCGCCTGACCGAACCCGACGCGATCGTCTGGTGCGACGGCTCCAAGCGTGAGGCCAACGAGCTTTCCAAACTTCTCGTCGCCTCCGGTCAGCTCATCCGGCTGAACCCGGAATGGCGCCCCAACAGCTTTCTTGCTCGCACCAATCCGAAGGACGTCGCCCGCGTCGAGAATCGCACCTTCATCTGCTCCAACGACGAAGCGGATGCCGGCCCCACCAACAACTGGGCCGAACCGTCGGCCATGCGCGCCGAATTGCGCGGTGTCTTCGCCGGCTCCATGCGCGGTCGCACCATGTACATCGTGCCGTTCTCGATGGGTCCGCTCGGCGGCCCGATCTCGCAGCTCGGCGTCGAGATCACGGACTCTCCCTACGTCGTGCTCAACATGGGCATCATGACCCGCATGGGCGAGACCGTGCTGACCATGATCGAAGCCGGCGAACCGTGGGTGCACACCGTGCACAGCGTCGGCTACCCGCTCGTCGACCAGTCGGGCATCACTCGCCCCGAGGTGGAGTGGCCCTGCAATGACGACAAGTACATCGTGCAGTTCCCCGACACCCGCGAGGTCTGGTCTTACGGGTCCGGCTACGGTGGAAACGCACTGCTCTCCAAGAAGTCCTTCGCCCTGCGCATCGCGTCGGTGATGGGCCGGGACGAGGGCTGGCTGGCCGAGCACATGCTGCTGATCAAGCTCATCTCGCCCGACGGCGGTGTGTTCCACGTCGCCGCAGCCTTCCCGTCGGCCTGCGGCAAGACGAACCTGTCGATGCTGCGCCCGACCATCCCCGGATGGAGGGTCGAGACCATCGGCGACGACATCGCCTGGCTGCGTCAGGGCGAAGACGGTCGTCTCTGGGCGATCAACCCGGAAGCCGGCTTCTTCGGAGTCGCCCCCGGAACCGGTGAAACCACCAACCCGACCGCCGTCTCCACCATGTGGGGCAACACCATCTTCACTAACGTTGCCCTGCGCGATGACGGAGACGTTTGGTGGGAAGGTCTTACCGAAAAAGCTCCAGACCACCTGATCGACTGGCAGGGCAAGGACTGGACGCCCGACTCCGGTCGTACCGCCGCGCACCCGAACTCGCGCTTCACCGTTGCGGCCGCTCAGTGCCCGTCGATCGCCGACGACTGGGAAGCTGCCGGCGGCGTGCCGATCGATGCCATCGTCTTCGGCGGCCGTCGGGCGACCAACGTTCCGCTGGTGGCGCAGGCTCGCAGCTGGAAGCACGGCGTGTTCATGGGCGCCACGATCTCTTCGGAGAAGACCGCGGCCGCTGACGGCATCGTCGGCGAGCTGCGTCGCGACCCGTTTGCGATGCTCCCGTTCTGTGGCTACAACATGGCTGACTACTGGGGTCACTGGCTCAAGGTCGGCAAGGAACTCGGCACCAACGCCCCGGCGATCTTCCAGGTCAACTGGTTCCGTAAGGGCCCGGACGGCGGATTCATCTGGCCCGGATTCGGCGAGAACTCGCGGGTTCTCGAATGGATGATTCGCCGCATTCAGGGCACGGCCGACGCCATCGACACCCCGATCGGGCTTCTCCCGGCCGAGGACGGCCTGAACCTGGACGGTCTTGACCTGTCAAAGGAAGCCGTTGACCAGTTGTTCGCGATCGACCAGACCAGCTGGCTGGCCGAGTGCGACCTCACCGAGGAATACTTCGACAAGTTCGGCGACAGGGTGCCGCCGGCGCTGCGTGCCGAGCTCGCGAGCGTGCGCTACCATCTGAAAGACTAGTTTCGTACAGCGCAAATGGCCCCGTCACGTCCCGTGACGGGGCCATTTGCGTCCCGTTTCAGCTGCTGACTCTGCGCTATCGGTGAACGTAACGCCGGTAGATTTCGTGACACGCCGTCACCTCAACAGAGTTTGCCCGGCGTGTTGCATTTCTACCGGCAATACGTACCGGCATGGCGGGCTAGACGAGCAGCTGGTGCTTGGCGAGATCCCGATAGAGGGGGGTCGAGACGACGAGTTCGGAGTGGGTGCCGACGCCGACCACCTCGCCGTGGTCGAGCACCACGATCTGGTCGCTGTCGACCACGGTCGACAGGCGGTGCGCGATCACGATGAGCGTGCGATCGGCCGCGACGGCGTCAATGGCCTCCCGCATCATCTGCTCGTTCTTGCCGTCGAGGCTCGACGTGGATTCGTCGAGTAGCAGAATCGGCGGAGCCGCGAGCAGCGCCCGGGCGATCGCAAGCCGCTGGCGTTCGCCACCGGAGAGTTTCACGCCCGATTCACCAACGGCGGCTCCCAGTCCGGCCGGGTCGCGTTCGAGTACCTCGCCCAGGTTGACCGCGTGGAGCACCTTAATGCAGTCCTCGTCGGTGGCATCGGGGGTGGCCAGTGTCAGGTTATCGCGCAGCGATCCGGCGAGCACGGGGGCATCCTGTTCGACGTAACCGATCTGGGAGCGGAGCGCGGTGCGATCCAGCGAACGGATGTCCAGCCCGCCGAGCCGCACCGTGCCATCGGAGACGTCGTAGAACCGCTCGATCAAAGCGAGGATCGTGCTTTTACCGGCACCGCTGGGTCCGACGAGTGCCGTGCGCAGCCCGCGCGGGGCGCTGAAGGAGACTCCCTGAAGCACCGGACGGGCTTCCGCGGCACCTGCGGCGGCGGAAGCGGAAGCGACCGAGCCGGCAGCATCCGTTGTCGAAGGGCTGTCAGGATCTGCTTCGGCGTCAACCTCGACCGGCGCCGCAGCATAGCCGAAGTGCACATTCTCGAAGCTGATAGCGGCGGCCTCTGGTCGAACCTTTTCGTTCGCGGCACCAACGGTCATGGCGAGCGGCGCGATGTCTCGGTCGAACTGGTCTTCCGCGGGCAGATCGATGATTTCCTGGATGCGGCCGAGCGCGCCGAGCGCGGAGTTGACCGAGGTGATCGCGCCGAAGAACTGGCCGAGCGGCATGATCATCATGAAGAGAAAGAGAATGAACGCGACCAGATCGGCAATGGTGATGGCGTCGCTCGCGACGCGAAAACCGCCGACGCCGAGTACGACGAGGAACGACACCTGCATGGCGATGCCGGCGATCGGCACGACGAGGGCGCTGATCTTGGCGACCTTGATCCCCATGCGCCAGGCACCGCGGGCGTCCTCGTCGATCACAGCGACTTCACGTTCGGTTGCATTGGCGGCACGTACGGTGCGGATGGCGCTGATCGCTCGTTCGACGCTGGCGGCGAGGTCGCCGACCTTGACCTGGGCGGCCGTGCTCGCGGTGCGGATGCGACGCGACAGCAGGGTGACGGTGACCACCGATACCGCGATGACGAGCACGGTCAGTCCCAGCAACACCGGGTCGATGATGAGCATTGCCACGAGCGCACCGATGAAGGTGAGCGATCCGCCGATGGCTTCGACCAGGCCCTGGGTGAGCACCGCGCGCAGCAGGGTGGTGTCGCTGCCGACGCGAGAGACGAGGTCTCCGGTGCGACGGGCGTCGAACTCGCTGATCGGCAGGCGCAGCAGGCGCCCGACCAGTTTGCGGCGGCTCGAGAGGACGACCCCCTCGCCGGTGCGCTGCAACAGGTAGTGCTGGTAGCCGCTGATCAGGCCCGAAAGTACCACGAGGGCGATCAGCAGTCCGACGAGGGATCCGAGCGGATCTCCAGCCTGCACAATCGTGATGACTCGGCTCACCAGCAGAGGCTGGGCCAGGCTCGCGGCAGCCCCGAGCACGCTCAGCACGATGACGACGCTGAGGACCTTTTTGTGCTCGAACAGGTAGGGCAGCAACTGGCTGAACGTCGCCCTCGGCCCGGTGGGAGCGGGGCGGCCGCGTCGGCCGCGGGGCGGCTTGACTGCGGTGGGGGAGGCGGGGGCAGCGGAGGTTTCGGGCGCACGGGTAGCGGTAGTCACTCATAAATCTTAACCGCCGCAGATGCGAACCATCCCCACTGGAGCGGTGGCGGTCTAGGTTAGAACTGTGCCAGCGCCTGTCATCGCCACCCAGAATCTCGTCAAGAGTTATCCCGTAAAAAACTCGAAGGACTTTGTCGCTGTCGACGGCATCAGTTTTGAGGTCGCGCCGGGGGAGTCCTTCGGGCTGCTCGGCCCCAATGGCGCAGGCAAGTCCACGACGATGCGCATGATCGGCGCGGTCTCCACCCGCACCAGCGGTGACCTCGACGTGCTCGGTCTCGACCCCAATCGCTACGGTCCCGAGATTCGCGGGCAGCTCGGCGTGGTGCCGCAGGAGAACAACCTCGACATGGAACTGAAGGTGCGCGAGAACCTGCTGGTCTACGGCCGTTACTTCGGGCTGCCCCGCGCCCGGGTGGCCCGCCGCGCCGATGAACTGCTCGAGTTCGCCCAGCTCGCCGACAAGGCCGGCGCCAAGGTCGATGACCTTTCTGGCGGCATGAAACGCCGCCTCACCATCGCCAGGGCCCTGATCAACGACCCGCGCATCCTGCTGCTCGACGAACCGACGACCGGCCTCGACCCACAGGCGCGACACATTCTGTGGGACCGTCTGTTCCGCCTCAAAGAGCAGGGCACGACCCTGCTTTTGACCACGCACTATATGGATGAAGCCGAACAGCTCTGCGACCGCCTCGTCGTCGTCGACAAGGGTCGCATCATGGCGGAGGGCTCGCCAGCCGACCTCATTCGCCGGTATTCCTCCCGCGAAGTACTCGAAGTGCGCTTCGGTTCTACCCAGAATGCCGAGGTCGCCGGTCGCATCCAGGGCTATGGTGAGCGGGTCGACGTGCTGCCCGACCGCATCCTGGTCTACAGCGACAGCGGCGAGCACGAATTAGAGCGGATGACCGCGGCCGGCCTTCACCCCATCACCAGCCTCGTGCGCCGCTCCAGCCTCGAAGACGTGTTCCTGCGTCTCACCGGCCGAAACCTGATCGAATGAGCGACTTTCAGCACGGCGTGAGCGACAGCATCCGCTCACAGACGCTCGCGGCGGCCGTTGCGGCCGCGGCGCGCACCCGCCGCTACGGCTCCTGGTATGTGGCCGAGCACCGGTTCCGGGTGATGCGGTCGTATGCCCAGACCGTGCTCTTCACCGCGGTCGGCAGCCCGCTCGTCTACCTCTACGCGATGGGCGTCGGCTTGGCCAGCCTCGTGAACGGCAATCTCGGCGACAACGCGGTCACCGGCGTGAGCTACCTCGCTTTTCTGGCCCCAGCGCTGCTCGCGAGTAGCGCGATCGCGGTCGCCGCTGAGGAGTTCACCTACCCGATCATGCTCGGTTTCAAGTGGAACCCGACCTTTTTCGGTATGAACGCGAGCTCCATCCAACCCGGCCAGATCATCAACGGCATCGTCATCTCGGTCGCCGCGCGCATGCTGCTCACCTGCGCGATTTTCTACGTCTTCATGCTGGTCTTCGGGGCAGTGCCCGGTGCGCTCGGGTTCGTGGCCGTGCTGGTGGCGCTGCTCACCGGACTCGCGTTCGGCGCGCTCGTCATGGGCTACACGGCCACCCTCAAGGACGACACCGGGCAGCTCGCCATGGTGCAACGCTTCGTGATTTTACCGATGACCCTGTTCTCTGGCACGTTCTTCCCGCTCGACGTGCTGCCACCGTACCTGCAATGGATCGGCTGGATCTCGCCGCTCTGGCACGGCACGGAGCTCTCGCGCGTCTTTGCCTATGGCCTGCCGGAGCCGATCTGGCTGAGCGTCGTGCACGTGCTTTACCTCGCCGCCCTGCTGGCTATCGGCTGGATCTGGGCGCGCCGTCTCACCGTGCGCCGGTTGAACAAATGACCGGGCCGCAGCTCTCCCCGTCGACGATCGCGGCATCCGCTGGCTCGACCCGACCATTTGGCAGTCTGTATGCCGGCAACGCGCGCAGTGTGATGGCGCGCGGCTGGCGGGCCACGCGCAGCACCAACTCGCTCGTGGTGCTTAGCGGATTCGTCGAGCCCATCTTCTACCTTTTGTCGATGGGCCTCGGTCTCGGAGCCCTGATCGGCCAGGTGCAGACCGCTGACGGCGCTCAGGTCTCCTACGCGGCGTTCATTGCTCCGGCCCTGCTCGCCGTCGCCGCGATGAACGGTGCCATCTACGACTCGACCTGGAACGTGTTCTTCAAGATGCAGTTCGCCAAGCTCTACGAGGGCATGCTGTCCACGTCGCTCGGCCCGCTCGACGTGGCGCTGGGCGAGATCTCGCTCGCCCTGCTGCGCGGGCTGCTCTACGCGACCGGATTCCTGCTCGTCATGCAGGCGCTTGGGCTCAATCTGTCCTGGTGGGCGCTGGTCGCGTTGCCGGCGGTGCTCCTCATCGCGTTTGGTTTCGCGAGCGTGGGCATGGCGGTCACGAGCTACATGAAGACCTTCCAGCAGATGGACTGGATCAACTTTGTAATGCTGCCGATGTTTCTGTTCTCGGCCACGTTCTATCCGCTCAGCGTCTATCCGCAGGGCATCCAGTACGTGATTCAGGCACTTCCGCTCTGGCATGGCGTCGAGCTGGTTCGTGCCTTGACCACCGGGCAGATAGACCCGGGCCTGCTCTGGCACGTGCTCTACTACGTCGTGATGATCGTGATCGGCCTGGTCTTCACCACTCGCCGCCTCAAGGCCCTGTTCTTGAACTGAAAAGAAACGCACCCCCCTCGCGATCGCGAGAGGGGTGCGTTTGCTGTGCGGCGACAACCTACCGGTGCAGGTCGAGGTCCTTCGTTTCGCGGCTGAGGACCAGCGCGATCAGGGTAATGACGGCCATGATCGAAAGGTAGATACCGACCCAGAACGGGCTGCCTTCGCCAAGCGTCCATAGCCAGATGGCGATGAACGGGGCGACGGCCGCGCCGAGAATCGAACTCATGTTGTAGGCGAAGGCTGAGCCGGTGTAGCGCACGCTCGTCGGGAACAACTCGGGCAGCAGCGCGCCCATCGGACCGAAGGTCATCCCCATCAGCGAGAAACCGACGATGAGAAACAGCATCACGCCGGGGAAGCCGGCGCCGAGCAACGGCACGAACAGCAAACCGAACACGATGATGGCGATGGTCACGATGATGAGTGTCTTGCGGCGGCCATGCCTGTCCGCCCAGGGGCCGGAGGCGAGGGTAAAAATTCCGAAGAACACGACGCCGAGAATCATCATGAGGATGAAGTTGTTGTAGCTGAAGCCGAGTCCCGGAACCGGGGCATCCGTCGCGGCCCGGCCGTAGCCGAGCGTGAACGTGGTCATCAGGTAGAACAATACGTAGGTCGCGAGCATGATGAACGTACCGAGGATGAGTTCACGCCAGTTGGATTTGAACACCGCCGCGAGCGGCAGCTTCTCGACCCGGTCGGCCTTGACGACCTTGGTGAAGACCTCGCTTTCGACCAGGCGCAAACGCACCCAAAGACCGACGATGACCATCACAGCCGAGAACAGGAACGGAATGCGCCACGCCCACTCGAGGAACGCCTCTGACGGACGGGTCGGGTCGGTCGACGGCAGGGCGAGCGCCAGGCCGAGGAACAAGCCGTTGGCGATGATGAAGCCGAGCGGGGCGCCGACCTGCGGGAAGGTTCCGTACCAGGCGCGCTTGCCTACGGGTGCGTTCTCGGTCGCGACGAGGGCAGCGCCACTCCACTCGCCGCCGAGGGCGAAGCCCTGGGCGAGACGCAGGATGACGAGCATGAACGGTGCCCACCAGCCGATCATGTCGTAGGTCGGCAGCAGGCCGATCAGGAACGTCGCGATGCCCATCGTGAGCAGCGCGCCCACCAGGGTGGCCTTGCGTCCCTTGCGGTCACCGAAGTGGCCGAAGAACAGTGCGCCGATCGGGCGGGCGACCATGGCGGCGCCGAAGACGGCGAAGGAAGCGAGGAGTGCTGTGGTCTCGTTACCGGTGGGAAAGAACAGGTGCGGAAAGACCAGCACGGCGGCCGTCGCGTAGACGTAAAAGTCGTAGAACTCGATGGTCGTGCCGATGAGGCTCGCCATAATGACGCGGCCCTTCGGATTCAAAGGTGTGGTCGGCGTCGAAACTGACGCTGTGCTTGTAGACATGAAGGTGAAACGCTCCGGTCGGGATGGCTGAGCGCCGACGAAACCCGCAAGTCGATCTGACTTCCCGCGGAAGCGTTTACGCACGAATAGTGGTGTGGCCGCGTGTAGAGGTCACAAAACAGCTTACCCCCGGGGCTATCGCCTTCGCGACCCGTTACTTCCAGAGCACCGCGATCACGATGTTGGCGAAGGTCAGGGCGCCGATGGCCCACAGCACGAGCGAGGACACGCTCGGCTTCTTGCGGTTCACGATCACGAGCACGGTGATCACGATCAGCACGAGCAGCTTGAGGCCGATCTTGATGTTGTCGATATGGCCGAGCGAGCCCATTTCGATGATGCCGACGAGCAGCACACCGGTGACCAACTGGGTCAGCGCACCGTGGAACATCGCGGCGACAATCGTGCCCTTGCCGGCAATGATCGGCTTGATCTGCACGAGGAAGCCACCAAGCAGCGAGGCCAAACCGACGAAGTGCAGAATGAGCAGAATGTTGCGTAGAAGGTCCATGCGTTCAGCCTAGGCACTCAAACGCACCTCTAATTACCCGATGTGCCCGCGTAGCTCCCGAAGCACCAGCGCGGTGGCCAGAGCAGCGGATGCCGCCTCCGCGCCCTTGTCTTCCTTCGAACCGGGTAGTCCGGCCCGGTCGAGACCCTGTTGCTCATCGTCCAGCGTCAGCACGCCAAAGCCAACCGGCTTGCCGGTGTCGAGCGCGACGCGGGTGAGGCCATCCGTTGCCGCATTCGACACGAAGTCGAAGTGGGGGGTGCCGCCGCGAATGATCACACCGAGGGCGACGACAGCATCGGCCCCGCTGTCCAGAGCGACCTTGCAGGTGACGGGCAGCTCGAAGCTGCCCGGTACCCGCACGAGCGAGAACTCGGCGTTGCTCGCTTCGAGTACCCGGGTGGCACCGGCGATGAGGCCGTCGGTGATCACGTCGTGCCACTGTCCGGCTACGATGACGACGCGCAGGCCGCGTCCGTCAACGGTGATTGTGGGTCCGGTTCCAGCCATTAGGCGATTCCATTCATGATTTCGATGTTGGAGATATGGTGCCCCATCCGGTCCCGTTTGGTAGCAACGTACTCCTCGTTGAACTCCCCGATGCCGACGACAAGCGGTACACGCTCGGTCACGGTGATGCCGTGTAGCTCGAGCTGGCGCACTTTTTCGGGATTGTTGGTCAGCAGTCGTACCTCGCGCAATCCCAGATCGTGCAGGATGCTCGTGGCCGCGCCATAGTCGCGGCTGTCACCGGGTAGACCCAGCGCCAGGTTGGCGTCAAGGGTGTCGAGGCCGTCTTCCTGCAGCGCATAGGCCCGCAGCTTGTTGATGAGGCCGATGCCGCGCCCCTCCTGGCCGCGCAGGTAGACGACCACGCCGCCTTCCGCCTGGATGATGTCGAGCGAAGCGTTCAGCTGCGGTCCGCACTCACACTTGAGCGAGCCGAACGCTTCGCCGGTGAGACACTCGGAGTGCACGCGCACGATGGCGCCGTCGACCGGGGTGCCCGCAACGAGAGCAACGTGGTCGGCACCGGTCGAGCGGTCCCGGTATGCGCGTACCCGGAAAGCACCGTGCCGCGTGGGTACCGTCGTCTCCACTTCGAAGTCGACCCGCGGTGCCTCGATGAGCGGGGCGAGTGTCGGCAGGGCCTCGTCGGGATGAAACTCATTGAGGTAGCTGATCAGGTCTTTGATCGTGATGACGAGCAGACCCTCTCGCTCCCCGAGTTCGAGCAAGCCGGGGAGGCGCATCATCTCACCGTCTTCGGCGACGATCTCGGCAATCGCCGCGACTGGAACCAGACCGGCCAGTTTCATCAGGTCGACACCGGCTTCGGTATGGCCGCCCCGTTCGCGCACGCCGCCATCTCTGGCACGCAGCGGCAGGATGTGGCCGGGGCGGTGCAGGCTCGCCGGTGCCGACGCGGGGTCGGCGAGCACCCGCAGGGTGTGGGCGCGGTCGGCGGCGCTGATCCCGGTCGACAGCCGGTCGGCGGCGTCGACGCTCACCGTGTAGTTGGTGCCGAGCGGATCTTCGTTGTTCACGACCATCACCGGCAAATCGAGCTGGTCGGCGAGCTCGTTGGTCATCGGCGCGCAGATGAACCCGGACGAGTAGCGCACGGTCCAGGCGATCCATTCCTGGGTGGCGAGCTGGGCCGAGATGATGACGTCACCCTCATTTTCGCGGCCCTCGTCGTCGGCGACGATGACCGGTCGGCCGAGGCGCAGGGCGTCCAGTGCGGAGGGAATATCGGCGAGACTCATGATGCGCTCCTTGGTGCGGTTGCGTGCTGGGATTCTGGGGTTTTTGCGGCGGCGCCGAGGGCCAGCATTCGTTCAACGTGGCGGGCCAGAATGTCGGTCTCGATGTTGACGAGGTCGCCGACCCGGCGCTCGCCGAGGGTTGTGGCGGAGAGGGTTTCTGGTATGAGTGACACCTCGAACCACTGAGTCGCCTCGGTGGCAGGGCTGATGTTGCTCACCGTAAGCGAGACGCCGTCGATTGCGATCGAGCCCTTGTCGACCACGAGCTGGGCAAGGTGGGGGGAAAGGCTGAATCGCAGCACCCGCCAGGCGTCTCCCGGTGTGATGGCGAGCACGGTGCTTGTGCCGTCGATGTGGCCCTGCACGATGTGACCGCCGAGGCGCCCGCCGACGAGCGCTGCGCGTTCGAGGTTGACCGGGGAGCCGACGCGGGCGTCGGACAGCGTCGACATGTGCAGGGTCTGCGCCATCACGTCGGCCGTGAAAGTTTCGGCGGTGCGCTCCACCACGGTGAGGCAGACCCCCGAGACGGCGATCGAGTCGCCGTGGCCGGCGCCCTCGACCACGAGCGGGCCGCGGATGGTGAAGCGGGCAGCATCCGCTGTGGTCTCGATGCGCTCGATCTGGCCGAGCTCCTCAATGATTCCGGTGAACATGGGTTCCTTAGGTGGTTTGCGGCCGCGCAACGATGAGAATATCGTCGCCGAGGCGGTGGAGGGAGTGGATGGAGAGGCGACGCTGCTCGCCGATGGTTTCTACGCCGATATCGCCAAGGGCCAGTCGGGGGCCACCGATCAGCGTCGGCGCCAGGTAGATCAGGTACTCGTCGACCAGCCCAGCGGCGACGAAGGCACTTGCCACGGTGGGCCCGCCCTCGATGAACACGGTGCGCACGGCCCGCTTGTGCAGGTCGGCCAGCAGGCCAGGCAGGTCGAGGCCGTCGAAAAATAGTGGCGGGTGCGGGTGTGCGAATACCGCAGCGGATGCCGGCAACGTTCGTCGGCCGACGACCACGGGAATGGGCTGCCCGGCGAGGAGATCGCCAGCGAAGTCGCGGGCGGTCAGTGCCGGGTCGTCGGCGAGCACGGTGCCGGTGCCGACCAGGATTGAATCGCTGGCGGCGCGACGCCGGTGCACGTCGAGGCGGGCCGTCGCGCCCGTGATCCAGCGGCTGGAGCCATCGAAAGCGGCCGCGCGACCGTCGAGGCTGGATGCCCACTTGAGCGTGATGAAGGGGCGGCCGAGGCGGGCGGCGACAAGCCAGTCGCCGAGAAGGGTCTCGCCGTCGTCGGCGAGCAGGCCACCCTCCACCGCGATGCCGGCCGTGTGCAGCCGCTTGGCACCGCCGCAGGAGTGCTCGCCGGGGTCGGTCACGGAGTAGATGACGCGGGCGACGCCGGCGTCGATCAGGGCCACCGCGCACGGACCGGTGCGGCCGACATGGTTGCACGGTTCGAGTGTGACGACGACGGTGCTGCCTCGGGACAGCCCGGGGGCGAGCTGGGATAGCGCGTCGACCTCGGCGTGCCGGCTGCCGGCGCCGCGATGCCAGCCTTCGGCGAGGGTCTCGCCGTTGGCGTTCAGAATGACGCAGCCGACCCGTGGGTTCACGCCGGTGTCCGGACCGCGGGCGGCAAGTTCGAGGGCTCGGCGCATTGCGCTGGCCAGGACCGGGCTGTCCAGGCCGACTGCCGCGTTGTTTGTCATCCCGCCCTCATCCGTGTCGGACGAGCTCCGGGGGTATGGGGTGTGCAGCATGCACAAACCCGTCGGTCGACCATAGGAGCCAACCAACTCGTGCGCCTCCCGTCCGGACTTTGACCGTCGGTGCTGGAGTTTCACCAGCTCAACCGCTGGTCCCTCGAACAATCTCAAGGGACTAACGGGTCGCGGACTTTAACCGCCGGTTCGGAATTACACCGACCCCGGAGCACGTGTACTGCAAGTTCTACTTCTAGTTATAGTGCAACAGGCTGCACGTTGTGGTATTCCTGGGGACATCCTCTGTGGGGGTAACGATGTCAGGGGGCCTCGACCAGCGCGCGGGCAGTGCTCTCATCGACGAATAGGTCGGTGATGAGCGATGCGGCGAGGGCACCGCGCAGGCTAGCGAGCTTGGAGCGGCCAGCCACGACGCAGATGCGGCGCGGCGTGCGCCGCAGCACGGTGAAGTCCGGGCCGGTGGACCGTTCGTTCAGGGCGATACCGTCGGCCGAGCCGTCAGCGCGGTAGAAGACCGTCGCCACGTCGCCGACCACGCCGGCTGCGCCGAGCGCATCGAATTCGGCCTGTTCGAGATAGCCGCCCGCGTAGACGCGGCTGACCACGCCGGAGAAGGGGGAACCGAGACCGAATAAGGCGATGTCCATGATGGCCTGCATCTCGAGCAGGCGGCTGACGCTGCGCTCCCGCCACAATGCCTGCTTGGTAGCCGGGTCGTCGAAGAAGGCGGGCACCGGAAACTGCTGCACGTGCGCGCCGAACGCCGTGCCGAAACGGCCGAGAATTTCGCTCGCATAGCCCAGGCCGGTCGTGCGCATGTTTCCGGCACCGTTCAGCTGCACGATTTGAGAGTTGTGGGTCTGTTTAGGAGTGATGTGCCGGCTGATCGCGTTCATGGTGGAACCCCAGGCGATACCCATAGTCATGTTTGAGTCGAAGTATTGGCCGAGAATCCGTGCAACCGAGAGGGCGACACGCTCGAGCCGATCGACGTCATTCGCGCTGTCCGGCACCGGAACGACGTGAGCGGTGATCTGAAATCGAGCCTCGATCTGCTGCTCGAGGTGACTCGGAGCATCCAGTGGAGACTTAATCTGAATATCCACCAGGCCGGTCTCGCGCGCGTGGCTGAGCAGGCGGGAGACCGAGGAACGGGAGGTGTGCAGCTCCTGAGCGATGGCATCCATCGTGAGGTCCTGCATGTAATACAGGTGCGCGGCGGTCAGGGCGTCACGGCTGCGATCGGACTGTGCGGGATCGGTATCGAAGGTCACGGGGCTCCTTGCACGTATGTTCAATCCGATTGAGAAATTGTGTCGGACTGTCAGACTGAATCTATTCATATGGCTTGCCCTACGCAAATTTTCGGGCAATCCCCGAGACAGAGGTGACAACAATGTCGTTCTTGAACTCACAGACTTCGACTGCAATCTCCAAGCGCCCGAGCGCTCAGGTGCTCATCATCGGCGCCGGTATCAACGGCATTGCCACCTTTCGCGATCTGGCCCTGCAAGGCGTCGACGTGGTCATCGTTGACAAGAACGATTACGTCTCCGGCGCCTCGTCGGCCAGCTCGCACATGATCCACGGCGGCGTGCGCTACCTCGAAAATGGAGAGTTCCGCCTGGTCAAGGAGTCGGTCGAGGAACGCAACGGCCTGCTCAAGATCGCGCCGCACTACGTCAAGCCGTTGCAGACGACCATTCCCATCTTCTCGACCTTCTCGGGCGCGATGGCCGCGCCGCTGCGTTTTCTCACCCACAAGCAGGGCGCCAAGCACGTCGAGCGCGGCGCAATGCTTATCAAAATCGGCATGATGATCTACGACGCCTTCTCCCGTGACGGTGGAACGGTACCCCGCCACGAATTCACGGGCCGCACCAAGGCACTCGCCGCCCTGCCGCTGCTGAACCCTGGCCTCAAGTACACGGCCACCTACTACGACGCCGCCATGCATGACCCCGAACGCCTCGCCCTCGACGTGCTGCGCGACGGCCTCGACGCCGGTCCGCACGCTCGTGCCGCCAACTATGTCGAGGCAGCCGGCATGAACGAAAGCGGCGTGCTCCTTCGCAACAGCATCACCGGTGAAGAATTCACTTTTCAAGCGGATATCGTCGTCAACACGAGCGGGCCGTGGACCGACCTGACCAATGACGCTCTCGGCCAGCCGAGCACTTTCATGGGCGGCACCAAGGGTTCCCACGTCGTGCTCGACAACCCGGCACTCCTGGCAGCGACCGGAGGCCGGGAGATCTTCTTCGAGCACGAAGACGGCCGCATCGTGTTGATCTACCCGCTCAAGGGTCGCGTTCTGGTCGGTACCACCGACCTCGAGCACGACATGACCCAGCCCATTCGCTGCACCGAAGACGAGATCGATTATTTCTTCGATCTGGTCGCGCACGTTTTCCCAACGGTGCAGGTCGATCGTTCGCACATCGTGTTTCGCTTCGCCGGTGTGCGTCCGTTACCGCGACACGACGATGAAACACCGGGTTTCGTCTCCCGCGACTACCGCATTGAGTCCCGGCCGTTGCCCCGCACCGACGCCGCTGACGGCACCCTGCTCAGCCTGGTCGGCGGCAAGTGGACCACCTTCCGCGCCCTCGCCGAGAACTTGAG
Organism: Cryobacterium suzukii; assembly: GCF_004403185.1. Classification (GTDB taxonomy): domain Bacteria; phylum Actinomycetota; class Actinomycetes; order Actinomycetales; family Microbacteriaceae; genus Cryobacterium; species Cryobacterium suzukii. The sequence goes on along the minus strand of NZ_SOHJ01000011.1, from coordinate 453,599 downwards.
CACCGACATCCTGAAACTGCTCGGCCTGCCGCGCACTGTCTCTACCGAGGGCCTCGCTATCGGTGGCGGCCGCGACTGGCCGGCCTCGGAGGCTGCCCACCTGGTTTGGGTCACTTCCCACGGCGACGAGGTGGGCACCGATCGCGCCGCGGCCCTGCTCGCTCGCTACGGCACCAGGGCGAGCGAGGTTATTGACTTTCTCATCGATCCGGTCGGTCCAGCGGATGCCCCCCTCGTGCACAACGCCGCCTATACGCGGCGCGAAATCGAGTTTTTAGCCGGGTTCGAGGGCGTCGTGCGGCTGATCGACGTACTGCTGCGCCGCACCAGCCTGGCCTTCGTTGGCAGCGTGACCACTCCTCTGATCGAGGAGTTGGCGCTCGTCGTCGCCCCCGTTCTCGGCTGGGATGCCGCACGCTGCGCTGAAGAGATCGAGCTGGCTCGCGGTACCTTGATCGACGTGCACGGGGTCGACCTCGCCCCGGTCGCCGAAGCCGTTCTGGTCGACTAACCCCCTCTCGGGGCTGACGAGTACTGACAATCTGCACGAACGTGCAGGAGAAACCTGCTCACTCTGGCCCGTGCGCCGATACGTTTTAGACAACACGCACGACAGCCGCACTCGACAACACGGTTGCGTGCGGTGAACAGCACCCCATCTGAAAGGTCAATGTGGACAATCTCGGTGTCGTCTTTATGTCAGAGGTCGTGGGAACGGCCATCCTCGTATTACTCGGCTGCGGTGTGGTGGCCAACGTCGCACTCGCCAAGAACAAGGGCTTTGGCGGTGGTTTTCTCATGGTCACGATCGGTTGGGGCCTCGCGGTCTACGCCGGCGTCATCGCCGCCTACAACTCCGGTGCCCACCTGAACCCGGCCGTCACTCTCGGTCTCATCGCGAGCGGGGAAGACACCTTCGTCTCAGGCGTGCCCGTCAACGTTGTATCGACATTGACCTACATCGGGGCGCAGATGATCGGCGGTATTCTCGGTGCCGTTGTTGTCTGGCTCGCCTACAAGCAGCACTTCGATCAGGAGCCGGATGCCGCCAACAAGCTCGGCGTCTTCTCGACCGGGCCGGCCATCCGCTCTTACGGGTGGAACCTCGTCACCGAGATCATCGGCACCTTTGTGCTCGTCTTCGTGGTCATCGGATTCGGCCGCAATGGCGATGCTGGCGGGTTGGCCGCACTTGGCGCGCTGCCGGTGGCGCTGTTGGTGATCGCCATCGGTGCCTCGCTCGGTGGGCCCACCGGGTACGCCATCAACCCCGCGCGTGACCTCGGTCCCCGCATCGCGCACTTCCTGCTGCCGATCAAGGGCAAGGGCGGCAGCGACTGGTCCTACTCTTGGGTTCCGGTTCTCGGTCCTATCATCGGCGGTGTGCTCGCCGGCGCGTCATCGGGTGTGCTGCTGCCCGTCCTGGGCTAAGCCTGCCGACATAGTCTTTATCGTTTCAACATCGTATTTCTCACCTGGAACAACAAAGGAGTTACACATGGCCAAGTACGTTCTCGCCATCGACCAGGGAACCACGAGCTCCCGCGCGATCGTCTTCGACAAGGCTGGGTCGATTATTTCGACCGGTCAGCTTGAGCACGAACAGATTCTGCCGCAGGCCGGCTGGGTCGAGCATGACCCGAAGGAAATTTGGGACAACACCCGTGAGGCCATCGGCCAGGCGCTGTCGAAGGCGAACATCACCCGCCACGACATCGAAGCCGTCGGCATCACCAACCAGCGCGAAACCGCTGTCGTCTGGGACAAGACCACCGGCGTGCCCGTCTATAACGCCATCGTCTGGCAGGACACCCGCACGCAGCCGATCGTCGACCGCTTGGCAGCGGATGGTGGCATCGATCGGTTCAAGGCGAAGGTCGGCTTGCCGCTGGCCACCTACTTCTCCGGAACCAAGATCGTCTGGATCTTGGAAAACGTTGAAGGGGCACGCGCGAAAGCGGATGCCGGCGACCTCCTGTTCGGCACGACCGACTCCTGGGTGCTGTGGAACCTGACCGGCGGCACCGAGGGCGGCGTGCACGCGACCGACGTCACCAACGCCAGCCGAACCATGTTCATGGACTTGGAAACCTTGCAGTGGGACGATGAGATCCTGAGTATCTTCGACGTGCCGAAGTCGATGCTGCCGGAGATCAAGTCGTCATCCGAGGTGTACGGCATCGCTAGCGGGCACAGCCTGCTGCGCGAGGTGCCGATAGCCGGAATCCTCGGTGACCAGCAGGCCGCGACCTTCGGCCAGGCTGCGTTCGATCAGGGCGAGGCGAAAAACACCTACGGCACCGGAAACTTTCTGATCTTCAACACCGGTCTCGACATCATCCACTCGAAGAACGGCCTGCTCACCACCGTGGGCTACAAGCTCGGCGACGCCCCGGTGCACTACGCCCTCGAGGGGTCGATCGCTGTCACCGGCTCGCTCGTGCAGTGGATGCGGGACCAGCTCGGCATCATCAAGAATGCCTCCGAGATCGAAGACCTCGCCAAGACGGTCACCGACAATGGTGGTGCCTACTTCGTGCCCGCCTTCTCCGGCCTGTTCGCGCCGTATTGGCGGTCGGACGCGCGCGGAGCCCTCGTCGGTCTCACCCGCTATGTGAACAAGGGTCACATCGCCCGGGCAGCGCTGGAGGCCATCGCTTATCAGACCCGCGAGGTGCTCGACGCGGTCAACGCGGACTCCGGGGTGCCGCTGACCGAGCTCAAGGTCGATGGTGGTGCCACGGCCAACGACCTGCTCATGCAGTTCCAGGCCGATATCATCGGCGTGCCGGTCGTTCGGCCGGTTGTCGCGGAGACCACAGCCTTGGGCGCCGCCTACGCGGCCGGCCTCGCCGTGGGTTTCTGGAGCGGCCTCGACGACCTCCGTTCCAACTGGCAGGAGGACTCCCGCTGGGAGCCCGCCATGGACCCAGAGGAAGCCGCTCGTCTCCTGCGCAATTGGAAGAAGGCCGTCACGAAGACCCTCGACTGGGTAGACGAAGACGTGCAGTAGTCCTCACCACCACCATCACCACCACCACCAACGCGCATAACTCCTGCAATTTGCCGCAGGGAATTTTCGGAGGCCCGTTTTTTCGCGGTTCTCGAATGCAACGGCTGCAATTTGCAGGAGTTATGCCCCGGTGCCGCTCGGCGATCCGTCAATCCGGCTCGACAGCCCTTCTGGATGACCGTCGTCACTCGGGGATGGCCCGAACGCGTAACTCCTGCAAATTGGGGTCCTGGTCCGGCCGACCCGCGTGCTTCCGGGCTAGATTGCGGACGCGGGCAGAGATTGCAGGAGTTATGCGCCGGCGCGCGGGGTGCGGCACGAAAGAGTTATCCACAGGCGACTGAAAGTGCTCTCCCCAGATTGCTTGCGGGGCGGTCGTAGTGACCGGAGAATGACGACGATCGTCTGCATGAACCCATTTTTGACCTCCCACGCTGGCCAGTGCCGTATCGTCAGCCGACAGGACTTATTGAACAGCGGCATGCGACCCAAACACATCACGGCTGCAGTGCGCAGCAACACCCTCATCCGAGTGCGCCGCGATCATTACGCTCTACCGGGAACTGACCGCCACACCCTGGAGGCGGTTCGCGTCGGCGGGCGCGAAGCGTGCGTTTCGGCGGCCCGAGAGATCGGCTTTTTTGCGTTCGATTCGCAATTTACCCACGTGCATATTCCGCGGGAGGCATCCCGTCTGCGCAGTCCCCAAAGCCGGCACGTTCCTCTGGCTGCCGCCCCGCGGGACGGCGTCGAGCTGCACTGGTGGCCGCTCATCGACAGCACTGATGGCACCGAATACCGCGTAGGGGCCCGCGACGCCCTCGCCCAGATTATCCAGTGTCAGGAACCTCGCTTCGCCCTGGCGGCGCTCGACACAGCCCTGCACGAGCACAAGATTCGGGCAGCCGACCTCGATGAGATCTTTGCCCATGTCCCCGACAAGCATGGCAGTCTGCGTTCCCGCATCGATGCACGAGTGGATGCCGGCCAAGAGTCCGTCCTGCGCGACCTGTTCCGCTCCGCCGGGTACCGCTGCGACATCCAGGTGTACATCGATCAGGTTGGCCGGGTCGACGTACTGGTCGAGGGCTGTGTAGTCGTTGAGGCGGACAGCCAGAGTCACCACAAGACCTGGGACGAACACACTCGCGATCGCACCCGAGATCGCTTGCTGGCAGCCCTCGGCTATGTGACACTCCGCGTGCTCTATCAGGACATCATGTTCGATCCGGAGGGAGTGCTTCGAGCAATTCAGAAGCTCGTCGACATTTGCCGGTATGGCAGCTCCCGAGTCGACAGCGTCGCCCCGGCAATGGGCATCCGAGGCGCATAACTCCTGCAGATTTCGCGCGAGCCGGCACAGAAGCCCGCAATTCCGGGCCGGCGCCGGGCACCGACTGCAATTTGCAGGAGTTATGCCCCGGGAAGGGCAGCAAACAGGCCCGGCAGACTGGCGAGAGTATCGATGCGGAGAACTCCAAGGCGGGCGGCATTGTCTGTGTCGGCGACGTTGACAGCGGATGCGCCGGCGCGGTCGAGCCAGACCCCCGTCAGCCCCGCGGCGGCCGCGCCCATGGCATCCGTGCGCAGCCGATCGCCCACGTAAACCGTCTCCTCGACGAGCACGCCAAACAATGCGCAGGCGTGTTCGAAGATGCGCGCGTCGGGCTTGGCAAAGCCGAGCGCACCCGAGGCGACGACATGCTCGAACCGGTCGGCCAGGCCGACCCGACGAATTTTCTCGCCCTGAAAAACCGGGTCGCCGTTCGTGATGAGGCCAAAACGCACTCCGGGAATCATCTCGGCGAGCTCATCGAAGCAGGGGAGCGCGTCGTCGTGCAGCCGCCAGCTGGCCCGGTAGCTCTGGAAATACTCGTCAAACCACTCATCCGCCTCGGTGTCGGTCAGCGCGATGTCGAACGAGGCGGCGAAATTCCGGGCGCGGGTGCGGCGCTGGCCGGCAAAGGTGAGAGCGCCGGCGAGGTAGGAGTGATAGTGCTCCTCCTCGAGCGCGTCCCACAGCACGGTCGCTGCCGTTCGGTCACCGGCCGCGAAGGCGCCGCCAACCCGGTCGAGGTGCAGCAGGATACCCGCCGCGACCGCGGCCCGGTGAGCGAACAGGGTGTCGTCGAGGTCGAACAGCACGACCCGGGGCGTGGTCATCGGGCGAGGGCCGCGGCTGGCCAGCCGGGCTGCGGGCTGCGGTCATCTCCGGCGGCGAGGTGGCCCTGCCAGGAGTCGGGGTAGCTTCCGTCCCGATAGGCGGCGACGGATGGCCCGACGCCGGTATAGCGAAACCCCGACTTCCAGGCCGCTCGGGCTGACGCGACGTTTCCGAGCAGGCATTCCCAGTGCAGAACATCGATAATCCCCTCCGCGAACGCCCAATCAGCGACGAGTCGTTGCGCTTCGGGAATGAGCCCGCGGCCACGGTGCGGGGCACCCAGCCAGAATCCGATCGACCCCACCCGGTGAACGGATGCGTCCGCCGCGACGGATTCGCCCGTCAGGCGCAGCCCAATGATGCCCAGCAGTTCTGGTCCGCCAGGGTCCCGCAACGCCCAGGTATATTCCCGATCCGACATCCATCCGGCGGGGACGTACTCAGCGAGGAATCCTTCGGCGTGCTCGAAGCGGTAAGGCCACGGAACGGTCAGGTAGCGCTCAAAGAGCGGGTCCTGGCAGTACTCGAAGACCCGGTCGGTGTCTGCGACGACGGGCGTATCAAGCAGTACCAGCGGTGATGAGAGCGCGAACGGCTGCATCAGCGAGGGGGCAGAAAGCCGACGCGGTCGTAGACGGTGGCCAGGGTCTCATTCGCGATGTCAGAAGCTCGGGCCGCGTTCGAAGCGAGCACCCGGTCGAGCTCGGCCGGGTCGCCCAGCAGCTCGGCCACGCGTTCGCGGATCGGATCGAAGGTACCGAGAACCACCTCGACGAGCCCCTTTTTCAGGTCTCCGTAACCCCGTCCGGCATACTCGTTTTCCAGCGACTCGATCGATTGCGACGCAAGCACGGAGTAGATCGTGAGCAGGTTGGCCACACCCGGCTTGTTCTCGCGGTCGAAGACCACGCCGCCGTCGGCATCCGTCACGGCCCGCATGATCTTCTTCTTGGTGACGCCGGGCTCATCGAGCAGCCAGATGATACCGGCCTGCGACTCGGCCGACTTGCTCATTTTCGACGTGGGATTCTGCAGGTCGTAGATCTTCGCGGTCTCCTTCACGATCGCCACTTCGGGAATCGTGAAGGTGTCGCCGAACCGTGAGTTGAAGCGCAGAGCGAGGTCGCGGGTGAGCTCCACGTGCTGACGCTGATCTTCCCCGACCGGCACCACCGTGGTTTGATACAGCAGAATATCCGCCGCCATCAGAGTCGGGTAGGCGAACAGGCCAACGGATGTCGCGTCGGCGCCGTGCCGCACGGACTTGTCCTTGAACTGCGTCATGCGACTCGCCTCACCGAACCCGGTGATGGTGTTGAGCACCCAGGCCAGCTGCGCGTGCGCGGCAACGTGCGACTGCACGTACAGCGTCGACGCCGACGGGTCGATGCCAGCCGCAATGTACTGCGCCGCCGTGCCCCGCGTGTTCTCGCGGAGCTTGGCAGGCTCCTGGGCGACGGTGATGGCGTGCAGGTCGACGATGGAGAAGAACGCGTCGTGCGTCTGCTGCAGCGACTTCCAGTTCAGGAGCGCGCCAATATAGTTGCCGATCTGCAGGGACTCGGCGGAGGGCTGCATGCCCGAATACAAGCGGGGTTTGGTCATGATTTGGCTCCAGAAAGGTCATAGTCGACAACGACGGGGGAGTGGTCGCTCCAGCGCTGGTCGTACGCCGCGGCCCGGTCGACCGCATAATTCAAAACGGATGCCGCCAGCTCTGGGCTGGCCAGATGGTAATCCAGGCGCCACCCGGTATTGGTATCGAATGCCTGCCCGCGCTGGGACCACCACGTGTACGGCCCTTCGACCTCGCCGGCCCACTTGCGCCCGACATCGACCCACCCCAGGCCGGCACCCGCGTTGTAGCGCTCGTCGCCTTCCGCCCCGAGGATGCGATCGAAATACTCCCGCTCCTCTGGCAGAAAACCCGCGTGCTTCTTGTTACCGCGCCAGTTCTTGATGTCGAGCGTGCGATGGCCCACGTTGAGGTCGCCGAGCACGAGAGCGAGCGGGCTGTGCTCGGTCAGTTCGGGCAGCCGGGCGATCATGGCGTCGAGAAATTTGTACTTCTCAATCTGCTTCGGGGTGTCGGTCTCGCCGGAGTGCACGTAGGTGCTCACGACGGTAATGAGCTGGCCGTCGACCTCGTAGTCGGCTTCGAGCCAGCGACCGGCGCTGTCGAATTCTTCGGCGCCGAAGGCAACCCGGTGAATGGATGCGCCCGCCCGGCTGGCGAGGGCGACACCGGCCCGGCCCTTGGCGGTCGCGGCGTCGTGCAGAATGTTCCAGTCCGGCCCCAACAGACCCTCGAGGTCCTCGGTCGAGGCGCGCACCTCTTGAATGGCGAGAATGTCCACATCACGGGTCTGCAGCCAGTCGCCCATTCCCTTGCGGTACGCGGCTCGTACCCCGTTTGTGTTGATGCTGGCAATGCGGAGCGGTTTGGCTTGAGGCATGGGTCAAGTCTACTTACGGGCGTCGACCGCATCCGCCCTGGCATACCCGTCAACGATGCTCTCGGCCGCGCGGAGCCGTCGACGTGCGCTCCAGCGGGCATACCAGGGCGATGCATCGAGGTCGACCCTGGCGGCGGCGAGTTCGGCCTGCGCGGTCAACCGCAGAGCATCATGCATGCGCTGCTCCTGATTTTCGGCGGCTTCATCGGCACTGAGCGTGTGGGGCGGAATTCCCGCGTCGTTCATGCCGACCGCAATCCAGGACGCGGCGATCAACGTCACCGTGCTCACGAGATTGAACCAGATCAGCAGCCCGATGATCACAGCGAAGGTCGCGAGCAACGGGTTGCGGCTGGCCCCGCCGAGTAGGGCGCCGCCAAGGAACTTGAGCGCGCCGAGTGCGATTCCGCCGAGCAGAGCGCCAGCGACCAGCCGCCGCAAGGGAATGCGCACCCGGGACAGCACCCGGAATAGACCGGCCAGCGTGAGGGTGTCGATGACAAGCACGACGATCAGGCCGATCACCCTGGCCGAAGCTTCATAGAAGAACGAGTCCTGGGGTATCTGAAAGATTCCGAACAGCACGCCGAGCAGCGCGGTGCTCGCGAGTGAGACCAACGCCGACAGAACGAGGGCGAGGCCAAACACCAGCCCGAGGCCGAGTTCGCGCAACTTGACCCAGAGGAAAAACGTGGTCTGCTGGGGCATGTCGAACACGGTGCGCACGGCCTGCGCCGTCGCGGACAGCCAGCCCAGAGCGGTCACGAGCAGTCCGACCAGTGCGATGGCGCCGGTCCAGGTGAGAATGCCAGCGGTAGCGAGCAGCTCAGGGTCGATGATGCCTTTGGTACCGATAAGGCCGGGAACCGACTGGTTGATGATCGCGTACAGGGCATTCAGCAATCCCTGGTTCGCGGTCAGGAACAAACCGGCAATTGAGAAGCCCACCCAGACGGCCGCGAAAATGGCGAAGATCGCCTGGTAGGACATTTCGGCGGCCAGGATGCCACCACCCACGGTGTTGAAATGGGTCAGCACCCGAACGGGACGCCAGGCCAGAACGCGCTCTACCAGCTCTTTCACGGTGTCAGCTTATTCGACCAACCTAAGACACCCCCGTCGAATCGACGGGGGTGTCTTCACAGCAGATCGAGCTGTTACGCCTTGCCACGCATAATGGCCTGCTTGACCTCGGCGATGGCCTGGGTCACCTGGATGCCGCGAGGGCAGGCTTCCGTGCAGTTGAAGGTCGTGCGGCAACGCCACACGCCCTCCTTGTCGTTGAGAATGTCGAGGCGCACGGCCGCATTCTCATCGCGGGAGTCGAAGATGAAGCGGTGCGCATTGACGATCGCGGCCGGGCCGAAGTATTGGCCGTCGGTCCAGAACACCGGGCAGCTCGACGTGCACGCGGCGCACAGGATGCACTTGGTGGTGTCGTCGAAGCGAGCGCGCTGGGCGACCGTCTGAATGCGTTCCTTGCCCTTCACCGGGGTGACGCTGTTCATGAGGAACGGCTGCACCTCCTTGAACGAGGCGAAGAACGGCTCCATGTCAACGATGAGGTCCTTCTCCAGCGGCAAGCCCTTGATGGCCTCCACGTAGATGGGCTTCGTGACGTCGAGGTCCTTCATGAGCGTCTTGCAGGCCAGGCGGTTGCGGCCATTGATGCGCATCGCATCCGAGCCGCAGACGCCGTGCGCGCAGGAGCGACGGAAGGTCAGCGATCCGTCTTGTTCCCACTTGATCTTGTGCAGCGCGTCGAGCACCCGGTCGGTCGGGTAGAGCTGCACGTCGAAGTCCTGCCAGTGCGGCTCGTCGTCGACCTCCGGGTTGAAGCGACGAATAATGAGCGTGACCGTGAAGGACTTGATCTCCTCGGGAACGACGGGCTTCTGATCAATCGTGGCGTTACTCACTAGTACTTCCTCTCCATCGGCTGGTAGCGGGTGATGACAACCGGTTTCCAGTCGAGCTTGATGTGGTCGGCGGCATCCGCGCTCATCGCGTCACCCTTGAGGTACGCCATGGTGTGCTTGAGATAGTTCTCGTCATCGCGCACGAGGTAATCCTCACGCTGGTGCCCGCCCCGGCTTTCCTTGCGGTTGCGGGCGGAATAGACGACGACCTCGGCGAGGTCGAGCAGGAAGCCCAATTCAACGGCCTCGAGCAGGTCGGTGTTGAAGCGACGACCCTTGTCTTGCACGCCGATGTTCTTGTAACGCTCACGCAGCACGTGGATGGTCTCGGTGACTTCGGCGAGGGACTCGTCGGTGCGGAACACCTGCGCCTTCTTGTCCATTTCTTCCTGCAGAATCTTGCGGAGCACGGCGATGCGTTCGGTTCCGGTTGACGAGCGGATGCCTTCCAGCAGTTCGCGCACCTCCTTGGCCGGGTCTTCCGGCAGGGGTGTGAACGACGCCGTCTTGACGTATTCGACCGCGTTGTTGCCGGCGCGCTTGCCGAACACGTTGATGTCGAGCAGCGAGTTGGTGCCGAGACGGTTGGAGCCGTGCACCGAGACGCAGGCGCATTCGCCGGCGGCGTACAGGCCGGGAACGATCTGCTCGTTGTTGCGCCAGACTTCGGCCTTCACGTTGGTGGGGATGCCGCCCATCGCGTAGTGCGCGGTCGGCATGACCGGCACCGGTTCGGTGACCGGGTCAACGCCGAGGTAGGTGCGGGCGAATTCGGTGATGTCGGGCAGCTTGGTTTCGAGTAGTTCCTTGCCAAGGTGCGTGCAGTCGAGGTAGAGGTAGTCCTTCTCCGGCCCGGCGCCGCGGCCCTCCGCGACCTCCTTGAGCATGCAGCGCGAGACGATGTCACGCGGGGCGAGGTCTTTAATGGTCGGCGCGTACCGTTCCATGAAGCGCTCACCGGAGGCGTTCCTCAAAATGGCGCCCTCACCGCGGGCTCCTTCGGTCAAGAGGATGCCCAGCCCGGCCAGCCCGGTCGGGTGGAACTGGAAGAACTCCATGTCCTCGAGCGGAAGGCCCTTGCGCCAGACGATACCGACGCCGTCACCGGTGAGGGTGTGCGCGTTCGAGGTGGTCTTGTAGATCTTGCCGAAACCGCCGGTGGCGAAGATGAACGCCTTGCCCTGGAACACGTGCAGCTCGCCGCTCGACAGGTCGAGGGCGACCACAGCCGACGGCTGGTCGACGCCGTCGACGTTGGTCATGACGAGGTCGAGGACGTAGTACTCGTTGAAGAAGTTGATGCCGCGCTTGACACAGTTCTGGTAGAGCGTCTGCAGAATCATGTGGCCGGTGCGGTCGGCGGCATAGCAGGAGCGGCGAACCGGGCTCTTGCCATGGTCGCGGGTGTGGCCGCCGAAACGACGCTGGTCGATCTTGCCCTCTGGGGTGCGGTTGAACGGCAGGCCCATGTTCTCGAGGTCGATGACGGCATCGATGGCTTCCTTGGCCAGAATCTCGGCGGCGTCCTGGTCAACCAGGTAGTCGCCACCCTTGATCGTGTCGAAGGTGTGCCACTCCCAGTTGTCTTCCTCGACGTTGGCCAGGGCCGCAGCCATGCCGCCCTGCGCCGCACCGGTGTGCGAACGCGTCGGGTAGAGCTTGGAGATGACCGCGGTGCTGGCGTGGGGGCCGGCTTCGATGGCGGCACGCATGCCAGCCCCACCCGCTCCCACAATGACGATGTCGTGCTGGTGGTAGTGCACGCCGTCTACGACGGTGGACTCCGATTGCGTTGTGGAAGAAGTCATATTTGTGTGTGCAGCTCCTAGAGGGACTTACAGAATGAGGCCACGAGGTCGGCGGGCGCACCGGCAGGGCAGGGATCGAAGGTGAATACCACGAGGGTGCCGAGCACGATCAGCGCGACAACGCTGACCAAAATCGCGATCTTCAGGATGCCGCGGCTGATCCGCGAGGTGGCGTAGTCATTGACCAGGGTGCGCATGCCGTTGCCGCCGTGAATCAGGGCGAGCCAGAGCATGAGGATGTCCCAGACCATCCAGAACGGGTCGGTCAGCTTGCCGGCGACGAACGCGAAGTTCAGGGCGCTGACGCCCTCACCGACCCACAGGTTGACGAACAGGTGGCCGAAGATGAGCACGACCAGCACGACGCCGGAGACACGCATGTAGATCCAGCCCCACTTTTCCCAGTTGACACCGCTCTTTTTCGTGCTGCGGCTATACGGGCTGCGGGGAGCTTCGATTGTTGAAGTCATATTGTCGCCCCCTAGTGGCTAAACACGTTGATGAGGTGGCGCGGCACGAAGCCCAGCATGGTGACGACCCAGAGGCCGATGACGACGTAGAACAGCACGCGCTGGTACTTGGCGTTCCAGAAGTCGATCAGAATGATGCGCAGTCCGTTGAACGCGTGGAATACGATGGCGCCGACGAGTGCGACCTCACCGAGACCCATGATCGGCGTCTGGTACTGCGAGATGACCGCGTTGTACGCTTCGGGGCTGACTCGCACGAGCGCCGTATCGAGAATATGAACGAGCAGAAAGAAGAAAATCGCGACGCCGGTGATGCGGTGCAACACCCACGACCACATGCCCGTGTTACCCCGATACAGGGTGCCGGCGGGGCGACGTGACGTCGTCTTCTGCTGAGAATCTAGGGTTCCTGCCGTCTGTGGCATGAACAACCCTCCCTGGCTGAATAATGGCTCTTTAGTGAGACCGAGAATGCGCTATAAGCACATGTCCTTAGTCTACAAGCGGTCCGCCCGCTCGTGCCGGTTAGGGTGACCTAACGCTGCATCGAAGGTGGCACGTGTGTGTCGGCGCGTACGGCCAGTCGCTCGTCGACGGCCTGCTCGTAGTACTCGACCAGCTCGGCGCAGACCGTCGGCCAGGAGCGCCCGAGCACTGCGCGACGCCCGGCTTCGCCCATACGTGCCCGCAGCATCGGGTCGCGCACGAGTTGGCACACCCAGTGCCGCAGGTCGCCGTCGTCGTCCGGCCGAAACAGGTAGCCGTTTACGCCGTGCGTCACGAGGTCGATCGGTCCGCCAGCGCGCGGGGCGACTACGGGCAGGCCGGCGGAGTGCGCTTCCTGAAGCGTCTGTCCAAAGGTTTCCTCGGTGCCCGCGTGCACGAACACGTCAAAGCTCGCATAGGCAACGGCAAGTTCGCGGCCCGACAAGCGTCCCAGCCAGGTGACCGGCATACCCGAAAGAGCGCGCCGAATGGAAGGGACGCTCGGCCCGTCTCCGACGAGAGCCAAACGGATGCCCGGCACCCCGCGCAGCGCCCGCAGTCGCTCCACCTGCTTCTCCGGGGCCATGCGGCCGACGTACCCGACAATCACGTCGGGCGCTGCTCCGTCGGAGGGCGTCGGTGCGATCCGTTCCCGGAGGGCCCACACCGCCGGGTCACTCTTCAGATTCGGGTGGAACGCGGCAAGGTCGACTCCGCGAGTCCACATCGCCAGGCGCGGAACGCCGAGGCGCAGCAGGGCAGCCATTGACGACGACGACGGAACGAGAGTGCGGGTGGCGCCCTCGTGCACCCACTTCACAAACCGCCAGGCCAGGGCCGTGGCGGGGCCGAGGTGGTTTCGGTGTGCGTAGCCGGCGACATCCGTTTGAAAGATCGCGACCGAAGGAATGTCGAGCCGGTTGGCGGCGCTGATGCCCTGGGCGCCGAGCAGAAACGGCGAGGCTGCGTGCAGCACATCGGGGCGAAAATCGGCGAGCAGTTTCTGCACCTGCGGGCTCGGCATGCCGACCGGAAAATCGCGGTAATTGACCGCGGAGACGGTGTGCACCGGAAAACCGGCGTACTCGGCGGGGGCGCCGTGGGGGGCGACGACCATGGCCTCGTGACCGGCGGCGGCCAGGTGCTCGAGCACCCTGCAGACGCTCGTCGTCACACCGCTCACGGTGGGGAGAAAACTTTCGCTGATTACTGCGATCCGCATGGTTTGAGAGTAGGTAACGAGCATTGCCGCCGAGTAACGGGCGCATGAACAATGGTCGCGGGCCGTCGTAGTGCGGGCGCCGGATAGTCTGAGGCAATGATTACGTCCACTGATCCCATCGACCGCCTGTACAGCGTCATTCCCGCCGGCGGCATCGGCTCGAGGCTGTGGCCGTTGTCGCGGGCGGACGCCCCCAAATTTCTGCACGACCTCACCGGGTCCGGACACACCCTGCTGCGCGACACCTGGGATCGCCTCGTTCCGCTCTCGAACGAACAGCGCATCATGGTCGTCACCGGGCGGGCGCACCGTGCGGCCGTTGAACAGCAGTTGCCCGAACTGACCGACCCGAACGTCGTGCTCGAGAGTGAACCACGCGACTCGACCGCCGCGATCGGCCTCGCCGCGGCGATTTTGGAACTGCGTGAACCCGGCGTGATCATCGGGTCGTTCCCCGCCGACCATGTCATCAAGGGCGACGCGCTGTTTCGCTCGGCGGTGATGGAGGCGGTTGTCGCAGCGGATGCCGGCTACATCGTCACGATCGGCATACAGCCGACCGAGCCCGCGATCGGCTTCGGCTACATCAAGAGCGCCGCTTCTCTGGCCATCGATGGGGCACCGAGCGCCCTGGCCGTTGACTCCTTCGTCGAAAAGCCCAGCCCCGATGTTGCTGAGCGCTACCTCGCCGATGGCCGTTACTTGTGGAATGCCGGCATTTTCATTGCCCGTGCCGACCGCCTGTTGGCCGAGATTGCGGCGGCCGAGCCCGAGCTGCACGCCGGGCTCCTCGAACTGGCCGCCGCCTGGGATACCCCGGCCCGTGGCGCCGTCGTCGATCAAGTCTGGCCGCGCCTGAAGAAAATCGCCATCGACTACTCGGTAGCCGAACCGGCCGCCGCCGCCGGCAAGCTCGTCGTGATTCCCGGCCAATTCGACTGGGACGACGTGGGGGACTTCGCCTCGATCGCCAAGCTTCACTCGGGCGGACGCAAAGCCAACCTTGCCATCCTCGGCGAGGGAGCACGGGTGCTCGCCGATTCGTCGAGCGGCATCGTGGTCAGCCACACCGGCCGCATGATCGCGCTGATCGGCGTCGAAGACATTGTCGTGATCGACACGCCCGACGCGTTGCTGGTCACCACGAGCGCGAACGCCCAGAAGGTCAAGGCGGTCGTCGACGCGCTGAAGCTTTCGGGGTCGAGCGACGTGCTCTAGGCCCGTACCGGTATCGTAAGCACTGCTGCAAAGGAGCGCCATGACCCGCCGCACCACACGTACACGCAACGCTGCACTGCTGTCTGTGGTGGCGGCATCCGTCGCCGTGCTCGTTGGCTGTGCGCCGGCACCGGAGCGGACCGCGCAGAGCCCGGAACCGGACTACTGCGCGCGCATGGTCACCAACTCCGGGGGGCTGGAGGACCGCTCCTTTAACCAGTCAAGCTGGGAGGGCCTCCAGGCTGCGGCAGTCGAGTTCGGCATAGACGTGGACGCGATCGTCTCAACGGCAGAGGCCGACCTCGCCCCCAACGTGACCCAGGCGGTCGCGACCGGGTGTGAGTTGATTCTCACGGTCGGGTTCGAGCTTGCCGACGCCACACTCGAACAGGCCACGGCCAACCCCAACGTGCACTTTGCGATCGTCGACGAGCAGGTCGACGCCGACAACGTGAAGCCGATCGTGTTCGACACGGCCCAGGCAGCATACCTCGCCGGATACCTCGCGGCCGGCGTGAGCCAAACCGGCATCGTCGGGACCTTCGGCGGCGGAAACCAGCCGCCCGTGACGCTGTTCATGGACGGCTACGTCGACGGCGTCGCCGCCTACAACACCGCCCACGGTGCGGCCGTCACTGTGCTCGGCTGGGACAAAACCGCACAGGACGGGTCCTTCACCGGCGATTTCGACGACATTAACAAGGGCAAGTCTTATGCCCAGGGTCTCATCGATCAGGGCGCCGACGTCATCATGCCCGTTGCTGGCCAGGTCGGCGAGGGCGCAGCTGCCGCCGCCATCGAAAATGACGGCGTCGCCATCATCTGGGTCGACAGTGACGGCTACGACACCCTCCCCGACCAATATCGGACGGTGCTGCTGACGAGCGTGCTAAAGAACACCCAGGACGCGGTCGTTGAAATCATCAGCGACGACCTTGATGGCACATTTGACAACACACCGTACGTGGGCACACTCGCCAACGGTGGCGTTGAAATCGCCGATTTCCACGATCAGTCCGCTCGGGTCTCGGCCGACCTGGCTGACGAACTGGAGCAGATTCGGGCCGCCATCATAGCGGGGACTCTCACCGTGACGGGACCGAGTACGCCCCAATAGGGGAGATTTGTACCCACAATGTCGCGGGTTGGTAACGACTCGCTCGCGCCCCCACAATGCTCATCCGCGCAGCGTTACATTCGGTAACGTGGAGCGCACCACGCCCGTGCGATCTCGCTGGGCAGCACCCTGGAGGTCCTCTTGACAATTTCGACCCGTAAGACCGTACTTGGTGGTCTTGCCATGTTCGGCACTGTGGCCATGCTCGCCGCCTGTGCTCAGGCGCCCGCCACGACCGACGACACCAACTCCGCCGCCGCCAGCGACTTCACACCCTGCATCGTCTCCGACTTCGGTGGCTTCAACGACAAGTCTTTCAACCAGTCGAGCTTCGCCGGCATCGAGGCCGCGGCCGACGAGCTCGGCGTCGACTTCAATCAGGCCGAGTCCACCGCCGAAGACCAGTACGCCAGCAACGTCACCAGCATGATCGATCAGGACTGCAGCTTTATTCTGACCGTCGGCTTCGCCCTGGCCAACGCCACCCGAGACGCCGCGATCGACAACCCCGAAACCAACTTCGCCATCATCGACTCTGCGCTCAGCAACGACGACTTCTCGCCGCTCGAGCTCGAGAACGTCAAGCCGGTACTCTACGACACCGCGCAGGCAGCGTTCCTGGCCGGGTACCTCGCCGCCGGAACGAGCAAGACCGGCATTGTCGCTACCTACGGCGGACTGCAGTTCCCCTCCGTCACGATCTTCATGGACGGTTTCGCCGACGGCATCGCTTACTTCAACGAAGCCAAGGGCACCGACGTCACGCTGCTCGGCTGGGACAAGGCCACTCAGACCGGCGCGTTCGCCGGAAGCTTCGACGACATCGCTGCGGGCAAGACCACGAGTGAGAACTTCATCAGCTTGGGCGCTGACATCATCCTCCCCGTCGCCGGACCGCTCTTCCAGGGCACGGCTCAGGCCATCAACGACTCCGGCAAGGACGTCGCCATCATCGGCGTCGACAGCGACCTGTTCGAGACCACGCCCGAATTCGCCGCGCTGTACCTCACCTCGGTGATGAAGCAGATGACGGATGCCACGCAGCTCATCATCACCGATGCTGCCGCCGGTGACTTCGACGCTACGCCGTACGTCGGCACCCTTGAAAACGAGGGTGTACTCCTCGCTCCGCTGCACGAGTGGGAGTCCAAGGTCGACCCGACGATCATGACCGAGATCGAAGAACTGCAGGCGCAGATCATCGACGGCTCCCTCGTCATCGAGTCCGAAGCCACTCCGCAGCAGTAGAAGACCGGATCGGTCGCCTCGGCAGGGTCCACGCGGGCTCGGGGCAGCATCCGCTTCTCACAGTAAAATCGGGGAGGTCAGCGCAGGCTGACCTCCCCGATTTCGTTCACCGTGACCCCGTTCGTGGGCCGCAATCGCACGCATAGAATCGAAGACTATGAAGCTTGAACTTCGCGGCATCACCAAACGGTTCGGCGCCCTCGTTGCTAACGACAGCATCAATTTAACGGTCGAGGCCGGAGAGATCCACGCCCTGCTCGGAGAGAACGGTGCCGGCAAATCCACCCTGATGAACGTGCTCTACGGCCTGTACCGGGCCGAGGAGGGTGAGATTCTGCTCGACGATAAAGCCGCGCATTTTGCGGGGCCCGGCGATGCGATGAAGGCCGGCATCGGAATGGTGCACCAGCATTTCATGCTCATTCCCGTGTTCACGGTCGCCGAGAACGTGATGCTCGGGCACGAAGAGACCAAGGCCGGTGGGCGGCTTGACCTTGCGGCTGCGCGCGTGCGGGTCAAGCAAATTTCCGATCGATTCGGGTTCGCCGTCGACCCGGATGCCCTGATCGAAGACCTCCCCGTTGGTGTGCAGCAGCGGGTCGAGATCATCAAGGCGCTCTCCCAAGACGCGAAGGTGCTCGTCTTCGACGAGCCGACCGCCGTGCTCACGCCGCAGGAGACCGACGAACTCATGGCCATCATGCGCCAGCTCAAGGCCGCCGGAACCTCCATCGTCTTCATCACGCACAAACTGCGCGAGGTGCGTGAAGTTGCTGACCGCATCACGGTCATCCGTCTGGGAAAGGTCGTCGGCGAAGCCAGTCCGACCGCCACCAACGAAGAGCTCGCCTCGCTCATGGTCGGCCGGGCCGTCGACCTCACCGTTAACAAAGCGCCCGCAACGCCGAGCGAGCCCGCCCTCGTCGTGTCGGGGCTGACCGTGATCGACCCGCGCGGCCAGGTGCTCGTGAACAATGTGAGCTTCACCGTGGCCGCCGGCGAAATCCTCGCCATCGCGGGAGTGCAGGGCAACGGACAGACCGAACTGACCGAAGCCCTGATGGGCCTGCAGCCGCGCGTGGTCGGTGAGATCACCCTCGATGGAAAAACCCTGCGCGGACACTCGGTGCGCCAGGTGCTCGACGCCGGCGTGGGCTTCGTGCCCGAAGACCGCACCGAAGACGGCCTCGTGGGCGGGTTCACAATCGCCGAGAACCTCATGCTCGACCGCTCCCACGCGCTGCCGTTCGTCAAACGCTTTAACCTGCAACTCGCGCTGCTCGCCGAATTCGCCACCGCCAAGGTCAAAGAATTCGACGTGCGCTCGCAGGGCATTGACACGCCTGTCGGGCGCCTGTCGGGTGGTAACCAGCAAAAGGTCGTGTTGGCGCGGGAGCTCAGCCGCGAGCTTCGATTGTTCATCGCTGCACAGCCGACCCGTGGACTCGACGTGGGCTCGATTGAGTTCGTGCACGAGCGTATCGTCGCGACTCGCGACGCCGGCGCCGCGGTCATCGTGATCTCGACCGAACTCGACGAGGTCGCCGCGCTCGCCGATCGCATCATGGTCATGTACCGCGGCCGAATCATCGGCATCGTGCCCGGGGACACGCCCCGTGCCGTTCTCGGCCTGATGATGGCCGGAGAGCCGGCACCGAATTCTTCCGCACCTCTGCCCCCCGCACCGACCGAAGGAGCCGCCGCATGAGCGACACCCCGCCGCAAACTCCGCCGGGGTCGGCAACTCCGCCCGCAGGTCAGGCCATCAAGCCCGCGTCGCGGCGGGACCGGCCGCAAACCGATGCGGAATCCCGCTGGCACGGCGTGTTCCGTGAGATCACGAGCGGCAGTGCCATAATCTCGGTTCTCGCCGTCGTGCTCGCCCTGCTCGTTGGCGCCGTCATGATCGCCGCCACCAATGACGACGTGCAGCAATCGGCCGGCTACTTCTTCTCCCGACCAAGCGACCTGCTCGGTAACGTCTGGGGCGCCGTCTCCGGGGCCTACTCTGCTCTGTTCCAGGGGTCGATCTACAACTTCGGTCGGGACAGCTTCGCGGAGGGGATCACCCCCTTCACCGAGACGCTCGTCTTCGCAACCCCGCTGATCGCGGCCGGTCTCGGCGTTGCCCTCGGTTTCCGTGTCGGCCTGTTCAACATCGGCGGCCGCGGCCAGATGCTCATTGCCGCCGCGATCGGCGGCTGGGTGGCCTTCGCGGTCGACCTGCCGTACGGCATCCACCTGGTAGCGGCGCTCGTTGCAGGCATTCTCGGCGGAGCACTGTGGGGAGGGATCGTCGGTCTGTTGAAGGCCCGGACGGGCGCGCACGAAGTGATCACGACGATCATGCTCAACTACGTCGCCTTCTACCTCGTGAGCTACCTGCTGCGCGAGGGATTCCTGCGGACTCCGGGATCGAACACTCCCAAGAGTCCGGCCAGCAAAGAAACGGCAGTCTTTCCCGAACTGCTCGGCGCGGACTACAACCTGCACCTCGGTTTCATCCTCGTGATTGCCGCCACCATCTTCACCTGGTGGCTGCTGTCTCGGTCCAACCTGGGCTTTCAGTTTCGCGCTGTCGGGGAGAACCCGAACGCCGCCCGCGTTGCCGGCATCAGTGTGCAGCGCATGTATGTGTACGCCATGCTGCTCTCCGGTGGCCTCGTCGGCCTGGCCGGCATCAACCAGGTGCTCGGCACCACCACGAGCGGGTTCGGCGCCACGGTCGACTCCGGCATCGGCTTCGACGCGATCACCGTCGCGCTCCTCGGACGGTCCAGGCCCTGGGGAGTCTTCGTGGCGGGCATCCTCTTCGGAGCGTTCAAGGCCGGCAGCTTCTCGATGCAGGCCGCGGAAGGCGTGCCCATTGATATCGTCCTCGTTGTACAGTCCCTCATCGTGCTGTTCATCGCGGCCCCACCGCTGGTGCGCGCTATCTTCCGCCTGCCGACGCCGGGGGACACCCCGCGCCGTCCGCGCCCCATCATCGTCACGGAGGTGGCAGCGAAATGAGCACCATTGCCCCCGTCAGCCTGCCCACCCAGCCGACCCCGCCCGACGACGGCCCGGCGACCGCGGTCATCCGCAGCTGGAAAACGCCGATCGCGCTCGGCATATTCACCGTACTCGGCGCGATCATGCTCGTCGCGTTTGGGAGAGACGGCATCAGCACCATGGTGCTGTCCACGACCTCCGACCTAATCCAGCTGCCGACCGTTGACTTTCCGACCCGGGCGACCGGCATCGTGATATCAGTGCTGCTGCTGGCCATCGCGACCGGCAGCGCCTGGCTCGTGCGCAATTCGCGCAAGACACCGATCTGGCTTATCGGTGTGTTCGCATTCCTGCTGCTGCTTGGTTTTTTGGCCTGGGCGTCAGCCGGCGCGTCGATTCCGATTCCCGGCCTGCTCTTCGGGTCCCTCAGCCTCGCCGTACCGCTCATCTTCGGTGCCCTCGGCGGTGTGATCTCAGAACGGGTCGGCGTCGTCAACGTGGCCATCGAGGGGCAGCTGCTCGCCGGCGCGTTCACCTCGGCGCTCGTCGCGAGCATCACCGGGCAGCCGCTGCTCGGGCTGCTCGCCGCCATGTTGGCCGGAGTACTCGTGGCTTTTGTACTCGCGGCGTTCTCAATCAAGTACTTCGTTGACCAGGTCATCGTCGGTGTGGTGCTCAACGTGCTGGTCTCCGGTGTCACCGGCTTCCTGTTCACGCAGTTGTTGGCCCCGAACGCGGCGACCCTCAACCAACCGCCCAAGTTTGACCGCATCAACATTCCGTTCCTCAGTGAGATTCCGATTCTGGGCCCGGTGCTGTTCCGTCAGACCCTGATCGTATACATCATGTACTTCGCTGTCATCGCGGTGTACTTCGGTATTTTCCATACCAAGTGGGGCCTGCGTTTGCGAGCCGTGGGGGAGCATCCGCAAGCCGCTGACACAGTCGGTATCAAGGTGGCTGCCACCCGATTCTGGAACGTGTCGCTCGCCGGCGCGATCGCCGGGGCGGGCGGCGCGTACTTCACGCTGGGGTCGGTCGGAGCCTTCGGCAAGGAGATGACTGCGGGCGCGGGCTTCATCGCTCTCGCTGCGGTGATCTTCGGGCGTTGGGATCCGATTCGGGCGACACTCGCGGCGCTGCTGTTCGGCTTCGCGAGCAACCTGCAGAGCGTACTGAGCATCATCGGCTCGCCGGTGCCGAGCGAGTTCATGCTCATGCTGCCCTACCTCGTGACCATCTTCGCCGTCGCCGGGCTGGTGGGCCGCTCGCGTGGGCCGGCCGCATCGGGCAAGCCGTACATAAAATCATGATCCAGGCTGATTTGGTGGACTGGGCCTTGCTACGCTCGCAGGCCCTCGCCGCCATGGCTACCGCTTACGTGCCGTACTCGAAGTTTCCGGTTGGTGTCGCGGCGCTGGTCGATGACGGGCGGGTGATCAGCGGATGCAACGTGGAAAACGCCTCCTACGGCCTCACCCTGTGCGCGGAATGCGGTCTGGTCTCCGCGCTGCATCGAAGCGGCGGCGGCCAGCTCGTCGCGTTCACCTGTGTCGACGGCAACGGCGGCATTCTCATGCCGTGCGGCCGCTGCCGACAGTTGCTCTATGAGCACTCCGCACCAGGCATGCTGCTCGAAACGGTCTCCGGCGTCAAAACCATCGACGAGGTGCTGCCGGATGCTTTTGGGCCGCGGCAACTCGCCGAGTACCACGCTGTGAAGGAACCCACGCCATGACCACCATCGAAGCTTTTGACGCCGTAGACCTCATTCACACCAAGCGCGACCGCGGCGAACTCAGCGAGCCGCAGATCAACTGGCTGATCGACGCCTACACGCGTGGTTATGTCGGCGACGAGCAGATGGCCGCCATGACCATGGCCATCTTTCTGAACGGCATGAGCCGCAGCGAGATTCGCGCCCTCACCATGGCTATGCTCGCGAGCGGTGAGCGCATGAGTTTTGCCGGCCTCGGCAAACCGACCACCGACAAACATTCCACCGGCGGTGTCGGCGACAAGATCACCCTGCCGCTGATGCCGCTCGTCGCGGTGTTCGGGGCGGCGGTGCCGCAGCTCTCCGGCCGTGGCCTAGGCCACACCGGCGGTACCCTCGACAAGCTTGAGTCGATTCCCGGCTGGCGGGCCAATCTCACCAACGCCGAAATGCTCAAGCAGCTGAAGGAGATCGGCGGTGTGGTCTGCGCGGCCGGCAGCGGGCTGGCCCCGGCCGACGGCAAGCTCTACGCCCTGCGCGACATCACCGGCACGGTCGAATCGATTCCGCTGATCGCGTCGTCCATCATGTCGAAGAAGATCGCCGAGGGCACCAGTGCGCTCGTACTCGATGTGAAGTTCGGCTCCGGCGCCTTCCTGAAAGACATCGAGCGATCACGCGAACTGGCACGCACGATGGTCGAGCTCGGTGAGGATGCCGGGGTGGCGACATCCGCTCTGCTGACCAACATGAACGTGCCGCTCGGTTTGGCCATCGGCAACGCCAACGAGGTGCGCGAATCGGTCGAGGTACTGGCCGGCGGCGGGCCGGCGGACGTGGTGGAACTCACGGTAGCCCTCGCCGAACAGATGCTCTCGCTCGCCGGAATCACCGGCGTCGACGTGGGAGCAGCGCTTAGGGACGGCCGCGCCATGGACAAGTGGCGTGCTGTGATTCGGGCGCAGGGCGGCGACCCGGATGCCGCGTTGCCGGTCGCGCGCGAAACCCACGTCGTGCTCGCCGAGAGGAGCGGCGTGCTGGTCGACCAGCAGGCGCTGCCGTTCGGCATCGGCGCCTGGCGGCTCGGTGCTGGCCGGGCGCGCAAGCAGGATCCGGTGCAACATGCCGCCGGAATTGACCTGCACGCCAAGCCCGGTGACGCCGTGGTCAAGGGCCAGCCGCTCTTTACACTCAGCGCCGACGAGCCGGCGCGGTTCGCCCGGGCGCTCGAGGCCGTTGCTGGTGCCTGGCGCATCGGCGATCCGGGGGAGCCCGTGCTGGATGGCGGTCCACTGATCGCCGAGCGGATCGGGAGTCGTTAGCGGCGTCGCGCGCGCCCGGCAGCCAGCAAGACGGTGCGGCCGCGACGTGCATCCGGTGCCTAAGCTGGGGACATGCAAAAACGAATCCTCGGACGAACTGGCCGCATTGTTTCCGTGATCGGCCTGGGCACCTGGCAGCTCGGGGGCGACTGGGGCGCCGTGTCTGACGCCGACGCGACCGGCGTGCTGGCAGCTTCCGCTGACGCCGGCGTCACTTTCTTTGACACAGCGGATGTCTACGGTGACGGCCGCAGTGAGCGTCTGATCGGGCATTTTCTTGCGCACGACGCTCCAGGTGCGGAGATCACCGTCGCCACTAAAATGGGTCGCCGGGTGCAGCAGCTGCCGGAGAATTTCGTGCTCGCGAACTTCCGCGAGTGGACCGACCGGTCGCGCACCAACCTCGGCATGGACACCCTCGACCTCGTGCAACTGCACTGCCCGCCGAGCGCGGTCTTCGACTCCGGCGAGGTCTACGACGCACTCGACACCCTCGTCGACGAGGGTGTCATCAAGAATTATGGCGTGAGCGTGGAGACCTGCGACCAGGCCGTCGCCGCGATCAGTCACCCGGGTGTCGCCACGGTGCAGATCATCCTGAATGCCTTTCGGCTTAAGCCGCTCGATGAGGTGCTGCCCGCCGCCCGCGCCGCCGGGGTCGGCATCATCGCCCGGGTTCCGCTGGCCAGCGGCCTGCTCACCGGCAAATATTCTCACGAGACCGTGTTCGCCGACAGCGACCACCGCAACTTCAACCGTGACGGCAGCCACTTTGACGTCGGCGAGACCTTCTCCGGCGTCGACTTCGAGGTCGGCCTGCAGGCCGCGACCGAATTCGCCGCCCTAACTCCGGCCGGCCTCACGCCGGCCCAGGCCGCGCTGGCTTGGGTCGCCCAGATCGACGGCGTGAGCGCCGTCATCCCGGGAGCCCGCTCGGTCGCGCAAGCGCAGGGGAATGCCGCGGCCGGCGTGGCCGAGCCGCTTGGCGTCGCCTTCAACGAGGGCGTGCAGGACATCTACGACCGGCTCCTGCGGGAGCAGATCCACCCGCGCTGGTAAATTTGACGGGCCACGGCCGAGGCCCGGATCAGCCGATCGATCCAATTCGTCAGGGTCGCGGTGGCTGTCGGCGTGCCGACTTCGCGCCGATCGCGCCTGCGGGCTCGCGGCTCGCGGGCCTCGGGGCTACCCGGTGATTCGGCAGAGCCGCGGAAGTATCACCATGCGTGACCTTGCAATTCAAGATGAATGGGGTACAGTCCCGCTACGGGTTTGGTTTCATTGCGTGCCTCGTTTGACTTGAGCCCGTTGTCCAGACCGGGAACCCCGCCACAGGTTTGATACCGGTTGCGGTATGGATGGTCTCGTGCATCAGCGGATGCCGTCGCTGGGAAACGCTACAGGGATCGGCATCCTCTATCGGAACCTCAGAGTGAGGACATGATCATGCTCAGTAGAAAGTATCTGGCTGTCGCGGCCATTTTGTTGGCTGCCATGCTGCCCGGTTTGATCACCGCAACACCGGCGGCAGCTGTCGTTTCCGTTTTAAGGGCGGAGGTCAGCGGTTCAGCTCTGCGGATTGAGGGGACCGCCATTGCCTCCCGCGACATCAGTGTGGATAACGTCGTGATGGGCCGCAGTGACAGCTCGGGTAAGTTCCGCATCGTTCGTGACCCGTATTCAGCGCCCGCCGACTGCACGGTGGACATGCGGGACGGCTCAACAGCAGTGACCACCAGGACGCTGTCCGGGTGCGCCGTAACGCGGCCGCCGACGTCGGACACCGCCGCTCCCAGTGTGCCCGCCAACGTGACGGCGACACTCTCCGGCACCACCGCGGATCTTGGCTGGACCGCCAGTACCGACAATGTGGGCGTCACGGGGTACCGGGTGACCCGCAACGGCGTCGTGATCACCACCGTGCTGAACACCTTCTATAACGACAGCGGCCGCAGCCCCGGAACCTACACGTATTCGGTCGCTGCCGTTGACGGTGCGGGCAATGTATCTGCGGCCAGCAACAGCGCTTCGGTAACGGTGCCGCAACCGCCGGTCACGGATACCACCGCTCCCTCGATTCCGACGAATCTGGCGACTACTGTCGTCGGATCCACGGTCAGCCTGAGTTGGGGAGTCAGCACGGACGACACCCGGGTGACCGGTTACCGCGTCAATCGTAACGGCGCCTTCCTAGGTACGACGGATTCGGCGAGCTTCATCGATTCCGGCCTCACCGTTGGCACCTATACGTACACTGTGGCCGCTTTCGACGCCGCCGGGAATACGTCTGCCGCGTCCGAGAACGCTTCAGCCTCGGTGGCCGCCGCCGAGCAACTCGCCTTTCTCACTCCGGCACAAATGCCCGATGCCACGGTGGGACAGTCGTATTTGGGTTACGTCGTTTGCAGCGATCCACCGGGGCCGTCGACGTTCAAGTTCAAACAGGCTTCCGGCAATGTTCCGGACGGAACTCGCTTCGTTGGAAACACCCTGGAGAACAGGCCGGAGGCCAGAGTCACGGGCACGCCGACGAGGGCCGGGACGTTCACCTTTACCGTGGAGGTTAGGGACAATACCGGTGCGACTGCACGCAGGACGTTCACGATCAGGGTCCTGCCCGCATAGCGTCAGGATTCGGGTACGTCGCGGCTTGCGAAGGTGAGCCCGATGGTGATGATGTTCAGTCGAGGTCGTCCCTCCATACCAGGAGAACTGGGCTAGGAGACCTGCACCTGGATGGGCTCGGTGTCGGGGATGGGGCTGATGTCCCGGCCACGCAGGTCGGGGTGCCAGCGACGACCGAGCGCGGGGATGATGCAGCCGAGGGCGGCGAAGCCAGCGGCGACATAGATCGCCGAGACCGGTCCGGAATGGTCGATCGAGAACCCGGCAATGGCGGAGCCCAGGGCGGCGCCGATCAGCTGGCCGGTGCCCACCCAGCCGTAGGCCTCGGCGGTGTCGCTGAACTTCACGCTCGCCGAGACGATGCCGAACAAGACCGCGAAGGCGGGAGCGATGCCGACCCCCGCCACGAGCAAAGCCAGAGACAGCCACCAGAAGGTGAGCCACAGGCTCGCCAGGGCCAGCCCGATGGTGACGATGAGCATGCGGGCGGCGAGTGCCCACGGTCCGATCGGGGCGTGGCCGAGCGCGAGCCCGCCGATGAGGGAGCCGACAGCGAAGATGCCCAGCACCCAGCCCGCGTCGGCGCTGCCGTGCCCGAACACCGCGACCACCCCGGCCTCGACGGCGGCGCAGGCGGCTACGAGGGTGAACCCGACGATGGTGCTGAGCAGCACTTCGGGCTTCTTCAGCACCACACCGAGCTTGCGGCGGCTGCGCGGAATGCGCACCCGACCCACCTCCGGCAGGGAGACGAACCAGATTCCGCCGGCGACCAGAAAGAATGCGGCCAGCAGGATGCCCGCGGTCGTCGAAACCTGCAGGGCCACGAAGGTCGCGATGACGGGACCGAGTACCCAGATGATCTCCTGCGCCGAAGCGTCGAGCGAGAACAACGGGGTGAGCTGGCGGGAGTTGACGATCTTGGGATAGATGGTGCGCACGGCCGGCTGGATCGGCGGCGTTGACAGGCCGGCCACAAATCCGATGAGCATGAGGCTCAGTACCGACAGCGGAACCAGCGCCATCACGATGATCGACACCGCGCAGATGAACATGGTCGCGATGATCACCGGGCGCATGCCGAGGCGTCCCATCAGGCGGCTGGTGAGGGGACCCGCTATGGCCTGGCCGATGCTCATTGCGCCGAGAACCAGCCCGGCAGCTCCATAGGAATCAAAGATCTGCTCGATGTGAATGAGAAAGGCGAGCGAGAGCATGCCGAACGGAAAACGGGCCGTCAGCTGCGCGCCGATCAGGCGGGACACGCCGGGTGTACGCAGGAGGGTCCAGTAACTTTTCACAATGATTTCAGTCTACGGTCGTGTGCGTCGAAAACTGGGGCAGACGACGTGACCCGGGTGGGCCTGACAATCTCGACCGCACCGCCCATTGTGGGGACAAGGCATGCCATACTAAGGTAATGCTTACCTTACCGACAGTGGCCGGTCTCGGGGTCACGGCGGTCACGGAACGCCCGGCCTACCGGCCCTACCGGGCCAGCGTGGTCGGCATCCGCCCGCTGAGTGATCATTTCACCCGGGTGACATTCTTTGGTGCTCAGTTCGAGACCTTTGGCACTGCCGGACTCGATCAGCGGGTCAAGATCGTGTTGCCGCTGCCCGGCTGTGGCCTCTTCGATATCGGCGCTGATGATGAGGGCACCGGTGCCGACGGCACCTGGTATGAGCGTTGGCGTGCGTTGCCCGACGCCGACCGCAACCCCTTTCGCACCTACACGATTCGCGCCGTGCGCCCCGAACAGCGCGAGATCGATGTGGATTTCGTGACCCACGCCGGTCGCGGCCCGCTCGGTCCGGCCGCGCGCTGGCTGCAGGCCGCGTCTATCGGCAGTGACGTTGTCATCGTCGGCCCCGACGAGCGCAGCCCCGGCCGCGCCATCGGCCTCGATTGGCACCCAGCGCACGCGACCGAACTGCTGCTGGCCGGTGACGAAGCCGCCGCCCCCGCTATCTGCAGCATTCTCGAGAGCCTGCCCGCTGGCCGCCGTGCCCGCGCCTTCATCGAAGTGCCCACCGAAGCGGATGCTTTGCCCCTCGTGTTGCCGAACGGTTGCGAGATCACGTGGCTGGCCCGCGGCACAGCGCCGCACGGAGAACGCCTGGATGAAGCCGTGCGCAACTGGGTCGCCGACAATGGCGCGCTCATCAATCTGGTTGGCGCCGCACATCCGGAGCCGCTCGCCGAGATCGACGTGGACAGCGACCTGCTTTGGGAAGCGCCGAACGACGAGAGCGGCACAGGTTTCTACGCCTGGCTTGCGGGCGAATGCTGCATGATCAAGTTGTTGCGACGCTTTCTGGTGAGCGAGACGGGCATTGACCGCTCGAGAGTGGCTTTCATGGGCTACTGGCGGCTGGGCCGGTCCGAAGCTCAATGACCCTGGCTCTTGACCGACCTGCATCCGCTGCAACGGCGCCGGCCCGCGTTCACCCGCGTCGCGTCGTCATCGGCTTCATCACGGCCCTCGTGCTGCTCGGGCTCAGCATCGCCGCGTCGCTCCTCGTCGGCACCCGCGAGATCGCCCCGGTCACCGTCTGGAGCGCTTTGTTCAGCCCGGACCGTGCGCTGACCGACCACACCGTCATTCTCGACCTGCGGGTGCCGCGCACCGTCGTCGGCCTGCTCGCCGGCCTCGCCCTCGGCCTGGCTGGCGCCCTGATGCAGGGCGTCACCCGCAACCCGATCGCCGACCCCGGCCTGCTCGGGGTCAATGCCGGCGCGTCGTTGTTCGTCGTGGCCGGTATCGCCTGGTTCGGCGTGACGTCCTCGCTCGGCTACGTCTGGTTCGCCTTTATTGGCGCCGCCGTGGCCGCGACGATCGTCTACCTCATCGGATCCCTGGGCAGGGAAGGCGCCACCCCGGTGAAGCTCGCCCTCGCCGGAACCGCGCTGACGGCAGCGTTCACCTCACTCATCACGATCGTGCTGCTTGCCGACTCCGAGGCCTTCGACCGCTACCGATTCTGGGCGGCCGGCTCCCTGGTTGCTCGCGGCCTCGACGCCGCCCTGCCACTGGCTCCCTTCATCCTGGTCGGCGCGGTTCTCGCCATCGTCGCGGCCCGCATGCTCAATGCCCTCGCCCTCGGCGACGACCTCGCCCGCGGGCTCGGCCAGAACCTCGTGGTCGCCCGCATCGTCTGCGCCGTCGCGATCGTGCTGTTATGTGGCTCGGCGACCGCGATGGCGGGCCCGATCGTGTTCGTCGGCCTTGCTGTGCCGCACGTGGCCCGCTGGATCACCGGCCCCGACTACCGCCTCATCATCGCCTTCTCCGCTTTCTTCGGCCCGACCCTGCTCGTCGCGGCAGATGTACTCGGCCGCGTCATCGCCCAGCCCGGCGAGATCGAGGCCGGCCTGGTCGTCGCGTTCCTCGGAGCGCCGGTACTCATCGCCCTCGTGCGCCGAGTGAAACTGGCCGGGCTGTGATGACCACCCACGCACGCGTCCAGCGCACAAGGCGCAACCGGAGCGTCGTGCTCGTGCTCGTCGGTGCCGTCGTGATCGTCGCCGCGTTCAGCCTCGCCGTCGGCGCCTATTCGCTCAGCGTGCCCGACCTGCTACGCACCCTCGCCGGCCAGGGCACCCAGAGCGAGAACTTCATCGTGCTGTCCCTGCGCCTGCCCCGGCTGACCCTCGCCCTGCTCGTGGGGGTGGCCTTCGCGCTGTCCGGCGCGCTGTTCCAGACCGTGCTGCGCAATCCACTCGCGAGCCCGGACATCATCGGGGTGACCGGGGGAGCGAGCGCCGCCGCCGTCTTCGGCATGCTCATCCTCGGTTTCGGAAGCATCGCGACCTCCCTCGCCGCTTTCGTCGGCGCCATCATCGTCGCCTGCGTCATCTACCTGCTGGCGCGCCGCGGCGGGGTGGTCGGCTACCGGTTCGTGCTGATCGGCGTTGGGGTCGCTTTCATGGTGCAGGGACTGCTCGGCTACCTGCTCTCCCGCGCCGATCTCAACGACGCTCAGGGCGCCCTGCTCTGGCTGGTCGGCAGCGTGAGCGGCGCCGGATGGCAAGACATCGCCCTCGTGGCCGTCGTGCTGCTCGTGCTGCTGCCCGTCATTCGTGTGCTGAGCGGGCGCCTGGGCGCCCTACAACTCGGCGATGACCTTGCCACGAGCCTCGGCGTCGGCGCCGAACGCACCAGGCTCGTGCTGCTCGTGATCGCCGTCGCGCTCGCCGCAACGGCGACCGCCGCCGTCGGCCCACTCGCCTTCGTCGCGTTCGTGGCGGCGCCGATCGCCCGGCGCGTACTCGGTACCGGCGGACTCGCTCTCATTCCCGCAGCGCTCGTCGGCGCCCTCATCACGACCGTGGCCGACTTCACCGCGCAGCACCTGCTCCCCGGGCAGCTCGAACTGCCCGCCGGAATCATCACGGGCGCTATCGGCGCCCCCTACCTGCTCTGGCTGATCGCCACCAGCAACAAAACCGGAAAGGGCGCCTGATGACCCAGCTATTGCGCGCCGAGGGCGTCAGCCTCGGCTACGACCACACGCCCATAATCGACAGCCTCGACCTCGAGGTCATTCCCGGCGCGATCACCGTCATCGTCGGCGCTAATGCCTCCGGCAAGTCCACCCTGCTCAAAGGCCTCGCGCGCTTACTGAAACCGGATGCCGGCCAGGTGTCCCTGGGTGGGCGCAACATCGCCGCGCTGCCCGGCAAGAAGGTCGCGACCGTCGTGGGGTTGCTGCCCCAGCAGCCCATCGCGCCCGACGGCATCACCGTGACCGACCTCGTCGGCCGCGGCCGGTACCCGCACCAGGGCTGGTTTCGGCAGTGGTCGAGCACCGACGACGAGATCGTCGCCGCGGCCATGGCCGCCACGAACACTGGCGAACTCGCCGGGCGCCGCCTCGAAGACCTCTCCGGCGGGCAGCGGCAACGGGTCTGGATCGCCATGGCGCTCGCGCAGGATCCCGAGATTCTGTTGCTCGACGAACCGACCACTTTCCTCGACGTGACCCACCAGATTGAGGTGCTCGACCTGCTGCTCGAACGCAATCGCGAACGCGGCACGACCGTCGTGATGGTGCTGCACGACCTCAACCTCGCCGCCCGCTATGCCGACCATCTCGTCGTCATGCGTGCGGGAAGCATCGTGGCCAACGGATTGCCCGCCGAGACGCTCACCGCCGACATCGTGCGGCACGCCTTCGACCTCGAGGCGCGAATCGTTCCCGATCCGGTCTGTGGCGCCCCCATGGTCGTCCCGATCGGCCGATTCCATGGACAGGTTTAATTAGGTTAGGCTTACCTAATGAAGAAATTCGTGTCCCGACGCCTCACCCTCGCTGCCGCCGCGAGCATCCTCGCCCTCGGCCTTGCCGGTTGCACGGCCGCCGCCGATGACGCGGCTGACCCCGCCGCCGATGCCGCGGCATCCGGCAGCTTTCCCGTCACCATCGAGCATGCCTTCGGCGAAACCACGATCGACGAGCAGCCAACCCGCGTTGCGACCTGGGGTTGGGGCAGCGCCGACGACGCGATCGCCCTCGGTGTGACCCCGGTTGCCATGCCGTTCCAGAGCTATGCCGGCGATGAGAACGGCGTACTGCCGTGGATAGCTGAGGCTCTCGAAGGCACCGAGATGCCGCTCATCCTGCCTGATACCCAGGAACCGCCCTACGAGGACATCGCCGCGGCCGCTCCCGATGTGATTCTCGCCGCCTACTCCGGCATCACCGAGCAGGAGTACGACCTGCTGAGCAAGATCGCCCCCGTCGTGGCCTACCCGGGCGACGCCTGGTCCACCCCGTGGCGCGAACTGATCGAGATCACCGGCACCGCGCTCGGCAAGACCGACGAAGCGAGCGCCCTACTCGCTTCGATCGACACCGAGATCGCCGACCAGGCCGCCGCGCACCCCGAGTTCGCCGGCAAGACTATCGCCCTCACAAGCGACAGCGCCGGCAGCTTCTACGTCTATAAGAAGGATGACCCGCGCGTCGATTTCACCCTTGACCTGGGTTTCGTCAGCGCACCCGCCGTCGATGAGCTCGCAACCGACGAGGCAAGCTTTTATTACACGCTCAGCTACGAGCAGCTCGACCAGCTCGGCAGCGACCTGCTGGTGAACTTCGGTTCCACCCAGGAAGAATCCAACGCGTTCCTTACCGCGAGCTACGCGCAGGCCATGCCGCAGGTGCAGGCCGGCACGGTCGCGTCCCCGGTCGGCGCGGCCTTCATCAGCTCGGTCTCCCCGCCCACGGGACTGTCGTTGTCCTGGGGCCTTGAGGACTACGTCGCCCTGCTCGCGGCCGCGGTCACGTAGGGCCGTTTTCCTCGTTGACCATGTCGAGCCGCTTGCGAAACTCCAGGTACCCGATCGACTCTCGGTCGGCGTCGAGGTCGAACTGCGGCTCATAACCGAGCGTGAGATACAGCGCCACCGCTTCCGGCTGGCGCGCCCCCGTGGTCAGCACAATGGAATGGATGCCCCGGCGGGCAGCTTCGGCCTCCAGCTCGGCCATCACTTGGCGGGCGAGGCCGCGCCTCCGGTGCGCCGAGTGGGTCCAGACTCGCTTGATCTCGACGGCGCCAGCATCGTCAGCCCGCATGAACGCGCCGCCGGCGACAGCGCTGCCGTTCTCCACGAGCAGGAGAAACGTGCCGCCGTCGATCGGTTGAAAGCGGCGGGCCGGATACCGGCTGAGCTCGCTCGACGACGGAATTCCATCGTTCAGGCCGTAACGCTCGTCGTACTCCCGCGAGAGTTCGGCCACCAGTGTGGCGGCGAGCGGGTCGGTCGGTGACGTGTACAAAATGTTCGGGGTTTCGGTAGACACCTATCGACGATAGATCCGTGACATCCGCTCGTCAAAATTTCCCTGAATGGGTCAACACTCGATTTTGCCGCGCCGCGCTTGCACTAGGCTCGTTAGGTCTTACCCGCGTGTGGGTTCATCGGCGAACCCGCGCATTTTCGACCACCTAGAGAAGGAAGTGCCATGCGCGCACGCTACATTGTTCCGGCATTCGCTGCCGCCGCCGTATTGCTGCTGACCGGCTGTGTCGACAACTCCACTCCGACCGCAACGACGCCGCCCGATGCCGCGAGCACCATCGAAGCGGATCCCGCCGCGGTCGCGCTGCTCCCCGAGGACATTGCGAGCGCAGGGGTGCTCGTCGTCGGAACCGACGCGGCCTACCCGCCGAACGAGTTCAAGGACGAGTCGGGTGCACCGATCGGCTGGGGTATTGAGCTCGCTAACGGTATCGCCGCCAAGCTCGGCCTCACCACCAAATACCAGATCGCATCCTTCGACACCATCATTCCGAGCATCACCGGTGGCACAGTCGACATCGGCGAATCCTCCTTCACCGACAACCTCGAGCGCGAGAAACAGGTTGACTTCGTCAACTATTACAACGCCGGCATTCTCTGGGCCGCGCCCGTTGGCAGCACCGTCGATCCCGACAACGCCTGTGGCCTGACCGTCGCCGTGCAGGACAACACCGTTCAAGACACCGACGAGCTGCCCGCCAAGAGCGCGGCCTGCGTCGCGGCCGGTCTCGAGAAGATCGAATCTCTGCCCTACCCTTCGCAGGACGAAGCGACCAACGCGGTCATTCTCGGCAAGGCCGACGCGCTCAGCGCCGACTCCCCGGTCACCCTATACGCCATCTCCAAGACTGACGGCAAGCTGGCGCCCGCCGGTGAAAGCTTCGACACTGCGCCATACGGCATCACGGTCGACAAGGGTTCCGAGCTGACGGCGGCCGTGCAGGCTGCCCTCCAGTCCATGGTTGACGACGGGTCATACGGCAAGATCCTCGATGCCTGGGGTGTCACCGATGGTGGCATCGACACCATCACCATCAACGTCGCCGCCAACGGCTAGACAGAGTAAGCGACCCACATCATGACTGACACGACCGCGACCGGCGTTAAGACGGAACCGGGTATCAAGGCCATTCGCCTGCGCCACCCGTGGCGCAACACCTTCGCGGTCGTGTTACTGCTCCTCGTTGCCTTGTTCATCGCCGATGCGGCGATGCGCCCGGCCTACGACTGGCCGGCGGTCGGCAAGTACCTGTTCGACCAGCGCATCTCGCAGGCCGCGTTCGTCACCCTGCAACTCACGGTCTACTCCATGGTCATCGCGATCATTCTCGGGGTGACCCTGGCCATCATGCGGCTCTCACCCAACACGGTCGTCAGCAGTATCGCCTGGGTCTACCTCTGGATCTTCCGTGGCACCCCGGTGTACGTGCAACTCGCATTCTGGGGCCTGATCGGCACGATTTACCAGACCATCGACATCGGGTTGCCCTTCACCGACCCGTGGGTGTCTTTTCCAACCCGGGTCGCGTTGAGCGCGTTCATTCTCGCGATCGTGGGACTGGCCCTCAACGAGGCCGCCTACATGGCCGAAATCGTGCGCGCCGGCCTGCTCTCGGTTGACAGCGGGCAGGAAGAAGCGGCGACCGCGCTCGGCATGAGCTGGTTCCAAACCATGGTGCGCGTGATCGTTCCCCAGTCGATGCGGGTGATCATTCCGCCGGCCGGCAACGAGGTCATCTCGATGCTCAAGACGACCTCGCTCGTGACGGCCATTCCGTTCACCCTCGAGCTCTACACACGTTCCCGCGACATCGCCGCCGTGACCTTCGAAACCGTGCCGATGCTCATCGTCGCGTCGATCTGGTACCTGTTCTTCACCTCTATCCTCATGGTCGGTCAGTACTTTCTCGAGAAGCGATTCGCCCGCGGCATCGGCGACCGCCGTCCAGACAAGAAAGCGGATGACGCCACCGCCTCGCTCACGGGCACCATGACCGGGGTCACCCCGGTCATCGGCAGTGGCCAACCCACCGTTGTGCTGCCCCCCACCGACCCGCACAAGGGAGACCGCTGATGCTCGACACCCCCATGGTGGTCGCCGACCGCGTCTCCAAGAGCTTTGGCTCCAACGAGGTGCTCAAGAGCATCTCGCTCGAAGTGAAACGTGGCGAGGTCATGTGCCTGGTCGGCCCCAGCGGCTCCGGCAAGTCCACCTTTCTGCGTTGCATCAACCATCTCGAGGTCGTCTCGTCCGGACGCCTGAGCGTGGATGGTGAACTCATCGGCTATCGCGAAGCCAACCACAAGCTCTACGAGATGCGACCCAAGGAGGCAGCTCGTCAGCGCCGCGACATTGGCATGGTGTTTCAACGCTTCAACCTGTTTCCACACATGACCGCGCTCCAGAACGTGATGGAAGCACCCATCCGGGTCAAGGGGCTGTCCAAGGTCGGCGTCGAGGCCAACGCCCGCGCTCTACTGGCTCGAGTCGGTCTTGCCGAGCGCGCGGATTACTACCCGGCGCACCTCTCCGGCGGCCAGCAGCAGCGGGTCGCGATCGCCCGCGCCCTGGCCATGGAGCCCAAGCTCATGCTGTTCGACGAGCCCACCAGCGCGCTCGACCCCGAACTCGTCGGCGAGGTTCTCGACGTCATGCAGGGCTTGGCCCGCGATGGCATGACCATGATCGTGGTCACTCACGAAATGGGTTTCGCCCGCGAGGTCGCCGATTCGCTGGTCTTCATGGACGGCGGAGTCGTCGTCGAGAGCGGCGTACCCACCGAGGTCCTCGCCAACCCCCAGCACCACCGCACCCAGGCCTTCCTGTCCAAGGTGCTCTAGCCCCTGCGAGCTACCCGGCGAGCACCTTCTGAATGCGCTGCAGCGAGACAGCCTCCGCCGCTTTGAGTTCCTGCGCGAACAGGCTGATGCGCAGCTCCTCGATCATCCAGCGGGCGCGCAGAACGGAGACGTCAGCATCCGCTTTGAGCGGCATGGTACCGCCGGCGTTCTCGAACCGGGTGGTCGCAGCCTGGGTTTCGTTCATCCAGACGCGGTCGCGGCTGGGATTGTCGACGAGTTTTGGCACGCGCGCGCTGATGCCGCCGAGGTAGCGCGGCAGGTGCCGCAGCTGGGCTAAGCCGGTTTCGCTGACGAATCCGGGATAGACCAGGGCGGTGAGCTGCTGGCGCGCATCGCTGATTCCGGGCAGCAGCGCCATGCTGGTGGCGGCCTTGAGCGCCTTATCAGCCAGGCGTTGAGCGGTCAGAATGCGGGCGACCAGACCCACAGTCTCGAACATGGAGTCCATTACCACCCCCGACACCCGATCACGGATGGTGTCGAACTCCGCCTTCATGAACACCTGGCCGCCCGGACGCACCCGAAAGAGCACGTCGTCGACCGCGGCGGCGAGGCAATCCTCGAACAGGGCCTGCGTTGTTTTGTAGGGGCTGGTGGCGAGGCTGAGCTTTTCGGCGGCGGTGAGGTGCTGCTGCACATACGCGGCCGGCGACGGCGTCGCGAGCAGCAGCAGCCGGCGCACGCCGCGGGGCAGCGCACGGGCTTGCTCCAGCTCGGTGCTCATCATGCGGATAGAAACGGATGCCCCATCATCGATGAGCGTCGGATACCCGCGAATCGTGTTGTCGCCCTGCTTGGTGTCGAGGAAGCGGGGGAGCTCGCCGAGGTCCCAGGTGGTGATCCCGGCGCGTTCGATCGCGTTGCTCGGCGCCGCGGCGCTCGTCGCCTTCGCGACGCTCTCGCGCACCCGGGTGCCGAGCCGTCGTTGCAGATCGTTGAGGTTCTTGTCGGCGGCGACCGTGCGTCCGCGCTCGTCGGTAACGACGAACGTCATGCGCAGGTGCGATGGAATCCGGCCGAGCTCGAAGTCGGGCGCGGAAACCGGCACATAGGTGAGCTTCTGAATCAGTGCAGCGAGAGTGTCGGCGAACGAGGCCTCCGGCACCGGCGTCGGCAGGGTTTCGACGATGCCGGGCTCACCCGGCAGCTCGCCCAGCAACCGCGCGGCCCAATCGGCGGCGGGAACGACATTGCGGCGGATACTTTTCGGCAGCGACTTGATCATGGCGGTCACGAGTTCGGCGCGGAGGCCGGGCACCTGCCAGTCGAAACCGTTCGGCGACAGGCGGGCTAGCAGCGCGAGCGGAATGCGCACGGTCACGCCGTCGTCCTCTTCGCCGGGTTCGAACCGGTATCCGAGCGTCAGGCGCTGGTCGCCCTGTTGCCAGCTCGGCGGAAAGAGCCCCTCATCGATCTCGGGGGAGTCCGCGGCGACGAGCGCGTCGGCGGTCATGGTGAGCAGGTCGGGGGTGTCGAACCGGGCAGTACGCCACCAGCCCTCGAAGCTCTTGGTCGAGGACACCTCGGCCGGAATACGGCGCTGGTAGAAGTCGAAAACGGCCTCGTCGTCAAAGAGGATGTCCCGGCGCCGGGTGCGCTCCTCCAGCTCGGCCAGTTCTTCCCGCAGCCTGGCGTTGGCCCGTTCGAACGCCCACATGCCGGGGTCGCCGGTCTGGCCGGGCCGGCCGCCACGGCTCGCGCTCGAGCCAACGGCTGGTGCGCCGCGGCCGGAACCACGCCCGCCCGAAGCCGTGCCGCCATCGACCGAGATGCCGACGCGTTCGTTGCGCGACGGTCCGCGTCCGCCGCGATCCGCTTCCTTCTCTGCCGCCGACGATTGCGGCCCCGACGCGCGGTCCCACTCGCCCTCGACCAGCGCGTGGCGAATGAACAGCTCGCGGGCATACGCCGGGTCGATCCGCGAGAACTGCACCCGGCGCCGGGCCACGATCGGCACGCCGTACAGCGTGACGCGTTCGTAGACGACGGCGGCGCCCTGCTTCATCTCCCAGTGTGGTTCGGAGTAGCTGCGCTTGCATAGGTTGCCGGCGAGCGGTTCGGCCCAGGCCGGGTCGACGACCGCGTTCATACGGGCGAACAGCCTGCTGGTTTCGACCAGTTCGGCGCTCATGACAGCGTTCGGCTGTTTCTTGGCCAGGGTCGAGCCGGGAAAGAGCACGAAGCGTTGCTGCCTGGCCCCGACATAGTCCTTCTTGGCAACATCTTTCAGCCCAATGTGGGAGAGGAGCCCGGCCAGCAGCGACCGGTGCACACCGTCGGGGTTCGTGCTCGGCTCACCGAGATGCAGGCCGAGCGGTTTGGCGAGCTGGCGCAACTGCCGCAGTACGTCTTGCCACTCGCGCACCCGCAGGTAGTTGAGGTATTCGTTCTTACACAGGCGTCGAAAGGCGCTCGATCCGAGTTCGGACTGTTGCTTCTCGAGGTAGTTCCAGAGGTTGAGCAGGCTGAGAAAGTCGCTCGTGGGGTCGGCGAACCTGGCATGGAACTGGTCGGCCTGGGCGCGACGTTCGAGCGGGCGCTCCCGTGGGTCTTGAATGGTCAGCCCGGCGACGATCGCCATGACTTCCCGGCTGGTGCCCTGGGTTTTCGACTCGATCACCATGCGGCCAAAGCGCGGGTCGATCGGCAGCTGCGCGAGTTGCTGGCCGATGCGGGTGAGGCGCGGGGTGGTTTTGTCCACAGCTTCGATGGCGCCGAGTTCGGCGAGCAGGTCGAGGCCGTCCTTGATATTGCGGCTGTCCGGCGGGGTTAAAAAGGGGAACGAGGCGATGTCGCCGAGGCCGAGCGAGATCATTTGCAGAATGACCGCGGCGAGGTTGGTGCGCAGAATCTCCGGCTCGGTATATTCCGGGCGGCGCATATAGTCTTCTTCGGAGTACAGCCGAATCGCGATGCCATCGCTCGTGCGCCCGCTGCGGCCGCTGCGCTGATTGCCGGAGGCCTGCGAGATCGCTTCGATCGGCAGCCGCTGCACCTTGGAGCGCACGCTGTACCGGCTGATGCGCGCGGTTCCGGCGTCGATGACATAGCGGATGCCCGGCACCGTCAGGCTGGTCTCGGCCACGTTGGTCGCCAGCACGATGCGACGTTTCACCCCGGCCACCGTCGACGGTTGGAACACCCGGTGCTGGTCTGCCGACGACAGCCGGCCGTAGAGCGGCAGCACCTCGGTCGGGTTACGGCTGGCCAAGGAGGCGTACTTGCCCTGCAGCGCGTCGGCGGCGTCGCGAATCTCGGTCTCGCCGGAGAGAAAGACCAGCACGTCGCCGTTGGATTCCCGCTCGAGCTCATCGAGAGCCGAGGTGATGCCCTCGATGTAGTCGCGGTCGACCGAGGGAGCGGCATCCGCCCCGTCGTCGTCGTCATCAATGCCGGGCTCCGCCACGAGCGGCCGGTAGCGAATCTCCACCGGAAAGGTGCGGCCAGAGACTTCGACGACGGGCGCCGGGGTACCGTCCGCAGCCGCGAAATGCTTCGCAAAGCTGGCCGGGTCGATGGTGGCCGACGTGATGATGAGCTTGAGATCGGGGCGCTTGGGCAGCAATTGCCGCAGGTAGCCGAGCAGAAAGTCAATGTTGAGGCTGCGCTCGTGCGCCTCGTCGATGATGATCGTGTCGTACTTACGCAACATGCGATCGCGGTGGATCTCATTCAACAGGATGCCGTCGGTCATCAGCTTGATGCGGGTGTCAGCGCCGACCTTGTCGGTGAATCGCACCTGGTAGCCGACCAGCTGGCCGACTTCCTGCCCGAGCTCCTCGGCGATGCGTTCGGCGATGGTGCGTGCAGCGAGTCGG
The DNA here is from genome assembly GCF_004403185.1 of Cryobacterium suzukii. Classification (GTDB taxonomy): domain Bacteria; phylum Actinomycetota; class Actinomycetes; order Actinomycetales; family Microbacteriaceae; genus Cryobacterium; species Cryobacterium suzukii. The sequence goes on along the minus strand of NZ_SOHJ01000011.1, from coordinate 414,332 downwards.
CGCGGCTGGGTGTGGCCGATGTTCTTGCGGCCGAGTTCGAGGCAGATCTTGGGCAGCTGGGTGGTTTTGCCCGACCCGGTCGACCCGGCGACGATCACGACCTGGTTGTCGGCAATCGCGCGGGCGATGTCGTCCCGGCGTTGGCTGACCGGCAGTTCGGGCGGGAAGGTGATATTCAGCGTTTCCATGAAGTCTTAATATTACGTCGGTCGTATCAGTGCTTTCGCGGTCAGTGAACATTGGGTGTTCAGGGGGGTGGATGCAGAACAGCAGCCAATAGGCTGATGCGATGACGAAATCTGTTCCCACCATCACCCTCAACGACGGCCACACGATTCCGCAGCTCGGTTTCGGCGTGTTCAAGGTCGAACCCGACGAAACCACAGGCATCGTGGCCGACGCGCTCTCGGTCGGCTACCGCCACATCGACACCGCTGCCATCTACGGCAACGAGGAGGGCGTGGGCAAGGCCCTCGCTTCCTCCGGCATCGACCGCTCCGAACTGTTCATCACGACCAAGCTCTGGAACGACCGTCAGGGCACCCAGTCGGCCTTCGATGCGTTCGAAGAAAGTCTTGAGAAACTCGGCCTCGACTACGTCGACCTCTACCTGATCCACTGGCCGGCTCCGGCCAACGACAAGTTCGTCGAGAGCTGGAGAGCCCTCGAGAAGATTCAGGAGTCCGGCCGGGCCCGCTCCATCGGCGTCTCCAACTTTCTGGTGCCGCACCTTGACCGCCTGCTCCACGAGACGAACATCGTTCCCGCCATCAATCAGATCGAGCTGCACCCGGCGCACCAGCAGCTTGAGGTCACCGCTTTCTCTCGCGAAAACGGTATCAACATCGAGGCCTGGGGTCCGCTCGGCCAGGGTAAATATCCCCTGTTCGATGAGCAGGTCGTAGCGGATGCCGCCGACGCGCACGGCAAGTCGCCCGCGCAAATTGTTATTCGCTGGCACCTGCAGATGGGCAACATCCTGTTCCCCAAATCGAACCGTCTCGCGCGCATGACCGAGAACTTCGACGTCTTCGACTTCGAACTGACCCGCACCGAGGTCACCATGATCTCCGCGCTCGAGCGTGCCGGCCGCGTATCCGCGCACCCCAACGAGGTGAACTAGCCCGCTGCATGCGCACAGGAGTGGGTAGATTGGGATGAGTTGTGCGTCACCGAGCACGTGCTGTCCTGCAGAAAGATCTCCATGAATCCGATTGAATGGCTGTTCGACGCCCAGTTGCAGATCGGTAGCCAGACCATCCTCTGGCGTGAGGTCGTCGGTAATGTCTTCGGCATAGCCAGTGCGGTCGGCGGCATGCGGCGCAGGATCTGGGCGTGGCCGGTGGGAATCATCGGCAACGCGTTGCTGTTCACGGTGTTCCTCGGGGCCGTGTTCGGCACGCCCAACCCGGTCAACCTGCTCGGTCAGGCCGGTCGTCAGATCATGTTCATCGTCGTATCGATCTTTGGCTGGGTGCAGTGGCAGCGCAGCCGCCACTCGGCCGTGCACGTTGCCGTAGCGCCGCACTGGGCCGGCAACCGCACCCGCATCCTGCTGGGCCTCGGACTTGTCGCCGGCACGCTCGTGCTCACACCCATCTTTCGTGCCCTTGGCTCGTTCGAGCCGGTCTGGGCGGATGCCTGGATCTTCACCGGCTCATTGCTCGCGACCTACGGCATGGCCAAGGGCTGGACCGAATTCTGGCTCATCTGGGTGGCGGTCGACGTAGTCGGCGTGCCGTTGCTGATCAGCGCCGGCTACTACGCATCCGCCGTTCTCTACCTGTTCTACGGGGCGTTCACCCTCGTGGGCTTCGTGGTGTGGGTGCGGGTGCAGCGGCGGCGGAACGCCCTGCTGGCCCGATAACGCAACCGGGAGCAGAATGGAGCATGCCCAACCGCCTCGCCGATGCCATCAGCCCCTACCTGCGCAGCCACGCCGACAACCCGGTCGACTGGTTTGGCTGGGGGGAAGAAGCGTTCGCCGCTGCCCGCGAGCGGGACGTGCCGGTGCTGGTGTCGATCGGCTATTCCACCTGCCACTGGTGCCACGTCATGGCGAGGGAGAGCTTCAGCGATCCGGCGATCGCCCAGTACCTCAACGCCCACTTCGTGAGCATCAAGGTTGACCGGGAGGAGCACCCCGACGTCGACGCGAGCTACCTGGCCGCGGCGAGCGCGTTCGTCGATGGGCTCGGCTGGCCGCTGAACGTGTTTGTCACTCCCGACGGGCAGGCATTTCACGCGGGAACGTACTTTCCGCCGACGCCCCTCACCGGGCATCCGTCGTTTCGTGAGGTTCTGACCGCGGTGACGGATGCCTGGCAGACCCGCCGCGCCGAGGTGACGGCCGGCGCAGGCAGGGTGGCCGAGCTGCTCGCCGACTCGGCACTGGAGCTCGCCTCCGGCTCGGCTCGCTCCGGGGCCAGCGCGCAGCTGGGCAGCGAAGCGCTCGATCGGGCCGTCGCCGAACTGGTCGGCTACGAAGACCCCCAGCTCGGAGGCTTCGGCGGTGCTCCCAAATTTCCGGTAGCCCCGGCACTCTCCTTTCTGCTCGGGCACGGTGGTGCGAGCGATGCTGCGAATGGCGACGGCCCCGCGCTCGCCCTGCGCACCCTCAAAATTATGGGCGCGTCGCCGCTGCGGGATTCGATCGAGGGCGGCTTCTTTCGCTACGCGGTCAACCGAGATTGGAGTGACCCGCACTACGAACGAATGCTCTACGACAATGCCCAGCTGCTCAGCCTGTACACCCGCGCCTGGACACTCACTGGCCAGCCCTGGGCCCGTCAGGTCGCCGAGAAAATCGCCGGTTTTCTCTGCGACGTGATGCAGCTTCCGGGGGGCGGGTTCGCCAGTGCGCAGGACTCAGAGAGCACCGTCGATGGCCGACGAGTCGAGGGCGGCTACTACGCCCTCGAGCAGAGCGACCGCTTGAATCAGACCCCGCCGGCCCTCGATGAGAAGGTGCTGACGGGCTGGAACGGTCTGGCCATCCAAGCTCTGGCTCGAGCCGGTTTTGCCTTCGACCGACCTGAGTTCGTCGCCGCGGCCCGCCGGGCAGCCGATTACCTGCACGCACACCACGAGCGCGCCGACGGCACCCTCGTACGAGCCTCGGTTGATGGGCGCACCTCGGCCGCCAAAGCCACCCTGGAGGACTACGGCATGTACTCGCGCGGACTCCTCGAACTCGCACTGGTCACCGGTGACGTGACCTACGCCACTCAGGCTCGTCACCTGCTCGACAGCACGCTACCGGCAGCCACCGACACTTCCGGCTTCCGCCCGCCGCACGGCGCGGATCCGGTACTCAGCAGGCAGGGACTAGTCAGTACCATCGATCCGTCCGAGGGTGCCTACCCCTCCGGCCTGTCCGCCAGCGCCGACGCCGCACTGCTTATGCACCGCCTCACCGGCGACGACCGCTACCGACGAGCCGCGCAGGCCGGCCTCAGCCTCGTCGCGGGCCTCGCTCCCGCTCGACCTCTCGCCTATGGCGCCGCCCTGCGGCTGTTCGATGAATTCAATGCCCCGATCGAGCAGCTCGTCATCGTCTCGCCCGACCAGCCGGGCAGGAACGACCAGCCGCCGACAACCCCGTACCCCGTCACCCTGCACGACCTCGCTCGCCGCCACGTGGCGGGAGTGGTCGCATCCGTTTCAGAATCCCAGGCGCGGGCATTCACCGCCGCCGGATTCGACCTATTCGCGGACCGCACAGCGCCGAGCGGTCAGCCCACCGCGTATCTCTGTCGCGACTTCGTCTGCCAGCTGCCGGTCACCGACCCGGCGAAGCTGCCCCCGTTCGACGCGACAGCCGTGCTTCTCCCCAAAATTGCTGCTGAAGAGCAACAAACCGTTCGACCGCACAAGCACTAACATCGGGATATCACCTTCGCCCCACACCCCGGGGCCCGCCGAAAGGATCCCTCGTGGTTCCCGAGATAAACATTTGGGCAGTGCTCCTGGCCACCGCGTCCAGCATGGTCGTCGGCTCCATCTGGTACACCCGCGCAGTCTTCGGCCGGTACTGGATGAAAGCGGTCGGCCATACCGAAGAAAGCATGAAGGGCAGCGGCACCGGTGCGATCATCATCACGGTCTTGGTCAGCTTCGTCACGGCGTCCGTGCTCGCCGGAGCCGCGGCGATCGCCCAGAACTTCTACGGCGGAAACTTTCTGTTCAATACACTGCTCACCGGGCTCATCCTCTGGGCCGGATTCACCGCGGCCCGCATGGTTACGCACGACGCGTTCGACCGCCGCCCGGCCGGCCTCACCGTGCTGAACCTCGCCCACGAACTCGTCACGATCCTCCTCATGGCCCTGATTATCGGCCTATTCGGTATCTCAGCACTCTGACCCGGCTGGACCGGCACGGCCCGTCCGATCGGTCGCCGCAGCATTTTAACGACTTCGAGACGTACACTAAATACATATGCCACCGCGTTTCACCAAACGCCAGTCGCTCATCGAGAACCTCGTCGCTTCTCGAGAAGATCGTCGCTGCGAAACACTCTGAATCATTCACGCCGGCAATTTCGACGCACTCCGCGGTGTCAGCCCTGGCTGGTCCACGATCGAGCGCACCACTTTCTCAAGGAGGACCATGGCGACACGCGATATTCCGGAGGCACAACCGGAGACTCCCAACCAGGGTTACCCCGATACTTTCGGCGGTGACATCTTTGACACCGACGCCCTTCGCCCCGACTCCGTCGGCTTCGACTCGAGCGACCCTGAACCGCCGACCAACACCGGCCTGATCGCGACCCTGTCGCTTAGCAGTGAGCCCGAACTGGTACTGATCACACCGGATGCCCGCACTCGCCGCTTCGACCGCGACGACCTCGTCGTGCGCAAGGGCGAGATCGCCCTCATCAACGGCCACTACACGCCGCACGAGTCCATGGTGAAGGACCTCGTGGCCGTGTACGACGCCCTCACCGCTGCCGGCATCGACTTTCTGCTCGTGCGCGGCGACCACAATCGGCCGGTCATCGCCGTTGACCGTAAGCGACGCAACGAAATCACCAAGGTATTGAGCCGGGCGTTCGCCAACGAGCCCTTCTACGCCAAGCCGCTCGATGGCAACGTCAGCCAGCAATTTCTGCTCGCCGACGGCGCTCTCACGACCCTGCGCAAGTCCTCCGTGTTTCGCGTCTACCGGCCGCGCATCGAACCGATCGGCCGCCTGCGCTACGGCGCCCAGACGGCTTTCCAGCTGGAGATGTGGCGCTTCGGCGAAGACGAAATCATCGCCCCCGTTGAAAACGCCCTCATGCGCACCCGGCTGCCGCGCGCTGAAGCTCGTGAAACGACCATCGACCGGTATGGGCGCACGTGGCTGACCCTGCAGAACATGTTCGACGACCTGGCTAGCGACGTTTCCTTCGACATCGACCTTGTGTTCAGCTGGGTCGACGGGTCGAGCGACGAATTTCAGCGGGAACGTGCCAAGCGTATGAAGTCTTACGTAGTCGGTGAGGGTGACGATTCCGACGCCCGTTTTCGCCAGATCGACGAGCTCAAGTATGCGCTGCGGAGTGTCTATATGTTCGCCCCGTGGATTCGCCGGATCTTCATCGCGACCGATTCGCCCGCGCCCGAGTGGCTGGCCGAGCACCCACGCGTCACGATCATGCGCAGTGAAGATTTCTTCGTTGACACGAGCGTGCTGCCCATTCATAACTCGCACGCCGTGGAAAGCCAGCTGCATCACATTCCGGGCCTGGCCGAGCACTTTCTGTACTCGAATGACGACATGTTCTTCGGTCGCCCGGTCGGCCCAGAGCTGTTCTTCTCGCCGGGCGGGGTGACCAAGTTCGTGGAGGCGGCCACTCGTATCGGGCTGGGCGAGAACGATCCGACCCGCAGCGGGTTCGAGAACGCCGCTCGGGTGAATCGGGCGCTGTTGCGCGGGCGCTTCGGCAAGGTCACCACTCGGCACCTTGAGCACACGCCTGCACCCATGCGCAAGAGCGTGCTGCTTGAGCTGGAACAGGAGTTTCCCGAGGACTTCAGCCGCACAGCCGCCAGCCGGTTCCGTTCGGCGACCGACATCTCGGTCACCAACTCGCTCTATCACTACTACGCGTTGATGACCGGTCGCGCGGTCGCGCAGACGCAGGTGCGCTCGCTCTACATCGAGACGACGCTGCGCATCGCCCTGCGACAGATGAACCATCTGCGCAAGCGTCGCGATCAGGACATGTTCTGCCTAAACGACGGCAGTCACCCGGAGATCTCTACCGAGGTGCGTCGCGCCGCGGTCACCGAATTTCTCGAGCTGTACTTTCCGATCGTGGCACCGTGGGAACGGGCCAGCGTCGTATCTAGTGCAGAACCGGGATTGGCCGGGTCATTGGCGGCTCGCGCAATGCAGGCAGAGTCTCCGACGGCGTAACCTCGACGCCGGAAGCGCGCAGACGACGCGCGCTTTCGGCGGCATCGACGTGTTCAAGCGTTGGAAACTGGCCGAGTGGTACCACGGAGTGCAGCACGGTACCCGGGTAGACGTGCACGAGGTTGAACGCGCGGGCGCCGTCGCGACCGAGGGTACCGCCGACGGGAACGTTGAGGTCCTGGGTGTAACAGGTCGCTGACGACACCGACACGGGGATGCCGGCAAACATCGCCATCGATGAGTAATGCAGGTGTCCGGCGATGATGCTGCGCACGTCGGAGCCGCGCAGCACGTTGGCCAGGCGATCCTGGTCGCGCAGCTCGACAACGGTCGCGAGGTCGAGCACGCTCGGGATCGGTGGGTGATGCATGGCGAGAATCGTGCCGTCGGGGGCTGGTACGCGCAGTTCCTCAGCGAGCCAGAGCAGCTGCTCGTCGGATACCGCTCCATAATGGTGGCCGGGCACCGAGGTGTCGAGCGTGATCAGACGCAAACCGTTGAGGTCATACGATCGGTCAATCGGCGCCTCGCTGGGCACCTGGTCGAGCAGTTCAGCGCGAAACGCCGAGCGGTTGTCGTGGTTGCCCATCACCCAGATAACGCGGGCGCCGAGGCGGGCAGCGGCCGGCTCGACGATCTCACGCAGCAGTTCGTAGGCGCCCGGTTCGCCTTTGTCGGCGAGATCGCCGGTAAAGACGATGGCCTGGGGCCGGACGCCGGAGGCCTCGACCTCGGCGAAAAGATCGGCCAGATGGTTTTCAGCGTTGACGCTGCCATAGAGCTTCGAGCCTCCCGCCAGCAGGTGGGTGTCGCTCAGGTGCAACAGAAAGTGGTCCGGCCGGGGGTATTCAGCCGTTCGAAAGCTCACAGAGCGTCCATTCGTTTGTCGCGGGCGTGCTCTCTCTGGCACACCGTCACGATTCTTCACACTATTCGATCAGAAGTTCTTGAACAACGGGTGTACGCCACGCATTAATCAGGCGTCGATGGGGGTAAATGGGAAAAAAGTGTGTGCGATCAGAGGTGGCCCTAGGCTGGCGGCATGGCGCGCTACGTACAAATTGATGAATTTGGTGGACCCGAGGTGCTGAGCATCGTGCACGATGCTCAGCCGCAGGCCGGGCGTGGAGAGGTGCGGGTGCGCGTGCACTTTGCCGGCCTGAATCCAGTCGACTACAAGATCTTTCACGGCGGCCCGGCCGCACTGCGGTACGAGGCGGTTCCGCCCTGCGGCAACGGCAACGATTTCTCCGGCGTCATCGACGAGTTGGGCGATGGTGTCTCGGGTTTTCACATCGGTGACGCCGTGTTCGGCGGCAAGCGGATGCATGCCCAGGCAGACTTCGTCGTCGTTGACGCGACGCGCATCCTCAAGAAGCCGGACGCCCTCACCTTTGAACAGGCGGGGGGTCTTGACATTGCGGGACGGGCCGCCTGGGCTAGCGTTGCGTCCCTTGGCCTGACCATCGATGACACCGTGCTGATCGGTGCTGCCGCCGGTGGTGTCGGCATCCTCGCCTGCCAGCTTGCCGTACGCACCGGGGCGAGAGTTGTGGGCACCGCGAGCCCGGTCAATCACGAATTTCTGCGCGGGCTCGGCGTCATTCCCGTGGCCTACGGCGACGGCCTGGTCGACCGGGTGCTGGCCGCCGGCCCCACGGTGACGGCTGCCCTCGACTACAACGGCGCCGCCACGATCGACGCGGCCCTCGAACTCGGCGTTCCCGGCACGCGCATCAACACGATCGCCGCGCGCGGCCATCGTGCGGGTACCGGAATCACCGAGGTGGGCGGTCAAGCTGCGAACATCGACGATCTCGACGCGCTGGCCGGGCTGATTGCGGCCGGGGAGATCGTGCTGCCCATCGACCGGGTCTTCCCGCTCGAGCAGGTGCAGGACGCCTACCGCTACCTCATGGCAGGACACCTGCGCGGTAAGGTCGTGCTCGCCACCTGATAAGCGGCACCCGCAGACACCGCCTCCCAGAAACACGTGGCATGCTTGACCGTGCGCAATCGGTCTCCTCGAAGCTCCCTCAGGCAGGGACCGCTGGTGTACCTCGTCGGGGCGTCGTTGGCCACGCTCGCCTTCCTCGGTCTCTATCTTTTCTTTGTGCGCAGCCACGCCGGCCAGGAAGCCGACCAGCTCGCCTATGACGGCGCCGACTTTGGCCGCCACAGCATCACGCCGTTCACCGGCCGAGTGCTCGACTCCGTGCCGGATATCGCCGTGGTATTCGGGGTAGTCCTGACCGCGGTCATCGCGCGCGTGCGCCGCAACTGGCGCACCCTCATCGTTGCGCTTGTCGCGGCCGCGGCGGCCACGGCCTCGGCCCAACTGCTGAAATACGGCATTCTGGCACGACCCGATCTCGCGGTTGAAGGGTATGCCGGAAACTCATTCCCGTCGGGGCATACGACGGTGGCGGCGGCATCCGCTCTCGTGGTATTTCTGGTCGCGAGCCCGCGACTGCGCCCGATGGTCGCCGGCTGGGGCACAGCTTTCGCCGTGCTGGCCGGTGTGGCGACGCTCGCCAACCAGTGGCATCGGCCGAGCGACGTCATCGCAGCCCTGCTCTGGGTCGCCGTGTGGGGGTGTCTAGCCGGGGCGGTGCTGGCCTGGCCGCGCCCGGGCATCGTGACGCGAGCGGATACTGCGACCCCGGCAGCGACAGCCCAGCGCCGGGCCTTCACCGGGCTGCGCCAGTCGACGATTCGCGTTGTTCGGTGGATGTCGATCGGCTGTGGGGCGCTCTCTGCCATGGCCCTCATCGCAACTCTCGTGCTGGATAGCAGCCTGTTCGAGCGCGTCGGCACGCTCGGAACGATCATCGCGTACCTGGGCGGAGTTGCGGCCATCGTGACCGCCGGTCTGCTGCTCGCGCTCAGCGGAACCCGACTGTTCGCCCGCCTGCCCTAGATTCGGCGCAGCAGGGGTGTACTCAATCGAAGCCACGTGCGACACTGACTCATGGCCGTCACGCTGAGAGCGCTCCAGACCGTAGTTCCCCCGACGATTCTGATCCAGGAACAGGTGCGCGACATCTTCGCCGCCCAGCCTGGGCTGAGCCGACTCGCTCAACGACTGGTCAGCACGAGTTTCAACGTGTCGGGTATCGAGACCCGACATACCGTTATCGCCGAACTCACCATCGACAACGACGCGACCGAACCGCAGTTCTTCGATGCGCGGCAGCAGCTTCTGCTGGTGCCGGGCACCAAAGTGCGCAACGAACTGTATATCACCGAGGCCACCAAACTCTTCGTTGAGGCTGGCCGCCGGGCGCTCGCGGCCTGCCCCGATATCCGGCCCGAAGATGTGACCCACGTCGTTACCGTCTCCTGCACCGGGTTTTACGCGCCCGGCCCCGACTACATGCTGGTGCGGGAGCTCGGGCTAAAAGCCAGTACCCAGCGCTACCACCTGGGATTCATGGGCTGCTACGCGGCGATGCCGGCCCTCCGCACCGCGAAGCAGTTCGTCGAGGCCGACCCGAACGCCGTCGTGCTCGTGGTCAGCGCGGAACTCTGCTCGCTGCACCTGCGCTCCTCGAGCGACCCGGACACCATCGTTGCCTCCTCCTTGTTTTCTGACGGTGCCGCCGCCGGCATCGTCAGCGCCAGAGCCCCGCTGCCCGGCGAAAAGGCCCTCGGCCTCGACCTGTTCGAAACGGTGATCACCCCGGTCGGCGAGGGCGACATGGCGTGGAAGATCGGCGACGAGGGCTTCGAGATGGTTTTAAGCACCTATGTGCCGCACATCATCGACGAGCACATCGAGGGCGCCCTCGCCCCGCTGTTCGCCCGCGATGCGTCGATCACTGCGCAGCTCGCCGCTGGGCTCTCCGAGGAGACGAGCGAATCAGCTGACGATGGCACTGTGGCCGCCCGGGTTCTCACCCTCGCGCCCCCGGCCTCGCTCAGCTCGGTGATCGAGCACTGGGCGATCCACCCGGGCGGCCGGAGCATTCTCGACAAAACCGAAGCGAAGCTCGAACTGCGCGCTGACCAGCTGAATCCATCGCGGGAAACTCTGCGCACCAACGGCAATATGAGCAGCGCGACCATTCTGTTCGTGATGAAGTCCATTCTCGACGGCGCGGCCACGGCCGATGGCGAACGGGTCTGCGCCATGGCGTTCGGCCCCGGCCTCACCGTGGAATCCGCCCTGATGACTGTGATCGAGGGCTGAATGGCGCTTCCGTCGCTCCGCGTGCGGGCGCACAGGGCCGTGGAACTCATGGATTCTCCACTGTGCGACCCGGCCATGCTCACTCGCACGTATCAGGATTTTCGCGTGGTCAACGCGGTCGTGTCTGGATGGTGGGGGATCTATCGCCGCAACATCCGCCCCGCTCTATCGACGACGACCGAGATGACGCTGCTCGACGTCGGTTCCGGGGGTGGCGACGTCTCGCGGTCGCTGGCTCGCTGGGCCGTGCGAGACGGTCTGCGGCTCACGGTGACCGGCATCGATCCGGATGCCCGCGCGCACGTGTTCGCGACCAGCCAGCCAAAAATCGCCGGGCTGTCATTTCAGCGGGCGCTCAGCTCTGACCTCGTAGCGGACGGCGAGCGCTTCGACTTCGTGGTCTCGAATCACGTGCTGCACCATTTGAGCGTCGACGAGCTAAAAGGGTTGCTCGTGGATTCGGAGGCGCTCGCCCGCCGCCGGGTGCTGCACGCCGACCTCGAGCGATCGAACTTCGCCTATCTCGGGTTCGCGGCGGCGACCTCGCCGTTCTTTCGGCACTCCTATATACGCCCCGATGGGCTGACCTCGATTCGACGCAGCTATACCGCCGAAGAATTGCGGGCGGTTGTGCCGGCCAAGTGGACCGTGTCGCGCGGCCTCCCCTCTCGATTGGAGCTGCGCTGGGAAGCTCCGAGGCAGCCGGCAGCTCCTACGCCGGATGCGTGACGTTGTCATCGTCGGCGGGGGGCCGGTTGGTACGATGCTCGCCTGCGTGCTCGCCGTCCGCGGGCTTGACGTTGAGGTGCTCGAGCAGCGTGGAGAGCCGTCGCTCCGCTCGCGGGCGATTGGCATTCACCCGCCGTCGCTGCGGGCCCTCGCCGCAATCGGCGTCGCCGACGCCCTCCTCGAGCGAGCCGTGCGCATTCGCGAGGGGGAGGTGCGCTCTGACGGCCGTAGGCTCGGGCAACTGTCGTTTGAGCGGGCAGCACCGAAATATCCGTTCGTGGTCGCCCTGCCGCAGTACGAGACGGAGGCCCTATTGCGCGCGCGATTCGAGGCGCTCCGGCCCGGACGGTATCGCAGCGGCGTGACGATGACCGGGGTGCGCGACCGCGGTGACGCCGTCGTGGTGTCGACCGACTCCGGCCCGATCGAGGCCCGCTACGTGATCGGGGCAGACGGAGCGCGGAGCCGGGTGCGCGAGGCGGCGGGCATCGCCTGGCGGCAGCTTGGACGCAGCGAAACCTACCTCATGGGCGACTTCGTCGACCCTGGTCTGGGCGATACCGGCGCGGTGCTCTATTTCGAGCGTGGCGGCGTGGTCGAGTCGTTTCCGCTGCCCGGTGGTCGTCGCCGTTGGGTGGCGATGACCGATTTTCTCGCAACGGATGCCGACAGCGCCGACCTGGCCGCGCTCATCCGTCATCGAACGGGGGTGAGCGTACTCGAACCACTCGGGGCCGCCAGCGCGTTCGCCGTGCAGCAGAGGCTGGCGCGGCGCATGCATTCGAAGCCCCTGCACGCTGCGGGCCGCATCGTGCTGGTTGGCGACGCGGCGCACGAGATCAGTCCGATCGGCGGGCAGGGCATGAATCTCGGCTGGCTCGACGCCGTTGCACTCGGGCCGGCGCTGCAGCGGGCGTTGCTCGAGCCGGGGGCGGCGGCATCCGTTCTGGCACAGTACGACCGCACCCGTCGCAGTGCAGGGCGTCGCGCTGCTCTGCAGGCCGGATTCAATATGAGTATGGGCCGCCCCGCCCACGGGGTGCGGCTCGGCGCCCGCAACGCCGTCGTGCGCTCACTCACGCTACCGCCGGCCAACGCGATCGTCGCCAGGGCGTTCACCATGCGATGGCTGTGACTGGTGCGGGTACCGGCCGCGCATCGAGTTGAATAGACGGGTGACTTCTGCAACCCTCATCCCTCGTCTGCGCACCGACCTCGCTGCCGCCCACTTCTCGGTTCCCGGCCTGACCGGACTGTGGGGGATCGAAGCGGATGCCGCGCTGCACCGCAATCAGCGGGTTCCGGCCCGGCGGGCACTCGCCGACCTCGCTGTCAAACTCGGCCGAAACGAGCCCTCCGCGACCCTGGCCCGGCTGTTCCTGCTCGGAGATCCGGTTTCGCGCGCTGACCTTGACGCCGCGCTGCCGTCGCTCGGGGCGGGCGGCGCACTCGAACTCGGTCTTGTGGGCGCCGACGATAACTCGGGAGTGCGTCCGCTCGTCGACCTGCGCCCGTATAGCTTCATCGACGCCCACGGCGCCGATAGCTGGTGGATTGTGAGCGATCTCGGGGAGCTGGCGCTAGGGCATGCGCTCGGCGAAACCCATGTTCTCGGCATCGGCGGAGCTTCTCTAACCTTGAGCGGACTCATGATGCCGCGCGAGGTGGAGCGCGTGCTCGATATCGGCACCGGCTGCGGAATTCAGGCCATGCACGCCTCGCGACACGCCGAGTACGTCGTCGCTACCGATATCTCGGTGCGGGCGCTCGAACTCGCGGCGCTGAACGCGAAACTCAACGAGATCGACAATATCGAGTTTCGGCTCGGCAGCCTGTTCGAGCCGGTGGCGGGGGAGCGGTTCGATCACATCATCTCGAACCCGCCGTTCGTGATCACGCCTCGGGCCGAGGGCGTGCCGAGCTACGAGTATCGCGACGGCGGAATGGTCGGCGACGCCCTGGTCGAGGCCGTCGTGCGCGGGGCAGCCGACCATCTCACGCCCGGCGGCGTTGCGCAGCTGCTCGGCAACTGGGAGTACCACGGCGAAACGGATGCCTTCGAGCGCCTCGAGCGCTGGCTCACGCCGGGGCCTGGAGAGTCTCTGCTCGACGCGTGGATCATCGAACGCGAGGTGCAATCACCGGGCGAATACGCCGAAACCTGGATTCGCGACGGCGGCACCCGGCCCGGCCCCGACTTCGACCGGCTCTACGACGCCTGGCTGAATGACTTTGACGCACGCGGCGTGCGCCGGGTCGGCTTCGGTTACCTGCTGCTGCGGCTGCCGCACGCGGGTCTCGCTGCCCCCGTCTTGCGTCGCCTCGAACGCATGCCGGATGCCCTCGGCCACAACCCGGCCGGCCTCGGCGCGCACCTCGCTGAGTGCCTCGCCGCCCACGACTGGCAGGCTCAAGCGGATGACGCGCGCCTGTTGCGCACACAGCTCACCCTGGCCTCCGACGTCACCGAGGAACGCCACTACTGGCCCGGTCAGCAGGATCCGACGCTCATGACCCTGCATCAGGGCAGCGGATTCGGCCGTTCGGTGCCGCTCGATACGGCCCTGGCCGGGCTGGTCGGCGCCTGCGACGGCGACCTCGCCGTCGGCGCCATCATCGGCGCTCTCGCCCAACTGCTCGAGGCCGACGAGGAGGCGCTCGCCGCCGAACTCCTGCCGAAGGTGCGCGAGCTGTTCGTCGACGGCTTCCTGTCGTTGCCCGATCCGGTCTAGTCACTGGCGTGGGCGCTAACCTGACGGCATGACTTCTGCACGCCCGCTGCCGGCCGCCTTCCACCTCGGCGGGCGCACCGCGCTCGTCACCGGGGCGGGCAGCGCCACCGGCATCGGCTTGGCAGCAGCACGGATGCTCGGTGAACTCGGCGCCCGGGTGATTCTCACCGGAACGACGGCGCGGGTATTCGACCGCGCGAGGGAACTCGCCGCCGACGGCCTCGACGCCGTCGGAATCGTCTGCACCCTCGACTCGGCCGCGGGCGCCGCGGGGCTGGAGTCGGCCCTCGCCGCGGGCGGGTACGAGCCGACGATCCTCGTGAACAACGCGGGCATGGTCGCCGTTGGCGACGCCGAGATGGGTCACGGCGACATTCTCACCAGCCCCGCCGAATGGGATCGGGGTCTTGCCATCAACCTGTCCACGGCCTTTCACGCCACGCGCGCCGTGATCGGCTTCATGCGCGCGGCCGGCTGGGGCCGCATCGTGACAGTGTCGAGCGTGAGCGGAACGATCATGGCGAGCCGAGGTGATGTCGCATACGCTGCGGCCAAGGCCGGCCTGGTCGGGCTGACCCGGGCACTGGCCGTCGACGAGGCTGGAGCCGGCATCACCTCTAACGCCGTCGCCCCCGGCTGGATCGCGACGGGCTCCCAGCTCACGAGCGAGGCCCTGGAAGGTGCGCTCGTACCGGCTGGTCGCAGCGGTACGCCAGGAGAGGTCGCATCCGTCATCGCCTTTCTCGCCTCGCCCGGAGCCGCCTACGTGACCGGGCAGGTGATCGTCGTCGACGGCGGAAATTCCGTGGCTGAGGAACGTCGCCCGGCCTGACTCCTAGTTCTTCGGGGTGGCACGGCGCCTGTTGTAGAGAATGCCGTCTTCCACCTCTATCGATGAACTAACCAGCTACCTTGGGAAGAAAATGTCAACCCACAACACGGTCTGCGGTAGTTTGGTCTCATGACTGGCGCCCGACTGAATGACCGTTCTGGGCGGGGCCAATCGTGAAGCGGCGCACTTTTCTGCTCGGCACGGCGTCGGGTTTTTCCGTCTTGGCGCTCGCAGCGTGCGTGACGCCGCCGCCGGTGCCGACGCCATCCGTTCTACCATCCACCCTCACTCCTTCACTGGTTCCTCAGCCACTGGCGGTGTCCCGCACTAACTGGCTGGCCGACCCCTTGTCCCGCGGATCCTTCAGCTATGCCGCCGTCGGTGCCACTCCGGAGCATCGCGCTGCCCTCGGTCAGGCCGTCGACGCCCGGGTGTTTTTTGCCGGTGAAGCGACCGCAGCCGACGAACCGGGAACCGTGCAGGGTGCCCGCACGTCGGGCCTACTCGCGGCCAGCCAGGTGCAGGATGTCGCGGCTTCCGGCGAACGCATCACCGTTGTCGGCGCTGGCATCGCCGGTATCTCGGCCGCTCGCCAGCTCGTCGATGCGGGGTTCAGTGTCGTCGTGATCGAGGCGCGCGACCGCATCGGCGGTCGTATCGACACCGTCAGTGGCGACTGGCCATTTCCGATCGAACGAGGTCCCTCATTCGTGCATCGCACCTCCGACAACTTTTTGGACGACGAGCTGACCGCGCTCGGGGTCGCCCTACTGCCGTTCGTGCGTATCCCGGAGGTACGCACCCGGGCCGGTGCGGTCGTCGAGGTATCGCCGCTGGGAGCCCAGGCTATCGCCGGAGCGCTCGATTGGGCGGCCGATCAGCAGCAAGACGTTTCGATCGAACGCGCCCTGGTTGATTCGGGCGAAGCAAGCCTGTCGAAGACCCCGAACGCCGAAGGCCTCTCGGATGCCGATTGGCTCGAGTATGAAATCGCCACCAAGCTCAAGGTCGAAACCGGGGCGACTCCGAGCCAGCAGTCAGCCTGGTACGCCACCGACATCGCGAGCGCCGACGATGATCAGATCGTGGTTGGCGGCTTTTCGACCCTGCTCACCGCGGACGCGGAAGGTCTCGAACTGTTGCTCTCGAGCGTCGTCAACCGTGTGGCCCACGACGACCGGGGTGTGAGTCTGCGCCTCGGCACCGGAGAGTCGCTCTCGGCGGATCGCGTCATCGTCACGGTGCCACTCGGTGTGCTCAAGAATGCGGCGATGGAATTTTCGCCGGCGCTGCCGTTCTCGCATCGCGGGGCCATTGCCGCCCTCGGCATGGGGGTGGTCGATAAGGTCTGGTTGCGGTTCGACGAGCCGTTCTGGGACACCGCGGCAAGGCTCTGGACCATCGTCGGCGAAGACGCCGATTTTCCGGTCTGGGTCAATATGATGCCGCTCACCGGAGAACCCATTCTCATGGGCATGATCGCTGCCGAAAACGCGACCCGGCTGTCCGAGCTCGATGACGACGAATTCCTATCCGCGGCACTGGCCTCGCTCGAGCCGTTCCTCGCGGTTCCCGACGCCGGCTAGGGTTCAGAGCGCGGAGCCCCAGGGCGGCAGCAGGTGCCTGGGCATCCGCTTCAGCCGGGTGATCCAGGTGAGCAGCGCCGCGATGCCGGTAATTATTGCAACGATGATCAGGCAATAGGACACCGTCTCTCCGGGGCCGCTGACCTGCCGGGCGTCGAGAAAAAAGTACGGGTACCAGCCGACGATCGGTCCGCGGATGAGCGTGAAGACCAGCCAGAGCACCGGAAAAACGATGGCCCAGCCCAGGTATTTCCACGGCAGGCGTGCCTTGAACGGGTCTATCATCCAGTCAATCAGGGCGCAGGCCGGAATTACGAAGTGCAGCAGCTGGCTCGACCATGGCACCTCGATCGAGTAGTTGGCGCTCGAGGATTGCCAGACGATGATGCCGTAGACCACGCCGGACACCAGAATGTAGGTCGTCACCATGGCACGCAACATGTCGAGCCAGGCCGGGTCGATCGGCCGCCGCAGCGCCACGATGGCTGCCGTCAGGATCACCGCGACGGAGGCGATGGCGCTCTGTACGGTGAAGTAGCTGAAGAAATTCGCCATCGCAAACGACGCCACCCCGAGGGTGTAATAGAAATACCCGATCAGGGCGAATAATCCGACCGCCGCCAGGCCGAGACGCGCCACAGCGAACGCTGTGCGCGTCTTCATTCCCGTCCCCAGGAGGGGCTGTCGCGCGCGGTCATGATGCAACGCTACGCCAGCGCCGGGCGGCCCCTGACCTCAGTCGGTGATCTGAAAGTCACTTTCGCCGGTCGCGGCAATGTCGCTCACCTCGAGCGCGGTCACGACGGCGTAGCGCGGCCCGGTTCGCAGCCAGTGCAGCATACCCAAGACGGATGCCTCCCGCCCCTCGATTTCGAGTTCCACCGACCCGTCCGGCCGGTTGCGAGCATAACCGCCGAGCCCAAGCTGCTGGGCCTGGGCTCGGGCGTGGTACCGAAATCCGACGCCCTGCACCTCGCCTCGGGCGATTACTCGCTTACGAATCACTCCACCATTGTGCGCCGGGTGCCGCAGCGCGAGTCCTCAAAGAGTAGCGAGTTAGAACGGTTGCGGGGCGGGGTCGTCGCCGTTCCCGATGATGGTCCAGGGGGTGGTCCACGGGTCGCTGATTGGTTCAGCGGACGGCGTCGATGCGGGAAATGCCTGCCCGGGTGGTGGTTCTGGCGGCGTTTCGGTTTGTTGTAGGTGGGGGCTGATGCGGGTGGCGGGGTCGGTGGCGTAGTGCTTGCCGGCGGGGCTGGTCCAGTTGAGGGTGCCGTCGGGATCGGCGATAACGTTCCAGTCGCTGTAGTGCTTCAGATTGTGGTTCGCGGGGCAGAGAAAGTGCAGGTTGGTCGCGGCGGTGGGCCCGCCGAATTGTTTGTCGCGGGTGTGGTCGAGGTCGGAATGTCGGGCGGAGCGGTTGCAGCCCGGGAACCGGCAGGTTCCATCACGGAGTTGCAGGTATTTCTTCAGCGCCGCCGGCACCCGGAACGGGGTGGCGCTGACGTCGAGGACGATGCCGGTGTGTGGGTGGGTGAGGATGCGCAGGAAACTGGTCGCGGTGCCGGCCAGGCGGCGGGCGGTCTCCGGGTCGATCGGCCCGTACCCTTCCAGTTCGCCGGGTTCATCGCTTTTTCCCATCAGGGTCAGCACCGGCACGGTGACGTTCACGGTCGCGCTGATTCCGGCGCCGAGGCCGGTGCTGGTGACGCCACTGGCGAGGAGGTCGATGGCGACATCCGCTCGTAATTGACTGAGAGTGCGGGGTTCATCGGGGCCCTGCAGGCTGAGGGCGGTCTCGGTGACGCGGTTATAGACGGCCAACAGGTCGTCCGACGCGGCGCGCAGCCAGAGCGTGGCCATGCCGTCCTGATCGGGGAAGAACATCACCCTGCGGTCAGCGAGGCACTTGGTGCGGCGGACGGTGATGCTGTCGGGGTGGAAGCGTTCGCGCAGTTTGCGGGCCTTGCCGTCGAACTGCGCCGCGGTGAGCTTGCGAGCGTGCGGCAGCAGCACCGCCTCCAGCTCCGCACGGGCGGGCTGGGGTACGGAGTCGAGCTGGTCAAGCACCCGCCGGACATGGCGCAAGGAAATGGCCCCGGTGCGGAGCGCATCGAGGGTGCGCGGACGGGATTCGACGAGCACGCGG
The DNA here is from genome assembly GCF_004403185.1 of Cryobacterium suzukii. Lineage (GTDB taxonomy): Bacteria > Actinomycetota > Actinomycetes > Actinomycetales > Microbacteriaceae > Cryobacterium > Cryobacterium suzukii. Next base: position 395,704 of record NZ_SOHJ01000011.1, on the reverse strand, counting down.
CTCTCGTGGAGGAGGCCGGAGGCGGTGCCGGCGGGGATGCGCAGCGCACAGCCGATTTCTGCGATCAGCCCCTGCTGGGCAGCGAAGGTGGCGTCCCAGTCGTGCTCGTGCTGCGGCCCGGCCTGCGGCCGGCCGGTTTCGGCCGTGTTGGTGGTGTAATCCCACGCCTCGGTGAGGATCTCGGCTTTACTCGCCTGGGCCCAGGCAATGATCTTCTCGAGGAAGATCACGCGGTCAACGAACAGCGCCTGCCGACGCTGGAACGGACTCAAGCCAGCAGCCGCGTCAGCCGCAGCCGCGTCAGCCGCAGCCGCGTCAGCCGGGAGGAAATTGGCCGCGAGGTAGTCGGCATAGAGAAACTCTTCGCGGAGGTCCTCGTCGAACAGATGCTCGGGCGGCACCGCGCCGAACACTTCGGTGAGGTCGAGGTCGGCGGGGATGGTCGGGCCGTCAGTAAACGGGGAAGTCCGCGCAGCTGCTTCCTCAGCCTCCCCGGCCGCGCGGCATTCCTCCCGAAAGGCATTAATCCAGGCTCGGTCTTCATCGGAGAACGCCCAGCGCTCGAACTCGCTATCGGGCAGCATCGCCAGAAAACGATCACTCACACCCTGCTGCTGGGGAGTGTCACCGCTCTGGCTCATAGAATAAGTGTACCAAAACCCCAGGCTCAAATCGAGGGTTTCTCACGTTCTCTTAGAATTTTGCGCGTATTTATATTCGATGACTGGAGACGATCAAACGACCGGAATTGGGGCAACCCACCTCCGTACAGTCAGTCGACCACGCGCAGGCTCAGCCACAGCGTCAGGGTGTCGTCAGCGTTGTCGAGGTCGATGCCGAACAGCTCGTGCACCCGCCGCAGTCGGTAGCGCAGTGTGTTCTGGTGCACCGACAGCAGGGCGGCCGTTCTGGCCGAGTCTCGCCCGCAATCGAGATAGGTACGCAGGGTCGCGGCATAGGCGGTGCCTGAACGGGCATCAAGGTCAAGCACCGCCTGCGCCGGGTGCGAAAACAGTCGCGGGGTATCCCGAAGAATCTGTCCGAGTTCAAGCAGGCTGAGCCGGCTACGCACATCGCGCGCGCTGGTTACCGGCCCCTGCGCCGCATCGTTCGCCATGATCAGCAATACCAGGTCGGCATCGCGGCGTGACCGATTGATCTCGCCGACGCTGGCGACCTGCGTGCCGACGGATGCGAGCACCGGCACCCGCAAACTGGCCTCCGCCCGGTTGGCCAACCGTAGGGCCGCCGCCTCGACCCGTATCGTCTCGCTGCCCACGCCGCTGAATACGGCGTAGACCGTGTTGCCGATGAGTACGCACTCGGCCCCCGGTTGGTGCGCCTGGCAGGCCATGGCCACGAGGTCCACCAGTCGGTCCAGACGCAGCTCGTCCCCCTCTGTTCGGGGCGAAATCGCGAGCACGGTGAACGGCCCGGCGCGATCAAGGCCCAGTTGGCGCACCACCAGACGGGAATCCTCTCCGCCCTCCAGCAGTCGGCGCACCAGTTCCGAGCGCTGTTGCCTGGCGAGGTCGGCCGCGCTTCGTGCGCGCAACAGGTGCAGAGCGGCAATGTCGGCGGCCCGCTCGAGGGCGCGGGCAGCATCCGCATCGAGCGCACCGGACGCCTCGACTACCCAGATCGATCCAAGGGCCTGCGTGCCGGCGCGTACCGCGACCGCGAGGCGATCGAGCGCCGGTGGAACACCGGCAATGCGCAGTGCACCGGGAGCCCGAAACAGGGCGGCATATTGTTCGGCATTCTCGGGCAGGTCGGGCACCTGGCGACCGAGGATGCCCTCGCGCCGGTCCTCATCGATGGGCTGATCTGGCAGGGTTGAATACGCCAAAATATTCTGTTGCAGATTCTCGATCGAGGTCGCGCCACCGATCGACGCGGCAATCGCATTCGCGAGAGCGAAAAGATCGCCCACCACGAGAGTCGACGGTGAGCCGCCAGCCTCGGACGCCGTGCTCAGGGCAGCGTTGATGAGCGCTTCCAGCTGCCGCCACTCAATCTCGTCGTCTGCGACCAGCAGAGCAACGCCGAGGTCGTCGGCCATGGCCGCGAGCGACTGCACGTCGTGCCCGAGTGCCTTCACGACCAGTGAGCCAAACCCGAGCCCGGCCGCTTCACGCAGAATCTCCACGCACTCGGGCTCGCCCGGATGCACCCCGATGGCCAGCAGGATGCCGCTGCGTGGCCCGGTCGGCGGCATCCATCGATCGAACAGGGTCGGGCTCGTCAACGGCAGCCGCAGGGAGGTCATCGCCGAAGCGCTTCGCAGCCCGGAGCCGTTCAGAATGCCGAGTAACTCGGTGATGGCGATTCCATCGGGCTCCCGTTTTAGACCATCGTGCATAGGCACAACCTAGCGGCTGCTTGTGCCACACAACAAACATTCACTAAATCATTCATGCTGCACGCTAATGCCGTGGACCCGCCAACTGGCAACACTTGACCCATGTTGGTCAACGCCCCCACTTTTAGCGCCGGAAGCCGCGCCCCCAGCCCCCTGGCCGGCCAAGCCCGGTCCGCCGCATCGCGGGCAGCAAACCTGGCTGGAGTGCGGATCGTGGATGAGACCTCGATGCAGCGCCACGGCGACATCGCCGACTTACTCATTCAAGTCTGGGGCACCTCGAAGCAGGGCGCACCGATTCCGGCCGACCTGCTCCGCAGCATCAGCCATGCCGGATGCAACGTCACCGCCGCCTACAACCGGGATGGCCTGCTCTGCGGCGCGGCTGCGGCCATTGTCTCTCCGGATGCGCCCTCCATGTACTCGCTCATCGCGGGGGTCCTGCCGGGACTCGGCGACTCCGGCGTCGGGTTCGCACTGAAACAGCACCAGCGAGCCTGGGCGCTCGCTCGAGGGCTCACCACGATGACCTGGACGTTCGACCCCCTGGTCAGTCGCAATGCCCGTTTCAATCTCACCAAACTCGGCGCCCACGCGAGCGAATACGTCGAGAACTTTTATGGCGTCATGGATGACGAGATCAACGCCCTCGATGAGAGCGACCGTCTCGTCGCGCTCTGGCCGCTCGAATCGCCCGAGACGGTCGCGTGCAGCGAGGGAACCCCGCAGATAGTCGAGCTTCCAGAACTCACAGCGGATGCCGTGCGCGGCACCGGCCCGGACGGCCAGCCCGCCCTGGTTGAGATCGGCCAGGACCTCTGGTGCCGCGTCCCGACCGACATCGTCGCCCTGCGCGCTCAGGATCCGGCGCTGGCAGCGGCCTGGCGCACCGGCACCCGCGCCATCTTCCAAAACGCATTCTCCGCGGGGCATACGGCGACAGCGATGACCCGCACCGGCTGGTATCGACTACAGCACTCAGAACACAAGGGACACCACGAATGAAGATTGAAAACATCGAGCTCCGCCGAGTGCACCTGCCGCTGGTGACCCCATTTCGTACGTCTTTCGGTACCTCGACCGAACGCGAGACAACGCTGGTGCGCGTGACCACGGCCAATGCCGAAGGCTGGGCCGAATGCGCCTCGGAACCAGACCCGCTGTACAGCTCTGAGTTTCTCGATGCCGCCGACCTCGTCATTCGGGACCATCTGGCTCCCCGGTTGCAGGCCCTCGGCGACCAGCTCAGCGCCGAACGAGTGGCCACAGCGCTCGAACCGGTCAAGGGCCACATGATGAGCAAGGCCGTGCTTGAAACGGCAATTCTCGACGCCCAACTCAAGGAAACCGGGGTGTCCTTCGGCGGCTACCTGGGCGCAGTCAACGACACGGTTCCGGCCGGGGTGTCGGTGGGCATCATGGATTCCATCCCCGAGCTGCTCGACGCCGTCGCCGGCTACCTTGCCGAGGGCTACCTGCGCATCAAACTAAAAATCGAACCCGGCTGGGACCTCGCCCCGGTACGGGCAGTCCGCGAACGATTCGGCCCAGACATTCTGCTTCAGGTCGACGCGAACACCGCCTACACCCTCGCCGATGCCCGCCATCTCGCCCGGCTCGACCCCTTCGACCTGCTGTTGATGGAGCAGCCGATGAAGGAAGACGACCTGCTCGGGCACGCCAACCTGGCCAAGCTCATCACAACGCCGATCTGCCTCGACGAGTCGATCGAGTCTGCCCGCGACGCCGCGACGGCGATCACCCTCGGAGCCTGCAGCATCATCAACGTGAAGCCGGCCCGGGTCGGCGGTTACCTCGAAGCCCGACGCATCCACGACGTCGCTGCCGCCCACGGCGTGCCAGTCTGGTGCGGGGGCATGCTCGAAACAGGCATCGGACGTGCGGCCAACGTGGCCCTCGCCGGGCTGCCGAACTTCGTGCTGCCGGGGGATACCTCGGCCTCCAACCGGTACTACTCACGCGACCTGACCGCACCGTTTGTGCTCGAGAACGGGCACCTTCGAGTCCCCACCGGCCCGGGCATCGGTGTCGAAGTGCTTCCCGACGTGCTCGCAGACGTCACCGCGTCGACCACCAACATCCGCTTCTAATCAGCACGCCGAACAGTCTGGAGAGAACCATGAATCACACGCAGCGCCGCAGGGCCCCCTGGCTGATTCTCGCCTCGATTGGCGTTGTCGCAACGCTCTCCCTCTCGGGGTGCGGAGCCAGCAGCGACCCGGCACCGGCCAACACGCCCAACGCCGCTGACATTGACGCTGCGGCCGCTGCGGCCTTGCCGACGAAATACAAAGACGCCGGGGTGATCAAGGTGGCCTCTGACATTCCGTTCCCGCCGATGGAGATGTTCGACGAAAACCAGAACCTCACCGGTTTCGACTACGACCTCGCCCAAGCGATCGGAGCCAAACTCGGTGTCACGATGGAGCTGCGCACGCAGGCCTTCGACAGCATTATTCCGTCGCTGCAGTCCGGAAAGCACGACGTGATCATGTCGGGCATGAATGACACGGTGGAACGCCAGGCCACGCTGGACTTCGTCGACTACTTTCACGCCGGATTCTCCATTCTGGTCCTGGCCGGAAATCCCGAAAAGATCACGACGGTGCTCGACCTCTGCGGCCAGAACGTGGCGGTGCAAAAGGCCACGGTGCAGGCCGAGATTCTGCACGGCTACGACGAGGAATGCACACAGAGCGGCTCAACCCCGATGAAGATCGCCGAACTGCCCCTGGAGACGGATGTACAAACTGCGGTTCGATCGGGCAAAGCCGTCGCCGATGTGGTTGATTCCGCCGTGGCAGCCTATGCCGCGCAGACCGCAGGGGATGGCACGATGTTCGAGGTCATTCGCGACAGCGCAAACCCGGCCGGCTACAACCCGGTCTATACCGGCATCGGCGTGCTCAAGAAGGACTCGGAACTGACCAACGCTCTGCTCCTCGCGTTGCAGTCCGTCATGGACGACGGCAGCTACCAGGAGATTCTCGACAAGTACGACATGGGCGACTACGCGGCCGACCAGGCCGGCATCAACCTCGGTTCCTGATGGCGCAGGCAACGCTGAGCCAAGGCGAGCGCCGGTTGGAGCCGGCCGTTCTCGACTCCGACGATATCGTTGCAGTACCCTTGCGTCACCCGTGGCGCTGGGTCGTTGCGGCCATCCTGCTGGCCGGTGGGGTCAGCCTCGGCGTGTCGTTGTGGGGCAACGACAACGTTCATCACCCCACCATCAGTGAGTTCATCTTCAACCCGCGCATCCTCAGCGGCGTGCTGCTCACACTCGTGCTCACGGTCGTTGCCATGCTGGTATCGACACTGCTTGGGGTTTTGCTGGCCATCATGCGACTCTCCAGCAACCCGGTGATGACCGTGCTGGCCTGGGTCTACGTCTGGGTGTTTCGCGGAACGCCGCTGCTCATTCAGATCGTGTTGTGGGGGTATCTCGGGCTTCTCTACTCCCAGATATCGCTCGGCGTGCCATTCACCGATTTCACACTGTTCTCCATCGACACCAACACCCTCATTCCAGCATTTACCGCCGGACTCCTAGCCCTCACCCTCAACCAAGCCGCGTATTCGGCCGAAATCGTGCGAGCCGGAATGCTGTCGGTCGACGAAGGTCAATATGAGGCCGCCTACTCCGTCGGCATGAGTCCCACCTTCACCCTGTTCAAGGTCGTGCTTCCGCAAGCCATGCGGGTGATCATTCCGCCGATGGGCAACGAGACCATCTCGATGCTCAAAAACACCTCGCTGCTCTCGGTGATCGCGGTGCTCGAGCTGTACACGGTCGCCACCCAGATCTCGTCGCAGAACCTGCGCCAGGTGGAACTGCTCGTCGTCGTCAGTTGCTGGTACCTGTTTCTCACCTCGATCTTGTCGATTCCGCAGTACTACCTGGAACGCCACTACGGGAGAGGCAAAGCCCGCGCCCTGCCACCGACCCCACTGGCCCGGGCCTGGGCGGTCCTGCGTCCAGCGCCGCGTTCCACTATTGAGAGAGCGGATGCCCAGTGACCGACACCACGCGCGTACCGATCGCGGCGGCATCCGTCGCTGCACCGCTGCTGAGCGCCCGCAAGGTGCGTAAAAGCTTTGGCGGCGTCGAGGTGCTCAAGGGCATCTCGCTCGACGTTTCAGCCGGACAGGTGATGTGCCTGCTCGGGCCGTCTGGCTCCGGCAAGAGCACGTTTCTGCGCTGCATCAACCACCTCGAACGCATCGACGGTGGCCGTATCTCGGTCGACGGTGAACTCATCGGCTACGCCGCACGGCACGGCCGCATTTTTGAGATGAATCGTCGCGAGGTCGCTAAACAGCGGCGGGGGATCGGGATGGTGTTCCAGCGCTTCAACCTGTTTCCGCACATGACCGCCCTGGAGAACATCACGGCGGCGCCGGTTGGCGTGCGCGGACTGCCGAAGCCGGCGGCCCTGGCCCGCGGCCGTGAGCTGCTCGACCGAGTAGGTCTCGCCGACCTGGCGCAGTCCTACCCGGCGCAATTGTCCGGAGGGCAGCAGCAGCGCGTCGCTATCGCTCGTGCCCTCGCGATGGATCCCAAGCTGCTCTTGTTCGACGAACCGACCAGCGCGCTCGACCCGGAACTGGTCGGAGACGTGCTCGACGTGATGCGGGCGCTGGCCGCCGACGGCATGACGATGGTCGTGGTCACCCACGAGATCGGTTTCGCGCGCGGCGCCGCCGACGAGGTCGTCTTCATGGACGCGGGGGTCGTCGTGGAAAGCGGGCCGCCCGCGACGGTGCTCGACAATCCGCAGAACCCGCGCACCAAGGCCTTTCTCGACAGCGTCATGTGAGGTCTGGCCGGGGCCTACTCTGGAAACAACGAAACTCTGGAGGAACAATGACCGTGTTGACCGCCGATCTGTACGACGAGCGTGGCGACGAGCTGCAATCCGTACCCCTGCAGTTTCAGACGATCGGCGGACGAGCCCAGTTCAGCGGCCCCATTCGCACCGTCACCTGCTTCGAAGACAATGCGCTGCTCAAGTCGATCCTGTCCACGCCCGGTGATGGCGCGGTGCTTGTCATCGACGGCGGCGGCTCACTGAACTCGGCGCTCATGGGCGACATGATCGCCGACCTCGCCGTAGCGAACGGCTGGTCCGGCGCGATCATCAACGGTGCCGTTCGTGACCGCATCGCGATCGGAGCCCTCGACCTCGGGGTGAAAGCCCTCGGCAGCAACCCGCGCAAGAGTTCCAAGACCGGGGCCGGCACAGCGGATGCCGTCGTCGAGATCGCCGGCGTCGTTTTCACTCCCGGTCGCACCGTCTACTGCGACGAAGACGGCATCCTGGTCGAGCGCTAACGACGCTAAACGTGTGAGGCGCTGAGCGAATTCGCGCAGCGCCTCACACAAAAATGGGCCTTACTGCTGCACGTCGTCGATGCTGACGACGACGAAGTTGGCGTCGAGGTCGACGTCGCGGTCACTGCCGTCATCGAGCGTGACCTCAACCTCGTAGAGGTGGTCCCAGTCGTCGTCCCGGTCGAAGTCGGTCACCCGACCGCTGCCGATCTAATGAGTCGGTGCACGGTTCAGGCAATTCCCGGGTAGATCCACAAAACACTGGCGACCCGCTTCAGACGCGATTCAACGCATCCGTTGCGGCAAACTGTTCGAGTACGGCCCGCACCTGGATCGACGCCTCGGTGCGGCCAGAACGCACGTCCGGGATGCGCAGCGCGGGCAGCTCGCTCGGCGTCGGAAAATTTGTGTACGCGTCGCGCATGAATTGGTCGAGGCGCTCGCCCACCTTGGGATCCTCTGTCCACGTCCGCGGAAGTCGGGCCGGCTCGGTGAGCGGATCGAACCCGAGCAGGGCTACCCGCGTGACGGATGCCGCTGTTGCGTCTGAGTCGTTCATGGGCAGCGGGCGAGCCATGCGCACTCCGGCGAAGACCACTCCGGTGCCGAGTAGCAGCCATGCGATGGGAAGGATCGCCTGCATGCTAACTTCACCGCCGGTGACCAGTACAAAGAAGTAGGCGAAGACCCAGACCACCGGAGACAGCAGCATGAGAGCGATACCGCCTCGACGAATGGATCGCGAGCGCTGTGATCGAAACGCAGTCGTGCCCAGCTCACTAGCGGAGAAGGCGTCGCGATGTGCCGACGAGATGACCTGACTGGCATCGAACCGCCAGGCGGCCACGATGGCTTCATTGCGAGCGGCGATGGCTTGGCTCAGCAGGGAGGCTCGCGGGGCCCAATCGCAGTACTTCTGACCATCGAGCGACTGCACCCAGAACCGATAGTTGATGTGACGCTGCTCGCTGACTCCTTGCCGGGTGGCGTAAGACGTCGCCGAAGCGGCAGCGGTCGCCCGGGCGTTCGTCGTGAACGGGGTTTGCTGGCCCTCCGGTAATTCCGGCGACGTGCTCGCATTGAATGCGACCACGGCGGCCGTCGCTGCAGCCTGCGTGTTGGTGACAGCGCGCGACAGATCATTGTCGATCATGGACTTCCCCCGGACATTTTTACGACTAGCGGCAACATGCCTTGCTGGTCGTGCCGTGGGGTTGCTGTCCAACAACCGGGCCATTTCATCGTGGCACAATCCGTGGGGCGATACGCCATCCGGGCCGATGCTTTCCCCGTACTGGGGTGTACAACGTCCTCTGAATACGATAAATAAGGCACCCGACCTGCGCGCCACCTCCCCATTGGGGGCTGCTCCGGCTGGCTGCAGGGGGCTAGATTCAAGCACCCGAACAGGAGAACCGTGACAATCGATGCGCCCATAATGCGACTGCGGTGCCCGGCGCAGTCGATCATAGAAGTGCTCCTGTTGGAGCAACGCCTGGTGACCCCCCGTGGGCTGCTCGAGCGCCTCGTCGGTCGGTCGCCGCTCGGCGCCGATAGCGTGCGCTGTTTCGACGCCGCCCGCGCGGAAATCGCTGTGGGGCTCGCGCTGGCTGAGCTGCCTCGGGAATGGATCGTCTTTCACTCCCTGCCAGTGGGCGACAGTGGCGCCGACGTCGACCACCTCGTGATCGGACCTGGCGGCGTATTTGCTCTCCATTCCGACCGTCAGGCGCGCAAATCTGTCCTGGTCGCGGGACGCAGTGTGCTCGTCGGCGCCCGAAAGATTCCGTATATAAGGGAGGCCGAATACGAGGCGGTCACCCTGACCACTCTGCTTTCCAAGCGGATGCCGCGCGCGGCGTCGGTACGGGGTGTCGTCGTACTCGTCGATACCAAGAGTGTGACCGTGAAGTCGCAGCCGTCGCGGGTAAAAGTCGTCGAGGCCGCCGACCTGTGTGCCTGGTTGCAGGGGCTCCCTCCCGTGCTGGCCCCCTTCGACCGGTTGGAAATTACCCGATTCGTCGAGAACCCCGCGCTCTGGCAGGCGCTCGCGGCACTGGAACCGGCCAAGATCCTGCAGCGCTTCGGCCAGCTGGAGGCAGAAGTGACCCGTGCGAGGCGGACTCGCCTGCGCTGGATGACGCTCGGGATGGTTCTCAGCACACTCGGTGCCCTACACGTACTGCTTCTTATTCCGCAGATCGTCAGCGCGCTGTAGCCCAGCAGAAGTCGCGCGGCACTGTGCGGGTGCACGGCGCCGAGCGGCTTGTGCGAAGACCTATTCGCAGCCGGTTCCGTCGCCGTCGCGGTCGAGGTGGCCGCCGTAGCCGGGTTCGCCGGCGTGAACCGGGGCTGCACCTGACTCGCGTGCGGCAGTGCAGTTCTCAAAATAAACGTCGCTCGGGGTATCGGCGACCGGCGCCGACTCGGGCGCTACGACGGGCGCGACGACGGGGTCGGTGGCCGTCGCGAGCTCGTCGGGGCAGTCCGACAGGATGCGCGTCATTGCATCGTGCTCGGCCGTCGTCACCCACAGCGCGTACGTCGCCTTCACCGAAATCTGCCTGGCCACATAGGCACACCGATAGCTTTTCAGCGGCGGTAACCAGGTTGCCGAATCGCCATCCCCCTTGCGCGAATTGGTGACGCCGTCGACGGCGAGCAGGTTCAGTGGATCGTTGGCCAGCGCCACCCGTTGCTCCTCCGGCAGCTGTTGCGCTCCGGTCTGCCAGGCGTTCGACAGAGCGACGACGTGGTCGATCTGCACGAGCGACGACGTCGTCTGGCCGCGCACGAAGTCGATCATCAGGCCGGTATACGGACCGAGCAGGGTGCCACTCTGCACCTCACAGGCAGGGTCCACCACGAGCACGGTCAGGTCGCGGGCGAGGATGTCGTTGCGGGTGTCGCATCCGTTCTGGTCAACGTCTTGCCAGGCCGATCCGAAGCTTCCCTCTCGGTCGTAGCCGGTCTGGGGCGCGCGCCCCTTCACCGGCAGGGTCGCCAGCACGGCGAGGGCCGCCGTATCGATCGTCGGCGTGGTTGTTACCGTCGGCGCTGGCGCTGGCGTGGGTTCGACGGTCGTTGTCGGCGGTGCGCTGCTCGAAGGTTCGGCCAGATCCGACGAAACGGATGACCGCGCCACCGACGTTCCCACCACGATCGCCGCGAGCACACCCACGATCAACCCAATCACCAGAAATGATCGGGTCGAGCGTCGAACGGTCATGGTGCTCCTTCTGGCCGTGCGGCACGACCCTTCGAATATACGTGGTGCGGCCCGGTCGCCTGGCAGCGTGGCAGCAGGTATTTCTTTAAAAGTCCCCCATTCTGGGGGTCTTGCGACCGGGTCGGCGCTGGCAAGATATAAAACCCGGCGAGGAACCCGATGACTCATTTACTCTCCACGCGGCGGCGTCTGACGACGCCCCCGGAACTACCCGAATCGAATCGCAGCGGAGCGCCTCGACCATCAACCGGACCAGCCTGGCTACTCGGCCGTGCGCACCGCACTGCGGCTACGCCGACCGACCTGGCGCTGGCCCGCGCGCGCAGTGAATGCGCCGTCGACACGCTGCTCGCGACGTTGCCGCAACACTGGGCCGCATTCACGTTGCCCCCACTCGGCGGTGCTGGGCCGAGCGCGATGCGCCTGCTGGTCGGCCCTGGCGGGATTCTCGCCCTGCACGCGCAGCTGTGCGACGGCCAGGTCGCCTGGGTGCATCGCCAGAGCGTGCACGTCGCCGGGCAGCGCTCGCCGGATCTCGCGGTCGCCGCGGCCGGCGCGAATCAGCTCACCGTGCTGATTCGCGGGCGGTTGCCGCTGCGCACCGCGGTGCAGCCGGCGCTCGTGCTTCTGGGTGCTCGATTGCTGTGGGTCACCGGCCGCTCGGGCAGGGTGTCTGGCAAAACAACGCTCGTGCCGATAGTCGGCGCGGCCGCGCTCGGCGACTGGCTGGTAGCGCGCCCGCAGGTGTTGCGCCCGATCGAACGCATGGAACTCGCCGCCGTGATCGACAACCCGCTTACCTGGGGTAGTCGCCCGACAATCCTGCCCGGCCCGGTAGCGTAGGGGCTAGCCACCGGCGATTGCGGTGGCACGGCAACGACGCCCCGGATTGGACCTTCGATGCACACCGACGACCTCGCCCAGCTGCAGACTCTGCTTGAACAGGAACGTACCCTGCAATTCGACGCGTTCATCCACGATGATGCCTGGGCGCTCGGCACGCGGCTGCGTTCACTCGCCGCCGCCCGGTCGTTGCCGGTAGCGATCTCGATCGTGCTGGGTGACCAGCGGGTGTTCCATGCCGGTCTGGCGGGATCATCCGCTGATAATGACGGGTGGCTGGAGCGCAAGTTCGCCGTCGTGCGCCGCTACGGGCATTCCTCGCTCGCCGTCGGCGTGGAGTGTCGTAGCCGCGGCGTCGACTTCGACGTTGATGCCCGACTCGACCCCACGCGTTTCGCGGCGCACGGGGGAGCGTTTCCGTTGTTCGTACGCGGATCGATGGTGGGCGTCGTCGGCGTCTCCGGGCTGCCGCAGCTCGACGATCATGCCCTCGTCGTTGAGGCACTGCGGGCGCAGTTGGCGGCGGCGTGACCTGTTAACGCTTCGCCGGGCCGTGACCCTTGGCCGAAAGCAGTCGGGCGCGCACCGAGAAAGCGCCACCGACGACGAGCGAGACGACGGCCGCCGGCAGGATCACGTCGACGAACTGGTTGCCCGAGAGCAGATTGGCCAGCAGCAGAAGCACGGCCAGGCCGCTGAAGGCGAGTCCCGCGATCGCGCAAACGTTGAAAGTCAGGTGTTTCACGAGTGAATCCAATCGGTGGTGTGGCTTTAGGCTAGCCGACGTTGCCCTACTTAGTGGGGGAGGCCCCGGCAGGGTCGCCGCCCTAGATTGGCAGCGGATGCACCGCGCCAGCCGCGTGCGTCACCTCGGAGCGTGAATGAGCATTACTTACGATTGGCTAAACTAAAGCTGCGACACGGCCGATTGTTAACACGGAATCGACAGGGGTCGATGGCAGGATAATACGGGGGCGCGAACCCGTGGTAAGGCAAGTGAACGTGGCTATGACAATTTTTGGTGCTGGAATGCAGGCTCGTGATCGCGAGCCCGTAGCTTCTGTGGTCCCCAGCCTGCCCCCGCTATCCATCGCCCCCGGTCGGTTCGCCGGTCAATCCGTCGTCGAAGAACTGCTGCGCCAGCACGAAAACCGGCCGCCACAGTCCCGGCTCGCACGCGCCCTGGGCGCCGCGCCGCTCGACGCGAATGAGCTGAGCTGGCTACGCGCTGCGCAGGCCGAGATGATTGTCGGCGACATTCTCACACGCCTGCCCGATGACTACACCGTCTATCATTCTCTGCCCATTCGCAGTACGGCGTTCTGGGTCGACCACCTCGTCGTGGGTCCGGGAGGAGTCTTCTCGATCAACGCGAAAACTCACTGGGACCGCGACCTGAACGGGTCGCCGCGCTCGATTCCGATCGGCAACCACGCCATGCCGTATCTGAGGGATGCCCGGTTTGAATCGGCCCAGATCACCGCGTTGCTGGCGAAGGTAATGCCGGAAGCAGCCGTGGTTGAACCCCTGATTGTGCTGGTCAATCCGCACAAGATCCTGCTTAACCGCAAACCGAATGCCGTCACGGTCATCGATTCACCTCGATTGCGCCGGTGGATCGTGGCGCGCCCGCGAACGTTCAGCCCTGAGCAGCAGGCCGCGGTCACCGCGCTCATCGACGCCCCGGCGACCTGGCGCGCAGCTATCACGCCGCTCGCGCCGGTGCACCTGCACGCCCGGTTCACCGCGCTCGAGCAGCAGGTCGCGGCCGCCCGGATCCGGCGTACGACGTTCACGGTGCTCGCTGCCGCGGCAGCCGCGACCTTACTGGCCGCCCTGACATCGCCCCTCATCGTCGCTGCCGTCGAGTACCTCGCCGTGCGCTGAGCCAGCGGGTCAGGCGAGGCGCTCGAGAACCGTGCCCTCGCGCATCCGCTCGACGCGTACGACATGGTCGCGCAGGTCGCGCACCCCGCGCTGGATGGCGAGTTCGGCGATGTCCTGTCCCTTGGTCACCGCGTGAGAACGGGTGGGGTGCTTGAAGTCCTCGATCGATTCGAAGGTGCTACGCCCGCGCGGCTCCTTGCTGTGACGCTGCGCGAAGCCCGAGTTGATCGCGCTCAGCTCGATCTCGTCTTCGTGGGCGGCCACCAGGCTCTTGGTGTTCAGGGTGATCACCGTGTGGGCATCGTCGCGATATGACCGGGCGTTCAGCAGGTCACGCAGCAGCCGTGGCTGCAGGTGAAAGAACACGCGGTCGTTCAGCGCCGCGTACCATTCGGCCAGCGTCATGTCGTCGAGGGCGTCTTCGAGCGACGGCTCATGAATGGCCTTCTGATGACGGATGACCGCGGTGCCGAATTGGGCATGTTCCAGCACGCGCGACTCGCCTCGCCGCTTGCCCAAAATGGCAGCCTGAGGCGCGCCCTGCTTGACGCCCCACCGGGTCACGAGCCCGGCCGGACTGAGCAGCCCGTGGCGTTGGATACCGGGCCAGCTTCCATCGGCGGCCACATGGTAGAGCTCGGGGTACAGACGAACCAGATCGCGAGACAACACCATTTAAGCGTACTCGCCGCCGGAGCGGCCCCGAGCCAGGCCGAAAGTCCACCGTCAGCGCATTTGGCGCAGTCACCGCAGTCGGCCGGGCAGCCGGAGCAGGTTGAGGGTCGCGAGCACCGTGCGGCCGCTCCGTGACGTTCTCGGCGCCATATCCACGAGGGCGATCTGGGTCAAGTTGATCTCGTCCCCCGCCTGCACTCGTGCCTGCCGCTTGACCGTGACGTGCGCCCGGAATTCCGGCCCGGCGAACGCCCACTCGTGCGGATCGGTGGCGAGCGGCCGCAGCGCCTCGACCAGCCGGTCGTGCAGGCTCGTCAACGCAACGTTGTCGTCGATCACCGTCACGGCAATGTCGTGGCGACGTCCGAACAGCTCGTCCGGCCCGGCAATTACGGTGAGAGCCGCGTGCCCGTCCAGCGCTGCGGCGGTGACGCGCGCGATCTCGTCTGGCGCAGCATCCGTGTCAAAGGGGGCGAGCACGGTGATGTGCAGCGGCCACTCCTCGACGGCGAAGCGGTCCCCCGTTTCGAGCGGTGTGAGCGGCAGAACGAGAACGAGGCGGGGCATGCGCCGAGTCTAAACGGGCCGGGACTTCGCCAGGGTATAGCCGACCGGCGCTTGGAGCGGTACAACTGACTCATGACGAGTTCGCCCTTGATTCTCGGCCCGATGATGCGGTACGTCGACGATGTCTCGGCGAGCATCTGGTGCGAGACGCGGGATGCCGCGCAAGTTGTGGTGAGCATCGCTGGTCGGTCGTGGGCGGCGCGCACCTTTGCCGTGCATGGACACCATTACGCCCTTGTACAGGTTGATGGCCTACAACCCAACGTGATCCTGCCGTACACCGTCGACATCGATGGAACGCGGGTCTGGCCCGCAGAGGACTCCGACTTTCCGGCGGCCGTCATCGCGACTTTGGGAGGGGGGCATCCACTTCGCCTGTCCTTTGGCTCCTGCCGAACCAGCGTCAGCCACGACAAAGACGGCAACGGCACGCATGGCGTCGACGCACTGCGCGCCTACGCGCTGCGCCTGGCCTCGCCGGATAACGACGTGCCGCGCCCCGACCTGATTCTCTTTCTCGGTGACCAGGTCTACGCCGACCTGACCACGGAGGAGATGCAGAAGTTCATCAAGGCGCGGCGTGACATCACGAAGCCTCCCGGCCAGGAGCTGGCCGACTTCGAGGAGTACGCGCACCTGTACAGCCTGGCCTGGTCCGACGAAGCGAACCGCTGGCTGCTGTCGACCGTGCCGACCGCGATGATTTTCGATGACCACGACATTCGCGATGACTGGAACACGTCGCTGAGTTGGAAGCGGAAGATGCAGGCAACGTCGTGGTGGCAGGGCAGGATCGTGGCAGGGTTGGCGTCCTACTGGGTGTACCAACACCTCGGCAACATGTCACCCGCCGAACGAGCCGACGATGAGATCTGGCGCAGGATCGCTTCCCACGACGGCGATTCTGAACTCGACATCAGCTCCGTGCTTGACGCGTTTGCAACGCGGTGTGATCAGGAGCCAACCAGCTATCGGTGGAGCTTCTGCCGCGACTTCACGGACGTGCGGCTGATCGTGGTTGACTCCCGCGCGGCCCGCGAACTCGACCCCGCTCGGCGGGCCTTGCTGGACGACGAGGAGACGTCCTGGCTGGACGAGCGGATGCAGGGCGGGTTTCGGCACCTCTTGATCGGCACGTCGCTCCCGTTTCTGCTGCCGCCCGGACTCCACCACCTGGAATCCTGGGACGAGGCCGTGTCGGAAGGCGCCTGGGGAGAAGCTGCGGCGCGAGTCGGTGAACGGTTACGGCAGCTGGTCGACCTCGAGCATTGGGCTGCGTTCCAGCGCAGCTTTCTGCAACTGGCACGGATGGCCACGGCGGTAGCCGACGGCCAGCGGGGGACGGCGCCGCAGACGGTGACGTTCTTGTCGGGCGACGTTCACTATTCGACCGTCTCCGAGGTCGAGCGATCGAGCGGCAGCCGCATCGTGCAGGCCGTCTGTTCACCGATCCGCAACCCACTACCCCGTGCGCTGCGGTCCTTTTCCGCCGTCCTCTCCTACGGAATGGCCACGCGGCTGACCGCTCTGCTGGCCCGCTCGGCCAAGGTGGCCTCTCCGCCGTTTCGCTGGAAGGGGGTCAAGGGTCCCTGGTTTGATAACTGCCTGGCGAGCCTTGAAGATACTCCCGACGGGCTGAAGCTCTGGTGGGAGACGGGCGTCGTGCACGGCGGCGAGCAGCTGCATCCGCTCGTGAAGAACGTGGCCACGGTCACCCTTCCGCCACACGACCCGTTGTCAGGGCATCATCCAGTTGAGCCCGGGGGTGGATTAAAGCCTTAGATCATTACGGTCGCGTCACCTCCTCAAGAATCTCGAGGACGTGGCGATACGGTTTGCCGGTGGCGCGCGTCATTCCGAGTTCGCAGGTGCGGTTGCACGAGGCATGGGCGGTGGCGCCCATGGCGACGACGTCCGCGGCCTGAGCGCGGGTGGCGGATGCGGTGAGTTCGGGATGGAGCATCCCTCGGTCGCCGGCGAACGCGCAGCAACCCCAGTTCTCGGGGATCTCCACATGTTCGGCGATGGCGTCGGCGATGGTGTCAAGGGCCGGGTTGATGCCCATCCGGGTGGAGGAGCAGGTGGGGTGCAGCGCGAGAGACTCGATTTTCTGATACCCCGACAGGATCGGCAGGATGTGGGTGGCTGCGAACTCGACCGCGTCGATGACGGTCAAGGGCCGCGCGCTGGTGTCGCCATCGATGATGTGGCGCAGGCCCTCGGTGCAGGAGGAGGCATCACAGATGATGGGCAGTTCGCCCTCGCCGGTGGCGGCGCGCAGGGCGGCGAGGGTCTTGTGGCTCATGGTGGCGAGCCCGTCGGCCATGCCCTTGGACGACCACGGTGTGCCGCAGCACAGCGCGTCGATTCCGGTCGGAACGAGGAGGGTGATGCCGGCGCGTTCGCACAACTGCTCGAAGCCGACCTGCACGCCGCAAGTTCCATCAGTGGCCGGACCGAACATTGTTTGGACGCAAGCGGGAAAATAGACGGCCTGCGGCGCATCCGCTGGCAGGGCCCGCTGACGGGTGGTTTCAGACGGTGACTTACGCATGGCTGGTTTCACTTTCTTCGACTGTGATGGACGGGCGCCCCCTAGGCGCAGTCGTCACCGCCGCACGTTTGCGGCTGGCGCCGCCACCGGGCAGTTCGGGGGAATAGAGAGGCACGGCGTCTGTGCCGAGCACGGTGCGGGCCAGCTTGTTGGGCGCCAGGATGACGCCGACGGGTACCGTGCGAACCACATTCAGAGCCACGCCAGCAACCCGGGTCACGGTGCCCCAGTTCTTCGCGGCAACATTCCAGATTGCCTTCTCGACCGGGTTGGCGTCGTCCCGGCGCAGGCGTTTCATGAGGTCGCCGGTGTTGATCGTCACCGGGCAGGCTGTCTGGCACATGCCGTCGGCGGCGCAGGTCTGCACGGCGTCGTACTCGTAGTCCTTCTCCAGCTCGGCCATCAGGGCGAGATTGCCGTCAAGCCGGGCCTGTTCGATTGCACGTAGCGATACGATGCGCTGCCGAGGTGTGAGCGTCACGTTGCGGCTTGGGCAGACCGGTTCGCACCAGCCGCACTCGGTGCAGCGGTCGACTTCTTTCGCCACGGCAGGGATGGCCTTGAGGTCTTTGAGGTGCGCGTTCGGGTCATCGTTGATGAGCACGCCCGGGTTGAGCAGGCCGGCCGGGTCGAACAATACCTTGATGCGCCGCATCACGTCATAGAGCTCGTCGCCGAATTGCCGTTGCACATAGGGTGCCATTACGCGTCCGGTGCCGTGCTCGGCCTTGAGCGAACCGCCCTCGCCGAGCACGAGGTCGACGAGGTCTTCGGTGAACCGGCTGAACCGTTCCAGCCCGGTCGGGCTGCCGAAATCGTCGGTGAGCATGAAGTGCACGTTGCCGTCTTTGGCATGACCGAAAATCATGCAGTTCTCATACTCGTACTTGGCGAACAGCGAAATGAGTTCCATGCAGGTGCGGGCGAGCGCCGGCACCGGAACCACGATGTCTTCGAGCAGTGCGTTCGTGCCCTGCGGCCGGGTGCCGCCCACCGCCGGGATGATTCCCTTGCGCAGGTACCACAGCTGGCCGCGGATGCCCGCATCGGTCGTGAAATCGGCCGGCAGGGTCAGACCCAGCGTGTTGACGGTCTGCATGCCGGTCTCCAGCAGCTGCGCCAGTTTCTCGGGCGACTCGGCGTGATACTCCACGAGGAGGGCGGCGTGCTCCTGAACAACGAGGTCGAGCACGATGGCCGGGGCGCCGGGCATCTGCTGCCCCACAGTGAGCGAGAGCGCGTCCATGAGTTCGAGGGTGGCCGCGCCGGTCGCCACGAGGGCGGGCAGCGCGGCTGTGGCGGCCTCGAGCCCGGGAAACACGAGCAGCGCCGTCGTCACGTGCGGCAGTTTGGGCACGGTACGAAAAACCGTCTCAGCCACGAAGCCGAGCGTGCCCTCGCTGCCCACAATCAGATGCGCGAGCATGTCGATCGGCCGGTCGAAGTCCAGAAGGGAGTTCACGCCGTAACCCATGGTGTTCTTCATCGAGAACTGCTGCCGAATGGTGGCGACGGATGCCGCATTGCTCCGGGTGCGCTGCGCGAGTTCAAGCAGGCCGTTGTACAAAACCGGCTCCCGCTTGAGGAGCTGATCGTCGGCATCCGCTGCCCCGGTGTCAACGACGGTGCCGCTTGGCAGCACCACGACGACCGATTCGAGGGTCTGGTAGGTGTTATCGACGGTGCCACAGGCCATTCCGGAGGAATTGTTTGCCACGACGCCGCCGATGGTGGCGGCGGACTCGCTGGCCGGGTCTGGCCCGAACTTACGGCCGTACTTGGCCAGCCGGGTGTTCACGGCCCGCACAGTGGCGCCCGGCTGCACCCGCACCCGGAGGCCGTCGTCGAGTACCTCGATGTTCTTGAAGTTGCGACGCACATCGACCAGTACCCCGTCGGTGATGGCCTGCCCGCTCAGGCTGGTGCCTCCCGACCGGAACGTGAGGTGCACGCCCTGCGCGGCAGCGGCGCACAGGAGCGCGCCGACCTCCGCAGCGTCCGTGGCCACCACGACCGCCTGCGGGATAAGCAGAAAGTGCGAGGCATCGTGCGCGTTGGCGTACAGGTCGATGGCCCTGGTCTTCACCCGGGCTGGATCGGCCACGGCCGCGCGGAGCGCACCGAACACGGTACTGCCGGCCTCGGCGCTAACGGTTGTTGTACTCACAAGACTCCCTCGTTCGTGGATTGCACGTGCACTAGGTCATTGAGGCGGGTTAGACACTGAAGGAGAGCGAGGTGGGCACATCGGCCGCTGTCTCGGCCAGGGCTTCGAACTCGGTGACGGCGTCGATCTCGGCGGCGGCCATCGAGATATTCGTGACCCGCTCGAGGATGACCTCGACGACCACGGGAACTCGGAACTCGACCATCCACTCCCGTGCCTGCGCGAACGCTGCCTGCAGATCGTCGGCTTCGCGCACCCGGATGGCCTTACAGCCGAGGCCCTCGGCCACCTTGACGTGGTCGACGCCGTAGCCCTCGAGCTCGGGCGAGTTGATGTTCTCGAACGCGAGCGACACCTGATAATCCATGTCGAACCGGCGCTGCGCCTGCCGGATCAGGCCGAGATAGGAGTTGTTCACGACGACATGGAGGTACGGAATGTGGAATTGGGCCCCCACCGCGAGCTCTTCGATCATGAACTGAAAGTCGTAGTCGCCGCTGAGCCCGACGACCGTTTTCGTCGGATCGGCCACCGCTACGCCGAGGGCGGCGGGAAGCGTCCAGCCGAGGGGACCGGCCTGGCCGCAATTGATCCAGTGCCGCGGGTGGAACACGTTCAGAAACTGGGCCCCGGCAATCTGGGAGAGCCCGATCGTGGTCACATATCGGGTCTCGGTGCCGAAGGCCCGATTCATCTCCTCATACACGCGCTGCGGCTTGATCGGCACGTTGTCGAAGTGTGTCTTGCGCTGCATCGTGTTCTTGCGGTGCACGCAGCTCTCGACCCAGCTCTCCCAATCGGGCAGTCCGCCGTGGGCCTGGCATTCCCGGGCGAGCTCAACCAGACTGGCAAGCGCAGCACCGGCATCGGAGACGATGCCGAAGTCGGGCGAGAAGATACGCCCGATCTGGGTGGGCTCGATGTCAATATGAATGAACGTACGGCCCTTCGTGTACGTGTCGAGGCCGCCCGTGTGCCGGTTGGCCCAGCGGTTGCCGATGCCGAGTACGAAATCCGATTCGAGCATGGTCGCGTTGCCGTAGCGGTGCGAGGTCATCAGTCCCACCATGCCGGCCGCGAGCCGGTGGTCGTCGGGAATGCTGCCCCAGCCCATCAGCGTGGGAATCACCGGAATATTTAACACCTCGGCGAGCTGCACCAGCTGCTCCGAGGCATCCGCGTTGATCACGCCGCCGCCGGCAATAATCACCGGGCGCTTGGCCAGTAGCAGCATGGAGAGTGCTTTCTTCAGCTGGGCCACCGATGCCGCGGGCCTGGCCACCGCCAGTGGCTCATAGGTGTCGATGTCGAACTCGATCTCGGTGAGCTGCACATCGATCGGCAAGTCGATCAGCACCGGTCCAGGGCGGCCGGAGCGCATCAGATAGAACGCCTTCTGGAAGACGCCGGGAACCTGCCCGGCCTCGAGCACGGTGACGGCCATCTTGGTGACGGGGGCCGCGATCGAGGCGATGTCGACGCCCTGGAAGTCTTCCTTGTGCAGCTTGCTCACCGGCGCCTGGCCGGTGATGCAGAGGATGGCCGTGGAGTCGGCCCACGCTGAGTAGAGCCCGGTCATCATGTCGGTGCCGGCCGGTCCGGAGGTGCCGATGCACACGCCGATGTTGCCGGCTTTCGTGCGGGTGAATCCCTCGGCCATGTGTGAAGCGCCCTCTACGTGGCGGGCCAGGATGTGGTCGATGCCGCCGTGAGCGCGCATGGCCGAGTAGAACGGATTGATGGCGGCGCCCGGCACGCCGAAGGTCTGGGTAGCTCCCTCCTTCTCGAGGATCGCGACGGCAACGTCGACTGCACGCATTTTAGACATGTGGTTCTCCCTGGAGCTAAATAGTTGGTGTTTCGGCGTGCGAACGGCCGGACATCTGCTCGACCAGCAACAGCAAAGCCGAGTGATCGAGCGAACCGTGGCCTTCGGCACGCAGGGCGCCCATCAGCTGGGCCACCACCGCACCCAGCGGAATGGAGACGCCGGCGGCGCGGGCCGCGGCGGTGACAATGCCCAGATCCTTGTGATGCAGGTCGACCCGGAACCCCGGTTCGAAGCGGCGCGCCACCATGGAGGCGGCTTTGCGGTCCAGGATGCGATTGCCGGCCAGTCCGCCGGCCAGAACCTTGATGGCGGCCTCGGTATCCACCGAGTGCGCCTCCAGAAACACGAGCGCCTCGGCGACGAGCTGGATGGTGCCGGCGACGATGAGCTGGTTGGCGGCCTTGACCGTCTGGCCGGACCCGGCCGGACCGACGTGTACGACGGTGCTGCCCACCGCGTCGAGCACGCCGCGAACGGCCTCGACGTCGGCGGCCTCCCCGCCGACCATGATCGACAAGGTGCCCTCGATCGCGCCGGCCTCGCCGCCGGAGACGGGGGCGTCGACGGCCTTGAGCCCAGCCTCCCGTGCGGCCGTGGCGAGGCGAACGGTGACGTCGGGACGGATGGTGCTCGCGTCAACCCAGGAGGCGCCGGCCGGGGTGTTGGCGAAGACGCCGTCCGGGCCACCGACAACGTCCTCGACATCGGGCGAGTCTGGCAGCATCGTGATCACGACGTGGGCGTCCCGCACGGCTTCGGCAATGTTGGCCGCGCCGCGGCCTCCCGCGGCAACCAGCTGATCGATCCGTGCCGGACTGCGGTTGAAACCGATGACGTTGTGGCCGGCCTTGACGAGATTGATCGCCATGGGAAGGCCCATGATTCCCAGGCCGATGACGGCAACATTACTCATTTTCGGTGTCCTTTTCTCAATGGTGACGGATGTGCGTGGTCGGTTAGACAGCTTCGAGCCAGGCGAACGGATTTGCTGCCGCCGTCTTGTACTCGAGCCCGATGGCGCCGTCGTAGCCGAGCCCGTGACTGTGCGCGAGCCACTCGTGAATCGGCAGCGTGCCCGTTCCCGGTTCGCCGCGACCGGGTGCGTCGGCAATCTGGATGTGGCCGAATTCGTGTGCGTGCTCGGCGATCACGGCCTCGACGTCGTCGCCGTTGACGGCGAGGTGGTAGAAGTCGGCGAGTAGTTTGATGTTCGTGTCGCCGGTCTCGGCGCGCACCCGGTCGATAACGGCCAGCACATCGGCCGCCGTTCGCAGGGGGTACCTCGGTGCCCCGCTCACTGGCTCCAGCAGCACGGTGCCACCGATCGGGGCGACGGATCGCGCGGCGAGGGAAAGGTTTTCGATAGCGAGATCGTCTTGTTCCTCGGCGGTGACGCCGTCGATGCGGTTTCCGTAGAGGGCGTTGAAGGACGTGCAGCCGAGGCGCTCGCCGATGGAGGCCGCGACCGCCAGGTTGTCGCGGAACTCGTTGGAACGTGCGGGCCAGGAGACCAGGCCCCGGTCCCCGGCCGGCATGTCTCCGGCGGCAAAGTTCAATCCGGTCAGTCGAACATCGGCGTCCGTGATCGAGTTCTCAAAGTCGGCAATCTGCGTTTCGGTGGGAACTGCGGCGGCAAAGGGCCACCAGAACTCGACCGCGTCGAATCCGGCGGCCTTGGCCGCGGCCGGGCGCTGGAGCAATGGCAGCTCGGTCAGCAGGATGGAGCAATTTACGGTGTACGGCATGGGCGTCCTTGCTCGAGTCGATGAATGAGCGGCTTCATTCCACGTTATTTCGCATTGTGGAAGTTAGTTTCTGTTCTACGAAAATACTATGGTCGGTGGGGCCCCGCGTCAACCGCTGTGTACTCTGGGGAACCCGGCGACATTTTCCGCACTGCGGATATTTGTTGTCACACACGGTCTGGAGGCCTGGAGATGGCAGAACGCGCGGCTGGTAGCGGTGTGCAGTCCGTGGAACGGGCTTTTGAACTTCTGGAGCTGATCACGGCTGCCGGCGGAGAGGTGATGCTGAGCGAGCTCGCGGCCTCCACCGACCTGCCATTGCCGACCATTCATCGACTGCTGCGCACACTGATGGCCAAGGGATACATCCGTCAGCTCGCCAACCGGCGATACGCGCTGGGCCCTGGACTCATTCGTCTTGGAACGGCAGCCAGTACGCAGCTCGGCGCCCTCGCCGGCGCGCAACTTCGGTCGCTGGTTGATCAACTCGGGGAGACGGCGAACATGGCCGTTCTCGATGCCGACATGGCGCTGTACATCGCCCAGGCTCCGTCCAAACACTCCATGCGCATGTTCACGGAGGTCGGTCGACGCGCGCATACTCACGCCACGGGGGTCGGCAAGGCGATTCTGGCGCAGCTGGGCGATGACGCCGTGCGCGCCATTATGGCCAGGACAGGAATGCCGCGGCCCACGACCATGAGCATCGGCACGGTGGATGATTTGCTGGCCGATCTGGCTCGGATCCGGGAACGCGGCTACTCCATCGACGACGGTGAGCAGGAGATCGGTGTGCGCTGCTTCGCGATGGCGGTTCCCGACGCGCCGACGCCCACCGCCATCAGCGTCTCCGGGCCGGTGTCCCGGGTCGACGATGCGTTTGCCGAGCGAGCCATTCCCGTCCTGCGCGCCGCCGCGCACTCCATTTCTTCGGACCTGAACCCGGTGGCCTAGGAGGCTTTGGACGCCGGCGGAGCCTCAGCTCGTCTCGCACGCAGCAATCCCCGTAGCTCTAGCCGCCGAGCTCAAGGTCGATGCGGCTGAGGCGGGCGAGCGACGCCAGATAGGCGGCATCGGCGAAACCGACCAGCCGGCCGAGGATCGGCACAGCGGCGCGGTCATCGCTCCCCATCTCGGTTGCGCACCAGCGACGCAGCAGCTCGGCGTTTCCACTGGCGCGAACGGATGCCCCCACCGCGCTCGTGAGCTCGGCGCGCAGCGGTTCGATCGCCCGGGCGGTCGACCTGGCCAGCAACGGGGCGGTGTACGCCGCGAGGGCAGCCGCCACGTGCCCGCCGCGCACCAGTCGCAACACCCGCGCCGAGTCAGACGAGCCGCGCAGGCTGGGTGCGAGGCGATACGGCGTGGATTCCAGGGCGTCGCCGAGCACCCGACGAATCCGGTGCATCTCGATGCGGATGGCCGCGGCGGAACCGGTCTCCCCATGCACGGCATAGGCGAGTTCGTCGGCACTCCAGCCGCGATCCCGCGACTCAAGCAGGGCCAGAATCTCCGCGC
Source organism: Cryobacterium suzukii (assembly GCF_004403185.1). Taxonomy (GTDB): domain Bacteria; phylum Actinomycetota; class Actinomycetes; order Actinomycetales; family Microbacteriaceae; genus Cryobacterium; species Cryobacterium suzukii. Next base: position 370,970 of record NZ_SOHJ01000011.1, on the reverse strand, counting down.
GGCGCAGGGACAACGGCATCCGATTGCCGTCGGCACCGAGTACCGACGGGCTCTCACCGAGCAGCTCGATCGAGAGTCCAGATGAAACCGCCAATGAGCGCCCAGCAGCCACCGACCCGGCCCGGCGCGGCGGTTCTCGTCGCGCACCCCGCAACAGCTCCTCGGCCAGCCGCACCCCGCACTTGACCATCCGCATGCTGTCGGCCGTGACCGTGTTGAGTGGCCCGGACACGTTCAAAACCCCGATCACCACGCCACTATCCGGGTCCCGAATGGGTGAGGCCGTACACGCCCACTCGTGGTGCGTGCGCACGAGGTGTTCGGCCGAAAACATCTGCGCGGCGCGCCCGCTCAGTACCACTTCGCTGATGGCGTTGGTGCCCACGCCTGCCTCGGACCAGTCGGCACCCTCCACGAACTCAAGCCCGTCGGCCTGCCGCAACGCCGAGCGACTGCCGACCCGCCACAGCACCTCGCCACGAGCGTCGGCGAGGACGAGCAGGTGCTGCCCGTCCGCGCTCTCGTCGGCGAGAAGCTCGCTGAGGGCCGGCATCACGGTCTCCAGCAGATTTCCGCGGCGCAGCGCCACGACGTCGGCCACCTGGTGCAGATGCCGAGGCAGGTGCCGGTCGGGGTCGATACCCGCGGCCAGGGAACGTTGCCAGGATTCCCACACCGCGGCGGTGATCGCGGACGGCGGCACACCGGCGTGAATGCGTTCGTGGGCCGCGCGGAGCATCCGTTCATATTTTTCGGGGCAGGAAAATCGCAGGCCAGCCATAAGAACCGGGGTGCTCGGCCCGTAGGGCATGCGCTGCCTCCTCCATTGGATCCGACGATCACGCCGATCAGAGACACCGGGTGTAACGCCGGTGTAACCCCTGCGGCCGTGTACTTGAACATACAGGTCGCGTCCGACAACGGGCAGACCATCCGCTGGCTCACAAAGGAGTGACATGCCCGATTCACCGAGCACCGTGGTCGACAACTGGCTCGCCCGGTTCGACACGGCCCTGCAGAACCGAGATATCGACGGTGCCCTGGCGTTCTTCGCCGACGACTGTTACTGGCGCGATTTCGTGTCTTTCACCTGGAATCTTAAGACCCTCGAAGGTAAAGCCGACATCAAACGGATGCTTACCGCCACCCTCGACGAGGTGCGCCCGCACAACTGGGCGCTCGCCGAACCCGCGACCGGGAACGCGGACGCAGCCGAAGCGTGGGTGACCTTCGAAACCGCCCAGGCGCGCGGGTATGCCCACCTGCGCCTGCAGGATGGCCGGTGTTACACCCTGCTCACCACGATGCAGGAACTCAAGGGTTTTGAGGAAAAGAAGGGCCGTAACCGGGAGCAGGGCGTCTCCCACGAAATCGCCAAGGGCCGCACTTCGTGGCTCGAGAAAAAAACCGCCCAGGAGGCGCGGCTCGGCTACGAGGAACAGCCGTACTGCGTGATCGTGGGTGGCGGGCAAGGCGGTATCGGCCTGGCTGCACGCATGCGCCGGCTCGGCGTTCCCACGATCGTGATCGAGAAGAACGCCAGGGCCGGGGATTCGTGGCGCAACCGGTACAAGTCGCTGCACCTGCACGACCCGGTGTGGTACGACCACCTGCCCTACCTGAAGTTTCCCGAGGACTGGCCGGTCTTCGCCTCGAAAGATAAAATCGGCGACTGGCTCGAGCACTACACGAGCATCATGGAACTCAACTACTGGTCGAGCACCGAATGCACGAAGGCAACTTTCGACGAAGTCGCCCAGGAGTGGGTGGTGCAGGTCGTGCGCGACGGCACGCCGGTCACCCTGCGCCCCAAGCAGTTGGTCTTCGCGCTCGGTGTCTCTGGGTACCCGAACACGCCGGTCTTTGCGGGTGCCGGGTCTTTCGAAGGTGAACAACACCATTCCTCGAAGCACCCCGGCGGGGGCGACTACACCGGCAGGAAGGCCGTCGTGATCGGATCAAACAACTCGGCGCACGATATCTGCGCCGACCTGTGGGAGCACGGCGCCGACGTCACCATGGTGCAGCGGTCGTCGACACACATCTCCCGCAGCGACTCGCTCATGGACCTCGCGCTCGGCGGACTCTACTCCGAGCAGGCGCTGGCCAACGGTGTGACCACCGAAAAGGCCGACCTGCTCTTTGCTTCGCTGCCGTACCGCATTCTGCCGTCCGCGCAGATTCCGGTCTTCGAGCAGATGGCCGAGCGTGACGCCGACTTCTACTCGAAGCTCAGCGACGTCGGTTTCGATTTGGACTTTGGAACGGATGGCTCGGGCTTGTTCCTGAAGTACCTGCGTCGTGGGTCGGGTTATTACATCGACGTGGGCGCCTCGCAGTTGCTCATCGACGGCCGGGTCGCCGTGAAATCGGGCCAGCTCGATCACATCACGCCCACCTCCGTGGTGCTCGCCGACGGCACCGAGCTGGACGCGGACCTGATCGTGTACGCCACCGGGTACGGCTCCATGAACGGATGGCTGGCCGACCTGGTCTCGCCGGAGGTCGCCGACCAGGTCGGCCGTTGCTGGGGCTACGGCTCAGACACCCCGAAGGACCCGGGGCCGTGGGAGGGGGAGCTCCGCAATATGTGGAAACCCACGAACGTGCCGCAACTATGGATTCACGGCGGCAACCTGCACCAGAGCCGGCACTACTCGAACTACCTCGCGCTGCAGATCAAGGCACGCATGGAGGGGCTCGACACCCCCGTGTACGAGCTGCAGGAGTCCCACTACACCCGCTGAGTCGCTCACGCGCTGCACCGGCACTCTTCAGAGCCCGGTGCTCAGTGGTTCGTGCTGGTGCTCGCGGACGGCCTGTTCCAGGTCTCAGGGCACCAGCACGATCTTGCCAACGTGAGTGGATGCTTCCAGCCGGCGGTGCGCATCCGCTGCCCTCTCAAAAGAGAAGCGTTCGTCGATCACCGGTCGAAACTCGCCCGAGGCGATCCACGGCCAGACCGCCGACTCCAGCGAACGCATGACGGCGACCTTTTCGGTGTGCGAACGGGCGCGCAAGGTGGTGCCCCAGTATCGGGCGCGCTTTTGCATGAGGCGAAACGGGTCGAACGTGGCGGGTTCACCACTCTGGTTCGCGAGCACCATAATGCGCCCGTTCACCGCGACCGCCTCGATGTTGCGCGCCGCATAGGAGCCACCCATGATGTCGAGGATCACGTCGGCGCCTCGCCCGTCGGTGGCGGTGGTGATTTCGGCGACGAAGTCCTGCTCGCGATAGTTGATCAGAATTTCTGCCCCGAGGCCCTCACACACGGCGAGTTTCTCGGCTGACCCGGCCGTCACGGCCACTCGGGCATCGGCCAGACGGGCGAGCTGAATAGCGGTCGTGCCGATTCCGCTTCCGCCGCCGTGCACGAGCAGTGTTTCTCCGGGCTGGAGCTCAGCGCCCATGAACACGTTCGACCACACGGTGGCCAGGGCCTCCGGCAGGGCCGCGGCGTCGATGAGGTCCATTGACAGTGGCACCAGCAGCGCCAGGTCTTCGTGCACCACGGCTTCGGTGGCGTAGCCGCCGCCAGCGAGGAGCGCGCACACGCGATCGCCGATGCCGAACCGAGTCACGTCGTCGCCCACCTCGGTGACCACGCCAGACACCTCCAGTCCCGGCCAGTGGGGTGCGTCGGCGGGCGAGGGATAGTGCCCCTGCCGTTGCAGGATATCCGCTCGGTTCACGCCCGCCGCAGCGACCTTCACTCGAATGTCGTGGGCCCCGACCTCCAGATCGGGCAGGGTCGTCAGGGTGAGGGCATCCGGCCCACCGGGGGAGTTCACGATAATTGCGCGCATACCCGCAGCCTACGCTCGAGCGATTCTCGCGCTCACGCCGTCGGCCGCGCGCCGCAGGGACGAGTCGCCATCTCGTGCCCAACGCTCGAGGGTCGCATCCGCTCGAGCACGATTCACTCCGGTCAGCGCCTGTACGAGTGGCAGCACCACGTCGAAGGTGAGCGGATCGACGAGCTCTGGCAGTCCAGCTCCTCGCAGAAACCCCTCGATACGGGTGAGGTCGGTGTTGTCGAGAAGGGTCACGTTCGATTGCAGCAGCACGATTGCGGCGAGGCGCCGCTCGAACACCGGCACGTTCCAGAGCTCGGAGCTCAGCGTCGTCACCTCGTCGTGGCTCATGTTCTTATACCGGCGGGCGAGATCGCGGATGGTTCCCCGCACGGCGCCCACCGAGGCGCCATAGAACTCGAGCTCGTTCCCAAACCTGGCCCCCGCCTCAGCCGCGCGCTCCCAGGTAGCTTCGTACTGCAGCGTGCGGTCCACGAAGTCGCCGGCATCGCTCATCCGTCTATTCTGCCTCGGTCAGCCGCGACCTCGCGTGGCTTGAGCGGTGCTACCGGCGTTTATCTCGGTCGTCAGCGCCGAAAGGCGATCGCGGCAACCCGGTCTGCCTGCACGTTCGCCCGGTGAAGTTCTTGATGCGCGGCCAGTTCCGGGCGGCGCCGGATGATAAACCACGCCGCAGTAAGGCCGACAAACCACAGTGGCGTCACGAGCAAGGCCTGCAGGGTGTCGGTCTTCTGGGTGAGCGCCCAGATCAAAAACCCGAAGAACGACAACACCACGTAACACATGTACACGCCGCCGGGCATCTTAAACTTTGAGGCCGCGTGCAGCGCCGGGCGGCGCTTGCGGTACACGATGTAGCTGACCAGGATGATGGTCCACACGAAGATGAAGAGCACCGCAGACATGGTGGTCACCACGGTGAAGACGGCGATGATCGAGGGGTTTGCATACAGCAGCACGGCCGATACGAGCAGAAAGCTGCACGAGAACAGCAGCGCGCTGGCTGGCACCTTGTGCCGGGTCAGGCGTTCGAAGCGTGCCGGTGCCGTGCCCTCGACCGCCAGCCCAAAGAGCATTCTCGATGTGGAATACAGCCCCGAGTTCGCCGACGACGTCGCGCTCGTGAGCACGACGAAGTTGATCACGGCCGCGGCCGCGCCGAGCCCCGCGAGGGCGAACATCGCCACGAACGGGCTCGCGTCGGCGGTGACCTCACGCCACGGAGTTACCGTCATGATCATGATCAGCGCGAGCACGTAAAACAGCATGATGCGAATGGGGATGGAGTTGATGGCCTTGGGAAGGTTTTTCTCCGGGTGCTGCGCTTCGGCGGCCGTTGTGCCCACAAGCTCCAGCCCGACGAACGCGAACACGGCGATCTGGAAACCGGCGATGAACCCCATCGGACCGGTGGGAAACAGTCCGCCGTCGTTCCACAGGTTGCTGAAGCTCGCCGGGGTGCCGCCGGGGGACTGAAACTTCGTGAACACCATCACGAGACCCACGACGATGAGCGTGACAATGGCGATGATCTTGATCAGCGCGAACCAGAATTCGGTTTCGCCGAACGCCTTGACGCTCGCGAGGTTGAGGCCCAGCAGAATCAGCACGGCCACGAGCGCGGGAATCCACAGTGGTAGTTCTGGCCACCAAAAGCTCGTGTACAGCGCGATCGCGATCAGCTCTGCGATGGCGGTGACGATCCAGCAGAGCCAGTAGGTCCAGCTCGTGAAGAATCCGGCCCACGGCCCGAGCAAGTCGCCGGCGAAGTCGCTGAACGACTTGTAGTCAAGGTTGGACAGCAACAGTTCGCCCATGGCCCGCATCACGAAGAAGAGCATGAAACCGATGATCATGTACACGAAGATCACGGATGGCCCGGCGAGTGAAATGGTCTTCCCCGAGCCCATGAACAGGCCTGTTCCGATCGCGCCGCCAATGGCGATGAGCTGGATATGTCGGTTTGACAGCGACCGGGCCAGGTGCGGCTGCGCGCTCACGGCGGGTTGGGGGCTGCGTTTCAATTGCGACATCGGGATACTTCCTTGTAGTCCAGGGCGATTGTGCGGGATGTAGGGGTCTCTGCCAGCCTAAAAACGATATGCCCGGGTTAGCGGCGCTATCGCGTTCCTGGCAAGCAGATGCCGGATGCCGCGGGGCGCGTCATCCGACCCCTCGCTAGCTTCCGGAGCGCGGAATTGCCACTCTTCCGGGGATTTTTCCCTGCCGATACCGGTAGGAGGAGTCGACGGCCGCTTTCTCTGGCTCGACATTTGTAGCGTTATGGGGCGTCGATTGTCGTCTGACGTGCACACGGCTTGCGTAGGATTGAGCTTATGAGGGGGGCCGATATCGATCAGGCGGTGGCCATCATCGCCGAGCACCTCGACCGTGCCCTGTCCCTGGCAGACCTCGAGGGCAAACTGCTCGCCTACAGTGCGCACCACGCGACGGCGGACCGGGTGCGCACGAATTTCGTGCTGAGCAAGGTGGTTCCGCCCGATGTCAGCGACTGGCAGCTCAGCCACGGCATCGCCACGGCGGTACGACCGGTTCCGGTTCCGGCCAATGCCGAGCTCGAAATGTTGGGCCGGGTATGCGTGCCGCTGCTCGCCCGTGGATTCCGAGTGGGATATCTCTGGGTGCTGCAGCTCGATGACGAGCTCGAACCCGATGCCATCCTGCAGGAGCTCCGGGGCATCCGCCGTGAGCTGGACAGTCTCGCGGAGCTGCTGCTCGATCGCACGAACGCGGATTCCGCTGGCCGCCGCGCGAACGAGTCTCAGTTTCTCGCCGCCTGTTCGGGCGATCGCGATGCCCTCGTATCGGTTGGAGGCTGGCCCGGTGTGCATGGGCGTGGACCGTGGCGGCTGGCCATGCTTGTGGACCGCGGCACGAACGCCCGGCGCAATCCTGCAGAGAGTATTCTGTTGCACCGGCTGTCCGCGCTTCAGACCACGCTCGGAATCGACGCGGTGCTGTTCTCCGCTGGAACCGAAACGCAGGCGGTGTTGTTGCTGCACGACGTGATTGACGGCTTCGACGGTTCCGAGGTTCTCAGGCGCTTTGGCCTTGAGGTCGCACGCCGCGGCGGGCAGCCGCCCGCGCCCGTTCTGCTCGGGCTGAGCGAGCCCTTTTCCGACCTTCGACGGTTGCCCGGCGCCTACGCCGAGGCGCGGAGCGCCGTGCAGGCAGCCTGGGTGGACGCCCAGCTGGGACCGCTCGTATCGTTTCGCGCTACCGGGGTCTACCAATTTTTAGCCGTCGAGGGTCGAGACGTTGTGCCGACCGAGTCGGCCCTCTTCTCGGAACTGCGGGACCTCGACCATAACGGGGAACTGTTGCCCGTGCTCGAGCTGCTCTATGACAAGAACGGTTCCGTGGCCGAGGTCGCCGAGCAGCTGCATCTGCACCGCACCAGTATCTATAACCGGCTCAGGCGCATCCGCTCACTCATCGGGGTGGATCCGCTCGGCGGGCAGGCTCGCCTCGAGCTGCACCTCGCCCTCAAAGCCGAGCGCTGGGCCGGTCGCCCCCGGCTGTAGCGAAACGTGTGCGCCTGCAACCCTCGGTCGGCGGTGGCAGAATCGGAAGAAGAAGCAATACAGACTGCTGGCTCAGGCAATGCCTCGTGTCGGGTGAGGAAGGATTTTCATGTCGCTCAATGACCAGCAACGCGCCGCGACCCGCGAGGAGCTGCGCTCGAATCTTGCGCTGTCCGGGCAATCCGTGGCGGATGCTGCCTCGGCTCTCGGCCTCAGCAGCGCCCAGGTGCAGGCTGCCCTCGATGTGACCGGCGCTCCGCCGGAAGACGTTTGGCTTCTGCGCGACTACCTGAACCGGGTCATCCGGTCTAACGGCTTGACCCCGCGACCGTATTCTTCTCTGGCACATGCGTGCCGCGGCAGAAAAGTGGTTCCCCCTGGCCGACGTCGAAGACGTCATCAAGAGGGCTGCGCGGTAAGACCACGCGCAACCGGTGCGTGCTCGCCAGACCGGCACGCCGTCACGTTTGGTGACGGCGTGCCGGTGTCCGGCCGCTCAGACAGTCTGATCGGTCAGGCAGTCTGCACGGGCAATTGCAGGTAGGACGAGTGCTCGCCGCCGGTGTGAATGATGTGCGTGCCGGCATTTGCGCCGACGAACTCTGGAAGCCCGGGCATCATCGTTCCCAGCAGGTTGCGAGCGCTGATCACGAAGCGAAGCTGTTCGCCGGGGTGGAACGCAAGGCCGATCGGCAGCAGATCAATCTGTAGTTCTACGATCTCGCCGGGGGAGAGCTTCTCGATGCGGTCGAAGCTGTGCGCGGGCACGTCATCCGTTGTCAGCGTCTCGTCCAGGTGGCGAGCGGATGCCCGCAAGCGCCCGTCAGAACCCTTGTACCGAAGAATCGTCGCGCCGTGATCGGTGAGGTCGTGGGCCATCGCGCTCTGGTTCGGCACGGTGAATGCCTGCAGCGGCGTTCCGTAGGCATCGAGCTTCTGCACGAGCACGAACAGGTCCACGTCATCGGAGCCTTGAGCTTCGATCCAGAGGTGAGCCTTGGGATAGCCGACCAGCACGGTTTCCTGCTCGAATCGGGTGATGAATGACACCGCGTTCGGGGTGGACGCAACGTCGTAGGCCACGGCCTGCTCGTCGCTGGGCGCCTCGGTGGTCAATGTTCGCGAGCGGCCGTTGAGGTAGAACTTCGTCGACGTGACATCGGCGGGAGGGAACGCGTCGGCCGCGACATTGACCCGGTCGCCGCCCTCGAGGTCGAGAACCGAGTAGCGCACGCGGGGCGTGAGCTCCCACCCGTTGTTCTCGTTCTTCAAGAAGTGATCGAAGAAGCGGCGCAGATCCTCTCGGTTGGCCTCGTCGTAGTAGTCGGGCCATTCCTGGCCGTTGTGCACGCGCATCCACTTTTGCTCTGAGGCCATTCGTCGCCAGGCGCGAAAAGTTCCCGCGGTGTGCAGGGTGTTCGAGTAGCTGGCCACGACGTAGGCCGGCACGGTGATTCGGTCGAAGTCGGCAATCTTGTTCTGCCAGAGGTCGGTCATGAGCGGGTAGCGCTCTGCCTCCGCGAGGATGTCCTCCTTCTGGTTCTTGCCGAAGAAGCTGCCGTTTTGCAGCAGGCCGGCAAAGCCGGTGTCTGGCATGCCGCCGCGCTGTACGAGGTCGCGGTAGACGTCGCTCACGCCCTCCCACGGGTTGATTGCGGCCAGGTGCGGGGGCTGTTCGGCAGCGGTGAACCATTGCGCCACGGCGAGATACGAGGTTCCGCTCATGCCGACTTTGCCGCTGCACCACTCCTGCTCGGCCAGCCACTCGATCAGGTCGTAGCAGTCGCGACCTTCCTGGCGATCCCAGAGCACGCTGTTACCCTCCGAGTCGACCACGCCGCGAATGTCGGGATTGCAGATCGCGTAGCCCTGCGCGCACCAATAGGCCGGATCCGGTCCTTCGAATTTCTCCAGACCCGAGACGATTCCATTGGAGAGGCCGACCAGCCCGAACACTCCCATCACGCTCAGCGAGGTGCCCTGGCCCTTGCCGTATGGGCTCCAGGCCACGATTACCGGCACCTTCTCTGTTCCTGCCGGGCGAAAAATGTCGACGTGAATCGTGACGCCGTCGCGCAGCTGCACCGCAACATCCTTTTCGAGAACGATGTCCACCGGCAGAGCCTGGAATTGTGGCGCGATCTGAAAGCCCGCCTCCAGGGTTCGCGTACCCGGGTCGAAACCGGTCAACGCGCCGGTTCGGGCAGGCGGCAGTGGGTGGGACTGTACAAACATCTTCTGGTCATCGCTCATGGCGAACTCCTTTTGTCGCTCTCTGGGGAGGCGAGCTTCTGCCGGCCTGACTGAGAGCGTACGTGCGCAGCGCATTAAACTCAACAGTCGTTGAGATAATTCTTGCAACAAGTTAGATTAGGGGTATGAAGCAATCAGTGGCCAAGGTGCGTCGCGGTCGTCGACCGGGCACGAACAGTACGCAACAAGCCGTGCTCGATGCTGCCCGCGCCCGGTTCGCGCGCGACGGCTTCACCGCCACCACGATTCGCCGGGTGGCAGCGGATGCCGACGTTGACGCGTCGCAGGTCATGCAGTTCTTTCGCTCGAAGGACGAACTGTTCGCGGCCGTCATGGCCATCCCCTCGACGGCCCTCGATCTCTTCAACACGGCGTTCGAGGGGCCAGACGAGCACCTCGGTGAGCGCGTGGTGCGCGCCTATCTGAGTGCGTGGGAGGGCGCGCCCGAGCAATCCGAACCCCTCATGGCGATGCTGCGCGGCGCGATCGTCAACGAGCAGGCCAGTGAGCACCTGCGCGAATTCATCCAATCCCGATTGATGAGCGGCGCCCAGGCAGGCACCGCGCCTGACGCGGCCCTTCGAGCCGGCCTGGCATCATCAATGCTCGTCGGTATCGTCACGAGCCGGCGCATCATCGGGGTGCCACTGCTCGTCGCCGCTGACACAGAGACGCTCGTGGGTATCATCGCCCCGGCGATTCAGCAGGTACTGGTGCCGCAGCCGGCGTTTTAGCGACTCAGTGCACCAGTGCCAGCAGTAGGGCGATGGTCACGAACAGCATGCCGAATGTGCGGTTGAGGATGAGTTGCCCGCGGGCGGTGTTGGTGAAGCGTTGGAATGATTTCGCCGCCACCGCGAAGAAGAACCACATCACCACGATATCGATCAGCACCACGGTGACGGTGAGCACCAGGTACTGGGGGAGCAGCGGCTGCTCCGGCCGAATGAACTGCGGCATGAACGCGAGAAAGAACACGAGCGCCTTGGGGTTGAGCAGGTTCACCCAGAAGCCGCGGCGAAACATCGACCGGGCCGGCTCCCTGGTCAGCGGCACGGTCGGGTCGCGCTTCGAGTCGGGCTTCTGCACAAACAAACGGATGCCCAGAAACACCAGGTAGGCGGCTCCGGCATAACGAATGACGTTGAAGAGCACGGGGGAACCGGCGACGAGCACCCCAACGCCGAGCGCCACCACGATGATGTGCACGATGAGCGCAGCCTGCTGGCCGAAAATTCCCCAGATCGAGCGACGGAACCCGCTGGTCAGCGAGTTGTTCATGGTGTTGATCGCACCAGCGCCCGGGGTGAAGCTGATCAGCACGCCGGCGCCCGCGAGGGCCAGCCAGAGGGAAAGTTGCACACGCTAGCGTAGCGCGGGCGCAGCTGTGGCTAGGCGGCAATTGTCGAACCGCCCGGTTGAAGCACCCGAGTGCTGGTCACCGGAGTGCTTCGGCTGAACCCCAAACTCGACACGCTGCTTCTGCGAGGACGGTACTTCGCGCATCAATGGACGCCTCGTCCCATTCGAGTGAAGCGGCGACCAGGGCGTTAATGCGAAGTGCAAGCTGACCAGCAAATTCGGGTTTCTTGTCGACCCATGAATCGTTCGAAACGGACTGGTTGAAGGTCGAAGTCACCAGGGTTAGATTGCCCATGCCCTGAACCGCAGCTTCACGGGAGTTCTCGGCGAGGCGCTGATGCGCGGGATCCGGTAAGACTGTGCCCGAAAGCGGCCAGTGCGCCCGCCAAGCCTGAGGCATTACGTGCTCGATCTGCAACTGGTCGTAGTCAAAGAGTGCGGTCACGGTCATAGCGTCATCTAATTGCATCTGAGCGTCAATGGCGCCCAGCACGAGTCGGATGCGTTCCTGTGTAAAACGACCATAAAACTTGTCGATTTTAAAGGACTTCTGCACGTCGTCGTCAGATGGCCATCCGAGTGAGTTCGGCGAATCCGCAAGGGCCTCAATGACCCCATCGGCAATATTAGCGCCGGAGCACGACGCCGCATCGTGGGCACTTTTGAGTACCGATAAGAATGCTGTGCCATACCCTCTGGTATTTCCTCCGATAATCATGCGGCGGATCACCCAGGACTCGACCGCAAGCAGGCACCTTTCGTGGTCGGCAAGACTGAGCCGATCGCTCGGAATTCGTCGAAGCCAAGCAAGTAGCGGGACAGCCGTGAGGATTTTCATCCGCTCAAGACGACCATAGACGCGCGCGAGGGTTGGCGAACCGGGATCCACCTCGCCGTAGATAGCCTTGTAGGCCTGTCCGTACCCATGGAGTTCGATCAAAATTAGTTTTGTGGTTCGCTCTGGCGGCTGAAGATACTTACGCACATCGCCATAGAGTCGGCTCACGCTCGCTTCTTCACCAGAGACAGCGGTCAACCAGACCGAAAGGAGAACGTCGCGACGCCCCCGGGCGGCGTGGCCCGTTCCGACTTCCTTTTTCCACCACGGGTCGTCAAACTCAGACCAGTACCGGTCATACAGTTCTTCGAGTTCAGCCTCATTCGCCAACTCCCCCCGCAGAAACAACAGATTCTTCACAAGGTCGGACGCTGACAAAGGGGTCTGTCGTCCATTGAGCACTTCGAAGATTACCTGTGCGTCATCATTCTCTTCCAGGTCGATGACGACCAACTTGAAGAGGTCCGTGAGAGCATCGACCAGATCATCAATACGATCGTGGCCTTGATTGTCCGTCGCAACCTCGCGAATGGAATCAGCGAAAAAGCGTCGCGCTTGCAGGTATAAGTGATTTCCTGCAGTCGGAATTTCGTCGCCCATTGCAATGGGCCAAACCAGCCGGTCGCGGCGACGCGGCCACAGCTTGTGGATCTCGTCTGGATGTTCGACAACGTCCGCAGGGTTTTCGAGCAGGCGCCTGACTTGGCGAATTCGGGACGAGTCACGTTCGATCAAGACATCGAGGAGTCCGCGGATTAGTAACTGCAGCGTTGTAAGTCGCTGCTGGCCATCAATGACAGCTCGAACGTCCAATCCTCCGGTGGGTGAAGGCAAGCGATCACAAACAATGGCGCCCAGAAAGTGCGGTGCAACCTCGGCTTCAGCTTTGACGACGTTTTCTCCATTTGCTAGCGCTTTGGAGCGGGCGTGTCCCAAACGATCTGCCACGCTGTCGAGGTCTTCGAACAGCAGCTGCCACTGCCCCTCCTTTGACCACTCGTAATCCCGCTGGAAGGTCGGAATGACGTACCGCAAATCGCTGGTCAGAACCTTTTTAAGCTGGCGAGTTTCGGCTTGCACGGTACCCCTTGGTTTGCGGCGCGAATGGTTGGTTGTACGAGAATCGCATTTCTCCAACCGTACTTCAAACAGTTACCACGTCCGGGGGGCCAGTAGAAAAGTTGGCGTGCCGCAATAAGTGGCGGGACGACCGTCGAACTGGTGCTTCCACATTGGGCATTAACACGGGACATTCTCGCGGGGCATTGAGGACGGCCGGCTCGACAGCAAGCTGGCCAGCCAAGCGGATGCTCGACTGCTGGGGACGAGCTAGATACTGAACTGCCGAAAGGTAATCAGGCACCACCCATTACCATTCGGTAATACCGTGCTAGGTACGCCTCCGCCAGCCAGACCGACCCCGAAGCGGCTCAGCCAGGACGAGCCCTAACCGCGCGGCAACGGTATCTGGCGCTCTGGGTGGGCTGCCGTTGGTCAAGAGTTCAGGCCGCCGCGTGCCGAAACACCTTCGCCGGCTTACCGACCAGGCCGGGTCGGTAAGCGTCCGTCTCGACCAGCTGGCCCAGCATGTGCCGACGGAAGGTGTCTTTGCCGAGCGGTTCGCCCGCGATCGCCGAGTGCAGCCGCAACAACTCGAGCAGCGTGAACTCCGGGCCGAGCAGATGCTCGGGGTCGGCCGAGGCCCGGTACGAAGCCCGCAGTGTGCTTACCGCCAGCTTGAGAATTAGGTCGTGGTCGTAGTCGAGGTCGCGAACCTCTGACACCGGTGTCAGTTCGGCCTGCGAGATGGATGCCTGCGGCGCCGCCACTAAGTGCGCCACCGAGATGACCCAGCCCCGCGTATCCCGATTGGGGGCGTCAAACACCTGCAACTGGCGCGGGCGCAGACCCATAATATGGGCCTTGTCGTGCAGGGAGCGGAGTACGGCGTCGGCAAGAGTTTCGCGCTCGTGCACGAAGGTTCCCGGCAACCGCCGGCTCTTCTCCTTCTGCACGAGGGCCACGCAAAGCACTCCGTCTCCTACGGTGAGCACGGCCGTATCCACGGCCACAGACGGGCGCGGGTAATCGGTCAAAAGCTTGTGGGAAGTGTCTCGATACGTGGTCACCGACTAATTATCGCAGATTTGAGCTATTTCGTGCGAATGTGAGCTATGTTGAAAATAGATCGAAATCGATCTAAAGAATAGGGGAGACCAGATGAACCACACACCTCAACGCCTCAACACCGCCCAACGTGACCGCGTCGCCGGCGTTCTCCTCGGCATGGCCTGCGGCGACGCGCTTGGAGCCGGCTACGAATTCGGTCCGCCCCTCGCCGAAAGCACCCTGGTGTTCATGAAGGGCGGCGGCGGTTTCAACTGGGCGCCGGGGGAGTGGACCGACGACACCTCCATGGCGGTTCCCATCGCCCGGGCTGCCGCGGAAGGTCTGGACCTCCGCGACGAGACAGTCCTCGATGGCATCGTCGCCCAGTGGGTGGACTGGGCGAAGACGGCGCCAGACGTGGGGATCCAGCTGCGGGCGGTGCTGTCGAAAACCGAGCCCACGGCATCCGGTGTGCGTGCGGTCGCGAAGGAGCACCACGTACGCCACGGGCGCAGCGGCGGCAACGGCTCGCTCATGCGCACGGCGCCGGTCGCGCTCGCGTACCTCGACGACCCGGTGGCGCTCGCCGAAGCGGCCCGCGCGATCAGCACTCTCACGCACTACGAAACGGATGCCGGCGACGCCTGTGTGCTCTGGTGCCTCGCCATTCGGCACGCGGTGCTCGAGGGTAAATTCGATGTGCGTGTAGGCCTTCCGTTCCTACCCGCCGATCGGCGGGACCTCTGGGAAACCCGTATCGCGGTGGCCGAAACCAGCCAACCGTCTGACTTCGCGCACAACGGCTGGGTGGTCGAAGCGTTCCAGGGCGCGTGGTCGGCCATCAGCACCACCAAGGCGACGGATGCGACGCACCTGCGTCTCGCCCTCGAAGCTTCGGTGCGCGGTGGCCGCGACACCGATACCGTGGCGGCCATTGCTGGCGGGCTTCTCGGTGCGGGCTGGGGCGCATCCGCTGTTCCCGCCGAGTGGCGCCGGATCGTGCGCGGCTGGCCCCGCCTGACCGCCGCGGACCTGGTGCGGCTCGGTGCGCGAGCTACCGGAGACACCGAGACCGAACGCCACGACTACGCCTACCTGGGTGATGTTTCGACCCTGGTGCAACACCCACACGACGATGGCGTCTGGCTCGGCGCGGCCGGAGCCCTCGATAGGCTGCCCGCCGAGATCGACGCCGTGATTTCTCTTTGCCGTGTGGGCACCGCGCAGGTGCCCTCCCGCATCCGTCACCACGTAGAGGTGCGCTTGATCGACAAGGACCACCCCGCGGAGAATTCGAATCTCGACTTTGTGCTCGTCGACACGGTGAAGGCCATCGCCACGCTGCGAGCGGAGGGACACACGGTGCTGCTGCACTGCGCGCAGGCACAAAGCCGCACGCCGTCGGTCGCGGCTCTGTACGCGGCCCTTTATAAGGGGGTAGCGATCGACCGGGCACTCACGGAAGTCTTGGAAGTGCTGCCGCGTACGACTCCGAAGCAGTTCCTGCAGGCCGCCATCAAGCGCGTGGCCGCAGAGCGTGACGTGACCAACAAGGAGACGAGCTTATGAGCAACGAGGCGTCGAACGATTCCGGCAACAACTTCGTGACCAACGAGAACGGCGAAGGCGGGGGCGACGGGTACGAGGAGTACAACCCACCCGCCGATCGCTTTCTCACCGCGCAGATCTGGTGGATCGCGAGCGAACTCGTGCGGCGTCACCCGCACCTACGCATTTCGGGCCATGAGGTCCCCGGCGACGGCCGCCTCGTGATCGTGCACGACGAGCAGGACAGCATGAGTATCCAGTGGGATCTCGTGGGCGGCTGCAAGTTTTTGGTGAACGGCGTCGTCAACAGCATCAGCTGGATCGAGATGATGGCGGCGGTCAGCCCGCACGAGACCGTTAAGCGCATCGAGGTGGCGACCGGCCTGGGTGTCCCCAAAGCCACCCCGGTCACCACCCCTCACTCGCTCACCTACCGGGTGGTCGCCAGCGCGCTCGCCACCGCGGTCGACGACCGGCACGAGTGGTATGCCGTGCCGGCGCCGATGAACCCCTACGACGACCCCGACTGCGCCTACTTTCTGCCGTTCCCCACGGCTCTTAAGGCCCGCGACGACTACGCAGAAGCAGCGGATGTCCAGATAGCCGCGACCGGCCGCGGCATCCACTTCTTTCAGCCGTTCTGGGCGCTGCTGCGCAATCTCGAGCCGATCGCCATCTTCGACTCGGCCGGGGTGATCCACACGGAATGGGGCCCGATGGAGCTGATGCCCACCTACGACAAGCTCGGTCGCAAGCTCGCCTTCACCACGGCCCGCGTGCTCGGCCACTGCCTGCCCTGATGACACCCGAAGCAAGGAGCACCATCATGACCGACCCCGCCCCAAAGAAGATTCTGTACATCGACCTCGACAACACCCTCGTCGATTTCCCGAGCGGCATCAAGCGGTTGGGCCGGCGCGACAAGAAGAAGTACGCGGGGCACTACGACGATGCGCCCGGGATTTTCGCGCGGATGCGTCCGCTCCCCGGTGCGCTGGATGCGTACCAGGAACTCGCCCAGCACTTCGACACCTACATCCTCTCCACGGCGCCATGGCACAACGCGTCCGCCTGGCACGACAAAGTGCTCTGGGTGCAGAAGCACCTCGGCGTCAAGAGCGAAACAGCCGCCTACAAGCGGCTGATCCTCTCGCATCACAAGAACCTCAACCGCGGGGACTATTTGATCGACGACCGCTCCGCCAACGGCGCCGGCGGCTTTCAAGGCGAGTGGCTGCAGTTCGGGCCGGATGCCGCGTTCCCAAGTTGGGCATCCGTCACCGACTACCTGTTGTCTGATGCCAAGCCCTCGCAGCTGCACGATGCCATCACCCTGGCCCGAACGGCGCACGCCGGGCAGGTCGACAAGCTCGGCGCCCCCTACATTTACCACCCCCTGGCGGTGATGCAGCGCGTGCGCGGCACCGACGCCAAGATCGTGGCCGTGCTGCACGACGTCGTGGAAGACACCGAGGTGACGCTGGACGACCTCCGCTGCCGGGGCTTCTCCGAGGAAATCGTGGAGGCAGTGGATGCTGTCACGAAGGTGAAGGGCGCCTCGCTCGCGGAGTCGATGGCGCGCGTGAAGGCCAGCCCACTTGCCCTTGTCGTGAAGAAGGCGGACATCTCGCATAACGCCGATCCCTATCGGTCGGCTCAACTTTCGAAAGAGACACGCAAGAGGCTCGAGCGGAAGTACCAGGAGTCAGCGCGACTGCTCGACACGACCTTGGGAAAGATTCTGAGGGCTCACAAACGATAACCGGGATCAGGGCCGACTGCTGAAGCCCGCGGTCACGCCCAGCGACTTCAGCCAGGTGGTCTCACCCGTCTCGACGATTCGATTAACGTCGTCGACGAGCTGGCGCAAGAATGCCGGCGGATCCGTCAGGTCAGCCCCGATGTCCTGCGCGACGAGGTGAAGTTGTCGGTGGGAGCGTGATCCCCGCATGGTGAACTCATCGTCTCAGGGACCACCGATAGCGAGTTTCGGGGTCCGTCAGACCCTGTCGACCAGCCGCTGCAAGGACTCCTGCAGCGAAGCGAACCCCTCGGGCTTGCGCGCAACGGTGGCTTCGTCCATGTAGACGTCCCGGCGGATCTCGAGCATCACCGAGCTCACTCGGGCATCACTCCGGTAGTGCTTGAGCGGCACGTACGAGCCCGCGAACGGCGCGTTGACGTGCGCGTCGAGGTCAGGGAAGCACTCCTCGACCGTGGCAAGGAGCTCGCCGGATGCGTGGAACGGCTCTGATCCCACGCAGAGCGGCGCCCGGTAGCCGTCGCCTTGCAGCTCATACGACAACATCTGCTCGGGGTAGGAGTGAACGTCGAAGATCGCGGCTCGCCCGTGCACGGCCAACGTCGCGTCGACGAGCTCGGTGAAACGGGCGGAGTAGGCCGCGAAGTAGTCCATCAGCGGCACCTCGTCTTCGGCGGCCATCCGCCGGATTTCCTGCCGTTTGGAGCCGTGGGTGTACAGCACGCCCATTCCGACGGCGTTCATCTCCTCGGTGTCGTCGGGGAAGCGCTCAACGTCGACCGCGAAGCGCGAGAGACCGTTGATGAGGGCGCTGGCCCCGCTGATGCCGGCAACGAGGTCGTCGGTGAAGTGGTCGGTCATCACGTCCTTCTCCGCCTCGAGCTCGGCAAGGGTGATGACGTCGGAGCCCAGGTGCACAGCGGAATGGTGCGGCCGCCATGAGGAGCGTGCAGGATGACCGGTGTCGTGGCGGAGTTGTCGATCAAGCGGAACAGCGGGTTCACCTTGGTGTCAGTCATCCGTGGCCTCCTGGGCGGTGATGCTCCCGAATCGGAAGTGGTTCATCTTCTCAGGAGCCACCGACACCGAACAGCAATCATTCGGCGTTGTCGCTTCGGCAGCGAAAGCGCGGCTAAACGACGCCTCGTCGGCGGCGAGGGCGGGGATTCCCAAGTGGTTCTAGCGCGGCGATTTGAGGTGTCTGATGCGGAGTAGCAAGTCATTTCTCCTGAACTTCCGTATCGGCTCGGTTGCGGGGCTTGTACTGGTGAGCGTCCACTTCGGGGGGAAGCCGAGTATTGATCGCCGATGCTAGCGTCAACCCATGGAGCGTGCGAATAGCAGTTGTAGGCATCGCATGGCGGAATGGGATTGCACCGAGGACGGCAGGTCGCTTTGGCGCAACGCTCCGGTTACTACCGAGGCCCGCGAAGGTGAACGTAAGCCGCCAAACACGCCTACTCCCGACCCGCACGCGCAGGAGGAACGTCGGTTGTTGCAGAGGGCTCGCGTCCGGGACACTTTGGAGAGCGCTTGGCAAGCGGGTCGGGCACTAAAAGGCGGATCACCCGAATTAGGCAAGTTGCGCTAATGGTTGAGTTTCGAGATGCGCCACAGTCTGGCAGTCCGCTGCCTCAACCTCGGTCAATGACACCCCCCGACAAGGTTTGGGTAACGGGTGGAGGGGAGCGGTATCATGCGGATCGCTCGTGCAGGTCGCTTCTTGAGGGACGAGGAAAGGCTGTCGAGAATGGCTTTGTGTCCCGGATGGGTCGATGGCTAGCACTCTATGCGGCGCAACGACAGGAGCGCGAGCCGTGCAGGACGTGCTACGTGCCGCGGTTTGGTCTCGCGCCATCCCTCGTCGAAACAAGAGTTCCCGCGGCGACGCGCCTGCGAGTAGATGACCTGCCCATCTATCACCTAACGCACGTACGCAACCTTCCGGCGATCGTTCAAGACAAGCAACTGTTTGCAGACGCCAACTTGGAATGGCACGCACGGCCCCTCGTCGACATTTCGTCTGAGGCAACGCGCACCGTGCGCCGAGCCAAACAGGTCAATGATCCCAGCTCATTCGTCGCGGATTTTGTGCCTTTTTCGCTCACGCGTGAGTCGGGAATCCTGCGAAGCATCATTGGGCGGCGACCGGACCCTCGTCTTGGAAGGACAGCTAACCTGTTGGTAGTGAACGATTTCGTGCGCTTCGTCAGCAGCATCCACCAGCTCAAGGAGTGGCGCCGCGAAGCCTCCGCTGATTACGCACCGACTTTCATCCTCGCTCAAGGTGACGGCGCCCATTCAGACACCAGGTTTGGCGGCAGGGTCCTTGAGTTCGTTGAACGTGGACGGCATGCAGCCGCACTTTCTGTGGAGGCAGAGAGACTGCGACAGGCGGAACTTCTAGTTCGTGACCGGTTTCCTTTCAGACGCATCCAATCGATTGAGGTCCAAAACGAGACGACCCGCAGGTGCGTTCTCGGAGTGCTCGCGCCGTTGTCGGACCCACCCGAGGTCGTCTTGTCTAGATTTGACCGGCCCTGATGTGCAGCCGCAGCCATCGTGCTCTGACGGACACCAGCCGGAACAGGGAAGAGCTTCCTTTTGACAAGCGCAGTCCGCCGGTTCCATCCGACTAGAAGCATGCCGACCGTGCCGTGGCTGCGCGGCGTGGCCTCGAGCTGGGCAGCCAGCGCCGCCCGCGAGGTTTAGGCAGGTGACGGCGACGAGTCCGTTGCCGCCGTTGATGCGCCGGGTCAGAAATCGACGAACGTCGAGGCCGCTGGCGTGGGAGGGAACAAGAACCGTGACCGGTGCGAACGGTGACTCGGTCTCGGCAACTTCTACCAGTTGGCGGAGTCGTTCGAAAGTCGCGCTAATAGACGTCGAATCAACGGTCATGCCGCCCCCTGCCACATGGATTCCCCGGACAATTCGAAGCCTAGTGGCGACAGGGGACATCCTCGGCGGAGACGCTGCTCATGCCGGCCAAAGCGGGGAATTGTCGCCCTATCGACGCCGACGAAGCCAGGCCAAGCAGCAATGTCGGTGGCTCCTGCCACACTCATCTTGTTCCCGCCGGGAGCGCACGTTTGCAGAATGGGGAGCACCATGACTGATCCGAACTACACCGCAATGCTGCTGGTTATTGATCGCAGTGGATCGATGGCTGTTATCCGTGACGACATGGTGGGCGGTCTCACCACGATGCTCGCCGAGCAGGCGGCCGAGCCAGGGCTGCTTACCGTCGACATCGTCACCTTCGACACCGAAATTGAAACGCAGTGCTCGCTGGCCGACCCGAAGGACGTTACGGTCACGCTCGAACCGCGCGGCGGCACGGCACTCTTCGACGCCATCGGCCAGTCCGTCACCGGCTTCGGCCGCGTGCTCGCTGCTCTGCCCGAGCACGCCCGCCCCGACACCGTGCAGGTTGTCGTTGTCACAGATGGCGAGGAGAACTCCAGCCGCGAGTTCGGCCTCGACGCCGTTCGCGCCCTGGTCACGCACCAAAAGGAGCAGTACAGCTGGGACTTCATGTTCCTGGGCGCCAACCAAGACGCCGTGCTTTCTGGCGAACGCCTCGGCTTCGACGCCGGCAGCTCGATGACCTTCATGCCGAGCGCCGAGGCGGTCTCGAACATGAGCGCATCGATGGGGCGTTACGTCAAGGACGTGCGCGGCAAGACGAAGCGCATGTTCGACGCCGACGAGCGCGTCAGCTCGATGAGAGTGGACCCCGAGCCGCGCTTCCAGTCCGCTCCGACTCCGCCTGCGACCTCTGCCGCGACTTTGACCTCGCCGAAGCTGGCGACGGGTAAGATGGATGGCAAGACGAGCTAGGTCACCAAGCGCCGGTCACCCTCTTTCTTCGCTAACGCCACTTCTTATCGTGCCCGAAATGCTCCTTCTGGCCTTGCCCGCGTTGAGTGAACATTCTCTCTTGTTAGGTGTCCACTCAACGGGGGCAAGACCAGACCTGCTCCCGGGTAAGGACGGCACGAGTCGAGTCATGGTCGTCGACTTTGGCGGAGGGACGCGCGACGTGGCTCTGCTCCAATTCAAACGAAGCGTCGCCGGAGGCGTCGGACTTTCGTGCAAAGGCGTTTCCCGCTTTCACCGTACAGGTGGATCCGACATCGACTTGGCAATCGCCCACGAAATTCTGCTCCCGCAATTGATGGAGCAGAACGGTATAAAGGCCCTGGACGTCGACTTCAGGAGAAAGCGAGATCAGCTTCTACCTCCGTTGGCGGTGGCGGCTCAGCATCTTAAGGAGAGTTTGAGTAATCGTATCGCCCATCTGCAAGCGCTCAGTCAGTTTGACGAGAACGACCCGCACCTTGCGTCATCATTGCCGTCTCCGATTGAAGTCAACACCAAGCATCCAGACTTCGGTGTCGTCAAGCTGACCAAACCGACATTGACTCTGCAGGAACTGCGCAAGGTGTCGGCGCTCTTTGAAAGTAGTTCGTGGGCGCTGACTGTTAGGCAGGGCCAAACTTGGCAACCCAGCTCCGACTCGATCAATTCCTCGTCCCCCCTCAGCTGAGCCTGGCCGCGATCGTCAGCACCCGAGCATCCGGTTACCCCCGCAAAACTGGTACTAATACGCCAGCCGAATGACCCCCATCCGCGCCGACAACGAACTAGGCGGCCGCCCGCCACGGAGGCGTGAAATGGATTCAGAGGCACGTACACACCTCGTGGGAGCGATCGCTGCGGGAAATGAGTTTTAATAAGAGATGAGACTTACTCAGTGAGAGTCTTGAGTACCTCGGCCGCGATGGCTCGCCCAAGCGGAACCGGAACCGCATTGCCGATCTGCCGCGCAATAGCTGTTCGCGAACCGACGAACTGAAAGTCGTCGGGAAAACCCTGGAGCCGCGCCGCCTCATGGTGTGTGATCGCACGGTCCGCCTCGGGGTGGAGATAGCGGCCCTTTTCAGGCTTGAAAAACTCTGTGCGCACTGTGACTGAAGGCTTCGTCCAGTGCATGCGCCCCATCACGTCTCCCGAACCGCTCCGGTGTGAGCGCCAGCACGGAGCAAGAAGCTCGTCCGGCAAGTCGAACCGGTTTCCCCCTTCCGGGATTGCAGCGAAGCGCTTCAACGACAGTTCCCGATAGTCACGTCCAAAGTGGAGCTCAAGCCCGGAATACGGCCCGTTGAATTGCACGCCTCCGAACGTGGTCGATCTGGGCTCAATGGTATCCGCGCTGACGACTTCATGGGGAATGCCGGAAAAAGCATGTGCCACAGTGCGAGGCGACTCTGCGTGGCTTGGCTCAGGCCAGTGCGGAGCCGCCACGTCGGATCTGTGGCCGATCATCACAGCCCGCTTGCGAGCCTGTGGAGCGCCGTAGTCCGCGGAGTTCAAGATGCGGTGGTCGAACGAGTACTCGGAGAACGCGGGGTCCTCGTCCAACATGGTGCTGAACTGTTGGAACTGCGGGGACTTCGCGAATGCGGCGACATTTTCGACGATGAATATCTTGGGTCGAGTTCTCCGGATCGTCTCGGCGTATTGCTCCCAGAGGAAGTTGCGCTCGTCGGCAACGTCCTGTTTGCCCAGCGTGGAAAAGCCTTGGCATGGAGGCCCACCGATGATCACGTCGATGTTGGTCGGGAGCTTCTCTGTGGCCAGCCAGTCCTGGATGCGGCCGCCAAAGACCGGTGCGTGCGGAAAGTTCAACGAGTATGTTGCCGCTGCTGCGAGATCCATTTCGACAGCCTGAACAGTAACAAAACGGTCGTCGGCTTCGTGGAAACCTTGGGCGAAACCGCCCGCGCCAGAGAAGAGATCTAGCACGCGGATCGGTCTGGAAGTCATGACCCTGATTGTATCGTGGGCGGGCGTCACGGCTCGTCCCACTCGCCATAAGGGGATGCGGTGTCGGCATGTCGCGATCCTCGTCGAAGGCAAATCAATATGCGGTCGCGGGAGCCCGTTCGGGCGTTCGACGTTTTCAACGCGATCGCCCGAACGGTTTGGCCACGAGTAGGAAAGTCAGCTCGCCATCGGGTTGCGCTTCATCGGATCGAAGATTCCAACGCCAATCGGGTCACGTTGTCGAAGTACCCGGGAAGATCTGGCGAGCCAACTAGTAGGGTTCGGTCAAGCAGGAGGTTGAACCCTTCGCAAGACGTTTCCGGTGCGAGCATGCACGCGTGACAAGCCGACAGGTTCATGCCGTCGATGCTTTGCGGATCAGACTCAGAACACACGGGGTCGTTTGCACACCAGGCAACCTGCTCGAGCGCACGCACGATTACCGACGCGAGGTAGGGCTCTTCACCCTGTCGTGCAAGGCCACCAAGCGTCCCCTCGACGTCGGAAGAGGTCGTGTAGATGAATGCGCCGTACGCCCCCTCGGCTTCGCAGTAGATGCGTTCCCTCAGAGAGGGGGCGGTGTAGCCGCTTCTGAATGCGAGCTCGTTCATCAGCGCATGGGCGAATGAATGGAGCAGCACATACTGAGGTGACGCCGTGTGAAGCCTCTCTCCGAGCGTCGATGCGTCACGGTGAGCAGTGATCTTTCCGATGCGACGCATGATCTCCGGATGCTGCGCCCACTCGTCGACGTGTGCGCCGTCGAACTGGATGAAAACGCCCTCACCGTAACCTTCGACGGCGGGCAACCAACCTTTTTGAAATTCACTCTTGGGAACCGCGGGCACCAAGTCCGCCTCCGGCCGGTAACGGCGGAAGCCGTAGGACGCTCGCACCTCGCGGAGCCTGTCCACGATCACGACCCCCGAGATGAGGGCACGCAACTCCGCCACTACGGTAGAATCGCCGTCTTCGCCGAGATCGACATTTCGGGTCACGAAATTCTCAGTTGGGGCGGTGCCTGCCTTCGCGGCCATGAAAGCATCGTATTCTTCGCTGACGAGTGCACCCTTTGCACTGAGAACGTTTGGCTCGCCGCCCGACAGCGCCGCCACAGTACCTCGTACGCTATCGGCCGTGTAGCCGTATTGGGCTGTGAGCTCAGCGATCATGTCGTCAAGGAGATTGTTCGCAGGATTGTGCTTGATCGCTGTGAAGTAGGGGTGATTCTTTACTCTCTCCTCAAGCTCAGCAGCGCTCCCAACGACTTCCGGGATGTCGATAGCCGACACACTCTCTCCGAAATGCAGGCTCGTGGCACCGCGTTGCAGAACTTCAAGCGGCCTGCCGCAATTGCCCCATTCGTGTTGCCAAGGTTGCGCACCTCGGCAGGTGAACCCTTCCTTCTTCAGTACATCCTTGCGCAGCTCTCCGAGGCTGCGCCGTGTCTTGCACGCATCGCAAGTCACCTCGAGGGCGCTCAGGCCTTCGCGGCTGCCGCGGGATGGCTGGAATCGGAGCCGGTCCTTTGCGGAGCAAGCGGTGTCGGCGTCGCGGTGGGTCCAGTCGACCCACGGCACGTCGGCGGCATGGCTACCGTCCGTGCATGCCACGACGAAACGCATCGGTACCAGTCGTCCTTCACAGTCGGGGCATGCCGGTGACTGTCCTTTTTCCATCGTTCGACGCCAGTTGACCATTCGGCGGCACTCTTGGCAGAAGAGCCATGCGGGGAAACGGACGAATTCGAGACCGGGCGTCCGTGGCCCCTCGGGGTTTCCCGTGCTGGGCGCCGCCCAAAGTTCATCCACGCGCAGTTTGGCGGCGAGACGGTCACACGAGATCGGTTGGCGAACACTGCTTGGTGGCCATTTGTCTCCGGTGACAGCCATGAACGACTCGCCGAGTATGTCCACAATCGCGCCTGGTCCGAAAGGAGAAACCGTCTCAGAGAGACGGACCGTGCGGATCTGCCGTTTTCCGGCCATTAGCGCTCTCCATCCGCTCGCACGCGCACGACCCGGTCGACCGACCGCATCGAGTTCATCATCGACCATCCGGGACCGCTGTCAGTGAACTGTTTCAAGAGTCGCTCCTCGGGGGTTTTCGATTGGAATTTCAGTGCGTAGCCCGCCCTGGCAACTGAGTCGACCCTTTCCTCCCAATCGTCGACAGCATTCTTCAGCTCGGCAGCGACGACCGCGGCCTCGCGTGGATCTGCGACGGCCACATGGTCGGCAAGTATTTTCACTGCCTTCGTCACTGCGGCGGAGTTAGACACGAAGCGCGAAGCATGATCATTGCCTGTCAGCCCTCCTGCATGCCGCATCAGTATGACCAGGGCGGCGCGTAGTGCCCGGCGCCGGGCCTGAAGAGACCAGGGGGTGACGGACCCGGGTTCCACGAATCGGTAATAGGAACGGTGAAACGCAGTGAATGATTCGAACACTGACCGGTCGCGGGGCTTTCCGGAGCGGAACATCGTGACTACCAGGCCGGGTGTCTTGCCTCGGCCGACCCGGCTTGTCGCTTGGATGTATTCGGACGTCGACTTCGGGTGCCCATTCACAAACATGAGACCGAGCCGTCCCACGTCGATGCCGACCGACATGATGTTCGTCGTCGCGATCGCGTCAAGCGCCTCGCTGGAGTCATCCGGGCCGACGGCAAGCGCATCGAGTATTCGAAGGAGGTCTTCGGCCGAGACATTGCCATTGATCTCGTCGATCCCTTTGGCGCTTAACTCCCGCACAGGGGCGCCGTTCGATCGAGCAGCTCGTCTTTCCAGATTGCTGCTGACGTCGTCGCGCAGGATGGTCACGGTGCGACCGAGCTCTCGCAGGCTGTTGTGATAGACCACGAGAGTCCAGTAGCCGTCCCTGTCGGTGCCCGTTAGACCTGTCTCGACGGGGCCCTGCAGCATCTCTGCCGAGATCTGTCCGATCGCCCAGGAGGGGGTATGTGCTTGCGGCATGAGGCCGACATAAGTGCGGCCCGGGCGGGTGGGATCGGGCTCTGAGAAATAGTTGTCGTCGGCATCGAGACCGCTCGGTGGGAAGATCGCCACTTCCGACGCCATCAGTTCTTTGATCTGCTCTTCGGATGCCCGTGTCGTGGCCGTCGATGCGACGACTTTCGGGGGCCGTCCTGTCCACGACATCAGGCCGCGGATCGCGGCTTCGTAGATTCCGACGATTGTCCCGAGCGGTCCCGAGATCAGGTGAAGCTCATCTTGGATAACGAGCGAGGGCGGGTCAAAGACTGACGGGGCTAGTCCGAACAGCGACGCGCCCCGATCGATCCAGGCCAATCGAGCGAACTTGTCGACCGTTGCGACGAGCATCGTTGGTGGCTCATCAAAAATGGCCTGGTCGACGACCTGCACGGGGAGTTTCATATGAAACGGGCAGTCCTTGTGAGGGCAAAAGAACTCGAAGCTGAAGTTCGTCGCGCGCACGCCGTATCGCTCTTGGTGGTTCGTCTGGTGCACGGGCATGATCGATGTTCCGCACCAGGAGCAGGACCGGAGTTGGAAGCCGTTCTCGGGCTTCTTTTGCTTGTAGACCGTCTTCATCGCGTCTGCAGCTTGTTTGAACGTCGACGGAGTCGTCGTGTTACCGAGCCAGAGCCCGATGGAGAACTTTGGCGCACCGGCCAGCCGCTCGTCGTTCGTCCGAAGCAGTTCCAACGCGCAGATTAGCGTGGCCGCTCGCTGGAATTGCTGTGCGGTGAGGAGGCGCATCGTGTACCGCGTCAGCACCGCTGTGCCGCCTCCGTTGATTCCACGCTCCAACCGTCGCCGAATCATTTCGATGGCGGCAAGGCCCAGATACGCCTCAGTCTTACCGCCACCCGTGGGGAACCAGATCAAGTCGACCAGGCCACGGTCATCGTGCATCGAATCTGTCGTTGAAGCCAACGACATGAGGATGAAACCGAGCTGGAAGGGACGCCAACGCGGCTCATCTGCTCCACCGGATACCTGGGCGAGCGGAACGCCGATCTGGCCCGGCTTGCGCTGCACTAGCGATTGCTGGAGCATCTGGGTTCGCATTGCGGCGCTGGCGAGGCGGAAGGACGTCAGTACAGGGCCCTCAGCCTCAAGCAGCTTGATCCCTTGCTCGACACGTTCCATAGTCGTCTGTGCGCGACCGATCATGGACGCACCTGTGTCGGAGAACCGTTCCGGAAGATTGGTCGCCATGGTTTCCTGGTTAGCGATCCAGTCGGCGTAGCCAGCTAGGAACTGCCGAAGGCCCGCGGCAAGCTCCGCGGTCGGCAGGCTCTCATTCGCGAGCCACTTGAGTTCAAGGGCGTCGAGTGAGCTCTCCCTAGCGCGAATCGCCGGGACTTCCTCGGTCGGGATGCATTCGGTCCACGCCCGGGTGGGTGGCGTCGTCGAATCCCAGTCGACGGCAACGCCGTGGCCGACAGCGAAAGTCACCTTGTCGCGGTAGCGAAGTTCGAGCTCAAGATCTTCAGCGGACGTAGAGATGGGGTTTCCAACGGGGTACGGATGCAAGCTCCCGCCGTCTACTTCGGCTTCGAGCCGCACCTGGAAGAGACAGCTGCTCGGGTCCGACTTGGCCTTGCCGGCCTCGGTCTTCGCACTGTTCGACACAGCGAGGGTTGTGAGCATTCGGCCGCCGATCGCTCTCGTGCGCCAGGCGAGTGTGGCCCGCCCCTCGAGCACAGATCGCGCGCCTACCGCGGTCCGCGGTACTTCGATCAATTCGTCTTGGACAGTTCGGCGCTTCCATGCCTCGCCAGACGCGTCAACGGCTGCATCGGCTACCTGTCCGTCGCCGGGTTGTTGCACGGGGTCCGACGGCGTGGCGGCTTGCTCATATACACCGGCACTCACCGTTGCCCGGAGTCGGCCGTCGTGGATGAAAGAGAGCCCCATCGACTGTGGCGCCCATCCAAACGCACCCGCGAGGTTGAGCCCCGTGTCCTCCTCGCCCTCGGCATCGACGACATCAGCCTCATCGTCGTCCCCGAACTCGGCCACGAGCTCGTCGCCGCCAGAAGCCTCTGCGTCGATTTCTTCGTCGAGCACGACCGGCTGGGTGTCTCTGTTGCCAACTTCCACCGGATAGAGCGTGCCCACGAGGTACGTGTAGACCGGGTTGCGTTGAAGCAGCTCCGTCTCGCCGCCAAGAGGGCCGAGCCAGGCTGACGTCAGGTAATCGACAAGCTTCTCGCGGCCTGCCAGGTCGAATTCAAGTGGTTCTTCGTTCGAGACGCCAGACATTACTTACCCTCCCAGAGGTAGCTGAACTCGGTGAAGGCAAGTTCCTCGCCGAATTCTTCGAAGGTATCCGCCACGTTGACGATGAGACAAATCTCGTTGCCTCCGTTCTTCGGACCGCGCAATCCGCGCCCGACCATCTGGTGGTACGAATTGGGCTGAACGTGGGGCGCGCGACATAGAGGGCTTGTACCTTGGGAGCGTCGAAACCACAGAGCGCCATCGGCCACGCGGAACTCGATGGTGCCCGCAGATTTTGACGAGGTCAATGCGTCCACCGCATTCTGCAGCAACCCGCTGACCTGTCGAGTCCCGTAGCCGCCGGAGAGGAAGCTGTCTTCCTGCCCGACATGTTCCTCGAGCAGGTCGGGGTTG
Source organism: Cryobacterium suzukii (assembly GCF_004403185.1). Classification (GTDB taxonomy): domain Bacteria; phylum Actinomycetota; class Actinomycetes; order Actinomycetales; family Microbacteriaceae; genus Cryobacterium; species Cryobacterium suzukii. The sequence goes on along the minus strand of NZ_SOHJ01000011.1, from coordinate 342,277 downwards.
ACTTCGTATGGTCGCAGGGCAATTGATTGTCGTTCTTCGACGTCCGCCCGAAGTGCAGGATTGCCGTTGTTCCAGTTCATGTATCTTTTCAACTCCCGTGGGTCCGCGTAGAAGATCAAGACCGAAATGCAGGCCCGTCGGATCACTTCGCGAACTGTCAAGTGATCAGCCGGGCAACATTACGCAGCACCACCGACACTCGTTGTCGACAACTACAAGTGCCGTTCTCTTCATAACCTAGAAAACCATCGAACCACCCACCGACCGCACCCCCCATCAGGGCCTCACGCTCCTCCAATCACAGTTGAGGGACGCAACGCAGTTACGATCGACATGCGCCCACGTCGAAATTGTGGGTCACAAGAGGAAAGCGAAAGCGTTGTCGAGCCAGCAATCATCTGCCCGCACTGAGAGAGCACCGCTCAGCGTCGCCCCAGGATCCGTGGTCATCGTTCGCGATGCCGAGTGGATGGTGACATCCGCCAAACAGACCCTTGACGGCATGCTCATTCAAGTTCAGGGCCTTTCGGAATTGGTGCGCGACACCACCGCATCCTTTTACGAGTCGCTCGATGACATCGACGTACTCGATCCTGCCCAGGCGAGGGTCAAATCCGACTCCTCGCCCGGATACCGCCAAGCCAAGCTGTGGCTCGAGGCCACACTCCGCAAGACACCGATTCCTCTCAACGAGCCCGGCCTCACCGTCAGCACGTCGATGCTCACGAACCCGCTCAGCTATCAGCAGAGCGCCGTGCGCCAGGCCCTCGATCCAGAGAACCTGCGCCCACGCCTGCTGATAGCAGATGCGGTGGGACTCGGCAAGACGATCGAGATCGGCATGATCCTCGCCGAGCTCATCCGGCGCGGACGAGGGGACCGCATCCTTATCGTCACGCCCAAGCACGTGCTCGAGCAGATGCAATACGAGATGTGGACGCGCTTCGCGATCCCGTTCGTGCGACTCGACTCCGTCGGAATCCAGCGGGTCCGCCAAAAACTGCCCGCGTCACGCAATCCGTTCAGCCTCTACAAGCGGGCGATCGTCTCGATTGACACGCTCAAGCAAGACAAGTACCGGGCGCACTTGCGCAAGCACAAATGGGATGCCGTCGTCATCGACGAGTCGCACAACATCACCGGTGCGACGAAGAACAACGAGCTCGCTCGCCTCCTGGCCCGCAACACGGAGGCTCTAGTCCTTGCCAGTGCAACTCCGCACAACGGCAAGAAGGAATCGTTCGCGGAGCTCATCCGCCTGCTTGACCCGACCGCAGTGACCCCGGACGGCGACATCATCGCGTCCGAGCTCTCCCGCCTCGTCATTCGCCGCCACCGGCACAGCCCGGAGGTCGCCCGCGAGGTCGGCAGTGATTGGGCCGAGCGCAAGGAGCCGCAGCACTTCGCGGTGGAGGCGAACGCGATAGAGAACGCCATCGCCGACGAACTGGCCGACACCTGGCTGTATCCCACGAGTGCGTCGAGCCCTCACTCCGGGGACAACAAGGGCTTGTTCCCCTGGACCCTCGCCAAGGCGTTCCTCTCCTCACCGGCCGCCCTGCGCGAGACGGCGAACGAGCGCATCCGCCGGCTTGGATCTAATCTCACCCCGTCTCAGCGCGTCGAACGGGACGCCCTTGAGCGGCTCAGCAACCTGGCCCAAGAAGCCGAAAGCAACGGCTCCGCCAAGTACGAACGCCTCGTTTCGTACCTCAAAGACATCGGCGTCGCGCCGAAGAGCGGCGAGCGGGCGGTCGTCTTCTCCGAGCGCGTCCCCACGCTCAAATGGCTGCGTGCAAAACTTCAGAAAGACCTCAAGCTTCGGGCCGATCAGATCGAGGTGCTGCACGGCGGTCTCAACGACCAGGACCAGCAGCGCATCGTCGAGTCGTTCAAGCAGTCGTCATCGCCGATCCGACTGCTCATCACCGGAGACGTCGCGTCAGAGGGCGTGAACCTGCACTCGCAGTGTCACGAGCTGATCCACTTCGACATCCCGTGGAGCCTGATCCGCATCGAGCAGCGCAACGGCCGTGTTGACCGCTACGGGCAAAGGCACAATCCGCAGATCACGACAATCCTGCTCAAACCCGAGAACGAGCGATTCGCTGGCGACATCCGCGTGCTCACCCGCCTGATGGAACGGGAGCAGGAGGCGCACGCCGCCCTCGGTGACGTTGCCTCTCTCATGGGCAAGTACGACGTCGCTGCCGAGGAGGACGCCATCGCCAAGGCGCTCGTGAAGGGCACCGATATTGATGACATCGTGCCCACTATGGATTCAATCGCCGCCGATGCGGATGACCCGTGGCTTGCACTGCTGCTGGCCGCTGCCGAGGAACCCGCGGGCGAAGCGGCGATCGTCGATGATGTGGTCGTACAGAGTGGCGAGTCGTCGGGGCTCTTCGCCTCTCACGAAACCTTCCTGGCGGCCGCCCTCGACGAGATCTTCACGACACCTGGCGCCGCGCCGGGCACGAACGGCGGCGGTGGAGTGGACTGGCGCCGCTTTCCCGACCACGGTTTGGTCGAGCTCACCCCGCCGCGCGACCTGAGCCAACGCCTGAGCGTGCTTCCGCAAAGCTACCTCCGTGACCAGCGGGTGACGGACCACCTCAAGCTGGCCATCTCCGAGCCCGTTGCCCAGAGGCTGCTGCAGAAGGCGATCGACGACAACTCGAGCGCATCACTGTGGCCCGAGGCGCACTACCTCGGCCCGCTGCACCCGATTCTCGAGTGGGCCAGTGACCGCTCGCTCGCCAAGCTCGGCCGCAACGAGGTGTTCGCCGTGCGGGGTGACGTTGACTACCCGACCGTTCTGTTGATCGGCACGCTGACGAACAACCGTGGACAGGTGGTGGCCGCATCATTCGTGACTGCCGCGGTGCCCGACGTCGACGACCCGTCGTTCGTGCTCGTCGAGCCGCACGCGGGTGCCCGTGAGGCGCTCGCCGAACTCGGGCTCAACCAGGCGCTCTCGAACCCCGGCCCCATCGCCGATCCTGAACGTTTCCAGGCCATCATCGCACCCGCCGTTCAGCATGCCGTGTCGCATGTGAACGGCGTCATGCAGGCATCCGGCGAGGCAGTCGAGTCCGCGATCGACCGTTGGGCACAGCGCGTTCGGCAATGGGAGAACGAGGCTGATGCGCTCATCCAACGTACCGATCTCAAACTTCGCCGGGTGACGGTGGAGGAGGAGCGGGCCATCGCCCGCTCGATGAAGCCGAACCAGCGTCTCGTGCGCCCGTTGCTTCTTGTTGTTCCCCAGAAAGAGGTCTAGTCGATGGCATCGGATGCCTTCATCGTCGGTGAAGAGTGGATCAGTGAGCACTTCTTCAACACGGATTCGGCGAAGCAGTCGTTCCAGGGGCACGTCGTGCAACGACGCAAAGCCTGGGACGCCGACAGCGAAGCGGGCACGTCGAGCCGCGATACGTTCCTCGCAGCACGCAGCGAGCTCGGTGCGGCCTACGCCGCACTCGAATCCGGTGGCGGCAAGGAGGAGAACTCCGCTCGCGTCGCACAGCTGCTGAAGTCGCACCTCGGCTTCGGCTCGGGCCTCTACGAGCTCGAGCAGGTCGGTGCCATCGCCCGCGTCTCTCAGCGCGACATCGACCAGCGCGCCTCCGTCGTTATTATCGATGCCCAGCCGGTAGACGAGTTCGAGGACCTCCTGCAGAAGGGCACGGACTCGCTTGCGGAGCCCGTAGTGGTCGACGGTGATGACAAGCATCCCATCACCTCTGTGCCCAAGCTGCTCTCCCAGGTGTTCGCCCAGGACGATGCGCCGCGCTATGCCCTCGTACTCGCGGGGCGTTGGGTCTTGCTGACAGAACGGCAGCGCTGGCCTGAGGGGCGTTACCTGGCCATCAACATGCAGCTGGTCATCGATCGCAATGATGAGAAGAAGGGCGGCGAGCTCGACCGCGCCCTAGTCTGCGTCACCGCCGATTCGTTGATGCCGGATGCCGAAGGCGCCGTCTGGTGGGACACCGTCTTCGACGATTCGATCAAGCACACGGTTGGCGTTTCCAAAGACCTGCGTGAGGGTGTGCGCCACTCCATCGAGATCATCGCGAACGAGGTCGTGCGCCGCCGGTCGATGAAGGGACTCGAACCCCTGCCCGCGGAGGAGGCCCAGCCGCTCGCGAAGCAGGCGCTCCGTTACCTCTACCGCATCCTGTTCCTGCTCTTCGCCGAGGCCTCGCCTGAGCTCAAGGTGCTGCCCATCGGTGACCCTGACTACGAGACCGGGTACAGTCTCGACCGTCTGCGCGAGCTGGTGCTCGTGGAGTTGTCGGCGGATGCCGCGAATCGCACGCATTTTCACGACTCCTTGTCGGTGTTGTTCCGGCTGGTCGATCGGGGCCACGGTGTCGATGCCGCCTCCGACGGCGACGAGGAAGAGGCCGCTCCCGGTCTTTCATCGGGCCTGGTCTTCAACGGCCTCTCGGCCGATCTGTTCCTGCCAAGCGCGACCGCCCGCATCGATGAGGTGGGGCTCGGCGATGAAGCAATGCGCGTTGTCTTGGAGCACCTCCTGCTCAGCAAGCAACAGACGGGACGCGACCGCGGCTTCATCAGCTATTCCGACCTGGGCATCAACCAGCTCGGCGCCGTCTACGAGGGCCTCATGTCGTATACCGGCTTCTTTGCCAGCACCGACCTCCACGAGGTCGCCAAGGACGGCGATGCCTCAAAGGGGTCGTGGGTGGTGCCCGTTGAGCGCTCGCACGGCATCGAGAAGAAGGACTTCGTCACCTACAAAGACCCCCTCACCGAGGAAGTGCGGCTGGTGTTGCATGAGCCGGGCAGCTTCGTCTTCCGCCTCGCGGGCCGAGAGCGCCAGCAGTCTGCTTCCTTTTACACTCCGGAAGTGCTGACCCGATTCGTGGTGTCGCAGGCTCTGGATGAGCTTCTGGACCAGGACGGTCGCCGCACTACTGCTGCCGAGATTCTGGAGCTCACCGTGTGTGAGCCAGCGCTCGGCTCAGGGGCGTTCGCCATCGAGGCAGTGCGCCAGCTCGCCGAGGAGTACCTCAAGCGGCGCGAGGAAGAGCTGGGGGAGAGGGTCGACCCCGAGGATCGTCCGCGCGAACTGCAGAAGATCAAGGCGTCCATCGCCCTGCACCAGGTCTACGGTGTCGACCTCAACGCCACCGCTGTCGAGCTCGCCGAGATCACACTCTGGCTCGACACGATGGTGGAAGGGCTCACCGCGCCGTGGTTTGGTCTGCATCTGCGCCGTGGGAACTCCCTCATCGGCTCCCGTCGGGCGGTGTACTCCCGCGACCAGGTAAACAGCAAAGGATGGCTTCACGATGCGCCGCGCGATGTCCCCGTCGCTGAGCTGGCCGACAACCTCGACGCCGGCCGCGTGGCGCCAGGGACCGCCGGAACCATCCACCACTTTCTCTTGCCCGCGTTCGGGTGGGGTTCTGCCGTGGACGCGAAGGAAGCCAAGGAACTGGCGCCGGAAGCCCTTGCCGAGTTGAAGGCCTGGCGGCGTGCAATCGTGGGTAAGCCATCGAAAAAGCAACTCGACCGCCTTGTGAACCTGTCGTACCGCGTGGAGACCCTGTGGCAGTTTGCCCTGCGCCGCCTGCAGATCGCCGAGCGGGAAGCGCGCCGGGAAATCGAGCTCTGGGGCGCGGATTCGCTCGTCACTCCGGATGCTCCTCCTCCCGTGCCTCGCGAGGAGATCGAATACAAGCTCGCGGATCCAGACGGCGCCTACCAGCGCCTGCGGCGTGTGATGGATGCGTGGAACGCCCTCTGGTTCTGGCCGCTCACAGACACTCTGAAGCAGGGCGTCACCCCGCCGACGCTGGACGAATGGCTCGACGGGGTACAGGCGCTCCTCGGCTCCCACTTCGAAGCGAAGACGAAGGGCAAGATGGCAGGCGGGGAGACCTTGGGCCTGCCGAGCGGCTGGAGCGAGCTCGGAACAGCCGAGGAACTTGACCTGTCCTTCGCCGGTGCACAGAACATTGCGGAGGCGATCACAGACAATCCCTGGCTGCGCGTGACAGAGCGCATCGCCGGTGAGCAGGGTTTCTTCCATTGGAATCTCGACTTCGCACCGCGCTTCGCGACTGGTGGATTCGACCTTCAAGTCGGGAACCCGCCGTGGGTGCGCCCACGGTCGGACGTCGACGCGCTGCTCGCTGAGGGCGATCCGTGGTGGCAGCTAGCGGTGAAACCAACACAGGCGCAGGTGGCTTCAAAGCGTGCCGAAACGCTCTCCCTGGAGGGCATGGCGGATCTGCTCCTGGACGGCACCGTGGCCGTTGCGGTAACTGCCGCGTTCCTAGGGGACTCGACGCAGTACCCGCACCTGGCCGGCCTCCAACCGGATCTCTACCGATGCTTCATGGAACAGACTTGGCGCAACACGTCGCGACGCGGCTCGGTGGGTCTCATCCACCCCGAGTCGCACTTCACGGACGAGAAGGCCGGGATTCTGCGGGAAGCGACGTACGGCCGACTGCGGCGCCACTGGCAGTTCGTGAATGAACTAGTTCTGTTTGAAATCGACAACCACGTTGCATATGGGGTGCACATTTACGGGACCCCGCAGACGGTGCGATTCCTCATGGCGAGTTCCCTCTACCACCCAGAAACCGTCGTGGGTTCTTTGCGACACAACGGAGACGGGGCTGAACCCGGTCTGAAGAATGAAGAAGGAAAGTGGGACGTGAGCCCCCACGCTGGGCGTATCATCACGGTCACTGATGACGTGCTTCAGACATGGCACGCTGTTCTCGAAGACGGGAACGTTCCTGTCAAACGAACCCGCATGGTTTACGCAGTCAACCGGGCGACCGCTGCAGTGCTTGCAAAGCTCTCCGCGGCACCTCGAATTGGTCAGCTTGGGCTTGAGTTCTCGCGCGGGTGGGACGAGAGCATTGACCGAAGGAAGGGTTTTTTTGACACTTCCTGGGGGAAAGTCGACGCTTGGAAGGGTGCGATCCTTCAAGGCCCGCACCTGTTCGTGGGGAATCCGTTTTACAAATCGCCGAACGCGACCATGTCCAGCAACAAAGACTGGTCGGCAGTGGACCTCGAGGCCCTGGCACCTGATGCACTCCCGGTCACAGCCTACAAACCGGCCAAACCAACCACAGAATATGACATCGCGTACACGCACTGGGGCGCAGGTCGCACGCCTGCCCGCGACCACTATCGCATCGCGTGGCGCAACATGGCGGCCAACAGGAACGAACGTACACTAATCCCTGCGATTATTCCGCCCGGAGCAGCACATATTCACACCGTCACGTCCTTTGGATCGGTCGGTGATGACCGTATCCTTGCGCTGACTGCAGGCGTCTTATCGTCGATACTGGCTGACTTTTCGGTCCGAGTCGCTCCTAAGTCCAGCGTCTCGGCGAGCACTATTGGAAGATTACCTTTGGCATCAGGTGTCCTGTGCGAGGCGCTTCTGACGCGCAGCCTCCGACTGAATTGTTTGACGGAGGAGTATCGGGATCTCTGGGACGCGGCCATGGGTGACTCGATGGAAAAGGAACAATGGGCGGGTGGGCTGGAGTACCCTGCCAGGAATTCATTCGCCGTCGAAAACGGAGGGTGGACGCCTTCGGCCCCACTGCGACGAGCTTCCGATCGACGCCAAGCGCTCGTTGAGATTGATGCAATCGTTGCCCTCATGCTCAGCTTGAGCGCTGACGAGCTGTGCACGGTCTATCGCACACAGTTCGCGGTGCTCTACGGCTACGACCGCAACTTATATCTATACGACGCGAATGGTCGTCTCGTGCCCAATTCGGTGCTTTCAGTCTGGCGGTCAAAGGGCGATGCCATTGGCGATGATGAGCGCAAGGCAATCCATCCCGGCTCCGGCGTTGAGTACACCTATGAGCTGCCGTTCCGCACGCTCGACCGGGAGGCAGACATGCGCCAGGCATATGCACACTTCGAGAAGATTCTGAAGGAGCGATCGTGAGAGAGATACTGCCGAGCGTCGAGGCGGAGCAGGTCCGCGAGAGCATCCTCGACTATCTCACCACCACGTTCGCTTTGGCCGATGCCGAGGCCGAGTCGGAGCTCACGCGCTTCCTCGGCGACCCCGTCGACGGCATCTTCCGCGGCCCATATGTGCGCGTGCGGCTGCCGTTCCGCCCCGCCGATGACGGCTGGCAGGCCAGCCTCGAGTGGCGTTCGGGGCAGACTCCCTATGGCCACCAAGCCGCGGCGTTCCAGCGCCTGAGCAGTGCGAACCTCGGGCCTAACAAGCCGCGCCCGCTGCCAACACTAGTGACGACGGGAACCGGTTCGGGAAAGACCGAGGCCTTCCTCTATCCGATCCTCGACCACGTGCTGCGGGCGAAGCGCGAGGGGCAGCCGGGAATCAAGGCTCTCATCCTGTACCCGATGAACGCGCTCGCCAACGACCAGGCGCGCAGAATCACCGAGTTGCTCACACAGAACGACGAGCTGCGCGGCATCCGTGCGGCACTCTACACCGGCCAGTCCGGAGCCGAACGCTCTAGCGTCACGCCCGACGGCCTCATCACGAGTCGGCACGCGATCCGCTCGCAGGCCCCGGATATACTGCTGACCAACTACAAGATGCTCGACCAGTTGCTGCTGCGCAGTGAGGACCAGGCGCTCTGGAAGCAGAGCGCCGAAAGCCTGCAGTATCTCGTGCTCGACGAGTTCCACACCTATGACGGCGCCCAGGGCACCGATGTGTCGATGCTCATTCGCCGGCTAGGGCTGGCTCTACGCCGTTACCGCGAGGCGGACCACGGCGAGCACCGCGCGGTTGTTGCCGGCATCGAGCGCCCGCTCGGCAACGTGACCCCGGTGGCCACCTCGGCGACGCTCGGCGACAAGGGCGACCCGCGTGCGATGATCCAGTTCGCGCACACGGTGTTCGGCGACGACTTCGACGACGACTCGGTTGTCACCGAGACACGCCTCTCATTCGATGCGTGGTCCGCGGGCGTGGATATCGAGCTCTCCCGGCTTGCAGCCGCGCCGAACTCGGTCTCCAACGCGCTTATCGCGACGGTCAACCACCAGTTGCAGAAGCTCCACACCTGCGCTCCCGAGGACATCATTCGCTGGGTGTTGGGCAGCCTGTATCGACCGCTCGGGGGAGAACAATTCGATCTGCAACGAAGCAACGATCCTTCCTTCGACACCACATCACTCGACGCGGATGACCTCCTCGCGCTGATCCAGGGGCACCCGTTGGTGCGGGGGATCTCGGCTCACGCCGTCGATGCGATCCGGCTCGATGACTTGGCCGAGGCTGTGTTGCCGGGCGGTCTCGTCGCCGATGAGACGTATGAGCAGCGCGCAGAGGCTCGCCGGAATTTCCTCGCCGCGGTGCTCGCCGCACTGAGTCACGTGCGCATGCTCGCGGGCCGTCGTGCACTCTCGATCGACCTTCACCTGTGGGTTCGGTCGCTGACCCGGCTCGACCGGGTGGCGGGCCCCATCGCAGGATTTCACTGGGCCGATGACGGCGCCGTGCAGCCAGACGACGCCACTGAAGTCTCCGGGCCGACGTTCCCCGCGATCTATTGCCGCCATTGCGGGCGCAGCGGCTGGGGAATCCAACTCGCTCCCACCGGGCTTGCCCTCGACCATGACGGCACCGACATTCGCGGCAATCACCTGCACGGCGAGCGCGGATTTCGGGCACTGATGCACGCGCCCAAAGAGGCGCGCCTCGCCGACTCGACCGCGGTCGAAGGCCTGCACTGGTTCGATATAGAGCAGCGCGCCGTGCTCCAAACGGCACCCGGCACCCCCGATGACGCGACAGGACTCGGCTCAGTTGTTCCCGTGCTGATGCTTTTCGGCCCTGACGCCGAGTCAGACTCGAGGCACGACACGTGCCCGTCCTGCGGGCGCACCGACGGCATCCGCTTCATCGGCAGCGCGGTGGCCACGATGCTGTCGGTCGCGGTCACATCACTGTTCGGCGCGAAAGATGTGAGTGCCGGAGAGAAGAAGGCTCTTGTCTTCACCGACAGCGTGCAAGACGCGGCACACCGCGCCGCGTTCGTGCAGAGCCGCTCCCACGTGTTCACGATGCGCAACGCCATCCGCCATTCCGTCGGAGACGACGCGACCAGCCTGCAGGATCTCGTCGAACGACTTCTGCAAGACGCGGGCGATGACCAGGCGCGCCGCTACAGCCTGCTCGCGCCGGACATCGTCGAACACGAGAAATTCCGCGACTTCTGGGAAGCGGATAGAGCACGCGCCGTCGACCCCAATGTGCGAGAGCGTGTTCGCACGCGCCTGCTCTTCGACCTGAGCCTGGAATTCGGCCTGCAATCCAAGGTGGGCCGCACGCTCGAGCTGACGGGAAGCCTGGCCGCCGAGGTCGCGGCCGGGGCGCCCTCAAAGCTGGAGACAATCGGCCGGGCCGTGCTCGCGGGATACTCCCAGGCTGAGAGACCCGGCGAGGATGCTCCGTCCGAGCTCGCGGCCGGCGCCGTCATCCGCTGGGTTCGCGGCGTGCTGGAACGCATGCGCGACCGCGGTGCCATTGACCATGAATGGCTGCAGAAATACGTGGAAAACGACGGCAAGCGCTGGTACGTCTGGGGAGGGCGCCCCAAGAGCGTCGGCATGCCGGCATTCCCGAACGGACGCGATGCGCCCGGGTTCCCCCGTGTGGGGCACGCCCCCGCGGCAACAGGCGGGCAGAAGAGCAACCTCGACCCGGCCTCGTCTGCCCAGGGCTGGTTCGCGGTCTGGGCTCGCGATGCGCTGGGTGTGACCGCATCCGTTGGTGCTCATCTGAGCCGGGCGCTCTTTGCCGAACTCGACCGCGAAGGCGTGATCACCTCGACCGCGATTGGCGGCGGAGGCGCGATTGCTTACAAACTCAGCCCGTCGGCGATTGCAGTGCAGCCCGTCGATCTCGTCGACCTCCAGAATGGGCTCCACCTCCTGGTCTGCGACATCTGCCAGAACCCCGTGCCCGGAACGACCACCGTGATCGATCAGTTGGCGGACGGGCCGTGCATGTCGGCACGCTGCCCGGGAGCACTGCGTCGGAGCGCCAGCGACGACAACTACTACCGCCGACTTTACAACGACGGCACCATGCGGCGCGTCGTTGCGCGGGAGCACACGAGCCTGCTCGACGACGCGGTGCGGCTTGAGTATGAGAACGGCTTCAAGAGCGCGGGGGAGAACCCCGAGGCACCGAACGTGCTTGTTGCCACGCCAACCCTGGAGATGGGCATCGACATCGGCGACCTGTCGACGGTGATGCTCGCAGGTCTCCCTCGTTCAGTTGCTTCGTACCTGCAACGCGTTGGACGCGCGGGTCGACTCACCGGGAACGCGCTGGCCCTCGCGTTCGTGACGGGGCGAGGAGAGCAGCTGCCGAAGCTCGGTGAGCCGTTGTCGGTGATCAACGGCGCGGTGAGACCGCCTGCCACATATCTCAACGCCGAGGAGATACTTCAGAGACAGTATTTCGCCTACCTCGTCGACCGCCGCGCGGCCACCCTCATGGATGCGCCGCAGCAAGCCCGAGACGTGCTCAAGACTGCCGAAAAAGGCTCCTATCTCGGCGAGCTGATCGCCGACGCCGAGGCGGCGCACTCCGAACTTCTCGGCGATTTCCTCGACACCTTCGACGGGCTGAGCGACTGGGCGTCTGAGGCGCTGCGCCGCTTCGCCACCCCGGGCACCGAGGAAGGATCGAGCCCCGTGGCCGGCGCTGTGCGCGACGCCGTGTCGCGGTGGTCCAAGCAAGTCGATCTCGCCCGCATCCGCAAGGAGAGTGTCGCAGACTCCCTCGACGGCTTGGACAAAGCCGCCAAGCACCCCACCGCAGGCGACGAGGAACAGCGCGAACTGCGCTCGGCCAAAGCATCGTATGCCATGGCTGCGAAACAGCTCGCCGAGCTGCGCACCGAGCATTGGGTCGCGGCGCTGGAACGCTTCGGCCTGCTGCCCAACTACTCGCTGCTCGACGACTCGGTGCAGTTGGACGTCGCGCTCAGCTGGATCGACCCCGATACCCTCGAATACCGCGACCGCGCAATCAGCTACGAGCGTGGGGCGGGAATCGCGATCAGTGAGCTGGCGCCGGGAGCGGTCTTCTACGCGCAGGGCATTGAAATCACCGTCGACTCCATCGACCTTGGCAGCAATGGCGAAGCTGTGCGCACCTGGTGGTTCTGCCCTGCGTGCGGCTTCGGTTACGAACACGGCACGGTGGAGAACCCCTACGAGAGCTGCCCCCGATGCGGCAGCGCCGGGATCGCCGACACTGCACAGCAGCTGCGTGTGGTGGAGCTCGAAAAGGTCTCCGCGGAGGTGCGCCGTGACGAGTCCTCCATCAGTGATCGGCGCGACGAACGCCAGCGTGAACGCTTTGCGATTCAAGTCGCGGCCGACATTGATCCAGCGGGTGTGACCGATGCCTGGTACGTCGAAGGCGAGAGCTTCGGCGTCACCTACATGCGTGATCTGACGATCCGATGGCTCAACCTGGGCAAGGTGGCCGGCTTCGGAGAATCCCGCGTCATATCCGGTGACGAGCAGCAAGCGCCGCTGTTCCGGGTCTGCGCGGTCTGCGGCAAACTCGACACCGAATCGAATGCCAACTCGCGTCGAGAGCACAAGCCATGGTGCCCGGTGCGCGACTCAAAGGCGGAGAACGCCACGACTCTCGCGTTGAGTCGCACGTTGACCACGCAGGGAATCGTGCTCCGACTGCCGCCCGCCGTGACGATCGGCGATTCGCTGGCGGTTCCCAGCTTGTCGGCCGCCATCCTGCGCGGCCTGCGTGAGGTGATCGGCGGTGACCCTGACCATCTGCGCATCGTCGAGACCGTCGAACCGGTGCTCTCTGACGGATCCGAGAACGTCCCGGCCCTGCTCATTCACGATTCCGTGCCGGGTGGCACTGGCTACCTTGCCGAGCTGGCGGATCCGAAGCGGATGCAGGAACTTCTCACGATGGCCTGGGCGATCGTGCGTGACTGCCCGTGCAAGGCAGAAGGGCGGGCGTCCTGCCACCGCTGCCTACTCCCGTACGCCCCAGGCAATGCCGCCTCTCACGTAGCGCGTTCGAGCGCCGAAAGATCATTGGCGAGCATCTTGGGATTCAGCGAGGACGCGCACACGCCGTGGGTGATCACCCGAGATGACCCCGGTGTGGTCGTCGAGGAATCCGTGATCGAGCAGCTTTTCCGGCAGGTGTTCATGGAACGAGCGAAGAAGCTCGGCGCCGCGGTCAAGGAGATTCCCACCGACCGCGGCAACAAGGTGCAGGTGTCCTTCTCGGGCAACAACCGCATTTGGATGCTGCGGCCGCAGGTGCAACTCGGCCCGACCATGCCCGACTTCGTTCTGGAGCAGCTCGGTGGAGGTGCCGACCCGATTGCGATCTACACGGATGGGCTCGCGTTCCACGCGACGGTCCAGCACAACCGAATCAAGGACGACGCGAAGAAGCGCGCAGCGGCGCGGGAGCTGGGCTACGTCGTGATGGCGGTCGTCTGGGGTGACCTCATCCGTGCCCGCGATGGAGAACCTGAACCCGCGATGCCGTGGTTCGATGTAAACAAGGCGAGTGCGTTCGCCCAGCAGTACGACCTGCCGCTGGCGTCGCTCGCGCATGTGACTGCGAATCCGATCACTCAGCTGATGGCGTGGATGCAGAATCCCGACAAGGCGCCCGCACACTGGGAAGCGATCGCCGACGCGTTGCCGATGCTCACCCGCATGCCGTCGAGCAAGCTCGTCGACGTGGGAAGCGCCGGCGTGAGCCGATTCGGGGCGGAGACGCTGCTCGGCACCAGCGAGGCTGGGGCCACACCCACCTCTTGGCAGCTTCGCCATGGCGCCGCGGTTCTCACCAGTAAGCATCTCGGAGCCGGTCGAACGGAATGCTCACTCATCCTCGACGACCGGGATTCAACGCTGCAGATGCCCGGCTTCGCCGAGGACTGGAGGTTCTGGCTTCGACTTTCCAACCTGCTCGGGACCCGACTGCTTGCGGACTCGGCCGAGATCGTCGCCCTGAGCCAAGTTCCATCCGCTGATATCGGTCCTGTCGACCTCATCATGGGCGCGGAGCTCGTCGGAGAATGGGTGGCGCTCCACGACATCGCCACGGAGGCTGAGCGCGTGTTCCTTCGTGAACTCGCCGCACTCGAGGCAATGCCAGTGCCGGAGGTCGGTCTGGAGACGGCTGATGGGATTCCGGTGCCCTTCGCATGGAAGACCGTGAAGGTCGCGGCGGGCGATGCCTTCACCGATGGAGACATTCGCGACCTCGAGGGATCCGGATGGATCGTCGTCCCCCTCGACACGGACCAGATTGCGTCGGCGCTCACGCGCCGGTGACCAAGAGAGGATTCACATGCCCAACCTCATCATGATCAAGCTCAAAGGCCAAGATCACGAGAAGGCCGTCAATGGCAAGATCATGGCGTTCCTCAAGAAGTTGACTGACGACGACACAATTCCCGGGCTGCACATTGAGCCGATGAAGAAACCACTCGATTCCCGTGCGAGGACGGGGCGCGTAGACATCCATCTGCGTGCCGTTTTGTACGTGCTCGAGCCCATCGGTGACGAGAAGACGTACGTCTACGCAGGGACGTGGGAGCATGACGAGGCGATCGAGCGGGCGCGTACCAAGAAGCTGCAGATCAATCCGGTGAACGGTATTCCCGAGCTCATCGCGGCTGTTCCCGAGCATCCGGCGCAGGCCGCCCCCAAAGCGGAAGCCCCCCAGCCCGCCAAGGCCCTGGTGTCGTACCTCACCACACAGAGCTATTTTGTGTCGGATCTCACGGTCGAGTTCGGTTTCACTGCCGACGCAGCGGCGCGGGCTTTCGCCGCGGTGACGGAAGACGATCTCATCACCTTCGCCGATCGTCTCGACACGGAGTGGCAGTCCACCGTGCTCTATGGCATGGCGATGGGTCTCTCGATCAGTCAGATCAAGGAATCGCTCGAGATCCCCGTGGAGCGCGTCGAGCCAGTCGACGTTGAAGCCGAAGACGCGCGCGCACTGGATCAGCGGTTGGTCGACGCGTTGAAGCATCCGGCCGCGCAGATGCAATTCACCTTCATCGACAGCGACGAAGAGCTGCAGCGAGTGATCGACGGAGGCGACTTCGGCGCGTGGCGGGTGTTCCTGCACCCCGAACAGCGGCGGTATGCCACTCGCTCGTACAAGGGGCCCTTCCGTCTTACAGGCGGCGCCGGCACAGGGAAGACGGTCGTGCTCATCCACCGTGCCAAGAATTTGGCGGCAGAGAACCCCAATTCCCGGATCGTTCTGACCACATACACGAGAGCCCTGGCTGAGAACCTTCGCCGAGACCTGGAACGTCTGGACCCCGACATCCCGACTTCTGGTTCGTTGGGCAGCGCAGGCGTCTTCGTGCAGGGCGTCGATGCGCTCGTCGCGGCCGTTCGCCAGATCGCGGGCAGCGGCTTTGGGGAGGCCGCCGTCACCGTGCTTGGGGCGTCGGCAGAGAGTCATGGCATCGTCGTCGGCAACGAGGTCGGCTGGCACGAAGCCGTCGATGACGTGGATCCCGACCTGCCGCCGCAGCTACGGAGCAAGTCGTTCCTCGCTGCCGAATACCTTCAGATTGTCCTGCCGAATCGCATCACGTCGAAGGAGGCCTACTTCGCGGTGCGCCGGCCGGGTCGCGGCGTGGCACTCGACCGTGCCAAGCGTGCTGAGGTCTGGACGGTTGTCGAGCAGTTCCGTAAGAACGGCCGCATCCGCAATTCGTTGACCTATGCGGAGGTCGCGGGGATCTCCGCAGCGTGGCTGGCTGCCTCCGCGGAGTCGGGCTCGAATCATTACGCCGATCACGTGCTGATTGATGAGGCGCAAGACCTGACGCCGGCGCACTGGCAGTTCTTGCGCGCACTTGTGCAGGTCGGCCCCAACGACATGTTCATCGCTGACGATATCCACCAGCGGATCTACGGCCAGCCCGTCGTGCTGTCGAGGCTGGGCGTCGCCGTCGTCGGTCGTTCACGACGCCTCACTCTGAACTACCGGACGACGGAGCAGAACCTTCGTTACGCGCTCGACGTGTTGAGGGGTGCGACATTCGTGGACTCCGAGAACGCAGTGGAAGGTGTCGACGGATACCGGTCGGCTCGGCTCGGCCCTGAGCCGCGGGCAATCGTCTCGCATTCGGAGACCGAGCAGTTCAAAGCGATGGCAGACCAGGTCCGCTCGTGGATTGAAGAGGGTATCCGGCCCGAAACCATCGCCGTTCTGACCGCTTCGAACAATGCGTCCAAGGACGTCCACGACGCGCTCGACCACTACGGCATCCAGTCGACGGTTCTCACCTCGGCGAAACAGACGGGCAAGAACGCGGTCGTTTTGACGATGCACACCGCAAAGGGCATGGAGTTCTCTCGGGTGCTCCTGTTCGATATCTCGGAGGGCTCGTTCCCATCGCCATGGGTGATGAAGGGTCTCAGCCCTGAAGATCGCGAGGATGCCATGCTGCGCGAGCGGTCGCTGCTCTACGTCGCGGCCAGTCGGGCGCGTGATGAGCTGGTGGTCACGTGGAAGAACGCGCCTTCGGAGCTGCTGGCGTCTTAGCGGCGTCGGTGCTGGCGGCCGCGATCATCGCGCACATACCGGGCGAGTTTCGCGCAGTGCGTCGAAGTCGCTCGTCGCAGCTCCATGAGACATTCGGGACAAGCGCACTCGGCGCGAGCCGGCTAGTCTGATCAGCGCACGCGGCGAAGGGTGAAGGCGTTGGGGGGACCCGGCACGTGGTCGACGTATTCGAATCGGCCGTCGTATCGGAACCCGGCCCCTGGATACTCGTACTTCCGGGTTCGGTAGAACAGCACCAACTCGTTGCCGTCCGCGACGTGGTCGATGATCTTGGAGTCTGCACGCCCTTTTGTCTGGCCCGCGAAACGCAAGATATCGCCATCGAGCACGTCTGTGTACGGTACGCGGTCCGCCGTCTTCTGGAACGTCACGAAAAGCCACACTGAATCATGGTTCCTTGGTTGGAAGATACCGTTGTTGAGCGACGCGTCGGCTATGGAGAACGTTTCTCTCAGTTCAGCTCGGGTATAGACGTTCTGTTCGCGGAGAAATCTTGAGGTGACGATGGGCATGTCTGAGCTTCCCACAGCGCTGCGTTGAAGGCACGGTCCCGAAAGTGGGGATCGGTCAGAGCGTTCAGGACTGAGGGCTCGAACCTGCGTGGTCACATGGTCCAGTGCTGTCAACGGATTTCTCCCCTTGTCGCCCCTACCCGCGAGGCGTTACAGTGCCATCGAATTCTCGCCGTCTGCCGGAGTCATTGACGAGTGGAGCTCTCATGCCTGTCACTTCGCTGCCCTCCCGCGGTGACCAACCCGGCGAGGGCGCCAGCGCAAAGACCTGCGACGCGAGCGAAACGGTCGTGCACTGGATGTTTCAAGCTGGCTACTCTGAGGCGGCCGCCCTCGTGACCAGTGTTGCGGAGGGCGATCCGGCCGATGCCGGAAGTAGGGCGACAGCGCTGGGCGGCGATCGATGAATATCGCGCGGTCTGATGGGCCAAAACGACCCAGCGCCTCCTGGGCGTCGACGGATGCCGTGCGCCGTTCGATGCAGAGCAACAAGAATCGTGACACGGCACCCGAACTCGCGGTGCGCGCCCTGCTGCATGCCGCCGGGTACCGGGTGAACTACCGCCCGGTACCCGGACTGCGTCGCAGTGCCGGCATCGTGTTCACCCGCGCGCATATCACAGCGTTCATCGACGGCTGCTTTTGGCACGGCTGCCCGGTCCACTACCAGCGCCCGACGCTCAACCAGGGGTATTGGAACCTGAAGGTGGTGGGCAACATGGTCCGCGACCGGAACACCGCAGAAAGGCTGACGGCAGAGGGCTGGACCGTGCTGCGGTTCTGGGAGCATGAAGACCCGGGCGCGGTTACCGCGGCCGTCGAAAGCGAGCTAGAGAGGCACCGGCTTGACCGGTAGTGCATCGATGGCATGACGGCATGTTCATGCTGCACCGCGCGGGCTGCGACTCCCTGACGCGATCGACGAACGGGAGCACGTTGACGCGGCGCGGAGCATCCGGCCGCCGCGCGGGTGGTCCGCCGCGTTCACCTCGATTGGCGTCAGCGGACCGGATGCCTCGCGCCATCCGCGAAGGCAACCTTTGACGAGTATGCGGGGAAGAGCGACCTGGCGGACGATGTGAAGAGCCTCCTCGAGATGGGTGAGACGCAGCTGGCGGATGAAATCGTCGAATCCGAGTCCCCACGCGTCGGGGGACTTAAGGTCCCCGCGAAAAGCCCGGCGTAGTCGCGTCCGGCTTGCGGTCGAATGAAGCACGATCAAGAGATTCCCCCGTTGCGTGGGCCGGAAGAGTGCGTATTTCCGGGGCGTCTTGTTGCGCCGGCAATCCCCTGCGCTTCGAATAGGCCCCGGCCCTAACGGACGCCACGACTCCGGTGCCGTCGTGAATAAAAGACATCTTCAGTGACTGAGGGGCCCAACCGAAGGCGCCCGTCAGGTTGAGCCCTCGGTCTTCGTCTTCAGGTTCGCTGATTGCGTCGGGTCCATCTTGGCTGGCGCGAACTCCTCCCGCACCTCGGCGGACTCGATGTGGGGGAGAGCGGCTCCTCCAATTCCGGTTTCGGCGTCGCGATTCCCACCCCAACGGGGTACAGCGTTCCCACGAGATACGCGTAGGCGGGACTCCGTGTTAGGACCTCACATGCGCCATCGGCGGGGCCGACCCGCTGCTGTCTTAGCCGCGCGGCTGGGCTTCTACGTTGCTGATCGTCATCTTGCTACTTTTTCCGGTGCCCAAAGGTAGTCAAACTCCGTGAAGGCGAGCTCCTCGCCAAACTCGTCGAACGTGTCCGCAACATTCACGATGAGACAGCGTTCGGTGCCACCATTCTTGGGTCCCCGAAGCCCGCGACCAATCATTTGGTGATACCGATTCGGGCTGAACGTCGGGCGCGCGATGTAGAGCGCGCGCACCTGTGGTGCATCGAATCCTTGAGTTAGAAGGTCGCAATTCACGATGATCCGAATCTCACCACTCTTGAACTGGTCGATGATTCGACGCCGTTCCTGGGGACGCATAGTGCCGTCTACGGCCGCCGCTGTCTTGCCTTCCAGGCGTAACAACGCAGCAATAGTATGAGCTGATGAGACCGACGCCGCGAAGACCAGAATCGGCCACGAAGGATCCTGCTCGAGGATGTCATTGACAACAGTCTGCATCCGATCGAGGTCCTGCCCGATGCGGTCGAGCATCGACTTCGTCACTTCCTTCATCTGGTCGAAAGTCACCAGATCACTGCCCATGGCAGCGACTCGCATTCCGTCGAGGACGTAGTGGTCCACCTCAGATAGCACTTTTTCCTCGCGGAGTTGACCGATGGGGTCGTCGGGATCGAGGGCTTCCAGCTTGTTGCCACCGAAGCGATCGACGAAGAGTCTGTTGTTCTCCGCGTTGCGCCCTCTATAGGGCGTCGCCGTGAGACCGAGGAGGGGGCGGTCCGTTCGTGCGGAGGTCAGGCCCAGCCAACGGAGGATGCCGGTATAGGTCTTACTCATCGCTGTGTGGGCTTCATCAATGACCACGAGGGAGGCCTCCGCGAGCCAGTTGTAACTTCGCGCGTTGGGAGAGGCGATGCGCGTGCTCAGCTGTGCGTCCGTGGCGATAACGATCTGCAATTCTTCGTTCGACTCGTCCAGTTCGTGCCCACCCCAGAACCTACAGATGTCGATCACGCGTTCATCGCCAATGGCACGCCACACCTCTGCCCACGCTTGAACGGCCTGTTCGCAGAGTTCCTCAGACTGCGCAATCCAAAGGATCGGCCCCGAGAGCTCGTCGTCACGGAGCATGCGGATGATCGCTTCAACGGTGACACGGGTCTTTCCTGCCCCCGTAGGGAGAAACAACAGCCCGCGTTGCGCCTGACCGCCCTTGGCGGGAGCAGTCGCCAGGTCCCGAATGCGACCGGCAAGGATTTCCTGGAATTTATGAAGAGGCTTCAGATCTACTAGGCCTTGCACCTGAAGGAGCGAAGGGCGTGGGACGTTCTTCTGCCCCGCGTACCCTGTGGCGAATCCCAGGCCAACGACGAATGCCTCTGCCAGTGCCGAGCCCGCCCAGTCCCGTGGCACTACCAGACCGATCGCTCGAAGCTCCTCTCGAATTGTCCAGAGACTGTCGAGACCGCGAACCTGCCAGTAGAGCTGAGCAACTTCCAGTTCTGATTGACGGCCCTTCTTGCTTTCAATGGTGTCCAGGAGACGCTTCGGCAGTGCTTCCTGCAGCACCTTCACACCTGCCAAGATCAAGAGGCGTTCCGGGTCGGAACCAGCAATCCGCGATCGCTGAACAAGATCGTTATGGCGCATGGTTTCGTCATCCCGCAGGATGTCGTAGATGTCCTGCCGCGTGAGGCCGAGCCCCAATTGTTTGGAAACCTCGCCAAGAATTTCGACATCCTCAAGGGTGTCGTCGACAACGATGGTGTCACTTACATGCGCGCTCATAAGTCGTTCTTCAAACATGCCTGTAGAAGTGGAGCTCCTTCGCAGAATCGACGCGCTCGATCGCAAACGGACGCGACCGATCGATACCCTGAGGCGCCCAGCGAGGCTCGGATATCGGTCCGTGAGCGGCCCTTCAGTACCCTGTTCGCTGATCTCCAGCGTCCGCGATAGCGCTTCTTCGCCGGGGCGCAGTCCCCACTTTTCGATCAATCGTGCGGAATTCTTGACGGTGCCGTCGAGATAGGCAATGCCGAGTTCCTCTAGCACAGCGATGTCGTCGGGAGTCGACGCCACCACGACATCTGTCCTCGGGCGAATCACCACAGCACCGTGAAGGACCGCCGGGATATTGGCCGTTGTGGCAAGGCTTTCGTGTGCCGAGGCCGCTACCAGGAGTTGGGTCAGCTTGGAGGCGTCCTCGACGTGGTAGCCGTCCCTACCCATGAAGTCACGAAGCAAGTGCTCAGGCAAGCTTTCGAGAGAACGGGGAGGGTCGAGGCTCATGCTGATTTCTGCGTCGACAATCGGCAGATATAGCGAAAAATCGCGTAGCGCAGATGACACCGCTTCACCGGTCCGTCTTACTCCGAGCGAAGTCTGCACCAGACCATGCTGAAGGACTGCCCACCAGTCGGGTGATGCGATTTCGACGTCCGCGTTGTTCCTGGAACTTGTCAGAGGCACCGAGACCACCGTCATCTTGCTCGGCATTGTGCGCAGGACCCGTCGGGTCCATTCCATCCGTGCCGCAGGATCGTTGGCAAGCTCGAGGAAGAGGTCTAGGGGGCCGGTACCCACGAAATCAGGGATGCCTATCGCTCCGTGGGTGTGGCCTGCCTCTCGGATGCGCTTGCGTAGCAGCGCATCCGCTGCGTTCCTGTATTCCAGAAAAATCCGTTCTTTGGACTGTGGGAAGTCCGGCTGCGGGCTGGAGAAACAGCCGGCCGCACGAAGAAGATCAGTTCGGCTGCCGTGCACAAGATCCTCTGCATGACGATCCCTCAATCCATCGGCGAATGAATCGTCTTCAATGACGGTCGCAGCCGCCCTCCACAGGCCGGAACGTGTCTGGACCATAACGTCGAGCCCACGACTTCGAATCTTTGTTAGAGACTCCACGGCGACTGCTGCTGACGAGGCGCGCAAAGCATTCCATAGTCGCGTCCATTCATCACCTCTCCAGGATTCACTCGCCAATGCCGCGATAGCGATCGACGTCTGATCCATGGACACATCGCGAAATTGGAGGGAGTGCAGCAACGTGACGATTTCGGGGTCTGCTGTGAAGCCGTCGTCCACAAGCGCGACTCCGCTGGGGATCGGCTGTCCTGGTCGAGCAATGAGCACTGATTCATGGGCGCTCACTGCTGCCCACGTGCCGCCGACCACGGGTACGATCGAGCTCCCGGTGATACCGCCGAAACCCTTGTCCTTGAGCGCTGCGTACGCCTTCAGCGCGGTTAGCACTGACTGAGGCGTTCGAATGTGCGCGAGTTCCTGAAGCCATGTCACAACGCTCGACTCGTAGATAGATCGGTCGTCATCATCCTCACGAAGGATTGCGCGTAATCGGGTGTATCGGTCGCGCGCTGTGGAGAAACAGGACGCATGGGGCATCGTTTCGCGTCCCACGACGTCTTGCCAAGCTTGCATCAGATCGACCGGAACAGGCAGGGGCTTGAGATCCGGAATCCCCTTGAAGTATCCGCGACCCTGCAGAACGCCGTTGGAGTCCGGAATAATCGGCCTTCTCCGCGCCAATTCGGGGATGCGGAGAGAAAGCACCCTGTCCGCAGCGCTGCGTATCTCGCGTCCTCTCGCCGGAAAGAACTCAAGGTGCGCTGCGGGATCTTCCGGCGTCGAGGCACGGACCACAACATCGAGAAAGAGTTCCGCGCAGACATCAAGCATTTCTCCGTTTAGCGCACTGGTGGGGATCAGGGTGGTGCGATCATCATTCACCTGCCACGGAGCATTGAATATCCCGCGTGCAGTTGTCTGGTCTTGAAGAGGAAACCACGCCCACAGCTGCCCAAGAGCAGCTGTGCTTGCTCCGAGCGGGACCGCATAGGAGACTGTCATCTTCTTGCGACTTGTCGTTGCGGTCAGCGTCTGCAGGACCTTCTCCGACGGCTCGTATTCTCGCTCGGCGAAGAGCCACGTGGTTTCGGCTCCGTCGGGGGATTTGAGGAGTACTTTGCCCTCCGCGAGGTCACCTTCGCGCTTGTGAGTTTGGATGACGGGCGCAGCCCCGGCCTTTGGCTGAAGGCTGATCTTCACTTCATTCACCGACTTCATGAAAAGGAGTGACTGGGTCTTGAACGCAGTGAGTTCTTCGCGGATGCGCGCACCGTCCCTGACAAGAGGTAGCTTCACCACCGTTGACGCCCAGGTCATCAGCTCGGCTAGGTTCGGGTCGTTGGCGACTTCGGTCGCCACGTCCATGACCGAGGGGACACGCAATAGGGGAAGTTTCCCGGTCGCCGATGGAATCCCGGCGAAGAGTTCGGCCGCGCCCGGGGCATTGAACTCAAAGCTCACTGATCGGCTGAAGATCTGGGGGTGGTCCGAAATTCCAAGTACCGACTTGAACCCCAAGCCGAATCTTCCGATGATGTCTTCACCACGCTTGGAACTCAGGAACGCGTAGCAAATGGCTCGCAGACCCTCGCGAGCGAAGGATTCGCCTTCGTTCGCGCAGTACAGCGCGCCATCGGCAATCCGGAACTCCACGGTTCCCTGTCCACCAGACATAGTCAGCGCGTCGACAGCATTCTGCAGCAGTTCACTGACCTGACGCTGTCCGTATCCCCCGACCCGGAAGCTATCTTCTTGCCCGACATGCTCTTCGAGAAGGTCGGGATTGACCTCGTAGGTTCGCAGAGCCGTTGCCTGCTGCTCTTCCACGTATTTGATCAAATCAATATCGCCGCTTGGCCAACTCATCTGTTCCCCCATACAGAAACCCCATTGGGCTTCGAAACGTCTTTGTCACTGCTTGGCAGGTAAAATACCTAGTGAGCTGATCTTATGGCCAGCCGACAGACGTTACAGGGCGCCACTGACATTCGACACCTCTTCGCTGCTGTCCTGGCATATTCCTCAGACACGCACGGATGCGCGACATGGCGTATCCCCTCTTCGGGGAAAGCCTCCGGTGGCAGCCCGATGCGGGGCACACCCGTTGGTGAGCACAGTAAATCGCTTCCTCACTGCACGCGACCGAGGGATTGACCCGGAGCTCACGGCCGAGGCGTTGCGCTCGATCGCAAGAAGCGCGCCGCTGTGTGGCGTGTAGGCGAGCAGAGCCGTGAGAACGTACGAATCACCGGGACACTGAGTTAGGCAGAATTGTCATCTGAAGCGGCGGCATGGTTGAGCAGCCCAGCGGGCGCTGGAATGCGCGGAGATCAGGTGCTCATCGACGAGGCGCAAGACCTCAAAGGTCGCACTGGCAGTTGATGAAGGCTGTCGTCGCCGTGGGCCCGGATGGCCTTTTCATCGCAGAAGGCACCCATCAGCTAATCTACGGTCAGCACGTGGTGCTTTGCCGCTTCGGGATTTGAGTAACCGGATGGTCGCGTCGCCTGGAGCTGAACTGCCGCACGACAGAGCAGAACCTGCGGTTACGTCTTTGAGGTCGGTGACTACCTTGATTCGGAGAATGATACCGACGGGTTGACGGCTATCGTTCGGCTCGGCGGGAACCTATTCCTCGTTTCGCGAACAACAAGGCGGAAACCATTCAAGACGGGCTGGCCCAGCGAGGCGTAGCAGTCGCCTGTTGAACTCAGCACGACTGACTGGTGGACAGTCGGTCGTCCTCACCATGCACACGGTCAAGGAAATGGAACTCTCTGGCGTCGCACTCTTCGACCTCTCGGCGGGCGCTGTACCGAACCCGTGGGTGCTCAAGGGCCTCCATGGGGAAGACCTCGTCGATGCCAACCTTCGTGCGCGGTCACTTCTCAAAGTCGCTGCGAGCCGAGCACACGAGGAGCTGGTGGTCACTGAGAAGGGTGAGAGGTCAGAGTTGCTGCTGTAGGGGTGATTGCAGGGGAACATTCCACCCCGCCAGTGTTACCCCTGACATGAAGTCCATTGTGTACAGCCAGACCGGTGACCCGTCCGTGCTTCAGCTCGTCGATCGGCCGGTGACCGAACCTGGAGCCGGCGAGGTGCGGGTGCGGATCGTGGTCAGCGGGGTGAATCCCACCGACTGGAAGTCCCGACGCGGCGCGGCACCGGGCGAGGCGCTCGCCTTCGACGACGTCGTACCAGGCCAGGACGGCGCCGGCATCGTCGAGGCGGTCGGCGAGGGCGTGCAGCACGTCGGCGTGGGCGACCGGATGTAGCTGGCGCTGACCGCGTACCAGCGTGCGAGCAGCGGCTCGGCCCAGGAGCACGCCGTGCTGCCCGCGGAGCGCGTCTTTCCGCTGCTGGCGAACGCGAGCTTCGATCAGGCGCGAGCCTTGGGGTGCCGGTGATCACGGCGTACCGCGCACTCACGGTGGCCGAAGACGGGCCGGACCGGTTGCATCCGGGCGCCCTGGCTGGCAAGGTCGTGCTCGTGGCCGGCGGTGCCGGCGCGGTCGGGCACGCGGCGATCCAGCTGGCCCGGTGGGGAATGCACGGCCATTCAGCCGCGTCCTGCAGCCGGATCGAACGCGTCGAGCCAGTGAGAGGACAGCCAGCATGCCGCCGACTTGGCAGCCATCCGCCTGAGGCAAGGCCCTCACCAGCTCCAGCGGCTGCAAACTCGCCCTCGACGGCGGCACCCTCACGGTCACCTGGGCGGCGTCCCTATCGTGACCGCGGTCGAGGACGTCGAGATCGTCACCGTGACCCTCGGCCTGCTCTGGAGCCGGATCGAGCTGCACGTCGGGGAGTGGGTGAGTCGGCTCTAGGGCATCCGCTCGAAGGATGCCGCCGCGTTTGAACGAGCCTTCGCCGCGTCACTGAAGGCGCTGCAACTTCGGCAGCTCACCGCGGAGCTCGATGCGGCGGCCCATCGAGCGAGCCTGGGCTAAACGGCTTCGCCGCCGCAACCGCTGACGTCCCTCGTCTGTGGGCCGCGCCCACGTCTACACCCTCAGTACAGTCAGAGGACCACCCCGTTCAGCTCAGGAGCACCATGCCCGGTTTCGCCGTAATCGACTTCGAGACCACGGGACTGTTCGCGGGCGGCCACGACCGCGTCATCGAAGTGGCCGTCGCGCATGTCAGCGCCGACGGGCAGATCGAAGGCCAGTGGGAGACGCTCATCAACCCCGGGCGTGACCTCGGGCGCCAGGACATTCACCGCGTGCGTGCCGCCGATATTATGCACGCGCCCACCTTCGTGGAGGTTGCCCCACAGCTCGTGGCGTTGCTCGATGGCCGCGTCGTCGTGGCCCACAACGCTGCCTTCGACCTGCGCTTCCTGCTCGCCGAACTTGCCCGCGCCGGCTACCCCGTCACCGAACCGGTGATCAGCCTCTGCACCATGCAACTGGCCCGCGACTTTCTGCCCGGCACCGGTCGGTCGCTCGCCGACTGCTGCGCTGCCTATGACATCGATCTCACCGGAGCGCACCGGGCCTCCGTCGATACCTACGCCACCGCCCGCCTGCTCAGCAACTACATCGCCGCCGACCCTACCCTGTGGGCCGATGTACTCGACCGTGCGGCCGCCTACCGCTGGCCGACCCTGCCGTTGTCGGAGCGCCCGTGGTACGCGCGGTCGGAATTCGCGACGGAGCAGACGGCATCCGCTTTTCTGGCACGCATCAGCGTTCGACTGCCCGAAATTTCAGGGCCGGCCGAACACCAGGACTACCTTGCCCTGCTCGACCGCTGCCTGCTTGACCGGCAACTTTCCGCCCACGAAGCACAGGCGCTCGTGTAGCTCGCCGAAGAGCTCGGCCTCAGCCGGCACCGCTGCGAGCTGCTGCACGGGGAGTATTTCGCCGCGCTCGCCCGCATCGCCTGGGCTGACGGCATCCTCACAACGGATGAGATGGCCGACCTCGTCGACGTCGCCAACCTCCTCGACATCTCAGCGGCTGCCCTGGACGCCGCGCTCGACCAGCCGGAAGAGGCAATAGTCGCGGTGGCCAGTACGCGCTTCGAACTGCACCTTGGCGACCTTGTGGTGCTGACCGGCGACATGAACCGGCCGCGCAGTGATTGGGAATCGGAGCTGCTGGCCCGAGGCTTCGCGCCGAAGAGTGCGGTGACAAAGAAGGTCACGCTTCTCGTTGCGGCGGACCCTGACTCCCTCTCGGGCAAGGCGCGCAAGGCCCGCGACTACGGCATCCCGATCGTGGGGGAGGCGGCTCTCGCCCGGCTGGCGGGGGTGTTTCCGCTGCTCTGATCCGCAGCGAGGGTACCCATTGGTGCCGTTTCGTTTGTTTCTGCCCTGTCGCTCTAGATTCGCCAGAACCTCCTAAATCAGCCCTGTCCGAGGGCCGTGGGCGGGCTACGTATTGACTAGAGTGCGAAGTGCGGGCTAAAGCCCGTCTCGCGCACTCAGGATGATTGTTGAAATGCACGGCCATTCAGCCGTGGGTCCTGCAACCCGATCGAACTCGCCGAGCAAGCGAGAGGACAGCCAGCATGCCGCCGACTTGGCAGCCATCAGCCTGGGGCAAGGCCCTCACACGCTCCGGGGACTGGAAACTTGCACTTCACGGCGACAAAGTCACGGTCACCCTTGGTGGCGTCGCTATCGTGACCGTGGTTGAGGACGTCGAGATTCTTGTCGTCACCCGCGGCTTGTTCTGGAGTCAGATCCGGATCGAGGTGGGGGAGTGGGTGAGTCTGCTCTACGGCATCCGCTCGAAGGACGCTGCCGCGTTTGAACGAGCCTTCGCAGCGTCACTTTTGGCGCTGCAACTTCGGCAGCGTACCGCGGAGTTCGATGCGGCGGCCCACCGCGCGAGCCTTGGCTAAACGGCGACGCTGTCGCACACGCGAAACACCAGCAGATCAAAGGGTGGATCACCGCCGGGTTCAGCACCGAATAGGCGGCCCACAAGGCTACCGTCGGGTTGCGCCAACTGCTCGACGACGAGGTTTTGCGGCCGCATATTGACGCCCAGTTTGCCGACCCTGCCGTTGTCGGAGCGCCCGTGGTATGCGCGGCCGGAATTCGCGACGGAGCAGACAGCATCCGCTTTTCTGGCACGCATTAGCGGACGACTGCCCCGAAATCAGCGGACCGGCTGAACACCAAAACTACCTTGCCCTGCTCGACCGGCGACTTTCCGCGCACGAAGCGCAGGTGCTTGTGCAGCTCGCCGAAGAGTTCGGTCTCAGCCGGCACCGCTGCAAGTTGCTGAACAACGAGTATTTCGCCGCGCTGGCCCGCATCGCCTGGGCTGACGGCGTCCTCATAACGGATGAGATGGCCGACTTCATCGACGTCGCCAACCTTCTCGACATTTCAGCGGATGCCCTCGACGCCGCGCTCGACCAGCCGGAGCTGGCCATCGTTTCGGTGGCCAGTGCGCACTTCGAACTGCACCTCGGCGACCTCGTTGCACTCACCGGGGACATAAGCCGACCGCGCTTCTCGTTGCGGCCGACCCTGACTCCCTCTCGGGCAAGGCGCGCAAGGCCCGCGACTACGGCATCCCGATCGTGGGGGAGGCCGCTCTCACCCGGTTGGCAGGGGCTTTCCCGCTACTCTGACGTCAAACCGGTGCCGCACGCTGCGGCTGTCTGAATTCTCTTCCATCCCCGGGGCACCGCCAGCAGATTCTATTCGGAGTATCTGAAGTCTCGCGGCAGGATAGAACGCATGGCCCACCGTCAACGCACCCCCGCCGATGCTGACTCCGCAGCTGCCAGGGCGGATAAGACGTGCGCCTCGTGTGGGCGTCGCATCGAGTGGCGCGCAAAGTGGGCCAAGAACTGGGAATCGGTGAAGTATTGCTCGGCGGCGTGCCGGTCACACGGAGTCAACGCGACAGACCAGCAACTCGAGGCGACCATCGTGACACTGCTCCAGACCCGGGCGCACGATTCCACGATCTGCCCGTCTGACGCGGCGCGAGCCATCGGCGGCGAGGAATGGCGCGACCTGATGGAGCCGGCCCGCCGAGCCGCACGCCGCATGGTCGCCCGCGGCGAATTGCAGATCACGCAGGGCGGAGTCGTGGTCGATCCATCGACCGCCAAGGGTGCGATTCGGTTGCGAACGCCGCGATAGGTGGTCACCACTTGCCGGGAGCCAGATCTGGGTGTCAAATCGTGGTGACGACGGATCAGCTGAAAACCGCCAGACAGGAGAGATCGACATGACAGTGACCTGCGACATGATGGTCTCGGAAGACGGCTACGCGGCCGGCGTGAATCAGAGCCTGGAGCATCCGCTTGGCGAAGGCGGTGAACGACTGGCCCGCTGGCGGTTCGAGCGGCCCGACGAGAACGCCGCGGAGATCGCCGCCATCGCGACCGCAGGTGCCTACATCATGGGGCGCAACATGTTCGGTCCTGGCCGTGGCGAGTGGGACGACGAATGGACAGGCTGGTGGGGCGACGACCCGCCGTACCACGCGCCGGTGTTCGTGCTGACGCACTACCCGCGAGCCCCGCTCGTTCTGGAAGGCGGCACGACTTTCACGTTCGTCACCACTGGCATTGAAACGGCCCTGGATCAGGCTCGCGCTGCTGCGGGGGAGAAAGAGGTGGCGATCGCGGGCGGGGCCGCTACTGCGCGGCAATATTTGTCAGCCGGGCTGATCGACGAACTACGGCTGCACATCGCGACGGCGGTGCTCGTCGCCGGCGAGCCGCTGCTGGCGGGACTAAATGATCTCAAGCTTGAGAAGCTCCGCTCGGTGGAGCGGCAACTAGTCACACATGTCACGTACCGGGTTGCGCACTGAACGAGTCCTCGCGGCTGACATGACCCATCAGCTCAATGTTCGTGACGCATCGCGCGGGGTGCCATTTGTGGGAGCATGACGCATGCACAACTTCGTGAGCGAGATCGTCAATCAGGCACCGCAGCAGAACGGCTGGTGGCTCAACGGCGGCGGCTGGTTTGTGCTGGCCCTCGTCAATGCGGGCCTGGCCGAACAGAAGAACCGTTCTCGCTGGAACTGGTTCGTGGTCTCGCTGTTTCTTGGGCCAGTCGCCACGTTCCTCATCGTGGTCTGGGAGCCCGTGACCGAGCCGCCACTCGAGCTACGGAATCCGTTTGCGAGGGCCGATGACCGCTACCTCACCCTCGCCTTTTTGGCCTTCGTGCTGACGGCCGGTGCGCTGCTCTTAGGGGCGGTCGGGAGTACCGGATATATGTGGATGGTCGCCGGTGTCGGTGCTGCGGTGGTCGTGGTCTTTCTCGTACTTTTTCGACGTGCACGCCAAAAGCGGATGGCGGCACGCGCGCACGCACTCAGCTCCTGAGCGCCGACGGCATGCATCGGTGCGCGTTAGGGCGTGTCGACGATCTGCTTGCCGAGCGGCATGAGGGCCACCGGGATCAGCTTGAAGTTGGCGATTCCGAATGGGATACCAATAATGGTGATGCAGAGAGCGATGCCCGAGATCAAATGTTCAAGGGCGATCCACCAGCCGGCCAGAATGACCCAGACGACGTTGCCGAGGAGCGACGCGACGCCGGCGTTCGGCGTCTCAACCACTGTCTTGCCGAACGGCCAGAGGGCGTAGACGCCGATGCGCGCGGCCGCGATTCCCCAGGGGATGGTGACGATGAGCACGCACATGATGAGCGCGGCCACCATGTAGCCGAGAAATAGCCAGAAGCCTGAGAGTACGAGCCAGATGATATTGAGAAGGGTCTTCATGATTGTCCTATTCTCTCAAACCCCAACGCCGCCGAGATCAGCGCCGCGGCCTCCACGACAGGCACGGTGTACCCCGGAACCGCGGTCGCCTCGTTGAGCCTCGAGAACGGGGCCACGATGCCCACCACGGCCACCACATTGCCGTGGTGGTCGAATACGGGGGAGCTCACCGAAGCGACCTCGGGTTCGCGCTCCTCGAACGATGACGCCCAGCCCTGGATGCGAATCTGATCCAGCAGCTCGGCAGGGAGGGCTTCCTCCGGCGCAACGGTCAGTAGCTCCTGCCGGGCGAATTCATCGAAGGCCAGAAACACCTTGCCGGCCGAACCCAGGTGCAGCGGCATCACGGTGCCTACCTCAAGCACTCGGGAGATGGCGCGCGGCGAGCGGGCCGTGGCCACCACGGTTCGGTACTGCCGCCAGCGCACATAGAGCACCGACGACTCCTGGGTCTGTTCACGCAGGGTCTGCAGCATCGGGCGGGAGGCTTGGATCACGTCGAGGCCCTGCGTGGCATTGATAGCCCAGCGCGCCACGCCCAGTCCGATGCGGTAGCCGCTGCCGTCGCGGTCGAGAAAGCCCTCCGACACCAGGTTCTGTACGAGGCGCTGCGTGGTGCTCTCGGGCAGTCCGGCGCGCTGGCGAATCGCGCTCAGCGACAGGGTGGGCTCCTCCACGGTGAAGCAGTCCATGATCTGGCGAATCTTGCCCAGCACCAGAATGCGGTTACCAGCTGTTTCAATCACGAGGTGTCCTTGTCTGCGCTGGGCGAGCGAAGCATCCGTTTGTCACAGAGCCATTATTCATTGCGTTCGGGTGCAAAGCGCCACTAGGGTTCATGTAACCACATCGCGAGTGGTTCACTCGCAATGTGAGTGAGAATCTCGACACCCGGCCTGTAAGGAATGCATGACGATGACGTCAACAGAAACAGCGCACGTACCGGCGGTTCAGCTCGATGCCTGCACCAAGGAGTTTGTGACGCCCCAGGGCGGCTCGTATTTCGCGGTGAAGGGCATCGATCTCACGGTGATGCCGGGCAAGTTTGTGTCGATCGTGGGCCCGACAGGCTGCGGCAAGTCCACGGTGCTCAACATGGCCGCTGGGCTCATGGCGCCGAGCGAGGGCGAGGCGCGCAGCTTCGGCGCCCCGGTGGTGGGCGTCAACCGCCGCGCCTCGTACATGTTTCAGCAAGACGCCCTGCTGCCGTGGAAGACCGTGCTCGACAATGTGTCGCTCGGCCTCATCATGCGCGGCGTTGGCAAGAAGGAAGCGGCCGCCGAGGCGCGCCGCTGGCTTGCCAAGGTGGGCCTGTCGAATTTCGAAGACCGTTACCCGCACCAGCTCAGTGGCGGAATGCGCAAGCGTACCTCCATCGCGCAGGCCTGGATCGTGAACCCCGACATTCTGCTCATGGATGAACCTTTTTCCGCTCTCGACGTACAGACCCGCCAGATCATGGAGAACGAGTTGCTCGACATCTGGCAGGAGTCGGGCAAGGCCGTGATCTTCATCACCCATGACCTCGACGAAGCCATTGCCCTCAGCGATGAGGTCGTGCTGCTCAGCGCCGGCCCCGCGAGCCACGTGGTGGCCCGCTACGACATCACCCTGCCACGCCCGCGCAACCTGCTCGAGATTCGTGACGACCCGCAGTTCGTCGAACTGCACCGCGAAATTTGGGGCAAGCTGCGCGACGAAGTGGCCAAGACCTATGCGGCAAAGGCAGCCTGACATGTCAACGACGACGATTCGAGCGGATGCCGCGCCCGCCGCATCCGCTGTGCGCCCGCCCCGCAGCAGCCGAGCCCGCCCCCGCAGCGAAACGCCTGCGATGCTGATGCGTTTCTATCAGCTGCTGCTCACCGCGCTGGTGCTCGGTGCCTGGGAGATTCTCGGCCGGGCCGGCGTGATCGACACGTTCTTCTTCTCGCTGCCGAGCGCCATCGGCGTGGCCGTGTGGGACTGGATCGCCTCCGGTTTCATCTTTCCGCACCTCTGGATCACCCTGCAAGAAGCCCTCTACGCCTTCATCATTGGTACCGGGCTCGGCCTCATTCTCGGCTTTCTGCTGGCCAGGGTGCGGTTTCTCGAGCGGCTGTTCGAACCGTTCGTGCAGATGTTCAATGCCCTGCCCCGGGTGGTGCTCGCGCCCATCTTTCTCTTGTGGTTCGGGCTCGGCATCGAGTCGAAGGTGGCTTTCGGCGTCACCCTGGTGTTCTTCATCGTGTTCTTCAATGTGCTGCAGGGCGTGAAAAGCGTCGACAAGGTGTTGCTTGACAACGCCCGCATGCTCGGAGCCACCGAGCGCCACCTCATTCAGCACGTCGTGCTGCCGAGCGCGCTCACCTGGATCTTCTCGAGCCTGCACATCAGCGTGGGCTTCGCCATTGTGGGCGCGGTCGTGGGCGAATACCTCGGCGCCGCCGCCGGCGTGGGCTACGTCATTGCTCAGGCCCAAGGCGTGTTCGACACCGAGGGCGTGTTCGCGGGCATGTTCATCCTCATGATCGTGGTGCTCTTCGTCGACCTCGGCGTGAACCGGCTCGAACGCTACCTGCTGCGCTGGCGCCCGGTTCCCGGCGCGTAACTACTGATCCTCCTAGAGAAAGAGAACACCGTGTCCCTGCCCAAAAAGTTCACCGTGGTCGCCGCAGCGTTGCTCACCGCCACCCTGTTCGCCGGCTGCAGCAGTACCGCAAGCGAGGGAGCGGATGCCGCAGCCACCCCCAAGGTCGCCATCGGTATCGGCGGTCAGACCCTGCTCACCTACCTGCCCACCACCCTCGCCGAACAGCTCGGCTACTACGAGGAGGAGGGGCTCGACGTAGACCTGCAAGACCTGCAGGGCGGATCAAAGGCTCTCACCGCGCTGGTCGGCGGCAGCGTTGATGTCGTGAGCGGCTACTACGAGCACACCATTCAGATGCAGGCCAAGAACCAGAGCATCACCTCGTTCGTGCAGATGGGCAAGTCGCCGGCCATCGCCCTCGTCGTGGCTCCGGGATCAACCTCCGAGATCAAGTCCCTCGACGACCTCATCGGCAAGAGCGTTGGCGTCACCGCGCCGGGCTCCTCCACCCACACCATGCTTCGCTTTCTGCTCGAGGAGGCTGGATTGAATCCCGATGGCGTCAGTGTCGTCGCGATGGGGGCCGGGGCATCCGCTGTGGCCGCCATGGAATCGGGTGGAGTCGTGGCCGGCGTGATGCTCGAGCCCGACGTGTCGGTGCTCGCTGAACGCACCGGTGCCGAGACCGTGAGCCTCGCCGACCTGCGCTCGCCGGAGGGCGTGGAGGAGCACTACGACACCGACATGTGGCCGTCGTCATCGTTCTACGCGCAGAGCGACTGGCTCGAGAAGAACCCCGAGACCGCGCAGAAGCTCGCGAACGTGCTCACCAAGACGCTCGCGTACATTGCCGAGCACACTGGCACCGAGATCGCTGCCGAGATGCCCGAGACCTTCAGCGGCGGAAACCTCGAACGCTACGCCGCGCTCATCGAAGAGCTCAAGCCGCAGCTCACCGAAGACGGACGCAACAGCGAGGCCGGTGCCGAGGCCGTGCTCGACACCCAGCGCATCGCCAACCCGGAGGTCGGTGACGCCGAGATCGACCTCGCCGCTACCTACACCAACAAGTTCGTCGGCGGAAAATAGCCACGCTTGGCACCGCAGCATCCGCTGGAAAGGACTTGATATGACCAACGTGGCCCCGCTCGCCGGCGTGCGTGTGCTCGAACTCGGCAACTTCATCGCCGCGCCAACGGCCGGGCGTATGCTGGCCGATTTCGGCGCCGAGGTGATCAAGGTGGAGCGCCCCGGAACCGGAGACGAGCTGCGCAACTGGCGGCTGCACGCCGGCAGCACGTCGATGCTGTTTCGCACGATCAACCGCAACAAGAAGTCGATCGTGCTCGACCTCAAGACCGAGCTGGGGCGTGACATCGTGCTTGAACTCGTAGCGCACTGCGACGTGGTGCTCGAGAACTTTCGGCCGGGCACGCTGGAGAAGTGGGGACTCGGGCCCGCCGAGTTGAACGCGGTGAACCCCGACCTCATTCTCACCCGGGTGTCAGCGTTTGGGCAGACCGGGCCGCTCTCGCAGCGCCCTGGATTCGCCGCGGTCGCCGAGGCGATGGGCGGCTTTCGCGACCTCGTGGGCGACCCCGATCGCCCTCCCGTGCGCGTCGGCGTGTCGATCGGCGATTCGATCGCCGGACTCTACGCGGCCTTCGGCTCGGTGATGGCACTGTTTCAGCGCGAGGTGCGTCAGGGCCGAACGGATGCTGCGCTCGAGTTGCACGAACGCGTCATCGACGTGGCGCTCAACGAATCGATGCTGTCAATGATGGAATCGCTCATACCCGACTACTCGGCCTACGGCGTGGCGCGGGAGCGTGTCGGCGGGCGGATGGACGGCATCGCTCCTACCAATGCCTACCTCTGCGGTGACGGCGCGAGTATCGTGATCGCCGGCAACGCGGATGCTATTTACCAGCGTTACATGCACGTGATCGGCCGCGATGACCTCGGGCGCGACCCAGGGCTGCAGAACAACGCGGCGCGGTGGCTGCGGCGGGATGAGCTCGACACCGCGATCGGGGCGTGGACGTTGGGGCTTTCGGCGGCCGCGGCTTTGGCCGTGTTGGAGGACGCGGGGGTTCCGTCTGGTCCTATATATACGGCCGCCGATATTTGCGCGGACTCTCAGTACGAGGCGCGCAACATGATCCAGCGCTTCGATGTCTCCGACGGGTCACAGGTCTTGCCTGGCGTGGGTTTCCCTGGCATTGTGCCGGTGATCGGCGAACGTTCGCTCGATATCAAGACCCTCGGGCCAGACCTCGGGGAGCACACCCGGGAGGTGCTGGCTGGGGTTCTGGGCAAGAGCTCTGCCGAGATAGACCACATCATGAGCGAATTGCAGCTCGCCTGATGTTTACTTTCGAACCTGCTGCGGTGCTGCGGGACGTCACCCTGCGCGATGGCCTGCAACTGACCGGCGGCATGCTCTCCACCGAGCGCAAGCTGGCGACCATTCGGTCATTGCTCGCGCTTGGGGTGGAGTCGCTGGAGGTCGGGTCGATGGCCCGGCCCGATCTCGTGCCATCGATGGCGAACACCCTCGAGGTGCTCGCCGAGCTCACGCCCGCTGAGCTTGCGCGGTGCTGGGTGTGGGTCGCCACGCCGCGCCATGTGGAGCGTGCCGCCGCCGCGGGCGCCCGTAACTTTCAGTACTGCTTCTCCGCAACGGATGCCCATAACCAGGCCAACATTGGCCGCACGACCGAGGCGAGCCTTTCCGCGATGCCGGCGGCCGTGGAGATCAGCCGTGACGTCGATGGGCAGATCCAGCTGTGCATAGCGACCTCGTTCACGTGCCCGTTCGACGGACAGGTCGACCCGTCGCGGGTCGTGCAGATTGCGCAAGACGAACGCGCGGTCGGGGCCTCGCACGTGGTGATCTGTGACACGCTCGGGCAGGCGGTTCCGGCTCAGGTGTCGTCCCTCATAACGCGTGTGCGCCTCGAGACACCGGCCCGTGAGATCGTATTTCACGGGCACGACACGTGGGGGCTGGGCGTGGCGAACACGCTCGCGGCTATTTCCGCCGGGGCCACCATGGTGGACGGAGCGCTCGGGGGTCTGGGCGGATGCCCCTTCGCTCCGGGAGCCAGCGGCAACACCGCGAGCGAGGACATCCTCTTCGCCACACGCCCGCCATGGTTGACACCCGACGTGTTCGGGTCACTCGTGCGCGTTTCGGAAGCGTTGCTGATGGAGCTCGACGAGCCGAATCGTTCGAAAGCCGCCCAGGGCGCCCGCTCACCCGCGAAGGCGTTCGACTGGGTGCTGTAGTTCGTCTAAGACCTGGCTCGAAAATCCGTGGCATCTAGCCGATCAGGGTGAGCATCAGTCGTGATTCTTCGCGCGCTTCGACCTCGTGCTCCACGCTGGCATCGAGCCTCAGAAGGGCGCCAGGCACGAGGTCGGTGACCTGTCCGCCGGCGGTGACTCGCAGGCATCCATCGAGGGCCTGCATCACCAGAATCTTGGCCACTGAGTGCTTCTTGAGCGTGAAACCGGCCTCGAAGGTGAGCACGACCACGCGCACTCCGGGGGAGGCGAGAACGGTGCTGTGACCGAGCCGTCCGGGTTCAACCGTGGCCGCAGCTCGAACGTTCGCGATGTGGGTGACGGGAAGCGTTGTATGTTCCATGATTCAACGCTAGACCCGTGACCATCGACTCTCGTCGAGTCGGATTGCTAAAATCGGAGTCGTCTGGGAGCTAACCCTGAGCATCCGACTTGGGTGTATCGCTCGAACCCGTCGCTGGATATCGTTGAGTATCGCTGTATATCGTTCGCAGTTTCTACAGGAGGCAATCATGGGCAATTCATTTCCAACAGGCGGGTTCAACGCTGGCAACATCGACGGCATCTGGCAGGCGATGGAGCAGTTTCGCTCGCGGTTTGAAAAGCAGACAGGCACCCGCGCCGGTCGCGGCGAGGTGCGCACGGCGGTGCTCGCGCTGCTCGCCGAGCAGCCGATGCATGGCTACCAGATCATTCACGAAATCGAAGAGCGCAGCAGTGGCAGCTGGAAGCCCAGCGCCGGCTCTGTCTACCCAACGCTGCAGTTGCTGGCCGACGAGGGCCTCATCAGCGCCGAGGAGTCCAACGGTCGCAAGATCTACTCCCTGACCGACGAAGGTCGCGCCGCTGTCGCTGACACCGACACGAGCGCCCCGTGGGAAGCCGCAGCGTCGACGTCGAGCCACAGCCACACGGCCCTGCCGAAAGCCGGCATCGAGCTTGCCCAGGCTGCAGCCCAGGTCGGCCGCACCGGTTCGCCGGCGCAGGTGAAAGAAGCCATCACGGTGCTCGACGACGCACGTCGCAAGCTTTACTCGATCCTCGCCCAGGACTGACGGGTGCCATCAGCTCGACGAGGTAGCTACGATTCGAATTCGGTCGCGGGAAACATGCGCGCCCGCTACCGCCGCATTCTGCGTTTTGCCAGCTGGTATCTCGCTATAACGTGGTGGTTCGAGTTGTTCCTGCCTCGCATCGGGCTGGTGAAAATCGCCGAGCGCACTCGCTCGAAGCGGATGCAACGCTTCGCCACGAATTTTCACGTGCTCGCGGCCGACCTCGGCGGCCTGATGATCAAGGTCGGGCAGTTCATGTCATCGCGCCTCGACGTGTTACCGCCCGAGATCACCAAAGAACTCGAGGGGCTGCAGGACGAGGTTGCCCCGGTGTCGTTCGCGGCTATTCGCGCGGCCGTCGAGGCAGAGCTGGGCATGCCGCTCGAACGGGCCTTCACGTCGGTCGACGAGACGCCGGTGGCCGCGGCATCCCTCGGTCAGGCGCACCGGGCGCGACTGACCGCGCTCGATGCCGCTGACACGGGGCTCGACGGAGTCATCATCAAGGTGCAGCGACCGGGCATCGACGAGATCATCGATGTCGACCTGGCCGCCCTGCGCAAGGTGGGCGGCTGGCTCAGCCATATTCGGCTGGTGTACAACCGGGTCGACATGCCCGCGCTGGTCGAGGAATTCGCCCAGACCAGCCTTGAGGAAATCGACTACCTGCACGAGGCAGCCAGCTCTGAACGCTTCGCGGCGGCCTTTCCCGATGACGACCGGGTGAGCGTGCCCAGTATCGTCTGGGAACGCACCACCCGCCGCGTACTCACCCTCGAAGACGTGACGGCCATAAAGATCACCGACGTTGACGCCCTGGTCAAGGCCGGCATTGACCCCACCCAGGTGGCGCCCGTCTTCGCTGAAGTCATGTTCGACCAGATGTTCACGATGGGCTTTTTCCACGCTGACCCGCACCCCGGCAACATCTTCGTCACCCCGCACGCGGACAGCGAGCGTGGCTGGAAGCTGACATTCATCGACTTCGGCATGATGGGTGAGGTCCCCACGAGCACGCGCACCGGGCTGCGCAAAATGCTGATCGCCGCAGCCTCGCGCGACGGACGCGGGCTGGTCAACGCCATGAACGACGTGGGAGTGCTTCTGCCCTCGGCCGAAACGACCGAACTCGAGCGCGCAATGACGCAGCTGTTCGCCCGATTCGGCGGAATGGGATTTGCCGAACTGCGCGAGGTCGACCCGCGCGAATTCCGCGAGTTCGCCGTGCAATTCGGCGACGTCGTGCGCTCGTTGCCATTTCAGCTCCCCGAGAACTTTTTGCTCATCATTCGAGCCATGTCCCTCACCTCCGGAGTCTCGAGCGCGCTCAACCCCGCGTTCAACCTCTGGGACTCGGTCGAGCCCTACGCTGCGCAGCTGCTCCGCGATGAAAGCGGCAACCTGGTGCAGGACTTTGCCAAACAGGCGGTGGAGACCGCCGGACTCGCGTTTCGCCTGCCGAAGCGGCTCGACGGGTTGATCACCCGAATCGAAGACGGCAGCGTGGCGTTCGGCAGCCCGGGCCTCGAGAAACGAGTTGCACGCCTCGAACGCACCGTGCGACAGGCGGTCTCGGCTGTTCTCTTCGGCGCACTGCTTTTCGCCGGCGTGCTGCTGCGAGCGGATGACGCGGTGCTCGGCACCGTACTCATGGTCGCGTCGGTCGCCCCCTTGCTGCACGCCCTGTTTGCGGGTCGCCGCGGGCTCTGAACGAGGGCGTGGTGGCCTTCGCCGCGGAGGCGGGCACCGCCCTCGGCGTTTCGCTGCGGGCGGGCTGTAGCAACTGCCCCCAAGGGCGGGTGAGTGGCTGCTTCAGCGTGGTTGTAGCGACATTTACCCGCTCTCGCAGATGAGAAGAAACTTCTGAACACACGTCACTATTTTACTGAGTTTGCCTCGCCTTTAAGGGTGATTTGAGCTATAATTGTGGGTGAAGGAGGCACCGACGCCATGACCCTCACCGCCCCGCCCGCTGCAGCCGGCTCGATGCCGGAACCCGAGGGTTCCCGGGTTGCGGTCATTGATCAGGCTGGTGCTTTGCTGGGCTCTGTCTTAGACGGAACACGGTTTGGGCACCTCGATGATGCTGAGGCCGTCGCCGTGCTGACGGCGTTGGAAGAGCTGGGTCGCAGGGTTGATGGTGCAAGACTACGAGCCACCACCGACATTGGCGTTCGTGCCGAGACCGATCTGGGCAGCGGGTCGCTCGCCTACAGAAACGGATGCCGTAACCGGGTCGAATTCATCACCCAGCTCGCCGGTATCTCCGGCCGTGAAGCCAAACGCCGTCTGAAACTCGGCGAGACCGTCGTGGAACGCACGCCGATGGGCCTGCCGGTGCCAGCCCGATACTCGGTCATCGCCGCCGGCCTCAGCAGCGGGGAGCTCGGGGTGGAATCGGCCGAGATCATCGCCACCACCCTCACCGCGCTGCACGGGAAAGTCCTGCAGGACGACCTCGACCACGTCGAACGTGCCCTCGTCGCCACCGCCACCGGCGCCGTTACCCCGGAAACAGCCGGACTGCCCGGGGCGGGCATCCGCTTCGCGCCCGACCTGCTGCGGGCGCAAGCCCTGGAATGGCAGGGCCGCCTCGACCCCGACGGCACCGCCCCCACCGACGACGTGACGGAGGCCACAAGCACGCTCACGTTCGGGCTGCTGCGCAACGGCCTCTATCCGCTGCGCGCCGACGTCACTCCCGAGCTGCGCGGCATCATGGACACCCTCTTCGACACCTACCTGTCCGCCAGGTCCCGCACCCCCATATTCGTGCCCACCGAATCCCTCGACCGCGGTACGGGGCTGGACGGCCTGGATGAGGCCGACGCCGACACCGAGCGTTTCAGCGCGGACCCGTTCACCGGGGACACCCGCTACGACGGCGACCGCCGCACCGCCGGCGAAAAACGCGCCGACATCCTCCGCTCGGTCTTCGAAGCTGCCGCCCGCGATCCGAAAACCCCGACGATGGGCGGCGCGGCGCCGACGGTGATGATTCACGTCAATGCCGCCGACCTTGACCAGGGCCGCGGCGTCGGCTGGATCGACGGCATCGAAGCGCCCGTGTCGTTGCGCCGGGTGAAAGAAGCCATCTGCGCTGGCGGCACCCAAAAAATCATCGTCGGCACCAACGGCGACATCCTCTACCTCGGCGACAAAATGCGCTGCTTCAGCCCGAAGCAACGAGCCGCCATCAGTGCCCGCGACGAAGGCTGCATCATCCCCGGCTGCATCATCCCCGCCCGCTGGTGCGAAGTCCACCACATACAACCCCACCACCAGGGCGGACCGACAACCATCACCAATGGCACCCTGTTGTGCTGGTTCCACCACCACACCATCGACACCAGCGGATGGAACATCCGCATGATCAACGGCAGACCCCAAATACGCGGGCCAGTCCTATGGGACCCCACCCAAACCTGGCGCCCCGCCCGGACTCACCGGGCCAACACCCCCAGCCCCGAACCACCCTGGCGCACCTAGTCGAACCTGGCGTAGTTAGTCGAACTTGGCGCACCTAGTTGAACTTGGCGTAGTTAGTTGAACTGGGCGCACCTAGTTGAACTTGGCGCAAGTAGTCGAACCAGTCGAACCTGCGCAGCTAGTCGAACGTGGCCGCACCGTGTTCAGTCGCGGCAAGAGCGGCAAGGCGAGTGCTCGAACTAAATTAGGGCAGCTGCTCCAGCCAGATGCGCATCCGGGCAATGTCGTCGACGGTGATGCCTACTGCGGAGTGCGGCGGAATAAGCAGCGACGGAGTCTCCAGCGTGGCGTTGAGCACCTTCTCCCCGTGAAGTTGCACGTCGGCATCGTCTATCCAGATGAACGGTGCCGGCACGTTCTGATCCTCTTCGATGCGCTGGGACTTCCACAGTCCCGTCTCGCCATCGGTTTGGCCGGGGTGTTTCGGCGGGGTCGTCACGTCGAGCATGCGCCCGCCGGCCAGTCCGTGCAGCTCGGGTACGAGCAACTGCCGGGTGGCATCGAACTCGTTCCAGGAGGTTAGCCAGACCAGTTCTACTCCGTATTGCATCAGCAGAGAGTCGAGTGCCGTAATCAGGCGGGGAGCCCAGTGCACGTCACGGGTGG
Organism: Cryobacterium suzukii; assembly: GCF_004403185.1. Lineage (GTDB taxonomy): Bacteria > Actinomycetota > Actinomycetes > Actinomycetales > Microbacteriaceae > Cryobacterium > Cryobacterium suzukii. Next base: position 300,907 of record NZ_SOHJ01000011.1, on the reverse strand, counting down.
AAGCGTGACCGTCGCCGTACTCGATGTTGATCGATGCCTTGGCCACGTCGCCCCAAGCCGGGTCTGGCTCGGAACGGGGGCACAGGCACCCATTGACGGAAAGGTAGAGTCTTGGAACGGTCATTCTGCCTGCCCATCATGACGGGTGGCGCTGCCCACATCGACGATGCGTGCTCGATCTGCCATATTGGACATAGTGGTATCGCTGCTCAGCGTGAAATTGTAAATTATCAGACTCCCAAAAAAGCTTCTGAATCCAGCTAAGCACGCACGAGAGAGATGCGCCTCCCCGCGAACTGGGTGAACTTTAGTGTCGTGTCGCGCGCCCTATTCGTGGCATGTGTGCATGACAAGCATCCGCTTTCGTGCGCGCACCGACGACTTGCGCGAACCCGACAACGGAGTGAGCACACCGAAGCTGGTCCGGGCCTCAACCTGCCAGTTCGGCCATGCGCGACAGCGCCAGCTGCGTGTACAGGGCCGTGCCGTCGGCCAGGACACCGTCGTCAAAGGTTGCCGCGGGGGAGTGGTTATAGGCGGCGGGGGCATCCGCTTGACGCGGCGCGGCCGAGAGAAATACAAAGGTTCCCGGTACCTGTTGCAACACTCGCGAGAAGTCCTCGGAGCCGCCGAGGGGGTTGACCATGCGTGTAAACCGCTTTTCGCCGAAGAGTTCGCCGACGACGCGCTCGGCCCGACCGGTTTCGCCCTCGTCTGTGACGGTCGGCGGATATTCGGTGACGTAATCCACCGTTACTTCAACGCCGTGCGCTGCCGCGATTCCCTCGAGCAGCCGGGGCACCACGCGTGCCAGCTTGGCCCGCGACTCGGGCGTGTATGACCGCACAGTCGCCTCCATTCGCGCGGAATCGGGGATGATATTGCGCTTCGTGCCAGCCTGCAGAACCCCGACCGAGAGCACCACCGGGTCGAACATGTCGAACTGGCGGGTGACCATCACCTGCAGGGCGGTGACCATCTCGGCAATCACCGTCACTGGATCCTGCGCCTGGTGCGGGGCAGAACCGTGCCCGCCGGCCCCGTGCACCGTCACCGTGAGGCCATCGCTGGCCGACATCAGGGTTCCGGTGCGGCTGGCGAACTGCCCGTTGGATGCGCCGGCCGACATCACGTGAATACCGTAGGCAGCGTCAGCGCGACGACCGGCAGCGTCGAGCACACCCTCGCGAATCATCACTCCCGCCCCGTCGTAGCCCTCTTCGCCCGGCTGAAACATGAGCACGACGTCTCCGGCGAGCTGGTCACGGTGGTGGGCGAGCAGGGTTGCCGCGCCCACGAGCATGGACGTGTGCAGGTCGTGACCGCAGGCGTGCATGGCGCCGTCAATGCGCGAGCTGAACTCCAGTCCGGTACGTTCCTGAAGTGGAAGCGCGTCCATGTCGCCGCGCAGCAACACCACGGGCCGTGAAGCGGATGCCCCGGCGCCGGTTCCGCGCAGCACCGCCGTCACCGAGGTGGTGTCGGTACCAAGACTGATCTCGAACGGAAGGCCCTGGAGGGCCTCGAGTACCTTCTCCTGCGTGCGAGGCAGCTGCAGCCCGATTTCGGGTTCCTGGTGCAGTCGGTGGCGCAGGTCGGTGATGTCTCCGGCAAGTTCACGGGCATCTGAGAGTACGGTCACGGTTTCTCCTTTGAAGGCGACTGGTGGTTCCAGTGTGAGCCGCAGCGGGCAAGTTGTCGAATCACACCAGAGACTTGCGCAGAAACTCCCGGGTGCGCGGCTGCTGCGAATGGTCGAACACCTCGGCCGGCGAACCCTGCTCAAGGATGACGCCACCGTCCATGAAGACAACCCGATCGGCGGCTGCCCGAGCGAAGCCCAGCTCGTGGGTGACCACGAGCATGGTGGCGCCGCCGGCCGCCAACGCGGCCATCACATCGGTGACCTCGCTGACATTTTCCGGATCGAGGGCCGACGTCGGTTCGTCAAACAAAAGCAGACCGGGTTCAAGGGCCAGGGCCCGGGCGATGGCGACGCGCTGCTGCTGCCCGCCGGAGAGCTGGCGCGGGTAGGCAGTCGCCCGATCAGCCAACCCAACCCGGGTCAGCAGGGCCATGCTGCGCTCGATCGCGTCGGCCTTGCTCAGTTTGAGAATGGAGCGGGGGCCATCGGCAATGTTCTGCAGCACGGTCCAGTGCGGAAACAGGTTGAAATTCTGGAAAACCATTCCCACGTTGCGACGCTGCACGGCGATCTGGCTTTCGGTGAGCCGGCGCACGGTATCTCCAGACTCTTGCCGATAGCCCATCAGCTCGTCGCCTACCCAGATCGAACCGCCGCTGGCAACCTCGAGGCAGTTCACGCAGCGCAGCAGGGTGGATTTGCCCGACCCTGACGAACCGAGGATCGCGACAGTCTCGCCGACGTGCACCTCGAGATCTATGCCCTTGAGTACCTCGACGCCGGAGAATTGCTTGCGCAATCCGCTGATGCGCAGAATGGGCTGAGTCACGATTCCATACCTCGATTCAGGGTGCGCTCGGCGGCCCGCCGATCGAAAAACCTGGCAACAATAGACGAGCTGCCAGTGCGGCTGGACCCGCGGCCATAGTGACGCTCAATGAAGAACTGCACGCCGTTGAGCACGGTCGTGATGAACAGATACCAGATACTCGCGACGATCAGCAGTGGCACGGTTTGATAGGTCTGGCTGTAGATCTCCTTGACCGAGAACAACAACTCGGCTCCGCCGATAACGCTCACCAGCGAAGTCCCCTTCACCAGCGCGATGATGGAGTTGAAAGTGGGCGGAACGATGAACCGCATGGCCTGGGGTAGCTGGATTCGAAAGAAAACCCGAACCGGCTTCATGCCCAGGGCTTGTGCCGCCTCGAGCTGCCCCTCGTCAACCGAGATCAGCCCGGCGCGATAGATCTCGGCCTGATAGGCGGCATCGTGCAGACCAAGACCGACTATGGCCGCCAACAGCGGCGTCACCAGGGTGTTGGACTCGATGGAGGCAAACGTCGGACCAAACGGAATCCCTATGCTCAAGACCGGAACGAGCAGGCCGATGTTGAACCAAAAGATCAGTTGCACGAGCTGTGGTGTACCCCGAAAGAACCAGATGTACGAGGAGGCGAGCGCGCGCAACAGGGTGTTGTCTGACAGCCGGCATACCGCCAGAACGCCGCCGAGAATCAGACCGATCGTCATCGCCGTCACCGTGAGAAAGAGAGTCATGACAACGCCCTGGAGCACGGTTTCGCTGTTGAGGTATTGCCCGACGACGTCCCATTCAAAGTTGGCGTTCGTCAGCAAAAGGTGCACGATTTGTGCGGCGACGAGCACGGTGACGATGGAGAGCACCCAGGTAGCGGGCCGCCGGGGAGCCAAGGCCCGTGCGACGTCCACGGGGCGTTGCGTGAGAGGCAATTCGATCTCGGTCTGGTTGCTCGGCAGGTTTGCCATGACTATTGCGGGTTCGCAGCGAGCCAGTCGGCGTACAGGTTGATACCGGGCTGTTCGATAATCTCTCGATCGAGACCGTACGTGGTCATGATCGTCTTGTAGTCACCATTGTCGAAGAGCACTTGAAAGCTCGCGAGCAGGGGGTCGGAGAGCTCAGAATCTTTCGAAAGCAGAGCTCCCATGAACTGACCGGCGAACCCGTTGGAGAACTCGTCGCCGACGACTTCCAACTCGCCATTGGATTCCCGGGCCGCGTAGAACAGCGAGGCACCGCCGGTGAAGAAGGCATCCGTTCGCCCTGATCGCAAGGCCAGCACGCCGTCGGGAACGCTCGCGACGCTCAGCACCGTGAGGTCCTTACCCTGCTCCTGGCACTTCACTGCCTGAGCCTCGGCGACTCTGTAAGTGGCAGCGTTGGCGAGTGCTGCCACGGTGACGTCACACAGTTCGTCCATGTTGGTGACGTTCTTGGGGTTGCCTTTCTCGACCAGAAAAGGAACGACCTCCTGCAGAACGTCAACGAATTCGGCGCCTGGGCGCTCTTTCGGTCCGCCGACCGAGTCGGCGTATGGGAAGAAACCGAAGGCGTAACGTTCGGCGCTGATCGCGGCGAACGCGCCGGAAATGTCCGGCACTGTGGCGACCTTGACATCCACGCCCATCACCTCGGCGATGGCCTCCATCAGCTCGGCACCGGCACCGGTGTACTCGCCGGTTTTTCCGGGCGTTGTGACCCACCACGGTGGGTTTGCACCGCTCGTGACGACAGTGAGCTCGCCGGCGTCCTGAACGTTTTGGGGTAAAGCGTCGTGAATGGCTTGGTCCATGAGAGTGGACACTGCGGGTTCCGCCGGTTCGACCGCTGCGCTACAACCGGCTAAGAGCGAGACCGCGAGGGCCAAACAGAGGGTTTTCGCGACCTGAAAACGCTTCATTGACGGTGCTCCATTGCTGTAGTTGATTGGGCTGAACTCAACGCGCCTTTGTTTCGCTGCGGAGTGGCTCGGTAGAAGCGCCGCTACTTTTGGTGGTGGCCGAGCGTTGCAGAAATGCGGTGGGCGGCGCTGACGACCGAATCTCTCCACGCACCCTCGACATTGCCCGACACCCGCGACATGGCACCCCCAATTACCAGGGCCGCGATCATGTCACCAGAATAGTCGTAGACAGGCGCGGCGACGGCCCCGGCTCCGGCATCGACCTCGCCGAGACTGAGGCTGTAACCGCGATGGCGAATCTCCTCCAATTGTCGGCGCAACTCGCCTTCGTCGGTGATGGTGTGTTCGGTGAACGCCGGCCCCCGATGCCTGAGTACCTGGGTCAGGCGTTGCTCGTCCTGGCCGGAGAGCAGCATCTTCTGCCCAGCCCCCGCAATAAGTGGTCGTTTCTGGCCGACATTGACCGAAATACGCAGGGAATGGGTGCTCTCAATGCGGGAGATGCAGATCGCCTCCATGCCCAACGGAGCCAGCAGATAGACCGTTTCATTGGTCTGCGCCTGCAGAGCCTCCAGCTCGGGCTGCGCGGCGGCCCGCAATGCCTCGATCGGTTGGGCCGCCACTTCGCCGAGGGTGAGCAATCGACTGCCCACCCGGTAGTGGTCGCCTATGCGTTGTAGAAAACCGCGCGATTCGAGGGTTTTGATCAGGCGGAACGCCTTGTTTCGGGTCACGCCAATTCGCCGGGCGATGTCGGCAACGCGCAGTTCCCTTTGTCCATTCTCGAACTCGAGCATGATATCGAGGGCCGCGGCGACCGGCCCGATCATGTAGTCGGTGGTCGGGCCCGTTGCGACGGGCGGTGCCGTCGACGTCTCCGTGGTGTCTGCGGTGTCTGCGGTGTCGGTCGTCATGCGGTGACCGCGATCGATCGGCGACTGCGCGCATCCGCTATAGAAAGAGGCGACCCGCTCATGAACTGGCCGCCTTTCAGCACGGCCGTGCGGCGGCTCGCATCCTGCAACAAGCGGATGTCCCGCTGCGGGTCGCCGTCCACGATGAGCAGGTCGGCGAACTTGCCCGCCGCGACGGTACCGACATCGGCTGACATGCCCAGGCATTGGCTGGATTGGTCAGTGGCGACCGCGATCGCGATCGCTTCGGTCAGGCCGGCCTCGACCAGCAGTTCCAGCTCCATCCCGGTGCGCCCGAATCCGTGGGACGGGTTGGTATCTGTGCCCGCAGCGATGCGCACGCCGAGCCTTACGGCCCGAGCAATGCTCTCTCGATGCCGCGCAGGCATGTCGGCCGTGTGGGCGCGCACGCTTGCCTGGGACAGGGTGCTGTGCCAGTTGGAGATGCACATTGTTGGAACATACCATGTGCCGCGATCAGCCATTTCGCGCGCGCACTCCTCGGTGAGATAGGTTCCGTGCTCAATGGTATCGACGCCAGCCCGCACGGCCAGGATCGCGCCAGGGTCGCCGTGGGCGTGTGCACACACGGGGATCCCCTCGACGTGCGCCTCGTCCACGATGGCTGCGAGCTCCTCCTCGGTGAACAGCGGGCGGTGCGGCCGTCGTGCGGCAAACGTCATGCTGCCCGTCATCGCAACCTTGATGACGTCGGCGCCCATGCGAATAACCTCTCGGACCTTGGCCCGAGCAGCCACCGGGCCGTCGCACCAGGGTTCGGGCAGACCGGGCCAGATCTGGTCATGACTCGGCTCGTTTCGGGGAGTTGAAAGAAGGGCGGATGCGCGGGCCTGATTTCGCGCACTCGCCAGCGCCGACCGCCGCATCGTGCCAGATTCGTCGCGGAAGATCGTGGGACAGGGGATTTTCTCAAATTGTATCGCTGCATAAACAGTGGATTTATATGATGAACAGAAATGGCCGGTGATGCTCCACATTGATGCCGGATTTGCCGCAGCGCTGGACGAACGCGATGAGAATTCTTGCCACCATGCTCGATATTTTTTGGCCTGAAGGCCGCGCTCTAAGCGGTCCTCCTGCGGACCGATACGACGATGATCAGGCTAAACACCCCGTCGCGCCGGTGAATGACCGGTCAGCAGTCGCAAAGTATGCCACGACAGAACGCGCGTGACCGAAAATCAGGGGTTTCGGAGAAAATCGTGAGGTTTTTTTCAAAAAGGCCGGGCATGCTGGCGGCTTCGCCCGCGCCACCCCGAAGTGCACGGGCCAAAAACCCAGCGAACGGGCGTACCTAGCGTCCATCATTCGCGCCAGATGAAGGACATGCGCCCAAAACCCACGGAAACGCCCCATGCCCACGTTGCCCTCCCCGGCACTCAAATTCACCGTAAGCCTCGCAAACCACGAACCAGCCGACACGAGATTGCCGCCGCGACCGGTACCGTACTCGTCATTGCCGGCCTGGTCGCCAGCAGCGGATTCGTCGCCCAATCGGCCGACGCCACGCAGGACAGCATCGCTGCCACGACCGTACTCGCCGACAGCAGGGGCCTGCAGAGCGATCAGCTCGACGTCTACGTGCAGCGTGGTGAGACGATCACGCGCGGTAGCGCATCCGCTGCCCTGAGCGCGGCCCACGTCGTCATTGCTGCCAGCCAAAGCAAGGTGGATGCCGCCACCCTCACCTCGGTAGTCAGTTCGCTTGCCAGCTACGCGATCCTGCCGATCGAGCGGGTGGAATCGCTCACGGCCGAGGCTAAGGCGGAGACCGCGTCGGTCGCGGCCGCCACGGCTGAGGTCGACCGCGTCGCCGCCGAGGCTGCTGCCGCTGCGGCCGCTGAAGCAGCGGCTATAGCCGCGGCGCAAGCAGCTGCCGAAGCCGCTCGCATGCAATCCCTCGCTGGCGGCAATTCCGTCGACGGTGCGCGCGCCACAGCTCGTTCGATGGCCGCCTCGCAGTACGGCTGGGGTGAGGACCAGTTCAGCTGCCTTGATCGGTTGTGGCAGAAGGAATCACGCTGGAACTACGCGGCCGTGAATTCCAGCAGTGGTGCGACCGGAATTCCCCAGGCACTCCCCGGTAGCAAGATGGCGTCGGCTGGCAACGACTGGGCCACCAACGCCACCACGCAGATCAGCTGGGGCCTCGGCTACATCAAGGCCTCGTCCTACGGAACGCCGTGCGCAGCCTGGTCGCACTCGCAGTCTGTCGGCTGGTACTAAAAGCGGCGGGTGGTGGCGGTTTATGACCCGGTCACGAACGAATCGACGAGCAGCAGACTATTTCCGGGTGGCAGGCCGCAGGTTCTGCGGCGACCAGCGAGAGTGCAGGGCCCGGCGCTACGATGGGCGAGCAAGGGATCTCCATGATTGAGTTCGGCGAGGCACACCGACGTGCCCGTCGCAGGAGCCCGCACACGTAGTTCGTTTGTGTCACTTGTGAGCGTAAGCAAGCCGCACCCGCACGGCGATGAATTTGATGGAGGCGTTTTTTCAATGTCGTCTGGTTTCACCCGAACGGGTCTGTCCCCGGCAGGTCTATTCCCCTCAGGCCCAACGCTCGAAACGTTCATAGTTGACTACTACGAGCATCTAACAGACGAAGATGCGGCGAACTATACCCCTGAGCTTCTGGAAGCTCGGGCGCGTGCCCATTGGCAGGTCGCGCAGCAGCGGGTGCCGAAGACCGCGACCGTCGAGATTCACAACGAATCCGGTCGCAGTGTCGTCTATATCGTCACCGACGACATGCCTTTTCTCGTTGACTCGGTCACGGCCGAGCTGGTGCGCCAGCATTCCGCCATCCACCTGGTCGTGCACCCCCTGCTCATCGTCGCTCGCAGCAAGTCCACGAACGACCTCGTAGGTATCAACCGCATCCCGGCCAGCGTCGGCGTTTCGAGCGCCGGCGTCTCCAGCGGTGACACCTCTGCCATGCCCAATATTGCCCACCTCATCGCGACCGGTGATGATGCCTCACACCTCGAGTCCTGGATCGCCATCGAGATCGACAGCGCGAGCGAGGACGAACAGGCCAGCCTCATCGCCGGGTTGACCGCTGTGCTCAAAGACGTGCGATCCGCGGTCGAAGACTGGCCGCTCATGCGCACCAAGGCCATGCAGATCGCCAAAGCGCTCGACACAATCGTTGGTGCCGAGCACATCAAAGACCTTCACCAGACCCAGCAGCTTTTGCAGTGGCTCGACGAGGGCAATTTCACTTTTCTCGGTTACCGCGAATACAACCTCGAAACGCTTGATGGCGAGGACGTGCTCACTCTTATCCAGGGCAGCGGCCTCGGCCTGCTGCGTTCCGCCGACGACCGTCACCAGATTCAGCACCTGACAGATGCGGGCCGTCAAAAGGCGCGCGAGCGCACCGCCCTGGTGATCACCAAGGCCAACTCTCGGTCCACCGTGCACCGTCCGGCCTACTTCGACTACATCGGAATCAAGAGTTTCGATGCCGCCGGCCAGGTCGACGGTGAGCAGCGTTTCATCGGCCTCTTCGCCGCGAGCGCGTACACCAGCTCGGTCACCGCCGTTCCGGTGCTGCGCGAGAAGGTCAAGGCAGTCATGACCGAGGTCGGTTTTCCGCCCGAGTCGCACAGCGGAAAAGACTTGCTCGGCATCATGGAAACCTATCCTCGTGACGAGCTGTTCCAGATCGAGGTGCCCGCCCTCGTCACGGCGTCGCTCGCTATCCAGCGTCTGCAGGAGCGTCGCCGTACCCGCCTGTTTTTGCGACCAGACATTTACGGCCGGTTCATGTCGGCGCTGGTCTACCTTCCGCGTGACCGCTATAACACCGGCGTACGACTGCGCATCGAGAAAGAACTACAAGAGACGTTCAACGCGGAGTCGCTCGATTTTGAAGCGCGTATGACCGAATCCGCGCTCGCGCGCTTGTTCTATCGCATCCGCTTGCCCAAAAATGTCCCGGCGGACTCCGTCGATGTCGCCGCGCTGGAGCAACGCCTGGCCAGAGCCGTCCGATCCTGGTCCGAGGGAATCAGCGATGAACTGTGCGAGACCCACTCGGTTGAAGAGGCGGAGCGGTTGGCCGCCGTGTGGGCCGACGCTTTTCCCGACAGCTACCGGGTCGACTACGAAATTACTGACGCGCTGGAAGACATTGGGCGATTCGAGGCCCGTGCCGCGGAGGTGGGGGCATCCGAGCAGGCGCGCACCCGCCCCGGGCTGCACGTCTACCTGCCCAGAACGGCTGGTGACCCGGGCGAAGACGCCCGCATCAAGCTCTACATGACCGAACCGAAAAGCCTCAGCCAGATTCTGCCGTTTCTGCAGAACCTCGGCATCGAGGTGCTCGATGAGGTGCCGTTCGACATTCAGACCGCTGACGGGCGCCGCTTCTATCTCTACGACCTCGGCCTGCACTACCCGGCCGGAGTTGACCCGGTCGCGACCGGAAAGTTGCTCGCCGACTCTTTCGGCGCAGCCATCAGCGGAGCCATCGAATCCGACAGTCTCGACCGCCTCGTACTGCAAGACGGCATGCCCTGGCACCGCGTCGTCATCCTGCGCAGTTACGCCAAGTACCTGCGGCAGATCGGTAACACCAACTCCTACGGCTTCGTCGCCAACGTTCTTCTCGCCAACCCCGCCGTCACCAGCGGCCTCGTTGCCCTGTTTGAGGCCCGTTTCGACCCCGACCTCACCGACGACGAGCGGATGCTCCGCGTCGCCGACGTACGCGAAGAGCTGCGGGTCGGGATGGAGCAGGTTGCCACCCTCGACGCCGACCGTGTGCTGCGCACGTTCATCACTCTGATCGAAGCGTCGCTGCGCACGAACTTCTTTCAGTACAAGTCGTACCTCAGCATCAAGCTCGACCCGTCACAGATCGCGCAGATGCCATCACCCAAGCCCATGTACGAAATCTGGGTGTACTCGCCACGGGTGGAGGGTGTGCACCTGCGCTTCGGCAAGGTAGCCCGCGGTGGGCTGCGCTGGTCAGACCGCCGTGAAGATTTTCGTACCGAGGTGCTCGGCCTGGTCAAGGCACAGACGGTAAAGAATGCCGTCATCGTGCCCACCGGCGCCAAGGGCGGATTCTTCGCCAAGAAGCTACCCGACCCCGGTCTTGACCGTGCGGCCTGGATGGCCGAGGGTATCGACAGCTACAAGACCTTCATTCGTGGACTGCTCGACCTGACCGACAATCTGGTGGCCGAGGCCGATGGCGAGCACGTCGTTGCACCGCGCCGGGTGGTGCGGCATGACGATGACGACAGCTATCTTGTGGTCGCCGCTGACAAGGGCACGGCATCCTTCTCCGACATCGCCAATGGGCTGGCCGCCGAGTACGGTTTCTGGCTCGGCGATGCTTTCGCCTCCGGTGGATCGGTCGGCTACGACCACAAGGAGATGGGCATCACCGCCAAGGGAGCCTGGGAGTCGGTCAAGCGCCACTTCAGCGAACTCGGTGTTGACACACAAACCGAAGACTTCACGGTCGTCGGCGTCGGCGATATGTCTGGTGACGTGTTCGGCAACGGCATGCTGCTGTCCAAGCACACCAAACTCGTCGCGGCCTTCGACCACCGGCACATTTTTCTCGACCCCAACCCTGACCCAGCGCTTTCCTTCGTCGAACGTGCCCGGTTGTTCGAACTGCCGCGCTCATCCTGGGCCGACTATTCAACCGACCTGATCAGCGCCGGTGGCGGCGTCTTCCCGCGCCAGGCCAAGGTCGTTCCGATCTCGGCTGAGGTGCAGGTCGTGCTCGGACTGCCAGAGGGGACCACTCAGCTGAGCCCGCCTGAAGTGCTGCGGGCGATCCTGCTGGCGCCCACCGACCTGCTCTACAACGGCGGCATCGGCACCTATGTCAAAGCGAGCAGCGAATCGGCCGCGCAGGTGGGCGATAAAGCCAACGACAGCATTCGGGTCGACGGCAAGGACCTGCGGGTCAAGGTCGTCGGGGAGGGCGGCAACCTCGGGTTCACTCAACTCGGCCGCATCGAAGCCGCGCTCGCCGGGGTCATTCTCAACACCGACGCGATCGACAACTCGGCCGGGGTGGACTGCTCCGACCACGAAGTGAACATCAAGATCTTTGTGGACCGAATGGTCGCGGCAGGCAAGCTCGACCCGGCCGAGCGGGCCGGGTTCCTCGCCGAGATGACCGACGAGGTCGGCCGGCTGGTGTTGGTGGACAACGTCGACCAGAATATTCTGCTGCTCAACGACCGCGTACTCGTGAATAACTGGAGCCCGAGCTACGAGCGCCTCATGAACTGGCTTGAAGAATCGGGAGATCTGCGGCGCGAGCTGGAGGCCCTGCCGACGACGGTCACTCTGCGGGAGCGTCTGGACCGCGGGCAGGGACTGACCAGCCCCGAGTTGAGCGTGCTCGCCGCCTACGCCAAGATCGAGCTGGCCACCGCGCTGCGCGACAGCGATCTGGCCGATGACCCGTGGTTCGGCAGTACCCTGCGCCGCTACTTCCCGACGCATCTCTCCGAACGTTTCGATGCCGAGCTGGACACGCATCCGCTTCGCCGGGAGATTATCGCGACGGTCGTCGCGAACGACATGATCAACCTCGGCGGCATCACCTTCGCTTTTCGCGCGATGGAGGAGACCTCGGCTAACTCGGCGACGATCGCGCGAGCTTTCGTGGCTCTGCGCGAAATTTTCGACCTCGATTCGATGGTCGACGAACTCAACGCACTGCCGTCGTCGTTCCCGACCGAGAAGTGGACGGCGATCCATCTGGACATTCGCCGTCTGCTCGACCGTGCCGTGCGTTGGCAGGTCAATCACGGCACCAACATGCCCGTCGGCGCGGTGATTGCCAAGTACAAGCCGCAGATCGCGCTCGTGCGCGCGCACCTCGGCGACTATCTGCAAGGCACCGATCGGAAGCGCCTCGAAGTGCAGGAAGAGAAGGCCAGAGAATGGGGTCTGCCCGACGACCTCGGTCGCCGCTGGTCGGAATTGTTTGAGGCGTATGCGCTGCTCGACGTGGCCAAGATCGCGGCCAGGGCGAATGTGCAGGTCACCCAGGTTGCCGAAATCTATTACACGATCTACAACCGGTTCGGCATCGACAATCTGCTCGAGCGCATCACCAAACTGCCGCGCAAGGATCGCTGGCAGGCCCTGGCCCGCGCAGCCCTGCGCGACGACCTCTACTCCACCGTCGCAGACATGACCAGGTCCGTGCTCGACGAAACGGATGCCGGTGCTGCCGACGAGCGCCTCCACGCCTGGGAAGAACTCAACGCCGAACAGCTCGGCCGGGCCCGCAGTGTGTTCGACGAGGTCAACTCGCTCGCGCAAGACGACATGGCGTCGCTTTCGGTCGCCGTGCGCCTGCTGCGTTCCATCGTGCGCCGCTGAGCATCGGCAGACGGGGGAATAGCTCACGCGTTGCTGACGCTGCACCGAGTATGAAACGCATCGGATTTCTCTCGTTTGGCCACTATCAACCGGTACCAGGATCGCAGGCGCGCACGGCCGGTGACGCCCTGCTGCAGACGATCGACCTGGCCCAGGCTGCCGAGGATCTCGGAATTGACGGCGCCTACGTGCGGGTGCACCACTTCGCCCCGCAGTTCGCGTCGCCATTTCCCCTGCTCGCAGCGATGGCCGCCCGTACCAGCCGGATCGAACTCGGCACCGGGGTCATCGACATGCGGTACGAGAACCCGCTGTACATGGCCGAGGAAGCAGCGATCACCGACCTGATCAGTAACGGACGCCTGCAGCTGGGCATCAGCCGGGGTTCGCCCGAAACCGCGTTGCGCGGTTACGAGGCGTTCGGCTACGTTCCGGCCGAGGGCAGCTCGGACGCCGACGATGCGCGGGCGCGCACCGCCATCTTTCGGGCCGCGATCAGCGGTGTGGGCCTGGCCGAGGCCAACCCGCAGATGACCGGGCGCAGCGGACTTCTGGCCATCGCGCCGCAGTCGCCCGGGCTCAGCGAGCGCATCTGGTGGGGCGCCGGAACGCGCAAGACGGCCAAGTGGGTGGGGGAGCAGGGTATGAACCTCATGAGTTCGACTCTGCTGACCGAGGACACCGGCGTGCCGTTCGGCGACCTACAGGCCGAACAAATTGCGATCTACCGGCAGGCCTTTACCGACGCCGGGCATGAAGGCACGCCGCGCGTGTCGGTGAGCCGCAGCATCCTGCCGATCGTCAACGATCTCGACCGTGCCTACTTTGGGCGCGAAGCGGCGGCCGGCAGCCACGACCAGGTTGGACACCTCGACGGCGGCCTTGCCCGCTTTGGCAAGAGCTATGTCGGCGAGCCCGCAGAGATTGTTCAGCAACTGCACACCGATGCCGCCGTGCTTGACGCCGATACGGTACTCGTGACCATCCCGAACCAGCTTGGCGTTGATTACAACGCACACCTGCTCGAGACCATCGTGCAGCAAATCGCGCCTGGCCTCGGCTGGCGGTAGCACCGCTCAAGCATCCCAGCCGCGCGCCGGGATACTGTCGAGCCAGTCTTCGAGCGGGGTCGAGCTGCTGCGCGGGGTTCCGTGCGCTGGGGGCACACGAGGCGATGATTGCTGGTCGACACTGAGGACCGGAGTGATGGTCGCAGTCATCGGTGGAAGAGCTATGCCAACGGAGGTCGATGCCTCGCCGGAAAGCCTGTTTATCGGATGTAGGAACGTGTGAAACATCAGAACCCCTTACTCGATGCGGGCGAAACCGCTACCAGGGTCCGGGGTAACACTTCGACGCTACGCGCAACGGTGACCAAACATCAATAGTTCTGCGTTAAGGGTGGAAAAATTCTCCGAAATAAAGCCAGTGACTCTCTGTTCGAAAGCGAGCCGGGTGCGGCTAAGGCAGGGAGGCAATCACGATGGCGACTGCCATCCAGAGCGGCATCGCCAGGACCATGAGCCCAAGGCCGACCCACTGCAGCCGCGCGTACGGCTGATTGGCGTCTCCGCGATTGCGGGTGCGCACGATGTCGACCACCGAGATGACCATGCCGACGAACATGAGCGGAGAGGCCATGAGGAGCACGAAAACGTTGAGCGCGTTGTCGCGCACAGACAAACTCACTGCCACGCCTGGCACGCAGTAGACGACGAACAGTGCCGCGCTGATCCAGAGCGAAACGGGTATGCGCCGCGTCGACGTCGTGATTGTTGCGTGCATGATGCGACCCCCGTTAGTGCCTTTCGATTTCTGACAGTAGCACGGGGGAGGCTGGGTCAGCCGATGCAGCCGAGTTGGGTGAGCCTGGTGCGTACCTCGGCGTCGCTCGGCTCGACCAGGTGCGTGTTGTCGGGAAACACGATGACGGGAATGTTGGTGCGCCCACTGATCGCGCGGGCGCGGTCGGCGCCGTCCTCGACCAGCAGCAGATCGACGTAGTCATAGTCCACCTCGAGGCGGTCGAGCAGTGACTTGGAACGACGGCAATCGCCGCACCACTCCGCTCCATACATCGTGATGCGCGGCGCAGCGGCAGTCGTTTCAGTCATAACTATGATCCTAAGCGGCGCACCTGAGTGTCTCGGTGGGGCATCCGTTTTCGTCGCTCACGTTGAGGACTCGTACAGCAGGGCAGTACCCGTACCCTGAATCCATGCCTTCTTATCGCGTCACCATGAGTATCGAATCCCTGCACTCGGGAACCGCGCCCGCCTCGGTCGTGCCAAGGGCAGCCGCGGCCGCGGCCGAATTGACCACGGTCGAAGCCTCCGATCTCACGATCGTCGCCGGCGCGGCCCGAGTCATCGTGCGTTTCACAGCGGATGACGCGGCGTCGGCCCTGCAGATCGGCGCCCACGTTGTGGCAGATCTGCGGGTCGTCGCCGAGCTGCGGGCGTCGCTGGTCACCGAGCGAGTCAAAGGAACCTGGATACCGGTGCACTGAACTCGATGTTCGTGCGTTAACACACACAGGCGCGGGTGACAAGAAGTCACCCGCGCCTGTGTGCTTTCTTGCGGAGTTACTCGACGGGCGCGGTGACCGTGTTGCTCTGCAGTGTGACGGCCGTCTGGGCCAGAAGACGGCCGTTGATGGTCGCTCCGGTCTTCATGGCGATCATCGTCTGGCTGAGGATGGTGCCTTCGAAGTGAGCGGTCGTGCCGATGGCGACGGATCCGGCAACCTGCCAGAACACGTTCTTCGCCTGCACGTCGCCGGCCAGGATCACGTTCTGGGCGGAGGCCTGTTCCAGGTCCTTGGAGATCTGGAAGATGAAGACGTCATCCGCGGTGCCGGTGAGGACGACATCGGTGGAGATGTTCACGTCGGTGCCCCACTTGTAGAGGCCCTGGGTGAGGGTCAGGCCACCGATTTCGCCGGCGCCCAGGTTGATGAAGTCGGGAGTGGTGCGCCCGGCGGCATCGGTGTAGGCGATTTCGAGGTCGCTGACGGCCTCGGTGAGGTACGTTGCATCGGTCACGATGCAGGAGGGGCCCTCGGCGTCGACGCTGTAAATCGTTCCGTCGACCTCCGGGCAGGTGAGGTGAATAGCGGCACCCGAGATGGGGCTCGCGCCGACGTTTCCGCTGACCGCGGACGCGTAGACATCGGTGATGCCCGACTTCGAGAGGATGGCAAAGGTGCCGGCTTCTCCGAGGTCGACCGCGGCGCGCGGGGTGGGCTCAGCGGCGACGGCTCCGCCGACGCTAATGCCGCCCACTCCGATGATGCCGAATGCAAGTAGTGCCCCGAGAAGTCGCTTGCGCGACGGTGAAAGCTGTGTGAACGAACTCATGTTATTTCCCCTTTTTCATAGACACGCACGATGCGAGTCGGGACAGGACCACGTGCTGGCATGGTCGCCGATGTTGCACATCGGGCTTCTCCCGTTGACCGGGCTCGCGAGTAGGTGACGCCCCCAAGCCCCCGCTGTCGTGCCCTCCGGGCGCAATTCGCACATTCGTTCGTGCGCCCCCACGACAATGGTTCCAACGAATAGAATCTGTCTAACCCCATACTAGGGGTACTTCACCCGTTTGTGGTGCAACTAAACGATCGGGTCCATCGAACTCAGGTGACAGGCATCGTTCCACATCTGGAGCACCCGGTTCTCGCGTTCCCAGCCGAGCGTTGACACGGTTGCAGTGCCGAGGCTTAGGCTCTTGCCGGCGACGGCGGGCAATCCCATCCAGCGCGCTGTCATGATGCGCAGAAAGTGGCCGTGGGCGAAAATGGCCACTCGGCCCTCGGCTGCGAGGCAGGCGTCGATGGCGAGATCGGCACGTGCGCCTACTTCCTCGACGGATTCACCACCCACAATCGGATCGCCCCACACGCTCCAGCCCGCAATTTCCGAGCGGATGTCCACGGTTCGGCGTCCCTCATACACCCCATAATCCCACTCCAGCACATCGTCGTTGGCCACGCCCTGGGTGCCGTAGCCCGCCCGTTCCATGGTCTCCCAGGCACGCACCAGCGGGCTCGAATAGACCCGATCAAAGTGTTGACCGTCGAGCATCTCGCCGAGAGCATCCGCTTGTTGGCGCCCGAAGTCGGTCAGCGGAACGTCGGTGCGCCCGGTGTGCTGGCCGGAGATGCTCCACTCGGTTTGTCCGTGGCGAATAAGAACGATGTCGTTCTGGGTCATGCGGCTCCCTCGCGTGTGCCGCAGGAACGCGGCGGCCCGTCAAGTCTACGTTTCGTGCGATTGGGGCAGCCCTCGAGCGGGGGAGTAGACGACCCGCCTGCTAGCTTTATACGGTCAGTGCAGACGCCCTGAGCCACAACGTTGTAGCAACTCAGGGAGACCCTTCGTGTCAACTGCCACTGATAAACGCCCCACCGGACCGGCCGCCGCGTTCATGCGCCCGATCAACTCGCTCGTCGAACGGTTCATTCCGAGCGCCCTTGTGTTTGTTATCGCGCTGACCGTGATCGTGGCCGTCCTGGCACTGATTCTCACCGATTCCAGCCCGGTCGACGTCGTTCGCAGCTGGGGTGACGGCTTGGCCGGGCTGCTTGCCTTCATGACGCAGATGGCGCTTGTGCTGCTGCTCGGTCACGTTCTGGCCAATACCACTCCGGTGCACCGGCTGCTCGTGCGCCTGGGCGGCGTTCCTCGTACGGCTCTGCAGGCTTACCTCTTTGTGTTCACGGTCGCCGCGGTGGCCTGCCTCATCACCTGGGGCCTCGGGCTCGTGGTCGGTGGATTACTCGCCAAGGAGGTTGCCTTTCAGCTGCGCGCCAAGGGCGTGCCGGTGCACTTTCCACTACTGGTGGCCGCCGGATACTCCGGCTTCGTGATCTGGCACATGGGCTATTCGGGGTCGGGTCCGCTCACCGCGGCCACCGAGGGCTCCTTCCTGGCCGAGCAGCTGGGCCGCACGATTCCGCTCAGCGACACGACATTCTCCGCGTGGAATATTACGGCAGCCATAGTCACCATCGTCGTTGTAGCGCTTGCCCTGGCGCTCGTCGCCCCGCGGCGCAACGCGGCGGTCTTCGTGCTCGAGGTCGATGCACGCGAGAAGACGGTCGCCGAAGAAGCGGTGGTGACGCCCGCTGATCGGCTTGATGCCAGCCGCATCCTGACCCTGATCGTAGGGCTGGCGCTCATTGCTTACCTCGTCATCCACTTTGTCGAAGGGGGGACGCTCAGCCTGGACATCGTCAACTGGTCGTTTCTCGGGCTCATTTTTTTGCTCGTTCGCAACCCGTTCGAACTCATCCGGCTCACCAAAGACGCGGCGTCGAACGTCGGCGACATTCTGCTGCAGTTTCCGCTCTACGCGGGAATTCTCGGCATGATGGTCGGCTCGGGTCTGATCGGCGTCTTCTCCGACTTCTTCGTGAACGTGTCGACCCCGGCGACCTTCGGCGTTATGGCGCTGCTCGCGGCCGGACTGGTGAATTTCTTCGTGCCCTCCGGCGGCGGCCAGTTCGCGGTACAGGGCCCGATCATGCTCGACGCGGCCGAGCGCCTCGGCGTCGACCCTTCGGTTGCCATCATGGCCGTCTCCTACGGAGACCAATGGACCAACATGATCCAGCCGTTCTGGGCGCTGCCGTTGTTGGCGATCGCCGGGCTGAAAATGCGTGACATTCTCGGTTACACGACGATCACCTTTCTCGCGGCCGGCCTGGTCTTCATCGCGACCATGTTCATCGTTGGAGCCGGCTAACCCCCGATCAGGGAAGTCGGCAGGCTGGATGCCACCTGCGCATGTGTCAACTGACCCCGGATGTTTAATGTCGACCCCGTTCAGAGTCGTAGGCTGGAGGCATAGCCATCAAGTCTGAGACGGGTGCCATGAGGGTCATTAGTTACAACCTCCGAAAGAACCGTGCCAGCGGCGAACTCGTCGCCCTGGCCGAACGTTACAGTCCCAACATTCTCTGCCTGCAGGAATGCAACACCATCGATTTGCCGGCCGAGGTCGGCCACCTGCACCTGGCGGACTCCACCCAGCGTAACCGGCTAGGCCTCGCCATCTACTACAACAAGGACCGTTTCACGGCGGTCAGGACGCAGGCTTTTGCGTTGAAGAAGTCGTTGCACGATCACCTCGCCGCGCCCGCACACGAGAGACTGATCGCCACCCGCCTGATCGACAATGTCGCGCAGCGGGAGCTCGTCGTCGCATCCTTTCACGCCGCGCCGCTGACCGCGCTCAATTCCCTGCGCCGCAACCAGATTCGCACCGCCCACGAAGAGTTGAGCGTTCTGGGCCCCGGCCTGCCGACCCTCATGGTTGGCGATTACAACTATCCAATCTTTCAGGGCAAGCTCGGCAATAAGGTGAATCAGGCCGGCTACGATCTCACGCTCAGCGATACGCGCACGTACACCCGTTATAAGTTCTTTCGCGGACACTTCGATCTGGCGACCTCGATGGGCCTAAAAATTTCCAATGTCGAGACCCTCCCGCAGGGCACCTCAGATCACATGCCCATCCTGGTAACGGCTACCTATTCCGACGAGCACAGGATGCAGACGGATGCCGCGCATCACGTTGCCAACCCGGCTGCCGTCGAGGGCGCCGACTTCACCATCTGAGGTCATGGGCAAATCTCCGGCCGCCTTAGACGAGCAGCTCGACTACTCCGCGCACGATGGTCGCGAACGACCCGAGATAGGCAACGATTACGAGCAGGCGTCGGGCCACGTGCGGCTCGATCACAGTGGCCAGCCGGTCACCGACGATGAGCCCCACGATGCAGGCGCACCCGATGAGCACCCAGACCAGCACCGGCAACTGGGGCAGGTCGGCCGATCCCAGGGCGAATTTTGAGGCCAGGGACGCCAGCCCGATCGTGAGAAAGTACGGCTGCATGGTCGCGGCAAAGGACCGCTGCGGCCACCCCGTGGCAATCGCATAAATACTCACCGCTGGGCCGCCGACGCCGGCCGTCGTGTTCATGAACCCGCTGGTCATGCCGGCCATCACGCGAAAACCCAGACGGTCGCGCACAACGACCCGGCCGAGATTCACCGATATGGTCAGACCGGCCGCCACGAGTACGCCGATCGAAATTTCGAGCCAGGCTACCGAAACGAACTGCAAAACGTAAGAGCCGGGCACGATGCCTACGACGGCGCAGACCGCCAAAACACCGTAGCGCCGCCAGTCCACCTGTCGAAATACTCGCATCAAGATGATGCTCGCCGTGAGGGCCCCACACACGTTGACCACGATGACGCCGTCAACCGGTCCGAGCAGTAACACCAGAAAGGGCGCCGCTACCAGGGCGAACCCCATGCCAGTGATGCGCTGCATGCTCGAGCCCACCAGCACGGCCGCAATCACCAGAACGGTCGTCCACACGTCAAGGTCTCCCAGCTCGGTTGTTGCTGTCCACGATACCTGCCCGCACGGCACCGAATGGCATGGGCGATGGTGGGTGGCCTACCGTTGAAACACCGGCACCCAGCCGGCGCGACGAAAGGACAACGCATGCCCGACCCCAGTTTTACTACCGCGAACGTTTTGCAGGGGCGCACCTTCGACGCCGTATTGTTCGACATGGACGGCACCCTCATCGATTCCACGCCGGCGGTCAACCGCTCGTGGGCCGCTTGGGCAAGCGAATGGGGCGTGGCCAAGGACGAAACCGCCCACGGTCGCCCGGCGCGCGACATCATCGCAGAACTAGTGCCAGCCGCCCGCGTCGACGAGGCGATCGACCGAATTCTCGCCCTCGAAACCGCCGACACCGATGACATCACCGTGCTGCCCGGTGCCGCAGCGCTCCTGAACAGCCTGCCGGAGAGTCGACGGGCCATCGTCACGTCCTGCGCGCGGCCACTGGCGGTCGCCCGGCTGGCGGCATCCGCTTTGGTAGCACCGAGCGTGATCGTGACCATCGATGACACCCCGCGAGGCAAGCCGTTCCCTGAACCGTTTCTGGAGGGAGCCGCTCGGCTCGGCGTCGACCCGCGCCGGTGTCTGGTGATCGAGGATGCGCCCGCCGGGTTGCAGGCCGGCCGCGCCGCTGGCTGCACCACGATCGGAGTCGCCGGAACCTATCCGGCGACCGAACTCGAGGCCGACCTGATCGTGCCCGGGCTCGATCATCTGCGCATCGAATCCACTGACGACGGACTCATTGTTTGGGTCGAGTTGCTGAAAAACTAAAGAACGGTCAGCGCGGCCACCCAAATGAACGTAACGTTGAAAGGCGGTATGCGCGTTCGGCTTTTCCGAGTGGCGCGAGCCGCGTAACGAAAGGTTTTTCCCTCTTGGACGACGAATGCATCCACGGACTCGAGGGCCAATTGTGCGCTCTGTGCTTTCCCAAAGTCCTTACTGAGCCCCTCACGCCGGTGAAGAAGACCCGGGCGCCGAAACTGTCCTCGCTGCGCGACCCACTGCCGACCGCGGCCATGCCCGTGGCGCGCACAGCTCGCCCGGTTCGCGTCGCCGGCGCACCTCGCCCGGTGCGAGCTGAGACGCTCTCGACCGACAACGTCGACGAGCAGCGCGTGTACCACCTCACCCACATCAGCAACCTCAGCGCCATTTTGCAGGACGGACGCCTGCTCGCCAACGACGCGCTCACCGAGCGGCCCGCCGTCGACATCTCCGCACCGGCCACTCGCGACCTGCGCCGGGTTGCCCACGTCTCCGGCGACGGCCGCAGTGTTGCTGAGTACGTACCCTTCTTTCTGTCGCCGAACGCGACCGTCTGGGAGAGCGTGCGCGCCGAAGCCGTTGACCCGCGCCTGGCGCTCGATGCCCACGGCTCCGAGGCCTTTGACTTCGTCATGCTCGTTACTACGGTCAAGAAGATCAACGAGGGGATTGCGGCGCGTGCCGCAGCTGAAATTGTTTCGACAGAGGCCCAGGCTGAAACCGCGCAGAATGCTGACCTCGCCGAAGAACCGGTCCCGTTCGTTCCCGGCGTGGTCGCCGTCACCAACGGTGACGCCGCCGGAGCGTTGACCAGGTTCGGCGCCACGCCGGCCACCGCTGAGCGTATGCTGCAGACCCTTCGCGCCGAAGCAGACGGCGCGATGATTCTCGAAGCCGAGCTGCTCGTGCCCGACGCCGTGCCGATGGACCTGATCACGCTGATCGGCGTCTGCAATGACAATGTGCGCGAAACTGTGCGCGGCATCCTGAAGGCGAGCTCGTATAAGCCCAAGGTTGCGGTCTACCCGCCGTGGTTCCACACCTCCGCTGACCCCCAGTAGCGCTTTGCTTTCGGGCATGGGCCCAGAGATTGGGCCCATGGTCAGGCCTGGGCGTGAATCCAGACCTAGACGACCCCGAGCGGGAGATGCTCACCGACGGGCAGCTCCACCCGGATCCGGTCGCCTTGTTCCACGATGCCGCCGGTCACCACGACGCCCATGATTCCGCCGCGGCGCTGAACTGCGCCGGCGGCATCCGTTCTAATGAGCTGCTTCATCAGGCCTTTCTGGTAGCCGTTGATGAGCGAGCACGGGCTGCGCATTCCGGTGATCGAGACCACGGCCTCGCTGCCGAGGTGCAGGCGGGTTCCGAGCGGCAGGGTCATCAGATCGATGCCGATGGTCGTCACGTTTTCACCGAGCTCGCCCGGTGCGACCGTATACCCGGTCGGTACGAGGTCGTCGAACAACTCTGCGGCCATGAAGTGAACCTGGCAAAGGTTGGGCGCAGTGGGATTACGTTTTTTTGCGTAGCGGTGCTGCACCGTGGCACCCGCGTGAGAATCACCGTCGACACCGATTCCAGCCAGCAAACGGATGCTTGCGACCACCGGCTTGCTGAACCGGTGCGCGTCATCGCGGCTGACGGAGACGACCGCACCGGGACGTCCCTCGATTGCCATGCCATCGATTCTGCCATAGCGCACGCACGTTCGAGGAGACGCCTACAACGCCGACTGCGCAGACGTCAAAATGTCTGCGTCAGGTGGTTGACGCACCAGCACGCTGGGCCTACATTTCATCAGTGGAAAGGTTGCCGATGACCAGTGTTGCCCCCGACAGTCACGACCAGACCGATGCGGGTAGCGCTGAACCAGTGCGACCGCCGGCAGATGAATCAGCCCCGCACATCGCCCGGCCCTACCGGGCTCTGGAGCGCGAGTTGGAACGCGCGGTGCGTGATCGCGTTGAAGTGAACCTGCGGGTCACCGCGGCGGTCAACGCCATGCGCGACGGCGGCTGTTCCTGGGCCGATATCGCACGCATCCTCGGCACCGCCCCGCAGACCGCACACAAGAAGTACAGCAAGCCGCACCCGCCACGTGCTCCCAAGGACGCCTGAGAAGGGCGAGGTCAGAGCGTGCCTTGGGCTGCGCCCGCGAGAAGCCTGGGTGCCGGGGGCCGCACGTCGGGTCTGCGGCCCTCGGTCGGGTAATTGCATTGTGGCCCAGATTACGCGGCCATGATATGGTCTGGAGGCAAATTCCCCGATTGGAAGGACACCATGCAAGCCTCCGAAACACTCAGCGACAACCTGCAGTCCGTTCTGGTCGACCTGATCGAGTTGCACGTGCAGGGCAAGCAGGCGCACTGGAGCGTCGTCGGAAAGAACTTTCGCGACCTGCACCTGCAACTCGACGAGATCATCCTCGATGCCCGTGAATTCTCCGACCAAGTTGCCGAGCGCATGCGCGCACTCGACGCGATGCCCGATGGCCGCAGCGAGACGGTCACCAAAGCCACCCACCTGCCGAAGTTTCCCGACGGCGAAGTCGACACGACCGAGACGGTCACCCTCATTACCGAACGGCTCGACGCCACGGTCGACAACATGCGCAAGGTCCACGATGAGGTCGACGAGGAAGACCCCACCAGCGCGGATCTTCTTCACGCTTTCATCGAAAAGCTCGAGCAGTATTCCTGGATGGTCAGCGCGGAGAATCGTAAGCCGCGCAAGCGCTCCGCAGGGAAATCCGCGCACCGAACCTCCTGACGCACGTTCGACCCGACAAGTCTTCCTGAGTGGAGGGGGTTGCCATGAAGCGTGAAGCTGTCCTGCGGTCGGCTGAACTTTTCAGTGTGCGTGGTGATCTCGCTGCCGCTGCCGCCGCGGTCAACGGTGACGCGCGGCGGGCGCTGGCGCTGGCGAAGACTCTGGTACGTGTTCCCCGACCGGGGGAAGGACACACGATGCAGCTCTTCGACACCCTGTCGACACTTGGTGCCGCCGACCTCACTGCGGCTCGGGTGGCCGAGGCCCACCTCGATGCTCTGGCGATTCTGCACCAAGCGGGCCATGCGCCAAGACCGGACCAAACGTGGGGCGTCTTCGCGGCGGAGGGGCCAGAGATGCCACTCACGGCCACAAGAGTGGATGGCGGATGGCGGCTCGACGGCATCAAGCCGTGGTGTTCCCTCGCCGGGTTGCTCAGCCACGCGCTCGTAACAGCGCACGTTGCTCGCCCACACGGTGACCCCGGCCGCCAGCTGTTCGCCGTCGACCTGGGCCAACCCGGCATCACGGTGCATGAGGACATCTGGGTGGCCCGTGGACTGTCGCAGGTGCTGAGCGGTCCGGTCGATTTCACCGCGGTCACCGCCGATGCTGTCGGCGACGACGGCTGGTACCTGCGCCGGCCAGGGTTCTCCTGGGGTGGTGTCGGGGTGGCGGCCGTGTGGTGGGGTGGGGCAGTCGGTTTGGCCCGCACGCTGTACGACTCCACTCAGGGCCGCGCCCCCGACCAGATCGCCCTCGCCCTCCTCGGCGCTGTCGATCTGGCAGTGACCGGGGCGCAGACTGCGCTCGCGGCGGCCGCCTCCGCCATCGATGCCGGGGAGGCCGACGATGCTGCCGGCTCCCTGCTCGCCGCGCGCGTGCGGGGAATCGTCGCCCGAACGGTTGAGGACGTCATATTTCAGATCGGGCACGCGCTCGGGCCGGCGCCACTCGCTCTCGATGCCCGGCACGCCCAGCGGGTGGCCGACCTGCAACTGTATGTGCGCCAGCACCATGCCGAACGGGACGATGCCGTCTTGGGCCGGATGCTCGTAACGAGGGGGAGTGCACCATGGTGACGTTCAATCATTCCGACGGCGGAACGCCCGAAAAGGCCTGGCAGGCAGCCCACTTGCCTGTTCGGTTCAACTCGCTCGGCCTCGACGCGCTGGAACGCCTGATTGTTGTGTCGGCGCATCCCGACGACGAGAGCCTCGGGGTCGGCGGACTCATCGCTCACGTGGCCGGGCTCGGGCTGCCGATCATTGTCATTGTGCTGAGCAACGGTGAGGCGTCGCACCCCAACTCACCGACCCACGACCCGGCGCGCCTCGCACAGCTTCGCCGCATTGAGGTGACGGATGCCCTCGCCCACCTCGCCCCCAACGCGCTCGTTCACCTGTTGGAGCTGCCAGACGGCAAACTGACGGAGAATGTGGATATCGCCGAGGGAGCGATCGCTGAGGCGATCGGCGATGCGGGCGACTCGACCTGGGTGGTAGCGCCGTGGCGAGCCGACGGGCATCCGGATCATGCTGCGGCGAGTTCGGCAGCGGAGCGGGCGGTACGTACCCATCGGGCAAGGCTGTTCGAATACCCGATTTGGGCCTGGCACTGGTCGACCCCCGATGACGCGGTGTGGTCTGCCGAAACCGTGCGGGTTTTCGACCTGAAGCCGGTCGAACGTGCGGCCAAGGCTCAAGCCCTCGCGCTGCATCGCAGCCAGGTGCGCCCATTGTCGGAATCCCCCGGCGATGAAGCCATCGTTCCGGCCAGCTTTCGGGCGCACTTCGCGCGAGACTACGAAACGCTAATTGAGGTGCGTGTTCGGCCGGAACCGCCAGCGGATGCCCACGCTGACCCGCAGCAGAGCCTCGCAGCCGGGTATTTCGACACCGTCTACTCGTCCGGTCCCGATCCGTGGGGTTTCGAGACGCGGTGGTATGAGAAACGCAAGCGGTCGGCCCTCCTCGCGGCACTGCCGCGGCAGCGCTTTGGTGCAGCGCTCGAATTGGGATGCTCGACCGGCGTGCTGACCGCCGAGCTGGCCGACCGTTGTGACACCGTGCTGGGAATCGACCTGGTGGAGCAGCCTCTCGGCATTGCCAGGCAACGACTGGTGGGCTGGCCCGGAGTGAGTTTTGAACGCCGAACGCTGCCGGCGGATTGGCCGGAGGGAGAGTTTGAGCTGATCGTGCTGTCGGAGGTGGGATATTACTGCTCGGCCGCTGACCTGCGCCGCGTGCTCGAACAATGCAGAGCCAGTCTCGCTCCGGGGGGTGCACTCGTGGCCTGCCACTGGCGGCATCCGGTGGCGGATTATCCGCTCACCGGTGACGCGGTGCACGCGCAGCTCACCCACGTCGTTGGGCTGCAGCGCACCGTGCGTCACCTGGAACGCGATTTCGTACTCGAAGTCTACGAGCAGCGGCCAGCCCTGTCGGTGGCTCAGCGCGACGGGTTGGTGCCGTGACCGGTCCGTCGCGCATCGAAGCTGCGCGGATCAAAGATGTGGTGATCGTCGTGCCCGTACGCGATGAAGAGGTGCTGTTGCCGCGCTGTTTAAATGCGCTTACTGCGGCGATCGACGCCCTGTGCGCCGTTCCAGAGCCGGAACGACCGCGAGTGTGCGTGCTTCTGGTGCTCGATCACTGCACCGACCTGTCGTCACGGGTCGCCGCGAACTGGAGTGCCTTCCGGCGCCGGGAGATTGACGCCGGTGCCGTTGGTGTGGCTCGCCGCGAGGGCATTCGGCAAGCGCTGGGGCATGTGCGTACGCGAAACGACGATGCGGCATCCGCGTCGCAGATTTGGATCGCCACGACCGATGCTGACTCGGCCGTGCCGCCGCACTGGCTCGTCACCCAGCTCGCCCTGGCCCGCAATGGTGCCGAGCTCGTACTCGGAACGGTGCAGCCCGACGACGATCTGGCCGCCCACGAGCTGCTGCGCTGGGAAGCGCTGCACACGATTGGTGAGGGGCATCCGCACGTTCACGGCGCCAACCTTGGGGTGCGGGCCGACCGCTATCTAGCTGCTGGGGAATTTGCGCCAGTGGACCGCGATGAAGACGTGCTCCTGGTGGCCGCGCTGCGCCAACTCGGTGTCAGCGAGGCGCGCACCGCGCTGATTCCGGTGCTGACGTCCGGGCGGCGAATTGGACGTGCCCCGGCTGGCTTTGCCGGTTATCTCCGCGACCACGTCGATGCGGAAAATAAAAGTGGGATCATGATCAGATGACTTATCTTCCGAATGATTCCCGTTACGAGTCGATGCCCTACCGTCGCGCCGGGCGCAGTGGCCTCAAACTGCCCGCCATTTCGCTCGGTCTGTGGCAAAACTTCGGCGATGACAAGCCGCTCGCAACGCAGCGAGCTATTCTCCGCCGGGCCTTCGACCTCGGCATCACCCACTTCGACCTGGCCAACAACTACGGCCCGCCCTATGGTTCGGCCGAAACGAACTTCGGCCAGCTGTTTCGCGAGGACTTCGCTGCCCACCGCGATGAGGTCGTGCTCTCGACCAAGGCCGGTTACGACATGTGGCCTGGCCCATATGGCAACTTTGGAAGCCGCAAATACCTGTTGTCGAGCCTCGACCAGTCGCTCTCGCGCATGGGCGTTGACTATGTCGACATCTTCTACTCCCACCGCGCCGACCCCGACACCCCGCTCGAAGAGACGATGGGGGCGCTGCACACCGCTGTCACGAGCGGCCGCGCCCTTTACGCCGGAATCTCGTCGTACTCGCCCGAACGCACCCGAGAAGCGGCCGCGATCCTGGCCGACCTCGGCACTCCGCTGCTGATCCACCAGCCTTCCTACTCGATGTTCAACCGGTGGGTCGAGGACGATCTGCTCAACACGCTCGATGACATCGGCGCTGGCTGCATTGCGTTCTCGCCGCTGGCCCAGGGGCTGCTCACCGACCGCTACCTCGGCGGTATCCCCGCGGACTCGCGCGTGGCGCGGGAGGGCTCGGCGAAAAAGTCCATGGTGAGCGCCGAGGCGCTGACCCATATTCGCGCCTTGACCGAGATCGCCTCCGGTCGTGGCCAGTCACTGGCGCAGCTGGCACTGGCCTGGGTGCTGCGCAATTCCGAGGTGACGAGCGCTCTGATTGGAGCGTCGTCGGTGGCGCAGCTCGAGGCGAATGTGGGGGCGCTGCAGAACCTCGACTTCACCGCCGAGGAGCTGACCGCCATCGACGAGCACGCCGTCGACAACGGAATCAATCTGTGGGCGGCGTCGAGCGCGGTCTGATCACGGCTCCAGCAGGCCGCGAATGTCGTCGGCGGTGAGCGCGGTGCTGAACATGGCGTCGTCGTCGAGCACAGCGTTGAACAGTTGCGATTTTTGCTTCTGGAGCGCAACGACCTTCTCCTCGATGGTGCCGGTCGCGACGAGCCGGTACACCATGACGTTGCGGGTCTGGCCGATGCGGTGGGTGCGGTCGATGGCCTGCGCCTCGGTTTGCGGGTTCCACCACGGGTCGAGCAGAAAAACATAGTCGGCTTCGGTCAGGTTGAGGCCGAAGCCGCCGGCCTTGAGGCTGATCAGGAATACGGGTGCCGCGCCGTTTTTGAACCGGTCGATTACTTCGCTGCGCCGCAGTGTCGACCCGTCGAGGTAGCAATATGGAACACCCTGCGCGTCGAGTCGGGCGGCGGCGAGCTTCAAAAATGACGTGAACTGGCTGAAGATGAGTGCCTTGTGTCCCTCGGCGATGACGTCGTCGAGCTGTTCGAACAGGGCGTCGAGCTTGCTCGACCGCACGCCCGCATACTTCTTGTCGACGAGCGAGGCGTCGAGGCTCAGCAGCCGCAGCAGGGTGAGCGAGCGAAAAATGATAAACCGGTTCTTGTCGAGCTCCTCGATCAAACCGTAGAGCTTCTGCCGTTCCCGCTGCAGAAACGTGTCGTAGAGCTTCTGGTGCGCCGGGTTCAGCGCGATCTGCAGCTCCTGTTCCTGCTTGGGCGGCAGGTCACGGGCCACGACGTCCTTGGTCCGGCGCAAAATCAGCGGGCGGATGCGTCGTCGCAGCTTTGCGAGCCGCTCGGGGTTCTCACCCCGGGTCACCGGCCGCACGTAGTCCTCGAGGAATTTGCGGGATGATGCAAACAGGCCAGGTGCGACGATGCTGAACAGCGACCACAGGTCCATCAGATTGTTCTCCAGCGGAGTGCCCGTGATGGCCAGTTTGAACGGCGTATTCAGCTCCTTCGCGCAGGCATAGGCGCGGCTCGTGCGGTTCTTCACGAATTGGGCCTCATCGAGAATGAGGCCGGCCCAGGCTACCGCCTGGTACGCCTCGAAATCGAGACGGAACAACGCGTACGAAGTGATGAGCACGTCAACGTCGGTGGCAGCATCCGCTATCAGCGTGCCGCTTTTTACCTCCGTCGCCGTGAGGGTGCGCACACGCAGCCCTGGCGTGAATCGAGTCGCCTCGTTGCGCCAGTTCGCCACAACGGATGTCGGCGCGACGACCAGGAAAGGCCCGGGTTTTGCGGCA
Organism: Cryobacterium suzukii; assembly: GCF_004403185.1. GTDB lineage: Bacteria > Actinomycetota > Actinomycetes > Actinomycetales > Microbacteriaceae > Cryobacterium > Cryobacterium suzukii. The sequence goes on along the minus strand of NZ_SOHJ01000011.1, from coordinate 271,742 downwards.
CTCGCGTGCACCAGCAGCGCCAGGGTCTGCAGTGTTTTGCCGAGCCCCATGTCGTCGGCGAGTACCCCGCCCAGCTGGTGTTTCCAAAGAAATGCGAGCCAGGCGAACCCCTCTTCCTGGTAGGGGCGCAGGGTGGCGCGTACGCCGTCCGGAAGCGGAGTCGGATCAATGCCGGCCAGATTTTTAAGCCCGGCAGCGGCCGCCCGCCACGAGACGGCCGGCACTGTCTCGTCGGCGAGGTCCTCGAAGTCGCTCCATAAACTGGCCTGGTAGCGGCTGATGCGCAGGCCGGTCTCCCACTCCTGCAGTGCGCGGGCTTCGTTGATGAGCTCGTGCAGCTGCTCGAACTCGGGGCTCTGCAGGGAGAGATAGCTGTTGTCGACCAGTTTCAGTCGGGTCTGCCCCTTCGCAAGCGCCTTGAACAGCGGGCCGAATGGCACGGTGATCGCGCCGACGGTGACGATCACGCCAAGGTCGAACCAGTCGCGCTGGTCGGTCTCCACCGTCGTGATCACGAGGTGCGGCGTTTCGGTGCGCTCGAAGTTGTCGGGCAGCACCTCGGGAAAATGCACCGAGGCATCCGTGCTGGTCACGGCGACCGTGCGCTGCAGCGTGGGGTAGATGGTGCCGAGAAACTCGGTCGTGTCGGCCGCTGGAATGCTGGCCGCATCGACCTGCCCGACCAGGTGCCGCTGCTCGCTGCTGAGCGGGCCAGCGGTCGGTGCGAGCGTGAACACGGTCGGCAGGCCGAACCTCACACTGTAGATGCCGTGGCCGGCGATGATTCCGGCGGCGCCGAGCGGGTGGTTCTCCCCGTCGATGTGCAGGCGGGCTTGCAGGGTCACCGGGCCGGCGGCATCCGTTCGGGAGGCGTCGAGGCTGATCTCGGCGAGCGAACCGATCCGAACGACGACGTCCTTCCTGGTGCCGACGAAGCCGATGCCGAGCTGTTCGGCCTCCCGCAGTAGCGGCCAGAGCAGTGGGCTGGTGAAGTTGTCGAGGTAGATCCAGTCGGTTTCCTGGTTCGTGTACACCTCGCGCACGGCCTTGTAGAGTGCGGCGAACTGCGAGATCCAGCGGTGGTGTTCGGGGTCGAGGTTGAACCGGTTCAGCTGAAAGGTGAGGTGACTCCAGGTGACGTTGCTGCGCACCCAGTTGCCGTTCGCATTGTGAATGACCGGCCGCACACCGAGCCGAAACTCGCCGTGGGCGGACTCGAGCGCTTTCACCGGTTTGGCGGTCGGCCCACGCCAGCGGTCATTCGTGCGCGGAGTCTGCTCGCGCAGCTCAAACTGCAGCCCCATCGGCACTTTCGGGCCGGTGGCCGGTGGCCGCGGTTGCCCGAAATTACCGATCCGCGGCAGAGCGGATGCCGGCTGCTCTGGCGCCTGCACCAGCCGCTTCCACGCGGGGGTCAGGTCTGGGCCGTTCGGCATTCCCCTAGTTGTCGCTCTCTGACGGATTCAGGCCGGCGGCGCCGAGCACCCAGGCGTAGTTGAAGGCGCGCTCGTGCCACGCGCTGTAGCGACCGGAGACTCCGCCGTGGCCGGCTGACATTTCGGTCTTGAGCAGGGCATCCGCTCCGACTTCCCGCAGCTTGGCCACCCATTTGGCCGGTTCGACGTAGAGAACGCGGGTATCGTTCAGGCTGGTCACGGCAAGAATCGCCGGGTAGGTGACGGCGCGCACGTTCTCGACCGGGGAGTACGACTTCATATAGGCGTACACCTCTGCATCGTGCAGGGGATCGCCCCACTCGTCCCATTCGATCACGGTTAGCGGTAGTGACGGGTCAAGAATTGAGGTGAGGGCGTCGACGAATGGAACCTCGGCGAGAATGCCGGCGAACAGTTCGGGTGCGAGGTTCGCGACGGCACCCATGAGCAGTCCACCGGCGCTGCCGCCCTCGGCGACCAGTTGGTCGGGGGTCGTGAAGCCCGCGTCGATGACGTGCCGGGCGCAACTCACGAAGTCGGTGAACGTGTTGCGCTTGGTCAGGGTTTTACCGGTTTCGTACCAGGTTCGGCCGAGTTCGCCGCCGCCGCGCACGTGCGCGATGGCGAAGATCATGCCGCGGTCGAGCAGGCTGAGCCGGGCGATTCCGAATCCGGGATCGATGCTGTGCTCGTACGATCCATAGCCGTAGAGCAACGTCGGCGCCGGGGTTCCTGGCGTGACGAGGTCGCGGCGGTAGACCAGTGAAATCGGAACACGGGTGCCGTCTTCGGCGGTCGCCCACTCTCGGCGCTGTTCGTACAGCGTGGGGTCATAGCCGCCGAGCACCGGCTGCTGCTTAAGCAGGCGGCGCTCGCCGGTAGCCACGACGAGATCGTACACCGTTGACGGGGTGACGAAGCTGGTGAAGCCGAATCGAATGGTCGGCTGCGTCCACTCCGGGTTGCCGGCCGAGCCGACGGCGAACAACGGCTCGTCGAAGTCGAGCTCGGTCAGTCCGCTCGCGTCGTGCCGGTCGATGGCGAGGCGGGTGAGGCCGTCCCTGCGGTACTCCACGACGAGAAAGTCAGAGAAGGCGTCGACGCTTTCGAGGCGGATCTGCGGGTCGTGCGGCAGCAGCATCCGCTTCTCGCCCTGTGGATCTTGGGCTGCGACGCTGACCAGCTCGAAATTGACCGCGCCGCCGCCGTTGTGCACGATCAGCAGACGGTCTTCACCGTCGATGATGGCGTGCTCAACATCGTATTCGGTGTTGTCGTGCCGGGGCCAGACCACGGTGAAGTCACCGGTGGGATCGCTCGCATCGAGCAGCCAGGATTCGGTGGTGACGCTCGAGCCGGCCTCGATCATGAGGAATTTGCGGCTGCGAGTGATGCCGACGCCGACCCAGAACCGTTCATCGGGTTCGTGAAAGATGCTGGTGTCGGTGTCTCGTGCGGCGCCGATTTCGTGCCGCCAGACGGTGTCGGGGCGCCAGGCGTCGTCGACGGTGGTGTAGAAGAGGTAGCGCCCACTCGGGTCGAACAGGGCGCCGGCGCTCGTGTTCGGGATAATGTCTGGCAGGTTCTCGCCGGTCGCGATGGTGCGTACCCGGATCGTATAGCGTTCGTCGCCCTCTATATCGACGGCGTAGAGCAGTTGGGTGCCGTCGTCGCTGAGGTCGAAGCTGCCGAGCGAGAAGAATTCGTGGCCTTCGGCTTCGACGTTGTCATCGAGCAGGATCTGCTCGCCGGCCAGGCCGATCTGGTCCCCGCTGATGAGGGGCGCAGCCCAGTCGTCCTGGCTGCTGATCGGCGCGCGACAGTGGATGCCGTACTCCCGGCCCTCGACCGTGCGGGTGTAGTACCAGTAGTTTCCACGGCGCACCGGAACACTCAGGTCGGTCTCCTGGGTGCGGGATTTGATCTCGTCGAAAATCCGCTGACGGAGCGGTTCCTGGTTCTGGGTGCGGGCCGTCGTATAGCTGTTCTCAGCTTCGAGGTGCGCGATGACCGCGGGGCTGTCCTTGTCGCGCAGCCACTCGTAATCGTCGATATAGACGTCGCCGTGGTGCTCGCGGCGCTGCGGCTTCTTGTTTGCCAGGGGAGGTGTGATCGGGCCAGAGGTCATCCCCCCAGCGTAGTTTGCGCAGCTGAATTAGCTGGCGATGAGCTGGTACGACTCCAGGACGGCGATGCCGTCAGGATTCAATGCGCGCGCCCTCTCGCCACACTCCAGCGGTCAGGGGAACCCCCGGCCGGTAGGCCAGGTGCGAAATCGACGGTGCATTCAGAACCTGCAAGTCGGCGCGGCCGCCTACAAACAGGGAGCCGATGGCATCCGCTCCCTCGTCGCGGCCCAGCGACCGGGCTGCCCCACGGGTCGCCGCCCAGACGGCTTCGCCGACGGTCAGACCCATTTGCAGCACGGCGGTCGCGACGCAAAATGGCATCGACGTCGTGTACGAGGTGCCCGGATTGCAGTTCGTCGCCAGGGCGATGGTCACACCGGCGTCGAGCAGCCGTCGGGCCGGGGGAAACGGTTGTCGGGTCGACAGATCGCAGGCCGGCAACAGAGTAGCGACCGTGTTTGAGGCAGCCAAAGCGTCGATGTCGGCCGGATCCAGATAGTTGCAGTGGTCGACGCTGTGAGCGCCGAGGTCGGCGGCAAGGCGCACACCACCGCTGAAGCCGAGCTGATTGCCATGCACGCGCAAGCCCAAACCGGCAGCGCGGCCGGCGATCAGTACCTCGCGGGTCTCCTCGACGTCGAATGCGCCCTGCTCGCAAAACGCGTCGATGAACTGTACATAGGGACGCACGGCAGCCAGCATCGGCCCGGTCACGAGATCGAGGTAGTCGCGACGATCAACGCCGACTGGCACGAGGTGGGCCCCGAGAAAGGTCACCACATCGGCTACCTGAGCGGCGGCCCGCGCCGAACGCTCCTCGCTCGCTACATCGAGTCCATAGCCGGTCTTCGTCTCGAGAAATGTGGTGCCCTGCGCTTCGGCTTCGTTGCGCAGCCGCCGCGCGGTGGCTACGAGCTGCTCCTCGGTCGCAGCACGCGTCGCTCTGACGGTGGTCTGGATGCCGCCGGCAGCATAAGCCTGACCGGCCATCCGGGCTTCGAACTCGGCGGATCGGTCGCCGCCGAATACGAGATGGGTGTGGGCGTCGACCCAGCCGGGCAGAACGGCGCGGCCGCCGACATCCGTTTGATGATCTGCGGCGGGCGCCTGGGCGGCGGTACCGATCCAGAGGATCCGGCCGTCGCCGATCACGAGCGCCATATTGTGCGCCCGTTCGCCGGAATCATCGTTCGTGGTGAGTTCCGCGATGCCCGTGATCAGTTCCGTCATTTGCCGAGCCTAGCGAGGGCGTCGGCCATGAGCGCGGCCGCACGCTCACCGCTAACGAGCTGGCCGTCTGTGGCCGCTAATCGCCCCCCGACAATGACGCGCAGCACATCCGCAGCTGTCGCCGTGAGCGGAAGCTGAGCCGGCGCCGAGCCGATCGTGCGCACGCCGACCGTACTCACCTCGACGAGATCGCACGGATCGCCCACCTGCAGCCGGTGACGTCCGAGCCCCAGTGCGGCATAGCCCGCGGTCGATGCTGCGTGGAGCAACTCGGCGGGGGCAAAACGTCCGCGTTTTTGTGAGGCGAGCCGTTCACCCATTTCCAGGCCCCGCATCTCGAGAAATGGGTCGATGACCGCGTTCTGATCGGAACCGAGCGCGATCGGCGAACCCACAGTGGCCAAAGCCAACGCCGGCCCGATGCCGTCGCCGAGATCCGCCTCGGTAGTGGGGCACATCACGACGGTCACTCCCGCGTCGCCGAGCAGGGTACGGTCGTCATCGCTCAGGTGCGTCGCGTGAACCACGCTCAGTCGTGGTTCAAGAGCGCCCAGCGAATAGAGCAGGCCCGTCGGCGTCACGCCATATGCGGCGAGGCAATCCGCGTTCTCCTGCGGCTGCTCCGACAGGTGAATGTGCAGGGGAATCTCCGGCGGCAGCCCGTCGAGCACCTCGCGGATCGCGTCGGGCGTCACGGCGCGCACCGAGTGCAGGGCGGCCCCGAGCGTCACGAGACCGTCGCCATCGAGAGCAGATCGCAGCGACCGCCACCGGGTCAGCCAGGCGGCAGCGCTGCCGTCGCCAAACGCCCGCTGCTCCGCTGCCAGGTCGAGGCCAATACCGCCCTGCAAATACACAGTGTCGAGCAGCACCAAACGGATGCCGACGGATCGCGCCGCCGAAGCGAGCGCCAATTCCATGGCGTGCTCGGTCTCATACGGAGCGCCATCCGACCGGTGATGCACATAGTGAAACTCGCCGACGGCGGTATAGCCGCTCACGAGCATCTCGGCGAACACCGCCGTCGCCAGGTCCTGGTACTTCGACGGGTCGAGCTGCGCGGCGACCCGGTACATCCGCTCGCGCCAGCTCCAGAAATCACCGCCCTCCCCGTGCGTCTGACCGCGCAACGCCCGGTGGAAGACGTGGGAGTGCGCATTGCCCAAGCCGGGCACAACCATTCCCAAGCGGATGTCCGTAGCCTCCGCCGCGACGCCGGACCGAACCCGTGCGATGCGACCAGCCGTATCGACCTCCAGCCGAACATCAACGAGAGCGACCCCGTCGATCAGCAGGGTCTCACACCAGAAGCTGCTCACAGCAAGTCCCTCAGAACGAGTTCCAGGGCGTCAATGCCGGCTACGCAGTCCGCGACCTCGGCGAATTCTTCGGGCGCGTGCGAGATGCCGGTCGGGTTTCGCACGAACAGCATCGCGCTCGGCACCTGGGCGGCGAGCACGCCGGCGTCGTGGCCGGCGCCAGTGGGCAACTGCGGCACCTGCCCGAGCACCGCGGCGAACCTCGCTCGCAGCCCCGGGTTGAACTGAACGGCGCCCGCCCACGATTCCTCGGTGAGGGTGATGAAGCATCCGTTTTGTTCAGCTGCCTGCTGGGCGCGGGCTTGAATGTCGGCCACGAGCACGCGGGTTTCAGCGTCGGTCTCGGCGCGAGCATCGAGCCAGGCGTGCACCCGGCTCGCGATGACGTTAGTGCCGCCCGGAATGGCCTCGATGCGGCCAATCGTCGCGCGGGCACCGGTGTGTTGCCTCGCGGCGGCCTGCACGGCGACGATCGCCTGGGCCGTCGCGACCATTGGATCGCGGCGCTCATCCATGGTGGTCGCGCCGGCGTGATTGCCCTGGCCGGTAACGGTCAGTCGCCAGCGACCGTGGGCCAGAATCGACGACGCCACAGCCACCGGCTGGCCGAGATCGATCAGGCCGCGCCCCTGCTCGACGTGCAGTTCGATGAACAGCCCGATGCGGGCGAGTGTAACGCGGTCGACGCCGAGGTGGGCCGGGTCAACGCCGACCTGCCGGGCAGCGTCGGCGAGCGTCACGCCGTCACGGTCGGTGAGCGCGCGCGCCCGATCGGCGTCGATCGCACCGGCCAGCAGCCTCGAGCCGAGGCAGGCTATACCGAAGCGTGAACCTTCTTCTTCGGCGAACACGAGCACAGCGCACGGCCGGGTCGGAACAAAGCCGCTCGCCTGAAGCCGCGCGATGGCGTCAAGCGAGGAGACCACGCCGAGCGGCCCGTCGTAGGCGCCGCCGCCGGGAACGGAGTCGAGGTGACTCCCGATGACGACGGCATCCGCTCCGGGGCTGCCCCACCACGCCCACAGATTGCCATTGCGGTCGGTTTCGACCTCGAGTCCGAGACGTTCGGCGCGCTCGACGAACCAGGAGCGCAGCTCGAGGTCGGCGCCCTGCCAGAGGTGGCGTGAGTAGCCGCCGCGACGGGAATCGCGGCCGACATCCGCGATCTCGGCGAGGCCTCCGAGCAGCATTCCTACTCTTCCCACATGGGCACGCGCAGCCCGCGCTCGCGGGCCACCTCTTCGGCCCGCTCGTAGCCAGCATCGACGTGCCGCATGACCCCGGTGCCCGGGTCGTTGGTGAGCACGCGTTCGATCTTTTCGGCGGCCAGTGCGGTGCCGTCGGCGACGATGACCTGACCGGCGTGGATGCTGCGGCCGATTCCGACGCCACCGCCGTGGTGAATCGACACCCAGGTCGCGCCGGAGGCGGTGTTCAGCAGCGCGTTCAGCAGCGGCCAGTCGGCGATCGCGTCGGAGCCGTCTTTCATGTCCTCGGTCTCGCGGTAGGGCGAGGCAACAGAGCCGGAGTCGAGGTGGTCGCGGCCGATCACAATGGGCGCGCTGAGCTCGCCGGAGGCGACCATTTCGTTGAACTTGAGCCCGGCCAGGTGCCGTTCCTGGTAGCCGAGCCAGCAAATTCGGGCCGGCAGCCCTTCGAACTGCACCTTCTCTTCGGCCTTGGTGATCCACCGGTGCAGCTGTGTGTCGTGCGGAAACAGTTCCAGAATGGCCTTGTCGGTAGCCAGAATGTCGGCCGGGTCGCCCGAGAGCGCCACCCAGCGGAACGGGCCCTTACCCTCGGCGAACAGCGGGCGAATATAGGCGGGCACAAACCCGGGAAACTCGAATGCCCGCTCGTAGCCGCCGAGCTTCGCCTCGGCGCGAATGGAGTTGCCGTAGTCGAAGACCTCGGCACCAGCATCCTGAAATTCGACCATGGCTTGCACCTGTTTGGCCATCGCTGCGCGGGCACGCAAGGTGAACTCCTCCGGGTTCTCAGCCGCATAGGCGTGCCACTGTTCGACGCTGACACCCTCGGGCAGATAGGAGAGCGGATCGTGCGCGCTGGTCTGGTCGGTGACGATATCAATCGGCACCCTGCGGGCCAGCAGCTCGGCAAACACGGTCGCAGCATTACCGACCAGGCCCACCGAGAGGGCACGGCGTTCCGACTTGGCTGCCAGCACCCGGGCGACCGCATCATCGATGTCGTCGGTCATCTCGTCGAGATAGCCGTGGTCGACCCGGCGCTGCAGCCGTGCCGGGTCAACGTCGACAATGAGCACGACACCGTCATTCATCGTGACGGCGAGCGGCTGCGCGCCTCCCATGCCGCCCGCGCCGCCGGTCAACGTGAGGGTGCCGGCCAGGGTGCCGTTGAATCGTTTCGTGGCGACGGCGCCGAAGGTCTCGTAGGTGCCCTGCAGAATGCCCTGGGTACCGATGTAGATCCACGATCCGGCGGTCATCTGCCCGTACATGGTCAGCCCGAGGTGCTCGAGGCGACGAAACTCGGGCCAGGTAGCCCAATCGCCGACGAGATTGGAGTTGGCGATCAGCACGCGCGGCGCCCATTCGTGAGTGCGAAACACGCCGACCGGTTTGCCCGACTGCACGAGCAGGGTTTCGTCTTTCTCCAGCGTTTCGAGGGTGCGTACGATCGCGTCGAAGCACTCCCAGTTGCGGGCGGCTTTGCCGGTGCCGCCGTAGACCACGAGGTCGTCGGGGCGCTCGGCAACCTCCGGGTCGAGGTTGTTCATGAGCATGCGCAGCGGCCCCTCGGTCTGCCAGCTCTTCGCGCTCAGTTCGGTGCCGCGGGCGGCGCGAACGGGGCGTGCGGTGTGAGTGGTGCTGGTCGTCATGCGTATCTCCCTCGATTACAGACTTACCCGATCACTGAGGTTATCCGCTCACGACAGCGGCAGGCCGATCACCACCGTCGAGTCCAGATCCTCGTTCCGCAGAATGCGGGGGAGCAGACCGCTCCCGGCGAGGATCTCGGCCGTCTGCGGGGCTTGGCGCTGCCCAGTTTCGATGAGCAGACATCCGCTTGGCGACAGCCACGGTGAGGCGGCGGCGGCAATGCGCCGCTGAACGTCGAGACCATCATCGCCGCCATCGGCCGATGCGCGCGGCTCGTAGGCGCGGGCTTCCATCGGCATCAGCATGATCTCATTGGTCGGCACGTATGGCGCGTTCGCCACGATGATGTCGACCCGACCCACGAGTGCCGCGGGCAGCGGCGCGAAAAGGTCTCCCTCGAACACCTCCCCGCGGTTTGCCACGTTGCGGCGGGCACAGGCAACCGCCGTCGGGTCGATATCGACGGCATACAGCCGGGCGCCGGGCAATGCAGTGGCCAGCGCCGTGGCCACCGCGCCCGATCCGCAGCACAGATCCACAATGACCGCCCCCGGTGGGCAGAGTGCCAGTGCCTGTGTGACCAGGAACTCGGTGCGCCGTCGCGGCACGAACACACCCGGATCGAGCAAAATATGCAGGCCGTAGAACTCGGCCCAACCGAGAACCTGCTCGAGCGGTAGTCCCGCGACGCGCCGGTTGACCATGGCGTTGAGCTGCGTTGGCGACTGCTTGACCGCCAGGAGCAGCTCGGCCTCCTCCTCCGCGAAGACACAACCGGCGGCGCGCAGCCGGGCGATCAGGTCGGCGGTGGGGGCTGGCATGGACGTCTCCTGTCGAAGCCGGCTGAGCTAGGCATACTACGCCCGGGTCTTGAAGGGTGCGCAAGCCTTGATTACCCTGAAGGCATGTGCCGAAACATTCACGTCTTGAGTAATTTCGAACCCGCAGCGACCGACGACGAGGTGTACGCGGCCGCGTTGCAATACGTGCGCAAGATCAGTGGGTCGACGCATCCGTCGAAGGCCAATGAAGAAGCCTTCGACCGCGCGGTGCACGAAATCACTCACATCTCCCAGCACCTGCTCGAAGACCTCGTGAGCGTCGCACCGCCCAAAAACCGGGAGGTCGAGGCGGAGAAGGCCAAGGCGCGCTCGCAGAAGCGGTTCGCTGCGGCTTAGCGGCTTAGCCGTTCCGCATAGAGCACCATGGCGGCCGCCACGACGGTGGCCGCCGCACCGAACGCCAGACCGAATGCAATGGTGATGCCGGCATACACTTCGTCGTCCATCAGCGCGAGCACAGCCGCGATGGCCACAGACAGCAACACCACACCGCCCATCGCGCCAAATGCGGCTACGGTGACGCGCAGACGCCGCGATTTAGCCAGGTGCCGATCGGCGATCGCCACTGCGGCGAGCCCGCCCAGCAGTGCGACAGCCCCGATGACGAGGCCAATCACCCCGTAATTCGCCATCGAACGCACGACGAACCAGAACCTAAATTCGGTTTCTCCGCTGCCTGCGTTGGTCATCACGACCGCCAGGCCCGCCGCGAGGAGAAACCCCACGAACGGTGCAAACACCGCGATGCGCCAGTAACGCCGAATAACCATGTGCTCACCCTACGTTCTAGAAGTCCACCCAGGCACTGGGCAGTGGATGCTCGACTCGTTCCGGGCCGGTGCGTTCGCGTCGCTCGGCCCAGCAGACCAGAACCGCGGCCACGATGCCCGCCACGATAGCGAGTACCACGCTGAAAAGGAGAAGCAGGTAGGACCAACTGTCGTCTCCGGTCGTCTCCTGCACAATCGCCAACACGATCCCCACAATCATCACGCCGCCGGCCGCACCGAGAGCGGTCAGGACCGTGCGAGTGTCCGATGATTTCGTGAGGTGCCGGTCGAGGCAGCCGACCAGAACGAAGCCGCCGATCAGCGCGGCAATGCTAACGGCCAAACCGAGGGCGCCGTAGGCCAGAATCGCGGGCACGACGTCTCCGATGGTCTGACCGGTTCGCGTGTGGGGATTTCCGCCCATGGCCATCACCCCGAACACACCCGCCCCCAGGAGAAACCCGATTACCGGCGCGATGAGCATGATGCGCCAGTACCGGTGAATCATCATGGCTCCCAACCTATGTCGCTTGGCATGGCCTCAAACTATTTAGTCCTGGTAACTCTTAATCGTTTCGCGGATGTTCTTCGCGAACAGGTAGATCTCGTCAAGAGTGTCAATGGGGTGGCGAGTCTCGACCTTGTCGGCGTCGAAGACTCCGAGATACTTCTGCTTCCGTCCATTGAAATGAAGTCGCGCGACCGGCTTGCGATTGTTGTCATCGAGAAGTACGGCGAAATAGGATTTCGAATCTCTATGCATGACTCGCTGGGGTTTCACTTCGCTGCAGGCAATCGCTTTGACGATTTGATACCCCTCTAGTTCTTCGAGGGTCGTCTCGATCTCGGTGTCTCTGGCGAGATCGATCTCAACTATGTCTTGGCTGTTGATGACATCGCCGCCCACTTCTGACGCTGCACCGGAGAAATTCGAGCCGCCCAGCGCTGTTTTCAATCGGTCATTAACCTGATCGTTCAGAAACTGCTTTGTCGATTTCGTCACCAAAGACGTAAATTGCTCACGGATCTTCTGCGTAAAAGCACCGTCATAAACTCGAGTCGTGAAGAATCGAATCCAGTCATCTTCAGGCTCAGTGAATTGGGCCGCGATGGTGCGCTTTATCTGACCGATGTACTTGAGCTCCTCAGCCGAGTTGATGATGGAGTCGAGGTCAAAGACATCCTTGGTCAGCTTCCTCAGTTCCGGAATCAGTGTTTCGTCGATGTCCATCAAATCGAGAACCAAAAACGGCTTTTCATCCATACGATTTGGTGCGTCCAAGTCCGTGTAGAACTGGTAAATTTCGCCATTTGTGAGAACGGCGATGCGCGCATTGGTGACTGCGAAGTAGCGGAACAATTGTGAGGCGTGTTCAATCTTCAACGCTTCTGTTGACTTCTTGCATTCGACGAGGATCTGGACTTCACCGTCGCGCATGATCGCATAGTCGACCTTTTCGCCTTTTTTCACCCCGACATCAGCGGTGAATTCGGGAACGACTTCCAACGGATTGAAAACGTCGTAGCCCAAGATGGTCGAGATGAAGGGCATGATAAACGCGTTTTTGGTGGCTTCTTCAGTCTGAATTGCTTCTCGCTGGTTTCGTACTTTGAGAGCTAACGCCCTTATTAGTTCTGCAAATTCCATAGTTCCCCCGATTAGTGATTTTCTACCTTCGACCTTATCGGCACAACCGAGGTCATTAGACGTGCTCTGGTGCGAGTCGGTGCAGCGGGTTCGATCCGTTCGTCCCTGAACCGACCATGACTTTCGCAACAGAATTCAAGCCACTGTCGTGGTGGAGCACGGTGTGCATCCCGCTCCCGTGGACGCAGCATTCGCTTTTTTGGTTACCCCGTTGCGGCGCCCGAGCGGCCTAGTCTGGTCACATGGTTTCCCCGCGCGATTTGCTCCTGGCCGACGGACGCACGCTGCGAGTGCACGACAGCGCCGATGCTCACACTCCAGCGGATGCCTTCACAGTGCTCTGGCATCACGGCTCGCCCCAGACCGGGGCACTGCTCGAGCCGTTGGTGGTGGCGGCGGCCGCGCGGGGCATCCGTCTGTTGGCGTATGGGAGGCCCAGCTACGGCGGATCGACCGGGCAACGCGGGCGCACCGTCGCCTCGGCAGCGGACGACGTGGCGCAGTTGGCCGATCAGCTCGGCCTCGACCGATTCGCCGTGATGGGGGCGTCTGGCGGGGGACCGCACGCACTGGCCTGCGCCGCCCTGCTGCCCGAGCGAGTGTTGGCCACGGCGTGCCTGGCGAGCCTGGCCCCGCTGCAAGCCGACGGCTTCGACTGGTTCGACGGGATGGCGTCCGATGGTGAGTCGCTGCGCGCTGCGCTGCTCGGCTCGGCCGCGCGAGAAGAGTACGAGCTGACGGCCGAATTCGACTCTAAAAGTTTTGTCGACCGCGACTATGCGGCGCTGGCGGGTACCTGGGCGTCCCTGGAAAGCGATGTCGGCCTCGCTTCCGCCGCCGGAACCGAGGGCCTCGTCGATGACGACCTGGCCTTCGTTCTGCCGTGGGGTTTCAGCGTTTCCGACATCGTGACCCCCGTGCTCTACGCACAGGGTGGTCGGGATCGTGTGGTGCCGCCCGCGCACGCCACCTGGCTGCTGCAGAACACGCCAGAGGCGGAGCTGTGGCTGCGGCCTCGAGATGGGCACATCGCCGTTCTGGACGCCTCCGCGGTCGCGATGGATTGGCTGCGGGAGCACTCCGCAGATTTCTGAGGCCTTGTCGAGTCGCCGCATGCACTTTCACGCTGAAGAACAAGCAGCGGCACGACCAGTTTCAGCGCGGGAAGTTGACGGCGGGGCAAGTTAGTCTGAGGCGATGCCAGCTTTACCCGACCTTGTCTGCTCCGAGTGCGCCGCAATCTACCCGGTGGAGAGCCTGATCTGGAGATGCAGGTGCGGCGGCATCCTCGACGTGGTCGATTTCGCGCTGACGATGGATGCCGCGGCTCTGCCCGGCCGCGCCCCGTCGCTCTGGCGGTACACGGAAGCCCTGCCGATCGCGGTAGACCCTACGGTCACCCTGGGGGAGGGCTTCTCGCCCCTCGTGCCCTCCCGCGCGCTTCCTCACGTGCAGCTCAAGCTCGACTTTCTGCTGCCGACGCTTTCGTTCAAAGATCGCGGCGCAGTCGTGCTCGCTACCCTCGCCAAACGGTTGGGCGTCACAGGGGCCATGGTTGACAGCAGCGGAAACGCCGGCACGGCGATGGCCGCCTATTTCGGGCGGGCCGGCATCGGCTGCACGGTGTACGTTCCCGAATCCACCTCTCCTGGCAAGCTCGCGCAGATGCGCGCGCACGGCGCGACGGTTGAGCTGGTGCCCGGTTCGCGGGCGGACACCTCCGCGGCTGCTCTGCAGGCCGCGGGGCAAGACGGCGTGCTGTACGCGAGCCACGTCTACCACCCGTACTTTCTACACGGCGTGAAAACGTACGGCTACGAGATCTGGGAGCAGCGCGGGCGCTCGCTGCCCGAGACGGTGGTGGTTCCAGTCGGCAACGGCACGATGGTTCTCGGGTGTTACCTCGCGTTCAGCGAGCTGGTGGCCGCGGGGCTTGCCGAGCGGATGCCGCGGCTCTGCGCGGTGCAGGCATCCGCTTGTTCACCGCTCGAACAGGCCATGGCGCAGGGGTTTGACGCGCCCTCGGCCGTCCAGAACGGTGCCACGATCGCGGAGGGCATCGCCATCGCGGCGCCGCCGCGGGGAAAACAGATCCTGGCGGCCGTGCGCGCCACCGGCGGCACGATCGTTTCCGTCACCGACCGGCAGATCGCGGCCGCGCGCCAGGAACTGGCCGACGAGGGGCTCTTCGTCGAGCCGACCTCGGCGGTCTCGTTCGCCGCCGTGAGCGCCGCCGTCGACCAGACTTTTGACGCTGGCAGCCCCACCTGGGCGGTGGCGGCGAACCTGCTCACCGCCCGATCGGTGGTCGTGCCGTTGTGCGGTGCCGGCCTGAAATCGCCCGCACGATGAACGAATCCCCCCTGTGTCCCGCCTGCGGCACCGAGATGATGGCAGACGGCGTCGACACCGCTGAAGGTCTCGAATCCTGCCATCGGTGCCCACGATGCCGGCTGGTCATCCTGGTACCCGGCCTGTGGCCGGAATAGTTGAATTCCTGACGAATAACTTTTCATTTGCAGAAGAACCCCATTTCTTCTGCACACCTTTCCTGAGAAAAGCGGTTGTTCTTGCGCCAATCTGGGTTTAGCAGCCGATACCGGCCAGTTGAGTCAGTGTCCCGGCTCAGCCCAACTCATACGTCGAAGGAAATAACATGACTGTGTACCAGAAAGCCATCGAGGACATCGAAGCCCTCAAGCAGCAGGTTGGAAGCACCTGGGACGCTATCAACCCCGAGTCCGTCGCCCGCATGCGTGCCCAGAACCGGTTCAAGACCGGCCTGGAGATTGCCCAGTACACCGCAGACATCATGCGCAAGGACATGGGGGAGTACGACGCTGACTCCTCGATCTACACCCAGTCGCTCGGCGTCTGGCACGGGTTCATCGGCCAGCAGAAGATGATCTCGATCAAGAAGCACCTCAAGACCACCAACAAGCGCTACCTGTACCTGTCCGGTTGGATGGTTGCCGCGCTCCGCAGCGAATTCGGTCCGCTCCCCGACCAGTCCATGCACGAGAAGACGGCCGTACCCGCGCTCGTCGAGGAGCTCTACACCTTCCTTCGCCAGGCCGACGCCCGCGAACTCGACCTGCTCTTCACGGCTCTGGACAACGCCCGCATCGTCGGAGACGACGAGAAGATCACCCGCCTCCTGGCACAGATCGACGCCTTCGAGACCCACGTCGTACCGATCATCGCCGACATCGACGCTGGTTTCGGAAACCCCGAAGCCACCTACCTCCTGGCCAAGAAAATGATCGAGGCCGGCGCCTGCGCCATCCAGATCGAGAACCAGGTGTCGGACGAGAAGCAGTGCGGTCACCAGGACGGCAAGGTCACGGTTCCCCACGAAGACTTCATCGCCAAGATCAACGCCGTTCGGTACGCGTTCCTTGAGCTCGGCATCGAAAACGGCATCATCGTGTCCCGCACTGACTCGCTCGGTGCCGGCCTCACGCAGAAGCTCGCCGTGACCTACACGCCCGGCGACCTGGGCGACCAGTACAACTCCTACCTCGACGTGGACGAGATCACCGAGGCTGACCTCGGTAACGGCGATGTTGTCATCAAGCGTGACGGCAAGCTGCTGCGCCCGAAGCGCCTGGCCAGCAACCTGTTCCAGTTCCGCGCCGGAACCGGCGAAGCGCGCTGCGTGCTTGACAGCATCACGTCGCTGCAGAACGGTGCCGACCTGCTCTGGATCGAGACCGAGAAGCCGCACATCGGTCAGATCGCGGCCATGATGAACGAGGTTCGCAAGGCCATCCCGAACGCCAAGCTGGTCTACAACAACAGCCCGTCGTTCAACTGGACCTTGAACTTCCGTCAGCAGGCCTACGACGCACTCCTCGCCGAGGGCAAGGACGTCTCCGCTTACGACCGCGCCAAGCTCATGAGCGTCGACTACGACGAGACCGAACTGGCCCTCAACGCCGACGAGAAGATCCGTACCTTCCAGCGCGACAGCTCGAAAGAGGCTGGTATCTTCCACCACCTCATCACCCTGCCGACGTATCACACGGCCGCACTCTCAACGGATGACCTGGCCAAGGGTTACTTCGCCGACCAGGGCATGCTCGCCTACGTCAAGGGCGTGCAGCGTCGCGAAATCCGCGAGGGAATCGCCACGGTCAAGCACCAGAACATGTCCGGTTCTGACCTCGGTGACAACCACAAGGAGTACTTCGCCGGCGAAGCCGCGCTGAAGGCTGGCGGCGTCAACAACACGAGTAACCAGTTCGACGAACCGGCTCTGAGCAGCCACTGACTCCAACGGAGTGCGTAACGAAAAAGCCCCAGTCGGTTGACTGGGGCTTTTTCGTTTAGGTGCTAGTGGCCTCCGCCGAGGTTACCGGCGAGGCGGCTGTGTAGCTCGTGGCTGGCCTCGTCGAGGCCTTCGATGACGACCTGCTTATCGTGCTGCTGGTATTTGTAGGTGATGGCGTCGAGCGTGGCGACGGTCGAGGCATCCCAGATGTGCGAGGCCGAGAGGTCGATCACGATGCGGTCGGGGTCGTCGGCGTACTCGAACTGGGTCATCAGGTCGTTGCTCGAGGCGAAGAACAGCGCCCCGGTCACCGTGTAATAGGCGGTCGGCACAGGTTGGTCGAGTTCGACGGTGCGTTCGACCCGGGCGAGGTGGGCGACGCGGCGCGCGAACGCGACCATCGCCACGATCACGCCCGCGACGACACCGATGGCCAGATTGTGGGTGAGGACGATGATGACGACCGTGGCGACCATGACGGTGGTCTCGCTCTTGGGCATCCGCTTGAGAGTAGACAAGCGGATGCTGTGCCAGTCGAAGGTCAGATACGACACGATGATCATCACAGCGACCAGGGCGGCCATGGGCACGACGGCGAGCACGTCGCCGAGGCCGAGTACCAGAACGAGCAGGAAGATGCCGGCGAGGAAGGTGGAGATGCGGGTGCGTGCGCCGGAAGCCTTGACGTTGATCATGGTCTGGCCGATCATGGCGCAGCCGCCCATGCCGCCGAACAGGCCGGATAGCACGTTGGCGACGCCCTGGCCCCAGGTTTCGCGGGTCTTGTTGGAGTGGGTGTCGGTGATCTCGTCGACGAACTTCGCGGTCATAAGCGACTCAAGGATGCCGACCAGGGCCATGCCGAGGGCGTAGGGGGCGATGATGGTGAACGTCTCCCAGCTGAGCGGAATGTTCGGGAGGAACAGCGCAGGAAGGCTCTTGGGCAGCTCGCCCTGGTCGCCGATGGTGGGCACGTTGATGGCGATGGCGACGGTCGCGACGGTGAGCACGACGATCGCCACGAGTGGCGCGGGAACCACCTTGGTGATGCGGGGCATGACGACCATGATGATCAGGCCCGCTGCGACGAGTGGGTAGACCAGAAAGGGTACGCCGAGCAGCTGGGGCAGCTGTGCGCCGAAAATGAGGATGGCGAGGGCGTTGACGAAGCCGACCATGACGCTTCGGGGAATGAACCGCATGAGCTTGGCGACGCCGATCAGGCTGAGCACGATTTGAAACACGCCGGCGAGGATGACCGTTGCGATGAAGTATTCCATGCCGTAGTCGCGAGCGACGGGGGCGATGACGAGGGCGACGGCGCCGGTGGCGGCGGTGATCATGGCAGGGCGTCCACCGACGAAGGCGATGGTGACAGCCATGACGAACGAGGAGAACAGGCCGACGCGGGGGTCGACGCCGGCGATGATCGAAAAGGCGATCGCCTCGGGAATGAGGGCCATAGCCACGACGAGGCCGG
Source organism: Cryobacterium suzukii (assembly GCF_004403185.1). GTDB lineage: Bacteria > Actinomycetota > Actinomycetes > Actinomycetales > Microbacteriaceae > Cryobacterium > Cryobacterium suzukii. Next base: position 253,751 of record NZ_SOHJ01000011.1, on the reverse strand, counting down.
CGAGGACCTCGCGGGTGAGCAGGCGGGGCGTGCGCAGAGCGGTGAGGACGGAGGGTTCCGCCCGGTAACGGTCGGGCACGGTGGATTTGTGAAGAATGGCCATGAGGCCTCCAGAAGCTGGGCCGGCTGGGCGGCCGGAATGGATAGAGAAGAGTTGGGTGGGCGCCGCGGTGCGCACCTCCACCGGTCATCGAGGACAATGGTGGGAGAGTGGGCTCACAGATGAATGTCAGCCGACTCCTGCAACACTACCCTAACGTAAGGGTTGATTGCGACTCTAGGGAAAGAGGTCTTCCGGTGACAGCAAGCGCGACAGGGTCCGCGGTCACGATGCACATCGGCGAGCTCGCGGAGAAAACCGGGCTGTCGCTGCGCACCATTCGCCACTACGACGAGGTGGGCCTGCTGAAGGCATCCGCTCGCACCGAAGGCGGATTTCGCCTGTACACGCAGGAAGACCATTCTCGGCTGATGCTGATTCGACGGATGAAGCCGCTCGGATTCTCCCTCGACGAGATGATGGCGTTGTTGAAGGTCATCGATACGATGCAGGGTGGCGTGGCCGGTGCGAACACTGCGGGTGTGCGCGCGGAGCTTGACGCGTTCGTTGCCCAGGCAATGGAGCGTCGGCAGAAACTGCAGGACCAGCTACAAATGGCGGACGAGTTCCTCGAGTTGCTGCGCACGCAATAGGCGTCCGACACTTCGCCGCTTTAGGCCATACCGGCTGGCCGCTTCCGCTTGAGCAGGCGGGATGCTGCGAGGACAATCGCAACTATGACCAGGCCCAGGATGAGCCCGAACACGGCCGACAGTGCAGTGTCGGTGACCCAGACGACGATAGGTCCGGCCGATTCAATCGCGTTCGTCACGGCGTGCAGCACGTCGTAGGGGGCGTGCCAGAACGTGTCGGCCAGGTTTGCGATCACCAGGTGGCCGCCAACCCACAGCATGGCGACCGTTCCGATGATGCCGATCACACGGAACACGGTGGGCATTGCCTGCACAATGCTGGTGCCGATGCGTCGCACCCGTTGTGCTGCGTTCTCACTCAGTGCCAGTCCGACATCGTCGATCTTGACCAGCAGGGCGACCGTGCCGTAGACGAGCACCGTCATGCCGAGGCCGATCACGACCAGAGCGGCGAGCGTCATCCAGATCCCAAAGTCGGGATCGAGACCCGCCAGCGCGATCAGCATGATCTCCGTGCTGAGGATGAGGTCGGTGCGAATAGCACCGAAGATGAGCTTCTTCTCATCCCGCTTGTCGGTGTCGTCGGCGGTGTGATGTGCGCCGAACCATTCCGTGACTTTCTCCGCACCCTCGAAACACAGGTAGGTGCCGCCGATGATCAGCAGATACGGCAACACCCACGGCGCGAATGCGGAAAGCAATAGTGCGAGCGGGATGATGATGATGAACTTGTTGAACAGACTGCCCAGGGCGATCCGCCAGACGACGTGCAGCTCGCGCGCCGGTGAGAGCCCTTGCACGTATTGCGGGGTGACGGCCGCGTCGTCGATGACAACGCCGGCGGTCTTGGCACTGGCCTTGAGGGCGGCGGTGAGTATGTCATCGACTACGGCGAGCAAGCCGACCGACATCTAGTTCTCCTCGGATTGGGGCGTCCCCTGGTGCAGGGCGACCAAGCGAGGCCGTGTGTCCGAACACCGAGGAAGAAGTCTGACCTGCGTGTCACACGACACGGTGCCCCCAGGCAGATTCGAACTGCCGCCCCTGCCTCCGGAGGGCAGTGCTCTATCCCCTGAGCTATGGGGGCCAGGGTGGTTCAAGGTTAGCATCATGGGCCGGTTGCGATGACCCATCGGGGCCGAGCCGCCGGCATCCGCTAGCCGAGGTGCGCGAGTATCACCGAGAGGAGACTCTCAGCGTCTCCGGGCTCACCGAACGCGGGGGTGCTCAGGGTGACCCAGTAGGTTCCGGTGAACACCTGGGCCTGGCCCACGCCACCGGAGTTGGTGAAGAAGCCGTCAACGGTTGGCGGGGTACCGTACGTCGGCACGGCCTGGCTGTCGGCATCCGCCTGCTGCTTGAGCGTGGTCATCAACACAGCGTTGGGCGCGACGACCGAGACCTCGATGAGTTCGCCGCTGGTCTGGTTCGACCAGCCGCAGGTCAGCCCGTTGTAGGTCGCGGCGGTTTCGGCCAGACCGTCAGCGGTGGGCGAGTAATCCGGGGCGGTGCCGTAGTTCGGGTTGAAATCGTAGACATCCTGCAGGGTGAGCAGGTCGCCACAGATCTGCGCAATTGGAGAACCGGTCGCTTCCGGTGTCGGGGTTGGAGACGACGACGGTTCAGCGCGCGTCGTCGGGTCAGCGGATGCCCCGCTCGTCGCGGCCGCGGATTGCGTTGGCGTCGGTTCGTCTGCTGCGCTGCAGCCGGCCAAAAGGAGGGCGAGCAGTGCTCCGCCCGCGAGCATCAGCCCGGCACGTCGGCGCGTGGCAGCTCCGTCGGAGGATGTAGCGGTACGAACAGAAAGGGGGTAGACGCGGGTATCAGTCACGCGTTGACCTTACCAACAGGAGGGGCCGGTACGATTGTTCAGTGACTCCTGCCGAACTCTCCCAGTCCCTTTTCAACCTCATCCAGGGCGTCAGTGAACGCCGACGCGAGGCTGACACGGCAGGGGTAGACCTTGGACTCACCCTCGCCGACGTCGCTGTCGAACGCCCGCGCAACCGCGACCACGGCGACTGGGCCTCGAGCATCGCGCTGAAGATCGCCAAACCCCTCGGCGCCAACCCGCGTGAAATCGCGGCCGAACTGGCCGCTGGTCTCGAACAGCTGGAAGACGTCTCATCCGTTGAAATCGCCGGCCCCGGCTTCATCAACATTCGCCTCGAAGCTGCGGCCGCCGGCGCGCTCGCCAAGACCATCGTCGACCAGGGCGCTGTCTACGGCACCGGCCACCTGTATGACGGTCTCAAAATCAACCTCGAATTCGTGTCGGCCAACCCCACCGGCCCGATCCACATGGGCGGAGTGCGCTGGGCCGCGGTCGGCGACAGCCTGGCCCGCGTGCTGGCGGCTGAGGGCGCCGACGTGACCCGCGAGTACTACTTCAACGACCACGGTTCGCAGATCGACCGCTTCGCCCGCAGCGTGCTCGCCAGTTACCTCGGCGAACCCACCCCCGAAGACGGCTACGGTGGAGCGTACATCGGCGACATCGCCGCCAACGTGCTCGCCAAGTACGACGGCGACGTCGCCGCCCTGCCGCGCGCGGAACAACAAGAGGTGTTTCGCTCGATCGGCGTCGACCTCATGTTCACCGAGATCAAAGACAAACTGCACGGCTTCGGCGTCGACTTCGACGTGTACTTTCACGAGGATTCGCTGCACGAATCCGGCGCCGTCAACCGCGCCATCGATCGCTTGCGCGAACAGGGCCACATCTTCGAAGCGGATGGCGCGATCTGGCTGCGCACGACCACATTCGGTGATGATCGTGACCGGGTGATCATCCGTTCGAATGGCGAGCCCGCCTATATCTCGGGCGACCTCGGGTACTACCTCGACAAGCGCGAGCGCGGATTCGACCAGTGCCTGATCATGCTCGGCGCCGACCACCACGGCTATGTCGGCCGCATGATGGCCATGGTGTCGGCGTTCGGTGATGAGCCCGGCGTGAACCTGCAGATTCTGATCGGTCAGATGGTCAACCTGCTCAAGGACGGCGAACCGGTGCGCATGAGTAAGCGGGCCGGCACCATCGTCACCCTTGACGACCTCGTCGACGCCGTCGGGGTCGACGCCGGCCGCTACGCGCTGGTGCGCTCGAACAGCGACTCGCAGCTCGACATCGACCTCGACCTGCTCGGCAAACGCACCAACGACAATCCCGTCTTCTACGTGCAGTACGCCCACGCACGCACCTGCTCGGTCGCCCGCAACGCTGCCGCCAGCGGCGTCGAACGTACCGTCTTCGCCCCCGAACTGCTCGTGCACGACAGCGAATCCGCACTGCTCGGCGTACTGCAGGAATTTCCCCGCGTTGTCGCGCAGGCCGCTGAACTGCGGGAGCCCCACCGAGTGGCCCGCTACATCGAAGAGGTCGCCGGCTACTACCACCGCTGGTACGACAACTGCCGCGTCATTCCGCTCGGTGAAGAACCGGTCACTGACCTGCACCGCACCCGTCTGTGGCTGAACGACGCCACCGGCCAGGTGATTCGCAACGGTTTGGGCCTGCTCGGCGTCACCGCCCCGGAGCGCATGTAATCATGGCCAAAACCAAACGTCGCGGCCTCGTTCCGCTGATCATCGTCGGCGTGCTCGCCGCACTGCTTGTCGTTGCCTATTTTCTCATCGACAGCGGCGTGCGTGCGTTCGCGCAGGACCGTGCCGAAACCGAAATCAGCAATCGGATGCCCGCATCCGTGACCGGCGACATCACCGTGGCCATCGGCGGCACCTCCGTCATTGCGCAGTTCATCGGCGGTAGCTTCGACCAGATTGAACTCACCGCGCCGAACCTGACGGTCGACGGCGTGCCAGCCTCCGTTTACGTCATCGCCCGTGACGTGTCGACCAACACGGCCAAGGCCATCGGCTCCCTGAGCGCCACGCTCGACCTCGATCAGGCCGCGCTCAATCAACTGGTTCAGGCCTCCGGCACCGCTCCCGCCGACGCTGTGATGACCCTCGGCGACGGCACGGTGGCGTATACCGGCACCGTGAAGTTGTTCGAGTTCAATGTGGGCTATAGCGCGACGGCCACGGCAAGCGCCGCGGGAGACACGCTGAACTTCAGCCCCACCGAAGCCACCGTGACGAGCGGCGTCGGCGACATTGACGCAACCCCCCTCGTCAATCTGATCCTGCAGCAGGCACCGATCGGGGTCTGCGTTGCAAGTTATCTGCCCGAGGGAATAGATCTGAGTGGCGTCGTTATTTCGCCAGAGCGGGCACACGTTACGCTGGAGTCGAGCACTCTTATGCTCACCGCGCAGTCGCTGACCACCCTCGGCAGCTGCGCCGGCTAATTAGAACGCCACTATCTGCGGCGGTAGAATACGGCCAGGCACGCCCGTTCCCTCGGGCTACCCATTTTCCGGCTTCAGGGACCAATCCGGGTTCGCTCGCTGAGATTCCCCTTCGACTCTCGTGAGGTACTTCCCGTGAAACCTGCAGCAAACCCGCTGGCGCCCGACTGGCTGCGCCTACCCGCTGACGCCAATGAGCTCGCGCCCGGACTGTGGCCCTCGTCGGCGACCCGCAACAGCACCGGCGAGCTCGTGCTCGGCAACGTGAGCGCCACGGCCCTCGCCGCCGAATTCGGCACCCCCCTCTACGTCATCGACGAAGCGGATGCCCGCGCCAGCGCCGCCGAATTGCTGGCCGTGTTCCAAGCCGAGTTCGCCCGCATCGGCACGAGCGCCAAGGTGTATTACGCCGGCAAGGCTTTTCTCTCGACCGAGGTAGTGCGTTGGATGATCGCTGCCGGGCTCAACATCGACGTGTGCAGCGGCGGCGAACTGGCCGTTGCTCTGGCCGGCGGCGCCGATCCGGCCCGGCTCGGCTTTCACGGCAATAACAAGTCCCTGACCGAACTCGATCAAGCCACCCGGGTCGGTGTGGGAACGATCGTGATCGACAGCGAGGTCGAAATTGGTCGTGTCGCCGAAGCAGCCGCCCGAAACGGTCGGGTGCAGAACGTGCGCCTGCGCGTAAACAGTGGCGTGCACGCGCACACCCACGATTTTCTGGCCACCTCCCACGAAGACCAGAAATTTGGCATCGTGCTCACCGACGCTCCAAGGCTCGTCGCACGTATTCGCGCCGAACCCACCCTCAATTTCGTCGGCCTGCACTGCCACATCGGCTCCCAGATCTTCGGTGCCGACGGATTCGCCGAGTCGGCCGCCCGACTGCTCGATCTGCACGCCGCACTGCTCGTCGATGGCCCGATACCCGAGCTCAACCTCGGCGGCGGCTTCGGCATTGCCTACACGAGTGCCGACGAACCCACCCCGATTCGCGAACTGGCCGTCGCCCTGGCCGACATCGTCGCCACCGAGTGCGCGCGGCTGAACATTCCGCTGCCGATCGTCGCGTTCGAACCCGGCCGCGTCATCATCGGTCGCGCCGGCGTGAGCCTCTACCGGGTCGGCACAACCAAGGCCGTCGATGTCTCCGGCACCTCACGGCTCTACGTGAGCGTCGACGGTGGAATGAGCGATAACGTGCGGCCCGCCCTGTACGGCGCCGATTATGCTGTGCGCCTCGCTGATCGTGCGTCGAGCGCTCCGCCAGTGCTCGTGCGCATCGCCGGCAAACACTGCGAGAGCGGCGACATCGTGGTCGATGCCGACTATTTGCCCGATGATGTGGCCCCCGGCGACCTGCTCGCTGTGCCTGCCACCGGCGCTTACTGCTGGGCACTGTCCAACAACTACAACTTTCAGGGCCGTGCGCCCGTCGTCGCTGTACTCGACGGCACAGCACGCGTGCTCGTGCGTGGCGAAACAATTGCCGACTTGCTCGCGCGGGACACCGGGGCGCAGCAGCCCTCCAACGGAGGAGAATCTTGAAGATCGAATACCGCAATTTGCGCGTAGCCCTCCTCGGCGGTGGATCCGTCGGCGCCCAGGTCGCCCGCCTGCTGCTGGAACAGGGTCCAGAACTCGCCAACCGCGTCGGGGCCACGCTCGAACTGGTCGGTATCGCGGTTCGCGATGTCAACGCGGAACGCTCTGTCGACCTGCCGCGAGAACTGTTCACGACCAACGCTGAGGAACTCATCCTCGGCGCCGATATCGTCATCGAACTGATGGGCGGCGTCGAGCCGGCCCGCAGCCACATTCTGCTCGCGATCAGCAGTGGAGCGGATGTTGTCACCGCCAACAAGGCGCTCCTGGCTCTCCACGGATCCGAACTGTTCGCGGCGGCGAACCAGGTCGGCGCCCAAATCAACTACGAGGCCGCGGTCGCCGGGGCTATCCCCATCGTGCGTCCGCTGCGGGAAAGCCTCGCCGGAGACCAGATCAAGCGAATCCTCGGCATCGTCAACGGCACCACCAACTTCATTCTCGACCGGATGGATACCGAAGGGTCCAGTCTCGAAGACGCGCTGGCCGAGGCGACCGCGCTCGGTTACGCGGAGGCCGATCCGACCGCCGACATCGGGGGCTACGACGCGGCGCAGAAAGCGGCCATTCTGGCGAGTCTGGCGTTTCACACGACGGTTCCGCTGTCATCCGTTTATCGCGAGGGCATCACCTCGGTCACCTCTGCGCAGATCGAATCGGCACGCAAGGCCGGTTATGTTGTGAAGCTGCTGGCCATCTGTGAACGTGTCACAGACGAGAACGGCGTGGACGGGGTTTCGGCACGGGTCTACCCGGCGATGGTGCCGCGCAACCATCCGCTCGCCGCGGTACACGGTGCGAACAATGCCGTCTTCGTCGAAGCGGAATCCGCCGGCAGCCTCATGTTCTACGGCGCCGGAGCCGGGGGAGTGGAGACGGCCTCGGCCGTGCTCGGCGACGTCGTCTCCATTGCCAGGCGTCACGTCGCCGGTGGACCGGGAGTCGCCGCATCGAGCTACGCTGCCCTGCCCGTCTTTGACATCGGCCGGGTGACCACACGCTATGCGGTCACCCTCGAGGTCACTGACGAACCCGGCGTACTCGCGACCATTGCGAGCGTGTTCAGTAAACGCATGGTCTCGTTGGCGCTCGTGGAACAATCCATGACACCGGCTGTGATGGCAACGCAGAGTCGCGCAGCCCGTTCAGCCACGGCTACCCTAGTAATCGGGACCCATGACGCAACGGAGGCCGCACTCGCCGCCACCGTGCAGGATCTGGCCACCAATAGTGTCGTCAGCGAAGTAGCATCCGTTTTGAGAGTTGAAGGAGTCTGATGTTTAGCCCAAGCGAGACCAGTGCCAACCTGACCAAGCCCGGCGCGATTGTCAGCCGTCAGTGGCGCGGGGTGCTGAACGAATACTCTGATCGGCTGAATATCTCCGCCGCGACCCCGATCATCACCCTGGGTGAGGGCGGGACACCGCTCATTCCAGCCGCCGCACTCTCCGCCCGCACCGGCGCCAAGGTCTGGATCAAGTTCGAGGGTATGAACCCGACCGGGTCGTTCAAGGACCGCGGCATGACCATGGCCATCTCCAAGGCCATGGAAGATGGCGCGAAGGCGGTCATCTGCGCCTCGACCGGCAACACCAGCGCCTCCGCTGCCGCCTATGCCACCCACGCCGGCATCACCGCGGCCGTGCTCGTGCCAGAGGGCAAGATCGCCATGGGCAAGCTCAGCCAGGCTGTCGCCCACAACGCGCAGCTGCTGCAGGTGCAGGGCAACTTCGACGACTGCCTCGACATCGCCCGTGACCTCGCCACCAACTACCCGGTGCACCTGGTCAACTCGGTCAACCCCGATCGCATCGAGGGCCAGAAGACGGCCGCGTTCGAGGTCGTCGAGGTGCTCGGTGACGCCCCCGACTTTCAATTCGTTCCGGTCGGCAACGCCGGCAACTACACGGCCTATTTTCGTGGTTACAGCGAAGAGGTCGCTCGCGGCGCGACCACCAAGCTGCCGCGCATGTTCGGCTTCCAGGCCTCCGGCAGCGCACCGATCGTGCTCGGCCACCGCGTCGAACACCCCGACACCATTGCGAGCGCCATCCGCATCGGCAACCCGGCATCCTGGGACCTCGCGCTGAACGCACGTGAGCAGAGCGACGGCTATTTCGGCGCTATCACCGACGAGAAGATTCTCGAAGCTCACCGCATTCTCTCTGCTGAGGTCGGAATTTTCGTGGAACCGGCATCCGCTATCGGTGTCGCCGGCCTGCTGGAGCGTGCCGAAGCTGGGTTTATTCCCCGCGGCTCGACCGTGGTCGTCACCGTGACCGGCCACGGTTTGAAAGACCCGCAGTGGGCGCTGCGTACCGCCGACGGCTCCGACGTTGCACCGACCATCGTTCCGGTGGACACCGCCGAAATCGCCAGCGTGCTCGGCCTGGCCAAGGCATGACCAGTCCCGTCTCGCTGATCGGCCGCGCCGTCTCGGTGCAGGTGCCGGCCACGACGGCCAACCTCGGCCCCGGCTTCGACACTCTCGGCCTGGCGCTGGCCAAATACGACCAGCTCGAGGTCACCGTGCGGAGCGAACCCGGTGTGTTCGTCGAGGTGCACGGTGTCGGCGCCGGGGTGGTCCCCACCGACGAGAGCAACCTGGTCGTGCGCGCCATCGCGCACGCCTTCGCCGCCGTCGGCCAGCCCATGCCAGGGCTCAACATCGTCGCGCACAACGTTATCCCGCACGGGCGAGGCCTGGGCTCGTCGGGCGCTGCGATCGTGTCGGGCATCATGGCGGCGAAAGGCCTGCTCGAGGGCATCGTCGATATCAATGCCGAAATGCTGCTCGTGCTCGCCACCGAGATGGAAGGACACCCCGACAACGTAGCGCCGGCGCTGTTCGGCGGCCTGACCATTGCCTGGACCACCCCGGAGGGGCCGCGTCACAAGAAGCTCATGGTGCACCGGGGCGTCAAGCCGCTGGTGTTCGTACCCGAGCAGGAAATGTCCACCGCGCTTGCGCGAAGCCTGCAGCCGGCCTCGGTGCCGCACGAGGATGCAGTCTTCAACCTCTCGCGCTCCGCGCTGCTCATCGCCGCGCTTATCCAGAGCCCCGAATTGTTGCTCGCCGCGACCGAAGACAAGCTGCACCAGAGCTACCGCGCCGCCGCCATGCCGGAGACAAACAAACTCATCACCCTGCTGCGCGCCGCCGGCTTCGCGGCCGTAGTGTCCGGTGCTGGACCATCTATTCTCGTGCTGGCGAGCGATCCGGGCCAGCGCCTGGTGGCGGCCGAACTCGTTGCGAGCAAATCCGATACCCCGTGGCGTTCCCTGATGCTGGCCGTCGACGTTCAGGGCGCTACCGTGCATCCGCTCACCCAGGAGAGCGCTGCGTAGCGAGCGTTCCGACGGACCGGCGCGCCGCGTGCGCGTCGGTCCGTCTGGCGGTGGAGTGCTATGGTTGAAGCGCACCCGATAGAAACCGCCTACGGCGACATCTTCTCCGGTGCATTCCCTCCCTCACTGCTATTGCGAATTCGTGCGTAGCTGTGTGTCTTTACACCAATCCCCTCCACTTGTCGGATTGGATCACCCGCAGCGCATTCGTCGCTGCATACATCTCCTGGCCTGAATTTTTGTTCGGCAGGGGAAAGGAACCCCTTTCGTGACTGATGTCAACCTCCGCGCCACTGGCTCGGATCTTCCCCGCCTGAGTACCCTTCGCGTGTCTGAGCTTCAGGCTCTGGCGCTTGAATTGAAAATCCCCGGCGCCTCCAAACTTCGTAAAGGAGAACTCGTGAACGCAATCGAAACCGCTCAGGCCGACACGAGCGCCGCTGCTCCGGTCGAGACTGCTCCGGTAGTCGAGCCTGCCCCGGTCGAGTCTGCCCCGGTCGAGCCTGCTCCCGAGAGCGCACCGATCGCGAACCTGGCTGAGGCACTCGAAACGGTCCCGCGCAAGCGTGCACCGCGTCGCGCCAGTACCGCTACCGCCGCTCCCGCCAAGTCCCACGTCAATGCCGACGCCAGCACCGGATTCGGTATCATCCTGCCCGATGCTCCGGCGGCTGGCTCGCGGATCGCGCGTAATGCTCGTGGCGCGGCGGCATCCAGCGCCGTCGCTCCCACCGTTGACGACGCTGCAACCGCCGCATCCGACACCGACAAGCCGGTTCGGCAGGCACGCAAGCGCGTGCAAGTATCACCCGTCCACCGCGATGATGCGGCCGCCGCGGTCGTCGAGTCCTCGGATGCCCCGGCGGATGCGTCCGCCGATGCACCCGTCGAGGCCACGCCGTCCGCTCGCCGTCCATCCCGCCGCGCTTCGTCGCAGCGCGCAGCCGGTGTGGTTGCCGATGAGTCGGCCGCTGAGCCAAACGATGTCGTCGTCGATACTCCTGAAGCTGACGATTTCGCCGACTCGGCCGAGTCGGCCGACGAGGCAATCGACCAGACAAACGATTCCGCGGCACCCCGTCAAGGGCGGAGCCGGAGCCGGAGCCGCGGCGGTGACCGTGCGCAGGGTGCCGATCGCAACCAGGGTGACCCAAGCACCCAGAACCAGAACGCCCAGAACCAGAACGACCGCGGTCAGAACGACCGCAACCAGAACGACCGCAACCAGAACGACCGCAACCAGAACGGCACTAACGACGAGGGCATGACCCGGGCGCAGAGCCAGCGTCAGGCTCGCAACGAGCGCAATCAGGAACGCAATCAGGAGCGTGCCCAGGCCCAGGCCGACCGCAATCAGGGTCAGAACGATCGTGGCCAGGACCGCAACCAAGGTCAGAACGACCGTGGACCGGATCGCAACCAGGGCCAAGATCGCAACCAGGGTCCCGATCGGCTCGACGACGACCTGAACGGTCGCGGCAACCGCAACCGGTATCGTGACCGCAAACGTCGCGGCCCGAACCAGGGCGATGACTTCGAACCCGAGGTCAACGACGACGACGTACTGATTCCCGTCGCCGGAATCCTGGACGTGCTCGACAACTATGCGTTCGTGCGCACCTCGGGATATCTGCCCGGTGCGAGCGACGTTTACGTCTCGCTCGGTCAGGTCAAGAAGTACAATTTGCGCAAGGGTGACGCCGTTGTCGGCTCCATCCGCCAGCCGCACGAGGGTGACCAGTCCGGTCGTCAGAAGTACAACGCCATCGTCAAGGTCGACTCGATCAACGGTCAAACCGTTGAGGAGGCCGCGACCCGCGTCGACTTCCACAAGCTCACCCCGTTGTACCCGACGGAACGCCTGCGCCTCGAGACCGAGCCGGGCAAGCTGACCCAGCGCATCATCGACCTTGTTGCCCCGATCGGCAAGGGCCAGCGTGGCCTGATCGTCGCACCGCCCAAGGCAGGCAAGACCATCGTGATGCAGCAGATCGCCAACGCCATCGCCACCAATAACCCCGAGGTGCACCTCATGGTCGTTCTGGTCGATGAGCGCCCCGAAGAGGTCACCGACATGCAGCGCACGGTGAAGGGTGAGGTCATCGCCTCGACCTTCGACCGTCCTGCCGAAGACCACACCGTTGTCGCCGAGCTCGCCATCGAGCGTGCCAAGCGTCTGGTCGAACTGGGTCACGATGTCGTCGTGCTGCTCGACTCGATCACCCGCCTCGGCCGCGCCTACAACCTCGTCGCCCCGGCCTCTGGTCGAATTCTGTCGGGCGGCGTCGACGCATCCGCTCTGTATCCGCCGAAGCGTTTCTTCGGTGCGGCGCGCAACATCGAGAACGGTGGCTCCCTCACCATTCTCGCTTCCGCGCTCGTTGAGACCGGTTCCAAGATGGACGAGGTCATCTTCGAAGAGTTCAAGGGCACCGGCAACATGGAACTGCGTTTGTCGCGTCAGTTGGCCGACAAGCGTATTTTCCCCGCCGTCGATGTGAACGCCTCGGGCACTCGTCGCGAAGAAATGCTGATGAGCCCCGATGAAGTAAAGGTCACCTGGAAGCTGCGTCGCGCCCTCGCCGGGCTCGAGCAGCAGCAAGCTCTCGAACTCATCCTCGGCCGTCTCAAGGAGACTACGTCGAACGTTGAATTCCTCATGCAGGTTCAGAAGTCGATGCCGACCCTGAACGGGTCAGACAAGGACAAGTAATGTTCGAATCCGTCCTCACGCTGCTGGCCGAGCACGATGACCTGCAGTCGCAGTTGGCGGATCCGGAGCTGCACGCGAATCCGGCCCGTTCGAAGAAGGTCAACCGGCGCTATGCCGAGTTGAGCCGCATCATCGCTGCGTATCACGAGTGGAAAGAGGTTGACGATAACCTCGAGGCCGCTCGTGAGCTCGCCGACGAAGATGCTGCCTTTGCCGAAGAAATTCCGGATCTGGTGGAACAGCTTGATGTCACGGCTGAGAAGCTGCGACGCCTGCTGATTCCGCGCGACGAACTCGACGCCCGCGACGTGATCATGGAGATCAAGATGGGGGAGGGCGGTGCCGAATCGGCGCTGTTCGCCGCCGATCTGCTGCGCATGTACCTGCACTACGCCGAGTCGAATCGCTGGAAGACCGAGATCATCGAGCAGACCTCGAGCGACCTCGGCGGCATCAAAGACATTCAGCTGGCGATCAAGGGCAATTCAAGCGACCCGGCCGAGGGCGTGTGGGCGCACCTGAAGTATGAGGGCGGCGTGCACCGCGTGCAGCGGGTGCCGGCGACCGAGTCTCAGGGGCGCATTCACACCTCCGCGGCCGGAGTGCTCGTCTTCCCCGAGGTCGACGAGCCCGAAGAGGTCGAGCTGCACCCGAACGATCTCAAAATCGACGTGTACCGCTCGAGTGGCCCTGGTGGTCAGTCGGTCAACACCACCGACTCCGCCGTGCGCATCACCCACCTCCCCACCGGAATCGTCGTCGCGATGCAAAACGAGAAGTCGCAGCTGCAGAACAAGGAAGCCGGCATGCGTGTTTTGCGGGCCAGGGTTCTGGCCCGCCAGCAAGAGGAGATCGACGCGGCGGCCTCGCTCGTGCGCAAGGGGCAGATTCGCACCATGGATCGATCCGAGCGCATCCGCACGTACAACTTTCCGGAGAACCGCATCGCCGACCACCGCACCGGCTACAAGGCATACAACCTTGACGCCGTTATGAACGGTGCCCTCGGCCCCGTCATCGACTCCTGCATCCACGCCGACGAGGAGACCCGCCTGGCAGAGTTGGGCGACCCCGAGTAGCCCATTGGGCATTCACGACTGGGCGCGGAACTGACGGTGAATACTTCAAGTTCTCCTTGACACCCCTTCGAGTGTCATGGCAACGTAGTCGTTGAAGGCGCTCCTGACAGGTGGTGGCCGCTCGGTCGACCGGGGCGAGCGCTGTTCATACAGGGGGAGATTTGATGCAAAACCCATCTATCTGCGCGCCTAAATCCAAACGGGGAACGCGGTTTAGCACCGTGTCCGCCGTTCTTCTGGCTTTGGGCTTCGCGCTCATCCCGGCAACCGGGGCGAGTGCCGCGACGACGCTGTGCACGACGACGCTGCAGGAGGGCAGCAACGGCTCCTGCGTAATTTCCTTGCAGGGTCGTCTAAATGAACTTGGAGGGACCCTCGCCGTTGACGGTGCGTTCGGGCCGGCCACGGAAGACGCCGTTATGGCCTTTCAGGGCCGGTCTCGGATCGGATTCGACGGCATCGTCGGCGCGACCACCCGCAGTTACCTCAATAATCCGGGTTCGGTCAATTTGAACCGCGTGTCGTCCACGACGGTGACGAACTACATCAACGCGGTCTTCGGGGCGAACGCGCCGACGGCGCGCAAGATCGCCAGCTGCGAGAGCGGTCTGAACGAGATTGCCGTTAACAACAACACCAATGGTTCGTCCGACCTCGGCGTGTTCCAAATGAACACCGTCCACGCTGGCAGCGACCGAACCACATTCATTCACGACATGTTGTTCTACCAGGCGAACATCCAGAAGGCGCATAGCTTGTTTGTCTCTTCTGGAGGATTCGGTCCGTGGTATTCGAGCCAAAGCTGCTGGGGGTAATCATGAAAAACAAAGTCGTCACCGTACTGATCGGTTCGCTCCTGGCCGCTCTCACCGTATTCGGGGTCAGCGCGCCGGCCCACGCCGCCACCAAAGTCTCGCAGTCCTCGGCGGCGTCTCAGTTCTCTGCCGCCGGGATCACCTGGAGTTCGAGTGGAGGATGCACGACACGATCCAACTCGACCTGCACCTCCTTCGAGCAGATGAACCAAACCTCGGTGTCTGGGCTGATCACGCTGAAGAATGCGAGTGGTTGTTCGATCAACATCACCGGCGGAACCGAGGTCGGTCATGCATCCGGAACCTACAGCCACTACAACGGATACAAGATAGACATTTCGAAGTACAGCTGCGTCGGTGCCTACATCACCGGTTCGTTCGCCAGAATCGCCAACCGCAGCGACGGTGCCGCACAGTATAAGTCTGGTTCCGGCAACATCTATGCCGACGAGGGCAGCCACTGGGACATCACCTATTACAACTGCGGCGGGTGCTGACGTCCTCGAAGGATCGGCTTGACCTCGCATAGCAGGCACGAAAAGAAGGCACCGTCGATCGGAAACGACGGTGCCTTCTTGGAAACACCAGCCAGGGAACAAGATAGAGCGGTGTGAACCGAACCTGCCCCGGGAGGGTCAGCTAGAGGTAGTACTCGGGATCGAGGGTCCCTCCGCGGGCGGACTCGACCGCTTCAGGGGTTTGCGGACGAATCGTCGCCGGTACGCCGATCAGCAGGGAGCGCGGCGGGGAATCCTTGGTCACGACGGCGTTCGAGCCGATCGTGCTCCAGGCCCCGATCGTGATCGGGCCGAGCACCTTGGCGCCCGCCCCCACAGTGACGCCATCATCGAGAAACGGATGCCGCCGCACCCCCCGCGCATGCCCGTGACGGCTCTTGCCGCCCAGCGTCACGGCGTGGTACAGCATTACATCGTCGCCGAGCACGGCCGTCTCCCCAATCACAACGCCCATGCCGTGGTCGATGAACAGCCTGCGGCCGATCGTAGCCCCCGGATGAATCTCAATTCCGGTGAGAAATCGGGTCACCTGGGACAGCAGGCGTGCGGGCAGATGGAGCCCGGCACGCCACAGGCGATTGGCGACCCGGTACGACCAGACCGCGTGCAGCCCGCTGTAGGCCAGGAACACCTCGGTGTTGCTGCGCGCGGCGGGGTCGTGGGTGCGCGCAGCCGCGACGTCTTCGCGTAGGCGCAGGAAAGAATTCATTGAAGGGCAGGCAGCGTTCTCTTAGTCCAGCAGGTCTTCGTAGAGCACGGTCGAGATGTACCGCTCGCCGAAGCCGGGAACGATGACGACAATGGTCTTACCAGCGTTCTCGGGGAGTTTTGCCTGCTCGAGCGCAGCCCAGACAGCGGCGCCGCCGGAGATGCCGCCGAGGATTCCCTCATCGGTGCCGAGTGAGCGCGCTGTGGCGAGCGAGTTGGCCAGGGTCACGTCGGTGATCGAGTCGTAAACGCTGCGGTCGAGGGTTTCCGGAACGAAGTTGGCGCCGAGGCCCTGAATCTTGTGCGGGCCAGGCTTGCCGCCGGTGAGAATAGGGGAGTCGATCGGCTCGACGCCGACGACCTTGAGACCCGGCTTCTGCTCCTTGAGGTAGCCGCCAGCGCCCGAGAGAGTGCCGCCGGTACCGATGCCAGCGACGAGAATGTCGACCGTACCCTCGGTGTCGTTCCAAATCTCCACACCGGTGGTCGCGCGGTGGACGGCCGGGTTGGCCGGGTTTGTGAATTGGCTCGCCAGTACAGCGCCCGGGGTGTTCGCTACGATCTCGGCGGCCTTTTCGACCGCTCCGCGCATGCCGTCGGCCCCGGCGGTCAGTACGATCTCCGCGCCGTACGCCCGCATCATGACGCGGCGTTCCTTACTCATCGTTTCGGGCATGGCCAGAATGACGGTGTAACCGCGGGCCGCGCCGACCATGGCGAGGGCGATGCCCGTGTTGCCGCTGGTCGCTTCAACGATGGTTCCACCCGGCTTGAGCGAACCGTCCTTCTCAGCTGCGTTGATGATTGCAACACCGATGCGATCCTTCACGCTGCTCGAGGGGTTGTAAAACTCAAGCTTCGCAAGCACGGTGGCGCCGAGGCCCTCGGTCAAACGGTTCAGCTTGACGAGGGGGGTCCCACCGACGGCTTCGGTGATGTCGGAATAGATCTTGGGCACGTGATCAACTTTCGTTCGGTGAAATTCGGCTAAATCCCATGCAATTGGGTGGGCGGGCCGTCTCCAGCCTATGGCCCACGGCTACTAACGTCCGGGTGCGTTACATTTCACTACGTGCCTTCTTCAGATTCTGCCCCGCTTGCCACCCT
Source organism: Cryobacterium suzukii (assembly GCF_004403185.1). Classification (GTDB taxonomy): domain Bacteria; phylum Actinomycetota; class Actinomycetes; order Actinomycetales; family Microbacteriaceae; genus Cryobacterium; species Cryobacterium suzukii. The sequence goes on along the minus strand of NZ_SOHJ01000011.1, from coordinate 236,852 downwards.
GACCTCCCTGCGTAACCGAGCGATCAGCCTGCTCGCCGCGGCCGGCATCACCGACCCCGAAGTTGACGCCGACCTGCTGATCGGCCACGTTCTCGGCCAGAGCCGCGGCGAAGTGCAGGCCGGCAGCATCCTGAATCGACCGGTCAGCCAAGCGGATGCCGCCACCATTGAGACCATGCTCGCCCGCCGTGGCAGGCGCGAACCACTGCAGCACATCACTGGGCGGGCCCCGTTCCGGTCGTTGTCGTTGAACGTGGGTCCAGGTGTCTTCGTGCCACGGCCCGAAACCGAACAGGTCGCCCAGTTCGCCATCGACGCCCTGCGGTCGATGCCCGATCCGGAGCCGATTGGCGTCGACCTGGGCACAGGGAGCGGCGCGATCGCGTTGGCTCTGGCCACCGAGGTGCCGCACGCGCGCATCTTCGCGATTGAGAACTCGCCGGAGGCATTTTCGTGGACCACTCGAAACTTTACGGAAGTGGCCGCCGAAAACGCAGTTCTCGCCTTCGGTGATCTCGCGGACGCGTTCGTGGAACTCGACGGTACGGTTGCCGTCGTTATCTCCAATCCACCGTACATTCCAGCCGATGCGATTCCCCGCGACCCAGAGGTGCGTCTGTTCGACCCCGCCCACGCCCTGTTCGGCGGCCCGGACGGCCTCGACGTTGTGCGCAGCGTGTCGGCGACCGGGTTGCGGCTGCTACGCCCCGGCGGGGTGCTCGTGATCGAGCACGGCGAGCTGCAGGGTGCCGCGATCAGGGAGTTGCTGGCGTTCGATGGGTGGCGCGCCCCCGCCACCCACCGCGACTACACCAGCCGAGACCGGGCTACGACAGCACTTCGGCCCTAAAGAGCACGCGCCCACACCGTCGTTCAAACGCACAGCCCGCGAATCCGCTCTTCACAACCGCACTGGGTTAGAATTGCCGGAAATGACACGCATCTACGATTGCACGAGCGACTCGCACGCGAGCGAAGACTACCAAGCGCACATTGCACTGGCGCGCACGGCCATCGGACGCGGGGCGCTCGTCGTCATCCCGACCGACACGGTCTATGGCGTTGCCGCTGACGCATTCAACGCCGAAGCGGTTCAGCTGCTCCTCGACGCGAAGGGCCGAAGTCGGCAGTCGCCGCCGCCGGTGCTCATTCCGGGCATCCCCACCCTCGACGCTCTCGCCGTGGACGTGCCGCAGCCGGTACGCGACCTGGTCGCGGCGTTCTGGCCAGGCGGACTCACGGTCATCGTCAATGCCCAGCCCTCGCTGGTCTGGGATCTCGGTGAGACCCGTGGCACCGTGGCACTGCGCATGCCGAGCAACCAGGTCGCCCTCGACCTGCTCGCGGAGACCGGCCCGCTCGCCGTGTCCAGCGCAAACCTCAGCGGCATGCCGGCCACCGTCGACGCCCAGGCTGCCGCAGCCGCGCTCGGCGAGAGCGTCGAAATGTACCTCGACGGTGGAACCGCCGGCAGCACCTATGACAGCGTGTTTAGTCAGACCAGCGACGTGTCGTCGACGATCGTGGACGCCTCCGGTTTCGAGAACAACGGTGGTTTTCTGCACATCGTGCGGAGCGGCGTTATCTCTCGCGAGGCCATCGCGGACGTCCTGGGTGACGTGCTCGCGGCCGTGCCGGTTATTCCCGGGACACCGGCGGAGCCGGCTGAAACGGATGCTGCGCCAACCATCGTTGCCCCGTCTCAGGATGACAGCACGGACGGCGCGCACGATGGAACGGATGCCAGCCGGTAGCCCATGACCCTTTTCGTTCTACTCGCGCTCGTTTCGGCGATCGTCACCTTCGTGCTGTCGATCGTGGTCTACAAACTCAGCCACAAGTACCGCCTGTACCCGAAAATTCGCGAACGCGACGTGCACACCCGGCCCACCCCGCGCCTCGGCGGCATCGCCATGTTCCTCGGAATTCTCGTGGCTTTCGGCGTCGCGTATCTCATTTCGGCTCCCTTTGCCCCGCTCCGCCTGGTCTTTGCCAATCCACAACAGATTCTCGCGATCCTCGGCGCTGCCCTTCTGATTGTGCTGGTCGGCGTCGCCGACGACATCTGGGACCTCGACTGGATGACGAAGCTCGCTGGGCAATTCATTGCCGCCGGGCTCGTTGCTTGGCAAGGCGTACAAATCTATTCCCTGCCGATCGGCGGACTGACGCTCTGGAGCGGCCGGACGTCGATCATAGTCACGGTCGTCGCCATCGTCGTCGTCATGAACATGATCAACTTCATCGACGGCCTGGACGGCCTCGTCACCGGCGTGGCCCTGATCGCCAACGGGGTCTTCTTTCTCTACAGCTACCTGCTCGTGCGAGACACCTCACCGACCAACTACTTCAACCTTGCCTCGCTCATTGCCGCCATCCTGGTCGGCGCCTGTGTCGGTTTTCTCCCCTTGAACTGGCACCCGGCCAAGATGTTCATGGGTGACGCCGGTGCGCTTCTGGTTGGCCTGCTCATGGCAACGAGCGCGATCGCCATCACCGGACAGATCGATCTGACGGCGATCAATCGCTCCCAGCTGTTTCCGGCCTTCATCCCCCTCCTGCTGCCGGTGGCGATCATGATCATCCCGCTGCTCGACTTCGGGCTGGCCGTGATCCGTCGCGTGCACGCCGGCAAATCACCTTTCAGCGCCGACCGAAAACACCTGCACCACCGGCTGCTCGACATGGGACACTCCCACCTGCACGCCGTGCTGATCTTTTATGGGTGGACAGCAGCAGCATCCATCGGATGCCTGCTCTACTACATCCTGCCGGTCTACTTCGGGCTGCCGACCTGGTACGCGACCATCTTTGTGGTCACGTCGCTGCTGATCTGCACCATCGTCACGCTCGCTCCGCTCGGCCGCCGCAAGACCGGTGAATGGATCAGCCAGTCGGCACCGGCGCAGATGGCAGTGCTGGACAAATTTGACCCGCTGGACGAGGCCGCTGCGCCCACGACAGAACTATCAGCCCCAACGACGACACGAGCGACCGCCTCCGCGGCGGCGCCTGCCGAGGAGAACGTATGACCAGCGCCACCCCACCCGTTTCCACGCAGCCCACCTCGATCCCCGTGCTGCGCCGCATCCTGATCTACGGGGGATATGTCGCCCTCGCCATCGCCGTGGTGGGCTCGATCATCGGCTTCCTCGTCGCCGGCGGCACCGGTGTGCTCAGTGCCCTGATCGGCACGATCATGTCGGTAGCCTTCATGGGCATCACGGCTGGCAGTATCCTCCTGGCCAATCGCGTCGCCGGTAACGAATCCGCCATCGGCGGCTTCTTCGGCATCATCATGGGCGGCTGGTTGCTCAAATTCGTCGTCTTTCTGGTGCTGCTCGTGGTGCTGCAGGATCGCGAGTGGATTCAACCGATGGTGCTGTTCTTCTGCATCGTCGCCGGCGTCGTGGGTTCCCTTGTCGTGGACGCTGTCGTGGTTCTGAAGAGCCGGATGCCCTACGTCGGCGACGTCAAACTGCCCCCCGCCCCGGTCGATGAGTAACCCTTCGACCCATTCGCCCACTGATCCTGCTCTCGATTCGGCTCCGCGCCTGATCTTTGCTAGAGTAAACACCGATCCCACCCCGGTTTGCACATGCTTTTCAGCGGCGTAAACCTGCCCCATTCGTCGTTGCGCGAGCAGAGCTCACCGCCCCGAAACAGGAGAAAGCGCTGCTAGAAATCGCCGTAAACCTGATGGTCCCGTCTGCCACCGGCGACGGTGAATTCCACGGTCCCTCCATCAATGAGTTCTTCCCCGACGTAATATTTTTTGCTAATACTCCGTTCGAGATCAACCGCATAATTCTGATTCGCTTCATTGCGGTCGCCGTTCTGATGCTGGTCTTCTGGCTTGGCACTCGCCGAATGAAGATCATTCCGACCCGCGGCCAGAGTCTGGCCGAAATGGGACTCGACTTCGTTCGCGTCAACATCGCTGAAGACCTGCTCGGTAAGAAAGATGGCAAGCGTTTTCTGCCGCTTCTGACCACCATCTTCTTCATGGTGTTGTTCATGAACCTCACGGGAATCATTCCCTTCCTCAACATTGCCGGTACCTCGGTGGTCGGGGTTCCGCTGCTTCTCGGTGTCATCGCCTACGCAACGTTTATTTATGCCGGCGTCAAGAAGAGCCCGGCGAAATTCTTCCGGAACTCGCTGTTCCCGCCCGGGGTACCGGTATTCCTGTACATCATCGTGACGCCGATCGAGTTCATCTCGACGTTCCTGGTGCGACCTTTCACCCTCACGCTCCGACTGATGATGAACATGATCGTCGGACACCTTCTGCTCGTGCTGTTCTTCAGCGCAACTCAGTTCTTCTTCTTCACTGCGGATGGCGGGTTCAAGCTCTTCGGCGCTGGCACCCTCGTCTTCGGCTTCGCCTTCACGCTCTTCGAAGTGCTGATTGCCGTCCTCCAGGCTTACATTTTTGCCCTACTCACCGCCGTCTACATCCAGCTCGCGCTGGCTGAGGAACACTAGACACTTTAGGAATCCGGCACTCGCCGAATTCACCATCACGGAAGGAAACATACGTGGACGCAACAACCGTTCTCGCGGAAATCAACGGAAACATCGCGACCGTCGGTTATGGCCTCGCAGCCATCGGCCCGGCAATTGGTATCGGTATCGTCGTTGGCAAGACCATCGAAGGTGTCGCGCGTCAGCCTGAACTGGCCGGCCGCCTGCAGGTGCTGATGTACATCGGTATCGCCTTCACCGAGGCGCTCGCCTTCATTGGCATCGCCACGTACTTTATTTTCACCGGCGTCTAAACCTCTTCACTATCTAGTTAGGAGGCATGATGCTTCACGCAGTAATTGCAGCCGCAACTGAAGAAGCGGCTAAGAACCCGCTCATTCCGGAGTGGTACGACATCATTTGGTCGGCGGTTTGCTTTGTCGTGATTTTCTTCTTCTTCTGGAAGCTTGTGCTTCCCAAGATGCAGAAGCTTCTTGACGATCGTGCAGAAGCCATCGAGGGCAACATCGCCAAGGCCGATGACGCGCAGCGCAAGGCCGAAGCTGCACTCGTGCAGTACACGGCCCAGCTTGCTGACGCTCGCGCCGAAGCCGGTCAGATTCGTGACCAGGCCCGCACCGATGGCCAGCGCATTGTCGCTGAGCACAAGGAACAAGCAGCTGCCGAAGCGGGTCGCATCGCGGCCAGTGCCAAGGCGCAGATCGAAGCCGAACGTCAGGCCGCCGTCGTGTCTCTTCGCAGCGAGGTCGGCACCCTTGCCATTGACCTCGCCTCGGGTGTCATCGGTGAAAGCCTGTCCGACGACGCGAAGGCCAGTGCCATCGTCGATCGTTTCCTGGCCGAACTCGAAGCCAGCGAAGTACCAGCTCAAGCAGCAGCTCCAGCAGCAGGAAAGATCTAGCAAATGGGAAGCGCCACCAGAGAAGCACTCGCCACATCGAGGGCGGCATTGTCCGTTCCCGGCGGCACGACTGATCTGGCGACGGGCGAAAGCCTATTCGGCGCCGGTCGCGTCATTGGTTCGTCGTCCCAGCTGTTGTCGGCACTCGGCGATGCGTCGGCGGATGCTGCGGCCAAAGTCACCCTCGTGCGCGCGGTTTTCGGCGCAAGTGTGACGCCTCGGGCGCTCGACCTGCTCGCCGCGGCAGTGTCCGAACGCTGGTCCAGCCACGACGACCTGCTAGCCGGGATCGAGGAATTGGGCCTGCGGGCTATGGCCCTGTCTGTTTCGTCCGGTGGGGCTTCACTCGCCGGCACGTCGATCGAAGGTGAACTATTCGCCTTTGGTACGACGGTGTCCTCCGACGCTGACCTCGAGCTGGCACTGGCCAGCAAGCTCGGAAAGCCGGGCGCCAAAGCAGCCCTGGTTGAAAAGCTTCTGGCGGGCAAAGTCTCCGGTCAGACGCTCGCCATTGTTCGTCACCTGGTGCAGCAGCCTCGCGGCCGCCGCATCGGTGAGCTGCTGCGACACGCAGCAGCCGTCGTCGCGGACGAGTCTGGCACGTCGATCGCTACCATCACGTCGGCAAGTGTTCTCACAGCCGACCAGGTCGCCCGCTTGCAGAAGAACCTCCAAGTGCGTCACGGACGAGCACTCACCATCAACCAGGTCGTTGACCCGGAATTGGTCGGTGGCGTTCGCGTACAAATCGGTGATTTGGTCATCGACGGCAGCATTGCAACCCGCCTGGCGGACTTGAGACTCCAGCTCGCTCGCTGAGTCACCTCAGCAGCACCATAAACCCAGCAGTACCAGATGACTCAGGACGGCAGCGTCCTCGAACAGACAGAACCTGTACAGCCGTACAGAAAAGGGAAGATGATGGCAGAACTAACGATCAGCCCCGATGAGATCCGTGGCGCTCTCCAGGACTTCGTCAAGTCCTACGAGCCGAACAAGACATCAACGACCGAGGTTGGCTACGTCACCACGGCCGGCGACGGTATCGCCCACGTTGAGGGCTTGCCCGGCGTGATGGCAAACGAACTCATCAAGTTTGCCGATGGCACCCTGGGCCTGGCCCAGAACCTCGACGAGGATGAGATCGGCGTCGTCGTGCTCGGCGAGTTCGGCGGCATCGTTGAGGGCATGGAGGTGCACCGCACTGGCGAGGTACTCTCCGTTCCCGTTGGTGACGGCTACCTCGGCCGTGTCGTCGACCCGCTCGGCGCGCCCATTGACGGACTCGGCGACATCGCAACCGAAGGCCGTCGTGCCCTCGAGCTGCAGGCGCCCGGCGTCATGAGCCGCAAGTCGGTTCATGAGCCGATGCAGACCGGCATCAAGGCCATCGACGCCATGATCCCGATCGGCCGTGGCCAGCGTCAACTGATCATCGGTGACCGCCAGACCGGCAAGACGGCGATCGCGATCGACACCATCATCAACCAGAAGGCCAACTGGGAGTCCGGCGACACGAACAAGCAGGTTCGTTGCATCTACGTCGCCATCGGACAGAAGGGCTCCACCATCGCTTCGGTGAAGGGTGCCCTCGAGGATGCCGGAGCGATGGAGTACACCACCATCGTCGCCGCTCCCGCTTCTGACCCGGCGGGCTTCAAGTACCTGGCCCCGTACACCGGCTCGGCCATCGGCCAGCACTGGATGTACGCCGGCAAGCACGTTCTCATCGTCTTCGATGACCTGTCCAAGCAGGCCGAGGCCTACCGTGCCGTGTCACTCCTGCTGCGTCGCCCGCCGGGACGCGAAGCGTACCCCGGAGACGTGTTCTACCTGCACTCCCGTCTGCTTGAGCGTTGTGCCAAGCTCTCCGACGAGCTCGGCGCCGGCTCGATGACCGGTCTTCCGATCATCGAAACCAAGGCCAACGACGTTGCCGCCTACATTCCGACCAACGTGATTTCGATTACCGACGGTCAGATCTTCCTGCAGTCCGACCTGTTCAACGCTAACCAGCGTCCCGCTGTTGACGTTGGTATCTCGGTCTCCCGCGTCGGTGGCGACGCGCAGGTCAAGTCGATCAAGAAGGTTTCCGGCACGCTGAAGCTCGAGTTGGCCCAGTACCGTTCACTCGAAGCCTTCGCCATGTTCGCCTCCGACCTCGACGCGGCCAGCCGTCGTCAGCTCGCCCGCGGAGCCCGCCTCACTGAGCTGCTGCGTCAGCCGCAGTACTCGCCGTACCCCGTCGAGGACCAGGTCGTCTCTATCTGGGCCGGCATCAACGGCAAGCTCGACGAGGTTCCCGTTGCCGACGTGCTGCGCTTCGAGCGCGAGTTGCTCGACTTCCTGGGGCGCAGCACCGAAATCCTGAAGACCCTGCGCGAGACCAACGTCCTCTCCGATGAGACCGTTACCGCTCTCACCGCCGGCGTGGACAAGTTCAAACTCGAATTCCAGACCGGTGAGGGCAAGCCGCTCGCGTCGGTGGGCAAAGAAAAGTTTGAAGCCATTGCCGTTGAAGACGTCAACCAGGAAAAGATCGTCAAGCACCGCCGCTAGTCGCTGATTGCGACCTGCAGTACAACTGACGACACCAAACTGAAAGACAAGGAAGCAGACACATGGGAGCGCAACTTCGGGTCTACCGGCAGAAGATCAAGTCTGCCCAGACGACCAAGAAGATCACTCGGGCCATGGAGCTGATCTCCGCCTCGCGCATCCAGAAAGCGCAGGCGCGAGTCGCTGCGTCGACCCCGTATTCGCGAGCGGTGACGCGAGCCGTCTCAGCGGTGGCCACGTACTCGAACGTTGAGCACGTGCTCACCACTGAGCCGGAGAAGATCGAGCGCGCAGCGGTCGTTATCTTCGCCTCCGACCGAGGTTTGGCCGGCGCGTTCAGCTCACAGGTTTTGCGGGAGGCAGAGTCGCTCAGCGAGCTGCTCCGTGGCCAGGGCAAGGAGATCTCCTATTTCCTGATCGGCCGCAAGGCCATCGCCTACTTCAGCTTTCGCAACCGCACGTCGGAGCGAGTCTGGACCGGCGGAACCGATCAGCCGCAGTTTGAAACGGCCAAGGAAATTGGCGAAGCACTGCTGGAGTCATTCCTCACGGACTACTCCGACGGCGGCGTCGACGAGATTCACATCGTTTACAACCGTTTCGTCAGCATGGTCACGCAGGTCCCCGAAGTTGTTCGGCTGCTTCCCCTCGAGGTCGTTGAGGGGGTGGAAGAACCCGGCGACAACAAGGTTCTTCCGCTCTACGAGTTCGAGCCCGACGTTGAAACGGTTTTGGACAGCCTCCTCCCGGTGTACATCGAGAGTCGTCTGTTCAACGCCATGCTGCAGTCGGCGGCGTCCGAGCACGCGAGTCGCCAGAAGGCGATGAAGTCGGCCAGCGACAACGCCGACAAGCTGATCACGGACTACACACGCTTGTCGAACAACGCGCGTCAGTCTGAGATTACCCAGCAGATTTCCGAGATCGTGGGTGGAGCCGACGCGCTCTCATCCGCTAAGAAGTAGTTCACATGTCCCATGGGCAAGAGAAGAGAGAGCAATGACTGACACCGCAATCGCGCCAGTCCGGGCGGAGGACACGGCCGGCTCTGTTGGCCGCATCGCGCGCGTCACGGGCCCCGTTGTCGACATCGAGTTTCCGCATGACTCGATCCCCGGCATCTACAACGCCCTGAAGACCACGATCACCATCGGTGACGAGTCGAATGAGATCACTCTCGAGGTTGCACTGCACCTCGGTGACGACCTCGTTCGCGCCATCGCGCTGAACCCGACCGACGGACTCGTCCGCGGCCAGGAAGTACGCGACACCGGCAGCCCCATCACGGTTCCGGTCGGAAACGTCACCAAGGGCAAGGTCTTCAACGTCATCGGCGATGTCCTCAACGCCCAGCCCGGCGAGAAGATCGAAATCACCGAACGCTGGCCCATTCACCGTAAGCCGCCGGCTTTCGACCAGCTCGAGTCCAAGACTCAACTGTTCGAAACCGGTATCAAGGTCATCGACCTTCTGACGCCGTATGTTCTCGGTGGAAAGATCGGCCTGTTCGGTGGTGCCGGAGTCGGCAAGACCGTCCTCATCCAGGAAATGATCCAGCGCGTTGCGCAGGACCACGGTGGAGTATCGGTGTTCGCCGGAGTCGGTGAGCGTACCCGTGAGGGCAACGACCTCATTGCCGAGATGGAAGAAGCTGGCGTTTTCGACAAGACCGCGCTAGTCTTCGGCCAGATGGACGAGCCGCCGGGAACGCGTCTGCGCGTCGCCCTCTCCGCCCTCACCATGGCTGAGTACTTCCGCGACGTGGAGAAGCAAGACGTCTTGCTCTTCATCGACAACATCTTCCGTTTCACCCAGGCCGGTTCCGAGGTGTCGACCCTGCTGGGCCGGATGCCGTCCGCCGTGGGCTACCAGCCCAACCTGGCCGACGAGATGGGCATTTTGCAGGAGCGCATCACGTCGACCCGCGGTCACTCGATCACCTCGCTGCAGGCGATCTACGTTCCTGCCGACGACTACACCGACCCCGCACCGGCGACCACCTTCGCCCACCTGGACGCTACGACCGAGCTGTCCCGAGCGATCGCGTCAAAGGGCCTGTACCCGGCCGTCGATCCGCTCACCTCGACCAGCCGTATCCTCGACCCCCGCTACCTGGGTGCCGATCACTACAACACGGCCGTTCGCGTCAAGGCCATCCTGCAGAAGAACAAGGAACTCCAGGAGATCATCGCGATCCTCGGTGTTGACGAGCTCTCTGAGGAAGACAAGGTCACGGTTTCCCGTGCCCGCCGCATCGAGCAGTTCCTGTCGCAGAACACCTACATGGCGAAGAAGTTCACCGGTGTCGAGGGCTCCACTGTTCCGCTCAAGGACACCATCGAGTCGTTCACGGCCATTGCCAACGGTGACTTCGACCACGTGGCCGAGCAGGCTTTCTTCAACGTCGGTGGCATCAACGACGTCGAAGAGAAGTGGGCTCAGATTCAGAAGGAGAACGACTAAGCATGGCGAAGTCGTTGTCCGTCAGCGTTGTTTCGGCCGACCATCAGGTGTGGACCGGCGAGGTGAGCATGGTTGTCGCCAAGACCGTCGAGGGCGAGATCGGCATCCTGGCCGGGCACGAACCGATGTTGGCGATTCTGGCCGCGGGTGACGTGCGTCTCACCCTGCCAGACGGCTCCAAGGTTCTCGCCCGGGCTGAGGATGGATTCTTGTCGGTCGACAACGACATGGTCACCATCGTGGCCCGCAAGGCTGAGCTCGTGGGTTCCAAATAGCCCGTCTGAAACACCAGTGCTGATACTGCTTCCGCCGTCGGAGACGAAACGCTCCGGCGGCGAAGCTGTACCCCTGGACTGGACAAAACTGGCCTACCCGACCCTGAACGTGAAGCGTCGGGTACTGGCGCGGGCGCTCGTAACGCTGACGCGGCATCCAGAGGCTGCCCGCACCGCCCTCAAGCTGGGACGCACACAGCTGTTCGAGATTGACCGCAACCGTGAGTTACTGACCTCTCCGACCCTTCCGGTAATCGACCGCTACACCGGGGTGCTTTTCGACGGCCTGGATGCTGCGACCCTCTCAGGACCGAGGCGCGAATTCGCGCACGCTCATTTGGTCGTGCACTCCGCACTGCTTGGGCCGATCGCCGCCCTCGATCCGATACCGGCGTACCGACTGTCCCACGATTCGCGAGTGCCGGGTGTCACGCTGGCCAACCACACTCTCAAACAGCACTGGAGCGGCGATATTCAGCGGCTCCTGGGCCGGACCGACGGACTGCTGCTCGACCTGAGGTCTGAGGCGTATGTAGCCCTGGGCGCCCGACCCGTGCGGCCGGAGTCACTGTACCTGCGGGTGGTCGCCGACGACGGAGACGGTCAGAAGCGTGCCCTGAACCACTTCAATAAGAAGTCCAAGGGCGAGTTCACCCGGGCTCTGCTCGAACACGAACACAATTTCACGAACGCGCGCGAACTCATCCGCTGGGCTGGATCGGTCGGAATCCGACTAGACCATGGCGCACCCGGTGAACTCGAGCTCGTCGTAGAACAGCACCTCGCCGCCCCAGGGCGCGCGGCCTCATCGACGATCTATACCGGGGTTAGGCTGGGCGCGTGAGTTCAGACACCAGTACGTTCCGCTCAGCGATCAATGTTCCCATCCTTCGGCAGCCGGTCAATGTGACTGTCACCGGAGCAGGCGGACAGATTGGTTACGCGCTGCTCTTTCGCATTGCCGCTGGCGCACTGCTGGGACCAACGACGCCCATCCGTCTCACCCTGCTGGAAATACCCCAGGGGCGGAAGGCCGCGGAGGGCACCGCGCTCGAACTTGAGGACTGTGCCTTCGGCCTGCTGCGCGGGGTAACGGTCACCGATGACCCTGCGGTCGCATTCGAGGGAGTGAATATCGCACTGCTCGTCGGATCGCGCCCACGCGGGCCTGGCATGGAACGTGCCGACCTTCTGGAGGCCAACGGCCGTATTTTCGCACCGCAGGGGGCAGCCATCAACGCTGGTGCGGCCGATGACGTGCGCGTACTGGTGGTGGGCAATCCAGCCAATACAAATGCCCTCATCGCCGCCGCACACGCGCCGGATGTGCCGAGTGACCGTTTCACTGCCATGACCCGGCTCGACCACAACCGGGCTGTCGGACAATTGGCCAGCCACCTCGACGTCTCAGTCGGGGCGATTCAGGGGCTGACCGTCTGGGGAAACCACTCGGCCAGTCAATACCCGGATATCTTCCACGCCACCGCAGAAGGCCGAGCGGTTCGCGATCTCGTCGACGAGCAATGGCTGGCGGCGACCTTCATCCCGCGAGTTGCCCAGCGCGGGTCGGAGATTATTGCCGTGCGGGGAGGCTCCTCGGTCGCTTCCGCCGCCAACGCGGCCATCGACCATGTGGGCGACTGGGTCACCGGCCGCGGCGTCGACTGGACCAGCGCCGGGGTCGTTTCCGATGGCTCCTACGATGTTCCGCCCGGCTTGGTGTGCTCGTTCCCGGTGCGATCGGTTGACGGGAATTGGCACATCGTGAGCGGGCTACAACTCAACGACTTCTCGCGCAATCGAATCCAGGCATCCGTTGCAGAACTTGTGGAGGAACGCGACGCCGTGCGGGCGCTCGGCCTGCTGCCCTTGGGGCGTCGCTGAATTCACGGTCACACTGCCCGGCTACCGGTGCGCGATGCCCTCGTGATTGAGCAGCCAAGCTTTGGTGGGGATACCCTGCCCGGCACTATAGCCGGTGATCTGACCGCTCGTCGCCAGTACGCGGTGACAGCCGATGATGATCGGCACCGGATTCGCGCCGACGGCTCCGCCGATGGCGCGGCCCGAACCCGGTCGGCCGACGTCACTACCGAGCGCCCCGTAGGAGATGACGTTGCCAAAGTTGAGGCTGGCCAGCCGAGCCCAGACGCTGCGCTGAAACTCGGTGCCGCGCGTCAGGTGCACGGGAAGATCGAACGACTGCCGGGTTCCGGCGAAGTATTCGTTGAGCTGTTCGGCGGCGAGTCGCAACACGGGGGAGGGGGTCTCCGGGGTCGCGTCGAGTGGCAGGTGACCGTCGGTTTCGATGGAAAGAGAAAGAATGCCCTCATCGTCGGCGGTGAGTTCCAGACGGCCGACGGGGCTGGGGAGGCGAAGGAGCGCGTGCGTCGTTGTGGGGAGCTGGGTGTGCGTCGGAATGCTGTCCATGATTCGACTGTAGCCGCCGTTTCGGCCGAGACTTCGCGGGTTTCGGACATGGGTGCACAAGGGCCTGGCACTCGCACCTGTGCAGGAGGCGGCTGCGCCCCTAGTCTGTAGTGATGGCTCAAATTGAATATCGCAGACTCGGCTCCTCCGGACTGACCGTCTCGACGATCGGGCTCGGGTGCAACAATTTCGGTCGCACCGGGACCGCGTCCGAGAGCCAGGAAGGCACGACGGCGGTGATCGACGCCGCTTTCGAAGCAGGGGTGACGTTGTTCGACACCGCCGACATTTACGGTGCGGAGCGAGGACTGAGCGAAACGCTCATGGGACACTCGCTGCGGGGCAAGCGCGACCAGATCGTGCTGGCCTCGAAGTTCGGCCTGGACATGGGCGGGTTGAACGGTCCGGACTGGGGCGCGCGCAGCTCACGCCGGTACATCCGCTTAGCCGTCGAGGCGTCCCTCCGACGACTGCAGACCGACTGGATCGATCTCTACCAGCTGCACGCTCCCGACCCGTCAACCCCGATCGAAGAGACCCTGTCAACCCTGCACGACCTCATTACCGAGGGCAAGATTCGTTACATCGGTCACTCCAACCTATCCGGATGGCAGATCGCCGAAGCCGAGTTCACCGCCCGTATGAACGGTCACCCCGCGTTCATCTCGAGCCAGAACGAATACAGCCTGCTCGCACGTGGTGTCGAAGACGAGGTGTTGCCGGCCGTGAACGCATACGGCCTCGGGTTTCTGCCCTTCTTCCCGCTCTACAATGGCTTGTTCACCGGCAAATTCTCTCGCACGGGCGGGCCAGCCGACAGCCGCATCATGATGATCAGGCGCCACCTCGTCGACGATGCCCCGTGGGACGTGATCGAGCAGTATCAAAAATGGTGTGACGCGCGCGGGGTGAGTATGTTGGCCGCGACGTTCGCCTGGCTGCTGGCGCAGCCGGGACTGACCAGCGTCATCGCCGGCGCCACCAAGCCTGAGCAAATCATTCAAAACGCGGATGCCGCGGCGTCCTGGCAGCCGTCGGCCGACGAGGTCGCGTACATTTCCAACCTCTTCGCCTGACCCCACCCTGGGAGAACTTCGTGCTGTGGTCCTTACTCGTGCGGTACCTGCGTCCACACTGGAAGCTGCTTCTCGGAGTGATTCTCTTTCAACTGGCCCAATCGATCGCCTCTCTCTTTCTGCCCACCCTCAACGCCGACATCATCGATGAGGGCGTCGCAACCGGTGACACCGGCTACATTCTGCGTGTTGGCGGACTGATGTTGCTGATCACTCTCACGCAGATTGTCTGCGCGATCGTGGCTGTGTACTTCGGTGCGAAGGTGGCGATGAAGGTCGGGCGCGACCTGCGCGGGGCCGTCTTCAGCAGGGTGGGCGAGTTTTCCGAGCAGGAGGTCACCCGGTTCGGGGCCCCATCGCTCATCACCCGCTCCACCAACGACGTGCAACAGGTGCAGATGCTCGTGCTCACCACCTGCACCCTGCTGGTAACTGCACCCATCCTCAGCATCGGCGGTGTGATCATGGCGATCCGTCAGGACGTGCAGCTGTCCTGGCTTATCGCGGTGAGCGTGCCGATCCTGCTTATCGCCGTCGGGTCCATCGTGGTCAGGATGGTGCCGCTGTTTCGCAGGATGCAGACGCGCATCGACACCGTCAACCGGGTACTGCGGGAACAGCTGACCGGTATCCGGGTGGTGCGGGCGTTCGTACGCGAGACGCAAGAGATCGCCCGGTTCGCTAGGGCCAACCAGGACGTGACCGACGTCGCCCTGAGCTCGGGTCGGCTGATGGCGCTCATGTTCCCCATCGTCATGCTCGTGCTCAACGTCTCCAGCGTCGCCGTGATTTGGTTCGGCGCGTTTCGCATCGAAGACGGATCGATGCAGGTGGGTACGCTGATCGCGTTCCTCAGCTACCTCATGCAAATTCTCATGGCCGTCATGATGGCCACGTTCATGGCCGTCATGATCCCGCGCGCTGCCGTCTCGGCGGACCGCATCGGTGAGGTGCTGGCGACCGAGTCGAGCGTTGTGCCGCCGGCCAACCCGGTGAACGCAACGGTCGGTCAAGGCGAACTCGAACTGCTCGATGTTGGATTTTCCTATCCGGGCGCCGAACAGCCGGTGCTGCGTAACGTCAGCTTCATCGCCCGTCATGGCCAGACCACCGCGATCATCGGCAGCACCGGCAGCGGCAAAACCACCCTGGTCAACCTGCTGCCGCGCTTGTTCGACGCCACGAGCGGCTCCGTACTCGTCGATGGCGTCAACGTGCGCGAGCTCAGTCCCGACCTGCTCTGGGGGCAGATCGGCCTCGTGCCGCAAAAGCCCTATCTTTTCTCCGGAACGGTGCGCAGCAACCTGCTCTACGGCAAACCGGATGCGACAGAGGAGGAACTCTGGCAGGCCCTCACGATCGCCCAGGCTCGGGACTTCGTCACGGAAATGAACGGCGGGCTCGACGCACCGATTTCGCAAGGCGGCACCAACGTGTCGGGTGGCCAGCGCCAGCGCCTCGCAATTGCGCGCGCCCTCGTAAAACGGCCGGAGCTGTACATTTTCGACGACTCATTCTCGGCCCTCGACCTCGCCACCGATGCTCGACTTCGGCTTGCCCTCAAGCAAAGCACCGATGGCGCCACCATGGTCATCGTCGCCCAGCGGGTGTCGAGCATCATGGACGCAGACCAGATCCTGGTGCTCGAAGACGGCCGCATCGTCGGTCGGGGAACCCACGAGCAGCTCCTCGATACGAACACCACGTATCAGGAAATTGTGTCGTCCCAGCTCTCCGCGGAGGAAGCCGCATGAGCGAGACGCACGCCGATGACAAGCCGGCGGTGCGTCCGCAGCGCGGCGGCGGGCCGTTTGGCGGCATGAGCCTGCCGGCCGAGAAATCGATGAACTTCACCGCGTCTGGCAAACGCCTGCTCGGCAAGCTCCGCCCCGAGCGGCTTTGGCTCGCTCTCGTGCTCGTGCTCGTGCTCGCCGTGATCAGTGTTTCGTTCTCCGTGCTCGGCCCACGTCTGCTCGGCGAAGGTACCAACCTGATTTTCTCTGGCATCGTGTCGAAAAGCCTGCCCAGTGGCAGCAGCCAAGCCGAGGTGATCGCGGAACTGCGAGCAGCCGGCAACACCACCCGGGCCGACATGCTCAGCGGCATGACGCTCACCCCCGGGCTCGGAATCGACTTCGCCATACTCTCCACCGTGCTGTTCTGGGCGCTCGCACTGTATGTGCTGTCGAGCGTGTTCAGTTGGATGCAGGCCTACGTGCTCAACGGCGTGGTGCAGCGCACGGTGTACCGGTTGCGGGAAGAGATCGAGGCGAAGATCAACCGCCTGCCGCTGAGCTACTTCGACAAGAAGCCGCGCGGTGAGCTGCTCAGTCGAGTGACAAACGACGTCGACAATATCTCGCAGAGCCTGCAACAGTCGCTGAGTCAGGTGGTGACCAGCTTGCTCACTGTCATCGGCGTGATAGTGATGATGCTCATCCTCTCGCCGCTGCTCGCTGTGATCGCGCTTGTCACGGTGCCGCTCACCCTCGTGATCACGGCGTTCATTGCGAAGCGTTCCCAGAAACTGTTTGTAGCCCAGTGGGCGAACACCGGCGAACTCAATGGTCAGATCGAGGAGACGTTCACCGGCCATGCGCTGGTCAAGGTGTTCGGCCGGCAGAAAGAGGTCGACGCCCGGTTCACGGCCAAAAACGACGAACTCTATGAGGCCAGCTTCGGCGCCCAGTTCATCAGCGGCATGATCATGCCGGCCATGACCTTCATCGGCAACCTTGTCTACGTCGCTATCGCGGTTGTCGGCGGACTGCAGGTTGCTTCCGGCGCCATGCAGTTGGGTGACGTGCAGGCGTTCATCCAGTACTCCCGCCAGTTCACTCAGCCGCTCGCGCAGCTCGGGTCGATGGCGAACCTGCTGCAGTCGGGCGTGGCATCCGCTGAACGCGTGTTTGACCTGCTCGACGCCGACGAACAGAGCGAAGACCCCGACCCCGCCGACGCGCCCACCCAGGTGCACGGGCGTCTGGTCTTTGAAAACGTGTCGTTCCGGTATACCGCGGACAAACCACTGATCGAGGAACTCAGCCTCGTCGCCGAACCCGGGCAGACCATCGCGATCGTCGGTCCGACCGGAGCCGGCAAGACCACGCTGGTCAACCTCATGATGCGGTTCTACGAGATCGACTCGGGGCGCATCCTGCTCGACGGCATCGATGTTGCCACCATGACCCGGCATGACCTGCGCAGCCGCATGGGCATGGTGCTGCAGGACACCTGGCTGTTCGGCGGCACGATTCGCGACAACATCGCCTACGGCCGACCGGATGCGACGGAGCAGGAGATTCTCGCCGCAGCCACCGCGACCTATGTCGACCGTTTCGTACACTCGCTCCCGCACGGCTACGACACCGTGCTCGACGATCAGGGCAGCAACGTGAGCGCCGGCGAAATGCAGCTGCTCACCATCGCCCGCGCGTTCCTGGCGCAGCCGAGCGTGCTCATCCTCGACGAGGCGACCAGCTCGGTGGACACCCGCACCGAAGTTCTCGTGCAGAAGGCGATGAGCGCCCTGCGGGCCGAACGCACGAGCTTCGTCATCGCCCACCGCCTGTCGACGATTCGTGACGCGGACCTCATTCTGGTCATGGAATCGGGCCGCATCGTGGAGCAGGGCAACCACGTGCAGCTGCTCGCCGCCAACGGTGCCTACCAGGCGCTGTATGCCGCACAATTCGCAGCGCCCGTTGCCGACGAGGTCTAGAGGCGACTCCTCCCCAACCGGTCACATCCCCGAATCAACCCCAGATTTGGTCCGGCGCAGATCCAGCGCGCGGCGGCGCTGGCACAGTAGCGGCATGCATCCCACCATTGTCAAAGCCCAGAAGGCCCAGGACTTTCTGGCACTCGTTCCCCAGCTGCTCGGTTTCGCTCCCGAGACCAGCGCCGTGCTCGTCGCGTTTCGTGGCAACCGCACCTGCGGTGCGCTGCGTTTCAATCTGCCGGACGACGGTGCACCCCACAAGGTGTACAAACGCATCGCGACGACCCTCGCCGGGATGCTGTGCAAGATTCCCGGGGTGGACGCCGTCGTTCCGGTCATCTACACCGGTGATTCCTTTAACGATGCCGTCGGCATCCCGCGCGAACAGTTTGCCGAGATTTTGAACCGGCGGCTCGAGTGGAGCGGTTTTCTGCTGCGCGATTCCCTGTGCGTGGCAGCGGATGCCTGGGGAAGCTACCTCGATTCGGAGTGCCCCGCTGGCGGGCATCCACTCAGCGATATCGCCGCGTCACCGGTGAACATGGCGGCGAACGAGGAAACGGGGACCAAGCTTGTACGCCCGCTCGGCACTCTGCAGAACGGCGCGGATCCGATCGGCGTCAACCTGGCGACCCAGGAACGCCTGGCCCGGATCTACCGGCGGTACCGCCACCTGCTCGCGCGGGCCGAGAACTCTCCACCGCTGTTTAGCGCCTTCGGCGTCGCACTCGACCCGATAGCGATCGCCGAGGAGGCACTGACCTGGCCGAATCCGCCCACCGAGGAAAACGCCGCGGCGCTTCTCGTGCTCGTGCAGTCCCCGCCCAATCGCGATCAGATCATGGTGCAGTTCGCCTTCGGGCGCGATGAAGGGGTGCGCGCCCACGACATCAACGGACGGTACGCTCGGCTCCAGCACGAAACCGGTCGAAGCCTCGACGACCTCGTAGCCGAGGAGATCAGCATCGGTGACCCGACCGCTGCACACACCGGCGACATCATGCTTGGCCTGCAGTGCGAACGGCCCGACATTGACCGGATCCGTGTCGCGATCACCCTGCTGCGCACCGTCGTTGCCATGGCACCTCGATCGGCCAGGCCTGCGCCGCTCTGCATGCTGGCCTGGTTGTCGTGGGCACTCGGCAGCGGGTCCGTGGCCGGCTTCTTCGTGGACCAAGCCCTCGCCATCGACTCGCAGTACAGCATGGCGATCCTGCTGGAACTGCTGCTCGACTCTGGACACCTGCCGGAGTGGGCGTTCGCGGTCCCGCGCGATGATGACGGCGATGATGACGGCGCAGTTGAGGAGAGCGACGGCTACGAACTCGACGAAGACCTTGATCAAGACTGGGGTGAAGACTTCGACGAGCGCGCAGCCGGCCGCTGAACCTCGTTCAGAGCAGCTACATGTACTTCGGCGCCTCCGACAGCACCCCGTGCAGAATCTCGCCCATCTCGGCGAATTCCTTCGGGCCAACGGTTAGTGGGGGAGCGAGCTGGATGACCGGGTCGCCACGGTCGTCGGCGCGGCAGTACAGTCCGGCCTCGTAGAGCGCCTTCGACAGGTAGCCGCGCAGCAGACGCTCAGATTCCTCGTCGTTGAAAGTTTCCTTGGTGCCCTTGTCCTTGACCAGCTCGATACCAAAGAAATACCCGGCACCACGCACGTCGCCGACGATGGGCAGGTCGAGCAACTTCTCCAGTTCCTTGCGGAACAGCGGCGAATTCTCACGAACGTTCTCGTTGAGTTTCTCCTCTTCGAAGATGTCAAGGTTGGCCAGGGCCACTGCCGAGGAGACCGGGTGGCCACCGAACGTGTAGCCGTGG
Organism: Cryobacterium suzukii; assembly: GCF_004403185.1. Taxonomy (GTDB): domain Bacteria; phylum Actinomycetota; class Actinomycetes; order Actinomycetales; family Microbacteriaceae; genus Cryobacterium; species Cryobacterium suzukii. The sequence continues at coordinate 217,112 of NZ_SOHJ01000011.1, read as the reverse complement.
TAGAACGTCGTGTCGCCGTGTTTGAACGGTTCGTAGATACGGTCACTGATGATGGTCGCGCCGATTGGCGAGTATCCGCTCGTCATGCCCTTGGCACAGGTGATCATGTCGGGTTGAATGTCGTAGGTCGTCGACGCGAACATGTTACCGATGCGACCGAACGCCGTGATGACCTCGTCGGCGACCAGGAGCACGTCGTACTTGTCACAAATCTCGCGTACCCGTTTGAAGTATCCGGGAGGCGGTGGGAAGCAGCCGCCGGAGTTCTGTACCGGCTCCAGGAAGACGGCGGCGACGGTTTCGGGGCCCTCGAACTCGATCATCTCCTCGATGCGGTTCGCGGCCCACTGACCGAACATTTCGAGGTTGTCACCGAGGCCGAGGCCAGGGCTCATCTCGTCGGCCCGATAGAAGTTTGTGTTGGGAACGCGGAAACCACCGGGGGTGACCGGCTCGAACATCTCCTTCATCGCCGGGATGCCGGTAATGGCCAGGGCGCCCTGCGGGGTGCCATGGTAGGCGACATTGCGGGAGATGACCTTGTGCTTGGTCGGGCGGCCCATCAGCTTCCAATAATACTTGGCGAGCTTGAACGCGGTCTCGACCGCTTCACCGCCTCCGGTGGAATAGAACACCCGGTTGAGGTCGCCGGGAGCATGGGAGGCGAGCCGATCGGCGAGTTCGATCGCGTTCGGGTGAGCGTACGACCAGATTGGGAAGAAGGCGAGTTCCTCGGCCTGCTTGGCAGCGACTTCGGCCAATCGCTTGCGTCCGTGCCCCGCGTTGACCGTGAACAGGCCGCTGAGGCCGTCAATGTACTGCTTACCCTTGGAATCCCAGATGTGGTGCCCCTGGCCCTTGACGATGATGGGCACTCCAGCGCCGGATTCCATCACCGACTGACGCGAGAAGTGCATCCAGAGGTGATCCTTGGCCTTCTGCTGAAGCTCGGCGTTGTGGGCGTCGCTGAAGGCAATAGGCGTTTCGGTGGGCGTGGTGAGAGTCATTTTTTACCGTGTTCCCCAGTTATAGAACTGTTTATGGAGTTTGAGATAAACGAACGTCTCGGTGGAGAGGACTCCATCGAGATTGCGGATCTTGGAGTTGAGCAGTTCGAGCAGTTCGTCGTCGTCTTCGCAGACGACCTCGGCGAGAATGTCAAAGGTGCCGGCCGTGAGCACGACGTAGTCCACGGCATCGATCTCGGCCAGCTGCTCGGCGAGCACGCGGGTGTCGGCTGAGGCGCGAATGCCGATCATGGCTTGACGGAAGAAGCCCAGCTGCATCGGGTCCGTTACAGCTACCACCTGCATGACACCGGAGTCAGTGAGTTTCTGTACCCGTTGGCGCACGGCCGCTTCGCTGAGGCCGACAGCTTTGCCGATCTCCGCGTACGACCGACGTCCATCCGCTTGAAGCTGTTCGATGATCTTTTTCGACACATCGTCGAGCTGGGCCGGCTTGGGCGACTGACCGCGCCTTTGTCCATTCATGCATCGATTCTGTCAGTCCAAATACACTTCAGCAAGCGAATCCGTCGCGTTTTATGCAAATTACTGCGGATTTCATTTGTGAATCTCGATGCATTTCACATTGAAATAGATACACTGGGCCGCATGAGCGCCCCCGAACTACGTAACTTCATCAATGGTCAGTACGTCGACTCCACCGCGACGGATCGGTTCGACCTCATCGATCCCGCGACCGAAACGGTCTACGGCACTAGCCCGGTATCGAATGCAGCCGATGTGGACTCGGCCTACCGGGCCGCAGCATCCGCTTTCGAAATGTGGGGCGAGACGACCCCGGCCGTGCGGCAGCTAGCGCTCTTTCGCATAGCGGATGCGATCGAGACGCGCGCCGAGGAATTCGCCGACGCCGAGTCGCTCGACACCGGGAAGCCTCGGTCCACCCTGGTTGACGACGAGATTTTGCTCTCGGTCGATCAGATTCGGTTTTTTGCCGGCGCCGCCCGCAACCTCGAGGGTCGCGCGGCCGGCGAGTATATGACTGACCACACCTCATTCATCCGGCGTGAACCGATCGGTGTCGTCGGCCAGGTCACGCCCTGGAATTACCCCTTGAACATGGCGGTGTGGAAGTTTGCGCCCGCGCTCGCCGCCGGCAATACCACGGTGCTGAAGCCCTCGGACACGACCCCGAGCGCGACCCTGCTGCTCGCCGAGGTCGCGGCGGAATTTCTTCCAGCCGGTGTGCTTAACGTGCTCGTCGGCGACCGCACGACCGGTGCGGCCATGGTCGACCACAAGACCCCGCAGCTTGTGTCGATCACCGGTTCGGTGCGGGCGGGAATGGCCGTGGCCGAAGCCGCGTCACACGACCTGAAACGGGTGCACCTCGAGCTGGGCGGCAAGGCACCGGTCATCGTGTTCGACGATGCGGATATCGAGCTCGCCGTTGCCGGGATCGTCGCCGCCGGCTTCTTCAACGCCGGTCAGGACTGCACGGCTGCAACCCGGCTGCTTGTGCAAGGTGGCATTCACGACGAATTCGTCGCTGCGCTCGCCGCCTATGCCCGTGACAACGCCCGCACGGGGGCTCCTCGCGAAACGGGCATTCTGTTTGGACCGGTTAACAACGCCAACCAGCTTGCCCAGGTAGCCGGCTTCGTCGACCGTCTGCCCGACCACGCCGTGCTCGAACTTGGCGGACATCGGGTTGGCAGTACCGGATATTTTCATCAAGCAACCATCGTGAGCGGGCTCGTGCAGACCGATGAGGCGGTGCAGCAGGAGATCTTCGGGCCGATGATGACCGTGCAGCGCTTCACCGACGAGGCCGAGGCGCTTCGCTGGGCGAACGATGTGCAATACGGCCTGGCATCGTCGGTGTGGACCCGCGACCACGGCCGTGCGATGCGCTTCGCCAAGCACCTTGACTTCGGTTGCGTCTGGATCAACACGCACATTCCCATCGTTGCCGAGATGCCGCACGGCGGTTTCAAGCACTCCGGCTATGGCAAGGATCTTTCGATGTACGGGTTCGAGGATTACACGCGGATCAAGCACGTGATGAGCTACATCGGGCACTAGGTGCAGCGTCCGTGGGCGGTGACGTTATTATGGTCCAAGTCCTTCGGTGAACGTTGGAACGGCGGGGACGGATTCGTGCCCACACTCGGAAGGCACCTCCCGTGACCCAGATTGGTCAAGGTTCGACCGAATTTCGCGTCGAACTGCCCAGCGTTTCCACGACGCTAACGCTGGCGTGGGCCGCCATGACCGATGTCGGCCATCGCCGCGAGGTCAACGAGGACAGCCTCCTCGCCGCTCCGCCCCTGTTCGCAGTGGCCGACGGCATGGGTGGTCACTCGGCCGGCGATGTCGCAAGCGCCGCAGTAGTGACCAGGCTCGCCGAGCTCTCCGGAACACTCGTGGCGGAGGCCGGTTCGATCGACCGGGCGCTCGCTCTCGCCGTGGAAGACATGGCGCAGGGTGTCGGCGTCACCGACCAGGGCACCGGAACCACCGTGACCGGCGTAGCGCTGGCACTCGTCTCGGACGCCGTTAGCTGGATCGTCTACAACATCGGCGATTCCCGGGTCTACCAGCTGACCGGTGGTGTTCTCGAGCAGGTCACCAACGACCACTCGGTCGTGCAGGAACTCGTCGATGCCGGGCGCATCACCCGTGAAGAGGCCGATGTGCACCCGCATGGCAACATCATCACTCGGGCCGTCGGCTTTCACGAACCGCCCATTCCCGATTACCGTATCCTGCCCATCCAGGCAGGCATGCGCATCCTGGTCTGCTCAGACGGACTCACTAAAGAACTCACCTCTTACGGAATCCGTCATTTTCTGCTCGAACAGAAGCTGGCAGCGGATGCCGTCGCGGCAATGGTCGAGGCGGCCCTGGAAAACGGTGGTCGCGACAACGTCACCGCAATCGTGATCGACGTGCTCGCCGTCGAATCGTACGAGGCGCCCAACACCTGACCTGGCCCAGTCACACTTCTTCGGACGTTCGGTATCGGCTTTCAACCGGGAGTCCGGAATCGGGATCGGCTGGAAAGCGTCCTCTTTCATCGCTGACATTCGGCTGATCCTCATGGTCATCGCCGGCCGGCTCTGGCGCGTGCTGACCCGCCGTCGATAGCACGCCCGTACCGGCGCAGTCCAGTCGCGTATTATGAAACGAGTGAATGAGACCCTGCCCCCGTGCCCTGAATGCTCCAGCGATTTGACCTATGAGATGGGCGCGCTGCTGGTTTGCCCACTCTGCGCCCACGAATGGTCGAATGAACCGGTCGACGAAGAACAGGAAGCCGTTGTCAAGGACGCCTTCGGAACCGTGCTGACCGACGGTGACACCGTCTCGATCATCAAGGACCTCAAGGTCAAGGGCCAGTCGTTGTCGATCAAGGTCGGCACTAAGGTTCGCAACATTCGTCTCGTCGACCCGGTCGATGGCCACGACATTGACTGCAAGGTCGATGGTTTCGGATTCATGCAGCTCAAATCCAGCCTGGTCAAAAAGGTCTAGGCCAGGCCGATCGTGACGTGTCAGATTTGCGGGGCCTGGTTGCCGGTCTTGGCCATGTTCTGCGGCGAATGCGGCAGCTCCCGTACCGCTACCGTGGAGTCGCGCAAGCGCCCGGACCCTCGCCCCAACGACACGACGATCATTGCGCGCCTGCCGCGCACCACCGTCGTCATCTCCGTACCGATTCCCGCGGAGGTTCCGGCGCCCGTGCGGGCCACCGCCGTGGTGACAGCCGCACCAGGCGCAGCACCGCCCGCAGTCTCCGCCGCCGCGCTGCCGACCCGGGTGACCTTCGTGTTGACCTTCAGCACCGGTCAGGTGGCGTCCGTGCAGGGCTCCGGCCTGATCGGCCGCAAACCCCTGGCCCAACCCGACGAGACTTTCGACGACCTCATTCGGGTAGCGGATGCCGACCGCTCGGTCTCCAAGACTCACCTTGAGTTCGGCCAGCACGACGGCGATTTCTGGGTCAGCGACCGGGTCTCGGGCAACGGCACCGTGATTCGCCGTCCGGGCGAAACGGCCGAGGCACTCGAACCGGGCCGACGGTACGTTCTGCCGCGTGATACCCGGGTCGAAATCGCTGACCACTCGTTCAGTGTCGCCTGAGATACCTCCTCCACCGCTGACCAGAACGCCGGTTGTGCACCGATAATCAGGTCGCGGCTGTTTCTCGACCGATAATCGGGTCTGCTGGTGGGGTGTCCGCCGTCGATGAAACCCTCGCGCTGCCGCCCGCGCCGGCCGCTGCGCCGCCCGCGGGGTTTCCCCTGCTTGCCACGGTGGCGCCCCTGGTCGCTGCTGGAATGATCTGGATGATCACCGGCTCGGCCTTCGCGCTGATTTTCGCCGTTCTCAGCCCGATCATCGCGGTGGCCAGCATGTTCGACTCGAAACGTACGGGCCGTAAACGCCGCCGAGCTGAGACGGCCTCGCACGGCGACGCCGTGGCGGTGCTGCGTTTGATGATCACCGAACGTCACACCCGCTGGCGCGATGAAGCCTGGCGGCATACGCCTTCGGCGAGAAACATTGTGCTCGGGCGTGCGGCGGCCGCGCGTTGGCGACAAACGGATGGCACGCTCGTCTCGCTGGGCGTCGGCCCGGCCCCGAGCGGCATCCGACTCGGCGGAGGGAGCGCCCCGAACGATAACCGGCAACTGCGGGAGTGGGCAGCAACAGTCACCGGCGCCCCCATCGTCGTCGACCTGGCCCAGGGGCTTGGTATCGTCGGGCCGGTGCCGCTCGCGGCAGCCCTCGGCCGCGCCGTTGTCGTGCAGGTCGCTTTCGCGGTGCCGCCGACCGACTTGGGTGTCGCCGCCCCCAGCGATGCCGAGTCCACCGACTGGGACTGGGTGGCAGAGCTGCCGCACGCGGCGCCACCGCCGCGCCGGGTTACACTCCAGCTGCGAACCACGACGACGACCAACGCCATCAGCACCACCGATCCGCGCCGTGGGGAACCAGAAAGCGGGCGGCTGTTGCTCGCCCTGGCGATGCGGCTCGAAGACTTGCCGCCGGGCTGCGGAACGGTCGTGCGTGTGAATGGCCCAGCACGGGCACAGATTATTCGCTCGCCGAATCGGGCGCCCCCTCTGGATTTCTGTCCGGAGCTTCTCGCCAGAGCCGAAGCCGTCAATTTTGCGGTGGCACTCGACGAGCAGGCCAAGTCCGCAGGCCTCGTGAGCACGATGGGAGCGATCCCGGCCATGGTCCCGGTCATGCAACTGCTCGACCACGTCACCGATGCTGCGACGATGGACCGGTCAATGGCCCCGCCGAGCCTCGCCTGCCCGATCGGAGTGGGCCGAGACGGGCCGGTGTGCCTTGACCTGGTGCAGTCCGGACCTCACGCCGTGGTCGGTGGAACTACCGGCAGCGGCAAGAGCGAGCTTTTGACCACCTGGGTTGCCGCGCTGGCCGCGACGTATTCGCCGCGGCAGGTGAACTTTCTCCTGGTCGATTTCAAGGGCGGCGCGGCCTTTCAACCGCTTGCTCGACTGCCGCACTGCGTCGGACTCATTACCGACCTCGACTCGAACGCAGCTACTCGGGCTCTCGTCAGTCTGGGTGCCGAACTGCGTTACCGGGAGCGCATGCTGAGTGCGGCAGGGGCGCGGGACGTGACCGACGCGCGCCTGGAGCATCCGCTTCCCCGGTTGGTCATCGTCATCGATGAATTCGCGACCATGCTCGCGCTGTTTCCCGAGCTACACGCCCTCTTTGTGGACATTGCCGCCAGGGGACGGTCGCTCGGAGTACACCTGATTCTGTGTACCCAACGGCCGGCCGGGGTCGTGCGCGACGCGCTGCTGGCTAACTGCAGTCTGCGCCTGTCGCTGCGGGTGAACAACCGGGCCGACAGCCAGGCCGTGATCGGCACGGATGCTGCGGCCGGGTTGGCACCGAATGAGCCCGGCCGGTGTTTGGTCGCCACGGAAGCCGGAGAACCGGTGCTCTGCCAGGTCGCAACGACCGGAGAACTCGACATTGCGAGCATCGCTACGGCGCTACTGTCAACGTCATCCGGATACGTTCCCAGACGTCCATGGCTCGATGCGCTGCCGCCGATTGTGACCGAGCTCGATCTGGAGGCGGCGACCGTGGGGGAATCGTCGGCGACGGGGTATCCGCTCGGGTTGCTCGACGAACCCGAGCGCCAGCGGTATTGTGTGTTCGCCTACGACCCCGACCGCGATGGGCACCTGTTGGTGGTCGGCGGGGCGGGTTCGGGTAAATCAGCCCTGCTGCACACGCTCACCCGGGTGGCCGAACATCGGGTCGAGACCCAGCTGGTCACGGCCGACGTGGAGTCTGTTTGGGATGCGCTGACGACTCTGAGCGCCCGCGTGGAAACCGGGCAACAGACTTCGGCGGCGCCTCGGTTGATATTGTTCGACGATTTTGATTCCGTCTGCGCCCGCTGGCAGCCCGACCACCGGCTGGCAGCCGTTGATCTGCTCGTCGGTCTGCTGCGGGACGGAGCGGCCGCCGGTGTGCGTGTCGTCGTCGCCGTGCAACGGCACACGAGCGTGGTTCCCGGGCTGGCAGCACTGTGCCAGAGCACCCTGCTGCTGAAACTGCCGAGCGTGCAGGACCACCTCGCGGCCGGGGGACAATCGGCCGGTTATACCGCGTCGCTGCCGCCGGGTGGGGGAGTGTGGCGCACCCTGCGCGTGCAGCTGCTGGCGCCGACTCCGGGCCTGGTCATGCCTGCTGTCGTGGTGCCCGATGCGCTACCAGCTGGCGGTACGCTTCTGATCGTGTCATCGTCGCCGACGAGCACGGCCACCCGCCTGCGCAATGTCCTGGGTGTCCCGGTGCTGGAACTTGCCGGAACCAGCGCACCGGCGGCATCCGCTCTGCTGGAAGCAGGCGCTGTGGGCCAAGCGGATGCTGCCGGTCAACTGATTGTCGTCGGTGACGCCGAATCCTGGCAGGTGCACTGGACGTTGCTGGCACGGCTTCGTGGTTCGACTTCAAGCGATCGAGCGGCCAGCCTGGTGTTCGACCGCTGCAGCCTGTCGGACTTTCGGCTGGTTAGTCATCGCCGGGAGCTGCCGCCTCCGCTGGCACCCGGACGTGGACGGGTCTGGGTTTTGCACCCCGACGGAGATGTCACCAGAGCGATGTTGCCGGACTAGCTCAGAACCTCGGCCAACGGCTAGTGCAGCAATCTGTGCAGCGCCACCTCCCGAGCGTGGCGCACCGACGATTTCACGGGCGAATGGTGCAAGTTTGTGCTGATTTCGTGACAGAACGATTGCAAGATCAATGTTTTGACCTCTTTTAGGTGCTTCTACCACCGATATGTGCAATTATCGACCAACTCGCAACGCAGCGAGTGCCGACCGTGTGCGTGCCCAGAATGCTAGGAGAACGATGATGAAGTCCAAGCCGTTGCCCGCCGATCCCATGATCCGCCAGCTTATTCGCCAGGCGCAGAGCGCGCAGCTGGGCCGTCGCACACTGCTGGCCGGTGCCGGTGCTGGTGCTACGGCACTCGCGCTCGCCGCGTGCTCGTCCGGAGCGGCGGCCAAACCTACCGCTGCCGCAGACACCTCGGCCACCGACAAGACCATCCGCTGGGACAACTGGGCGCTCTACATTGACGTCGATGACGCCGGGAATTACCCCACCCTCGACGCCTTCATGGCGCAGACGGGCATCTCGGTCAAGTACACCGAAGCAGTCGACGACAACAACTCCTACTACGGCAAGGTGAAGGATCAGCTCGCCCTCGGCCAGGACATCGGCGCAGATGTCGCGTGCCTGACCGACTGGATGGTGAGCCGCATGATCAGATTCGGTTACACCCAGGAACTCGACCATGCCAACATTCCCAACCTCGCCAATCTGCTGCCGTCGCTGCAGGACGTCGACTTCGATCCGGGTCGGGCTATGAGTGTTCCCTGGCAGGGTGGGTTCGCCGGCCTGGCCTGGAACAAGGAAAAGTATCCGCAAGGTCTCAAATCGGTTGAAGACCTCTGGGCCCCTGATCTCAAAGGCCGCGTCGGGGTGCTCTCCGAAATGCGAGACACAATGGGCCTGATCATGCTCGACCAGGGCGTCGACATCTCCGGCACGTGGGGCGAGGAAGAATTCACTGCCGCTATCGACGAGTTCAAGAAGCAGGTCTCCGACGGCCAGATTCGCAACATCAAGGGCAACTCCTATAAGGAGGACCTCGCGAACGAAGACACTCTGGCCGCGATCGTCTGGTCAGGCGACATCGTGCAGCTCAACGCCGAAAACGGCGACAAGTGGGGCTTCGTCGTTCCCGAAAAGGGCGGCACCCTCTGGAACGACAACTTCGTGGTGCCGATCGGGTCGCCCGGCAAGAAGAATGTCGAAGAACTCATCAACTACTACTACGACCCGGCCGTCGCTGCTGAGGTTGCCGCGTACGTCAACTACATCACCCCGGTGGCTGGCGCCAAGGAAGCCATGATGGCCATCGACCCGACGCTGGCCGAAGATCAGCTGATCTTTCCCGACGACGCCACCCTCGCCAACGCCTATGTCTTTCGGGGGCTCGACGGCACCGAGGAACAGACCTTCAATGCCCAATTCCAGGCGATCCTGCTGGGTGCAGCCTAATGACCGTCGGTGCGTTCGCTGATCGTGGAGCTGACCTGGAGCTGGTCGGCATCGAGAAACGTTTCCCCGGGTTCACCGCCATTGAAAATCTCAACCTCACCATTCCGGCAGGGTCGTTCTTCGCGCTGCTCGGCCCCTCTGGCTGCGGCAAGACGACGACGCTGCGGCTGGTCGCCGGGCTGGAGGAACCCACGAGCGGGCGCATCCTGATCGGGGGAGCGGATGTGACGAATCAGAAATCCTTCCAGCGCCCGGTCAACACGGTGTTCCAGAGCTACGCTCTCTTTCCCCACATGACCGTTCTAGAAAACGTCGCGTTCGGGCTGCGGCGACGCAAGATCGGCGATCCGGTCGCCAAAGCGCACGAGGCCCTGCTTCTGGTGGAACTCGACCACCTCGCCCACCGAAAACCGCAGCAGCTTTCCGGCGGCCAGCAGCAACGCGTTGCCCTCGCTCGCGCCATCGTCAACCGGCCGGCGCTGCTGCTGCTCGACGAGCCGCTCGGGGCTCTCGACCTCAAGCTGCGGCGTCAGATGCAGCTCGAGTTGAAAACCATCCAGGAAGAAGTCGGCCTCACCTTTCTGCACGTGACCCACGACCAGGAAGAGGCCATGACCATGGCCGACACCGTCGCGGTCATGAACAAGGGCCGCATCGAGCAGATGGGGGAGCCGCAGCAGCTCTACGAACTGCCCAAGACCGCCTTCGTCGCGAACTTTCTCGGCCAGTCCAATCTGTTCACGGGCCCGGTCGTGTCCACCACGAGCACTGCCATAGCGGTCGAAGTCTCCGGTCAGAAGATCGTGGTGCCCCTGGGGCGTGCGCACCGGGTTTCGGGCGAGGTCACGATCGGCGTGCGTCCCGAAAAGCTCACTCTGCACGCCCAGGCGCCGATCCACGATGCCGGCCGCAACGTGGTAGGCCCGGGCAGGGTCATCGACGTGTCGTTCAGCGGGGTCAGCACGCAGTACCTTGTGGCCGTGCCCGGAGTGGGCACCCTGGTCGTGTTCGCCCAAAACATGGCTTTCGGGCCGGCCGCGCACGTCGGAGCCCAGGTCTGGCTCAGCTGGAATGTCGACCATGGCTTCGGGCTTGATGACGATCCGGCCGATGCGCCGCGGTTCGAAGCCGATCTCGATACCAAGACCATCGCCCGGCAGCGCCGGTCCTCGCTGATCACGGAGCTTGAGGGGGCCTAGCGATGGCCTTCGCCGCATTCTCGACTACCACAGCGCCGTCGACCGACCCGGTCGCCCGGCGTCGGAGCCCGGTGGCGCTGTTTCTGCTGTTGCCGGGCATCCTCTATCTGGTGCTCTTCTTTCTCACGCCGCTCGTGTCGCTGCTGCTGACGTCGTTCCAGGCACCGCGAGAGTTCGGCGACATTGGCCAGTACGACTACGCCTTTCGCTGGCAGAACTACGTCGAGGTCGTCACGACCTACTGGCCGCACATCGTGCGGTCATTCAGCTACGCGTTGGCCGCGACGTTTTTCGCATTGCTGATCAGCTACCCGCTTGCCTACTTCATCGGTGTGAAGGCTCGCAGGTGGCCGCTGCTGCAGAGCCTCATGCTCGTGCTCGTGATCGCGCCGTTCTTCATTAGCTTTCTGCTGCGCACCCTGGCCTGGAAGCAGCTGTTCTCCGACGAGTCCTTCGTCGTGCAGTCGCTTAAAGCGCTGTCCCTGCTGGGGCCGGAAGCCCACGTGACCGGCACCGCCTTCTCGGTGATCTTTGGCCTGACCTACAACTTCATACCGTTTATGACCCTGCCGTTGTACACGACGCTCGAACGGCTCGACGTGCGCTACCTGGAGGCTGGCAATGACCTCTATGCGAGCCCGTTCCAGGTGTTCCGTAAGGTCACCATTCCGCTGTCTATGCCCGGCATCGTGGCGGGAACCCTGCTCACCTTCATTCCGGCGGCCGGTGACTATATCAACGCCAGCCGGGACTTTCTCGGTGGTACCGGCACTCAGATGATGGGAAACGTGATCGAAGCGAACTTTCTCGTGCTGCAGAACTATCCCACGGCAGCGGCCCTGTCCATCATTCTGATGACCGTGATCCTCGTGATTGTCAGTATCTACGTCAAACGATCCGGAACGGAGGAACTGCTGTGAAGCTCTCCCTCGGTAAGTGGTTGCTGCCCGTGTACAGCGGGTTGGCACTGCTGTTCCTGATGATCCCCATCGGCTACACCTTCGTCTACTCCTTCAACGACTCTCTCAAATCGAACATCACCTGGCGCGGTTTCACCTTCGACAAATGGCTCAATGTCTGCAACGTACAAAACGGCGCCGTCTGCCAGGCCTTTGGCAACAGCCTGTTCATCGGAGCCGTGGCCACGGTCATAGCGACCACCCTCGGCACCATGATCGCGATCGCCATCGTGCGCTACCGGTTCAAGTTTCGGTCACAGACCAGCCTGTTGCTGTTTCTGCCGATGGCCACCCCGGAGGTCGTGCTCGGCGCCGGCCTGGCTGCCCAGTTTCTGTCCCTCGGTGTGCCAAAGGACATGCTGACGATTATTCTCGCGCACACCATGTTTTGCATCAGCTTTGTGGTGGTCACGGTGAAGGCGCGCGTTGCGAGCCTCGACCCGGCGCTGGAGGAAGCGGGCCGCGACCTGTATGGTTCCGCCTGGCAGGTGTTCGCGCGCATCACGTTTCCGTTGCTCCTACCCGGCATCCTGGCGGCCGCGCTGCTGTCGTTCGCGTTGTCCTTCGACGACTTCATCATCACGAACTTCAACTCCGGGGCAGTGACGACCTTTCCGAAGTACATCTACATCTCGGCGGCGCGCGGCATTCCGGCCGAAGCTAACGTGCTCGCCTCGGCCGTGTTCATCCTCGCGCTGGTCGTGGTCGTGACGGTGCAAGTCTCCGGGGCAGCGAAAGCGCGGCGACTGGTGAAGCTGAGCTGATCAACCCTAATGAGAAACTTCGACCTGCTGGTCAACCCGGCGGCCGGCCAGCGCGCGGCCACCGGTCGGGGTCTCCAGGTTGCGCAGCACCTGCGTGACGCCGGTGCTCGAGTCACGGTGACTCACACCCAGAGCGCGGATCACGGCTGCCAGGTTGCGACCGAAGCCGCCGGGCGTGGCAACATTGTTGTCGCCGTCGGCGGGGACGGTACGGTCGGTTCTCTGGCCGGCGCGGTTGTGGCGACGGGCGCGACCCTCGGCCTGGTGCCGGTGGGTCGGGGCAACGATTTTGCGCGGCAACTGGGAATTCCGAACGACCTTGCTGCCGTCGCCGACCTGCTGCTGACCGGATCGGTGCGTTCGGTCGATGTGATCGATGTCAGGGGGCAGATCGTGGTGGGCAGCGTCTACGCCGGGATAGATTCGCTCACGTCAGCGCTCGTCAACCGGGTTCACCGATTGCCGACCAGGCTGCAGTACCCCGTAGCCGCCGTCTGGGCGATCGCTACCCACCGGGCGACCGATTATCGCATTGTGATCGACGGCATGGCCCAGAGCATCGATGCACACACCGTGATCGTGGCGAATTCGGGCTACTACGGTTCTGGCATGCACGTGGCGCCCTCGGCGCAGCTCGACGACGGCCTGCTGGACATTGTCATCTTTAGCGCGGCCGGACGGCTGCGGCTGCTGAAGGCGCTGCGCCGGGTCTACAGCGGAACCCACCTGCAACTACCGGAGGTTACGGTGCAGACGGGGCGGGCGGTGGCGATCGACGCGGCCGGGTCCGTCGAGGCCTACGCCGACGGCGACCGTATCGGGCCGCTCCCGGTCGGGGCACGCGTGAGGCCCGGCGCGCTCAACGTGATCGCGCCGTCCCCCAGAACCGGCTAGACGTAGCTGGCGCGAATTTCTCCGACCGGCAGGCCTCCGCCGGTCACGGTGAGGCCGAGGTCTGGCAGCAGCTCAGCGACATCCGTTCGCGCGATTGCCCCAGCGTCGGCCAGCAGGCTCAGCGCGACCGCCGCGGCGGCGCGCAGATTGCCATCGAGAATCTTCAGCGCCACGGTGGTGCCGTTCTCGGCAGCGGCTACCATGATGCCCTCGGCGCCCCCCTTCATGAACAGGCCAAGTCGATCGATCACGATGCTGTCGGAGTGGCCGGGTCCGGCCACAACCCAGCCATTTGCGCGCACCGCTTCGGCCAGAAAACCGGCCTCGCGGTAGATCGCAAAGGGTGAGTTCGACTTGCTCGTACTGATGCGGGCGATACCGCGGGCCAGCCCGGTAAGCGAGATCGCGTGCACCGGAGCGCCGCACCCATCGACGCCCGACGCGACCGGCCGTTCGCCGGTAAAGCGTTCAAGCACGTCGAGAATGCGCTTTTGTAACGGATGCGCCGGGTTCAGATACCCCTCCAGGGCCCAGCCGTTCTGCTGGCACGCCACGAGCATCGCCGCGTGCTTGCCGGAGCACTCCATATAAATCGGTGCCTTGCTGGCGCCGAGGCGCACGAGGGTGTCGCGGGCGGCGGAGTCGATCGGCCAGGCCGCCGGGCAGGCGAGCGCCGTCTCTGGCACCCCGGCCCGGGAGAGGAGCCCGCGAACGAGCTCGACGTGGGCGGCAGTACCGCTGTGACTGGCGGTGGCGATGGCGGCATCCGCTCCCCGCAGGGCAGCGCCACTGGCCATGACCGCAACAGCCTGGAACGGTTTCATCGCCGAACGTGGAAAGACGGCGCTGGTAACGTCGCCGAGCGCCCGCAACACCTCACCATTGGTGCCAAGCACGATTGCCGAACCGGCGTGCCGGGATTCGACGAAGCCGCTGCGCTCGACGACGGCGAGCTCGACGGAGTCGTCGACCGTGAAAGTTTCCGTCACGGCGTCAGTGTGTGGGCGCGGTGAGCGCTGCAGCGTGAGCGGCCATGGCATCGTCGATCACCGAGAGGGCATCGACGATCAGAGCATCCGACAGGGCCAGGCTCGGCAGGAAGCGCAGGACGTTGCCGTAGGTTCCTGCGGTGAGCAGCAGAACGCCGTTTTGGCCGGCGTAGGTGGAGATGGCGCTCACCGCGGCAGCGTTCGGCGCTTTCGTGGTGTCGCCCGTGCCCGGCTGCACGAGCTCGATCGCCATCATGGCGCCGTGTCCGCGAATCTCGCCGATGATGTCGTACTTGTTCTTCAGCGCGGTCAGCCCCGCAGTGAGAGACTTCCCGATGCGTGCTGCCTCGCCGAGCAGGTTGTTGGCCTCGATTGCCTCAAACACGGCAATGGCGGCGGCGCAGGATACCGGGTTGCCACCGAAAGTGCCGCCGAGGCCGCCGGGCTGCGAGGCATCCATGATCTCGGCGCGGCCGGTGACGGCAGCCAGCGGGAAACCGCCGGCGATGCCCTTGGCGCTGAGCACGAGGTCGGGGATCCAGCCGAAGTGCTCGCTCGCGAAGTACTTGCCCGTTCGGGCCATGCCGCTCTGGATCTCATCGGCGATCATGACGACGCCGTTGGCGGTACACCATTCCTGGAGGGCGGGAAGGTAGCCATCCGCTGGCACCATGAAACCGCCCTCGCCCTGGATGGGTTCGACGACGAGGCAGGCCAGATCGGATGCTCCGATCACCTTGTCAAGGTAGGCGATGGTGCGGGTGGCCGCTTCGGCACCGGTCAGGCCGTCGTGATACGGGTAGGAACTAGGGGCGTGGTACACGTCGCTCGCGAGCGGGCCGTAGCCGGTGGCGTAGGGCATGGCCTTGTAGTTCATGGCCATGGTCAGCACCGTGCGACCGTGGTACGCGTGGTCGAGCACGGCGACGGCGCGGCGGCCGGTGTATTTGCGGGCGATCTTCACGCCATTCTCAACGGCTTCGGCTCCGGAGTTGATGAGCACGCTCTTCTTCGCAAAATCCCCCGGGGTGTGCTCGGCGAGCAACTCGGCGACGCGCACGTACTCTTCGTAGGGCGTGACGGTGAAGAGTGTGTGAATGAAGTCCTGGGACTGTTCGACGGCCGCCGCGACAACACTGGCCTCGGTGTGGCCGATCGTGGTCACTCCGATTCCGGCGCCGAGGTCGATGAATTGGTTTCCGTCAACGTCGACGACGATCGCCCCGTTGGCCTTCTTGATGTAGACGGGAAGCATGGAACTGACGCCATCGGAGACGACCGCTCGGCGCCGCTTATGCAACGCCGCCGAGATCGGACCGGGTATGGCGGTCACGATCTTTCGTTCTTGCGTGACCGAGTATGTCGGTGCGGAAACGGTGGCAGGGTCAATAAGAGTGTCAGTCATGATGAATCCACTTTACCGACCGCATTCCCCGCGACGTCGGTTGTGCTGTCAGAATTGCTGTACGACACGGCAATTTTTGGATCACCTTCGAGGGGGAATCATGCTTGGCGAACACAATTACGCGGTTCGGGTGGACTGGACCGGCAACGAGGGCACCGGCACAAGCAACTACCGAGCGTACGGCCGGCAGCACACGATCACTCCGCTCGGCAGGGGTGCCGAGGTCAAGGCCGTCATCAAGGGGTCGAGTGATCCGACCTTTCACGGCAATGCCGAACGCTGGAACCCGGAGGAACTGCTGCTCGCGGCGCTGAGCCAGTGCCACATGTTGTCGTACCTTCACGTGGCCGTGCGCCACGGGGTCACGGTCGTTGCGTACACCGATTCCGCGGTCGGCGTCATGCGGCAGCGGCCGGGCGGCGGCGGCAGTTTCGTATCCGTTACCCTGCGCCCCCGCGTGACGATCACGGATCCCGAGCAGGTCGAGTTCGCGCAGTCGTTGCACGCCGAGGCTGCCCGTGAATGCTTCATCGGCGCGTCGATGAACTTTCCGGTCGGGCACGAGCCGGTAACCACCGTCTAGAGGATTGAACCCCGGCCGAGCCGAAATTCACGGCAGGGCGAGCAGGTTTAGCAGTAGAAGGCGCGCGTCGTATCGGGCGCAACGATGCTCACGACTTCTCCGCCGGTCACCAGACGGGCGACGCCTCCGTAGGCGTTGCTTTCGCCCCAGGGGGAGGCGTCGGCTACTTTGTCGTAGACGAAGGGCCCAGAGCCGTCGTTGTACTCATCGAAAGCCTGCTCGGGGGGAAGTGCATCGAAGAAGGCTTGGGCATTGTCGCCGACCGCGAAGTTGCCGCTGCTTTCCAAGGTGATGCCATTGAAGCTGGGCTCATTGAAGGTGACAACAAAACCAGCCGGTTCCCAGACATCGAGCACGAGCGCGGTGCCGCCCCAGGAATAGCGGGCCGTCACGTTGCCGCACGCCTCAATCTCGCCCGTAGAATGCTCTGGCGAAGTCGCCAGTGCGTCGGTGAAGAAGAGCACGGCGGCGTCCGTCCCCTCCGAAAAGTCAACGCTAGAGAGCGGCTGTTCGGTCGCCGTCTCGCTCACTAACTGCGAACCGCTCATCGTGATGGTCGAAACGGTCGCGGCCGCCGCCGTTGGCGTTGGCGTTGTGTCGGCTTGCGTTGGTGCCACGCTCGCTTCCGGGGCAGCCGGCGCGGGCGAAGCGCATCCAGAAAGCACTAGTGCGGACAGCACAACTGTCACTGCACGCGCGATCACCGTAGTCTGCCGGCGCCTCGATGACTCCATGGCGCGTATGCGCTGACCGCTGCGTGAATTATTGCCACCGGCACTACTGAAATTCATTGAGCCCCCGCTCGTTCACTGCATAACATCTTTGTCCAAGCGCGAGTCTAGTCCGGGCGGTCATGAGCCGGTCGCCGCCGTTGGAGGGCGCTGCGCGCCCGGGCCGTGAGTTTGACGCCATTTCAGCGCTGAAATAGCCGCGAGCTCACGGCTCGGCGGCCGAAATTCACGGCTCGACGAGGGCTTTCGAAATTGCGGATGGCGCGGTAGTGCGGTTTGCATAGTAGTGTGGGGTGCGTTGAAGGTTCGTGCTGATCGAAGGGATACCGATGGATACCACCCAGTTACTCAAGGGGGTGCTCGATATGGCCGTTTTGGCCGTGATCGTCGATGACGACGGCTACGGCTATGACATTGTGCGTCGGTTGCGCGCCGCCGGGCTCGATGAGGTCGGCGACGCGTCGGTCTACGGCACACTCCGTCGGCTATACAGCGCGGGGGCGCTGTCGAGCTACGTCGTGCCGTCCGACGGCGGACCGCACCGCAAGTACTACGGAATGAACGCGAACGGCAGGGCCATGCTCGCCGAACAACGTGCGAACTGGACTCACTTCGCCGATACCCTCACCCGGCTGCTCGAACGGCCGCAACCCGCAGTTACCCTACTCACGATCGGCGACAACTCATGAGCGACACCGCCACCACCACCCAGCCCATTCGCGACTTTGCCCTGGCCGTGCGGGCCGCCCTGAGCGATTTGCCGGCCGACGATGTCGACGACCTCACTGACGGTCTGGAGGCCGACCTGATGGAGCAGGCCGCTGACTTCGATGATGCCGATGCTGGTGCCGCTGCGCCAGACTTCGAGCTCGGCGATCCGGTCGCCTACGCCGACGAGTTGCGCGGCGCGGCCGGGCTTCCCGTGCGGGGAGCGACGCCGACGGTTCGGGTGTCGGCGCGGCGCCGACTGCGCGCCCGGGCCGGTGCTGCGCGAGCGGACGCGGCCCGGCGCATCCGCTCGAGCGCGGCCGGTGCGGCGGTACTCGACTTTCTGCTCGTGTTGCGCCCGCTCTGGTGGGTGCTGCGCGGCTGGGTGGTCTACGCGGTCGCAGAGATCTTTGTGGGCGGCGCGATCAGTACGGTGCCGACCGACCCCGTGCGTTGGCTTGTGCTCTGCGCCTTCGTGATTCTGAGTGTGCAGTGGGGGCGCGGCCGGTGGCTGCCCTGGCGCTGGCTCCCACGGTTTCGCACCGTGGTCAGCGTGTGCGCGGTCCTGGCGCTGCCGTTGGTGCTGAATCTCACGGCGCATCAAGCGGCGAACGCGCAGGCCAGCGCGTATATGGAGTACGACACGTACAGCACGCAGGGACTCCTCCAAAACGGCCAGGAGGTGACCAACCTGTTCGCCTATGACGCCGATGGTCAGCCGCTTCGTGACGTGCAGCTGTTCGACCAGGATGGGCGCGCGCTCAACGTGGTCAATGACCCGGCCAACGCAAACAACCTTCCCCAGCTTGATGCGGCCGGCGAGCAGGACTTGGTCGTGCCGAGTCTGTTGGTGCCGGGCGGCAGCGGCTGGAACGTGTTCCCGCTGCGCCTGGTGAAGTCAGCGGACATCGACTACACCTACGACTACGTCGGACCGGCCGACCAAACGGATGCAGCGCCCGCGTCGTTCCCGTTCGCCCAGGTGCGGCCGCTCGTCGAGGCGCCGGGGGAGCCGTCGCCCACACCGTCGTCGCCGACACCGTCGTCGTCGCCGACACCCGCGCCCACGCTGTTGCCGGAACCGACAGCATCCGCTGCACCAGTGGCCGAACAATGACGCGCCCGTCCAACGTGCCGATCGTCATCAGCCCGTCTGCACTCGAGCTGCCGCCCACCCGGTCCGTTGACATCACTAATTGGGTCGCCACGGGTAAATACGCGGGGTGGGCGCCAACCTCGACCTGACGGGATTGCGCGGGCTGAGTTGGCACAAGGCGTTCTGGAATTCGCCAGCCATGAGCCGTGCCGCGCCGGCGAGCCGTGACTTTGCGGCGTCTCGCGCTGCCGAGCCGTGAGCTTGAGGCCATTTCAGTGCTGAACTGGCCACAAACTCACGGCTCGGTGGCCGAAACTCACGGCTCGGTGAACGGGGGAGTGACGCCGGGTTACGCGGGGTAGGCGGCCACCAGGGCGGTGAGTGCTTCTTCGAGCACGGTCGCAGCGTCATCGATCAGCTCGTCGGAGATCACGACGCTGGGCATGATGCGCAGCACGGAATCCCAGCTGCCGGCATCCAGCGCGATGACCCCGTTCGTGGTCGCGTGCTTGATTACGGCAGTCAAGGCCTCTGGGTAGGGCTTCTTGGTGCCGGGGTGCACCAGCTCCACGCCGAACATGGCTCCCTTGCCGCGTACCTCGCCGACGATGGAGAACTTCTCGGCCCAGTCGCCGATGCGCGCCCAGAGTGCGGCTTCGACCCGTTGCGCCTCGCCGAGCAGGTTGTCGCGCTCGATCAGGTTGAACACCGCGAGGGCTGCTGCGGTCGAGACCGGGTTGCCACCGAAGGTGCCGCCGATACCGCCGGGCTGCACGGAATCCATGATGTCGGCGCGGCCGGTGACGGCTGCGAGGGGAAAGCCGCCGGCGATGCCCTTGGCCGTGGTCACCAGGTCGGGTACGACGTCGTGGTGCTCGATCGAGTACCAGACGCCGGTGCGGGCGATGCCAGCCTGAATCTCATCGGCGACGAAGACGATGCCGTTCTCGGTGCAGAATTCGCGAATCCGCTTGAAGTAGCCGGGCGCAGGAATGACGACGCCGCCGTCGCCCTGGATCGGCTCGACGAAGAACGCTGCGATCTCGGTCGCTCCGATGTGAGTCGTGATGTAGTCAATGGTTTTCTCGGCCGCTTCGAGCCCGCTGAGCCCGTCTCGGAACGGGTAGCTGGTGGGGACGCTGTAGATCTCACCGGGGAACGGACCCATACCGGCACGTTCCGGCCAGGGGCGATAGGTCATTGTCATGGTCAGGTTGGTGCGGCCGTGGAAGGCATGGTCGAGGGCCACGATCGCGCGGCGGCCGGTGAACTTGCGGGCGATCTTCACCGCGTTCTCGACGGCCTCAGCGCCGGAGTTGACCAAAATCGAGTGCTTCTCAAAGTCACCGGGGGTGATCTCGGCGAGCTTTTCGGCCACTGCCACATAGTTTTCGTATGGCGTTACCGTGAACAGGGTGTGGGTCAGTTTCGCTGCCTGCGCGGATGCTGCCGCCGCGACGTCCGGATGCGCGTGACCGATCGTGGTCACCCCGATGCCGCAGCCGAGGTCGATGATCTGGTTTCCGTCGACGTCGACCAGGATCGCTCCCGCGCCGTGGTCCATGTAGATGTTGGCGAGGGTTCCGGCGCCGCGGGCGACCGTCTTCTCCCGACGAGCCTGAAGTTCAACCGACTTGGGGCCGGGAAGAGCCGTGACGAGTTTGCGTTGCTGGGGCACCGAATACGTTGCAGTCATTGCTCCAGCCTATGACTGTCGCCGCTTGAGACCGAATGCGTGTGGGTTACGGCTACAGGCGTTCGCGCGGAAAGACCCGGTGGGCGAGGCGATTCAGCGTGCCAACCGGGGGCGATTCGTTGTAAGCATGAGCCAATTCCTGGCCGGACAGGCCGTGAATGGCCGCCATGATCTCATCCGTTGCCTGGCGGCGGGCCTTGCCCGATGTGGCATGCCCGTGATGGCTGAGATCGAGCGGTTCGCCGAAGCTGACCGTGACCCGGCGGATTCGCGGAACCTTGGTGCCGACCGGCTGGATCTCCTGCGTGCCGATCAGTCCGACCGGTACCACGACGGCGCCAGTGGTGAGGGCAAGCCAGGCGACTCCGGTGCGGCCCTTATAGAGACGGCCGTCGAGAGAACGTGTGCCCTCCGGGTAGATCGCGAAGGCGCCCTCGGCTTCGAGTACGGCGCGACCGGCGTCGAGCGCGACCTGCGCGGCCTGTCCGGCGCCGCGTTCGACCCCGATCGCACCGATCGCGGTGAAGAACGTGCGGGACACCCAGCCCTTAAACCCGGTTCCGGTGAAGTAGGTCGATTTCGCGAGAAACTGCACCCGGCGGGTCGCGACGAGTGGGATGACGATGCTGTCGATGAAAGACAGGTGGTTGCTGGCGAGGATGACTTTGCCGGTCGCCGGGATGTTTTCACGGCCAACGATGTGCGGGCGAAACACGATGCGGGCGACCGGGGCCATGATGCCGTAGCCAAGAAAGTAGACGAATCCCGGACGCTTCACGCGTTCTGGTTCGTCGGGCACGTCGGCGATGACGGCTGAGGGGTCGCTATCGAGGGGACCGGTTGCGTCGTCGTCTTTGGGTTCTGCTCTGGCACCGGTCACCCGTTGACACTACGCCACGGACGGCGTGCACCTAGCATGGAGGGGTGCAGCGAGTAATTATCCTCGGGTCTACGGGCTCGATCGGAACCCAGGCCCTCGACGTTATCCGCGCCAACCCTGAACGATTCGAGGTGGTTGGCCTCGCGGCCGGCAGTGACCGCGACCTGCTCGCGGAGCAAGCCCTCGACTTTCAGGTCGAGCACACAGCCCTGGGAGCGGATGCTGCCGAGCAGCTTGTGCGGGACGTCGACGCCGACGTCGTGCTGAACGGCATCACCGGTTCGGTCGGGCTCGGGCCGACGCTCGCCGCGTTGAAGGCTGGTCGCATCCTGGCCTTGGCGAATAAGGAGTCGCTCATTGTCGGCGGTGACCTCGTGAAATCGATCGCGGCTCCCGGCCAGATCGTGCCCGTTGACTCCGAACACTCCGCCATTGCGCAGGCATTGCTTGCAGGAACCCAGCACGAAGTGCGTCGACTCGTGCTGACGGCATCCGGTGGGCCGTTTCGCGGTTTTACCCGGCAACAGCTTGCCCGGGTCACGCCCACGCAGGCCCTCGCGCACCCCACCTGGAATATGGGCCTCGTGGTGACTACCAACTCGGCCACCCTCGTGAACAAGGGCCTGGAAATCATCGAGGCGCACCTGTTGTTCGACGTGGAATACGATCGCATTGACGCCGTCGTCCACCCGCAATCCGTGGTGCACTCGATGGTCGAATTCGTCGATGGGTCGACGATCGCGCAGGCAAGCCCCCCGGACATGCGGCTGCCGATCTCGCTCGGACTGGACTGGCCGAACCGGGTAGCCGCAGTTGGCACTCCGATCGACTGGACAGTGCCGCACAGCTGGACTTTTGAACCCCTCGACAACGCGGCCTTTCCCGCGGTCGAACTGGCCAAGAAGGTCGGCCGCAAGGGTGGCACCTATCCCGCGGTATTCAACGCGGCCAACGAGCAGGCCGTTGCTGCTTTTCACGCCGGACGCATCGGTTTTCTGGACATCGTCGACACGGTGCTGCGCGTGGTCGAATCCCACGAACAGGGCGCAGAACTTACCAGGGAGTCGCTCGCCGAGGCCGAACGCTGGGCGCGTGCCGCCGCTGACCAGCTCATCGCGGCCCACTAACGCACCGGTCAGTCGTCGCGGTCTTCGCGGTTCTCCTTCGCGTTTTCAGCGTCCTTCTTGGCGTTTTCCGCATCGTCTTTTGCCTGTTCGGCGCGGTCCTTGGCGTCTTCGTCGTTCTGCTGCGCGGCCGCGGCCTCCTCCGCGGCCTTCGCTGCGGCCTCCTCAGCCACGACGGCGGCATCGATCTCAACGGTCAGGTCGTCCCGCACCAGATTGATCGCGGACTGTATCGACGCCGATCGTTCGGCGCTGACTTGGCCGGAAGCGGCCGCCGTGCGCAGATTCGCTTGCATGGCGGTGAGCAACGACTGGGCGTCGGCGAAGTCTCCGTCGGCGGAAGCTTCACTGATCGCCAGAATCTCGGTCTGCAGCTGCTCGGCCGTGACAGCCTGCAGGTCGACGGCGGTGGCCGTGCAGCCGGTCAGCGGCAGGAGGAGGAGGAGGGCGGCCAGGGGCAGCCGATGGCGTCGATTCACGGGTTCACGCTTTCCTGCAGCTCTTGAAGGTGGGTGCCGAGCGTGCCGTCCACGGCCGGATAACTCGGTGGTACCGCGGCTGGAGCTTCGGCCGGGTTGAGCAGGAGCAGGGCGGCGACGGCAAGGGCGATCAAGATGAGCCCACTCGCAACCGGGAGAAGCAGCCGGCGGCGCACGGGGCGGCGCGGCTTGGCGGGGACGTTGGAAGCGGGGATGCTGGCGGCGGGGATGCTGGCGGGAGCATCCGTTTTCAAAAGCTCGGTCGGGGCGTCAGCGTCTGCGGCGGCCGGCATCAACAGGGTGGGGTCGGGCGCGGCGGCCGGCATCAACAGGGTGGGGTCGGGCGCGGCGGCCGGCATCAACAGGGTGGCAGTGGGCGCCGCCGCGGGCAACAGCCTGGTGGGCACCTCGGCGTTGCGGCTGCCGGTGGCGAGCGCACGCAGCAATCCGGCGGCGTCGGCGGCGGTGGGCCGGTCGGCGAAATCGCGGGCGGTCATGGCACGGAGAACGTCGGTCCAGTCGCGGCCGAGCTGGCTGGGAATCTCGGGCTGACGCTGCAGCCGCGCCATCGCCGATTCCACGGCGGTTCCGGGGTAGGCGCGCACCCCGGTGAGGCACTCGAGCAGCACCAGCCCGAGGGAATAGACGTCCGTCGGCGCGCCGATAGCTCCACCGAGTGCCTGCTCAGGACTGAGATAGCTCGCGGTGCCGAGCAGTGACCCGGTCGCGGTGAGCCGGGTTTCGTCGAGCAGCCGGGCAATGCCGAAATCGGCGAGCTTGGCGTGCATGTTGCGGCCGGGGAAGCCGGAAGGCGCCAGCAAAACATTCGCCGGCTTGACGTCCCGGTGAATGATGCCCTGCTCGTGCACGTAGTGCAGCGCTTCGGCGAGATCGGCACCCATCACGGCCACTTCGAGGCCACCCAGTGGGCCGCCCTCGATGCGGGTGCGCAGATCGGGGCCGTTGACGAGTTCCATCACGATGAAAGTGCGTGGGGAGCCATCGACGGTTGCGGTGCCCGCGTCAAACAGGGTGACCAGGGCGAAATGGTTCAGGCTCGCGAGCAGGGCGATCTCACCGCTCTGCCGCTCGGGCTCCGACGCGGAGCCGTCGGCGCGAAACAGTTTGACGGCCACGGTGCGGCCCAGAGCGGTATCCATCGCTCGATAGACGGATGCCATCCCCCCGGTACCGATGAGGCTCTCGATCAAAAATCGGTTGGCTAACAGGCTGCCGATCGGGCCGAGTGTGGCCGGAACGGGCAGCTTCTGCGTGGGAACAGGTTCGTAAGACAAGGGACCTCCTGGTGCGTCCGCCTTCTAGC
Source organism: Cryobacterium suzukii (assembly GCF_004403185.1). GTDB lineage: Bacteria > Actinomycetota > Actinomycetes > Actinomycetales > Microbacteriaceae > Cryobacterium > Cryobacterium suzukii. The sequence goes on along the minus strand of NZ_SOHJ01000011.1, from coordinate 192,676 downwards.
AAAGCACATGCACCTCTTAAACCGGGAGGTCGGGGCGCACAGCCAGCCGCTTTGCAGCTTGATGCGGTTACTCTACGACAGTGGAAAACGTACTGCTGTTCATACTGGGCGTCGCGATCGTCGTCGTCGGACTCGCCGTGTCCATCGGCCTGCACGAAATCGGCCACCTCGTGCCCGCGAAGCTGTTTGGTGTCAAGGTCACCCAGTACATGATCGGCTTCGGGCCCACGATTTGGTCGCGCACCAAGGGCGAGACGGAGTACGGCGTCAAAGCGCTGCCTCTCGGTGGTTATATCGCCATGATCGGCATGTTCCCGCCCTCCAAGAAGGGCGGAGCCCCCCGCAGCACCACCACCGGCTTCTTCGACCAGATGGTGCAGGAGGGCGCACCGGAGAAGAAAACCAGCGCCCTGTCCACCCTGGTCGACGACGCCCGCCAGGCCAGCGCGGAGACCATCGGCGAGGGCGAAGACCACCGCGCGTTCTATCAACTGCCGGTCTACAAACGCGTGATCATCATGCTCGGCGGGCCGACCATGAATCTGCTCATCGCGATCGTGATGTTTGCAATTTTGCTCATGGGATTCGGAAGCGCGCAGATCAGCACCACCGTCGGCAGCGTGAGCGAGTGCGTGCTGCCCGCATCGAACGACCGACAGACCTGCGCGGCCACCGATGAAGCGTCGCCCGGTGCCGCTTCCGGTCTACTGCCCGGAGACCGACTGGTCAGTATCGGCGGCACCGCCATCGCGAGCTGGGAGCAGTCGACCGAGATCATCCGCTCGGCGCCCGGTCGTACCCTCGCCGTCGTCGTCGAACGAGACGGTACCGACGTCGATCTCGCACTCACCCCCAAACTCACCGAACGCTACGTCTACACCGCTGATAACAAAATTAGAACGGATGCTTCCGGCGCCGCGATCACGGAGGAGGTCGGCTTCGTCGGCATCGGAGCCGCGAGCGAACTGGTGCCCCAGCCCGTGACGGCCGTGCTGCCGATGGTCGGCGACAACATCGCCGGAGTCGCCCACGTGATTCTCAACCTGCCCGACCGGCTCGTGGCCGTGGCCAATGCCGCGTTCGGCCCGGGGGAGCGCGACCTGGACGGACCGATCAGCGTGGTCGGTGTCGGCCGGGTGGCCGGCGAACTGGCCAGTATGGACACCATTCCGGTGGCCACCAAGGTCGCGAGCATGCTTCAGCTGCTCGGATCGCTCAATATCGCCCTGTTCGTGTTCAATCTGGTGCCCCTGCTGCCGCTCGACGGCGGCCACGTGGCCGGGGCGCTTTGGGAAGGCATCCGTCGATTCTTCGCGAAGCTGTTCAAGCGACCCGACCCGGGACCGGTCGACATGGCCAAGCTCATGCCGCTCACCCTGGCTGTGGTGATTTTGCTCGGCGGGATGAGCCTGTTGCTCATCTACGCCGACATCGTCAAGCCGATCAACTTCTTCGGGTAGGGCACTACTCCCGCGGGCGGATGCGGCGCCCCGCGCCCAGACGCAGCATCGAGTCATGGCACCACACTGGGATTCCGACCCGGCTTGGTCTGGTCTGACCGGCCTAGCCGTACCCAGCCAGACGTTACCGCGACAGCAGCAGCGCCTCGCCCTGGCCGCCGCCGCCGCACAGGGCCACGGCGGCCTTGCCGGTGCCGCGACGCGCCAGTTCGAGCGCGGCATGCAGGGCGATGCGCCCGCCGCTCGATCCGATGGGGTGGCCGATCGCGATGCCGCCGCCGTGAATGTTCACTTCGTCGGCGCTCACCCCGAGTACCTTCGACGACTGCGCCACGACCGAGGCGAAGGCCTCGTTGATCTCGATCACGTCGAGGTCCGCCACAGTCCAGCCCTGGCGGGAGAGTGCGTGCGCGATCGCGTTGGCCGGCTGGGAGTGCAGGGAGTTGTCGGGGCCGGCAACCTGGCCGCTGGCCTCAATCACAGCCAACCAGGGCAGGCCGTGCTTTTCGGCCCAGCCGCGGCTGGTCACGACGACCGCGCTCGCCCCGTCGCTCAGGGGGGCGGCATTGCCGGCGGTAATGCTTCCCGCGGGGTCGAAGGCGGGGCGCAACCGGCCGAGCGTCTCGGTCGTGCTCTCGGCACGCACACCCTCGTCGGTGCTGATCACGAGCGGCTCGCCTTTGCGCTGCGGCACGCTGATCGGCGTGATCTCGTCGTGAAAGACGTCGTGTGCCGCGGCCGCGGCGGCCCGCTGGTGCGAGGTGGCGGCGATTTCGTCCTGCTCGAGTCGAGTCTGGCCGAGTTCAACGTTGGCGCGCTCGGTCGAGAGTCCCATCGAGAGTCCGTCGAACGCGTCGGTGAGTCCGTCGTGGGCGGCGTGATCGAGAGCCGAAACCGTTCCGTAGGCCCAGCCTTGGCGGGAGCCGGGCAGCAGGTGGGGTGCGCGCGACATGGATTCCTGGCCGCCGGCCACGACGACATCCGCTTCGCCGAGCCGCACCAGCCGGGCGGCATCTATCACGGCGGCCAAGCCGGACAGGCACACCTTGTTGAGCGTCATGGCCGGCACGTTCCAGGGGATGCCTGCAGCCACGCTGGATTGCCGGGCCGGGTTCTGCCCGCAGCCGGCTTGCAGTACCTGCCCCATAAGCACGAAGTCGACCTGCTCCGGAGCCACTCCGGCGCGAGAGAGGGCCCCGGCGATGGCTGCGGCGCCGAGGTCAACGGCGGTGAGGGACGAGAGCTGCCCGTTCACGCGACCCTGCGGGGTGCGTGATCCGGCCAGGATTACGACATCGTTTTCGGTCATCGGGACTCCTTTGTCAATGAGGTGAGGCCTCCAGCATATTGGCCACGTCTGGGTATCGGTTTACGCCTGAACCTTGACACTAGCGTCGATCGCCCATAGATTCCTGATACCTGAACCACCTGTCATGTTTGCGTTATTTTCTTGGCAGTCACTCTCCCAGCACCTCCTGACACCACCCCACTCACAGCAAGCAACCAAAGAACAGAGGCAAATTTCATGCGGGTAACGAAGATGTTCCTGGCCCCGGCGTTCATCGCCGTCGCCGCCCTCACCCTGGTCGGATGCGCACCAACGACAACGACCGGCGGCACGGCAGCCAGCGATTCCACCGACAAGGCCGCAGTGCAGGTAGGCATGATCACCTCGGCGACCGGCCCGCTCGCCGCCTATGGCGCCGCATACACCGCCGGCTTCGAGGCCGGCCTCGACTACGCGACCGACGGAACCGGTATGGTCGACGGCCGGGAGCTCGACATCACCTGGAAGGATGACCAGGGCAACCCCGACACTGCCGTCTCGGTCGCCAAGGATCTGATCGGGCAGGGCTACCAGATTCTGGCCGGCACCGTCGCTTCGGGCATCGCCGTCACCCTCGCCGAGCAGGCCGCGCAAAACAAGATCCTTTACATCTCCGGCCCAGCCGCTGCCGACGCCATCACCGGCATCAACGACTACACCTTCCGCTCCGGACGTCAGACCTACGAAGATGTCGCGACCGCCGGAACGTTCATCGGCGACCCGAGCGGCAAGAAGATCGTGGTCTTCGCCCAGGACAACGCCTTCGGCCAGGGCAACCTCGCCGGAGTCCAGGCCGTGCTGGGTGCCAAGGGCGCAACCGTCGAAGGCGTGCTCGTCGCCGAAGACGCGACCGAGTTCACGCCCTTCGCGCAGCAGCTGCTGGACGCCTCACCCGACCTCATCTTCGTAGCGTGGGCCGGTGCCAGCACCGGCGCTATGTGGACCGCGCTGCAACAGCAGGGCGTCTTCGACGCTGTTCCCGTGGTGACCGGCCTCGGTGACGTCTCGACCTACGGTGCCTATGGAGAGGCGAGCGGCCAGATCAGCTTCCTGTCGCACTACTTCGCGTCAGCCACCGATAACGAGCAAAGTAAGGCCATGATCAGCTACCTCAAGGCCAACGATGCGCAGGCAGACCTGTTCTCGCCCGACGGCTTCGTTGCCGCACAGCTGCTCGTGCAGGCCGTGCGTGAGGGTGGCGGCGACAACGTCGACGACATGATCGCCTCACTCGAGGGCTACACCTTCGACTCGGTCAAGGGTTCGCTCACCATTCGCGCCGAAGACCACGCCGTTCTGCAGCCGATGTTCCAGGCGACGCTCAAGGAAGGCACCGATGGCACATGGTCGCCGGAACTGATCGAGACCGTCGACGCGAAGACCGTCGCCCCGCCGGTCACCGCAGCGAAGTAACCCGATGCCGGACCAGCCCGTGCTCAGCATGGATGTGCTCACCTTAGAGCGAGTCGGACTGCAGATCGGCGGTGCCCGCATCCTCAACGATGTGTCGCTGTCGATCCCGCGGGGCGAGATGCTCGGTGTGATCGGCCCCAATGGGGCCGGTAAGACAACCCTGTTCAACCTGATTTCCGGAGTGATGTTCGCCACGGAAGGTGTGGTGCGGCATAACGGCCGCGACATGACCCGGGAACCGATCCATGTCAGGGCACGGGCCGGTCTCGGCCGCACCTTTCAAACTTCGAGCCTGTTCAACGGGCTCAGCGCTACCGAGAACGTGCGTCTGGCCGCACAGGCCAAGGCCGGCGGCGGCAGCCTCGTCACCCGGTTTCCCCGGGTAACGGATGCCGCTACCCGACTGGCCGCCGCGCGACTCGACGAGGTCGGCCTCGCCGACCATGCCCAGAGCCTGGCCGGCGGCCTCTCGCACGGCGACAAGCGCAAGCTGGAGATCGCAATGCTGCTGGCCATGGATCCGAGCGTCATTCTGCTCGACGAGCCGATGGCCGGCGTTGGCTCTGGTGATATCCCCGGCCTGATGGACGTCATTCGCGGCCTGCACCATGGTGGCCGCACCGTGCTCATGGTCGAACACCACATGGAGGTCGTACTCGGCCTGGTCGACCGCGTTGCGGTCATGCACCACGGCGAGCTGCTCGCCTGCGACACCCCCGATGCCGTGATGAAGAATCCCACGGTGCAATCCGCCTATCTCGGAGATCCGGTATGAGCACCAACTCGAGCACCACCAACGTCCTCACCGTGCGCAACCTGTACGGCCGCATCCAGGGTCAACAGGTCGTCGAAGACGTCTCGTTCAACGTGCTGGACACCGGCGTCACCGCACTGCTCGGCCGCAACGGCGTCGGCAAGACCAGCACGATCAAGTCGATCCTCGGCCTGATCGATCGCAGCGGCGAGGTCACCCTCGGCGGACGCCGGATCGACCGGCTGCCGACCCACAAGGTCGTGCAGCTCGGCGTCGGCTACGTGCCGGAAGACCGCGAGGTCTTCGGCAAACTCACCGTCGCCGAGAACTTGAAACTCGCTGAACGCTCCGCCCACCCCAACCGGGCCCTGGTCGAGGAACTCTTCCCCGACCTGGTGCAACGCCAGGCCCAGCTAGCCGGCACGCTCTCCGGCGGACAGCAGCAGATGGTGTCTCTGGCCCGCGCCTTGCTGAACCAGAACCGGCTGCTGCTGGTCGACGAACCCACCAAGGGTCTTTCGCCGAAGATCGTCGGCGAGGTCGCCCAGGCGTTGCTCGCCGCCGCGAAAACGGTGCCGATCCTGTTGGTGGAACAGAACCTGCAGGTGATCCGGCAGCTCGCCGACCGGGTGGTCGTGCTGTCCGGTGGTCGGGTCGTCTTCACCGGCGAGGCCTCGGAACTGCTCGACGACCCCGAACGCATCCAGCGCTACCTGGGCGTGCACAGCGGCTCGGAACGAAGCAGCGCCGGACAGACGGATGCGACGGTGCCGGCATGAGTACCATCGTTCTGCTGCTCATCACCGGCCTCGGCCTCGGTGCCCTCTACTTTCTCGTCGCCTCCGGCCTCTCCCTCATCTATGGCCTCATGGGCGTGCTCAACTTCGCGCACGGCTCATTCCTAACCATCGGCGCCTTCATCGGCTGGGAGGTCGCCCGCCGCTTGAGCGACGGCTCTTGGTGGGCGCTGGCCGCCGCCATGCTGACCGGAGCCGTGGTCGGTGCGCTCGTCGCTGCCGCCACCGAATTCTTTCTGATCCGACGGCTGTACAACCGGCACATCGAACAGGTGCTCGTGACCGTCGGCCTCGCACTCGCCTCCGTTGCCCTGTTCGAAGGAATCTGGGGCACCGACCCGACCTACGTCACTAGCCCGTCCTGGCTAGGGCAGACGACCGAGATTCTCGGTGCTCGCATTCCGAACAACCGGTTCATGCTCATCGTTGTGGCGGTGCTCGTGCTCGTGGCGATCGTGCTGTTCCTCAAGTTCACCCGGTATGGCCTGATCATTCGGGCCGGCGTCGAGAATCGGCTCATGGTCACCGCGCTCGGCATCGACGTGCGCCGCGCCTTCACACTGGTCTTCGCGATCGGCGGCGCCGCCGCCGGCCTCGGCGGGGTGCTCGCCTCGATCTATTACGGCTATGTCTCGGCCCACATCGGCGGATCCCTGCTGATCTTCGCCTTCATCGTGACCGTCATCGGAGGTCTGGGGTCCCTCGCCGGGGCGGCCATCGCATCCGTTCTGGTGGCGGTGCTGCAGCAGTTCGCGAACTTCTATCTCGGCGGCACCGGCGACCTCGCCGTGGTGCTCGCCCTCGCCGCGGTGCTGCTGCTGCGCCCGCGCGGACTGTTGGGAGCAAAAGTATGAGATCGATGTGGGCCCGACCGGTCACCAAGATAGCCGCGAGTGCCGCCCTGGTGCTGCTCATGCTGCTGCTGCCGCTGCTGAATATCAGCATCCCCGGGGTCTTTCCCGGCCCGACTTACACTCCGGGCACGCTGCAACTGCTCGCCTACGCCATGCTCATTGCGGCCCTCGCACTCAGCTACCACCTTTTGTTCGGGCTGGCCGGCATGCTCTCGTTCGGGCACGCGCTGTTCTTCGCGGCCGGCGCCTACGGGCTCGGAATCGTGTTGCGCAACTTCTCGCCGAGCTGGTTGCCGGCCGGCGCGACGTTCGTCGCGGCCATCCTCATCACCGTGCTGATCGGTTTCGTCCTGGCCGCTCTGGTCGGCTCCGTGAGTTTGCGCGTCACCGGTATCTCCTTCGCCATGGTCACCCTCGCCTTCGCGCAGGCCGGCTCGGTCGTGGTGCGGCGCAACCCGGGCGGGCAGACCGGCGGTGAGGAGGGGCTCACCCTCGACGTCTCACACGTGCCCGACGATCTCGTCGGGGTGCTCAACACCCGAAACCTGTACTGGCTCTCGCTCGCGGTGCTCGTGATCGTCTACCTCGTGGTCTTGTGGGTGGAGAAGTCGCGAGCCGGGCACGTCGTGGCCGCGACGCGCGAAAACGAACTTCGGGTACGCGTCATCGGCATCCGTCCCTATCTTGTGCGGCTGCTCATTTTCGCCATCGCCGGTGCGCTCGCCGCCCTGGCCGGCGCTGCGTTCCTGCTGCTCCAGAGCGGGGTTTCTCCCCGGGTCGCAACGCCGGACTTCACGCTGACGCTGCTGGTGATCGTCGTGCTCGGCGGCGTCGGGCTGCGTTGGGGAGCTGTGCTCGGCGCGATCGTCTACACGCTGCTCGACCAGCGGCTGACCGCCCTCGCCGGGTCCGAGTTCATCGCCGGATTGCCCGACCTGCTGCGAATTCCGTTGTCGCAGCCGTTGTTCATCCTCGGCACCCTGTTTATTCTCGTGGTGTTGTTCCTTCCGGGAGGGCTGGCCGGCCTGACCAAGCGCAGCGGCCGGCCGCATCGGCCGTCAAGACGGGGCCGGGAGCGCATGCTTGAGGCGGAGGAGATATGACCGACGACCTGCACACCCTTGGCCGGTGGACCCGTGACCGGGCCCGAACCACACCCGAACGCGTCGCCGTCGACGACCGGGGCGTCACACTGCGCTACCGCGACCTCGACGACCGGGCCGGCGACCTCGCCGCCGCGTTTCGCGCCGCCGGATTCGGCGTAGGAGACCGGGTCGCGACCATCACCGGCAACAGCTCGGATCAGGTCGTGCTGTTCTTCGCCTGCGCCCAGGCCGGTCTCGTGCTTGTGCCGCTCTCCTGGCGGCTCGCACCCCGGGAATTGGCCGCGCAGCTGCAGCGCGCCGATCCGGCACTGTTGCTGGTCGAAGACGAGTTCCAGACCCTGGCAACGGATGCCCAGAGCCGACTTCCCGAGCCTCTCCCGTCAACGCTGCTCGGCGTTCGTGGAGTTGAAACCGTCGTGCCTTCCCCGCGCCGTGGCTGGGACGAGCCTCTGGTGGCCAGATCCGTGCAGGACGACGACCCTTTGCTGATCGTGTTCACTTCCGGCACGCTCGGCCCGGCCAAGGGCGTCGTGCTGACCCACTCGAACTGCTTCTGGACCAACCTGTCGCTCTCCCGGATCACGGAGATCACCAGCAAGGACGTCGTGCTCTCGGTCATGCCTCAGTATCACGTGGGCGGCTGGAACATTCAGCCCCTGCTGGCCTGGTGGATGGGCGCCACCGTCGTGCTCGAGCGCACCTTCGACCCCGGCCGGGTGCTGCACCTGATTGCGGACCGCCGTATCACGACGATGATGGGAGTTCCAGCGAACTACCTCTTCCTCGCGCAGCATCCGGACTTTGCCGCGACCGACCTGTCGAGTCTGAACCATGCCGTCGTCGGCGGGGCGCCAATGCCTGCGCCGCTGCTGCGCACCTGGCACGCCCGCGGCGTGGCCCTCACTCAGGGTTATGGGCTGACCGAAGCGTCCCCGAACGTACTGTGCCTGCCCGACGACGAGGCGCGCAGCATGGTCGGCTATGCCGGCAAGCCGTACCCGCACGTGGAGGTTGCCGTTGCCGATCCGGTCACCGGCGACCTGCTCGGAGGTGCCGCCACTGGGGAACTGCTCGTGCGCGGTCCCGGCGTGTTCTCCGGCTACTTTCGCGCCCCGGAGGAGACCGCCCGAACCCTGCGCGGCGGCTGGCTGCACACCGGCGACCTCGTGCGCCGCGACGAGCACGGCTACTTCGCCGTGATCGACCGGCTCACCGACATCTTCATCTCGGGCGGCGAGAGCGTCGCTCCCGCCGAGGTGGAAACCGTTCTGATCGAGCACGCCGCGGTCGCCGAGGTCGCCGTCATCGGGGTTCCGCACGAGCGCTGGGGCGAGGTCGGCGTCGCCTTCATTGTGCTGGCGCCCGGATTCTCGCCCGATGAGGTCGACGTCCTGGCCTATGCCCGCACCCAGCTGGCCGCATTCAAGGTGCCGGCGTTCGTGCGTTTCGTGCCGGAAATTCCACGATCCCTCGGCAACAAGGTGCTGCGGCGCCAGCTGCTCGAGCACTGGCACCACGGTCTTGATTTTGAGAAGATAGGAAACGAACATTGAGCGCCGGAAAGCCGCGCACCGCCCGAGGCGAAGAAACGAAACGCAAGCTCATCGAGGCCGCCGAGCAGGTGTTCTCGCGGGTCGGCTACGCCGACGCGTCGATCTCGCGCATAACGGATGCCGCCGGCATCGGTCAGGGCACGTTCTACCTGTACTTCGACTCAAAACTGCAGATCTTCGACGAACTGGTCGAGGACCTCAATCACCGCGTGCGGTTGGCGATGAGTGCGGCATCCGCTGCCACGGAAAATCGCATCGATTCGGAACGCGCCGGATTTCGGGCTTTCTTTCAATTCACCGCCGACCACCCCGCCCTGTATCGGGTAATTCGCGAGGCCGAGTTCGTCTCGCCTGGGGCCCTGCGGCTGCACTACACCCGCATCGTCGAGGGCTACATAACGGGGCTGCGCGCGGCCGGCGCTGCGGGGGAGATCAGCGATATCGATCCGACTGTCGCCGCCTGGGCGCTCATGGGCATCGGTGAGATGATCGGCATGCGCTGGGTGCTTTGGGGTGATGATGGAGCCGACGAAGGGGCGGAGTCTGATCCATTCGCGAGCGGAACGCGCGCCGTGCCCGAGCACGTCTTCGAGCAGATGATGCGCTTCATTGAGGGCGCACTCGGGGGCAATAGAAACGTCGCCAGCAGGATCGTGGAAACGAGGAAGTCATGAGTGACGATTACCAGCCGTTCCGGGCTCCGGTCGCCGGGGGAGACCTGTGCGGTGGCCAGTGGCGTGCGGCGCCGCACAGCGGGCAGCAGACGACGGTGCTCGCTATCCACGGCATCACGGCTTCCCACCTCACCTGGCCGTGGCTGACCGACCGCCTCGGGAGCCATCGGGTGATCGCTCCCGATCTGCGTGGCCGTGCTCGCAGTAACGCGCTGCCTGGGCCATACGGGCTGCGCCGGCACGCGGATGATCTGGCCCGGCTGCTGGATTTTCTGGAGGTTGACCGCGCCGTGGTGGTGGGCCACTCGATGGGCGCGTTCGTCGCCGTCTGGCTCGCCCACTTGCACCCTGACCGGGTCGACTCGCTTGTTCTGGTCGACGGTGGCCTGCCGATTCCTCGGGATACTGGCATCGACCCGCTGCTCATGCTCGGCCCGGCCGTCGAACGCCTGTCACAGACTTTCGACACGGAGCAGACCTACCTCGATTTTTGGCGGGGGCACCCCGCGTTTTCGGCCGACTGGTCCCCCCGGGTGGTCGACTTCGCCCGTTACGACCTCGACGGAGTTGCGCCCACGCTGCACCCCTCGACACGGCTGGCGGCCGTGGTCGAGAACGTGATGGAGCTCAACGGTTCCGATGGCTACACCGAGGCACTGAGAGGTCTGGCTGTGCCTATCGATTTTCTGCGCGCGCCGCGCGGGTTGCTCAACGAGCCGACCGCACTGTACGACCGCTCGGTCGCCGCTGACTGGGCAACTCAACTGTCGCACCTAACCGTGCAGGAGGTCGACGACGTCAACCACTACACGATCATCATGAGCGACCGTGGCGCCGACCGGGTAGCCCGGGCCGTGAAGGCACAGATCAAGGAGTCAGAGAGGACCCCGATATGAGCAGAAGCAACATTTTCGACGGCATTGCCGAACGCAGCGTGCTTACCCCGCGACTGCGCGCTGGCGTGCTCGAACGGACGGCGACAGGAACCGCCACGGCGACCGTCGTCTTCATACACGGCAACGTGTCGTCGTCACTGTTCTGGCAGCCGCTCATGTTGGCCCTTCCCGCCTCGGTGCGCGCGCTCGCCATCGACCTGCGCGGCTTCGGCAGCAGCGCGACACTTCCGGTCGATGCCACTCGGGGCCTGGCCGACTACTCCGACGATGTTGCAGCCGTGTTGGCCGAGCTCGGCGTCGCCGGGGTGCACCTCGTGGGCTGGAGCATGGGCGGCGGTGTCACCATGCAGTTGCTGCTCGACCACGCCAGCCTTGCGGCGACCCTGACCCTGGTCGCGCCGGTTTCCCCCTACGGCTTTGGCGGCACGGGGGGAACGGACGGCCATCGGCTGAGCGCCGACGACGCAGGCACGGGTGCTGGTGGCGCCAACCCCGACTTCGTTGCCCGGCTACATGACGGTGACCATAGCACCGAACCGACCAGCCCCCGCACCGTGTACCAGACCACCTACGTCAAGCCTCCGTTCAGTTCGGAGCACGACGATGTCTGGATCGAATCAATGCTCACCACGGCAACAGGTGTCGGCAACTACCCCGGTGATTCGACGCCTTCCGAGAATTGGCCCGGCTTCGCCCCTGGCGGCAGCGGCGTGCTCAATACCATGTCTCCCGGCCATTTCAACACGAGCGGCATCGTCGACCTGGCCGTGAAACCGGCCATTCTCTGGATCCACGGCAGCGACGACGTCATCATCTCGGACACCTCGTTCTTCGACCTCAACTATCTCGGGCAGCTCGGCGTGATTCCGGGTTGGCCCGGTGTCGACGTGGCGCCGCCGCAGCCGATGATCCAGCAGACCCGCGCGGTACTGGGCGCCTACCGGGCCGCCGGCGGGGAGCTGACCGAGCTGGAACTGGCCGACTGCGGGCACTCGCCGCATCTGGAACACCCGGCCGCGTTCCTCGAGGCGCTGCTCGCCCAACTGGAGCGCTGATCCGGGACGGCACTCAGCTTGGCGCACAGTACGACAACTAAGCTAGGACGGTGGCTGCAATCAACTTGGGGATGCCCAAAGTACCTGAGGTACTCGCTCCCAGACGTAAATCCCGTCAGATCAAGGTCGGAAAGGTCCTGGTCGGTGGCAATGCTCAAGTGAGCGTGCAATCGATGACGACGACTCCGACGACGAACATCAATGCAACGCTCCAGCAGATCGCCGAACTCACGGCGACCGGCTGTGACATTGTGCGCGTTGCGGTGCCCACGCGCGATGACGCCGAAGCGCTGCCGATCATCGCGAAGAAGAGTCAGATTCCGGTCATCGCGGACATCCACTTTCAGCCGAACTACGTCTTCGCCGCGATCGACGCCGGCTGCGCCGCCGTGCGCGTCAACCCCGGCAACATCCGCAAGTTCGACGACCAGGTCGGCAAGATCGCTGCTGCCGCGAAGGCGGCGGGCGTGAGCCTGCGCATCGGAGTCAACGCCGGCTCGCTCGAGCCGAGCCTCATGCAGAAGTATGGCAAGGCCACCCCCGAGGCCCTCGTGGAGAGCGCCGTCTGGGAGGCGAGCCTATTCGAGGAACACGACTTTCACGACTTCAAAATCTCGGTCAAGCACAACGACCCGGTGATCATGGTCAAGGCCTACCGCCTGCTCGCCGAACGCGGAGACTGGCCATTGCACCTCGGCGTGACCGAGGCCGGTCCTAGTTTTCAGGGCACGATCAAGAGCGCGACAGCGTTCGGTATTCTGCTCGGCGAGGGGATCGGTGACACCATTCGCGTGTCCCTGAGTGCCCCGCCGGTCGAGGAGATCAAGGTGGGCCTGCAGATTCTGCAGTCGCTCAACCTGCGCGAACGCAAGCTTGAGATCGTCTCTTGCCCGAGCTGCGGCCGGGCGCAGGTGGATGTCTACAAGCTCGCCAACGACGTCACCGACGGGCTCGAAGGCATGACAGTGCCGCTGCGCGTCGCGGTCATGGGTTGCGTCGTCAATGGACCGGGCGAAGCCCGCGAGGCCGATCTCGGCGTCGCCAGCGGCAACGGCAAGGGCCAGATCTTCGTGCGCGGCGAGGTCATCAAAACCGTGCCAGAGTCCGAGATCGTAGCGACACTCATCGAAGAGGCCAACCGTCTCGCCGCAGAGATGCCCGCTGCCGCACTCGGCAGCCCCACGGTCTCCGTCGGCGCGAAGTAACTAATTGGTGCCGTAGCATCTCTCGATCCGCGAAAGCGGGTAACCGGTTACTTCAGCACCCCGAAGCAACCGGTTGCCCGCTTTTGCAGTGTGCGGCATTGCTTTACTTGCGGGTGTAATAATATACTTACACCCGTCAGGAGGCGTTGATATGAATGTGGAACAGCTCAGCGCGACCCTCGCGGCGGTCGCCAGCCCGCAGCGGATGCTGATCCTCGCCGAGTTGCAGGGCGGGCGCGTGCACGTCAGCGAGCTGGCCAGGCGCGTTGGAATGTCGCGGGCGCTGCTCTACATGCATCTGGCCAAACTCGAAGCGAGCGGATTCGTCACCACGTCACTCGAACTCTCCCCAGAGGGAACCGCACTCAAGCACGTCGCGCTGGCCCCATTTTCAATCACCGTGACCATCGACACCATCGCCGATGCCGTAGCAACCGCCACGGTAAACAAGCAAAAAGGGGAAAACCATGAATTTTGACTTCGCGTATCTCGTCCCAATCGTCGCTATCATCGGCGGAATCACTTACGCAATTTTCAATCAGTACTTCAAATCTCGTCGCCGCGATAACGAGGGTTCGCCTGCGGTCCGAGAGGCGTTGGCACGGAGCAACGAGACCAACGCCGCGTTGCTATCTAGGCTCACCGCAATGGATACGCGCCTGGCCGCAATTGAGCGCACCCTGAGCGAGGTCGGCTGACGCAGCGGCTGCACGGTCCGTGGGGGAGTGGCTGGCGGCGCCCGCGTAAGGTAGACGGGTGCCTACACGTCTCTCCAACTACTTTCTCCGTACTCTCCGCGAAGACCCCTCCGACGCCGAGGTGACCAGTCACCGCCTGCTCGTGCGGGCCGGCTACATCCGCCGACAGGCCCCGGGTATTTTTGCCTGGCTGCCGCTCGGCCTGCGGGTGAAGGCCAAAGTGGAGCGCATCATCCGTGAGGAGATGACCGCCGCTGGCGCCCACGAGGTGCACTTTCCGGCCCTGCTGCCGCGCGAACCCTACGAGCTGACCGGTCGTTGGGACGAATACGGCGACGGGCTTTTTCGCCTGAAGGACCGCAAGGGCTCCGACATGCTGCTCGCGCCGACCCACGAAGAGGTCTTCGCGCTGCTCGTCAAAGACCTGTACAGCAGCTACAAAGACCTGCCGCTGTCGATCTATCAGATTCAGGACAAGTACCGGGATGAGGCTCGCTCGCGTGGCGGACTTCTGCGCGGCCGCGAGTTCACCATGAAAGACGCATACTCCTTCGACCACACCGACGCCGGCCTTGACGTCAGCTATCAGCTGCAGCGCGACGCCTACGAGCGCATCTTCTCCCGCTTCGGCCTCGACTACGAGATCGTGCAAGCGGATGCCGGCGCGATGGGTGGCTCCAAGAGCGAAGAGTTTCTGCACCCCACCCCCGTTGGCGAAGACACCTTCGTGCGCAGCAGCGGTGGCTATGCGGCCAACATCGAGGCGTTCCGCACCCTCGTGCCGGCCGACGAAGATTTCGCTGCTCTGCCCGCCGCGCAGGTCTTCGACACCCCGAACACTCCGACCATCCAGACGCTGGTCGACAAGGCCAATGCCGAACACCCCCGCCCCGATGGCCGCCAGTGGACGGCAGCCGACACGCTGAAGAACGTCGTGCTCGCCCTTACGAGCCTGGACGGCACGCGTGAACTGATCGCGATCGGCGTTCCCGGCGACCGCGAGGTCGACCTCAAGCGCGTCGAGGTGGCATTCGCTCCCGCCGAGGTGGAGGCGGCCAACGAGGGCGACTTCGCCAAGAACCCCGGCCTGGTCAAGGGCTACATCGGCCCGTGGGGCGTGGACGGTGCCGTGCTCGGCACGAAATCGACCACAGGTATTCGTTTTCTGGTCGACCCGCGAGTGGTCGCCGGCACCGAGTGGATCACCGGAGCAAACGAAGCGGGCCGCCACGTGTTCGGCCTCGTCGCCGGCCGTGACTTCGCCATCGACGACGTCGTTGAAGCTTCTGATGTGCGCGCCGGCGATCCGGCCCCCGACGGTTCCGGCCCGGTCGAACTCATTCGTGGCATGGAAATCGGGCACGTGTTTCAGCTCGGCCGCAAGTATGCCGAGGTGCTCGGCCTGAAGGTTCTCGACGAGAATGGCAAGCTGGTCACGGTCACGATGGGCTCGTACGGCATCGGCGTCACCCGCATCCTCGCTGTCATCGCTGAACTCAACAACGACGCAAAGGGCCTGATCTGGCCCGAATCGGTCACTCCGTTTGACGTGCACGTGATCGCCACCGGCCGGGACGAGATCGTCTTCGACACGGCAGAGACCGTTGTTGCCGCGATCGAGGCCACCAATCGTGAGGTGCTTTACGACGACCGCCGCAAGGTCTCGCCCGGCGTAAAGTTCGGTGACGCCGAACTCATCGGCGTGCCGTGGATCGTCATCGTCGGCCGTGGCGCGGCCGACGGCATCGTCGAACTGTGGAACCGGCGCACCGGCGACCGCGAGCAGGTCGACGTCGCCGAAGTTGCCAAGCACTTCGCCTGACCGACTCATCGAGAGCGGATGCTGCCGGCTGGCCCAGCTGGCAGCATCCGCTCTGTAGCGAACCAGCGCGGAACGTGCCCAGCCCGAGCAGTGGGTGACGGGCCGCCGCAGATTCGGGTACCGTAGTATCCAGCCCGCTGCGCGGTTTCGCGGCGGCAAGATCTGAATAGAGGAGGCCGGCCATGGACATCGACCTCAGTGTTTTGCGGCTACTGGAGCGCGAAAAAGAGATTCCCTTTGAGGAACTCGTACAAATCATTGAACAGGCGATTCTGACCGCCTACGTCAAGCACATCCAGCAGGATGTGACCAAGCTTGAAGCGTCGAAAATTGCCGACGCCAAGCATGACATCCAAGAAGTGCCGGAAGCGCGCGTCGTTCTCGACCGCAAGACCGGACACGTCGACATCTACATTCCCGAGCACGACGACGAGGGCAACGTCATCGGCGAAGCCGTCGACAACCCCACCGACTTCGGTCGCATCGCCGCCTTCGCCGCCAAGCAGGTCATCAACCAGCGTCTGCGCGACCTGGCCGATGACGCTGTGCTCGGCGAATTCAAGGGCCGCGAGGGTGACATCGTCGCCGGAATCATTCAGCAGGGCCCAAACCCTCGAATGATCCACGTCGACCTCGGCACGATCGAAGCGATCATGCCCCCCGAGGAGCAGGTGCCCACCGAAAGCTACGTGCACGGCGCACGCATTCGCGTGTTCGTGACGGCCGTTGGTCGCGGACTCAAGGGCCCGCAGATCACCGTGTCGCGCACCCATCCCTCGCTCGTGCGCAAACTGTTCGCACTTGAGGTACCCGAGATCGCCAGCGGAGTCGTCGAGATCGTGTCGCTCGCCCGCGAAGCCGGACACCGCACCAAGATCGCCGTGCGCGCCACGGAGCCCGGCGTCAACGCCAAGGGTGCCTGCATCGGCGAGCTCGGCCAGCGCGTACGCGCCGTGACCGTTGAGCTCAACAACGAGAAGATCGACATCGTCGACTTCTCGCCCGACCTCGCAACCTTCGTCGCGAGCGCCCTGTCGCCGGCCAAGGTGACCAGCGCCTACGTGATTGACGAGTCGATCAAGGCTGTGCGTGCCCTCGTTCCCGACTACCAGCTGTCGCTCGCGATCGGCAAGGAGGGCCAGAATGCTCGCCTCGCGGCCAAGCTGACCGGTGCGAAAATCGACATCCAGCCGGACAGCATTCTGGAGGATGCCGAATAGGGGGTACGATGGAACCCGTTAGAACGTGTATTGGCTGCCGTTCGCGCGCCCCTCGATCCTCACTTTTGCGGATCGTTGCTGGGAAATCAGAAATTGTGGTGGATGAAACCGCCACAATCCCCGGTAGAGGTGCGTGGCTGCACGCCCGTGAAGCGTGCTTTCAGGATGCCGTAAGGCGACACGCTTTCGGGCGTGCTTTTCGCGTGACCAGGTCACTGGACGCGAAACAACTAGAGAACAGGCTGAATTGGCTTATGGATAACTAATGAGCGGCTCGAAATGAGACCCGTCCGTTACTAACGGTCTGCCCCTTTCCGGGTGCAGACCCGGAACAGGAGAATTGTGGCTGCGAAACCACGCGTGCACGAGATCGCTACCGAACTCGGACTCGAAAGCAAGGATGTCCTTGCTAAATTGAAAGAAATGGGCGAGTTCGTCAAAGGACCGTCTTCCAGCGTTGAACCGCCAGTAGCACGTCGCCTTCGTGCCGCTCTCGAAGCGGCCAGTACCGCTGCCAAGGCTGCAACGCCAGCGCCCGCCGCCGGTGAAGCAGCCGCCGCCTCTACGACGGCAACACCCGCGCGACCGAGCCACGGCGCCAAGCCGGGCGCTCGTCCCGGCCCCAAGCCGCCAGCCGAAGCGGTTGCCCCTGCGCCAGCCGAGTCTGCTCCGACAATGGATGCCGCGCCCGTTCCGGTCGCGCCGCTCACCGTTGCCGAGCGCCAGGCCCAGGCTGCTGAGAAGGCCGCTGCTGCCGAGAAGGCTGCAGCCGCCGAGAAGGTTGCTGCGGCCGACGAGCCGAGCACAGGTACCCCCGAAGCGAAGACCACGGAAGGATCGGCTACGCCGGTCAAGCCTGGCATGCCTCGCCCCGGAGCAGCACGACCGGGCAATAACCCGTTCGCCAGCAATCAGGGCATGGGTCAGCGTCCCGCCCAGCCGCCGCGTCCGGGTAACAACCCGTTCGCGAGTGCGCAGGGCATGGGCCAGCGTCCCGCCACACCTACCCCGAGCAACATTCCGCGTCCTCCCGCACCTCGCCCGGGCGCCCCGCGCCCCGGCGGACCCGGCCAGGCTGCACGCCCGACCGGCTTCGGCCAGCGTCCAGGCGCTTTCCAGCGCCCTGGTGGCGCTCCGGGTGGAGCCGGCGCAGCACGTCCCGGATTCACTCGTCCAGGTGCTCCGGCCGGAGCCCCCGGCTTCGGCCCGCCTCGCCCTGCCGGTGGTGGCGGTGGAGCCGGTCGCGGTCGCGGCCCCGGCGGTGGTACCGCTGGTGCGTTCGGTCGCGGTGGCGGCAAGAACAAGGCGCGCAAGTCGAAGCGCACGAAGAGAGCAGAGTTCGAGCTGCGCGAGGCCCCGTCGCTGGGTGGAGTATCCGTACCCCGCGGTGACGGTGGAACCGTTGTTCGTCTTCGTCGCGGAGCGTCCATCACGGACTTCGCCGACAAGATCGACGCGAGTCCTGGAAACCTCGTTACCGTGCTGTTCCACCTCGGTGAAATGGCCACGGCAACGGAGTCCCTCGACGAGGCGACGTTCGATGTGCTCGGCAGCGAGCTCGGCTACAAAATTCAGATGGTCTCTCCCGATGACGAAGACCGTGAGCTGCTGCTCGCGTTCGACATCGACATCGACCAGGAACTCGAAGACGAAACCGACGAGGACCTCGAGATTCGTCCTCCCGTCGTCACCGTCATGGGTCACGTCGACCACGGTAAGACCGCGCTTCTTGACGCGATCCGTAACGCCAAGGTCGCCGAGGGTGAAGCCGGTGGAATCACGCAGCACATTGGTGCCTACCAGATCATCACCGAGCACGAGGGTATTGATCGCGCGATGACCTTCATCGACACACCGGGCCACGAGGCGTTCACCGCCATGCGTGCTCGTGGTGCGCAGGTCACTGACATCGCCATTCTCGTGGTCGCTGCCGATGACGGCATCATGCCGCAGACCATTGAAGCGCTCAACCACGCCCAGGCCGCCAACGTGCCAATCGTGGTTGCAGTGAACAAGATCGACAAGCCCGGCGCGAACCCGCAGAAGGTGCGTCAGCAGCTCACCGAATTCGGCCTCGTCGCCGAAGAGTACGGCGGAGACGTCATGTTCGTCGACGTATCGGCCAAGAACAAGACCGGCATCCAGGAAATCCTTGACGCCGTGCTCCTGGTCGCCGATGCCGGACTCGACATGCGCTCCAACCCGAACAAGGATGCCCGTGGTGTTGCCATAGAGGCCCGCCTCGACAAGGGCCGCGGCGCGGTGGCAACCGTTCTCATCCAGTCCGGAACGCTGCACGTGGGAGACTCCATCGTCGCCGGAACGGCTTATGGCCGCGTTCGTGCGATGGCCGACGAGAACGGCGTCGCCGTTCTTGCCGCCACACCGTCCCGCGCGGTTCAGGTGCAGGGTCTGTCGAGCGTTCCCCGCGCCGGCGACACCTTCCTCGTCATCGAGGAAGACCGCACCGCCCGTCAGATCGCCGAGAAGCGTGAAGCCGCCGAGCGCAACGCTCTGCTGGCCAAGGCGCGCAAGCGCATCAGCCTCGAAGACTTCACCCGTGCCCTCGAAGAGGGCAAGGTCGAGTCGCTCAACCTCATCATCAAGGGTGACGTTTCCGGTGCCGTTGAGGCGCTGGAAGAGTCGCTGCTCAAGATCGAGGTCGACGATTCGGTTCAGCTGCGCATCATCCACCGTGGTGTCGGTGCGGTCACGGAGAGCGACGTCAACCTCGCCACCGTCGACAACGCCATCATCATTGGGTTCAACGTTCGTCCAGACACGAAGGCCCGCGAGCGTGCCGCTCGCGAAGGCGTCGACGTGCGGTTCTACTCCGTCATCTACTCCGCCCTCGAGGACATCGAGAATTCCCTCAAGGGAATGCTCAAGCCCGAGTACGAAGAGATCCAGAGTGGTGTCGCCGAAATTCGCGAGGTCTTCAGCTCGTCGAAGTTCGGAAACGTCGCCGGTGTCATCGTGCGCTCCGGTACCATCACCCGAAATGCCAAGGCTCGCGTTATTCGCGAGGGCATCGTGGTGGGGGACAACCTGGGCATCGAGTCGCTGCGCCGCTTCAAGGACGATGTCACCGAGGTCCGCACGGACTTCGAGTGTGGTATCGGACTGGGCAAGTTCAACGACATCCGGATTGGCGATGAGATTGAGACCATCGAAATGAAGGAAAAGCCGCGCGTCTAACGTTTGGCTTGTTGGAAGTCGGACTTCTCACGAAGTCCGACTTCCGCATTGGGTCGGGTCTCCGCAATTTTTCCCCCGAAAAGGAAAGAGCGGGGACCCTACCCCGATTCCCTGCTGTGCATATTAACTGCGTGGGAAATTTGCTCCGGCCCTTAGCGGGCAGGGCGCATCCGTTTAATACGGTGAAAAAGTACAGAACGACCGGGCGCTTCGACGCCCGCTAATAAGGAGTGAGTCATGGCAGATCCGGAACGCGCCAGAAAGATGGCGGACCGCATTAAGGTCATCATCGCCAAGCGACTGGAACGCGGCCTGCGCGATCCAAGGCTCGGGTTCGTGACCATCACCGACGTGAAGGTGACCGGCGATCTCCAGCACGCCTCGGTGTTCTACACCGTCTACGGTTCGATCGAGGAGCGCACCGACAGCGCAGCCGCCCTGAAGGCCGCAACCGGCCTCATGCGCAGCGAGGTCGGCAAGAACATCACCGCCCGACTCACTCCGTCTATCGAGTTCATCGCCGATGGCATCCCCGAGAACGCGGCGTTGATCGACGACCTGCTGCGTGAGGCACACGACCGCGATACCGCGACCGAAGACGGCAAGGGCGCGGCCACGTACGCCGGCGAAGCAGACCCGTACAAGAAGCCGCGCGAATACGACCTCGAACAAGAAGAAGACGACGACGACGTCGAGCCTGGCGCCGAAAGCACCCCGAAGCACTAGCGTGCCGCACCACTCCGGACGGGGCCCGGGCCCCGTCCCTGGGCCCAGGTTATAAACTGGGCCCGAGGCCCGGGCCCAGGCCCCGTCCAATTAGGCGTCGGTTTACCGGGTGGGGCCGGCTAGCGGATGCCGGGAGACCGCTCGTAGCGTGTGAAACGGTAGGGGAGCGCGGTACTCGAGCTGAACCATCCGTTTTCCGGATCTGTGCTGACCCGGGCCCAGGCGGCGTCGAGAGCGGGCGCATGGGTATCGCCGGCGATCTCGGCGTCGATCTCGGTCACCTCGAGCGTGTCGGCGAGGGGTAGGGCGAGACGATAGATCTCGCCACCACCGATTACCCACACCGGCCCCTCGATCAGCGCGCGGGCGTCATCGAGGCTGTGCGCAATGGATGTTCCCTCCGCGGCCCAGCCCTGCTGCCGGGTGATCACGACGTTCTGCCGACCCGGCAGGGGGCGATAACGCTCCGGAAGCGAATCCCAGGTGCGTCGTCCCATGATGACGGCGCCGCCCAGGGTGACGGTACGAAAATGGGCGAGGTCTTCCGGCAGGTGCCAGGGCATGACGCCGTCAGCCCCGATGACGCCATTCACCGTCTGCGCCCAGATCAGGCCCAGTTTCATACCGCGACCGCGCCCTTGATAGCGGGATGGTGCTGATAGTTCTCGAGCACGAGGTCGTCGAATTCGTAGTCGAACAGGCTGTCCCGACCCGGCTTGACGCGCAGGGTGGGAGACGGGAACGGCGTGCGGGAGAGTTGCTCGGTGACCTGCTCGACATGATTGTCGTAGATGTGGCAGTCCCCACCGGTCCAGACGAACTCGCCGAGCTCAAGGCCGGCCTGTTCGGCGACGAGCTGGGTGAGCAGGGCGTAGCTGGCGATGTTGAACGGCACGCCCAAAAACAGATCGGCGCTGCGTTGGTACAGCTGGCAGGAAAGCTTGCCGTCGGCAACATAGAACTGGAACAGGGCGTGGCAGGGGGCGAGCGCCATTTTCGAGAGGTCGGCCACGTTCCAGCTTGAGACGATCATGCGCCGTGAGTCCGGGTCGGTGCGGAGGGTTTTGAGCACTTCGCTGATCTGGTCGATGGCCTCTCCGTCCGCGGTGGGCCAGGAGCGCCACTGCACCCCGTAGACCGGGCCGAGTTCTCCGTCTTCGTCTGCCCACTCGTTCCAGATGCGAACGCCCTTTTCCTGCAGCCACGTGACGTTGGAGTCGCCTCGCAGAAACCAGAGCAGTTCGTAGGCGATCGACGCGAAGTGCACTCGTTTGGTGGTGACGAGCGGAAAACCGGCGGCCAGATCGAAGCGCAGTTGGCGGCCGAATACGCTGCGAGTGCCGGTTCCGGTGCGGTCGGCCTTTCGCGCGCCGTTCTCGAGGGTGTCGCGAAGAAGTGCTGAATACTGGGCATCGGCAGCGAAAGAAGTCACCGGTCAATCGTACGCGGCGCAGCCGGGGCGGCTAGTCCGCCAGGGTGTAGCCATCCTGCACCGGGATCGCCAGACCGTCGGCCACGAGACTGGCCAGCGCGCGCCGCAATTGGGCCGGATCCGGCCATAGTGTGGTGATCTCGGCATTCGTCACCGAACGGTGAGTGGAGCGCAGCTCCGCCATGATCAGGCCGCGCACCTGCCGGTCGCTACCCTCAAATTTCTTCTGCACCGTCTTGCGGGCACCGGTGTACTCGGGGTAGTCGGCGGCTCGCCAGGCGCATTCATTTCGGATTGGGCATACCTCGCAGTGGGGGCTGCGGCTGGTGCAGACCACCGCGCCGAGCTCCATGATCGCGGCGTTGAACAGTGCCGCTTCCTGCACGCTCTGCGGCAGTAACGCGCTCATCGCATCAAGGTCGCGGCCACGACTGGGCGGCGAAGGCTGGCCGGCTCCGGCGATCGCACGGGCGATCACCCGTCGCGTGTTCGTGTCGACGACCGGATGCCGATGGCCGTACGCAAACGCGGCCACCGCCCGCGCGGTGTAATCCCCGATGCCGGTCAGGGCCAGCAGCTCGTCAATGTCGGAGGGAACGACACCCCCGTGCAGCTCGGTGATCTGCACGGCCGCGGCATGCAGCCAGAGCGCGCGCCTCGGGTAGCCGAGGCTGGACCAGGCCCGCACCGCCTCGCTCGGCGGTACCGCGGCCAGAGCAGCCGGCGTGGGCCAGCGCGCCAGCCACTCCTCAAGCCGGGGAATGACGCGGTTCACCGGAGTCTGCTGCAACATGAACTCACTCACCAGAATGCCCCAGGCTCCGAATCCGTCGCGCCGCCATGGCAGGTCGCGGGCATTTGCGACGAACCAGGCATTGAGCGCGGCGCTGATGCCGCTCCTGGCGGGAATCAAGGGTGTGACGTTCATCCGTTCTAACCTAGGCTCGATTCATGAAGCTGGTTTCCACACCGCGCATCGAATTTCTGCGCACCCTCGCCGCCGAGATCCTGCACAACTACGCCCGAGGCCGCACCATCATTGCCATCGACGGACCGGATGCCGGTGGTCGCGCCGCCTTCAGCGACGACCTGGCCGCGGTGTTCCGGGAAGGTGAACTGCACGTATTCCGGGCCAGCCTGCGCTATTTTCAGCACTCCCGAGCCGAACGGCACCGATTAGCGCCCGACACACCGGATCATCGCTACCGGGTTGGCTACGACTACTCGGCGCTTCGCCGGGTACTCGTCGAGCCCTTCCGCATGGGCGGCAGCACCGGCTTCGTCACCGAACAGTTCGATCCCGATCGGGATACCTGGATTGAACCCACCTGGCAGACCGCTCCCGCCGACGCCATCCTGATCATCGACGGCGACTACATCAACCGGCCCGAACTGCACGGACTCTGGCTGTACAGCGTGCTGCTGGAAGGCGCTCCGGTGAACGATTCTGATCTGCGGTACCTCGCCGAAGTGCATCCGCGGGACGTCGTGTCGGCTGTGGTCGACACGACCGACCCGGCGGCTCCGCGCCGCGTGTTGACGGATCGCTGCTGACCGGATGCTGCCGGGCGTTTACCGGAATCGGGCCAGGACCTCAGCCGGGGTCAGAAACCGACAGCTCTGCTCGGCCTCGTGCACGAGTTCGGTCAGCAGCGCGTTGACCGGCGCGGTCACGCCCGCTTCGGCTGCGGCGCGCACCACCGCTCCGTTGAGAAAATCAATCTCGGTCCGTTGACCGCGCGCGAGGCTTTGCAGGGTCGAACCCTGGTTCGGCACCGTTCCCATACGTGCACGCATCGATAGTGGCAATACCTGGCCGGCCCAGAGCGGCGCGACCGCAAACGCACGCAGCCGCCGGTGCGACAGGCCCTGCAACGTGCCAAACCGAACCCCGCTGGCGAGGCCGACCCGCACGGTTTCGCGCATGCTCCGGGTCATCAACCGGCGAAGGTCCGCCCGCCCGATCACCTCCTGCACGCTGAGCCCGGTGATGGCGGGCAAGGCGTTGAGCATATTGACGACGAGTTTGGTCCACTGGGCGCCGATGAAGTTATCGAGGACGCGCGTGGGGACTGCGGCGTCAAGAACCCCCTGCCATCGCCGGGTCGCCGCATCGACCGGGCCGTCGCGGCGGCCGAGATAGCTGGGCGCCGCCGTCGTCACGCGTACCCGGCCCGGCCCTTCATAGTGGGCGGCAATGATCGTGATTAGTCCGAAACATTCTGACTGCGGCAGCAGATGCTCGGCCGTAGTGACCCCGTCGAGCCCGTTCTGCACGACGATTACGGGGGTGCCGTCGAGCACAGCGGCATTCTCGGCAATCGCCGCCGAAGCATCCTGTGCCTTGGTGCAGATCAGCGCCAGGTCGCACGGTTCGACCAATCGTTCAACGGCCTGCGGCCGCGCGAACAAATCACCGTAGCCACCCGCCAAACGGATACCATCGGCCAGCACTGCCGGCAGCGCGGCCCCGCGCATGGTCACCACCAGATCGTGCCCCTGCTCAGCGAGCAGGCAGGCGAACGTGCTGCCCAGGGCGCCAGCGCCAATCACCGCGATTCTCACGGCTCACATACTACGGGCCGGGGCCGGCCGTGCGATTCGCACCGTGCCCCCAGCCTCACGCTGATAGCCTCAGCTAGTGACCAGCGGCCTTTTACTCATCGACAAGGCGCAGGGCTGGACCAGCCATGACGCTGTCGCCCGAACCCGGCGTCTGGCCGGCACCCGCAAGGTCGGCCACGCCGGCACTCTCGACCCCATGGCCACCGGGCTGCTCGTACTCGGTATCGACAGTTCGACCCGGCTGCTCACCTACGTCGTCGGGCTCGACAAGGAATACCTCGCGACCATCCGACTAGGCCAGTCCACCACAACGGATGATGCGGAGGGCGACGAACTCACCCGCGCGACCGCCGAGCAGGTCACCGCTCTCAGTGCCGCGGCCGTTGCAGCCGGCATCATGGACCTCACCGGCGAGATCAGCCAACAGCCGAGCGCGGTCAGCGCCATCAAGGTCGACGGCAAACGCGCCTACGCCCGAGTGCGCGCGGGCGAAGATGTGCAATTACCGTATCGCCCGGTGACCGTGAGCGAGTTCGAACTGCGCTCAAGCACGCACGGAGACGGTTTTCTCGACCTCGAGGTACGCGTCGAGTGCACCTCCGGCACCTACATTCGCGCCCTGGCACGCGACCTGGGCAGAGCGCTCGGCGTCGGCGGACACCTCACGGCGCTTCGCCGCACCCGCATCGGCCCGTTCCGCATCGAAAACGCCGCCACCCTCGAGCAAATCGACGTCGTCGCCCAGCTCATTTCGCCGGCGGATGCCGCCACCCGCCTGCTCCCACGCCTCGATCTGTCGAGAGAAGAGGCCATTGACCTCGGCCACGGCAAGCGCATCACCATCGACAGAGACCCCACCCGCACCGGACCGGTCGCCGCGATCGCTCCCGACGGTCGACTGGTCGGACTGGTCGAATATCGCGGCGACCAGGCCAAGTCGCTGCTGAACTTCGCGCCAGATGAACCCGACACAGTAGACGCCAGCGAATCGACACCCACCCCATGATCGAATGGTTCACCTGGCTGCAACTGGCCATCGCCGTGCCCGGCGGAGTGCTCTGCGTTATTCTGGGCCTCGCCGGGCGCAAACCCACCGACCTCACCATGGGCGCGACCGCACTCGTGGAGTTGCTGCTGATCGTGCAGCTCGCGGCCGCGATCGCGGCGCCGCTGGCCGGCAACGATGCCACCGGCAGCCTGCTCGAGTTCTACACCTACCTGGTCAGCGCCATTGCGCTACCGGTCGTGGCCGGATTCTGGGCGCTGGTGGAACGTAGCCGCTGGAGCACGGTCATTCTCGGGGTGAGCAGCCTTTCGGTCGCCGTCATGCTCTACCGCATGAACCAGATCTGGAACGTGCAGGGCAGCTGACGCGGTTCCGGGCTCGTTGCGGATGCTGCAATAATTACTGAACCAGATGAATGCCGAGCAATGACAAAATCCAAGACCGAAAAGCCCGCCCCCTCCCGCCGGGTGAGTGGCATTGGCCGACTCCTCATTGTTGTCTACGGGGTGCTGGCCCTCGCGGCCACCGGGCGTTCATTCGTTCAGATTGCGTCCGAGTTTGTGGACGCCCCGCTCGCATACTCACTGTCGGCCCTCGCCGCTGTCGTCTACATCGTCGCAACGGTTGCACTGATCAAGCGCAGCCCACGCTGGTATCGCATTGCCTGGATCACGATCAGCTTCGAACTGCTCGGCGTGCTCGTTGTCGGAACGTTGAGCCTGGTCGACCCTGCGCTGTTCCAACATAAAACGGTCTGGTCGGTCTTCGGCCAGGGCTACGGTTTCGTTCCCCTCGTGCTGCCGCTTCTTGGCATGTGGTGGCTCGCACGCCACCCGGTGTCGGTGGCCGCCGGCCCCGAGCTGCCAGAGGGCCGCGCATGAAAACCCTGTACGGCATCGACTCGGTACCGAGCGCCTGGCCCGCCTCGGCCGTCAGTATCGGAAAGTTCGACGGCGTGCACGCCGGGCACCGGGCAGTGATCGCCGAGCTCAAGGCCATCGCCGAGCGAGAACAACTCGCGGCCGTCGTTGTCACGTTTGACCGGCATCCGCTCGCCCTGCTCTCTCCGGCCAACTGCCCGAGCACGCTGGTCAGCGCCCAGCAGAAACTCAACCTGATCGCCGAGACCGGCGTCGATGCAACGTTGCTGCTCGAGTTCAACCACGCTCTCTCCAGCCTGCCGCCGCGTGAATTCATCGAACGCATTTTGGTCACCGCGCTACACGCCCGGTTTGTGCTGGTCGGTCGTGACTTTCGCTTCGGGGCGGGGGGCGCCGGCGATGTCGCCCTGCTCCGTGACCTCGGCGCCGAGTTCGGCTACGAGGTGAGCCTGATTGACGATGTGAAGCCAGACGGGCAACGCCGGGTGTCATCTACCTGGATCCGCGAGCTGCTCGGTAACGGCGCGGTGGCCGAGGCCGGCCGGTTGCTCGGCCACCTGCCAACCGTGCGCGGCGTCGTCGTGCACGGTGCCGCGCGTGGCCGCGAGCTGGGGTTTCCCACCGCCAACCTGTCGGCAGACTCCGACGGCCTGATCCCCGCCGACGGCGTCTATGCCGGCTGGTTGAGCGATGCCGGATCGCGCTACCCGGCAGCAATTTCGGTGGGCAATAATCCCACCTTCGACGGCGTGGCCCAGAAGCAGGTCGAAGCGTACGTGCTCGACGAGGTCGATCTAGATCTCTACGATCACGCCGTGGATGTAGCGTTCGTAGAACGGATCCGCGGCATGGTCGCTTACTCGGGGATCGATCCGCTGATCGAGCAGATCCGCGATGACGTTGCACGGGTTCGGGTAATTCTGGGCCGCGAAAGCTCGCGCTAGTCGCCACCGCACGGGCGGTAGCGGTTTCGGGGGGCATCCCATCGGGGGCAGGTTGCCCGGGTACGCTGGGCACACCAATATTTTCTCGGGGGTTCCATGTCACAACAAGCACGAGCGATAGAAACGCGGGCGGCGATTATTCGGGGCGCCGCGGAAGCCTTTGAGCAGCGCGGGTACGGGAGCACGTCGCTCGCGCAGGTGAGTGCTGCTGCCGGGGTGACCAAGGGAGCACTGTACTTTCACTTCGACTCCAAGGAAGCCCTCGCGGTAGCCATAATCGGAGTTCAGCACGAGAAATCGGTCAATGCCGGTCGTCAGCTGCTCGACGACAACATGCCGGGCCTGCGTGCCCTCGTTTCCATGTCCTACGAGCTGGCTCGCCAACTGCGCGATGATCAGGTCGTCAGCGCCGGTGTGCGCCTGACCATCGAGGCCGTGAACTTCTCGACGCCGGTTTCCGCGCCCTACCGGGACTGGATGGCCGCCTGCGAGGAATTTTTGCGTCGGGGGATCGCCGACGGAGATGTAGCGCCAACGGTCGATGTGCCGGCCGCTGCACGGTTTTTCACCGCCGGTTTCACGGGGGTTCAGGTGGTCTCTGACGTGCTGACCGGGCGCGGTGACATCGACCAGCGACTGACCGAAATGTGGGCGTTGATACTGCCCGGCCTCGTTGCCGCCGGGCGCTGGGACGACCTGAAAGATCTGGCCGCCGACGTGCAGCGGGAACGTGCCGCGGCTCGGCCGTAGACTATCTAAGTGAATACCGCCGTGTCCCGCCGATTGTGGTCGGGACGCGGCCTCGCCCTCCTGGGCATAATCCTGGTCGCGGCAAACCTGCGCACCGCCGTCGCCGCCCTCTCGCCGATCGTGACCGAAATCAGCGTCGACGTTCCCCTCGGCTCGGCGTCGCTCGGGGTGCTCGGTATGCTCCCACCGGTGTGCTTCGCCGTGTTCGGCATCTTCACCCCCATGATCACCCGCCGTCACGGCCTCGAAGCACCGCTCGTGCTGGCCCTCGTGGCGATCCTGCTCGGTCACGTCACCCGTGGCCTGTCCGGCTCGATCACCATGCTCATCATCGGCAGCGTCATCGCTTTCGCCGGACTCGGCATTGGCAACGTGCTGCTGCCTCCGCTGGTCAAGAAGTACTTTCCAGACCGGGTCGGGCTCGTGACGAGCCTCTACGTCACCGTGGTGTCCCTGAGTACCCTGGTACCGCCACTGATTGCGGTTCCAGTAGCGGATGCCGCCGGTTGGCGCATCTCGCTCGGCATGTGGATGCTTCTCGCCCTGCTCGCCCTGGTGCCCTGGATCACCATGCTGGTGCGCCACCGCGCCCGAACGCCCAGCCCGATCGTCGACGAGGCCGACGCCACCATCCTCGGGCGCCTCTGGAAAACGCCAATTGCCTGGGCTATCGCGGGCGTGTTCGCGACCTCGTCGCTTAACGCCTATGCCATGTTCGCCTGGCTGCCGCAGCTGCTCGTTGACACCGCCGGCGTTAGTCCCGCCCAGGCAGGAACGCTTCTGGCGGTCTATGCCGGCATGGGCATTCCGTGCGCACTGATCATTCCGGCCCTCACCGCTCGCATGACCAACGTCGGGCCCCTCGTCTACGTCGGTGTGTTCGCGTTTATAGCCGGTGACCTCGGGCTGTTGTTCGCACCGGAAACTCTGACCTGGCTCTGGGTCAGCCTCGCTGGGCTCGGGCCGTTGTTCTTTCCGCTCGCACTCGTGCTCATCAACCTGCGCACTCGTACTCACGACGGTGCAGTGGCCCTCAGCAGCTTCGTGCAGAGCATCGGCTACACCCTGGGAGCGCTCGGGCCGCTGGTCTTTGGCCTGCTGCATGAACTCAGCGGCGGGTGGACCTGGCCGCTCATTTTTCTACTGGCCACCGCGCTGGTCATCGTCATCGCCGGCGCGGTGATCGGGCGTCCGCACATGTTGGAGGACACCTTGGCGCCCGCTCGCTGACTGTCATCATGGCACGAGGTCGGCACGGTGGATGAGCGCCGCGGCGCCGATCAGCGGGCCGTCGCCCGACAGCGCTGACGGTACCACTCGCACCCGGGTCGCATAGTCGAACTGCACCCGCCGGGCGATCGTTTCCCGTGCGAAATCGAGCAGGTCGGGCGTGACATTGGCGAAGCCGCCACCGATAGTGACTACGTCGAGATCGAGCAGCGTCGCTGCGGAGGCAATGGCCTGACCGAGCGCTCGGCCGCTGCGCGTTACGGCGGCGATCGCAATCGGATCTGCGGTCGAGTAGGCTGCCGCGAGATCTTCTCCCGACTCGCCCTTGAACCCCTGCGTCCGTGCCCAGGCGACGGTTTTCGGCCCTGACGCGATTGCTTCGATGCAGCCGACGCCGCCGCAGGCGCACGGATCGTCAAAGCCGCCGACCTCGATGTGGCCGATATGGCCAGCATTTCCGGTTGGCCCCGACACGGTGACGCCACCGAGAATCAGGCCGCCGCCGATGCCGGTCGAAACGATCATGCCCATCAGGTTGTCGACACCCTTTCCTGCTCCCACCCAGTGTTCGGCCAGTGTGATGCAGAGCCCGTCCATGCGCAGGCGCACCGGCAAATCGGGAACGAGGGCGGCGACGAGGTCTTTGAGGGGATACCCGCGCCAGACCGGAAGGTTTAGCGGTGACACCGCCCCCTGCTGCAGGTGAATCGGCCCGGCACAGCCGATACCAACCCCAACCAGGGCCGCACCGGTGGGCAGGCTCAAGCGGGTCTGAGTTACCGCACTCGTGAGCGCGACGGCGAGTTGTTCGCTCGAAGCGCGCGACCCGGTCGCAGCGCGATGCCGGCTGGAAGCGAGCACCAGGCCGCGGTCGTCGACGAGGGCGGATTCGACCTTGGTACCCCCGACATCGACGGCGAGAACGAACCGGGGCGCTGCACTGCTGCTCATGTATTGATCGTACTGGGGGCGATCGCAGCCGCAGCCAGGGCCGGATTGTGCTCAGATGAGCAACAACACCCACGAGTGTTGATTCGCTCGGCGGACCGCCCTAAGCTGGCTTCAACCGATTGGACCGCGACCCCGACATGAGCGATACCGACGAACTCCTCTCTATCCGCGCTGCCGAGCTCTACTACGAAGAGAACCAGACCCAGGACGAGATCGGTGTGATTTTGCGCCTGACCCGCTGGAAGGTCGGCCGGTTGCTGGCAAGCGCGAAGGCAAACGGGTTCATCCGCATCGAGATCGTGCACCCGCGCGCCCGCCGGCTGCCGATCGAACGGCGCCTGCGCGAATCGACCGGCCTCACCGATGCGATCGTCGTTTCCTCCGCTGGGGTGTCGAGCGAAGCCGAACTGCAGTCGCGCACCGCGCAGGCCGCCGCGGACTTTCTGGCCGGCCTCCGCCCGATCCCGCGCACGCTGGGTATCAGCTGGGGTCGTACCCTGCACGACGTGTCCGTGCACCTGAAGCAGGGCTGGGCGCCGGGGGTCAACGTGGTTCAGATCAACGGTGGCGTCAGCCTGAACCAACGCACCGGCACCGCGGCATCCACTGCCGTGACCATCGCCCACAAGGGCGACGGCGCGGCCACCCTGTTGCCGAGCCCCGCCATCTTTGAACGCCTCGAAACCAAGCAGGCGATGGAAGCTGACCGCACCGTCGCCGGGGTACTCGCCCTGGGCCGCAACGCGCAGGCCTACCTCTTCAGCGCCGGCCAGGCGGATGCGAATTCCGCCCTCGTCGACAGCGGCTACCTGACAGTGGAACAGATCGACGACCTGGTCTCGCGCGGTGCCGTCGGCGACGTAGTCGGCCGCTATATCGATGCGAACGGCCGCATCGTCGACGCCGAACTCAATGAACGAACGGTCGGTATTCAGATCGACCAGTTGCGCCGCGCCCCGCTCACAATCGCGGTCATCTCCGGAAACAATAAGCATGCCATCGCCCGCGCCGTCGTGCGCAACGGGCTGTGCACCGTGCTGGTGACCGACGAAGACACCGCGAACGCTCTGCTCCAGGAAAAGGACACCCCATGACCCAAAGCCCTCTGGCCACCTACCAGCCTGCCCAGCGTGCCCTCGCGTTGATCGGCGGGGAGGCCACCGACGCCAACCTGCGCCGGTACCTGCACGGCATCCCCGGAATCGACGCCGTCGGCCTCGAAGCCCGCGCCGCCGACCTCGGCACCCGTTCGATCAAGACCAGCTCCAAACGCTGGGCGATCGACACCATCATCGGCCTGATCGACCTCACCACGCTCGAGGGTGCCGACACCCCAGGCAAGGTGCGCTCCCTCGTGGCCAAGGCCCTCCTGCCAGACCCTGGCGACCCCGGCACACCCCGCGTCGCAGCGGTCTGCGTCTACGGCGACATGGTCGGTTCGGCCGTCACGGCGCTCGGCTCAGCCCACGCCGCCGGTGGTACATCGGGGGTCAACGTCGCGGCGGTCGCGACCGCCTTTCCGAGCGGCCGTGCCTCACTCGCCATCAAGCTCGCCGACGTGCACGACGCGGTTGCGGCCGGTGCAGACGAGATCGACATGGTCATTGACCGTGGAGCATTCCTCGCCGGCCGGTTCGGCCAGGTCTACGACGAGATCGTGGCTGTAAAAGACGCTTGCCGCCGCGCCGACGGGTCGATGGCTCACCTCAAGGTCATCCTCGAAACCGGCGAGCTCAACACCTACGACAACGTGCGCCGGGCCAGCTGGCTCGCCATCCTCGCCGGGGGTGACTTCATCAAGACGTCGACCGGCAAGGTGGCCCCGGCCGCGACGCTGCCGGTGACGCTGTCGATGCTCGAGGTCGTGCGGGACTGGCACCGTCTGACCGGCGTGCGTATCGGCGTGAAGCCAGCCGGCGGTATCCGCACCTCAAAGGACGCCATCAAATATCTCGTGACAGTAGCCGAAACCGTGGGGGAAGAGTGGCTCACGCCGCACCTGTTCCGGTTCGGCGCCTCCAGCCTGCTGAACGACGTGCTGCTGCAGCGCCAAAAGATGACGACCGGGCACTACTCCGGCCCCGACTACGTGACGATTGATTAGGGAACGACCATGAAATTCCTCGACTACGCCCCCGCCCCAGAGTCGCGGGCACTGCTGGGCCTCAAAAGCGACTACGGCCTGTTCATCAACGGTGATTTCACGCCCGGCCGTGGTACTCCGTTTCAGACCATCAACCCCGCCACCGAGCAGCAGATCGCGATGATCGCCACCGCCAACGAAGCGGATGTCGACGCCGCCGTTTCCGCCGCCCGCCACGCCTACGACGGGGTCTGGTCCCGCCTGTCTGGCAGTGACCGCGGCAAGTACCTGTTTCGCATCGCCCGACTGGTGCAGGAACGCGCCCGCGAATTGGCCGTCGCGGAAACCCTCGACAACGGCAAGCCGATCAAGGAAACCCGCGACGTCGACATTCCCCTCGTCGCCGCCTGGTTCTTCTACTATGCCGGCTGGGCCGACAAGCTCGACCACGCCGGAGTCGGACCCAACCCGGCGTCCCTCGGCGTCGCCGCTCAGGTCATCCCGTGGAATTTCCCGCTCATGATGCTCGCCTGGAAGATCGCCCCGGCGCTTGCCGCTGGCAACACCGTCGTGCTCAAGCCCGCCGAAACCACCTCGCTCACCGCGCTCCTGTTCGCCGAAATCCTGCAGCAGGCCGACCTGCCCGCCGGTGTCGTGAATATCATCACCGGTGACGGAAGCACGGGAGCGACCCTCGTTAACCACCCGGGCGTCAACAAGGTCGCGTTCACCGGTTCGACCTCGGTCGGTCGGGCTATCGCCCGTTCGGTCGCCGGAACCGACAAAAAGCTCAGCCTCGAACTCGGCGGCAAAGGCGCCAACATTGTTTTCGACGACGCCCCGATCGACCAGGCCGTCGAGGGCATCGTGCGCGGAATCTTCTTCAACCAGGGCCACGTCTGCTGCGCCGGCAGCCGCCTGCTGGTGCAGGAAAGCATCCACGACGACGTCATCGACCGGCTCAAACGTCGCATGCAGACGCTGCGCCTGGGCGACCCGCTCGATAAGAACACCGACATCGGTGCCGTCAACAGCGCCGAACAGCTCGCGCGCATTCGGGAGCTGTCCGATCTGGGCGAGCAGGAGGGAGCAGAGCGCTGGAGCGCCGACTGTGTCATCCCCGAGAACGGTTTCTGGTTCGCGCCGACCATCTTCACCAACGTGTCAACGAGCCACCGTATCGCCCGCGAGGAGATCTTCGGCCCGGTGCTCTCGGTGCTCACCTTCCGCACCCCGGCTGAGGCCGTCGCAAAGGCGAACAACACGCCGTACGGTCTCTCCGCCGGAATCTGGAGCGATAAGGGCAGCCGCATCCTCGCTGTCGCCGACAAGCTGCGTGCCGGCGTGATCTGGGCGAACACCTTCAATCAGTTCGACCCGTCGAGTCCGTTCGGCGGCTACAAGGAAAGCGGCTACGGACGCGAAGGTGGCCGTCACGGCCTCGCCGCGTACCTCAAGCCCGCTGTGCGCACCGGATCCCGGTCGATCACAGCCGCCGCTGATCACCCGACGACACCCGTTAGCAAGAAGTCCACGTCCGCCGGCAAGAAGTCCGCATCAGCAGAGAAGGCCGCCAAGTGAATCGCCTCGCCATCCCCAAGACCTACAAGCTGTACATCGGCGGCAAATTTCCGCGCAGCGAATCCGGCCGCGTCTACGAGGTGCTCTCGCACAAAGGTGACTTTCTCGCCAACGCAGCCAAGGGCAGCCGCAAGGATGCCCGTGACGCGGTCGTCGCTGCCCGAAGCGCGCTCGGTGGCTGGGCCGGCGCCACGGCTTACAATCGCGGCCAGGTGCTGTACCGCATCGCTGAACTGCTCGAGGGCCGCCGGGCGCAGTTCATCGACGAAATCATGAGCTGTGAGGGCGTCAACGCCGCCGGCGCGAGCGCCCAGGTCGACGAAGCCATCGATCGCTGGGTCTGGTACGCCGGCTGGGCCGACAAATACGTGCAGGTCGCCGGCAACGCCAACCCGGTATCCGGCCCGTTTTTCAACCTTTCCGTGCCCGAACCGACGGGTGTCGTCGCGATCATCGCACCGCAAGGCGCCGAATCGCTGCTCGGCCTGGTCAGCGCGATCGCGCCAGCCCTCGTCGCCGGCAACACCGTCGTCGTCGTTGCCAACGAGAACGCTCCGCTCTCAGCGATCAGCCTCGGCGAGGTGCTCGCCACGAGCGACGTGCCCGGCGGCGTCGTCAACATCGTCACCGGTTCGCCGGCCGAGATCGCGCCGTGGCTGGCCACCCACGCCGACGTCAACGCCCTCGATCTCGTCGGTGCCGGCGACCTCGACTGGGTGGAGCTGCAGATCAGCGCCGCCGACACGCTCAAGCGGGTGCTCCCGCCAGAGGTCGGCGCGGATGCTGCGGCACCGGCCCTGTCCCGCATTCTCGCCTTCACCGAACTGAAGACGGTGTGGCACACCAAGGCCATCCTCTAATTCGGTTCGGGGCATCCGCTCAGTGCCGGGCTACGGAAACGGGATAAACTCCGCCGCATGACCTTACGCAGAGCACTTGTCACGGGCGCTACCGGCTACATCGGCGGTCGTCTCGTTCCCAAACTTCTGGAGGCCGGTTTCACTGTGCGGGTGCTCGTGCGCACCCCGTCCAAGCTGCGGGATGTGCCTTGGGCCGATCAGGTTGAGGTTGTGCAGGGTGATCTGGGTGACCTTGCGTCAGTGCAGGGCGCCTGTGCCGACATCGACGTGCTGTATTATCTCGTGCACTCCATGGGGGCAGCCGGAGACTTTGAGAAAACCGAGCATGTTGCCGCCGAGAACGTCGCCCAGGCCGCTTCCGCAGCCCACGTCGCGCGCATCGTCTACCTCGGCGGGCTGCACCCCGATACCGACACGCTCTCGACCCACCTGCGTTCCCGCATGGAGGTCGGCCGCATCCTGCTGGACAGCGGCGTGCCGACCATCGCGTTCCAAGCCGGTGTGGTGATCGGCTCTGGTTCCACCTCGTTCGAGATGATCCGCCACCTCACCGACGTTTTGCCCTACATGCCCGCCCCAAAATGGGTGCGCAACAAGATCCAGCCGATCGCCGTGCGCGACGTGCTGTACTACCTGCAGGCCGCAGCCGATCTACCCGACGAGGTGAACCGCACCTTTGACATCGGCGGCCCCGACGTGCTGCGCTACGGCCAGATGATGAACGGGTACGCCCTCGAAGCCGGCCTCAAACAGCGCGCCATCGCCGCCCTGCCCGTGCTCACCCCCTGGCTGGCCTCGCAGTGGGTGAACCTGGTCACGCCGATTCCGCGCAATCTTGCCATCCCCATCATCGCGTCCCTGCAGTACGACTGCGTCGTGCACGAGAACGACATCGACCAGTTCATTCCGCAGCCGGCGGGCGGGCTCACCGGCTACCGACGGGCGGTGCGCCTGGCGCTCGGCCGTATGCGCAACGGTGACGTCGAGACCAGCTGGCGCAACTCCTCGATCGAGGGCGCGTCGAGCAACCCGCTGCCGAGTGACCCGGACTGGGCCGGCCACGCCGTCTATACCGACCTGCGTGAGAAGACCACCCCGGCCGACCCCGCCGCACTGTGGCGGGTGATCGAGAGCATCGGCGGCGAGAATGGATGGTATTCCTTTCCGTTGGCCTGGGCCGTGCGCGGCCTGATGGACAAGGCGGTCGGCGGTGTAGGACTGCGCCGTGGCCGCCGCAACCGCGACCACCTGCACACGGGTGAAGTACTCGACTTTTGGCGAGTCGAGCAGATTGACCACGGCAGCTTCCTGAGGTTGCGCGCCGAGATGCGGGTTCCCGGGCGGGCCTGGCTTGAAATGAGCGTCACCCCGACGGATGACGGTGGCTCGCTCTACCGGCAGCGCGCGGTGTTCTTTCCCCGCGGCCTCGGCGGTCGGCTGTATTGGGCAGCGATCCTGCCGTTCCACGGCATCATCTTCGAGGGCATGGCCACCCGCATCACGGCGACGGCCGCGGCGGAACGCGAAGCCGAGGCGGAGCATCCGCTCGGGACGGTGTCGCGCTCTGACGACGCCTGACCCGGCGGTAGTACGTGCATATAGTCTGAGAATTCTGGTCACTCGACCCGGTTCGGGGCATGATGGGTTATGAGTAGGAGGTCACTATGTCAGTTTCTCTCGCCTTTCTGGGTGACGGCCTCGTTTCGGGCGGTCAGTGGGACGAATGGTTTCCCGAGCACGACGTGCACAATCTGGCCGCGAGCGGCAACTCCACCGACGAGGTGATTTTGCAACTTCCCCAGGTGATTGAATTGCGGCCCGATGCCATCGTGATCGGGGTAGGAACCAATGATCTCGGCTGGCGCAGGTCCGATGAATACGTTGTACGCAACCTGGAGACCATTCTGCACACGCTGCGGCGCGCGCTGCCGGAAACCCGCATTATGGTGCAATCCGTTCTGCCGCGTGACCGGGTTTTTGCCGCAACAATCCGCTCCATCAATCGTCATATCTGGCAGTACGCTCCCACCCAGCACGTGCAGTACCTCGACCTCTGGCCAGCCCTCGCCCTGCCTGACGGCGAACTCGACCCCGCTCTGGGCATCGACCGCCTGCACCTAAACCCAGCCGGTTACGCTGCCTGGCTGGCCGAGTTGAAGCCGGGGCTGGAGACGTTGTTTGAACGCCCGCCGTCGACGACGTCGATTCCCATCCAACACGCCTGACCGAGGCGGCGCTGGCCCGCGCCGTACGCTCGGTAGAGTGGACTCATGCTCCAATCGGTTCGCTCCGCGCTTGTCTTGGCTCTCGGGGCACTGATCGTCGGGGGAGCCGTGCTCGTGCTGGCTGCGCCCACGCAAGCCGCGATCGTCCCGGCGAGCACCGGCACCGTTCGCGCAGTAGGCGCCGATGCTAGCGACTTCAACTTTGACTCCTTCGACGCGGAATACGACCTCGGGCGTGACGCTGACGGACGGTCCACGCTCAAGACCGTCGAGACAATCGTGGCGAGGTTTCCGAGTTTCGACCAAAATCACGGAATTCAGCGTGCCATTCCCACGCACTACGAGGGACGCCCCACCGATATCGTGATCGACAGCGTCACCGACGAGAACGGCACGCCGCGCACATTCGACACCGAAGTCACCAGCGAAGACCGTGACCAGGAGTTTCTCGTCGTGACGAGTGCTGCCGACGAGTACGTGCACGGCGTGCAGACCTATGTGATCGGCTATTCCCAATCGAACGTTACCCTGTACCCCGACGACACCGCCCAGGAGGAGTTCTACTGGGATGTCAACGGAACCGGCTGGGACCAGGCTTTTGGACGGGTTAGCGCCACCGTGAGTTTCGATCCAGCCCTCGTCGATAGCCTGACCGGGCGGACCTCGTGCGCACAGGGTACGGAGGGAGCGGCGGCGGCGTGTGACAGCATCCGTTCCACCGGTTCGTCGGCTGAGACGACCGTTTCGGCACTCGCCATGGATCTCGGGCCCGGGGGCAACCTGACCATCGATGTTGAGTTTGAACCGGGCACTTTCGTGCCGCGAGACGATTCATTCACCGCCAACGCGTTCCCCAGTGTCGGCCTGGTCGGTGCTATCGCGGCATTGCTGACGGCCCTGCTGGGGGGACTGCTGCGCGCCACTCTGTTGCGCGATGCGCGCGGTCGATCCACCATTATCGCCGAGTATCTACCGCCCCGAGGAGTGAACCTGCTCACATCTGGAGATATCGTCGGTGCTGCCAGCAGGGCAATGGCGGCCCAATTTATTAGTTTCGCGGTGCGGGGAAATGTGCGCATTCTTGAGGCGGGCGACAAGAAGAGTCATTTTTTGCTCGAATTCGTACACGCCGACGGTGTCGATGAGACCGAGAGTCGCATTCTCGGTAAGCTCTTTCCCACACTGCAGCCCGGCGACCAGCGTGACCTGAAGAGGAAGAGCCTGTCGCTGAGCACTGCCTTAGCGAAGGAACGTTCCGCGAGCCGCGTTGAATCCCTGCGTTTGGGGCTGCGTGAACAGAAAAGCGTCGCTCTGCGCTGTGGTCTCATCGGACTTGCCGTGGTCAGCTCCGGTGTAGCGGTCGTAGCGGGCCTTGGCGCCGTCATAACCGTGGTGGGCGGGTTCTGGCCGCTGCCGATCATTGCGGTAGGCATCGCGGCCGCAGTTGCCACGATCGGGTTCGTCGCTAATTTTAGAACGCTCACCGAGAGCGGTGCGGAACTGCGTGATTATCTGAAGGGCGTCAAGTTGTATATAGGTCTCGCCGAAGCCGACCGGCTGCGGGTATTGCAAAGTCCGGAGGGATCCCTGCGCTCCATATATCGGCCGGAGTCCGGCCTACCTGACCCGAGCATCAGCTCCGGGTCTGCGGGCGCCCGCTCCAAGCAGGTCGTGCAGCTCTACGAGCGCGTGCTGCCCCTGGCCGTAGTGTTTGGGCAGGAAAAAGAATGGTCAGGCGTGCTCAGCCAGTACTACGCCGAAGCTAACACCCAGCCCGACTGGTATTTCGGATCCGGAATGTTTCAGGCGGCCTATTTCGCGGGTGCCATCAGCTCCTTTTCGACTGCCGCGACGGCGTCATGGTCGGGGAGCGCCACCAGCTCCTCGAGTTCAGGCGGAAGCGGCGGCGGAGGCGGAGGCGGTTTCTCGGGCGGCGGAGGCGGCGGCGGCGGCGGGGGTGGCGTCTGATGGGCACTCCAGCCGCACCGACATTCACCCGCTCGGCTCTCGCGCCGGGCCTGCTGGGAGCCATCGTTCTGCTCGCCGGACTCGCGCTTCTTGACGGTGAGAGTTTCATCATCATCCGTTACGCGGTCAGTATCCTCGCCCTTATTATCTGTGTCTTCGTGATTCAGGCGCGTTCCTGGTACTGGCTGGTCGGTCTCGTTCCGATGGCCGTCCTGTGGAACCCGGTCGTAATTATTGACCTCAGCGGTCAGGGCTGGGTTTCGGCACAATTCATCGGAGCGATCATCTTCATCGTGGTCGGTTTGCGCACCAAAGTGCCGGTTCGCAAGGACTGAACGTCGGGCGTAGACTACTACCGCGTTGAGAGAACTCGGGTCAGGTCTCTACTGTGCGCTCGTATGCGGTGGAAGTTCTTCGTAAAATCAATGTATTGACATCGTTGATTTGACGGCACCAGCGCTGCGACAGCATCCGCTTGACCTTGGGTCTGGCGTCAGATCGCGACCCGTGCCGCGTTTCGCGAATCGTGTATTTCCGCGCACCACATAACGATTCGCGCAAACGCAGCGTTCCGGTAACACCGAAATGACCGTGACCGGAACGCGTGGACAGGTACAGCCGGTACCCGTACCGTGCTGCTTCGAAGTGGAGAACAATGGCTTATACCCGCACCGATGCCTCGGGCAGCCGGAACAACCTCGGTCGTAACGGAGTCACCCGCAATCGGGCTCATCCGCGGTCCCGCGACGACGACGCCCCGATCATTCCGATTCTCGCGCGCAAGGTGCGCGAGGTCGAAGCCAAGGCGCAGTCCGGCACCAAGCTCGGGCCAACCAATCGCACGAAATACCAGGTCATCGCCCTGTTAATGCGTGAAGAACGAGCCAGGGTCAAAGGTGACAAGGAACTCTCCGATGCGAACCGAGCAGAGTTGCTCAAACGCCTCGACGGGATCGCGCAAATTCTGGCCAAGACTGCCGCCAGAGACACCAGCCTGATCACGCTGCTCGAACCCGACGCCGGCGTCTCCACCGTCGCCCAGCGCTTTCGGCGCGATTGGCTGCTCGAATCCGGTGCCGAGCTCAGCCCCGACGAACTCATTATCACCCGCGAGCCCGAGGCGGCACCGGTCGTGCTGCAAAACCAGGTCATCCCCCAGTCGGTGAAATCCAGGCAGCTCGCCAACCCGTTCCTCGCCCCCGACTTCAGCGCCGCAGCTCAGCCGGTCGTGCACCCGCGTCGGCTCGCCAATTGGGAACTGCTCGGCCCGTTGTTCAAGTCATTCGAGTACGGTTCAGGCGGCCAGGCGGCCAGCATGGACATGCCGGAGGAACCTCGCCGAGACCGGCTCTCGCCGGGTGGCATGGAACTCATGCGGCACCAGTCCCGATTCATCGAAAGCGCACGGCTCGGGCACCGCAGCTACCTGCTCGCCGACGAGCCGGGCCTCGGAAAGACCGCGCAGAGCCTGCTGGCGGCATCCGTGGCCAACGCCTACCCGCTGCTGGCCATCGTGCCCAACGTGGTGAAGATGAACTGGGCGCGCGAAGTTGAACTGTGGACGCCGAACCGGAGGGCAACGGTCATTCACGGCGACGGCGACAGCCTCGACGCTTTCGCCGATGTGGTTGTCGTGAACTATGACGTTCTCGACCGGCACCTGGCCTGGCTCGGCACGCTTGGGTTCAAGGGCATGGTCGTCGACGAGGCGCATTTCATCAAAAATCTGTCGTCCCAGCGGTCCAAGCACGTGCTCTCGCTCGCCGACCAGATTCGTCGCCGAACCCCGGGCGGTAACCCGCTGCTGATGGCGCTGACCGGAACCCCCCTCATCAACGACGTTGATGATTTTCGCGCCATCTGGCAGTTCCTCGGCTGGATCGACGGCGACAAACCGGCCCCCGCGCTGCTGAAACGCTTGGAGGAGACCGGCCTGACCCCGGCCGACATGGGCTTCTATAAGGAAGCCCGGGCCGCCGTCATCGACATGGGCATCGTGCGTCGCCGCAAGGTGGACGTAGCCGCCGATCTGCCAGCCAAGCGCATCGCCGACCTTCCAGTAGAACTCGACGACGACCTCGGCCGGTCGATCCGCCAGGCCGAACGCGAGCTGGGTGCCCGACTGGTCACCCGGTACCACGCGCTCGTGGCGGCCAGGCATGTCGGCTCGGGCGGCCCGGCCGTTCCCGACGAAGACCAGCGGGATGCTTACGTTCGCGCGGTCGCCCACGCGGAACTCGAAGATTCCAAGGGTCAGACCACCGGTGAAAACGTGTTCACGATGGTGCGCAAGATTGGCCAGGCCAAGGCGGGGCTTGCGGCGGATTACGCCGCGCAACTGGCGCGCTCGGTGGGCAAGGTGGTGTTCTTCGCCAAGCACATCGACGTCATGGACACGGCGGAGGAGATCTTCGCCAAGCGCGACCTGAAAACGGTCTCGTTGCGCGGGGATCAAAGTGCAGTGGCCCGCCAGGCTGCGATCGACTCCTTCAACAACGATCCCGATGTCGCCATCGCGGTGTGCTCGCTGACCGCGGCCGGAGTCGGCGTCAACCTGCAGGCCGCGTCGAACGTCGTGCTGGCCGAACTGAGCTGGACCGCGGCGGAGCAGACCCAGGCTATCGACCGGGTGCATCGCATCGGTCAGGATGAGCCGGTCACCGCCTGGCGCATCATCGCAGCGCACACCATCGACGCACGCATTGCCGATCTGATCGGCAGCAAAGAGGGTCTTGCCGCTCGCGCCCTCGATGGTTCCCAAGCGGAGTACTCGGCCACCGATTCGGTGCAGGCGAGTGCCCTTATCTGCCTGCTCACCCAAGCCCTTGACGGAAAGCTGTAGACCGCATGAAGATCGGTATTCTCACCAGCGGCGGCGACTGCCCCGGACTCAACGCGGTTATTCGTGGCGCCGTGCTCAAGGGCGTGCGCACGCACGACTTTGAGTTCGTCGGAATTCGCAATGGTTGGCGCGGACTCGTGCAGAACGAATTCATGCCCCTCGATCGCCACAGCGTGCGCGGGCTGTCCCGTCAGGGTGGAACCATCCTGGGCAGCTCCCGCACCAACCCGTTTGAGGGCGAGAACGGCGGCCCGGAGAATATCCAGCGCACGCTCGACGCCAGCGGTATCGACGCCGTGATCGCCATCGGCGGTGAAGGCACGCTGACCGCCGCGCACCGCCTCACCGAGGCTGGCCTCAACATTGTCGGGGTGCCCAAAACCATCGACAACGACCTCGAGGCCACCGATTATTCCTTCGGTTTCAACACCGCGGTTGAAATTGCCACCGAGGCGATCGACCGTCTGCGCACCACCGCCGAGTCCCACGGCCGCTGCATGGTTGTCGAAGTCATGGGACGCCACGTCGGCTGGATCGCGCTACACTCCGGGATGGCCGGCGGTGCCCACGCCATTCTCATTCCCGAGCAGCCCAAGTCGATCGAGCAAATCTGTGAGTGGGTGGAGCATGTGCGCGACCGCGGCCGAGCCCCGGTCATCGTCGTTTCGGAGGGCTTTTTGCTCGCCGGCATGGAGGAGGCGCACTCCACTAAGGGGCTCGACGCTTTTCACC
Organism: Cryobacterium suzukii; assembly: GCF_004403185.1. Taxonomy (GTDB): domain Bacteria; phylum Actinomycetota; class Actinomycetes; order Actinomycetales; family Microbacteriaceae; genus Cryobacterium; species Cryobacterium suzukii. The sequence goes on along the minus strand of NZ_SOHJ01000011.1, from coordinate 149,868 downwards.
GGCCCCGCCTCGGTGGAATCAGCGAGGTCATCGCCCCGCTCATCGAGGAACGTACCGGCATCGAAAGCCGGGCGACGGTGCTGGGCCACACCCAGCGCGGCGGGGCCCCGTCGGCCTACGACCGAGTGCTCGCCACGCGGCTCGGAATGGCAGCGGTCGACGCGATCCGCAACGAGCGCTGGGGTTCAATGGTGTCCCTGCGCGGCACCGAGATCGATGTCGTGAGCATCGCCTCGGCCACCATCGGCCTCAAGCGGGTCTCACCGGCCCGTTACGACGAGGCCTCCGTACTGTTCGGCTAGGCCGGGTCAAGCGGGTCGATCAGGTCAGGCTAGTTTGGCTTGCACCTGGGCCAGCGAAGGGTTGGTCGCGGCCGATCCATCGGGGTACAGAATGGTCGGCACGGTCTGGTTGCCGTTGTTGAGGCTCATTACGAGCTCCGGCGTACCGTCAACTCGCTCAATGTTCACCTCGGTGTAGCCGATGCCGGCGATGTCGAGCTGCTTCTTCAACCGTTTGCAGTAACCGCACCAGTCGGTCGTGAACATGGTGATGGTTCCGGTAGCGGGTACAAAGTCCATAACCGGAGCCTAACTGAGCTGCCCGTGAATTCACTCCGCACGGCCGCACGTGAACGAGCATTAAGATAAAGCAATGACTTTGCCCCAGGTATGCGTGTGCTATCTCACTCGACTATCTCCCGAAGGCGATCGGCAGGTCCTGCTGGGGCGTAAGAAGAAAGGCCTCGGAGTGGGCAACATAGTGGGCCTCGGCGGCAAGCTCGAAATCGGTGAGAGCGCAGTGGATGCGGCCGTGCGCGAAATCGAGGAGGAATCCGGACTCGTGGTGTCAGCATCCGCTCTGACCGAACTTGGGTTTCTCACCTACCTGTTCCCGCACCGCGAACAGTGGAGCCAGGAGTCGACCGTGTTCGTCTGCGACGAGTGGTCGGGAACTCCGCGGGAATCCAACGAGTTGAACCCGGTCTGGTTTGACATCGCGAGTCTGCCAGTGGATGACATGTGGGACGATGCCCGGCATTGGCTGCCGGGAGTGCTGGCCGGCGTACCGGTGCGCGCCACGTTCACCTTCGGTGCTGATCTGGAAAGCGTCGTATCTCGTGCCTGAATTCAGCCTCATCATCGTGCTGGTCATCGCACTGGCACTCATTTTTGACTTCACCAATGGTTTTCACGACACGGCCAACGCCATGGCCACCCCGATCGCAACCGGCGCAATGAAGCCGAAGGTCGCCGTCGGTGTCGCCGCCATTCTCAACCTGGTCGGGGCTTTTCTTTCCACGGAGGTCGCGCGCACCGTGTCGGGCGGCATTATCAAGGAGGGGGACGGCGGGGTGCTGATCACCCCTGAACTCATCTTCGCCGGCCTGATCGGCGCGATCGTGTGGAACCTGGTCACCTGGTTGATGGGTCTGCCATCGAGCTCGAGCCACGCATTGTTCGGTGGATTGATTGGTGCCACGGTCATCGGCGTCGGCACCCAGGCTGTTGACTACAACGTCGTGGCCGCAAAGGTCATTCTGCCCGCGCTGATCGCACCGCTAATCGCCGGCGGAGTGGCGCTGGTCGCCACTCGGCTGGCCTACCGGATAACGCGGCGTGATTTGGGCAAGCCCGACGGCCGCGGCGGCTTCCGCTACGCACAAATATTCTCCTCCTCGCTCGTCGCCCTGGCCCACGGCACCAACGATGCCCAGAAAACGATGGGAGTGATCACCCTCACCCTTATCGCCGGCGGGTTTCAGGCCGTCGGTAGCGGGCCAACTTTCTGGGTCATCGCCGCCTGCGCCCTCGCCATCGCCATCGGCACCTACACGGGGGGCTGGCGCATCATCCGCACCATGGGCACCGGTCTGACCGAGATCAAGCCGGCCCAGGGTTTCGCTGCCGAAACCAGCACCGCCGCGACGATCCTCGCCTCCAGCCATCTCGGATTCGCTCTCTCCACCACCCAGGTTGCCTCGGGCTCGGTGATCGGCTCCGGACTCGGCCGCAGGGGCTCGACCATCCGTTGGGGAATGGCTGGACGCATTGCCCTCGGCTGGGTCATGACACTGCCGGCCTCGGCCATCATGGGCGCGTTCGCCGCGGGACTCGCGTTGCTCGGACCGATCGGCATCGTGCTCGACATGGTAATCGGAACCATCGTGATCATGGCTCTGTTTCGCTGGTCGAGGCGCAACCGAGTTACGCACCACACGCTGCTCAATGACATTGACGATGCCGGACGGGTGGTCAGAATTAAGAAGACGCCGCGTCGGCCCGCGCGTCCTGGCCGTGGCGACCGCAGGAAGGTGTCGCTGTGATCGACTGGAGCGCATTCCTCATCGTCACGGCCGCGTCGTTGTTCTCGGCGGCCGTGCTTGTGAGCCTGTACTCGCTTGGACTGCGCCTGCTCACCACGGCCGGCCGCATTCCGATGGTGGAGCCGCACGAATTCACCGGCGCGATCACCGTGCTGAGCCCGAAGAAGGCCGCGAAGCAGCTTAAACGAGCCCGCAAGGCCGCCGCGGCCAACCCCCTCACACCAGGGCTGAAGTCCTTGGCTCTGTTCGCGGGCTACGCCTGCTTCGTACTGTGCGCCATCGCCGTGCTCTACGGTGTCTACCTGATCGTGCCCGCCCTGCACCGGTAGTCCCCGCTCGGCGTCCCGGTTTCTGCTTGCGCGCGCCTGGTTTGGGTGCGCGCTACGGTAACCGGCGTAGCGCGCATCCAAATCGGGCGCGGTCATCCGTTTGTCAGGCGGGTCAGGCGGGTCAGGCCGTCCGACGCACTCGGCCGAGCCAGGTCATCAGATGGTAGATAACGATGGCCGCTACCGTTCCGAGCGCGATGCCGTTGAAGCTGAGCGTTCCGGCGTTGAGCGTGAAGTCGGCGATACCGATAATGAGCGCGGTCGCGGCGGTGAACTGGTTCACCGGCTTGGAGAAGTCGACCTTATTGTCCAACCAGATCTTGACGCCGATGACGCCGATCAGTCCGTAGAGCGCTGTGGTGACACCGCCCAGTACGCCATCGGGGATCGTGAAGATGATCGCACCGACCTTGGGGGAGAGTCCGAGCAGAATAGCGACGATTCCGGCGACCCAGTATGCCGCCGTGGAGTAGATGCGAGTTGCCGCCATGACGCCGATGTTCTCGCCGTAGGTGGTGGTTCCGCTGCCGCCGCCAAAACCGGCGAGCATGGTGGCCAGACCGTCGGCGAGCAGGGCTCGCCCGGTGAGTCGGTTCACCTTCGCATCCGTCATCTGGGCCACACCTTTAATATGGCCGACGTTCTCGGCAATGAGCACGAGTACGACGGGGAGAAAGGCTGGCAGCACCCCGAGCACGGCCGCCGGGTTCTCGAAGGGGTTGGCCGGCGCGGTGAACGGGGGCAGGCCGATCCAGGCAGCGTCTGCAACGCGGCTGAAGTCCACCTCTCCGAAGAACACCCCAGCGACGTAGCCGACGAGCACGCCGATAAAGATCGAGAGCCGGCCGAGGATGCCCCGAAACAGCACGGTGCAGAGAATCACCGCGACGAGCGTGATGAGCGCGGTCAGGGGTGCCTTGTCGAAATTGGCCTTGGCGACCGGGGCCAGGTTGAAGCCGATCAGGGCGACTATCGCGCCCGACACGATCGGCGGCATCAGCCGGTCGATCCAGCCGGTGCCGGTGAGCTGCACGATGACGCCGACGAGGGCGAGCAGCGCCCCGACGGCCATGATGCCGAACAGGGCGCTGCCCATGCCGGCCGAAGCCGTTGCCGCGGTGATCGGCGCGATGAACGCAAACGACGACCCGAGGTAACTGGGCAGTTTGTTGCCGGTGATCAGCAGAAACAGCAGGGTGCCTACGCCGGAGAATAGCAGGGTCGTGCTCGGCGGAAAGTCGGTGAGCAGGGGCACCAGAAAGGTCGCGCCGAACATGGCAACGACGTGCTGCGAGCCGATGCCTATGGTCAACGGCCAGCTCAGCCGTTCGCCAGGGCCGACGACCGCCTGCGCCTCGACGGTTTTTCCGTCACCGTGCAGGGTCCAGGGCAGTGCCATTTACGTTCTCGTTTCGTCTGGTGCGGTATCTGTATCGAGCGTAGTCGCAGCCGGTCAGCACCGCGGAATAGACTCGAGCCCATGAGCCAGCTCGTTGATCCGACCACCGTGCAGGGTCTCGAAGTGCGGGTGTCCGGCGGTTTGCTCCGCGGAGTTCGAGAACGCGGCGTAGTGGCCTGGCGCGGCATCCCCTATGCGGCCGCTCCGGTGGGCGATCTGCGCTTTCGTGCCCCGCAGCCGGCCCCGCCCTGGCACGGCGTACGTGACGCGAGCGTGTGGGGACTGATTGCCCCGCAGAGCCACAAGGGTCAGTTTCGCGGCGCCCACCCCCGCATCCCGCAGGGGGAGGATTGCCTCAATCTCAACGTGATCGCAACCGACGAACGGATTGCCCCCGGTGCGCAGTTACACGGTGCCGGTCAACAGCGCGGGGCCCTCCGCCCGGTGATGGTGTTCATCCACGGCGGCGCCTACAGCGTCGGCTCCAGCCGTGAGGTGCCGCGGCAGGGGGAGGGGCTAGTGCGGCGTGGCGGCATCGTCTACGTCAGCCTGAACTATCGGCTGGGGGCCCTCGGGTACCTGGACTTTTCTCGATTTGGTTCGCCGGAGCGTCCGTTTGAGAGCAACCTGGGCCTGCGGGACCAGGTCGCTGCCCTGCAGTGGGTTCGGGACAACATTCAGGCCTTCGGCGGTGATCCGGATGCGGTCACCCTGTTCGGTGAGTCGGCCGGCGGCAACGCAGTCACCACACTGATGACCGTGCCGAGCGCGGCCGGCCTGTTCCACCGGGCGATCGCGCAGAGTGCGCCGCCAAACGCGGTCTACCCGAGTGAGCTCACCGCCCGCTGGGCTGGCGAGTTCGTGGACAGCCTGATCGAAGCCCCTCGACCCCATAGCACCGCCGACGCGACCCGCCTGTTGCTCGCCGCCGACCCGGCACTCCTCGTGGCCGCCACGACCGCACTGACCGTGCGCACGCCCGATCAGGACCCGGGCACCATTCCGCTCTGCCCGGTCATCGACGGTGATTTTCTGCCGGAGCGGCCACTCGACGCCTTTCGGGACGGCCGGGCCGCTCGCATTCCGCTGATCATTGGCACCAACGCGCGGGAGGGCTCGTTGTTCAGCGGGCGTATCGATATTCTCGCCACGACGCCCGCGCGCATCCGTACGATCTTTAAAAAGACCAAGAAGAAGGCGAAGAAGGCACTTAAAGCGCAGTATCCGGGCATTCCGGCGCTGCGGGCTGCTCTGGATTTCGGCGGTGATTACTCGTTCTGGTATCCGAGCGTAAAGGTCGGCGAACGACACTCCAGGTACGCACCGGTGTATTTCTACCGTTTCGATGCCGCTCCACGGCTCCTGCGGCTGATGGGCCTCGATGCAACGCACGGCCTCGAACTCTTTCCGTTGTTCGACCGCCTCGACGGCTGGTTCGGCCGCGGTATGACGGCCCTCGGCGGGCGCCGCACCTTTCAGGGCATCGCGACACGTATGCAGGGCTGGTGGCTCGGCTTCGTGCACGGCGGGGCGCCATCGGCCGAGTGGCCGCTCTACGACGAAAGCACGCGCGCGACGCTCATCATCGATCGGGATGACCGGGTCGAGATGGACCCGCACCGGGAACGGCGCCTGGCTTGGGGACGGTTCGTGCCACACGTTTAAGTCATGCGCCTGGCCTGGTCGTAGACTGGAACCTTGCGTTAAGAGCCACGGCACCGGGAGTACACCATTTCGAGCACTGAAACACCCACTAATGCGGCTTCGCCGCAGCCGGCGCCGCGTGGCCTGAAAGCCCGCGTCGACGCATACTTCGAGATCACCAGGCGCGGCTCCACCTGGTCTCGCGAATTTCGAGGCGGAGTCGTCACCTTCGTAACGATGGCCTACATCGTTATTTTGAACCCGCTCATTCTCGGCGGGTTCAGTGCCGACCAGGCCGCCGTCGACGTCGAGGGCGGCTGGCTTCCCAACGAGCAGGTCGCCGCCGTGACAGCACTGACCGCCGGCGTCATGACTATTCTCTTCGGCGTCATCGCCCGTCTGCCCTACGGCTTCGCCGCCGGGCTCGGTATCAACTCGTTCCTCGCCGTGAGTGTCGTCGGTCAGGTCACCTGGGCTGAAGCGATGGGCCTCGTCGTCATCAATGGCCTCATTATCGTGCTGCTCGCCTCGACCGGCCTGCGTGAACTTATCTTCAACGCCATCCCGCGCCCACTGAAAATCGCCATCACGGTAGGCATCGGCCTGTTCATCGCGTTCATCGGCCTGGTCGACTCCGGTTTCGTCCGAACCAGCGGCGCGAATTCACCGCCGGTGCAGCTCGGGGATGCTGGCTCGATTGCCACCCTGCCGACAGCGGTCTTTGTGATCGGGCTCATCATCATGGGCGTGCTGTTGGCCCGCAAGGTCAAGGCCGCGCTGCTGATCGGCATCGTCGCGACCACGATCATCGCCGTGATCCTGGAAGCCATCTTCAAGGTTGGCCCCTCATTCGGCACCAACCCGGCCGGCTGGAATCTGAATGCCCCCGTGCTGCCGACGAGCGTCGTTGCCCTGCCCGACCTCGGTTTGATCGGCCAGGTCTCCTTCGGTGCGTTCGAGCGCATCGGCATGCTCGCCGCCGTGATGCTCGTCTTCACGCTCGTTTTCACGAACTTCTTCGACGCCATGGGGACCATGACCGGCCTGGCCAGCGAGGCCGGCCTGGCCGACAAGGACGGCAAGTTTCCGCGGTTGAAATCCGCACTGATCGTCGAGGGCATCGGCGCTGTCGCCGGAGGCGCGACCAGCGCCTCCTCGAACACCGTCTTCATCGAATCGGGGGCCGGGATCGGAGAGGGCGCCCGCACCGGCGCGGCCAACGTGATCACCGGCATCCTCTTTTTGGCCGCCATGTTCTTCACCCCGCTGACCCAGATCGTGCCGCTCGAAGTGGCGGCCGCAGCGCTCGTGATCGTCGGAGCGCTCATGGTGTCGCAGATCCGTCACCTGGACTTCACCGAGTTCTCCAGCACACTGCCGATCTTTCTGACCATCATCGTGATGCCGCTGACCTACTCGATCGCCAACGGTATCGGCGCCGGGTTCATCAGTTGGGTTCTCGTGCGCAGCCTCTCCGGAAAGGGACGCGAGATCAGTCCGCTGCTCTGGGTCGTCGCCCTCGGCTTCATCCTCTACTTCGTGCGCGGCCCGGTCGAGGCGCTCATCGGCTGATGCCGCTGTCCAGCACCCGGGGAACGGATGCTGGACAGCGGTTCAGCCGGCCCCACTCCCACCATTCCCGCGCCGGGTGACAGGCACTACCGGCCGGTGGCCATCAGACCGAGCGAGAGAATGAGCTTGTCACGCGGATCCTGCAGGCTGCGGCCGGTCAACGACTCGATCTGCCTCATTCGGTAGATGATCGTGTTGCGGTGGCAGTACAGCTGTTTGGCGGCATGCGTGGGTGAGGCGTCGTTGGCGAACAGGGCTTGCAGCGTCTCGAGTAGTATTTCGGCCTGTTGCGGTGGCTGCGCGAGGATTGCCCCGAGGGTCTCGCTGACCAGGAGAGAGGTGACCTCGGGACTCGCGCCGAGAAGCACCTCGGGCAGCCGGTCTGCCACCGACACTATCTGTTGCGACCCACGGGGCAGGGTCTCGGCCACCCGGCCAGCCAGTTGATAGGCCGTGGCGAAACCGGAGACACCGTCGATTGACAGGGCGACCCCGACGCGGCCAGCCACGGACGGTTGGAGCAGGTCGATCAGCTTCGGCAGGGTCAGGTCGTTGGTCGGAATCAGGCCGAAAAAGGCACCGCCACGAATATGCCAATACGAGTACACGCCCGCGGGTTCGAGGCGATCCTCTGGAGCCCGTAGCGGCTCGTCGAGGGACCCGTCGAAGTGCGCTACCACGCAGGCCACGGGGTCGTCAGCGCTGATGCCGAGAACGTCGTGCGCTTCGCTGGCGAACAGCGGGTCCGCGCCTCGGCCCTCGACCAGACCGTCGAGAAAGCTCTGCTGACGCTGAAGGTCGCGTCGCTGCAGCCGCGTACTCTCACGGCGGTAGAACTCGACCATGGTAGCGTTCTGAACGTCGAGCGCGGACCAGATCCGTTGCCCGGCGATCAGGAGCACATGATCATCGATCCGGAGATCCGGGTTGTTTCTCTGCTCGAGGAGCGCCTCCCACAGCACGCGGGTACCCAGACTGTAGGCATTGAGGATCAGCTCCATTGGCACACCCTGACGGGCCCGGCGGCGGCCGGTCTCCCGCCACAGATGTATCGCCTCGTCCTCGGGTTCGGCCAGTCGCGCCATGGTAAGAATGCCGCGCCGAACGTGTTCCCGGGTGTTGGCGCGAACATCAGCGCGTAACTTCGGTCCAGCGCCATCGTAGTAGTCGTGGTCATTCTCCATCAGCGTGAGCGTGATGTCGTCGGCGATGGCCGTGCCACGATCCAGCAGCGACGCCCACGCCTGGGCGATCCGAGCCCGAAGATCGTCGTCGATGAACGCATCGCGGATGCGCGGGGTCTTCGGCGATGTGGTCTCCGGTGCGGGTCTCATCTGGATAGGTTCCCACTCAGCGCACAATTGAGCCACCCCAAACGGCAAATTTGATCGACCTGCACGACGCCTCTTAGGCGCTCCGCCCATATCTCTTTCTGTGCGCATCGACCAAAGTGAGGCAAAGCACCACCGCACTTTTTCGCAACGCAGGGAGAAACGTGAGTCAACGAATGACGCCGCCCGCTCGGAGTAATCATGCCGGGCCGGTCTTCGAGATGTCGGATGTCGCGGTGAGCTTCGGCGGCATTCACGCACTCTCCGACGTTTCCCTGGCGGTGGCCCCGAACCACGTGCTCGGCGTCATCGGCCCCAACGGCGCCGGGAAGACCACGCTGTTCAACGTGGCCTGTGGTTTCGTGCAGCCGAACACGGGAACCCTGCACAGGAGCGGCGCGCTCCTCACCCGCCTCCAGCCACATCAGCTTGCGGGGCTTGGTATTTCACGGACGCTGCAGGGGCTCGGTCTCTTCGACCGGATGACCGTTCTCGAGAACGTGATGGTCGGCGCCGATCGACACGCTGGCGCCGGATTCTTCTCCGGCTTGCTGGGGCTGCCTCAGAGCAGCAAGGAAGAGGCTGCCCTGCGCGGACGGGCCACCGCAGTGCTGAACGAGCTGCACATCGAGCAGTATGCCGCGCGGTTCCCGGCCAGCCTGCCCTACCCCATTCGCAAGCGGGTCGCTCTGGCCAGGGCGCTGGCTTCCGAGCCGGAGCTGCTGCTGCTCGACGAACCGGCCAGTGGGCTGTCCAGCGATGAGATGAGCGAACTCGGCGAGCTCATCCGTGGGCTCGTCGACCGAATGGCGGTCATGCTCGTCGAGCACCATATGGACCTGGTGATGAGCGTGTGCGACCACATTGTCGTGCTCGACTTCGGGCGAGTGATCGCTAGCGGTGGCCCCAACGAGATCCGTGAGAATCCTGCCGTACTGGCGGCCTACCTCGGTAATGAAGTCGACGACGAATCCGCCCGGCTCGCCCGGACGGGGAGTTGAGCATGCTCGAGATTCGTGACCTGACCACGAGCTACGGTCCGGTGAAGGCGCTCGACGGCGTGACCTTCACGGCCGCCAGGGGCAAGATCACGGCGGTCCTGGGCGCCAACGGGGCTGGCAAGACGACCCTGCTGCGCACCGTGTCGGGACTGATCCGCGCCGATCGGGGGAACACCTACCTCGACGGGCTGGACCTCGCGCGGATGCCGGCGGAGAAGATGCCGGGCCTCGGCCTTGCCCACGTTCCAGAGGGACGCGGGGTGATCACCGAGCTCACCGTCGAGGAGAACCTGCGGCTCGGCGCGCTGGGGCGCGCCGATCGGTCACGCCCCGCAGACATCGACAGGGTGTACTCCCTGTTCCCGGTGCTGGAGTCTCGGCGAAGCGCGGTCGCTCATATCCTCTCCGGTGGTGAACAGCAGATGCTCGTGATCGCACGCGCGTTGATGGCGGAACCGAAGGTGCTGCTGCTCGATGAGCCGTCGCTGGGGCTCGCTCCCCGGATCGTTGTGCAGATCTTCGAGCTGATTAGGGGCCTCGTGGAATCGGAGGGTCTGACCGTCCTGCTCGTCGAACAGAACGCCCGCAGTGCCCTGTCCATCGCGGACATCGGCGTCGTGCTCGACCTCGGACGGCTGGTCGCCCATGACGAGGCAGCCGCCCTCGCCGCGGACGAGAAGCTGCGCCACGCCTATCTCGGATTTTGACACTCAGACCACTGGAGAACTTGTGCAACAGCTCTTGACGACCTCGCTCGCGGGCCTGACCCTTGGCATGGTCTACGCCGCCTTCGCGCTGGCGCTGGTGCTCATCTGGCGCTCGACGCGGATCGTGAACTTCGCCCAGGCGCCGATGGCCATGATCACGACCTACATCGCGCTGCTGATCGTGGATGCGGGCATACCATACTGGATCGGCTTCGTCGCGGCACTTCTCTCCGGACTGGTCCTGGGCGCCATCATCGAGCGGGTGTTCATTCGACCGGTCGAGGGCAAGCCCGAAATGAACGCGATCATTCTCACCCTGGGACTGTTCGTGGTCATCAACGCCGTGGCCGCAATTGTCTTCGGGTCACACTACCGGTCCTTCCCGGTGCCTTTCGGGCTGCGTGGCTTCGAGGTGGGCGACGTGACCGTTGCTCTGACCGGGTTCGACGTCTTCTCGATCTGCTCGGTGGTTGTCGTGATGATGCTGCTGCTTGCGCTTTTCCGCTACACCGACGTCGGCCTCAAGATGCGCGCGTCCGCGTTCAACCAGGAGGTGTCCCGCATGCTCGGCGTGAAGGTGACCGGGATGCTCACCCTCGGCTGGGCCTTGGCCGCCGTGGTCGGTTCGCTGTCGGGGCTCTTGATCGCTGGCGGAGACCTGGTTTACCCCTCGTACATGGACTCGGTCGTCGTCTACGGTTTCGTCGCGGCGGTGCTCGGTGGGTTGGACAGCCCCGTCGGTGCGGTGATTGGCGGGCTACTGCTCGGCCTGGGCCTCAGCGTCGTGAGTGGGTACGTCGGATCCGAACTCGTCCCGCTCGCGGCACTGTCCATTTTGATCGTGGTGCTTCTGGTCCGACCCTCTGGCCTGTTCTCGCACGCGACGGCACGGAGGGTTTGACATGTCACGTATTTCATCGGACTCGCTGAAAGCACGCCTGCTCCGGACCCCATTGAGACGCAATATTCTTGGCGCATTGATCGGACTGGTGATCGTGATAGCGGTCCTGGAGTCGGTCGGCCCGTTTCGACAGGGGCAGTTCGCCACGATGGCGTACCTCGGCATCGCCGTCGGCGGCCTCACCGTGCTGACAGGTTTGAACGGTCAGCTATCGCTGGGTCATGGCGCGTTCATGGCCGTTGGCGCCTATACGACGGCGCTAATTGTGCACGACGCACCGAAACTACTGCCGCTGCCCGTGGTCATGCTCCTGTCCATGTTGGCGACCGTGGTGGTCGGTGCCGTGGTCGGACTCGCCGCGGCGAGACTTCACGGCCCGTACATCGCGGGAGCGACCCTGGCCCTGGCCGTTGCCGTGCCCGGTATCGCCTCCTTCTTCGGTGACACGTTCGGCGGCGAACAGGGCCTATCCGTCGCCCAGCCAACGGTCCCTGCCTGGTTCGCTGACGCGGTGTACTTCCTCACCGCGCACGACGTCTCCAGCAGTAAGTACTTGGCATACCTCGGATGGTTCGGCCTCATCGTCACCTTCGTGCTGCTCGGGAACCTGTCCGCCAGCAGAATGGGCCGCACGTGGCGCGCCGTGCGCGACGACGCGGTCGCGGCGGAGATCGCCGGCATCAACGTGGGCCGTGCCAGGGTCACAGCATTCGTGGTCAGCGCGGCGTGCGCCGGCCTCGCTGGCAGCGTCATGGTAATGGTCGTGCGGCTTGCAGCACCGAGTGGCTTCACGCTCACGTTGTCGCTTTCGCTCCTGACCGCGGTCGTTCTCGGCGGGCTCGGAAGCCTGGTGGGCGCCCTCATCGGCGCCGCACTCTTGACTTTCCTGCCCCAGACGATCACCGGACTCGGCCTCAGCGTCGGCCTCAGCGACCTGCAGTCCGCGCAGCTCGCTCCGTTCGCGTATGGGCTCACCCTCGTGCTCGTCATCCTGCTCGCACCGGCCGGACTGGTCGGCACGATCCGTGACGCCTGGCACCGGCGCCGGAGCCCTGACGCGCCGGCAATCCACCACGAACTCCACCCTAAACAGGAGACAATGCAATGAAATCATGGACCAAACGGATGACCCCCATCGTCGGGCTAGTCACGGTAGGGGCGCTCGTCACCGCCTGTGGCGCGGGCGGTCGACCGTCCGGTGGCGGCGATGCTGCCGCTGTATCAGCGCCCGAAACGGGCATCACCGAAACCTCAGTGACCATCGGTGCCACCTTCCCCCTCACCGGAGTTGCGGCGCCGGGATACAGCGAGATCCCGACCGGTACCCAGGCCTACTTCGACTACGTCAATGCCGCTGGGGGCGTGCACGGCCGCCAGATTGACTACATCGTGCGAGATGACGGCTACAACCCGACCACCACCAGTCAGGTCACCAACGAGTTCGTGTTCAAGGACGGTGTCTTCGCGATGCTGAGTGCCCTTGGGACTCCAACGCACCGCGCGGTCGTCGACTTCCTCAACGGCGAGAAGGTTCCTGATCTGTTGGTCGCCTCCGGATCTCGGCAGTGGGGTGACGATCCGGAGGCCAAACCGTACACCTTCGGCTGGCAGCCGGACTACGAAATCGAGGGCAAGATCATCGGACAGTGGGTGGCCGAGAACATGCCAGACGCCAAGGTCGGCCTGTTCCTTCAGGACGACGATCTGGGCGAAGACAGCGAAAGGGGACTACGTCCCTATATTGAAGACCAGATCGTCGAGGTGCAGCGCTACACCAGTGGCAATACCGACGTTGCCCCGCAGATCACCGCCCTCGAGGCGGCCGGGGCCGATCTCGTGCTCGGTTTCAACGTGCCGTCGTACACCGCGCTGAGCCAGCTGGCGGCCATGAAACTGAACTACGATCCGCAGTGGTTCTACGCCAACATCGGCTCCGACCCCGCACTCATCGGCTCCCTGCTGTCCAACTTCTCCAAGGGCGCGGTCGCTGCGACGAACCCGTTGGACGGCGCGCTCACCACCGAGTACATGCCGGGTGTCGACGCCACCGACAACGCGTGGGTCAAACTGTGGCAGAAAGTGTGGGACGAACACGGCGAGGCTGGCGAACTGACCAACTACCGTATCTTCGGCATGTCAGCGGCGTATACATTCGTGCAGGCGTTGCAGGCCGCGGGTGAGAACCCGACTCGTGAGGGCATCGTCGACGCTCTTGAGAAGATGGGCGGCGCCGCCGCAAACCCGTCGCTGGCTCCGTACCGCTACTCGGTCGACAGCCACCTTGGCATCTCCGGAATGCGGATCGTCGAGATTAACGACGGCGCGAGCGATCCGTTGACGCCGGTGCTCGTGACCGATCTCGGCGACTCACCGATCGAGGAGGACGGCTCGGCTGCCGACGATGGGCCACCGGCCAGCGGTATCCCCGAGTCCGCCGGCTGATAGCTCACCCGACCACCGGCCCAGGCCCGACAACGCATTTCCCACAAATGAGGAGAATCATGACCACTCTTTCCTTGGCAACAATCCTGGCCGAGTCCGCTCGCCGGGGGCCCGACAAAATTGCGATCGTTCAAGGTGACCTTCGGCTGAGCTACGCGCAGCTCTGGGAGGATGCCCGGCGATATGGTGCAGCGCTGGTCGCCAACGGCATCGGTCCCGGCGACCGGATCGCCCTGCTCGCCCCGAACGTGGCCGACTTCGTCCGTGGCTACTACGGCATTCTTGCCAGCGGCGGGGTCGTCGTGCCGGTGCCGACTCTGCTCAATGCCGAGGAGGCTGCGTACATCGTCGGCAATTCCGGCGCGCGCGCCGTGCTGTACGAAGCCAGCTTCGCCGACATCGCAACCACAGCGGCCAGGTCTGTCGGGGTGTCAGCGTGGGCGCTGGAGGGCTTCGCTACCAACACCCAGCCACTGCGGACGTTCGCCACCAGGCAGGCCGAGGACCCGGCGGTGGTCCTGTACACCAGTGGTACGACGGGCCGTCCCAAGGGCGCACTGTTGACTCACCTGAACCTCGTGATGAACGCGATGACAAATGCCTTCGACGCCAACCAGTTCACGCGCGACGACGTCGTGATGGGCTCCCTTCCGTTGTTCCACACCTTCGGTCAGACCGTCTCGATGAACTCCACGTTCCGGGTCGGCGCGACGCTGCTACTCCAGCCGCGTTTCGACGCCGCGAAGGCCATCGAGTTCATGCACGACGAGGGTGCGACGCTTTTTTTCGGTGTGCCGACGATGTACGTGCAGCTGCTCGGGGCTGCCGCCGAGGCCAGCGCGCTACCGAAGCTGCGCGACTGCATCTCAGGGGGTGCCTCACTGCCCGTGGCAGTCCTGGAGCGGTTCGAGGCAACATTTGACACCACAATCTACGAGGGCTACGGCCTGTCGGAGACATCGCCGACGGCCTCGGTGAATCAGCATTGGTTCGGGAGTAAGGCCGGCACAGTGGGCCACGCGATCTGGGGCGTGGAGGTCGAGATCGCCAACGACACCCTGGACGACCGGATCGAACTGTATCCCGATGGTCAGCTCGGCGAGATTGTGATCCGGGGCCACAATGTGTTTGCCGGTTACCTCGACAACCCGGAGGCAACCGCGGACGCGATTGTCGACGGCTGGTTCCGTACCGGCGATATCGGGCAGAAAGACGCTGACGGGTTCATCACGATCATGGACCGCAAGAAGGACCTGATCATCCGCAGTGGATTCAACGTCTACCCGCGTGAGGTGGAAGAGGTACTGATGAGGCACCCGGCGATTGCGCAGGTGGCGGTGATCGGTATCCCCGATGAGCAACGCGGCGAGGAGGTCTGCGCCGTCGTGATCCCGAACAAGGGGGAAAACCTTGATGGTGCGGCACTCGTCGAATGGTCACGGGAACGGCTGGGCGGGCATAAATATCCGCGACGCATCGAAGTAGTGGAAGCCCTGCCGATGGGGCCGAGCCACAAGGTACTCAAGCGCGTGCTGCGTGCGCAGTTCGCCAATAACAGGGAGGCGTGAGGTCATGGACCTGAATTTGTCCGCAGAAGAACGTGAGATCCGCGAGTGGGTGCGCACCTTTGTGCGCAAGGAGATCATCCCGCTTGAGCCGGAGGTACTCAGCCGTGAGCGCCGGAATGAGCCGGGCCTGAAGCAAAAAGAGCTGGACGCCCTTCGGGACAAGGCGAAGAGCGCCGGGTTCTTTGGGGTGCCAACACCCGAGGAGTACGGCGGCATGGGGCTCGGCGCGGTGATGAACGCCCTCGTCGAAGTTGAGCTGGGACGCTCGTTCGTGCAGTTCAAGTTCGGTGGTGAGGCGGACAACATCCTGTACCGCGCCAACGAGGAGCAGAAGCAGAGGTATCTCCTCCCCACGATCAGTGGCGAACGCAGGAGCTGCTTCGCGATCACCGAGCCGGGGGCTGGCTCAGACGCTAGCGCCATCCGCACCTCCGCCAAACGTGAGGGTGATGAGTGGGTGATCAACGGCGAGAAGACCTTCATCACCGGGGGCAACGAGGCCGACTTCACGATGGTCTTCGCCGTCACCGACAAAGAGAAGGGGGCCGATGGCGGGATCACCTGTTTTCTCGTCGACCGCGACCAGGGCTGGACGTCGGAGTACATTGACACCATGGGGGAGTGGGGCCCGGCGTCTCTGATCTTCGACAACGTACGCGTGCCGCACTCGGCCATTCTCGGCGAGGAGGGCAGGGGCTTCGAGCTTGCCATGAAGTGGATCGGCAAGGGTCGTTACCTGCTGCCAGCCCGCGCACTGGGCGCCAGCGAGCGTCTGGTCGAGATGGGCATGGAGCACGCCCGCAACCGGGTCACCTTCGGTCAGCCGGTCGCTGAGCGCCAGGCGATCCAATGGATGGTCGCCGACTCCGCAGTGGAGATCGAGGCGCTGCGCTGGCTCGTGCTGTCAGCGGCGTGGCAGGTCGACGCCGGGATCGACTCACGCCAGGCCCAGTCGATGGCTAAGTTATACGGTGGGGTTAAGGCCAACGAGATCGTCGACCGGGTACTACAGATACACGGCGGTATGGGCTACACGCGTGAGCTACCGATTGAGAGATGGTATCGGGAGCTCCGTCTGCTGCGCATCTACGAGGGCACCGACGAAATTCAGCGCCGCACCATCGCCCGAAACCTGTTGAAGGGACACTCCTCGATCCGCGGCTTCCTGGGTTAACGCCGTCGGGCGGTCGCCGACCGGTTTAGCGGGTGATTTCCGGTCGGGGATGCGACTGGTCGGAGAAACGGCGGCCGCGCGGCGACCCGGGCGATGACTTTGACGACGAGTCATCCGGCTAAGATCCACAAGCCGAGCCAGCTCCGGTCGCGGCATACAGGAGGTTCAGGTTGGGTAGTGCGGCTCTGTCGGAACTCGCTCCGACAGAGCCGCAGATCACTGCCGGAGAGCTTGGATGGCTTCGATAAGTTGGGGCACAACGGTGAACACGTCACCAACAACGCCAAAGTCCGCGACGTCGAAGATCGGCGCATCGGCATCCTTATTGATCGCGACGATCGTCTTTGCGGTCTGCATTCCCGCTCGGTGCTGGATCGCACCTGATATTCCAAGTGCGACATATAGTTGTGGCGACACGGTGGTTCCGGTCTGGCCAACCTGCGAAGACTGGGGCACGAAGCCGGCATCAACCGCGGCGCGCGACGCACCGACAGCCGCGCCCAGCACGTCGGCGAGCTGCTCGACCAGTATGAAGTCCGCCTTGGACCCGAGGCCGCGACCGCCGGACACCACCGTGGCCGCTCCCCGCAACGCCGGCCGTCCAGAGGCTACAGCGGGAATGACGGCATCAATCACGGCCGCATTCGCGGCCTGAACACTGACGGATGTCTCCGTAACGCTCGGCGTGACGGCTTCCGCCCGGTCTTGGATGGCTCCCTGCCGAACGGTGACGATCGGCAGGACGCCCACGACCGTGGACTCGACCGTGTAAGCCCCACCGAACACCGAGTGCGTCGCCAGAACCCGTCCGCCTTCCGATCGCAGATCGACAGCATCAATTATGAGTCCCGCCCCGGTGCGCACGGAAAGTCGCGCGGCGACATCCCGCCCCTCGACGGAATTGGCCACCAGAACCGCGGCGGGGTCGAGCGCCTCGACCGCGGCGGCGAGCGCTTCGAGCTGTGGGGCAACGAGCAACGTGCCGACCCCGGCACTCTCGACCAGGTACACCTGCGCGGCGCCATAGGAGCCAAGTTTGGCCGCGAGCCCGGCGCTGCCAACGGGCGACGTCGCAACGACGGCTACGGGGGTGCCAAGCCTGCGTGCGACGGCAAGCAACTCGGGTGCCGTGTTCCTTGTTTCACCCGTGTTGGACAGCTCAATCAGTACCAGAATGTTAGACATTATCGATTCCTCCGTTAGATCAGGTGTCCGGCCGCGAGGTACTCAGCAAGCTCCACGCCCGCGGTACCCTCATCGACGATCGTTTTACCGGCTGTGCGCGCCGGTCGCTCACTCGTGGACACCACGACGGAACTACTCATTCGCGCCAATGCCGGGTCGAAGCCCAACTGGCTCAGTGATATCACTTCGAGTAGTTTCTTCTTGGCCGTCATGATGCCCTTGAAGTTTGGAAAACGTGCCTCGGCCACCCGTTCCGTGACCGAAATAACCGCGGGCAACGCGGCATGCACACTCAGCGTCCCGTCTTCGCCCGCACGCACTCCGCTCACACCAGTGTCGGAGATCTCGGTCGAGTTGAGATAGGTGAGATGCGGCAGGCCCAGATGTTCGGCGATCATCGCCGGAACCACCCCGCCACGGCCATCCGTCGACTCGTTGCCGGCGACGACGAGGTCAAAACGTGTGTTCCTCAGCGCAGCGGCCAATACCGCAGCGGTCCGACTTACATCTGACCCGGCCAGTGCATTATCGCGCACGTGCATCGCGGAATCCGCGCCCATGGACAACGCCTTGCGCAGGGACTGGATCACGGACTCTGGGCCCATCGACAGCGCTACAACCTCAGTCCCCTTGTTCGAGTCTTTGTATAACAGCGCAACCTCCAGCGCACGCTCGTTGACCTCGTCGATAATCCTCTCGCTCGCCCCGCGATCAAGAACTCCCGACCCGAGGTCAAGTTTGCGCTCTTCCTCGGTATCCGGCACCTGCTTCACAAGCACAATGATTTTCACTTCATTACTCCTTCTGCTACCTGCCGGTCGGACAGGGATGATCCCGTGCGAGAGACGCTGGCAGCGTTTTCGTGACATCGATCGGACGGATTGGTGATCTGACGTCGTTAGGTGGATGAAATACGAGTTTGATCAGGTAAAACAGCTCTCGTTTGGGGTGCAGTTGTACCGCTTGAAAGTGTCGTCGCCGTTTCCATCGTGGGCGGCTCGCGCTGCGCACCGACGAGGCGCAACGCCAGCTCACAGTAATAGTCGGCGATCTTCTCTGGGCCCCACTCGCCCTCATCCCGGTACCACCGGGCGACGTCGATACCGAGCGATAAGAGAGCCAGCGCCGTCATCTGAGGGCTGGACGTGCGGAAGGCGCCGACGGCGGCCCCTGCCTCGACGACGCCGCGCATCTCCTTCTCGATCCCGCGCCGGATTGCGGCGATCTCTTTCAGGTGGTCCGGGCTCAACGCCGCGAGTTCGTAGTTCACGATTCGTGCGCTGGTGTGGCCGCGTGCATGGTGGATCGTGAAAGCCCGAACGACGGCCAGAAGTTGTTCGACCGGGTCGTTCGAGCTGCCGACTGCTTCCCGGACAAGCTGCAGAGTTTGCGCGTGGCCGTTCCGCGAGATCAAGTAGAGCAAATCTTCTTTTGACTTGTAGTGCACGTAAAGAGCCGCCGGGCTCATTCCCGCCGCTGAGGCGATGTCTCTGGTCGTCGTGCCGTGGAAGCCCCTGGCGGCGAACGACTCCACCGCGGCCGCGAGTAGCCTGCTGCGCGCGTCGGTGGCGTTTCCGATAGGAATCATGTCTGTCCTTAGTAATCGGGTATTGACGAGGATGCCCGCTATGGGGAAGACTAAGCAAACGCTTAGAAATAAGCAAGCGCTTAGTCACAAGTATTCGCTACTTATCGCTGAATCAGCGAAACCGCGCAACGACGCATCGACGCATCGAAAGGAAACATCCTATGACTGAAGCAGTCATCGTCTCCACCGCACGCTCTCCCATAGGTCGCGCCTTTAAGGGATCGCTCGTCGACGTGAGACCGGATGAGCTCGCCACCACGATTGTGCGAGCGGCACTCGACAAGGTGCCGGGGCTCGACCCTCGCGACATCAGCGACCTCATGCTTGGCTGTGGCTTGCCCGGCGGTGAGCAGGGGATGAATATGGGCCGCGTGGTCGCGGTAAATCTTGGCTACGACTTCTTGCCGGGCACCACGATTACCCGCTACTGCTCCTCCTCCTTGCAGACCACCCGCATGGCGCTGCACGCTATCAAGGCCGGCGAGGGCGATGTCTTCATCTCCGCCGGCGTCGAGGCGGTCAGCCGATTCGTCAAGGGCAACAGCGATACGATCGCGGGGCAGGACCTCACCAACCCGATCTATGCCGATGCCCAGGCCCGCACCGCCGCGCTCACGGACGGTGGCGCCGACAGTTGGGCGGACCCGCGCGAGAACGGTCAGATCCCCGACGTGTACATCTCGATGGGTCAGACCGCCGAGAACCTCGCCCGGATGAAGGGCGTCTCGCGCCGGGAGATGGACGAGTTCGCAGCCCGGTCGCAGAACCTCGCCGAGCAGGCGATTGCCAACGGATTCTTCGCCCGCGAGATCACCCCGATCACCACGCCGGGTGGAATCGTCGTCTCTGCCGACGACGGCCCCCGCGCCGGCGTGACGGCTGAGGGCATGGCCGGCTTGAAGCCGGTTTTTCGTCCAGACGGTCTCATCACGGCAGGAAACGCCTGCCCACTCAACGACGGCGCCGCCGCCGTCATCATCATGAGCGACACCAAGGCAAGGGAGCTGGGCCTGACCCCACTCGCCCGCGTCGTTTCGACCGCGGTCACCGCCCTCTCACCGGAGATCATGGGCTTCGGACCGGTCGAGGCTACCCGCCTTGCCCTGAGGCGTGCCGGGATGAGCATCGACGACATCGACCTGTTCGAGATCAACGAGGCCTTCGCGGCTCAGGTCATCCCGTCGTACCAGGAACTGGGCATCGACATCGACAAGCTCAACGTGCACGGCGGCGCAATCGCCCTTGGCCACCCATTCGGATCCACCGGGGCCCGCATTACCGGCACGCTGATCAATGGACTGCAAACCCTCGACAAACAGTGGGGCGTTGAAACCATGTGCGTCGGCGGCGGCATGGGCATGGCGATGGTTCTCGAGAGGCTCTCCTGATGAGCGACCGGTTTAGCGGCAAGGTCGCGGTTGTGACCGGGGCGAGCCGCGGCATCGGGTTTGACATTGCCGAGCGGCTGGTTGCCGGTGGTGCCAAGGTCGCCATTACCGCCCGCAAACAGGATGCCCTGGACGCGGCCGTCACGGCGCTCGGTGGCCCCGACCACGCGATCGCGGTCGCGGGCAAGAGTGACGACCTCGAGCATCAGGCGGACACCGTCAAGCGCACCATCGAGCGGTTCGGCCGCCTGGACCTGCTGGTGAACAACACCGGGATCAACCCAGTCTACGGTCCGTTGGTGGAACACGACCTCGACGCGGCCCGCAAGATCTTCGAGGTCAATTGCCTCGCGGCCCTTTCCTGGGTGCAGCAGGCGCACCGCGCCTGGATGGGCGAGCACGGCGGAGCAATCGTCAATGTGTCCTCGGTGGCCGGTCTGAAACCCGCGCCCGGCATCGGTTTCTACGGTGCGAGCAAAGCCATGCTCTCCCACATCACCACCGAGCTCGCGGTCGAACTCGGCCCCAGCATCAGGGTCAATGCGGTCGCACCCGCCGTTGTGAAAACGAAGTTCGCCAGTGCGCTCTACGAAGGCCGTGAAGACGAAGTCGCCGCCGCGTACCCGCTCAAACGGCTCGGCGTGCCTCGGGATGTCAGCAGTGCCGTGGCTTTCCTGCTCTCCGAGGATGCGGCCTGGATCACCGGCCAGGTTCTCGTCGTCGATGGTGGAGTGACGCTCACGGGAGGTGTCTGACGTGGATGTGCTCGACATGGGTGTGGTCGTCACCGGCGCCGGTCACGGGATTGGCCGCGCGATCGCAACCACGATGGCAGCACACGGCGCCCGAGTCGTGGTCAATGACCTTGATGCCGACGCCGCACGCGCGGTCGCCGACGAGATCGGCGGTCACCCGATTCCCGGAGACGCTGCCACCGAGGCCGGTGTGAGTGCCCTGATCGACACGGCCCGCGAGCATCTTGGTGCGATCGACATCTACTTCGCGAACGCCGGAATCGACCTCGGAACCGGCCTGGACACACCCGCCGAAGATTGGGCCAAGGCCTTCGAGGTAAATCTGATGGCGCATGTTCGAGCTGCGCAGCGGCTCGTACCCACCTGGCTCGAGAGCGGTAGCGGCAGGCTCGTGGTCACCGCCTCGGCGGCTGGTCTGCTGACCATGCTGGGCAGCGCTCCGTACTCGGTGACAAAGCATGCGGCCGTCGCGTTCGCCGAGTGGCTTTCGGCCACGTACGGCCATCGTGGCGTCACCGTACAAGTGATCTGCCCGCAAGGCGTGAAGACGCGGATGCTTGACAACGCCGGTCCACTCCAGGAGCTGCTGAGTCGCGACACCGCGCTCGAGCCCGAGCAAGTCGCCGAGACGATGTGGCAGGCGCTCCAGGACGACCGTTTTCTGATTCTTCCGCATCCGGAGGTTCAGGGTTATTACGAACACCGGGCCACAAAGACCGACCACTGGCTGGCCGGGATGCGTAAGCTGCAGGGTCGTCTCGACCTGCGGGGGAGCCGGTCGTGAAGGCGTGGCGCGTGCACGAGCTGGGGGAGCCGCTCCAGGTCATGGGTCTGGCCGATGTTCCAGTCCCACAGCCGGGTCCCGGCCAGCTGCTGGTTCGTGTGCTCGGTGCCGCGGCCAACTTCCCCGACGTTCTCATGTGCCGGGGGCTGTACCAGGTAAAGCCACCGCTGCCGTTTACCCCTGGGGTCGAGCTCTGCGGTGAGATCGTGGAGCTGGGCGACAACGTCACCGGGTTCGCCGCGGGGGAACGGGTGATCGGCTTGTCGGTTCTTCCCTCCGGTGGGTTTGCCGAGTTCGCGCTGATGGACACCGATACAGCGTTCCCCGCTCCGGGAGCGCTTGACGACGCCGAGGCGGCAGCCTTCTACATCGGGTACCAGACCGGCTGGTTCGCGCTGCACCGCAGGGCGCAGCTCCAGATGGGCGAGACGTTGCTCGTGCACGCAGCGGCGGGGGGTGTTGGCAGTGCGGCCGTGCAGCTCGGCAAGGCCGCCGGTGCCGTCGTGATCGGCGTCGTCGGTGGGCCAGAGAAGGTCAAGGTGGCGCGGAGTCTCGGCGCGGATGTCGTCGTGGACCGGCACAGTGAGGACTTCGTTGAGGTCGTGAAACAGGTCACCGGTGGCCGCGGCGCCAACGTGGTGTACGACCCGGTCGGCGGAGACGCCTACCAGCGCTCCACCAAGTGTGTCGCGTTCGAGGGCCGGATCCTCGTGGTCGGCTTTGCCGGCGGTCAAATCCAGTCGGCCGCACTCAACCACGCGCTGGTCAAGAACTATTCGATCGTTGGACTGCACTGGGGCCTTTACGCCAAGAAAGACCCGCGGATGGTGCGGCACTGCCACGACGAGCTGTCCAGACTCGCCACGGCCGGGGCGGCCAAGCCCCTGATCAGTGAGCGGCTCGCCATCGATGACGTCGCGGACGGCTTGCAGCGGCTCGCCAACGGAGCCACGGTCGGCCGGGTGACCTTTGTCTCCTGACTGGATCGTCGGGGCCCCCTCCGCAGACGGGTACGACGGGCAACTTTCGTTCGGGTCAACCTCCGTCGACGCCGTCGTGTTCGACTACGGCGGTGTGCTCACGACGTCGGTATCCGACTCGATCACGGCCTGGCTCGAGCGGGACGGGATCGACCCGGCGTCGTTCTGCAGAACGCTCAAGGCCTGGTTGTCCCGCTCGGCCCCCGCGGGAAGCCCGATTCACCGCTTGGAGACCGGCGAGCTGAGCATGGTGGAGTTCGACGTGCTGCTCGCAGCCGAGCTGGTCGGTGTCAACGGTCAGGCCCTGCCGCCGTTGGAATTGCTCAGGGGATTGTTCGCGGACATGCAACCCGACCCGGTGATGTTCGCACTCGTGCAGGATCTGAAGAGCGCCGGTGTTCGGGTGGCGCTGCTGTCAAATAGTTGGGGCAACACATACCCGCGCGAGCGGATCGATGCCCTGTTCGACCCGGTCGTGATCTCCGGCGAGATCGGCATGCGCAAACCGAACCCCGAGATCTTCTCGCACACTCTCGATCTGTTAAACGTGCCAGCCCGACGTGTCGTCTTCATTGACGACGCCGTGGCGAACACGGATGGCGCGAGCCGGCTCGGCCTACAGACGATCCTGCACACCCATTCCGAATCCACCCGCACAGAGCTCACCCGGCTCATCCCGGCGTTGAGTACCGACGAACACCTGGAGGAGAACTCATGACCACTCAGCACAGCACCAGTCAAGGCCCCCGCACCGCCATTGTCACCGGCGGGGCCCGCGGCATCGGGGCATCCGTCGCCAAACGGTTGAGTCAGGACGGCTTCGCCGTCGCCATCCTCGACCTCGATCAGAATGCCTGCACACCGGTCGTGGCGGAAATCGAGGCCGGCGGGGGCACGGCGCTGGCCGTCGGCGTTGACGTGGCAGACGAGCAGGCGGTGGAGACCGCGGTGGCCCGGGTAGCGAGCGAACTCGGCGCCCCTACGGTGTTGGTGAACAACGCCGGCATCACGCGTGACAACCTCTTGTTCAAGATGACCGCAGACGATTGGGATGCCGTGATGGGCGTGCATCTGCGTGGCGCGTTCTTGATGAGCAAGGCCACGCAGAAGCACATGACCCAGGCTGGCTGGGGCCGGATCGTCAACCTCTCCAGCGTGTCCGCGCTCGGCAATCGCGGGCAGGCCAACTACGCGGCCGCCAAGGCCGGCCTCCAAGGTTTCACCAAGACCCTGGCGATCGAGCTCGGCAAGTTCGGCGTCACGGTGAACGCCATCGCGCCCGGATTCATCGCGACCGAGATGACCGCCAACACGGCCAGGCGGATGGGCGTGTCATTCGAGGATTTCAAAACCGCCGCCGCGAAGGAGATCCCGGTGGCTCGCGTGGGCCAACCAGAGGACATCGCCGCCACGGTTTCGTTCTTCGCCCGTGAGGACGCCTCATTCGTGTCGGGGCAGGTTATTTACGTCGCCGGCGGCCCGCGCGCATAGCGGCCGTCGACAGCAAAGGAGATAGCAGTGAAGACGTTTAATGGGCTCGACGAGTTTGAGCAAGCGGTCGGCACGCACCTCGGCTACAGCGAGTGGCACACGATCACCCAGGCACAGATCGACCTCTTTGCGGAAGCAACCGGCGACCACCAATGGATCCATGTGGATCCGGAGAAGGCGGCCATCGGGCCGTACGGTACGACGGTCGCCCACGGGTACCTGACCCTGTCGCTGGTCCCCAAGCTGGTCTGGCAGATCTACACTGTTGCGGGCGTACGCATGGGCGTGAACTACGGATCCAATAGGGTGCGTTTTCCTGCTCCGGTTCCGGTGGGGTCAAAGCTCCGGGCCGGTGCTGAGCTGCTCGAACTCAGCCGGGGGCCGCAGGGCGCGCAGGCCACGGTCCGGGTCACGATCGAACGCGAGGGCGGAGACAAGCCAGCCTGTGTCACCGAGACCCTCTCCCTGTTGGTGGCCTGACGTGTCGGGGCCGGACAAACACGACGTCGACTCACCGGCCGATCGGATCGGCCACACCGACGTACCCGGGTTGGATCTGGACCGGTTCCGCGACTTCTTTGAGCGAGCATGTCCTGGGGTCGTCGACGGACCGCTTCGTGCGCGCTTGATCGAGGGCGGCAAGTCAAACCTGACGTACGAGGTCGCCGACAGCCAGAACAGCTGGATCGTACGGCGACCGCCACTCGGACACGTGCTGGCGACCGCCCATGACATGTCGCGCGAACACCGCGTGATGGCCGCGCTGCATGCCACGGATGTCCCGGTGCCGGCAACGTATGCCCTGTGCGACGACCCTGACGTGATCGGGGCCCCGTTCTACGTGATGGAGCGGGTGGAAGGCACAGCGTACCGTCATGCCGCCGAGCTGGAACGGCTTGGGCCGGAGCAGACGGCCGCGATCTCCGCGCGGATGGTGGACACCCTGGCCACCCTGCATCGGGTCGACCCCGTGGCGGTCGGGCTGAGTGAGTACGGCCGACCCGAGGGGTTCCTGGCGCGCCAGGTGCGGCGGTGGCAGAAACAGCTCGACGCCTCACGCAGCAGAGAACTTGCGGGGGCCGACGAGCTGCACGAGAGCCTGGCGGCCAGGCTGCCGGTCGAGGGCGTGCCGGCCGTGGTGCACGGGGACTTCCGCCTCGACAACTTGCTGGTCGAAGGCAATGAGGTGGCCGCGGTGATCGACTGGGAGATGGCCACCGTCGGCGACCCCCTCACCGACGTGGCCTTGTTGCTGGTCTACCAGCGGATGGCGGTTCCCGGCACGGCTTCCGCCGTCACGAATGCCTCCACGGCGCCGGGATTCCTCACCGATGCGGAGATGCTCAACCGGTATGCCGACAAGAGCGCGCGCGACCTGTCGGCGATCGGGTTCTACCTCGGACTGGCCCACTTCAAGCTCGCCGTGATCCTCGAGGGCATCCACTACCGCTACATCCATGGCCAGACGGTGGGGGCCGGGTTCGACACCGTCGGCGCGATGGTCGAACCCTTGATTGCCGCTGGTCTCACATCGATGAAGGAGCAAAACTGATGGACTTTGCCTACGACACAACGACCCAGGAGCTGCGCGAGAAGCTGCAGACCTTCATGGACGAGAAGATCTACCCCGCCGAAGCCATCTTTGAAGAACAATTCCAGGCCCTGAAGAACCCGTGGGCCTGGACTCGGGTACCGGTGCTCGAGGAACTCAAGGTCGAGGCCAGGGCGCGTGGTCTGTGGAACCTCTTCCTTCCCGGCGAGCACGGCGCGGGCTTTACGAACCTCCAGTACGCGCCGCTGGCGGAGATCACCGGACGCAGCGGGCACCTCGCCCCTGCGGCGCTGAACTGCTCTGCTCCCGACACCGGAAACATGGAGGTGCTGGCGATGTTCGGCACGGAGGAGCAGAAGCTGCGGTGGCTTGAGCCGTTGCTCGCCGGTGAAATCCGGTCATCCTTTGCGATGACGGAGCCGGATGTCGCTTCCTCCGACGCGACAAATATCAGTACGCGCATCGAACGTGACGGCGACGATTACGTCATCAATGGTCGCAAGTGGTGGATCACCGGTGCCATGAACCCCGACGCGAAGATTCTCATCGTGATGGGCAAGACCGACCCGTCCGCCGACCGGCATCGCCAGCAGAGCCAGATTCTCGTGCCCCGTGACACCCCCGGCGTGGTCATCAAACGCCACATGCAGGTGTTTGGTTACGACGACCGCGACCACGGTGGCCACGCCGAACTGGAGTTCACCGACGTGCGGGTGCCGGCCACCAACCTGATCGGCGGCGAAGGGGACGGGTTCGCGATCGCCCAGGCCCGCCTCGGCCCTGGCCGCATCCACCACTGCATGCGGTCGATTGGGGTTGCTGAGCGCGCGATCGAGCTGATGTGCGACCGTGCCTCCGACCGGGTCGCGTTCGGTAAGCCAATCGCCGAACAGGGAGTGGTCCGCGACTGGATCGCCGAGTCGCGGGTGCGCGTCGAGCAGCTGCGGCTGCTGGTCCTTAAGACCGCCTGGTTGATGGACACCGTCGGCAACGAGGGTGCCCACACCGAGATTCAGGCTATCAAAATCGCCACGCCCAAGGCCGTCGAGTGGATTCTGGACAAGGCGATCCAGGTGCACGGCGCCGGAGGTCTCAGCCAGGACTTCCCGCTGGCATCCGCGTTCGCCGGAATCCGCACGCTGCGGTTCGCCGACGGTCCAGACGAGGTGCACAAGAACGCGCTCGCCCGCAACGAGCTCAAGCGTCGGGCAGCAGTACGGAGAGCATCATGGGTGCTGTCATCATGACCGAAGACGTCCTCGACGGTGACGTCCTGACTGCCGACGAGACCGCGCTCGCGAAGCTGAGCCGACGAGTCGAGAGGCTGCTCGACGCACACGACCCGGCAACCACGGACCGGCTCGACTTCCTGCGTGCCCGCTTCGATGCTGGTCTGGCGTGGGTGCACTTTCCCGAAGGGCTCGGCGGAAGGGACCTGCCCCGCGACTTTCAGCCGTTCGTCGACGATCTTCTCGAGGCCGCCGGAGCGCCGGACAACGACCCACGTCGCAACGGGATCGGCCTTGGAATGGCCGCACCCACCATCCTCGCGTTCGGGACCGAGGAACAGAAGCGGCGCTTCCTCAAACCGTTGTGGACCGGCGAGGAGGTGTGGTGCCAGTTGTTCAGCGAACCCGGCGCCGGCTCAGACCTCGCCGCGGTCGCCACTCGCGCGGTGCGGGACGGTGACACCTGGGTGGTCAACGGGCAGAAGGTGTGGACGTCGAGTGCGCATACGGCCAGGTTCGCGATCCTGCTGGCTCGCACCGATCCGGATGTCCCCAAACACGCCGGCCTGAGCTATTTCTTGTGTGACATGACCGATCCAGGGGTCGACGTGCGGCCGCTTCGCCAGCTGACCGGGGAGGCAGAGTTTAATGAAGTCTTCCTCTCCGAGGTACGCATCCCCGACTCCTACCGGCTCGGCGACGAAGGCGCGGGCTGGCAGGTCGCCAACGCGACCTTGATGAACGAGCGTGTCGCCATCGGCGGTCAGGCGGCACCCCGCGAGAGCGGCATGGTCGGCGTCGTGGCCGAGACCTGGCGCAATCGACCCGAGCTGCGCACGCCGGAACTTCACGACCGACTGATGACCTTGTGGGTGGAAGCTGAGGTCGCCAGGCTCACCGGTCAGCGGCTTAGCCAGAAGGTCATACACGGTCAGCCAGGACCGGAGGGCTCGGCGATGAAGCTGAGCTTTGCACGGCTCGCCCAGCAGCTCAGCGGTCTCGAGATCGAGCTGCTCGGTGAGGACGGTCTGCGTTACAGCAGTTGGACGATGGTCAGACCGGACATCGTCGAGTTCACCGGCCGTGACGCCGGCTACCGCTACCTGCGGGCCAAAGGTAACTCGATCGAGGGCGGGACGTCGGAGATCCTGCGCAACATTGTGGCCGAGCGCGTACTCGGGCTGCCGAGCGAACCGAGAACCGACAAGCACCTCGCCTGGAAGGACCTGCCCCGATGACCCCTCCATCAACCAGCACGGGTGTCAACCTGCTGTATAGCGAGGTCGAGGACTCGCTGCGGCAGAATCTCCGCGATCTGCTCACCGTGCGATGTACCCCCGCCAGAGTCATCGCCATGTATGACGGCGAGGGGGACCTCCAGCCCAGTCTGTGGCGCGAGCTCTCCGTGGACCTCGGCCTGGCCGGGCTGCTGGTGCCCGAGGAGCGCGGTGGAGCCGGCGCTTCCGCCCGAGAGGCCGCGGTCGTCATGGAGGAGCTGGGCCGATTTGTCGCGCCAGTCTCGTTCCTGACCAGCGCCGTGGTCGCAACGACCGCGCTCCGCGGCACCAACCACGAGATTCTGGACGGCCTTGGCGCGGGGCAGCGCACCGCAGCGCTGACGGTGCCGCTCCACCTCAGCGCATTCGGCTTTCGGGCTGCCGTTCGGATGGACGGCGAGGGGAGGCTCCACGGTGCGGTGACAAGCGTGGCTGGCGCCTTGGACGCCGACGTGCTCGTGGTGCCGGTTCGAAGCGGCGCGGGCGTCGAGCTGCATCTGGTTGACGTCGATGGGGTGGGGGTCACTGTCGAGACGGTCACGTCCCTGGACATGACCAGACAGCTCGCCGACATTGTTTTCACCGGGGCCGACTCGACCCTCGTGGTGGGTGCGGATGCCGGTGACGCGGCGGTTCGCGAGGCCCTCGAGGTTGGGGCTGCGCTGCTGGCCTCTGAGCAGTTGGGCGTCGCGCAGTGGTGCCTGGACCGCCTCGTTTCGTATCTGGTTGACCGCAAGCAGTTCGGACGCCCGGTTGGCGGGCTCCAGGCGATAAAGCACCGATTGGCCGACCTGTACGTCCTGGTCGAGTCGGCGCGTGCGGCGGCGCGCTATGCCGCGGCGACGGCGGCCGACGGCGACCCGGATCGGGAGGTGGCGGCGTCGCTGGCGCAGGCCTTCTGCTCAGAGGTCGCGGTGAAGGCCGCCGAGGAGTGCGTGCAGCTGCACGGCGGCATCGGGATGACCTGGGAATACCCGGCACATCTCTATCTGAAGCGCGCCAAGGCTGACCAGATCGCCTTCGGCACCGCGGGAGCGCACCGGCAGCGATTGGGGGAGCTGGTAGCTCTGAACCCGGCAACGCAGATCGGCCTGCGGCACGACTAGCCAGGGATAGGCCGGCGGCCGGAACTCGCTCCCGGTGAACTCGGCGCCCCGGGGTCGCGGATGCGCGCCATCGCGGCACGGGGGAGTCCACGGTCTTGAGCCGGTACCGCGTTCGCAAAGGTCCAGCCGAGAGTGCACCGTAGAACTAGCTGACCGCGACGGGATCGGGCTATACCGTGTCGATCCAGGAGGGGACGCCCTGCGCAGACGTCCGTTGTGCACCGTCGGTCATGAGTGCTCCTACCTGAATGAATCTACCAGCTAGATTTCGCGGCAGTGCGTGGTGAGCATGCCGATCTTGTCGATCGAAATGGTCACGGTCGACCCGTCGCCCAGAAAGATCGGAGGCTTGCGGCTGTAGCCGGCGCCGCCCGGGCTCCCAGTGGAAATGAGGGTGCCGGGTAGCAGCGTCGACGTCTTCGACAGGTAGGAGATGATCTCGGCCACCGTGCGCACCATGTCGCCGCTCGAAGCATCCTGCAGAATGCGACCGTCAACGTGGGTGGTCAGCCACAGGTCCTGTGGGTCGCCAATCTCATCGGCGGTGACCACAAGGGGGCCGGTCGGAGTGAAACCGTCAAAGGACTTGCAGCGAGACCACTGGGCCTCGGAGAACTGCAGGTCGCGAGCGGTGATGTCGTTGACGACCGTGTAACCGAAGACATAGTCCAGGGCGTTGGCGACCGACACGTTGCGGGCCGGGCGGCCGATGATGACGCCGAGTTCCGCCTCGTAGTCGACCTGTGTGGTGAGGTCACGCGGCCAGGTGATGGTGGAGCCGTGCCCGGTGAGCGAGTTTGGCCAGAGGGAGAACACGGTCGCCGAGGTTTCGAGGCGCAGGCTCAGCTCGGAGGAATGGGCCGCGTAATTGGCGCCGATCGCGATGATCTGCGGCGGTCGGAGCACCGCGGACGAGTGCCGCAGTTCGTCGACCGGGGTCAGTACGGCGCCGTTGGAGACGGCGTCGAGACTGATCGCGCGGATGCGTTCGTACCCGGAGTCGCCCTGTTCGAGCAGGTCTTGCAGGTCGCGGGGGGCGTCATCCATGACGTCGTCCAGGAACAACGCCGCATCGTCGAAGACCACGGCCAATCGGGGAACGGAGGAGCCGTCAACTCTCAGATGCGCAAATTTCACTCTTCTAGGCTAGCTGGCCGTGGCTTGGGTGGCCCTGTGGGGTACTCCAACCCTCAAGCTGTCCGCTTGGAGGATACCGGGCAAGCAGCAGCTCGCCACAGATGCATTCCGGCGTAGCTGCGCCACGGAGCCCAGTCAGCTCCGCGGGCAGCGAGTGCGCGGGGTTCGACCGAAAGCCCAAGGCGGCCGGCACCCTGCCGAAGAGCTAAGTCGCTCGTGAGTAAAATGTCCGGGCTGCCGAGCACCCGCATGGCCACGTACCCGGCCGTCCACGGCCCGATTCCCGGCAGCGCCACCAGGCTCGCCTCCAGCTCGGCCCGCGTCTGCCCGAAAGACGGCGCCAGATCGCCCGATGCCAGCGCCTGCGCCACCCGCAGAATGGTCTCGATGCGCGCGCCCGGCCCCCGCAAGACTGCGCGACCGCCCGCAGCAATCTGCGCCGGGGTGGGAAAGAGCAGCCGCAGCTCGCGGCCCGGCAGGCGGTCGCCGAGCGCGTCGGCCAGCCTGGTCAGCGCGGTGCGGGCTGCGGCGACCGAGATCTGCTGCCCGATCAGGGCCCGAAACAGCGTTTCTTCGGCGTCCATGCTGCCCGGTACGCGGATGCCGGGGGTCTGCGCGACCGAGGCGGCCAGCGCCGGGTCCGCGGCCAGGTGGCGGTCGATGGCCTGGGCATCCGCATCGAGATCAAATAATCGACGGATTCGGCCGACCAGCGGTGCCAGGTCTGTGAGCTGCGCGAGACGAATGCTGCAGGCCAGGGACGGGGCAGCATCCGTCCCCGACAGGGTCACCAGCACCGTCGCCGTGCCGTGCGGCAGTCGCACGGTGCGCTCGTAGCTCGTATCGGTGGCCGTTTCGACGCCGGGCAGCGCCCTGGTGCCGAGAAAGCGCAGCACTCCGATGCCGTCGAACGGCGCCCGCGCCGGCAGCTGCAGAGTGATCCTGGTCTCGGCGAGATCGAGGCTCGGGTGTGGGTGCGCTGGCGGTGTGCGCCGGGCGCTGCGCACCTCCGAGGGGGTGCGCTCGTAGACGGCCGCCACGGTGTCGTTGAACTGCCGCACGCTTCCAAAGCCCGCAGCGAAGGCCACATCGGTGATCGGCAGCTCGGTGTTCAACAGCAGCAGGCGGGCCGTCTGCGCGCGGTGTGCCCGCGCCAGGGCGAGCGGCCCGGCGCCGAGCTCGGCGACGAGCACACGGGACAGGTGGCGCGGGGTGTAGCCGAGTCTGGCGGCCAGCCCCTGCACGCCGTCGCGTTCGACGACGCCGTCACCGATCAGGCGCATGGCCCGGGCGGCGAGGTCGTCACGCATGTTCCAGGCGGGAGAGCCTGGCACAGCATCGGGCAGGCAGCGTTTGCACGCACGCAGCCCGGCCTCGTGCGCGGCTGCGGCGGTAAGATAGAACGAGACGTTGCCTGGCCGGGGGGTTGTAGCCGGACAGCTCGGACGGCAGTAAATGCCGGTGGTGTGCACGCCGGTGATGAACTGCCCGTCGAAGCGGGTGTCCCGCGAGCACATGATGCGATAGCGCTCGGCGAAATCCGGGTCGGTGGATTGCGAAGTGGTCACCCCTTCAGCCTGTCACGGCTCGCAACGAGCCGGTAGCGGAAATCAGACCTGGAGCGGCTCGATAGGCTGGGTCGATGAACGCACTGCTGCGCCTCCAGTCCGAGCTCGGCGCAATCGTCACCGTCGACCCCCTCGACCTTGCGGCCAACCGCACTGACAAATCCGGCTGGGTAGCAGGCGGCACGCCGCTGGCCATCGTGCGCGCTACGACGGTAGATCACGTTCAAGCGACGCTGCGCATTGCCACCGAATTTCGGGTACCGGTGGTCACGCGTGGCGCGGGAACCGGCCTGTCGGGCGGAGCCTGCGGCACCGACGGATCCATCGTGCTGAGCGTGGCTGGACTGTCCCGCATTATCGAAATCAACCCCGACGACGAACTCGCCGTCGTCGAAGCCGGAGTGATCAACCAACACCTCAATGACGCGCTCGTCGACCACAACCTGTGGTTTGCGCCCGATCCGGCAAGCAAAGCCATCTCGACGATCGGCGGCAATATTGCCACTAACGCTGGCGGTCTGCTCTGTGCCAAGTACGGTGTCACCCGTGAGGCCGTCCTCGGTCTGAGCGTCGTTCTCGCCGACGGCAGCCTGCTGCGCACCGGCCATCGCACGGTCAAGGGGGTCACCGGGTACGACCTCACCGCCCTGCTGACCGGGTCAGAGGGCACGCTCGGCGTCATTGTCGAGGCCACGGTGCGGGTCCGCGCACTGACCCCCGGTACGGTCGCCACGATTGGTGCGGTTTTTGACACGGTCACGGCAGCGGCCCGAGCCAGCGCTGCCATCACGGCCGCCCGCATCCGTCCCGCCGTCATGGAACTGATCGACCCGATCGCCCTTGGCCATGTTGCGACCTACCTCGGCCCTGAGGGGTCGGCCGGGCTGCCCCTTCGCGGCGGCGCGTTCCTGCTCGTGCAGACCGACGGTCCGGCCGCCCTCGCCGAGGCCGAGGCCGCCCTCATCGTGCTGCGTGCGGCGGGCGGTGAAGCCACCCTCTCGACGGATGCCGCCTCCGGCGACCGTCTGCTGGCCATCCGCCGGGCCATGCACCCGGCCCTCGAGCAGCTGGGCCAGGTGCTCATCGAAGACGTGTCGGTGCCGCGCTCGCGCATGGCCGAGATGTTCGCAGCGATCGCCGAGATCAGTGCGCGAACCGGAATTCCCATTCCCACCGTCGCCCACGCCGGCGACGGCAACCTGCATCCCAACTTCGTGATCGCCCGCCGGCGCGGTGAGGCAGCGGATGCGCCGGTACCAGACAACATCTGGGCGGCGGCGGACGAAATGTTCCGGGCAGCCCTTGCTCTCGGTGGCACCCTCACCGGCGAGCACGGCGTCGGCGTGCTCAAGCGCCGCTGGTTGCGGGATGAGATCGGCGACACCAGCCTCGACCTGCAACGCCAACTCAAGGCGGTGTTCGATCCGCTGGGCATCCTGAACCCGGGCATCATGTTCGCTGCCTGAGACAAACGCTCCCGGTACCGGCCGGTATTCTCGAGGAATGAGTCTCGACCAGCCGTCAGGCCAGCCGCCGCATCAGCAGTTGCCCGTGCAGGCGAGCCCCACCGCAGTGGAACCGGTCTGGAGCGGCCAGGTGCGCCCCTCCCGCACCGGCCCGATCATGCTCGGTATTGTCGGAATCGTGCTCGCCGGGCTGGCCTTGCTCGCCGTGTTTGTCTACCTGGCGACTTTTCTCGGCACGGGGGCATTGCTGGTCGGGCTGCTCCTGGCCCTGTTGCCGCTCGCGGTCGTACTGCTGTCGGTGCGCTGGATCGATCGCTGGGATCCGGAGCCGCGCCCGGCGCTCATCTTCGCATTGCTCTGGGGTGCCGGGATCTCCATCGTCAGCGCCCTCATCGTCGACCTCGGGGTACAGATCACGATTGCGGCCAGCTCGGGCGCGCTGGCCGGAAGCGATTTCGCGTCCGCTGTCGTCCAGGCCCCCATCGTCGAAGAAGTCGCCAAGGGCTTCGGCGTGCTGGTGCTGTTCTGGGCGGTACGCCGGCACTTCCACGGCCCACTCGACGGCGTCGTCTACGCCGCAACGATCGCGGCCGGATTCGCGTTCTCCGAGAACATTCAGTATTTCGGCCTGGCCATGACCGAGGGCAACGCCCAGACCCTCGGCATCACCTTTCTCCTGCGCGGGGTCTTCTCACCGTTCGCGCACGTGACCTTCACGATCTGCACCGGACTCGCCCTCGGCCTGGCCGCCCGGCGCAGCGTTACCAGGAGCGGCGCGGTCGCCTTCTTCCTGCTCGGCCTCGTGCCGGCGATCGGACTGCACGCGCTGTGGAACGGCGCCACTTTTCTGCTGGCCGGGGACGCGTCCGTTCTCTTTTACTACGTCGTCGTGCAGGTGCCGCTGTTCATCGTCGCGATTCTCGTAGTCGTGTTCCTGCGCCGCCAGGAGGCCCGAATGACCCTGCGGCGGCTGCACGAATACTCCATGGCCGGCTGGTTCACCGCGGCCGAGGTCTCCATGCTCGGTACCGATTCCGGACGCCGGCAGGCCCTGGCCTGGGGCGCGCGTCAACCGCGTTCGAAGCAGCTCGCCATGCGACTTTTCATAGCGGATGCAACGCGCCTCGCCTTCGTGCGCGATCAGCTCGTGCGCGGCCAGAGGTCCCCGGCAGTGAACGACCGTGAGGCGGAACTGCTAAACCGGCTGATGCGCCATCGGGCCGATGTGCTCGGGCAGGCGCTGCCGTGATCGGCGCCAGCGGCACAGCACGAGCGCCGGGGCTGCGCGACCGGGCAGCGGCAACAGAAACTCGCCGCCTCGGTGGTGTGGCAGTGCCGACGACTCTCCCGATGCGACGAGTTGGTGTGTACCTAGAGTGCACCCACTCGCGGCCGGACGCAAGCATTATTTTCTGAGGCACGCTCGGCGTGCATTCCGGCACGGAATCCGGTTTGATGGGACTATGACTGATTTGAATTCCAAGCCCGAAATTGACTTTCCAGAGGGCGCTGCGCCCGAACAGCTCGAGATCACCGATGTCGTCGTCGGCGACGGCGACGAGGCGACCGCAGGAGCGACCGTCGACGTGCACTACCTCGGCGTCGAGTTCGATTCCGGTGACGAGTTCGACTCGTCCTGGAACCGCGGCCAGTCGATTAACTTTCCGCTGCGCTCACTCATCGCGGGCTGGCAGGAAGGCATCCCCGGCATGAAGGTCGGCGGCCGTCGTAAGCTCGTTGTGCCCCCGCACCTCGCCTACGGACCGGCCGGCTCTGGCCACCGACTCTCCGGCCAGACCCTGATTTTCGTGATCGACCTGCTCGGCGTGAGCTAACCCCGGCGCAGAAATACACTGAACGGGATACGGCTGCAGCTGTATCCCGTTTTGTCTGCACGCGGACCTGATCAGCGACGATTAGATCAGGGTCGCCGTTGGTTCCGGGCCGAGTGTGAACCGCCGCCCGGTGATCGACTCCGGCACGATCTCAACGAAGACCGGCTTGACCGTGGGAATCAACGGATGCAACGGCAACTCTGCGGCGTCATCGATCTCACGCTGGGTATCGAGTGCCCGGGCCGTTCCATGCACGACGACACTCCACGCGTCATCGCGACCCACGCCATCCGTTTCAAAAGCGACCCGGTTGTTGACCGTGAGTTCGATCAGTTTGGTGCCCGATGCGGTGCGGAACAGCAGGCGCCGGTCGGCGGCCACAAAATTGACCGGAAAAATGTCGGGTAGGCCTCCGACGGCCACGGCCAGGCGGCCCAGACTGGCCGACAGCAAGGCGTTCCAGCATTCCTCTTCGCTGAGATTCTGCACTGCCGATGCAGCCTCGTTCACATCGTTGAAAGTCATGGTCCATCGTCACACGCCCCGAGCCTCAGGACGAGCCTGGGCGGCGTGTTTCGTACCGCAACGGGCAATTTGACGCCGAAAAATATTTTGTCCCCCATACGGGGTTCTATACCTGTAAACTGGAGTTTTGCCCGGCGGGGCAGGCACCTAGCGGTGCACAGGCGGTTTGACCTGAAGGGTCTTGTCGCGCGTCGCAATCTATTTCAGAGAGGGTTCCACCGTGAGTGCACTACCCGAAGTACCGGCGAAAACGCCGAGCAGCAGTCCTCCCAAAACCCGTCGCTTCGCTGTTGCAGCACCTCGGGTGTTCTATCCGGCGCTCGGCATCATTCTCGCCGTCGTCGTGATCGCCATCGCCTTTCCGGTTCGCACCGGCAGCGTGCTCGCCCTGCTCCAGGGCT
The DNA here is from genome assembly GCF_004403185.1 of Cryobacterium suzukii. Lineage (GTDB taxonomy): Bacteria > Actinomycetota > Actinomycetes > Actinomycetales > Microbacteriaceae > Cryobacterium > Cryobacterium suzukii. The sequence goes on along the minus strand of NZ_SOHJ01000011.1, from coordinate 113,207 downwards.
GGGTCGTCGCCGGCCTCGGCCCGTACTACGTCATCATCGTGGCGACCTTCGTCGTGTTCGCCATCTGGATGGGCCTCAGCCGCTTCGGCGACATCAAGCTCGGCAAGGACGACGACGAACCCGAGTTCGGCATCATGAGCTGGTTCGCGATGCTCTTCGCCGCCGGCATGGGAATCGGCCTCGTCTTCTGGGGTGCTTCCGAGCCGCTGACCTTCTTCACCAACCCGAAGCCGGGCGTCGAGGGCGACAGTGCCGAGCTCGCCTCCGCGGCCATGTCGCAGACCTTCCTGCACTGGGGATTCCACGCCTGGGCGATTTACGCCGTCGTCGGTCTCTCGTTGGCCTACTCGATCCACCGTAAGGGCCGCCCGGTCTCCATCCGCTGGGCGCTCGAGCCGCTGCTCGGCACCCGCCGGGTGAAGGGACGACTCGGCGACGTGATCGACGTGATCGCCATCGTCGGAACCCTGTTCGGTGTCGCGACCTCGCTCGGCCTCGGTGTGCAGCAGATCGCCGCAGGCCTGAGCTATCTCGGAGTCGTCGGCGACGTCACCAACACGCTGCTGGTGATCCTCATCGTTGTCATCACCATCATCGCGACGGCCTCGGTCGTCAGCGGTGTCGGCAAGGGCATCAAGTGGCTCTCCAACATCAACCTCAGCATGGCCGGGCTGCTGCTCGTCGCCGTGCTGCTGCTTGGCCCGACGATGTACCTGCTGCGCGTTCTCGTGCAGTCCCTCGGCGGTTACTTCCAGGATGTCGTCGGTCTCACCTTCGCAACCAGCGCATACACCGGTCAGGGCGGTCTCGACTGGCAGGGCGGCTGGACCGTCTTCTACTGGGGCTGGTGGATTTCCTGGGCCCCGTTCGTGGGCGTGTTCATCGCACGTATCTCGCGTGGCCGCACTGTTCGACAGTTCATCGCCGGAGTGCTCCTCGTTCCCACGTTCGTGACCTTCATCTGGTTCGCCGTGATGGGCGGCAGCGCCATCCGTCAGGCCTGGGAAGGCGACGGCGGCGGTCTTTTCGACCCCGAAGTCGGCATCGTGCCCGAGAACGTGCTGTTCAACCTGCTGGGTACCCTGCCCTTCGGTGTGATCCTCTCGGTGATCGCGGTCATCGTCATCGCGATCTTCTTCATCACTTCCGCGGACTCCGGATCGCTCGTGATCGACATGCTCGCCTCCGGGGGAGACACCAACCCTCCCAAGTGGAGCCGCATCATGTGGGCCGGGCTCGGCGGGCTCGTCGCCATTGCCCTGCTGCTGGCCGGCGGACTGGCCGCCCTACAGACGGGGGCCATTTTGACCGCCATTCCGGTGAGCGTCGTCATGGTCGGTATGTGTATCGCCACCTACCGGGCCTTCCGCATCGAACACGAGGTTCTGGTGGCTGCCGAGCGGCGCCAGCGGCGTGAAGAGATGGCTCGTCGCATCGGCAAGAGTGTCACGGCGCACCTCGAGGAGAACTTCGACGACCACTTCGGTGAGCAGGTCGACGGGCACATCGAAGCGGCCCTGACCGACGATCCGGACCGTCGGCCACGCTGGGGCCGTCGTCAAAAGAACTAACGTCTAAATGGGTCGGGCCGCTACATGCCGTTGGCGGCCCTGACCCGATTGACCAAATCACGCCACGGACCGTTCACCTGGGGTTCGGCGAGTACCACCTCATGCGGGGCACACCGAATGCGGTAGGCGAACCTATCTGGCGTGGCCTCGCTGTCGGTGACGTCATCCCAAGGCAAAGAATTTAAGAACTCCGTCCAGGTGCTTGGGTCGGGCTGTTCTTCGACCCGAACTTCCCAGGTGAGGCGGATCCCCGCCATCCCGCCGCTGCGCGAGACGATGACTTTCATACCGTGATGTTACTCCGGTGGCAGCGGTGCAACTGGCGGTGTTGGCGGTGCTGGCCGGGCGGGGGGAACAGGGGCGGAACTCGCCGCCACCACGCCCACCGTCGCCCATGCTTGTAGCACCGCGTTGTGGGCGGCGCCTCCGATGCCGTACAGTCGCGCCGCGGTGTCGGCCGTCGCCGCGGCGAAAGCAGCAAAGTCACTCTGACGGTTTAGCCCGGTGCCGATGAGTGTGTCGTACCAAATGTGGCCAGGGGTCTCCCAGGCGTTGCCGCCGAGAGTGTCGGCAACCAGGTAGAACGCGCGGTTGGGAATGCCGGAATTGAGGTGCACTCCGCCGTTGTCGTCGTCGGTTTCGATGTAGCCCGCCATATCGCCGGGCTGCGGATCTTTGCCGAGCACATCGTCGTTGAATGCGGTGCCAGGCGCTTTCATCGAGCGCAGGGCAACGCCCTCGACCTGGACCGTGAACAGGCCCTCGCCGATCAGCCAACTGGCTTCTGCCGTCGATTGATTCTTGGTGTGCTGCTCGACCAGGGCACCGAACACGTCGGAGATGGACTCGTTGAGGGCCCCCGGCTGGCCCTGGTACTGAAGATTGGCCGTAAATTGGGTGACCCCGTGCGTGAGCTCGTGACCGATCACACTGGGCGAAATTGTGAAGCGGTTGAAGATTTGCCCGTCACCATCACCGAACACCATGCGTTCGCCGTCCCAGAAGGCGTTGTCGTATTGTTTGCCGTAGTGCACGGTCGCGTCCATGGGAAGTCCATTTCCGTCGATGCTGTCCCGCCCGAACTGCGTCCAGAAGAGCGTCTGCGTGGCGCCGAGACCGTCGTAGGCCTCATTTACGGCCGGGTCGACGCCGGCAGGATGGCCCTCGGCGCGCACTTGCCGACCGGGCAGTCGTTCCTGACCATCGGCATCCGAAATTGTGCGGTCTGAGTCTCCGGGAGTACGCGCCGGCAGGGTGCGAGCCCCGGAATAAGCAAACGGATGCACCCCGCCGCGCAATTGCCGAATCTGCGAGTCCCGCAGCAATGACGCCCGTGCGGCGGCGGCGGCCTGCGCGAATCGGGGTTCGTCAAGTTTCGCCAGCCTGACCAACAGGTAGGGCGGAACGATCGTGCACCTGGTGTGGAGCTCGGGAGTGTCCATGTGCAGAGTCTGGCACCGGCCGCCGACATTGCAACTCCACGTTCTGACGGGACTGAATAGACTCGGCGCATGCGCTTTGGAATCGTCATCCTTCCCCAGGACCCGTGGTCGGTTGCGTGCAGAAAATGGCTCGGAGCCGAGCAGTACGGTTTCGACCACGCCTTCACCTACGACCACCTGTCCTGGCGCTCGCTCGCCGATGAACCGTGGAACGCGACCATCCCCACCTTGACCGCTGCTGCGGCCGTGACCGAACGCATCATGCTCGGAACTTTTGTCTCGTCGCCGAACTTTCGGCATCCGGTTCCGTTCGCCAAGGATGTCGCGACGGTCGACGATGTGTCGGCCGGGCGGTTTCTACTGGGTATCGGATCGGGCGGCACCGGTTTTGACGCGAGCGTTCTCGGCCAGCCGGAGTACACGCCCCGGCAGCGGCACTCCCGGTTCGCCGAATTCGTCACCGACCTTGACGTGCTGCTGCGCGGCGAAGAACCCGGAACCACCGACGGCATCAGCTTCGCTGGCGAGTGGTACACCGCCAACAACGCGCGCATGGTGACCTACCCTGCCAGCGGCTCGGCGCGCCAGCGAGTTCCGTTCCTGATCGCCGCCAACGGGCCGAAGGGCCTCGGGCTGGTGAGCCGTTTCGGGCAGGGTTGGGTGACTACCGGGCAGGACGGTGCGGCGGGGGAGAGTTGGTGGTCCAGCGTGCGCGATCTCACCCACCGGCTCGACGACGTTGTCAGCGGTGGCGGCCGCGACCCCGCCACGATCGACCGTTATCTCTCGCTCGACAGCGGTGGCACATATTCCCTGCAGAGCATGAATGCGTTTGAGGATTCCGTCGGCCGGGCCGCCGAGCTCGGCTTCACCGACGTGATCAGCCATTGGCCGCGCGAGAGTGGAATCTACGCCGGCGACGAGTCGATCCTCGACACGGTCGCGGCCGCCCTCAAGTGAATCGGCCAAAGAGGCCGGTCGATCGAGGTTTCTGCGCAGCGGATGTCTAGGCTGGGTGCATGCGCGCACAAGACGACCCCACGCCCCTGGTTCCTCGCACCCCGCTGAACGACCGACTCGGCTGGCTCGGGTTGCGTAGCGGACAGATTCTGCTCGTCATCCTCCTCTCCGCCGTGGTCATCTTCGGGTTGGTGCAGCTCAAGCTCGTCGTTATTCCCGTGCTGATCGCCATCATCCTCGCCGCGGCACTGAGCCCGGTCATCAACGGCCTGCGCCGGCGCGGCGTCGCTGCGATTCTGGCCACCTGGATCACCCTGCTCGGTGGCATTGCGTTTTTCGGCGGCATTATCACCCTCATCGTCTTTGCGGTGCGGGACCAGTGGGACGAGCTATTCTCCTCGGCCTCCCAGGGCATAGATCGTCTGCAACAGTTTCTCATCGAGGGGCCGATCCAGGTTGACGAGGAGCAGATCGACGACGCGCGCACCGCGGTGGTCGACTTCCTCACCAGCAGCCAGTTCGGCACCGGAGCGCTCGCCGGAGCGTCGGTGGTGTTCGAGCTGGTCACCGGGGCCGTGCTGCTCGTGGTCATTCTGTTCTTCTTTCTCAAGGACGGCGACCAGATCTGGAACTTTTTCCTGACGCCGTTCAAGGGCGAGCGCCTCGCCCGCGGGCGCCGCATCGGCCACACCTCACTGCGAGTGCTCGGCGGTTACGTACGCGGCACGGCGATCGTCGCCGCCGTCGACGCCACCGCGATCGGCGTCGGCCTGGCCGTTCTGCAGGTGCCGCTTGCCCTGCCGCTGGCGGTGATCGTGTTCCTCGGAGCGTTCATCCCGCTGATCGGCGCGACCGCGGCCGGTGTGCTCGCAGCCCTGGTGGCCCTCGTCGCGAGTGGCCCGGGCGTCGCGCTCATCGTCATCATCATCGTGATCGCGGTCAACCAGCTCGAGGGCAATTTTCTGCAGCCGGTTGTCATGGCTCAGTCGCTCAAGCTGCATCCGCTCGTCATTCTGGTGGGCTTGACCGCCGGAACCATCCTGGGCGGCATTGTCGGTGCCGTATTGTCGGTGCCGATCGCGGCCGTCGCGTGGGCCATCGCCAAGGCCTGGCACACCGCGGATGTTCCGCGCCCGGTTGCCGCGGTGAACCAGTCGAAGCGTCGCGTTCGCAAGCGCTGAACCGATCTGCTCGTGCCGCCGCTGCCACTTGCGTGACTGGAGAACCATGACCGAGCAGAGTCCATTTCACCTGCCGCGCCCGCAGCTGACCCTTGAACAGGCGATCGAGTTTGCCAGCATCCGGTTCGGCGTCACCGGTACCGGCATCGAGCTCGGCAGTAACCAGGACCGCAACTTTCGTATTGAAACGGCTGCCGGCTCGGTCGTGCTGAAGGTCTCCAATCCGGCCGTCGCCACTGTGGAGCTGGAGGCCCAGAACGCGGCCCTGGCGCACCTGCGCAACCTGGGCCTCGACCTGCCGGCTGCGATCGCCGGAAAGGACGGTGCGCAGATACAGCGCGTCACGATCGACGCGCAGAGCCTCGACCTGCGCCTGCTGACCTACGTCGAGGGAGTTCCGCTGACCGACTCCCTGCGCCTGTCGGTCGGGCAGCTTCGCGAGCTCGGCAACGTGGCCGGTCGCATCGTTCTTGGCCTCGTCGATTTCGAGCACCCGGGAACCGACCGCTTTCTGCAGTGGGACCTGCGACGCGGCGGCGACGTCATCGACGCGCTCCTGCCGTACCTCGACGACGAGGCGCGCCGGGAGCGGCTGCGCATCGTCACCGACGCCGCCCGGCAGCACGTCGACCGGGTCGCGTCAAACCTGAGGGTGCAGACGATCCACGGTGACCTGACCGACGACAACGTGGTGAGTCGTGCTGACTCGGTCGAGACGATCTCTGGAGTGATCGACTTCGGCGATGTAGCCCAGGGCTGGCTCATCGCCGAGCTCGCTGCGACCTGCGCCTGCGTGCTGTACCGCAGCCCCCGGCATCCGCTCGCCATCCTCGACACGATCGAGGCCTTCGCCGCGCAGGTGCCGCTCACCGACGCCGAACTCACCGCCCTCTGGCCGCTGATCGTACTGCGCACGGCGGTGCTCGTAGTGAGCGGCGAAAAACAAGTGCACCTTGACGGTGACAACGACTACGCCGACGCCAATCGTGCCCGCGAGTGGCTCGCCTTCGACACGGCGGCAGACCAGGACGCCGCCGAACTCGAAGCCCTGATCCGCTTCGCCGTGACCGGCGAGAAGACGCCCATCATTTCCACCGAGCACCCTCTGGCTGGCCCGCTCGACCCAGCAGCCCTCCTCGATTTGTCGGTCACGAGCGCCGCGTTCGACGCCGGCAGCTGGCTCAAACCCGGAATTGACGAGCAGGTAGCAGCGGATATCGCCGCTCGCCTCGGCCACGCCGTCACCCGCTACGGTGAGTATCGCTTGTCGCAGACACGAATCGACACCGCCGAAGAATCGCTCACCCTGGCCCTCGGCGTGGAGCTGTACCTGCCCACCGGGACTGTGGTCACGGCGCCGACGGACGGTACCGTCGCGGTGATCGATACCGCCACGGTGCGGCTCGAGGGCGACCACTTCGACCTGTGGCTGACCGGGATTGACCTGGCTGTCGTCGACGGCCAGTTCTTGCGGGCCGGAACCGCCCTCGGCACGGCCACTGCCCGTCTGACCGTACAGACCAGCCGACTGCGCGGCATTCGCCCGCCGTTTTTCATGGCGCCCTCTGGTGCGGCGCTCTGGCAGAGGGTCTGCCCTGACCCCTCCGCCCTGTTTGGGCTCAACACTGCCAGCCCACCCGCCGATCCGGCCGCCGTGCTGCAGCGCCGTGATGCGTCGTTCGCCCGTGTGCAGGAGCACTATTACGCGGCCCCGCCGCAGATCGAACGAGGCTGGAAACACCACTTGATCGATATCTACGGGCAGAGCTACGTTGATATGGTCAACAACGTCACCACAGTCGGGCACGGACACCCGCGCATTGCCGAGGCCGCCCGCAGCCAGTGGGCGCTGCTGAACACCAACTCCCGTTTTCACTACGAAGAGCTCGTGCGGTTCACCGAACGCCTCGTCGAACTCGCGCCCGACCCGCTCGACACGGTCTTTCTGGTCAATAGCGGCACCGAGGCCGTCGACCTCGCCCTGCGCCTTGCTTTCCGCTACACCGGCCATGACACCGTCCTGTCCGTGCGAGAGTCCTATCACGGCTGGTCGATGGCAGCGGATGCCGTCTCCTCCTCGGTCGCCGACAACCCACGGGCGCTCGACACCCGGCCGGACTGGGTGCGCCTGGTCGAGGCTCCGAACGCCGTGCGCGGCAAATACCGGGGCATGCATTCTGCGCCGCGATACCTCAATGATCTCGATGGTGACCTGCAAGCTCTCCAGGACGACGAGCGTACGGTCGCTGCTTTTATCGCCGAACCGGTGTTCGGCAATGCCGGCGGCGTGCTGCTGCCTGACGGTTACCTGACCGGAGTCTACGAAAGGGTGCGCGCCCGCGGTGGGCTCTGCATCGCCGACGAGGTGCAGGTGAGCTACGCGCGCCTCGGCCGACACTTCTGGGGTACGGAGCAGCAGAACGTGGTTCCCGACATCATCACCATTGCCAAGGCGATGGGCAATGGGCATCCGCTTGGCGCGGTGATCACCCGCCGTGACGTGGCCGAACGATTTGCCGACGATGGACCGTTCTTCTCCTCTGCCGGTGGCAGCCCGCTCAGCTGTCGCATCGGCCTGACGGTGCTCGACATTATGCGTGACGAGGACCTGCAAGGCAATGCCGAGGTCGTCGGGCGACACCTCAAGCAGGGGCTGGAACGGCTCGGCGAACGGTTCGACCTGATCGGTGCGGTCTACGGTATGGGGCTCTATCTCGGCGTCGAGCTGGTCAGCGACCGGGCGAAGTTCACGCGGGCAACCGCGGCGACGGCCCGACTCTGTGACGAACTCCTACTGCGCGGCATCATCGTGCAGCCTACCGGCGACTACAAAAACGTGCTCAAGATCAAGCCGCCGCTCTGCCTCAGCGTAGCCAGCGCCGACCATTTTTTGCACGCCCTCGGCGAGGTGCTCGGCGAGCTCACTCTTTGATCTAGCGACGCGTTTTCGCGGGGGTGAGCGCCGTTGGCTCGGGTTCGACAATGAAGACCAGGCCGCCGGCACTGTTGGCCGAAAGCATGAGCGCTTCGATCCACTCACGATTGATCGACGGCATTCGGCTGCCGAAATATCGAAAGTACAGTGTGCTCGTCGGGTCGAGCCAGATGGCACTGCGACCGCTGCCCTCACCGACAGAATCGGTCCAGGTGAAGACGAAACTTTCGCGTCGACGTAGCTTGGTGCTGATGACGATCTGCAGGTGCATGAGGGCACGATCGTCGAAGGTGATCACGATGCCCGGATTGCCGTAAAGCAATGAACCCATAGGTGCACCTCCTCGATTATTCCACCACTTTAGCGGTATCCGGGGCGCGGGTAGAGCGGCTCGTTCCCGCCAATTCCCGCGGGGTGACCGCGCCGGCCGCCCACTCTGCTAAAGTAAGTAGGTTGCCGTTTAACGGCCGCGGATAAAGAGAGCTCAGGCAATTGGCCAAGGGCACCGCGCAGTGAGAGAAAGGGGATCCCACTTTATGGCACTCGAACCAGATGCTAAGAAGGCGATCATCGAAAAGTACGCTACCCACCCAGGCGACACCGGGTCCCCGGAAGTTCAGATTGCAATGCTCACGCAGCGCATTCTCGACCTCACGGAGCACCTGAAAGAGCACAAGCACGACCACCACTCACGTCGTGGCCTGCTTCTCATGGTTGGTCAGCGTCGCCGTCTGCTCGGTTACCTGTCGGACATCGACATCACTCGATACCGCACACTGATCGGCAGCCTCGGCCTGCGTCGCTAATTAGCGTGCAGCTTAACTGCGCGTAGCGAAGGCAGCGTTGATAACGCGAACTTCTTCAAAACGGGCCGTCACCTCCTAGGTGGCGGCCCGTTTTGCGTACCGGGTCATCTTTGGGCAGGCAGCGAATGGGCGAGAACGGGGTTGCTAACATGAGGGGTTGGCAATAATGAACGGATACCACCACGCATGAGTCTCTGGCGCACCAAGAGTATTGAAGATTCAATAGCAGACTCGCTCGAAAAGGGCCACAGCCTTAAACGCACCCTCGGCACCTGGGACCTCATGATCATGGGTGTTGCCGTAGCCGTCGGCGCGGGAATCTTTTCGGTCGGCGCCAAGGCCGCTGGCAGCTACGCCGGCCCTTCCGTCACGCTGGCCTTCTTACTGGCCGCATTCACCTGCGCCCTCGCCATCATGTGTTATGCCGAGTTCGCTTCGGCGGTGCCGGTCGCTGGCTCCGCGTACACCTTCACGTATGCCACGCTCGGAGAGTTGCTCGCGTGGATCATCGGCTGGGATCTCATCCTCGAAATGCTCACCGCCGCCGCCGTTATCGCTAAGTATTGGGGCATCTACCTCAGCACCGTGTTCGACCTGGCCGGCTGGAACGTTCCTTCCACCATTCCCGTGCTCGGCCTCGACGTGAGCTGGGGGGCCTTCGTTATCGTGGCCATTTTCACCGCGCTCCTCGTGCTCGGCACCCAGCTGTCCGCGCGAGTGGCGAGCGTCTTCACCATCATCAAAGTCGCCATCGTCGTCTTCGTTATCATTGTCGGCGCCTTCTTCATCAACCCGAAAAACTACACCCCATTCATCCCCGCCGAAGTTCCCACGACGGGCGGCGACGGCGATGTCTGGATGCAGTCGCTGTTCTCCTTCATGACCGGTGCGGCTCCCGCCCAGTACGGCCTGTTTGGCCTGCTGGCCGGTGCTTCTCTGGTGTTCTTCGCGTTCATCGGCTTCGACGTCGTCGCCACGAGCGCCGAAGAGGTGAAAAACCCGCAAAAAACCCTGCCGCGTGGCATCTTTGCCGGGCTCGCGATCGTCACCGTGCTTTACCTCGGCGTGAGCCTGGTGCTCACCGGCATGGTGCCGTACACGGTGCTGGCCGATGACCCCAACGCCTCCCTCGCGACCGCATTTGTTGCCGTCGGCGCCGGGTGGGCGGCGCAGGTTATCTCGATCGGAATTCTGGTCGGCCTCACGACCGTGATCATGGTGTTGTTGCTTGGCCTTTCCCGGGTCTTGTTCGCCATGAGCCGCGACGGCCTCCTGCCGCGGTGGCTGAGTGTCACGAGTGAGAAGCGCCGCACTCCGGCCCGGATCCAGATCATTTCTGGTGCTGCCGTTGCGCTGATCGCGGGCCTGACCGATGTCGGGGTGCTCGAAGAAATGATTAACATTGGCACGCTGTCGGCCTTCGTGTTGGTCAGTATCGCCGTCGTCGTGCTCCGTAAGAAGCGTCCCGATCTGCCGCGCGCCTTCAAAGTGCCGTTTTCACCGGTGCTCCCAATACTCTCGGCCGGCCTCTGCATCTGGCTGATGCTGAACCTCACGACCCTCACCTGGGTGCGGTTCGCGGTCTGGCTGGCCGTCGGCTTCATCGTCTATTTTGCCTACGGACGCCGCCACTCCGTGCTCGGCATCAAACAGCGTGCTGCTGCCCTCGAGGAGAGCGCGAAAGCGCCGGTCGCTCAGCGGTAATACCGGTGGCAGGGGCGCATCGGACAGTGGCCGCTGCGTTGGGCCAGCTTCGGTCGTGCCAAAGGACAATTCGTTCTGCACCATGAGGGCGAGTTGGCGCAGCAACACTCTGTCGACGGTCTTCTCGCACCGTGCCGCTGGATCGAAGACGCACAGGGCTCCTATTCTCTCGCCGGCAGAGGATTCGATGGGAAAGCCGGCGTAGAAACGAACGTATGGTGCGCCCTGCACGTACGACCTGTGGCGAAATCGCTCGTCGTTCCAGGTGTCACCCACCACGACGGCGCCGTGTCCGCGAACGGTCACCGCCGACAATCCGTCTTGCCACGGAATTCCATTCGGTATGGGGCCGACACTCGATCTGACCCACAGGCGGTCAGCATCCTGCACGGCGAACATCGCGGACTGGGTTCCGAAGGACTGTTGGGTCAGGGACAAAATGTGATCCAACCGGTCCTCCCTCCTGGCGTCGACCAGACGAAGGTCTTCGATGACCCGCTGGCGGTCGGTACGGCGGGGTTCAGCGAAAATTGGATCCGCCGTTTCGATTGGGCATTGGGCCAGGTCAAGCTGTGCACTCATACGTTTGGCGAGGAAATTCCCCCACGCCTGATAGTCCGACGAATTGCGGTTTCGACCGCGCACCATGAACGGGACATCCGCCATTGGGACAAAGGTCGCGCGGGTCGCGCCGCGGCAAACGTCTCCTGTCAGGGAATTCAAAGCTCGGGCGTGAACGTTGGCAACCATGCCCAGAGGGCTGTCCAGGCTGGGAATGGTACGGAGCGAGGGGATCCCCAGCACAAAGATCGACGTCGTGTCGGGGGTTTCCCGTTCGAGCACGTTCACGATGCGCGATATCTCGGCCTGCCACGTTGTCTCTGAGATGAAATTGAGGGCATCGTCGGCGCCGAGAATGACCACGATCGCGTTGAACCGCCGTAGGTCGACGTCGTTGAGTTGGTCAAGTGCGGCACTGATGAACCCCATTGGTGTGGCCACGAGATTGACGTCCGCACCTCGTCCGGTCTGGGCCGATAGTGCGCGCGCCAGCGAGCCGGGAAGAGCAAGGTCGTGACTACTGACACCCCAACCGGAGGCAACACCGTTGCTAAAAATAAGAACCCGATCACTGTTTAGCCCGGGTGCGTGCCCACGGGGGGCATCTGCTGGGCGAGGGACGGTTGAATGACCCTGCCTGATCAGACGCGACCAAACGCGCATAACGGGAGCGCCGGCTAGCCGACCAAGTCCGTGAACCATGCTGCTCTCACTTCGATTAGTACACAGTCTGCCCGGAGTACCTTCTCTGGGGGGCAACGTCATGGCACCAGTTCGGGGTGGAAATTGCTGAACCGTCCAGCCAGGGCAGCCGCGTTCCGTGCTTCCGTGCGGCGACGGACGGTTTCTAAGGGTCTGTTAGAATTGAAGAGGTCAGTCTCGGGATTGGCCAGTTATCTGGAGCAACCCGGTCAAACGTTGGTTGTCGGTGGTGATTTTCCAACACGGCCTGCGCGTGGTGGTGAGTTTCTTCTGACGGCCAGCGAAAACGCCGTCTGACACTGCTCCCTGTCCCACTCGCCTGCCATATGGGCATGCGAGCCTTCGTCGCCAGAATGGCGAGAAGCAAACTTAAAGGAGAAAACCCCCACATGGAGGGTCCAGAAATCACGTTCGCCGAAACCGTTATCGATAACGGCAAGTACGGCAAGCGCACCATCCGTTTCGAAACCGGGCGTCTCGCCCAGCAGGCACAGGGATCTGCCGCCGCATACATTGACGAAGAGACGATGCTGCTCTCCGCCACGAGCGTCAGCAAGCAGCCGAAGGACAACTTCGACTTCTTTCCGCTGACCATTGACGTCGAAGAGCGCATGTATGCTGCCGGCCGCATTCCGGGCAGCTTCTTCCGTCGCGAAGGTCGTCCCTCGACCGATGCGATCCTCACCTGCCGCCTGATCGACCGGCCACTGCGTCCGTCGTTCGTCGACGGACTCCGCAACGAGATCCAGGTAGTCATCACCGTCCTGGCGATCGAGCCCGATGAACTCTACGACGTGCTCGCCATCAACGCGGCCTCAATGTCGACCCAGCTCGCCGGCCTTCCGTTCTCCGGACCGATCGGTGGCGTTCGCGTCGCTCTCATCCCCGACGAGAACGGTGGCGGCCAGTGGGTTGCCTTCCCGAAGCACTCGCAGTTGGACGACGCCGTGTTCAGCATGGTCGTCGCCGGCCGCGTTGTCACGGATGCCGCCGGCGCCCAGGACGTCGCGATCATGATGATCGAAGCCGAAGCCACCGACGCCGCCTGGAACCTGATCAAGGGTGGCGCCATCGCGCCGAACGAAGCCGTCGTTGCCCAGGGCATTGAGGCTTCCAAGCCGTTCATCAAGCAGCTCGTCTTTGCGCAGCAGCAGGTAGCCGACGCTGCCGCCAAGCCGACCGCCGACTTCGCCCTGTTCCCGCCATACCAGCCGGCCACCTACGACGCTGTCGCCGCGCTGTCCTATGACCAGCTCAAGACGGTCTACACGATCGCCGACAAGGTCGAACGTCAGAACGCCGACGACGCGCTCAAGGCATCCGTCAAGACCGCCATCGCGGCCAAGGTCGAAGCCGGTGAGCTCGACGCGAGCGCCAACAACCAGGTCAACGCGGCATACAAGTCGGTCACCAAGCTCGTCGTGCGCTCACGCGTTCTCGACGAGGGCATCCGTATCGACGGTCGCGGGCTGGCCGACATTCGTCCGCTCGACGCCGAGGTCGCGGTCATCCCGCGCGTGCACGGCTCGGCCATCTTCCAGCGCGGCGAAACCCAGATCCTGGGGGTCACCACCCTGAACATGCTCAAGCTCGAGCAGTCGATCGACTCGCTGAACCCGGTCACCAAAAAGCGCTACATGCACAACTACAACTTCCCGCCCTACTCGACCGGTGAAACTGGCCGGGTCGGAACGCCGAAGCGCCGCGAGATCGGCCACGGAGCGCTCGCTGAGCGCGCCCTGGTTCCCGTGCTGCCGACGCGTGAGGAGTTCCCGTACGCAATCCGTCAGGTCTCCGAGGCGCTCAGCTCCAACGGATCTACCTCGATGGGTTCCGTCTGCGCGTCCACCCTGTCGCTGCTGAACGCCGGAGTGCCGCTGCGCGCCCCGGTCGCCGGCATCGCCATGGGCCTGATCAGCGACACCGTTGACGGCCAGACCCGCTACGCCGCCCTCACCGACATCCTCGGCGCCGAAGACGCTCTCGGCGACATGGACTTCAAGGTGGCCGGCACGAGCGAATTCATCACCGCGATCCAGCTCGACACCAAGCTCGACGGCATCCCCGCCTCGGTTTTGGCTGGCGCGCTGACACAGGCGAAGGATGCCCGCACCACGATCCTCTCCGTGCTCAACGCCGCGATCGACGCTCCAGACGAGATGGCGCCCACAGCGCCCCGCGTCATCAGCGTGCAGATTCCCGTCGACAAGATCGGCGAGCTGATCGGCCCGAAGGGCAAGACGATCAACTCGATCCAGGACACCACCGGTGCCGATATCTCGATCGAGGAAGACGGTACCGTGTATATCGGCGCCGTTGACGGACCGTCGGCCGAGGCAGCTCGCGCCCAGGTCAACGCCATCGCGAACCCGACCAACCCCGAGGTTGGCGAACAGTTCCTCGGAACCGTCGTCAAGATCGCCGCGTTCGGTGCCTTCGTCTCGCTGCTCCCTGGCAAGGATGGTTTGCTGCACATCTCCGAGGTGCGTAAACTTGCTGGTGGCAAGCGCGTTGAGAACGTCGAGGACGTACTCGGCGTCGGCCAGAAGGTTCTCGTGGAAATCACGAAGATCGATGACCGTGGCAAGCTGTCACTCGCCCCGGTTCTCGAGGAGGCAGCTGACACCGAAGGCCGCGCCGCGGCTTCCGACAGCGCAGACGCTTCGATCGAGGTCTAGTACTAGACGGACAACTTGCCCCAATAGATCTCCCGATCACCTCTCGCCAGGTCGGTCGGGTAGACGGAAGGCCCGCACTGCTTGCAGTGCGGGCCTTTTCGCGTCCGGAGCCCGAATTACAGCGTGTGCGCGCCTTGTCGTGCCCGATGTCCGGGGCTACGTTCGCGGCATGACAAATAAACGGATAGTTTCAGGATTCCTGCCACGCATCGGCGCGGTCGCTCTGGTCGCTTCTGCCCTGCTGGCGGGGGCAGTGAGCGCTCCGGCACTCGCACAGACGGACACGGCTCGCTCAGCCCCGGCTGCCGCATCCGCTGCCGGATACGTCGCCCTCGGTGACTCGTTCACCTCCGGCCAGGGTGCCCCGCCATACGTTCTCGACGGTACCGCGTGCCTGCGCTCCAAACGGGCCAGTTACCCGATTTTCACGTCTCTGGTCAGCCCCTTTAAGCTCAAGTCGAACAATGCGTGTTCCGGCGCTAGCACGGCGGAAATCCCCCTTCAGCTTGCCGGGGTCAGCCCGAGTACTGCCCTGGTCACGTTGACCGTCGGCGGAATTGACGCTGGCTCCAACATCGTCCTGGCGGCCTGTGCGCCGAACCCGGCCAGCGATGGCTGCCGCGGCGCCATCCACAACAGCGTTGCTCAGTTGAGCATGTTGGCCCCCAAGCTCGTCGGGACCTATGGGCTCGTGGCGGCGACGTTGCCGCAGGCGAAGATAGCGGTGTTGAGTTATCCGCGGCAGTTCAAGCCGGGATTCTCCCCGCTGGGCGACGTGCTCAATGGCGCCACCGACGCGCTGAACCTCGTTATCAAGGGCTCGGTCGAGGCGATGGGCACCCCACGTATCCGCTTTGTTGATGCGTCGCAGGAATTCGCCGGCCACGGCATCGGGTCACGCTTACCGTTCTTCGCGTTTGATGCGCTGAATCCGTTTGCGCTGGCCAATTTTCACCCGAACGCGCTAGGGAACAGTCTCGGCTACGCGCGTGCCCTCCTCAACGATGGGCTGCTGCGCCGGTAAGCGCGACGCGTCACACGCTATCTAGTTGAAAGAATCATAAGGTAGCGATATACTAAACCGGTGCTCTCCTCTGGTCTATCCGTCGCCCAATTGAAGTCTGACTTGTTCAAGTCCCTCGGACATCCGTTGCGCGTGCAGGTTCTGGAACAGCTCGTTTCCGGTGAACGCTCGGTCGGCAGTTTAGCCGAGGCGCTCGGTTGCGAGCTGTCCAATCTGTCCCAGCAGCTCGGCGTTCTGCGTCGCGCCGGTGTGGTGGTGACGCGCCGGGAGGGCAACTCCATCTTCTATGCCCTGCGAGATGCGAGCTCGATTGAGCTGCTGGCCGCAGCCAAGCGCATGGTGCTGGCCAACCTGACCGACTCGCACGCTCTGCTCCGCCACCTCGAAACGGAAGAGTCCTCGACGACAGCTGGCTAGGCGCTGTCAGCCTGTCTACAGATCGTTTCCGGCGTAGGAGAGGTTGAAACTCTTGTTTGCGAGCGGAAAGTCGGGAACGATCGTCTCCGACAGGGCGTGCGGCACGGCGGGCCAGTTCAGAAACGACGGGTCGACGATTTTAACCCGGCTGAGTCTGCCGTCGGCGGCGAGTTCGACGCGGTGTGTCGTCGTACCCCGCCAGGCCTCCACGAGGGCCAGGCCGGTGCCGGTCGAGGCTGGGTTCACGCTGAACGCCGTCCCGGTATGACCCCGCAGACGTAGCAGCAGGTCGAGCACGACGGCGGTCGACACCTCGAGTTCGCGTGCGCGCACGGTATACCGGGCGAGAACGTCGCCGCCCTCTTCGGTGACAACATGAAAACCCTCACCGAGGTTGACGAACGGATGCTCGGAGCGCGCATCGGAAGCAATACCGGATGCGCGGGCGACGTAGCCGAGTGTTCCAATCGTGGTCGCCTGGGCTTTGGGCAACCGGGCTGTTCCGGTGAAGCGACCGCGCACGATGGCGTGGCCCAGCGTGATGCCGACCAGTTCGGCCATGGCTGCGCTCACGCTGGTGAGCTCGGCTGCGTCGGGGAGCGTGGTCACGCGCGTGCCGCCGACGCTGAGGGCACCGCGCAGCAGACGATGCCCGGTGACCGACTTGTTGATGCGCATCAGCCGCTCACGCAGGCCCTGCGCGTGCGCGTCGATGATGCCGAAGCCGACGTCATTGGCGAGCGAGCCGAGATCGGTCACGTGGTTGTAGAGGCGTTCGAGCTCGAGCAGCAGGGCACGCAGTAGCCGGTCTGGTTCGGAGACCTCAATTCCGCCTGCCTGCTCGACCGCCATGACAAAGGCGAGGGAGTGGCCGACGGCGGTGTCACCGCTGATCTGTTCGGCCAAAAGCACGCCCTCGGCAGCGGTCTTGCCCTCGAAGACCTTCTCGACACCGCGGTGCAGGTACCACTGGCGGGCTTCCATTCGCACGATGGTCTCACCGACCACCGAGAACCGAAAGTGACCGGGCTCGATGATGCCGGCGTGGATCGGGCCGACCGCGATCTCGTAGACACCGGGGCCTTCCACCGGCACGAACGGAAATGACTCAACGTCAGGCTCGAACTCGGGCACGACGGCGCTAGCGCGCAGCATCGGGTACCAGCCGCGTGGCCAGTGACCGTGGCGCACGAGACGATGGGGCTGCGGGTGATTGCGGGGAACGACACCGTACAGGTCCCGAATTTCGCGCTCGAAGTTGCCTGCTGACAGGGATATTTCGGCGAGGCTGGGAATCCAGGCGTCGTTCCGCGGCACTCTGACCGAGAGGTCTGCGCGCAGTGACGGGGTGGCTCCGACGAAGGAGTAAACGATGCGAAAGTCGTCGTCGTCCTCGTGGCAGGCGACCAGGGCCAGGCGGCTACCGGCATCCAGCAGTGCGCCGGCGGCGCTCGGTAGTTGGGAGCGGTCCAGGGCTCGCAGTTCGGTTCCATCAGCAGCCAGGTTATCGGCGGCCAGGTCTTGCGGCGTTCGTTCATCACGCATCAGTTGGTACCTCCCAGAACGGCTGTGGCCTGCAGCAGAAGAGTGCCGACCGGTTCGGCGACGAACGCGACCGTCGCCGTCGTCGCCAGGGCCAAAAAGATCGGCAGGCGCGGGCCATGGGCCGAGTAGTCGGGAGTGAACGCAAGGCCAACGGGGGGAGCGCCGAGTGTCATCTGAACGGTCAAACGGGTAAACGCGGCGAAGATCACGAGCAGCAGCACGAGGGCCGCTCCGACGACGCCGCCGAGGCCCACCGACCAGCCGGCCATGATAATGCCGACCTCGGAGAAGAAGATGCTGAACGGCGGAAAACCGACGATGGCTGCCATCGCGATGAGCCACGGCACGGCGAGGCCGGGCCGTCGCACCAGCAGGGCGCGCACGTCCGAGATCACCGGGGTGCCCTCGACCTTGAGGATGCGCCCGGAGATCACGAACAGGGTTGCCTTGATCAGGCCGTGGCCCAGAACGTACAACAGCACCGAGGGGAGCGCGGCCGGGCCGATTGCAACCCCGATGGCCATGAGGCCCATGTGTTCGATGCTGGAATAGGCAAGCATCCGCTTGTAGTCGCGTTGGCGAATGAGCAGCGACGCGGCCACGAGCAGGGAGAGCAGGCCGCCGACGCTGAGCATGATGCGCAGAAACTCCGGGCCGATCACGAGGTTGGTGATCGACTGGATGCGCAGGATGGCGTAAAGAGCGACCGAGAGCAGCACGCCCGACATGAGGCCGGAGACCGGCGCGGGTGCCTGGCTGTGGGCGTCCGGCAGCCAGCTGTGCATTGGAGCTAGGCCGGCCTTGGTCGCGAAACCGAGCACCGCGAGGGCGCCGCCGGCGGTGATGAGCGCCGGGTCGAGGCCGAGGTCTGACTGACTGAGCAGTAGCCAGGACAGCGTGGGGGTGTCGGTGCTGACGGACGCGGCGTAGATAAAGCCGATGCCCAGCAGCGCGATGGCCACGCCGACCGATCCGAGGATGACGTACTTCCACGCCGCCTCGAGGGAGCGACCGGTGCGGTGGTGACCCACGAGGAAAGCGGTGGCGATGGTGGTGGCCTCGACAGCGGCCCACATCAGACCGATGCTGTCGGCGAGAACGGCGAGGGACATCGCAGCCAGGAACAGGGCGATGAGGGCCTCGTAGCTCGCGGCATCTTTTGTGCGGCTCGATGCGGCGCTGCTGAGCCCGCCCCAGGTTGAAATGAGGCCGACCGCTCCAACGACGCTGATCATGTAGGCCGAGAGGGCATCGGCGCGCAGCATGCCGCCACCGCTTTCGGGCACGGCACCGTTTAGCACGGCACTAACCAGCAGCAGGCCGGAGATCAAGACAGCGCTCGACGCAGCGACGCCGACGAAACGGCGGAGCGCCGAGGTGCCCAGTAGCAGGCTGAGCCCGGCGAGGGCGAGCGGGCCGACTAACGGAATCCACAATATTAACGACATCAATCGTGCAACTCCCTGAGCTGATCGACGGCCGTGCCGCCGAACTTGGTGCGCATGCGGCCCGCGAATACATGCAGAATAAGCACCACCAGCAAAACATCGAGGGAGAACGCGAATTCAAGCAGAATCGGCACCCCTCCGCTGGTAAGAAACGTAATGGTGGCGATGCCGTTGTCGAGCACCAGAAAACCGATGAGCTGCGATCGGGCACGGCGCCGGCTGATGAGCAGCAGAAACCCGATGAGCACCATGGCGAGGCCGATCGGGGCGGCATGACCGGTGCTGCTGTCGCCGAGACCGAAGACACGACTGACGACGATATAGCTGAGGATGGTTAACACGGTGACCGTCAGGAGCGCAGCGGTCGGGTTGAGCCGGGGCGATTCCTGAATTTGCTTGATGGATGCCTTGGATTGGTGGGCGAGGACCCAGGGAAGGCCGATGCCCTTGACCGAGAGAATGAGCAGCGACACGATTACCAGTTCAGACTCGCCCTCGGCGATCCCAATGACCGCCACGAGAGCGGCGAGGGCTATGCCTTGCAGCGCGAGTAGTCGAATCGATGCGAGCAGGGAGTGTCGCCAGACCATGAGCGCGCTCGTGAGTAGAAGGGCGCCGGCGCACAGACCGATGAGTTGGGGGTAGATGTTCTCAAACACGGATGCTCCTCAGGCGACCAGGTAGGAGGCGGTGACGGCGAGGAAGGCGAGGGCGAACGAGCCGGCGAGCAGCTCCGGCACTTGGAACAGACGCACCTTGGCCAGAAAAATCTCGCCGACACTCAACAACACGCCGAGTAGGAGTACCTTCACGACGATGCTGACGACGCCGATCAGTAGGCCGAGGGCGCTGAAATCCGTCACTACGCCCCACGGCACCGCCAGGTTGCTGACCAGGCCGAGCAGGACCGCCAGCTTCAGCCAGGAGCCGACTTCGAGCCAGGCCAGGTCACGCCCGCTCGCTTCGAGGATCATCGCTTCGTGCAGCATGGTCACCTCAAGGTGGGTGCCTGGATTATCGATGGGAAGACGGGCGGTCTCGGCCATGATCGCGATCGACAGGGCGACGAGGGCCAGCACACTGACCGGCGAGATGATTAGCTCGGGGGAGAGCAGCCGGGTTTCAACGATGACCGACAGGGTGCTGGTTCCGGCCGGGATCGAAAATGCGTAAATCGAGAGCAGCAGGGTTGGTTCAACAAGCGCCGCGACGGTCATGTGCCGGCTGGAGCCCATGCCGCCGAAGGCGGTTCCGCCGTCCAGGCCGACGAGCGCGAGGGCCACGACGCCGATCAGCATGACGGAGACGATGACGAACAGGTCGCTGGGAACTAGAGCCAAGGGAATGGTGCCCACCAACGGGAGCAGCACGCACAGCAGCAGGCTGGACACGACCAGGGCGACCGGGCCTGCCCTCAGCATCCAGCTGCTGTCGGTGGCTCGCACCGGGTTTTTTGCCAGCAACTTGCGCACGTCGCGCCATGGCTGCCAGATTCCGACTCCGGCTCGGCCTTCGATCGTGGCCCGCACCTGTCGGATTACCCCGATCAATACCGGGGCGAGGAAGACGAACAGCACGACCTGCACTACGGCGATGATGATGGCGTTCATAGCGAGACCACAATCAGCACGATGAGAAGAGCAACGAAAGAATAGGACAGGTAGCGGTGGATGCTGCCGTTGGCGACGTGGCGCACGACGATTCCGTAGCGCTGGACCAGGTTGAGCACCGGTCGATACAGCCGGGTTTCGAAGACGTCAGAGACGCGCTGTTCCACTCGCACCCGTTCCACCAGATATCGGGACTCGGCCACGTGGGTGACCTGCACGTCGCGCGACGGTTTGAGCACGTCGTCGAAGACTCGCACGAGTGGCTCGGCGTAGGAGGTCGCGGTGTACTGCATACGCGGCCTCGCCCGGGAGCCGCCGCCGCCCCAGGGCAGGTCGACCGTGCGATGTGGATACCGACGGGCCGACACGATGATCGAGACGATCACCGGGATGGCGACCAGCGCCGACAGCACAACGAGCATGATCGGGTCGAGCACCGCTCCGATACCCGGCAGCGAGACGCCGCCGAGGCCGACGGACTGCACGGCGGCGCCCGGGTTTGAGCTGACGGTGTGCGCGACGAGCGCGGCAATCGGTCCGGGGAGTAGCCCGAGGGCGAGCACGAAGAGGGCGCCGAGGGCGAGCGAGAGTTGCATGAGCGGCGGCACCTCACGGGCATCCGCTGCTTCGATACTGCGCGGTCGGGCCAGAAATGCGATGCCGTAGGCCTTGACGAAGGTGAGCAGGGCCAGGCCGGCGGTGAGGGCGACGACAGCGACAGCGAGGGGCATGGCAACGGATGCCGCGACCGAGACGACCGCCCCGTCGAGGCGACCGCCGTGAATGAGTGATTGCAGCAGCATCCACTCGGCGACGAAACCGCTCGTGATTGGGATCGCGGCGGCGCCGAGGCTGGCGATGCCGAACGCCGCGGCCGTGACGGGCATGCGGGCGCCGAGCCCGCCGAGCCGGTCGAGGTTGCGTTCCCCGGTGGCGTGGATGATGGCCCCGGCGCCGAGGAACAGCGTCGATTTGAACGCCGCGTGGCTGACGGCGAGGAGCAGGGCGGCCACGAGCGCGGCATCCGCTGCCGCTTGCGCGTCGTAACCGCGCAGCAGCATGCTCGCGCCGAGTCCGAGAAAGACCAGGCCCATGTTTTCGGTCGTCGAGTAGGCCAGCAGTACCTTGAGATCGCTGGACACGGAAGCCTGCAGAATGCCGTAGAGGGCGGATGCACCGCCCACCCCCATGATCGCGATGCCCCACCAGGCGGGGCCGTCTGGCAGCAGCCGAACGCACACCAGCAGGCCGCCGTAGACGCCGATCTTGACCATGGCGCCGCTCATCGCGGCCGAGACGTGGCTGGGAGCTTCGGGGAGCACTCGGGGCACCCAAACGTGCAGCGGCACGAGTTCGGCCTTGCCGCCGAAACCGAGCAAAAGCAGCACGAACGCTACGTTCGCGGGCCCGGGTTCGATCGCCTGCAGGTTGCTGAAGCTCGTACCGCCCGACGCGGCGGCGAGCACGGCGAAGCCAGCGAGGATGAAGAAGAAGCTCAGCTGCGACATCGCTGAGTACCAGATTCCCGCCGAGGCGACCGTCGCGCGGCTGGCATGGTCAGCCAGCAGCAGCATGGTCGAGCCGAGGGTCATGACTTCCCAGGCCAGCAGAAATGAAACCGAATCCGTCGCGGCCGGCACCAGCTGCATGCCAACGAGGAACATCGGCATGGCGACCCAGGCGGTGCGGCTCGCGTCGGGTCCGCGGGTGGAACTCATCGAGTAGAGCGACACGAGAATGCCCACACCCGAGACGATCAGCATGAACAGGCCGCCGAGGCGGTCGGGGGCCAGTACGAGCGGGTCCATCGGCAGGGCCATGGAAATGCGCAGTCCACCGGTGGCGCCGAGCATGGCCCCGAGACCGGTCAGAAAGCCGGTCACCGCAATCAGGGTGCAGAGGATGCCGACCGCCCGCGACCGCAGAGACGGTGCTGCCGTCAGGGCGGTCACCACGGCCAGTGCGCCGAGGCCGAGTTGCAGGAGCAATCCTGCTTCAATGCCGGTCATCGGCCGGTCATCCGGCGCAAGGCCCGCACAATATCGGTCGGCTCTGGCGGGCTGCCCGGCACCTCGATATCCACGTGCACAAAATCGGAAACAGGCCCGATGATGCCGTAGCCCTCGCGGAAGGCGCCGCCGTGCAGGGCGCAATCACCGACCGCGATCACGAACCGGGGAGTGGGAGTGGCCTCGATGGTGCGCAGCATCGGCTGGGCCATATTGCGGGTCACGCTGCCGACGATGAGCAGCACGTCGGCGTGCCGCGGCGAGGGAACCAGGCGCACGCCATAGCGTTCCACGTCGTAGACGGGACCGAATGCGGCGGCCACCTCGAGCGCGCAATCGTTGCAGCCACCGGCATTGATGAACCGCACCTGCACGCTGCCACCAAACGCCTCAGCCCCTGCAAACAGCGGCGGGGCAGGCGGCGCCGGTTCGGCAATGCGGGAGCCGTGCCGAATGAGGGTGGCCAATCGCAGGAAACTCATACAAGTCCCCGGTGTGCATGCATGTTCACGACACTGGTGCCTTCTCTGGGGAACGCGAAAGTCGAAGGTGTTGGGCAGGCGACGGATTCTGCGGTGCGTCTGGTTGAGCACAAGTCTACCAGCGCAGTTAACTTCATTACTTCTTTATATAACTATATGGAGAATTTAGCAAATAGATCGTGGCGGGCGGGGACCGCTTACCCGCGGCGGTCGAGCAGCGGTGTGAGGCGATAGGGGATGACTTCGCCCATCGCGAGCGATGTCTCAGTGCGCTCCACGCCGTCGCAGGCGAGAATCGTACCGTCAATGCGAAACAGATCGGCGGCATCCGTGCAGACCACCCGCACGAGTAAGTCGGCCTGACCGCTCATGCCGTGCGCCTGCACGATTTCCGGGATCAGGGCCAGGTCGATCACGATCTGGGCGAGCCGCTTCTGCTGCACGTGCACCTCGATGAACGCGGTCAGCGGGTAGCCGAGGGTGGCTGGATTGATGCGCCGATCGAAGCCGAGAAAGGCACCAGAGTCTTCCAATCGCTTCATGCGCGCCTGCACGGTATTGCGAGAAAGTCCCAGCGTGTCGGCGAGCGCAACGAAAGTACTGCGCGGGTCGTCGGAGAGTGCTTGGAGGAGCTTTGTGTCGGTCTTGTCAAGGCTGTACATAGTGCAAAATATTAACACGCTCTGGCGAGCCTGAATAGGGCACTCTGCTCACTTTTTTTGACAGTGGTTGTGCTCCCTGTCGGGTCGACATAGGCTCACGACAACTTTAGCAATGACGCTCGGAGCTCCCCATGATTGATTTTTCCCCTCAGCTCGTGCAGCTTCTCTCGATTGACGGCGAGCGAATACCCCGCGGCGATTTCGACTCGTGGGTTGAAGATCTCGACGGCGCGGCCCTCCTGGCGCTCTACAGAGATATGGTCGTGGTGCGTCGCATCGACACCGAGGCGACAGCCCTGCAGCGCCAGGGTGAACTCGGTCTGTGGCCGCCGCTGCTCGGCCAGGAAGCCGCCCAGATCGGCTCGGCCCGGGCCCTGCGCAGTGACGACTTCATCTTTCCGAGCTACCGCGAGAACGCCGTCGCGTACTGCCGTGGCGTGAATGTCACCGACATTGTCAAGGTCTGGCGCGGCAACGCTCTGTCGGGCTGGGACCCGTACACGGTCAATATGGCCACCCCGGCCATCATTATTGGCGCGCAAACCCTGCACGCCACCGGTTGGGCGCTCGGTGCCCAGCGCGACGATGTCGACTCCGTCGCCATCACCTACTTCGGTGACGGTGCCACGAGCGAGGGCGACGTGAACGAGGCCATGGTCTTCGCGGCGAGCTTCCAGGCCCCGGTGGTCTTCTTCTGCCAAAACAACCAGTGGGCCATTTCCGAGCCGGTCGGGGTGCAGGCACACCGCAACATCGCCGATCGCGCGCCGGGCTTCGGCATCCCCAGCCTGCGCATCGACGGAAACGACGTGATCGCGGTCACGGCCGCGACCCGCATGGCCCTCGACCGGGCTCGCACCGGCGGCGGCCCAACCTTCATCGAAGCGGTCACCTACCGTATGGGACCGCACACCACAGCGGATGACCCCACCCGCTACCGAGACCCGGCGGAACTGGCCGAGTGGAAGACGCGCGACCCCCTGTTGCGTCTGCACCGGCTGCTGACCAGCCTCGGTGAAATCACACCCGAGGTGGAGGCGGCCACTGCGGCGCTGGCCGATGCCGCAGCCGCCGAACTACGCGCTGGCTGCATCGGCATGCCCGACCCCGAACCGCTGAGCGTGTTCGACCACGTCTACACCACCCCCAACGCCACCCTCGAGCGCCAGCGCGCCGACTACGCCGGGTACCTCACAAGTTTTAGTGCGGAACACGATATTGCCGAACAGAACGGAAAGGCGTGATGACCATGACCCCACTGATGACCCCGGCAACCGTGTCAACGGTTCCCGGCCTCAACGCGCCGCAACCAACCCCGCTGAGCGAGACCAAAACCCTCACCATGGGCAAAGCCATCAACGAGGGTCTGCGGCAGGCCATGCTCGACGACCCCAAGGTGGTGCTGCTCGGCGAGGATATCGGAGCCCTCGGCGGAGTCTTTCGGGTGACGAGCGACCTGCTCGCCCAGTTCGGGGCTCGCCGGGTCATCGACACCCCGCTCGCCGAATCCGCGATCATCGGCACCGCCGTCGGCCTGGCCTATCGCGGTTATCGCCCGGTCTGCGAGATTCAGTTCGACGGCTTCATCTTTCCCGGCTTCGACCAGATCGTCAGCCAGGTCGCCAAGTTCCACTACCGTACCCAGGGCGCCGTGCGCATGCCGATCACCATCCGGGTGCCGTTCGGCGGCGGAATCGGAGCGGCCGAACACCACTCCGAATCGCCAGAGGCCTACTTCACCCACACCTCCGGCCTTCGAGTGATCGCCGTCTCCAACGCCCAGGATGCCTACAGTCTTATTCGGCAGGCCATCGCGAGCGACGACCCGGTGCTCTACTTCGAGCCCAAGCGCCGCTACCACGTGAAAGGCGAGGTCGTGCCAGAGCTCGGGCTCCCGATGGAGCAGGCCGTCATCGTGCGCCCCGGAACGGATGTCACACTCCTCGCCTATGGAGCGCTCGTGACGACCGCGCGGGACGCGGCGCTCGCCGCCGACGACGAGGGCATCTCGATCGAGGTCATCGACCTGCGGTCGCTGTCACCGGTGGATTATGCGGTCGTGGAGGCATCCGTTCGGAAGACCGGGCGGCTCGTTGTGACCCACGAGGCGGCGCAGTCGGGCGGTCTCGGCGGGGAAATCATCGCGACCATCACCGAACGCTGCTTCAGCTTTCTGGAATCCGCGCCGGTGCGGGTCACCGGCTTCGACGTGCCGTACCCGCCAGCCAAGTTGGAAAGCCACCACCTGCCCGATCTTGACCGCATTCTCGACGGTGTCGACCGGGTTATGGGGCGCCGATGATCAAGGTATTCAAGCTGCCCGATCTCGGTGAGGGTCTCACCGAGAGCGAGATTGTGGCCTGGCTCGTCGCGCCGGGCGATGCGGTCACGCTCAACCAGCACATCGCCGACGTGGAAACGGCCAAAGCTGTCGTCGAACTGCCAAGCCCGTTTGCCGGAGTCGTGCGCGTGTTGCACCAGCCGGCCGGGGTGGTCGTGCATGTCGGCGAACCGATCGTCTCCTTCGACATCGGCGGGGCCGATGAGCCCACAGATTCGACGCTGAAAACGGATGCTGTGGCTCCGGCTCCGGTCGAGCAGCGTGAGGCCAATCTGGTCGGCTATGGCCCCGCCGTCGAGCGCGGCGGACACCCCCAGCGTCGTACCCGAACGGGCGCCGGGGATGCGTCGGTGCCCGCCGCATCCGTCGAACCGCCCGCCGCGGCATCCGTGGCGCCACCCGCTGCAGCACCCGCCCCAGCATCCGTCGAACCGCCCGTCGCGGCACCCGCTCGGGAGAGACCTCGCTCGACGCCGCCGGTGCGCGCCCTGGCCCGTGACCTCGGAATTGACCTCAATATGGTCACTGGAACCGGAAAGGACGGCCTGATCACGCGGGATGACGTTCGCGCCCGTATTACCGAGTCGTTGCCGGCCCCCGACCTGCACGGGGCCGAGCCCGGGGCGACGGCTGCCCAGCCGGCCACGAGCCTCGGCGACGACGTGCGCGAGTCCCGCTCACCGATCAAGAGCCTGCGCAAACTCACGGCGGCCGCCATGGTGCAGAGCGCGTTCACCGCGCCACACGTAACCGAGTTTCTCACCATCGACGTCACCCCGACCGTCGAGCTGCTCGATTCCCTGCGCGCCGACCGGCAGTTCGCCGATGCGGGGATCGGCATTCTGGCAGTGGTAGCTAAGGCGCTCTGCCTGGCCGTGGCCCGCACGCCGTCGCTGAACACCCGGTGGGATGAGCCGGCCGGTGAGATCGTGCAGTACCACTACGTGAACCTCGGTGTCGCTGCCGCAACACCGCGCGGACTGCTCGTGCCGAACATCGGCGACGCTGAACGGCTCGACCTGCGCGGCCTCGCTGCGGCGCTCGCCGAGCTCACGACGGCAGCCCGGGCCGGCACGACGACTCCGGCGGCTCTGTCCGGTGGCACCATCACGATCACCAATATCGGAGTGTTCGGCATCGACGCTGGCACGCCTATTTTGAATCCCGGGGAGGCGGCGATTCTCGCGATGGGCGCCATCCGCTCTCGGCCGTGGGAGTATCGCGGCGAGGTCGCGTTGCGCAAGGTGCTCACGCTCAGCCTGTCGTTCGACCACCGACTGGTCGACGGCGAGCAGGGTTCCCGCTTTCTCGCCGACATCGGCACGATCCTCGCCGACCCGGCGCGCGTGCTGACCATGGTCTAGCTCCTTCCACCCTCCCCAAGACCACGGGTCTGCCACCAGGCCAGTACCAGTCGTCCGGGCCCCTCTCTTGCGCATAACTCCTGCAATTCATACGACCGACCGAAAAGTTCCGCGGAATTCCGAAGCAGCCAGAATTCGGCTCTGCAGATTGCAGGAGGTGTGCACCAGATAAGCGATTGACCGGGGTGCGGAGGCGTAGCAGAGTGGAGGCATGAACCCTCAAGGCGCACTCCTCGCCCCCTTTGCGACGAAGAAACAGCTGGCGGGCACCGCTTTCGTGCATCTCGACGGATGCCTGCACGCCACGTTTGGCACCACAGACTTCCTATCCGCCCTCGAACTGGTCAATCGGGTCGGTGAGGCCGCCGAGGCGCTGAACCATCATCCCGACGTGCGCCTCGGCTACGGCTCGGTGTCGCTCGTGCTGACAACGCACGATGCCGGGGGAGTCACCGCGCGCGATCTCGAGCTCGCGGCCCGGGTACAGCAGATCGCCGACACCCTAGGTGCCAACGCGCATCCGACGCGCCCGACCCGCTACGACATCGCGATCGACTGCACCGACGCGGATGCCGTGCGCCCGTTCTGGCAGGTCGGCCTCGGCTACACCGAGGTCACCGGCGCCGACGGAGTGGAACTGGTCGACCCGCGCGGCCTCGCCCCCAAGGTGTGGTTCCAGCACATGGAGATCGCCCGCACCGACCGTAACCGTATTCATATGGACGTCTACGTCCCGAGCGATGACGCCGAAGACCGGGTCGCGGCCGTTCTCGCAGTCGGCGGTATGCTGCTGAGCGACGAGCACGCCCCCGACTGGTGGGTGCTCGCCGACGTCGAGGGCAACGAGCTGTGCGTCTGCACCGCCGCGTTCTGACCGGTTCGTGCGGGCCGTTACGCGCCAGGCAGGCCGAGAGCGGCGAGGGCCATCTCCTCGAGCAGGGCGCGCACGGCGGCCTTCGAGGACGCACGAGCGCTGTGCGGCGTTGAGTTGAGCAACCCGAAGGTGGCGTGGGCCCGAATGCGGAGCAGTGCCAGGTCGACCTCGGGGTGCACTCGCTTGAGCACGTGCACCCATAGTTCCACATACTCGCGCTGCAGCAGGCGCACCCGATGGCGGGCAGCCTCCGCGAGGCTGTCCAGGTCACGGTCCTGCACCCGGATCACGTCGGGATTGGAGAGCGCGAACTGCACGTGAAAGCGCACGAGACCCTGCAGGGCGCCCGCGGCATCCGTTGTAGCTGAAACAACAGCATCACCGCCAGCGACCAGATCCTCGCTCACATCGATGAGCAGCGCGGCGAGCACGGCCTGTTTGCCGTTGAAGTGGCGGTAGACCGCCGGCCCGCTCACCCCAACGGCCGCGCCAAGGTCTTCGATCGAGACTTTGTTGAATCCGGACTGGGCAAAGAGCGTACCTGCGGCGCTAAGCAGGGCCGCGCGTCGTTCAGCCTTGGCTCGACTCCGTGACGTGGTCTCGATCGGCGCGCTCATGTGAGCCTCCACTGGACATTTCAGTTAATCCTGACTAACCTGAACTTCAGTTAGTGAACACTAACTGTACTCGATACCGGGTCGCCCGGCATCGCCAAAGGGAAGATGTCGATGGAGACACTCGCGAGTCGGCTCGACTCCTCTGCTCAGACGTTCCGTAGCAATGACGCTGCCCAGCGACAGCTCGTCGCCGACCTGAAGCAGCGCCTTGCTACGGCCGCGCTCGGCGGGCCGGAGAAGTCCCGGCAGCGCCACCTCGCCCGTGGCAAGCTGCTGCCCCGCGAGCGCATCGACCGATTGCTCGACGACGGCAGCCCGTTTCTCGAGATCGCGCCGCTGGCCGCGACCGGTCTCTACAATGACGACAGTCCGGGAGCGGGCGTCATCGCCGGCATCGGCCTCGTGCACGGCCGCTATGTGCTCGTGATCTCCAACGACGCCACCGTCAAAGGCGGTACCTATTACCCGATGACGGTGAAAAAGCACTTGCGAGCCCAGGAGATCGCCCTCGAGAACCGCCTCCCCTGCGTGTACCTCGTCGACTCCGGGGGAGCCTTCCTGCCCCTGCAGGACGAAGTCTTTCCCGACCGCGACCACTTCGGCCGCATCTTTTACAACCAGGCACGGATGTCCGCGGCCAAGATCCCGCAGATCGCCTCGGTGATGGGATCGTGCACCGCCGGCGGCGCCTACGTTCCCGCCATGAGCGATGAGACCGTGATCGTCCGCGGCCAGGGCACCATTTTCCTCGGCGGACCGCCCCTCGTGAAGGCCGCGATCGGCGAAATCGTCACCGCCGAGGAACTCGGCGGCGGTGACCTGCACGCCCGCGTCTCCGGCGTCACCGACCACCTCGCCGAAAACGATGAGCACGCCCTTCAGATCGTGCGCGACATCGTCTCGACCCTTCCTCGTGCCCAGGCCCCGGCGTGGAGTGTGATCCCGTCTGTCCCCCCGGTCGCCGACGAGGGCGAACTCTACGGAGCCGTCCCCGTCGACGTGCAGGGCCAGTACGACGTGCACGAGGTGATCGCGCGCATCGTCGACGGCAGCGAATTCCACGAATTCAAGCGCGAATACGCCACCACGCTCGTGACCGGGTTCGCGCACATCCACGGCCACCCGGTGGGAATCGTCGCCAACAACGGCATCCTGTTCGCCGAATCTGCGCAGAAAGGCGCCCACTTCATCGAGCTCTGTGACCAGCGCGCAATTCCGCTCGTCTTTCTGCAGAACATCTCCGGTTTCATGGTGGGCCAGGCAGCTGAGGCTGGCGGCATCGCCAAGCACGGTGCCAAGATGGTCACCGCGGTCGCCACCGCCCGCGTGCCCAAGCTCACCGTCGTGATCGGCGGCTCCTTCGGCGCCGGCAACTACTCCATGTGCGGCCGCGCCTACTCACCCCGCTTCCTCTGGATGTGGCCGGGCAGCCGCATCTCCGTGATGGGCGGCCCGCAGGCGTCCTCCGTGCTCGCCACCGTCAAGCGCGAGCAGATCGAGGGCGGCGGAGACACCTGGTCGGCCGAGGCCGAGACCGCCTTCAAGGACCCGATCCTCGAAAAGTACGAGCAGCAGGGCAGCCCCTACTATTCGACCGCCCGGCTGTGGGACGACGGTGTCATCGACCCCGCCGACACCCGCACAATTCTCGGTCTCGCCCTCGCCCTATGTGCCTCCGCGCCGCTCGGCGAGTCCGCCTTCGGCCTCTTCCGAATGTGAGTGAGACGATTTCCATGACATTTGACACCGTTCTGGTCGCCAATCGCGGCGAAATCGCCTGCCGTATCATCCGCACGCTGCGCGAGCGGGGCATCCGCTCTATCGCCGTGTACAGCGACGCAGACCGCGACGCTCGGCACGTGTCGCTAGCGGATGCCGCGGTGCGCCTCGGCGGCGCCGCGCCGGCCGACAGCTACCTGAACGTTCAGGCCGTTCTGGCCGCTGCTGCCCGAACCGGTGCCCAGGCGATTCACCCCGGCTACGGATTTCTCAGCGAGAATCAGGCCTTCGCGCAGGCCTGCGCCGACGCCGGAATCGTGTTCATCGGGCCAAGCGTGCACGCGCTGAACACGATGGGCGACAAGATCCGCTCGAAGAACCACGTGGCCGGTTACGGCGTGCCGATTATCCCCGGGGTGGCTCAGCCGGGCCTCAGCAACGAGGAGCTCATCGCGGCAGCCGTCGACGTGGGGTACCCGATGCTGATCAAGCCCTCGGCCGGTGGCGGCGGCAAGGGCATGCACGTGGTGGAACGCTCTGAAGACCTGCCCTCCACCCTCGAGACCGCACGGCGCGTGGCGCAGAGCGCCTTCGGCGACGACACCCTGCTGCTCGAACGGCTCGTTGCCACCCCGCGGCACATTGAGGTGCAGGTGCTCGCCGACAATCACGGCGCTGTCATACACCTCGGCGAGCGCGAGTGCTCGCTGCAGCGTCGGCACCAGAAGGTGATCGAGGAGGCGCCCTCCCCCCTTCTCGACGCGGCGACTCGCGCGCGCATCGGCGAGGCGGCTTGCGCTGCGGCTCGCAGCGTGGGCTACAGCGGCGCTGGAACCGTGGAATTTTTAGTCTCCGCAGCCGCTCCCGACGAATTCTTCTTCATGGAGATGAACACCCGCCTGCAGGTTGAACACCCGGTCACCGAGCTGGTTACCGGCCTCGATCTGGTGGACTGGCAGTTGCGCATTGCGGCGGGAGAGCCGCTCACGGTCACCCAGTCTGATATATGCCTCACGGGGCATGCGATCGAGGCGCGGCTCTATGCGGAGAACCCCGAGCGCGGCTTCTTGCCGACCACCGGCACCGTGCTGCAGCTGCACGAGGCCACGGGCGAGGGGGTGCGGGTTGACAGCTCGCTGACCTCGGGCCTCACGATCGCCTCGCACTACGATCCGATGCTCGCCAAGGTGATCGCCTGGGCCCCTACCCGGCTTGAGGCCTTGACCCGTCTCGACCGGGCGCTCGCCGACACCGTCGTGCTCGGAGTGCACACCAACACCGAATACCTTCGGCTGCTGCTAGCGGATGCCGACGTGCGCGCCGGCCGCCTCGACACCGGATTGATCGAACGCAAGCTTCCCAACCTCACCTTTCGCGGAGCAGACGGACACGTCCTCGCCGCTGCGGCGCTGTTCCTACACGGGCGCGCGCTTGCTGGGTCCGATCTGACCGGCGCGAACGGTGTGTGGACGCGGCCGAGCGGGTGGCGGGTGGGTTCGCCGCGTCCGGTGCTGTATTCGCTGGGGGTGAGCGCGACCGAATCCGTGGAGGTGCGGGTTGTCGGGGAGCCGGGGGCGGCATCCGTTTCAATCGGTGAGCGCCCGGCCGTACCAGCCGGCCTCACGCCGATCGCCGGTCGCCAAGGCGCGTTTCGCGTCGATTACGACGGCGAAACCCGGGTGTTCGCCGTCGAGCAGTCCGGAGCGCGGGTGTATATCGGCTCCGACGGCTTCTCGTTTGACCTGCGACACCGATCACGGGCCGAGCAGCTCGCGGAACACCTCGCGGGCAGAGGCCGCGAGCCAGGGGCGGTCAGCCCAGACGTGCGCTCGCCCATGCCCGGCACCGTCATCGCGGTGCACGCCGCCACCGGCGACGTGGTCACGGCGGGCCAAACCATCCTCGTGGTCGAGGCCATGAAGATGGAGCACAAACTCGTGGCCGCAACGGCCGGCCGGGTCACGGTGAACCTCAAGACCGGCGACCTCGTGGCACTAGACCAGATCGTTGCGACGATCAGCACCCCCGAAACCATCGCAGACAAGGAAGACTCAGAATGACCTACGAACTCACCCCCGAATACCAAGCCCTCAGCGACACGGTTCGCGACTTCGCCGACACCGTTGTCGCCCCGGCCGCCTATGAGTACGACACCCTGCGCCGCCTGCCATACGGCATCATCGCCCAGATGGGGGAGATGGGCTTGTTCGGACTGCCGTTCCCCGTGGAGTACGGCGGCCAGGGCAAGGACTACTTCGCGCTCTGCCTCGCCGTGGAGCAGCTCGCCCGCGCCGACCAGAGCATCGCCGTCACACTCGAAGCCGGAGTCGGCCTCGGCATCATGCCGGTGTTCCGCAGCGGCACGGAGGCGCAGAAGCAGGAGTGGGTACCTCGGCTCGCGAGTGGCTCGGCGCTCGCCGCGTTCGGCCTCACCGAAGCGGATGCCGGCTCAGACGCCGCGGGCACCAAGACCACCGCAGAGCTCACGGGCGGCGAATGGGTGATCAACGGCACGAAGCAGTTCATCACCAACTCCGGGTCGGACATTACCCGCCTCGTGACGGTGACCGCGGTCACGGGGGAGTCCTCTCGCGCCGACGGTTCGATCAAGAAGGAACTCACCGCCATTCTGGTTCCGACACCGACCCCCGGTTTCACTGCACTCCCGCCGTACGACAAGGTCGGCTGGCACACCTCAGACACCCATCCGCTCGTGTTCGACAACGTGCGCGTGCCGGAGGCCAATCTGCTCGGCGAACGCGGCCGCGGCTTCGCCAACTTCGTGCAGACCCTCGACGAGGGCCGCGTCGCCTTTGCCGCGCTGTGCACCGGCGCAGCGCAGGGCTGCCTCGAAGAGTCGATCCGCTATGCGAACAGCCGCAATGTCTTCGGCCGTTCGATCGGCTCCAATCAGCACATCGCGTTCAAAATTGCACGGATGCAGGCGCGCGTTCACACCGCGCGCCTCGCCTACTACGACGCTGCGCTGAAAATGATCAACGGTAAATCCTTCAAGATGGAGGCCTCGATCGCCAAGATGGTCGGCAGTGAAGCAGCTATGGACAATGCCCGCGACGCCACGCAGATTTTCGGCGGATACGGCTTCATGAACGAGAATCCGGTCGCGCGGCACTATCGTGATTCCAAGGTGCTCGAGCTTGGCGAGGGCACAACCGAGGTGCAGCTCATGGTCATCTCACGGGCCCTGGGATTCGCCAGCTGACAGTGATTGAGGAGAAGCGGATGACCGACCCCGGTACCCCGGAACGCCACCCGGTGCAGCAGCGCGGCCTCTACTTCGAGGAGTTTGATCTCGATGCGCTCTATCAGCACCGCCCCGGTCGCACCGTGACCGAATCCGACAACGTGCTGTTCACGACGATGACCATGAACACGCAGGCGTTGCATCTCGACGCGGCCTGGTCGGCCACGCAGCCGTTCGGCGAACGCCTGGTGAATTCCATGTTCACCCTCTCGACCATGGTCGGCAGCTCGGTCGCGCAATTGACCCAGGGAACGATCGTGGCGAACCTGGGATTTTCGGACGTAACGTTTCCGCATCCGCTGCACCACGGTGACACCCTGTACTCGGAGAGCATCGTCACCGACAAACGCCTGTCGAAGAGCCGCCCGGGTCAGGGCATCATCACGCTCGAGCACAGGGGACGCAACCAGGACGGCGTTGTGGTGGGTACGGCCGTGCGCACCGTGCTGGTCTGGTGCAGGGATGCCGCGCAATGAGCGGCCCGTTCGACGGCGACCCGTTCGGTGGGGAAGCGTTCGACTCGGACTTTGACCCGGCCGGCCCCGATCCGTTCGACGACAGTCCTGCCGGGCTCAGTCCCTTCACCCCGGCACCGTTCACGCTTGGCCCGGCTCTGCTGTTCTGCCCGGCCGACCGGCCCGAGCGCTATTCGAAGGCGGCCGAGCGTGCAGACGCCGTCATCCTCGATCTGGAGGACGCCGTCGCGCCCGAGGCCCGGGCCGCTGCGCGGCGCGCGCTGATCGAGCATCCGCTTGAGGCAGCGCGCACGATCGTGCGCATCAATTCGGCTGACACGACCGATTTCGCACTCGACCTGGCCGCGCTTGAGCGCACAGAGTACCGCGACGTCATGCTCGCTAAAACTGTCAGCGCCGGCCAAGTCGGACGCCTGGCGGACTACCGCGTGATCGCCCTGTGCGAAACCGCAGCCGGCGTCGTCTCAGCGACGGAAATCGCCGCCGCACGTAACGTTGTCGCGCTCATGTGGGGGGCCGAAGATCTCGTCGCCTCGCTCGGTGGTACCTCTAGCCGGTTCGCCGATGGAAACTACCGTGACGTCGCCCGCTACGCCCGCTCCCAGGTGTTGTTGGCCGCTCGGGCCCACGACAAGGCCGCGATCGACGCCGTACATCTCGATATCACCGACACGGCCGGCCTCAAAAACGAGGCAGCGGATGCCGTCGCGAGCGGCTTTACCGCCACCGCCTGCATCCACCCCAGCCAGGTTGAGGTCATTCGCGCCGCCTACCAGCCGACCGCCGCCGAAGTGGACTATGCCCTCGGACTGCTCGAGGCCGCCGCGAGTGCCCGGGGTGTCTTCCAGCATGAAGGTCGCATGATCGACGGCCCTGTGCTGCGCCACGCCGAGGCCGTGCTGCGCCGGGCCGCACGCTGAAATTCTCTGGGCCCATGCTATGAACGTGGGCCCAGTTTACAAACTGGGCCCGGGGACGGGGCCAGGGCCCCGTCCAAAAAAATGTGAGGTCAGGCGGCCTTGGCTGCCAGCACCTTTTCGATGGCGCCGACGATTTCGGTCGACTCCGGCTCCACTGCGGAGGCGAAGCGGTCCACGATCTCGCCGGTCGGTGTCACCAGAAACTTCTCGAAGTTCCACTTGATCAGTCCGGGCAGCAGGCCCCGCTTAAATTTTGTCAGCTCCGCATAGAGCGGATGCTGCTGCTTGCCCCGCACATCAACCTTGGCCGTCATCGGAAAGGTCACCCCGTAGGTCATGCCGCAGAACTGGGCAATGTCTGTTTCAGTGCCGGGTTCCTGGCCCATGAACTGATTGCTCGGTAATCCCAGCACGACCAGCCCGTCGTCCGCGTAGCGCTGATAGAGGGCTTCCAAACCGGCGTACTGCGGGGTGAAGCCACACTTTGATGCGACGTTGACGACAAGAACCGTTTTACCTTCAAAGGCGCCGAAGGTGGTATCCGTTCCATCGATGAGGGTGAGGGGGATGTCGTACAGCGCAGAAGAAGTCATTCGAAAACAGTATCGATGCTGAATCCAAGCTGCCTGCACAGTCCCTGTGTAGATCGTGCGTTTCCCCCAACGGGTGACACGGTCACGTAGTCTTATATCACCTTAGAAGTCATGGCGGTCCATTAGCGGACCCGGACTTCTCAGCTCGCGCGGCGCAGCGCATACTTCCCGCCGAACGGGCCAACACCCCAGCTTCACTCGAACCAGTTCCCCAGAACGAATTGGAGTGATCTGTGACTAGTCATTGCTCTGGATCCCAGTCGGCATCCGTCAGTAGATCGCACCAGGAGCATCATGAATTCTTACGTCTCGCACACCAGCGAAAGCACCATCCGTCCCAACGAATACATTTCTCAGAGCATTAGTCGAGTGGTCACGGGCAGCGGGTACGTCAGCGGAACCGCGCAGCACCGTGACGCCGGCGAGTACGTATCGCACCGCACCGTGACCGTGCCGGTCCGCGCTGTACAGCCCGAGATGGCCGGCAGCAGGCACTTGGCCGCGGCAGCGTAACGCGCCTCGGTTCGGCTACTGCCGAAATCGAAAAAAGGGACTCCGCCAAGCGGAGTCCCTTTTTTGTCGTATTCGACAACGGCCCGGTGGCATCGAAATGCTGATCGTCGACGCGCCGGTAGACTACAGACGTGCCTGGCCGGTATTTTGCTTGCCCGCCCGACACGACACGAGGTACGCGTACGCGCAAAAGCCCCTCAACGCCGGCTTTCCGTATGCCCGAGCTCGGTCCCCACACACCTGGACATGCAGTACCGCAGACAACGAAATGAGATTCATGAATAACCACTACCTCGACCTGAGCACTCCGCCGGCACTGCCGGCTCGCGGCATGCGCATCATCCCGCTCGGAGGTCTCGGCGAGATCGGCCGCAACATGACCGTCTTCGAACACAAGGGAAAGCTGCTCATCATCGACTGCGGCGTTCTCTTCCCCGAAGACAACCAGCCCGGCATCAACGTGATCCTGCCCGACTTCACGGCCATCCGGGACCGCCTGCAGGACATCGAGGCCATCGTGCTCACCCACGGGCACGAAGACCACATCGGAGCCGTCCCCTACCTGCTCAAGGAACGCGGCGACATTCCCGTCGTCGGCTCCAAGCTCACCCTGGCCTTCCTCGCCGCCAAGCTGCAGGAGCACCGCCTCAGCCAGAACTTCATCGAAGTGAAGGAGGGCGAGCGTCGCACCATTGGCCAGTTCGACCTCGAATTCATCGCCGTCAACCACTCCATCCCCGACGGCCTGGCCATCGCCATCCGCACCGAAGCCGGCCTCGTGCTCGCCACCGGTGACTTCAAGATGGACCAGTTCCCGCTCGACAAGCGCCTCACCGACCTCGGCGCCTTCGCACGCCTGGCCGAAGAGGGCGTCGACCTGTTCATGACGGACTCGACCAACGCCGAGGTCCCCGGCTTCACCACCGCCGAGAAGGACATCGGACCGGCGATCGACACCGTGTTCCGCACCTCCCCGCGCCGCATCATCGTGTCGAGCTTCGCAAGCCACGTGCACCGTATCCAGCAGGTCATCGACGCTGCCGTCAAACACAACCGCAAGGTGGCCTTCGTCGGCCGCTCCATGGTGCGCAACATGGGCATCGCGAGTGAACTCGGCTACCTGAACATTCCCAAGGGTCTGCTCGTCGACATGAAGGCGCTCGAGCGCATGAAGGACGACAAGGTCGTTCTCATCTGCACCGGTTCGCAGGGCGAGCCGATGGCCGCCCTCTCGCGCATGGCGAACCGCGAGCACGTCATCAAGATCGGCGAGGGCGACACCGTGCTGCTCGCGAGCTCGCTGATCCCCGGCAACGAGAACTCCATCTACCGCGTCATCAACGGCCTGATCCGTTGGGGCGCCAACGTCGTGCACAAGGGCAACGCCAAGGTGCACGTTTCCGGCCACGCCAGTGCCGGCGAGCTCGTCTACTGCTACAACATCGTCAAGCCGGTCAACGTCATGCCGATCCACGGTGAATGGCGTCACCTGACGGCCAACGCCGATCTCGCTATCGCGACCGGCGTCCCTTCCGACAACGTCATCGTCGTCGAAGACGGCGTCGTCGTGGACCTCATCGACGGCCAGGCCAAGGTCACCGGCCGGGTCGTCGCCGACTACATCTTCGTCGACGGGATGACCGTCGGTGGCGCATCCACTGCCGCGATGGAAGACCGTCGCAAGCTCGCCGAAGACGGCACCATCACCATCCTCGGAATCCTCAACGCCAAGACCGGCACGCTCTCCGAGCCCGTCGAATTCCTGGCGCGCGGATTCGTGCACGATGACGAGTGGGTTAAGGGTGCGACCAAGGTCATCGATGAGGCCATGAAGGCCGCGAACCGCATCAAGATCGTCGACGGTGCCGAGCTCGAAGACCTGTTCACGCAGTCGGTGAGCCGCTGGATGAACCGCAAGTACCGTCGCAGCCCGGTCATCACCTCCGTGGTCGTCGACGCGTAACCAGCACCGACAGACACAAGAAAGGCCGCATCCTCCATGAGGATGCGGCCTTTCTTGTTCATCGAAGAAGTTACATGAAGTCGTCGGCCGTGGCGTTTGCGATGTCGATCAGCACGAGCTTCGGGTTCTCCTTGATAATCGCCTGCAGGCGCCACGGTGTGCTGAACAGGGCGAGCAGTGTGCCGTCGGAGCGGGTGAACACTTCCACCTGGCGGGTGCCGGCGAGCACGAGCGCGCTTTCTTTGTCGGTCTTGCGGGCCACCTGGTATGGGAGTGCTTCCATGCGAATGTCGGCGTGAAAATCGTGCACCATGCGGTCTTCGACGACCTCGAACTGCATCGGCCCGACAGCTCCGAGCACGGGTGCCTGTTCGCCGCGCACCTCGGAGCGCATCACCTGGATGATGCCCTCATGGTCGAGCTGGTCGATACCGCGACGAAACTGCTTGTGCTTGCTGCTGTCGACCGGGCGAATCGCCCGAAAATGTTCGGGGGAGAACAACGGCAGGGGCGGAAACTCTACGCGTTCGTCTTCGAAGATCGAGTCGCCCACCCGCAGCGCCGACGCGTTCACGAGCCCGACGATGTCGCCAGGCCAGGCCTGGTCGGTCACGGTGCGTTCCTTGCCGAACAACTGTTGGGCGTACTTGGTCGCAAAGGGCCGGCCGGTCGCCGCATGGGTGACGACCATGCCGCGGCGAAATTCGCCAGAGCACACGCGCACGAAAGCCACGTGGTCGCGGTGCGCCGAGTTCATGCCGGACTGCACCTTGAAGACGAACCCGGAGAACGGCGAGGTGACCTTGCGCGGGTTGCCGTCGATATCGATGCGGGCTTCAGCGGGTGGCGCGAATTCCACCAGGGTGTCGAGCAACTGCTGCACCCCGAAGTTCGCCACTGCGGCGCAGAACAGCACGGGTGTGGTCTGGCCGTCGAGAAACAGTTCGGAGTCGTGATTTTGGGATTCCGCGTCGAGCAGCTCCGACTCTTCGACAGCGGATGCCCAGGCCGGGCCTTCCTCGATCGCCGCGTCGGCCGCATCCAACCGCACCGATTCGGCCACGGTCGCGCCGCCCGCGGTGCGGGTGTAGCGCAGAAAATCACCGGAACGACGATCGAGTACGCCGCGCAGGTCGCCGGCTTCGCCGACCGGCCAGTTCAGCGGGGTCGGTAGCAGGCCGGTGCGGGTTTGGATCTCGTCCATCAGGGCCAGGGGAGTGTCGCCAGGGCGGTCCCACTTATTGATGACGGTAATCACCGGGAGCCCGCGCTGTTTACAGACGGCGAACAGCTTCATGGTCTGGGGCTCGAGGCCCTTGGCGGCGTCGACGAGCATGACCGCGGCATCCACCGCGGAGAGCACCCGAAAGGTGTCCTCGGAGAAGTCGGCGTGACCGGGGGTGTCAACCAGATTGATCACGGCGTCGTGGTATTCGAACTGGATCGCGGCGCTCGTCACCGAAATACCACGGGCCTTCTCCATCTCCATCCAGTCCGAGACGGTGCCGCTGCGACCGGCCTTGCCGTGCGTGGCGCCGGCCGAGGTGATCGCGCGGGCGTGCAGCAGCAGGGCTTCGGTCAGGGTGGACTTGCCGGCGTCGGGGTGGGAGATCACGGCGAAGGTGCGGCGACGCAGAGCCTCGCGGGGAACCTGGGGGTTTGGCACGTCGGCGACGGTGGTCATGGCTGCTTTCCTGCGGCTGATTCGGGCAGGATACCTCGCCGACCGACCGATTTTCTATTCGATGGCAGGCGGCCCAGGGCGGATGTGCACCCGCACAGGCAGCCCAGTTTTCGCGCAACTACCAGTCTAACAAATCAAGAACGTGTCAACTGGCAGCCGACAGCTACTGCCTCCTATTTGGCCGCCACGGACGTACATTTTGGTAACGGTTTAGCGTGCCGCCGCGAAATGTCGGTGGCCTCGCCTAAGGTCGGGCCAAGAGCAATTTACCAAGAGAAAACCCGGCAGAAACGAATGGTCCGGCGAGCACCCCTGGAGGAGGACGCAATGCCCCGACAGGTGGTCTCGTCTTCGCTCGATGCGATGTCGGTCGACCGTTCGCGGCTGGCCGAAACCGACCAGGCCGAGACCACGGTCGGTGCGAGCCCGGTTCTCCGGCAGATTGCGGGAACCGAGCTGCGCGTGCATCCACTGGCCCTCGGCTGCAACGCCTTCGGCTGGACGGCCACGGGTGAAGCGTCCAAAGCCATTCTCGACGCGCACCGCGACTGCGGCGGCAACTTTCTCGACACCGCTGACAGCTTCGCGGCCGGGC
The DNA here is from genome assembly GCF_004403185.1 of Cryobacterium suzukii. Lineage (GTDB taxonomy): Bacteria > Actinomycetota > Actinomycetes > Actinomycetales > Microbacteriaceae > Cryobacterium > Cryobacterium suzukii. Next base: position 72,546 of record NZ_SOHJ01000011.1, on the reverse strand, counting down.
GCAGCGAAGTAATTATCGGTTCGTGGCTGCGTTCTCGAGGTGCTCGGGCCGAGACTGTTCTGGCCACCAAAATCGGCCGGAATCTCGACAATCCCGGACTGACCCAGCGCAGTATTGTCGCCGCCGTCGAAGCCAGCCTCATTCGGCTCGGCACCGACTACCTTGACCTGCTCTACTTTCACTTCGACGACAAAACCGTCGCCCTCGAAGAGAGCCTCGTTGCCGTGGACGTCCTCATGCGCGCCGGCAAGGTGCGTTATCTCGGGGCAAGCAACTTCACCGCGGAACGCCTTATGGAAGCCAGGGTGCTGTCCGCCCTCGGCCTGCCCAAGTTCGTCGCCGCCGAAACGCCGTACAACCTCGTGCATCGCGCCGAACTCGAAAAAGACGTCGCGGTCGTGGCCCGCGCCCAGAATCTGGCGCTGATGCCCGGCTTTGCCCTGGCCCACGGTTTTCTGGCCGGTGCTTTTCGTACCAAGGCGGATGTCGCCGGCACCGCCCGCGGACAACTCGCCAAGGTGTACCTCAATCGTCGTTCGCTGCGGGTACTGGCCGTGGTCGACCGTATCGCCGCCGCACAGGGCGTAGCGCCGGCGTCGATCGCCCTGGCCTGGCTGCTGGCCCGGCCCGACGTGGTGGCGCCGGTCGCCGGCGCAGGCGAGGCCGATCAGGTGCAGTCTCTGGTCGCGGCGGCGAGCATCCGCCTCGGCCGCAATGACCTGCTCGATCTCGACCGGGTGTCGGCCGACTAAAAGTTGGTTAGGCGCCGGATTCGCCGAGCACGCGCTGGATAGCGCGCAACAGGGCAGTGTGGGCGCCGATCGGGTCGCCGAGATTTGCACCGGCAAAGGCACCATCGCGGGCCAGAAAAAAATCGTCGGCGGCGTCTCCGGGCCGGGCATGGCCCATCCCGCGGAACATGTCCTCGATCGATCGACCGTACCAGTCGCGATGTGCAGAGACGGCCTGGCGCACTGGGTGGGCCGGGTCGGTGAACTGTGCGGCGGCGTTGATAAACGGGCAGCCGTGGAAGCCTCCGCGAATGACCTGGGCGGAGATCTCATTGACGACGCCGCGCAGCCGCTGTTCCGGGGTGTCACAATGCGAGTCGAGGCTGGCGAGAAAATCGCGCGCCAAACGGTCCCGGCTCTGAAGGTACACAACGATGAGGGCGTCCTTCGAACGGTAGTACTTGTAGAAGGTTGCCTTGGTGACCTTCGACTCGCTGATAATGCGGTCCACACCTACGGTGTGTACGCCCTCGGTATAGAACAAACGGTCGGCAGTGGCGAGGATACGCAGCTTGGCGTGCGTCGCCGGTCGAACGGCGTCAACTGTCAGCGTAGTCATGCGTCACTCCTTTGTTGAGGGTCCGCGAGCGGTCCCGCATGAACGCAAATCCGGTGTTTTCCCGGTCGGCTTCCAGACTGTAACACACCGTAGACAGACCAGTCTGGTGTAATCGACCGCACGGACCGTTCCGGCCAAACTGGGGGTAGCTTGGCGAGTTCGAATGCGGGAGCCGGTAGCTCCGATCGTGTCTTGTAAGGTTGTTGATGATATGAACGGTGCCGTCGACTTTCCCCTAGACCAGGCCGAACTCTCGTTTCGGGCCGCCGGTGATGCCCTGGTGCGTCGCACCGTTCTGCCGAGCGGCGTGCGCATCCTGAGTGAGCAGGTGCCGGGTGCCCGCAGCCTCACCATCGGCTACTGGGTCGCCGTCGGTTCCCGCGACGAACAACCGGGTCACTTCGGCTCCACTCACTTTCTCGAGCACCTGTTGTTCAAGGGCACGCCGACGCGATCCGCTCTCGACATTGCCATCTCTTTTGACGCGGTGGGCGGCGAGCACAACGCTATGACCGCAAAGGAATACACCTGCTACTACGCCAAGGTGCAAGACCGCGACCTCGGTATGGCCATTGATGTTCTCACCGACATGCTGACCTCCTCAAAACTGGATGCCGGTGAATTCGAAACCGAGCGCGGCGTCATTCTCGAGGAACTCGCCATGGCTGACGACGACCCGGCAGACGTCGCCAATGAGCGATTCTTCGAAGCGGTCCTGGGGAAGCATCCGCTCGGCCGTCCCATCGGCGGCAGCGCCGACGACATTCGTGGTGCGTCCCGCACGGCAGTGTGGGAGCACTACCAGGCCAACTATCGCCCGCAAGACCTCGTCGTCACGGTCGCCGGCGCCGTCGACCACGACTCGCTGGTCGCCGCCGTTACCCGAGCCCTCGAACGTTCCGGCTGGGACCTCAGTATTCCCCAAACCCCGGTCAGCCGTCGGGGCGGCGTACCAGCCGAGATCCACCAGGGCCGAGCCCTGACCATCGTCAAACGCCCGCTGGAACAGGCGAACCTGCTGCTCGGTATGCCCGGCCTGCTGGCGACCGACGACCGCCGCGTCACGATGAGCGTGCTCACGTCGATATTTGGCGGGGGAATGTCGAGCCGGCTTTTTCATGAAGTGCGGGAGAAGCGCGGACTGGCCTATTCGGTCTACTCATTCGCGCCCGGCTACTCGGATGCGGGACTGTTCGGTATGTATGCCGGATGCACGCCGGCCAAGGCCGGCCAGGTCGCCGAACTCATGCTCAGCGAGCTGCACCGCCTCGCCGATGGCGGTGTCACCGACGACGAGATGCGGCGGGCGTCTGGCCAGCTGAGTGGAGCGTCGGCCCTCGCTTTGGAAGACTCGGACACCCGAATGTCTCGGCTGGGTCGGTCCGAGATAACCCTCGGCGAGTTCGCCGATCTCGACGAAGCGCTGCGCCGCCTCGCGCTGGTTACCGCGACAGACGTGCAGGAACTGGCAGCGGAACTGGCGAGCGGCTCGGTGTCGATCTCAGCGGTCGGAGCCTTGGAAGACGACGCGTTCGCGGCCATCCTTCCGGGCTGACCGGCCGTTATTCGCTTCTGCACCATCCCGCCTGGCCGGGTTCCGAACTTCGAAATGGACGATGATGCCCCAGTACATCTACCTGGTACGCCACGGCGAACAACAGGATGCCGAACACGGCCTGCACGACGGCCCCTTATCGCCGCGCGGCAAACGCCAGGCGCTGCTGATCGCCGATCGTCTGAGTGGGGTTCCGTTCACAGGCGCCTGGCACTCGCCGCTGCAGCGGGCCGCCGAAACCGCCACCATTATGGCGGAACGCCTTCCAGCGCTGCACAGCGAGCCGTCGGCACTGCTGTTCGACTGCATTCCCTCTGGCCGGGCGGCCGAGACACCGTCGGCCTACGACCCGTTTTTCGGTTCGGTCACCGAAGACGAGATCGCGGCGGGACGTGCACAGATGGAAGACGCCGTCGCTGAATTTCTGCAACCGCGCCGCAGCCAGCGGCACGACCTGCTGATCACCCACAATTTCGTAATCGCGTGGTTTGTTCGGGAGGTGCTCGGAGCTCCCGACTGGCGCTGGGTCGGAATCAATCAGGCCAATTGTGGTCTCACCGTGCTGCAGCAAAAACCAGGCCGACCGTGGACGCTCGTCACCCACAACGACCTCGGCCACTTGCCGGTCGAGCTGCGTACCGGGCTGCCGGAACCGCTGATGTTCTAAAGCCTCACGAGCGGGCAGTAGTTAGTTTGCGCTGTAGTTAGTTCGTGCTGAGCCGTTTGCGATACCAGTGTGTCGCATTGGGGTTGTCGTTATACGAGGGAGTGCTCTCATACCCGGTGCTGTGATAGAGCGCCCCGGCCGTGGACAGGCTCGCGTTCGTGTCGAGCACCATTTCGGCGGCGCCCAGGTCGCGCGCCCGGCTCTCGAGCTCGGCCAACAACATTCGCCCCCAGCCGCGCCCGCGGGCGCGCGGCTGGATCCACAAATGTTTGACCTCGAAGCAGACCGGTTCGCTCTCGGCGTTCTCCAATCGCCGGATGCCTCCGCACCCGACATACGCGCCGCCAGAGTCATCTCCGGCCTGGCCATCGAGTACCACGAGGAACACGCCCCGCGGCGGCACGAATTGCTCCGCGACTGGATAGGTCGGGTGGTAACTGCCGTGGGACTGTCGAAACGACAGCTCGGGGCTGCGGAAGTATTCGGTCAGCAGGGCGAGGGCGGCGGCGTCCGCTACCGAGACGGCGTGAAACTGGGGCATCTGCCTAGGTTATTGCGCGGGCACGTGCTGACGCGATCAATTGGTAGATTGGTTTTATGACAACGACGGTGGCCATTATTGGAGCGACGGGCAAGATGGGCCGTCTGGTTTCCGACCTGATCGACCGAACCGAGGGCTTCGAGGTTGTTGCCCGCCTCGATTCCCACAGTGAGCTGAACGAGATGCTTGGGGCGCAGGTCGCCATCGACCTGACCCGGCCCGACGTGAGCCGTAGCGTCGTCGATTTTGCGACCGAGCACGGTTTGCGGGTGCTCGTCGGCACTTCGGGCTGGACCCAGGAAGATATCGATTCTCTCGCCCGACGCCTCGCCGGCCGGGACGACACCGGCGTGATCATCATTCCGAATTTCTCGATCGGATCGGTGCTCGCCACGGCCTTCGCCGCCCTGGCTGCGCGGTTCTACGACTCCATCGAGATTGTCGAAGCTCATCAGCCGTCGAAGGTTGATTCACCATCGGGCACGGCGGTGCGAACCGCCGAACTGATCGGCCGGGCGCGCGCTGCACTCGGACCGGTCTCCGCGCCGCACACGGATCAGCGTGCCCGCGGCCAGCAGGTCGCGAGCGTTCCCGTGCACAGCCTGCGCCTGTCCGGCCTACTTGCCCGGCAAGACGTCCTTCTCGGCGGCACGGGCGAAACCCTCACGATCAGCCACAACACCCTGTCACCGAGCGCCTATGAGAGTGGCATCCTGCTCGCACTCGAGGCCGCACGAACCATTAGAGGTGTGACGGTCGGCCTCGACCAGATCGTCGACCTGGGATTCGTTACGGCTGCCAGCGAAGGAGCCTCCAAGTGAAGGGCAAGATCGCTGTCGTTGTCATGGCGGCTCTGCTCGTCTTCTACCTGGTGTTGGTCGGCGTACGAGCGGTGCTCTTCATTCAGAGCGGGGAACCGGTCGGCATCGCCATCGGCCTTGCCCTTCTCCTCCTGCCGCTGATCGGTTTCTGGGCGCTGGCGCGCGAAGTGGCTTTCGGCATCCGCTCGGAACGCCTGGTACGTGAGCTCGATGAGCAGGGCGGCCTGCCCGCCGCCGACGTGCCGGTGCGACCGAGCGGCCGGCCATACCGGGACGCTGCCGACGAGCAGTTCCCGGCGGCGCAGGCCGCGGTAGAAGCCGAGCCAGAGAACTGGCACGCCTGGCTCCGCCTCGGCCTCGCCTACGACGCCTCCGGCGATCGCAAGCGCGCTCGCGGGGCGATCCGCACCGCGATCAGCCTCGAGCGCAACCCGAAGTAGCCGCGGGCTACGGCTGCCGGAGCATCCAGGCGATCGCGGTAGCTGGCGTACGGTGAGCAAACTCGAACCCGTCGTCCAAAAGTTTCTGGGCACTCACCTGCTGGTCGGCGAGTAGCAGTTGGCGGGCGGCGTCCTGGAGCAGTAGTGTCAAGACCTGCTCGGGCACCGGCAGGAAAAACGGTCGGTGCAGCGCCGTGGTGAGCGCCTTGATGATGTCGTTCGACGTAGCCGCGGATGGCCCGACGAGGTTGACCGGGCCGGAGAGCGTCGAGGTGAGCAGATGAAGGATGGCCGCAGCCTCGTCGTGCAGGCTCACCCAGGCCCAATGCTGATTCCCGCCGCCGAGTGGTCCCGCGAGACCGAGTTTGGCCAGGGGCAGCAGCGGTTTCAGTGCGCCGCCCTTGGCGAGTACGAGGCCGGTGCGTAACGTGACAACCCGGGTCGGTTCCGGAGCGAGCCGGGCTGCAGCCTCCCATTGGTTGACGACATCGGCCAGAAAATCGGTCCCGACCGTGGACGTCTCGCTCAGGATCTCCCCGGGGCGATTGCCGTACACGCCCACGGCGGAACCGTTGAGCAAAACAGTCGGGGGAGTGGCGGCCTGCCTGAGCGCGTCGGTGATCGTGCGGGTGGCGGCAAGGCGCGAGCTCAGGATTTCCTTGCGATAGCCCGACGTCCACGGCAGTCGCGCCAGTGACGCGCCCGACAGGTTGACGACAGCATCGATGTCATCCAGAACGTGAGCGTCCAGGGCATGGGCAGCCGGGTCCCACCGAATCTCGTTCTTGCCAAGGGCCTCCCGCCGTACCAATCGCACGGGAGTGTGGCCGGCCGCGGCCAGCTGCCGGCTGAGTTCCCGGCCGATGAGGCCGGACGCTCCGGCGATCAGAACGCGCACGTCGGTGCCCTAGGCCAGTTCTGCCTCGATGGTGATGGGGATGCCCGCGAGTGCTTTAGAGATCGGGCAGTTGTCCTTGGCGTCTTGGGCGAACACCTCGAACTCAGCTTCGGTCAGGCCGGGAATCTTGGCGCTGACCAGCAGGTGGCTTCCGATAACCCCGGTGCCGGCCGCAAAAGTCACGGCGGCGGTGGCCTGGATGCTCTCCGGAGTGTGGCCGGCCGAAGCGAGGGCGTTGGCGAGTGCCATGGAGAAGCAGGCGGCGTGGGCGGCGCCGAGCAGTTCCTCCGGGTTAGTCGTCTTCGACACTCCCTCAGCGCGGGCCTTCCAGTTCACCGAGAATTCGGCGGCGTGCGAGGAGTCGAGGGTGACGGTGCCGGTGCCGGTCGAAAGATCGCCGGTCCATACTGAGGTTGCTTCACTCGTGAGCGTCGTGGGCATGGTGTTACCTCCAGGTGATTGGCTTCCACCCTAACTGGCCGACCTGCACCGCGAACACCTCCCGTCTGGGAAATGCCTGAGAGCCAGCCGACACGTGAAGGCAGCGCGAGATCGGATCTGCCGGTCGGGTCGGAGAGAGCTGATCAGACGTTCTCGACGGTTCGACCACCGCGGTTGAGCACGCCGGATCGAAGAAGAAACAGGTAGATCTGGCAGCCGAGGCAGTAGTCGAAGACCGCATTCAGAAAGGCAGCGACGAACGCCGCGGCCGCAGCGATTCCGACAGCGCCCGGTACACCGGCCAAGCCCAGAATGAGTCCGACCAAGGTCACGGCCAGGCCAACGCCCTGCGCGAAAGTGGGCGGGGCCGCGTCTTCGAGTTCAGTCGGCGGGGCGAGGCGCGGCCGCACGAATTTCTTGAACAGGGCGCCGTACGGATGCCGACCGGCGCCGGCCAATGCACCCCACGCGAATAACGCGGTTATTGCTGCTAGCAGTACCAGCGCGGCAGCGGATGCCCCGGTAAGCGATAGGAACACCACCATGAGCAACAGCACGGCCGTCAGACCTGCCCCGAATCGGGGTCCGCGCGGATCGAGCCGGGCGCGAGGTGTCTTAGACATGAGAGCTCCCGAGTGTGGTGTTCTGCGTGATCGAATCAAGGGTCGCGCCAACGTCGGCCCGAGTGGGAGCGCCGCCCACGCGGGCCCGCACCCGACCGGACCCGTCCAGAATCAGGGTCGTCGGGGTTTGCAGAACGGCGTACCGGTTGGCGAGATCGGGGCGGTGGGTGAGATCCACTTCCACGTGAACCACCCCCGGGCGTTGCTCGGCGATAGCGCCCAGCAGACGGCGGGTACCCGGGCAGCGAGCGCACAATTCGGTCGAAAACTGCAGCAGGGTGGCGGCAGGGCCGAAGGCGACCGTGGCGGCAACATCCGCTGCAATGATGACGTCGCCGGAAAAACGAGCCACTCGTCCTTGACGGGCTCGCCAAACAAGGCCAAGAACGGTCGTGGCAGCCAACAGGGCGAACAGGAGTCCGATCGCTTCGAGTGGGTTCATAATGTCAACGGTACGTGCGCGCAGTCCCGTTCGGGGGACTGTGACGAGACATTACGACTGCGCGCGGGCGCGCCGCCCGACAGACCGGCTAGCCTGTGTCAGTGTCTGAAATTGAGTTTCGATCTGAAATGACCGTGGAGTTGGTGCGCGCGAGCGCCCACGACTCCGATGTGCTGTTTGCTGCCAGGGTGTCGACCCTGGGGGAGCAGACCCTGGAACAGAGTCAGCTCGACGGTTCAGAGAGCGAGGTCGACGAGAAGCGCGACCGAGGGCTGATCAACTACCTCATGCGCGACCGGCACGGCTCGCCGTTCGAACACAACTCAATGACGTTCTACGTGCGCGCGCCCATTTTCGTGTTCCGCGAGTTCATGCGGCACCGCATCGCCAGCTACAACGAAGAGTCGGGCCGCTACCGGGAGCTGGGCCCGGTATTTTATGTGCCGTCCGCCGAACGCAACCTGGTGCAGGTCGGCAAGCCGGGAGCCTACGACTTTCTGCCCGGCACGGCCGAGCAGATCGCGCTGGTGCAACAGCAGACCCGCGCCGCCGCGATCCACGCCTACGAGGCCTACCAGCGGATGCTCGAAGCCGGCGTCGCGCGCGAAGTCGCCCGGATCGTGCTGCCGCTGAACATCTACTCCTCGATGTACGTCACGCTCAACGCGCGCTCACTGATGAACTTTCTTAGCCTGCGTACCAAGCGCGAGGGCTCGTCATTTCCGTCGTTCCCCCAGCGCGAGATCGAAATGTGCGCCGAGCAGATGGAAATCCACTTTAAAAAGCTCATGCCCCTCACGTACGAAGCCTTCAACAAAAACGGCCGGGTTTCGCCGTAACTGCGCGAGTCCCCAAGGTTTTCCCAAGGTCGCCTGACCAGTCTGAACGCACGGTTCAGGCAGGCAGGGGCAACGAATGTTCGAACAAGGAGTGGACGCGGCAGCCAACGGCGCCGCACCCGACCGAGCTGGGCCGGTATTTTCGCGCAGGCAGTTCATTGTGGTCGTCGGTGGCAGCGCCGCTGTCATCACGGCGGCCGGCTACGGCTTGTCGGCTGCCGAACGCGCGCCGGGTCTGCTCGAGCCCGCGCTCCCGTGGACGGTTCGAGTCGTCCGAGCCGGGCGCGGTCCGCGCCTAAGCACGGACGGACTGTCCTCATTGCGTTCAGTCGCTGGACCGGAGGCGTTTGCCACCCTGTCTGCGGTGGAACTCCTGGGTGCCCCGGCAGCGCCGTCCTTGGCCGCTGGACCGGCGGCAATTTCGGACGGTGTTCCGATAGCAGTGCTGGGCGAGTCCACCCTCGGTGGCCAGTCAGATGGCGGCCATTCCGACGGCCACTCCGGCAGTGGGCCTAGCGACGGGGGCGTCTCCCCGGCGTCGCCGTTTCCACAGCCGGCAAATCTCACCTGGGGCGGCGTTGTGGTTCTCGAAGTCGAGGTGCTCAACGGCACGGCGCTGCCGATGCTGTTTTCGCCCGGCCAGTTGCGGCTGCGACTCGTGAACGGCCCGACCATCACACCCAACGACGCCAGTCGCGATCCGGGACCGATCCGAGCAGGAGAAGTCGAAAGGCTGTGGGTCAGTTATCTGGCGCCCTCGGATGCAACCGAATTTTTCGTTGAGTTCACGGATGCGCCGCACGACGCACAGCACACCCTGACGGTGCCTCAATTCCCGGCTGCGGCGCAATCATGACAACCCTGAATGTTTATATAAATGAGGGTTTCCTGCCGATGGTGGACGGGGCCCTGGTCTATCACCGCGGCTTCGGGAACCGTGCGACCTCGGTGAAAGACCCGGCTCCGAGTCTCACCCTCAGCCCGCAGGTTTTCACCGCCGCAGGGCGCCTGGTTCCGAGTCGCAGCTATCCGCTGGGAGCGCCCCTGCCGCCGCTCGGGCGACCGACGCCCGCCTTCACGGATCCCGCGAACCCGGGGCATTATCTGGTTCGCCGCAAGTACTGGGCGAGCTATTTCCCAGAACGCACCCTGATCGCCGAGGCCGGTAGCGTCGTGAGCGTGCGTGTGCACAACAATCTCGCACAGGAACACGAGCTCATGTTCGTCGGCGCCGGTTCCGGCGGCAAGCACCGAAGTACCGGCAAGATCCGGCCCGGCCGGTCGGTGCTGCTCGAATTCCCGGCACCACCTCCCGGCAGCTACGTCTTCTGTGACCCGGGGAAACGTCCGGATGACCCGGCCGCGGATCCGGTCGAGCGCACGCTGGGTCTGGCTGGTGCCTTGCTGGTGACGAACACGACGAACAAATGGCAATCGGCTCCATCGGGTCCGGAATTCGAGCGGCAATGGCTGTGGATACTCCACGACGTCGACCCGGCGTGGGCACGGATCGCGTCGCGGGGCGACACCGTCGACCCGAAAGTAACCCCGGCGTATCCGCGCTACTTCACCTTAAACGGGCGTAGCGGGTATCAATCCCTCGGAATCTCTACCGACCTGTCGGCCAACCACATCAGGGAGGAGGAGACGCTGATGAGCGGATCCGCCCGCCAGGTCGACGTGCGCGATTTCAGCCAGGGTGTCACGGCCGGTGCCGGACGCACCGGGCAACTCATGCGCGCCGTTAATACCGGCATCGCCATTCATCAGCTCCACTTTCACGGCAATCACGTCTGGACCGTCGCCATCAACGGAAAGGTGCTCCCGCGTTCCGGCGGCACGGTGGATGCAAACGGCAATGTGTTCCTGCAGCACTGGGAGGACACGGTGGAGATGCACCCCCTGGAGCGCAAAGATTGCGTCCTGCCGGTCCGGCGTCCGCCGGATGTCATCGATCCCGTGTGGAACGCGCGAAGCACCCCCTGGCACTATCCGATGCACTGCCATGCCGAGACCTCCCAGGTAGCGGCGGGCGGCATGTATCCGGGCGGTCTCGTCGCGGGCTGGACCATCGCGGCCCCGGTGGCGGTTCCCCCGCCCGCTGCTCAGAAAGAGGCGCCATGAGCGAGGAAGCACACCACCTGTACCGGAGTCAGGTGGAATTTAGCTCGGATCAGATTCACGAGGGGAGCCCCGCAACCGAATTTCTGCAAAAGCCAGACCGGGCCGTCGAGCTCGACTTCTTCAACGACAAAATGACCTTCGACGACGGCGCCGAGCACGAAATCTGGGCTTTCGAAACGAAGGATTCTGGGCGAGTGCTGCCGTCGCCGCTACTACGGATGACCGAGGGAGAGATATTCCACGCCACGATCCACCCCAGCAAGCGCGTGCACACCGTGCACTGGCATGGCATCGAACCGGATCCGCGAAACGACGGCGTCGGGCACACCTCCTTTGAAGTATCCGGGGAATACACCTATCAGTGGCAACCGGAGCGTGGCCGCCCGGGAGATCCCAATTTCGGTTCGGCCGGCACCTACTTCTACCACTGCCACGTCAACACCCCATTGCACGTGCAAATGGGCATGTTCGGTGGCCTGATCGTCGACCCGATCGTGCACCCCGATTATCCGGTCGAGCCGGGAATCACCCGCCGCGCATTCGTGGACGGCCCGGAATACGACCTGGCTTCCGAGACGGTACTGGCCGCCTACGCGGTGGACACGCGTTGGCACCAGATGAACCACGCGGCCGGGTTGTCCGGCGAGGACGTCGGCCTTGACCGGTACGAGCCACGCCACTTCTACCTGCTCGGCGGCGAATTGGCCCGTGGCCCAAAAAGGGAGGGACCGTGGCAACTGAAGGCCATCCGAGCCAACGCCGGGGGAGGTTCCCGCAAACCGACGCTGCTTCGGCTGATCAACGCGAACAACTTCCCGGTGCACATGAGCTTCACCACCGCCGCGGGAAAGCCGGTGGCGATGGCGGAGCTGATCGCCCACGACGGACGACCTTACAGAGACACCTCCAGCTTGGGCGCTTCACCGCCGACTGGCGCTGTCGGTAATCCGCTCATGACGAGTATGATCGACTTCGGCGCGGCCGAACGCTTCGACGTGTTGCTTCGCCCACCAACGCCCGGACAATACCGACTCACCGTCGATCTCTACCACTGGATCACGGGCGCGGTCCTGGCCACCAAGGTCATCCCGGTGACGGTGACCTGAGCGGGCGACCCTAAGGTGCAGGTAGCCTGTACCTCGTGTCTACCTCTACGAATCCCTTTGGCCAGGTGCTGGTCGCACTGGTCACTCCGTTTACCTTTGATGGCGAAGTGGACTGGGCCGGGGTGGAGAAGCACATCGACGACGTCATCAACGCCGGCGCCGACGGCATCGTCGTCACCGGTACGACCGGTGAGACGAGCACGCTGACCGACCCGGAGAAAATCCGCCTGGTCGAGGTGGGCAAGTCGGTAGCGAACGGCCGCGCCAAGATCATCACCGGCGGTGGCTCCAACGAGACCGCGCACGCTATGCAGCTCGCTCGGCAGAGCGAGAAGGCCGGCGCGGATGGCAACATGATCGTCACCCCGTATTACAACAAGCCGACCCAGGCCGGCATCCTCACCCACTTCCGCATGATCGCCGATGCCACTGATCTCCCCGTCATTCTCTATGACATCCCGGGACGCACCGGAGTCGCGATCGCCTACGAGACCATCCTGCGCGCGGCCAAGCACCCCAATATCCTCGCCATCAAAGACGCCAAGGGTGATTTCGCCCAGGTCAGCCGGGTACTCAACCAGACCGACCTCATGTACTTCTCCGGCGACGACCCCAACGTGCTGGCCCATCTGTCGATCGGTGCCACCGGCCTCATCGGCGTCACCGGAAACATCACGGCCACCCCGTATCGGCACATGGTCGACGCCGTCAATCGGGGCGACTTGAAGGTGGCCACAGCAGCTCACCAGCAGTTGGAACCGCTTGTGCGTGCCGTGATGACCCACGTTCCCGGAACCGTCGCGGTCAAGTACATCCTGCACGGCCTCGGCCGCATTGGCAGCCCGCGGGTGCGTTTGCCGCTGGTTGGCCCCGAAGACTCTGAAGCCGCTCAGATCGAGGACGAACTGTCGCTGGTCAGGGACATCCCTGGCGTGGACTTTTCCAATTTCCGCCCGGACCGCAACGCGGCCGCCGGTGGAGCGCTGCCCAAGGTCGCTGGCACCACCCGCTAACGCTCGCGTGCCGGACGGCTTGTGGTCGCGGCACCCCTTGGCGTTCGTGGCACTCGTTTGTACGGGTGCCACGAGCTGCAACGGGTGCCGCGAAGCGTCTGGTGGACGGCGACACGCAGGCCCACGTAACGCTAGGCTCAGCCCATCGAGCTTGACCACGTCGGGTCGGCTGTGTGGGGAGTGTCGTGAACATTGCACGCAAATGGGTCTTTCCGATCCTTCGACTCATCGTCATCGCCGCCATCGCTGTTGCCCTGGTGAAGCTCGCGTTCTATCCCGACGCTGCGGTCGAGCGCAACCCGGCCGAACCGACCGGGGTCATCGTCGAACCCCAGGTTCCGGTGGGACTGGGCACCATCAGCAACGACGTGACCCTGCCCGGCACGGTCAGCGCCGATCCGGCAGTCGCCGTTAAAGCCACCGCCATCGGCACTGTCGATGAGATTTTCATAGCGGTCGGCCAGACCGTGAACAAAGACGACAAGATCTACGACATCCGAGTCGAGACGATCAAGGACCCAGTCGAAACAGCGGATGCCGATGGTAACGTCACCGTCACCCAGCCCAAACCGGTCATCACCTTCTCCAAGGTGCTGGCCCCGATCACCGGCGTCCTGAGTTCACTCAGCGTCATCCACGGCCAGAGCGTGGCCGTGGGGGATGCGACCGGCCAGGTGGCGCCACCAAGCTTCTCGGTGAGCGGAGCGCTCAGCCCCGAGCAGCAGTATCGGCTGCTGAGCAAGCCGACTGAAGCATCCGTTTCGATCACTAACGGTCCGGCGCCGTTCACCTGCACTGGGCTGACTATCAGCACGCCTCTGGCTGGGGAATCAGCCGGCGGTGACAGCGGGGCCGCAGGCCAGGCCGGCACGAGTGGCACCACCGTCACCTGCGCGGTTCCGGCCGAGGTGACTGTCTTCTCCGGTCTGGCGGCTCAGATCACCATCGCCGCGGGCCTGGCCGAAAACGTGCTCGTCGTTCCGACCACCGCAGTCAAGGGCTCCGCCCAGACCGGCGTCGTCTGGTTCGTACTGCCAGACGGTGGCACCGAAGAGCGCCCGGTGACGCTCGGCATGACCGACGGCACCAACGTGCAGGTCATCGACGGACTCGTGGAGGGCGACCTGATCAACCAGTTCGTACCGGGTGCTGTTTCCGTCGGTGGCGCGGACTGCCAGCTGCAACCCGACGGTAGTGAAGTCTGCTTTGGGCCGAGCATCTCCAGCAGCGGGATCTCCCATTGACCCTCTTACACCTTGAGGGTGTCACTCGCACCGTGCAACTCATCGATGCGCCGCCGCTCACGATTCTCTCCGGCGTCGACCTCGAGGTGAATGTGGGCGACCGCGTGTCAATCGTGGGCCGTTCCGGTTCGGGTAAAACCACTCTGCTCAACCTGCTCGGGCTGCTCGACAACCCCACGAGCGGAACCATGCTGTTCGAAGACCGCCCGGTGCAGTCGTTATCGTCCGGCGCGCGGGACCGGCTGCGCGGCCGGGAAGTCGGCTTCATTTTTCAACAGTTCAACCTACTGCAGGGTCGCACCGCCCTCGAAAACGTGATGACGCCGCTGCTCTACGCGGAGGGCCGCCAGTTCTGGAAGCGGGCCAGAATCGCCACCGAGATGCTCGAACGGGTCGGGCTCGGCGATCGACTCGGCTCTTTGCCCGACCGATTGAGCGGCGGTGAACAGCAGCGAGTGGCGATCGCTCGTGCGCTTGTGCGCGGCCCCCGGCTGATTCTCGCCGACGAACCCACCGGCGCACTCGACTTGGAAACGGGCGAAACGGTGATGGACCTCATCGACCAGGTCGCGACCGAATCCGGCGCGGCCCTGGTGACCATCACGCACGACCCAGCCATCGCCGCCCGCGCCACCCGGCACCTGCGGCTCGACCACGGTGTGCTCCAGAGCACCAGCACGGTGCCAGCATGAAGCGCGTCGTGAGCAACCTCGTGGGCGCGGTCATCGAGGCGTGGCAGGAAGTGCGCATCCACAAGACGCGCGTCATGCTGTCGCTGATCGGTGTGGCCGTGGCCGTCTGCGCCATTACGACCGTGGTCGGACTCGGCGGGGTGGCCCAACAAGCCACCATCGAACAAAGCGAACGATCGGGAGGGCGTGCAGCGAGCCTCTACCTGTCGGCCTCGATGAACGACGGCTCGACCCCGACCGGTATGCCCGAAATCTGGCGTACGGCGTTGGAGCGGTACCAGATCGATTATGCCAGCCGGGTCGTCAACACCAGCCAGACCGTGCAATTTGCGGACGGTGCAGTACCGGTGCAGACCATCGGCGTCGACCCGCCATACGGGACCATGCACCGCATCACCCTCGAGGAGGGCACCTGGTTCACTGACGGCGACCAGACCCGGCTGGCCCCGGCCGTGCTCATCAACTCCATCTTCTGGGACCGCCTCGGTCGCCCTGACCTGCGCACACACCCGACGACGACTCTGGTCGGCGAGCGCACCACGACGGCCGTCGTGACCGGTGTCTACCCGTCACTCTCCTGGGAGACCGAACCGGCGATGTACATGCTCGCCGACGCCCTCACCGCCATCAGCCCGGTCGTGACGGACCCGAACCTGCAGCAATTCGGACCACCATCGTACGAACTGTGGGTGCCGGTTGATGTGTCCGAGCAGCTCGTGACCGCGCTGCAACGCGACGTGCAGGGTGCGCTCGGCAGCGATGCCTTCGTTCAGGTGAACCGGCAGGACTACGCGGCGTACCAAAACGGTGACCCCTACCTGTCCCTCAAGCTCACGGTCGGTGCCATCGCCGGACTTGTGCTGTTGCTCGGAGCGCTCGGCCTGGTGAACATCGCCCTGGTCACGCTCAAACAGCGCATCCGCGAGATCGGCATTCGGCGCAGCTTCGGCGCGACCGCCGGCAGGGTGTTCTTCGCCGTCATGATGGAAAGCGTCGTCGCGACCGTCGTTGCGGGAATTGTCGGAGTAATCGCCGCCGTTCTCATTGTGAAAAATCCGATTGTTGAGAATTTCATCAGCCAGGGCCAGGTCGCCGACTTTCCGCCGTTCCCGGTCGAAGCGGCCATCCTCGGCCTGGTCTGCGCGACGGTGGTCGGTGCCCTCGCCGGATTGATTCCGGCACTGGTCGCGGTGCGGGTGAAGGTGATCGACGCCATCCGCTATTGAAACAAGCGGATGCCGCCCCCGGCTTTTGCCTACCAGCCACGCAGGCCGTGGGCGTGGGGTCAGGGCAATGTCGCCGGTGCTTGGTAGCGTTATTTCATGGCTACGAGCACTAAGTCGACCGGGCGTGCCCGCACGCCGGCAGCGAAGGGCGCTCCGGCGCGCAAACCGGCAACCCGCAACAGCGGTACCGCCGCCCAGAAGACCGTCAAATTCACTGCCGTCGACGTGAAACCGAGCCTCGGTGCCCGCGCCTGGATGGGCCTGGCCCACCTCACCGGCGGTGCTGCCCGTGCCCTCGGCCCCGAGAAACTTTCCAAAGATGAACGCCGCGACGGCCTACCGTTCTTTCTCGTGCTGCTCGCCATCTCGGGAGCCGTCGTTGAATGGTTCCTCATTAACAACGTCGTGGCGCAGCAGCTTGACGCGTACACCTTCGGCGGATTGTTCGGCCGGGTCGCCTTTGCCCTGCCGGTCATCCTGCTGTTGTTCTCCGTCTGGCTTTTTCGCAAACCCAGTTCCGTGCACGATAACGGGCGCATCGGCATCGGGCTCAGCCTGCTGCTCGTGACCATTTCGGGCCTCTGCCACATCTTCGGTGTTCAGCCGCAGCCGCAAGAAGGTATGCCTGCCCTCGCACTGGCCGGCGGTGTCATCGGGTGGATGATCGCTGCCCCGCTGATCATGCTGACCACCTCGATCGGCGCCACGATCGTCGTCATTCTGCTGTTGTTGCTGAGCCTGTTCATCATCACCAAGACCCCGCCGAACCGGGTTGGTCAGCGCTCCCGCGAGCTCTACGAGTGGCTGTTCGGAGCGCAGGTCACCGACGAAGACGAACGAACGACCGAGAAGACGGGCAAGGGCGTCAAGCCGGGCAAGACCGCTCAGGTTGAGCTCGACGGCGTCGACGTTGATTCAGGCGACGAGTCCGAGGGCGCGCTGCCATGGTGGCGCCGCAATAACAGCAAGCGCGAGGAAGACCCCGACTTCGGCAGCGCGTTGTCGACCGAATCCAAACCTGGCCCGGCCCCGGCCGACCCGCTCAGCGTGCTTCTCGGCGGTAACCAGTCGCGCGGCGGTTTTGACAGCGCCATCGAATCCGGGGTCACCGACCACACTGTTCCGCCCGAACGCGACCATTACGGCACCGAGGTGCTCGAAGACCTGCGCAAGGCTGAGCTCGCCGTCAAACGGTTCACCGGCGAGGTCGACCTCGGCACAGGGCCGTCCACCGGCCTGCACTCCGACGATCCGGCCGGGCACACCGAGGTTCTTCCCGGCTTCGACGATGTCTTCCCCGAGTTGAGTCAGGCAGTGGATGCCTCCGGCGCGGCCCTCCCGCCGCTCGCAGGCTCCGATTCCGAGTTGGCCGGCCCGCACGCGGCCATTCCCTATCTCGTGCCCGCGGCATCCACTCTCACCGCCGGCCCGCCGGCCAAGGCCCGCTCGGCCGCCAACGATGACGTAGTCAAGTCGATCACCGAGGTGCTGCGCCAGTTCCAGGTCGATGCCAAGGTCACCGGATTCTCCCGCGGCCCCACGGTCACCCAGTACGAGATCGAACTCGGCCCGGGCGTCAAGGTCGAGCGGGTTACGGCGCTGAGCAAGAATCTCTCCTACGCGGTCGCCTCGAACGAAGTTCGTATCCTCTCGCCCATTCCCGGCAAAAGCGCCATTGGCATCGAGATTCCCAACACCGACCGTGAGATCGTTACCCTCGGCGACGTACTGCGCTCGAGCACCGCCACTAACGCTACCCACCCGATGACCATCGGCGTCGGTAAGGACGTTGGCGGCGGTTTCGTTATCGCCAACCTCGCGAAGATGCCTCACCTGCTCGTGGCCGGTTCGACCGGTTCCGGTAAGTCGAGCTTCGTTAACTCCATGATCACGAGTCTGCTCATGCGTGCCAAGCCCAGCGACGTGCGCATGGTGCTCATCGACCCGAAACGGGTCGAGCTCGCTGCCTACGCCGGCGTTCCGCACCTCATCACGCCCATCATCACGAATCCCAAGAAAGCGGCCGAGGCGCTGCAATGGGTCGTGAAAGAGATGGACATGCGTTACGACGACCTCGCGAGCTTCGGCTTTCGCCACATCGACGACTTCAACAAGGCTGTCGTCAACGGCGAGCTGGTGCTGCCGGTCGGCAGCGAACGCAAGCTTAAGCCGTACCCGTACCTGCTGGTCGTCGTCGATGAGTTGGCCGACCTCATGATGGTCGCACCTCGCGACGTTGAAGACTCCATCGTGCGTATCACCCAGCTGGCCCGCGCCTCAGGAATTCACCTCGTATTGGCCACCCAGAGGCCCAGCGTCGACGTGGTCACCGGGCTGATCAAGGCCAACGTGCCGTCACGCCTGGCTTTCGCCGTCACGAGCGTCACCGACTCCCGGGTCATCCTCGACCAGCCCGGCGCCGACAAACTTATCGGCCAGGGCGACGCGCTGTTCCTGCCGATGGGCGCCTCCAAAGCCGTTCGGGTGCAGGGCGCCTGGGTCACCGAAGACGAGATCGAAAAGGTCGTCAAGCACGTCACCATGCAGGCCAGGCCGGACTATCGGCCCGACGTGTCCATGGTCGCCCCGCGCAAAGAAATTGACTCTGATATCGGCGACGACCTCGAGGTGCTCCTCGCCGCGGCCGAACTCGTCGTTTCGACCCAGTTCGGGTCGACCTCGATGCTGCAGCGTAAGCTGCGGGTCGGTTTCGCCAAGGCCGGCCGCCTGATGGACCTGCTCGAATCCCGCGAAATCGTGGGCCCATCCGAAGGCTCTAAGGCGCGTGACGTGCTGGTGAATGCTGAACAGTTGCCGAGCGTGCTGGCCCGTCTGCGCGGCTCCGACGACGAGCAGCACGCTCTCAAGGCACAGTCCGGGGATTCCCGCGCCGAGTCAGCGCCCGACCCGCGCTATGCCGACGACCCGGTTGAGAAAATGTCACAGGGGTATTCTGAGGTAGATGGCGCCGAGGACGACGAGGATGCCTGGAAACTAACCGGCAGGGACTGAACCATGGCAACACCGCACGAATCCGTCTCTCGCCCCAGCAACTGGAACGTGCCCAACCTGATCACGGTCGTGCGCATTCTGCTCGCTCCGGTCTTCATCTGGATGCTGCTGGCCGATAACGGTGCCCACGATGCGCTGCGCTGGGCCGCCGCCGTGCTGTTCATCATCGCGATCGCCACCGATGGTATCGACGGCATGATCGCCCGGCGACACAATCTGGTGACTGACCTCGGCAAGATCCTGGACCCGATCGCCGACAAGATTCTCACCGGCGGTGCGTTGGTCTGCCTGTCTATCCTCGGTGAGCTGCCGTGGTGGGTGACCATCGTCATCCTGGTCCGCGAAATTGGCATCACCGTGTTTCGCTTCGTGATGCTGCGCGACCGGGTCATTCCGGCCAGCCGCGGCGGCAAGCTCAAGACCATCGCCCAGTCCGTGTCGATCTCGCTCGCCCTACTGCCGTTCTGGCTGGTCTTCGGCGAGTGGGTGCACTGGCTCAACACGGCGACCATGACCATCGCCCTCGTACTCACCGTGGTCTCCGGCCTCGACTACCTCATCTCGGCTTGGCGACTGCGAAAGCATGACGTTGCCTGACCCGGCGCAAACGACGGCAGCGGATGCGACGGCCGAGCTGATTGCGGAACTCACCGCCCGTCATTTCACTATCGCCGTCGCCGAATCACTCACCGGTGGGCTGCTCGTGGCCGAACTCGTGCGTATCCCCGGCGCATCCAAAGTGGTTCGTGGGGGAGTGGTCGCTTACGACACCGCAGTGAAGCGCGACCTGCTCCAGGTCGACAGCAGCGTGCTCAACGTTCACGGCCCGGTGCACGCCGACGTCGCAAAGCAGATGGCGGCTGGCGTGCGCACGCTGCTTGCGGTAAATGACGTGCGCGCCGATATCGGCGTGTCGACAACGGGTGTAGCCGGGCCGGGTCCGGACGGCGGACACCCCGCCGGAACGGTGTTCATCGGCCTGTCAAAAGGCAACGGTTCCTGGGTCGTGCCGCTGCTTCTGGACGGCGATCGGGCCGAGATTCGTGCCGAAACCGTACGCCAGGCGATTGATGCTGTGCGTGCGCTGATAGCGGAGGGTGACGCGGAATAGTTCCTGTTACGGGCTGGTTACATCGAAGACATTCACAAGCAAAGCCCAGTGATTCTCGGTAGTGTCAAAGTGTCGGATGGATGCAGTATCCTAAGCATCCACCACCGCAATCCGATGGTTATAGGCCTTAAATTACTAGGCATAAGAAGGAGGTTCCGATGATTCTTGTTCGTCAGGAAATCGGCGATGTGCTCAGGGACTTCCGCCTGCAAAAGGGGCGTACCCTGCGTCAGGTCGCAAGCAAAGCCAGCGTCGCGCTCGGCTACCTCAGCGAGGTAGAACGAGGACAGAAAGAGGCCTCTTCGGAGATTCTCGCCTCTGTCGCAGATGCACTGGAAACCCCGATCTCGGTCATCATGCGCGAAGTTGGTGACCGCCTCGCCGTTATCGAGGGTATTGATCAGTTCCCCGACACGGTACCGGACGAGTTTGTCAATACGTTCGATGCCGATTTCATGTTGCGTTAGTCACCAACCGGCGCCACTTCAGGATTTACAATAAAAACCACCGCCGACGATGTCAGTCGGCGGTGGTTTTGTTCGGGAACAACTGTCAGGCAATGGCAGATTCAAGGAGTGTTGTGCGACTGAGCGAATTCCGCACCGCGATGAAAGAGGAGTTCGGTGACGCCTATGGGCGTGTCCTCACCCACGATCTCGTGCTCACCCCGCTCGGCGGTCGAACCGCCGATCAGGCCCTCACGGCCGGTGTTCCCGCCCGCGACGTTTGGCTGGCACTGTGCGCCGAGGTCGACGTGCCCCGCAGTCGCTGGTACGGCGCCGGCGTCCCAGCTCCCCGCCCGTAGCGCGGGCGAACCCTTCTCCGGTTAGGGCGATATTTCGACACGCCGCAACGGATTTGCGGCAATGCTCGAATGTCTGTTCGGTCTTGATAGACTCCTCCACAGCAGACAACTCGACAGATTGTGCACCGTTCGATCGTGCCCCCGGCCAGTGTCGGAGGTGCGGCGTACAGTCGAATTCGTCAGAGAACGTCAGCAACTGCCTTGTCGAAACACGCATCGGAGTTCTCCCGGTGGGTGCGCCGACAGCCTATAGGCGCCACTATGCACACCCGCAACGCCGTTCAGAACCGGCGACAGTGCAGAACCCAAGGAGATCACCACCATGGCATCACAAGCGAACCGCGAGAAAGCCCTCGAAACCGCTCTCGCGCAAATCGACCGTCAATTCGGCAAGGGATCGGTCATGCGTCTCGGCAGCGACGATCGTGCCCCCGTTGAGACCATTTCCACAGGGTCGATCGCCCTGGACGTCGCACTCGGCGTTGGCGGACTGCCGCGCGGACGCATCGTGGAAATCTACGGTCCGGAGTCTTCGGGCAAGACCACCCTCACCCTGCACGCCATCGCGAACGCGCAGAAGAACGGTGGCATCGCCGCTTTCATCGACGCCGAGCACGCCCTCGACCCGGAATATGCCAAGAAGCTCGGCGTCGATATCGATGCCCTTCTCGTGTCCCAGCCCGACACCGGTGAGCAGGCCCTCGAAATTGCCGACATGCTCGTGCGAAGCGGTTCCATCGACCTGATCGTCGTCGACTCCGTTGCAGCCCTCGTGCCGCGCGCCGAGATTGAGGGCGAGATGGGTGACTCCCACGTGGGTCTGCAGGCTCGCCTCATGTCGCAGGCTCTCCGCAAGCTCACCGGTGGCCTCAGCCAGACCAACACGACCATGATCTTCATCAACCAGCTGCGCGAGAAGATCGGTGTGTTCTTCGGCAGCCCCGAGACTACCTCTGGCGGTAAAGCACTCAAGTTCTACGCCTCGGTGCGCCTCGACATTCGGCGCATTGAAACACTGAAAGACGGCACCGACGCCATCGGCAACCGCACCAGGGTCAAGGTCGTCAAGAACAAGATGGCACCGCCCTTCAAACAGGCCGAGTTCGACATCATCTACGGCATCGGCATCTCCCGCGAGGGCAGTCTGATCGACTTCGGTGTTGACCAGGGCATCGTCAAGAAGTCCGGGGCCTGGTACACCTACGACGGCGACCAACTCGGCCAGGGCAAAGAGAACTCGCGCAACTTTCTGCTCAAGAACCCCGACATGGCCAACGAGATCGAGCGCAAGATTCTGATCAAGCTCGGCATCGGCCCCGAAGGCATCGCGGCCAAGGCGGCCGAGAAGGCCGCTGCCGCCATCGCGCTGGAGGCCGAAACCAAGGCCAAGGCCGAAGCGGATGCCGCGGCTCTGCTCGCCGGTGGCCCGGTCGCGACCAAGGCCCCGGCCGCTCGAAAGACCGCTTAACCGGCAACGCAGCTACAGCAAGGCATCACACTCAACGAGCACCGAAGGCAGGTCACGGGCATGGTCCACTTTGAACCCCAGGATGATGCAGCAGAACGCACAGACGCCGGATTGGCTCCCGTGACCTACCTGCACGGTGCGGCACCGGGCATGAAGCGTCGCTCCCCGCTCGAGGCCGGTCCGGCCGAGGTCGACAGGTTTTCAGCGGCAGCTGCCAGTAAGGCTGAGGCCGACGCTTTGCCTGCCAGCATCACGGCCGATATCGCGCTAGACGACGACGCTTCCGCCTCGGCCGATGCACTTGACCAGCGCGAACGAGCCGAAAAAGTGCTGCTGCACCGACTGCGGGGCCGCTCGCTGTCGACGGTCGAGGCACTGCTGGTGCTGAATGCCACAGGTGTCGACTCGGGCGACGCGAGTGAGATCATCGCGAAGTTCATCGAGCTGAACTACCTCGATGAGGCCAAACTCGCCGATCAGATCATCCACAGCCATAACGTGCGCAAGGGACTGGGACGCAACGGCGTCGAGGCCGAAATGCGTCGACGCAAGCTTGACCCGAGCGTCATGATGGACAAGCTCGAAGAACTTCCCGATGACGAAGCAGAGCGCGCCATCGACCTGGCCACCAAGCGGATCGGACAGATGGAACGCTTCGATGACCAGACTATCGATCGCCGACTCACCGGCTTCCTCATGCGTAAGGGCTACAGCTCCTCAGCGGTACGTCTCGCAGTCAAGGCCGCCATGGACAGCCGCGGCGGCGGTGCCGCCTCCCGCGTCCGGTTCCGTTGACGCCTTGGCAAATGCGGTGCACGGCTCACACACCGAATTGCTCGCGTAAACTGTACGCACTATGAGTATCGTCGCCCCCGAACTAGCCCGCCGTACCGTGATCACCCCCTCGGCAGCCGCGATCGACGACTCGGGGCGGGCCCGCACCTACGAGGTGCGCACCTTCGGCTGCCAGATGAACGTGCATGACTCCGAGCGACTCAGCGGCTCGCTCGAAGCGGCCGGCTACGTCTCCGCCAACGGTAGCGAAGCTGACATTGTCGTGATCAACACGTGTGCCGTGCGTGAGAACGCCGACAACAAGCTCTACGGCAACCTTGGTTACCTCGCCTCGGTCAAGCGCAAGCACGCCGGGATGCAGATCGCCGTTGGCGGCTGCCTGGCCCAAAAAGACAAGACCACCATCCTCGAGAAGGCACCGTGGGTCGACGTTGTCTTTGGCACCCACAACATGGGTTCGCTCCCCAGCCTGCTCGAACGTGCGCGCCACAACGGCGAAGCCCAGCTCGAAATTCTCGAATCCCTCGAGACCTTTCCCTCGACCCTGCCGGCGAAACGCGACTCCAGCTACAGCGGTTGGGTGTCCATATCGGTGGGCTGCAACAACACCTGCACATTCTGCATCGTTCCCGCCCTGCGTGGCAAGGAAAAGGACCGTCGTCCGGGTGAGATTCTCGCCGAGATCCAGTCGCTCGTCGACGACGGCGCCATTGAGGTCACCTTGCTAGGGCAGAACGTGAACTCCTACGGGGTTGAGTTCGGCGACCGTCTCGCTTTTGGCAAGCTGCTGCGCGCGGCGGGTAAAATCGAGGGGCTTGAGCGCATCCGCTTCACCAGCCCGCACCCCGCCGCCTTCACGGACGACGTCATCGACGCCATGGCTGAAACGCCCTCCGTCATGCCGCAACTGCACATGCCGCTGCAGTCCGGATCCGATCGCATCCTCAAATCGATGCGGCGCTCCTATCGCGGAGCGAAATTCCTCGGCATCCTCGACCGGGTGCGCGCTCAGATGCCGAACGCCGCTATCAGCACTGACATCATCGTCGGCTTCCCCGGCGAAACCGAAGAAGACTTTCAGGAGACCCTGCGGGTCGTCGAGCTGGCTCGGTTCGCAACGGCGTTCACTTTTCAGTACTCGATTCGTCCGGGAACCCCGGCTGCGACCATGCCCGACCAGGTCCCCAAGGCCATCGTGCAAGACCGCTACGAGCGACTCGCGGCTGTGCAGGAGCGCATTTCCCTCGAAGAGAACCAAACGATGATCGGCCGCGAGGTGGAACTGCTCGTCGCCAACGTCGGACGGAAAGACAGTGATACCCATCGTCTGAGCGGGCGCGCCCCCGATAGCCGCCTCGTGCACTTTGATGTGCCGGCCGGCTCGGCCCGCCCTCGCCCCGGCGACATGGTCACCGTCGTCGTCACCCAGGCAGCGCCGTTCCACCTCATCGCCGACTCGACCGATGGGGCGCCGCTGCGCATCCGCTCGACTCGCGCTGGTGACGCGTGGGACCGCCTGGAAGCTGACTCCTGCGCAGTGCCCACCCATGGTGGTGGGGCCGGCGGCGGTGGACCGGTTTCTCTGGGCCTGCCAACCATCGGTCTGCGGCTCGAGAGCGGCTCCACCACGATTCCCATCTACAACGTGAACGACGACGAGCGCTAGGAGCTTGTCGTCTGCACCAGCGGTACTGATCGCAATCATCGGCTCGACCGGTACCGGCAAGTCTGAGTTGTCCCTCGACCTCGCCGAACGACTGATTGGACGCGGCCAGCCGGCCGAAATCGTCAACGCCGATGCCATGCAGCTCTACCGCAACATGGACATCGGCACGGCCAAATTGTCGCAGTCCGAGCGTCGCGGCATTCCGCACCACCTGCTCGAC
The DNA here is from genome assembly GCF_004403185.1 of Cryobacterium suzukii. Classification (GTDB taxonomy): domain Bacteria; phylum Actinomycetota; class Actinomycetes; order Actinomycetales; family Microbacteriaceae; genus Cryobacterium; species Cryobacterium suzukii. The sequence continues at coordinate 47,447 of NZ_SOHJ01000011.1, read as the reverse complement.
GTACTCGACGTGACGGATGAGGCCACCGTCAGCAACTACCAAACGGATGCCCGCACGGCCATCGTCGAGATCGTCGCGCGCGGGGCAGTACCGATCCTGGTCGGCGGCTCTGGCCTCTACGTCTCTGCGGTCGTCTTTGACTTTCAGTTTCCCGGTACCGATCCAGTGTTGCGGGCCCGGCTCGAAGCCGAACTATTGGCGCGCGGACCCGGTCTGATGTATACCCGCCTGCAGGCCGTCGACCCACAGGCCGCCCTGCGGATCGGCCCGAGCAACGGTCGCCGTCTGGTGCGCGCTTTAGAGATCGTCGAACTGACCGGCGCCCCGCACTTGGCCGCCTTGCCCGAGAAGCCGGTGTACTGGCAGCCCAGCGTGCTGCTCGGACTGCGAACCCCACGCGAGCAGCTCACCCCTCGGCTCGATGCACGGGTAGAGCGGATGTGGACGGCCGGCATCGTCGACGAAGCCCGCGGCTTGCTCTCAGCCGGTATTGAGAGTGGGGTCACGGCGAGCCGTGCGATTGGCTACGCTCAGGCCCTCGGCCAGGTGCACGGCACACTCAGCCAAGTCGAGGCGATCGAAGCTACCCAACAGTTGACCCGCCGCTATGCACGGCGGCAGGTGAGCTGGTTCAAACGCTACGTGCACACCCACTGGATGGAGTCCGATGCGTGCGACCGGGTCGACGACGCCCTCGCGCAGGTCGACCGGGGCAGCGCGCGCGGCGCGCTCTCAGCACCGACAGCTTGAGCCGGTTCGGGCTAGCACCCAGTGACCGCCCTAAACTAGCAGCATGGGTATCACTTTGAACTTCACCAAGGGCCAGGGCACGGGCAACGATTTCGTGCTGTTCGCTGATCCCGACGGCACGTCGGAGCTTACCCCGGCGCAGATTCGCGCCGTGTGCGACCGCAAATTCGGCGTTGGCGCCGACGGCGTCATCCGCGCGGTGCGCAGTAAGAATCTGCCAGACGGCGCTGCAGCCCTCGCCGAGGACGACGCTGCTGAGTGGTTCATGGATTACTGGAACGCCGATGGGACCGTCTCGGAAATGTGCGGCAACGGCATCCGGGTCTATGCCAAGTTCCTCATTGAGAACGATCTCGCCGAGCTGCTACCCGGCGACACCCTCACGATCGGCACTCGCGGCGGTGTGCGCGACGTGCAGCGCAACGCATCCGGTTTTCAGGTCGATCTCGGACGGTGGAAGCTTGACGGTACCGAACCGCTCGTGCGCACCAAGAACCTGCCTGTAGCGCGTCCGGGCCTGGGCATCAATGTCGGCAACCCACACACGGTTGTCGCCCTCGCCGACGACGACGAACTCGACGCGGCCGATCTCACCTTTATTCCGCAACTGGAGCCCGAACCTGCTGGCGGGGTCAACATCGAATTCGTGGTGCCGAACGAACCGTTGGTCGTTAACGGCGTCGGGCGGTTTCGCATGCGCGTACATGAACGCGGCAGCGGGGAGACGCTGTCCTGCGGCACCGGTGCGGTCGCGGCCGCGCTGGCTACGCGGCACTGGGCCGGTAAATTGGCACCGCACCAGTGGCGGGTCGAGGTGCCCGGTGGGGTACTTGGGGTGCGGATGTTTCCGGCGGAAGACGGGGAACATGTGTCACTGTCCGGGCCAGCGGAGCTTGTCTTCGATGGGGTCTTGAACCTGGGTTAGTCGCGGTGCACCTGGAGCACTCGGAAGCCCTTGCTGATGGCCTCCCGGGTGGTTTCGAAGTGGGGCGGGAGTTCGGCTGCGAGCCAGCGCTGGAGCGAGTCCGAGCCGAGGTTGCGCTGGATGACGAGCCAGGCATCCGCTTTCGGTTCGAGACGAGGTAGCCAGGTCTGCATGAGCCCGTGCAGCTCGTCCTTGCCGACGCGAATGGGCGGGTTCGACCAGATCGTGCTAAATGATACGTCTGTTGGTACGTCGGCGGCGAGCACGGCCTTGATGTTCGTCAGGCCGAGGGCGGCCGCGTTGGTGCGAACGAGATCGAGAGCACGTTCGTTGACGTCGACGGCCCAGATGGTTGCCTCGGGGGAGGCGAGCGCCAGGTGCAGCGCGATGGGCCCCCAGCCGCAGCCGAGATCGAGAAAATGACCGGTCAGTGGTGGCTCGGGGGCGTACTTGAGTAGGACCTCGGTGCCGGTGTCAATGTGGGCCGGGCTGAACACCGAATTGGCCGTCGTCAGGAGCCGATCCTGCCCGTGTAATTGCACGGTGATCTGGCGTGTTTTCAGTACGGTTCCGGGCGCCGGAGAAAAATAGTGGTCGGACGACATAAGGGAACCTTTCAAGTTCGTTCAACTAAGGTTAATGGGATGAATGATCCAACGGCGCCCTCCGGCAACGACACGGTAGATAACTCAGGCGCAGAATCCCTCGATACAGACGATGTTGTGGCGCGAGTGTTGGCCAGCGCTGACAGCAAAGCCGCCGGGTACTCCCTGTTCCGGAGCGGGTCGGCCCAGGCCCTCCAAACCCAGTCCTCCGGCGAGTACGACGGCAGCGACCACGACGGTGACCAGTCCGAACGTGCCGACCGCAACGCCCTGCGCCGAGTCGGTGGCCTGTCCACCGAACTTGAAGACGTCACCGAGGTCGAATACCGCCAGCTTCGCCTGGAAAACGTTGTGCTGGTGGGCGTTTACACTCACGGCACCGTCGATGACGCGGAAAACTCCATGCGCGAACTCGCCGCCCTCGCAGAAACCGCCGGGGCGACCGTGCTCGACGGGTTACTGCAGCGTCGCGCCACCCCCGATCCGAGCACCTACCTCGGTAAGGGCAAGGCTCAGGAAGTCGCCGACATCGTGAAAGCGCTCGGCGCCGACACGGTCATCGCCGACACCGAACTTGCGCCGAGCCAACGGCGTGCCCTCGAAGACGTGGTCAAGGTCAAGGTCATCGACCGTACAGCCGTGATCCTCGACATTTTCAGCCAACATGCCAAGAGTCGCGAGGGCAAGGCGCAGGTTGAGCTCGCGCAGATGGCCTACATGCTGCCTCGCCTGCGTGGTTGGGGTGACTCGATGTCCCGCCAGGCCGGCGGTCAGGTCGGTGGCGCCGGTGCCGGAATGGGGTCGCGTGGCCCCGGTGAGACCAAGATTGAACTCGACCGTCGCCGCATCCACACCCGCATGTCCAAACTGCGCAAGCAAATGGTCGAGATGAAACCGGCCAGGGAGGCCAAGCGCGCCAACCGCAAGCGCAACGCCGTTCCCTCGGTCGCCATCGTCGGCTACACCAATGCCGGCAAGTCCAGTCTGCTCAACCGGATCACCAAGGCCGGAGTACTCGTTGAGAACTCCCTGTTCGCGACCCTCGACGCCACAGTGCGCAAGTCGACGACCGCCGACGGACGCCTGTATACCCTCACCGACACGGTCGGCTTTGTGCGCAACCTGCCGCACCAACTCGTCGAAGCCTTTCGCTCAACCCTCGAAGAGGTCGCCGACGCGGACGTCATCGTGCACGTCGTTGACGGCTCGCACCCCGACCCGGTTGCCCAGCTCTCCACGGTGCGCGACGTCATCTCCGAGGTTGGTGCCCGCGACATTCCCGAATTGGTTGTCTTCAATAAGAGCGACCTGATCAGCGACGATGACCGGCTTGTACTGCGCGGCCTTGAGCCCCAGGCGACGTTTGTGTCTGCTCGCACCGGTGAGGGCATCGAGACCGTACTCACCGCCGTGGCGCTCCTACTTCCAACGCCGCAGATCGAACTTGACCTTCTCATTCCCTACGACCGCGGGGACCTCATCGCAGTTTTGCACGATCTGGGCCGGATTGAGGTCACCGAGTACATAGAGGATGGCACTCACGTGACGGCGTTCGTCACCCCCGAGATCGAGCCGCAGTTCGCGCCGTTCGTGATTTTACCCGCAGTCTCCTCCTAGATGAGTGAGTCCGACTGGTCGTCGGCGGTGAGGGATCGTTTGTTGGGGGTTGCGAGGAATCAGTTCTGACGGGCATTCCGTCGAGTAGGCAGATCCGGTAGGGGCGGAATCCGCAGAAGGAGCGGGAGTGGGACGCGCAGTAGCCGGCCCGCGTGCCCGGCCAGGTCGGAGCGTTTCACGGTATCCCGAGATTTACCGCACGGCACCGGGTTGGAATCGATCAGTTAGGTGATCTCGCCCCAGGACGGGGTATCCCGGGCGCGACCGTATCGCCGCGCCCTGTTCGGTCGGGCATCACACGCACTGCATCCGAGAGCGTCACGCGACCGCGTCTCTGGTTTTGGGACCGACAGCACGTGCACGCGGTCACACGCGCTATCGCCACGCCGCTTTGAAATGACCCCTTCCGGGGGACTTCTGTGGCAGACACCAAATGGGCTACGGTCAAAATGTTGGGGATATCTCATATATTCCGACGTGAGTGAACCCGAAAACCCGAAGAAAACCGGGCCTACCCGAGGATGACCGATGTCAACGAAGACCGTAGCTTCGCCTGCTCGAAAACGCCAATTAGGTGCTGAACGCACCACTCAACCACTGCCCACGGTTCACGAACGACCGAGTGACTCGAAGATCGCCTGGGGTCGTCTGGCCATCATCGCCACGGTGATGTCGTGGCTGGGCTATCTGATCTACACGGTCATGCGCGAGTTCCTCAACAACGGAACCGAGAGCTTCCGCTTCACAACCGAGGCGATCTCCTACCTCATCGTCGTGACTTTTCTGACCTTCTCTGCGCTGATGTACCTCGTGGCCAGGCAGGGGGCGTTGCAGCGATTCCGTGACCACGTGCGCGTTCCGAGGGCCGAACTCGACAGCCATTTCGCAAGGCGGCACGGGCCCATGACGGTCCTGGTGCCGTCCTACAGCGAGGAGCCCAGGGTCGTTCGGGCCACTCTGTGGTCCGCGGCTTTGCAGGAGTATCCGGCGTTGCGTGTCGTCCTGCTGCTCGACGACCCGCCATATCCCACCGATCCGGCGACTGCGGTGCGGCTGGCCGAATCGCGGGCGATCGCCCAGGGCATTGCCGAGGCGCTGGCCGAACCCCGCGCGCGTTTCAACGATGAGTTCCCCGTCCGTGAACTCGAGCTGGCCGAGAACGGGGCGGTGAGTGAGAACGCCGTTCGCGAGCTGGCGGACGATTACCGATGGGCGTCGGCCTGGTTGAGCCGGATGGCGGACGAGGAAGAGGTGTCCGACCATGTCGATACCTTCTTCGTCGGGCAGGTTCTCGGTGGCCTGGCTGGCGAGCTCGCCGTGACGGCGGATGCGCTCACGGCCGCCGCCGACGAACACGCGGCACCGATTCCCCAGCGAATGCTCGAGCTAAAGCGCCGCCTCGTCTGGATTTTCTCGGCGGAGTTGGACACGTTCGAGCGCAAGCTCTACGCGTCGCTGCCGCATGACGCCAACAAGGCCATGAACCTCAACGCCTACATCGGGCTGATGGGCGGGCGGTTCCGCCGCGAGGATGGTCCGGACGGCGCCATCCTGCGTCTGGTCGCGGCCACGGAAGATGCCGACGTCGTCGTTCCGGACGCTGATTACCTGCTGACCCTGGACGCGGACTCGCTGCTCTTGCGCGACTACTGCCTGCGCCTCGTTTATTTCCTTGAACAGCCCGACAACGCCCGCGTCGCCGTCACCCAGACTCCGTATTCGTCTTTTCGGGGGGCGCCGACCCGGATTGAGCGCCTCGCCGGGGCGACCACCGACATCCAGCACATCCTGCACCAGGGGATGTCATACTACGGGGCGACGTTTTGGGTTGGTGCGAACGCAGTCATCCGAAAGCTTGCCCTGGAAGACATCGTAGAGGTCGAAACCGTTGGCGGCTTCGAGGTCCGACGCTACGTCCAGGACCGCACCGTCATCGAGGACACGGAGTCCAGTATCGACCTCGGCACGCACGGCTGGACGTTGATGAACTATCCGGAGCGGCTCAGCTACAGCGCCACCCCGCCGGATTTTGGTTCCCTCATCGTGCAGCGCCGCCGCTGGGCGAACGGCGGGCTGCTCATCCTGCCCAAGCTCTGGCGGCAACTGCGCGAGCGGAAGCGCAACGGCCACCCCGTGAGCCTGATGGAGCTGTTCCTGCGGGTCAACTACATGGCCTCCATTACCTGGGCGAGTTTCGGCCTCGTGTTCCTGCTGGTCTACCCCTACGACAGCCGACTACTCAGCCCCGTCGTCGTCCTGGCCGCGCTGCCGTATTTTCTCGCTATGGGCAGTGACCTGCGGTACTGCGGTTACCGGTCCAGCGACATTTTTCGGATCTACGGCTTCAACCTGGTTCTGTTGCCGGTCAACGTGGCCGGCGTGTTCAAGTCTCTCGAGCAGGCGGTCACGGGCAAGAAAATTCCGTTTGCGCGCACGCCCAAGGTACGGAACCGTACAGCCGCGCCGCTGATGTTCGTGGTCGCACCGTACTTGATCGTGGCATTCTCCGCGTTGACCCTGTGGCGTGACGTACTGGCTCAGAACTGGGGCAACGCTGCATTCGCGGCCTTTAACGCCCTGCTGGCCACCACGGCCATCCTTGCGAATATCGGCATCTGGAGTTCCATCGTCGACGTGTGGCTCGGGCTCACGAAATGGCTCTACGTGGAGAGGAAGCAGCCTCGCGCCCGATCCGCGCCGGCCGTGGTTCAGCCGGTTCCTGTGCTCGACTGGCGTGCGGTCATCTACCACGGGCATGCGAGCGGGGATGTCCCGCTCCGTGTGCCGCCGTCATCCGTCGCCCTGGTGCGGCCAGTCGGTGAGTCCGCGCTTCGAACCGCGAACGGTGTCGTCGCATGATCGCCCCGGGTTCTGCCGCAGCTGCGTCACACCTCGAACTTCGTCACCGGCTCTCCGCCGTGCGTGTGCTGTTGTCGATGCTGCTCGTCGCTGCCCTGACCGGGGGAGGCCTCCTGGGGTGGCAGTGGTGGAGTGCCGCGCAGGCGGCTGAGGCTTACGATCCGTGGATCGCCGGTTATGTGGATGTCACGGCCACGCCGAGCTTCGCCTTCGAGGCACCCGCCTCGAAGGCCGGTCGGGACGTCGTGTTGTCCTTCATCGTCGCCGGAAAGGACGATCCTTGCGAACCGAGCTGGGGAACGGCGTACACGCTGGCCGAGGCGTCAGAGGCCCTTGACCTGGACCGACGGCTGGCCCGCCTCGAACAGTTGGGTGGCCAGATTGTCGTCTCGTTCGGTGGCCTGCTCAACGATGAACTCGCCACCGGCTGCACCGACGCCGGGGCATTGCGTGACGCCTACGCCAAGGTGGTCGACCGCTACAAGGTGACGACCATCGATCTCGACCTCGAAGGTGAGGGCCTCACGGATTCCGCCGCCGGCCAGCGACGCGCCGAGGCAATCCGCAGCCTGCAGACCCAGCGTCGCGAAGCGGGCACGGAGCTGGCCGTCTGGCTGACTCTTCCGGTGTCGCCCGCCGGGCTGACCGAAGATGGCACCAACGCGGTCAGCCGCATGCTCTCGGCCGGGGTCGACCTGGCTGGGGTCAACCTGATGACGATGGACTACGGCAGTAGCCGCGCCGAAGGCCAGAGCATGGCGGAAGCATCAATCCAGGCGCTCACCTCCGCGCACCGCCAGCTCGGCACGCTCTACTCGCGGGCCGGTACCGAACTGTCCGCAGCGACGGTCTGGTCGAAGATCGGCGCTACCCCAATGATCGGTCAAAACGATGTCACTGACGAGGTTTTCAGCCTGAACGACGCACGGAAGCTGAACGCGTTTGCGCGGGAGATGAAGATCGGGCGGATGTCGCTTTGGTCACTGAATCGCGATGCCCCGTGCGGTTCCAACTACGTCGATCTCAAACGAGTTTCCGACGCCTGCAGCGGAATCGATCAGGGCGATCTGAGGTTTGCCGAGCTGCTTGGCGACGGATTCACCGGGCGGCCAGAGACGTCGGCAACCGCCGTGACGACGTCCGAGCCGCAGAAGGAGAACGTACTCGACGACCCGGCAACCAGCCCGTACGTGATCTGGTCAGAGGAGGGTTCTTTCCTCGAGGGCACCAAGGTCGTGTGGCACCAAAACGTGTACCAGGCAAAGTGGTGGACTCGTGGCGATCTGCCCGACAACCCCGTGCTCAATGAGTGGGAGACGCCGTGGACGCTCATCGGCCCGGTGTTGCCGGGAGAGAGGCCGTTCGAGCAGTCGACCCTGCCTGCGGGAACCTATCCGGATTGGGCCGGACTGGCCACGTACGAGAAGAGCAACCGCGTGCTCTTCGATGGCGTGCCATACGAGTCAAAGTGGTGGAACCAGGGGGAGAGCCCTGCGGCGGCGGCATCGAATCCTGACGGGTCACCGTGGATTCCGCTCACCGAAGACGAGGTTGTTGCTGTGCGGGACGGGCTGGTCGAATAGTGCTTGACTGACGCGCGGCCGGCGTGGCTACCGCCCCTCGCGCACTAATGGTTGTCGCGACGCAGCTCAACGATACCCCGAGCACTCGTACCCGCGGCCATGAAAATAAGCCTGAGCAGCGCGTCTGGCAGGGTTCGATGGCGGTGCCTAGATGTCCGACAGTAATAACAGTGACCGCGGGGTGACATGAATTGTCATATTCGCCAACGTCAGCGTCGGTGTTGTTAGTGTCTAATCAATCGTTGCCGACGGAATTCATTCCCCGGCATGGAGCGACAGCCGAGCCCGGCATCCGCCCGCGAAGTACCGCCAGACTGCTGGCGATGTCCGCGGCCGCCCGGCCACCACTGCTGTACCGCTTCTGCCGAATGAGGAAACATGACCACGACAGGGATTTCTGCGTGTGACGCCCGCCTGGCGTTCTCGTTCGAGGTGTATCCGCCGAAAACGGTCGCCGCAGCATCCGCTCTCACCCGCACCATCGATCACTTGGCCGCCGCCGGTCCCGAGTTCATCTCGGTCACCTACGGCGCCAACGGGTCATCGCGCAACTCCTCGCTCGACGTTTTGCGCTACATCAAAGACCAGACGAGCGCGGATGCCATGGCGCATCTCACCTGCGTCGGCTCCTCGCACACAGAGGCGAGCCGTCTCATTCGCGAGTTCCTTGACGCCGGTATCCGCAGCTTCCTGGCCGTCCGAGGAGACGCGCCGCAGGGCGCAGCCCCGGACGACACCACGTTTCTCGGGGACCTCCACAGCGCGGGCGAGCTGGTGCAACTCATCCATCGAGTGCAAGCCGAACGTGTGCCATACACCGAGACGGTCATTCCCGGTCTTCCCAGTGCTCGCGGAGTAAAAACCGAACGCAGCAAGGTGCGCATCGGCGTCGCCGCCTTCCCCAACGGCCACCCCAACTCGCGGTCGGTTACACAGGACATCGACACGCTGCTGGCCAAGCAGGCCGCCGGGGCCAACCTGGCGATCACCCAGCTGTTCTTTCACGCCGACGACTACCTGAGCTTCATCCAACGGGCTCGCTCTGCCGGGGTACTCTTTCCTATTCTTCCCGGCATCATGCCGGTGACCAGCCCGAACCGGTTACGCCGAATTCTGCAGCTGTCCGGTGAGAAGTTGCCGGCTGAACTGTCGATCGAGCTCGAGGTCGAACCGACCGAGCAAGGACAGCGCCAGATCGGCATCGACTACGCCGTACGCCTCAGCCAGGACGTTCTCGCGGGCGGTGCCCCCGGCCTACACCTCTATGCCTTCAACCAGCACGACACCGTGCTGTCGATACTCGAGGGGTGTGGGGCGCGTCCGGTGCCCGCAGCCATGCCCTAGGCCTCCCGCCTGATCAGGCGTGTAGGCCCACCCCCACGTTCGTTCTCTTCGACCATTCCAGCCACCATCGCTCCAGTGAAGGAATCACCATGCCCAGCGCCCCCATATCCAGCGCCTTCCCCGCCGGCACCATCCTCGGCTACCCTCGCATCGGCCGGCGGCGGGAACTCAAGAAGGCCGTCGAAGCATTTTGGTCCGGAGAGATCGATGGGGCGGCCCTGGAAGCCGTCGCCGCCCAGCTGCGGCAGCAGACCCGCGACCGGCTCGTCGATCTCGGTCTCGGCCGCACAGACTCGTCGATCCCTGAGTCGTTCTCGTACTACGACCAGGTGCTCGACACGATCGTCGCCGTCGGCGCGATTCCCGGCCGGTTTGCCTCGCTCGTCGCCGCAGACGGAACCCTCGATTTGGCTGGCTATTTCACCCTGGCGCGGGGCGAGGGAGAGAACCTGCCACTCGAAATGACTAAGTGGTTCGACTCCAACTACCACTACCTCGTGCCCGAGATCGGCCCGGAGACCGTGTTCTCGCTCGCCGGTGACCGGATCGTGCGTGAATTCGTCGAAGCCAAAGCCGCCGGGTTCCTCACCCGTCCGGTGCTCGTCGGGCCGGTCACGTTCCTGCTGCTCAGCAAGGCCAGCGATGGCGCTCCGGGCGGTTTTTCGCCGCTGTCTCGGCTCGACGATCTTCTTCCCGTTTACGCGGCGCTCCTCGCGCGGCTGGCGGATGCCGGCGCTGACTGGGTGCAGCTCGACGAGCCGGGCCTGGTCAGTGAATCCATCGACGTGCCGCGCGCCGAGACGCTGGCGGCCGTCGCATCCGTTTATGGGTTGCTGGGTCGGTTGACCGTCCGGCCGGCTCTGTTCGTTGCGGCGCCCTACGGCAGCCTCGATGATGCTCTGCCGGTTCTCGCCTCCACAGCCGTCGAAGCAATCGGCCTCGACCTGGTGCGGGGAACTCTGCCGCAGGCGGTACCGGGGCTGGACGGCAAGACCCTCGTCGCCGGGGTAATCGACGGCCACAACATCTGGCGCGGCGACTTAGCCGGGGCCATCGAAGTTGCCGAGGGTGTGCGCGTGCTGTCGGACTCCGTTTCCGTCTCCACCTCGACCTCCCTGCTGCACGTGCCGCACGATGTGCTCGATGAAACATCTCTGCCTGGCTCGTTGGCGAGCTGGTTGGCCTTCGCCGACCAGAAGGTCGGGCAGGTCGCTACCCTCGCGCAGGGGCTCGTCAATGGACGGGCCGCCATCGCCGGACCGTTGGCCGAAGCCGAGGCTGCGTTGGCTGAGCGGCACAGCGCCCCCGGCGTGCGCGACGGCGTCGTGCGCCGCCGTGCTGCTATGCTCACCGACGCCGACTTCAGCCGGGGCGCTTACGCCGATCGTCTGCGCGCGCAGGATGCGGCATTGCAGCTGCCGCCGTTGCCAACAACGACGATCGGATCGTTCCCGCAGACCGGTGACATACGCCGAACACGTGCCCAGTTTCTCAAGGGAACCATAGCCGCCGACGAATATCGGTCCCTGATGCGCGCCGAGATCGGTCGGGTCGTGGCCCTGCAGGAGGAGATTGGGCTCGACGTGCTCGTGCACGGAGAACCCGAACGCAATGACATGGTGCAGTACTTTGCCGAAAACCTCGATGGGTTTGCCGTGACCGAGAACGGCTGGGTGCAGTCCTACGGCAGCCGCTGCACGCGGCCGTCCATTCTGTGGGGCGACGTATCGCGCCCGGCACCGATCACGGTGGACTGGTCGGTGTACACGCAGAGCCTGACGGCGAAGCCGGTCAAGGGTATGCTCACCGGACCGGTGACGATTCTGGCCTGGTCCTTTGTGCGCGATGATCAGCCGCTCGGCGAAACTGCCCGCCAGGTGGCCCTGGCCCTGCGCGACGAAATTGGTGATCTTGAGGCTGCGGGCATCAAGATCGTTCAGGTCGACGAACCGGCCTTGCGGGAACTGCTGCCGCTGAAAAAGAGAGATCACGCGGACTACCTGGATTGGTCGGTCGGCTCGTTCCGGCTCGCGACGGCCGGTGTAGCGGATGCGACCCAGATTCATACCCACCTTTGCTATTCGGAGTTCGGCGTCGTCATCGAAGCCATCCGCAACCTTGATGCAGACGTCACGAGTATCGAAGCGGCCCGTTCCCGGATGGAGGTAGTGCAAGAGATCGAGGCAGGCGGGTTTGACCACGGCATCGGTGCCGGAATCTATGACATCCACTCACCCCGGGTGCCGAGCGTAGGTGAACTGACGACCCTGCTCGACACCGCCCTGGAATCCATTCCCGAACGACAGGTCTGGGTGAACCCGGACTGCGGTCTCAAGACGCGTGGCTATGACGAAACCGTGCAATCGCTGCAGAACATGCTTGCGGCGACGCGGGTGGTGCGCGAACGCCTCAGTGCCGACGTGAGCGCCTGACTCGACCACCGCAGTGAGAGAAGGGCCCGACCACCGGCTGGTGGTGGGGCCCTTCTCGTGCGGCAGGTGTCAGTGCGAGAACTAGACCGAGCGCAACACCGCAACGACCTTGCCGAGGATGTCGGCAAAGTCACCGACAATCGGTTCGAAGTTGCTGTTGCGCGGCAATAGCCAGGTGTGGCCGTCGCGCTTGCGCAAGACCTTCACCGTGGCCTCATTGTCGAGCATGGCAGCGACGATCTCGCCGTTCTCTGCGGTCTTCTGCTGGCGAACGACTACCCAGTCGCCGTCGCAGATGGCCGCGTCGATCATGGACTCACCCACGACTTTGAGCATGAACAGCTCTCCCTGACCCACGAGCTGGCGGGGCAGCGGGAAGATCTCGTCTATCTGTTGGTCGGCCGTGATGGGAATTCCCGCGGCGATGCGACCGACGAGGGGAACCATCGCAGCATCGCCGACCTGTATGCCGGGGTGAAAGCTGTCCTGATCGCCGGTGCTGACGTCTTCGGGAGCACGCTGAATCTCGATGAGCACTTCGAGGGCACGCGGACGATTCGGGTCGCGGCGCAGGTAACCGCTGAGTTCGAGTTGGTTGAGCTGGTGGGTCACGCTCGACAGGGAGGCGAGACCGACTGCATCACCGATTTCCCGCATGCTCGGCGGGTAGCCGCGCGAGCTCACCGAGCGCTGAATCACGTCGAGAATAGCGAGCTGGCGTTGGCTCAAACTCTTGCGGCGCCGAGTCCCGCCCTTGTCGCGGGTACCACTGGTGTCTTGTGTCACGATGTGCCCTCCTTGAATAGGTCCCGTGTGGCCTGAAACCATGTCACGCGGGAATGTCGGTGGTGTCTGGTTGAGTGTAAATCAAGCAATTGTCCTATCGAAAGTTTATCCAGTTCCACGCCCTCAAACAAACACTTATTCGAGTGTGTTGCGCTAAATTCCGGGCTGAGGCGAGAAAAAGCTTGCATGTTCGATTGTTCGAAGTTATATTCGGAACATAGTTTCGTATCCGGCCTTCCCGGCCGAGGGCCGGATACGAGACTCGCAGCCCGCCTACCTTGGAGGTTTGACATGACCACAGCATGTGCACCAGCAGTTTTCGTACCGGCAGCCCTCACGCCCGTCAGTCGTCTTCGTCTCACCCGCCGCGGTCGCGTGGTTTTCACAACCCTCGCAGCCGTCCCGCTGGTGATCGGCGCCGTGTCTTTCGCCGTCAACGGGGGTGCGGCCGGTGCGGCGGACTCCGCCACGGGCATTGACCTCATGTCGTACACGACCGATTCCGGAATCGTTACAACTCTGGCGTACTCGCCAACCGACGTCGGTTCCGCCCGGTTCGTCACGGTCGAACCCGGCCAGACCCTGTGGGACCTTGCCGAAGAGATCTCGCCGGCGGCCGACCCGCGCGACGTGGTGGCGGACATCAAACGACTCAACGCACTGTCTGTCGAAACTTTGCAGCCGGGCCAGCGTTTAGAAATCCCCGCCGACACCTAAGAAGATATCGGCAGCGGCACAGGGCCGTAGCATGGAGAGGGTGACCAGCCTCGAAGACCTCCCGCTCCGTACCAATCTGCAAGGTCTCACCCCATACGGTGCTCCGCAACTGCACGTTCCGGTGGCGCTGAACGTCAACGAGAACACGCACCCCATCCCTGACTCGGTGGCGCGCGACATCCTCGCTAGCCTGGCCGAGGCCATCCACTCGGTAAATCGGTATCCCGACCGTGAGTTCACGGCCCTGCGCGAGGCGCTGGCCCAGTACCTCGGTGAGGGGCTCACCGCCGACAATATTTGGGCGGCGAACGGGTCCAACGAAGTGCTGCAGCAGGTGCTTCAGGCTTTCGGCGGGCCGGGACGCAGCCTGCTCGGCTTTGCTCCGACGTACTCGATGTACTCGATTCTCGCGTCGGGTACTGGCACCACCTGGATTTCGGGCACTCGTGACGCCGACTTCGAGCTCTCGCCGGTCACGGCCGCGAGCGAGGTCACCCGAACCAACCCCGACATCGTTTTTCTCTGCTCGCCGAACAACCCCACAGGCACCCCGCTCTCGCTCGAGACCATCGCCGCCGTCTACGACGCGACAGCCGGCATCGTTGTCGTTGACGAGGCCTACGCCGAATTCGCACCCACTGGTACTCCGAGTGCGATCACCCTGCTGCCCGGTCGGGAACGGCTCCTCGTCTCGCGCACGATGAGCAAAGCCTTCGCTTTTGCCGGTGCGCGCGTCGGTTACCTGGCTGCCGATCCGGCGGTAACGGATGCCCTTCGCCTGGTGCGTCTGCCGTACCACCTGTCGGCTCTGACTCAGGCCGCGGCGAATGCGGCTCTGGCGCACAGCGCCGAGATGCTCGCGATGGTCGACGACATTCGAGGGCAGCGTGACCGACTCGTGGTTGAGCTTGCCCGCTTGGGCTATTCCCCGCACCGAAGTTGGAGTAACTTCGTGCTGTTTGGGGGAGTGACCGACCCGCGGGAGACCTTTGAGGCGTTGCTCGCTGAGGGAATCCTCATTCGCGACGTTGGTATTCCCGGCCATTTGCGGGTGACGGCCGGTACCGAGAATGAGACGTCACAGTTCCTCGAGGCGTTGTCCCGCCTGGGGCGTGCCGGTACTCCCGGTCAAACCGATTCAGTCCGAGCCGAATAAGCTAGCAGTATGAGTTCACCTGTCGGCATTTTCACGCCCCGCGTCGCACACCTGCAACGGGAGACGAGCGAATCCAGCATCGATCTCTCGCTCAACCTCGACGGTACCGGCGTCAGTGATATCCGCACCTCGGTGCCGTTTTACGACCACCTCCTCACCGCGTTCGCGAAACACTCGTTGTGCGACCTCACCGTGCGCGCTTCCGGCGACATCGAAATTGATGTGCACCACACTGTCGAAGACGTGGGAATCGTGCTCGGCCAGGCTATTCGCCAAGCGCTCGGCGATAAGTCGGGCATCTCGCGCTACGGCGATGCGCTGGTGCCGCTCGACGAGGCCCTCGCGCAAGCCGTCGTCGACATCTCGGGTCGCCCCTACCTGGTGCACACCGGTGAACCGGCCGGCTTCGAATTCCACCTCATCGGCGGACACTTCACCGGCTCCATGGTGCGTCACGTCTTTGAAGCCATCACCTTTCACGCCGGGTTGACCGTGCACGTAACCGTGCTGGGCGGGCGCGACCCGCACCACATCGCCGAAGCCGAGTTCAAGGCTTTCGCCCGCGCTTTTCGCCTCGCCAAAGCCCTCGACCCGCTGGTGCACGGTATTCCGTCGACCAAGGGTGCCCTGTGACCCGGGTCGTTGTCTTCGACTACGGCACGGGCAATGTGCACTCCGCGGCCAAGGCACTCGAACTGGCGGGCGCCGACGTCACCCTGACGAGCGATCGAACGGTCGCACTCGAGGCCGACGGCCTCGTCGTGCCAGGTGTCGGTGCGTTCAGCGCAGTGATGGCCGCACTCAAAGCGGTGCGCGGCGACGAAATCATCGACCGTCGCCTGGCTGGCGATCGTCCGGTGCTCGGCATCTGCGTCGGCATGCAGGTCATGTTTGAACACGGTGTCGAGCGCGGGATCGACACCGAGGGACTCGGCGAATGGCCCGGAACGGTCACCGAACTTCCCGCACCGATCCTGCCGCACATGGGCTGGGACACCGTCAGGAGCGCCCCTAACTCTGTACTCTTCCGAGGTATCGAAGAGGAACGGTTCTATTTCGTGCACTCGTACGCCGCCCAATCCTGGACGCTCGAGGTCATGCCGCCGTTTCCCGAACCCCGGCTCACCTGGGCGGAACACGGGGCACCGTTCCTGGCTGCGATCGAGAACGGCCCGCTCAGCGCCACCCAATTCCACCCCGAAAAATCGGGTGAGGCGGGCATCCGCCTGCTGAAGAACTGGATCGGAACTCTGCGCGACTAGCGCGGTGCGCCTAGACTTCACAATCCGCACTCTTCCTGCCTACCCATTACCGGCACCTGCCATGAAACTGGTCGCAGCATGCGACCGCACCAACCAAGGACACCAATGAGCGAGTTCAATAAGACACCGAGGCTCGTCCTCTTGCCCGCCGTCGATGTGGCCGGCGGTAAGGCAGTTCGCCTGACAAAGGGGGAGGCCGGCACGGAAACGAATTACGGTGATCCCATCGACGCTGCGGCTGATTGGGCGCGGCAGGGCGCCGAGTGGATTCACCTCGTGGACCTCGACGCGGCGTTCGGTCGGGGAAACAATACTGGCGTGATCAAAAAGGTCATCCGTCAGGTCAAGGGCGTCAAAATTGAACTCTCCGGTGGTATCCGCGATGACGAGTCACTCGAAGCGGCACTTACCACGGGCGTCAAACGCATCAACCTCGGCACAGCGGCTCTCGAAAATCCGGAGTGGGCGGCCAGCGTCATAGCGCAATACGGTGACGCGGTCGCCGTAGGCCTCGATGTACGCGGAACGACTCTCGCTGCGCGCGGCTGGACCAAGGACGGCGGGGACCTCTGGCAGGTGCTCGAACGCCTCGAAGTGGCCGGCTGTGCCCGCTACGTGGTGACCGACGTCACCAAGGACGGCACCCTGCAGGGTCCGAACATAGACCTTCTTCGTCAGGTGCTCGACCGCACCCGCAAACCCGTGATCGCCTCCGGCGGCATCTCCAGCCTCGATGACATTGAAGCCCTGCGCCGCCTGGTTCCGCTCGGGCTTGAAGGTGCCATCGTGGGCAAAGCGCTGTATGCGGGCGCATTCACCCTGGCCGAGGCCCTGGACGTCGCGGGGGACTAATGGCGAAGGCGCGAAACCTCGGTTCCACCGGCGATTCATTTGGACGCCCGGGCGGTGCCGCGCCGTCAGGTCAACCCGGCGATCACATCGAATCGGCCAACACGGCCGACTCTGCCGGCCAGCCCTGGGCCGGTCGCGAGTTCGAGGCGAATCTCGACGCTGGCGATGACGGATCCGTACCCGCACCCCTTGCTGAGGCGCTCGCCCGGTTTCAGGCGCGCGAGGCCGGGGAAGAGAGCGTCATCGACGCCATTCGCGGTTCCCGACTGCTCATCCCCCTGGTGACCAAGCTCGGCGATGCCGCCCTGAACAGGCGGGGCCAGACGATCGACAAAACCCAGGAGCTGTCGATCATCACCGTGGCCGGTCCGGACGGCCGCACCGTACTGCCTGCTTTCTCCTCCACCGCAGCCATGACGATCTGGAATCCCCTCGCCCGGCCCGTTCCAGCGGATGCCGTGCGCGTCGCCCTGGCCGCCGCGCAGGAAAACACCGACCTCGTCGTGCTCGACCCGACCTCGCCCGGTGAATTCGTCATTCGACGCCCGGCCTTGTGGGCCATCGCCCAATCCTTGCCGTGGACACCGAGTTACGCCAATCACCACGTCGCCGCCGCCTTCACGGCATCGATCGCGACGGAACTTTCGGTACTGACCGTCCAGCTCTCCGCCGGTGACCCGCTTGGCCACCTCACCGGCCCCGAGCTCGTGGTTCAACTGGAACTGGTCGACGGCCTCACCCAGACTGACCTCGACGCAATCCTCACTCGCCTCGGCACGCGCTGGTCGGAAAGCGAGACCATCACGACCGGCGTTGATTCGCTCCGTGTCAAGCTCGTCGCCTCGGCCTAGTACCCGATATTGGCCGTGTTCAGTGCGCTGTCGGTAGGTCAGGTGAGAATGACGGTATGACCGACGTGCTCGATCGATTCTCCCCGGCTGCCCGGGCTTGGTTCACCGAGGCGTTTGCCACGCCGACCGCAGCGCAGCTCGGTGCGTGGAATGCAATCGCGCAAGGGTCGCACGCCCTCGTCGTGGCCCCCACCGGATCGGGCAAAACCCTCGCCGCATTCCTGTGGGCCATCGACCGGCTGGCGAACGAGTCAGCACCGGCAGCAGCCGAGACCGGCACCCGGGTGCTTGGAACTCGTGTGCTCTATATCTCACCGCTCAAAGCCCTCGGCGTCGATGTTGAACGCAACCTCACCGCCCCGCTGGTGGGAATCAGCCGGGCCGCGCAACGGCTCGGACTTCAGCCGCCACAGGTCACGGTCGGTGTGCGTTCCGGAGACACGCCGAGCGCCGAGCGCCGCAAATTGGTCAACTCGCCCCCCGACATCCTCATCACCACTCCGGAATCCTTGTTTTTGATGCTGACGTCGGCAGCTCGGGAATCGCTGAGAGATGTGCAGACGGTCATCATCGACGAGATACACGCGGTCGCGGCCAGTAAGCGCGGCGCCCACCTCGCAGTATCTCTCGAACGCCTCGACGCGCTCCTTAGCCACCCAGCCCAGCGCATCGGGTTGTCGGCCACCGTGCGCCCGCAGAGCGAAGTGGCGCGCTTTCTCGGTGGCGCCGCGCCCGTTCAGATCGTGGCGCCGCCCACCCTGAAACGGTTCGACCTGCGAGTGGTCGTGCCGGTCGACGATATGAGCGACCTCGGGCCGGTACCGCAACGCGAGGGGGTCACGTCGGCCGCTGCTGCGCAAACCGGGTCGATCTGGCCCCACGTTGAGGAGGCCATCGTTGACGAGGTACTGGCGCATTCCTCGAGCATTGTCTTTGCGAATTCCCGGAGACTTACTGAACGGCTCACAGCCAGGTTCAACGAAATCTATGCCGATCGTCTGGCCGGGGCGGAGGCATCCGCTTTGGTGCCCGGTTCGGCTGCCGAGGGCGAGTTCGCCGAACCCGGTGTGATGCGGGCTGCGCGCCCGCCGGCCGAGCTGATGGGGGGAAGTGGCCAGAGCGCAGGCGCCGAGCCGTTGCTCGCGCGGGCGCATCACGGTTCCGTCAGCAAGGAACAACGGGCGCTCATTGAAGACGACCTAAAATCTGGCCGCCTGCGCTGTGTCGTCGCGACTTCGAGCCTGGAACTCGGTATCGACATGGGTGCCGTCGACCTGGTCGTGCAGGTTGAATCGCCACCGTCGGTGTCGAGCGGGCTGCAGCGCCTTGGCCGGGCCGGGCACCAAGTGGGTGAGATTTCGCGCGGGGTGATTTTTCCCAAGCATCGCGCCGACCTCATCCATGCTGCGGTTGCCGCCGAGCGCATGGTGGCCGGCGCCATCGAATCTCTGCGGATACCCACCAACCCGCTCGACATTCTGGCGCAACAGACCGTCGCAGCCTGCGCGCTCGAGCCCATCGACGTGGAGACGTGGTTTGACACGGTGCGGCGCAGCGCGCCGTTTGCGACCCTGCCCCGCTCGGCCTACGAGGCGACCCTCGACCTGCTCGCCGGCCGCTACCCGTCTGACCAGTTCGCCGAACTGCGGCCCCGCATTGTCTGGGATCGAGACGCAGGCACCCTGACCGGGCGGCCCGGAGCGCAACGCCTGGCCGTGACGAGCGGCGGCACCATTCCCGACCGCGGCCTGTTCGGCGTCTTCATGGTCGGTGGCGAACAGATCACCGGCAAACGAGTCGGCGAACTCGACGAGGAGATGGTCTACGAGTCACGTGTGAACGACGTCTTCGCGCTCGGTACGACGAGTTGGCGTATCCAGGAGATCACGCACGACCGGGTGCTCGTCGTGCCAGCTTTCGGGCAGCCAGGGCGGCTTCCGTTCTGGAAGGGTGATGGCCTCGGCCGCCCGGCCGAACTCGGCCAGGCCATCGGCGAGTTCGTGCGCGAGGTCGGGGCCTTGTCGCCGAGTGAAGCTCAGGTTCGCTGCGCGGTGAGCGGCCTCGACCAGCGCGCAATCAGTAACCTGCTGGCCTTTCTCGCCGAGCAGCGCGCGGTCACCGGGCAGCTTCCGACCGACCGTACCCTCGTGGTCGAACGCTTCCGTGATGAGCTGGGGGACTGGCGGGTTGTGCTGCACTCCCCGTTTGGCACTCCAGTGCATGCACCGTGGGCGCTCGCGGTGGGTGCTCGCGTGCGCGAACGCTACGGAATCGACGGCTCCTGCGTAGCCAGCGATGACGGTATTGTCGTGCGCATCCCCGATACCGAAACCGAACCGCCTGGCAGCGAACTCTTCGTTTTCGACCCCGATGAGCTCGAGCAGCTTGTCATTGACGAGGTCGGTGGCTCCGCCCTGTTTGCTTCCCGGTTTCGGGAGTGCGCTGCCCGGGCACTGTTGCTGCCCAGGTACAAACCCGGCGCCCGCTCGCCGCTGTGGCAACAACGGCAGAAGGCCGCCCAACTGCTCGACGTGGCCCGCACCTTTCCCACCTTTCCGATCATTCTCGAGACCCTGCGTGAATGCCTTCAAGACGTGTACGATCTGCCGGCCCTCGCGGCGCTGGCCAGGCAGATCGCCTCCCGCGAATTGCGTCTGGTCGACACCATGACCGAGACCGCCAGCCCGTTCGCGAGCACGCTGCTGTTCGGTTACGTTGCCGCCTTCATGTATGAGGGCGACACCCCGCTCGCCGAGCGGCGCGCCACCGCCCTCGCTATCGATTCGAGCCTGCTCGCCGAGCTGTTGGGACGGGTCGAACTGCGTGAACTCCTCGACCCGAGCGTCATCGCCCAAACCGACCGAGAACTGCAACGGCTCGCGCCGGATTACCTGGCCAAGGGCATGGAGGGTGTCGCCGATCTGTTGCGCACCCTTGGCCCCCTCAGCACCATCGAGGTCGCCGAGCGGATGCTCATTCCCCCGCCGGAATCGCAGCCCGCGCCCGACCTGCTACCTGCGCCCGACCGGCCTGGCTTCTTTCTCGCCGAGCACGCCCTGCTAGGCCTGGTCGACGCACGCCGCGCCATGCGCCTGAGCATCGGAGGTGAGGAACGCTGGGCAGCGGTCGAAGACGCCAGCCGATTGCGGGATGCTCTCGGTGTGCCCCTGCCGATCGGGGTGTCCGCTGCGTTCACTGAATCCGTGGCTGATCCGCTCGGTGATCTGGTGAGCCGCTACGCACGCTCCCACGGACCCTTCACCACCGACGCCGTCGCCGACCGGTTTGGCCTCGGCATCGCCGTCGTTCAGATTGCCCTCGGACGCCTCGCCGACGCCCGCCGTATCGTGGCGGGCGAATTTCGGCCGAACGGCACCGGCTTGGAATGGTGTGATTCCGAGGTGCTGCGGCGCCTGCGTCGGCGCTCGCTCGCGGCGCTTCGGCACGAGGTGGAACCGGTGGACCAGCAGGCCATCGGTCGGTTCCTGCCGGTCTGGCAACATGTGGGAGGCAAGCTGCGGGGAATCGATGGCGTCGCATCCGTTGTGGAGCAGCTCGAGGGGGCGCGCATTCCGGCGTCCGCCTGGGAGACGCTCATTCTGCCGGCCCGGGTGAGCGACTACCAGCCGGGCATGCTCGACGAACTCACCAACGCGGGGGAATTACTCTGGGCGGGCGCGGGAACCCTCGCCGGCAACGACGGCTGGGTCAGTCTGCACCTCGCCGAGACGGCCCAGCTCACGCTGCCGCTCCCCGTCGATGTGGAGACGACGCCGCTCCAGCAGGAGATCCTCGCGACTTTGGGCGGCGGCGGTGCTTACTTCTTCCGACAGTTGGCTGATGCCGTCGGCAGTCAGGACGACGCCGCACTGGTGCAGGC
The DNA here is from genome assembly GCF_004403185.1 of Cryobacterium suzukii. Classification (GTDB taxonomy): domain Bacteria; phylum Actinomycetota; class Actinomycetes; order Actinomycetales; family Microbacteriaceae; genus Cryobacterium; species Cryobacterium suzukii. Next base: position 25,828 of record NZ_SOHJ01000011.1, on the reverse strand, counting down.
ACTGTGGGACCTGGTCTGGGCCAGCCTGATCAACAATGACACGTTCGCTCCGGTGCGGTCACTTCTGGCCGGCGGCCATACGGCCCACCGGCAGAGCCGGGCCGCGCCCCGCGCCCGCCTGCATCGCGGACGGTCGATGCCGCGGCCGAACCTGCCGAGCCGCAGCGGTCCACCAACAGTCTCGGGTCGCTGGTCGATCCTTCCGGTGGCCGACGAGTCGCCAACGCGTCGCGCGCACGCCCTAGGGGAGACCCTGCTCGAACGCTACGGTGTGGTGACGCGGGGGGCGGTGATGGCCGAGGGTGTTCTGGGCGGATTCTCCCTCGTCTACCGCACGCTCACCGGGTTTGAAGAGATGGCCCGCTGCCGCCGCGGCTATTTCATCGAGGGCCTCGGCGCTGCCCAGTTCGCCACCGGCGGCACCATCGACCGGCTGCGCACCTTCGCTGTGGGATCGTCAGACCCGTCGGCTGCGCGCAGTGCCGCACCGGCCATTGCGATAACCCTGGCCGCAACGGATCCGGGGAATGCCTATGGTGCCGCGCTGCCGTGGCCGCCACTGCCTGGCGACACCACCCACCGCCCGGGCCGGAAGGCGGGTGCACTCGTTGTTCTTGTCGACGGTGCCCTCGTGCTGTACGTCGAGCGCGGCGGCAAAACGGTGGTTGCTTTTGAAACGGATCAGGACGTGCTCCGGGCGGCCACCGTGAGTCTGGCCGCCCTGGTCACCAACGGTCGCGTGCAGAGGATTGCGGTTGAAACGGTCAACGGTGTGTTCGTGATCGGCACCGCCGTGGGCGTGGCTCTCCGCGCCGCCGGGTTCACCGAGACTCCGAAAGGGCTGAGGCTGCGTGCCTGAGGGAGACACCGTCTACCGCACGGCCCGAACCCTCGACCAGGCCCTGCGCGGCAGCATCCTGACGGGCTGCGACATTCGAGTGCCTACTTTCGCTACCGTCGATCTTTCCGGGCAGACCGTGCACGAGGTCGTCAGTCGCGGCAAACATCTGCTGCACCGGGTCGGTGAGACGAGCATCCACTCGCATTTGAAGATGGAGGGTGCCTGGCACCTGTATAGACCGGGCACACGGTGGCAGCGACCAGCGTTTCAGGCCCGCATCATTCTAGAAACAGCGGACTGGGTCGCGGTCGGGTTTGAGCTCGGCGTACTGGAGCTCGTGCCGACCCGGGCAGAGTCGGAGGTGGTCGGCTACCTCGGACCCGATCTGCTCGATACCGGCTGGGGAGCGGGCGAGCGCGCCGAGGCCGCCACTCGCCTCGCTGCTCGGCCCGAACAACCGGTCATTCTGGCCCTCGCCGACCAGCGCAACCTGGCCGGGCTCGGCAACGTCTACGTTAACGAGCTCTGCTTTCTGCGCGGGTTGCTGCCGACGCGGCCAATGGCCGAGGTCACCGACGTGCCCGGGCTCGTGGGCCTGGCCCGGCGCCTGCTCCTGGCCAACAAAGACCGCGACGAACGCACGACCACCGGCAACCTGCGCCGCGGAGCCCAGGTGTGGGTTTACGGGCGAGGCGCTCAAGCTTGCCGTCGCTGTGGTACCCCTATTCGCCGCGGCACCTTGGGCCGAAGTGATGTCGAGCAGCGCAACACGTTCTGGTGCCCACGCTGCCAGACCTGACTCGAGCCGCCGCCGGGGACTAAAAAACGGATGCCGTCGGTCGGGGTGACCGGCAGCATCCGCTCGTCGAGAAGGGAGTTAGTTGACCGGGCCGGTGTACTTCTCGCCGGGGCCCTCGCCGATCGCGTCGGGGATGGCGGAGGCCTCACGGAACGCGAGCTGCAGGGAACGCAGGCCGTCGCGCAGGCTGCGGGCATGCATGTCGGCGATGTCGGGAGCGGCGGCCGTCACGAGGCCGGCGAGGGCAGTGATGAGCTTGCGCGCCTCGTCCAGGTCGATCTGGGCGTCGGGATCTTCCGCGAGTCCGCACTTCACGGCGGCGGCACTCATCAGGTGCACAGCGGCCGTGGTGATGATCTCCACAGCGGCCACATCGGCGATGTCGCGTGTCGCCTGCGCCGCATCCTGCTCAAAACTCGCATCTTGCTCAAAACTCGCATCTTGCTCAAAAGCCGCATCTTGCTCAAAAGTATTACTCACTGCATTCCTCTGCTAGGCTCATCTTTGGTTCCGGGACAATAGTCTCGGTACGAAAGTGGAGAATCTCCCACCCGCGCATACCGCTTCATCAAGGTTACCGGGTAGTTTGCACTCCGCCGTCGCTTCATCACCTCCTTCGGGAAGGTGGCAGAGCGAGGGTAGACAGGGTGTCGTGTAGAACAGGCCAACGATAAAGTTGGCTTGGGAAACGCGTGATTTTCCTCTCTTCGTCCCCAGTCGGCATCCGCTGTCTGGTTGTGATCACGAAGTTAACCAAGAGGAGAGACGCATCAGCGATCCCCGTACAAATGACCGTATACGCGTCCCCGAAGTTCGTCTCGTTGGTCCCAACGGCGAGCAGGTCGGGGTCGTGGCGATTGATGTTGCCCTGCGCCTGGCACAGGATGCCGACCTCGACCTCGTCGAAGTTGCACCCGAAGCCAAGCCGCCCGTGGCCAAGATCATGGACTACGGCAAGTTCAAGTACGAGGCTGCGCAGAAGGCCAAGGAGGCCAGGCGCAACCAGGCGAACACGATCCTCAAGGAGGTTCGTTTTCGTCTCAAGATTGATACGCACGACTACGAGACCAAGCGCAAACGCGCCGAAGGCTTCCTGAAGAGCGGTGACAAGGTCAAGGCCATGATTCTCTTTCGTGGCCGTGAACAGTCCCGCCCCGATCAGGGCGTACGACTGCTCCAAAAATTTGCCGAGGATGTCGCCGAGTACGGTTCCGTGGAATCTACTCCGATGATCGACGGTCGAAACATGGTCATGGTGATTGGCCCGTTGAAGAACAAGTCAGAAGCCAAGGCCGAGATCAACGCCCACAAGGCTGCCGAGAAGGCAGACAAGGTAGCCGATAAGGCAGACAAAGTTGCCGACAAGGCAGCGAAACAGGAGGAACCGAATGCCTAAGATGAAGACCCACTCCGGAACCAAGAAGCGTTTCAAGGTCACCGGAAGCGGAAAGATCATGAAGCAGCAGGCCGGACTTCGACACAACCTCGAGGTCAAGAGCACGCAGCGCAAGTCCCGTTTGAACCAGGATCAGGTGCTGGCCAAGTCAGACCAGAAGGTCATCAAAAAGCTTCTCGGTCTGTAATACCAGGCCCCCGTAACGAATAAGGATTTGTAAAAAATGGCAAGAGTAAAGAGGGCCGTAAACGCCCACAAGAGTCGCCGCGTTATTCTCGAACGCGCTAAGGGCTACCGCGGTCAGCGTTCACGCCTGGTCACCAAGGCCAAGGAGCAGCTCACTCACTCCTTCACCTATAGCTACCGTGACCGTCGTGCACGCAAGGGTGACTTCCGTCGCCTGTGGATCCAGCGGATCAACGCTGCGTCGCGCGCCAACGGCCTCACCTACAACCGTCTGATCCAGGGCCTCGGCCTGGCTGGCATCGAGGTTGACCGTCGTATCCTCGCCGACCTGGCTGTCAACGAGGCAGCGACGTTCGCCGCTCTCGTTGAGAGCGCCAAGGCTGCTCTTCCCGCCGACACCTCGGCACCGAAGGTCGCCGTCAAGGCGTAAGGCGTTACACCGATCGGTTCATCACGCGCTGCCTCCTGGGCGTGAATGTGGTGAACGGTTCGAAGTTCGGAGACGAGGAGCGGGCGACCTGATCGCCCGCTCCTTTTCTGTACCTAAACGTTGTGCACCTAAACTGAACATCATGCTTGATAATCCACGTTCACCGCGCGTCCGTTCCGTCGCAAAACTTGCCAAGCGCGACGCGCGCCTCGAGTCCGGTCTGTTTCTGCTCGAAGGCCCGCAGGCCGTTTCCGAAGCCCTCACCTTTCGCCCAGAGCTCGTCGTGGAGCTGTTTGCGACGCCCACCGCTCTCGACCGCTACACCGACCTGGCCCAGAAGGCCGTCGACGCTCAGGTCGAAGTGGAGTTCGTCTCCGAAGAGGTGCTCGAAGCCATGGCCGACACGGTCACCCCACAGGGCTTCGTGGCCGTCTGCCACCAGTTCCCCACCTCGGTGAAGAAAATCTTCAACGCCGAGCCCAAGCTCGTCGCCATCCTCGAAGAGGTACGCGACCCGGGCAACGCCGGCACCATCATTCGGGCAGCGGATGCCGCGGGCGCGGATGCCGTCATCCTCACCGGTCGCAGCGTCGACCTGTACAACCCCAAGGTCATCCGTTCCTCGACCGGCTCCATCTTTCACCTGCCCGTCGCTATCGCGGCCGACCTCTCCGACGTCCTCGACCGTGCCAAGGCGGCCGGGCTGCAGCTGTTCGCGGCCGATATCAAGGGCTCCGACCTGCTGACCGCCCGCAACGAGGGCCTGCTTGCGGCTCCGACCGTGTGGGTTTTCGGCAACGAAGCTCGTGGCCTGACCGACGAAGACCTGGCCAGGGTCGACCGCAGTGTCAGCGTGCCGATCTACGGCGAAGCCGAGTCGATGAACCTCGCGACCGCGGCATCCGTCTGCCTGTATGAGAGCGCGTTCGCCCAGCGCGCCTGACCTGCTACATAGCACAACTACGCGATGCCCGGACTGTTACAAATGCGTTACTGTCCGGGCATTTTGCATGTCCAGACGCGCGTTCTGTCCTAAGTTAGGGAGTATGGAGCCCACAGATTCGTCCCCGGCCACCTCGAACATCACCGTTCGTCGGGGCGAACCGCTAGTCGTCGTTAAAGACATCAACAAGCACTACGGAGAACTGCACGTTCTCAAGAACATCAACGCCGTGGTCAACCGCGGCGAGGTGGTCGTAGTCATCGGACCGAGCGGGTCGGGCAAGTCAACGCTGTGCCGGGCCATTAATCGTCTCGAGACCATCGATGACGGCGTCATCACCATCGACGGTGTGAAGCTGCCGGAAGAGGGCAAAGCCCTGGCCCACCTGCGCGCTGACGTCGGCATGGTCTTTCAGGCGTTCAACCTGTTCGCGCACAAAACCGTACTCGACAACGTGACCCTCGGACCGATAAAGGTGCGAGGGCTGTCAAAGGCCGAAGCCGAAAAGAAAGCCATGACCCTGCTGGAACGCGTCGGTGTGGCCAACCAGGCAAAGAAAATGCCGGCCCAGCTCTCGGGCGGGCAGCAGCAACGTGTCGCCATCGCGCGAGCGCTGGCCATGGAGCCGAAGCTGATTCTGCTCGACGAGCCGACCAGCGCTCTCGACCCCGAAATGATCAACGAGGTTCTCGAAGTCATGGTCGACCTCGCTAACGACGGTATGACGATGATCGTCGTCACCCACGAGATGGGTTTCGCCCGCAAGGCTGCGGATCGCGTGATTTTCATGGCCGACGGCGAAATCGTCGAGGAGACCACGCCCGAAGAGTTCTTCACCAACCCGCAGAGCACTCGCGCGCAGGACTTTCTCTCCAAAATTCTCGACCACTAAAACTTTCTTCCACTATGTCTCTTGTCCACTAGTCAGTGTGCAAGATCGTCCAGAGCACCTCACAGCAATCAGGAGCAGACACAAATGAGACTCAAAAAAGGCCTTGCAATTTCGGCCCTTGCCCTCGCAAGCGCACTCGTCCTCAGTGGTTGCACCGACTCCGGCGCAACCACCGACACGGTCGACGTCGCCGACGCCCCCGAATTTGAAGCGGGAACCACGATGGCCGCCCTCGCCGAAGCCGGCGAGATCACCATCGGCACCAAGTTCGACCAGCCGCTCTTCGGCCTCAAAGGCACGGGAGATCCCATCGGCTTCGACATCGAGGTGGGCAAGCTCGTCGCCGGTGCGCTCGGAATCAGCGCCGACAACATCAACTGGATCGAAACCATCTCCGCGAACCGCGAGCCGTTCATCATCAACGGCCAGGTCGACATGGTTGTCGCCACCTACACGATCAACGACACGCGCAAGGAGTCCGTCTCCTTCGCCGGCCCGTATTACTCGGCCGGTCAGGACCTGCTCGTTCTCGCGGGCAGCACTGACATCACCGGCCCCGAGGACCTCGCCGGTAAGGCTGTCTGCACCGTGAGCGGTTCCACTTCGGAGAAGAACATCGCCGAGTACACGACAGACATCATCGCAACGGATGCTTATTCCAACTGCCTCGGCCCGCTGCGCAGCGGCGAAGTCGCCGCTGTGACCACCGATAACGTGATTCTCGCGGGCCTCGCCGACCAGAACGGTGACGAGTTCGAGGTCGTCAACAACCCGTTTACCGAGGAGCCCTACGGTATCGGCGTTGCGCTCGAAGACACGGAGTTCCGTAACTTCATCAACGATGTACTCGAAGCATCCTACGAAGACGGCACCTGGGTGAAAGCCTGGGAAGCCACCGCGGGCAGCGTTCTTGACACCCCAGAGCCGCCGGCCGTCGACCGCTACTAGGTCGATCGCAGCACCAGCTCACTCGCGCTAAGCCCGAATGGCCCGTTCGTCTCACGGACGGGCCATCCGGGTTAGCCCGCACCACCAATTATCCGGTCGCTCACACAGTTCTATATGTACAGAAGAGGAGGTGAGTTGTGGACGCAGTCATCGACAACCTGCCGTTGTTCTTGGAAGGTTTCCGGAACACGCTGGGCCTCCTCGCTGTCGCCGGCGTCGGCGCATTCATCCTCGGCGTGCTCGTCGCCGCAATGCGCATTTCACCCGTGGCATCGCTGCGGGCATTCGCCACGGTTTACACCGAAATTGTGCGTAACACACCGCTCACGCTCGTGTTGTTCTTCTGTGCTTACCTGCTGCCCTACCTGCAATTCTCTCCGGGGTACTTTCAACTCGCGGCGATCGGTCTGACGGTGTACACCTCGCCGTTCGTCGCCGAAGCGCTGCGCTCCGGCGTCAACGGCGTGCACGTAGGCCAGGCCGAGGCCGCCCGTAGCGTCGGCCTGACCTTTGGCCAGACACTCTCGTTCATCGTTCTGCCACAGGCGTTCCGCATGGTGATTCCTCCGCTGATCAACGTGTTCATCGCCCTGGCCAAGAACACCTCGGTCGCCGGTGCATTCTTCGTCTTTGAACTTTTCGGGGCGGCTCGCCGCATCACCAACGATCGTGGGGACGCCGTCATTGCCATCCTGCTCGCGGTTGCCGTGTTCTACCTCATCATCACCATCCCCCTGGGCTTCATCGCCGGCAGGATCGAGAAGAAGGTGGCGGTACTCCGATGACCTCCGTGCTCTATGACGTTCCCGGCCCCCGAGCCCGCTTCCGCTCCAAGATCTTCTCCGTCGTCGGCGTCGTCATCATTGTTGGTGCTTTGCTGGCCCTGATCGTGGTTTTGGGCCTTCCCAAGACGAGTGCCAACGGGGCCGTGCAGCCCGGTATCTGGGATGCCTCCCGTTGGGACGTCTTCAACGACGTGCAGGTCTGGCGCACCCTGGGCATCGGCGCCTTAAACACCCTGCGGATGGCCTTTGTCGCGGCGGCTTTTGCCCTCGTGATCGGTGTTCTCTTCTCCTTCGGCCGTTCCTCCGGCGCCGCCTGGATCCGCATCCCGACCACGATTGTGCTCGAATTCTTCCGCGGCATGCCCGTGCTGCTGATGATGCTGTTCATCCTGCTGGTCTTCTCCACCGGTTCGTTCTGGGCCGGCGTGGCCGCCCTGGCTGTCTACAACGGTGCGATCATTGGCGAGGCCCTGCGCGCGGGCATCAACGCCCTGCCGAGCGGACAGCGTGAAGCTGGGCTGGCCATCGGCCTGACGCCGATCGCGACGCGTTTTCGCATCGAATTTCCGCAGGCGTTCCGCCAGATGCTGCCCATCATCATCGCGCAGCTCGTGGTGCTGCTCAAGGACACCTCGCTCGCCTTCGTGGTCGGCTACCCCGAACTGATGCGCTCCGGAAACTACAACCTGGGCACCTTTTTCGGCAACCAATACCAGTTCTCGTTCTTCTTCGTGGTGCTCGCCATCTACCTGACGATGAACCTGTCGCTGTCTTGGCTGGCTCGCCGAATCGCCAAGCGTACCGGGCCGCAGGCTGGCAAGCTCATCAAACCCGACACGACGCCGCCGATCGACCCGAACCTCGTCGACGCGCGCGCACTGGGCACGCAGAGCAGAGACCAGTAGCAAGCCCGCTAAACTTGGGCCTTGTGTCTGTTCCCAGCGTTCCCCCAGAGCCCACCTCGTCAGTCGAGCCAGCAGAGCCGTTGATCTCGGAAGCCGCCGTCAACGCCGCCGTTGACGCAGCACTGGCCGCCATTGCCGCCGCCGACACGACCGCCGCACTCAGGCTCGTGCGCAGTGAGCACGCGGGGGAGTCCTCACCGCTGTCGAAGCTCAACGCGCTCATGCGCAGCGTGCCGGGCAAAGAGAAGGCCGCAGCCGGCAAGCTCGTCGGCCAGGCCCGAGGCGCCGTCACGAAGGCGTTGACCGCTCGTGAAGACGAAATTGGCAGCGCTGAAGCCGCAGCTCGCCTGCTCGCCGAAACGGTGGACGTCACCGCCGCAGCGTCGACGTGGAAAGCCGGGGCGCGGCATCCGGTCTCGCTGCTCAGCGAACGTGCCGCAGACGTATTTGTGGCGATGGGCTGGGAAGTGGCGGAAGGGCCGGAGCTCGAGAGCGAATGGTTCAACTTCGACGGGCTGAACTTCGACGAGGACCACCCCGCCCGCGCTATGCAGGACACCTTCTTCGTCGAACCGACGGATGCCCACCTCGTGCTACGCACGCAGACCTCGCCCGTTCAGCTGCGCGCGTTGCTCAGCCGCGAGCTGCCGGTGTACGTGGTCGCGCCCGGACGGGTGTTTCGCACCGACGAACTCGATGCCACGCACACGCCGGTGTTCCACCAGATCGAGGGCATCGCCATTGACAAGGGTCTCACCATGGCGAACCTGCGCGGCACGCTCGACCACTTCGTGCGGGCCCTGTTTGGTCCGGAAGCCAAGGTGCGTCTGCGCCCCAACTACTTTCCGTTCACCGAACCGAGCGCCGAGCTCGATGTCTGGCACCCGACCTTTAAGGACGGTGCACGCTGGATTGAATGGGGCGGCTGCGGCATGGTGCACGCCAACGTGCTGCGCGCCGCCGGGATCGATCCCGAGGTGTACTCCGGGTTCGCGTTCGGTGTGGGCGTTGAGCGAGCAGTGATGTTTAGAAATGACGTAAAGGACATGCACGACATGGTCGAGGGCGATATTCGGTTCAGCCAGCAGTATGGGATGACGGTCTAATGCGGGTACCACTGAGTTGGCTCGGCGAATTCGTCGACCTCGCCCCCGGTACCACGCCGGAAGACGTACACGCCGCGCTCGTGAGCGTCGGGCTCGAAGAGGAAGACATTCACCGCTTCCAAGTCTCTGGTCCGATCGTGGTCGGTGAGGTGCTCGAATTCGTCGGCGAAGAGCAGACCAACGGCAAGACCATCAACTGGTGCCAGGTGCGCGTTGCGCCGGGCGACGAACTCGCTGCTGACGGCGGCCCGGCCATTCACGGCATCATCTGCGGCGCCCACAACTTCGCCGTCGGCGACAAGGTCGTCGTGACCCTGCCCGGCGCTTCGCTGCCCGGTCCGTTTCCGATCGCGGCTCGCAAGACCTATGGCCACGTCTCCGACGGCATGATCGCCTCGGCCCGTGAACTCGGACTCGGTGACGAGCACGACGGCATTCTGCTGCTGGCTTCGCTCGGCCTCGACGCTCCGGTCGGAACGGATGCGATTGCCCTGCTTGGTCTGGACGATAGCGCCGTCGAGATTAACGTCACCCCGGATCGCGGCTACGCCTTCTCGATTCGGGGCGTCGCCCGCGAATACTCGCACGCGACCGGTGTGCCGTTCCGGGATCCAGCGCTGGCGCTGACCGTAATAGCCCCGGTCACCCGGTTCCCCGTCACGATCGACGATCGGGCTCCGATTCGGAACCGAACCGGAGCAAGCGTGTTTGTCACCCGCGTCGTGCGCGGCGTCGACCCGACCCGGGCCACCCCGGCCTGGATGATCGCGCGCCTGGGGCTGGTCGGTATCCGCTCGATCTCACTCGTCGTCGACGTGACCAACTATGTGATGTTCGAGCTCGGCCAGCCGTTGCACGGCTACGACCTCGACAAGCTGGCCGGTGGCATTATCGTGCGGCGCGCGACCTCTGGTGAGAAATTCACCACGCTCGACGCGGTCACCCGCACGTTGAACATCGAAGATTTGCTGATCACCGACGAATCCGGACCGATCGGTCTGGCCGGTGTAATGGGCGGGGCAAGCACTGAGATCAGCGCGCAGACCGTCAACGTGCTCGTTGAGGCCGCCAACTTCGACCCGGTATCGATCGCGCGCTCGGCCCGTCGTCACAAGCTGCCGAGCGAGGCCAGCAAGCGTTTTGAACGCGGTGTCGACCCGCGCGTCGCCGCTGTTGCCGCCGCCCGCGTGGTGCAGCTGCTTGTGGACCTGGCCGGGGGAGTCGCCGACGATCTCGGTTCGGTCTACGACGAGGCTCCGGCACCCCAGCCGATTCTGCTGCCGACCGGGTTCGTCTCTGGTCTCATCGGCCTCGCCTACACCGGCGATGAGGTGCGCGATGCGCTCGTCGACGTCGGTGCTTCGTTGGTCGAAGCCGACGGTGACCTGCAGGTCACCCCGCCAAGCTGGCGCCCTGACCTCACTGATAAGTGGACCCTCGCCGAGGAGGTCGCCCGTATCGTCGGCTACGACCGCATCCCCTCGGTGCTGCCCGTCGCACCGCCCGGCCGTGGCCTGACCCGCACGCAGACTTTGCGCCGTACCATCGCGCAGACCCTGGCGGCCACCGGTCACACCGAGGTGCTGACCTACCCGTTCGTCTCCGAGCGGGCGAACAATCTGTTCGGGGTGGCCGTTTCACCCGCTCCGGTGTCTGCCGGGGCGAGCATGGCGGACGCGGCATCCGCTGTGCCGATTTCGGTGCCGCAGATAAAGGTGGCTAACCCGCTCGATGGCGAGGCACCGTTCCTGCGCACGTCGATGCTGCCGGGCATGTTGCAGATCGCGCACCGCAACCGTTCACGCGGACTGGTCGACGTGGCCATCTACGAGCAGGGACTGGTCTTTCGGCCCGAGGCCGGCGTGAAATACGGCACGGCCGAGCTCCCGGCCGGCGCTGCGCGCCCGAGCGCGGAGGCGGAGGCTGCCCTGAATGCCGGCATCGTGCCGCAGCCGCTCCTGGTCGGGATCGTTCTCGTCGGCAACGAGGTGCGGCACCAACCCGGACTGGCCGCCGTTGCTACCGGCTGGCAATCCGCGCTGGCCGCTGCGCAGCAGGTGGCGTTGGCCACCGGCGTGCGCATCGAAGTTCGCCAGGGCCAGCACCCGGCGATGCACCCGGGCCGCACCGCCGAACTGTTCGTCACCGTGTCGGACTCCAGTGTGTCGGGCTCGAGTGTGTCGGGCTCGAGTGTGTCGGGCTCGAGTGTGTCGGCCGCGACCGTGTCGGTGGGATTCGCCGGCGAACTGCTTCCCACAGTTGCCGACGATTACGACCTTCCCGCTGTCGTGGCCGTTGCCGAGATCAACCTCGCGCTCGTCTTCGCGCAGGCCGACGGTGACTTGACGGTCACGCCGATCCGCACGATGCCCGCCGCGACGCAGGACCTCTCGCTCGTCGTCTCGGTTTCGGTGCCGGCTGCCGCCCTGCGCGCGGTCGTTGCCGAGGGGGCTGGCGACCTGCTCGAGACCATCGACCTGGTCGACGACTACCGCGGTGCCGGAGTCGAACTCGGCCAGAAGTCGCTCACCTTTGCACTGCGTTTTCGTGGCGAGGAGCGCACGCTGACCGCCGCTGAGGCGAGCACCGCACGCCTGTCGGGGGTTGCCCTCGCTGCGGATCGCTTCGGGGCGGCCCTGCGCGAATAGCCAGCCGGGGCCTGTATGTCGCGCGCAGCGGATGCCGCGAGTCACCCTTTCGGGCCCGGCCCGCGGCATCCGCTGGTCGCGGCACTCGTTTGGGACGCGGGCACTCGGTGCCCGGGGTGCCGCGAACTCCAATGGGTGCCGCGAGCCGCTCCATCAGGTGGACGCGCGGGATCCGCGGGTGGTGGCACTCGTTTGGGACGTTGGCACTCTTTGCACGGGGTGCCGCGAACTGTAACGGGCGCCACGAACCCTGACGGGCGCCACGAACGCAAGGGGGTAGCGTCAGCGGGCGCGCGGCACACCTTTTTCGCAGAGGAAGCGGTAGAACTCGTCGGCATTGAGGGCCAGGTTCCACCCCCACCGGTCGAAACTCGTCACATACGGGCGCAGTACGCTTTCCCGATCTTTCTCAGCCACGACCACCCCCACCACGTCTTTCCCGTTCATGACCGCCGCACGGGTGTACTTGATGTGCCCGTCAAACTCGCCGATCTTGCGCACACCCCGCCAGAAGTAATCCACGAAGTACGAGCGGCCAGCGATGTCGAACCGCACCTGAAGTTCGGGAATCTCAAACTTCAGTTCCTCGAACCGCACTCTACTGAGCGACTCGCCAGCGTTGGCCGAGAGTTCGTCGGCAAAGGTGATGGCCCGTTCGGCGGCCTGTCGCCCCGTACGGGGACGCGCCGCCTCCAGTTCAGCGAAGAGTATTGCCTTTGTGATCGTCGGAACGCCCGGATTCCCCGCGCCGGCCATTACCCGTCTACTCTCCTGGTGGAGCACGTGGTCGATCATCGTCACTCCGGTGAGAAAACTGCACCCGGCAGCCATATCGACAAGGGTACGGGCGAGGCTGGTCACCGCGACACCGGTGATGAGTGTTGTATTCGGATCGGCGGCGGCGCGATGCGTGGTGACGAGCCGGTGACTGCTGCCGCCCTGGGCGTCGGGGGCGAGAGCATGCACCGTGGCGGGCCAGGCGCCAATCAGCGGCAGTCCGTGCATGGCCGCGGCGGAATGATGCGAAAGCACCATTGGTCGTTTCGCCGCACCGGCAGTGGCACGCGCGAACAGGCAGTATTGCCCATCGGAACCAACCGCCTTCCACTTCGCTCCGAGGGCGTACCAACCGCGTCGGAGACGCCGGAGCTCGCCCCGTTTCACCAGCAGGTCCACGGCGTGCGCATTGATACCGGCCGCACGAAGGGCATCGGCCGTGATGAGGCCGTCGCCGAGCACATCCTGCGTTTCCAAGGCCTCCAACATGTCCCCACCCTCCCGCGAGGCCGGGTGCCGCGTGCGCGCAGCGCGGCATCCGGGGAGTACTCGAGACGGACATCCGCTGGGGAGGAGACGGTCCGTGCTCCCGGCACTTGTTCGCGAAGGCGGCACTCGGTGGTAGGGGAGCGGTGGACTCGACCGAGTGCCGCGAGGCCGGCCGGTGGCATCCGTTCGTCGCGGCACTCGTTGGCGACGGTGGCACTCCTAGCTAGGGGGGCCGTGAACTCCACCGGGTGCCGCGAGCCCGCCGCCCGGGTTTGGGCCGCGACCTAAGCGGATGCCCGCGCGTGACGCCCCGCACGAGCGCGGAACCAGTGCCGCCGGGGCCGCGCTAGGTTTAACATATGGTTTTTTCGGTGGCAGTGGCGGGCGCGAGCGGGTACGCGGGCGGCGAACTGCTGCGGCTGCTCGCCGGACACCCCGAATTTGAGGTGCGCACGGTCACCGCGCACAGCAACGCCGGGCAGCGGCTGGTCGATGTGCAGCCATCGCTGCGTTCCCTAGCCCACCTGACTCTCGTCGACACGACGTCGGCGAATCTGAGCGGCCACGATGTGGTGTTCGTGGCCCTGCCGCACGGAAAATCCGGTGAGCTCACCGCGCATTTGCCCGCCGATACCCTCGTGGTGGATTGCGGCGCCGACCACCGCCTCGAGAGTCCCGACGATTGGGCCGCGTTCTACGGCGGCGACTACTTCGGCGCCTGGACCTACGGCGTACCCGAATTGCCCACCGCCCACGGCAAACAGCGCGAGCGCATCGTCGGCGCTCGCCGCATCGCCGCTCCGGGCTGCAACGCCAGCACGGTCGCACTCGCACTGGCCCCCGGAATCCACGCCGGCGCGATCGAGGCGCAGGACCTCGTCGCCGTACTCGCGGTCGGACCGAGCGGGGCCGGCAAGAGCCTCAAGCTCCCGAACCTCGCGGCCGAGATCCTCGGCTCCGCCAACCCCTATGCGGTCGGCGGCACCCACCGCCACATTCCCGAGATCGTGCAGTCGCTGCGCTGGGCCGCCGCGGGCGTCGCAGCCGCAACGGCCGGCACATCTGCTACGGACGGCCAGCCCACCACGACCGGCCCAGCCGCCAGCGCGGCACGAGACGCCACCATCTCGTTCACGCCGGTGATCGTGCCCATGTCGCGCGGCATCCTCGCCACGTCGACCGCCCGGCTGGTACCGGGCACGAGCGCTGCCACCGTGCGCGCCGCCTGGGAGAGCGCCTACGCCGACGAACCGTTCGTGCACCTGCTCCCTGAGGGACATTTTCCCCGCACGGCCGATGTGCTCGGTGCCAACACCGCGCTGATCGGACTGGCCGTCGACGAAGCCGCCGGCCGCGTTGTCACGATCACGGCCATCGACAATCTTGTTAAGGGCACCGCCGGCGCCGCCATCCAGTCCGCCAACATTGCCCTCGGTCTGACCGAAACGCTCGGTCTGACCATGAATGGAGTTGCTCCGTGAGTGTCACCCTTCCCGCCGGTTTCGCTGCTGCCGGCGTCACCGCCGGCCTGAAAAAGTCCGGCGGGCTCGACCTCGCCCTCGTGCACAACCTCGGTCCGCTGCAGAACGCCGCCACCGTGTTCACCAGCAACCGCTGCCAGGCCAACCCCGTCATCTGGAGCACCCAGGTCATGAGTGACGGCCGGGTCAGCGCCATCGTGCTCAACTCCGGCGGCGCCAACTGCTACACCGGCAGCATCGGCTTCCAGACCACACACGCCACCGCCGAAGCCGTCGCCACCCGCCTCGAGATCTCCTCCGGTGACGTTTTGGTCTGCTCCACCGGACTGATCGGGGAACAGCTCAACCTCGACCTCGTCACCGCCGGGGTGTTCGAGGCAGCCCTCACCATCAAAACGGATGCTGCCACCACGCCCGCCGCCGGCCTCCTGGCCGCGCAGGCGATCATGACCACCGACACCCGCCCCAAGCAGGCCGCGCACACCTCTGCCGCCGGTTGGAGCATTGGCGCCATGGCCAAGGGTGCCGGCATGCTCGCTCCAGGCCTCGCCACGATGCTCGTGGTCATCACGACCGACGCCGTGCTCGACTCGGCCGACCTCGACACGGCGCTTCGCGCGGCGACCCGGGTTACCTTCGATCGCCTCGATTCCGACGGCTGCATGTCGACGAACGACACCGTGAGCCTGCTCTGCTCCGGTGCGAGCGGCATCGCCGCCGACCAGGACGAATTCAACATCGCCCTCATCGAGATCTGCCGCGACCTCGTTTTGCAGTTACAAGGGGATGCCGAGGGTGCCGCGCACGACGTGGCGATCACGGTCACCAACGCGGTCTCCGAGGACGAAGCCGTCACCGTGGCGCGCGCGGTCTCTCGCAGCAACCTGTTCAAGTCAGCCATCTTTGGCAACGATCCGAACTGGGGCCGCGTGCTCGCTGCCGTCGGAACAGTACCGGTGGAGCACGCCGCGTTCGACCCCTACGGCATCGACGTTGCCATCAACGGGGTTCAGGTGTGCACCGCGGGTGAGCCCGACCAGCCGCGCGAGCTCGTCGACCTCTCGGGCCGCGGCGTGACTGTGCTGATCGACCTGCACGCCGGCAGCGAAACGGCCACCCTGTGGACCAACGACCTCACCCATGACTACGTCGAAGAGAACAGCGCGTACTCGAGCTGATCATGACCGAAACACCGAGAACTAACGCCGACGAGACCAGTCAGGCCGAAGCATCCGTTAAAGCGGCGACGCTGATCGAAGCGTTGCCGTGGCTCAAGCGCTTTCACGACCAGATCATCGTCGTGAAGTTCGGCGGCAACGCCATGGTGAGCGAAGAACTGCAACGCTCGTTCGCCGAGGACATGGTCTACCTGCGGTACGCGGGCATCCGCCCGGTCGTCGTGCACGGTGGCGGCCCGCAGATCTCGGCCATGCTGGCGCGTCTCGGCATCGAGAGCGAGTTTCGCGGCGGCTATCGGGTGACCACGCCCGAAGCGATGGACGTGGTGCGCATGGTGCTCACCGGCCAGATCAACCGCGACCTGGTCAGCCACATCAACCAGCACGGCCCGCTCGCCGCCGGACTCTCCGGTGAAGACGCCGGCCTGTTTCGCGGGCGCAGGCGCGGCGTCGTCATCGACGGCGAAGAGGTCGATCTCGGGCTCGTCGGCGATGTCATCGGCGTCGACCCCGAAGCGGTACTCGCCCAGCTCGCGGCCGGCCGCATACCGGTGGTCTCCTCGATCGCTCCCGATACGGATGTTCCTGGCCAGTCCCTGAACGTCAACGCCGACGCTGCCGCTGCCTCACTCGCTATCGCGCTGGGCGCGGCCAAGCTCGTGATTCTCACCGACGTCGCCGGACTCTACCGCGACTGGCCGAACCGGGATTCGCTCGTGTCGATCATCGATGTGGCCGAGCTCCGCGGTCTGTTGCCCGAGCTGGAATCAGGCATGATTCCCAAGATGACGGCCTGCCTCGACGCCGTCGACGGTGGCGTCGCCAAGGCCGCGATCATCGACGGGCGAGTGCCGCACTCGATCCTGCTCGAAATTTTCACTGGAAGCGGCATCGGCACGGAGGTAGTACCGGCATGACTGAAGATTCCTGGCAGAATCGGTTCGCCGATTCGATGATGCGCACGTTCAGCCCGCCACTGGCCATGCTCGTGCGCGGTGAGGGCTGCTACGTCTGGGACGAGAAGGGCACGCAATACCTCGACTTTCTGGCCGGCATCGCGGTCAACTCGCTCGGCCACGCGCATCCCGAAGTCGTTGCCGCCGTGACCAAGCAGATCGGCACGCTCAGCCACGTTTCCAACTATTTCGCTACGCCGCCGCAGATTGAACTGGCGGAACGCCTCAAGCGCCTCACCGGCGCCGGTGAAACGGGCCGCGTCTACTTCTGCAATTCCGGAGCCGAGGCCAATGAGGCTGCGTTCAAACTGGCCAGGCTCAACAACAAAGGCCGCCGTACCCGCATCATCTCGCTGCACGACTCCTTTCACGGTCGTACCATGGGCGCGCTCGCCCTGTCGGGCAAGCCGCACATGCGTGAGGCCTTCGAGCCAGTGCCCGGCGGTGTCGAACACATCGACAGTACGATCAAGGCCCTCGAGGCGACCATCGACAACACCGTCGCTGCCCTGTTCCTCGAACCCGTCAAGGGCGAGGCGGGCGTCATCGACCTGCCGGAGGGGTTCCTCAAGCGTGCCCGTGAGCTGTGCACCGAGCACGGCGTGCTGTTGATCCTCGACGAAATCCAGACCGGCATCGCCCGCACCGGCGCCTGGTTCGCTTACAACCATGCTGATATTCTTCCGGATGCCGTCACCATCGCGAAGGGGATGGGCGGCGGCGTCCCCATTGGCGCGCTCGTCACCTTCGGCTGGGCCTCCGAGCTGTTCCGTCGCGGCCAGCACGGCTCGACGTTTGCCGGCAACCCGCTCGTGACCGCAACCGCCAACGCCGTGCTCGGCGTGATCGAACGTGACGATCTGGCCGCCAACGCCGCCCGCCGCGGCCACCAGCTGCGCGAGATCATTCTCGGCTTCCACTCGCCGCTGATCGAGGAGGTACGCGGACGTGGACTGCTGCTCGGCATCGGCCTGACCGAGCCGGTGGCTTTGAAGCTCGGCTCCGCCGCACTCGCCCAGGGTCTCATCGTCAATGCCGCCAACGAGACCAGCATTCGCGTCGCCCCGCCGCTGATCGTGGGCGACGCCGAAGTCGCCGACTTCCAGGCGCGGTTCGGGCGTGCACTGGCCAGCCTCTAGGCTGGTCGAATCCCACTTTGCGCGGGTATCGCACCGGCGCGCGGGGTATTTACAGGGGGAGCCGCATCCGCTCACCCATTGTTCAACAACCGAAAGTGACACCGTGACCCGCCATTTCCTGCGCGACGACGACATCTCCCCGGCCGAACAGGCCGAGATTCTCGATCTGGCCCTGGAGCTGAAGCGAGACCGATTTGCGGTGCGCCCGCTCGCCGGCCCGCAGACCGTCGCGGTCATTTTCGACAAGTCCTCCACGCGCACCCGGGTGTCCTTCGCGGTCGGTATCGCCGACCTCGGCGGTAGCCCCCTCATCATCAGCACCGCAAACAGCCAGCTCGGTGGCAAGGAGACCGCGTCCGACACGGCCCGCGTGCTCGAACGCCAGGTCGCCGCGATCGTCTGGCGCACCTACGGCCAGGCCGGACTCGAGGAAATGGCGCTCGGCACGACCGTGCCCGTCATCAACGCGCTCAGCGACGACTTTCACCCCTGCCAGCTGCTCGCCGACCTGCTCACCATCCGCGAACACCGCGGCGACCTCGCCGGCCAGACCCTCGCCTTCCTCGGCGACGGAGCCTGCAACATGGGCCAGTCCTACCTGCTCGCCGGAGCGACCGCCGGCATGCACGTGCGCATCGCGTCACCGGTCGGCTATACCCCGACCGACCAGGTGGTAGCGGATGCGACGGCCATCGCCGCCCGCACCGGCGGTTCGGTCGCCCTGTTCACCGACCCACGCGAAGCCGTCACCGGCGTCGACGTGGTCATCACCGACACCTGGGTGTCGATGGGCAAGGAAGAGGAGAAGGCGACGCGTCTCGGTGACCTCGGCCAGTACCGGGTCGACGCGGAGCTGATGGGCCTGGCCAAGGCTGGCGCACACTTCATGCATTGCCTGCCGGCCGACCGCGGCTACGAGGTGACCGCCGACGTCATCGACGGGCCGCAGAGCATCATCTGGGACGAGGCGGAGAACCGCCTGCACGCCCAGAAGGCTTTGCTGGTCTGGTTGCTCGCGCGCAACGCGGCCTGACCGTCTCGCTCGCCTTCTGGACGGGGCCCGGGCCCGGACCCGGGGCCCAGTTTATAAACTGGGCCCGCGGACGGGGCCCGGGCCCCGTCCGCGGCAGAGGGCGGACGACCGGGGGCGCAGGGCCTAGCACGTAAACTTTAGACAGATCAAGATTTAGGGAGAACCATGGCGGAACGCGTTGTACTCGCATACTCGGGTGGACTGGATACCTCGGTCGGCATCGGCTGGCTCAAGGATGCCACCGGCAAAGAGGTCGTAGCCCTCGCCGTCGACGTCGGACAGGAGGGCGAAGACATGGATGTGATCCGTCAGCGCGCCCTCGACTGCGGCGCCGTCGAATCCATCGTCATCGACGCCAAGGACGAGTTCGCGAACGACTACATCGTGCCGACGCTCAAGGCGAACGCGCTGTACCAGAAGCGTTACCCGCTCGTTTCAGCCATCAGCCGACCGCTGATCGCCAAATACCTCGCGTCGACCGCCAAGGAACTCGGCGCCGACAGCGTCGCCCACGGCTGCACCGGAAAGGGCAACGACCAGGTGCGATTCGAATCAGCCGTCGCCGCCCTCGCCCCCGAACTGACCTCGCTCGCGCCGGTGCGCGACTTCGAGCTGACCCGCGACAAGGCCATCGAGTACGCCGCTAAGCACAACCTGCCCATCGCACAGTCGAAGAAGAGCCCGTACTCCATCGACCAGAACGTCTGGGGTCGCGCCGTCGAAACCGGATTCCTCGAAGACCCGTGGAACGCGCCGATCGAAGACCTCTACACCTACACTCAGGACCCATCGATCACCCGCGCCCCCACCGAGGTGGTCATCACGTTCGAGCAGGGAGTGCCCGTCGCTATCGACGGCAAGAAGGTCACCCCGCTGCAGATGATCCAGCTGATGAACCGTCTCGCCGGCGACCAGGGGGTCGGGCGCGTCGACATCGTCGAAGACCGTCTGGTCGGCATCAAGAGCCGCGAGATCTACGAGGCTCCGGCCGGTATCGCCTTGATCGCCGCGCACGAAGAGCTCGAAAACATGACCCTGGAGCGCGACGTTGCCCGCTACAAGCGCGGCGTCGAGAGCAAGTGGGCCGAGCTCGTCTACGACGGCCTGTGGTTCTCCGGTTTGAAGAAGAGTCTTGACGTGTTCATCGAGGACACACAAAAGTACGTGACCGGCGACATCCGCTTGAAAATGCACGCCGGCAGTGCCGTCGTCACCGGCCGCTCGAGCACGACCAGCCTGTACGACTTCAACCTCGCCACCTATGACACCGGCGACTCCTTCGACCAGACCATGGCCAAGGGCTTCATTGAACTGTGGTCGCTGCCGAGCAAGGTGGCCGCACGACGCGACGCCGCCGCTAAGTAGGGCATCCGTGTCGAGTGAGAAGAACCCGAACCGCGCCGGAGCGGCGGGCGCCCTCTGGGGTGGCCGTTTCGCCGGGGGACCGTCGCCGGAACTGGCGCGGCTGAGCAAGTCGACCCAGTTCGACTGGATGCTGGCGGAATACGACCTGCAGGGCAGCCGCGCGCACGCCCGTGCCCTCGCCGCCGCCGGGTATCTCACCGACACCGAACTCACCCAGATGGTCGGCGCGCTCGAAGAGCTCGAGCGTGCCGTCATCGCCGGCGAATTTTTACCCGCCGAGGCCGACGAAGACGTGCACTCGGCCCTCGAGCGGGGGCTGATCGACATAATCGGCGTCGAGGTCGGCGGCAAGCTCCGCGCCGGCCGCAGCCGCAATGACCAGGTCGCGACGCTCGTGCGCATGTGGCTGCGCGACCACGCCGCCATTCTCGCCTCGCTCGTCATTGAACTGATCGACGCCCTCGCCGCGCAGGCCGAAGCGCACGAAGACGCCATCATGCCCGGCCGCACGCACCTGCAGCACGCCCAGCCGGTGCTGCTGGCGCACCACCTGCTGGCGCACTGCTGGCCGCTTGTGCGCGACCTCGACCGCTTTGCGGACTGGGGCCGCAGAGCGGATGCATCCCCCTACGGTTCCGGCGCCCTCGCCGGCAATACTCTCGGTCTCGACGCGCGCCTCGTCGCCGCGGATCTGGGATTCGCCGCCGTGGTCGAGAACTCCATCGACGGCACCGCGAGCCGCGACCTGGTCGCCGAATTCGCCTACATCACCGCGCAAATCGGCATCGACATGTCCCGGCTGGCCGAAGAGATCATTCTCTGGAACACCCGGGAATTCGGTTTCGTCACCCTCGATGACGCCTACTCCACCGGTTCGTCGATTATGCCGCAGAAGAAGAACCCCGACATCGCCGAGCTCGCTCGTGGCAAGTCCGGCCGCATGATCGGCAACCTGACCGGGCTGCTCACGACGCTCAAGGGTCTGCCGCTCGCCTACAACCGCGACCTGCAGGAAGACAAGGAGCCGGTTCTCGACTCGATCAACACGCTCGAAGTGCTGCTGCCCGCTTTCACCGGCATGGTCGCCACCCTGACCTTCCACACCGAGCGGATGGCGGAACTCGCCCCGCAAGGTTTCTCCCTGGCAACGGATGTCGCGGAGTGGCTCGTCAAACGGCACGTCTCATTCCGTGACGCGCACGAAATCACCGGTTCGCTCGTGAAGTTTGCCGAAACCAACCATCTCGACCTGCACGAAGTTGACGACGAGGCGCTGCTCGTGATCTCGCCGCACCTCATACCCCAGGTGCGCGAAGTGCTTACCATCCGCGGATCGGTGGACAGCCGCGACGGCGCCGGCGGCACCGCGCCGGTGCGCGTGGCCGAACAGCGTGCCCACCTCGTGGCCCGCGTGCGCGACCTGACGGCCGCCCTCAGCCGGTAGAGCCTTGCCGCTTCGGCGGCGCGCAGCTAGTGCCTGCGAGGAACTAAACCGGCACGCTAGGCCAGCGCCATCGGCACGAGGGCGGCGCAGGCGCACGCCCAGATCAGGCTCGACAGGGTGCCGATGATGAACCGCTCGCGCGATTCGGCCGCGGCCAACTCCGTGAAGCGGCCAACGCCCTTGATCGCGACGACCACGGCGATCGCTTCGGGAAAACCGGCCAGGATCGCGCCGGCCACGGCGAGACGTTCCAGGATGCCGATGGTCAACCCGCCGCGTAACACCTCGTGGGTCTCCGGGTCGCTGACCCCGGCCATGGTGGGGGCCGGTTTGCCGGCGTTCAGCACCATGATTCCGCCATGCTGGCCCGGCGGTACCGAGTTGTTGGTGGCGAGATCGAGCGCCAGTACGGCGATCGGGCCGCCGCCGATCACGGCGAGGGCGACGGCGAGCATGCCGATCACGATACCGAAGGCGCTCGGGCCGGTGCCAACGTGCACCGCGGCGAGCACGAGGGCAACGACGAGACCGGCCATGGCCCAGATTGCGAAGATCTGTCGGTGCAGTTTGAAGGCGATTGCGGCGCAGGTGAGCGAGGCGAGCGTGACCAGGAGCAGGGCGACCCAGTAGAGAAATGTAAGGACGGTGAAGGTCATGCGGAATTATCCGTTTCATTTGGGCGATGATCGAGCTGCTCCAGCAGCCTAACCAACGCCGGCCGCGCCGCCTGCTCAACCCGGTACTGGGCGGCTTTGAGCCGTTGGCTCACGGCACCGGTCGTGATTCCGAGTTCTGCAGCGATATCGATTTGGGCCAATCCGCCTTCGAACAGGTCGCCGGCCTGCCAACCTTGGGGGGTTCGACGTTGACGCAGCAGCAGGAGCATGGTGAAGAGCGCCTCAACGCCGGGGGAGGCGGCATGCGTCGGATCGACCTCGAGCGCAAAGTGCGCTTCGGTTCGTTTAGCGCGCAGCACGGCGTCGCGGGCCGCGATGAATGCGCCGCCGGTGGCCTGTCTGGTCGACGCCGGTAGGGGAGTGCGCACGGTTCCGACACCGAGCCCGACGCTCCAATGGCCGGAACGGTGCAGCGCGAGAATTGCGTCGAGCGTGGGCCGGGCCGCCGATAGGAGTAACTGAATCTCATCTCCGGCGGTCTGGTCGGGCGGCAGGCCGAACGCTTCGGGGGTCTGTGTCACGAGTTGCGCGATCATCTCGCGCGCGCGATCGTGATCGTTACGGCTGCCGATCTGGTCGGCGGTGATGACAAACATGGTCTCAGGCTCCGTCCTGCATTTAGTCTAGTTAAGCCCACAGGCTAAATTAAGTCAATTATAGACTCTAACCTAAATCAGCACTGCAGAACGTATTCTGCCGGTACTTCGGGAAACTGCCGCGGCTGATAACCTAAAGCGCGTGTCAGACCCCACCATTCTCGCCCAGCAGACCAATGATCCTTCCTTCGACTCGGTGTGGGAGGAGATCAACTGGCGCGGCCTTGTGCACGTCTCCACCGACGAGACCGAGCTCAAGGCGCTGCTCGATGGTGACCCGATCACCTACTACTGCGGATTCGACCCGACCGCGGCGAGCCTGCACCTCGGCAACCTGGTGCAGTTGCTGCTGATGCGGCGCCTACAGCTGGCGGGGCACCGTCCGCTTGGCCTGGTCGGAGGCTCGACCGGACTCATCGGCGACCCGCGCCCCACAGCCGAGCGCACGCTCACCCCCGCCGACACCGTCGCGGAATGGGTCGGTTACCTGAAGGCGCAGGTATCGCGGTTTCTCAGTTCGGAGGGCGACAACGCCGTCACGCTCGTGAACAACCTGGACTGGACCGCGCCCTTGAGCGCCATCGATTTCTTGCGCGAAATCGGCAAGTACTACCGTGTGGGCACCATGCTGAAGAAGGATGCCGTTAGCGCGCGCCTCAATTCCGACGCGGGCATCAGCTACACCGAGTTCAGCTACCAGATACTTCAGGGCCTGGATTACCTCGAGCTGTTCCGCAGCTACGGCTGCGTGCTGCAAACGGGCGGCAGTGATCAGTGGGGCAACCTCACGAGCGGAACCGACCTCATTCGTCGCGCCGAAAGCGGCACGGTCCACGCCATCGGCACCCCGCTCATCACCAACAGCGACGGCACCAAGTTCGGCAAGAGCGAGGGGAACGCGGTGTGGCTCGACCCGAACCTCACCAGCCCCTACGCCTTCTACCAGTTCTGGCTCAACACCGACGATGCCGACGTGGTCTTTCGGCTCAAGGTCTTCACGTTTCTCACCCGTGCCGAGATCGACGGGTTCGCCGAACTGGTCGAAAACGAACCGTTCCGGCGCGAAGCCCAGCGTCGGCTCGCCCTAGAGGTGACCAGCCTCGTGCACGGGCACGCGGCAACGGATGCTGCCATCCACGCCGCCGAGGCGCTCTTCGGCCAGGGCGACCTCGCCGAGCTGGATCCCGACACCCTCGAGGCCGCACTACGAGAACTCCCGCACACGACAACGGCGCCGCACGCGACCGTGCTGCAGTTACTCGTCGACACCGAACTGTCGAAGAGTCTTGGCGATGCCCGGCGTGCGGTGCAGCAGGGCGGGGTCTACCTGAACAACGAAAAGGTCACGAGTGTCGACCTGACCATTGAAGGATCGGTGCTCCCAGGGGGAGTGGCGGTACTGCGTCGTGGCAAGAAGACGCTCGCGGGGATTTTCGTCGAGTAACTGTTCCAGCGGGTGCAGTGCAGGGGGTCAGCAGGTGCGGGTGGCAAGATGACGTCGTGGAAACTCTTCGAACCGAACGCCTACTGCTGCGCCCCTGGGCCCTGGATGACACCGACTTTGTTTTCGGGCTCTACTCGCTGTGGTCCGTGCAACAACACATCGGGTTGCATCCGCGCGTTATGACCGACCGCGCCGAGGCGGTTGCCGTCATCACGCGCTGGCAGGGTATGGAGCATCCCATTCATGCCATTAGGGCGGTAACGGATGCCGACACCGGCGAGGTCTTCGGCAATCTGCTGCTCAAGTCCATCCCCGCGTCGAGCGCGGTGGCACCGCTCGAGCCGTCGGGGGACACCGAGATCGGCTGGCACTTTCACCCGAACGCCTGGCACCACGGCTACGCGACGGAAGCGGCATCCGCCGTACTGGCTGAAGGCTGGAAGACCGGCCTCGACCGGGTGGTCGCCGTCACGACTCCGAGTAATCGCCCGTCGCAGCGGGTCTGCCTGCGCATCGGCATGACACACAACGGCAGAACCGACCAGTACTACAACTCCGTGAGCGAACTCTTCGTGGCCGTGGCCCCCGAGTCATAACCAGGTCTCCACAGGTGAAGCCCGACCCGCCTGGGCCGGCTTTTGCTGGTGGGGAGCGGATGCGGACACGCGACACGCCCGGGTGGGGGGCGTTTTGACGGGTGGTCGTGGTGGCCGTAATGTATCTATACGTACCCCAAAGGTGCGGAAAGCCGCAGTGCTTCCCGGCCTCACGTGGGACCAAATCGTAGTCATCACAACTTCGAGTTCTAGACGTTTCTTATAGATGCGTAGAGCGTCGGTGTTGGGCTAGGATAGTAAGCCTCCCTCCTGCTGTTCCTTAGTTGGTCGAGTCGCGTGGTTTTGGTCGCTTTTTGGCGCTTGAAACTGGGTGTTTCTTCGATTTGACAGGGTCTGGTCGGAGGGGTAAGTTAGACAAGTTGCCCCGGAGCGACAGCCCAGTAGGGCCTGAAGTCGGGTGCGTCCGATCCTTGAGAACTCAACAGCGTGCACAATGTCAAATGCCAAAAACCTCGTGGTTGTGGCCCGTTTCTAGCGGGGTACAGCTGATGAGATTCCTTTGGAAATAATATTGAACAAGTCCTGGTCTTCGGACTAGGCAACTATACAAAGCAAGTCAGTAATGATTTGTTCTGTCAGTTTCAAACTTGCATCTTCTCAGCCTATTCCGGTTGGTGGGTGCACTAGATGGGCGTTCGGTCTTTGGATCGGGTAGCTATTCAAACATTTACGGAGAGTTTGATCCTGGCTCAGGACGAACGCTGGCGGCGTGCTTAACACATGCAAGTCGAACGGTGAAGAGGAGCTTGCTCC
>NZ_SOHJ01000002.1 GCF_004403185.1 Cryobacterium suzukii | reverse complement strand
AGGTTCGAGCTGTTATTGGTGTTACTGCTGTTGTGCTGTGCCGTCGAGATCTACGCCCGGAAAGTTCAGGCTAACCCCGCACGGGGCGAAAAGTTAAGCCCCTGTGTCGAACTTGGTGATCAATCCGAGAACTACGATGCAGGAAATCCAGAGCAGACCCAGAATGACCGTGATGCGATTGAGGTTGCGCTCGGCAACGCCCGACGCTCCCAGGTTGGAAGTTACGCCGCCGCCGAACATGTCCGACAATCCACCGCCCCGTCCCTTATGCAACAGAATGAGCATGGTGAGCAGGAGGCTTGTAATTCCAACGAGCACCTGCATGACGACCTGGAGAATCTCCACACGAAACCTTTCAAAACACGGTGGGCGCAACTCGGGCGCCAAGACCATCGTAATTATACTCTGCAGGCAGGAGCGAGGTTGTTGCCGCACGGGCAACCACCTCGCTCCTTACTGTCGGGGGCGCCGGTTTAGAGGCCGACGTGCTTCTGATACCGAATAATGCTGGAAAACTCCGGAATATCCAAGCTCGCACCACCGACGAGCGCTCCGTCGACATTGGGCTCCCGCATGAACGCGGCGATGTTGCTGCTCTTGACCGATCCGCCATAGAGGATGCGGGTCTTGTCGGCGACGTCTTGTCCGAGGGTATCGGAGAGAACCCCACGCAGCGCGGCAGCTACCTGCTCGGCTTGCTCTGGTGTGGCAGCCTGGCCGGACCCAATAGCCCAGACCGGCTCATAGGCCACGACGATGTCCACGGCGTTCGTGACGCCCGCAAGAGCGGCACGCAGCTGGGCGACCGGAACCGCACTGGGCCCATGAACGGCGAGGTCCTCGGTGCTCTCTCCGACGCAAATCACCGGCACGAGGTTGTGCTTGAGGGCGGCGGTCACCTTGGAGGCGACCTGCTCATCGGACTCGTTGTGCAGGGTGCGGCGTTCGGAGTGACCGATGATGACGTACTGGCACTCGAGCTGGGCCAGGAAGGCACCCGAAATCTCACCGGTGTACGCCCCCGAATCGTGTGCCGACACGTCTTGCGCGCCGAAGGCGAGCGGAAGCTTGTCCGCCGAGATGAGGGTCTGCACGCTGCGCAAATCCGTGAACGGGGGGAACACGGCTACCTCGACTGCGGCGACATCGTGGCGGGAATCCTTGAGATTCCAGGCGAGCTTCTGCACGAAAGCGATTGCCTGCAGGTGGTCCAGGTTCATTTTCCAGTTGCCCGCAATCAGCGGTGTGCGCCGAGGGTTGATGTTCACTGCCATCCGAGGACCTCCAGTCCTGGGAGACGCTTGCCTTCGAGAAATTCGAGGCTCGCGCCGCCGCCGGTAGAAATATGACCGAATTGGTCGTCGTTGAAACCGAGAATGCGCACGGCCGCGGCGGAGTCTCCGCCACCGACCACGCTGAGGCCGGTGACCTCGGTAAGGGCAGCGGCCACCGTGCGGGTGCCCTCCGCAAAGGGAGCAAGTTCAAAGACACCCATCGGGCCGTTCCAGAACACCGTCTTCGACGCTCGAATAATCTCAGCGAACGCTTGCGCTGTGTCCGGCCCGATGTCCAGGCCGAGTCCGGTCGCACCGAACGGGGTGTTCTCGATGCCGTCGGCCGGGGTGATCACGTGTTCGGCATCTGCACCGAACTTCGACGCCACGACGACGTCGGTCGGCAGCACGATCTTGACGCCGAGACGTTCCGCTTCAGCCAGGTAGCCACCGACCGTGTCGATCTGGTCGATCTCCAGCAGGCTGGCGCCGACTTTGTGCCCCTGGGCGGCCAGGAAGGTGAAAAGCATACCGCCGCCGATGAGCAGGGAATTCACTCGGGGAAGCAGATGCCCGATCACGCCGAGCTTGTCGCTGACCTTGGAGCCACCGAGGATGACCGTGTAGGGCGCCTCGGGCTTTTCGGTGAGCCGATCGAGCACGTCGAGCTCGGCCGCGATCAGCAGGCCGGCAGCGCTCGGAAGCAGTGCGGCGAGATCGAACACGCTGGCCTGTTTGCGGTGCACGACTCCAAAGCCGTCGGAGACGAGCGCGTCGCCGAGCAGGGCGAGCTGCTCGGCGAACGCGAGCCGCTCGGCATCCGCTTTGCTGGTTTCACCGGGGTTGAAGCGCAGGTTCTCCAAAACGACGATGTCGCCGTCCTGCAGGGCCGCGACCGCTCGGGTAGCGGAGTCGCCGACGGTATCGGTGGCAAAAGCCACCGGGCGATTCACCAGTTCGCTCAAGCGAGCGGCGACCGGCTTCAGGCTGTATTGGGTATCAGCGACCCCGTCGGGGCGCCCGAGGTGAGAGACGATCACCACGCGGGCGCCCTCAGCGACGAGGGCGTTGAGGGTGGGCAGTGACGCCCGCACTCGTCCGTCGTCGGTGATCTGACCGTTTTTCAACGGCACATTCAGGTCGAATCGGACAATAACCCGCTTGCCGCCGAGCGGTCCGAGCGAGTCAATAGTGCGTAACGTCACCGCGCGGCCGTTAGAGTCGCTCGGCGACGAACTCGGTCAGGTCCACGAGGCGGTTGGAGTAACCCCACTCGTTGTCGTACCAGGAAGCGACCTTGACCTGATCACCGATCACCTTGGTGAGCCCGGCGTCGAAGATCGAGGAGTGCGGGTCTCCCACGATGTCGCTGGAGACGATCGGGTCCTCGGTGTAGCTGAGGATGCCCTTGAGGGGACCGTCTGCTGCGGCCTTGTAGGCCGCGTTGACTTCTTCGACCGTTACCGGGCGTGATGCCGTGAGTGTGAGGTCGGTGATCGATCCGGTCGGAACCGGGACGCGCAGGGCGTAACCATCGAGCTTGCCGACACTCTCCGGGATGACGAGGCCCAGCGCCTTGGCGGCGCCAGTCGACGTGGGAATGATGTTGAGCGCGGCGGCGCGAGCACGACGGAGATCGCTGTGCGGGCCGTCCTGCAGATTCTGGTCAGCAGTGTAGGCATGGATGGTCGTCATGAGGCCACGCTCGATGCCGAAGTTGTCAAGGAATACCTTGACGAGCGGCGCCAGGCAGTTTGTCGTGCAGGACGCGTTCGAGATGATGTCGTGAATCGCGGAGTCGTAGGTGTCCTCGTTCACACCGAGCACGAGCGTCGCGACGTCAGCACCCGTTGCTGGGGCCGAGACGATGACCTTCTTGGCGCCGGCTTGAATGTGCTTCTGAGCGTCGACGGCCTTCGTGAAGCGACCGGTGGACTCGATGACGATTTCTACACCCAGCGCCCCCCAGGGCAGGTTGGCCGGGTCGCGCTCGGCAAGCACCTTGATGGGCTTGCCGTTGACAATGATGTTGTCCCCGTCGACCTCGACGGTAGCGTTCAGGCGGCCGCCGACGGAGTCGTATTTGAGAAGGTGCGCGAGCGACGCGGGGTCGCTGAGGTCGTTGACGGCGACAATTTCGATGTCGCTGCCCTTGGCGAGGGCTGCTCGGAAGTAGTTCCGACCGATGCGGCCGAATCCGTTGATGCCGATCTTTACGGACACAAATAGCTCCTGTTGCTGAAAGGGCGCCGCAAGGCGCGATGAAAAGAATGCGGGAGAAAAACGGCGGTGCCCCGAATCGCTCGGGGCACCAACCGGCTACGAGAGTAGCAGCAGGCCGTTCGTCTTCTCGCGCGCGACGGTGAAACGCTCCTGCACGTTTGCCCAGTTGGCGATGTTCCAGAAGGCCTTGATGTAGTCGGCCCGCACGTTGCGGTAGTCGAGGTAGTAGGCGTGCTCCCAGACATCGAGCATGAGGACCGGAATGGTTCCGGCAGCGAAGTTGGACTGCTGGTCGAAGAACTGCTGGATGATCAGGCGCTGCCCGATGGAATCCCAGGCGAGGACTGCCCAGCCGGAGCCCTGCACGCCGAGTGCGGCCGCGGTGAAGTGCGCCTGGAACTTGTCAAAGGAACCGAAGTTGTCATCGATCGCCGCAGCGAGCTCGCCGACCGGCTTGTCGCCGCCGTTCGGGGACAGGTTGGTCCAGAAGATGGAGTGATTGACGTGGCCGCCGAGGTTGAAGGCGAGGTCTTTTTCCAGCTTGTTGACGTTGGCGAGGCTTCCGCTGTCGCGGGCCTCCGCGAGCTGGGCCAGTGCCGTGTTGGCGCCTGTGACGTACGCCTGGTGGTGCTTGCCATGGTGGAGTTCCATGATGGTGCCGCTGATGCTGGGCTCGAGTGCCGAGTAATCGTAATCAAGGGTGGGGAGGGTGTATTCAGCCATTACTTATCTCCTTGTGAGTTGTGCCACCACACTTGGTGTGACGGCGTTGTAAGCGACAATCCAGTCTAACCGCGCGCGTTCGCAGTCACAGAATTCATGATCTCGCGCCCGATCATGGTTCGATTCACACGGGCGCTAAGTCGTCGGGGTGAATCGGATAGCCGACGTCGGTTCCTTCGATGCCGAGTTCGACCGCCTTCTTGTCTGCCATTGCGAGCAGGCGTCGAATTCGGCCGGCGACGGCGTCCTTGGTCATTGGCGGATCGGCGTGGTGCCCCAGTTCGTCAAGACTGGAGTCACGAAAGTTAAGACGCAGGTCTCCCGCGTAGCGCAGGTGCTCGGGGATATCGTCACCGAGGATGTCCATCGCTCGCTGCACCCGGGCGCAGGCTGCGACCGCTGCTTCGGCGGAGCGACGCAGGTTGGCGTCGTCAAAGTTAACCAATCGATTCGCAGTGGCGCGCACTTCGCGGCGTTGGCGCAAGGTTTCCCAGTTGAGCACCGTATTGGTGGCACCCATGTGCACGAGCATGGCCCCAATGGCGTCGCCATCACGGATTACGACGCGGTGCACCCCCCGGACCTCGCGCGCCTTGGCGGCGACGCCGAGGCGTCCGGCCGCTCCGACGAGAGCCATGGCTGCCTCATTGCCGGGACAAACGACTTCGAGCGCCGCTGATCGGCCCGGATCGGTCAGCGTGCCGTGGGCGAGGAAAGCGCCGCGCCAGACGGCGGCGATTTCCTCTTTAGAGCCTGTCGTCAGACGGTTGGGCAGACCGCGAATTGGGCGGCGGCGGGCATCCAGCAGGCCGGTTTGTCGCGCCAGTGTCTCGCCTCCCTCGATGACCTGGACGAGGTAATGGCTGGACTGACGGATCCCGGTGGCAGCGATGACCTGCAGTGCGCTGCGTACCCCATAAAGTTCAGCGAGATCTTTGCGCACCCTTCGAGCCAGGATGGCAGTGTCGAGTTCGGACTCGATCGCGATGCGGCTGCTGATCATGTGTAATCCGCCGGAGAACCGGAGAATTGTGGCCAGTTCGGCCGCGCGCACGGTGGTCTTGGAGACCTCCACGCGCGAAAGTTCATCTTTAACGTCGGCGGTGAGTGCCAATCGCTTTTCCATTCTGTTGATCAGTTGCGTTACATCTGAGTGGTGAAAGCCTGGGGAGCTGGATGCTGCGCCCGGGCTCGCTTATTCGCGTCCGAGGTCGCGGTCCTTGATATTGACCGCGACACCGGGAAGTTTTTCAAGCCGAGAGGCCAGTTCCCTGGCCATAGCAACAGAGCGGTGCTTGCCTCCGGTACAGCCGATGCCGATGGTGGCGTGTCGTTTGTTTTCGCGCTGGTAGCCAGCCAACACCGGCGCCATGGCGGCGGCGTAGTGGTCGATGAAATCGAGGGCACCAGTTTGAGCAAGTACAAAGTCTCTCACCTCCGGCTCGACGCCGGTGTGCGCGCGCAACTCGGGGATCCAGAACGGGTTCGGCAGAAAGCGGGCATCCGCGACCAGATCGACGTCCGTCGGTAGGCCGTATTTGAAGCCGAAGCTCATGATGGTTAGCTGCACCCCCGCGCGACCCTCGGCCGCGAACCGCTCGGTGATCGTCGTCGCGAGCTGGTGCACGTTGAGGTCAGAGGTGTCTACAACGAGGTCACTCGATTCCCGAACGGCAATCAGCCGAGAGCGCTCCGCTGAAATACCGTCGAGAAGGGTGCCGTCGCCTTGAAGCGGATGCGGCCGGCGCACGGATTCAAACCTGCGCACGAGCGCGTCGTCCCTCGCCTCGAGAAAAATAACCTGCACCTGGGTGTTGCGACGGAGCTGCTGCACGGTTTCGAGAAAATCACCGAACAGGTCGCGGCCGCGAATATCCACGACGGCAGCGATCTTGGGCAAATTCGTGCCAGCCCGTTCGACCAGATCGACCAGGGGCCGCAGCATTTGCGGCGGAAGATTGTCGACGACGTACCAGTCCAGGTCTTCCAACGCGTTGGCTACGGTGGAGCGTCCCGCCCCGGACATTCCCGTGACGATCAGCACTTCCTGCTTGTCGGGGTCCGTAGTCATTCTTGGAAATCGCCTTAATGAGAAGTTGATGGACTAGCAAGCCTACCGAGCGCTGGCCGGTTTCGGGTTTCGTTCAGGCGCGCAGATGGGCGTAGATGGACTCGGCCAGGACCGGGCCGATGCCGCGGACATCCGCTATTTCCGCCACCGAAGCCACCTTGAGGCGCGCTACCGAACCGAAATGTTGCAACAAAACTTTTACCCGGGCCGGCCCTAGCCCCGCGATCTCACCCAAAATCGAGGAGATATCCTTCTTGCGGCGAATGCGCTGGTGAGTGATGGCGAACCGGTGGGCTTCGTCGCGGATGCGCTGGATTAAAAACAGCGCGTCACTGTTGCGGGGCAGAATCACCGGGTAGTCGGAGTCGGGCAGCCAGATTTCTTCGAGCCGCTTGGCGATCCCGCACAGTTGGATTCCGGTCACGCCCGATTCGGCCAGGGCACGTTTGGCGGCGGCCACCTGCGGCTGGCCGCCGTCGACGATGAGCAGGTTTGGCAGGTACTTGAATTTGGCGCGCTTCTGCTCGACCTGGCCGATGTCGCTTATTTCGGGGGCGCCGGGCGCGGGGTTTGATGCATCCGCAGTAACGGGATCTGGTTTCAGGTAGGCGAGGCGTCGTGTGAGAATCTGATATATCGAGTCGGTGTCGTCGGTAGATTCCGGAATGTTGAACCGTCGGTATTCGTCTTTGCGGGGCAACCCGTCTTCGAAGACGACCATAGACGCGACAATATTGGTGCCGCTCAGGTGCGACACGTCGTAGCACTCCATGCGCAACGGAGCATCCGGCATCTCGAGGGCGTCCTGAATATCTTCCAGGGCCTTGGAACGTGCGACGAAGTCTGAACTGCGACGGGTTTTGTATAGCATCAGCGCCTGCTTGGCGTTGTTGCTCGCTGTTACGAGCAGAGCCGCCTTTTCACCGCGCTGGGCGGCAACGAGTCGCACCTTGCGACCGGCCAGGTCAGCTAGCCACGCCTCGAGGGCCTCCGCGTCTTCTGGCAGCTCGGGGAGCACGATTTCGCGCGGCGGCAACGCGTCATGGTTGTAGGCCGTCTGCATCATGGAGTCGATGAGTTCACTCATGGTGACGTCGAGCTCCTTGTCGACCATCCACCCGCGCACGCCGCGGATACGTCCGCCGCGCACGATGAACAACTGCACGGCCGCCGCCAACTCGTCTTGCTCGATGGCGAACAGGTCGATGTCGACGTTGTCGCGCAGCACGACGGCGCTCTTTTCAAGGACGGCGTTGAGTGCCCGCACCTGATCGCGCCGTTTGCCGGCGATTTCGTACTGTTGCGCGGACGCTGCGTCTTTCATCTCCTGGGTGAGCTCGTTGATGAGTTTCTTGTCGTGACTGCCCATGAAGCTCACGAATTCGTTGACGATTTTTCGGTGATCCTCCATCGAAACCAAGCCGGAGCAGGGGCCGAAGCAGCGCCCTATCTGGCCGGCGAAACATGGCTTACCGCTCTGCATCGCCCGCTTGTAATTGGCGTTGTTGCAGGTGCGGATGGGGAAAGCCTTGAGCATGAGTTCAATGGTTTCGTGTACCGCCCACACCTTGGGGTACGGACCAAAATAGCGAGCACCCTTGATGCCCTCGGTGCGAGTGACCAGAGCACGCGGCGCCTCGTCGCCCAGGGTGACGGCGAGATACGGATAGGACTTATCGTCCTTGAACTGCACGTTGAACGGCGGATCGAACTCGTTGATCCACATCCACTCAAGCTGCAACGCTTCGACCTCGGTGCCGACGACCGTCCACTCGACCCCGGTCGCGGTGGTCACCATGCGCCGGGTGCGTTCGTGCAGGCTGTGCAGCGGAGCGAAGTAATTGCTCAGCCGGGCGCGCAGGTTTTTAGCCTTGCCGACATAGAGGATGCGTCCGGTCGCGTCGCGAAACCGGTACACGCCGGGGGACGTCGGAATCTCGCCCGTTTTCGGACGATAGCTCAGCGCGTCAGACATGCCGTTCGGCCGCCTAGCCGGCCGCCAGGACCTCCTTCAGGAAGGAACCCGTGAAGCTCTTCTTGACCGTGGCCAGGTGTTCGGGCGTGCCGGTCGCGAGCACTTTGCCGCCACCGGATCCGCCCTCAGGACCGAGGTCGATCACCCAGTCGGCGGACTTGATGACGTCGAGGTTGTGCTCGATGACGATTACGGTGTTGCCCTTGTCGACCAGGCTGTTGAGCACCAGCAGCAGTTTGCGTACGTCTTCGAAGTGCAGGCCCGTCGTGGGTTCGTCCAGGACGTAGACGCTGCGACCGTTGGAGCGTCGCTGCAGCTCAGTAGCGAGCTTCACCCGCTGGGCTTCGCCGCCGGAGAGTGTGGTGGCGCTTTGGCCAAGCCGCACGTAACCGAGGCCGACCTCGACCAGTGTCTTGAGAAAGCGGTGGATCGACGAGATCGGTTCGAAGAAATCGGCCGCCTCGCTGATCGGCATGTCGAGCACCTCGGCGATGTTTTTGCCCTTGTAGTGCACGGTGAGGGTGTCGCGGTTGTACCGGTCTCCCCCACACACCTCGCAGGCTACGTACACGTCGGGCAGAAAGTTCATTTCGATCTTGATCGTGCCGTCGCCCGAGCAGGCTTCACAGCGCCCGCCCTTGACGTTGAAGCTGAACCGGCCGGGTAGGTAGCCGCGCGTCTTGGATTCGATGGTTTCCGAGAATAGGGTGCGGATCTTGTCGAACACGCCGGTGTACGTGGCCGGGTTGGAACGGGGCGTGCGACCGATCGGTGCCTGGTCGACGTGGATTACCTTGTCGAGCTGCTCCAGGCCGGTGACCCTGGTGTGCTTGCCCGGCAGCTTGCGGGCACCGTTGAGCCGGTTGGCGAGTACCCGGTAGAGGATGTCGTTGACGAGCGAGGACTTACCGGAACCGCTCACCCCGGTGACTGCGGTGAACGTGCCGAGGGGGAAAGTCACCGAGATCTTCTGCAGGTTGTTCGCCTCGGCACCGGTGACGCCGATGAGTCGTTCCGGATCAATCGGGCGGCGAGACTTCGGCGTGGCGATGGACTTGCGACCAGACAGGTAGTCTCCGGTGAGTGATTTGGTGTTGGCCAGCAGTCCCTCGTACGACCCGGAGTGCACGACGTGGCCGCCGTTTACTCCGGCGCCCGGCCCGATGTCAACGACCCAGTCGGCTGTTTTGATGGTGTCTTCGTCGTGCTCGACCACGATGAGCGTGTTGCCGAGGTCACGCAGGGTGACGAGGGTCTCGATCAGGCGGCGGTTGTCGCGCTGGTGCAGGCCGATGCTCGGCTCGTCGAGTACGTAGAGCACCCCGGTGAGGCCGGAGCCGATCTGGGTCGCCAAGCGGATGCGCTGCGCCTCGCCGCCGGACAGGGTCGCCGCAGCACGAGCAAGGTTGAGGTAGTTCAGCCCGACCCGAATGAGAAAGTCGAGACGTGCCCGAATCTCGCGCAAGACCTGGGCGGCAATGGCAGCCTCGCGGTCGGTGAGCGTGAGCTTGTCCATGAACTCTCGCGCGTCGCTCAGACTGAGCGCGCAGACATCCGCAATGCTCGCCTCGTGTACGAGCACGGCAAGAACCTCGGGCTTGAGCCTTGTGCCCTTGCAGACGTGGCAGTCGACCTCGCGCAGGTACTCGGACCAGCGCTGACGCTGGGTGTCGCTCTCGGCCTGCAGGTACTGGCGTTCGATGTACGGCACTACGCCTTCAAAACCGGATGTATAGCTCATTTCGCGGCCATAACGGTTCTTCCACTTGACCCGAACCTCGAAGTTGTCGCCGCGCATGACGGCGTTCTGTACCTCGCTGGACAATTCGCCCCAGGGTGTGTCGAGGGAAAAGTCGAGGTCGCGGGCGAGGCCGTCGAGCAGTTTCTCGTAGTACTGGAACAGGCCCTTGCCCTGGGTAGTCCAGGGCAGCACGACGCCCTCCGCGATGCTCAGGTCGGGATCGCCGAGCAGCAGGTCTTCGTCGACGGACATGCGCGTGCCGAGGCCGGAGCACTCGGGGCAGGCGCCGAACGGGGCGTTGAACGAGAATGTGCGCGGCTCGATTTCGGTCAACTGCACCGGGTGATTGTTCGGACAGGACAGCTTTTCGGAATAGCTCTGCCAGGCCTTGTCGCCCGCTTCATCGAGAAAATTGATCTGCACGACGCCGTCGGTGAGCTTCAGGGCCGTCTCGAGCGAGTCGGTGAGACGGCTGAGCAGTTCAGGGCCTGCGACGAGGCGGTCGACGATAACCGCGATATCGTGCTTCTGCTGCTTCTTGAGCGTGGGCGGTTCACTGAGCTGAATCTGCGTGCCGTC
This sequence comes from Cryobacterium suzukii, assembly GCF_004403185.1. Lineage (GTDB taxonomy): Bacteria > Actinomycetota > Actinomycetes > Actinomycetales > Microbacteriaceae > Cryobacterium > Cryobacterium suzukii. The sequence continues at coordinate 509,594 of NZ_SOHJ01000002.1, read as the reverse complement.
GACGATCGCGCGGGAATAACCACCACCGGCGAGTTCCTGGAACAGGTCGACGAACTCGCCCTTTTTCTGCGAGACGACCGGACTGACCACCTGGTAGCGGATGCCCGCCTTCAGCTCCATGAGCTGGTCGGCGATCTGCTGCACGGTCTGGGACTGGATGATCTCACCACAGACGGCGCAGTGTGGCACACCGATTCGGGCCCAGAGCAGGCGCATGTAGTCGTAGATTTCGGTGATCGTACCCACCGTGGACCGCGGGTTGCGGTTGGTCGACTTCTGATCGATCGACACTGCCGGGCTCAGGCCCTCGATGAAGTCCACGTCGGGCCGGTCAACCTGCCCGAGGAACTGCCGGGCATACGCCGAAAGCGACTCGACGTAGCGGCGCTGACCCTCGGCGAAAATGGTGTCGAAGGCGAGCGACGACTTGCCCGAACCCGAGAGACCGGTGAAGACCACGAGCGAATCGCGCGGAATCTCCAGATCGACGTTGTGCAGATTGTGCACGCGGGCTCCGCGCACACTGAGTTTCGGACCGGTTTCTACCTTCGTAATTGACACCTATCGAGTCTATGCAACGCCACCGACACTGCTGTACAACGGCTGCCGCCGAGAGCGAACACACGGTTACCCGGTTGTTGTTAGAGCGTATGCATATAGTCAGCTGGCGGCACTCGTTGAGGACCGCGGCAGTCCTAAGAACGGGTGCCGCGGTCCCTAACACGTGCCGTGACGGTGCGATTCGACGCGTGGAGCCGCGCTACTGCAGGTGGCCGGCCTTCTCCATCTGCCGCAGCTCGCGCTTAAGCTCGGAGAGCTCATCGCGCAGGCGCGCGGCAAGCTCGAACTTCAGCTCCCCGGCAGCCTCGAGCATCTGCGAGTTAAGGTCGGCGATGATCGATTCGAGGTCGTTGGCGCCGTTCGCGGCCAGGCCGACCCGTCGGTTAGGAGTGGAACTCTTGCGCCGGGCATCGCGGCCGGCCAGTAGTTCGGCGGTGTCGGCCTCCTCACGGGCCAGGGCCTCGGTGATATCACCAATGCGTTTGCGCAGCGGCGTCGGGTCTATTCCGTGCAGCGTGTTGTAGGCCACCTGCTTCTCGCGGCGACGGTCGGTCTCGTCGATCGCTTTCTCCATGGATGCCGTCAGCCGGTCGGCATACATGTGTACCTCGCCGGACACGTTTCGGGCGGCTCGCCCGATGGTTTGGATGAGCGACGTGGCGGAGCGCAGAAACCCTTCTTTGTCGGCGTCGAGGATGGCAACGAGGGACACCTCGGGCAGGTCGAGGCCCTCGCGCAGCAGGTTAATACCGACCAGCACGTCGTAGATGCCCGCGCGCAGCTCGGTGAGCAGTTCCACCCGGCGCAACGTGTCGACGTCGGAATGCAGGTAGCGCACGCGTACCCCGGCTTCGGTGAGGAAGTCGGTGAGGTTCTCAGCCATTTTCTTGGTGAGCGTCGTGACGAGCACGCGTTCATTGCGCTCGGTGCGCTTCTTGATCTCTTCGAGCAGGTCGTCGATCTGCCCGGCGCTCGGCTTGACGATGATCTGTGGGTCGATCAAGCCGGTCGGGCGGATGATCTGTTCGACGATGCCATCCGCTATGCCCATCTCGTACTTACCCGGCGTGGCCGACAGATACACGGTCTGACCGACCCGGTTCTTGAATTCGTTGAACTTGAGCGGTCGGTTGTCGAGCGCGCTCGGCAGCCGAAAGCCGTGGTCGACCAGGGTGCGCTTACGCGAGGAGTCCCCCTCGTACATGGCGCCGATCTGCGGCACGGTCACGTGCGACTCATCGATGACCATGAGAAAGTCGTCGGGAAAATAGTCGAGCAGGCAGTGCGGAGCCTCCCCCGGCTCACGCGCATCGATGTGACGGGAATAGTTTTCGATGCCGGAGCAGAAGCCGATCTGCTCCATCATCTCGAGGTCGAAGGTGGTGCGCATACGCAACCGCTGGGCTTCAAGCAGCTTGCCCTCGCGCTCCAGAACCTCCAGCCGGTCGGCAAGTTCGATCTCGATGGTGCCGATGGCACGGCGCATGACGTCGTCGCTTGCGACATAGTGCGACCCGGGAAAGACCGAGACGGCGTCGAGTTTCTTGACGATGTCGCCGGTGAGCGGATGCAGGCTGTAGAGCCCCTCAATCTCATCGCCGAACAACTCGATGCGAATAGCGAGCTCTTCGTACATTGGGATGATCTCGATCGTGTCGCCGCGCACTCGAAAATTGCCTCTCGAAAAATCGACATCGTTGCGCTTGTATTGCATGGCGACGAATTTGCGCACCAACCAGTCGCGGCTGACTTTCTGGCCTACCTGCAGCGCGATCATGGCGTCGAGATAGCCTTGCGGCGTGCCGAGCCCGTAGATGCACGACACGGTGGACACCACGATGACGTCGCGGCGGCTCAGCAGCGAATTGGTGGTGGAGTGCCGCAGCCGTTCCACCTCTTCATTGATCGAGGAGTCTTTCTCGATGAACGTATCCGTTTGCGGAACGTAGGCCTCTGGCTGGTAATAGTCGTAGTAGGAGACGAAGTATTCCACCGCGTTGTTCGGCATGAGGTCGCGAAATTCGTTGACCAGCTGGGCCGCGAGAGTCTTGTTGTGGGCCAGGACGAGCGTTGGGCGTTGCACCTGCTCGATCAGCCAGGCGGTCGTGGCCGACTTGCCGGTGCCGGTGGCTCCCAGCAGAACGATGTCGGTTTCGCCGGCATTGATGCGGGCGGTGAGGTCGGCGATGGCGGACGGCTGATCGCCGCTCGGGGTGTACTCACTGACCACTTCAAACGGGTTCACAGAGCGCGTAGGTTCCATGCTGTCATTCTACAAAGGGGGTCTGACAGTCAGCCTCCGAGGGTCGACTACGGCGTGCGGGTGCCGTCGGTCTCTTCGACCATGCGAGCTTCGTCCGCCCGTACGCGAGTCCACAGGTCGTCGACCTGAGCCAGAGTCGCCTCGAGCGTGCCGTCGTTATCGATGACGACGTCGGCCAGGGCGAGGCGGTCCGCATCACTGGCCTGCGCGGCAATGCGGTGGGTAGCTTCTTCACGCGTCAGTCCACGTAACTCCACCATGCGCTCGATTCGGGTCACAGCATCTGCGTGCACGACAACGATCAGATCAAAGCTGACCAGACCGCCAGCGACGGCCTCGGCCAGGAGCGGAACGTCGTACACAACGATGACGTGCGGGTCGGCGGCACCCGCGGCGGCGACCCGGTCGCGGGTGAGTCGTCGTACAGCCGGATGCGTGATGGCGTTCAGCCGCTCCCTCCGGCTCGCGTCGGAAAAAATGATGGCGCCCAGCGCTGGTCGATTTAACGTGCCATCCGGCAGCAGGATCGTGTCGCCGAACTCGGCGGCAATCGCGGCGAGGCCGGGGGTGCCGGGTTCGACCACTTCACGAGCCAGCTGGTCGGCGTCGATCCCGACGGCGCCCCAGAAGGCAAGGCGCTTGGCCACGGTGCTCTTGCCCGAGGCGATTCCGCCGGTCAGTCCAATCAAATACATTCCGCCATGCTATCCGCTGTACTGCCGCGCGTGAGGAGCGGATGCGACCCGCAGGCACCGAAACAGGACGGCGGGCATCGACTTATCCGAGGGGTCGTTGAATCTCGGCCAGGAGCGCCTCATTGCTGCGGAGACCCAGCAGGGTGAGGGAAGTCTGCAGCTCGGCCTGCTGGAGCGGTTTCTCCAAGACGGCAGCAGCCCCCCGGCTCAGCGCCATGCCCATGTCCGTCCGTCCACTGATAACAATGACCGGTGCGGATGCCAGCCCCAGCGAATCTTGCAGCTTCAGCAGGAATTTCCAACCGTCCATTCCGGGAAGGTGCACCTCGAGAGTGATCAGGCAGAGCGGAACACGACGAGCGATATCGAGAGCTTCCTCGCCGCCCGCAACCGTGATTACCCGAAATCCGTCTGTCTCCAGGAGCAGCCGCAAGAGCTCGGCCGATTTGGGGTCGTTCTCGACGACGAGCGCCGTCGAGTGGCTCGCCGCGGTGTTGGTGCTGACGATTGCCTCGTCGAGGCTGGACGGCGCTGCGTCGAAGGCAGCGTCGCCGCCCGTGCCGCCGTTGTCTGAGGGACGAAAACTTTTCATGAAATGCTCCGATGGGGCTGTGATTCGTGGAACTGGTGTGCACGGGCTAATTCATCCAGAAAACAGGTTTTCTTGGGGAAGTTGGAGGTGCGGCAATCCCGAAGATATCGGGACGCGCTAAAGAGGAGAAAATATCCTCACTATCAGGTATAGCACGAAGTGTCCAGAGTCCCACGGTCAGCCCGCGCACAACCACCACCGCGACCGCGAGGGATGTTCAGTAGAGTCCGGAATCCGGCTCAACCGCGGTCGTTGCGTCAACCACCGGTGTCCGACCCATCGGCTGTACGACAAAGCGGGCCGCATCCCGAAGGATGCAGCCCGCTGTTGAGGATGAAGCTTGGTGCTAGTTGCCGCCGGAGAGCTTCTCGCGGAGAGCCGCGAGTGCTTCGTCGTCGGCGAGCGTGCCGGCGCCAGCCGACTCGCTCGAGAAGGCCGATCCGGCCGGTGCGACGTCGCTGGGGGCAGCGATCTCGTCGTTCGCGGTCGAAACCTGCTTCTTGTGGGCTTCCCAGCGAGCCTGGGCAGCAGCGTAGTCCTGCTCCCACTTTTCGCGCTGCTCGTCAAAGCCTTCGCGCCACTCGTTGGTCTCGGAGTCGAAGCCTTCGGGGTACTTGTACTGGCCCTTGTCGTCGTACTCGGTGAGCATTCCGTAGAGCGCCGGGTCGAACTCGGTGCCGTCGGGGTCGACGCCATCGTTGGCCTGCTTGAGGCTCAACGAGATGCGGCGACGCTCGAGGTCGATGTCGATGACCTTGACGAAGACCTCGTCGCCGACCGAGACAACCTGCTCGGCGAGCTCGACGTGCTTGCCGGAGAGCTCGCTGATGTGCACGAGGCCCTCGATGCCCTCGGCAACGCGAACGAACGCGCCGAACGGAACGAGCTTGGTGACCTTACCCGGTGCAACCTGGCCGATGGCGTGGGTGCGGGCGAAGACCTGCCACGGGTCTTCCTGCGTTGCCTTGAGCGACAACGAGACGCGCTCGCGCTCGAGGTCAACTTCGAGGATCTCGACGGTGACTTCCTGGCCAACTTCAACGACCTCGCTGGCGTGCTCAATGTGCTTCCAGCTGAGCTCGGAAACGTGAACCAGACCATCGACGCCGCCGAGGTCGACGAACGCTCCGAAGTTGACGATCGAGGAGACGACGCCCTTGCGGACCTGTCCCTTCTGGAGGTTGTTGAGGAACGTGGTGCGGCTTTCGCTCTGCGTCTGCTCGAGCAGGGCGCGGCGCGACAGCACAACGTTGTTGCGGTTCTTGTCGAGTTCGAGGATCTTGGCTTCGATCTCCTGGCCCAGGTACGGGGTCAGGTCGCGAACGCGGCGAAGCTCGATGAGCGATGCGGGCAGGAAGCCACGCAGGCCGATGTCGACGATGAGTCCACCCTTGACGACCTCGATGACCGAACCGGTGACAACACCGTCGGACTCCTTGATCTTCTCAACGTCGCCCCATGCACGCTCGTACTGAGCGCGCTTCTTGGAGAGGATGAGGCGGCCTTCTTTGTCTTCTTTCTGAAGAACGAGGGCCTCGACCAGGTCGCCGACCTTGACAACCTCGGAGGGGTCAACGTCGTGCTTGATGGAAAGTTCGCGGGAGGGAATGACACCCTCGGTCTTGTACCCAACGTCGAGGAGAACCTCGTCGCGGTCGATCTTCACGACGGTGCCCTCGATGAGGTCTCCGTCGTTGAAGAATTTCAGAGTCTTTTCGACCGCGGCAAGAAAGTCTTCAGCAGATCCAATGTCGTTGATGGCGACCTGCTTGGGTGCCCGTTCGGTCGTTGCGATTGTCATGTAGTAGTTGCTCCAGGATGGACATAATCGGGCCACACGCGAAAAACAGTTCAGGTGTTGTAAATGCTCGACGGTGCAGAAAAACCGGGGAACACTTCGCGCACGGCAGCGGCTAGGCGTCACGATTGTGACACCCTATTCTAGCTACCCGGAGAGACGAGGAGCAACTCGACGTCCGGCGAGGCTGCCCTGCCGCCGGAAAGCGGCTATGGGACGACCACGATCTGCCCGGCGGCGCCGCGTTGCGCGTCTGTCATGGCGTGCGTCACGAAGGGATAGGTGCCAGCTTCGGGGAAGCTCAGCTCGACAAACCCGCCTTGCGCCGGCGCGAGACCGAGGGTCTGACTGCCGCCGGTACCGGTGCTGCCGCCGTCACGCAGCAGGTAGTCGCCCTCCGCGTAGACCGTGTCGAACTGACCACCCACGATGTGGAAGGAACTCGCCAGGTTGGGCCCGGCGTCGAGCACCCAAAAGCGGATGCGCTCCCCCACCTTCGCCCGCAGCGGCTGCTCCCGGTATTGGTTGGCGTAGCCGTTGAAAACGACGAGGTCGGGGGTGGCGGCGGCGATCTTGTCGGAATCAGCAATGCCGCCCTGCGGCCCGAGGTAGAACTCGGACTGGACCAGCAGGTATTCCCGGTCGACCGGGTCGAGCCCTGCGGGATCAATGACGACCGCCCCGAACATGCCGTTGGCGATGTGCAGCGACATCGGCATCGTGGAGCAGTGGTACAGCCAGACACCCGACCGCGTGGCGGTGAAAGAATACTCGAGGGTTTCGCCCGGCTCGATCGTGCGCATGGGACCGTCGGGGGCCAGCGCGCCGGCGTGGAAGTCCAGGGAATGGCCGGTCGTGGCCTCGTTGATCAGGGTGATCGTGAAGGTGTCCCCGACTTTTCCGCGCAGGGTCGGGCCGGGAGCTGTGCCGTTGAACGGCCACAGGGTCTGGGTCACCCCTGGGGCGACCTCGACTTCGGTGTCGCCGACCCGGAAGGTGTAATCGTGGTGGGTTTCGGCGGACGCCGGCAGCAGGGCGGCGTCGCGCGCCTCGAATCCAGGCGAGGGCTCAGTCCGGGCTCCGAGGTCGTCGGCGGCGGATGCTGCGGAACCCGTGGCACCGGAACCGACGTGGTCGGCCGCAGCATCCGTCGCGGCGGAGCCGGTGACGACGATCTGCAGCACCATACCCATCTGGCGGTGGCCGGCGATGGAACACCAGCCTTCACTGCTGTCGGACATGATTCCGACGTCGACGATGACGGCCTCCCCAGGGGCGACACGGCCCGAGGTGAACCCATTCGCGAGGGTGAGGTCGTGCACGGCGGTGTCACCGTTGGTGACGGTGAGTTCAAGCCGGTTGCCGGCAGGCACGGTCAGGCTCGACGGCGCAAACCGCATGTCCAGCATGGTCACCTTCGCTTCGGTGACGTCGCCCGAGACGGCGGTCACTGCGCCCTGAGCGGTGACCGATGCCGCACCGACCCCGGCCGTAACCGGGTCGAGTGCGACCCCCGCCGTGACGGCCAGCACGAGCGCGCCGACCGCGGCTGCGGCCATCCCACTACGCGTGCGGCGCGGGATCGTCGCACCCACCGGCGCCACTCCTAGCCCGGTTAAGGGAGCGGACCCGGCACGAGAGCGGATGCGCCCCCCCGCCACGACCGCGCGCACCAAAAGCACCAGAAAGCTCAGCATCACACCGAACACCAACAGGGACAGCACGACCTTGACCAGGCTCGGCACCGGCAGCAGGTACAGCACGATGCCGCCATTGACGACGAGCAGACGAAACAGCGGCGCCCGGTTGAGTTCGACGGCGGCAGCCTTTCCGGCCTGCGGTCCGCCGCCGGAAACCATCGGAACCAGGTAACTGAGGGCGCCGAGCAGCAGTTGCGCACTAAAACCGGCCAGTAACGGAATCAACAGCCAGCCGAGGCGCGCGACGGCGTCGGTCGCTGTGTCGGAAGTCGCTACCAGGACGCCGAGCGCCGCAACACTGAACGCGAGCCAGGCCATCGAAGAGGCGAGGCTCCAGCCAGCGAAAGTCGTCGGCGGCGTGTGCCGCGCCTGCCGCGCCGCCTCTCGCACGACGGGAACCAGGCCGAGAAGGTACAGCAGGGCGCCGGCCCCGACACCGAGCGACACTCCGGCCAGGCTGGCGCCGGCGACGACCGCTACGCCGGCGGTGAGTAACGGAAGGGCGGTGCGGGCGGCGGCATCCGTTCCATCGCCGAGCCGGGTGCGCAGCACCGTGGGCCAAAGCAACAGCAGGGTTCCGACCGCGGTCAGGCCGACCCAGCCGAGCACGTTGAGGGCGATGTGCGCCAGATAGAGGCGGGCGTGCAAGTCGGCGCCGGTCGCCGGGTTCGCCATCCAGATGCCGAGGCCTACCCCACCGAAAAGGCTCACGGTGGCGACGACGTAATAGCGTACGAGCGAGCCGAAGCGGGTCGGTTTCGCCCGGCGGAGTTCGCCGCCCAGAAGGACCGCGTGCAGCACCGCAACCGCGCCGACCAGCACGCCGCCCACGAGCACCACGACGAACAGGTTCACGATCATGCCGATCATCACGAGAACGGCCCCGAGCGTGTGCCCGACGAGGCGAATGATGAGCGACCGGCGCCCGCCCAGTGCCGGCCGTCGCACCAGAGTGTCGGCGAAATGCTGGCTCCAGATGATGATCGCGGTGCTGACTGCGCCGAGCAGTAGAAGGTGCACCATGAGCCAGTCGGCAACCGGAATGCCCTGATGGGTAAGAACAACGACGCCGAGCACGGCGAGCCAAGCGGCGACGACGGCGTTCGTCTGCAGATACCAGGTGCGGCGGGCATGCACGCGGGCCGTGACGGGACTCATGAACGGTCCCTCTGACCAGGTCGTGCGGGCTTGCTCTGGCGCACCGGGCCGAGCACCGCGGAGGCGATAGCGATGATGATGAACAGCAGCAGGGCGGTGATGTTGAGTGATCCGCCGAGCTGGAGCAGGTGGGGTAAGCCGCGCGCATCACCGAACAGCACCCGCAGCACGAGAGACGCGTGCAGCAGAGCCACTGGCAGGTACATGAACGGCCGGTACGGTAGCGGGCGGCGCAGCACGGCCGGCAGGATGACGGGCGCGTGAGCCATGATCATCGAGAGCGTGAACCCCAGCAGCACCGCGTGAATGACCGCGTCGTAGGTTGGGCCGCTCGTCGCGACGCCGCCGACGAGCCAGATACCACCGGCGACGACCAGCCAGGCGTACCCGCTGAGCAAGCAGGCTGCCATGTACCGAGGTAGGCCGGCCGACCCCAGGGTGCGGCGCGCGACATCGTGCAGGAACAGCCAGAACACCACCCACAGGAGAGCGAGGCCAAACAATGGATATCCGAACGCGGGCACGCACAGGGCGAGCGAGACGCATCCGGTCAACGACAGCGACGCCCACAGCAGGGCGCGCCCGGGATGAGAGCCGCGCAGGGACAACCGCGCGAGTTCGAGGCGTTCGCCGGCGATGGTGAGAACGAGGAAGGCACTGAACGCCGGTATCAGGTGGGCAACCGGAACGTTGGCGAGCCAGAGAATCGCGGCGACGAGGAGGTTGACACCGCCGAGGAACTGAATCGCGATGGCCGTCATCGCCTGCCGGCGCCAGATGCTGCGGTAGATCAGCAGCAGGCCGATTGCACCGACCGCGATCGCGGTGCGTCCGAGCCAGGACGGCAGCGGCGCCAGCACGAGCAGGCTGCCGAGGCCGAGCAGGGCCGGGGCGGTGAAGGCCCACCATTTCTTGATCGCGACGGCCCGTTCAAGCACGATCAGGGTACCGACAAAGCCGAAAACCATGAGCGCACCGTGGGACACGGCGATGCGGTCGGCGAGCGGCGGAACGTCGAAGCCGAGCAGGGCCGTCGCCGCGTATAGCCCAAGCAGGAGCGACGCTCCGGCTGGAGCCAGAAACAACAAGCGGATGCCGGAACGATCAATCACGGCACGACGGGACGTCGGCCGAAGCTGGTATGGAGCGGATACGCCCGCTGCTTGTTTCGGCGTAGATACAGTGCCGGTGTCAAACGGGGACGACTCGGGGGGACGCACCTACTCAGTTTACCGAGCCTTATATGCCCGCTGAGGACTGCGTCCCCCTGGCGGTTAGGTCAGCGCCGACCGCAGGGTGTCGAGGCCGACGCCGCCGAGGTCGAGGGCGCGTCGATGAAATTCCTTGACCCTGAAGTTCGCTCCCTCGCGGGCGGCGCACTCGTCGCGCAGCTGCTCCCAGATGCGCTGGCCGACCTTGTACGACGGCGCCTGGCCCGGCCAGCCGAGGTAGCGGTTCACCTCGAATTTGACGAAACTCGCATTCATGTTGACGTTCTGGCCGAGAAATTGGAAGGCATAGTCCGCCGTCCACGGGCCCGAACCGTCTGGCAGGGTCTTGCCGAGGTGCACGCCGATGTCAAGAACGACGCGAGCGGCGCGCATGCGCTGGCCGTCCAGCATGCCGAAACGGTCTGCCGGGTCATCGAGGTAGCCGAGCTGTTCCATCAGTCGTTCGGCGTAGAGCGCCCAGCCCTCGGCATGCCCGGACGTGCCGGCCAGCTGGCGGCGCCACGTGTTGAGCTTGGCCCGGTTATAGACGGCCTGGCCGATCTGCAGGTGGTGGCCGGGCACGCCCTCGTGATAGACGGTGGTCAATTCACGCCAGGTGTCGAATTCGGTCACGCCGGCGGGTACTGACCACCACATGCGGCCCGGGCGGGAGAAGTCGTCGGTGGGGCCGGTGTAGTAGATGCCGCCCTCCTGGGTGGGCGCGATCATGCACTCGATGGTCCTGATCTCGTCGGGAATGTCGAACTGGGTTTCGGCGAGGTCGGCGACGGCTTTGTCGCTGGTTTTCTGCATCCATTCCTGCAAGGCCTGCGTGCCGTGCAGTTTACGTTTCGGGTCAGTGTCGAGGTAGGCGATGGCTTCCAGTACACCCGCGCCTGGTTTGATCTGGTCGGCGATCTTTTCTTGCTCTTCCACCATGCGAGCGAGTTCTTCGATGCCCCATTCGTAGGTTTCGTCGAGGTCCACGGTCGCGCCCAGGAAACGACGAGAGGCGAGGGTGTAGAGATCACGACCGATAGCGTCGTTTTCGGTGGCTTTGCCCTCGAGCTCTGTGGTGAAGAAGGTGGCCAGTTTGTCGTAGGCGGTCGCCGAGCGGCGTGCGCCCACACCGAGGTCTGTGACCAGGGACGCTGGCAGTGTGCCGTCGTCCACAGCTGCGTTCGCGGTGAACTCGGCGAAGAACCCGTCGCTGGCAGCGTGGCGCTTCGCCTGGGCGAGCACCTCCAGCACCTGCCGGCGAGCCGGCGTAACGCCGCGTTCGATGCCGAGGCGAAGAGTGTCGATATACCCGTCGATGGCTGCGGGCAGGTTGCCGAGTCTCGACGAAATGTTGGCCCAGTCGTCGACGGTCTTGGTTGGCATAAGGTCGAAGATCTCGCGAATCTCCTGCGCCGGTGAGGCAATGACGTTGAGGTCGCGCAGCTGCAACTCGGCGTCGGAGCTTTCCACTGTGAGTGCCAACTCGCTGCGCAGGTCGGTCTGGGTGACTTCATCGACGCTGTCGACCGGGTGGGCGGCATCCAGCTGAGCAATGGTCTTCCTGGCCTCGGCGATGAATCGTTCGTGGCCGGCCGGGGAGTAATCGCCGTAGCGACCGTCCCCCTCGGTGCGGCCGATGTAGGTGCCCACCGTGGGATCGAGGTCGACGAGGGTGTCCACCCACTCTTCAGCGATCTGGTCGATGGCCGTTGGCGTGCGCTGGATATCGTGTGTCATGCACCGAGCCTAGAACACGAGGGATCCGCCTGAACCCCCCAATTGGGGAAAGTGGCCGGTCAACCCGCAAGGGACTAGTGGGCGGCTGCGTCCCAGTTGGGTCCGCGACCGACCTGCACTGTCAGCGGAACGAGCAGGTCGGCGGCGGACTCCATGTTGTGGGTGACGACCTGGCGCAGGGCGTCCCACTCCCCCGGTGCGACGTCGAAAATCAACTCGTCGTGTACCTGAAGCAGCATGCTGGATCCCATCGAGGCATCCGCCAGATCGGCGGCGATACCGTTCATGGCGATCTTCATAATGTCGGCCGCCGAACCCTGAATCGGAGCGTTGAGGGCCGCGCGTTCCGCGTTATCGCGCAGCACTCGTTTGGGGCTGGCCAGGTCAGGGAACGGCCGGCGCCGCCCGTAGATGGTCTCGGTGTAGCCGTCAACCCTGGCTTGTTCGACCACGTTGCGCAGATAGTCGCGCACAGCTCCGAACCGCTCGAAGTAGTCGGTCATGAGCTGCTTGGCTTCCTTGGTGTCGATGCGCAGCTGCTTGGATAAACCGAATGCGCTGAGGCCGTAGGCGAGCCCGTAGCTCATCGCCTTGACCTTGCTGCGCATCTCACCGGACACATCGGCGGGGTCAACACCGAAAATGCGCGAACCGACGAAACGGTGCAGGTCCTCGCCGGCGTTGAAGGCTTCGATCAGGCCCGCGTCCTCGGAAAGATGCGCCATGATGCGCATCTCGATCTGCGAATAGTCCGCAGTGAGCAGACTCTCGCTTCCCGCGCCGGCTTGGAAAGCGGCACGGATGCGCCGACCCTCCTCGGTGCGCACGGGGATGTTCTGCAGGTTCGGATCGTTCGAGGAGATGCGGCCGGTCGTGGTACCGATCTGCACGTAGGTGGTGTGGATTCGGCCGGTCGTGTCGATGGCTTTATCGAGGGTCTCAACAATTTGGCGCAGCTTGGTGGCATCACGGTGCTTCAGCAGCAGGTCGAGGAACGGATGCGGGTTGCTCGCCTGCAGGTCGGCCAGGGCGCCGGCATCCGTTGAAAAACCGGTCTTGTTGGCCCGGGTCTTGGGCATCTGAAGCTGCTCGAACAGCACGTCTTGCAGCTGTTTGGGTGAGCCGAGGTTGACCTCACGGCCGATTTCGGCGTAGGCCGCCGCGGCGAGACTCGCGGTGCTGGCGCCGAGCTCAGCTGATAGTTCGGCGAGTTGCTCGTGCGAGACGCTGACGCCAGCGAGCTCCATGTCGGCGAGGGCCAGCAGGGTCGGTAGCTCGATCTCCAGCAGCAGCTTGAGAGACCCGGGATCCAGCGCGGTCTCGACGGCGGCGAATACCCGCAGGGTGTACCAGGCCTGGGCTGGGGCGCCAGCCTGCTGGGTCTCGTCGGGCACGAGCTGGTTGGGATCTGTCACCGGCAGTGCTTCGTCGAGGTACCGTGACACGAGGTCGGCCAGGGTCTTGTCCGGTCCGCCGGGCCGGACGAGCCAGGCGCCGACCAGCGTGTCGAAGGCGAGGCCGGCGAAGGGCAGGCCGCTGCGGCGCAGGGCTTTCACCTGGTGTTTGGCGTCGTTCATGATCTTCAGGGCATCACTCGCGAGCCAGGCTTCGAGCGGGGCGTAGTCTTTGCGATCGGGCTGCCACGGCAGGTTGATGGTTTCGGTCGGGCTGGCCAGCCCGAAACCGATAGCCTTGCCGTCTTGCACCTCCACCGTGAGGCCGAGTCCGGCCGGGTGGGCCGCCGTTGCCCGGTCGAGCCAGGACTGCAGCTCCTCGTCCAGCAGGTCCTGCGCGACGGGCGACTGCACGGCTGGAACCTCCTCGATGGCGGCGACGAGAGCAGAGCCTTCCGCCGCCGGGTCTTCGCCGGCGAGTTTGAGCACCCGGTCGAGCAGCGTCTTAAATTCAAGGCGAGTGAAGATGTCGCGCACGGCGTCAGTGTTCATGGCCCCGCGTTCGAGGGCGGCAACGGCCACGGGCAGCTCCAGGTCGGTGACCAGGCGGTTGAGCCGGCGGTTGCGAATCGCGTTCTCCCTCTGCTCGCGCAGGTTGTTGCCGACGACGCCCTTGATCTCGTCGGCGTGTTCGAGGATGCCATCGAGGCTGCCGTAGAGGCCGAGCCACTTGACGGCGGTCTTCTCGCCGACCTTGCTGATGCCGATCAGGTTGTCACTGGTTTCACCGACGAGGGCGGCGACGTCGGGATACTGCTCCGGTTCGATGCCGTAGCGCTCGCGCACCCGGGCCGGGTCGTAGCGAGTGAGGGCCGACACGCCCTGGCTGGAGGGGTAGAGCAGGGTGACGGTCTCGTTGACGAGCTGGATCGCATCCCGGTCCCCGGAGACGACGAGCACGTTGTAGCCGGCCACTGTCCCTTCGACCGATAGCGTCGCGAGAATATCGTCGGCCTCGAAGTCTTCCTTGGTGATGGTCGTGATGTTCATCGCAGCGAGGGCTTCTTGCAGCAGCGGAATCTGGCCGAGGAACTCCGTAGGCGTCGCATTACGCGTGCCCTTGTACTCCGGGTATTCCCTGGTGCGAAAGGAAGCGCGCGAAATGTCGAAGGCGACGGCGAGGTGGGTTGGCTTCTCGTTGCGCAGCAGGCTGAGCAGCATCGACAGAAAGCCGTGGATGGCGTTCGTGTGCTGCCCGGAATGGGTCTGGAAGCTGTCCACCGGCAAGGCGAAGAACGCCCTGAATGCCAGGGAGTGGCCGTCGATGATCATCAGGGTAGGCTTTTCGGAGTCCAACACTCCCCCAGCCTACAAGTGTCTTCCCGCGTGGGCTTCCCGACCAAAGGTGATCATGTTCAATACGACTGACGACGCACTCGCCTGGGTTCAGCAGCGCGGCTGCGGAGATCTCGCCGACAAGATGGGGCTGGAGTTCACCGAGTTCACCATTGACCGGGCCGTGGCACGGATGCCCGTGGCCGGCAACACGCAGCCGGCCATGCTCATGCACGGCGGCGCCTACGTCGTGCTCGGTGAGTCACTCGGCTCGATGGCCGCGAACCTGCATGCCGGACCGGGAAAACTCGCCGTCGGTATCGAAATCAACGCCTCGCACAATCGCTCGGCAACGTCCGGCTACGTCACGGGGGTGTGCACCCCGATTCACCTTGGCCGCACGCTCACCACCCACGAAATCGTCGTCACCGATGATGCCGGCCGGCGCTGCTCGACGATTCGCATCACGAACATCATCAAAGACCTGCCGCCGTCAGCCTAGATCTCTGCCGAGTCTGGCTCGACCAGGCTGATGAACGCGCTGAGCTCGGCGAGGCCAGCGGGCGTCACCGGCAGATGCGCCGTCAATGCGGGTGAATAGACCAGATATGCGGCCCATTTGGCCCGCGAAATAGCAACGTTCAGCCGGTTCTTCATAATGAGGAAGGCCAGGCCGCGCGGCACGTCGTCGGCCGAGCTGGCAGCGAGGGTGACGATCGCCACGGCCGCCTCCTGACCCTGAAACTTATCGACCGTGCCGACCCGCACGTTGGAGTAGCCGGCAGCGGCCAGCGCCGCATGCACGAGGGCCAGCTGCGCGTTGTAGGGCGTCACGACGATCACGTCGGCTTCGCTCAGTAAGTCGTTGCTGCGATGCTCGGTCGGGTCGGTCCAGAGCCGACCGAGGGCGTTACGCACGAGTGCGACGACGGCATCCCCCTCTTCGGCTGATGAGGTGGAATTGCCGGTGTGCACGACCGGAACGGCGTGCAGCCCAGGCGTGACACCGGCGAGGAACCGGGTCGAGGTGATCGGATTGGCGAGCAGGAGCCCGCCGTAGGAGAGGCGGGAGACCGGCTCTGCCACCGCCGGATGCATGCGGCGACTTTCGGCGAGAAAATAGCCTCGCGTATCTGACAGCACGTCGTGGCCGGCCGCGACCCAGCCGAGCGCTGACTGGTCGATCGGCTCGGGGTGCATGCCCTGGCTCACCTGCGGCAGTTGCTGCGGGTCGCCCAGCAACAACAGGTTCTGCGCGCCGACGCTCGCCGCGATAGTCGAGGCGAGCGAAAACTGGCCGGCCTCGTCGACGACGAGCAGGTCAAGACTGTGCCGCGGCACACGGGCAGAATTGCTGAAGTCCCAGGCGGTGCCGCCGATGACGAATCCGGAATTGGCGTGGTCGAGTGCAAAGAGCAGTTGACCGTCTTTGGGCAGCGTCGTGTACGTGGCCTGTTCCGGGTCAGTCCCGGTTTTGGCTACCTTTCCGACGAGGGCAGGATCGAGCCCGGCCGTGACGATGGCGCCGAGCAGATTCTCAACGACGGCGTGTGATTGAGCGACGACACCAATCTTCCAGCCGTGCTGCTGCACGAGCGCCGTGATGATGTGGGCGCCGAGGTACGTTTTGCCGGTGCCGGGTGGCCCCTGGATCGCAATGTATGACCTGTCGAGGTCACGCAGACTTGTCAGGACAGCTTCGATGGTCTCTCCATCGGCTGCGACGGCCGCCAGATGTCCCGTGCGGGTGCGCGGCGGGGCGCGACGCAAAATATCGACCATAGGGTCGCGCGGCCAGTCCGGCTGGGCGTCAACGATCGTTTTAGCCCACTCATCGATGGCGGGCTTCTGCTGTAACGGCCGGGGCGGGGCGGCCGGGGCGAGTGCGCTCGGTCGGTGGTGGTAGCGCGCGACGTCTTTCAACAGGGTCTCTTCGACCAGGATTCCTCCGTCGTCGGCGACCTCGAGCACTTTTACGGCGCGGTGGGTGCGAGCACCCTCCGCGGTGTCGGGGTTGGCGAACGGCCCAGGGTATTCGTAGAGCAGGTATGGCCCGGCCTGGTCTCCGGGCTTGATGCTGCTGCCCGGTGCCAGACGCCCGCGAAGCCACAGGTGTCGACGATCGACGCGCTGCTGGCCCTCGCGAAACCAGTCACGCTCTACGTCGACGCGGTCGACTATGAGCACGTCGCGGGTGTCTTGCCATTCGTCGATCGGGTACTCAAGCCGAGAATAGTGTCCCCACCAGAAACTCTTCTGCTCCCGGCGGTGGTAGTCGATCGCGGCGGCGGCGAAGGCCGCCGCCGCCTGGTCGGCGGTGCGCGACGTGTGGCCAGTCGTGGCCGCGACGGCGAGCAGGGCGTCGCGCACCGGCGACGGCTCGAGCGTGTCGGCCTTTGCTTCGAGCTGGGTGCCGGCTGAGCGGATGCCCGCCCCTACCGCGAGCGTGAGCAGCCAGTCGCGCAGGCGCAACGTCGACACGCAGTCGTAACGGTTGTAGTCGGCGATGGAATCCAGCATGCGTTGCGCTTCGGCTTTGTCGCCGTGCGCGTGCAGGTCTCGAGCGCCGGCATATTCGCTGATGGAATCCGCCGCGTTCGTGACCTCGCCGCCTCGCAGTTCGGCGCCCATGTAGAGCGGCTCGAGCTTCTTGATCGAGTACGAGCGGGACCCGACACGCATGGTCTTGCGCACGAGCGGGTACAGGTCGACCAGCACGTTCTCGCGCAGCAGCTGATCGATCTGGTCTTCGCCGACGCCGTGCCGCGCGGCGAGGCTGAGCAGGTGGGTGCGCTCGTAGGCAGCGTAATGGTAGACGTGCATGTCCGGGTACCGCGCGCGACGGTCGACAAGGTACGCCAGAAACTCAGTGAGTGCCTGCTTCTCTTCCCTCCAGCTGTGCGCCCAGAAAGAATGAAATCTTTCATCGACGTCGACCAATCCGAAGAGGTAGTCGAGGCCCCACTCCGTGGCGGGTTCGTCGGTGCCGGTCGCTTCATCGGTACCCGCTGACGCGCCTGATTCGGAATAGAGTGGGTCACCTTCGAAGTCGAAGAAGATGTCCCCGGGATTAGGCTCGGGCAGCACGGCCAGCGCACCGGGGTTGAACACATCGACTGGCGGTGCCGTACCCACCACCGCTTGGATCTGCAGCCGTGCCTGTGTGCGCAGGGCGGCGAGCGTGACATCGCCCATGCCGTCGATACCACCGTCGGACGCTGCAAGTTCCTCAACGGTGCGGATGCCACCGGACACCAGGCGCGCGCGCTGCGTCAGCCGCAGTCCGGCTACGAGGAGCAGGTCGCGGTGTCTGTGGACCTCAACCTCACAGGTTGCACAGCGCCCACACACGGTGTAGCGCGGGTCTCCCCACCTGACGGAGGCACTGTCGCCGAAACGTTCGGTGATGATCTGCACGAGCCGCTGTTTGCGCTTGCGGTACACCGGGCGAATGTCTGCCAGCTGGTGCACGCTGACGGAGCCATCGCCGAGCAACAGTTCGACGGTCTCAGCCGCATCAACCCCAATGCGTTCAAGTTGTTCGGCGTAAGCGGCCAGCTGTAGCAGGGCGGTCACCCGGGCGTGCCTGGCCAGTTTCGTGTCTTGCACCAGCCAGGTTTCATCACTTTGCCGCACGATGAAGTCGGCGAATCCGAGGAAGGCGATCGGGCCGTCTCCGTTGGGTGGGCCAAAATCGGAATCGAAGAAGGTGGCCTGAAAAATGACGTCGGGGCGCTCGGTGAAGGCCAGCCGGGTATTGTCGGCCGCTGCTTTGAGGGCGGGGCGTGATATCCGCTCTGGCCGTGCAATCTCTATGACCGAATAGTCTTGCCGGTAGCGTTCAAGCACCCGATGTTCGTGCTCGTCGCCGAGTCGGGATGTACGTTCGAGCATGGCATCGACCGGTTCCGGCACGCCGTCAATGCGGCCGAGTTTCGCGTCGATACGGCGCAGAAACGCAAACTCACAAACGGATGCGGCGCTCAGGTCGCTTGCACTGGTCACCAGGCTGCCATCCAGTAGGAACATGCGCCGCCCTTCGTCTATTTCGAGAGTAGCGGGCACCACCGACACGCAGTCCGCAGGGAGCCGGACCGGTACACACCGCCGGACAGCAAAACGGCCCGGCAGAATCTGCCGGGCCGTTCTAATTGCACACTGCGACTACTTCTTGGCGCTGAGCTGTTCGATGATCGCCTGAGACACGTCGTGCATGGTGAGGCGACGGTCCATCGAGGCTTTTTGGATCCAGCGGAAGGCTTCCGGCTCGGTCAGGCCCATCTTCTCGTTGAGCAGCCCCTTGGCCCGGTCGACGAGCTTACGGGTCTCGAACCGCTCGACCAGGTCGGCGACCTCGGCTTCGAGGGTGATGATCTGACTGTAACGCGAGAGAGCGATCTCGATCGCGGGCAGCAGGTCATTGGGGGTGAACGGCTTGACCACGTAAGCGAGGGCGCCGGCTTCGGTGGCGCGCTCGACCAGTTCTTTTTGGCTGAACGCGGTCAACAGAACGACCGGGGCGATGTGCTCCTTGGAGAGGCGTTCGGCCGCGCTGATGCCGTCGAGCTGGGGCATCTTGACATCCATGATGACCAGGTCAGGGCGGAGCTCCCGCGCCAGGGCGACCGCAGTTTCTCCGTCACCGGCTTCGCCGACGACTTCAAAGCCGTTGTCGCGCAGAATCTCGACGATGTCGAGGCGGATGAGGGATTCGTCCTCAGCGACGACAACGCGGCGCGGAGGGGTGGGGGTGCTGTCTTGGTCGGTCACGGGTAAAAGCCTACGGTATTCTGAACGAGTAGTTGTAAGCCGGTGTGGCGGAATGGCAGACGCGGAGCACTCAAAATGCTTTGTTCGCAAGGACGTGTGGGTTCGAGTCCCACCACCGGTACAAATTTTTATTAGTTAAATCCTTGGTCAAACAGGGTTTTAACATTTTCACTGCTAATTCAACAACGGCCGTGCCACAGGTCCATGACACAGGGTGCCCGAACCACCGCAGAATATCGCTCCCGCGCGGGGCTTCCGGCTCGCGTCGCGGACGCGACGATGAAAGAGTCGTCGATATCGCCCAAAGCCCCGCTCCGTCGAAATCACGAAGCGGGGTTTCCGGCTCGCGTCGCGGACGCGAAGATGAAAGAGACGTCGATATCGCCCAAAGCCCCGCTCCGTCGAAATCACGGAGCGGGGCTTTTCGCTATAAACGCTACTTCTTGACGTACGCCGGCGCGACCTCGTTGTGGGCGTCGCCCACGCGGTGCACGCGAATGTCGTTCGTCGAACCCACGATTCCGGGAGGGGAACCAGAGATGACGACGACCTTGTCACCGATTTCCGCGAGGCCCTGCCCGAGCAGAATGTCATCGACCTGACCGAACATGGCGTCGGTGTGGGTAACCGGGTCCACCAGGTAGGTCTGGATTCCCCAGGTGAGGGCCAGACGACGACGGATGCCCGCCTCCGGGGTGAAGGCCAGCATCGGAATTTTCGACCGCAGACGCGACATACGGCGGGCTGAGTCGCCGGATTCGGTGAAGATACAGAGGAACTTCGCGTCAACGAATTCGGCGACCTCGATGGCGGCCAGGGTGATGGCACCGCCCTGGGTGCGCGGCTTGTTGGTCAGCTTTCCGATGCGCTCGAGGCCGTGTACCTCGGTCGACTCCACAATGCGGGCCATGGTCTGCACCGTGACAACGGGGTATTCTCCAACGCTGGTCTCACCGCTGAGCATGACGGCATCCGCACCGTCGAGCACGGCGTTTGCGACATCGCTGGTCTCCGCACGGGTGGGTACCGGGCTCAAAATCATGGATTCGAGCATCTGCGTGGCCACGATGACCGGCTTGGCCATGCGGCGAGCGATCTCAACGGCCTGCTTTTGCACAATCGGCACGGCCTCAAGCGGCAGCTCGACGCCGAGGTCGCCACGGGCGACCATAATCGCGTCGAAGGCGTCAACGATTTCTTCGAGGTTGTCGACGGCCTGCGGCTTCTCGATCTTGGCGATCACCGGAACGCGGCGGCCTTCTTCGGCCATGATCTCGTGCACGCGGACGATGTCATCGGCGCTACGCACGAACGACAGCGCGATGAGGTCGGCTCCGAGACGCAGGCCCCAGCGCAGGTCGGCTTCGTCTTTCTCCGACAGGGCGGGAACATTGACGGCCACGCCGGGCAGGTTGATGCCCTTGTTATTGGAGACCGGGCCGGCGACGATCACCTTGGTGGTGACGACGACGCCATCCGTTTCGATGACCTGCACCTTGACCTTGCCATCGTCGATGAGCAGAAAATCGCCGGGGTGCACATCGTGCGGCAGCCCTTTAAAAGTCGTGCCGGATAGTTCTTTGGTGCCGAGTACGTCTTCGGTGGTGATCTTGAAGATGTCGCCGACGGCGAGCTCGTACGGGCCGCCCTCGAATTTGCCCAGACGAATCTTGGGACCCTGCAGGTCAACCATGACGGCGATGGCACGGCCGGAATCGTTGGCGGCCTTGCGCACATTGGCGTATACGCTCTCGTGCACCTGGTAGTTGCCGTGGCTCAGGTTCATACGACATACGTCGACGCCCGCGTCGATGAGGGCTCTGATCTGCTCGTAACTGGCCGCCGCCGGCCCGAGGGTAGCAACGATTTTTGCGCGTCTCATTCTGGTAAATCTCCGATTTCCGCGCTCTTCAGGCGCATTTCGACGTGGTGCAGGAAGGCTAGTGGATTAGAGGGAAAACGAGCGGTCCGTGGGCTTAACGGGAGACGGCAGTTGCGTCTGCCCTTCCAGAAACGCATCGACCGAAGCGGCCGCTGCGCGACCCTCGGCGATGGCCCAGACGATCAGCGACTGACCCCGACCGGCGTCGCCGGCGACGAAGACACCCTCCTGGCTGGTCTGGTAGTTGCCGTCACGCTCAACGTTGCCGCGCCCGTCGAAGGGAACCTTCAGCTGGTGGCCGAGGTCACCTTGTTCCGGACCGGTGAAGCCCATGGCGAGCAACACCAGGTCGGCCGGGATTTCCCGCTCCGAACCGGCCTTGGGAACGCGGCGTCCGTCAAGGTACTCGGTCTCGGCGATGCGAATGGCTCGCACCTCGCCGAATTCGTTGGCCAGAAACTCCACCGTCGACGCGAGGTACTGGCGGGTGCCGCCCTCTTCGTGAGCGCTGGAAACCTCGAACAGGGTCGGCGATATCGGCCAAGGCTGGCTCTCCGGGCGGGTCGTGCCCGGCTGCTTGCCGATCGCGAGGTTGGTGACGGATGCTGCCAGCTGGCGATGCGCCGTGCCGATGCAGTCGGCACCGGTGTCACCACCGCCGAGCACCACCACGTGCTTGCCCTCAGCGTCGATGCGCGCTTCGATGCTTCCGCCGGCGCCGATCTTGTTCTGCTGAACCAGGTATTCCATGGCGAAGTGCACTCCGGGCAGATCGCGCCCCGGAATCGGCAGGTCGCGGGGCACCATGGCACCGGTCGCCACCACAACAGCGTCGTAGCGGGCACGCAGGTCATCCCACATGATGTCCACACCGATGTTGACGTTGGCGCGAAAGCGGGTGCCCTCTGCCGTCATCTGGGCGAGGCGTAGTTCGAGGTGCTTCTTCTCCATTTTAAAGTCGGGAATGCCGTAGCGCAGCAACCCGCCGATGCGGTCGTCGCGTTCGAACACGGCGACGGTGTGACCGGCGCGGGTGAGTTGCTGGGCTGCGGCCAGTCCGGCCGGGCCGGAGCCGACGACCGCGACGGTCTTGCCGGTCAGACGGCCGGGCGGTTGCGGCTGTACCCAGCCCTTGGCGAACGCCTGGTCGATGATCGACACCTCGACCTGCTTAATGGTCACGGCGGGCTGATTGATGCCGAGCACACACGACGATTCACACGGGGCCGGGCAGAGCCGACCGGTGAATTCGGGAAAGTTGTTCGTCGCGTGCAGGCGTTCGATGGCCGCTCGACCCTCGTCGCGCCAGACCAGATCGTTCCACTCGGGAATGAGGTTGCCGAGCGGGCAACCCTGGTGGCAGAACGGCACACCGCAGTCCATACAGCGGCCGGCCTGCCGTTTGAGCACGGCAGTGTCACCCTGCTCGTAGACCTCTTTCCAGTCCATCAAGCGGATGGCCACCGGTCGGCGAGCCGGGAGCTCACGTTCCGTGGTCTTCAGGAATCCCTTCGGATCAGCCATTGGTTACCTCCAGAATTCGATTCCAGACAACCAGACCGTCGGGATCGAGTCCCTCATCGACGGCCGTTTGTCTGGTCTCCAGCACGGCCGCGTAGTCGCGCGGCAGCACCTTGACAAAAGCGTTCATGGTTTCTTCCAGGTTGTCGAGCATTCGCTTGGCCAGCGCGGAGTCGGTCTGGTCCCGGTGTTGTTCGAGCAGGTCGCGCACGATCTCACGATCGACGCTGTCGAGCGCCAGCAGACGCAACTCCCCCGACGTCAACGCGTCACGGTTGACCCGTTCAGCGGTGAGTCCGTAGACGTATGCCGTGCCACCGCTCATTCCGGCTCCGAGGTTGCGCCCGGTCTCGCCGAGGATGAGCGCGAGGCCCCCGGTCATGTATTCGAGGGCGTGGTCCCCCACGCCCTCCACGACGGCGATCGCACCGGAGTTGCGCACCAGGAAGCGTTCGCCAACAATGCCACGAATGAACAGGCTGCCCTGGGTCGCCCCGTAACCGATCACGTTTCCAGCGATGACGTTGTCTTCGGCCGGAAATTGGCTGGTCCGATCGGGGCGAACGATGATCTGCCCGCCCGACAGGCCCTTACCGACGTAGTCGTTGGAATCACCTTCCAGTCGCAGGGTGATGCCGCTCGGCAGGAACGCTCCGAATGACTGCCCGGCAGACCCGGTAAGGGTGACCTCGATCGACCCTGCCGGGAGGCCGTTTTCGCCATGCCGGAGAGTGACCTGGTTGCCGAGCATGGTTCCGACGGCACGCTCGGTGTTGCGGATCGGCAGGTCGATGCTGATCGCGCCGCCGTGCTCGAGCACGCTCTGGCTGCGACGAATCAGTTCGTTGTCGAAGTGCTTGTCCAGCTCGTGCTCCTGGGCGCGGGCCCACTTGCGCGGTTCGCTCTCGGAAAAGTCCGGGCCGCTGAGAATGGGTGCGAGGTCAAGCCCCTGCGCCTTCCAGTGGGTCAGAGCACGGTTGACGTTCAGCACTTCACGGTGACCGATAGCTTCGTCAAGACTGCGGAATCCGAGTTCGGCGAGGTACTCACGAACTTCCTGGGCGATGAACTCGAAGAAATTCACGACATGGTCAGCCTGACCATTGAAGCGTTTACGCAACTCCGGGTTCTGCGTGGCCACGCCGACGGGGCAGGTGTCGAGGTGACAGACGCGCATCATGATGCAGCCAGAGACGACGAGCGGCGCGGTGGCGAAACCGAATTCCTCGGCGCCGAGCAGGGCGCCGACGAGTACGTCACGCCCTGTCTTCAGCTGGCCGTCAACCTGTACGACCACCCGGTCGCGCATGCCGTTGAGCATGAGCGTCTGCTGGGTCTCGGCGAGGCCGAGTTCCCACGGCGTACCGGCGTGCTTGAGCGAGTTGACCGGGCTCGCGCCCGTTCCGCCGTCGTGGCCGCTGATCAGGATCACGTCGGAGAGAGCCTTGGCGACCCCGGCCGCGACGGCTCCGATACCCGACTGGCTGACCAGTTTGGTGTGGATGCGCGCCTTCGGGTTGGCCCGTTTCAGGTCGAAGATGAGCTGCTTGAGGTCTTCAATCGAGTAGATATCGTGGTGCGGCGGAGGCGAGATGAGGCCGACGCCGGCCGTGGCGTGCCTGGTGCGAGCGATCCACGGGTACACCTTGGTGGGAGGAAGCTGACCGCCCTCGCCGGGCTTGGCACCCTGGGCAAGTTTGATCTGGATATCCTCGGCGTGGGTCAGGTACATGCTCGTGACACCGAATCGACCGGACGCGACCTGCTTCACAGCGCTGCGCCGGGTCGGGTCGAGCAGGCGGTCGAGGTCTTCGCCGCCCTCGCCGGTGTTGGACTTACCGCCTAGGCGGTTCATGGCAATCGCGAGGGTCTCGTGCGCTTCCTGCGAAATGGAGCCGTAGCTCATCGCGCCGGTGGAGAACCGTTTGACGATCTGGGAGACCGATTCGACCTCGTCGAGGGGTACAGGGGGGCGCTGGCCAGGGCTGAGTGTGAACATGCCACGCAGCGTCATCAGAGATTCGGCCTGATCGTCGACCATTTTCGTGTACTCGCGAAAGATGTCGTAGCGCCGGGTACGGGTGGCATGCTGCAGCCGGAAGATGGTCTCCGGGTTGAACAGGTGCGGGGCTCCATCTCGACGCCACTGATATTCGCCACCGGTCGCGAGACGCTCGTGGGCGGTCACCGCGGCATCCATTGGATAAGCGGATGCGTGCCGCGACAGATTTTCAACGCCGATCACGTCGATGCCGACGCCGCCGAGCTTGCTCGTCGTGCCGGTGAAGTATTGGTCGACGAAGGACTGGGCCAGACCGACCGCTTCGAAGGCCTGGGCACCGGCGTAGGACGACACGGTGGAGATGCCCATCTTGGACATGATTTTAAGCACGCCCTTACCGAGGGCCTTAATGACGTTGCGCACCGCCCTTTCGGGCGTGACGTTGGTGATGATTCCGCTGCGCACGAGGTCTTCGCAGGTTTCCATTGCCAGGTACGGGTTGACCGCGGAGGCGCCGTAGCCGATGAGCAGGGCCACGTGGTGCACTTCGCGTACGTCGCCGGCCTCGACCACGATTCCGACCTTCATGCGGTTCTCGGTACGAATCAGGTGGTGGTGCACGGCCGCGATCATGAGCAGCGATGGGATGGGCGCCAGGTCTTTGTTGGAGTCACGGTCACTCAGCACGATGAACAGCGCGCCGGCCTCTATGGCCTCATCGACCTCAACGCAAATGGCGGCGAGGCGCTTCGACAGCGCGTCCGGGCCTTCTTCGAAGCGGTAGAGGCCACGAACGGTCGTGGTGGTGCGGCTGCCGACGACGGGGTCGATGTGTTGGATCTTGGCCAGTTCGTCATTGTCGATGACCGGGAAGTCCAGAATGACCTGCCGGGCGTGTTCAGGGCCGGCTGAGAGTAGGTTGCGCTCCGGTCCGAGACCGAGCCTGAGGCTCGTGACGACTTCTTCCCGAATGGAGTCCAACGGCGGGTTGGTGACCTGAGCGAACTGCTGGGTGAAGTAATCGAACATGAGGCGTGGGCGGTCGCTGAGCACGGCGATGGGCGTGTCACTCCCCATAGCGCCGAGCGGTTCGGCGCCGGTCCTGGCCATCGGGGTGAGCAGAATGCGCACCTCTTCTTCGGTGTAGCCAAAGGTGCGCTGGCGGCGCACAACGGAGGCCGGCGGGTGCACGATGTGCTCCCGCTCCGGCAGGTCCTTCAGGTTGATGCGCCCCTTCTGCAGCCAATCGCCCCAGGGCTCGCTTGTCGACAGGTCCGCTTTGATCTCACGGTCGTCGATGATACGGCCGGCCTTGGTGTCGACCAGGAACATTTGGCCCGGGCGCAGGCGCCCCTTGCGCACGACACGGGCCGGATCAATGCCCAGCACGCCGATCTCGCTTGCGAGTACGACGAGCCCGTCGTCCGTGATGAGGTAACGCCCGGGCCGCAGGCCGTTGCGGTCGAGCGTTGCACCGACGAGGGACCCGTCGGTGAAAACGATCGCGGCGGGGCCGTCCCACGGCTCCATGAGCATGGAGTGATATTCGTAGAAGTCGCGGCGTTCGTCGTCGAGGTCGGTCTGGTTTTCCCACGCCTCCGGCACCATCATCATGATGGCGTGCGGCAGTGATCGACCAGACAGGCTGAGCAGTTCGACGACCTCATCGAAGGAGGCCGAGTCGCTGGCGCCCGGGGTGACGATCGGCAACAGCGGGGCGAGATCGCCGAGCAGCTCAGATTCAAGCTGGGACTGGCGGGCGCGCATCCAATTGCGGTTGCCCTGCACCGTGTTGATCTCGCCGTTGTGGGCGATCATACGGAACGGCTGGGCGAGCGGCCAGGACGGGAACGTGTTGGTTGAGTAGCGCGAGTGCACGAGGGCCAGCGTCGAGGCGAAGCGTTCGTCGGACAGGTCCGGGTAGAACGGTTCGAGTTGCAGGGTTGTGACCATGCCCTTATAGACGAGGGTGCGGCAGGACAACGACACGAAGTAAATCTCGAGTTCGCGTTCCGCACGCTTGCGCAGTCGAAAGGTCTGGCGATCGAGGGCAATGTCGGAAAACGGCTCGCCGGACTCGGTGGTGCGGGTGCTTTGCACAAACAGCTGCTGGATCGCCGGCATGTTCGCGCGGGCCTGGCTGCCGAGGTCTTCAGGGTGCACCGGAACCTCGCGCCACCCGATGATGGTGAGGCTTTCGTCGTCGGCGATGAGACTGATGGCACGTTTGATGGCGGTGCGCGCGGTCGGGTCGGTCGGCAAGAAGACGTTTCCGACGGCGTACTGCCCAACCGGGGGAAGAGCGAACTCTGTGACGGCGCGCAGGAAAGCATCCGGTATTTGGGTGATGATGCCTGCGCCGTCACCGGTGCCGGCATCGGAGCCGACCGCACCACGGTGTTCCAGGTTGCGCAGGGCATCGAGGGCTTGGGTGATGATGTCGTGTCCGGCGGTCCCTCGCAGGGTCGCCACCATGGCCAGGCCGCACGCGTCGCGTTCGGCCGCCGGGTCGTACAAGCCGGATGCTTCTGGCATGCTGCTGAAGCGGGAATACAGAGGTTTCTGCGCCATTGAGACCGTCCTCACGAGATGACTGGCAGTAAGGGACGACGCTGGCCCGAAGGAGAAGTGCGAAAATCTGTAACCGTCGCCCTGTTCGGGTCAGGCCCATCAGCGGGCGACGCTGGGTGTGTGTCAGCTGGGATGCAGCGACGTGATTCTACAGACGCGAAGCGCTCGTGCTTGTGGCTGGAGCCTCGGGTGATTCGGTGCGTTCATCGGCAACATCGCTCTGATTCGCGGAGCTTTGATCAAGATCATCCGAATCGCTATCTTCCAATTCTAGCCCAGCGTCCGGCCCGATCCATTCCCGACCGGGGATATACGGGCTGGGCTCAAGTCCCGGGTGACGCTGGCGCTGCACGAGAATGATGATCAGGCCAAGAGCGATAGAGGCGAGGGCCGCCCAGACATTGGTACGGATTCCGAAGTAGATTTCGCTCGGGTCAATGCGAATCGACTCAAAAAAGCTGCGCCCTAGTCCGTACCAGATGAGGTAGGCACCAAGAGTCTGGCCGAAACGCAGTCGGAATTTGCGCTCCAGATAGAGGATAACGGCAACACCGAGCAGGTTCCAGATGATCTCATACAGGAAAGTCGGGTGGAACAGTGTGTCGGCTGGCAGCCCAACCGGGAAGGCAGGATTGGTCGGCTCGATTTCGAGGCCCCATGGCAGAGTTGTGGGCAGCCCGAATAATTCCTGGTTGAACCAGTTGCCGAGCCGACCGGTGGCCTGCGCGACGAGCAGGGCGGGGGCGACGGCGTCGGCGAAGGTCCAGAAGCGGATGCCGGCCATCCGGCAGCCGATGTAGGCACCAACGGCGCCACCGATCAGCGACCCGAAGATGGCGTTGCCGCCCTCCCAGATGTAGAGCGTGCGGAGTAGGTCGGCGCCCTCAAAGAAGTAGTCTCCGGGGTGGGTGAGCACGTGGTAGATACGAGCACCGACGATGCCGAGCGGAACCGCCCAGAGGATGATGTCGAGCACGACTCCCGGCTCGGCACCACGCTTGGTGAGGCGGCGCGACGTGATGATCGTCGCCAGAATGATTCCGGCGAGAATGCACAGCGCGTAGGCGTGAATACGGAACGTGGCGAGGTCGAAGAAGTGGAGGTCGAAGAAACTCCACTCCGGACTCGGGATGCTCGCGCTCAGAAGACTCAAAGACACCTGGGTACTACCTTTCATCGTGACTCACGTCACCTGGGGCGAATCGATGGATCGCCTCGAACTATTTAGTGTAGATCGCGACTGGATTTACCCGGGGGTTGACGCCGGGCGAATATCGTTTGCGCCGGCGGCGAGGTCGAGAGCCAGACGGGCAACGGCGGGTACTCCCCCGTCGTTGAGCGCTTTCACGAGGGCTGACCCGACGATGGCGCCGTCGGCGTAGCCGAGAATTTCGCGCACCTGCCCGGGAGTGGAGATCCCGAGTCCGACGCACGCACTCGTGCAGCCGACTGCGCGCAGACGCTCCACCAGAATACGAGCGGCGGCATCGACACCCGCGCGAGCCCCGGTGGTACCCATCGTCGAGACCGTATAGACGAAGCCGCGGCTCGCTTCCATCGCCTGCACCAACCGGGCGTCCGAGGAGGAAGGCGCTGCCAGGAAGACTCGATCGAGACCGGTGCGTTCGCTTGCGGCCATCCAATCGGCAGCCTCGTCGGGAATGAGGTCTGGGGTGATTAGACCAGCACCGCCGGCTGCGCGCAGATCGTCGGCGAATCGTTCAACACCGTACTGCACAACCGGGTTCCAGTAGGTCATGACGAGAATTGGCGCATCGACCTGCGCGGTGATTGCACTGATCGCTTCGAACCCGTGACGCAGCTTGAACCCGTTGGCCAGGGCCTGCTGGGTGGCCGCCTGAATGACGGGGCCATCCATCACCGGGTCGGAGTAGGGCAGGCCGAGTTCGATAATGTCAACGCCGTTGGCGACGAGGGCCACTGCGGCGTCGATGCTCTCACTCAGTGTGGGAAAACCGACCGGAAGGTAGCCGATAAGGGCTCCGCCACCCTCGGAGCGTCGGCGCGCAATGGCCTGTTCAACCGTGCTCACAGTGTCGCTGGGGATTGGGGTCGTCATGACTGTTCCGCGCCTTCGTCGAGCAGGTCGAAGTACCGGCCAGCTGTTTCCATGTCTTTATCGCCGCGACCGCTGAGGTTGACCAGAATGGTCGCCTCCGGGCCGAGCGTGCGGCCGAGTTCGAGGGTACCGGCGAGGGCGTGGGATGACTCGATCGCGGGAATGATGCCCTCGGTGCGGCTGAGCAGGCGCAGGGCGCTCATCGCCTCGTCATCGGTGATCGGCAGGTAGGTGGCCCGGCCGATGCTGGCAAGCCAGGCGTGCTCCGGTCCGACGCCGGGATAGTCGAGCCCCGCCGATATGGAGTGGGATTCGATGGTCTGGCCGTCTTCATCCTGCAGCAGCATGCTCCGGGCACCGTGAAGTACTCCGGGACGACCCTTGGTGATGGTGGCAGCGTGGCGTGGCGTATCGACGCCGTCACCGGCCGCCTCATAGCCGAATAGTGCGACATTGGGATCGTCGAGAAAGGCGTGAAAGATACCCATTGCGTTGGAGCCTCCGCCAACACAGGCGGTGACGGCGTCCGGCAGGCTGCCGGTCAGATCGAGAACCTGCTGGCGAGCTTCCTCGCCGATGATTTTTTGAAAGTCACGCACCATGGCGGGAAACGGATGCGGTCCGGCTACGGTTCCGAAGATGTAATTGGTGGTGTCGACGTTGGTGACCCAGTCGCGCATGGCGTCGTTGATGGCGTCCTTCAGGGTGCGCGAGCCGGTCTTAACCGGAACGACCTCTGCCCCGAGCAGACGCATCCGCGCCACGTTGAGGGCCTGACGTTCCGTGTCTACCTCGCCCATATAGACGACGCACTCTAACCCGAACAGGGCGGCGACGGTGGCCGTGGCCACGCCGTGCTGGCCGGCCCCGGTTTCGGCGATCACGCGGGTCTTACCGATGCGTTTGGTGAGAAGGGCCTGTCCGAGGGCGTTATTGATCTTGTGGGAACCGGTGTGATTGAGATCTTCACGCTTGAGGATGATGCGGGCCCCGCCGGCATACTCAGCGAATCGCGGTACCTCGGTGATGATCGAAGGACGACCGGTGTAGGTGAGATGCAAGTCCATCAGCGCCGCAGCAAAGGCTGGATCGTTCTTGGCGAGTTCGTATTCCGCTGTGAGTTCATCGAGCGCCGCCACGAGGGATTCGGGCACGAACCTGCCGCCGAAGTCGCCGAAATAGGGGCCGGGCTGTGTACGTAAAGACATTTATACCGCCAAAAACTCGGAGAGGGTTCGGATGGGATCGCTCGTGACGAGCGCTTCGCCAACCAGAACGACATCGGCGCCAGCGCCACGGTAGTGCGCCACGTCGGCGGCCGTCTTGACGGCGGATTCGGCGACTCGGATAACACCGGACGGGATTTTGTCGGCGAGAGTGCCGAAGAGGTTCTGGTCGAGTTCAAAAGTGGACAGGTTGCGCGCGTTGACGCCGACCAGGCTCGCGCCGATGTCGAGTGCGCGGCTGACTTCGTCGCCACTGTGCGTTTCGACCAGCGCGGTCATTCCGAGCTCGCGAATGAGATCGTGCAGCGAGAGCAGGGTGGCTTGATCGAGCGCGGCCACGATGAGCAGCACGAGGTCGGCGCCGGCCGCGCGGGCCTCGAATACCTGATACGGCGTGCCGATGAAGTCCTTACGCAGGATAGGAATGCTCACCGCTGCCCGGACCTGCTCGAGGTCGGTCAGTGAGCCGTGAAAACGGCGACCCTCTGTCAGTACGCTGATAGCGCTTGCTCCGCCGGACTCGTAGGACACTGCCAGGGCTGCCGGGTCGGTGATGGACGCCAGAGCGCCACGGCTCGGGCTGGCCCGCTTGATTTCTGCGAGAATCTTGACCCGTTCAGCGGGGGCCAGGGCAGCTAATGCATCGAGGGCGGGCGCGTGGGCGCGCGCCGCAGCCTCCACTCTCGCCAAGGGACGAGTGAGGAGGCGCTGTTCGGCGTCGGAGAGCGCGCCAGCGAGAAGTTCTTGCAGCACCAGGTCTCAGCGCCGCCGGTTAGTGCTCGGCCGACGTGGCGCTGACGCCGTAGCCGACTTTGCTCAGTACGTAGCCGACGATCAGCCCGGCTATAAGCAATCCGAAGGAAGCCCAGACGAGCCAGGCGAGGCTAAAGAAGAATGCTGTGGTGCCGATGGTGAAGGCAGCCAGCATGATGATGACTGCGATCCAGGCCGCCGGGGAGTGGCCGTGTCCGGGATCTGACAGATCGATGCTCATGGTTCTCCTCGTAAATGCGTAAACACTGTGTGCGTTGACAAGCAGGTCAAGTCTAGCGGAGCGACAGCGCGCCCTCAGCGAGCGGTCGGGTCTTCGCCGCGACTGAGATCATCCCAGTCGCCGACGGAGTCAGCCGGTGCGGGCTCGGTCGACGCAACGCCGGTCACCGGCAAGGCTGGCACGGAACCGTCGGGGTCGGCTACCGGTTCAAAACGCACGGCCTGGTATTTGCGGGTTGGTCCGGGCCAGCGTGCGCTCGTCACGATGACGATCACACCGGTCGCCGACATAATGACAGCGGCGCCCATTGCGACGAACGGCCACGGGGTGACCACCGTGCCGAGAACGCTCAGCTGAATGGATTCGTGTCCGGCAATTCCGGTCGCGGCAGTGACCGCAGCGGCACTGGCCTGAGACGGATCCTCGACCGCGAGATATCCGGCGAGAAACACCGAGAACCCGAGGAGAACCTCAAGCCCGCCGAGTACCACCCTAATGAGCCGACCCGCAATGGTGAGGGCACCGGCGAGGGCGAACCCGGCCAGTGCCAGCGCCGTCAGTGCCGGCGCGGCGATAGCTCCGTCGACTTGGAGCACCTGGGTGCCAGCGTCGGGCAGTCCCACTTCAGCGTGCACCCAGACCTGCGTCCAGGCCAGTAGCGCCAGGGAACTCGCGCCCAGAACGGTGAGAATGAGTACGAGTTTGAGGCGACGCGGGGGCATCCGTTCGGCCATTAGGACACTCGCCGCATCGCGTTGGCGATGGCGACGGCGCGCAAGGGTGCTGCCGCTTTGTTCTGCGACTCCTGGTACTCGGAGGCCGGGTCGGAATCGGTGACGACGCCGCCGCCGGCCTGCACCCGGGCGATGCCGTCCTTGATGGTGGCGGTACGGATGGCGATGGCAAGGTCGGCGTCGCCGGCGAAGCCGAAGTAGCCCACCACTCCCCCGTACACGCCACGCTGAGCCGGTTCGAGGGCGTCGATGATCTCCAGCGCCCGCGGTTTCGGAGCGCCCGACAGGGTGCCGGCCGGAAAAGTGGCACGAAAAACGTCGATCGCGGTCTTGCCGGCGACGAGGTTACCCTCGACCGAGGACACCAGGTGCATGATGTGGCTAAACCGTTCAATGCGCATGAATTCGGTCACTTCGACCGATCCGGCCGTGCAGACCTTAAGCAGGTCGTTGCGGGCGAGGTCGACGAGCATGAGGTGCTCAGCACGTTCCTTGGGGTCTTCGGCGAGCTCGATCGCGTAGTCGGCGTCGGCATCCGGTGTGGTGCCACGGGGTTTGGAGCCGGCGATCGGGTGAGTGAAGACGCGTTGATCCTGTACCTTGACGAGCGCTTCGGGCGAAGACCCAACGATCCAGTACGGGTCGCCCTCCGCCGTCTCGAGGCTGAGCAGGTACATGTATGGGCTCGGGTTGAGGCTGCGCAGCACCCGGTAGACGTCGATGGGGTGTGCTGTGCAGACCTGGTCGAAGCGCTGGGAGATGACGACCTGAAATATGTCGCCGTCGACGATGTGCTGTTTGCCGACATTGACGGCGGCGAGAAAATCGTCTCGCGTGGTGCGGTTGCTCGGCGTGCTCGGCGCCTGCAGGTCAACCTCGGCCAGCCAGGCTTCTCCGGGCGCGGCGAGTCGGGTCTGCAGTGAATTCAGGCGGGTGCCCGCGTCAGCCCATAGCTTTTCGGGGGTGTCGACGCCGTCGTTGAGCACGTTGGCGATGAGCTGCACGGTTCCGTACTTGTGATCAAGAACAACGAGGTCGGCCACGAAGCTGAACGACTGGCCTGGCACCTCGTAGTCCGCCGGCGGCTGGTGCGGCAGGCGTTCGATCTGACGAATCGCCTCCCAGCCTATGAAGCCGACCAGCCCTCCGGTGAGTGGGGGGTGCTCTGGCAGCCGCGGCGTCTGCCAGCGGTCGAATAAGTAGGCCAGGGCGTCAAGCGGTCCGAGATCGGTTGCGGAGCCGAGCGCACGCGAGGCGGAAAGCCCATAGTCGATCCAACGGGTGTCGTCGCCCTGTTGGGTGAGCACACCGAACGAGGAGACACCAACGAAGGAGAACCGAGACCAAATGCCGCCCTGTTCGGCGGACTCAAGCAGAAAGCTGCCCGGCAGTCCGTCGGCGAGCTTGCGATAAATGCCAACGGGGGTCTCACCGTCGGCGAACAGTTCACGGATCACCGGAATTACCCGGTGCTCCCCGGTCAACGCGTCGAACTGATCGCGCGTCGTTGAGCCGGCGGTACGGGAACCGGTTGCGACCGGGGTACTGTCGGTCATTCCATTGGCCTGTCCATGGTGATCGCGCCCAGGTCGCGCCCATCAAAGCACGTATGCGTGCCGGTGTGACACGCCGCTCCAACCTGGTCGACCTGCACGAGCAGGGTATCGCTATCGCAGTCGAAGGCGGCGGACTGCACGTACTGGGCGTGGCCGGAGGTGTCGCCCTTGCGCCAGAATTCCTTCCGGCTGCGCGACCAGAAGGTCACGCGTCCCGACGTTAAGGTGCGGCGGAGTGCTTCCCGGTTCATCCACCCGAGCATGAGCACCTCGTGGGTGTCCCACTGCTGGATAACGGCCGGCAGCAGCCCGTCGTCACTGAATACAGCGGCGTCCAGCTGATCGGTACGTTCGTTGGTCATCAGCGCACCAGCATTCCGGCGTCGGCTAGCTCACGCTTGACGTCGCCTATGGTCAATAATTCATTGTGAAAAACGGATGCCGCGAGAACGGCATCCGCGCCGGCTCGGATCGCCGGCGGAAAGTCCTCTACGCGCCCGGCGCCACCGGAGGCGATCACCGGAACCCGACTGTTGGTTCGCATGAGCGCGATGAGATCGGTATCGAAACCGGCCTTGGTGCCGTCGGCATCGATGGAATTGACCAGAAGCTCCCCCGCGCCCAGCTCGATCGCCTGCCGGGCCCAGGCCACGGCATCCAGGTCGGTTTCGGTACGACCGCCGTGCGTGGTGACGACGAAACCGCTCTCGGTGCGTTCGGACCGTTTTACGTCGAGGCTCAACACGAGTACCTGAGCACCAAACCGGTCGGCGATTTCAGCAATGAGGGCGGGTCGGGCAATGGCCGCGCTGTTGACGCCGACCTTGTCGGCGCCGCTCGCCTGCAGCCTGGAGACGTCTTCGACGCTGCGAATGCCGCCGCCGACCGTGAGCGGGATGAACACTTGCTCAGCGGTGGCACGCACCACGTCATAGGTCGTCGAGCGGTTGTCCACCGTGGCGGTGACGTCGAGAAAGGTGAGTTCGTCGGCACCCTGCTCGTAGTAGCGTCGCGCCAGTTCGACCGGGTCGCCGGCGTCGCGCAGGTTTAGAAAGTTGACACCCTTCACGACGCGACCGTTGGCCACATCGAGGCAGGGTATGACGCGCACACTCAAAGTCATGCGAGTTCTCCTCTCGCCGGGTTACAAACGGGCGTTGTGGATGGTGGTGACCAGGATGGCCCTGGCCCCAAGGGCATAGAGGGCATCCATCACGTTATTCATGTCGAGACGGCCGATCATGACCCGCACGGCGGCCCATTCCGGGTCGTGCAGCGAAGAGACAGTCGGAGATTCGATGCCGGGAGCGAGCGCTGCGGCCGCGTCGAGTAACGCGACCGGGATGTCGTAATCGAGCAGCACGTACTGGCGGGCCACGAGCACGCCCTGGAGGCGGCGCAGCAGGGTGTCAATTCCGGCCTTGTCGTTGGTCGAGCTGATCAAAACGGCGGTGGACTCGAGGATGACCGGTCCGAAGATTTCGAGGCCGGCTTTGCGCAGGGTCGTACCGGTGGAGACGACGTCGGCCACGGCATCCGCTACCCCGAGCTGAACCGCCGATTCGACCGCGCCATCGAGTTCGACCAGGTCGACGGTCACCGAGTGAGTGGCGAGGAAGCGTTCGACCAGGCCGGGGTAGCTGGTGGCAACGCGCAGGCCGTCGAGGTCTTTCAGCTCGGTGAAGCGACCGGCCGGCCCGGCAAACCGAAAGGTCGAGTCGCCAAAGTCAAGGCTGGCAATCTCCACGGCTTTCGAGTGCGAGTCGAGGAGCAGGTCGCGCCCGGTGATACCGACGTCGAGTGCGCCGGATCCGACATAGGTGGCGATGTCGCGGGGGCGAAGGTAGAAGAATTCGACGCCGTTGCGCGGGTCGGCGGTGACGAGGTCGCGTGGATCGCGGCGGCCGGTATAGCCGGCTTCAGCCAGCATCTGCGCGGCAGTTTCAGACAACGAGCCCTTGTTGGGCACGGCAATTCTCAGCATGGGGGTACTCTCTTGGTTTTTTTACACACGACTATTTAGTGAATTCGAGCCAGCGTCGAACGCCGGCATGGGTCACAAATGTCGGTAGATGTCGGCCGGAGAGAGGCCCTTGGCAATCATCATGACCTGCAGGTGGTACAGCAACTGGGAGATTTCAGCGGAGGTTTCGTCGTCGCTTTGAAACTCGGCGGCCATCCAGACTTCGGCGGCTTCCTCAACAATTTTCTTGCCGATGGCGTGCACGCCGGCGTCGAGTTCGCGTACGGTACCGGAGCCCTCTGGACGGGTGGCGGCCTTGTCGCTCAGTTCTACGAAAAGGTCATCGAATGTTTTCACAACTCTAGGTTACCCGCCCCGTGACGGTGGCTGGCCGCGCGCTCCCGGAGCAGGCCGATCTGGGCGGCAGGATTCTCGGCCCCGAACACGCTGGAACCAGCCACGAAGGTGTCGGCGCCGGCCAAAGCTGCAATTTCGATCGTCTGCTCTGTGATGCCGCCGTCGACCTGCAGCCAGACGTCGAGACCGGTCTTCTGTACTTCTGACCGCAACTGAACCAACTTCGGCATGGTCGATTCCATGAAGCTCTGGCCGCCAAAACCGGGCTCTACGGTCATGATCAGCACCTGGTCGAATTCGGAGAGCAGTTCGAGATACGGAGCAACATCGGTGCCCGGTTTCAGGGCGATACCAGCGCGCGCGCCGATCTGCCGCAGGCGACGGGCCAGCGCGACCGGCTCCGTCGTGGCCTCGGCGTGGAAGGTCACCGAGTAGGCACCGGCCTCGGCATAGCCCGGCGCCCAACGCTCGGGATCCTCGATCATCAAGTGGATGTCCAGCGGCAGCGGCGATATCTGCTGCAGGCGTTCGACCATTCCAAGCCCAAAAGTGAGGTTCGGAACGAAGTGGTTGTCCATGATGTCAACATGCACGAGGTCGGCGGAGCGGATGCGGGAAAGTTCGCTCTCAAGGTTGGCGAAATCGGCGGCGAGGATGCTCGGATTGATGCGGTTAGCCATCCACTCAGCCTATCGAGCCACAGCTCGGCGTGTGGTTGCTTCGAACCCCTTGCGGGACGGTCACCCATCCTCAGGAGATGGAAGACACTGCTCGACGCTGGGCAGCATGCCTTGGTCATCGTTCGGGGCACATTTCGCGCGGTCCAGATCGTGTTACCGTTTATCGTTATGTATCGATAAACGTTATGGCGGAAGGGTCCAGCATGATGATGATTCAACACGACACGAAGAACTCTGAAATGACACGCTGATGGCGGCTCTCACCTGGTGGACTGCTCTCCTCGTCTTACTCGTGCTCGGCTCCATCGCGACCGTCGTGGTAATCGAACGTCGATCGGGATCTCGACCGGGCACCGATGTCGATCCCACCAAAGCGGTGCGGGTCATCAGAATCATCGCGATCCTCTACGCGGTGGTGACGGTGCTCGGAACTGTAGCCGATGCCCTGCAACGGCTACTCAGCGACGCTGTGAGTGTGCGGCTGCCCGTTAAGCCATTCTGGCCCAGCCTGCCGAGCACGGTTGAGGTCACGGGGACGACCGCCGACGTTGTGGGTGGAGGGTTCGTCCACGCCGTGGTGACCGTGGCGGGGCTGGACACCGCCACCCGCGTCTGGCTGGCAGCCGGCGACGCGCTTCAGGG
This sequence comes from Cryobacterium suzukii, assembly GCF_004403185.1. Lineage (GTDB taxonomy): Bacteria > Actinomycetota > Actinomycetes > Actinomycetales > Microbacteriaceae > Cryobacterium > Cryobacterium suzukii. Next base: position 472,172 of record NZ_SOHJ01000002.1, on the reverse strand, counting down.
AACGACGAACGTTGTGATCGCTGTCGTGGTTGTTCTGCTCTGCACGAGCATCATCAGGCGGGATCCGTTCCGTCCGGCACTGACCCGCGGCATCAACCTGACGGCGACCTCGATCATCGTCGGCGGACTCGGCTGGCAGGTGTGCGATGCTGTCGCGGGCGGCCTCGCCTCCTCTCAGGTACTCAGGGCAACCGGGTGGAGTCTGGACACAGCCGAGGTCGACTGGACTGACATTCGCCAGGTCATCGGGCTGCCGATGGAAGGCCACGAATGGACTCTGGATTTCTGGCCGATCTGGGTGGGCCTGGCCCTGTTCGCCGTCGCCGCGGTATTTCGATACGGGCAGAAGTTGCAAAGAGACTCCGACGGGCTCGTCTGATGCCCGCGGTTCCCGATGAGGACTCCGGCATTCATTGCCGGCTCGACGAGCTGCTCGAGCAGCGTGGCATGACCCTGACGCGGCTAAGCGCCCTCGTGGGCGTCAGCATCGTCAACCTGTCGGTGCTGAAGAACGACCGAGCCAGGGCCATCCGCTACTCGACCCTGCGGGCGATCTGTGATGCGCTCGACTGCGATGTAGGAGATCTCCTGGTGGTGGGACCGCACCCCTGACAGCGGATGCCCGCGTGACCGCGCCCGATCTCGGTAGCCGCTACGGTAACGGGCGTAGCGCGCACCCGTTTTCGGGAGCGCGCATCCGCTGGACTGGGCGGCGGGGCGCCTACTCCTCGGAGCGCTGCAGCAGGGTGATGAACATGGCGTCGGTACCGTGGCGGTGCGGCCACAGTTGAACGCTCCCGGTGCCGGTGGGCAGGTCGAGGTTTGCGGCGCTGAAGGACTGCACGACGGCAGCGGTGTCGAGCGCCGTCACGGCGCCCCCGGCCTTGCGCACGGCGAGGGCGACGATCGCCCGCGTCTCCGCGGTGTGCGGTGAGCAGGTGACATAGGCGAGGATGCCGCCGGGCTTGAGCGCGAGCAGGGCCGCATCAATGAGTCCGGACTGCAGCCCGGCGAGGTCAGCGACATCCTTGGGTTGTTTGCGCCAACGTGCCTCTGGTCGGCGCCGAAGGGCGCCGAGGCCGGTGCAGGGGGCATCGAGCAGAATGCGGTCGAAGGTTTCCGGGTGCGTTTGGCCGATGGTGGTGCCGTCGATTTCCCACACCGGAATTGGCTCGGGGAGGGCCTCAAGGGCAGTGCGCACGAGGGTCGCCCGGGCGGGAACGAGCTCGTTGGCCACGAGAACGGCTCCTCCCGCGCGTGCCTCGGAGGCGAGCAGGGCGGCCTTGCCACCGGGTCCAGCGCACAGGTCGAGCCACCGCTCCCCCGCAACGATCGGCCGGGCACGACTGAGTGCCAGAGCGGCGATCTGCGATCCTTCATCTTGCACTCGAATGCGACCAGCCGTCGCCGTCACCAGGTGGTACGGATCTCCGGAGTCCAACACGAAACCGACCGGCGAGAATTCGTCGGCGAGGCCCAGCCGTTCAAGGTCTCCGTCGGTGGCGAGGCCGGGCAACGCGACCATATTGACCTTCGCCGCCATGTTGTCGGCGGCGAGCAGATCGGCCAGCTCATCTTCGTGACCTTCGGCACGCAGTGCCTGCCGAAAGGCCCGCACGATCCAGGCGGGATGGGAGTATTCGGCGGCGAGCCGGTCATCGACGTTGACCGCACCTTCAAGCACCCGACCACGCCACTCCTCGGCGCTCGATCGGGAGATGGTGCGCAGGACCCCGTTGGTGAAGCCGGTCGCAGAGCGTGACCCAACCTGCTTCGCGAGCGAAACGGATTCGTTGACCGCGGCGTGGGTCGCGACGCGGGTGGCGAGCAGCTGGTGGGCGCCAAGGCGGAGCACATCGAGAATCGCCGGATCGATGGCGCCCACCGGTCGGTTGGCCGCGAGGGCGATCACACGGTCGTAGAATCCCTGCATGCGCAGCGTGCCGTAGGTGAGTTCAGTCGCGAGGGCGGCATCCGCCGTATTCAGGGCTGCGCGTTGAATACGGGTCGGTAGCAGCAGGTTCGCGTACGCGTCGGATTCGCGCACGGCCGCGATCACCTCGTAGGCAATGCGTCGGGCCGGCTGCACGAAGTCGGCCGGGGCCTGACGGGACCGGGCACCGCCCGACGGTGCAGAGTCGGCCGTACCGGCCGAATTAGCGCGGGCCGAGCCGGCGCGATCGTCACTCATGATGTCGTCACCGATTCTGCTGCCACTCCGCGCCACCAGTCGTTCGCTGTCATTGCTGTCTTTCCGGCCGGTTGCACGCGCAGCAGAACCAGGGGTTCGCTCGTTGTGCCTACCAGCACTATTTTTTCGCGCTGCACAATACTTCCGGCAGGCAGGTTGGGTTGGCCGACGCTGGGCGCGACCTCGAGAAGTTTCAATACCGCGCCGTTCACGGTCGTGAACGCACCCGGCTCCGGGGTCACTCCGCGAATATGGCTGTAAACGGATGTCGCCGGTCGGCTGAAATCGATCCGCGCGTCGTCCCGCACGAGTTTGGGCGCGAGCGTGACCGCGCCGGTTTGCGCCACGGCCACTGCGGTGCCGGCAGCGAGCTCAGAGACAACTCGCAGGAGCAGATCGGCACCGCTGTGGCTGAGGTCCTCGAGAAGCATTCCCGAAGTGGAATGTGCACCGAGGGGCTGGGAGAAACTAGCGAAAACGGCGCCGGCGTCGAGTTCTGGTACCAGCTGAAACACGGCGGCGCCCGTGCGCTCATCACCGGCGATGACGGCGCGCTGCACCGGGGAGGCCCCTCGCCAGCGCGGCAGGAGGGAGAAGTGCAGGTTGATCCAACCGAGGCGGGGAACGGAGAGCAGTGGCTCGCGCACGATGCCGCCGTAGGCGACGATGACGCCGAGGTCGGGTTGCCGGGCACGGATGGTCTCGGTCGCCTCAGCGGCGAGTCGGTTGGTCTTCAGCACCGGATAGCCCAGCTGCGCCGCGGCTTGCGCAACCGGTGAGGGGGTGAGAATGCGTTTGCGCCCGAGCGGGGCATCCGCTCGAGTGATCACGGAGACAATCTCATGACCGGAGCTGGCCAGAGCCGTGAGGCTCGGCAACGCGACCTCGGGCGTACCGGCAAAGACGAGTTTCATTTAGAGCAGCTCCGGGTCGTCGAATCGAACTTTAAGTGTAGGTGCCGGTTGGAACGAACCCGACTTCGGCTTGCGGCGTTTGGCGGCGTTTCGCACGACCGCCGCCTTGAGCACGTGGGCCACTTCATCGCCGCGGGCGTAGCCGAACCGAACGACCGCCCGCACCAGGGGGGCCTCGGTGTCGACCGGGCCCAGTACGTCGAGGCCTGCCACCGCGCCCAGATCGGCGAGGGCAGCGTCAACGTCTGCCGCGGTGCCGGTGACCGAAGCGACGCGTACGGCTGGCGGAAACCGCAGGTGGCGTCGGTCGGCGAGTTCGCTCGCGGCGAAGATGTCTGGGCGCCAGGAGTTGAGTGCCCGCGCGAGGCCACCGCCGACCCCGGTGAGCAGCACTGGAGCGCCGGGTGCGGCGAGGGCGGCGGCGTTGGCCCACCAGCGCAGGCAGTCCTCAGCGACGCGCAGCGATTCGCGGGCAAGCATCCGCTCTCCGTCGAGGATGAGGATGGTACGGTAACCGCCGGTCGGCACCGGTTCGGCACCCCTGGTAGCGATCACGAGAGCCGGCTGAGCGCCGAGGGTCTGAATCGTGTGTTCTCCGTCGGCGATGATCACCAGTGCCCCCGGAAAGGCGCGGCCGAGTTCTTCGGCGGTGCGCCCGGTACCGAGCGTCACAACGCGCAGCTTGGTGCCGTCGCAGTGCGCGCAGGTCCAGCCGGCAGCGAGGGCGCCGCACCACCGACAGGACGGCACGGCCGAGGCCGACTTGAGCCCGAGCGGACCCTGGCAGCGCGTACAACGGGCGGCTTTCTTGCAGCTTTGGCAGGCGAGCATCGGGGCATACCCAGGGCTCGCAACCTGCACCAGCACGGGCCCGTGCGCGAGCGCCTCGCGGGCAGCCTGCCACGCTGCCGAGGGAATACGGGCGGCGCGAGCCTGCTGGTCGGGCTCGGATTGAAAATCAGTGGGGATGATGCGCGGGTGTCGGTCGGTTGCCGGATTTACCTCGGTCAGGTACTCCAGCTCCACCAGACGCTGGGTTTCGACGCTGCGCGAGTGGCCGAGCAATACGAGGGCGCAGTCGCTGTCCTGCTGACGCACGAGGGCCGCGTCGCGAGTGCTGACGTAGGGGCTGAGCGGTTCGGAGTAGAGCGGGTCGCCGTCGTCCCAGATGGCGATGAGACCCAGGTTGTGCGCCGGCGCATAGACGGCCGACCGGTTGCCGAGGATGATGCGCGGCGCGGGCTCGAGGCAGGCCAGAAAGGCGCGGTACCGGTCGGGGTTCGGCTGGCGGGCATCGACGCGGCTCAGCGGCAGCGTGGGGGCGAGCTGGGCCAGGGCGGCCTGTACCTGGTCCTGGTCACGAAAGTCGGGCACGCAGAGGATGGCGCTTTGGCCCGCGCTGAGAGTCAGGGCGGCGAGTTCGGCCAGAGTTTGGGCCCAACGGCCGATCGTGCTGCCGTCGGTCAGCTGCGTGAGTTCGGGGATAGCGGCGACGGCGACGCGGTGGTGCTCCATAATCACACTGTCGAGCCGTCCCGTCGGGTAGCCGACGAAGGCGGGGGCGGCCAGGCCGATCGACACCGGTGACGGAGCAGGAATGGCAGATTCTGCGACCGTGCTCGGAACAACAGGGACGGACTGCGCCGCCAGCCAGGCCTTTTCAACGCGAACCTGCCGCGGTGGGACCGCGAGACGGATGATGTCACTCGCGTTCCCGGCAGCCCGATCCGCCAGCCGTCGCGCCAGTTTCCACACGTCGGGCGTGAGCACGACGGCCGTGGACACGACCGAGTCGAGCGGACTCAGGGCGCCGCGGAAGACGGCATCCGTTTCAGAGTCGGACCGCGGCCGAGCGGTTCGCGGATCCAGGACCTCGATCACATAGGCGTCGACGACACGGCCGCCGGAGCGAAACGGCACCTTGACCCGCATTCCCGCCGCAACCTGACCGACCAGTTCGGCGGGTACGCCGTAGTCGAACAGGTGGTCCAGTTGCGGCAGGGGGGACTCGATCAGCACCCGTGCGACGAGGCCGGAGTGCGTCATGACTGCGCCGGCTTCAGAGGCCGGCGGCGCTGCGCAGATCGTCGACCTTGTCGAGCCGCTCCCAGGTGAAGTCGGGGAGCTCGCGGCCGAAGTGGCCGTACGCGGCCGTCTGCGTGTAGATGGGACGCAACAGATCAAGGGAGTGGATGATGGCTGCCGGCCGCAGGTCGAACACCGCGCGGATAGCCGCGGTGATCTCTGTATCGGGCAGCACACCGGTGCCGAAAGTTTCGACGTACAGGCCGACCGGAGAAGCCTTGCCGATCGCGTAGGCGACCTGCACTTCGAGGCGTTCGGCCAAGCCGGCAGCGACGGCGTTCTTTGCGACCCAGCGCATGGCATAGGCGGCAGACCGGTCGACCTTGGACGGGTCCTTGCCGCTGAACGCACCGCCGCCGTGGCGGCTCGATCCGCCGTAGGTGTCGATGATGATCTTGCGACCCGTCAGGCCGGCATCGCCCTGCGGGCCACCGATTTCGAAGCGTCCCGTGGGGTTGATCAGGGTCGTGAGCGAAGAGGAATCGAGGTCGATCAGGTCGAGTACCGGACGAATCACGAGCTCTTCAACCTCGAGGCGCAACTGCTCGGTGGAAACCGAGGGCGCGTGCTGGGTTGACACCACGACGGTTTCGACGGTGCGCGGGATGATTCCGTCGTAGCCGATGGTGACCTGGGTCTTGCCGTCGGGCCGCAGGTAATCGAGTTCACCGCTCTTGCGCACGAGGGCGAGGCGTTCGGCCAGTCGGTGGGCGATCCAGATGGGGATCGGCATGAGTTCGGGGGTCTCCCGGGTGGCGTAGCCGAACATGATGCCCTGGTCGCCGGCGCCCTGTCGGTCGAAGTCGTCGAGGCTGGACTGCTCGCGCGTCTCGAAGGCGTTGTCGACGCCCTGGGCGATATCGGGTGACTGCCCACCGATGGAGATTTCGACGCCGCACGATCGGCCGTCGAACCAGACGTCCGAGGAGTCGTAGCCGATGTCGGTGATGCACTTGCGCACGATCGACGGAATCTCGACATAGGCCTCGGTGGTGACCTCGCCGGCCACGTGTACGAGACCCGTGGTGACGAGCGTCTCCACGGCGACCCGGCTGTGCGGATCGTCGGCGAGAAGGGCGTCGAGGATGCTGTCGGAGATCTGGTCGCAGATCTTGTCGGGGTGACCTTCGGTGACTGATTCCGAGGTGAAGAGGCGAAGATCGCTCATCTGGCCCGTCTCTGTTTACTAAAAAACGTAGTTTTGAATGAAAGCGTAGGAGTTGTTGGCCGTCGGAGCGAACGCTAGCCGATCAGGTCAAGTATGCAATTGGCCACCGACACTTTGCTACCGGAGGCCTCATTCACTATAACTCCGTGGCGATCGAGCACCGTCACGGTGTTACGTTCCGTGCCGAAACCGGCGCCTTGGCCAACCCGATTTATGACCAGGTAGTCACACCCCTTGCGGGAGATTTTGGCGCGGCCCAGGGTGAGCAGCCGATCGGCATCCGTTTCAGTCTCGGCGGCGAAGCCGATGATCAGCTGCCCCCGCCGGCGCGCGGCAGAGAGGCTGGCCAGAATGTCGGGATTTTTGACAAGTTCCAGGGTGAGGGTGTTCCCCACATCTTCCTTCTTGATCTTGCCGAGCTGCACGGTTTTGGGCCGATAGTCGGCCACCGCAGCGGCCATGATTATGACCTCGGCCGATTCGGCCGCGAGTGCCATGGCCTCGTGCATCTCCAGGGCGCTGCTGACCATGACGGTGGTGATGCTGGTCGGAACCGGCACTTCGAGGTTGGCGGCGACCAGGGTAACGTGAGCTCCCCTGGCCAGCGCAGCCTGAGCGAGTGCGACGCCCTGCTTACCGCTTGACCGATTGCCGAGAAACCGCACCGGGTCGAGAGGTTCCCTGGTGCCACCGGCGCTGATCAGCACCCGGCGACCGGTGAGATCGTGCAGAGCGGATGCCGCGGACTCAGAGGCCAGTTGCACCCGGTCGAGCACAGCCAGAGCCACCGCCACGATGGTCTCGGGCTCTTCCATTCGCCCAGCGCCGGTGTCGGTGCCGGTGAGGCGTCCGACGCCGGGGCCGATGATGGTGACGCCGCGCGACCGCAGTGTGGCGACGTTGGCGACCGTGGCGGCGTTGTTCCACATTTCGGTGTGCATGGCCGGGGCGATCACGAGCGGCGCGGTGCTGGCCAGGATCGTGTTGCCGAGCAGGTCGTCGGCGAGGCCGACTGCGAGTTTGGCGATGCTGTTCGCCGTTGCCGGGGCCACGACGATGAGGTCGGCGCTCTGACCGATGGCGACGTGACGCACCTCGGCGACGCCCTCATAGAGATCGGTGTGCACCGGGTTACGCGAAATCGCTTCGAGGGTCGGCTTGCCGACGAAGCGCAGGGCAGCCGCGGTGGCGACGACGTGGACCGAGTCGCCGTTCAACACGAAAGCGCGCACGATGTTGACTGCCTTGTACGCAGCGATGCCGCCGGTGATACCGACGACGATCGTGCGAGGTGTCTTCATCCTGCGCGCTTTTCGAGAGTGGTGTTCTAGGCCTCGACGATCGGGCGGGAAACGAGCTTGTCGTCGTTGATCTCGCGCAGGGCCACCGAGAGCGGCTTGTCTTCGACGGTCGAGTCGACGAGCGGTCCGACGTTGTCGAACAGGCTGCCTTCGTGCAGGTCGGCGTAGTAGTCGTTGATCTGACGTGCACGCTTGGACGCGAAAATCACGAGGGCATACTTGGAATCGACCTTGGACAGCAGGTCGTCGATGGGCGGGTCAATGATGCCAGTGGGCTTGTTCGCCATTGGTGTCACACTCCTAATAAAGCACGGCCTGTGGCCTGTGCGAATCTGTTGTTGAACGAGTACATGGAAAAGGTAAACGCGTCGCAGGACGCGCACGAATTCGGCAGAAACGGGCGCTACGACATGCTGGATGCAGCGCGGATCTCCATCAAGTCTACGACCTCACGAGCGGCGTCGCCGACATCGTGGTTGATCACGCGATAATCGAACTCGCCCTGGGCCGCTAATTCCAGCTTTGCGGTCTCCAGACGGCGAGCTTGTTCCGCCGCGTCTTCGGTGCCGCGGCCGATTAGGCGGCGCACCAGTTCCTCCCAGCTCGGTGGCAGGAGGAAGACGAGGCGGGCTTCCGGCATGGCCCGCCGAACGGCGCGAGCGCCCTGCAGATCGATTTCGAGGAGCACGCTGTTGCCTGCCGCGATGGCGGCATCGACCGGCCCGCGAGGGGTGCCATAGCGGTAAGCGTTGTGCACTTTGGCCCACTCGAGCAATTCACCAGCCGCGATCATTCCATCGAACTCGTCGTCGGAGACAAAGAAGTAGCTGACTCCCTCAACCTCTCCCGGGCGCGGCGCTCGGGTCGTCGCTGAAACGGAGAGCAACACTTCAGGGTAGTTCTCGCGGATGTACCCGGCAACAGTTCCCTTGCCGACGGCAGTGGGGCCAGCCAGAACGATGAGCTTGGAGTCGACAGCGCTATGCCGCAGGGTTGGTCGTTCAGAGAGAAAATCACGCAGCCGATCGCGCTGATGACGGCCCAACCCGCCGAGGCGTTTGGACGGCGAAATCTCCAAGCGGTGAATTATGCGCTGCATTTTGGTCACTCCGATGGCCGGAATACTCACGAGCAGCTCGGTCACTCGGAGCCGACCCTCGACTCCGATCGGGTCCGCAATCGCTGTGGCAAGCACCTCGAGTGCGGTCCGTTCGCCGGAGGCGACCTCGGCCTTGACGTGAGCGCGAGCGCGTCGTGCCGCAACGGCAGCGCGCGAGGCAGCCACCCGGTCGACTTCGGGCGGGGTTGGACGATTTTCAGCCACGAACGGCACCTACCTCGGCTACTCGGCGCTCAATGGCTTCTTCGATTCGGTGGGGTCCGGCCGAGAGCACACTGCGCGATTCACTCACGATAACCCCATCGGCGTATCCGCCATATATCGAGATCAGATCCATAATATTCCCACCTTGGTGTCCGAAGCCCGGTGCGAGCACGGGAGTTCGAAATTCGGTCGACGCCTGGTGCACGTCAATACCGAAGACGGCCAGGTCGAGAGTGGCTCCCAGCACGACGCCGATCGACCCGAGACCGGTCACTGCGTGAGTGGATGCCGCCACGTCGATGGCCCGGCCGGCCCGCGCATTCCGCTCTCCGACCTCATCGACAATGGCCCGGGCGACACTCCAACCCGCGTGGCTTCCCTCGGCCACGATTGCTTGCTGAATGTCCGCGGCCTCGGGGTTGGACGTCGCCGCAAGCAGGAAGACACCCTTGCCGTGTGCGGCCGCGAGACTGAGCGACGAGTCGAGCGAACCGACACCCATGTACGCGGCCAGGGTGAGGGCATCCACTTCGAGTGGGGAACCGGGTGACAGCCAAGCCTGCGCATAGGCCAGCGCGCTCGTGCCGAGGTCGCCGCGCTTGGCGTCGCCGATCACGAGCAGACCAGCCTGCCTGGCGTCGGAAAGCACCCGTTCGAGAGCGACGAAACCGGCCGAACCGAAACGTTCGTAGAACGCGACCTGCGGCTTGACCAGGCCGACCCGGCCGGCCGCAGCGGCGACAACCGCGCGGCCGAACGATTCGGCGCCGGCGGCCGTATCGGGTAGGTTCCAGTCGCGCAGCAGCCAGGAATGCGGATCGATACCTACGCAGAGCTGGCCGCGCTCAGCGAACACTCCAGCGAGGCGATCACCGAAGGAGACGACCGATCCGGTCGCGGCCGGCTCAGCCGACACCGTCACAACAGGGCCGTTCGCGCCGTGGCGTACTCCTGGAGCGAGGTCACCTCAAACCCATCGCGGATCGAGTCGATCGAGGCGACCGCGGCGCTGAGCTCGGCGATGGTCGTGAACAGCGGCAGATCGCCGGCGACAGCGGCCGCCCGAATCTCGTAGCCGTCGGCCCTGGCCGTGCTGCCGCCGGGGGTGTTGATGACGATCTGAATCTCCTCGCGGCGAATGAGCTCGACGATCGAGACGTCGTCCTCCCCCGCCTTCTCACTGAACTTGGTCACGACACGGGCACGGATACCGTTGCGCTGCAAAACCTCCGCGGTACCGATGGTCGCCGCGATCTCGTAGCCGAGCTGCTGCAGGCGCAGCATGGGCAGGATGATCGCGCGCTTATCGCGGTCGGAGACCGACACGAAGACGGTGCCGGAGAGCGGGATTCCGCCGTAAGCGGCGAGCTGGCTCTTGGCGAAGGCCCGCGGAAAGTCGCGGTCGATACCCATGACCTCGCCGGTGGAGCGCATCTCCGGACCGAGGATCGAGTCAACGACGAGGCCCTCGGGGGTGCGGAACCGGTTGAACGGCAGCACGGCTTCCTTCACGGCGACGGGCGATTCAATCGGCACGCGGGAGCCGTCGATGAGCGGCAGCTTGCCATCGGCTTTCAGCTGCGCGATGGTCGTACCGACCATGATCAGCGCGGCGGCCTTGGCCAGCGTAATGCCGAGCGCTTTCGCGACGAACGGCACCGTGCGCGAGGCACGCGGGTTGGCCTCGAGCACATAGAGCACACCGGCGCCGATGGCGAACTGCACGTTGAGCAGGCCCTTGACCCCGATGCCGCGGGCGATGCCGAGCGTGGCTTCGCGCACCCGGTCGATCTCGGCGCGGCCGAGGGTGACCGGCGGCAGGGTGCAGCTCGAGTCGCCGGAGTGGATTCCGGCCTCTTCGATGTGCTCCATGACGCCGCCAATGTAGAGCTCGTGACCGTCGTAAATGGCGTCGACGTCGATCTCGATCGCGTCGTCGAGAAAACGGTCAACCAGAAGAGGATGCCCAGCGCCGATGATTCCCTGCCCCGCCATGCGGGAGAAATAGTCGGCGAGCGACGGGGAATCGTAGACGATCTCCATGCCGCGGCCGCCGAGCACGTAGCTCGGGCGAACGAGCACGGGATAGCCGATCTCTTCGGCCACCACGACGGCACCGCCGAAGTCGATCGCCGTTCCATTGCGGGGGGCGAGCAGGCCGGCATCATCGAGGATCTTCGAAAACAGTCCGCGTTCCTCGGCGAGGTCGATGGCGTCGGGGGTGGTACCGAGAATGGGGATACCGGCCGCTTCCAGGCCGCGCGCGAGGCTCAATGCGGTCTGGCCGCCGAGCTGTACGACGACACCGACGAGTTCGCCGCTCTGGCTCTCGGCGTAGATGACCTCGAGCACGTCTTCGAGGGTGAGCGGCTCGAAGTAGAGCCGGTCGCTGGTGTCGTAGTCGGTGGAGACCGTCTCCGGGTTGCAGTTGATCATGATGGTCTCGTAGCCGGCTTCGGACAGCGCGAAGGAGGCGTGCACGCAGGAATAATCGAATTCGACACCCTGCCCGATGCGGTTCGGACCGGAGCCCAGGATGACAACCTTGCGGCGGTCGCTGGCGACGACCTCGGTCTCATCGTCGTAGCTGGAGTAGTGGTACGGGGTCAGGGCCGGGAACTCCCCCGCGCAGGTGTCGACGGTCTTGAACACGGGACGCACGCCGAGAATGTGGCGTACGGTGCGAACATCCGCTTCGCCAAAACCGCGCAATTCGCCAATCTGGGCGTCGGAGAAGCCGTGGTCCTTGGCGAGGATCATGACGTCGCGGTCGAGCCGGTCGGCGGAAGCGACCTGGTCGGCGATCTCGTTGATCAAAACGATCTGATCGAGGAACCACGGGTCGATCTTGGTGGCGGCGAAGACCTGCTCGATGGTCGCGCCACGACGGAGGGCCTGCTGCACGGTGACGATGCGGCCGTCGGTAGGAATCTCGGCCACGGCGAGCAGTTCGTCGACCGTGCGGGTCTCCGTACCCCAGTGAAAGCTCGAGCCGCGCTTTTCGAGCGAGCGCAGCGCCTTCTGCAGAGCGGATGCGAAGCTGCGACCGATGGCCATTGCCTCACCGACCGATTTCATGGTCGTGGTCAGACGCTGGTCGGCGGCCGGGAACTTCTCGAACGCGAAGCGCGGCACCTTGACCACGACGTAGTCGAGGGTGGGTTCGAAGCTCGCCGGGGTGACACCGGTGATGTCGTTGGGGATCTCGTCGAGACGGTAGCCGATGGCGAGCTTGGCCGCAATCTTGGCGATCGGAAAACCGGTCGCCTTGCTGGCCAGGGCCGAAGAACGCGATACCCGGGGGTTCATCTCGATCACGATGACGCGGCCGTCGGCCGGGTTGATCGCGAACTGGATGTTGCAGCCGCCGGTGTCGACGCCGACGGCGCGGATGATGTCGATTGAGATGTCGCGCAGGTGCTGGAATTCACGGTCGGTCAGGGTGAGGGCCGGCGCGACGGTGATCGAGTCGCCGGTGTGTACACCGACCGGGTCGACGTTTTCGATGGAGCAGACGACGACGGTATTGTCGGCCGTGTCGCGCATCATCTCGAGCTCGTACTCTTTCCAGCCGAGAATCGACTCCTCGAGCAGCACCTCGGTCGTGGGGCTGTGGTGCAGGCCGTCTGTGACGATGCGGCGCAGTTCCTCCTCGGTGTAGGCGAAGCCCGAACCGAGGCCGCCCATGGTGAAGGAGGGGCGCACGACCAGCGGGTAGCCGAGGTCGGCGGCGTAGCCGACGGCTTCCTCGACAGAACGGGCGATGAACGAGCGGGCCACGTCTGCACCGGCGTCGAGCACGAGCTGCTTGAAGATCATGCGGTCTTCGCCCTTGTTGATGGCGTCGAAGCTCGCGCCGATCAGCTCGACGTCATACTTCTGGAGGATTCCGCGCTCGTGCAGCTGGATTGCTGCGTTGAGGGCGGTCTGCCCGCCCAGGGTGGGCAGAATCGCATCCGGCCGTTCCTTGGCGATGATCGTTTCGAGAATCTCGGCCGTGATCGGTTCGATGTAGGTCGCGTCGGCAAAGTCGGGGTCGGTCATGATGGTGGCCGGGTTGGAGTTGACCAGGATGACGCGCACGCCCTCTTCACGCAGCACGCGGCACGCCTGGGTGCCGGAGTAGTCGAACTCGCAGGCCTGGCCGATTACGATCGGGCCGCTGCCGATGACAAGAACACTGTTGATATCGTCGCGCTTAGGCATTATTTGGTTTCTCCTGCAGTGCCGCGCTGCGAAGCAAGCACAACGTCTCTGAATCGATCGAACAAGTGGTTGGCGTCGTGCGGGCCAGAGGCGGCCTCCGGGTGGTACTGCACCGAAAAAGCGTTGATGTCGAGGCAGCGGATGCCTTCGACCACCTGGTCGTTGAGGCTGTAGTGGCTCACTTCCACGCGTCCGAAGCCGGCGCGCGAGTCGTGGACGCCCTCGATGGGCATGTCGACGGCGAATCCGTGGTTCTGCGAGGTGATCTCCACCCGTCCGGTGGTCTTGTCGAGCACGGGTTGGTTGATGCCCCGGTGCCCGAACGGAAGCTTGTAGGTGCGAAAACCGAGTGCCCGGCCGAGCAGCTGGTTGCCGAAGCAGATACCGAAGTAGGGAATGCCCGCGCGGAGCACCTCCTGAAGCAGCGTGACGTGGGCGTCGGACGCGGCCGGGTCACCGGGTCCGTTGGAGAAGAACAGGGCAGAGGGCTTCAGCGAGAGAACGTGCTCGGCGGTGACCGATTGAGGCAATACGAGCACCTCGAACCCACGCTCGGCGAGATAGGTGAGTGTGCTGGTTTTCACGCCGAGGTCGAGTACGGCCACCGAGCCGATGCGCTCGCCCTGTGCGGGAATCGAGAAGGGATCAACGGTCGAGACCTCGAGGGAGAGATTGCGACCGCGCATGGGCGCGCCGGAGAGCACACGTTCGAGCTGTTCGCTGTCGGACAAGCCGAACAGGTCGCCCGAGAAGATCCCGCTCTTCATCGCGCCCTTCGAGCGGATATGGCGGGTGATCGCACGGGTGTCGATGCCGCTGATCCCGACGACTCCCTGCGCTTCGAGGTCGTCGTCGACGGTGCGGGTGGCGCGAAAATTCGAAGCGATCCGGGCCGGTTCCCGCACGATGAAGCCGGCGACCCAGATCTGGCGGGACTCCATATCCTCGTCGTTCATTCCGGTGTTGCCGATGTGCGGGGCAGTCATGAGCACGATCTGCCCGGCGTAGGACGGGTCGGTCAGGGTTTCCTGATAGCCGGTCATGCCGGTAGCAAAGACGATCTCGCCGAGCGTCTGGCCTTCACTGCCGTACCTGCGGCCCACGAAGCGGCGACCGTCTTCCAGAACGAGCACGGCCGGGCCGGGCCGGTCGGTCGCAGCGCGCGTGCTACTCAGTGTTGGCGATACGCCGGCAGCGGGTGCGACGGCTTCGGTTGGTACGGCATCCGTTGGTACAGCATCTGTTGGCACTGCATCTGTTGGCACAGCCTGGATTGCTTCTGCCTGGTCTGGGGCGGTCGAGTCGGGCACGTCAGGCCTCGCTTTCGTCTTGATGGGCCGTGGCGGCAATGGTTCGGATCGAGTCGACGAGGCGAGCACGATCATTCGGATCGATGATGCGAAAGAAGCTGTCGACGGCGCGGCGGTCGTCGGGCGCGGAAGCGGTTCCGGCAGCGAGACGCCAGCTCAGGCATACCAGACCGTCGGTTTCGACCACTCGGTCGATGGCCACCTGGGCCGCGCCAATCGCGTCGATAGCGCTGGCGGGAATGAACACCGGCTGGTTGCCATCGAGGTCGAGGGTCACGCCGGCCTCGGTCACGGCGACAGCGGCGCGGGCGCGAAAGCCCAGCCCGCGAATGGCAAGGCGTTCGAGGGGCGCATCGCGCGGTGTGGTCGCCACATAGTAGGTCTCGGCACCGCCCAGTGCGGCTCCGGCATTTTCCGGCCTCGGGTAGCCGGCGGTGAGAGCGGCATCCCGTCGACTGCGCTTTCGCCAACTGCGCCACATGAGAACGAGAACGCCGAGCAGAACAATGCCTGTGATGATGGCGGGAATGGACCTATCCATGGGTGACTATTCCCCTCGCGTGGCCGGCTATCTCGAGGCTGCTTCGAACAGCGCCGTCGAGCACCGTGGCGTAGCCACGGTGGAATGTCGCTCGTACGTCGCCGGGCAGCGTCATGGACAAGTACGGCGAGTTCGAGCTCGTACCGGCCAGGTCGGCGCGGCCGAATACTCGGGTCGCTGCCGGGTCGTAGAGGGTGAGTTCGGCCGGGGAACCGACCGCGATCGGGTTGCCCTGACCAATCAGGTGCCCGATTTGAGCGGGCGCGCGCGAAAGAACGCGTTCGATGTCGGCCCAGTCGAGCAGCCCGGTCGCGACAACGGCGGCATGCACGACCGAGAGGGCCGATTCCAGCCCGACCATGCCGTTGGCGGCGGCATCCCACTCACAGTCCTTGCTTTCAACCGGATGCGGTGCGTGGTCGGTCGCGACGATGTCGATCGTGCCGTCGGCGAGGCCGGCGCGCAGCGCCTCGACGTCCTCGCGGGCTCGCAGCGGCGGATTCACCTTGAATCGGGCATCGTAACCGCGCACGAGGTCTTCGGTCAGCAGCAGGTGGTGCGGCGTGACCTCGGCCGTCACATTGATGCCGCGAGCTTTGGCCCAGCGGATCACGTCGACCGAACCGGCCGTGGAGACGTGGCAGACGTGCAGGCGCGACCCAACGTGTTCGGCCAGCAGCACATCGCGGGCAATGATGGATTCTTCGGCGACGGCCGGCCAGCCGACGAGGCCGAGCTCACCGGAGAGTGCACCTTCGTTCATTTGCGCTTTTTCGGTGAGGCGTGGTTCCTGAGAGTGCTGCGCGATGACGCCGTCGAAGGCCTTGACGTACTCGAGGGCACGGCGCATGAGGAGCGGGTCAGAGACGCAGAATCCGTCGTCCGAGAACACCCGCACGCGGGCCCGGCTGGATGCCATGGCTCCGAGTTCGGCGAGTTGTTTGCCGGCCAGGCCTACGGTGACAGCGCCGATGGGCTGAACGTCAACGTAGCCGGCGCTCTCGCCGAGGGCGAGTACTTGCTCGACTACCCCGGCAGTGTCCTGGGCCGGAAGGGTGTTGGCCATGGCGAACACACTCGTGAACCCGCCCCGGGCAGCGGCGCGGCTGCCGCTCAGCACGGTTTCGCTGTGCTCGTAGCCGGGTTCGCGCAGGTGGGCGTGCAGGTCGACCAGGCCGGGCAGCGCGATGAGGCCGTCGGCGTCGATCACCCTCGCGCCGCTCTGGGACAGGCCGGTCCCGAGCTCGGCGATTCGCCCGCCAGCGAGACGGATGTCGGTGCGCGTGCCGTTCGGCAGGGTCGCGCCGCGAATCAGCCAGCTGTCGTGCAGTTCGTGTTGCTGCAATCCGTCAATCGACATTCTTCGATTCCTTCCGATCACCGGATAAGAGCAAGTAGAGCGCGGCCATCCGCACGGAGACACCGTTCGTGACCTGTTCGAGCACGGTCGAGTTCGCGGAGTCGGCCGCCGCCGAAGAGATCTCCAGACCACGATTCATCGGGCCAGGGTGCATAACAATGCTAGCCGGAGCGAGCCGACCGAATCGCGCGTCGTCGAGCCCCCAGACCCGGGAGTACTCGCGGCTGCTCGGAAAAAAAGCCGCGCTCATCCGTTCGGTCTGGATGCGCAGCATCATGACCACGTCGGGGCCGGCATCGATCGCATCATCGAGGTCGAAGCTGAAGCGAGCCGGCCACAGGGTGGTGTCACTCGGCAACAGGGTGGGCGGGGCGACGAACGTGACCTCCGCGCCGAGGGTAGTGAGCAGCCAGAGGTTGGAGCGGGCCACCCGGGAATGCAGTACATCGCCGACGATCGTGACGGCAACCCCGTCGAGTCCACGGCTACGGGAGGCCTGGCCGTGGATGCGGCGGCGAATGGTGAAGGCGTCGAGCAGGGCCTGGGTGGGATGCTCGTGGGTGCCGTCGCCGGCGTTGATGATGCCGGCGTCGATCCACCCGCTCGCAGCGAGCACGGCGGGGGCCCCTGAGGCCGGGTGGCGAATGACGACGCCGTCCGCACCGATCGCCGCGAGGGTCTGAGCGGTATCCTTCAGGCTTTCACCCTTCGACACGCTCGATCCCTTGGCGCTGAAGTTGATCACATCGGCACTGAGTCGCTTTGCAGCCGCTTCAAAGGAGATGCGGGTGCGTGTGGAGTCTTCGAAGAAGAGGTTCACGACGGTCTTGCCACGCAGCGTCGGGAGTTTTTTGACCTCGCGCTGTGCGACATCCGCCATGTCTTCGGCAATGTCGAGCAGGTTGATGGCCTCGTCGCGGGAGAGGTCCTTAGTCGAGAGAAGGTGCCTCATCGGTCACTCCCGCCGTCGATCGAGACGAATTCGTCACCGTCGATCTCTTCGAGGTGCACGTTGATGCGCTCGTCAGCAGCCGTCGGCAGGTTTCGACCGACGAAGTCAGCGCGAATCGGCAGCTCACGATGGCCGCGATCAATGAGAACGGCCAGGCGCACGATGTTCGGGCGGCCGTGGTCGCCGAGCGCGTCGAGGGCGCTGCGTATGGTGCGACCCGAGTACAGCACATCATCGACGAGCACGACAGTAGCATCGTCGATGCTCCCAGGAACTTCGGTCCGCGACGGTGTGCGGGTGCGTCCGTGGGCGAGATCGTCTCGATAGAGCGTAACGTCGAGCGATCCGACCCGCAGCGCGGTTGCCGCTGGTTCGATACGTTGGATGATCTCTGCGATGCGGCGGGCGAGTACCACGCCCCGGGTCGGGATGCCGAGAATGACGAGGTTGTCCGGCCCCCGATTGGACTCCAGGATCTCGTGAGAAATTCGAGTCAACGCGCGGGTGATGTCAGCTTGGGTGAGCACAATGTGCGCCAAATGCCGACCTCCTTCCCCGTCTCACAGGACGGATCATTAAAGGATGTCTGAATACGATCAGCTTACCGTTGGCATCGTTGTCCGCGCACCATCGGCTCGTGTTAGAGCGAATTATGAAAAGGCAGTTGCAACGAACGCCTGAAATTCGGCCAGGTCAATGTTGCTTCCGGTGTAAAGCGCTCCGTCAACGAGCACGGTTGGGGTGCCCTTAATGGACGCGACCTCAGCTCCTTCGATCGGCCCCTTCAGTGCCACCTCGGTGTTGTGCTGCGACCAGCCCTGGTAGTCCCCGGCTTCGGCGCAGTCGGCGATACTGACCGCACCGGGTGCGAGGTCCGCGAGTTCCCGATTACTGAGCCCGGCCGTTTCTTCGAGCGGCTGGTTGGCGAATAGCGCCGCGAGAAACTCGAGGGTCTGGTCGGGGTTCAGGGTGGCCTGGCAGGTCAGCGCCGCGGATGCGCGGCTGGAGTAGTTCGTGCCCTCCGAGAGTCGGTCGAGAAAGGTCAGCGAGTGCACCCGGAGGGTGATGACACCGCTCGCTACGCCCGCAGCCAGCAAATCTCCGTTGGTCTGCTCGAACTGGGCGCAGAATGGGCACATCGGGTCCACGTATTCGTCGATGATGACTGCGCCGGTACCGAATTCGAGATATCCACCATCGAAGTTGGCGGCGCCCAACTGACCGGTCGGCAGCGGTGCCGTCGACTCCGTAGGTTCCAGCGGTGCCGTCGACTCCGTAGGTTCCGTAGGTTCCGTCGGCGCCGACGGCGCCGAGGACGTCAGGTCAGCGTTCAGCGCGATGAAGAATGCTCCGACCGCGGAAGCGAACACGATCAGTAACACCAGCAAAATGGCCGTCACAGCAACGCGAAGGTACCCGATGATAAGCCCGGCCAGTGCAAAACCCCGGCCGAGTTCGCCGCGTGCGCGAATTTGCCCGAGCGCGATATGCCCCGTGATTATTGCAACGAGTCCGATGAAGAACGACGATGCGAACGACAAAATCGCCAGGGTGTTGGTCTTTGGTACGGTCACAAAAGGAGCGGCCG
The DNA here is from genome assembly GCF_004403185.1 of Cryobacterium suzukii. Taxonomy (GTDB): domain Bacteria; phylum Actinomycetota; class Actinomycetes; order Actinomycetales; family Microbacteriaceae; genus Cryobacterium; species Cryobacterium suzukii. The sequence continues at coordinate 453,232 of NZ_SOHJ01000002.1, read as the reverse complement.
GCGCCGGCGGCGGCGCATATGGGTTGGGCTGATGCGGCTCGTCAAGGGAGCCGTTCGGTCCGAGGCTATCCATGTTCGTGTCCTTCGGTGACGCCCTGGCGCACCCGGCGTTAGCCAAGCCTGCCGGTCGGGTCGTTAGGCAGACGGCGCGGTTTGGGCGATTTTGCCGAGCAGTCCATTGACAAAGCCGGCCGAGTCATCCGTTGACAGGATCTTGGCGGCCTCGACGGCTTCATCGATTGCGACAGCGTGCGGGACCGCGTCGTTGTACAGAATCTCCCAGATTCCGATGCGCAGAATGGCGCGATCGATGTTGGGCATGCGGGCGAGCGACCAGCCCTGCGAGTAGGTCTCGATCAGTTCGTCGATCTCTTCGCGATGGTCAACGACCCCGTCGACGAGCTCACGAGCGTACAGCCAGGAGGCGAGACGAGCGGGTTCACTCGCTGCACGCTCGGCTTCTGTTGCGAGCGACTCCGGAATGCTGATCTGGCGAACATCCGCTGCGTACAGGATGTCGATGGCGCGCTTGCGAGCCTTGGTACGTGCGCTCATTCGTTGACGCGGCCGAGGTAGTCGCCGGTGCGGGTGTCGACCTTGACCTTGGTGCCCTGTTCGAGGAACAGCGGAACCTGAATCTGGTAGCCGGTCTCCACGGTGGCCGGCTTGGTGCCGCCGGTGGAGCGGTCGCCCTGCAGGCCCGGCTCCGTATAGGTGATTTCCAGGGTGACGGATGCCGGCAGCTCCACGTACAGCGGGTTGCCGTTGTGCAGGGCCACGGTCACGGCCTGGTTTTCGAGCATGAAGTTGCTCGCATCGCCCACGACCGCGGCGGAGACGGTGATCTGGTCGTAGTCGGCGACATCCATGAAGACGTAGGCGTCGCCGTCGTTGTAGAGGTACTGAAAGTCGCGACGATCAACATTCTCGGTCTCGATCTTGGCGCCGGCGTTGAACGTGCGGTCAACGGTCTTGCCCGAGACGACGTTCTTCATCTTGGTGCGAACGAAGGCGCCACCCTTGCCCGGCTTGACGTGCTGAAACTCGACGACGGCCCAGAGCTGGCCATCCATGTTGAGTACGACGCCGTTTCTGATATCAGCGGTAGAAGCCATGGGAGGGGTGTTCCGTTCAATTGATAAGGTGCGCGGGTGCAAATGGCACCTTGTCGAGTCTAGGTGCCGAAGCCTCAGTCGCCAAAGGCAGCACCTTTTCGGCCCTGCGTCACGAAGTGGTGACGAAGTCCAGGGCCAGCCGGTAGGAGTCAAAGCCAAGACCGGCAATGACACCGGTCGCGATGGCGCTGACCACACTCGTGTGACGGAACGTTTCACGGGCGTGCGGGTTCGAGATGTGCACCTCGATCAGCGGCAGACCCGCCTTGGTGACGAGGGCAGCGGCATCTCTCAGCGCGTAGCTGTAGTGCGTGAACGCTGCCGGATTCAGAATGACCGGCATCCGCTCGTCAACGGCTTCGTACAGCCAGTGGATCAGCTCAGCCTCGTCGTCGGTCTGCCGCAGGTCGATCCTGACCCCGTTACGAGCGGATGCCACGAGCATCTCGCGCAGGTCGTCCAGGTTCGCCGACCCGTACACGTCAGGCTCGCGACTACCCAGGCGCCCGAGGTTCGGACCGTTCAGAACCAGCACTGTACTCATCCACTCAGCCTAGGCCGTCCCCGTACAGCTGCCTCGTCGGCGGTCCCTCAGGGAGTGAGAACGGCCACGCCGTCATCGTGAGCGACGAACAGGCCGGTAATGCGCATGAGCTTGCCAAAGGACTCGGTCAACTCCACGGCCCAGGCCTGGTCTGGGGCAGTGCGGGCAGCTGACCCCGGTCGTTCCAGGGTCACTATGAGGCTGCCTCCCGGGGCATCACTGGCCAGGATTTCGTTGATCCGCACGGCGAACGGTCGCACCGAACCAGGTTCGGGCCGGAGCGGAATGCCATCGATGGGAATCAGCAGCGAGAGCTGTTGTCCGTGGGCGTCGAGAACCATGAGCCAAAGCTGGCGGCGGATGGCGTGGCCGATCAGGTCGAAAACCCGTGCCCTGGCCTGCACCACCGTGGTCACGGGCGGAGCGTCGTCGATGTTGATTGTCATCTGCTCAGAATGAACGGCTCCAGCGGTCTCGGATGCTTATCCACAGGAATTGTGTGAATCCGCTCCGCTGTGAGTATCTTCCGGCGGGCGTCCGGTCGTCAGCGACGTCGACGTCGCGGCTCGGTTCGGGCAGTTCGATGCCCGCACACCGCGCTGCGGCAGGGCCCTAGAATGAAACTCTGACGGCGGCCGCGGCGGCCGCGCCCGACCACTGCTAACGGAGGCAGATGCTGATGGGACACGGCTTGAAGAGTACGTCGTCGGTTCCGTCCGGCCCAGCGCGTGAGAATCTGCTCGCCCTGGAACGGGCCCACCAATCCGCCATCACAGACCGCATCTTCCGGTCCGGTGTGCGCCAGCTCGTGCAGGATTCCTGGCAGCGCTCCCTCTCCCTCAGCCTCGACCCGGGGAGGGTGGCACCCGAGCGGGCACTGACCGACACCGAGCTGCGCGACCTGCGCAACCGGCATCCGCTTGCCGCCGTGTTACCGGTCGTACACAACCTGCTGATCCGCCACGCCTTTGATGCTGAGTTACTCGTTGCCATCGGCGACGAATCCGGCCGGTTGCTCTGGATCGACGGCGATAGGGTGCTGCGCCGCCAGGTCGAGGAAATGCTGTTCGTCGAGGGGGCCGACTGGTCGGAAAAACGGGTCGGAACCAGCGCCCCCGGTACCGCCCTGGCCCTGGACCGCGGCATTCAGATTCGGCGGGCCGAACACTTCAACGCCCTCGCGCACCCCTGGAGCTGCACGGCCGTACCCATCCACGACCCAGACACCGGCAAAATCCTCGGCGTGATCGACATCACCGGCGGCGATCAGGCAGTCGCACCGCAAACACTCCCCCTCGTTGAAGCAGCTGTCGCCGCGATGGAGGCCGAGTTGCGCATCCAGCGCCTCCGCCAGCCGAATTCTTCGCCGCCCGCCTACCGATCGCAGATATCGCTTCCGACGAGCGTGCCGCGGCTCGCGCCGGCCGGTCTGAGTGTGCTCGGCACCGATCACGGCCAGCTGTACTCTGGCGGCAGCACCGTGGATGTTTCGCCCCGCCACACCGAGATTCTCACGCTTCTGGCCTGGCACCGCGAAGGACTTTCCGCCGATCGTCTGGCCGGCTATCTTTTTCATCTGGACCCAGCGGTGGAAACGCTGCGCGCCGAAATGGTGCGGGTACGCAAGGTCCTCGCCCTCCTCGACCCTCCGATCACGATCACCTCCCGCCCGTATCGGCTGGAATCGCGGCTCGAACTCGACGCCCAACAAGTGTTGGCTTTTCTGGAGCGCGGCGCCCACCGGGTGGCTCTCGGCGCCTACCGCGGCGCTGTACTCCCTGGATCGTCAGCTCCCGGGATCATCGAAATCCGTTCAGAAGTGAGCAGCCGACTCCGCGAGGCGATGCTCGCCGATGCCTCGGTCGACCTGCTGCTCACCTACGCGCGTACCGAAGAAGCAACCTGGGACACCGAAGTCTGGCGGGCCTGCCTCGAGCTCCTTCCGGCCCGATCGCCCAAACGTGCAACGGTCGTGGCGCATCTGGCGCGCATCGAAGTCGAAATTGGCGGCCATCGCAACATTCTGCAACGTTCCCGCTCCTAGAGTCGGATCAGGCCGCAGGTTTGCGAGCCCGACACCGTCGTCGAAATAGGAGTGACATGACCGTTTATTCAGTCCCTGGAACACCCGGCTCCAAAGTTACCTTCAAGTCCCGGTACGAGAACTGGATCGGCGGCGAATGGGTCGCCCCCGTCAAGGGCCAATACTTCGAAGACATCACCCCTGTCACCGGCAAGCCGTTCGCCGAGGTTGCTCGCGGCACCGCCGAAGACATCGAACTGGCGCTCGACGCCGCCCACAAGGCCGCTCCCGCCTGGGGTAAGACCAGCCCCGCCGAGCGCGCATCCGTGCTGAACAAGATCGCCGACCTCATCGACGCCAATGTCGAGATGCTCGCCGTCGCCGAAACCTGGGACAACGGCAAGGCGGTGCGCGAAACCATCAACGCCGACATTCCCCTCGCCGCCGACCACTTTCGCTACTTCGCCTCGGCGATCCGAGCCCAGGACGGCGACCACGCCCAGCTCGACGGCGACACGGTCTCCTACCAGTTCCACGAGCCGCTCGGCGTCGTCGGCCAGATCATTCCATGGAACTTCCCAATTCTGATGGCCGTCTGGAAGCTTGCCCCCGCCCTCGCCGCCGGCAATGCGATCGTTCTCAAGCCGGCCGAGCAGACCCCGGTCTCGATTCTCGTGCTGATGGAGCTCATCGGCGATATCCTCCCCCCTGGAGTGGTCAACGTGGTCAACGGTTTCGGCCTCGAGGCCGGCAAGCCGCTCGCGTCAAGCAACCGCATCCGCAAGATCGCCTTCACCGGGGAGACCACGACCGGCCGCCTGATTCTGCAGTACGCCTCGGCCAATATCATCCCGTCGACCGTCGAGCTCGGCGGCAAGAGCCCGAACATCTTCTTCAGCGACGTTGCAGAGGAGAAGGACGCCTTCTACGACAAGGCCCAGGAAGGCTTCGTGCTGTTCGCCTTCAACCAGGGCGAGGTCTGCACGGCCCCCAGCCGGGCGCTGCTGCAGAAGCCGATCTACGACAGCTTCCTCGGCGACGCGGTCACCCGTGCCAGGAAGATCATCCAGGGCAACCCGCTCGACACGGACACCCAGATGGGCGCACAAGCCAGCAACGACCAGCTCGAGAAGATCCTGTCGTACATCGACATCGGCACCAAGGAGGGCGCAAAGCTGGCGCTCGGCGGCGAACGTGCCGATCTTGGCGGTGACCTCACCGACGGCTACTACGTGCAGCCAACCATTTTCGAAGGCCACAACAAGATGCGCCTGTTCCAGGAAGAGATCTTCGGACCGGTCCTGGCCGTGACGAGTTTCACCGATTACGACGACGCTATCTCCATCGCCAACGACACCATCTATGGCCTCGGGGCGGGTGTCTGGTCGCGCAACGGCAACGTCGCTTACCGGGCGGGCCGCGACATCCAGGCCGGCCGGGTCTGGGTGAACAACTACCATGCCTACCCGGCCGGCGCGGCATTCGGCGGTTACAAGAGCTCCGGCATCGGCCGCGAGAACAACAAGCTCGCGCTCGGCCACTACCAGCAGACCAAGAACCTGCTGGTTTCCTACTCCGAAAACAAGCTCGGCTTCTTCTAAACGGACCAGTCTGGCCCGCGGAGTAGTCCCATTTAGTGGGAGTTGACTGTAGGTCTGGCCCGGGGGCTGCCAACAACGTAACGTCGTAGGCAGCCCCTTTTTATCATCGCCCGTTTAATAGGAGGTCAGTCAATGTCGACACCCACGATCACCGCATCGGTCACGATCGCCGGCGAAACCGTTCCCCGCGTCGAACTCACCCCGGTTGCGGTCGATCTGCTCCGGAGCCTGTGGGAGGAGCACGGCCCCCTCATGTTCCATCAGTCCGGCGGATGCTGCGATGGCAGTTCACCGATGCTGTTCATGGCCGGCGAGTTCATCACCTCTGATCAGGACGTTCGCCTCGGCCAGTTCGATATCGCTCCGGCGAATGAGCCCAGCCAGCCCCTCGACTTCTGGATGTCGGCCGAACAGTTCAACTACTGGAGCCATACCTTTCTCACGGTCGACGTCGTACCAGGTCGCGGCAGCGGCTTCAGCGCCGAAGCCCCGCGCGGTGTGCGCTTTCTCATCCGCTCCGAGCTCATGACCACGATGACCCCGTTTGCCGGCTCGGCCGAAACCGACACGGTCGAAGAGGATGCCGTGGCCACCCCCACAAAGGCTGTTCCAGCGTGAGGGCTACTGGCCGATCGCCTGGTACGCGCTGAACAACAGGGAGGCGTCCGGGCCTTCGAGGATGGTGGGCTTTCCCACATCGTCGAGCACGACGAAGCGCAGCATGCCGCTGCGGGTCTTTTTGTCGCGCTGCATCGTGGCGAGCAGCGTGGGCCAGCGGCCCACCGGGTAGCCGGTGGGCAGACTCAAAGATTCGAGGATGCTGCGGTGCCGGTCGACGATCTCGATCGAGAGCCGGCCGCTCAGGGCGGCGAGTTCGGCCGCGAACATCATGCCGACGGCAACGGCAGCGCCGTGACGCCAGCCGTACCGTTCGGCGTGCTCGACGGCGTGGCCAAGGGTGTGGCCGTAGTTGAGAATCTCACGAAGGCCGACCTCCTTGAAGTCCTCCCCCACGATGCGGGCTTTCATCGCGATGGACAGTTCGATCAGCCGGCGAAATTCGGGGGTGGTTGGGTCGATGGCGCGGTCGACATCCGCTTCAATGATGTCGAGAATTTCGGGAACCTGGATGAAGCCGGCCTTCACGATTTCAGCGAACCCGGCCAGGATTTCATTGCGCGGCAACGCATCGAGCAGGTCCAGGTCGCAGAGCACGGCGGCGGGCGCGTAGAAGGTGCCGACGAGGTTCTTCCCCTCGGCGGTGTTGATGCCGTTCTTGCCGCCGACGGCGGCGTCGACCATGCCGAGCACACTCGTGGGAATCTGAACGAGCTTCACACCGCGCAGCCAGGTGGCGGCGACGAAACCGGCGAGGTCGGTGACCGCCCCACCACCGAGTCCGATCACGGCGTCGGTGCGGCTGAAATCGGATTGACCCATCACGCCCCAGCAGAACGCTGCGACCTCGACGCGCTTGGCGGCCTCGGCGTCGGGAATTTCAGCGAGCAACACTTCGGAATAGGTTTCGAGCAGGTTGTCCCGCAGCGCAACGGCGCGAGCTCCGACAGTGGAGGTATGCACGATGAGTACCTTGTTGACGCCACTGCCCAGCTGCTCGGCGACGGTAGTGACCAGGCCACGCCCAACTTGGACCGGATAGCTATCGACCCCCGTCACGGTGATCACGGTGGTTGCGGGCTGCTCGGTCATCTCGGTCATCCTGAAAATCTCACTCATCATTTCTTTCTTGTACCCAATTGACGATTTCGTCGGCTATTCCGCTGATGGGTCGGTTGGAGGTATCCAGGCAAATCGTCGCGAGGGCCTCATAGGTGGGGCGACGAACGTTGTAAATGCGTTCCCAGTCGGTGATTCCCCCCGCCAAAAGCGGCCTTCTGCCGCCGCCCAGACGCGCCTGCACTGCCGCCGTCGTGACGCTGAGGTAGACCACCGTCGCGTTTTCGAGATCGGATTGGGTGTCGACATTCAGCACCGCTCCCCCGCCGAGCGACACGACGGCTGGCTCGCCGAGAGCCCAATCGACGGCTTCGCGCTCGATGATACGAAAGTATTCTTCGCCCTCACGAGCGAAGATCTCGCCAATCGGACCGTAGCTTTCCACGATGCGTTTATCGGTATCGATGAAGGGTACATTCAGGCCGCGCGCTACGCGGCGACCGATCTTGGTTTTACCGGCGGCCATGGGCCCGATGAAGACGATCGGCAGCAGCGAGTTGCGCAGACTCAGCATCGCTCAGGCTGAAAGCTCGTCACAGTGTCGCGTCGCTTGACGCACCCGTGCGCAGGTTGGCGGGAATGTTGGCCAGATACGACTGAAGGTTACGGCGGGTTTCTCCGATCGAGTCGCCGCCGAACTTCTCGAGCACCGAGTTCGCGAGCACGAGCGCCACCATGGCCTCGGCGACGACACCGGCGGCCGGAACCGCACAGACGTCGGAGCGTTGGTGGTGCGCCGCTGCCGGTTCACTCGTTGCCACGTCGACCGTGCGCAGTGCCCGGGGAATCGTGGCGATCGGCTTCATGCCGGCGCGAACGCGCAAAACCGTACCGGTACTCATACCGCCCTCTGTGCCGCCGGCCTTGTCGCTGACTCGCTGAATCACGCCATCCGCTTGCACGAGTTCGTCGTGCGCGTCGGACCCGCGACGGCGGGTGGTCTCGAAACCGTCGCCGACCTCGACGCCCTTGATCGCCTGGATACCCATGAGGGCAGCCGCGAGCTGCGAATCGAGACGACGGTCCCAGTGCACGAATGACCCGAGGCCTGGGGGAAGATTGTAGGCGAGCACTTCGACGACGCCGCCGAGCGTGTCACCATCTTCGTGCGCGGCATCCACTTCAGCGACCATCAAAGCGGATGTCGCGGCGTCGAAACAGCGCAGCGAGTCAGCGTCAAGGGCGTCGACGTCGCCGGGCTGCGGCAACGGCCTGCCGTCTGGCACGCGCACCGGCCCGATGGCGATCGTGTGGCTGACCAGATGAATCCCCAGCTCGTTCAGAAAGGACCTGGCAACGGCGCCAAGCGCCACCCGTGCGGCGGTTTCCCGAGCGCTGGCGCGCTCCAGTACCGGTCGGGCTTCGTCGAAGTCATACTTCTGCATACCGGCCAAGTCCGCGTGACCGGGCCGCGGCCGGGTCAGCGGCGCCCCTCGGCCGCGGGTGATCGTGGCTGGGTCTACCGGTGCTGCACTCATCACGTCGACCCATTTGGGCCACTCCGAGTTGCCAATGCGCAGCGCGACCGGGCCACCCAGGGTGAGCCCGTGCCGCACACCGCCGGAGAGGGTGAGCTCGTCCTCTTCAAATTTCATGCGCGCACCACGGCCGTAGCCGAGCTTGCGGCGCGCCAGATCGAGGCGGATCGAATCAAGAGTGACCGGGACTCCAGCGGGCAAACCCTCGACGATGGCGATGAGTTCGGGGCCGTGAGATTCTCCGGCGGTGAGCCAACGAAGCATGGTCCCTATCCTTCCACAGCATCACGGGAGCCAGTGTCGCGGGTCAGCGCGCCGCGCATGGCCGCGAGCACGGACGGCTCGTCTGGTAACGGTTCAAACGGGTCAGCGGTGACGAAGACCCGCACCTGGATGAGCGCCTGATGCAGCAGCATTCCGAGTCCGTTTACCACTGTGCCCCCCGCAGCCTGCCACGACGTGGCGACCCCACTCGGCCACGGTGAGTACGCGACGTCGAACAAGACGGCACGTTCGCGCAGTTCGAGCGGCAGCGGCGAAGGCAGCACGGTTCCTCCCGGCAAGGTGCTGATCACAACGTCGCTGTCGACCCGGCTCACTCTGCTGAAATCCTGCAGGTCAACGACCACGCCCAGCATCCGGCCAAGCTCGACCAGTGGCTGCGCTCTGGGTGCGTCCCGCATGAGCACCGTGACGAATTCGGCGCCAAGTTCTGCTGCCGCCATCAGAGCGGATGCCGCCGTCGCCCCCGCTCCGAGCAGAGTCACGTGCGTCGCCTGGGTGACTCCACTCTCGGCGAGGGCGCGCACGAGACCCGCAACATCCGTATTGAAACCGCTCAGTGTGCCGCGTCCCTTGACCCGGCGCAGGAGCACTGTGTTGACCGAACCGGTCAACTGGGCGACCCGGTCGCAGTCGTCGATGAACGGCAGAACCTCCTGCTTGAGCGGCATCGTGAGTGACAAACCTCGCCACTCCGGCTCGAGCTTGCTCAGGAACATGGCCAGGGAGCCCGATTTGACCTCGACGGCATCATAGGACCAGTCGAGGCCCAGCCGCCGGTAGGCGGCCCTGTGCAGCAGCGGCGAACGGGAATGCTTGATCGGCGAGCCAAGAACCGCGAGCCGATTCGAGGTGAGTCGATTTAGCGTGAGATCAGCCATATTCGGGATGCTCCCTCATCCAGTTCTGCCAGACCACGACCGCGGCGTCGTGTTCGGCCACCGTCGTGGAGAAGACCGTCTCGCCGGTATCGAGGTTGACGGTCACGAAGAACAGCCACGGGCCGTCCAGTGGGTGCAGCGCTGCGTCAATGGCCAGATCACCCGGGTTCGAGATGGGGCCGACGACCATGCCGGGATGCGCGTAGGTGTTGTAGGCGTTGCCGGCATCGCCGCGTTCGGCGTCGGTCGTGGTCACGAGGTGGGTTTTCCCCGTGCCGTAAGCGACGGTCGCATCGGACTGCAGCAAACCGCTCTCCCACTTTGCCGGGTCCAGCCGGTTGCGAAAGACCCGGGACACCTTGTAGTAGTCGGCGGCGAGGCCAGCTTCTCGCTGAATGAGTGACGCGAACACGACGGTCGACCAGCGGTCGGCGACAGCGACCCCGGCCGAGTCGAGGGCTTCGAACTGCCGATTTACCATGGCTTGCAGGACGACCTGTGCCGTGTCCCCCGGCGAGAACGTGTACGTGGCCGGAAAGAGAAAACCCTCGAGCGTGGTCGCTTCGGGCGGCAAACCAAACGAGCCAACGTTGGCCGCAGCCGCTTGCAAGTCGGCCAGAGGAATGTCAGTGCCCTCGGATATCGACTGCAGCACGTCGACTGCCGCGGTTCCCTCCGGAACGACGACGGCCTGGCTGAGTCGCGTACCGTCAGCGAGCAGCGCATCCAGGGCTGTGCTCGCGACCATTTTGGTCTTGAGCTGGTAGGCACCGGGCTGGAACACCGGCTCCGGGGTGGCCTGTAACAGAAGCGTGTAAAACGCATCGAAGCTCTTCACGACGCCCCGGTCTACGAGGGTGCTGGCGATGTCAGAACCGCCGTCACCACCGTGAATCATGACGACGACGCCCTCGCCGGAGGCTGCTTCTTCAGACGTGAAATCGGCGGGCCCCTGTGTGGCCGCGATGATTTGCGAGATGGGACCTTTGAGAAAGAAGTACGCCCCGGCCACGAGCGCGGCCAGCACGACGATGACGATGAGGCAGCCCCAGGCACCCTTATAGCTGCGCTTTTCTCGCGGAGGTTCGTCGGCCAGGAGTGAGCGTCGATTTGCGCGGCCGCGGCCGGACCCGCCGCTCTCGTGCGCCGTCCGAAAGTCAACGGCATCGGTCGTCGGCACGGCTGCCTCGCTCGCCCATCGAGGCAAGAGCGGTCCGTCTACGGCGACGGTGGCAGGAGGCGGTGCGGCCGGGCTCTCTCCCGCGGATGCTTGTTCCGGCTCGGCCTCTGCGGCGGCCTGTTGCGCGCGCAACTGCCGACGGCTCGGCAGGGGCTCTTCCGGGGTGGAACTCGGCACGGTTAGGGCCTCTCTGTCGGTTCGACGGGCGATCCTGGCGGCCGTCCTGAGGCACGCTCGCTGTCGAGCGCGTGTTGCAAAATGATAGTCGCGGCCACCTGATCGATCACCGGCCGTTGCGTTTTCGCAGACCGACCGGACGCCCGCAACGCTGACTGCGCCGACACTGTCGAGAGCCGTTCGTCGACCAGGCGTACCGGCACATCGACCATTCGCTTGAGCCGCGCGGCGAAATCGATCGCATCGTCGGTCGACGCGGTCACGTTTCCCGACAAAGCCAGCGGTAGGCCGACGATGACCTCCACGGCGTCGAGCTCGAGCACCACGGCGAGAATGCGCGCCAGATCGCTCACGCCGGCCTGGTCGCGGGCGACGGTCTCCACCGGTGTGGCGAGCATGCCGTGATTGTCGCTGCGGGCCAGACCGATGCGGACCTTGCCCACATCGACGCCGACCCGCACCCCTGAACGCATCGCTAGCGGCTGACAGCCGCTACGACGGCCTGCAGCGCGGCCGGGATGGCGTCGCCGTTGGGGCCGCCACCCTGCGCAAGGTCGTCCTTGCCGCCACCGCCTCCACCGAGAATTCCCGCAACGGTCTTGGCGAGGCTTCCGGCCTTGTGGCCGGCATTTCGAGCGGCCGTGTTGGTGGCGACGATCACAACGGGCTTGCCCGCGGCGATGGCGGAGAGCGCCACGACGACCGCGTCGGTGCCGAGGCGCTCCCTGGTTGCGAGAGCCAGTACGCGCACTTCGTCAGGGGAACCGAGCGCGCCGAGGTCTTCGGCGACGACGGTCACGGCGCCGACCCGGCGGGCCGTTGTCAGCAGGGCGGGGACCCGGTCGGTCAGGGCTCGGGCTTCGAAGGCGGCGATCTTCTTCTCGGCCGCCTTGAGACTCGTCACGAGGTCGTTGATGCGTTCTGGCAGCTGTTCGCGCGGCGTTTTGAGGCTAGACGTGAGCTGCGAGACGAGGGTGCGCTCGGCGGCGAGATCGCGGAAAGCCTCCAGGCCGACCAGAGACTCGACGCGGCGGTTGGTCGATCCCACCGAGGCTTCACTGATGAGGTTGATCATGCCGATCTCAGCGCTGCTGGATACGTGGGTTCCGGCGCAGAGTTCACGCGACCAGGGGCCGCCAATGTCGACAACGCGCACGACATCGCCGTACTTCTCACCGAACAGCGCCATGGCGCCGAGCGCCTTAGCTTCGGCGATGGGCAGTTCCCGCGTGGTGACCGGCAGGTTCTCGCGAATGGCGTTGTTGGAGATTTCTTCGATCTCGGTGCGGGTCGCCGGCGACAGCGCCTGGTTCCAGGAGAAGTCGAGTCGAAAGAACCCAGCCTTGTTGTAGGAGCCGGACTGGTGGGCGTTGGGGCCGAGAACCTGCCGCAGGGCAGCGTGCAGGACGTGCGTTCCAGAGTGTGCCTGGCGGGCACCGCGGCGCCAGCTCTCGTCGACGACGCTCGTGGCGCGCTCGCCCACGCCTACCTCGCCGGAAAGCACGAGCACTTTGTGGCTGACGAGGCCCCTGACCGGCTTTTGCACGTCGAGCACCTTGAGCTCGTAGCCGGTGCCGACGATGAGGCCGGCATCCGCTTCTTGTCCACCGGATTCGGCCCAGAGCGCGGTCTCGGCGAGGATAACCTCGGCTGTCTGACCGGCAACCGCGCTCGTGACGGACTTGCCGTCGACGATGAGACCGAGCACGCTCGACTCGTTCTGCAGGTCGTCATACCCGGTGAAGACGGTCTCACCGAGGGCACGGAACGCGCTGTAGACGCCGAGGTCGGCGAGGGTCGTCTTCTTGGACTTGGCGTCGGCCTTAGCCAGGGTGCGCTGCTTGGTCATGAGCACGTCGAAGGCGTCACGGTTGACGCTCAGGCCGGCTTCTTCGGCAATCTCGAGGGTGATCTCGATCGGGAACCCGTAGGTATCGTGCAGCAAGAAAGCCGTCGGGCCAGCCAGTTCGGTCTTGTTGGCCTTCTTGGTCTTCGCGACCGCCAGGTCGAGCACGGCGCTGCCGCTCGCGAGCGTGCGCAGGAACGTTTCCTCCTCGGCGAACGCGGCCTGACTGATACGCCCGAAGTCGCTCTTGACCTCGGGGTAGGCGGCGCTCATGGCGTCGCGCGATGCTGGCAGCAGTTCGGGCAGGCTGACGGTGTCGACGCCGAGCAGGCGCATGGCGCGCACGCTGCGGCGCAGGAGGCGGCGGAGGATATAGCCGCGACCTTCGTTGGACGGCATGACACCGTCGCTCATCAGCATGAGGGAGGAGCGCACATGGTCGGCGACGATGCGCATGCGCACGTCATCGTCGTGGTCGGCGCCGTAGCGGCGGCCCGACAGTGCGGCCGCGCGGTCGAGCACCGGGCGCACCTGGTCGATTTCGTACATGTTCTCGACGCCCTGCTTAAGGAAGGCGACGCGCTCGAGGCCCATGCCGGTGTCGATGTTCTTCTTTGGCAGGTCGCCGAGAATCTGAAAGTCGCTTTTGCCGGTGCTCTCGCCGCGCAGGTACTGCATGAAGACGAGGTTCCAGATCTCGACGTAACGGTCATCGTCGGTGGCCGGACCGCCGTCGGCTCCGTAAGCTGGGCCGCGATCGAAGAAGATTTCCGAGCAGGGGCCAGCCGGGCCGGGCTGGCCGGTGGACCAATAGTTGGATTCCATGCCGAGGCGCTGGATGCGGTTGTCCGGCACTCCGATCGCACGCCAGTAACGGTAGGCCTCGTCGTCATCGAGATAGATGGTGACCCACAGGTCGCTTTCTCGAAAGCCGTAACCGCCCTGGTTCTCCGGGGTGGTGAGCAGCTCCCAGGCGAAGCCAATGGCTTCTTCCTTGAAGTAGTCGCCGAAGCTGAAGTTGCCGTTCATCTGAAAGAAGGTGCCGTGCCGGGGTGTTTTGCCGACCTCCTCAATATCGTTGGTGCGGATGCACTTCTGCACGCTCGTGGCGCGCGGATACGGCGCCGGAACGAGCCCGGTGAGATACGGCACGAACGGTACCATCCCGGCCACGGTAAAAAGAAGGGTGGGATCGTCGCTCACCAGTGACGCGGACGGCACAACGGTGTGTCCACGATCGGCGAAGAAGTCGAGCCAGCGCCCGCGAATGTCAGCAGTCTGCATGGTGTCCGTAGCTTTGATGGTGCATGAGTGTGGTGGTGCGAAAGAATGTGGTTCTTTTTTAACCCGACGCCTACGGCGCTGTCGGCGTCGGCGCGTCGCCGAGCGCTGCGTGCAGCTCGGCCTCGCGCTGGCGGTAGCCCTCGGAGATAGCCTCGCCGAACTCGCGAGCCTTGGTATCGAGTTCGGTGAAGAACTGCTTGCCTTGCTGGGTCTTGTTGACCTCATGGGCCACCACGAAGCCCGCGGCGACGCCGATGACCAGCCAGATGACGTTCTTCATTGCACTTCTCCCTGAATCTGCCCTAGCCGTAGCTATAGATAAGTCGGGCGCGAGAATATCAGCGCCGAGTCCAGAGTAGCTGGTCAACCTCGATTGCGCCGAGGCCGCGGCCTCCCGGCGCCAAAGGCCGCCCGCACGCCGGCAGAGAACCCGGCAAGTTTGATGAGCGGTCCGCCAACCGTCGCGGCGAACAACGCGACGAGCGCTGAAACGTTACCGGTGGCATCCGCTACGTTGCTCGTGATGGTGTCCACTCGAGCCAATTGCTGGTTGGCGCCGCGAATGGCATCGGTCGTCTCGATCAGCATCGGAGTGATTCCCTCGCTGAGTTCGTGGATGGCGGCGGTGGTTTCATCGAACACGCGGCCCAATTTGACCAGCGGAATAGCGATGACCGCGACCAAAATCGCGAACACGCCGGCAGCGATGAGTCCGGCAATATCTCCACCTGACACGGTGACTCCACTCAGCTCGATCGGCTCCTGCGGAGCCCGGGTATACAAAAGGGCGGATCACCCTGGGGTGATCCGCCCTTCAGCGTACCGGTTTCGAACAGCCCGAGGGCTACTGAAAACGGGTCGAATTGCTAGCTATCGAGCTGCGTAGTACTCCACGACGAGCTGGACTTCACAAGTCACGGGGATCTCGATGCGCTTCGGGGCGCGTACGAGGCGGGCCTGAAGCTTGTCAAGCTCAACCTCGAGATACACGGGAAGCTTCGGGAGCAGGTCAACGTGTCCGCCGGCTGCTGCAACCTGGAAGGGCTCCATGCCCTCGCTGCGAGCCTTGACGTGCATGAGCTGGCCCGGCTTCACGCGGAACGAAGGCCGGTCAACGAGCTCTCCGTCGACGAGGATGTGACGGTGCACGATCATCTGGCGAGCCTGAGCTGTGGTGCGAGCAATGGCCGAACGAACGAGAAGGGCATCGAGACGGGTCTCGAGGATCTCGACGAGGTTCTCACCGGTCAGTCCCTGACGACGACGAGCCTGCTCGAAGGCAATCTTGAGCTGGGCTTCGCGGATGCCGTACTGGGCGCGTAAGCGCTGCTTTTCGCGGAGGCGCACGGCATAGTCCGAATCGGTCTTGCGCTTGGTGCGGCCGTGCTCACCTGGTGCATAGGGGCGCTTCTCGAGGAAGCGGGCTGCCTTCGGCGTGAGGGCAATGCCCAGGGCGCGCGAGAGGCGAGTTTTACTGCGGGTACGTGACTTGGTAGACACGGTTTCCTTTCAATCGGACTCAATAACAGGGATACCAGGGCGAGTGTGGACGTAGTCGACACAGGTCATGGGAGATCAGAGGATTGGGTGCCACGGGACGTTCGGCTACAGAACGATTCCCCTCCAAACTGGAAACGGACGCAGCCGCATGCCGAAACCAGTTGTAGGCAGAGTCAAGGTTAGCACACGGGCGCACTCTTACTGATTGCGCACTATCCTGCGAATTTTGAGCAGGCGCGCGGAAATGTCACGTTCGTGGCCGTGTTCGGTGGGCTCGTAGTAGCGCGTGTTTTTCAATTCGGTCGGCGGGTACTGCTGGGTGACCACGCCGAGCGCGTCGTCGTGCGGGTACACGTACCCCTTACCATGACCGAGTCGCTTGGCACCGGGGTAATGTGCGTCGCGCATGCCCTTGGGGACTCGGCCCATCTTGCCGGCCCGCACGTCGGCGATCGCTGCATCGAGGGCCATGTAGGCGGCATTGGACTTGGGCGCGGTTGCGAGGTGCACGACGGCCTGGGCCAGGGGGATGCGGCCCTCAGGCATGCCGATCAGTTGCACGGCGTCGGCAGCGGCCACGGCGATGAGGAGCGATTGCGGGTCAGCCATGCCGATGTCCTCGGAGGCGAGAACGATGATACGGCGGCAAATGTAGCGCGGATCTTCGCCGGCCTCGATCATGCGCGCCAGGTAATGCAGCGCAGCGTCGACGTCACTGCCGCGCACGGACTTGATGAACGCGCTGATCACGTCGTAATGCTCGTCACCATTGCGGTCGTAACGCAGCAACGCACGATCGACCGCGAGCGAGACAATATCGGTCGTGATCACGGGCTTGCCGGTCGCTCCGGGTTGCAGCGTCGACTCCGCGGAAACGGATGCCGCCTCCAGCGCGGTCAGCGCCCGCCGGGCATCGCCAGAAGCAAGTCGGATGATCGCGCCGCGGGCCTCGGGGTCCAGCTCAAACCGGTCGGCCAGGCCGCGCGTGTCGGTGACGGCGCGGTCCACAACAATGCCGAGGTCGTCGTCACTGAGCACTTCGAGGGTGAGTAAGAGTGAACGCGACAGCAAAGGAGAAATGATCGAGAACGATGGATTTTCGGTGGTCGCGGCGACCAGGATGACGACACCGTTCTCGACTCCCGGCAACAAGGTGTCCTGTTGGGCTTTGGAGAAACGGTGGATCTCGTCGAGAAACAGCACCGTCGCGAGGCCATACAAATCGCGGTTGGTGCGGGCATCTTCCATCACCTGCCGCACGTCGCGTACGCCGGCCGTCACAGCGGACAGCTCGACGAACCGTCGGCCTGAACTGTGCGCGATGGCCTGCGCGAGCGTGGTTTTTCCGGTACCGGGCGGTCCCCACAAGATGACCGAGACGCTGCCGCGCTCCCCGGTCTTGTCGCTGGCAAGGCTCACCAGCGGGGAACCGGGAGTCAGCAGGTGGCGCTGGCCAGCGACCTCGTCAAGAGTTTTTGGGCGCATTCGTACGGCGAGGGGGGCCTGGCCACTACGCAGACCCGGTTGAGCATCCGACATTCTTACAGCGTAGTTTGTGCGTAGAGTTCTACGAGGTCGGGCGTGTTGGCGCCTGATTGCTTTTTGTCCGGTCGTCGCCAACCCCGACGGCCCTGGAGGGGTTCCAAGTGGCTTCGAATTACAAACTCGAGCGTGCGGCACGTGAAGAGCGTGGACGCGTTCGTTCCTACCAAGCCAGACGGGCCGTGCACGAGCACCAGAAAAAGCGTCGCGTGCGCGACAACCTCATCGCCGGCGGCGGATTGCTCGTCGTCCTGACCCTCATCGTGGTCGCGCAGGTGTTCTACTTCGACGGCGGCCCCGGCACTCCGGCAGCTACCACCGCGGCCACCGACACCCCGACCACGACGCCGACGACTGCCGCCGGTGCCAATTCGGGTGAGGTGCCTTCCAGCACGCTGGCCGAAGGTCGCGCCTGGACCGGCACCATGACCCTCAACGACATTCCGGTCGGAATCGAGCTCGACGGCGCTCTGGCACCGCAGGCGGTTTCGTCGACCATCAACCTCGTTCAGACCGGGTTTTACAACGGCCTCACCTGCCATCGTCTGACAGTGGATGGCATTTTCGTGCTGCAGTGCGGCGACCCGGTGGGTGATGGCACCGGTGGCCCCGGCTACAGCTACGGACCGGTGGAGAATGCACCGACCGACAACGTTTATCCCGCAGGAACCCTCGCCATGGCGCGCACTGGCAACGACGGCTTCTCCAACGGTAGCCAGTTCTTCATCGTCTACGAAGACAGCACCATCCCCGCCGACAGCGCGGGCGGTTACACGGTGCTTGGCCGGGTCACGAGCGGCCTCGACCAGATCAAGGCCGAGATCACGGATGCTGGAATCACGGCAGGAGGCGCCTCGCCCGTCGTCCCGACCACCATTACCGCTGTAACAGTTCAGTAGGATCAATCGACCCGTCTGCGCTATTGCAATAGGATTATCAGGGTATTTCCTGGCTCCGCACTCTTAACTCCCGCGGATCCACACACAACAACTCAGCAAAGGTGAGGCTCTTGACTACGACAGATCAGCAACCATGGGGTCGCGTAGACGAAACCGGCACGGTTTACGTGCGCGAAGCCGATGGCGAACGCGCCGTCGGCCAGTACCCGGATGCCACTCCGGAAGAGGCCCTGGCCTACTTCGAACGCAAGTACGTTGAGCTCAACGGGCAGGTAACCCTGCTCGAACAGCGTGCGAAGGGTGGTGCACCGGCCGCCGATATCGCCAAATCGGTCGCCAACCTCACCGTCGCCGTTGCCAGCGCCAACGCCGTCGGCAATCTCGCCGCACTGGCCGAACGTCTCGCTGCCCTCGGCGGGGCCGTCAGCGAGCTCACCGAGCAGCAGAGCATCGAGACCAAGGCCGCGTCCGCTGCCGCCGTCGCTGAGCGGGCAGAGATCGTGACCGAGGCGGAGCGTCTTGCCGCCGAAGATCCGGCGAAGACGCAGTGGAAGCAAACCAGCGCCGCTCTCGACGCCCTGTTCGCCAAATGGCAAGCACACCAGCACGACGCCCCGCGCATTCCCAAGGGGGAAGCCAACGATCTCTGGAAGCGCTTCCGTGCTGCACGCACGACGATCGAACAGAACCGCAAGGCGTTCTTCGCCGAGCTTGACAGCGCTCACAAAGACGTTCGCACCAAGAAGCAGCACCTGATCGAACAAGCGGAGGCCCTCGCACCGCAGGGTGCCGATGGCGTCTCGGCATACCGAAACCTGCTCGACGAATGGAAGAAAGCCGGCCGCAGCGGTAAGAAGCAGGATGACGCCATGTGGGCCAAGTTCAAGGCAGCCGGCGACGTGCTCTACTCGGTCAAGAGCGAGGTCGAAGCTCAGGACAACGAGGAATTCTCCGCGAACCTCGTACTCAAGCTTGAACTGCTGACCGAGGCCGAAACCCTGCTCACCACGAGCGACCGCAACGCCGCGCGCGATACGCTCACCGTGATCCAGCGCAAGTGGGATGAAATCGGTAAGGTTCCCCGGGACCAGGTCAAGCCGATCGAGGACCGCCTTCGCAAGGTGGAAGCCGTCGTGCGCAAACTCGATGACGACCATTGGAAGCGTAATAATCCGGAGACGAAGGCCCGCACCGAGGGTCTGGCCGGCCAGCTGAACGACGCGATCGCCAAGCTCGAGGCTGAGCTGGTCGCGGCGCAGAAGGGGCAGAACGCCCGCGCCATCAAGGACGCCACCGAAGCGCTCGAGGCCCGCAAGGCCTGGCTGAAGGCGATCGGCCAGTAGCCAAAGCGGCAAGGACCCCCGCGGAGTTATACACACTCCACGGGGGTCCGCACCTTATCCACAGATCGGACGCATCTCGGCCCCGGAATGGGTAGGACCGTCACTCTGGTGGCATGACGAATTCAGCGGGACGACCGCTCACCATAAACGATCTGCCGCTCACCGAGCTCTACAGCGCCCGTCTTGATGGCCAGGTCTTTCAAGTCGCCGATTCCTGGTGCGTAATTGATGAGATAGACGGATGCGATACCCGGGCTATCGCCGCCAGCCAGTTGGTCCCGCCCCGCGCCATCGCCGAACAACTCACCGCCGCATGGATCTACGGCGTCGCACCAGAGCCGCGTCGCCACCAGTTCTGTGTGCTGATCAGCGCCCGCGCCACCGCACTGTGGTCTCCGCGGGCACAGGTGCGTGAAATCGTGCGTTCTCCCGATGACGTTCGCACCATCTCGGGGGTGCGGGTTACCACGCCCCTGCGGACCGCGGTCGACCTCGCGCGCTACACGCCCGGCACCGCGTCGGCCGCCGGACTCACAGCCCTGCTGGCCCGCCTTTTGCATTACGGCGAGTACCCCGACGTCTCGGCCGCCATTCGCCTCTGCAAACGAGGCAGCCCCGCTCACAGCACCCTCGCCGTGGCGCGACTCTCAGCCGTCAATGCTCCCCTCCAGGCCCTGAGCCTACAGAGCCTGAAGGGTGCTGCGACCAGCACCGCAGGTTAGCCGTCGCTGACCCGGTACACATCGTAAACGGCATCAATGCGACGCACGGCGTTCAGCACGCGGTCGAGGTGAGTAGTGTCCCCCATCTCGAACACGAAACGGCTGAGCGCCAGGCGGGCGCTAGACGTGTTGACGGTGGCCGAAAGAATGTTCACGTGGTGCTCCGATAAAACCCGGGTGACGTCGGAGAGTAGCCCGGAACGGTCGAGCGCTTCAATTTGTATGTGTACGAGGAACAGGCTCTTCGAAGTCGGCGCCCACTCGACCTCGATCATGCGCTCAGGTTCTTTGAGCAACGATTGCACGTTGTGGCACGCCGCCTGGTGAACCGAGACGCCAGCACCGCGAGTGACGAAACCGACGATCTTGTCGCCGGGAACCGGAGTACAACAACGGGCCAGTTTGACCAGAATGTCAGGCGCGCCGCGCACGAGAACTCCCGAATCTCCATTACGGGTGGTCTGCGGCCGACCCCGCGCGGCGACCGGAAAGTCGTTGTTGTCGTTGTCTTCGATACTTTGCACCGACGAGACAACCTTTTCGAGCACGGACTGGGTTGAAACGTGACCTTCACCGACAGCGGCATAGAGCGCCGAAACGTCTTCGTACTTGAGCTGGGCCGCGACCTCCGCGAAGGAGTCCTGGTTCATCAGCTTCTGCAGGGGGAGGTTCTGTTTGCGCATGGCCCGTGCGATCGCGTCGCGGCCCTGTTCGATGGCTTCATCGCGGCGTTCTTTGGTAAACCATTGCCGGATCTTGTTGCGCGCCCGCGGGCTCTTGACGAAGTTCAGCCAGTCCTTGCTCGGTCCAGAGTCAGGGTTCTTGGAGGTGAACACCTCGACGACGTCGCCGGTGATGAGCTCGTTCTCAAGCGGTACCAGTCGGCCGTTGACTTTGGCACCCATGGTGCGGTGGCCAACCTCGGTATGCACCGCATAGGCGAAGTCGACCGGTGTTGCCCCGGAGGGAAGGCCGATGACCCGGCCTTTCGGCGTGAAGACGTAGACCTCCTTGGCACCGATCTCATAACGCAGGGAGTCGAGGAACTCGCCCGGGTCGGCCGTTTCGGCCTGCCAATCGGAGATGTGCGCGAGCCAGGCCATATCGGTGTCGCTCTGGGGTCCTGACCCACCGGCGCTCTTGCCGTTGACCTGTTCCTTGTACTTCCAGTGCGCGGCAACTCCGAATTCAGCACGCTGGTGCATCTCGGTGGTGCGAATCTGAATTTCCACGGCGCGACCGCTCGGCCCGAGTACCGTCGTGTGGAGCGACTGGTACAGGTTGAACTTCGGGGTGGCGATGTAGTCCTTGAACCGGCCGGGCAGCGGCGTCCACCGGGCGTGGATGGAACCCAGCACGGCGTAGCAGTCCCGCACGGAGTTCACGAGAACGCGAATACCGACGAGGTCGTAAATCTCGTCGAACTCACGGCCGCGTACGACCATCTTCTGGTAGATCGAGTAGTACTGTTTGGGTCGACCAGCAACTTTGCCACGAATGCGTGCCGATTTGAGATCGTCGTTGATGGTGTCGATGACCTGCTGCACGAACTCTTCGCGCTGCGGCGTGCGCTGCTTCACCAGGCTTTCAATCTCGGCGTACAGCTTGGGATACAGCACCGCAAAAGAGAGGTCTTCGAGTTCCCATTTGATCGTCTGGATTCCGAGACGGTGTGCCAGCGGCGCGTAGATTTCCAGGGTCTCTGTAGCTTTTCGTACGGCGGATTCATTGGGCACAAAGCCCCAGGTGCGCGCATTATGCAGCCGGTCGGCGAGTTTGATGATGAGCACCCGAATGTCTTTGGACATTGCGACGATCATCTTGCGTACGGTCTCGGCCTGAGTCGAGTCGCCGTACTTCACCTTGTCGAGCTTGGTGACCCCGTCGACGAGCATTGCGATTTCATCGCCGAAATCGGCGCGCAGGGCGTCGAGCGTGTACTCGGTGTCTTCCACGGTGTCGTGCAATAGGGCGGCGGCGATGGTTTTGGTGCCGATGCCGAGATCAGCCAGAATTTGAGCCACGGCGACGGGGTGGGTGATGTACGGCTCGCCGCTGCGACGCAGCTGCCCGTCGTGGGCTCGCTCGGCGGCGGTATAGGCGCGTTCAATGATCGACAGATCAACCTTGGGGTGATTCAGCCGCACCGTCTTAATCAGGCGATCCACGGCACCGGCGGGCTGCGCCCGGGAGAAGATGCGCGGAACCAAACGGCGCAGCGACGCCGGGGAGGGGGTCGTCGTGTCCGTCATAGTCTCACCTCGTACTTCACGCCCGGCGGAGATACGCGGGCGGGTGTGCGTAGTGTCAATTATGCCGGTTCTGCGAGGGTCGCCCTAACGCCCCCAGCGATCACGTGCAGATCACACGCGGAAGCGGCCAGCCCGCAAGGGCTGGCCGCTTCACGTCGTGCAGGTTCCCGCGACTACGCGGTGATGCTCTCCGCGGCAGGAGCCGAGGCCTTGGCGCGCGCGGCGAGGGCCTTCTTATCGTGCTTGCGAATGGCATCCTCACCGTTTCGCAGCTGAGCGTACAGCGGCGTGGCAATGAATATGGTCGAGTACGTACCGACCAGAACTCCAATGAGCAACGCGAGCGAGATATCGCGCAGGGTGCCGGCACCCAAAACGAACGCACCGATGAACAAAATGGATGCCACCGGCAGGGCCGCTACGACCGATGTGTTGATCGAGCGCACGAGCGTCTGGTTGACGGCGAGGTTGACCGATTCGGAGAAGGTTCGGCTCGAGCCTGAACCGTCAAGATTGGTGTTCTCGCGAATCTTGTCAAAAACCACAACGGTGTCGTACAGCGAATAGCCGAGAATCGTGAGGAACCCGATCACCGCCGCCGGCGTAATTTCAAAACCGGTTATCCCATAGAAGCCCGCAGTGATCACGAGGTCGTGCAGCAGGGCGACCATGGCCGCCACGGACATCTTCCACGTGCGGAAGTAGATCGCCATGATGATGCCGGCGAGCACGAGGAACACCACGAGAGCTCGAAGGGCCTGTCCGGTGATGTCCTGCCCCCAGGTTGCTCCGATGAAGGAGGTCGCAACCTCGGTGACCGGCACGTCATAGGCCGTAGCGAGAGCGTCACGCACTTCCGACGTCTGCCCTTCCGACAGCTGATCAGTCTGCACCCGAACGCCGTCAGAACCAACGGTGGAAACCTTCGCAACGGCTTCGGGAACGACGCTCGCGACGGCGTCCGCTGCCGTGGTCTCGGACTGGCTCGTGGTCTGCGAAACGACGAACTCGCTGCCTCCGGTGAATTCGATACCGAAGACGAAGCCGCCGCGCAGCAGGAACGGACCGACGATGGCGATGAGAATCATGCCACCAGCGATGAGGTACCAGAGTTTGCGGCGCCCGACGATATTGAGCGAGCGCGCACCCGTGTAGAGGTCATTTCCGAACTGCGAGAAACTGGCCATCAGGAATCCTTCCTGTCTGTCGATCGATCAGTGCTGGTTCCGACGAGTTCCGATGCCTTGCGTTCGGCGATGGTTTGCCGTTTGGCCGCCTCTTTGCTGGAGGAGGAGGCTTTAGTTCTCGATACGGCCGCCGATGGCTCGAATCGAGCGCGGCCCCGGTAGACGGCCCCGAGCGCTCGCGGATCCAGCCCGCTGAGTTTGTGGCCCTCATTGAAGAACTTCGTCTGAGCGACCAGCTGCAGCATCGGGTGAGTGAACAAACTGACCACGAGCAGGTCGACGATCGTGGTGAGGCCAAGCGTCAGTGCGAAACCGCGCACGTTGCCGACGGCGAGCACGAACAGTACGGCTGCAGCGAGGAAGTTGACAACGTCGGAGGCGACGATGGTACGGAAAGCGCGCTTCCACCCGGCCTCGACCGAGGACTCCAGCCCGCGGCCGTCACGCAGTTCGTCGCGCACGCGTTCGAAGTAGACGATGAACGAGTCCGCGGTGATACCGATGGCCACGATCAGGCCGGCGACACCGGCCAGGGACAGGCGATAGCCCTCGCGCCAGGACAGGATGGTGATCAGAAGGTAGGTGATCACCGCTGCCACGCCGAGAGACGCAACAGTGATCAAACCGAGAAGACGGTACTGCGCGAGCGAGTACATGACAACGAGGATCAAACCGATCAGGCCGGCGATAAGCCCGTTGAGGAGTTGCGTCGAACCGAGCGTCGCCGAGATGGTGTCCTGGCTTTGTACGGTGAAGCTAATGGGGAGAGCACCGAACTTCAGCTGGTCGGCCAGAGCCTTGGAACTGTCCTGGTCGAATGACCCGGTGATCTGCGGCTTGCCATCGAGGATGGCGCCCTGGGTGGCCGGCGCCGAAATAACTCGGCCGTCGAGCACGATCGCAAACTGGTTCTGCACACCGGTGAGGTTGAACAGTCGTGTTGTGACATCAGCGAATTTCGACGTTCCATCGCTGTTGAAGACGATGTTGACAGCCCACTCGCCCGTGGTCGCGCCGCTCTGCGTGGTGCGCTGGCCGTTGGTCGCGTCGGCGATCGTTGACCCGTCGACCTCGACCGGGCCGAGGATGTACTTGACCGAGCCATCGGTTTCGCAGGTGATCACGGGCTGGTTGGCCGGCGCCACATTGGTCGTGTTGATTTTGCCGCAGTCGAAGGCGTCGTACTCTGCCTGCAGTGCGGGAGTGACGTAGTTCAGGTCGCTTGCGTTGGTCGGTTCGACGGCTGGAGTGGTCGACAGGCTCGGATCGACAGGAGCCTGCGGGGCCGGCGTTGCGGTGCCGTCAGCACCGACGGTCTGGCCGGAAGGTTGACCGGCGACAAGCACCGCCCGAAACTCGAGCTTTGCCGACGACTTGATGCGTTCCAGGGTGGCGTCATCGGGGGTACCGGGGATCGACACGACGATATTTCGTCCGCCCTGGGTGTTGACCTCCGCCTCGGATACTCCCGAGGAGTTCACACGCTGGCGAATGATCCCCACGGCTTCGGTGAGCTGCTCCGAGGTCACCGTCGCGCCGCTCTCAACCTGTGGGGCGAGGATGATCTGTGTTCCGCCCTCGAGGTCGAGCGCCAGTTTCGGCGTCCACGATCCGTTCTGGGTGAATACGCCGAA
Source organism: Cryobacterium suzukii (assembly GCF_004403185.1). GTDB lineage: Bacteria > Actinomycetota > Actinomycetes > Actinomycetales > Microbacteriaceae > Cryobacterium > Cryobacterium suzukii. The sequence continues at coordinate 428,005 of NZ_SOHJ01000002.1, read as the reverse complement.
AGCGTTGAGGGCGATGAGGCCGACGATAAGCACGCCAAGCCAGGTCAGGGAACGCCAGGCCTTCTTGACCGGAGACGACTTAGCCACCTATGAACTCAGCTTTCTGTTGGCGCCCACGCCGAAATGCGTGGGCGCGCCGCGTGATGCAGTACGTGCGTTGTGTTACCTGTGGTGCCAGGCGAGTAATACCGAAGAATTAGAAACTACGCGTCACCCTTTTTGGGCTGTTCGGTGGTGTCGGTGTCGGTGTCGGCATCGGTAACGCGCTGGCCGAATTCCGGCTCGGTGAGCGAGTCGATGCTATCAACACTGCTGTCCTCCGGAACGTCTTCGACTACCGGCTCCACCACGCGGGCGATGGTCTGACGGTGAATTTCGACGACGACGCCGGGGGCGATCTGCAGTTCGACCTTGTTGGCCTCTTCATCGATGGCGATGATCGTGCCGTACATGCCGAAGTTGGTCATAACGTCGGCGCCAGGAACCATGGTGGCCTGCAGGGCTTCCTGGTCTTTCTTGCGCTTGCGGCCATTGCGGAACATGAAGAAGACCAGAACGGCCAAAACGGCCAACATGATGAGAGTCAATGAATCCATAAAGCTGTATTACCTTTCGATTGCGGCACGAGTGGCCGAAGCTTGTGATGAGGCCCGATTGTGCGGGCAGATACCTTCTGAACTAAGGCTATAGACAGATGAACCAAATTGAATTATAGGTCAAGAAGGGTCGCACTGCCCTGAGGAGGGGTCAGACCGAAATGTTGCCACGCTGCGCTGGTGGCAACCCGCCCTCGCGGGGTGCGCGTGAGGAAGCCTATCCTTACCAGGAACGGCTCGACGACCGCCTCCACCGTTTCGGACTCTTCACCGACCGACACGGCCAGGGTGTTGAGCCCCACCGGCCCTCCCCCGAACCGGGTCAAAATAATCTTCATGACTTCACGGTCGAGGCGGTCGAGGCCGATCGCATCGACGTCATACAGCTCGAGAGCCGCATGCACCGCATTAATGTCGGCCGCTCCCCCGTGCACGAGCGCATAGTCACGTACCCGGCGCAACAGGCGGTTCGCGATGCGCGGTGTGCCGCGGCACCGTCCGGCGATCTCGGCCAGGGCGTCTTTTTTGATCGGCAGGTCAATTAAATGTGCTGCGCGAGCCAAAACTTGTTCGAGCTCGCTCTCAGCGTAGAACTCGAGATGGGCGGTGAAACCGAATCGGTCGCGCAGGGGGTTCGGTAGCAGACCCGAACGGGTGGTGGCACCGACCAGGGTGAACGGTGCCAGGTCGAGCGGAACCGAGGTAGCACCGGCGCCCTTGCCGACCATAATGTCGATGCGAAAGTCCTCCATGGCGAGGTAGAGCATCTCTTCGGCCGACCGTGCCATGCGATGGATTTCATCGATGAACAGCACTTCCCCGGGCACCAGGGATGAAAGCACTGCCGCGAGATCGCCGGCGTGTTGAATGGCCGGACCGCTCGACATGCGCAACGGGCGGTTGCCCTCGTAGGCGACGATCATGGCCAGGGTAGTTTTGCCGAGGCCGGGAGGGCCCGCCAGGAGGATGTGGTCGGGTGTGCGATTCTGCATTGTCGCGGCGGTCAGCAGCAGCTGCAACTGCCCACGCACCTTTTTCTGGCCAACGAATTCGGCCAGACTCGCCGGGCGCAGGGCGCCCTCGAAGGCAAGCTCTGACTCGCTCTCGAGCGAGGGGTTGGTCAACTCGACGCCGGCGTCGGGGTTCACGAGCGACCCGATCCGTTCGACGCCGCGGCAGCGGCAGCGCCCGTGGCGTGGTGCGCGGCCGGGCCCAGGCGGCCGAGGGCCAGCCGGAGCACAGCGGCAACAGCCGGCGGCGCTGAGTCTGTACCGACGCCATCCGCCAGCTCCGACAGGGTCTCGTCGACCGCCTCGGCCGCGACCCGCTCCGACCAGCCGAGGCCGATCAGTGCAGCCTGCACGCTGGCAGCGACCGAGGTGGCCCCTCGCGCGCGGGTTGACGAGGTTGCCGCCGTCACAGCGAGTTTGCCGGCCAGGGAAAGCACTATGAGTTTTGCGGTTTTCGGTCCGATGCCGCTGACCTTGCGGAACACGCCATCGTCATCGCCGGCGACAGCCTGCGCGATCTGGTTGGGGGTGAGAACGGCGAGCACGCCGAGAGCGGACTTGGGGCCCACACCGGTCACACCGACGAGCAGTTCAAAGACCGCGAGCTCATCACCGGTGGGAAAGCCATAGAGCGTGAGCGAATCCTCACGCACGATGAGGATGGTCACCAGCCGGGCTTCCTCGTCGATGCGCAGGCCGAGTGCGGTAGTCGGCGTCACCTGCACGGCGAGGCCGACACCGCCGACCTCGATCACGACGGTTGAGCCTACGGCTGAAAGGACAAGGCCACGTACGGAAGAGATCACCGCTTAAGACTACGGGGCACCGCCGACACTGCTGGCACCGATCCTCGTTCGGCATCGCGCCACGCCTTCTGTGCCGGGGTGAGGGCCCCTGGCGTGGCTGTGGCCGCCTTCACGGAGGCCACGGTCGGCAAAGTGCCACCAGATGCCCCGGTACGCCAGGCGTGGCAAATCGCGAGGGCGAGGGCATCCGCTGCGTCGGCCGGTTTGGGAATCTCGGTTAGCCCGAGGATGCGGGCGACCATTGTGCCGACCTGTTTTTTGTCGGCGGCACCGTAGCCGGTGATGGCTGCCTTCACTTCGCTCGGGGTGTGCAGCGTCACCGGCAGGCCGCGCTTCGCGGCGAGCAGCAGGGCGACCCCGCTGATCTGCGCCGTGCCCATGACGGTGCGCACGTTGTGCTGGGCGAAGACGCGTTCAATGGCAATGAACTGCGGTCGATGGCGGTCGAGCATGTCTTCCAGACCCTCGGCCAGAAGCAGCAGCCGCCGTTCGAGGGGCAGGTCGGGTGCGCTGCGCAGCACGGTCACGTCCACCAGGCGAGCCGAGCGGTTACCCTCAACGTCGACCACGCCCACACCGCAACGGGTGAGGCCCGGGTCGATGCCGAGAACCCGCACCGCCATCGAATTACTCGGACTCGCTCGCGAGTGCGGCCTGTACTTCGGCCGACAGGTCGTAGTTGGAGTACACGTTCTGCACGTCGTCGAGGTCTTCCATTGCGTCGATCAGGTGAAACACCTTACGGGCAGTTTCTGCGTCGACCTCGATCTTGAGCGAGGGAATGAACGCAATGTCCGCCGACTCATAGTCGATTCCGGCGGCTTGCAGCGCGGTACGGGTGGCGACGAGGTCGCTCACATTCGAGTGAATCTCGAAGGTCTCACCCTCGTCTATGACCTCTTCGGCGCCGGCATCGAGAACGGCAAGCATGATGTCGTCTTCGGTCAGCGTCGGCAGGTGCTTGACCACAACGACGCCCTTGCGGTGAAAGTTGTAGGCGACGCTGCCCGGATCGGCCATGGCTCCGCCGTTGCGGGCCATCGCGGTGCGCACCTCGGCCGCGGCGCGGTTTTTATTGTCGGTGAGGCACTCGATCATGATCGCGACACCGTGCGTGGCGTAGCCCTCGTACATGATGGTCGTGTAGTCGACCTGCTCGCCAGACAGTCCAGCGCCGCGTTTGACCGCGCGGTCGATGTTGTCGTTGGGTACCGAGGTCTTCTTGGCCTTCTGAATGGCGTCGACCAACGTCGGGTTACCCGAGAGGTCAGCGCCACCCAGTCGGGCCGCGACCTCGATGTTCTTGATGAGCTTGGCGAACGCCTTGGCCCGCCTCGAGTCGGTGACCGCTTTCTGGTGCTTGGTGGTGGCCCATTTGGAATGCCCGGACATACATCTCCCGTTGTTGTGCTCGATCGTTCACTGTGGTGCAGCAGGTACCGGCGGCCCGTGGCCAATTGGCCGTTACGCTGCGGCCGGTGGCAGTGCGTGGTCGGTGCACGCGTAGGTGCCGAACCAGTCTATCCCGGTGTGAGTTCCAGCAGCTTGTGCAGGGTGTGCAGGTTCCGGGTGGTCGTCGTGTCGCGGTACTTAAGCTTGGCACTCTTTTTGCTGAAAGCACTTTTGATACCGACCGACTTGCGAACCTCCCAGTACAGCACGCCGTGGCCGAGTTCGATGCGTTCCTCGGCGGCCTCAAGTTCTTTGCGGTGTCCGGCGAGCTCGCTGAGGTGTCCAGGGTCGGAGGAGAACATCACATACGGATGCCAGCCGTCGCGGTCCGTGTCGAAGGGGTACGCGCGAACGATCCGGTCGAGGGATTCAGCGTCGACGAGCACGATCCACGCCTCGTATTCAAACCGAGCGGTCAGAGCCCCCTCGATGCGGGCCTTGAGGGCGGCGGCATCCGCTTTATCAACGAGCGGACTGTCGATGCTGAAGATCACATTGCCGCTCGCCAGTACCGTTTTGACGTCGGTGTAACCGAGGTCGTGGAAGGTATCGGCAAGATCAGCCATTGCTATGGTGATGCCGTTGACGTTGATGCCACGGAGTAGTGCTACATAACGGGTCATCGTTGACCACCGGTTGTCTGAGTCATGTCTGAACCCTAGCCACACTCTCGCGCCCGGCACAATTGAGCCGACTACTCACCGGGCGGCGGCGACCAGTTTCTGTAGAAAATACTGGTGAAAACGATATTCTCCGGTGATTTCCGGATGAAAAGAAGTTCCGAGCAGGTTGCCCTGCTGCACGGCGACGCAGCGCCCGTCGTCGAGGGTGGCCAGCGCGGTGGCCCGCGGACCGACGGTCTCCACGACCGGAGCCCGAATGAACACGGCGTGAACCGGCTTCACCCCGAGCGCTGGAATGTCGAGGTCGGTTTCGAAAGAGGCCGTCTGCGGGCCGAAAGCGTTGCGGCGCACCGCGATGTCGAGTCCGCCGAGACTCTGCTGCCCGTTCATACCGTCGAGAATCGTGTCGGCGAGCATGATCAGGCCGGCGCAGGTGCCGTAAACCGGCAGTCCGCCCCGGATAGCAGCCCGCAACGGCTCGGCGAGGCCGAACGTGCGGGCCAGCTTGTCCATGACGCTCGATTCGCCGCCCGGAATGACCAGACCATCGATTTGGTCGAGTTCTTCCGGGCGGCGCACCAGGTCGACGTTCGCTCCGAGTTCACGCAACACCTGCGCGTGTTCGCGAAAATCCCCTTGAAGTGCGAGCACCCCGACCCGCAGCCCTGGCGGTACAGCGGTTTCAGCCGGCCCGGTACCCACGGAGAGAATCGCCACGAACGGCCCGGCTACCAGCCGCGGCTGGCGAGGCGGTGCGGCGCGGGGATATCGGACACGTTAATACCGACCATGGCCTCACCGAGGCCACGCGAGACATCCGCGATGACCTTGGCGTCATCGTAGAACGTGACGGCCTTGACGATGGCCGCAGCGCGCTGCTCGGGGTTGCCAGCCTTGAAGATGCCGGAGCCGACGAACACCCCGTCAGCACCGAGCTGCATCATCATGGCAGCGTCGGCCGGCGTGGCCACGCCCCCGGCCGTGAACAGCACGACGGGCAGCTTGCCGGTCGAGGCGATCTCGGCGACGAGCTCGTAGGGCGCCTGCAGTTCCTTGGCGGCCACGTACAGTTCGTCGCGGCTCATCGAGGTGAGACGCTTGATCTCGCCGTTGATCGTGCGGATGTGCTTGGTGGCTTCGGAGACGTCGCCGGTTCCGGCCTCGCCCTTGGAGCGAATCATCGCGGCACCCTCGGTGATGCGGCGGAGCGCCTCACCGAGGTTGGTGGCGCCGCAGACGAAGGGAATGGTGAAGTTCCATTTGTCGATGTGGTTCAGGTAGTCGGCCGGGCTGAGTACCTCGGACTCGTCGATGTAGTCGACGCCGAGCACCTCGAGAATTTGGGCTTCGACGAAGTGGCCGATGCGGGCCTTCGCCATGACCGGAATGTTGACCTCGGCGATGATGCTGTCGATGAGGTCGGGGTCGCTCATGCGGGCCACGCCCCCCTGCGAACGGATGTCGGCGGGAACGCGTTCGAGAGCCATGACGGCGACAGCGCCGGCGTCTTCAGCAATACGAGCCTGGGCAGCGGTGACGACGTCCATGATGACGCCGCCCTTGAGCATTTCGGCGAGTCCACGCTTGACGCGGCTCGAGCCGAACTGCTCGGCGGAGGTTGATTCAGTCATAACTACGATCCTATTCCTTGCACGGTGGTGGTCTGGTCGGAGGGGTCTTAGGGAAGCGACCGGGCACCAGCACGCTGCCCGGTCGAAGGAGAGGCTAGAGGGCGGCTGCAGCCGCGGGCGTGGCTCCGGGCCAGCCCGCGGCAATCTCGCGACGCACATCGCCGAGCAGACGCGGAATGGCCTTGGTGCCGGCAATAATGGGGAAGAAATTCGAATCGAGTGCCCAGCGGGGCACGATGTGCTGGTGCAGGTGCTCGGCAATGCCGGCCCCGGCGATGCGCCCCTGATTCATACCGATGTTGAATCCGTCACAGTTCGACACCTCGGTGAGCACCCGCATCGCGATCTGAGTGAGCTCGCCGATCTCGGCGATCTCCTCCGGTGTGGCCTGGTCGTAGGTGGCGACGTGCCGATACGGGCAGACGAGTACGTGGCCGCTGTTGTACGGAAACAGGTTGAGGAGAACGTAGGCGTGGGTGCCGCGCGCCACGATCAGTGCCTTCTCGTCGTCCAGTGTGGGCGCGATGCAGAACGGGCAGTCATCGGCGTGCGGCTGCTGTCCGTCCTGGATGTAGACCATCCGATGCGGCGTCCAGAGCCGTTGGAAGGCATCCGGAACCGTAGCGAACTCGGCTGCGGTTTCGGTCGCACCCGCGTCGACAGCGTCGGAGCCACTTAGCCGATCGGCCGGAATTCCCGTCATGCTAGGCCTGTACTTCGGACGCGACCGGGCTCGTGGTGATCTGGGCGCGGGTCTCGATCGATTCCACGATGAGACGCACGGCCTCATTGATCGGCACTCCATTTTGCTGCGTACCGTCGCGGAAGCGAAAGCTCACCGCGCCGTTGGCCTGGTCGTCTTCGCCGACGATGAGCTGGTATGGCACCTTCGCCTTGGTGTGGGTGCGGATCTTCTTCTGCATGCGGTCGTCGGAATGGTCGACCTCAGCGCGCACTCCGCCCTTCTTCAGGGTGGCGATCACGTCATCGAGGTACGGGCCGTACTGCTCGGAGACGGGGATGCCGACAACCTGCACCGGGGCCAGCCAGACCGGGAACGCCCCGGCGTAGTGCTCGGTGAGCACCGCGAAGAAGCGCTCGATCGAGCCGAACAGGGCGCGGTGGATCATGACCGGGCGCTGGCGGCTGCCGTCGTTCGCGGTGTATTCGAGGTCGAACCGTTCTGGCAGGTTGAAGTCGAGCTGAATGGTCGACATCTGCCAGGTGCGCCCGATGGCGTCTCGGGCCTGAACCGAGATCTTGGGACCGTAGAACGCTGCTCCGCCCGGGTCGGCGACCAAATCGAGACCGGATGCCTCGGCGACCTCACGGAGCGTCTCGGTGGCTTCGTCCCAGGCGTCGTCGCTGCCGACGAACTTTTTCGGGTCTTTCGTGGACAGTTCGAGGTAGTAGTCCTCGAGGCCGTAGTCGGCGAGCAGCTGCAGCACGAAATTGAGGGTGCTGGTGAGCTCCTCTTTCATGCCTTCCTTGGTCGTGTAGATGTGGGCGTCGTCCTGGGTCATGCCGCGCACCCGGGTGAGGCCGTTGAGCACGCCGGACTTTTCGTAGCGGTAGACCGAGCCGAATTCGAACAGGCGCATCGGCAGGTCGCGGTAGCTGCGGCCGCTCGACTTGAAGATGAGGTTGTGGAACGGGCAGTTCATCGGCTTGAGGTAGTAGTCGACGCCTTGGCGGGTGACATGGCCGGTCTCGTCACGTTCCTCGTCGAGGTGCATCGGAGGGAACATGCCTTCGCGGTACCAGTCGAGGTGGCCCGAGGTTTCGAACAGGGTTGACTTGGTGATGTGCGGCGAGTAGACGAAGTCGTAGCCGGCTTCAACGTGGCGCTTGCGTGAGTAGCTCTCCATCTCCTGCCGAATGATGCCGCCCTTGGGGTGGAACACGGCCAGGCCGGAACCGATCTCCTCGGGAAAGCTGAACAGGTCGAGTTCGGCGCCGAGCTTGCGATGATCGCGCTTGGCGGCCTCTTCCTGGCGGGTTTGGTAGGCGCGCAGTTCGTCCTTGGTGGGCCAGGCGGTGCCATAGATGCGCTGCAGCTGCGGGTTCTTCTCGGAGCCGCGCCAGTACGCGGCAGCCAGGCGGGTGAGCGAGTAGCCGTTGCCGATCATGCGGGTGTTGGGCAGGTGCGGGCCGCGGCAGAGATCTTTCCAGAGAGTCTCCCCCGTCTTCGGGTCGACGTTGTCGTAGATGGTGAGTTCGGCGCCGCCGACCTCGACCGACTCGTTGTCTTCGGTGGTGGAGCCGCCCTTCAGCCCGATGAGTTCGAGCTTGTACGGTTCGGCGGCCAGTTCAGCACGGGCCTCGTCATCGGTCACGACGCGGCGCACAAAACGTTGGCCCTGACGAATGATGCGATCCATCGCCTTTTCGAGCGACTTCACGTCATCGGGGGTGAACGACACGTCGACGTCGAAGTCGTAATAAAAACCATCGGTGATGGGCGGCCCGATGCCGAGCTTGGCGGTCGGGTTCACCGTCTGCACCGCTTGGGCCAGAACGTGGGCGGCTGAGTGGCGCAGGATGCTGAGGCCGTCGGGAGAATTTATGCTGACCGGTTCGACAGCATCCGTCGGCAACACTGCGGCCGCCAGATCTTTCAACTCACCATTGACGCGCATTGCGACAATGGATCGGTCGGTGAAAAGCGCAAAGCCGTCAGCCACGTGTATAACTCCCTGTTGTTTGCCTACCCGTCAACTTTAGCGGCGCGTACAGCGCTATTCGTCGGCCAACCGATCGCGAGCCCACCGTATGACCCCTGCGCACTACTCTTCGCGCGGTTTTGGGAGTACTTTGTCCGTAATTTGGGGGGCCCAAGCACCACCGGACGTAAAGAAGCCAGACATGACACCTGAACCGAACCACTCCCCTATCCGCGCTGGCGCCAACCACTTCTGTCACCTGCCCGCACTGGTGATCTCGGCTGTGCTCGGTGCACTCATTGTGGCGCCGGCAGCATCGGCGGCAACGGATGCCCCGGCGCTTTCCACGGGGCGGGGCACGGTCACTATCGTGGCCGGCGCCTACGACATCTACTTCGCCGGTGGCCACGCATCCGTCTATGGCGAAATCACGCCGGTCGCCCCCGCCACTGCCTCCCCGACGGGAACCGTTCGGGTCGTCTCGCTAGAGCCGGGCAACCCCACCGACACGCCAGTGCTGTTTCCCTTCGACGAGAACGCCGGGTTCGGACCCGGCTCAGGGTTCTACTCCGGCGCGCAGCCGAGCAAGGCCGGTACGCGCCAGTTTCGAGTGGACTACCTCGGGGATAGAAATTTTGCTCCGGCCTCGAAAACCTTCGACTACTTCGTGCCGACCGGACCCGATACGAAGACGACCCTGACCGCGAAGCCGTCCGGAACCATCACGGCCGGGCAGCGCATCACCTTCACCGCAAACGTCACGGACAGTCAGGGACGAGCCCTAAACGGTGATCGTTCCGGCGAGGAGATCACCTTCTATGACAATGGCCGACCGCTGGTCGGAGATCAGGTATTCGGGGACTGGCACTCCACCATCACCACGGCGAGCTTGTCGGTGGGCGTGCACCGCATCACCGCCGAAAGTTTCGCCGTGTTCTACGATTCGTCGACGTCGCCAGTGGTGACGGTCACGGTTCTGGCGAAGACCGCCGCTGCCGCCAAGGTCGCCGGAACGCTGACCGTGTCGCCGAGAGGTGAGGTCAGTGTCGGCACCGCCGTCACGGCTGTGGCGAAATTCGCTCCGCGCTCCGGCACCGCCGTGGTAACCGGTTTCGTGCAGTTCTACGACCTGACAACGAAGGTCGGCAGCAAGGTGGCGCTGCGCAACGGTTCAGCCACGTTCACGTACACGTCGCTCAAGGTCGGCACTCACGCGCTGGTAGCCCGCTACCTGGGCACGCCGAAATTCGCTCAGACGTTTACCCTGCCGAAAATCGTACGGGTAATTCGGTAGCAGAAATAGCGCGCCGAGGCTTCTGGGCAGAAAAAAACCCCGGAAGACCGGGGTTCTCGTTCAGCTGGACATGCTTTGTGGGCGATACTGGGATCGAACCAGTGACCTCTTCCGTGTCAGGGAAGCGCGCTACCGCTGCGCCAATCGCCCAAGGTTCTGGGAGCTATCTATTCTTCAGGACGTGCACAAAGAATGGAGGTGGATACGGGATTCGAACCCGTGTTAACGGCTTTGCAGGCCGCTGCCTCGCCTCTCGGCCAATCCACCATATGGGTTCATACCAAACGAATTGGAACCGGTCTTTCGACCGATTCCAGTTCATTCGAGCGGATGACGAGATTCGAACTCGCGACCCTCACCTTGGCAAGGTGATGCGCTACCACTGCGCCACATCCGCAACTGTCCGCATTTCTGCGTACTTGGAGACTCTAGCCGAATAGCGAGACGGAAACCAAACCGAGCCGTTTACGGCGTGTTGCGTCGGTCGGTATGCAGCGCGCGCCACACCGGTAAGCGGTGTCGATGTGCGCCGACGCGCCGGTCTGGGCTAGTATCAAAAGCCGCAAGACAAGCTTCGCTTTTCGTGCGAGAAGAATTGGGCGATTGGCGCAGCTGGTAGCGCGCTTCCTTCACACGGAAGAGGTCGTGGGTTCAAGTCCCGCATCGCCCACAGAAAAAAACCCCCGGTCAGCGGGGGTTTTTTCTTGCCCGGATGCCGCTTTTCGACCGCGAAAATGGGCCTGAAAAAGCGCTGAAAAAACACGAAGCATACTGAACCTTGTTTTGTGCGTCTTTTCGCTTTCGCTTATCGGGTAAAAAATCACCTCCTACCTCTGAGCTCGAGTCCGAGGGAGAGAAATCACCACCCCGGAAACGCCCCTCGTCCCGCAGAGTGTTCCTCTCGCGGGCCCCCCTGTCCGTCCGAAACGCGGCCCAAGCTCACGGCGCACGTTGAAGAGCCTGCATCAGAGCCAAGCCCAGGCAGAGTTCTCGCACACGCGACCGCACCTGTCGAATTGTCCAACGAGCTGGGGCAGTGCAAAACTCAAACTTAAGCAGTGGGCCGCTAAGGCAGCCGACGACGTCATCTCAACGCGGAGAAGGCGACGAAAAAATACCAGGGGGATCCTATGAAACGTGTGACATTCGTATTGGCCGCAGCGACCGCGGCTGTTGTCTTGTCCGGCTGCCAGGCAGAGCAACCCGTCGCACCTAACTCATCAGCGTCAGCCTCTTCAACTCCCTCCCAGACGAATGAACCCACTGAGCAGGAATCTGCTCAGGCGTGGGCGGACGAGACATTCGGAACGTTCGAGGCTTTCACGGTCACCGGTAACGGTGCTGATGAAATTGTCTTTCCCGACGGTGCTAAATCTGGCTTTTACACGATCACGTGGGCGCCCGGCCACTGGGCTAATGAGGACTCCTATGCGCAGGTTTATGGGGAGGACGGCACCTTCCAGGAGGCCGGAACGGCGGACTACCAGGGCGATTCCGCCAGCGTGGCCTATGGCTTGGACCCCACCGTTGGCCCGGCGGGCTGGATAGGCGTCGAGGCCGGTGCGGGTGACTGGTCCATTACCGTGGCGCCGATTTCGGCGCTTCCGGCTCTGCCGGACACCGGAGGCTACGACGCCTATTTGTACGCGGGCGCTGAGCAACCGGAAGTTTTCTCGTCCACGAACTCGGGGCGGGTCAGCGTACGACAGTTCAACGGCATTGATCCGACCGACAGCATCCTTCCTCAGCAGGACTTCACCGCTGTTGGCACTCTCCTCGCTGGCCCCAGCGTCGTCAACGTCCAGCTGGAAAGCGTGAGCCCTTGGACGCGATCCACAAAATAGCACGGGCGACACGACCTGATCAGCGGCCGGTTCGGTCTATGGGACCGCGAATCACGCGCAACAGAGGGTGTCCAGTTAGATGAACGCCGGCGAGCTACTCGAGGCGATCGACGCCCAGGACGAGACGCACAGCATCGACTTGCTCGACGAGTGCGACCCTGAACCGGCAGCTCCTGGCCCTGCTCGGCACCTGCCCTTCGTGGGCCGGCAGCAGAAGGTCGTCTTCCAAGGGTTCACCGGGTCGGGGAAGTCGTATCTGGGTGGCGCGCTGCCCAGGGCGGATAGGACGGCGAGGCTGGGCTCGGGCATCGCGTGGAGGCGCGGCAGGAAGCAGAGGGCGGTGCCACTGACCCCGAAGGCTGAACATTGGGCTGTATCACAGCAGCCCGCGAAGCGCAGTCCCCCAATGAGCCGACGTGTGATCATCTGCGGCAAGTCATACCTTTCATTGCACCTGTGTTGAACGTTCAATATGGGCAAAGTCATTGGTGACTACTTGGCAATCCACTACCCACAAGGAAAAGGATTTTTCATGCTAAAACGATTTTCGGAACAGATGCGTCTCAAGCTCTTCACCGCAGCGGCTGCCTCGTCGGCGATCCTGATCGGCATGACCGGACTGGCCCTGAGCACGCCCGCTTCGGCCGCTCCCGCCCCGCAAGCCAACGGTACCGCTGCGGCCGCAGTCCCCGACGAGCTCGTCGTCGGCTACGTGGCCGGCGCCTCCGCCGACCAGCGCGAGCGTGCCCGCGGGCACGCTTCGGCCCACTTCGCCGAGCGGATCGTCGCCGCTGCCGCCGACCGCACCGAGGTCGAGCTCGTCCGCCTGCCACAGGGTAAGAACCTGAACCAGGCGATCGCACAACTGCGCAGCGACCCCGCCGTCGCCTACGCCGAGCCGAACTACGTCCTGACCCACCAGGCCACCGCCACCGACCCCATCTTCACCAGCACCAATACCTCCCAGGACCTCTGGGGCATGTACGGCGACGCCTCGACCCCCGCCAACGCCTACGGCAGCCAGGCCGCCGAGGCCTGGACCGCCGGCCACACGGGGTCGAAGAGCGTCTACGTCGGGATCATCGACGAGGGCATCCAGTACACCCACCCCGAGCTCTCCGGGCAGGTCTGGACCAACCCCTACGAGACCGCAGCTGACGGCGTGGACAACGACGGCAACGGCTACGTCGACGACGTCAACGGCTGGGACTTCGCCAACAGCAACAACACCATCTATGACGGTGGCTCCAGAGGCTCGCTCGACAACCACGGCACGCACGTGTCCGGGACCATCGGCGCCAAGGCCAACAACGGGCAAGGCGTAGCCGGCATGAACTGGGACGTGACCCTGATCAGCGGCAAGTTCCTCGGCCGCCAGGGCGGATCCCTGGCCGACGCGGTCAAGTCGGTCGACTACTTCACCGACCTCAAGACCCGCCACGGCCTGAACATCGTGGCGACCAACAACAGCTGGGGCGGCGGCGCCTTCTCCCAGACCCTGCTCGACGCCATCACGCGCGCCAACGCCGCGAACATCCTGTTCGTCGCGGCCGCCGGCAACAGCGGCACGAACAACGACACGACGGCGTCCTACCCGTCCAACTACGACGTCGCCAACGTCATCGCAGTCGCCGCCATCGACCGCAATGGGGCGCTGGCGTCCTTCAGCCAGTACGGCGCCACGACCGTCGACCTCGGCGCCCCCGGAGTCGGTGTCTGGTCGACGACCGCCTTCAACACCTACTCGTCCTACAACGGCACCTCAATGGCCACGCCACACGTCACGGGCGCGGCCGCCCTCTACGCCTCCACGCACCCCGGTGCGACAGCGGCGCAGATCAAGAGCGCGATCCTGAGCTCGGTCGTCCCGACGGCCTCCCTCAGCGGCAAGACGCTCACCGGCGGACGGCTCAACGTCAGCGGCTTCTGACCTAGAAGACGGTCAGCGGGTGTGGTCGGGGCGAGAGCCCGGACCACACCCGCTTCTCGTTGCCGAGCGCCGTCTCCAAGACTCACTGACAGTTCACGACACCACGCTCAACAACGGGCTCGTTGTACACCACGTCCGTGGACTCAACCAGCCGTCATTGCGGCTCTTCTCAGTTTGGTGTTCGGCGCCACAGCGGCGTGTGCCAATCACTCATGGGGCGGCTATCACTGGGCTCGAACCAGTAACCCGTGCACGTTGAAACTCGGCGACAATGTGACCTCTGCCTGGCGACCACGTCAAGTGATTGGACCCAATCGCATGTTCTCCCTCTCTGTCAGGCTGAGATGAGACACCCCGTTCGTTGAGGGGTGACCTTTTGAGAAGGCGGGGATCGGACATAATCATGTTGAATCCACAAGCCCCAGAACCATCGCTGGTCGATGACCGGGAGGGTGTTTTGGTTTAGTACGAGGCGGCTCCTCATGGGGAGAAGTCCGCAGGGCTGCGGCGTGAGGATCTGAGCCCTGACGTTAATCGCGCCCAGATCATCCACAGCCCCCTGCTCGGCAACGTTGAGGCTGATCACCTCTCGCGGCCGGGGCAACCTAGTCTGAGAGACATGGACGTGCTTCTCGACATCTGGCAACGCATGACGACACCGCATCCCGCACTGGAGCCGCTGACCGCCTGGCTGACCGTGACAGCAGCCGCTCTGATCGTGCTCTTCCCCCCGCTGTGGCGCCTCGCCCGCCACGGCATCACGATCGTGCACGAAGGCGGGCACGGTGTCGTGGCCGTGCTGAGCGGTCGGCGGCTGGGCGGCATCCGCCTGCATTCGGACACTTCCGGGCTCACCGTGAGTCGCGGACGCCCGACTGGCCCCGGCATGATTTTCACCCTGCTGGCCGGCTACCCGGCCGCCGCGCTGCTCGGCCTCGGCGCGGCCTGGTTGCTTGGTCGGGGCTACGACGTGGGCCTCTTGTGGGTACTTCTCCTGCTGCTGGCATTGCTGCTCGTGCAGATTCGCAACTGGTTCGGGCTCTGGTCGGTTGCCGTCACCGGCACCGTGGTGTTCGGTGTCTCCTGGTTTGGGTCGCCCCAGGTTCAGGGTGTCTTTGCATTGCTCGTCACCCTGGTTCTCCTTTTTGGTTCGCTGCGCACGTCCCTCGAACTGCAGCAGTCCCGGTCGCGCCGGTCCGGCTCCTCGTCGGACGCCGATCAGTTGGCGAGGCTCACCCACATTCCTGGTATTTTCTGGGTGACCGTTTTCATCGCCGTGCAACTGGTCTGCGTGGCGCTAAGCGCGCGACTGCTCGGCTTTGTTCAAATCTAAGACTCGCTTTCAGTCAATCGTGACAGGCTAAACACATGACAAAAATTGCGATAATCGGCGGACACGGAAAAGTTGCCCTCCACCTGGCCCGTTTGCTCACGACTGCGGGACACGAGGTCTCCTCGCTCATCCGCAACCCCGAACACGCCGAAGACGTCACGGCGACCGGCGCAGCGCCGCTCGTAGCGGATGTCGAGCACCTCTCCGCAGACGAGATGGCCGCCGCCCTTGCCGGGCACGATGCGGTGGTCTGGTCCGCCGGCGCCGGCGGAGGAAGCGCAGAGCGCACCTACGCGGTGGACCGGGACGCGGCCATCCGCTCAATGGACGCGGCCGCCCAAGCCGGTGTCGACCGCTACGTGATGGTGTCGTACCAGGGGTCACGTGCCGACCATGGCGCCTCCCCCGACGACGGCATGTTCGCCTATTACGAGGCCAAGGCGGCCGCCGACGACTATCTGCGGGCCACGTCGCTGAACTGGACCATTCTCGGACCGAGCACCTTGACCCTGAACACCGCGACGGGCTCCATCAACGTGGGCTCCGATGCGAGTGGTGACACCTCACGGGAGAACGTGGCGCTCGTCGCCGCGGCCGTGCTGGCCAACGAAAACACCGTCGGCGCGTTCATCGAATTCACCGATGGCGATGTGCCGATCGGCGAGGCCATAGCCGCTATCCGCTAACGGGCTCGGCAGCTGACGGGCTCGGCAGCTGACGGGCTCGGCAGCTGACGGGCTCAGAAGCCGAAATCTCCACCGAAGTCGCCGCCACCGAAATCTCCGCCGGCGTCGCCACCCGCATCACTTGCGGGGTCGGCGTTGGTTTCGGTGTTCGCGTCCGCGCTGGCATCCGTGCCGCCGCCGTCCATCGGCATAAAGGCGCTCACCAGTGCCGAACCAATGACGAATCCGGCTACGGTACCGAGCAGTGAGCTGCCCATCATGCCGCCGAAGCCCATCCCGTTCTGGTTACCGAACGAACGGTTCAACGTGCCGGGCTGACGCAGTTCGGCCCGGGTCGCGGCCTGGGCGAGCGTGGCCGGTGCGGCGTCCGCTGGGCGCTCGCTGGGTTCGACGTTCTCGGTGAGTTGGCGAAAGAGAATGTCGCGTTGCTCGTCGGTCAGCTTCGAGAACGCCTCGGTATGCACCGCTTCGATGGTTTCGGGTGGAGCTGTGCGCAGCAGGTACTGGTACCGCTCGACCGCGATCTCATCCTCGCTGCGCGCGGGGGCGCTGGTCGGCCGGTGTGACCGATCGTCTGTGGGGGATTGCTCCTTGCGGCCCAGCAGAAAGTCAAGAAAACCCATGGTTTACTACTCCTTTTGTGCATTCGTCTGTGATCAACATTTTTTCAGATCTTTCTGAGTGTTGGCGTCGTCAGTTTCCCCGGCCGAACCAGGTCGTGACGCCGGGCGAATAGAGCACAGAATCGGGTGCGCGATCGGCGAGGCCGGAGAAACCGGCCACGGCCAACAGGGTGTCATCGAGTCTGACCAGCTCGGCTTTGAACAATGGCCACGGCTCGTGGTGGTTGCGCAAATGCACGGTCCGACCACGGATGCTCGTGAACAACGCCCATCGTGCGGTGAGAAAATCTGACAACGGATCATCAACGACGGCGATTGAACCGGGTCGGACCACGATCTCTGTGCGTGTGGTGCGGTTACCGTGTCGCGTCGAGTTGTATCGGTACTGGCCGGAATCGACCGTCAGACGGGTGCGCGACCAGACGTAGGGCAACGAGAACAGGGCGCGGGCGGCCAGCACGGCCGCGAGGCGACCGGCCTCCAGCGACACAAACACGACACCGCGACGGCCCTCGGAGTCGACTGCATAGAGGCGCACATTCACTTCGACGAAGGTGCCGAAGTACGGAATCGGAGGGCTCCCGAGAATGGTCGCGCGATCGAGCACAAATGGAATCAGGCCGACCCAGCTCGACCCGTCGTGTTCGTCGGGTACGAGCCCTTTCGGCAGCAGCCCGGCAACCAGAGCAGCATCCACTCGCCAGTGCAGAAACACCAGGTGCGACCAGCGCTGGCTCGCCGCGGCCCGTCCGGCGAGGGGTGGTGCGATCGCCGAAATGGGATGGGCTTCGGCGTTCGCCATGTATGTCCACCCTCTCGTTCTGCCTCACGGTACTCGCTGAGCAGACCCTGCGCCTGTTGATCGCCCGGGAATGCAGATGGAGAGGCGGTTCCGCTCAGCAATCGCGGAGGCGGCCTGTGTAAACATAAAGAAGACGAAATCATCGCGCTACGCCACACGAACTACAGACGAGGAGACGGATGCCGGGCTCGACCGTTCTCGACCTCTTTCTGATCCTTATCCTGTTTGTTGCCCTCGTAAATGGTTACCGCAGCGGATTGCTGCGCAGCCTCACCGGCATCGTCGGAGCAGTGCTTGGCGGGATCGCAGCCTTCTTCGTAGTGCCCCTCGTGGGCGCCTGGGTGCCGGCGGCCGAATGGCGCACTCCGGCTACGATCGCTGTGGCGATTCTGCTCGTACTCATCGGCCATTCGCTCGGTGTGTCGGTGGGTGGAATGGTCGGGAGCCAGAAACGGCGTTCCCCGCTCGGCACCCTTAACCGCCTGTTGGGATCAGCGTTTGCCGCCATCGCCTCGGCCCTCGTTGCGTCCATGGTTGCATTCAGCATCGGCGCCCTGGGCATCCCGTTCCTATCCCCCGCCATCGCCTCTTCTACCGTCGTCTCGGGAATTGACTCGCTCACGCCCGACCCGGTCAAGGCGCTCATGGCCGAGCTGCGTTCCGTGGCAGTGCAGCAGGGCCTTCCCCGCATCGTCGACGCATTCACCGGACCGACACCGGATGCCGCCGAAGCCGACACGAGCAGCCCGGCACTAGCCGTGGCGGCGCAGTCGGTCGTGCGCATCACCGGAACGGCCTACGCCTGCGGGCAGAGCCAGTCCGGCAGCGGCTTCGTCGTATCCGACGGCCGTGTCATCACGAACGCGCACGTCGTCGCCGGAGTCGGCCAGCCCGTCGTGGAAACGCCGGCGGGCGAAACGATGGCCGGCGAAATCGTGTACTTTGACCCGATCGACGACCTTGCCATCATTTCGGTGCCCGGCCTCGGTGCTGTACCGCTGACCGTCGGCGCAAATCTCCCAGCGGGCAGCGGCGCGGCCGCCGACGGGTATCCATTCGGAGGGCCGTATGTTTCCGACCCGGCGCAGGTCATCTCGATCGGCACCATCAGCGTCGCCGACATTTACGGTCAGGACCCGACGCCTCGCCAGGTGTATACCGTGGCGTCTGACGTGCAGCAGGGCGAATCGGGCGGACCGCTCCTGAGCGAATCCGGCCTGGTGGTCGGCGTTATCTTTGCGAAGGCGTCCAACACCGAGAACGTCGGCTATGCCCTCGCACTCGAAGAGGTGCAGCCGGTTATCAGCCAGGCGCCCGGCCTGAGCTCCCCGGTATCATCCGGAACCTGCGTTCGCGGCTGAGTCCCCAGACAGGCCAGACCTACCAAGTCAGAAGCTAGACACGCTCAAGGGCGTAGCCCTCTTCGCCGTGCACGCTCGTGTCGATTCCGGCCAGTTCGTCTTCATTCTTGATGCGAAAGCCGAGGGTCTTCTCGATCCCACGGCCGAGCAGGTACGCAACGATGAAGGAATAGACCAGAACTGAAAAGCCTGCAATGGCCTGCACGGCGAGCTGACCGAGGCCGCCGCCGGTGAAGAGTCCGGTGTCGATGGCGAAGAAGCCGAGGTAAAGCGTGCCGATGATGCCACCGACCAGGTGGATTCCGACGACGTCGAGCGAGTCGTCAAAGCCGAGCTTGAACTTGAGTTCAACGGCGAGGGCGCACACGGCACCGGAGAGCCCGCCGAGCAGGAGCGCCCAGCCCGGTTCCAAATTGGCGCAGGCCGGCGTGATGGCGACGAGCCCGGCAACAGCGCCGGATGCGGCACCGACCGAGGTGGCTTTGCCGTCCTTGAACTTTTCGACGAGCATCCAGGCCAGGATGGCCGCTGCCGTGGCGCCGAGGGTATTAATCACAATGATGCCGACGTTGGCAAGGCCATTGAGCCATTCAGCGCCGGCGTTGAAACCAAACCAGCCGAACCAGAGAATCGAGGCGCCAATGAGCACGAGCGGTACGTTGTGCGGTTTGGTGATGCCCTTCTGGAACCCAACACGCTTGCCGAGGACCAGGGCGAGGGCAAGAGCTGCAGCACCGGCATTGATATGCACCGCGGTACCACCGGCATAGTCGATGACGCCGGGGAGACCCAACGTTTCACCGAGCGTCATGATCCAGCCGCCACCCCAGACCCAGGCTGCGACCGGAAAGTAGACGAGGGTCGCCCAGATACCCGCGAAGACCATCCAGGATCCGAACTTCGCTCGGTCGGCAACGGCCCCGCTGATGAGAGCGACGGTGATGATGGCGAAAGTGGCACCGTAGGTGGCACCGAGCAGATCGACGCTGCCCGTCTCTCCCGAGGCGAGATTGCCGAGACCGAAATCGGAGAACGGATTGCCGGCGAATTCGGTGGGACCGTTCACGGCACTCATGTTGTAGCCGTACAGAATCCACAGGACGCTGATGAGGCCCAGTGCGCCAAAGCTCATCATCATCATGCTGATGACACTCTTGGCCTTGACCAGTCCGCCATAGAAGAAGGCGACACCTGGGGTCATGAACAACACGAGCGCGGTGGCGGTCAGCCCCCATGCAATGCTTCCGGTTTCCATTGAATTGTCCTCACGCGTCTCAAATGTGCAGGGCGTAGCGCGAGGCGAGTCACCTCGGATACGAGTCAAGTATCTGAGGTGACTGTTACAACAAACGTTCCGACGTGTTTCGTGACGGTTACGAGCGCTGGCGAATTGTTAACGCCAGATTTCGGGGTCAGTCGGTGTGCGGCGGCAACTCTCCCGTGGTGAGGGCAACCATGCGCGACTGTGACCGTTGGTACTTCTTGCGATACCCGCCAGCCATCATCTCGTCGTCGAACACCTCATTCAGCGGACGCCCACTGGCGACAATCGGAATCTCAGCGTCGTAGACGCGATCAATGAACGCGACCAGACGCAGGGCGTCGGACTGGTCGGTCAGCAGGAAAACGCCGCGGAGCGCAATGACATCCACGTCGCGAATGACCTTGACGTATTTCGACGGATGCACCGTGCCGAGGTGACGGATCAGGGTACCGAAGTCATCCTCGGTGATTTTGGAACCACGCTCCAGCAACGTGTTGACCAGGTGCTCACGCGCGTCCGGCTCAACCGCGACGGCCTGACCGGTGACATTGCGGCGACGGTAGTCGAGGCCGTCGATGCGCAGGGTCTCGAAGTTGGCGCTCATGGCCGAGATCTCGCGCAGAAAGTCCTGCGCGGCGAACCGGCCCTCGCCGAGCGAGTTGGGCGGGGTGTTCGATGTGGCGGCGACGCGGGTGCCGGTAGCGACGAGTTCGCCGAGCAACCGGGTCATCACCATGGTGTCGCCCGGATCGTCGAGCTCGAACTCGTCAATGCAGATGAGCTTCGCGCTGCGCAGCTCCTTGATGGTCTCCTGATAGCCGAGGGCGCCCACGAGGGCGGTGTATTCGATGAAGGTGCCGAAATACTTCGGGCCGGTCGCGGCATGCCAGAGCGCTGCGAGCAGGTGCGTCTTGCCGACACCGAACCCACCGTCGAGGTAAATGCCGGGCAGGTCGTCTTTGGCCTGTCGGCGGCGGGAGAAGAACCCGGCCGGCCGGGGGTTAACGAATTCCTGCAGTTTTTCGACGGCTTCGACCTGGGAGGGGTAGTCATGATCGGGCCGGTAGTTCTCGAACGAGGCGTGTTCGAACTGGGGAGGCGGCACCAGTTCTGCCACAATTTCCCGGCCCGTGATGCTCGGGGTACGGTCGGCCAACTGGGGAACTGCGTGGTTTGCCTTCTGATGGGCCTCTGGTGCCATGCTGAAATGCCCGTTCTCGTGGGTAGAGCTGCGAATGCGTCGACTGCCGGCACCGCGTAGATTTGTGGGGTGGGCACAGATAAGCCTAATCCGCGGTCAACCCGAATCCGTATGCATCCGCTGCCCACGTGGAGGTTACATGTCTGCCCCGATCGACCCGACCGAAAAGTTCGCCGCCTACGCCCACCCATCCAAGTTGGTTTCCACCGAATGGCTGGCGGAACATCGCACCGACGCGGGACTGGTCGTGGTCGAATCCGACGAAGACGTCTTGCTCTACGAAGTGGGACACATCCCCGGCTCGGTAAAAATCGACTGGCACACCGACCTCAACGACAAGGTCAATCGCGACTACATCGAGGGCGCAGCCTTCGCCGCCCTCATGAGCAGCAAGGGCATCTCCCGCGACAGCACGGTCGTCATCTACGGCGACAAGAGCAATTGGTGGGCCGCATACGCCCTGTGGGTTTTCACCCTGTTCGGCCACGACGATGTTCGCCTGCTGGACGGCGGACGCACGAAGTGGCTCGCCGAAGAGCGCGAACTGACAACGGACGTCTCCCCCGTCACTCCCACGGACTACCCGGAGACCCCGCGCAACGACGCCCCCATTCGCGCCTTCAAGAACGACGTTCTCGCCCACTTCGGCAACCCACTCATCGATGTACGCTCCGACGAAGAATACAGCGGGGCCCGCACGACGATGCCCGCCTACCCTGAGGAGGGCGCCCTCCGCGGCGGCCACATTCCTTCCGCCGCGTCGGTGCCGTGGGCGCGGGCCGCAGCCACCGACTCCACGTTCAAGACGCGCACCGAACTGGACGAGATCTATCGCGGCGACGCTGGCCTGGCCGACGGCGACGACGTGATCGCGTACTGCCGCATCGGCGAGCGGTCCAGTCACACCTGGTTCGTGCTGACCCACCTGCTCGGCTTCGACAACGTGCGCAACTACGACGGGTCCTGGACCGAATGGGGCAACGCCGTCGCCGTGCCCATTGCGGTCGGTACCGAACCCGGTACCGCGCCGGCACCGCGCCGATGAACGCCCTTCCCTCCCAGCTGGCGGAAATTCAGGAAGATTTTCTTGCCCTCGAGCAGAAAGACCGTCTGCTTCTGCTGCTCGAGTTCGCCAACGACCTGCCGGAACTTCCGCAAAAGTTTCAGGACCACCCGGACCTGCTCGAGCGCGTCGTCGAATGCCAATCGCCGGTCTTCATCTTCGTCGACCTGGATGCCGATGGCGCGTTCCACTTGCACGCGACGGCCCCGCGCGAGTCGCCGACCACGCGCGGGTTTGCCTCGATCCTCGCCCAGGGGCTCGACGGGCTGACCGCCCAGCAGGTACTCGCCGTGCCCGATGACTATCCCCAGTCCATCGGATTGAGCGAAGCCGTCTCACCGCTGCGCCTGCGCGGTATGAGCGCCATGCTCGGCCGGGCCAAACGTCAGCTCCGGGATCGACTCGCCGCCTAGGGTGCGGGCAACTGGGCCAGCCAGGCCGCGATCTCGACGTTCCACCGCTCAGGGTCATAGTTCCAGAGTTTCGTGTGCCTGGCTTCGGTAAAAGCGACGAACGTCACTATGTCGGGCCGTCGGTCGGCGAGGCGACGCGACCCGGTGGGGGGCACAAAACCATCGTCATCGCTGTGCAGCAGTAGAACGGGCCGGTGCACGTCGCGGGCCCGTTCCACAAAGTCGAGCCTGGCAAAATCAATGGGCACGTCTTGCCCGGTGATGCGCCGAGCCCAGCGCGCCCCCAGCACAACGACGGCGCCGCGGGCGATCAGCCTCGGCAACCGACGATCCGTGGCCTGCGCGGCAACGACATCTCGCCAGTCGATGACCGGCGATTCCAGCACGACGCCGACGATCAGGTCCGCGCGTCGACCGCGGGTCAGTGTCTGCAAGACCACGGCACCGCCCATCGACCAGCCCATGAGTACGATGCTCGTCGCCCCGTGTGCGGCGGCGTAGGCGACGGCGGCGTCAACGTCAGGCCATTCGGTGTCGCCGAGGCCGTAGCGCCGGTCAGTGCTGGCAGGGGCATCGCCGTCGTTTCGGTAAGAGACGAGCAACGAGGTGTACCCGGCCGCACGAAACACCGGCACGGCCCGTAAAGCCTCCTCGCGGCGCACGGCCCGGCCGTGTACCTGGATCACCCACCCTGTCGAACGGAGTGCGGCATCCGCTGGAACGAGCCAGGCGGGGGCCGGCCCCACGGGCGTGCTAATGGTGACCTCAGCCCAGGCGAAACCAAGATCGGCCGGGTTGGTGTAAAGCCAACCGCTGAATCGACCGCGGCGGGCAGCGGCGAGATCGCCGTAGTCCACGCTGAGGATGCGCCGGGTGACGGTCGCAGCCGAGCGCGCGGTGATCTCACCGACCCTGGCGTGCCCGGTGCCCGCGCTGAAGAAGAAGCTGTAGTCACCCGGAAGGACAGAATCGCGATGGCGTTGCAGTGTGATCGTGCCGCCAGGCAAGTCGACCGCGACAACCCGGGTGTCATCGGACCGGACTGCTGGCGGTGTGACTATGGTCTTCGCCATGACCCCCGCAAGCACACCGGCTGCACCGACGATGGCCGCGGCGGAGCCGGCGATAACGATGCCGGTGACGCCGAGAATCGCGCGCAGAGCTTGATCATGACGCCCGTTTGGGGGTTGTGGGTCGTGCACGTGCACCTCCGACTGATCGGCGTGCCTCACGGACAACACCCAGAAAAAACTCTAGTCTGCAGACGTGCCCGAAACAGATCAATCGCTTCCCGCGGAGTTTGCCGCGGCGTTGACCGCGATTCGTCGCGCGACGAGCCGGGCCGAATTAGTCGTCACCGAAATTGCCGCTCCCGCCCAACTCGCCCCGTATTCGATCGCCTTGGCCGCCAATATCCGGCCCGTTAGGCACGGAAGCGACTCCGAGCTGGGAACTGGCCGATTCATCCTGCTGTACGACCCGGAGGAGCCGGAAGGTTGGAATGGCGCCTTCCGCGTCGTCTGTTTCGCGCAGGCTCCGCTCGAGGTCGAGATCGGGCTCGACCCGTTTTTGGCCGAGGTCACCTGGGCGTGGCTCGTCGATGCCCTCGACTCCCGCAAGGCCAGGTACACCGCGGCCTCCGGAACGGCGACTAAAATAATCTCATCAGGCTTTGGCGCACTCGCCAAACAGGGAGATGGTGCGCAGATTGAGCTGCGTGCGTCGTGGACACCCCTGGATCACAATCTCACCGCCCACGTCGAGGGGTGGGGCGAGCTGCTGTGCATGCTCGCCGGACTCCCTCCCGCTGGGGAAGGAGTCAGCATGTTGTCAGCACGCCGAGCAGCCCGTGGCTGAATCGCACCACCAGGTCATTGACACTCGCGAGGCCTACCTCGCAGCGACGGCCGCTCTGGCCGCCGGTAACGGGCCGGTCGGGGTCGACGCGGAACGGGCATCCGGTTTCACCTACTCGCAACGCGCGTACCTCATCCAAATCTATCGCCGCGGCGCCGGCACGTTCCTGTTCGACCCGCCGCCGATCGGGGACTTCAGCGAGTTGAATGATTCCCTCGCTGACGCCGAGTGGATTCTGCACGCTGCGAGCCAGGACCTCGCCTGCCTGCGCGAGGTCGGACTCGACCCGGCGCGCATCTTCGACACCGAGCTTGCCGCCCGGCTGCTCGGCATACCGCGGGTCGGCCTCGGCACCGTGGTGGAAGAGCTTCTGGGAATCCACCTCGCCAAGGAGCATTCTGCCGCGAATTGGTCGACCCGGCCGCTGCCCGAATCGTGGCTGGTGTACGCCGCCCTCGACGTTGAGCTACTGCCCGACCTGCGCGACCGCATGGTCGACCTGCTCGTCGAGTCCGACAAGACCGACATCGCCGACCAGGAATTCGCCGCGACCCTGGCCAAAGAGGCCAAGGCTGCGCGCATTGATCCGTGGCGGCGACTGTCGGGCATCCACTCCCTGCACGGGCAACGCAATCTGGCCGTTGCCCGCGAACTGTGGCTTGCCCGCGATGAATTTGCCCGCGAAGTCGATGTCTCCCCCGGGCGCCTCGTTCCCGACGCTTCCTTGCTCGCCGCCGCCCGAGTGCTGCCGGCAACGAGGCAGGCTCTGTCCGATCTGCGCGAGTTCAACGGTCGTGCCAGTCGCAATGAACTCGACCGCTGGTGGGCCGCCATTGAGCGCGGCCGCGCCACCGCTGACCTGCCAGCGCTCAAGGCGAGCAATGACACCCTGCCGCCGCCACGGGCATGGGCCGACCGTAATCCGGAGGCCGACGTGCGCTACAAAGCGGCGCGCGCTGTGCTGCAGACCGTCACGGAAGAACTTGAGATTCCCCTCGAGAATCTGCTCACCCCGGACTACCTGCGTCGTGTGTCGTGGTCGCCGCCTGTACCGGCCGACGCGGCATCCGTTGGACAAGCCCTAGCTCTTTTAGGAGCGCGGCGCTGGCAAGTTGACGTGACTGCACAATTAATAGCGGATGCTTTTGTAGAAGTTCCACAAACAGCCGATCCCATCTCGGATCTCGAGTCGTAGAAACCTGCAAACGATTCGAGGTGCCCATTTGAGTCACCCTAGGATCGGTTCAGAGCTAACAGGCCGCTTCGGATCTGTTTGACGTACGGGAGGCATTGTGGCCGAGAGAGCAGAAGTCGTTTTTGTGGATGGAGTTCGAACCCCGTTCGGACGCGCCGGCGAGAAGGGCATGTACTGGAACACCCGAGCCGACGACCTCGTGGTCAAGGCGATTATCGGGCTGATGGAACGAAACCCTGGTGTACCGGCCGACCGCATCGATGACGTCGCTATCGCAGCCACGACCCAGACCGGCGACCAGGGTTTGACCCTGGGGCGTACGGCCGCCCTGTTGGCCGGTCTGCCGAAATCGGTTCCTGGTTTCGCGATTGACCGCATGTGCGCCGGGGCGATGACTGCCGTGACCATGATGGGAGCGTCAATCGGTTTCGGCGCTTACGACCTCGCCATCGCCGGCGGCGTCGAGCACATGGGGCGCCACCCGATGGGGTTTGGGGCAGACCCGAACCCGCGGTTTCTTTCCGAGCGGCTGGTCAGTGAAGACGCCCTCAACATGGGTGCGACCGCGGAACGAATTCACGATAGGTTCCCCGAGTACACCAAGGACCGCTCCGATCGGTTCGCGCTGCGCAGCCAGCAGAAGGTCGCCGCCGCCTACGAGGCCGGAAACATTCAGCCCGACCTGATTTCCGTTGCCACGCGCAGCGAATCCGGCTGGGGCCTCGCGACCCGTGACGAAGCACCACGCCCCGACACCACGCTCGAGGGCCTCGCGACTCTCCGCACGCCGTTCCGTTCGCATGGCCGCGTCACGGCGGGCAACGCCTCCGGTCTGAACGACGGCGCATCCGCTTGCCTGCTGGCCAGCGGCGCCACGGCCAAGGAACTCGGCCTCGGTGTGAAGATGACCATGACGAGCTTCGCCTTCGCCGGCGTGGAACCGGAGGTCATGGGCCTCGGGCCGGTGCCCTCCACCGAGAAAGCCCTGCGCAAGGCCGGCCTGTCGATCACCGACATCGGTTTGTTCGAGCTCAACGAAGCGTTTGCCGTGCAGGTCATCTCCTTTCTCGACCACTTCGGCATCGACGACGAAGATCCCCGCGTCAACGAGTACGGCGGGGCGATCGCGCTGGGGCATCCGCTCGCCTCGTCGGGCGTTCGACTGATGAACCAGCTCGCCCACCAGTTCGAATCACACCCCGAGGTGCGCTACGGTCTCACCGCGATGTGCATCGGCCTCGGCCAGGGTGGCACCGTGATTTGGGAAAACCCGCACTTCAACAAGAAGGCAGCCAAGCGATGACGACCACCGATTACAATTCCCTCGACTTCAGCTCGCTCGTCGCGATCTCCGGCGACGAGGTCGTCACGCACTCCTTCGTGCGCGACGTGCCGCTCTCCGGCGGCCGCACGCTCGCACTGGTCACCCTCGATAACGGGCGTGACCACACCCGGCCGAACACGCTTGGCCCGGTCACCCTGATCGAATTCGCGGCGACGATGGAGCAGCTGAAAGGTCGCGCCGGGCGAGGCGAGATTCACGGTGTGGCCGTCACCGGCAAGCCGTTCATTCTTGCCGCCGGCGCCGACCTCAGCAAGGTCGCCGAGATTCCTTCGCTCGAGACCGGCAAGCTCCTCAGCCAGCTCGGCCACCACGCTCTCGGCAAGCTCGACACGCTCGGCGTGCCCTCGTTCGTGTTCATCAACGGGCTCGCGCTCGGCGGCGGACTCGAGATTGGCCTCAACGCGAGCTACCGCACGGTAGACGCGGCCGTACCCGCGATCGCGCTTCCCGAGGTCTTTCTCGGTCTGATCCCCGGCTGGGGCGGCGCGTACCTGCTGCCCAACCTGATCGGCATCGAGAATGCCTTGAAGGTCGTCATCGAGAACCCACTCAAGAACAACCGCACCCTCAGTGGAGCGGATGCCCTCGCGCTCGGTATCGCGGACGTCATGTTCACGTCGGCACGGTTCCTTGAAGACTCCATCAACTGGGCCGACGGCGTCATCGCCGGCACAACAAAGGTGTCCCGACCGAACGCGCCCGGCAAGATCGAGCGCCTCGTCAAGTGGGACGTGGCCGTCGGCATCGCCCGCAAGATGCTCGTCAACCGCATTGGCGAGGTCGCCCGATCTCCGTATGTGGCACTCGACCTGCTGCAGGCGGCCAAGAGCGGCAGTCGCGCCGAAGGTTTTCAGCGCGAGGATGAGGCCCTGGCCGGCCTCATCGCCGGCGATCAGCTTCAGGCGAGCATCTACGCCTTCAATCTCGTTCAGAAACGTGCCAAGCGGCCGGCCGGAGCGCCGGACAAGAAACTGGCCCGGCCGATAACCAAGGTCGGTGTGATCGGCGCCGGCCTCATGGCGAGCCAGTTCGCGCTGCTGTTCGTGCGCCGCCTCAAGGTGCCCGTCGTCATCACCGACCTCGACCAGGCCCGCGTCGATAAGGGTGTGGCGTACATTCACGACGAGATCGCCGCGCTCCAGACCAAGAGCCGCATCTCCCCCGACGAGGCAAACCGCCTGCGTGCGCTCGTTACTGGTACGACCGACAAATCATTGTTCTCCGACGCCGACTGGGTGATCGAGGCCGTCTTCGAAGAACTAGGCGTCAAGCAGTCGGTCTTCGCCGAGATTGAAGCGTTCATCTCGCCCGATGCGATTCTGGCCACCAACACCTCTTCGCTGTCAGTCGAACAGATCGGGTCGAAGCTCAAGCACCCGGAGCGTCTGGTCGGGTTCCACTTCTTCAACCCGGTGGCTGTCATGCCGCTCATCGAAGTGGTCAACACGCCGCAGACCAACGAAGTGACACTCGCCACGGCGATGGTCATCGCCGGCAAGCTGCGAAAGAACGCCGTCATCACCAGGGACGCCCCCGGATTCGTGGTCAACCGCGTGCTCGCCAAGCTGCTCGGTGAAGCCATGCACGCCGTTGATACCGGCACTTCGTTCGAGGTGGTGGAAGCCGCTGTAGCGCCGTTTGGATTACCGATGACCCCGTTCGAGTTGCTCGAGCTCGTCGGTCTTACCGTGGGCGCTCACGTGCTTGACACCCACCATGCCGCTTTCCCCGACCGGTTCTTCGAGAGCGACAACCTGCACAAGCTGGCCGAGCACGGCAAAATTCTCGAACGCGACGGCAAGGGACGCCGCACGGGCTTCGACAAGGGCGCACTGAAGATCGTCGCCGGCGGCACCACACCGATGACGGCCGAGGAGATTCTGCAGCGGGTTGAAGACGGCCTGGTCGACGAGATCAAGCGAATGCTGGATGACAACGTCGTGCACGCGGCCGAGGACATCGACCTGTGCATGATTCTCGGTGCCGGCTGGCCGTTCCAGATGGGCGGGATCACCCCGTACCTGGATCGGGTCGGCGCGAGCGAGCGAGCATTCGGCGGCACGTTCCACACGCCGGCGATCCGTGGAATCGGTGCCTCCGTGCCTGCGGTCACCCGCGGCTAACCGGGGCTGCGGGGCGGTCTGGCGACTGGGCCCACCTTGTGAACGCGGGCCCAGTTTATAAGCTGGGCCCGCGGACGGGGCCCGGGCCCCGTCCGCATTCAGGACAAGACTGTTCGGGACGCGGCAGTACGAACAAGGCAGGACGGGGCTGCGGAGGGGACTAGTCCCGGCGGGTTACCTGGATGGCGCCGGTGTCGGTGTGATCGGCGGGCAGCGGCCTGGCGTTGGGAATCTTGCTGCCGAGCACCATCGCGACCACGTCGCGGGCGATCACCTGCGGAGTGAGTCCGACCCGCTCGAGAATCTGGGCACGGCTGCCATGATCGAGGAACTGGTCGGGCAAGCCAAGTTCGGTCACCGCCGTGTCGACGCCCGCCTCCCGCAGGTCCTGACGGATCCGCGTGCCGATTCCACCCACTCGAATGCCGTCTTCGATCGTGACGACGATACGATGTGCGGCCGCGAGGCTGATAATGCTCCGCGGCACGGGCACGACCCAGCGTGGGTCGACAACGGTTGCACCGATGCCCTGGGCGGCAAGGCGGTCAGCTACATCGAGCCCCATCGCCGCCATCGGGCCGACTGTCACGATGAGGACGTCCAGCTGGGTCGCTTCCTGGAGCACGTCAACGCCGTCGTCTAGGCGGCGAATGGCTTCGAACTCGAGCCCGACGGTGCCCTTGGGGTAGCGCAGGACCGTCGGCCCGTCGTCGACGACAACGGCCTCAGCCAGTTCTTCACGCAGCCGAACGGAGTCGCGCGGTGCCGCCAGGCGAATATTGGGAACGACTTGCAGAATAGCGAGGTCCCACATGCCGTGGTGGCTCGGGCCGTCCGGCCCGGTTACCCCGGCGCGGTCGAGAACGAAGGTGACGCCGGCTTTATGCAAGGCAACGTCCATCAGCACCTGGTCGAAGGCGCGGTTGAT
This sequence comes from Cryobacterium suzukii, assembly GCF_004403185.1. Taxonomy (GTDB): domain Bacteria; phylum Actinomycetota; class Actinomycetes; order Actinomycetales; family Microbacteriaceae; genus Cryobacterium; species Cryobacterium suzukii. Next base: position 397,962 of record NZ_SOHJ01000002.1, on the reverse strand, counting down.
GAACGTTGCGTAGAGCGCGACGACCGGGTGCAGACCGCCGTAGGCCAGCCCGGCAGCGCTGGTCACCGCGTGCTGTTCGGCGATTCCCACGTCGTGCACACGGGAGGGAAAACGCTCGGCCATCCTGTGTAGGCCGGTCGGACGCAGCATGGCGGCGGTGACGCCCACGATGCGCTCGTTCCCGATCGCTAATTGCAATAGTTCGTCGGCGAAGACCGAGGTCCAGGATGCCGCACCGGGCTCTTCGACGGATTCGCCCGTTTCCGGGTCGATCTGCCCGACCGCATGGAACTGGTCGGCGATGTCCTGCACGGCCGGGTCGTAGCCCTTACCCTTTTGCGTGATGGCGTGCACGATGACCGGTGCGCCGTAGCCCTTAGCCTGGGCGAGGGCCTCCTCCATCGCGTGCACGTCGTGCCCATCGATCGGGCCGATGTACTTGATGTCGAGGTTGGAATACAGGGCTTCGTTGTTTGTGAGCCGGGCGAGGAAGCCGTGCAGGCCACCACGCACACCGCGCCAGACGGCCCGTCCGGGCGTACCCAGGCGATCGAACACGTCTTTGCTGGTGAGGTACGCATCCCGGTAGCTGGCCCGCGTGCGGATGGTGTTGAGGAAACGCGCCATGCCGCCGATGGTCGGTGCGTAGGAGCGCCCGTTGTCGTTGACCACGATGATGAGCTTGCGGGTGTTGTCGTCGCTGATGTTATTGAGCGCTTCCCAGGTCATTCCCCCGGTCAGTGCTCCGTCGCCGACGACGGCGACGACGTGCCGCTCTTTTTGTCCGGTCATTTCAAAGGCACGGGAGATGCCGTCTGCCCAGGACAGCGAGCTGGAGGCGTGGGAACTCTCAACGATGTCGTGCTCGGATTCGGAGCGCTGTGGATAGCCCGCAAGCCCGTCGACCTGGCGGAGCTTGCGAAAGTCCTGGCGCCCGGTGAGCAGCTTGTGCACATAGGACTGGTGACCGGTGTCAAAGACGATGGGGTCGGTCGGTGAGTGAAAGACCCGGTGGATGGCGATGGTCAGCTCGACGACGCCGAGGTTGGGACCCAGGTGTCCACCGGTCTTGGAAATCTCCCGTACGAGAAAGGAACGGATCTCGCTGGCTAGCTGGGGCAGCTGCTCTTTCGAGAGACCATCGAGGTCCCGGGGACCATGAATCGTCTCCAGAAGGGTCATCCGTCACACCTTTCACGTCACTGTTCATCAAGACTGTTCATCAACACCACTCACAAGCAAACCGGCGCGTAGACCCGAATAGATCGAGTCTACGCGCCGGTGTCGTGCTGGTCGCGCGAGGTGCCGGCTTAGACGAGCGAGCGCAGCACGTACTGCAGGATGCCGCCGTTGCGGTAGTACTCGGCTTCGCCCGGGGTATCGATGCGCACGATGGCGTCGAACTCGACCGGCGCCTTGCCCGCTGCCGAGAATTCACTCGGAGCGCAGGTCACGTGCACGGTCTTCGGGGTCGTACCGTTGTTCAACTCGGTGATGCCCGAGACCGAGACGATCTCGGTACCATCGAGGCCAAGCGAATCGGCGCTCTGGCCCACCGGGAACTGCAGCGGCACAACACCCATACCGATGAGGTTCGAGCGGTGAATGCGCTCGAAACTCTCCACGATGACGGCCTTGACGCCGAGAAGGCTCGTGCCCTTGGCTGCCCAGTCGCGGCTGGAACCCGAACCGTACTCCTTGCCACCGAAGATAACCAGGGGGGTTTTGGCGGCCTGGTAGTTCTGGCTGGCATCGTAAATGTCGGCCTTTGGGCCTCCAGCAACGCTGAAGTCGCGGGTGAATCCACCCTCGACGTTGTCGAGGAGCTGGTTGCGCAGGCGAATGTTCGCGAACGTTCCGCGAATCATGACCTCGTGGTTTCCACGACGCGAACCGTAGGAGTTGTAGTCGCCACGGGCGATGCCGTGCTCGGCCAGGTACCGGCCGGCTGGGCCATCCGCCTTGATCGAACCGGCGGGGCTGATGTGGTCGGTGGTGACGGAGTCGCCGAGCTTGGCGAGTACGCGAGCACCCGAGATGTCGACGACCGGGCTGGTTTCCAGCGTCATGCCGTCGAAGTACGGGGGCTTCCGCACGTAGGTGGACTCGGCATCCCAGGCAAAGATATCGCCGATGGGAGTTTCAAGCGACTGCCAACGCTCGTCACCGTCGAAGACCCCGGCGTACTGGGTCTCGAACATGTTCGAGTCGATCGACTCGTCGATGGTCTTCTGCACCTCGTCGGCGTCGGGCCAGATGTCCTTGAGGAACACGTCGTTGCCCTCTTGGTCGGTACCGAGCGAGTCGGTGTCGAAGTTGAAGTTCATCGTTCCGGCCAAAGCGTAGGCAATGACGAGCGGCGGGCTGGCCAGGTAGTTCATCTTCACGTCGGGGTTGATGCGTCCCTCGAAGTTGCGGTTACCGGACAGCACTGCGGTGACGGCGAGGTCGTTCTCCTGCACGGCGGTGGAGATTTCGTCTTCGAGCGGACCGGAATTGCCGATGCAGGTCGTGCAGCCGTAGCCAACGAGATAGAAACCGAGGTCTTCGAGGTAGCCGTTCAGGCCGGCCTTCGCGTAGTACTCGGTGACGACCTTGGAGCCGGGAGCGAGCGTGGTCTTGACCCACGGCTTGCTCTTGAGGCCCTTGAGGCTCGCGTTGCGGGCGAGCAGGCCGGCCGCCAGCATAACGCTCGGGTTGGAGGTGTTGGTGCAGGAGGTGATGGCCGCGATCGCAACGGAACCATTGTCGATCGTGAACTCACGGCCGTCGGCCAGGGTGACGTCGGTCGGCTGCGGGTGCGACTGCGTCGGGTGGCTGGTGTGCCGGGCCAGGCCGCTCTCGAACGCGTGGTTGTGCGCGGTCTCTTCGTCCTGCGGGGTGAGGCCGATCGGGTCCGAGGCCGGGAAAGTGCCCTCTATTGCCGCGTCCACGAGGGATACGGGCGCATTGGCGTAGTTGTCCAGGTCGCGCTCGAACTGGGTCTTGGCCTCGGAGAGGATGATGCGGTCCTGCGGGCGCTTCGGTCCTGCGATCGACGGGACGACCGTGGAGAGGTCTAGTCCGAGGTACTCGCTGAAAACCGGCTCCTGGTCGGGGTTGTGCCAGAGGCCCTGAAGCTTGGAGTAGGCCTCGACCAGCGCGACCTGCTCTTCGCTGCGACCGGTGAGGCGCAGGTAGCCGAGGGTGACGTCGTCGATGGGGAACATGGCGGCCGTCGAGCCGAACTCGGGGCTCATGTTTCCGATGGTGGCGCGGTTGGCGAGTGGTACGGAGGCGACGCCCGACCCGTAGAACTCGACGAACTTACCGACGACACCGTGCGCGCGGAGCATCTGCGTGATGGTGAGCACGACATCCGTTGCGGTGACGCCGGCCGGGATGATGCCGGAGAGCTTGAAGCCGACAACCTTGGGGATGAGCATGGAGACCGACTGGCCAAGCATTGCAGCTTCGGCTTCGATTCCGCCGACGCCCCAGCCGAGCACGCCGAGGCCGTTGACCATGGTGGTGTGCGAGTCGGTGCCGACACAGGTGTCCGGGTAGGCCTGCAAAACGCCGTTGACCTCTCGCGTCATGGTGACACGGGCGAGGTATTCGATGTTGACCTGGTGCACGATGCCGGTTCCCGGCGGAACGACCTTGAAGTCGTCAAACGCGGTCTGGCCCCAGCGGAGGAACTGGTAACGCTCACCGTTGCGCTCGTACTCGATTTCCACGTTGCGCTCGAACGAGTCGGTCGTGCCGAACAGGTCGGCGACGACGGAGTGGTCAATGACCATTTCGGTCGGGGCGAGCGGGTTGATCTTTTTGGCGTCGCCGCCGAGTTCGACGAGGGCTTCGCGCATGGTGGCGAGGTCGACGATGCAGGGAACACCGGTGAAGTCCTGCATCACGACGCGAGCCGGCGTGTACTGGATCTCGGTGTCGGGATCAGCGGTGGGTACCCACGCGCCGAGGGCACGGATGTGCTCGGCGGTGATGTTGGCGCCATCCTCGGTGCGGAGGAGGTTCTCCAACAGCACCTTCAGGCTGTATGGCAGCTTTTCGTAGCCGTCGACCGCGTCCAGACGAAAGACTTCGTAGTCCGTCGATCCGACGCGCAGGGTGTCTTTGGCTCCGAAGCTATTTACCGCGGTATTTGTTGAATCCGACACAATGCCCTCTCCGTTGTGGGAGCCGACGGGAGACCGGCGGCAATCCTCAATTCTTGTGGCAGGCACACCCTCGTGCCAGCAAGGCAAGCCTAACCGGCGGATGCCGGGGACTGCCTCTTTCCATCACGTTGTATCGGCGAATTCTCGCCGGGCAACTATCTTGACGTCGAGATAACTCTAGCAGGGCGCGACGGCGCCCGAGTCTTCATTCAGACCGCGTCAACGGCATCCGCTTTGCGATAGACCGAGCGCACCATGAGCCACGAAACGATCAGGAGCGGCGCGTACAGCGGGATACCCATGAGGAGTTTCATCGAGGCGAGCAATTCGACGTTGTTCGCCAGGTAGAGCGGCAGCTGCACGGCGAGACGCGCAAGAAAGAGACCGGTCCAACACAGGGTGAGGATGGTCAGCACTCGGCGCTTGGTCGCGTCGAGGCGCCAGGCGACACCATCGCCCATGAGAAAACCGACGGCCACGCCGATGAGTGGCCAGCGCACGAGTACGGAGAGCAGCAGGGCCGCGCCGTAACCGGCGTTGGTCCACAGGCCGACCAGAAAGAAGTCGGACGGTTTGCCCGAGAACAGTGCGAGCGCGACGCTGATCGCGGTTCCGACGAGGCCGCCGAGTGCCGGTGTCGTGGTCTGTCTGGTGATCGCCCGCAGGGCGACGAAGATCACGCCGATCACGAGGGGCGCCACGAGCGAGGGCAGCAAGGTGCCGATCGGGTCGCTCGCCACGTTTGTGGAGGGATCGATAGTGAGCGAGTAAGTAATCAGAAAGACCAGGCCCGGCAGTACAGCTTCAATCAGGCCGCGAATGCCGCCCATCGCCGCCAGCAGCGCCTGGCCACCGATCGGCTTTCCCTCGGTTGCCGCGCCAAACCCGGCGCGCCGCGCCGCGCCGGCCATCGACTCAGCAAACAGTCCGGAGGCTGTCGGCGGCAACGCGTCTTTCGGTGCGGCATGTGGTTCGCCGGACTGCTCCGGCTGATCCTTGGGGGTGTCGCTCATGGCCTGTTTAGACTGCGGTGGGCTCGGTCGCGCCAGCGGGGGTGGCCGGCATGCGCAGCGGAATCAGGTCACGCGGCGGCATCGGTGAGGACCCGCGCACGACAACGATGCTACGGAACAGGTCTTCGATCTGCGCGGCAGCCTCCGGGTCGATTGCTCCCTCGCCGGCAATGACTCCCCGCAGGAACCAGCGCGGACCGTCAACACCGATGAAGCGCGCGAGGCGGGTGACACCGCCGGCTTCCTGTCCGGCCGCAACGGGGATCTCGGCGACGAGCTCGGGGCCGAACGGGCCTTCTCGCGGGGTCGTGGTTCCCCCCTGCTTGCCGATCTGGTCGGCGATCTGATCGCGAATTTCATGCCACAGGCCGCTTGAGCGCGGCGCGGCGAACGGCTGTACCTGCAGGGTCGATCCGGCGAAGTCAAGGCCGATGGCCACCACTCGCTTACTGCCCTCTTCAATCTCGAGGCGCAGGTGCAGGCCCTCCCGCGGGAGGATCTTGATACCACCGAGGTCCACATACGGACGCACCGGGTTGGCCTCTGATTCGTCGAGCGGGCCCTCGGTTTCGCGGTCTTCGGGCGCCGACTTCGGCATCGGTTCGGGGATCTCCCCAGGGTTCGTGAGGTCACTCACTGGTTGTCTCCTGACTGCGGGACCGTTCGGCCCGATACTGGTGCGCTGGTGTGAGTGCTGGCCGCCGCGCGCGGCACAACGCCGGTCGAGCCGAAACCGCCCTCACCGCGCTGGCTGCCCGGAAGTTTATCGACGGCAATAAACGTGGCACGAACGATGGGCATCACGATGAGTTGGGCGATGCGATCGCCGACCGCGATCGTGAACGATTCATTCAGATCGGTGTTCAGCAAGGTCACCTTGATTTCGCCGCGGTAGCCGGCATCCACTGTTCCGGGCGAGTTGACGATCGTGATGCCATGTTTGAAAGCCAGACCACTGCGAGGAACAACGAAGGCCGCAAAGCCATCGGGAAGGGCGATCGACACGCCGGTACCGACAAGTGCACGGGTTCCCGGGGCCAGCACGTGTGCCTCGGCAGCATGCAGGTCAGCCCCGGCATCACCGGGGTGTGCATAGTTTGGGAGGATGGATGCCTGGATCAGTACTTCGACGCTTTCTGCCACGTGTCGAGGGTAGTGCAGATATCTGATCGAATAGAGCCATGCCTGAATACCGAGAAAAACTGTGGCCCAACGCGTGGGCCTTCATCGTCACCGCCTTGGTGATACCAGCGAGCATTCTCGTGCTCGTGCCGATTTCCCTGTTTGCGGGTATCGTCACGGCCGCCGTTTTATACGGCGGATGCGTGCTGCTGCTCGTGCTGGCCGCGCCCGTCGTGCGGGTGCAGAACGGCGTTTTGACCGCCGGCCCCGCCACGATCTCTACCGGGCTGCTCGGCGAAGCAACCGCATATGAAAAGTCGGAGGCCACCCAGGAGCGTGGGCCCAGGCTGGATGCCCGAGCCTGGCTGCTCATTCGCGGCTGGATCGATCCGGTCGTGCGCGTGCCCATCGTTGATGTGACCGACCCGGCACCGTACTGGGTCATCTCCAGCCGCCACCCAAAAAAGTTGGCCGCCGCGATCAATGAATCGCGAACGGCCAACGTGGAGTGAAGGTTTAGGAGTCGCACTCCAGGCAGACGGTGCCGAGCTTGGTTTCGTGGCCCATCTGCGAGCGGTGCTTCACGAGGAAGCAATTCACGCAGGTGAACTCGTCGGCCTGCGCGGGCAGGACGACGACATCGAGATCCAGGTCGGACAGGTCGGCGCCCGGAAGGTCGAACCCACCGGGGTTGTCGGAGTCGTCGACATCAACGCTGCCGGACATCTTGTCTGGCACACGTTCCTTGAGAGCCTCGATCGACTCGGAGTCGTCTTCAGTCTTTCGGGGTGCGTCGTAATCGGTTGCCATGCCCATCCATTTCAGTTACGCCGAAAAACGAAATCGGCGGCCACAGTTTCCAACAATCCAGACGGAATAGCAAACCGTCCGCCAACCTTTTTATTCGGACACGAAGAAACAACTTGCGGCACGCCCGGCGTATTCCCGCAAAAGGGCACCAACCCGTGGCAGTCTTGCAGCCAACGGTAATCGCGAGAGGGCTTGTCTTCATGCAGGAATTGAAGGTTATTGGGGTTGAGAACGGTGCGCTGCTCGCAGCGTCCGAAGATGGCGACCGATATCGCATCGCCATCGACGAGGTTCTTCAGTCCCGGCTTCGCCAAACCCAGACGGAACGCGCCAACGCGCCTAAGCTATCGCCGCGGGAAGTGCAGGCGCACATCCGCTCCGGCATGTCCGCCGAGGACGTCGCGGCGGTCACCGGGGCATCGCTCGAGTACGTGCGCCGTTTCGAGGGCCCGGTCGTGGCCGAGCGGGAATACATCGTCTCCTCGGCGTTGAGTGTTCCGGTGCACACCGCCATAGACCCGGATCCGATCGACGAGAACGTCAACTTCGGCAGCGTCATTCGCGAACGGCTCGCCTCACTCGGCGCGACCGGTGAGCGCTGGGCAAGCTGGAAAGAGCCCGGCGGCGGCTGGATTGTCAAGCTGTCGTTCACCGCCGACGAGATCGACCATGACGCCCGGTGGGGTTTCGAACCAAAAAAGAATTCCCTGTCGCCGGTCGGCAGCGAAGCCGTCGCGCTGTCGCAGCAGGGAGAGCTCAAGGGTTCGTTGATCCCGCGCCTACGTGCCGTCGGCTCCGAGACGAGCGCCGCCGACGTGTCGCGTTTCGACAGTAACGCCTTCAACTTCAAGGAATCCCTCGCCGACGAGATTCTGAACGACACCAGCCCCAACCTCGAAGCCGTGCCGCACTCGCGCTCGCTGAGCCGGGACGATGCGGTGTCGAAAGCGGCCATCAAGCGTGCTGCAGAACCGGCCTCGAACATGAGCGAAACCGCTGACCTCCTGGAATCCTTGCGTCGACGACGCGGCGAACGCGAGGCGGCGTCGAGCGGGGATGCGTCTGCAGCCAAGCCGATGGCCTCCGCTTCGGTGCCGGCTCCCACCCAGTCGCTGCGGCCCCGTTCGGCGACGCCGACCGACGCCACGGCCACCGATGAATCCAGTGCTGCGCCAGCCACCACCCCCGAACCGACCGGTAATGCCTGGGCCAATCAGGCTGCCCGCGCCCAGGAACGCACGAACCACGGTCGTACTGCGCCCAAACGCGGTCGGGCGTCTATGCCGAGCTGGGACGAGATCGTGTTCGGCGCTCGCACCGACGACGACCTGGGCTGACAAGCTGGAAGTTAGCCGGCCAGCCAGGCGTAACGCCGTTGCGGGCGGCCGGTCTGGCCGTAGCGCAGGCTGACAGCTGCCTGCCCCGTAGCTACGAAGTATTCCAGATATTTGCGTGCCACCACCCGGGACAGACCGAGCAGTTCGGCGCACTCCGACGCGGCCAGGTCGGGTTCGCTGCCGGCCAGGGCCGAGGCGGCCAGCGCCGCCGTCTCCTTGCTAAGGCCTTTCGGCAGTGTGGAGATTGCCTCCGTGGGTGTCACAGTGGATGCGCGTCCGATCATCCGGTCAAGGTCGCTCTGGCTGAGGTCGCCGGTACGGTCCAGCAGTCGTCGTCTTTCGGCGTACCCCGCCAGCCGGGACTGCAACTCGGTGATCTTGAACGGTTTGAGCAGGTAGCTCACGATGCCGCCCTGCAGCGCCGCGGTGACCATGTCTGCCTCGCGGGCGGCACTGAGCACGAGAAAGTCCACAGCCCACCCCGCCTCTCGCGCGCGACGGATCACGTCGAGGCCGGTCATATCGGGCAGGTACATGTCGAGGAGGACGAGGTGCGGGGCCTTGTCGGCAATTTGGGCGAGCGCGTCGAAACCGGACGCCGCGACGCCGACCACGGTGAAACCATCTTGCTGATCCACAATGCGTTCGTGGGCGCGCGCCACCATGAAATCGTCGTCGACGACGAGTACGTCACACACGGGTTTGCTCCTTCTCGTCGACTGACCGGGCCGCGTCGATCGGGAGCACGGCCTCAAATACGGCACCGTTCTCGGCCCGGTAGCCCACCGATCCCCCGCGACGCGTCGCCACGAGGCGCACAATGGCGAGTCCGTAGCCGTGAACGTCGGTATCGCCGAGCGTCGATTTGCTCGTCACACCAACCTCGAACACCCGGTCGATGAGCGCAATATCGATGCCAGGCCCGGAATCACTCACCGTCACCCGCACAGCACCGGGAATGGGTTGTACGTCGAGCCGCACACCGCGTTCGGGGGCACCGGTGACGGCGTCGAGGGCGTTGTCGACCAGGTTCCCGATCACGGTGACGAGATCGGTGGAGAGGTCAGCGTCGACCCGAGCCAGGGTCGATTCAGCCGAGAGTTCGAGCGTGGCACCGCGTTCACGAGCGAGCGACGTCTTGGCGATCACGAGCGCGGCCACCGCCGGCTCCTGTAGGCGGGTAAGAACTGAGTTGTCGAGGTCAGTGCGGTCGCGCGTGACGGCGTCGACGTATTCGACCGCCGCTGCGGTATCGCCAAGCTGCATGAGCATTGAAATGGTGTGCAGCCGGTTCGCGAACTCGTGGGTTTGGGCGCGCAACGTATCGGTAGTCTGGCGGCTGCTGCCGAGATCGTGCTGCAGAGTGACCAGTTCGGTGCGGTCGCGCAGGGTGGTGACGACCTCGGGGCGCGACCGGGGTGGGTGAATGAGTGTCTGGTTGAGCACGAGCAGCACTCCCCTGTTCACGAACACTGTATCAATGTCGCCGACCTCCTGTTGGCGCAGCGCCCGCACCGCCTCGCCATCGAGGCCTACCGCGTCGATCGCCCGGCCTTCCGCGTCAGCGGGCAAACCGAGCAGGGTTCGCGCGCTGTCATTGGCGAGCGTGATGAGTCCGTCGCTGTCGACGGAGATCACCCCCTCCCGGATGCCGTGGATCATCGCCTCCCGATGCTCGACCAGCCGACCGATCTGTTCCGGCTCGAGGCCCAGGGTCTGCCGTTTCACCCGAGCCGCCAGCAGCAGCGATCCCGCGACGCCGAGCACCCCGGCCACCCCGAGATACGTGAGCAGGTTCGGCGCCGCGGACGCGAGCAGTTCGGTCACGGTCGGAAACTGTCGGGCGGCGACCACCGAGCCCACGACCTCACCAGAGTTGGACAGCACCGGCACCTGCGCGACAACATAGTCGTTGGCGCCGATCGGGGCAGCGCCGGCCCACGCAGCATCAGACTCGTCCGGCGTGGGATCGATGGCCAGGTCGGTCGTGAGCAGCCGCGGATCGGCCGGTGATGCGATGATTCGGCCGGCCGCATCCGTCACGATCAGCTGGTCGACTCCAGTTGTGGTGCGGAGCGCCTCAATCGGAACGGAGTATTGCTGGGGCACCGCCCCAGCGTCGAGCAGGCTGCGCACGAGCGGGTTGGCAGCGGTGTATTCGGCGACCGTCAGCATGCGTCGCTGGGCGCCGCTTTCAAAGCCGCTGCGGGTCTGATCAATCGAAATAGCCGTGATGGCCACGAGAACGAGGGCGATCAGGCTCAACTGGAAGAGCAACAATTGACGGGTCAGGCTCAGGCGGCTCGAACGGATGCCCGACCCGCGCGGGCGCGCCCCCGGCAGCGATGACTGCGCCTCACGTTTTCGCATCGGGTTCCTCCGGTCGGCTCTGGCCATAAGAAATACTCCCCCATCGTGGAGCCAAACCGAAATTTCTCGAACCACACCGAGCAACCGCAAGCTACACAACGTTCACTAGAGTCACAAGTTGTGCCCGGCCGACCCAGCACGCAGGCTGAACTCGGCCAGCAAAGAGGCTCGCCAGAAATCGAAGAGGATTTGAGCATGCCAATCACAGCACGCACCACGCGCACGCGCCGCACGGCGGGCACCGTCTTTCTCGCCGGTGCCGTCGCGCTCGCCCTCAGCGCTTGCGGAGTCACGAGCGCCACGACCACCGAGGCCACCGACGAGGGCCCGATCGAAAACCTGCAGGTGATGATTCCCAACGCTCCCGGCAGTGGCTACGACGTCACCGGTCGCGCCGCGGTCAAGGTAATGGACGACCTCGGGGTGGCCTCCGGCACCGAGGTCACCAACCTGGCCGGCGCCGGCGGAACCGTCGGCCTCGCCCGCACCCTCACCGAGACCGGCAACGCCAACTTCATGCTCATGATGGGGCTCGGCGTCGTCGGTGCCGCGTACACCAACGAGGGCGATGCCAAGGTTGCCGACGCGACCCCGATCGCCGGGCTCATCGAAGAAGCCGGCGCCATCTTCGTCGCTGCCGATTCTCCCTACGAGACCATTGACGATCTCGTCACCGCGTGGAAGGCCGACCCGGCCAACTTCGCCGTCGGCGGCGGCTCATCCCCGGGAGGCCCTGACCACCTGCTGCCGATGCAGCTCGCCGATGCCGTCGGCATCGACCCCACGACGGTTAACTACATCCCCTATGACGGCGGCGGCGAATTGCTACCGGCCCTTCTCGGCGGCAAGCTGGCTTTCGGAGCCTCCGGCTACGGTGAATTCCTCGAACAGGTGAAGTCGGGCGACCTGCGCGTGCTGGCCGTTACGAGCGAGGAGCGGGTACCCGTCGTCGACGCGCCCACCCTGACCGAAGAAGGCATCGATCTGGTCTTCACCAACTGGCGCGGTCTCCTGGCCGCTCCGGGTCTGACGGATGCCGAAATTGCCCGCCTCGTCGACGCCGTCACAGCAATGCACGACAGTGACGAGTGGCAGCAGGTTCTGACAGACAACAGCTGGACCGATGCCTTCATCACCGGCGACGACTTCAGCACCTTCCTCACCGAGCAGGACACCCGCGTCGCCGACGTGCTGAAAACTCTGGGCCTGGTCTAACCATGACCGCCCCCAGCACAGCAGTAGCCCCCGGGCTGCGCGCTCGACTCCAGGGTCGCTCCGAGCTCGGCGTCGCCGCCCTGCTCGCGGTGATCGCGATCGTGATCGCGGTCGATACCGCGAACATCCGTCACACCGCCATCAATGTCGGCGTGATGGGACCGCGGGTCGTTCCCACGATCATCGCGATCGGCCTGGGTCTGTGTGCGATCGCCCTGACGATCTCTGTGCTGCGGGGCGGCCACGCCGAGGCCGAAGACGGCGAGGACATCGACCTCACTCAAAAGGCCCACTGGCCGACCGTCTTCGGCCTCGGTGGCCTGATTCTCGTCTTCGCCCTCACGATGGACTTTCTCGGATTCGTGATTGGCAGTGCGCTGCTGTTCTACGGCTCCGCCCTGCTGCTCGGCTCGAGGCGCTTTGTCTGGGCGCTCGTGATCGGCATTCTTCTGGCCGTCGGAACATTTTACGGCTTCGTACTGGGCCTCGGCATTAACCTGCCGGCCGGCCTATTGACGGGAATTCTCTGATGGACAACCTCGCCCTCCTGATGGAGGGGTTCAGCAACGCGCTGACCCTGCAAAACCTGCTGTTCGCCCTCATCGGTGTGCTGCTCGGCACCGCCGTCGGAGTGCTGCCCGGCATCGGCCCGGCCATGACCGTGGCCCTGCTGCTGCCCCTCACGTATGCGCTGGACGTGACGGGGTCGCTGATCATGTTCGCCGGTATCTACTACGGCGGCATGTATGGCGGCTCGACGACCTCGATTCTGCTCAATACCCCTGGCGAATCCTCCTCGGTCGTCACGGCACTCGAGGGCAACAAGATGGCCAAGGCCGGCCGCGGTGCCCAGGCGCTCGCGACCGCCGCGATCGGCTCGTTCGTAGCCGGCACCCTCGCCACCGGCGCCCTCGTCTTCGTCGCCCCCTTCATCGTGGCGATCGCGATCGGCCTCGGGGCTCCCTCGTACTTCGCGATGATGGTCTTCGCTTTCGTCGCCGTGAGCGCAGTGCTTGGCTCGAGCCGTATTCGCGGTCTCGCCTCGCTGTTCATCGGGCTGACCATCGGGCTCGTGGGGCTCGACGGCACGACCGGGCAGGCACGGCTGACCTTCGGCCAACCGCTTCTTTCCGGTGGCATCGACGTCGTCGTCATCGCCGTGGCCCTGTTCGCGGTCGGTGAGGCGCTGTGGATCGCCGCCCACCTGCGTCACGGAACACCACCGACGATCCCGGTCGGTGTGCCGTGGATGGGCAAGGACGACTGGAAGCGCTCGTGGAAGCCGTGGCTACGTGGCACGGTCATTGGTTTTCCGTTTGGGGCCATCCCGGCCGGCGGCGCCGAGATTCCCACATTTCTGTCGTACGTGACAGAAAAGAAGCTGTCGAAGCATCCTGAGCAGTTCGGGCACGGTGCCATCGAGGGCGTAGCCGGACCGGAAGCAGCCAACAACGCTTCCGCCGCCGGAACGCTGGTTCCGCTTCTGACCCTCGGTCTGCCCACCACGGCTACCGCCGCCGTGATGATCGCCGCATTTAACCAGTACAACATCCCTCCGGGTCCGATGTTGTTTCAGAACGAACCGGTTCTGGTCTGGACGCTAATCGCGAGCCTATTTATCGGTAATACCCTGCTGCTCGCGCTCAATCTGCCGCTCGCCCCGCTCTGGGCTAAACTGCTGCGCATTCCGCGGCCCTACCTCTACGCCGGTATTCTGTTCTTCGCCACGCTCGGCGCCTACTCGGCCGGTATGCAGACCTTCAACATCGGTATTCTGCTCCTGCTTGGTGCCCTCGGCTACATGGCCAGGCGCTTCGGGTTTCCGGTGCTGCCGATCATCGTCGGGGCCATCCTCGGCCCGGAGATGGAACGTCAGCTGCGCCGCGCGCTGCAGATCAGTGCTGGCGATCCAGCAGCGCTACTGAGCGAACCGCTCGCGGTCGTCATTTACACGGTGATCGTGGTGTTCCTGGCCGGTCCGCCGATCGTCAAGGCGCTGCTTCGTCGGTTCGGCCGCGGCGGACCTACCGTCGGTCCCCCGGCAGGCGGCGGCACGGACGATACCGACGGCTTCCGCGAGGATGAGTCGACCGTGGACTTCGATGCCTTCGGAACCCAGACCTCGGACGGTAGTGCCCGCGTGATCCGCGTGGTGCGTTCCACGCCAGGGCGGCGCGCGAAATAGTCGATGGGTGGGGATAACTACACCCGGCGCGGGAGTCGGCATACTGGTGTCATGCCAGCTGCCGCCTCCCGCGCCGACGTCGTGCGCCTGCGCCTACAGGCCCAAGGACTGGCCGGGGTTACGCTACCCGGCGCAGTCGCCGTCGCCGAGCGGATGCTCGCGGTACAGGCTCAGGACTACCCCGCCGGGCAGTGGGCCCTCGGGGTGCGCTCCCCCGGCACGACTCTCGATGATGTGCAGGCCGTCATTTCGGCCGGCGAGATCGTGCGGTCCTGGCCGATGCGGGGCACGCTGCATTTTGTTCCGGCTCGCGAACTGGGCTGGATGCAGGGTCTAACGACTCCGCGGCTGCTCGCGAAAACCCGCACGATCAATGAGCGGTCGGGCCTCGACACGGTCGTGCTGGAGCGGGCCCGTGAAGCCGCGATCAACGCCCTGACCGGCCATAAACAGTTGAGCAGGGCCGAGTTCATGGAAATGCTGCGGGCGGCCGGCCTGTCGACTGAGGGCCAGCGTGGCTACCACACGATCGCGCACCTCGCCCTCACCGGCACCCTGTGCTGGGGCCGGCAGGTGGGCACCCAGCAGGGATTGGTGCTGCTCGATGAGTGGGTGCCGAACCCGCGACGGCTCGAGCACGACGAGGCGCTCGGTGAGCTCGTTTACCGGTATTTTCTCGGCCACGGGCCGGCGACTTTAGTTGATTTTGCCTGGTGGTCGCAACTCACCGTGGCCGACTCGAAAACAGGGCTGGCCGTGGCGCGGAACCGTCTGACCGAGGTACAGGTCGACGGTGCGGCGTATTTCATGGCGGCCGAAACAGCGGATGCGGCACCGCAGCACACGCCGGTGCTCGCGCTGCCCGGGTTCGACGAGTATCTGCTCGGGTATCGGGATCGCAGCCATGTGATCTCCACTGACGAGCTGGTTCGAGTCGTGCCCGGACTCAACGGCATCTTCCTGCCGCTCGTGGTCACGAATGGTCGCGTCGTCGGAACGTGGCGCAAGAAGATCGTGGCGTCCGGCCTGACCACCGAGGCCGCACTGTTCGAGGACGCGGCCACGGCCGCGGCCCGGACTCGGGCCGCGAAAACGCAGCGGAGCTTCGGCCTGGCCGTGCAGGGCTACGCCCGGTTTCTCGGCGTGCCAATTCGGCAGACGGTGAAAGCGGACGCACCGGCATCCGCTTGACTTACCCGCCCCGGGTTACCCTTGACCAGTGAAACTAACCTCGGCCCTGCGCATCTCCAAACGGCTCCCGCTGCTGCAGGTCGTCAAGATGGCCGTGGCCGTGGCTCTGGCCTGGGCTGTCTCCCAGCTGCTGCTGCCGAGCGACCTGCCGATCTTTGCCGCGATCGCTGCCCTGCTCGTGGTGCAGCCGAGCGTCAACCAGACCTTCGGGCGCGCGATCGAACGCACCGCGGGCGTCATCGGCGGTGTCATCATCGCCTCGACGATCGGTTTCTTTCTCGGCCAGTCCAGCTGGGTCGTGCTCGGCACTATCGTGGTGAGCATCCTCGTAGCGTGGGTGCTGCGTCTGTCCCCGTCCTCGGCGAGTCAGATTCCCATTAGCGCCATGCTCGTGCTTGCACTCGGTGCCACGACTCCCGGTTACGCCCTCGATCGCATCTTCGAGACGTTCATCGGGGCGGGAATCGCCCTCGTCATCAATGCCCTTATCGTTCCCCCGGTGCTGATTGCGCCCGCCCGCGACGCCGTCGGCCTGTTGGCTCGCGAGCTGGCCGATACCTTCGACCGCATTGCGCAGGCGCTCCGCACCCCACAGAGTCCGATCGACCTGATGGAATTGATGATCAAGGCCCGGCTGCTGCGCCCCATGCTCGCGTCGGCGGAGAAGGCCATCGCACAGGCTGAGGAAAGTCTCATGCTCAATCCTCGCAAGGCCAAGCTGCGAGTGGCACTCGACGCCGACCACGACATGATCGAGCGACTGCCGACTCTCGTGACCCGCGCAATCGGCATGACTCGTGCACTGCATGATCACTACGACCCATCCCTGCAGTTCGAACCGACCGTTCAGGCTTTCTCCCGGGAACTGGCCCGGGCTGCGCATGACCTGGGCCTGCTCGCCCGCGCCGACGGTGACCAGACGTCGTTACCGGAGCCGGCCGCTCCCGACGTACTCGCATTGACCGCGCCGCTACGGATCGTGACGCCGCACCCGGACCACTGGATTCTGATCGGATCGCTCATGGAAGACCTGCGCCGGGTGCGCGAAGAGATCGTCGGCGACCGCGCCTGACGTTAATCGCCCGCGTAGGTCGCGGTTCAGAGCACTTTCGACAGGAAGTCCTGGGTGCGTTCCTGTTGCGGGTTGCCGAAGAGCTCGGCCGGGGTGCCCTCCTCGACGATGACGCCGTCGGCCATGAAGATGACTCGGTCGGCGACTTCGCGGGCGAAACCCATTTCGTGGGTGACCACGACCATGGTCATGCCCTCGGCGGCGAGATCACGGATGACCTGAAGCACTTCGCCGACCATCTCCGGGTCGAGGGCGCTCGTGGCCTCGTCGAAAAGCATGATGTCGGGGTTCACGGCCAGTGACCGAGCGATCGCAACGCGCTGCTTCTGGCCACCGGAGAGCTGCGCGGGGCGGGCATCCGCTTTGTCGGACAGACCTACCCGGTCGAGCAGTTTCAGGGCGGTGGCTCGGGCATCCGCTTTGGATTCCTTCTTCAACTCGGTCGGCGCGAGCATGATGTTCTGCAGTACCGTCATGTGCGGAAACAGATTGAAGTGCTGAAAAACCATGCCGATGTGCTGCCGCACCTCGTTGAGGTCGACCGTCTTGTCGCTGAGGTTGAATCCGTCGACGATGACAGTGCCGGCGCTGAGCTCGTCGAGCTTGTTCAGGCAGCGTAGAAAGGTGGACTTGCCCGAACCCGAAGGGCCGATGACGCAGACGACCTCACCCTCGGTGATCTCGACGTCGAGGCCCTTGAGCACCTCGTTGGATCCGAACGACTTGCGGAGGCCACTGACACTGATCTTGCTCATTTGTTGAACCTCTTGTCGAGCTTGTTGGAGAGCATGGTGAGCAGGTTGATGACGATGAAGTACAGCGCCGCCACGATGAGCAGCGTTTCACCGGTGCGAAAGTTCGCGGCGTAGATCTGCTGGCCCTGATAGGTGAGCTCGGCGAACCCGATCACGGCGAGCAGCGAGGTGTCTTTCAGGGTCATCACGAACTGATTAATGAACGAGGGCGTCATGATCTTCACGGCCTGCGGCAGTACGACGCGTCGCATGGTGGTGACGTAGCCGAGGCCGAGGCTGCGGCCGGCTTCGGTCTGGCCCGGGTCGACCGACTGGATACCGCCGCGCACGATCTCAGTCATGTAGGCGCCGGCGTTCAGGCTCAGGGTGAGAACACCGGCCGTCAGCACGTCGATCGACTGCCCGGTGAGCTGCGGCAGCCCAAAGTAGAAGAAGAACGCCTGCACGAGCAGCGGCGTCCCTCGAAAAATGCTGACGTAGACGCTCGCTATGCCGCGCAGCACGCGGCTTTCAGAGACCTTGAAGAACCCGAACAGCACACCGAGCACGAGGGCGATCAGAATCGACAGGCCGGTCGCCAGCAGAGTCAGGCCGAGACCCTTCATCAGCGCCGGCATGCTGTCGCTGAGCAGACCGAAGAAACCGGATGCCATGGCGGGCGCCGGCTGTTCCAGGTAGGTATCAAGAATGGTCTGGTACTCGCCGTTGTCTTTCAGCTCGGCCAGACCGGTGTTGAACGCGGCGAGCAGTTCGGGGTTTTGGCCCTTGTTGACCGCGAAACCGTAGGAGCTGCCCTGTTCCTTCTCGGTGACGGACTTGAGCCCGTTGTTCTGGTTAATGCCGTAGGCAAGCACGGGATAGTCGTCGAAGACCGCGACGGAGTTGCCGGCCTTGACATCGTCATACATCGTGGCAGAGTCGGCCAGCGCCTTGACGGTGAAGCCGTACTCGTCTTTGATCGAGTTGGCGAAGGTTTCACCCTCACTCCCCCGCTTGGCGACGACGGTCTCGCCGACCAGGTCGGCGTACCCGGTGATCTCGGTGTTGTCTTCGGCGACCGCCATCTGCACGCCGGAATCGAAGTACGGGTCGGAGAAGTCGAAGATGAGCTCGCGCTCGTCGGTGATCGACATGCCGGCGATGACGCCATCGACCTGGTTGGATTGCAACGCCTGCAGGGCGGCATCGAAACCGAGCGACTTGATCTCGACCGTGAAACCCTGGTTCGCCGCGATGTCACGAATCAGGTCCATGTCGATGCCGGTCAGTTCACCGTCTTCACGGTACTCGAACGGTGCGAAGGTGGTGTCGGTGCCGATGACGTAGTTTTCGCCGGTGACCGCAGCATGCGGTTGGGCCAGTGGCTGGCTTGCGGCCGCGGCGCTGACGCCGAGGAATCCGCCGCCGAGAGCCAGCAGCGCCATGACGGCGACCGAGAGCTTGCCCGCCCGGAACATAGTTTTTTTACGCAAAGGATAACCATTTCTTGTCGTGCGATCTGATTGGCCCAGCGGCCAGAGAGTTGTTTCGCGCCGATCGACGCTGATCTACCAGAGGGCGGTGGCTACACACCCTGTCGAATGAGCCTACCTTGGGGTGCACGCCGCAATGATTATCACAACGGAAGGAGAGCCCGTGCGTTTTCGCCAGCTCGAATATTTCGTCGCTGTCGCCCGGGAACGGCATTTCGCGCGTGCGGCCGCTGCGTGCCACGTTTCCCAGCCAGCACTCTCCGCGGCAATCAGCAGATTGGAACACGAGCTCAATGTCTCTCTGATCAATCGTGATCACGCCTTTGAGGGGCTGACGCCGGAGGGCGAACGCTTGGTGATCTGGGCCAAACGCATTCTGGCGGAGCAGGACGCTTTCAAGGCGGAGGTTCAAGCCGTCCAGTCCGGGGTCACCGGCGTGTTGCGCCTGGGTGTCGTACCGAGTGCCTCGACAACGGTCGCACTGGCGGTGGCCGCGTTCTGTGCTGCGCATCCCTTGGCCAGGGTGCAAATCACGTCGGGTCTCTCTGCGGTCGAAATCGCGCGGCGACTGCGCAGTTTTGAATTGGATGCCGGCGTCACCTATCTCGATGACGGTGACGACCCACGACTATTTTTCGTGCCCCTGTATGAAGAACGCTATGTTCTCATCGCCTCCGCCGAACTCATTCCAGACATTCCAGCGACGATGACCTGGCTCGAGGCGTCCCAGCTCCCCCTCGCTGTCCTGACGACGGAAATGCGCAGCAGACAAGTGATCGACGATGCCTTCAGTCGAAACCAGATTCACATGGTGCCACAGGTCGAGACGGATTCGATCGCGTCCCTCCACGCGCACATGAAGACGGGCCGATGGGCCAGCATCGTGCCACATTCGTGGGTACAAACCATTACGCCGTCATCGCGGACCCGCATCGTGCCGCTCGTCGACCCCGTCGCGACCGCGCGCGTCGCTGCAGCAATCAGCGCGGCGTCGCCTGGTTCGGTGACCGCACGGGCATTCGCCGCCGTTGCGGCACGACTTTCTCTGGGGGAGCTGTTCGATCGGGGCCTGCCGCCGGTCGCGCCCGGAGCTCCTGCGACACCGATGACTGATTGATAATGTGCGGTTATCGGCTGGTCAACTTCGAGTCTTGGACAGGCCGGTCATAGGGGTACAGACTGGTACGACCGCAGCAGTCGAGCGCGGAACCAGTCAATCGATGGCACCGAGAGCGCCCGTTGGCCCCAGCTAAGTGATGGACCCGATGATGACCAGGTAACCGGGTTCCGTTTTCGACGCCGCGCCGCCATTGTTCTGATCGAAAGGCCGTGACACCCCGTGCGTCCGACGCTGTCGTATATTCGCGCGCTCATCAGTGTCGGACCCGCGGTCGATGATCACTGGCCAGCCCTTCGCGTGGGCCTCGGGGTCACCGTCCCGGTTCTGGTCCTGTTGATCTCCGGCCATCCGGAGTTGAGCATCTATGCCGTCTTTGGTGCTTTCACGGGCATGTACGGCCGCGGTGAAACCCATCAGCTGCGGCTGGTGCATCAGGCCCAGGCTGCGGCAGTACTGCTGACCGGGGTGACCATCGGGGTGGCGCTGTCCATCACCCACATCGAGGTCTGGGCCCTGGTCGCCATCGAAGCCTCCCTGGCCGGGCTAGGTTCACTCGTGGCCGACAAAATACAGCTCAGACCAGCCGGGCCATTCTTCGGTATTTTCGCGCTCGGAGCCTGCGCGTCGATCCCCACAGTCATTCCGCTCTGGACTGCCGCGCTGATCTGCGCCGCATCCGCAGTCTTTTCCCTACTCGTCGGGTTTGCTGGCTGGTTTCGAAGCCGCGCTTGGGATGCGACGGCGAGACGCACTCGCGAACCCCTCTCCCGGCCATGGCTCGCGAAGGCGGGCGTGCACGCCACCCGTTATGTCGTCGCTGTGGCAGCCGCCGGCGTTCTCGGCCTCGTATTCGGGATCGGCCACGCCTATTGGGCTATGGCCGCTGCGGCCGTTCCCCTCGCCGGTGCCGATCTTCCCAGCCGAGTGCAGCGTGGCGTCCATCGAATATTCGGCACCTTTGCCGGTCTGGGCCTCACGGCGGGTATTCTGCTCCTGCATCCCAGTACGACCGTGCTCGTTATCCTCGTCATGGTCTTGCAGTTCCCGACCGAACTATTCATGGCGCGCCACTACGGTCTCGCCCTCACTTTTTTCACGCCCGTCATCCTGCTCATGACCCAACTCGCCAGCCCGATCGACCCGATATCCTTGCTCACTGACCGCGGATGGGAAACCCTTCTTGGTGCAGTGGTCGGGATCGCCGTCGTTCTGCTCATCCGCGATCGGCGTCCACGAGGAACTGTGAGCTACCGTGGCTAACGACCATCGACCGCGGCTGTTGCGCCTGTCCAGAGGGACGCAAGAACTAACTGGGCCGGGCCAGCGGCCGCGGCGCGAAAGCCTGTTCCGGCCCAGAGCGCTAGCCCGTCCGGGTCGCCCCGGCGGGCGGCATCCGCTCGCAGGCCCTTGGTGAGGTGATGCACCTGCGGATATTCGTGGGGCGCGGTCGCCTCGTGGGCGGTGATGAACGCATTTCGCAAGGCTCGGGCCGGACGGCCGGAGAAGGCCCGGGTGATGACCGTTTCGACAAATCGCGGGTCGACGAGGGCTTCCTGGTGGGCCGGGTTCGCGCCGGACTCCGCGGTGCGCAGAAAGGCCGTGCCGAGTTGAACGGCCGCAGCTCCGGCGGCCAGCAACGAGGCGATCTGCCCGCCCAAGTGGATGCCGCCCGCCACGATCAGCGGCAGCGTCACCACCTCGCGAATCGCGATCAACAACTCTCCCAATGCCAGGGTGCCCGGTTCGCCCTGCGTGGTGAAGGTCCCCCGGTGTCCGCCCGCTTCCGGCCCCTGCACGCAGATCGCGTCGACGCCACGGTCGACCGCCTGGAGGGATTCGGGCACCGAGGTCACCGTGGCGATCAGGAATGAGCCAGCCGCGTGCATCCGCTCTACAGCGTCTGCTGGAGGCAACCCAAAGGTGAACGAGATAACGGGAACCCGGCGCTCGATGACCACGGCGACCTTCTCGGCGAACCAGTCGTCGTCCTCCGCGACAACCTCAGGAAAATCCGCAGCGGCGTACTCGCGGGCCAGTTCATCGCGGTAGGCGTCGACGGCGGCGCGATCGCTCAGAGCCGGTTGAGGAATAAACAGGTTGACACCGAAGGCGTTCTCGGAACGCTGCTGCACGTCGACGATCTGCTCTGCCAGGGCCTGCGGGGTCTTGTAGCCGCCAGCCAAAAAGCCCAGGCCGCCAGCATTGCCCACGGCGACCGCGAGGTTGGGCGTGGAGGCGCCGCCGGCCATCGGTGCCGCGATGATCGGAATGTGCAGGTCAGAAAGGGAAAACACGAGACTCCTTGCCGAAGTGGAGTGGTCATCTAACCGCTGGAAGCATGCTCTAATACAAACATTATGTTTATTCCGGGCGGCGAACCCCACACGGGTACCTTTGCACAGATCAGCGCCCCGTGCCGGGCAGCTCGTGGCTCCTGATGGAGTGCTACGTGACTTTAGGCGTTGCAGCGCTCTTCTTCACTACGCTCAGGTAGCCGGTCAGAGTGGCGGTAACAGTGACGGTCATGCGGTAATTTCGGTCCATCGAGGTGAGCGCATAGGTCGCGGCTGTAGCTCCCGAAACGGGCGTTCCTCCGCGGAACCATTGGTAGTTCAGGGACGCAGTGGGAGTCCACACGCCGGGCACCGCAACGAGTTGCTGGCCAACCTTGGCTACTCCGCTGATGCTCGGAATCGGACCGATCAATTTGCCCGGCTCGACCGGTACCGTCGCGGCGCTGGTCGTGCTGATGGCGCCGTACCCCACCTTTGTTCCGGTCACCGTCACCGTGATCGTGCCGCCCAAGTCGGCCGCGGTCAGCTCGTACGTGCTGGTCGTGGCGGCGACGACGGGCGCCCCATTGCGACTCCACTGCACGGCGAGGTCGACGGGGGCCGGGCGCCAGGCGCCGGTCGATAGGCCGAGAGTTTTACCCACGGTGGTTGTGCCGACAATCTCGGGGACGGGCGTCTCGTCCAGCACGCCGATCGCGATGAGAACAGGGGTACTTGACCGGGTGGTCGCGGAGTAGCCGGCCTTGGTGCCCGTGACGGATACGCTCACGCTCTCGCCCGCATCGGCGCCGGACAGCTGGAATTTGAGACCGGTCGCACCGACAATAGCCGCGCCGTTACGTTTCCACTGATAGCTCAGGTCCACGGTCCCTGGCCCCCAGCGACCGGGAACGGCAGTCAGCTGGAAGCCGACCTGGGGCGTGCCCGTGACGCTCGGTGTCGGAGCGGGCGCCAGGCTCGGTGCCCGCAACGGTTCCCCCACGACAAATGGCGACAGTGACGACGTCGTTCCGCACACACGGCCATAGGAGCGTTGACTCGTAATGTCCTGCCACGCACCATCCACGAAGTGGTACAGGTGCTGGTCAAGCGCTTGCTCATCGGTCATGGTCGACGTGTCAAAAGACAGACAGACCAGGATGCTGCCGCCGTAGCCCGCCGTGGTCTCCAGATTTAGGTAGACCGGCGGGTCGGTCATCGTGGTGAATCCACTCGGCGTCGGCCCGGTCGTGGTGAGGGCAGAAGAGGTGATCCCGTCGGACGTTATCGAGTCGAAGGTCAGGGCGGCGTACGGGTATTCCGGGGTGTAGAGGTCGACCCGCACATCCGCTCCGATCGGGGTACTGCCCGCCCGGGGCAGCCCAATCGTGAACGTTCCCAGCCCTGCCGCATATCCACAGAGGATCCCCTCCTCGTTGCCCAGCGCAATCTCCTTCCAGCGTCCGCCCTCAAAGTGAAAGAGACGGTTTCCGTCGGCGTACAAGCTTTCCGCGTATTGGACACAAACCAGAACGCGCCCGGTAAAGGTGGCCGTCGTCGAGAGTTCAAGGAAGGCTGGTGTGATGACAGTGTCGAAGATAGTTGAGGCTGGTCCGATCGCCGACTCGGTGACGGCGGTGTTCCCGGCGGCCGTAACGGTATCAAACTCGACTCGAACCGGGGGACTTGTCGCATTTTGCCCGGACGGTGCGAGGCTCACTCTGGAACCCACCGGGGTGATTCCGGCCGGCGGCTGACCCAGCACCACGGGCTCGAAAGACGTGGTTCTCCCGCAAGTAGACGTACCCTGGGAACTCGTGATATCACGCCAGACGCCCGATTCAAACTGGTACATTCGTAGGAGGCTGGCGGCTTCCATGGCTCTCAGGTCCGGGGGGAAATAGCCATCCCAAAAACGCAGGTCCATTTGATCGACGCAGAAGTATACCTGCCCGGAAAATTCAGCGGTCGTGGCGAAGTTGTAGTAGCTGCTGCGCAGGTCGAACCCGACCGGCGTCGGCTGCGACGGTGCATACGCGACCGTGGTGATTCCGGCCACCGTGACGGTGTCGAAAAACGCCGTCGGGATACTGCCGACTCCACCCGGATAACCACTCGGAGTGACGACAACATTGGTACCGATCGGAGTGTCACCCTTGAGCGTGCCACCGACGGCGAACGGTCCGTCGAGGCTGGCGGCTTCGCCGCAGTAGGTTCCGGGTGGGTAATCGAGTGTTTGCCACTGGCCATTGACGATCTGCCAAATCATGTCCCGACTGAACATTTGGTCCGGAACGTCAATATCGCTGTGTTGAATACAGACGGTGATGGGGCCGCTCGTGACGGCCGTAGTCTCGGGGTAAAAGAAGTAGGGCGTGTCGAGGGCGAGCGTGAACCCGACGGGAGCCGGGCCGGTCGTGGATGTGGTCACAGAAGTGACTCCGGCTTCGAGAACGGTGCTAAAGCCCAGGTAGATGCCCTTGTTGCCGTTCGGGTCGGTCGGCCGCACCTCGATATTGTTTCCGACCGGGGTGGGTACCAGCTCGTCGGCATGAGCGGCCGTGACGACTCCCCCGAACACCAAGCTCAGGGCGGCAGTCACCGCGAGTGAAGAAAGAATCAGATGACGACGACGTTGTATCATGAGCGGCTCGGTTTCAGGAGTGGGAAGTGCTACGGAGCGAAAACCGCAAGAATCATAGCACCGGAGGCATTTTCTATCCCAAAAATTGCGGCTGGGCTGCGTACAAAACAAGGCCCCACCGAGGTGGGGCCTTGGCCGAACAAAACTATGGGTTACGCGTTGAGCGCGGCCTGCAGTTCAAGCGTAATTGTGACCTTGTCGCCGAGCAGCATGCCGCCGGTTTCGAGGGCGGCGTTGTAGGTGAGGCCGAAGTCTTCACGGTTGACCTCGGTCTTTGCAGTGGCACCGAACTTGTAGTTGCCGAAGGGGTCTCCGCCGAAGCCACCGAACTCGAGCTCGAACGTGGCCGGCTTGGTGACGCCCTTGATGGTGATGTTGCCGTCGACGAGGTAGTCGCCCTTGACTTCACGCACACCGGTCGACGCGAAGTCGATGGTCGGGTAGGTTTCGGCGTCGAAGAAGTCTCCGGTGCGCAGGTGACCGTCGCGGTTGGGCTCGTTGGTGTTGATGGAGACGACCTTGGCCGAGGCGGTGACGCTCGTCTCGAGCGGGTTCTCGCCGGTCACGAAGGTGGCGTCGAAGTCTTCGAAGGTGCCCTTGACCTTGCTGATGACAATGTGGCGAATGCTGAAGCTCACCGAGCTGTGGGTCTTGTCGATGGTCCAGTTTCCGGCCTTGTAGCCCGGGATGCTCGTTGCGGTGGTCTCGCTCATAGAAATTCTCCTCAAGTGTGTGGGCCCAGAATTGTCGCCCTCAGATATATGCAAGCGCATAGAAGACGTTCATATTCCCGAAAAGACAAATATTCATCGCCCCGCCTTCGGGGGTTCAGTCGGGCCTAGACTCAGGCCGACCGAATAGGCTCACACTGTCATGACGTTCTGCGTGTTTATTGGGAGGTAGCTGTGAGCGCACGCGCGCCAAGCATGCTGGGAGTGGCGGGTGAGGGCATCCTGATCGCCGCCGGAGGCCGGGCGATCCTGTTGCAGTTGGCCAATCCCGCTATCGGACACGGCGTCGCCGACCACAGCAATTTCGCCGCTCGGCCGCTCGACCGGCTGAACGGCACGCTGAGCTTCGTCTACGCCACCGTCTTCGGCACGGCTGACCTGGCCGCCGCGATGGCCGCGCGGGTCAACCATGCCCACGTTCCCGTGCATTCAGCCGGCACGACTCCCGGGTACAACGCGTTTACCCCCGAGCTGCAGCTCTGGGTCGCTGCCACGCTGTACGACTCTGCCACCCACCTGCACGGCCTGATCTACGGCCCGCCGGGCGACGACACGGCCGACGCCGTCTACCGCGAATATTCCCGACTCGGAACCTCGCTGCAGGTGCCTCCAGAGCTGTGGCCGAAAGACCGCACCGCCTTTCGGCAGTATTGGAATGAGCAACTGCAGCTGCTGAAAACGGATGCCGCCACCCGCGCAGTCGCGCACGAGCTGTTGCACTCGCGCACGGCTCCCTTCTGGTTCCGAGCCGCTTTGCCGCTGGCCCGTCTCCTGACGGCCGGGCTGCTGCCGCCCCACGTTCGGGTGCTCTTCGAATTCCCTTGGTCACAACGGCATCAGCGGCGCTTCGACCGGGTGCTGCGCGGCATCCGCCTTGTCTATCCGCGGCTGCCGCGCCTGGTGCGACACTGGCCGAAGAATCACTACCTGCGCGTGCTGCGCAAATCCACGCCGCCCGCGTCGGCGCCGGTAGTGTGAGAGTCCAATGACGCAGCCACAGACGCCCCACCCCGGACTCGACGGCGTTGATCGCCAGATCATCGCCGAGCTCAGCCGGGACGCCAGACTCTCCATGCGCCAGCTGGCCCTGCAGGTACACATTTCCCGCACCGCCGCACACACCCGGGTGCAGAAACTCATCAGCCACGGCGTAATCACCGGGTTCGGCGCCCAGACCGACCGCAAGGCTCTCGGCCTCCATGTGTCTGCTCTCGTCATCGTGAAGATCGCTGACGTGGCCTGGGGTGATATTGCCGCGCAGCTCGCCGAACTTCCCTTCGTCGAGAAGGCGCAGGCGGTGAGCGGGGACATCGACATTATTCTCACCGTGAGCGCTCCCGACCATGAACAGCTCAGTCAGGCTATTCTCCGCGATATCCACACCATGCCCGGTGTAATCTCGACCCGGTCGCACCTAATCCTCGACGAGATCCTCGGGCACGCGCCCGGCACTACCCCGGACGCTTGGCACTGAAACACTTTTCAAGAGTGCCGTTTGGACGCCGTCTGGCATTTGCCCGGCCAATCGTTCACAACTGCAAAAAAGCTGGGCGCTGGCCCGCCTGAAGGGCGCACCATTGCCTCATGAGCCTCAAAGTCGAGAACCCCAGCATGACCGCCGAGCTGACAGTCCCACCGTTACGCTTAATCGACGACCTTGGCCATGCGGTCCCGGAAAACGAGAGCGGCGGATTCACCCTCCCTGCTGTGGATACCCTGCTCAGTCTGTACCGGCAGATGGTCATCGCCCGCCGTTTCGACGTGCAGGTCACCGCCCTGACCCGGCAGGGTCGACTCGCCACCTACCCTTCCGCGCTCGGTCAGGAAGCCTGCGAGATCGCGGCGGTCGCCGCGCTCGCCCCGCAGGACTGGCTGTTTCCGACCTACCGCGACAGCATCGCGCTGCTCACCCGGGGCGTCGAGCCGAAGGACATTCTCGCCTCATTCCGCGGCGACTGGCACAGCGGCTACGACTATCACACGCACCGCATCGCACCGCAGGCCACGCCGCTGGCCACCCAGGCGCTACACGCCGTGGGACTGGCCACCGCAGCGAAGCTCAAGCGTGACGACACCGTGGCCCTCACCCTGCTGGGCGACGGCGCCACGAGCGAGGGCGACGCCCACGAGGCATTCAACTTCGCCGCCGTCTGGCAGGCTCCGGTCGTCTTCGTCGTGCAAAACAACCAGTTCGCGATCAGCGTGCCCCTCGACAAGCAGATGGCCTGCCGCACCATCGCCGACAAGGCCATCGGCTACGGCATGCCCGGCTATTACGTCGACGGCAACGACGTTGCGGCGATGTACGCCGTCGTCTCGGCGGCCATGGACCGCGCTCGCAGCGGCGGTGGCCCAACCCTGATCGAGGGCCTCACATACCGCATCGAAGCACACACCAACTCGGATGACCCCACCCGCTACCGCAAGGCCGCTGACGTCGACCTGTGGCGCAGCCGGGACCCGATCGAACGTTTGGAAAAGTACCTCGTCGCGCAGGGCGCCTTGACCGAAGGTGTACGCGCTTCGATTCTGGCCGCCGCCGAAGAGCTCGCCACCACCACCCGAGATTGCATGACCGAGCAGGCGGTCGTCGATCCCCTGGAACTGTTCGAACACGTCTACTCCACCCCGCGCACCGCCCTGGCCGAGCAACGCGCCTTGCTGGCGGCCGAACTCGACGGCGATGCTTTGGCATCCGCTGTTGCTACCGAAGAGAGCACTCGATGAGCCCGCAGCAGACCCTGGACACCGGCGCCGCTGTGCGCGCGCCAGAAAACCTCACCATGGCCGCCGCGCTCAACGCCGCCATTCGCGATGCGATGGTCGATGATCCAACGGTCGTTCTGTTCGGCGAAGACGTCGGCCCGCTCGGCGGCGTGTTTCGCGTCACCGACGGACTCTACGCCGAATTCGGCGAAACCAGGGTGAGCGACTCCCCGCTCGCCGAGGCCGGCATCGTCGGAACCGCGATCGGCATGGCCATGTACGGCCTGCGCCCCGTCGTCGAAATGCAGTTCGACGCGTTTAGCTATCCGGCGTTTCAACAGATCGTGTCGCACGTGGCCAAGATGCGCAATCGCACACGCGGCAAAATTGAGCTGCCAATCGTCATCCGCATTCCCTATGCCGGCGACATCGGCGGCGTCGAGCACCACTCCGATTCCTCCGAGGCCTACTGGACCGCTACGCCCGGGCTCACCGTGGTAAGCCCGTCGAACCCGGCCGACGCATACTCCATGCTGCGGGATGCCATTGCGAGTGACGACCCGGTCATCTTTATGGAGCCGAAGAGCCGCTACTGGAGCAAGGCTTCCCTCGCCTTGCCGGTGCACACCGAGCCGCTGAACCGGGCCGTCGTGTTGCGGGCGGGTACCGACGTCACGCTCATCGCCTATGGGCCGACCGTGAAGACCGCACTGGCCACCGCCGAGCAGGCTGAAGCCGAGGGGCTCTCGATCGAGGTCATCGACCTGCGTTCGCTCTCGCCGTTCGACGACGAGACCGTGGGGGCATCCGTTCGTAAAACCGGTCGGGCCGCCGTCGTGCACGAGGCCGCCCAGTTCGGCGGCTACGGCGCCGAAGTGGCCGCCCGCCTGACCGAACGCAACTTCTTCTACCTCGCCGCACCCATCCTGCGTATCGCCGGCTTCGACATCCCCTATCCGTCGCCCAAACTCGAGGAGTACTTCTTGCCGACCCCCGATCGCATTCTCGCAGCACTGTCGACGTGGGAGTGGTCCTGATGAGCCGCGAATTTCTGCTCCCCGACCTCGGTGAGGGCCTGACCGAGGCCGAGATCGTGGCCTGGCTGGTCGCTCCCGGCGACACGATCGTCATCGACCAGGCCGTGGTCGAGGTCGAATCAGCCAAATCAATCGTGGAGCTGCCGTCGCCCTACGGCGGCGTGGTCGCGAGCCTGTTCGGCGAGCCCGGCCAGGTCATCCACGCCGGGCAGGTGCTGCTGACCGTGACGGATGCTGGCGCCGCTCCCGACGTTCTAGGAGTTCCGGTCGACGCAGCGACCGCCGTCTCCCAATCCGAGGGCTCCGGCGCCGTTCTGGTGGGCTATGGCACGACCGAGAGCACCCGGCCGGCGCGGAAGGTAGCCGCTGGGCGTTTCGGCACCCCGCGGGCAGCGGATGCCCCGGCACCGCCTGCACCGACACCGCCGGTCGCTCCTGCACGCGCCGAGCGCCCCGCCGAGGTGGCGGCATCCGTTTCTACGACCATCGATTCGTCCGGCACGGTCGACCCGGCCCGCCGCTCCCCCGTCGTCTCGCCGATCGTGCGCCGACTGGCGCGCGAGAACGGGTTCGACGCGAGCATGCTGGCCGGCAGCGGGCCGAACGCACTCGTGCTGCGCAGCGACGTCGAGGATCACATTCGCGCGCTGACCGCTCCGACGGTGGTGGTGGCACCACCCCCCAGCGCAGCACCAACCGCGCCCGACGACGCGAGTGCCGACATCCGCATTCCCATCACCGGGCTGCGTAAGGTCGTCTCCCAACGGTTAACGACGTCCAGGCGGGAGATTCCCGAGGCGACGATCTGGCTGGACGTCGACGCCACCGCGCTGTTCGCGGCCCGAGACCAGCTGCTCAAGGCAACCGGCGAACGGTTCAGCGTGACGGCGCTCATCGCGCGTTTCGTGGTCGCCGGGTTGCGAGAGTTTCCGGTACTCAATTCCTCGGTCGACACCGCAAGTAAGGAAATTTTGCAGCACGGTGCCGTGAACCTGGGCATCGCGGCGCAGACCTCGCGCGGACTGATGGTCCCCGTGATCCACGGCGCTCACACGATGAGTACGCGGCAGTTGCGCGACTCCCTCGCCACTCTCGTGGCGCAATCGCCAGACGGCACATTCTCGCCGAGCGCGCTCACCGGTGGAACGTTCACGCTCAACAACTTCGGGTCGCTCGGCGTTGACGGATCGGCGGCGATCATCAACCACCCGGAGGCGGCGATCCTCGGTATCGGCCGCATGATCGAACGGCCCTGGGTGGTTGATCACGAACTCGCGGTGCGCACCGTCGTCGAGCTATCGATGGTGTTCGACCACCGGGTCTGCGACGGCGGAACCGCGGCCGGGTTCCTCACCTATGTGGCCCGCTGCATCGAAAACCCGGTGAGCCTGCTCGCCGACCTGTAGGAGCAGGCCGGACACAAGGTGGTGCTTCGCTGCCGGTTAGGCGCGGACTGAGACGGTACCCGACGCGTGCGCGCCGCGATCCGGAGATACGCGCACGCTGGTGTGGTCGCATCCGGAGCATTTAAGTAGGTAAACCGGGAGCGAATTGTGTTCGGCGTGGGCCGGATTCAGGCTGAGCCGGGCTTCTGACCCGCAGAACGGGCAAGTCAATGTCATGGGATCTCCAGAGGTAGCGTCAGCTGCTGCACCCTCCTAGTGTGCTCTACCCCGCGTCCCCCAAACAGGGCCAAAGGTCCCGCGCTGCCACAGAATCTTGGTCAGGTCCTGCTGGGGCAGGGCTCGCGACGAGTGCGTTAGCGTGGTTGGATGAGTGGATTTCGCGCCGAACTGTTTCGGTCAGGCGCGCTGCGGCCGTTCCTGCTGCCGGTCGGAGTCGGGATCGTGACGACCGTGC
Source organism: Cryobacterium suzukii (assembly GCF_004403185.1). Classification (GTDB taxonomy): domain Bacteria; phylum Actinomycetota; class Actinomycetes; order Actinomycetales; family Microbacteriaceae; genus Cryobacterium; species Cryobacterium suzukii. The sequence continues at coordinate 366,892 of NZ_SOHJ01000002.1, read as the reverse complement.
TGTACACAGTGTTCTCGGCGCTGCAGTGGCGAAGCTTCGCCGCTCCGTCCTGGGACCTCGGAATCTTCACCCAGCTGGCCCGGCAATACGCGGCGCTCGAGGCGCCTATCGTGACGATCAAGGGCGACGGTTTCAACCTGCTCGGTGACCACTTTCATCCGCTTCTGGTGGTGCTTGGCCCAATTTTCGCGATCTTTCCACAGGCTTTCACCCTGCTGGTGGTGCAGAATGCGATGTTTGGGATCGCCGCCGCAGCCCTGACTTACGCCGCCATTCGGCTGCTCGGGTCGCGCACCGGGACGCTGTTCGGGTTGGCGTTCGCGTTCAGCTGGGGTTTACAGGGCGCGGTCGAGGCGCAGTTCCACGAGATTGCCTTCGCCGTTCCGTTGCTGGCGCTGTCCCTAACCGCCTTTCTTGGGCGCAAGTGGGTGACCTGCCTGCTCTGGGCGATGCCACTCGTGTTCGTGAAGGAAGACCTCGGACTCACCGTCGCCGTGGTGGGCATCGTGCTGGCCGTTCGCAGCCGGCATCCGCTTGGAGTGTGGTTGGCCGTCTGGGGCGTGGGCTGGTTCGCTCTGGCCAGCCTGGTCATTCTGCCGCTGCTCAACCCGAATGGGGCCTGGGCATATTCGAGCAGCATCGACCTACTCAAGATTCTGGGTGACCCCGCGACGCTGTTTCAGCCACAGAAGGGCGTGACTCTCGCACTGCTCCTCGTGGCCGGCGGCGTCATCGCGGTGCGGTCGCCGCTCGCCCTAGTGCTGTTGCCGACCCTCGCCTGGCGGTTTCTGTCCGATAATTCGGGCTATTGGGGGCCGACCTGGCAGTACAGCGCCGTGCTCATGCCGATCCTGTTTGCCGCCGCGCTCGACGGAATCGCGCTCGCGCGCACCAGCCGGCGCCGTTGGCTGTGCGGCTACGGGCGGCAGGCGGCATCCGTTTCAATTGTCGCCGCGCTCGTGCTCACCACGACGCTGCCTGTGTTCAAACTGACGGATGTGGCTGGCAATTTCTCGACGGATCGTACCATCGCTGCGACCGCTGCTTTGCGCATCGTGCCGGACGGCGCCCTGGTCGAATCAGACATTGGGTTGATGAACTATCTCGTGGAACGAACGGAGGTCTTCTGGCTCGGCAACTCGAATCCCCTGCCGGACTATCTCGTGATCGACCTTGCGGCCGGCGGTCTGCCCATTGAGTGGACGTCGGCGCAGGTCGTGGGTGAGGCACTGCACCCCGGGGCGGCGTTCACGACGATCTATTCCGCCGGAGGTTACGAGGTGGCCCGCCTGGCCGCCCCGCCGTCCTAGCTCCCGCCGTGACTTGCAGCGTCCGGGCCCAGCTGAAAAATTGGGCCCCGGCCATACGGTACGCCCGGGCGCTCTTGCGCGATCGCCCATTTAATCATGGACCAGCCGCTGACGGCCGTCTGTATTCCCATCGAAAGCGCGTGACTGGTCACTGCACTAAGCGGAAGTAATCTATCATCCGCTTTTACTAGTCAGAAGAAAATTCTGAATTCAAGTAAGCATAATGCTGAGATTATCTCGCTCTTAGGGGCGATTTGGGCTATAATTGTGGGTGAAGGAGGCACCGACGCCATGACCCTCACCGCCCCGCCCGCCGCAGCCGGCTCGATGCCGGAACCCGAGGGTTCCCGGGTTGCGGCAGTTGCTCAGGCTGGTGCGATTTTGGCTTCGGCGTTCGACGGGGTGCGGTTTGGCCAGCTCGATGACAGCGAAGCTGTCGCCGTGCTGGCGGCGTTGGAAGAGCTGGGTCGCCGGGTTGATGGTGCAAGACTACGAGCCACCACCGACATCGGCGTTCGTGCCGAAACCGACCTGGGCAGCGGGTCGCTCGCCTACAGAAACGGATGTCGCAACCGGGTCGAATTCATCACCCAGCTCGCCGGTATCTCCGGCCGCGAAGCCAAACGCCGTTTGAAACTCGGCGAGACCGTCGTGGAACGCACGCCGATGGGCCTGCCGGTGCCAGCCCGATACTCGGTCATTGCCGACGGCCTTCTCAGCGGGGAGCTCGGGGTGGAATCGGCGGAGATCATCGCCACCACCCTGACCGCGCTGCACGGGAAAGTCCTGCAGGACGACCTCGACCATGTTGAACGTGCCCTGGTCGCCACCGCCACCGGAGCGATCACCCCGGAAACTTCCGGGCTGCCCGGGGCAGGCATCCGCTTCGCACCCGATGTACTGCGCGCCCAAGCCCTGGAATGGCAAGCCCGGCTCGACCCCGATGGCACCGCCCCCAATGACGACGTGACGGAGGCCACAAGCACGTTGACGTTCGGTCTGCTGCGCAACGGGCTCTATCCGTTGCGCGCTGACGTCACTCCCGAGCTGCGCGGCATCATGGACACCCTTTTCGACACCTACCTGTCCGCCAGGTCGCGCACCCCCGTGTTCGTGCCCACCGAATCCCTCGACGGCGGTACGGGCACCGACGGCGCCACGCTGGACGGCCTGGATGAAGCCGACGGCGACACCGAGCGTTTCAGCGCCGACCCGTTCACCGGGGACACCCGCTACGACGGCGACCGCCGCACCGCCGGCGAAAAACGCGCCGACATCCTCCGCTCCGTCTTCGAAGCTGCCGCCCGCGATCCGAAAACCCCGACCATGGGCGGCGCCGCGCCGACGGTGACGATCCACGTCAACGCCACCGACCTTGACCAGGGCCGCGGTGTCGGCTGGATCGACGGCATCGAAGCGCCCGTGTCGTTGCGCCGGGTGAAAGAAGCCATCTGCGCCGGCGGCGCCCAAAAAATCCTTGTCGGCACCAACGGCGACATCCTCTACCTCGGCGACACAATGCGCTGCTTCACCCCGAAGCAACGCNGACATCCTCTACCTCGGCGACACAATGCGCTGCTTCACCCCGAAGCAACGCGCCGCCATCAGTGCCCGCGACGAAGGCTGCATCATCCCCGGCTGCACCATCCCCGCCCGCTGGTGCGAAGTCCACCACATACAACCCCACCACCAGGGCGGACCAACCACCATCACCAATGGCACCCTGTTGTGCTGGTTCCACCACCACACCATCGACACCAGCGGATGGAACATCCGCGTGATCAACGGCCGACCCCAAATACGCGGGCCCGTCCTCTGGGACCCCACCCAAACCTGGCGCCCAGCCCACACCCACCGGGCCAACACCCCCAGCCCCGAACCACCCTGGCGCAACTGAAGCGTTCTTTTGCCGGTCGCCCAGGAGGCCATGTCTCACCGCGCACCAAACCTCGGCGACTACCAGACTCGGTGAAGCGCGGGGAGAAAATCATGGCTTCGAACGCGCCATTTGGCTACTAATCGTCTTGGCCGTCCCACTAGTTGGCGCGTTCATCTGGCTGTCCTGAGGCCAGGACTCCGTGGCACGACGCCCACGGAGCTGATCCGGATCAGCGCTTCCGACGGCTGAGGAATGCATCCATTCTGGTGAATTTTGCCTCGGACTCGAACAGGATCGACTGGGCGACGTTATCGACGAGCGGATGCGCGGCCCGCGGAGCGTGGAAGACCTCCTTGGCGAGTCTGGTCGCCAGCGGGTCCTGTGCGGCGATCCGGTCGGCCAGTGCATGAGCGGCGGCGATCAGGTCATCGGGGTCGTGTACCGCGGTGACCAGGTGCACTGCGAGGCATTCCGAAGCGCTCAGGATCCGTCCGGCCAGGATGATCTCCTTGGCCACCGGCTCGCCGACGAGCTCGGCCAGGCGCCACAACGCACCGGCGGCGGGCAGGATGCCGAGCGCGGTCTCTGGATTGCCGAGCCGGGCGCTCGTGGAGGCGATGCGAAAGTCGGCCGCGTAGGCGAGCTCGGCTCCGCCGCCGAGCGCCCAGCCGTCGATAGCGGCGATCACGGGCATCGGCAGCTTCGCGATACGCGAGAACAGTGCAGAATTAATACCGAGCAGCGCATCGTCGCGGCGACGTTCGCGCAGCTGGGAGATGTCAGCGCCCGAGGCGAAAACACCATTCGCGCCGCTGATAATGAGGATCCGCGGCTGCTGCTCGAGTTCGGCGCAGACGGCGTGCAGCTCGTCGATCATGGTCTGGTCGATGGCATTGCGCACGTCGGGCCGGTCGAGCCGAACGTGCACCCGGTCAGCGCGGTGTTCAATCGTGAGGGTGGTGGTCATTGTGGGACATCTCCATTGAGGTCGAAACTTTGGTCGCGGGTGGAATCGGGGTCAGTCGTGCCGGCGGGGAACACCCGCTTGTAGCTGCGGCCGTCTGGCAGGGTCACTGTACGGCTGATCAGGGTACCGCGACGCACCTGCAGGTAGATGGCCTGGGCACTCACCCCGCGTTCGGCCGCAGCCTCGGCGACGGACAGACCGGGGAGGTCGGTCGGTACGCTGCTCGGTCGTACGGATCGTTTGCGGCCAGCTTCCAGGCGGGCGCTGATCTCATCGTCGGTGCCGCCCCAGCGCCATTTGGCCGCCGGAGGCTTGAGCCCTGTGGCATCGGCGACCTGCTCCCACGACGTGTCTGCGGCGAGCGCAGCGCGAACCGCGACGAGCGTTGCCGGATCCTGGTCGAGGGCGGTCTGCAGCGAGCGGATGGCGCGCAGCCGGTCCAGGGGCGAGCCACCGGCATCCAGGTGCAGCGCTAAAAGCCGCTCGAGCGCGGCGGCCGTCGTCGGCGCTAAAAACGATTCCATGCGTGGTCCTCATCACATCCGCTGCAACTGTGTCAGCAGCCCCATCTTGTCAGACCCAACGAGACCAGCTCAGACCAACACAACGACGGAGTGCGGAGCCAGCTGCAGGGCATTGGGCAGCCGACCCTGCACGGCATCGGGACCGGTCGCGAAAGATAACACCACGTTGCCCCCGCCGGCCGGCACGCGTACCGACCGCGGAGCGAAGTTGATCAAAACCTTCGTGCTGCCGCGGTGCAGCCGCAACCAGCCCTCGGTAGCATCGAACTCCACGGCGAGCTGGTCGAATCGTGGATCCGTGACGTCGGGATGCGAACGGCGAAGCGCCGCCAGCTCACGATAGAACCCGAGCAGTCGAGCATGCTCGGTCTCGCTCGCCTCACCCCAGTTGAGTTTGGAACGCTCGAACGTGGCCGGGTCCTGCGGGTCGGGAACGACCTGCGGATCCCAGCCCATCCGGGCGAACTCGCTGATACGCCCGGTGGCCGTTGCTGCGCCGAGCTCGGGCTCGGGATGCGAGGTGAAGAACTGCCAGGGCGTTGTCGCGCCCCATTCCTCCCCCATGAACAGCATCGGCGTATACGGCCCGAGCAGGGTCAGCGCCGCCGCAATCGCGAGCTGACCGACATCCAGCTGGGCGCTGAGGCGGTCGCCGATGGCCCGATTGCCGATCTGGTCGTGATTCTGGGAAGCGACGACCAGCCGCCAGGTGGGCATCCGTTCGCGGTCGATACGGCGGCCGTGGGTGCGTTCGCGAAAACTCGAGTACGTGCCGTCGTGAAAAAATCCGTGGGTGATCACCTTGGCGAGGGCATCAAGCCGCTCGAAGTCGGCGTAATACCCGGCGGTTTCCCCGGTGAGAGCCACGTGTACGGCATGGTGAAAGTCGTCGCTCCACTGGGCGTCCAGGCCGTAGCCGTGCGCCTCTCGCGGCGTGATGAGGCGTGGATCGTTGAGGTCGGATTCGGCGATCAGGGTGAGCGGACGCCCGATCTTGGCGCTGAGCGCGCCGACTTCGACGGCGAGTTGCTCGAGCAGGTGGGTCGCGCTCGTATCGCGTAGCGCGTGGACAGCGTCGAGCCTCAGGCCGTCGACGTGGTAATCGCCGAGCCACATCAGGGCATTGTCCAGAATGTAGCGGCGCACCGGGTCGGAGTTTGGCCCGTCGAGGTTGAGCGAGGAACCCCAGGTGTTTCCCGCAGCCTCGCTCAGATATGGACCGAACCTGGGCAGATAGTTGCCGCTCGGACCGAGGTGGTTGTAAACGACGTCCTGAATCACGCCGATGCCATGCCGGTGGCAGGCGTCGACGAAACTCTGATAGGCGGCCGGGCCGCCGTAGCCCTCGTGCACGGCGTACCAGAGCACGCCGTCGTAACCCCAGTTGTGCGTTCCGTTGAACGCGTTCACCGGTAACAGTTCGACGAAGTCGACACCGATCGATTTCAGATGATCGAGCCGGCTCGCTGCCGCTTCGAACGTGCCCTCGGGGGTGAAGGTTCCCACGTGCAGCTCGTAGATGATGGCGCCGGCGAGCTGGCGGCCGGTCCAGTCGGCGTCCTGCCAGATATGGTCGGCGGGATCGAAGGTGCGTGACAGGGCGTGAACACCACCGGGCTGACGCCGCGCGCGCGGGTCTGCGAACGGCCCACTCCCGTCGACGATGAACCCATAATCGATTGCTCCTGCACCAACAGGGGGCACGGATGCCGGCAGCTCCCACCACCCATCAGCCCGCGCCGCCAGCTCGAGCCTGCGCGGCCCGAGTTGCAGCTGGACAGCGTGCGCGTCGGGTGCCCAGACGTCAAAGTTCTGATCGATCATGCGTGTCGTCCTGTGGGATTGGGGAGGGTGGGGTCGAACGGGGAACCTCGGTCATCGTCACCGGCGACCAGCAGAGCCACGGGGTAGCGAGCGAGAACGTCAGCGACGCGCAAACTCGGACCATAGAACCTCTCCTGGGTGAGCACGTCGATGTAGCTGCGGCCGGCTACCGCAATGGTCGTGTCGCCCCAGCCCCCGGCGCGGTGCAGCCCGATCGGCAGCCGGGTCGCCAGCGTGATCGCTCCCCCGCGATCGAAGGCCACGACGTGCCCGGCGGCCGCGCCGAAGGCGGGTATCGAGGCGTAGCGAGTAAAAAAGCTCGTCCGATCGCGGCGCAGCCGCAGGGCGCGGGAGGTGATTAGCAGCTTCGCGGCTGCGCTCGCGTCGATGGGAGGGAGCCACCCGCCGTCGACGCGGACCAGCAGTTCGCGTCGCAGCTCATAGTCGACCGGGCGGCGGTTGTCAGGGTCGACCAGCGACGTCTCCCACAGCTCACTGCCCTGATACACGTCGGGAACTCCCGGCATGGTCAGCTGCAACAGTTTGAGCGAGAGCGAATTGCTCCAGCCTGCCTGCTGCAATTCAGAGACCAGACCGGTGATGAGGTCGTGGGTCGGCCCGGGGCCGACAGCAGAGGTGACGAGCCCATCGAGTTTCGTCTCAAAATCGGCGTTCTGCTCCGTCCAGGTGGTCGAGGTACCGGCCTCGCGCGCCGCCTTGAGCGCGTAGGCGAGGAGACGCTCCCGGCTGGCTGGCCAGGCGCCGACGATCGCCTGCCAGAGCAGGTTCTCGAACGGCGCGTCATTAAGCGGATGGCGCGCCCGCAGTTGCTCGAGCAGGGCCTCCCAGCGGGCGGGCATCTCTGCGAGCACCGCGATGCGCGCACGCACATCTTCGCCGCGTTTCGTGTCGTGGGTTGACAGGGTTGTCATCGACTGCGGGAACCCGGCCTGGCGCGCTCGCTGCCGGTCGTGGAACTCGGTTACCGTGACCGCAAACTCATCGGGGTCAGCGCCGACCTCGTTGAGCGAGGTAAGCCGGCTGAACCGGTAGTAGGCCCGGTCTTCGACACCCTTGGCCATCACCATGCCCGACGTTTGTTGAAAGCGCACAGCAGCCGGATGCTCCCGTTCGCTCAGCAGCGGCAGCAGCCGGTGGATTTCGGCCTCGAGTTCGGGACGGTGGGCGATCGATCGATTCGCCGCCGTCTGCAGGTTGCCCTCGCCCAGGGGCAGGTAGGAACGATAGACCGGGAACCAGGCCAGAAGGTCGGCGAGAGCGTCGGCGGTACGCTCGCTACTCTGCTCGTCGCTCGGTACCAGGCGAGCCAGGCGCAGAACCTCCGAGCGCAGAATACCGTCGGCCACTGCGCGCTTGTTTCGATAGACCAGCTTCCCCCACCCGGCTGCGTCGTCACCCTGCAGCCGCAACTCCAGGGCGTCGAGATCGGCCTGGCCGGCCGGATCCACGAGAACCCGATCGACGTCGGTGAGGGCGTCATACCCGGTAGTACCGGCCGTAGCCCAGCTCGTGGGAAGTTGCTCTGGCCCCTCGAGAATTTTCTCGACCAGAACGTAAGCTCCGTTTGTGGCACGACGCAGCGCCTCAAGATAACCGGCCGGGTCGGCCAAGCCATCCGGGTGGTCGACCCGCAGTCCCTGCACCAGGCCCTCACGCACCCAGCGCACGATCTCACGGTGCGACTCCTCGAACACCCACGGCGTTTCGACGCGAATGCCGGCCAGACTGTTCACGGCGAAGAATCGACGATAGTTTAATTCGTCGTCGGCCCGCCGCCAGTTCACGAGCTCGTAGTTTTGCAGATCGTGCACACCGGCCGGGCTGGCACCAATATCGGCGGTTCCGGCGGCAATCGGAAAACGATGTGCGAAGTAGTGCAGTTCGCCGTCGACGATCTCCAGCTGGTCGAGCTGGCCGGGCCCGTCGCCCAGCACAGGAATGCGAATTCGACCCTGGCCAAACGCCCAGTCCACATCGAAAGCCTCGGCGTAACGCGACCGCTGGCCATTTTGGAGCAGATCCCACCACCACGAATTCTGCCGCGGCGTCGCTACACCCATGTGGTTCGGCACGATGTCCACGAGCACACCCTGTCCCGACTGGTGGGCGGCTGTCGCGAACCGGTCCAGGGCATCCGCCCCGCCTCTGGCCGGGTCGACGAGGGAATGATCGACGACGTCATACCCGTGATCCGATCCGGCCTCGGCTTGCAGCAACGGCGAGAGGTAGACCCAGTCGGCACCGAGATCGCGAATGTAGTCGACCGTTGCCGCGGCGGCATCAAGGTCGAAGGCTGCGCTGATCTGCAGTCGATAGGTCGAGCGCGGCACGGGTACCGGCTCCGTTGCCGCAATACCTGATTTGTCGGTCATCAGCCCCGCCTCAGCTGTGGCCGGGCAGTGTGATGAGGCCGGTGGCACCGGCCAGTGACGCTGCAACGGAGTGATCCGGCACAACTTCGGGTTCGTGATAGGCGCGCAGCACCACGAGGGAACGACCGGCCACGGTCTGAATCGCTCCGGCCGGACGGGGGATGGAATCGGCGCCCGCGCCGGCGGTGTCGACCACGATCTCCCAGGCCGGAGCATACTCGTCGGGCGGCAGCGTGAACTCCACGTCTTCGGCGTCGGCGTTGAACAAGAGCAGAAAGTTGTCGTCGGTGACGTCCTGGCCACGCACGTCGCGCTCGCGGATTCCGTTGCCGTTGAGAAATTTGGCGACCGTGCGGGCCAGGCTTTCGTCCCAGTCTTGTGACGCCATCGGTTCACCGTCGGTGTTGAGCCAGACGATATCGGGTAGCGATTCGCCCGCTACCCGCTTACCGGGTCGACCGTCGAAGAATCTGCTGCGCCGAAAAGTCGGGTGTTCACGGCGCAGGCGGGAGACGGCCGCCGTGAATTCGATCAACGGTAGATCGGCCTCGTCCCAGTGGACCCAGGTCAGCTCGGAATCCTGCGCGTAGGTGTTGTTGTTGCCGAGCTGCGTACGGCCCAGCTCGTCGCCGTGCAGCAGCATCGGTACTCCCTGCGACAAAAGCAGCGTCGCGATGAAGTTGCGCGTCTGCCGGGCGCGCAACCCACGAATTTTGGGATCACCACTGGGGCCCTCAACACCAGAGTTCCACGAGCGGTTGTGCGACTCGCCATCTTTGCTGTCTTCGCCGTTGGCATCGTTGTGTTTCTCGTTGTACGAGACGAGATCGGCGATGGTGAAACCGTCGTGCGCGGTGACGAAGTTGATCGAGGCCATCGGGCGCCGCCCGGAGTGTTCGTAGAGGTCGGCGGATCCGGCTACGCGGGAGGCGAATTCGCCGAGAGTGGAGGGCTCACCGCGCCAAAAATCGCGCACGGTGTCGCGGTACTTACCGTTCCATTCGGACCATTGGGAGGGAAAGTTTCCCACCTGGTAGCCGCCGGGACCGACATCCCACGGTTCGGCGATGAGCTTGACCTGCGACACGATCGGGTCTTGTTGCACAAGTTCGAAGAAGGTGGAGAGCTTGTCTACGTCGTAGAGGTCACGGGCCAGGGCAGACGCCAGGTCGAACCGAAATCCGTCGACGTGCATCTCAATCACCCAGTAGCGCAGTGAGTCCATGATGAGCTGAAGAACGTGCGGGTGCCGCACGTTCAGGGTGTTGCCGGTGCCGGTGTAGTCCATGTAGTAGCGCTTGTCGTCGTCCATCAGACGGTAGTAGGCCTCATTGTCGATGCCCTTGAACGACAGGGTCGGCCCCATATGGTTGCCCTCGGCGGTGTGGTTGTACACCACGTCGAGAATAACCTCGATGCCGGCGGCGTGGAGGCTGCGCACCATGCCCTTGAATTCCTGCACCTGCTGACCGAGGTCGCCGGTCGAGGAATACGCGTTGTGCGGCGCGAAGAACCCGATCGTGTTGTAGCCCCAGTAGTTGTTCAGGCCCTGCTCAACCAGGGTTCCGTCGTTCACGAACTGGTGCACCGGCATCAGTTCGATGGCGGTCACGCCGAGCTTTTGCAGGTGGTCGATGACCGACGGATGCGCTAACCCTGCGTAGGTCCCGCGCTGCGTTTCCGGCACTGATTGTTGCAGCTTGGTGACGCCTTTGACGTGTGCCTCGTAGATGAAGGACTCACTGTAGGGCGTGCGCAGAGACCGGTCACCGGTCCAGTCGAAAAATGGGTTGATGACGACGCCGAGCATCATGTGTGAGGCGGAATCTTCGTCATTCGGTGAGTCGGGGTCATCGAAATCGTAGGAGAACAACGAGGGATCCCAGTCGATGGCCTCGGTGGTGGCCTTGGCATATGGATCGAGCAGCAGCTTGCTCGGGTTGGCCCGATTACCGGCCACGGGGTTATACGTGCCGTGCACCCGATAGCCGTAACGCTGGCCCGGCTGCACGAGCGGCAGATAACAGTGCCAAATGTAAGCGGATGATTCGCGCACCTCCACGCGCGTCTCGCCTCCGTCTTCGTCGATAAGACACAGCTCAACGCGTTGGGCGGCTTCGCTGAACAGGGCGAAGTTGGTACCGCTCCCGTCAAACGTCGCGCCGAGGGGGTAGGCGGTTCCGGGCCAGGTTTCCATGAGACTCCTCGGGATGAAGATGGGACACGGTCAATGCAAGAGCAGCGACGAGGACGCGCGAAGGCAGGTAACCGCATCGCGCTTGCAGATTACGCTACAGGCATCCGCCGACATATCCGCCTTTCCAGCGCCCGCCCCGGCCTCAGCCGAGTTGCTCGTTGCGGTTAGGAGGAACTGGCCACCCGGCGATCACGCCGCACTCGCCACCAAGCCCAGATCCGCGTGACAATGCGCTTGAGGACGGCTCCAAGCCGACGCGCCGACGCGAATTCCGTTCCGAGCACGGCGAGGCCCAAAAAGACGATGAGCCACCCAGGTCCCGGCAAGGGAATCAGAATGATGCCGATCGAGACAATCATCGTGCCGAGCAGTCCGACGCCGAGGCGATAGGCGAACAGCAGATACGGGTGCCCGTCGACCCACGCGCGAGCTCGTCGCAGTGCCCGCCGCACCGGATGCCGCGGGTCACTGCCGCTGGCTATATCGAGGGAGAGATGCTCTGACATTTACCCAACCTAAGCCACGTTTCTGGGAAGCGTCCGCCGGATAGCCCCGTCGGTGACCCCTGTGTTGGAATTCGACGCGCGCCATTGCCGGGCTGGGCTATTTCGACGCCAGCCCCTCTGGCGCAGCCTCGAGGTAATACCATTGGCGGTCGACCTTGAGAAAGCGACTGACTTCATTTTGCTGTCGCGCTATGCCGTCTTCACGATAGTGCGCTGTGAATTCTACGATGCCTTCTCTATCGAGTAACCCGCCGCGTTCTGTACGCACAATATCGAGCCGCCGCCACGTTATCTCCGGGTCAAGTTCGAGTGATTCAGGCCTGGTGAGCTGATGCCACGTTTTAAGTAAATACTGCGCGTCGCCGAAGTAGAAGGCGCTATACCGTGAACGCATGAGCCATTCGGCCGTTGGCGGTAAGGCAGCACCACTGTGAAAGCGACCGCAGCAGTCAGAATAGGTGTCGCCGCTCAGGCAGGGACACCGCTGATGCTGAGTGATGGCCGGTGTTCAGACTCTGCTAAACCTGCGCCTTGGCGTAAGCCTCACGAACGGTGCCGGCGATGCGCCCACGGTCGGATACGTGTGTGCCGTTGGCGGCGGCCCAGGCACGGATGGCCTGCAGCTCGGCCCGGTCTGAACCGGCCGAACTGGCACCGCGCGACTTGGCGGGCACGTAGCCAACGCGCCGTGAAACATTTGTGTATGGCTTAATTGCAGCTCGGAATTCAGCGAGATTCTCTGTCGACAGATCGATCTCGTAAGAGTCACCCTCAAAGGCAAAGGAAACGGTTGCACCGGAGCCATTCTCGATAACGGTGCCGTCAAGATCGTCCAGCAGCTGAACCGTGGTCTTCTTCATTCTAAGATTCTCCAATACGGTGTCGAATACATTCGGGATGGATACATTCGTTTGTGGCACTAACCACTAACGAATTATGGTCGCCCGACCCGCATTCCGATACCCGCCACGCGGTATTTTTTTGCATTCACGACCGTTACACTGCCGACACAAAAAAATAGCCCCGACAATGTCGGAGCTATTTCGTATTGGTGGATCCGAGGGGATTCGAACCCCTGACCCCCTGCATGCCATGCAGGTGCGCTACCAGCTGCGCCACGGACCCAGATTGCTGTTTCGAATTGCTCCGAAACAACTTTGTTAGCTTACAACACAGATTGGGATCTGCGAAACCGAAGCTACTCCGCGACCTCTTCGGCGGCGTCTTCCACCGTCAGTTTGGAGGGAATCCCGGTAGGAATCACCGGGCAGTCTTTCCACAGGCGCTCCAAGGAGTAATACTGGCGTTCTTCCTCGTGGAAGACGTGCACAACCAGGTCGCCGAAGTCAACCAGCACCCAGCGACCAGCAGCACGTCCCTCACGCCGAAGCGGCTTGTAGCCGGCCTCGATCAGTTTGTCTTCGATCTCACCGGCAATCGCAACCACGTTGCGCTCTGATCGGCCAGTGACGATGAAAAAGATATCGGCCAGAGGGAGCGGATTCGAGACATCGAGGGCAACGAGGTCTTCTCCTCCCTTGGAGTCGGCGGCGGCGACGGCGATTGCGAGCAACTCGAGGGCGTGAGGTGAAGTGGTCATGAATGAATCCTTGAGATTGTGCAGCGAGGCGTGAATGCCATCGCTGCGATGATAGACGGAACGAAAGAAGGCGAGCAGCAGGGGCTCACAATGCGGGCGGGACGAGGCTGGACGATTCGATCCACTAGAAAATACCCAATAGATAACCCGTCACGAAAAGCGCCAAAACGCTCACCGCCAAAGCGGCCGTCGCGATAACGAGAATCATCGGAAGCGAGGCACGCTGTTTCTTGGGCGGGGCCAGCATGCCCCGCGTCGAGGCATGCGTACTCACAGCGCGACTCGCACTGACCGGGGCAGAGTCCCCGCCGAGCTGATCGGCGTCGATCTGGTCCATCATGTGGTCTATCTCCGACGAATCGAACAGATTCGGATGCGCGCCAGTCGAGCCAAGACTCCGCGGCAAGTCGAATGACCCGGTGATCATGATCTCCCCGGTATTGGAGATGGGATTCACGCTGCTGACCTGGTGCGGGATCGACGGCAATATGAGCGCGTTCGTGGTGGTGGGAATCCCGCCGGCACCGATACCGCGGTTGATCAGTTCGTCGAGCGACTGGTCGCGCTGCGGCGCTTCGACGCTTCGAGCATCCTCATCGACCGACCAGTGCCCGATCGGCGGTATCCACCCGGTGGTGTCGCTGATGGTCGAGTCTGCTGCCTCGATCGGCGCCGTGACGATCGGTTCGGCATACATGTGCTCGGGTTCGACCTGGTCAACGGCGACCGGTGTGGCAGGCTCGGGCTCGATCAGCTCGGCTTCGATCAGCTCGGCTTCAACCGGCTCGGCTTCAACCGGCTCGGCTTCAGGGAGTTCCGCGTCGACCTCTATGCCAGGGGAAGCCGGGGAACCGCCGGTAGCGAGGGCCTGCTCTTCCTCACGCGCGTGCAGTGCACGCAACTCCCGACGGCTCAGCGTGTGCGGTGCCGAAATTGAATCAGACGGCTCGACTGGACTTGGAAGTATGGCCTCCCGGGCCTCGTCCAGCTCGGAAGTTGTGTGATGCCGATTCGTTCGACGGGATGTCGAAGACTGCGCTGAGGCGGCAAAGGATGCGGGGCGAAGCGCGGCCGGCGCCAGTTTCGGAACGTCGAGAGTCGGGATTGCGTTGTCCACCGCGGCGGCCTCGTCGCCCTGCTCGCGGGCAAGTTCGCGCGCTTGACGTCGGCTGAGCGGCTGAGGGTCTCCCAACGTCATGCCACACTCCGATACAGATGATGCTTTGAGATGTACTGGACAACCCCGTCGGGGACCAGATACCAGACGGGGAATCCCCGATTGACCCGCGCCCGGCAGTCAGTGGACGAAATAGCCAGTGCCGGAACTTCCAACAAGCTTACGTCTTGGTTCGGTAATCCTGAAACGCTGAGTTCATGCCCCGGGCGACTCACAGCGACGAAGTGCGCCAGCTGCCAGAGTTCGCGCACGTCTTTCCAGCCGAGAATCTGGGTGATGGCATCCGCTCCGGTAATGAAGAACAATTCGGCGTCCGGACGCTCTTCATGCAGGTCACGCAGCGTGTCTATCGTGTATGTCGGCCCGACCCGGTCGATGTCGACACGGCTCACCGTGAACCGTGGATTGGAGGCGGTTGCGATTACGGTCATCAGATATCGATGTTCGCCTCGGGTGACGCCGCTCTTCTGCCATGGCTGCCCGGTCGGCACGAAGATCACCTCGTCGAGGTCAAAACTCTGTGCTACTTCGCTGGCGGCGACGAGGTGCCCATGGTGAATGGGGTCGAACGTTCCGCCCATCACGCCGATGCGCGGACGACGAACTGTCACGTTGAACTCAGGCTTCTAGTGGCCACCGGTGCCGGAGGTGCCCACATGTCCGCCGTGCGCAGCGGCGTATGCATTGGCCTTGCCACTGTGGCGGTTGGCTACATCACGAAAGCTCCACAGCACGACGCCGAGCGCCAGGAACAACACGGCCGCGACCATCGGGTAGACGACGAGCGGCAACGGCAGGGCGATGTGCTCGACCTCGGTCAGCACGGCACTCAGAAAAGACATTGGTTCTCCATTCACGGGCCACACCTGTTAAGCGCGGCTTGAGGTGACTGCGACGGGTCGCAGGCCTGACGACTCACGCCGTCGCCCCATTCTAGCTGGACCCCGGCATCTTCTGGACCTAGGCACGCACCTGTCCGGTGCCGCGCACGATCCACTTTGTGCTGGTCAGCTCGGGCAAACCCATCGGCCCCCTGGCGTGCAGCTTTTGGGTGGAGATTCCCACCTCGGCGCCGAACCCAAACTCGCCGCCGTCGGTGAACCGGGTCGAGGTGTTGACCATGACCGCGGCCGAATCGACCTCATTCAGAAAACGTTCCGCGTTCTGCAGATCGTTGGTGATGATCGACTCGGTATGCCCAGTGGAATAACGGCGAATGTGGGCGATGGCCTCGTCGAGTGAGTCGACGATTGCTACGGAGATGTCGAGACTCATGTACTCGGTGCCCCAGTCTTCGTCGGTTGCCGGGACCGCGGCCGGATAGATCGATCGAGTGCGGGCATCCGCGTGGATGGTGACACCGGATGCCGCGAGCTTGGCCAACACGGAGGGAAGCAGTCGTTCAGCGGCGCTTCGGTGCACCAGGAGGGTTTCGAGGGCATTGCACACGCTCGGACGGTGCGTCTTGGAATTGTGCACGATATCGATCGCCCATTGCTTGGTCGCTGTCTCATCAAGAAAGACGTGCACGACGCCGGCTCCGGTCTCAATGACTGGCACCTGGGACTGCGCCACCACGGTCTGAATGAGGTTAGCGCTGCCACGGGGAATGAGTACGTCGACGTAGCCGCGAGCCTTCATAAGTTCGGTGGCGCCGGCCCTGCCGAAGGGATCGATGGTCTGCACCGAATCGGGGTTGAGCCCGGCCTCGGTGATCGCCGCCTGCACCAAGCCGATGAGCACCCGGTTGCTGTTCTCGGCAGCGGAACCGCCGCGGAGCACGACGGCGTTGCCGCTCTTCAACGCGAGGGCAGCGAGGTCGACCGTGACGTTGGGCCGCGCTTCGTAAATGACTCCGATAACGCCGAAGGGAACGCGCACCTGGCTGATTTTGATGCCATTGGGCAGGCTGCTGCCGCGCACGATCTGTCCGACCGGGTCGGTGAGTAGCGCGATCTGGTCGACGGAATCCGCGAGAGCCAGTATTCGGGGCTCATCGAGCTTCAGTCGGTCCAGCAGGCCGTCACGGAGACCGTTGGTTTCGCCGGCGGCGAGGTCGGTTTGGTTAGCGGTGACGATCTGTGCGACATGGTCACGCAGCGACTGCGCAATCAATTTGAGGGCTTCGTTCTTGATCTCGGTCGGCGCTGAAGCGAGCGATAACGAGGCTGCTCGAGCGGCCTCCAGGGTGGGCGTGAGCTGGGCTACATCGTTCAGAGACTGCAACATGCACCCCAGTTTACCGGAGGCGAACCCGGGAGACCATTCTCGACTCTCAGGAAATACGCAGTGCTGACGGCGCCGCTGAGGGTTCGAACCAGGTTCCCACCGGTTCCCCGCGCAGGGCCTCGGCCACCAGCCCGGTCGCCGTGACCAGCACTGCAGTTCCGGCTTGGGCGGCGATGCGCGCTGCCGTCACCTTGGTACTGGCTCCCCCGGTACCGACTCCGTTGACGGCCGTGGCGCCGAATTCCATGCCGACCAGGGGGTCACCGAACGCAACGTGGCTGATGCGCGCTGCCCCGGGCAGGTCCGGCGGGCAGGTGTAGAGGGCATCCACGTCGCTGAGGAGCACGAGCAGATCTGCGCCGATCAGGGTGGCAACGAGCGCGGCCAGTCGATCGTTGTCGCCAAATCGAATCTCGTGGGTGGCAACCGTGTCATTTTCGTTGACGATCGGAAGAATACGCAACGCCATCAGGCGGTCCATGGCGCGCTGAGCATTGCCGCGGTGGGTGGCGTTGTCAAGGTCACTCGCGGTGAGCAGCACCTGGCCGGCCACAATGTCGTATCGGTCGAGGCTGTCCTGGTACCGAAAAATCAAGAGGTTCTGACCAACGGATGCCGCCGCCTGCTGGGTAGCCAGGTCGGTTGGCCGTTCCTGCAGCTGCAGATACGGCATTCCGATCGCGATAGCACCGGATGACACCAGAACCACCTCGGTACCCCGAGCATGGGCTTCGGCCAACGCGTCGACGAGTGGCGCAATCTGACCGGAGTTTTCGCCGCTGATCGACGAAGAGCCCACCTTGACAACGATGCGCGATGCTGATTGAACGACGTGCTGCGACTGCGCCCTCATCGACTCGCGAGCCCCAAGATTTTAACACTCACAACGCGCAACCCCACAGACAACTAAACCTCCGGCGAGAATAAGGGCCGCGCCGTGCGTGGCTTTGGCAGTTTACCGAATGCAGCGAAGGCTTTTCACCGCCACGAGCCAGGTGGTGACGCCCGAAGAGTACCTCAGTGCGCATTCCCAAACTTCACTAGAGCAGCGCTCGGCGCTCTTCACTCGCTCTTGGTTCGAACCAGGTGCCGACGTGCTCGCCCCGGAGGGCTGCGCCAGCCAGCTCCGTCGACGTCACCAAAACAGCGGTGCCGGCCTCGGTTGCCAGACGGGCTGCCACGACCTTGGTACTCGCTCCCCCTGTGCCGACACCGGTTGCTCCACTCGAGCTGAATTCGAAACCATCGAGCGGGTCATCCGCGGCAATAAAGTCGAGCTTCTCCGCCCCCGGCAGGTGCGGGGGCTTGGTGTACAGCGCATCGACGTCGCTGAGCATGATCAGCAGGTCCGCACGGATGAGGGTTGCTACCAGCGCAGCGAGGCGGTCGTTGCTTCCAAACCGCAAACCGTAGACGGCGACAGTGTCGTTCTCGTTGACGACGGGCAGAATGCGCAGGTCGAGCAGGCGTTCGAGCGCGCGCCGCGTGTTGCTGCGGTGCGGCTCCTTGAGGGCGTCGCCCTCGGTCAGCAGCACCGTGCCGGCCGCGATGCCGTAGCGGTCCAGACTTTCCTGGTAGCGAAAAATCAATACGTTCTGCCCGACGGCGGCGGCTGCCTGCTGCGTGGCGACATCGCTGGGTCGCTCTTCGAGGTTCAGGAACGGCATTCCGGTGGCGACGGCACCCGAAGATATCAGTACCACCTCGGTTCCACGACCGTATGCCTCGGCCAGGGCGTCTACGAGGGGCGTGATCTGGTCGGAATTCTCGCCGCTGATCGACGAGGACCCAACTTTCACAACGACGCGTTTCGCGCCTGCTACGTTTTCTCTGGCTAAGCCACTCACTTCTGATCTGCCTCCGCCGTGTCGCTGTCGACCTCGGTCTCGTCTTCGTCCGCCGGCGAGGTGTCGGAGGAAGCAACTGCCCCATCGGTCGTCAACTCCACGTCGGCGAGGCGCACGTCTTCGTTGTATTCCTCTTCGCCGGTCTGCCACATGCCGGCTTCGCGCTCACGGATCAGCTCGGCGCGGGCCGAGGACTTGGCGTCCATCCGACCGAAGTATTCCTCGCGGCGTTCATTGCTCGTACGGCGCTTGGGCTCGTCGAGACGGGAATCGGTGCCGCGCGGAGCGGTGATGAGCTCGGCGGTCGAGGTCAGCGTCGGCTCCCAGTCGAAGACGACACCGTGGCCAGGGCCGATGATGACGGTCGAACCGGCGATGGCACCCGACTTGTAGAGCTCGTTCTCGATGCCGAGTTTGGCGAGCCGGTCGGCGAGGAAGCCGACGGCTTCATCGTTGGTGAAGTCGGTTTGTTGAATCCAGCGTTCCGGCTTGGTACCGAGGATGCGGTAAATGTTGCCGAAGGTGCCACCCTCGACCTTAATAACGAAGCCACCCTCGTCGACGGCCTTGGGACGGATGATGATGCGCGGCTTCTTCGCCTCGGCTGCGGCGGCCTCGGCACGGCCCTGTTCCACGACCTCGGCGAGAGCGTAGTTGAGTTGTTTAAGCCCCTCGTGAGTGACGCTGGAGATCTCGAACACGCGGTAACCGCGCGCTTCGAGGTCGGCTTTGACGAAGGACGCCAGTTCCCGGCCTTCCGGCACGTCGATCTTGTTCAGGGCGATGAGTTGCGAGCGCTGCAGCAGCGGCTTCTGGCCCTCTGGCACCGGGTAAGCGTCGAGTTCGCCGAGGATGACGTCGAGGTCGCTGATCGGATCACGGCCGGGCTCGAGCGTGGCACAGTCCAGCACGTGCAGCAGGGCGGTGCAGCGTTCAACGTGCCGCAAAAACTCGAGGCCGAGGCCCTTGCCTTCGCTCGCTCCCTCGATGAGGCCCGGTACGTCGGCGATGGTGTAGCGCGATTCGCCCGACTCGACGACGCCGAGGTTGGGGTGCAGCGTGGTGAACGGGTAGTCGGCGATCTTCGGCCGAGCCGCGCTCATGGCGGCGATGAGGCTGGACTTGCCAGCCGAGGGATAACCGACCAGGGCGACATCCGCTACGGTCTTGAGCTCGAGATAGACGTCGCCTTCCCAGCCGAGCGTGCCGAGCAGTGCGAAGCCGGGGGCCTTGCGCTTGGTCGAAGCGAGGGCAGCGTTACCGAGCCCGCCCTGGCCGCCGGGCGCAACGATGAGGCGCAGGCCGGGTTCGTTCATATCGAGGAGCTGGTTGCCCTCAACGTCTTTGACGACCGTGCCGATGGGCACCATGAGCTCGCGCATGTCCCCGTTGTGACCATTGCGGTGGTCCCCCATACCTGGTCCACCGTTGTCGGAGCTGCGGTGCGGCGAACGGTGGTAACCGAGCAGGGTGGTCGTACTCGGATCGGCGACGAGCACGAGGTCTCCGCCGCCGCCGCCGTTACCGCCATCGGGGCCGGCTAGGGGTTTGAACTTCTCGCGCTTGACCGAAACGCATCCGTTTCCTCCATTGCCCGCTCGTAAATGCAGCGTCACGTGGTCAACGAATGTGGCCATGGAGTGCCCCTTTCAGGTGGCGCAAGAAATGCTTCAAAACACGGTGCTATGAAACTAGTGCGGTAGAACTGGTTGATGCACAAATCTGTCACGGACAAACACGTCAGGGCGGACCGAAGCCCGCCCTGACGCTGTGCTAAAAAGTGCTGTGCTGTGGAACCTACGCGGTTGCGACCACGATGTTGATGACCTTGCGGCCACCCTTGGCGCCGAACTGCACGGAGCCGGCCTCAAGGGCGAAGAGCGTGTCGTCTCCGCCACGGCCGACGTTGATACCGGGGTGGAAGTGCGTGCCGCGCTGACGAACGATGATCTCGCCCGCGCCGACAACCTGACCTCCGAAGCGCTTTACGCCGAGGCGCTGGGCGTTCGAGTCACGACCGTTGCGAGTGGAACTCGCACCTTTTTTGTGTGCCATCTGTCTATCTCCTCAGGCCTAGGCGATGCCGGTAACCTGAACGCGAGTGAGCTCCTGACGGTGCCCCTGACGCTTCTTGTACCCGGTCTTGTTCTTGAACTTCTGGATGACGATCTTCGGACCGCGAAGGTTGTTCAAAACCTCGGCGGTGACCTTGATCTTGGCCAGCGACGTAGAGTCAGAGGTGATCTTGTCGCCGTCGACGAGAAGCACGGCGGCCAGCTCGACGTTGCCGTCCTTGTCAGCCTTGATTCGGTCCATCGTCACGATGGTACCGACCTCTACCTTCTCCTGCCGCCCTCCGGCGCGCACAACTGCGTAAACCACTTTACGTACCAATCTCTGGGGAGCCCAAGGCTCCGATTTGCGGAAACTCGCTGCTCTAACTTGACTGCTGTATTCACTGCAGTACACGAACCGGCTGGCCCAGCGCACTCAGGAAACCTCGGTATTGGCGTTTATATAACTAACGCACACCAAGGGTTGACTTTACCTGATCCGCTACCCGTGGTCAAACCAATGGTGCGGCGTGTCTAATCCACGATGTCTGAACCACGGTGTCTGAACCAGTGCGGCTCGTAGACTTCGATCATGGCAATACTTATCGACCAGCCTAGCTGGCCGGCGCACGGAACAGTGTGGGCACACCTCGTGAGCGACACGGATCTTGAAGAATTGCACGCATTCGCGGCCGCAGCCGGTATTCCGCGGCGTGGTTTCGACCGTGACCACTACGACGTCCCTGAGGCTCGCTACGCCGACCTGGTCGCCGCAGGGGCGCTCCCGGTGAGTTTTCGCGAGATGATCGTGCGGCTGCGCTCCAGTGGGCTGCGTGTGACTGCCCGGGAGCGGCGAGGACTGTAGCGCTCGGCTACTGCCAGGTGGCGTCGAAGCCCAGCACGCTGCGGCGCACGGCGCCGGTGGCCACGTTCACGAACAGGGTCGTCGCATCCGTTGCCTGAGCATTGACCGGATATCCGTCGGAGAGCTCGGTGTCACGGTTCGGCACGATCTGCACCGCCAGGAACTGGTCGTTCGGCGAGAGCTCGAAACCGACGATGGTTTCATCAGCGGATGCCGGTGAATAGACGGTGCGCGCCTCACCACCCTGCACCAGCGAGAGATATTGTCTGACCGAGCCGGTGGCGGCGTCGAACTCGGCGACCCGCTGCACATAACCGTCGGATTCGGAGCCGACTCCCCCGGCGCGAAAGCGTAGCTCGGCCGTGTACTGGGTAGTACCGGCCACGCTCTGCGGCACGATGGGCGACTCTGTGCCCTGCGAGAGGTCGAGCACGTACTGGCCGTCGCGGTCAGAGACGGCGATGCGTACCCCGTCGGGTGCGAACGCGGTGAGGTTGGCGAATTGCCCCAACGGAACCGGTATGGCGAATTCGGGTTCGTTTTCGAGTGGGTTGCCACCTGACTGGTTTTGCGGATTGATCAGCAGCAAGGTCGAGTCGTATTGCTGCGCGATGATGTCAGCGCGACCGTGCATGAAACCCCAGGTCGTGACACTCAGCGGGTCGCCTTCGAGGCCTGTGACGGCCCTGGCGACATTGGTGCGTAGGTCGAGCACGAACAGCACGTTCTCGTAGTGCGGGCCGGCGGCATCCGCTGCGCTGGTAAAACGAAAACCGAGCAGGGACGCACCGGGTGCCGCCTGCAGGTCGTACACGAGGCCGACGCCGGGCAGGTTGAGGACTTCGGCGGTGCCGTCGGCGTCGACGCGGTAGAGCGCGTTGGCCAGATCGGGGTTGACGGTGACCACGGCGAGTTCGCTGCCCATCGGCACGAATTGCTGGATGTTCGCGGATTGGAAGACCACGTCGGTGTCGGTCGAACCGGTCGTGGTGCGCAGGATGCGGTCGGTGCCGCGCATTCCTGCTTCGGCGGCCGGCTGCGCACGACTGAGGTAGTAGAGCGGCGGTTCGCTCGTGCTGAATTCCGCGCTGAGCGTTCCTTTGCGGTCGACAGCCGTGCCGGTGGTCCCCCGCACGGAGACCTCGTAGTCGGTGTTGTAAGCGAGTGGCTGGGGAAAGGAGATCACGACGGAATTCGCGCTCGTTGTCACCTGGAAGGCTGTGGCCGGCTCGATCCTGACCTGCTCGGGCGCGACCAAGGCCAATTGACGGTTCGTCGCGAGCACCAGGCGTGCGTTTGGCGTCGAGACCACGGCAGTCGTATCGACGTCGACGTCGATGAGCCGGGGGCCGGTCAGCAGGTTGACGGCGACGAGGGCGAGGCAGGCCGCGACCAGGCCGCCCACGAGCATCCAGAGGGTGCGGCGGAATGGCCGCATCGACCGTGGCCGGAGCGGTTGGCCGGTGAGCAGATCCGTCGTGAGCTCAGTAGACATAGGGGTCCTTCGGCTGGTCAACGGGAAGGATCTCGACCGGGGTGATCGCGAGCGGGTCGCTCGCCGCCGCACTCACGCTCGGCTCGAACCGGCCGGTGACCTGTACCCAGTCATCGATCTCGTACTCGGCCTGCCAGCCCGGAAGGTAGACCGGAACACCGATCGGCTGGGCGTCGACGGCGCAGCAGGTGACGACGAATCGGGCCACGTAGAACACGTTCTCGGGATCCTGGGCATCGGGCGTTACGAATCCGGTGACCTGCGCGGTCTTGTCGGCGTAGAACCCGGGATCGGAGGACTGCGCGAGCAGGGAGACCCATTCCCGCACGCTGAGCTGCTCGAAGTCGCCGGTGCCGATGAGCGCAGCGGCCTGGTCGGTGTCGTCCTCGGTGCCGAGCCCGCCGGAGTTCACCTCGCGCTGGGTCGCGGTGGCGCTGGTCAGGGTGGTCGGCGGAACGACGACCATGGCGACACCCATGATCACCAGGAGCACGACTCCGACCCCGGTGAGCGTTGTTGCGATGCGGCCGGTGCGTTCGACCTCGAAACCGCGGCGACGGGCGAACCCGGCACCGACCAGCACGAGCCCAATGACAGCCATGGCGATCGTGAAGACGAAGTAGCGGGGGTGAATGTAGAGGCCAAGCTGGCCGCTCAGGGCCAGCCACAGCGTCGCGACGACCACCACGAGGCTGAGCAGCACGCCCTGCCACCGCTCAGCCCAATACCTTAGGGCCCCTGACAACTTTCCGTTAGGCAACATAGTTCACCAGTAATCCGAGGGCCGCACTCATCAGCCCCACCACGAGCGTGATCTGCACCAGGGTACGGCTCGTGAAGGTCGTGCGCATGAGAGCGAGCATTTTGACGTCGATCAGGGCCCCGAACACCAGGAAGGCCACGATTCCGCCGGGCAGAAAGGTACTGCCGAACGACAGCACGAAGAAGGCATCAACGTTGGAGCAGACCGCCACGATGAAGGCCAGGGCCATCATGGCGAGCACCGACCAGACCGGGTTACTGCCGAGGGCGAGCAGCACCGACCGCGGCACGAAGACCTGGGTGAGCGCGGCCACGGCGGAACCGATGAACAAGGCCGGCATGATGACCGAGGTTTCGCGAATGAAAATCTCGGTGGTCTGACTGAACCGGCTCTCGCGAGCGTGCGCATGATCGTGCCCGCTCGTGGAGCCGACGGCGCAGGCCGCCGCGAACCTGGTCGTCAGCAGGCTCTGCGGGTCGGGGTGCTTGCTGAACAGCCAGCCCACCACGTTGGCGATGAGGAATCCGCCGACCAACCGCGCCACCAGAATGTGGCCGTCCCAGCCGAAGGCCTGGTGCGTGGTGATTATGGTGATCGGATTCAAAATGGGAGCGGCGAGCAGAAAAGTGATCGATTCGGACACGGTGAACCCGCCCACCATGAATCCGCGCGCGAGCGGCACGTTACCGCACTCGCAGACCGGGAAGAACATGCCGAGCAGCGAAATCGACGCACGCCGCAGGATCGGGTTGCGCGGCAGGCGTCGGGCCAAAACGCCGTGTGGCAGCCAGACTTGCACGACCGCCGAGAGCAGAATACCCAGGAAAACGAAGGGTACCGACTCGATGATGACGCTGATCGCCAGCGTCAGGGTGTCTTGCACCCGGTCGGGCAGTTGAAAATCGCTCAGCTGATCGTTGACGAAGGCGGGCGACAGCGCCCGCACGACGAAAACGGCGAGCACCACCAACACCCCCACGGTGAGGCCAAAAGGCCATCGCCGCAGGGGAGGGAACTGCCCGCCCATTGCGTTACCGTCTGACTTCTATCGGGCGCCTACTCGCCGTGTGGCGGCCGGCTGGGTGTCGACGCGGAGGTCGCCGTACCCGTCGCGGTCAAAATAGTCTGCCCACCGGAACCTCCGGCGGTCGTGACGCGGCGGCTGCGGGCGCGTCCCTGGCCGGGAAGCTTCGGTTCCGGCAGCGAGTCCAGCACCGAGTCCAGCAGCTGGTCAGTGACCTGTTTGCTGGGGCGCCGCGCGGTGCGCGTCGACTTCTTCACCGGAATATCGAGGATATCGACGGACTCCGAGGTACCGGTCACGGGCGACTGCACGGCCGGCGCGCCAGCCGGCAGGGCACTGCGACCACCGCGGGTGCGAGGCGCTGCTGCTGTGGCGACGGTGTCGACGACCGGTTCGGTGACCGGCGTAGCGAATACCGCTGCCTCGGCCTGCTCCGTGTTGGCCTGTTCCGTGTTGGCCTGCTCCGTGCTGGCAAGCTCGGTGCTGGCCTGGCGGGCACGCGCTTGCTCCGACCGCGACTGCTGGCCGCGCCCGCCTTGACCGCGCGAGCGCGACTGACGGCCGCGTGAACGCTCGGGGTTCGCCGGTTCGACCGGCTCGGTGCTGCCCTGTTCGGTGCTGGCCTGTTCGGTGCTGGCCTGTTCGGTGGCCTGCGGGGTGCTGGTCGCCTCGGTGGCGACCGGCGCGACCGTCGCTGCGTCAGCATCCGCTGCCCGCGCATCCGGCGCCGGGATGATCGCGATGGAGCCGGTGCGGGTGATGGTACGAGCGGCGATCAGCGCGAGAGCCTGCTTGGCGTCCTCTGTGATGCCGTGGGTGCCCTGACCACTCTTCGGCGCGTCGAACCCGGTGCTGCTGTCGCGCTGGCCCGAGCTGTCGCGGCCGTTTCCGGAAGCGCTGTTTGCTCCACCATTGGCGCCGGTCGCATTGCTGCTGCCCTTGGCGCGTGGGCGGCGTTCCTGCGGCGGCTGTGCGGTCTGGCGGTGCTTGATGACGGGGTCGTGGTGCACGATGATGCCGCGGCCGGCGCAGGCCTCACAGTTTTCGCTGAACGATTCCAGCAGCCCGAGGCCGAGCTTCTTGCGGGTCATCTGTACGAGTCCGAGCGAGGTGACCTCGGCCACCTGGTGCTTGGTGCGGTCACGGCTGAGGCATTCGATCAGGCGACGCGACACGAGGTCGCGGTTGCTCTCGAGCACCATGTCGATGAAGTCGACGACGATGATGCCGCCGATGTCGCGCAGGCGCAGCTGGCGCACGATCTCTTCGGCCGCTTCCAGGTTGTTCTTGGTGACGGTCTCTTCGAGGTTTCCGCCGCTGCCGACGAACTTGCCGGTGTTGACGTCGACGACGGTCATGGCTTCGGTGCGGTCGATCACGAGGGATCCGCCGGACGGCAGCCAGACCTTGCGGTCGAGAGCCTTTTCGATCTGCTCCGAGATGCGGAACTCGTCGAAGGCATCGACTTCGCCCTCGTAGGTTTCCACGCGCTCAAGCAGGTCGGGAGCGACCTGGCTGAGGTAAGTCTCGATCGTGGAGCGCACGTCGGGGCCGGCCACGACCATGCGCTGGAAGTCCTCGTTGAAGACGTCCCGCACGATTTTGACCAGCAGGTCCGGCTCGCTGTGCAGTTCTGCGGGGGCTTGCGCGGACTCGACCTGCTCAGCGATGCTCGCCCACTGCTCACGAAGCCGGTTGACATCGACGGTGAGCTGCTCGTCGGTCGCGCCCTCGGCTGCGGTGCGCACGATAACGCCAACGTTGTCGGGAAGAACCTCTTTGAGGATCTTCTTCAGGCGAGCGCGTTCGGTGTCGGGAAGCTTGCGGCTGATGCCGTTCATCGAACCGTTGGGTACGTAGACCAGGTAGCGGCCGGGCAGGGAAACCTGACTGGTGAGGCGGGCGCCCTTGTGCCCGATCGGATCTTTCGTGACCTGCACGAGCACCTTGTCGCCCGGCTTGAGCGCGAGTTCGATGCGGCGGGCCTGATTGGAGCTGCCGGAGTTCTCGGCGGCGGCGTCCCAGTCAACTTCACCGGAGTAGAGCACGGCGTTGCGACCACGCCCGATGTCGACGAAGGCGGCTTCCATGCTCGGGAGCACGTTCTGCACTCGCCCGAGGTAGACGTTGCCGATGAGCGAGGCATCCTGATTCTTGGCGACGTAGTGCTCGACCAGCACGCCGTCTTCGAGCACACCGATCTGGATTTTATTGTGCTTGGCGCGCACGACCATGAGGCGGTCGACGGACTCACGGCGGGCGAGGAACTCTGCCTCCGTGATGACCGGGCGGCGGCGACCGGCGTCACGGCCGTCGCGGCGACGCTGCTTCTTTGCCTCGAGCCTTGTGGACCCCTTGATGCGCTGGGGTTCGGTGATGAGTTCGGGTTCGCGCGGGGCGCGCACCTTGACCACCGTGTTGGCGGGGTCGTCGGTGCCTGATCTACTCTCGTCACCGGTGCGACGGCGGGCTCGACGACGAACCGTCGTCGCCTCTTCTTCCTCGTCGTCATCCAGATCGCGCTCGTGTTGGTGCGACTCCTGCGGCGAGCGGATACCCGTGCGTGCCGTCATCGGCAGGATTTCCGGTGCCTGGAACAACAGAGACAACGACGGGCGTACGGGTGCCGCTGCCGGCGCAGCTGGCTCGTCGTTCGCGGGGTCGTTTCCGGGCGTGGCATCGGTCATCTGCTGCGCTCCAGTGACGTTGTTGTACTCCGCGATGGTTGTCTTGGCGGGTACAGGCTCAGCGGTCTCGCGCTCAGCGGCTATTGGTGTTGCCGGAGTTTCGATCGCCGGTTCTATCGACCGGGTGACCGGCGCCTTTCTGGTTGATTTGCGAGGGCCGAACAGGCTCTTGCGTTTCTTGTTTTCGTTGTCTTCCACCATCACTGGTGCGCTCCTTGACCGCTGTGGATGACCGCGCCACCCACCGGTTACTCTCTCGTGCGAAATTGTCACCTTCGTGACAATTCCGCGAACTTTTTACTGCGGCAACCGGCTTTGCCCCCTGTTGCTGTTCGGGGACTGTGCTCTGGCTGCAAATACTTCGGATCGTGGGATCCTAATTCTGGGCGACTACTGCCCAGGCAAGCTTTGTACTCATTAAGCGCTGTGGCGTCTGCTTGAGCGCGGCTCAACGACTACCAACGATTATCGCATGTAATCGAACAAACCCCCGCCGCACGCGTGGCATAATCGCAAGCGTGCCTCAGACAGAGCGTTTTCAGCGTCCAACCGGCCTGGCTATCTTCCTGATCATCGCCGGATTAATCGCATTCGCAGCGGCATTCGCCCTCACACTCGACAAGATTCACCTGCTGGAGGATCCGAACGCTCAACTGAGCTGCAGCTTCAGTGTTCTCATCGGATGCGCGACCAACCTCGCCTCGCCCCAGGGCGCAGTGCTCGGCTTTCCGAACCCGCTGATCGGGCTCGTCGCCTGGAGCGTAGTTATCACGATCGGCGTCGCCATTTTGGCCGGGGCCAAATTCGCCCGCTGGTTCTGGGTCGGCCTGAACGTCGGCATGCTCGCCGCAATTGTTTTCGTGATCTGGTTGATCGGCCAGAGTATTTTCGTGCTGGATGTGCTGTGCCCGTGGTGCATGGTGACCTGGGCGGTGACCATACCGGCCTTTTTAGCCGTGACACTGTACAACTTCACGGTGGGCAATCTGCCCGGTGGGGCATCCGTTCGCCGCGTGGCCGACGCCGCATATTCCTGGATATTCGTCATAACGATCGTCTGCTACATCGTTTTCTTTATCGTCGCGCAGGTCAACATGGACGTGTTGAGCCGGCTGTAACGCGCTATTGCAGACAGGAGCGGCCCGTCTCACTGGTGAGACGGGCCGCTCCTTCGCTTAGTGGATGCTGTGGTCAGTCGAACCAGAGCGCGAGCTCACGCGCGGCCGATTCGGGCGAGTCCGAGCCGTGCACCAGGTTCTGCTGAACTTTTGAGCCCCAGTCGCGGCCGAGGTCGCCGCGGATGGTACCGGGCGCGGCGGTCGTGGGGTCGGTCGTGCCAGCCAGGGCACGGAAGCCCTCGATGACGCGGTTGCCGGCGACGCGGAACGCGACGATGGGGCCGCTTTCCATGAATTCCACGAGGGGTTCATAGAATGGCTTGCCCGCGTGCTCGGCGTAGTGCGCGGCGAGCAGCGAGCGGTCGGGTTCGACCAGCTTCACGTCGACGAGGGAGTATCCCTTGGCCTCGATGCGGCGCAGGATTTCGCCGGTCAGATTGCGTGCGACGCCGTCGGGCTTGACCAAAACGAGGGTTTCTTCGATCGGGGTGTTCATTCAATCTCCTTGTGTTGATCTGGATGCGTGTGGTCTATTCGTGAGCCGGTGATCATGCAGTAGGTCCACATGGCGGCAAAGAGTGCGCCAACAAAAAACATGGCCGGGGTAACAAACCCGGTAGCGATGATGACGGCCTGCAGCAGCCAGCCGATCGGGTAGGACCAGCGAAAACGCAGTAGTGCGATCAGGGCGACCATGGCCAGGCACAGCAGCACACCGCCAATAATGACCGCCAGCGGTGAGACCGGACCCGGCTCGGTCGCCACCGACACCAGCCCAAGGGTCACCACCGCGCCGAGAAACACGACGATGGTTTCGAAGCCGAGCACGATGGTAGCGAGCGAGCGTTTCACTGAGCGCGGGCCCGACGACCGGCGAAACCGACCTGCACCAGAGTCAGCGTCTGCGCCGTCGGCGGCCACGGAGCTCATTTCTCCATCCATTCGCCGGCAGCGGCCAGGGTGATCGCTTCGCCGACGAGCACGATCGACCCGGTAACGAGCACGGCACGCTTGGGTGCCTCGGCTGCCCATTCCCGGGCGCTGTCGAGGGCGGAAGCCAGGTCGTCGAAGCGGAAAGTGGTCTGCTCGCTGGTCCACTCGGCGACATTGTCGGCGAGGTCGTCCATGCGCACGGCCCGCTCCGAGTGCGGCTCGGTCACGTAGAACCGATCGACCTGGGGCGCGAGCGCAGCGACGATACCCTGTGCATCCTTGTCGGCCAAAATACCAACGACCACGGCGATTTCATCGAAGTCGAAGTAGGCCTCCAGGGCGGCGGCAAGGGCCACGGCACCGTGTGGGTTGTGCGCGGCATCCACCAGCACGGTCGGCTCGATGCCGACGAGCTGCAAACGGCCGGGTGAGGTCGCGGTGCCGAGCCCCTCGGCGAGCAGGTCGCCGACCAGGGCCTGGCTGCCAGCACCGAGAAACGACTCGACAGCGGCAATGGCTACAGCCGCATTCTGGGCCTGATGGGTGCCGTAGAGCGGGAGGAACAGATCCTTGTAGGTGCCAGCGAGACCCCGCACCGAGATAACCTGCCCGCCGACGGCGACGGTGCTCGAGAGCAGTTCGAAGCCCTCGTTCTCGCGCGCCAGAGTCGATTCGCTGAGCTCGGCGGCACGGTCGAGTTCGGCCTGTACTTCAGGGGTCTGGGCGGCCGACACAACGGATGCCGCCGGCTTGATGATGCCACTCTTGGTGCGCGCGATCTCGGCGACGGTATTGCCGAGGCGCAGTGTGTGGTCGAGAGCGATCGGCGTGAACACCGCGACCTGCCCGTCGGCGACATTCGTGGAATCCCACTCGCCACCCATGCCCACCTCGACCACGGCCACGTCCACCGGGGCATCGGCAAAGCAGGCGAAGGCCAGCACCGTGAGCGCTTCGAAGAACGTCAACGGCACTTCGCCGGCGGCTTCGAGTTCTTTGTCGACGAGCTGCAGGTAGGGCTGGATATCAGCCCAGTTCGCGGCGAGGATCTGGTCGCTGATCGGTTCGCCATCGATGACGATGCGCTCGTTAAGTCGCACCAGGTGCGGGCTGGTCAGCAGACCGGTGCGTAACCCGTACGCGCGCACAATGCTCTCGACGATGCGGCTCGTGCTGGTCTTGCCGTTCGTGCCGGCCACGTGGATGATCGGGTACGACCCCTGCGGGTCGCCGAGAAAATCGAGGGCGCGCCGGGTCGGGGCGAGGCGCGGCTGCGGCTGTGCCTCCCCCACCCGCTGCAATAGTTCAGCGAAAACGGCATCGCCAGCTTCGCGAAAAGCATCGAGCGGAGCCGGCTGGTTCATCGGCTCCTCGTCGTCGCCGCGCCCGGTGATGTTCTTCCAGTCAGTGCTGTCGTCGGCGGGTGTGTCGTCGGCGGGGTTGTCGTTCTCAGACAAGGATGGCTCCGTTCACTCGTGCGACGGCCACAATGACGGCGCCCTGGTTGACATAGTGGTCTGCTTCAAACCGAACGTAGTGTTCGACGGGGGCGCCGACGCGAGCCTCGAGCCACTCCGACGGCAACTCCGCGGGAATTTTCCCGCTTGACGGACGATGAGTGGTGAAGCTCGTGGCGAGTGTCTCGGCCGCCACATCGACCCCGAGGGCGAGGTCGAAGGAGTCGGCATCCGTTTCGCTCTGAAACACCAGATCGAGGCGGATGCGGTCGCTCACCGAAAAGCCGGCCGACTTGCGGGTGTCCTGCACGGCACGGATAAGGTCGCGGGCGAATCCCTCGGCCTCAAGTTCGGGCGTGGTGTTCGTCGCGAGCAGCGCAAACCCGCCGCCGGGCAGCAGCGCCAGGGCCGCTCCGCCGTCAGCGTCGTCGTTGTTCGCCTCGAGGGTCAGCTCGAATTCGCTCGCTTCGAGAGCGATGCCGCCGGCCGTGACAACGCCGTCGGTCTCGCTCCAGTCGCCGGCACGAGCGGCCTTGATGACGTGCTGTACCTGCTTCCCGAGGCGGGGACCTGCGGCCCGGGCGTTGACGACGAGTTTGCTCGTGACACCGTAGGCAGCGGCGCTGTCATCTTCGAGCTCGATCAGGGTGACCGCCTTCACGTTGAGCTCGTCGCGGAGGATGCCGAGGAATGACGTGAGTGCTGCGGCGTTGCCGGTGACGACGGTGAGGTTGGTCAGCGGCAGGCGCACGCGCAGGCCGGCCTGTTTGCGAAGCGACAGCACGGTGGAACTGATCAGGCGAACCTGGTCCATCGCGGCGACGAGGTTCTCGTCGGCGGAGAACAGGGTGGCGTCTGGCCAGTCTTCGAGGTGCACACTGCGACCGCCGGTCAGGCCCTGCCAGATGCGCTCGGTGACGAGCGGCAGCAGCGGTGCGGTGACCCGGCAGACGGTTTCTAGAACGGTGTAGAGGGTGTCGAAAGCTTCGTGGGCCGTGGCGCCTTCGGCTGCTCCGCCCCAGAACCGGTCGCGTGAGCGGCGCACGTACCAGTTGGTGAGTACGTCGGCGAAGTCGCGCAGGCGCGCGGCGGCAACCGTGCTGTCGAGTGCTTCGAGATCGTTCGTTACTCCAACGATCAGGTCGCGGGTCTTCGCGAGCAGGTAGCGGTCCAGCACGTCGGTGGAATCGGTGCGCCAGGTGGCCTCGTAGCCGCTGGCACCGTCGGTTCCTGAGGCGTTGGCGTAGAGGGAGAAGAAATACCAGGTGCTCCACAGTGGCAGCATGACCTGGCGGGCGCCCTCGCGGATGCCTTCCTCTGTGACGACGAGATTTCCGCCGCGCAGCACCGGCGAGCTCATCAGGAACCAGCGCATGGCGTCGGCGCCGTCGCGGTCGAAGACCTCGTTGACGTCGGGGTAATTGCGCAGCGACTTGCTCATCTTCTGGCCGTCGTTGCCGAGCACGATGCCGTGGCTGACCACGTTCTTGAATGCCGGCCGGTCGAACAGGGCGGTGGAGAGCACGTGCAGCAGGTAGAACCAGCCGCGGGTCTGCCCGATGTACTCCACGATGAAGTCGGCCGGGTTGTGCGCTTCGAACCATTCCCGGTTCTCGAACGGATAGTGCACCTGGGCGAAGGGCATCGAGCCGGAGTCGAACCAGACGTCGAGCACGTCGGTGATGCGGCGCATCGTGGACTGGCCGGTGGGGTCGTCGGGGTTCGGCCGGGTGAGTTCGTCGATGTAAGGGCGATGCAGGTCGGTGGGGCGCACGCCGAAGTCGGCCTCGAGCTCGTCGAGCGAGCCGTAGACATCCGTTCGGGGGTAATCGGGGTTGTCACTCTTCCAGACCGGAATCGGCGACCCCCAGTACCTATTGCGGCTGATCGACCAGTCGCGGGCATTGCCGATCCACTTGCCGAACTGGCCGTCTTTGACATTTTCGGGAACCCAGTTCACCTCCTGGTTGAGTTCGACCATGCGCGGGCGAAAGTCGGTGACGCGCACGAACCAGCTCGACACAGCCTTATAGATGAGTGGATTGCGGCAACGCCAGCAGTGCGGGTAGGAGTGCTCGTAGCTGGCCTGGCGCAGCAGCCGGCCGTTGGCCTTGAGCAGCGCGGTGAGTGGCTTGTTGGCGTCGCTCCAGAGCTGACCGGCCACTTCGGGAATGTCACTGAGAAACTTTCCGCCGTCGTCGAGCGAGAGGATGACGGGGATTCCTGCGGCCTCACCGATCTTCTGGTCCTCCTCGCCGTAGGCGGGCGCCTGATGCACGATGCCGGTACCGTCGCTCGTGGTGACGTAGTCTGCGACGAGGATGCGCCACGCGTTCTGGGTGCCCCAAACGGCTTCATCGGCGTAGTAATCGAATAGGCGGTCGTAGCTGACGCCCTCGAGGTCGCGTCCCAGCACGGTGCGCGATACGGCAGCGGATGCCTCCGCGGCGTTCTCATAGCCGAGGTCTTTCGCGTAGTTGCCGACCAGGTCGATCGCGATGAGGTATTCGGCGCCGAGCACCTCAGCTGACGCTACTGCTCCCTCGCGCAGCACCTCGGCGTCTGGCGTGCCGTTCGGGCCGGCCGGCACCACGGCGTAGACAATTTCGGGGCCAACGGCGAGCGCGAAGTTCGTCGGCAGGGTCCACGGCGTGGTGGTCCAGGCCAGGGCGCGTACGGCAGTGAGGCCGAGTGCTTCGGCCTTGGCGCCGATCAGCGGAAAGGTGACCGTGACGGTCTGGTCCTGGCGCATCTTGTAGACGTCGTCGTCCATACGCAGTTCGTGGTTGGAAAGGGGGGTCTGGTCGCGCCAGCAGTACGGCAGCACACGATAGCCCTCGTAGGCGAGGCCCTTGGTGTGCAGCTGCTTGAAGGCCCAGATCACCGACTCCATGAAGGTGATGTCGAGGGTCTTGTAGTCGTTGTCGAAGTCGACCCAGCGGGCCTGGCGGGTAACGTACTCTTCCCAGTCCTTGGTGTATTCGAGCACCGACTCCCGGGCGACCGCGTTGAACGCGGCGAGGCCCATCTCTTCGATCTGGCTTTTGTCGGTGATGCCGAGCTTGCGTTCGGCTTCGAGCTCGGCCGGCAGGCCGTGGGTGTCCCAGCCGAAGCGGCGGTGCACCTGCTTGCCGCGCATGGTCTGAAACCGCGGGAACAGGTCTTTGGCGTACCCGGTGAGCAGGTGGCCGTAGTGCGGCAGGCCGTTGGCGAAGGGCGGGCCGTCGTAGAAGGTCCATTCCTCGGCGCCGTCACGCTGGTCGATCGACGCCTGGAAGGTGTCGTCGTTCTTCCAGAATTCGAGCACCTCGTTTTCGAGTGCGGGAAAGTTCGGGGAGGGAACGATGTTCGCGCCGGGCGTGGGCTCGCCGTTCAGGGGGTTGCTGCCACTGGCGGCGTTGCGGTTCTTGGGGTACAAATTACTTCTCCTACCGGGACGGGTCACTGGGGCCCTGCTCCACGAGGACGAACGATTCTGTAGAAATCGCCGCGGTACCACCTCGCTTGCCGCCCGCAACTGCCGGGCGACCGCTTGTTCACAGGCTGTGACGGGCCCGACTCGTTCGGTTCTACTGAGATGTTCTCCCGAGGGTGAGCGTCTGTTCTTCCGAAGACTTCCCGGTGATGGCCGGGTCACTGTCATTCGCGTTCGATTC
This sequence comes from Cryobacterium suzukii, assembly GCF_004403185.1. Taxonomy (GTDB): domain Bacteria; phylum Actinomycetota; class Actinomycetes; order Actinomycetales; family Microbacteriaceae; genus Cryobacterium; species Cryobacterium suzukii. The sequence goes on along the minus strand of NZ_SOHJ01000002.1, from coordinate 332,387 downwards.
TACCGGAACCCACGCGGCGTTAGTGTTAAAGGCCGGTTCATTCGCACGAGGGGCCGGTTCAACGTGCTATCAACTCGGCAGCGGATGCCGGGGAAAGAGTTTGTGAATGCCTGCTCGGCCCGCCCCCCACAGCCCCACCCCCACCGACTCTCCGGCGCGAACCGTTCCACGGCGCACCACTCGTGCACTCGGTTCGCTCGCCGGCCTGATCACCCTCGGGCTGCTCGTCGCCGGCTGTACCTCGGCCGGCTCGAACGAAGAGGTCGGTGAACCGAAAAGTGGCGGCACGCTCACCTATGCCTCGGGCGACGCCGAACCGAGCTGCCTCGACCCGCACGTCGGCGGAAACTTTCCGCAGGCGCTAGTCAGCGCCCAATACCTTGAGTCGCTCGTCTCCCGCGACGACACTGGCCAGATCATCCCCTGGCTGGCCGAGTCCTGGGTGCCGAGCGCCGACGGTCTGACCTGGGATTTCACCCTGCGCGACGACGTGACCTTCACCGACGGCACGGTTTTCGACGCGAGCGCGGTGCAGGCCAACATCGCTCACGTACAAGATCCGACGACACTGTCATCGACCGGATATCTCGCCCTGGGAAAGGTGACGGGCACCGAGGTGGTCTCCCCCACCGTCGTGCGCTTCACCCTCAGCGAACCCGACAGTGCCCTGCTGGAATCGCTGTCCCAGCCGTGGCTCGCCATCGAATCGCCCACGGCGCTCGAACGCAGCCAGGACGAGAACTGTGCTGCCCCGGTCGGCACGGGCCCGTTCATCGTGGAGAGCTGGGTGAAGCAGAACGCGGTCACCCTCGTCCGCAACGATGACTACGTTTCCCCGCCAGCGGATGCCGGCCATTCCGGCCCCGCCTACCTCGACACGGTCATCTGGCGGTTCATTCCCGATTCGGCCTCGCGGTACGCTGCCTTGCAGTCCGGCGAGGTCGACGTGATCGACAACGCCCAGCCCGACACGATCGTGCAGGCCGAGCAGAGCGATTCCATCGAGCATCTCGATTCTCCGCGGCCCGGCTCGTCCAACCGCATCGAACTGAACTCGGGTCAGGCTCCCTTCAACGATGTGCGCGTTCGGGAGGCGTTCATCCGCTCGGCGAACGTCGACGATGCCGTGTCGAGCCTGTTCCAGGGCACGGCACCCCGCTCGTATTCGGCGCTGTCGAGCGTTGAGCCCACCGCCGTCTCGAACGCCGCCCTGTTCGCCTATGACCCGGCCGCGGCCGGCACCCTCCTCGATGCAGCCGGCTGGGACGAAATGGATGCCGACGGTTACCGCGTCAAAGACGGCGTTCGCCTGACGGTGGAGTTTCCGGTGAGCACGAACCAGTCCATTCCGGCCGAGCAGAGCGTGTTCGAGCAGATTCAAGCCACGGCGAAAGCCACCGGTTTCGAGGTAAAACTCAGCCCGATGGATCTCTCCAGCTGGTACGCCGCCCTCGGCAGCAACGACTACGACGCAGTCAGCGCGCCGTACACCAAGGTCGGTCCCGACGTGCTGCGCATTCTGTACCACTCCGACAGCATCGTGCCGGCTCCGAGCGGCTACTTCGCCAATCTCGCCCAGGTCAACGACCCGGCGATCGATGAGCTGCTGACGACTGCTGCGAGCACAGCGGATGCCGCAGAGCGCGCGTCCTTCTATTCCGACGCCCAGGACCGCATTCTGGAGGGTTTCTACATTTTGCCGCTCTATGACCAGCAGAACCACTTTCTGCTGCGCAGCGGCGTGATTGGCCTGCGTACCCTGCCGACCGTGGCTGTGCCCACGCTGTACGACGCGTGGCTGAACCGGTAGCGCCGGCCCGCGTGCTTCCCCGACTCGCAGCCCGACTGGCCGGCGCGGTCTTCGTGCTGTGGATGGTGGCCACCATTACGTTCTTTGCGGTGCGCCTCATTCCGGGTGACCCTGCCCAGGCCGTTCTGGGGGGCCCGGGATCGCAAGCCTCGCCGGAGGCCCTCGCTGCGGTGAGCGCCGAGTACGGCTTCGACCAACCGGTGATCGTGCAGTATTTCGCCCAGTTGGGCCGGCTCGCAACCGGCGACCTCGGTCGGTCGTATGCGCTCAACATGGACGTCGGACCGCTCGTTCTCAGCCAGCTCGGCGGCACTCTACTGCTGGCCGTTCTCGCCCTCACCCTCGCCTGGCTGCTCGCACTCGCCCTCGCGACCTGGTCAACCCGCGGTGGCAAAGTCGCCGCCCGGGTAGGGTCGAGCCTCGAAATCGTCGCGGCCGCGCTGCCACATTTCTGGCTCGCGACCTCGTTGATCGTCGTGTTCAGCATCGGGCTCGGCGTGCTGCCACCAATCAGCACCGGGGACGTCGCCGGGCTCGTGTTGCCGGTTCTCACCCTGGCCGTTCCGCTGGCCGGATTTCTTGGGCAGATCATGCGCGAATCGCTACTGGTCGCGCTGGAGAGCCCATTCGTGCTCTCGGCTCGCGCCCGCGGTGAGAGCGAGCGTGGTGTGCGCTGGGTGCACGCACTGCGCCACGCCTCGCTGCCAGCGATCAGTCTCTCCGGATGGGCGTTCGGTTCCCTGATCAGCGGCGCGGTCGTCGTCGAGACCATTTTCGCGCGCCCCGGCCTCGGCCGCACCCTGCTCAATGCCGTGACCCTTCGGGACGTTCCGGTGGTGATCGGCGTGGTCATGATCGTCGCGGTCGCCTATATTCTGATGACGCTGCTCACGGATGCCGCCAGCCGCTTGGTTGATCCGCGATTGCGACTCTCGTGAGCGACCTCGAAGTGCAGGCGGAACTCGCCGCCCGCAGCCGCAAGTCCGGCCAGTCCGGGCGGCGGCGGCTCGGCGTGGCCGAGACAGCGGCCGGAGTGCTCGCCCTGCTGTTGCTGGTATCAGCGGTGATGCCACAGGTGTTGGCACCGGGCGACCCCCTCGCGATCGACCCGCTCTCGGCGTTTCAGCCGCCGAACTTCGCGCACGGATTCGGCACCGACGAATCCGGCCGCGACATCTACACCAGAGTGGTGCACGGCACCCAGTATTCACTCGTCATCGGGGCTGCCGCTACCGCGATCGGACTGGGGCTCGGCATCGTGCTTGGCACCCTGGCGGGCATGCTCGGCCGTGTCGTCGACTTCACCGTCAATCGGCTTCTTGAGGTGCTTCTTGCTTTCCCGGGGTTGCTTCTGGCACTTCTGTTCATTGTGATCTTCGGCCCCGGTGTCGTCACCGCTACGATCGCCGTTGGACTGTCGACCGCGCCCGGCTATGCGCGCATCATTAGGGCCCAGCTGATTACCGTGCGATCCCAAGCGTTCGTCGAGGCGGCGACCGTGCTCGGCCGCACACGGTGGCAGATTCTGCTGCGCCACATTCTGCCAAACACCCTCGCCCCCCTGTTCGTTCTTGCAACCCTCGGTATCGGACAAGCCATTGTCTGGGCGGCAACCCTGAGCTACCTCGGGCTCGGTGCCGAACCCCCGACCGCGGAGTGGGGCGCCATGCTCTCGGCCGGGCGCACCTACATCACCTCGGCCTGGTGGATGAGCTTCTTTCCCGGCCTGTCCATCGTGCTGACCGCCGTGACCGCCACGGTGCTCGGCCGCAGCATCGACCGGCGAATGAGGCACGTATGAATGGGCCAGTCCTCCTCAGTGACAGTGCCGCCGCGTTGACCGTGCGCAATCTGCGGGTTGGCTTCGGCTCGGCCGAGCCGGTCGTTCGCGGTGTGTCGTTCGCCGTCGCCCCGGGTGAGTGCCTCGCCATCGTCGGCGAATCCGGCTCGGGCAAGAGCGTGACCGCCCGCAGCCTGCTCGGTCTGGCCGGTACGAATTCCAAGGTTACCGCCGACCGGCTCGAACTCGGCGGGCAGAGCGTTTTGGGACTGACCGATCGGGCGTGGCGGGCCCGACGAGGCAAGGACGTCGGCCTGGTGTTGCAGGATGCCCTGGTTTCGCTCGATCCGCTGAGGCCGATCGGACGAGAGATCGCCGATTCGCTGCGGCTTCACACCACTCTCGGCGCTGCCGGCCGGGCACGGCGGGTGCTCGAGCTGCTCGACGCAGTCGGACTGCCGGAACCCGAATCGCAGGTGCGCAAGCTCTCAGGGCAGCTCTCCGGCGGCGAACGTCAACGCGCGCTGATTGCCGCGGCGATTGCGCTGAACCCGCCACTGCTGATCGCCGACGAACCAACCACGGCGCTCGACGTTACCGTGCAGGCGCAGATTCTGGCACTGCTTGAACAGATCACCGGTGCCGGCACCGCCGTGCTTCTCATCAGCCATGACCTGGCCGTGGTGAGTCGCGTCGCGCACCGGGTGGCCGTCATGTACGAGGGACAACTTGTGGAAACCGGCCGTACAACGGAGGTTCTCGGCTCGCCCCAGCAGGAACAGACCCGGCGAATGGTTGCCGCGATACCGGGAGACAAACCACGCGGCACCCGACTGAGCCCGTCCGGCAAGCCCGACACACCGAGCACACTGAGCACCTCGAGCGTTCAGAGCACCTCGAGCGTTCAGAGCACTGTCGTGCTCGAAGCCGTCGGCCTGTCGAAGAGTTTTCGACGCCCCGATGGCACCCGGCAGCTCGCTGTCGACGGCGTCTCGTTCGCGCTGCACCGCGGCAGCACCCTCGGCATCGTCGGCGAGTCCGGCTCGGGCAAAACCACGACCGCGCGTCTTCTGCTCGCGTTGCTGGCGCCAGAACACGGCGAGGTTCGGATGTTCGGCGAGCCGTGGAGCGCGGCCAGCGAGAAGACTCGGCGCGCGCTGCGGGCATCCGTTGGCGCGATCTATCAGGATGCCCTCGGCTCGTTCGATCCGCGCTGGAGCGTCGCCGAGATCCTCACCGACGCCCTGAACCTGAGGCACGAACGCGGTACACCGCCCACGGCGAAGCTACTCACCAGTCTGCTCGACGAGGTCGGCCTCACGCCCACCGTTCTGCCCCGACGCCCGCTCGAACTCTCCGGCGGGCAACGACAGCGGGTAGGAATCGCCCGGGCACTGGCCGGCCGACCCGAGATTCTCATCTGTGATGAACCCGTCTCCTCACTCGACGTAACCGTTCAGGCCCAGGTGCTCGATCTGCTGGACGACGTGCAGCGAGAGCGCGGGCTCAGCCTCATTTTCATCTCGCACGATCTCGGTGTCGTGCAGCACGTCAGCGATCAGATCGCGGTCATGCGTGACGGGCGCATCGTGGAAATCGGCCCAGCGGAGCGCGTCTTTGCCGCGCCACAGCATCCATACTCTGCGCAGTTACTCGCCGCAGTGCCCCATTCGCGCTGGAGGGAAAAGCCCCCGTTCGGGGAAAAAGAGCCGATCGGGTAGATTGGATGCGAACACTAGGGCACCTCACCATCGACACGGTGCCGAATACACCGAACCGGAGAGTTATGACCCACGCCGACCGCGTCCCCGAAAAGCCTGCGCTCGAAGGGCTCGAAGCCAAGTGGGAATCCCGCTGGGAAACCGACGGCACCTACCGCTTTGCACGTGAGAGCGCCACCCGCGAGACGATCTACTCGATCGACACTCCCCCGCCGACCGCGTCGGGCTCGCTGCACATCGGCCACGTTTTCTCGTACACCCACACCGATGTCGTCGCCCGTTTTCAGCGGATGCGCGGCAAGAACGTGTTTTACCCAATGGGCTGGGACGACAACGGTCTGCCCACTGAACGTCGAGTGCAGAACTATTACGGCGTGCGCTGCGACCCCTCGCTGGGCTACACCGAGAACTTTGTTCCACCGTTCGAAGGTGGAGACGGCAAGAGCTCAAAAGCTGCCGACCAGCTTCCGATCAGCCGCCGCAACTTCATCGAACTCTGCGAAACCCTCACCAAAGAAGATGAGAAGCAGTTCGAAGCCCTGTGGCGCACCCTCGGCCTGAGTGTCGACTGGACCCAGACCTATCGCACCATCGGCCAGGAGGCACTGTTCACCTCGCAGCTCGCCTTTCTCGGCAACATCGAACGCGGCGAGGCGTACCAGGCCATGGCGCCGACCCTCTGGGACGTCACTTTTCGCACCGCTGTGGCCCAGGCCGAACTCGAAGACAAGGACATGCCCGCCGCGTACCACCGGGTGTCCTTTCACCAGAACGCCGGCAGCACGATCGAGATCGAGACGACCCGGCCCGAACTTCTCCCGGCCTGCGTTGCCCTCGTCGCGCATCCCGATGACGAACGTTACAAGCACCTATTCGGCACCACGGTCACCACCCCTGTTTTCGGTGTGGAGGTTCCCGTGCTCGCGCACCACCTCGCCCAGAAGGACAAGGGTTCAGGAATCGCCATGATCTGTACCTTCGGCGATCTGACCGACGTGGTCTGGTGGCGCGAACTCGACCTGCCCAACCGCGCCATCATGGGTTTCGATGGTCGCATCATCGCCGAAGCACCGGAGGCGATCACCTCCCTCGTCGGCCGCGACGCGTATGCGCAGCTCGCCGGCAAGACCGTGTTCGGCGCGAAGGCCGCCGTGGTTGAGCTTTTGAAAGCCAGCGGCGACCTCATCGGTGACCCGAAGCCGATCGTGCACGCCGTCAAGTTCTTCGAAAAGGGCGACAAGCCACTCGAAATCGTCTCCACTCGCCAGTGGTACATCCGCAACGGCGCCCGCGACGAAAAGCTGCGCGCGCGACTGCTCGAGCACGGTACCGAGCTGGCCTGGCACCCTGAATTCATGAAGGTGCGCTACGAGAATTGGGTGAATGGACTCACCGGCGACTGGCTGATCTCCCGCCAGCGTTTCTTCGGCGTGCCCCTGCCAGTCTGGTACCCGCTCGACACCGACGCCAACCCTGTGTTCGACCAGCCCATTGTCGCCACCCGCGACCTGCTGCCGGTTGACCCGTCCTCGGATCCCGCGCCCGGCTATACCGAGAGCCAGCGTGGCGAGGCCGGCGGATTTGTCGGCGAAGTCGACGTCATGGACACCTGGGCCACCTCCTCGCTGACTCCGCAACTTGCCGGTGGCTGGGAGCGAGACCCGGAACTGTTCCAGCTGGTCTTCCCCTATTCACTGCGCCCGCAGGGCCAGGACATCATTCGCACCTGGTTGTTCTCCACGGTGCTGCGCGCCGAGCAGCAACACGGTGTGGCACCGTGGCAGCATGCCGCGCTCAGCGGATTCATCGTCGACCCCGACCGCAAGAAGATGTCGAAGTCGAAGGGCAACGTGGTCACCCCGGCCGATATGCTCGAAAAGCATGGATCCGACGCGGTTCGCTACTGGGCGGCATCCTCGCGCCTGGGCACCGACGCGGCCTTCGACCCCCAGAACCCGACGCAGATCAAGATCGGCCGTCGCCTCGCCATCAAGATTCTCAACGCGAGCAAGTTCGTCTCCATGTCGCAGGGCAGCAGTACGGCCCCGATCACCGAACCAGTCGACCAGAGCATGCTCGCCGGGCTCACCGCGGTCGTCGCCCAGGCCACGACCGCGTTCGAAAACTACGACCACGCACGCGCGCTGGAGACCACGGAGAGCTTCTTCTGGACCTTCTGCGACGACTACCTCGAGCTGGTGAAAGAGCGCGCGTACGGCGAGCCCGGACCAGGCCAGGCTTCCGCCGTAGCTGCGCTGCGCACCGCACTGGCCACCCTGCTGCGGCTGTTCGCGCCGTTCGTTCCGTTCGCGACCGAAGAAGCCTGGTCCTGGTCGAACGACGGCTCGGTGCACACCGCACCGTGGCCGGTCGCGGCCGACCTGCTCGGCAGCGACGAGGTCGCCACCGGCAACATCGCCCTGCTCGATCTGGCCAGCCGCGCTTTGACTGGCATCCGTCGTGCCAAAACGGATGCGAAAGCGTCGCAAAAGTCCGAGGTGGATTCCGCAACAATATGCGGTGCACCCGCCGAAATTGCCCTGCTGACCCTGGCCGCCGCTGATCTTAAGGCGGTCGGTCGCATTCACAATCTGAACTTTGTCGATGGCAGCGAACTCGCTGTGACCGACATCGTGTTCGCCACCGTGTTGGAAAGTTAGGAGACCAGATGTCTGTGACCGTGCGCCCACTGGGCGATAAGGACTTTTTCGCCTGGCTGGGCCTCTTCGAGGGCTACAGCGCGTTCTACGAGAGCGAACTGACCGATGAGAAAGCCCTGCAGGTGTGGAGCTGGATTATCGACACGAACAACGCCCTCTCCGGTGCCGTGGCGGTCAACGACAATGGTGACTTTGTCGGTTTGGCACACTACCGCAGTGTTCCGCGCACCCTCAGCGGCGACCTGGCTCTGTTCCTGGACGACCTTTATGTGGCTGAGGACGCGCGCGGTGAGGGCGTCGGAACCCTATTGATGGAATTCACGAAAGACTATGCCCGGGCGCACCAGCTGGCCCAGATTCAGCTTCTGACCGCCGCCGACAACGCAACCGCGCAGGTGCTCTACGACCAGCTCGGAACGCGTACCGACTGGGTCACCTACGAGATCGACGTCTAGATTATGCAGTTAGGCACCCGATGGACCCTCGGCGGCACCCTGCCGACGGGGCTGCCGCACGTTGTTGAAATCGCCGTGCGAGCGGTTGAAGAAGACCTCACGGAGCTGGCCGTCGACACCAGTACCTGGCGCTGGACCCTGACCTGGCTGGAATCGAAACCGGTGATCGAGCTCGATGATGGCACCATCATTCGGTTCAATCCGGTCGACGACAGCGCCACCATCACGCAGCCATCGACCAACGTCGATGACGATGACGAGGAATGGATTTAGGGCTCACGTGTAGCTGCGCGATGATACGTTGACCGTCCGCAGGTTCGCCCGCTCAATCATGCTGCGCAACATCGGCGCCTTCGCGGCCGGCGAAGTGGCGCTCTGGGCGCTTGATCGGGCCGTGCGAATTCTCGCCACGCACGTCCGGGTCAGCCACTTGGCTAGTGTGGACGCATGGCTTCCACCGCGAACAACCCCTTTTTCACCCGCAGCACGCTTCCCTACCAGCTGCCGCCCTTCGCTTCCATTACCGACGAACACTATCGGCCGGCTTTTCTGCAGGGCATGACCGAGCAGCTCGCCGAAGTCAGCGCCATCACCGGCAGAGCGGATGCCCCCACTTTCGACAATACGCTGGTCGCCCTCGAGCGCAGCGGCCAGACGCTCGCCCGGGTCTCCGAGGTCTTCTTCAACAGGAGTTCGTCCGACTCCAGCGATTTCACCAACGACCTCGAAGAAGAACTCGCGCCGCTGCTGGCCGCTCACGCCGACGCGATCCGGCTCGATCCCGACCTCTACGCGCGCCTCGCCGCCGTGCACGAGCAGCGTGCCAGCCTCGGACTCGATGCCGAGTCGCTCTACCTCATCGACCGCTATTTCACCGAGTTCACGCTGGCCGGGGCCGGCCTGAGTGACGACGACAAGCAGGCCCTGCGTGATTTCAACTCACGGCTGTCGACGCTCACCACCCGCTTCGAAAAGAACCTGCTGGCCGACACCAACGAACTCGCCCTCATCATTGACGACGTGGCCGAGCTCGACGGGCTCACGGAGGGTGAGATCTCGGCGGCCGCCGAGGCCGCCCGGGAACGCCAGCTCGACGGCAAGTACCTGATCAGCCTCGTACTCCCCACCTCGCACCCCTATCTCGCGAGCCTCACCGACCGGGGGGTGCGCGAACGGTTGCTCGCGGCGAGCCGAGCCCGCGGCATCCGCTCGGATGCGGCGGGAGCGGCCAACGACAACCGGCCGCTCGTGATTGAGATCACCCACCTGCGCGCCCAACGTGCCCGCCTGCTCGGGTTTGACAGCCATGCCGCCTATGTGACCGCCGACGAAACCGCCAAGACCCCCGGTGCAGTCTGGGATTTGCTCGGGCGTCTCGCGCCTGCCGCTGCTCGCAATGCCCGCGTGGAACAGGCCGATCTGCAGGCCGTGGTCGACGCCGAGGGCAGTGGTTTCGAGCTGGCTGCCTGGGACTGGGCGTTCTACACCGAGAAAGTGCGGCGCGCCAAGTACGACGTCGACACCGCGGCCATGCGCCCATACTTCGAGCTCGAAAGCGTACTGACCAACGGGGTCTTCTACGCTGCCCACCAGCTCTACGGGCTGACCTTCACGGCGAGGCCCGACCTGGTCGGCTGGCACCCCGAATCGCGTGTCTTCGAGGTCACGACTGAAGACGGCGCTGCACTCGGTCTATACATCGGCGACTTCTATACCCGCGATTCCAAGCGCGGCGGCGCGTGGATGAACGCCCTGGTCTCGCAGTCAGCGCTGCTCGGCACCGATACGACCGTGGTCTGCAATAACCTCAACGTGTCGAAGCCTGCTGCCGGCCAGCCGACTCTGCTCACGTACGACCAGGTCACCACTCTGTTCCACGAATTCGGTCATGCCCTGCACGGGCTCCTGGCCCGCGCTACCTATCCCAAGTTCTCCGGCACCAATGTCTATCGGGACTTCGTGGAATTTCCCAGCCAGGTCAACGAGATGTGGATGCTCTGGCCGGAAGTTCTCGCCAACTACGCCCGCCATTACCAGACCGGTGAGGCGATGCCGCAGCAGCTGGTGGACCGCATCCAGGCATCATCGGCTTTCAACGAGGGCTTCCTGACTAGCGAGTACCTCGCCGCAGCACTCCTCGACCAGGCCTGGCACCGCATTGACGCCGAAACGACCGTCACCGACGTTGCCCGTTTCGAAGCGGATGCCCTCGCCTCCGTTGGACTCGACAATCCGGCTGTTCCCACCCGCTACGCGAGCACCTACTTCGCCCACACGTTTTCGGGAGGGTACGACGCCGGGTACTACTCCTACATCTGGAGCGAGGTGCTCGACGCCGATACCGTCGAATGGTTTAGGGAGCATGGCGGCCTGACCCGCGCCAACGGCGATCGTTTTCGTGATCGCCTACTCGGAGTCGGCGGCACCAAGGATCCACTCGAGGCCTACCGGTCCTGGCGAGGCCGCGACGCCGACCTGCAGCCGCTGCTCGATCGACGCGGCCTCAACTAGGGCGCGCACCTTCCGCGCAGCGCCACCAACTCTGCTCGACTCGTCCGCCGACCCTCAACACGCCACGATTGCGGAGGATGGGGGTCAACGTTCGGTCACCCCCCGTGTTGGGGATGCACAACGCGTTCGCGGGTTATAGGGTCCTTGCCTATGGACATCACGAGAGATACCTTTCCGGGCACGAGTCGGCGGCGGCTTCTCTGGGTCACCGCCATCGGTTTTACAGTCATGCTCGTGGTCGGATTCGTCGCGCACTACCTCCGCGCGAACCTCGAGCGCACGACCCCGGGCTGGGACGTGCTCAGCGCGCTGGCGAGCCTGATCTATGCTGATGGTGAAGCGAACCTGTGGGCGTGGGCGTCCGGGCTGCTCTTGGCCGCCATTGGGCTCTCCCTGGCCGCTGTCGGGTTCGCTGTTCGCAATGAGAGTGCAAGTGGTGTGCCCTATTTTCTACTCGCTGCCGTGGCCGTCGCGCTCTCGGCCGACGAGATCGCCCAGCTTCATGAAAAGCTCGCGCGCTTCGATCTCGGTGGCCGTTTCACATTCGCGTGGCTCACCGTCGGTGTGCCGTTGGCCGTTATTGTCGGCCTGATCGTTCTCTGGATCGCCAAGAGAATCAATCGACAGCTCCGGCGCCGTCTCGTCGTCGCTGGCATCATTTTCTTGCTCGGTGCTGTCGGTTTCGAGGCCATCGGCGGCATCGTGGTCGGCGGACAAGCCAACGATCTCGCACGAGCCAGCTTGCCCTACCACGTCATGGTCGCTTTCGAAGAGGGACTCGAGGTGACGGGCGCTTTCCTCGCGCTGGCCGCCGCGTTGTCAGCGTTGAGCATTGAACGCACGGCGGACGGAATCTTGATTCGCACTCGATTTGCCCGGACCGGAGACAAGGCTACTAAGCGTGCGCTCGCCTCTCCGTGAGCGCTGAACCGCCGCGGTCCACATCCCCTTAGGCCGACTTCACCTGCCGGGTCTTGTGCAGCACCATCTCAGCGGGCGCGTTGTTCAGTACCGTGTCGCGAGTGATAATAACGCGTTCCACGTCGGTGCTCGAGGGCACCTCGAACATGACCGGGCCGAGTACCTCTTCGAGAATGGCTCGCAGGCCCCTGGCCCCAGTCTTGCGAAGTACCGCGAGGTCGGCGATGGCTTCGAGTGCCGGCTGCTCGAACTCGAGCTCTACGCCGTCGAGCTCGAACATGCGCTGGTACTGCCGCACGAGCGCATTCTTGGGCACGGTCAGAATCTGCATGAGTGCCACCTGATCGAGCTGCGTGACCGTCGTGACAACGGGAAGGCGACCGATGAACTCGGGAATCAGCCCGAACTTGTGCAGGTCTTCGGGCAGAACCTCACTAAACAGGTTGATGTCGTCGCCCTTGATGTGTAGGGGCGCCCCGAAACCGATGCCCTTCTTGCCGGCGCGGGACGAGATGATGTCCTCGAGCCCGGCGAAAGCGCCGGCCACGATGAACAGCACGTTTGTCGTATCGATCTGAATGAATTCCTGGTGCGGATGCTTACGCCCACCCTGCGGAGGAACGGACGCGATCGTGCCCTCGAGAATCTTCAACAGCGCCTGCTGCACGCCTTCACCCGAAACATCGCGGGTGATCGACGGGTTTTCAGCCTTGCGGGCGATCTTGTCGATCTCGTCGATGTAGATAATGCCGGTCTCGGCGCGTTTGACGTCGTAGTCAGCAGCCTGGATGAGCTTCAGCAGAATGTTTTCGACGTCTTCGCCAACGTAACCGGCCTCGGTCAGGGCCGTCGCATCCGCTACGGCAAAGGGAACGTTGAGGCGCTTGGCGAGGGTCTGGGCGAGATAGGTCTTGCCGCACCCGGTCGGGCCGATGAGCAGAATGTTGGACTTGGCGATCTCGACGTCGTCGTGGATAGCCTCGGCAGCGGTGAGCGTGGCACGTGACCGCACACGCTTGTAGTGATTGTAGACGGCAACGGCGAGAGCACGCTTAGCGGGTTCCTGGCCAATGACGTATTCCTCGAGGAAGCCGAAGATTTCTTTGGGCTTGGGGAGGTCGAACTCACCGGCCGTGGCTTCAGAGCCGGCCTCAGCCAGTCGCTCCTCAATGATCTCGTTGCACAGCTCGACGCATTCGTCGCAGATGTACACCCCGGGGCCAGCGATGAGCTGTTGTACCTGCTTCTGGCTCTTTCCGCAGAAGGAACACTTGAGCAGGTCGGCACTTTCACCGATTCGGGCCATGTCAGCCTCCTCCATTGGTCTCGCTGCAATTGAGCCTAGCCTGTGCGTACGACACTTGCGTGCAGCGCGCCACAAACCGAAACGGCGCGGCGCCCGAAGGCGACGCGCCGTACCGGTGTTTAGGGCTCAGACTACTTAACCAGCATCGGAAGGTTCTTGCGGCTGGTCAGAACCTGGTCGATGAGGCCGTATTCGAGGGCCTCGGCCGCGCTCATGATCTTGTCGCGGTCGATGTCCTTGTTGACCTGCTCAACGCTCCGGTTGGAGTGGTGCGCGAGGGTCTCTTCGAGCCAGACCCGCATGCGCAGAATCTCAGCCGCCTGAATCTCGATGTCCGAGGCCTGGCCACCGCCCTGGCCGCCAACCGAGGGCTGGTGAATGAGGATGCGCGCGTTCGGCAGGGCGAGACGTTTGCCCGCGGTGCCGCCGGCCAGCAGCACGGCAGCGGCGGATGCCGCCTGACCGAGGCAGACCGTCATCACGTGCGGACGAATGTACTGCATGGTGTCGTAAATCGCCGTCATGGCGGTGAACGATCCACCGGGCGAGTTGATGTACATGGTGATGTCGCGGTCCGGGTCCTGGCTCTCCAGCACAAGGAGCTGGGCCATCACGTCATCGGCCGAGGCGTCGTCAACCTGCACACCGAGAAAGATGATGCGGTCTTCGAACAACTTGGCGTACGGGTCCTGGCGCTTGTATCCGTAGGCGGTGCGCTCTTCAAAGGTGGGGAGGATGTAGCGCGATTCGGGCGCGCTCTTGGTCGAGCCGCCCATCGAGCTGTAGGCCGTTCCACCGAATGTGGGGATAGTCATGATTTCTTCCTGTTCAGTTTCGGCGGACTACTTGTTGGCGTCGGCGTCGGGATCGGTGCCGCCGCCGCCGATGACATCCGAAGCGGATGCGCGGAGGTGGTCGACGAAACCGTACTCGAGGGCTTCCTGGGCGCTGAACCAGTTGTCGCGGTCACCGTCAGCGTTGATCTGTTCGGGGGTCTTGCCGGTCTGCGCGGCTGTGATCTCCGACAGGCGCTGCTTCATATCGAGGATGAGGCGCGCCTGAGTCTGGATGTCGGCCGCCGTGCCACCAAATCCGCCCGACGGCTGGTGCAGAAGCACGCGAGCGTTCGGGGTTATGTACCGCTTGCCCTTGGTACCGGAGGTGAGCAGGAACTGGCCCATCGAGGCCGCCATTCCGATGCCGACCGTAACGATGTCGTTGGGTACGAACTGCATCGTGTCGTAGATCGCCATTCCGGCGGTGATCGAACCACCGGGAGAGTTGATGTACAAGTAGATGTCGCGCTTTGAGTCCTCGGCTGCCAGCAGCAGGATCTTGGCGCAGATCTCATTGGCGTTTTCATCACGGACCTCTGAGCCGAGCCAGATAATGCGGTCCTTCAGCAGTCGGTCAAATACACCGTTAGTGGGTGTCGGGTCGGCCATGTCGTGCTCCGTTTCAGTTGTCGCTTCTCAATGAATCTATCGGAGCGCGAGCGTCAAAATGGCTCTGTTCGCCCTCGGCAGATTACCGACTGTCGCGCAAGCGCCCTGCAGCATGCAAAAGGCCGGCTGGAAAAATCCAGCCGGCCGATCACTCACACAGGTACTACTTCTTGGCAGCAGCCTTCTTCTTCTTGGGCTTGTCTTCGACCTCAGCGTCAGTGTCGGCGGCTGGAGATGCCTCGACGGCGCTGTCCGCAGCATCCGCTTCAACAACGGTGTCGTCGTCGACCGGGCCGGTGAACTCGCTCAGGTCAACCGGCTTGCCGTTGGAGTCAACGACCTCAGCCTTGCCCAGGGCAATAGCGAGGGCCTTGTTGCGGGCAACCTCGGCGACCATCGACGGAATCTGACCGTTGGTGTTGAGCGTCTGCACGAACTCGCTCGGGTCCATGCCGTACTGGCTGGCACCCTGGATGAGATACTGGGTGAGCTCGTCCTGGCTGACCTTGACCTGCTCAGCTTCGGCGATCGTGTCGAGCAGGATCTGCTGACGGAACGTCTTCTCGCTGGCTTCGGTGACCTCGGCGCGGTGGGTGTCATCTTCGAGGCGGCTTTCGCCCTCGAGGTGACGGTTCACCTCGTCGAGAATGATTGCGGCGGGGATCGGAACCTCGACCGAGCCGAGGAGCGTCTCGATGAGACGCTCTCGAGCCTGGCTGCCCTGGCCAAAGGCCTTGGACTTCTCAACCTGAACCTTGAGGCTCTCGGTGAGCTCAACGATCGTGTCGAACTCGCTCGAGATCTGAGCAAAGTCGTCATCGGCGGCGGGAAGTTCGCGTTCCTTCACGGCGATCACGGTGATGGTGATCTCGGCAGTCTCACCCTCGTGGTCCCCGCCCATGAGGTCGGAGTTGAAAGTGGTGGTCTCGCCGGCGCTGAGCGAGTCGAGCGCTTCGTCGATACCGTCGATGAGGTCGCCGGAGCCGACCTCGTACGAGATGCCGCTGGCGGTGTCGACCTCTTCGCCGTCGATTGCGGCATTCAGGTCGATCTGAGCGAAGTCACCGGTCTTGGCGGGACGATCGACGGTGATGAGCGTACCGAAACGGCTACGCAGCTTGTCGAGTTCTTCGGCAACTTCTTCGTCGGACACCTCGACGGCATCGACGGTGAGCTTGAGGCCGTCGTAGCTGGGCAGGTCGATCTCGGGGCGCACGTCAACCTCGATGGCGAGGAGCAGGTCACCGGAGAAGTCGGTGTTGCTGGGCCATTCGACGATGTCGGCCTCTGGACGACCAAGCGGCCGCAGCTTGTTCTCTTCGACGGCCGCACGGTAGAACCCGTCGAGGCCTTCGTTGACGGCGTGTTCCAGAACGGCGGCCTTGCCGACGCGCTGGTCGATGATGGCCGGCGGGATCTTTCCCTTACGAAAACCGGGGATGTTGATGTCCTCGGCGATGTGGCCGTAGGCGTGGGTGATGGCTGGCTTCAGCTCGTCGGGGCTCACCGTGATGGTGAGCTTGGCGCGCGTGGGGCTCAGTTTTTCGACCGTGGACTTCACTCGAGACTCTCCTGTGTATTGAAACGGTGTGCTGCGGATAATGTCGGGGCGACAGGAATTGAACCTGCGACTTCTCGCCCCCAAAACGAGCGCTCTACCAAGCTGAGCTACGCCCCGGATCTACTTCGACCCATCGGTACTGCTTTGTTGGGGAATCAATCTGTTGGCGCGGCGTTAGCTCACGACAGGCGGATTGACCTCGACCAGTCTAATGCACGCCTTTCGAGCGGATGCGCCCGCACTGGCAAACGACCCCCGGTTTCCTGTACTACGATATTCGAGTGCCCAGTTGCCTGGGCCTGGGGTCGTAGCTCAATGGTAGAGCCTGAGTTTTCCAAACTTATGACGCGGGTTCGATTCCCGTCGACCCCTCCACAGGGGGAATTACGAAAGCCGCCAGCTCTAAGCTGGCGGCTTTCTCTCGTTAAACGGATGCCATCAGCTAGTCACCGTGGGCGGTCGGTGGTGTACCGGCCTGTTCGCCGGGCTTCACAACAACGAATTGGCCCATCATTCCGGCGTCCTCGTGGGCAAGCATGTGGCAGTGGAACATATACGGAAAGTCCGGATCGGTATATTGGGCGAACTGCATGATGAGCTCGTAGCGCACGCCAGGCTCGAGGTAGATCGTGTCTTTCCAGCCGGAGAGTTCGGCTGGCGGCGATTTCGTCCCCACCCGCAGAATCTGAAACTGCACGGCGTGCACGTGAAAGTTGTGTGGCAACGGCATGGCATTATCGACGGTCCACACCTCGGTTGCGCCGGCCTCGACGGTCTCGTCGATGCGCGTCATGTCCATTAGCCGGTTGTTGATCGTGTAGCCGTTGAGGGTGAACGAGCGATCGACGGAGGCATCCGCTTTCTGGAGTGGCTCGATGTTCGCCAAAGTCGTCGATACTGCGCCGATGCTGGCGAGAGTGTCGGCCGCGCGCAACTCCATCACGTCGAGCGTGTCGTCGCCGGCGTTGCGGGTCGCGGCTCCGGCCGAGGTACCGAGGTTCGGTGGGGTGGACTGCAGTTTCACTGTCTCGCCCGGGGTCATCTGCACGAGTATTTCGGCCCGTTCCCCCGGTGACAACCGGATGCCCGTCATCGACGCCGCCTCTTTGAGCAGGCCCCCGTCGGTTCCGATCAGGTCAAAGGACCGCCCGTCGCTGATCCCGAAGTCGTAGATGCGCGCTGTCGACCCGTTGACCAGGCGCAGGCGCACCACCTCGGTCGTCACGTCGAGGTACGGCGCGAGCGTGCCGTTGATCAAGAGCCGATCGCCGATCGGACCGATATAACCGCGCACGTCGCTGATGAATTGGCCCTTCGCGTCGAAGCGGCGGTCCTGCACCACGACGGGAATGTCATCGACCCCGTAGCTGCGGGGCAGGTCGAGCGCTGCCTCCTCGTCGTCCTTTATCAGGAACAGGCCGGCCAGGCCCATTTCCACTTGGTGCTCGGTTGTGCCGTGTGGATGCGGGTGGTACCAGAGGGTAGCGGCGGGCTGGTCGATCGTGAAGTTCGGGCTCCACTTCGCGCCCGGCTGGACCATCTGGTGCGGGCCGCCGTCCATTTTCGCGGGCAGGCTCATGCCGTGCCAGTGCACGCTCGTTGCTTCCTGGAGGTTATTGGCGACGTTGATGCGCACGTTTTCGCCGCGCTCGGCGACGAGGGTGGGGCCGAGGTAGCTGCCGTTGTAGCCCCAGGTATCCGTGGTGAAGCCCGGCACGAATTCGCTCGTTCCCCGCTGGGCGGCGAGGTCGAAGACTCGCTCACCCGCGGCATTCACGGTCGATTCTGCCAGCGGCGGGATCGCGAGTGGATTTACGAAGTCGATGGTCCCGACCGTGTCAATAACGCCGGCGCCGGTGTCGCTCGAGCAGGCGGTCAGTCCGACGGTGAGGACGACCGCCCCGACGACGGCACCGCTGACGATGGTTGCAACACGACGGCGCGGCCGGGCAAATCGACGGTGGATCATGAACCTATTTTCGCAGCTTGCCCGACACTCCAACGCCACGCGCACTCTCCGCACAGCGCTGTGCAGCGGGGACGGTCACGCCTGACACCGTGGGCACCAATACAGTTTCCGGGCTGCCATTTCTTCGAGCACGATGTGCGTACCGCAGACTCGGCAGGGCAGGCCTTCGCGTTTGTAGACCCAGTGGCGATCGACCCGATTCCTCATGGCGAGCCGGTATTGGTCACCCTCGAGCTTGTCCATGGTCATCATCTGGCCGGTCGCGACACCTATGTGCAAGAGGTGCGCCCAGTCTTGCCACAGTGCGCGCGCAGTTTCGTCACTGAGCAATTTGCCGGGGGTGTGCGGATTGAGACCGGCACGAAAGAGCATCTCGGCACGATAGACGTTGCCGATGCCACTGACCACGCTCTGGTCCATCAGTAGCCGGCCGATCGGCGTGGGTTTTTTGCGCACGACGGTGACGAAGCGGTTCTCGGCCTCGGGGGTGTTGTCTAGTTCCGGGTCGGGCCCGAGCTTGGCGATCACGGCGTCGACCTGAGCCGGGTCGAGCACCTCACACGCGGTCGGTCCGCGCAGGTCGGCGCAGACCGTGTCGCTGAGCAGCCGTACCCGTACCTGGCCGACCGGCTCCGGCGGAAAGGTGTCGGCGAGGTCGATCTCTTTTTCCTGTTCGGACATGCGCACCCGGGTGCGGCGCGGGGCTCCGATGCTGAAGATCGAGTTTTCCCCCGCCGCATCATAGGTGGGCAGCTCGGTACCGTGCTGATTGGTCTGGCCCATCCGCCCGTTGGCCGAGGCCATCGTGGCATCCATCTGAATTTCACCGCTGAAATCCCAGGCGCCATACATTCCCAAGTGGATGCGCAGCCACAATCCGTGATCAAACTCCAGAAACATCTGCTTGCCCACGGCGCGAGCATCCGTCACCGTATGTCCGCTGAGCTGGGTGGCGCCGGCCACGAACCGGCCCTGCGGCGAGCTGACCGTGACGCGGTGGCCGATGAAATTGCGCTGAAACTGTCGGGTGATGCGGTGAACGGAGTGACCCTCTGGCACCTCAGTTCACCGGCCGTCGACGTCTTTTCCGGCGATGGTTCCGGTTCGCTCATATTCGCCGAGCTGACGGATGCGCCGCGCGTGCCGTTCCTCGTCGCTGAACGGCTCGGCAACAAAGGCATCGATGAAACTCGTGGCCTCCGCGATCGTGTGCTCTCTGGCCCCGATCGAAATGACATTCGCGTCGTTGTGTTCACGGGCGAGCCGGGCCGTGCTGAGGTTCCACACGAGGGCTGCCCTGGCTCCGGAAACCTTGTTGGCGGCCATCTGTTCGCCGTTGCCCGAGCCGCCGAACACGACGCCGAGCGCTTCGATGCCGGACTCGCGGTCGTCGACGGTTGCCTGCGCGGCGTTGATGCAGAACGCCGGATAGTCGTCGAGGGCGTCATAGGTCTGGGGGCCGTGGTCGATGACCTCGTGACCGGCCGCACGCAGGTGCGTGATCAGGTGGTGGCTGAGGTCGAGACCGGCATGGTCCGTGGCGATGTGGATGCGCATGTGAGCAGTCTATTTAGTGCTGACCGCTTGAGTGAAAATTGGTTCGCGGGTACGGCTGCGCTTGAGCTCGAAGAACCCGTCGTAACTCGCGAGCGCCACGACGCCGTCCCACAGGGTCAGGGCCGCGTCGCCCAGGGGTGCCGGGGAAATGACCGGGCCGAAGAACGCCACACCGTTGACCGCAATCACCGGGGTTCCGACGTCTTGACCGACCCGATTGATGCCGTCGAAGTGGCTTGCGCGCATTTGGACGTCGTACTCGTCGCTATCGGCGAAGGCCGCGAAGCTCGCGGGCAGGCCCACCTCGGCGAGCGCTGCCGGAATGACCTCGTCGGGATTGGTGTTGCCGCCCGGGTGAATCTGTGTTCCGAGCGCGTCGTACAGCGCTTTGACCGTTGGCTGGCCGTGCAGTTCGGCCGCGGCAGCCACGAGCCGGGTGTACTTGAGCGCCCGCGGAAAGAACGCCGCGTAATCCTCGCTCACGTCCTGGTCTTCGTTGAGTACGGCGAGGCTCATCACGTGCCAGGTCACGTCAAGATTGCGCAGGCGAGCGACCTCGTCCACCCAGCGCGAAGTCATCCAGGCCCAGGGGCACGAGGGGTCAAACCAGAAATCTACGGAATCAGTCATAGCCCCAGCCTAGGCAGAACTCACTGAGTCCTCCCCGAAACCGAGGCCTGCCATTAGGGCGATGCCCCCCATTAAGGGGTATTCTTGGTGGATTGAAAAAACTGCAGCACGCAGTACAGCCTTGACTTCGCAGCACAATATCTCCACGGGAGAAATTTATATGCCCACTGACCGAAGTACATCCAACCCGAATTTCGACGCCACAACCGCCTCGGCCAGAAAGGCAAGGCCCACGAAAACCTTGCGCCGCCGACGCATCGCCGTGTCCGACGTGAATGTCGTCGACAAGCCCATCATGAAGCGTGCCCTCGGCGGCACCATCGTGGGAAACACCATGGAGTGGTATGACGTCGGTATCTTCGGTTACCTCATCACCACGATGGGTCCGGTCTTTTTGCCGGAGGCGGACGCATCCGTTCAAACCCTGTTTCTGCTCGGAACCTTCGCCGCTACCTTTTTCGCCCGCCCACTCGGCGGCGTGTTCTTCGGCTGGCTTGGTGACCGCATCGGCCGGCAGAAGGTGCTCGCCACCACGCTGATTCTGATGGCCGCGTCAACCTTTGCCGTTGGGCTGCTGCCCGGGTACGCCCAAATCGGTGTTTGGGCCGCGGTGCTGCTCGTCTTCGTGAAGCTCGTACAGGGCTTCTCGACCGGTGGCGAGTATGCCGGTGCCACAACCTTTGTCAGCGAGCACGCCCCTGATAAGCAGCGCGGTTACTTCGCGAGCTTCCTCGACATGGGCAGCTACCTCGGCTTCGCCATCGGTGCTTCGCTCGTCTCTGTGCTGCAGCTCACGCTCGGCCAGGACGTCATGGAGGACTGGGGCTGGCGTGTTCCGTTCCTCATTGCCGGGCCGCTCGGCGTGATCGCCATCTACTTCCGCATGAAGATCGACGAGTCACCGGCCTTCCAGGCCACCCTCGATGCGCAGGAAGCCGCCCAGAAGAACCCCGTCGGAGCAACCGCAGCGACGCCCAAGGGCCCGATCGCCATTTTCAAGACCTACTGGCGCAACATCATCATCGCGATGATCCTCGTCGCCGCAGCAAATACCGTCGGTTACGCGCTCACGTCCTATATGCCTACTTATCTCACGGAGAACAAGGGTTACGACGAGCTGCACGGTACGGCGCTGACCATTCCGATTCTCGTGGTCATGGCCCTGTGCATTCCGCTGGCCGGCCGTCTGTCCGACAAGGTCGGTCGACGCCCAGTGCTGTGGACCGGCGCGATCAGTACCGTGGTGCTGGCCTACCCGGCATTCCTACTCATCGGCGTGGGTGCGATCTGGTCGACGCTGCTCGGGCTGGCTCTCATCGCCTTCCCGGTCACGTTCTACGTATCAACCATCGCCTCGGCGCTGCCGGCGTTGTTCCCGACGGCGAGCCGCTACGGCGCCATGGGCATCTCATACAACTTCGCAGTTGCGATCTTCGGAGGTACCACGCCGTTCATCATCGCCGCGCTTATCGTGAGCACCGGCAACGACCTGATGCCAGCGTTCTACCTGATGGGCACCTCGTTCATCGGTGCGATCGCGATCTACTTTCTCAAGGAGTCGGCGAACCGTCCGCTACCCGGCTCGATGCCGAGCGTCAACTCTGCCGAAGAAGCGCACGGCCTGGTCAAAACGCAGGACGACAACCCGCTGCTCGATACCGACGAGATGCCGTTCGACCACACCTATGAGCCGCCGACCAACGCCATCCCGACTCAGGAACCGGCCAAACTCTAGTTGAAACGGATGCTCACAGTTGGCCCGCGTAGAATTCGCGGATGACCACCGCGCCCCCCACCACCGCGCCCACCAGCGCTGAGCTCGGTGCCGCCGAATCCACCGCGCCGTCGACCGAGTTCGCCGGAATCGACCCGCACGATCTCGAAGTGACCCTGCGCGTGCTCGCCTCCCTGGCCGACATCGACGCGGAAAGCGCCGACTTCGTCACCGTGCGCCAGGCCACCGCCAAGATGTTCAAATCGGTCAAAATGTCGCGACGCCTGGAGAAGCGCGCGGTCATCGCCGACGCCGATCGCAGCGTCATCGCGGCGACCGCCACGGGCGCGCCCACCCGCATTGACGACGAGACCCGCGGCGCCCAGCTCTCGCTCGGCACCAGCGCGGCGAGCGCCGGTGAGCTCCTCGTTCCGCGCGCCTGCTATATCTGCAAGCAGAAGTACACCGTGGTCGATGCGTTCTACCACCAGCTCTGCCCGAGCTGCGCACTGTCGAGCCACGCCAAACGTGACGCCCGTACCGACCTCACCGGCAAGCGCGCACTGCTCACCGGCGGCCGCGCCAAGATCGGCATGTACATCGCGCTGCGTCTGCTGCGCGATGGTGCCCACACCACCGTCACGACCCGGTTTCCGCGCGATGCCGTTCGCCGCTTCGCCGCGATGGACGACTCGAAGGACTGGCTGCACCGACTGCGCATCGTCGGTATCGATTTGCGTGACCCGGCCCAGGTAATCGCGCTCGCCGATTCGGTTGCCGCCCAGGGCCCGCTCGACATTCTCATCAATAACGCCGCGCAGACCGTGCGGCGCTCACGCGGCTCGTACTCCCCCCTGGTCGAGGCCGAAGATTCCCCGCTGCCCGATGGCCCGTTGCCCGAGATCGTGTCGTTCGGACACACCAACGATGCGCATCCGCTCGCCCTTGCCGCGTCGGTCTCCGGGCATCCGCTGCTCGCGGCCGCATCCGGTGCCGGGGCCCTCACAGCGGACGACCTCACCCGACTGGCTCTTGCCGCCGGTTCTTCGTCACTGGAGCGTCTCGCCGCCGGCACCGCCATTGACGCCGGCGGGCTTGTTCCCGACCTGCACGACGTGAACAGTTGGACGGCCAACGTCGAAGACGTCGATCCGCTCGAGATGCTCGAAGTGCAACTGTGCAATACGACCGCACCATTTTTGCTGGTGAGTCGTCTGCGGGCCTCGCTCACGGCATCCGCCGCCCGGCGTACCTACATCGTGAATGTGTCGGCAATGGAGGGGGTGTTTGGTCGGGGGTATAAAGGACCTGGCCACCCGCACACCAACATGGCCAAGGCTGCCCTGAACATGCTCACCCGCACGAGCGCGAAGGAGATGCTGGAAGATGGCATTCTCATGACCAGCGTCGACACCGGCTGGATCACCGACGAACGTCCACACCCGACTAAGGTACGCCTGGCCGAGGAAGGCTTTCACGCTCCGCTCGACCTCGTCGACGGCGCCGCCCGGGTCTACGACC
This sequence comes from Cryobacterium suzukii, assembly GCF_004403185.1. Lineage (GTDB taxonomy): Bacteria > Actinomycetota > Actinomycetes > Actinomycetales > Microbacteriaceae > Cryobacterium > Cryobacterium suzukii. Next base: position 308,826 of record NZ_SOHJ01000002.1, on the reverse strand, counting down.
CGATCGTGCGCGGCGAGGATGGCGAAGACCTCTACGGGGTCTTTCTTAAGGACTACCAGCCCGCTGCCTGGTAGCCGCCGGGCTGGCCGACCGAGGCGTCAGTCGAGATCGAACGCGGTTTGAATTGCGGCGCTGAGCTGCGCCTCCTGGGTCGGCAGCAGGAAGCCGATTTGGCGGCCGAGGCTGGCGACCGGAATGGTCACAACGTTGTCGCAGCTCACGACGCAGTCCTGGTCGAGGCCGTTCGCCTGGCCGACCGCGACCTCGGTAGACAGACCCCGCACCGTACTGGTGATCGGTGCGACCGTGACCCGCGTGAGGTGCGGTCGCACGAGTTCGCGGGTGAGAACGAGAACGGGCCGGGCCTTGTCGAGGTGCGCTATGTGAATTGCCCGCATCGTCAGGCGAGGTCAGACGGAATACTCGCGCCAAAACTGGCGAGTTCGTCCAGATCGTCGGCTTGCCTGAAACGGTCGGTCAAAATTCGCACGTCACGCAGGGCGATTTCGCGTCGCCGTTCTCGTTCGAGGGCTCGAGTGATCAGGGAAGCACGGCTGCTTTCCCGCCCTTCACCCACCGCCTGATCGAGGTATTCCACTATCTCGTCGGGCAGACGCACCGCTATTTGTCGGCTCATATCGCGAGCATACCACTATGGGATTTATATTGGTGTGTACGTTGGGATATGACCTATTATCGAGGAAAACACAGGTCACGGGCTAAAAATCAGCCCTGTTAGGCTGACCTGATGCTGCGCCGCACCCTGATCCTGCCAACCGTTTTTCTTGCCCTCGTCGCCCTCAGCGGATGCGCGGCCGAACCGGTGCCGGAACCGGCGGCCACTTCAACGCCTAGGCCAACCGCAGCGCCCGCCGCAGCCACCAGCCCGCTCAGCTGTGACGATATCGCGGCTCCGGGCGACATTGCCAAGATCTTTGGGGATCCCTCCGGCACCATACCGACCCCGGTTGCCGCGACGCAGCCATCGACATTCCTGGTCGAGTACGCCGTCCCAGCCCTCGGCGGGCTGTCCTGCTCCTGGCGAGTCGGCACTGCGGCGGGCAACCCGATGGATCACCAAGCCGACTCCGACTGGGCTTACCTGAGCGTCAAGGTACTGCCCGGTGCGGCCGAGTCCTGGGCGCCAAACGATACCGGCAACGGTCCGACCGACCCGCTCACTAGCATCGGCGGCATCGAAGCGGCCACCGGATGCGGCGACCCCGGGTGTTTCATCTCGGCTCCGGTCGGGGACGCCTGGGTCGAAATCACGATGAGCACCAACTCATTCGGTACCCGCGATGTGCGCTTTGACCGCATGACGAGCGACGCGATCGTAGCGCAGATGCAGCCGCTCGCGGCATCCGTTTATTCCACTCTGACGGATGCCGAACCCAGCCAGTTAGCCTGGCCGGCGGTCGCCCTGACCCCGCGTGAACCGGCCTGCAGCGGCGCGCTCAAGCCGCAGGGCATCGCCATGGCCCTCGGCGTCGATGCGCTCGAGTACGAAATCTTCGACTCGTCAAACATGAATCCGGTCTACTTCGACGGCTTCGTGTCGCAGGCCGCCGGGTTGTTTCGGTGCGACGTGCGCGCCGACGGCGTTTTGGGCACCTCGATCCACGTCGGCTATGGTCTTGCCGGGATCGTCGACACGATGATCACGGAGCCGGACAGTCAGGCCGCATTGCCGCCGATCGTGCTCGAGGGGGCCGTCGAAGGTGAGCACGCCGTCCAGGTCTGCGCAGACCCCTCCGGTTACTGCACAGTGATTTTTTCGCTCGGCGAGTCGGCCTACTCGGTCGAATCGGTCTCCCAAGCGGTTGCCGTGGCCGAAGCGATCATCGCCCAGGCCCGCTAGGTTCGAAACGGCTGCCACAAGTCAGGAGCACAAGATGACCGAGGATACTTTCGACCGAGACGTCGTGCGCTCGTTCAAGAAGTTCATGGAACGCGTCGTGGCGACAGCGGATGCCCAGAACCCGTCGGGCCTGTCGCCGCTCGGCGACGTGATCACCGAGTTTCTCGGCGCGAACGCGTCGACGTTGCCGGTCGTGTCCGAAACGCTCGCCGATCATCGCCTCGTCGACGCGGACATCGCTCTGACCACGTTGGCCGGCTCCGATCCGGCCGCGCTTCTTGGCGTCTCCGGCGGGCAACAGCGCTTTCATTCGAGCCTGTCCGAGCTCGTGGCCAGCCCGTTTCAGGGCTTCGGCCCCGGCCCGGTGGACTACTCGGCCCGGGCGACCGGACCAATGTCGACCCGTCAGGTCGTCTCCTTCGGCGTGCGGCTCATCCGCTTCGACGACCAGCCGATCGCGGTGCTGCAACGCGCCGCCAACCCGCAATACGGGCGCAACACGGCCGAACTCGAAATCATGGCCGAGTCACCGCACACGGTCACCGCCTTTCTCGAGCACCTGCGCACACTCATGATCGAGCACAGCGTGTTGCGCGGCCAGGTGCTCTCGTTCGTGCACACCGAATACGGAGCCGGGGCCGGAATCACCTTTCTGGAACGCCCCGTCGTACCGACAGCCGCTATCGTGTTGCCAGAGGGCATCCTCGGCACCATCACCGACCACGTCATCGGAATCGGTGAGCAACGCCAGGTTCTGCTGGCCGCCGGACAACATTTGAAGCGCGGTGTGCTGCTCTACGGTCCTCCCGGAACCGGCAAAACCCTCACCGTGCGTCACCTGCTCAGCGAGACCCCGGGCATCACCGCGGTGCTGCTCACCGGATCCAGCATCGTGCACATTGCTGCCGCCGCCGAGATCGCTCGTACCTTTGCGCCGTCGATTGTCGTGCTGGAAGACATCGACCTGGTCGCAATGCAACGTAACGCGACTCCGCAGCCGCTGTTGTTCGAGGTGCTCGACGCCCTCGACGGGCTCGATGGCGACGCCGATGTGGCGTTCGTCATGACCACCAATCGGGTCGAGGTTCTCGAGCGGGCCCTCGCCGAACGGCCGGGCCGGGTCGATCTCGCCGTCGAAGTGCCGTTGCCCGAGCTGGCCGAACGAGAGCGGCTGTTCCGGCGCTACGCGGGAGCGCTGCCGTTCAGCCCGGCCGCCCTCGATGCGGCAGCCGGCCGGGCGGAGGGCGTGACGGGCTCCTTCGCGAAGGAGCTCATTCGCCGGGCCGTGCTCCGCGCTGCCCTCCGCGCCGACACCGTCGACGACAACGACCTGCAGGTCGCCCTCGACGATCTGTTGTCTACGGGCGAATCCCTCACCCGACGGCTCCTCGGCACCAGCAGTAGCGAAAACCCGCGCTGGCAGCCCGAAGAGGAACTCAGCGCCGGGCCGAGCGGTGGCAGCTACGCTCCAATGCACGGTTCGGCGATGACAAGGCAATTTGGCTCCTTCGGGCGGGCGACCGGTAGCGCGGCGCCATCGTCAGCGGAGCCGTCGGCCGTGCCACCCGCCGACGTTCCGGGTGACGAACACCAATAACCGGCGCCTATCCGTTTAGGCCATCGCCGTAACGGGCAACTCCCCTAACGCGCAACCGCAGCACCCGATCGCTGACGGATCGCTTGATTGCTTTGTAGCAAGGCAATGCCGCTAATCTGATTGCGGTAGAGGAACTCCTGCCCGCCAATTGCATTAGCGGGAACTGTGTGTAGTCCGAACCACGTATCAGGGGGCAATTCAATGGCAAACTTCGGCACCGCTACAACACGCGCAAACACCCCGCCCTCGCGCCTCAAGCTCATCGCCATCCTCGCTGCCGGCGCGCTCGTGATCGGCGGTGGCATCACGGCTACGGCCATTGGCGTGACCAGCTACAAGGCTGAGACCACGAGTCTCTGCACTGCTGCGGTTACGGCCGGCACCCGCGCTGCCACCAGTATGAAGACTGCTCTCGCAGCCTCTGACGCGGCGGTGCTCGCTGTCGCCGTGCTCGAGCTGCCGGTTGTCGCTGAGGGTGTCGCGCCCGCAATCAGCACCGACTACGCAGCGCGCGTCGCTGTAGAAGCAGTGCCTGCGGTCGACGAGGTGCTCGCAATAGAAGCTACTGCAGCCAGCGAAGGCGTTGAAGCGGTTGACGCTGTAGCCGGTATCACCGCCGTCGAGGCTTTCCCTGCACGTGCCAGCGGCACTGAACTCATCAGCGACGTCAGCGCTGCCAGTACTGGACTCGCAAACATCACGATTGCTGCTGTGCCTCCCTGCGCAACGCGCGACCAGGTCGCAAGCATCACGGCTACGAACAGCACAGCGGCAACTGCTACTACTGCGCTTACCGCGAGCGTCGCTGTACTGACGAGTGACTTTGCTGTCTTCCAGACCGAAGAAGCCGCGCGTATCGCAGCTGAGATTGAGGCTGCACGTGTCGCGGCCGAGGCAGAAGCTGCACGTGTTGCTGCTGCAGCTGCACAAGAGGCTGCACGGGTCGCTGCCAACCAAGCCACTGCGAAGAAGTCTGCGAGCTCTGGTTCGTCCGGTGGTGGAAGCACTTCTGGCGGTTCTGGCAGTAAAAATGGCGACTGCTGTGCCGGTGCCTTTGGTCCAGACAAATCAGACGGAACCGGTTGTCGAATTGACAACGGCGTAGGTGGTTTCTACAGCTGCTAGATCTCAGTGAGTCGTGCCTCATGCATCCGTCACACACGTTCCCGCAAGACTTCGTCGCAATGTCTGGCACCACTATGCGCTTCCGTTTGGTTACCGACATAGTTCTCCGCTTCTTGGAGCAGTTGCAACTGTCGGTACCGCCGGATTCTGAGCCGCTTCTGCCGCTAGCGGCTCGTCGGTCCGACTCATCCGAGCCAATGCAACGCGCGGCCGTGCGGCTGGGTCAGGGCGATTGGCTCGCCGTCCAGGGCCAAAATGAATGCGGATGACAGTGCCGGCGCCTCCGCAAGCCGCTCGAGCACCCCGGGCACCACACTCTGTCCCTCGTTCGACAGCCAGCGCACCGGCAACCGGGTCATCTGCGCGGCAAACCGGTTGCGATCTGGCTCATTCAGGTAGGCGAGTACCGCGGTGTGGAACACGACAACGGTTGCCTCGGCCGGAGCCCGGGCAATGAGCGCTTCGATTTGGTCGTTGAGGTCGCCGGTCACGATCTGGACCGGCTCTTGTCGGGCCACGGCAACCGCGGCGCGCAGCCGGGATCGACGGTCGTCGTGCTCCGGCCAAATCAGCGCCTCAAGCCAGGCCAGATCAGCGTCGCTGTGCACGTCGAGGGGATGAAGATCGATTCCGGCCCGCCAGACAATCTTGGGCATCCGCTCGGGCAGCGGCACCGGGCCGGTGACGGCGCAGTCTAAAACCACCGGGCTCGGACCGTCTGTCGGGTGCAGCATCCGCTCGTCGCCATCAGCTAGCCGATACCGGTAGCTGTACCGATCGGGGTGCAGGCAGAGACCGGCGGATGCCCCCACTTCGATGATCGCGAGCGGTCCGGCGAGCGCCGCCAGCGCCGGCAACAGTACGGCGCAGCGGCCGGGCTCATTGGTCTGGGTGGCGTGGGTCAGGCAGGTGGCGGCCACATCGGACCAGTGCTCGCGCAGCCAGGCCGCGAACTGCGGGTACTCCCCCACCACTGCCCCGTGCAACCGAGCCGCGCTGAACACCAGGTTCGGTTGGCGCTTGACCGCGGGCAGCTGGTCGATCAAGGCCATGGTGGCGGGATCGGCCGCGACCCCAGCGGCCCACCGTTCGTAACAGACGCTCATTCCGCGGGCTTCGACCTTGGCGAAGGCCCGGTAGCGTTCGGCGGTCGCGACGCTCGGGTCCGTGCTTGCTCTCATGCCCACATCGTAATCATGGTTAGGCTTGCGGGGTGCGATGGCGCCCGACTACCGAGGCTTCACCGTTCTAAATGGAATCCGTCGCGAATCAAATCGTGAATTAAATTGGAGAACTAAGTTGCCCGGAGAAAATCTCACCCGCATTGAAGCGACCGAGCGCGCCGCGCTCGTCACGGTAGCGAGCTACAACGTTGTGCTCGACCTCACCACCGGCCCCACCACGTTCGGCAGCACCACCACGGTGCGCTTTGCCGCCACCCCCGGCGCCTCGACCTTCATCGACGCCATCACATCACAGGTGCATTCTGTGACCCTCAACGGCGCCGCGCTCGACCCCGCCGTCGTGAGTGACGGCATCCGCATTCAGCTTGACGGTCTGCAGGCCGAGAACGAGCTCGTCGTCGACGCCGACGCGCTCTATACCAACACCGGTGAGGGTCTGCACCGCTTCGTCGACCCCGTCGACAACGAGGTCTACCTCTACAGTCAGTTCGAGGTCCCCGACTCCCGCCGCGTGTTCGCGGTGTTCGAGCAGCCCAACCTGAAGGCGAAATTCTCCTTCACCGTCACCGCACCGAGCGAGTGGCAGGTCGTCTCCAACTCCACCACGCCCGAACCGACCGATGCCGGCAACGGCGCCAGCACGTGGGCGTTTGCGCCCACCCACACCATCTCGAGCTACATCACCGCGCTCATCGCCGGCCCGTACGCCGTCGTGCGCAGCGAACTCACGTCGAGCGATGGGCGTATCATCCCGCTCGGCGTGTTCAGCCGCAAGAGCCTCAGCGAGTACCTCGACGCCGACTACATCCTCGAGAAGACCCGCCAGGGCTTCGCTTACTACGAGGAGAAGTTTGGCTACGCCTACCCCTTCGACAAGTACGACCAGCTGTTCGTGCCGGAGTTCAACGCGGGCGCCATGGAGAACGCCGGCGCGGTCACCTTCACCGAGACATACATTTTTCGCTCCAAGGTGACCGATGCCGTCAAGGAACGCCGCGTCGTGACAATTTTGCATGAACTCGCCCACATGTGGTTCGGCGACCTGGTCACCATGACCTGGTGGAACGACCTCTGGCTCAACGAGAGTTTCGCCGAGTGGGCGTCGACCATTGCCACCGCCGAAGCCACCGAGTGGCACGAAGCCTGGACCACCTTTGCCGTGATGGAGAAGAGCTGGGCCTACAAGCAAGATCAGCTGCCGTCGACCCATCCGGTCGTCGCCACCATCCGCGACCTCGACGACGTGCTCGTCAACTTCGACGGCATCACCTATGCCAAGGGCGGCTCCGTGCTCAAGCAGCTCGCCGCCTGGGTGGGTATTGAGGCGTTCTTCACCGGCGTCGGCTCCTACTTTCAGAAGCACGAGTGGGGCAACACCGAGCTTTCCGACCTGCTCGTTGAACTCGAGGCGGCGAGCGGCCGTGATCTCAGCGGCTGGGCGAAGCTGTGGCTCGAAACCGCCGGCGTCAACACCCTGCGCCCCGAAATCACCGTCGACGCAGCGGGCGTCATCACCAGCTTCGCGGTGCTGCAGAGCGCCGCAGCCGATTACCCCACCATTCGCCCGCACCGCCTCGCGATCGGGTTCTATACCTTCAGCGACGACCACAAGCTCGTGCGCACGCACCGGGTCGAGCTTGATGTCGACGGTCCACGAACGGATGTCCCCGCCCTCGTCGGCCGCGAGCGCGCCGACCTGATCCTGCTCAACGACGACGACCTCAGCTACGCCAAGGTTCGCCTCGACCCGGCCTCGCAGGCGGTGGCACTGGAACATCTCTCCGTCATCGAGAGCCCGCTCGCCCGCGCCCTGGTCTGGGGTTCGGTCTGGGACGCCACCCGCGACGCCGAAACCACGGCGCGCGACTTCGTGCGACTGGTGCTGAACAACGTGGCCACCGAAACCGAGTCGACGACGCTGCGCACGGTGCTCGGCCAGGTCCTGCTCACGGCGAACTACTACGTGGCCCAGCCGCACCGCGCCGCCGTCACCACCGAGGTCGCCGACGCACTGTGGACCCTCGCACAGGGAGCAGCGGTCGGCAGCGACGCGCAGTTCCAGTTCGTGAAGTTCTTCGCCGCTGTTGCGGCCACCCCCGCCCAGCTCGAGAACGTGGCCGCTCTTCGTTCGGGCGACACCGTGCTGGATGGTCTCACCGTCGACACCGACCTGGCCTGGGAGCTGCTCACCGCCCTCGTAGCCGGGGGCCGCGCAGACGCCACCGAGATCGACGCGGCGCTCGCGCGCGACAACACGGCCACCGGCGCCCAGTCGGCGGCTTTGGCCCGGGCCGCACTCCCCACGGCCGAGGGCAAGCTCGCTGCTTGGTCGTCGCTCATCGACGTCGACACGGCAGCGACGACCATCGTGCGCACAACCGCCGCCGGATTCCTGCGAGTGAACGACGAGGCGCTCCTCGAACCGTTCGTCGCGACCTACTTCAATATGCTGCAGTCGGTGTGGGAGTCGCGCAGCTTCTCGATCGGCGAGAAGCTCGTCATCGGCCTCTACCCGGCGCCGCTGAACAACCAGGCCCTCGCCGACGCGACGCAGGCTTGGCTCGACGCGAACCCGGAGCCGGCCGCGCTGCGCCGCCTCGTGGTCGAGAACCTGGCCGGGGTCGAGCGGTCGCTCAAGGTACAGGCGCGCGACGCCGAGTAGTTAGAAGGCAGAACGACCACGAACCCCGCGCCCGGCCACAGGCTGGTCGCGGGGTTTCCGTTTGCCCTGAGGTTCACAGCAAACTCCACGATTACCGAGAGGATGCCGCTGCCTGCGGTGCAGAGACCGGTCTGCTGCGGCTGCGTGTCGCTGGCGCCGATACCGTGACCGGGCTCACTTCCGGGGTTCCACAGACGGCCCATCGGTAGACTGGCTTGGATATGAACTGGGATACATTCTGGGCCAACCTCGGCACCTCCATCGCCAAAATTGAGTGGACCGTCTACGTAGAAAAGATCATCGCCGTCGCGATGATCATCGTCATCGCTTTCGCCCTACGCTGGGTTCTGCAATTCGTCATTCGGCGCGTGGTGCAGCAGATCGTCTCCGGCGTCAAGAAGAATCAGAAGGTCGATGACACGCAGGCGCTGAATGTGTCGCCGATGGCTGCGGTGCGGGTCGTTCAGCGCTCGCGCACACTCGGTGCGGTGCTGGCGAACATCGTGAACGTGTTCATCCTGATCACCGCACTGCTGCTCATCGTCACGACCCTGAACAAGGACATTCTCGGCTCCTTTGCGCTTCTGACCGCCGCGCTCGGTGCCGGCCTCGGTTTCGGTGCGCAGAACATCGTCAAGGACATTCTCAACGGACTGTTCATGGTCGTGGAAGACCAGATCGGCGTTGGCGACATCGTCGACGTGGGATTCGCATCCGGTGTCGTGGAGACCGTCGGAATTCGCATCACGCAGGTGCGCGATATCGACGGCACGCTCTGGTTCGTGCGCAACGGCGAGATTCTGCGGGTCGGCAACATGTCGCAGGGCTGGGCGCGCGTCATCATCGACCTCGCCATTCCATACAGTTCCGACGTTGAGGCCGTGCAAGACGAGCTGCTGCGCGTCGCCACTGCCCTTGCGTCGAGTCGCAAGTGGCGTGCGTTCATCCTCGAAAAGCCCGAGATTTGGGGCCTCGAGTCGATCAGCGCCGAAGCCCTCGTGACCCGGCTTGTGGTCAAGACCCGGGTTTCGGCCAAGTGGGACTTTGCCCGTGACCTGCGCCTGCACATGAAGAAGGCCCTCGACGGCATGGGCGTGCCGCTCACGCCGCTCAACAGCGTGGTCATGACCACCGGCGATGGCACCCTTGAGGGATCGACCAGTGGACCGGCCGAGGGCGCCCTCGACGCCGCCGAAGAGGCCGCTGCGGCCGTGCCCGATGTCGTCGACGGCGTGCGTACCGGCCCGGTTGCGGTGCGAAAGCCCCGCGGGCCGCGCAAGGCCAAGAGCGTCCCTGCCCCCTTGCACACGCCCGACCCCGAAACTCGCGGCGACGGCATTGACTGACAATGAAATAACCCAACAGAAGAAAGCCGCACCACGTGACCACTGAACGACACCCCACCGATCAGCCTGCAGCACTCGCCGACGTGTACCTGCGCGAGGGTGAGAACGGTCCCGCCGCAGGGCCCACATTCTTCGACGAGGTCGGCGGTACCCCGTTCTTCGAAAAGCTCGTGCACGACTTCTACGTCGGGGTGGCCACCGACCCGGTGCTGAAGCCGATGTATCCCGAAGAAGATCTCGGTCCGGCCGAACATCGTCTGGTCATGTTCCTCGAGCAGTTCTGGGGCGGTCCAGGTACCTACAGCGAGCAGCGCGGCCACCCGCGTCTGCGTCAGAGGCACATTCCCTTCAAGGTCAATCCGGATGCCCGCGACCGCTGGCTGGGCCACATGAAAGTCGCCGTGGACGCAGCCAATCTGCCGCCGCTGCAGCGGGGAATCCTCTGGGACTATATGGAACGCGCCGCCTTCGCGATGGTGAACAGCTTCGAGGAGTAGCTCGCTGATCTGGCGCGGCTGACTGCGTGACCTGACCCCGACCCTAGAACGGTTGGGGGCTGGGGTCGTCGTCGTTGTTGCAGGCGGATGTCCACGGGTCGCTCACGGGTGGGACGAGCGGGGTCGGTGCTGGCGGTGGAGGCTGTGCTGTTTGTTGTAGGTGGGGGCTGATGCGGGTGGCGGGGTCGGTGGCGTAGTGTTTGCCGGCGGGGCTGATCCAGTTGAGGGTGCCGTCGGGATCGGCGGTAACGTTCCAGTCGCTGTAGTGTTTCAGGTTGTGGTTCGCGGGGCAGAGAAAGTGCAGGTTGGTCGCGGCGGTGGGCCCGCCGAATTGTTTGTCGCGGGTATGGTCGAGGTCGGAATGTCGGGCTGCGCGGTTGCAGCCGGGGAACCGGCAGGTCCCATCACGGAGTTGCAGATATTTCTTCAGCGCCGCTGGCACCCGGAACGGGGTGGCGCTGACGTCGAGGACGATGCCGGTGTGGGGGTGGGTGAGGATGCGCAGGAAACTGGTCGCGGTGCCGGCCAGCCGGCGGGCGGTCTCCGGGTCGATCGGCCCGTATCCTTCCAGCTCGCCGGGTTCATCGCTTTTTCCCATCAGGGTCAGCACCGGCACGGTGACGTTCACAGTGGCGCTGACTCCGGCGCCGAGGCCGGTGCTGGTGACGCCGCTGGCGAGGAGGTCGATGGCGACATCCGCTCGCAACTGACTGAGAGTGCGGGGTTCATCGGTGCCCTGCAAGCTCAGGGCGGTCTCGGTGACGCGGTTATAGACGCCCAACAGGTCGTCCGACGCGGCGCGCAGCCAGAGTGTGGCCATGCCGTCCTGGTCGGGGAAGAACATCACCCTGCGGTCAGCGAGGCACTTGGTGCGGCGGACGGTGATGCTGTCGGGGTGGAATCGTTCACGCAGTTTGCGGGCCTTGCCGTCGAACTGCGCCGCGGTGAGCTTGCGAGCGTGCGGCAGCAGCACCGCCTCCAGCTCCGCACGGGCAGGCCGGGGCACGGAGTTGAGCTGGTCAAGCACCCGCCGGACATGCCGCAAGGAAATGGCCCCGGAGCGGAGCGCATCGAGGGTGCGCGGGCGAGACTCGACGAGCACGCGGCTCTCGAGGAGGAGGCCCGAAGCTGACCCGGCGGGAATGCGCAGCGCACACCCGATTTCGGCGATCAGCCCCTGCTGGGCGGCGAAGGTGGCGTCCCAGTCGTGCTCGTGTTGCGGCCCGGCCTGCGGCCGGCCGGTCTCGGCCGTATTGGTGGTGTAATCCCACGCCTCAGTGAGAACCTCCGCCTTACTCGCCTGTGCCCAGGCAATAATCTTCTCGAGGTAGATCACCCGGTCAACGAACTGCGCCTGCCGACGCTGGAACGGACTCAGGTCAGCGGCAGTCGGATCGGAAAGAGTCGAGTTGGAGGCAGTCGGGTTGGAGGCAGTCGGGTCAGCAGCAGGGTCGGACGGGGCTCCGTCACCTGGGTCTGAGTCGAGCTCGCGCGCAATGTTTTCGGCGGCGATGTACTCGGTATAGAGGAATTCCTCGCGGAGGTCCTCCTCGAACAGACACTCCGGCGGGACCGCAGCGAACACGTCGGTCAGGTCGAGGCCGGCCGGGATGGCCGGACCGTCAGCGAACATCTTCAAAGTGGCGGTATTGGCGTCGGCCCTTTCTTCAGCCTCCCAGACCGACCGGCACTCCTCACGCCACGCGAGGTCTTCATCGGAGAACGGCCAGTCCGCGTACTCCCCGTCAGGCAGACCCGCCAAGAAACGGTCAATCACGCCCTGCTGTTGGGGGGTGTCGCCGCTCTGGCTCATGAATCCATTGTACCAAAACCATAGGTTAGAGTCGAGGGATTCTCAGATACATTTAGATTTCTGTGCGAAGTTGTGTTCGTAGAGGAGGACGATTCAGAGACCGACTCCGCAGGCGACTGGTATTACGAGCACCTCGGCTACGAGGACGCCAACGTGCAGGTGTGCTCCAAATGGCTCATCCAGCCAGCGTCATAGGAAAACGCCGGAACCTGCTGTTTCTGTCGCCTCGTATGCTTGACTCGTGGGGAACACTCGAGGACGCGCGGTAATAGGAGGGGCAGCAGGATTTATTGGACGGCGACTCGTTCGCGAGCTGCGCGACCAGGGTTATGACGTTGTCTGCATCGGACGGAACGGGCCAGACGCCCGGTGGGACGATGCATCCGCTGTACAGGCATTGATTGACGGTTCCAAGCTCGTCGTAAACCTGGCGGGAAAGAGCGTCAACTGCCGGTACACCGACCGGAACCGTGACGAAATCTTGCGCTCACGTGTCGACACCACCAGAGCGCTTCGTCAGGCCATCGCCAGGAGCGCGAATCCCCCGCCGGCGTGGCTCAACGCCAGCACCGCGACCATTTATCGCTATTCCCTCGACCGGCCGATGACCGAAACCAACGGCGACGTCGGCACGGGGTTCTCGGCTGACATCGCTCAGGCATGGGAAGCCGAATTCTTTGCCGGCGACCTGGCAGCCACTCGCCGGGTTGCGCTGCGGATGGCAATCGTGCTGGGTGACGGACCAGCAACGGCCGCCCTCGTTCGGCTGGCCCGCTTTGGGCTCGGCGGTCCTCAATTCGATGGCCGGTGGTTTCCACATCGGCGGTATCGCGGAATTGGTACAAAACCGACCAGTGCCGGGACTCGAACCCACCACTCGCACGGACGCCAGAAATTCAGCTGGATTCACATCGACGATGTTGTCAACGCCGTGACATTCATTGTCGAGAACGACGCACTGGACGGGCCGGTCAACCTGGCAGCACCGCAGATCAGTGACAACCGCACGCTCATGTCGACGTTACGACGACGCGTTGGGGCCGCCGTGGGGCTGCCAGCATTCAGGTGGATGCTGGAACCAGCTATGTGGGCGCTGCGCACCGAACCAGAACTGGTGTTGAAAAGCCGCTGGGTGACACCGGAACGCCTGCTGCAGGCGGGATTCACCTTCAGGTGGCCCGATCTCGGCCCGGCAATCAGTGATGTTGTGAAGCGATAACGTCAGCGCGCCCGAGCGACTCGACGGCCTCGCAGGGGCTGGCCGTTGGATCGGCGCGGTGCACGCTCGTGGCGAGCGCGCCGAGCAGGCCAGCCAGCCGGTGGGCGTCATCGGCGTGCATCCCAGAGAGGATGCTGGCTTCCACGGCAGCAACGCGCCTCTCGTACCGGGCGAGAACGCTCAAACCCTCCGTCGTGGCCCGAATCTTTCTGGCCCGACGATCGGTGGGGTCGGGAATGCGTTCCACCAACTTGGCGTCCACCATGCCATCGAGGAGATAGGTGAGAACGGTGCGGTCGATGGCCAGATGCGCGCCGATGGCCTGCTGGGACGGCAGGTCACGGTGAATGACGGTGGACAGCACCTGGTAGCAGCGCACTCCCCCGGGCAGCCCGTCGACGGCGGTCTCCAACTGACGCTGGTAACCGCGCAGAACCATCGCGAGGTTCCATCCCAGGTCTCCGGGCGCCGCGGAAGGCAGGCTCGATTCGGTAGTCATACAGGCAATCTTATCTCAAACCATGCGGTTGCATAGATATTCTTTGAGACATATGATCTGTAGAGCATCATATTTCGACGGGAGCAGCGCATGAGCAGTAACGACGAGACCACCATCGGCATTCTGGGCGCCGGGCGGGTTGGAACAGCCCTGGCACGCCAGGCCCTGAAAGCCGGATACCAGGTGCGCATCGCAACCACGCAGCCCGCAGCGGACAACGCTCTGCTGGTGGACATTGTGACCCCCGGGGCGCTGGCCGTGGAATCAAGCCAGGCCGCGGCATCCGATCTGGTCGTGCTCGCGATTCCCCTGCACAAGTACCGCACGTTGAACCCGGACAGCCTCGCTGGCCGAATCGTCATAGACGCCATGAACTATTGGGCGCCGGTCGACGGGGTATTCGATGACTTCGAGAGCGATGCGCGCACCACGAGCGAGGTTGTTGAAGGGTTTCTGCAGCACGCTCGCGTCGTGAAGTCGCTTAATCACATTGGCTATCACGAGCTCGAGGAAGACGACAGGCCCGCCGGCGATGAGACGCGGCGAGCGCTCGCGCTCGCCGGCGACGACGACGAGGCGAAGGCACTCGTCGCAAGCTTCATCGACCGGCTCGGCTATGACGCCGTCGACGCCGGACCGCTCGCAGCTGGCCGGTCGTTCCAGCCGGCCACCGAGATCTTCACGGGCAGCCACACGGCGAACCAGCTTGTCGCCCTCATTCAGAAGGCCCGTCCGCTCGCGGTCGCTGCCTAAACCCTCACTCACGCAAATGGAGAACATCATGGAAATCGGCGCCTACAGCTTCGGCGACACCCAGCGGGGCCCCGACGGTAGCTCGCGCTCGACCGCCGAGGCGATCAAGAACCTGTTCGATGCCATCGTGCTCGCCGACCGAGTGGGTCTCGACTATTTCGGCGTGGGTGAACACCACACCGCGTCGATGCCGGCGTCGTCGCCCGGCGCCCTGATCGCCGCTGCCGCCGCGGCGACGACGCAGATCAAACTCGGCAGCGCGGCCAGCATCATTGGAACGGATGACCCGGTGCGGGTGTTCCAGCAGTTCGCCACCGCCGACGCGATCTCCGGCGGCGGTCGTATCGAGATCACAGCCGGTCGCGGCTCGTCGGTTGAGACGTTTCCGCTGTTCGGGTTTGATCTGAACGACTACGACGAGCTGTACGCGCAGAAGCTCGACCTGTTGCTGACGCTCAATAACAGCCGGGCCGAAAACGTGACCTGGTCTGGCACCGTGCGGCCGCCAATCCCGAACCTTGCGGTGGTGCCGCGGCCCGTCAACGGTTCGCTTCCCATCTGGATCGCCACCGGCGGCAGTGCGCCGTCGTCGGCCCGCGCCGGACGGCTGGGCCTCCCCATCTCCTACGGCATCATCGGCGGCCAGCCGCACCGGTTCGCTCCGCTGGCCAACCTGTACCGGCAGTCAGCCCAGCAGGCCGGCCACACCGGCAACAACATCAAGGTCTCGGTCGCGACCTTTGGCCTGGTGGCGCCCACCAAGCAGGAAGCGATCGACCGGCTCTACCCCGGGTGGGTCAACCTCAACCTCGAGATGGGCAAGCTGCGCGGCTGGCCAGCCCCGCAGCGTCGCGATTTTCTGGCCCAGGTCGACGCTCCGAACGCGTACTACGTCGGCGACCCGGACGACGTCGCCGAGCGCATTGTCGACCTACACCGGCACCTCGGTCACATGCGGCACTTTCTGCAGGGCGACCACGGCGGGCTCCCCCAGGAACACCTGCTCGAGTCCGTCACGTTGCTCGCCACCGAGGTCAAGCCTCGTGTTGCGCGCCTGCTCGCCGCCAAATAAGCGCGCTACAGCCGCCCAGGGGGGGAATGCTCGCCGCCATGGCCGTGCCAGCCTCTAATTCACCCGGCCTGAAGGCTGCGTGGCAGTCCTTCGACCGGAGCTGGTCCCTGGCCAACTATGCGCGTGCGGTCGTGTCCGTCGCTGCCGTGATCGCTCTGTTCTTTTCGCTCACCTGACGGGCTAGTTCATGTAGGCCGAGACCGACGAGGCATCCGCTATGGCACGATAGCGTGGAGTTAGGTGAGGCGGTTTTGTTCACCTCGACAGTTTCTGGGGGCTCGTATCCGTAAAACACTCGCTGTGATCACTCTGATCGTTTTGGCCGGGGCTTTGTCGGCCTGCACGGCCACACCGCCGGCCACTCCCCCGACCGGCAACCCGGTCCCGTCCGAAACTGCGGCGGCTACAGAACCCGACCGCATTCTCATCGGAGCCGAGACGACCGACGTCGTGGATGAGAACGGAAACGTACTACTCTCGCTCCGTTATTCCGAGAACGGCGACGAAGCCGTCGCTGCCGCCGTCAATATTCTCGGAGAGGCACTGACCACGCATCATCAGGACGGCTCGAGTCACTATCCCGATATGGATGGGACCTCCTGGGGCGGGTTCGACATCGTGGTGAACCGGTACTCGAGCGAGGCAATGCCCACCGGGGAAGCAAGCCGATATAAGCCCGCATTCAGCGTTTGGGCGACGGCGGCCAGCACAGATGGTGGTCTCGCCATCGCCTCGGTCGACGGCACAATCGTCGGAGATGCCTTTGACTCTGTCGCGAGCGGCCAGGATGCGAACCGCGTGCACATCGATGATGCCTTCGGTGTGCGCTCGGTGGCACTCGACCTCCCAACGTCCTTTCCGGGCATCATCGCCGACGCCGGGATGGAATTGCCCTACGGCGTCATTGCCCAATCCGATCAGGGGTCAAGCGATATCACCCGGATTGTCGCGCCGATTTTTCTCTTCTCGCTCACCTAGGCCGCCCATCGTCGTGAGGATCACCAGTTGCTGCGTGGCCCTGGTCATCGCTACGTAACGGTCGACCGCTCCCTCGCTGCCGGCGCCGATGATGCAAACGGTGCCGTCGGCGTGCGGTAGTTGATGCTGAGGGTCGCCAGCGTGACGGTAGATGGCACCGTCTATTCTGGCCTGCATGACTCGCTATGTGATCGACGCGCCGACCCTGCTGCACATCGTGGCCACCGGCATGCGGGTCGAGGCAAGCCATCAGATTGTCGCGCCGGGCGTCATCCGCTCACAGGCGCTGGCCCTGCTGTTTGCGGCCGTGCGCAGACGGGATCTCAGCGAGGAGCAGGCCCTCGAGCAGCACGAGCGCCTCACCAAACTCAAGATGCGGTTGCTCGGTGACCGGGTTTCGCGCCGCACCGCGTGGCGGATCGCCCGCGACCATGGGTGGGAGACAATCTATGAAGCGGAGTACATTGCGGTCGCCGCGCTTCAGGCCGACGCCCTGGTCACCGTCGACCCGGCGCTCGCGGCGAAGGCAGAAGGCCTCGTACCGCTCGCCAGTCTCAACGCGCTGATTGACCCCTGAGTCCACGGAAAACGAGTGCCCGTCCGGCCTCGCAGTTGGGTTTTCGCCTGGATCACGACGTGGAACCGGGCACTGGCATGCGGGTCGTGCAACTGACACCGCCGGGATCGGCCTGCTCGATCGCCATCGGTGTGGGATTCAGCGACCCGCAGGCGGCACCGGTGCAGAATCTGCGTCTCGTGGTCGACGATGTCGAAGCGACCCGCGAGGCTCTCCTCGAAAACGGGGTTGCGGTGTCAGACGTCAGCGACATGGGTGGCGGCGTTCGGTACGCCTTCTTCAGCGACCCCGACGGAAACTCCTGGGCGCTGCAGCAAATCTCGCGCTAGGGAGTAGCACCGTCCACCCGTGTCGCAAGATCTCCCACTAGGTGAGCGTGCGCTGCAGACGCTCCTCGAATTGCGCCGGGCGGGTGAAGAGCCAGCTGCCGACCGCGATGATCACGGGTAGCCCAAGAACGAGCAGCGCAACCTGGGGCCACGGCGGTGCGAAGGGCAGCAGGCCGACCAGCCCGAGCATGGTGGGGCCCAGCAGGCCGAGGATTCCGCCCAGCACCGCGCCCGTGCCGGTCAGCAGCACGGCCTGCCAGAAGGCCACGTTGCGGCGCAGCCCCGGATGCGCGCCGACCGCGCTCAGCGTCACGTCGTCGCGGCGTCCATCAGCCCGGGCGAGCCCCAACGCAACCGCGGCCGCGCCGAAGGCGACGAGTGCTGCCACCGCGACCAGGGCCCAGCCGGAAGTTTCAGTCGTGCTGCCCGGTCCTGCCTCGTAGCGGGCCACGAGGTCTGTGCCGCCCGTGAGAGAGCGGAGGGATCCCCACAGCTGGTCGTAGTCTGCGTCATCTAAAGGTGCAGCCAAGGAGGCGAGCACTCGAAAGGCGACTGGCTCCAGGCCGTGCGCTGTGGCGGTCGATTCCAGCATGAAGACACCGAAATGAATCGGATGCGCCGGCTGCTGCACCACAGCATCGATCGTCGTGGTCGACAGCGGCGCCACCTCCAGGTTTGCGTCGATAGAAGTGGATGCCGACATCCATTCGATCTGGATGGTCCCGTCATCCTGCACATATTGGGGGTAAAGGGAGACCGCTCCCCCAGCTCGCAGCGCACGCTGGGCGTCTTCGGAGACTTCCTCGTCGAGAATCAGTGCGAGGTCGTCGACTGTGCCTGTCCAGATCTGGGGTGCAGATCCGTTCGAGAACAACCAGAACGGCGCGTCACAGGCACCGGCCGGGTTCGAACCGCTCACGACTTCGCACCGAACCTCTGGGCGCAATGCGACCAGAGGCTTGGGCGAGCTGTCCGTAGCTTCGGGTGACGCCGGCTGCACGCCGGACAGGACGCTGACTTTCTCCGCGTCGAACTGCTCACGGAGCATCGTCGACACTTCGGGTGCAATCGGATACATGACCTGAGTACTCTCGGCCGTCCAGCCGTTCAGGTCCACCATGATCTGGCCCTCGGCGTTCCACCGTTCGTAGGATGCCCGGCTGGCTTGGTCGGATCCGCCGAAGAACGCCAGCAGCATTGTGCCGACAAACACCGTCGTCGTGATCGCCGCGAGCACGGGAAGCGAGCGGGACCGGTTGCGCACGACATCGCGAGCGGCCAGCCGCGCGCCCGTGCCGAGCCGGGTAACGAGGGCAGCGAGAGCAGAAAGGATGACCGGTGCAACGAGCAGAGCCCCGACCTGCGCCAGAACCGGTCCGGCGAGCACGAGCATGATGGACAGTTGGTAGAGCGAGCTGTTATTGATGACGCCGGGCGCGGAGAAGCTCGCGGTCCCCGCAAGCGCCCCGCCCGCCGTCATGGCGACCCCGGCCACGATGATCGAGATTCCGATCCAGCGGCGGCCGGTGTGACGCACAGCCTGGGGCCGCCGTGCACCGCGCAGGGCGGCCAGCACGTCCAGGCGGGACGCCGTCCATGCCGGGAGGAGGGCGGCGATCCAGCCGATGAGCATGGCGAACAGGGCGATCCCAATGAGAATGGGTATGGACAGGTGGTAGCCCCAGTACTGCACGGCGCTGCCGTCACCGGTGATCGCCATGAACAGCGAGCCAGCGAGGACACCGATCGCGACACCGGCAATGCCGCCGGCGAATCCCAGCACCAGACCGCTCGCGGTCACGATCTGGAACAGGGTGCGCCGGTGCCCGCCGACGCTCGCGACGGTCGCCAGTGTGCGTTGCTGCTGCCTCGCGCCGACGGTGAACGCTGCGCCGGCTAGTAGGGCGACCTCCAGAACGGCGAAGGCAACGCCCGCTGCCGTCAGCGTCACGACCGTCGTCGCCACGCCCTGCAATTCAGCGGATGCCTGCAGCTGGTAGCTGCCAGCTGGTGGCGGATACAGCAGCACCGACTTCGAAAGAACGACGGCCCCCGACTCGTTCAGCTGCTGCACGGCCGGCCAGTCCAGGGCGTGGTCGAACAGGTAGAAATCGTCCTGACCGACGCTGGCCTGGCTGTCGCCGGTGAACGCACCGAGGCGGCCGAACACGGCGATCTTGGAGTCGGGATATTCCGCGGCATCCAGCACACCGACCACGGTGACCGAACGCTCAGGGTCGAGCAGAGTTGCCCCGTCGCCGAGCCCCACGCCCAGCCGGTCAAGTGCGGCGGCGGTGACCAGGATTTCATCGTTGGTCTCGGGAGCGCGCCCATCTACCAGGGCGTATTTAGGCTCGAACTCGGCGTTCCAGGTCTCGCCCTCGATCGCGGGCATCCCGGCGATCCCGGTGGCCGTTTCAATGGTCACGTCCGTCGAACGCAGGGCGATGAGAGTCGAATCCGCTGGAACGAGGGTGGCCGGATCGACCAGCTGGGCATCCGCTTGCGTGTTGACGGGAACGCCAGCGGAATCCATTTCGACCTGATGCCACTCGGGCTGAGCGGGGCTCTGAATCATCGACGGATCGGGGCTGCTGATCATGTTGATGCGGGCGTCGGCCTGGCCCAGTTCGACGGCGATCGTCTCGTCGACGGTGGGCACCATGCTCAGCCCGACCAGGGCAACGCCACTGAGCCCGGCCACCGGGATGGCGACCATGGCGATGATGAGGGCGCTGCGTCCCTTGGCGGCCCAGGCGTCGCGCCGGGCAAACCTCAGGGCGGCACGGAACGGGGCAATGCGGCTACGACGACGGCTTCGACCGGTCATCACCGACCAGCTCCGAGGAGTTCTTCTGGCGATCCGGTCGACGATTGACCGACGATGCGACCGTCTTCGAGATACACGATGCGATCAGCCCAGGCGGCGTGCCGGGCATCGTGGGTGACCATAATCGCGCCGGCACCGGCGTCGACACGGTGCCGCAGCATCCGCAGCACGACTTCGCCGGTATGGCTGTCCAGAGCGCCGGTGGGTTCATCGGCGAGGATCAGCTTGCGGGTGCCCACAATGGCGCGGGCGATCGCGACGCGTTGCTGCTGGCCTCCGGAGAGGTCGTCGGGGTAGTTGCCTGCCCGGTCCACTAGGTCGACCGACGCAAGGGCGTCGAGGCCGGCGCGTCGCGAGTCGCGGCTGCGCCAACTATCCAATTCCAGGGGCAGCGTGACGTTTTCGAGGGCGGTCAGTGCGGGAATCAAATTGAAATCCTGGAACACGAAGCCGAGGGTGCGGCGGCGAAGAACCGCGAGCTGTTTGGCAGTCATCGAACTGATCCATTGGCCATCGATGACGACCTCACCCGAGGTCGGCGTGGTCAGGCCGCCCGCAATGGTGAGCAAGGTCGACTTGCCTGAGCCCGATGCGCCCATCACCGCGACCATCTCGCCCGCCATGATCGTCAAATCGATTCCGACCAGGGCAGTACGGGCAGTTTCGCCGTGTCCGTACTGACGCGAGACACCGTCGAGGCGCAGCAACTCGGTGCTCATCGAAGAACCCTTCCATCAGTCGCAGCTTGGGCAGTCGTGGGCGTGTCGGTTCGCGCTGGTCGACCGCGTCGGCGCGGCTCGGCCAGCGGTTCGCTCGCGGCCAATCCCCGGTCTTTCGCCCGAGCCAGGCGAGAGCTGGAATGATCCAGCCAGCGAATTTCGGCCTCAGCTTGAAAGATCAACGAGTCGATCACGAGCAGCCAGGCGAGCTCATCGGTGGACTCGGGGTCATCCCCGCTGTTCTTCGCCCGGGTGAGCTGCTGCAGCGTCGTCATCGTCGACATCCGCTGCACCCGCACGATTTCAGCAATATCAACACCGGGCAGCGTCACGGCGACAGCCAGCTTGATGGCCAGTTCGTCCCGCGTCGTCTCCGGGCGTTGCACCGGGGAACGCAACCATCTGGTCACCTCGTCGTGACCCGCAGTGGTGATCGAGTAGAACACGTGGCCGTCGGTGTCGGTGTCCCCCTTCACGATCAAACCGTCGCGTTCCAACCGATCCAGCGTGTTGTAGATCTGACCGACGTTGATTGGCCAGGTCGAGCCGGTGCGTCGCTCGAACTCGGCGCGCAGCCGATACCCGTAACTGGACCCCTGATCGAGAATGGCAAGAATGCTCTGACGTACCGACACGACGACTCCCCAACGATTTCACTGCACAATACTTACATGCCGAGTATATACACACTCGACATGCATAGTGGACCTATCTCAAGAGCAGTGCTAACCGACGCAACGGATGCAGGCAGGCCGGGTGTCCTTTTACGTCCGGCGCGAGCATCCGCTGCATTGAAAGATCCCGCTGACAATCGGCCATAATCAAACACATGGGGACTACATCAGGAACTACGAGGGGAACCGCGTCACAGCGGGCGACCAGATCGGGCTGGCCGGGGCGAGAGCGGTTCTGGCCGACAGGTTTCGCAACGAAACGACCAGGCGGGCGTGTGGTAGCGACCCTGGCGGCCGTGTTCTTGCTCGCGGTGACGGCCTGTGCGCAGGCCCCGCGTGGACAGGTTGATCCCACCCCAGATTCACCGCTCCCGGCCAGCCCTCCTGGCGGCGCGGAATCTGCCGCGATTGGACTAGTCAACATCTGGCGCGTCTCGGGCGCAGCAGACGAGAAACCCGATACCTGGTTGCGGTTGGAGGCGCCGGCGTTCCAACTCTGGCGAGACTGCGGAATGATCGACGGTTCGTGGCGGGCAACCGAAAGCCTTTTTCTTGCTTCGACGTACGGCGCCAGCGGTGAGTGCGTTACGGGAGCGACCCTGCCGCGAGTGGCGTGGCTCGAATCTGTCACGGGGTATCGGGCCGCCGGTGCGAGCTGGGAACTCACCGATGCGAACGGCGCGGTGGTCGCCACCCTCACCATCGACGGCAATCCCGACGCGATCCCGACTGCAGCCGAGTTCTACACCCAACCGCCCGTCATCACCGCGGCGATGCGCGAGACGTTGCGACAACCAGCCTCTCTGCCGCCAGAATTCACCCCGGCATCCTCCGACGACTTGGTCGGACGTTGGGTCCCGGTTTCTCCCAGCGGCACATCCGATTCGCACGTATTTTTCGCAGCGGACGGAACGTGGACTGGGTCCGACGGCTGCAATGGCGGCCAGGGCCGTTGGGCCGCCGACGGGCACGGAGCTCTCCTGTCCACGGCCGGCGCCTCGACCTTGATAGCGTGTGAAGGGGCCGCGGTGCCGTATTGGGTGGCGCAGGCCAGATTGACCAGCGTCGATGATGGAGTGCTACGGCTACTGGATGCGGCCGGGGCAGAGCTGGGGCAACTCAAGCGCGACTAACCCTCCCGCACGGTTCGATCACGATTGGAAGAAACCGCGAACGGGCGTCTATCGACTAGTGCGAGGCTCAATTTCGAGTTAAGACTGCACTGACCGATCACCAACGCCGCCGTCCTCACTCGCCATCTGCCGTGCGATTTCATTCAGCAGGAGGCCTTCTTCCTCGCGAGTGAGACCTGACCGGCGCTCCCTGCCGAGTCCGCGTGATCGTTCGTCCGCAAGAACATCGTCGAGAATATCCTTTAGGTTTCGCTCGGTTCCGCCAGCGGCGACGAATCGGCTGCGGCTGCGCCTCGCAAAGGCGGAGTCACTACGGGGAAGCCATAAGGGCAGCGAGCGGGGTCCGGCCCAATAGTTGACGTTGTGTTCGATCAGCCAGTCATCGTCGACCGAAATGAGGTTGCCAGTATGACCGGCCACCCGTGCGGCGGCCAGCAGAATCGTGGAGAGATCGCGTTCGCGGCCAACGGCGTTGTAACTGCCAGTGAGGCCGCGATGCGCGGCACCGATTAGCCACGCCGCCAAGTCTCGAACATCGATGAACTGTACGGAACGATCATGGACGTCCGGCACGAGAACGGCTTCGTGTGCGGCCAGGGCGAGTCGCGAGACCCAATAGCCAAAACGGTCGCTCGTGTCACCTGGCCCCGCGATGAGACCCGGTCTCGCGATGAGCAGGCGGTCGCCAACTGCCTCGGCTGTGACGTGCTCGGCGGCGACTTTGGCCTGCGCATAGTCATCAAGGTCGAATGCATCGACAAGGACGGCGTCTTCATCGGCTCCCGGATCAGCGTTACTGGCATACACCGAGACGGAGGAGACCAGCGTCCAATGCTGCGTGCTGCCGGCCAAGGCTTCGAGCGCACCGGTGATGAGGTCAGGCTCGTAGGCGAGCTCGATGATTTCATCCCAGGCGACGCCTGCGACCAGGTCGTAGGCTCCCGGTGTTTGCCGGTCAGATCTAATAAACGTCACACCGCCGGGGGTCGATCCAGACTTACCTCGAGCAAGGCACGTTACGTCCTCGCCAAGGGCAACCAACTGCTCAGCTATCTCGCGACCGAGCCAGCCCGTCCCGCCAAGAATGAGTGTGCGCGTCATAGCGCCCATTCAATCGCACCAGCCACTCAAATGGCGCTGGTTTCGCCCTGAGCGCAGTGAGAAACAGCGGATGCCGCCGCCCCGCCGTTCACAGTCCGGCGGGATCATCCCACTCAAGCGGCGTGGTCGTCCCAGATTCCCAATCACGACGCAAGATCGCATAGGCGACGGAGGCCATCGGGGCGGCGCCGGAGACGGGCCATCCGTCTCGGTAGCAGGCCTCTTGAATGAACCCTGCACGACGGAACGACTTCCGCATGGCGATATTGTCCGATCGAGTGTTTCCTTCAAACCGGCTTGCCTCAGGAATGTGCGTGAATACATAGTTCGTCAAGGCCCTGAGTACCGGGACACCGAGTCCTTGCCCGCGATACTGCGTGGCCAGGCGCAAATCAAAAAGTGGGGCGTTGTCGGCCAGATCGTCCAGCACCGCGTAGCCGACGCGGCCGGCCGTACCGGCATCAATCCAGAAACCCGCATGATCCGGCCCCTCGAAGCGTCCGCCAGCGATCCGTTCCTGAGCGTCCTGCACGGTCAGCCGAGTGCCTACATGAAACGGAAAATCGTTCTCCGTGAGAAAGCGAATCAGTGCGTCCCGGTCCCGCGCGGAACTGATCGGCACCAGAGTGACATCCATTACCCGAGCCTAGCGGTGCCCGTCGAACCGTCCGCCTGCGGCGCCTTCACTTGTAGCGTATTCCTGCGTCCACACCGTGTTCCGTCGTGAAGGCCTTGATCTCCCGCCGGTAGCGCCGCAAATTGAACAGACCGAGGATGACCCAGCCGGCCGCGATCGCAACGTTCAGGATGATGATCATTCGCCGTTCCCCCGATCCAAACGAGGCCGCTACTTGACTGATTGCAAGCAGGGTGCTCACGCCGCCGAACACCAGCCACAACACCGCGGACGTGCGAATACGCTCAATTGCCATTCTCTGCTGAATTTGCGACGACATTGCTGGACTTTACACCGACTCAGCGCCACATTGGTGATCGCCCACTCCAGGCAGCGCGGGTCAGCCGAGGCGACGAGCGGCCTGGGCAGCGGACTCGTGGGCGGCGGCCAGTTCCCGGTGTTGCTTGGCGACCTCGTCAGCGGGGGCGCCGAATCGTTCGCTGAGCGTGCGGGTGGCCACGATTGTCTCGAGCGTCATTCCGAGGGCGTTGGCCAAAATGAGAGTTAGAGCGGGAAGCGCGTGATCGTCAAACTCGGTGGAAGTTCCCGAGTCATAGACCCCGCCTCGAGTCGACACGAGCACGGCCGGGCGACCGGCCAGCGGCTGCTGGGTGGTGGGATCGTCAAACGGAGCAGTCACCGCCGGCAGGTGGATGTAGTCGATCCACGCCTTCAAGGTCGACGGCATCGAGTAGTTGTAGAGCGGAACACCGATCAGCAGCACGTCGGCCGCGACCAATTCCGCGATGAGTTGTAGCTGCAGCGCCTCCTGCTCCGTGCTCGGGCTGGCACCCTTCGGGCGCAGCCGGGGCGGAAAATGTAGCGCGGCATCCGTCAGGTGCGGCAGCGGTTCGCGGTGCAAGTCACGATAAACGACGGTGTGATCTGCGCCGAGACTGCGCCAGGTATCCGCGAAGGTAGCGGTAATCGCGCGCGAACGGGATGTCGTGAGGTCTGCGGACGAATCAAGATGCAACAGTGTGGGCATGCCCACAGCTTAAAGGACTCGAGCCCGCCGCCCTGGAGTTGCCGTACCGGACGCGACGGGCTCGCTGCACCCATTACCGTTCGGGGCACCCCTACCAACGAGTGCCGCGAGCGCTAATGGGTGCCGCGAACCCCGCGGCATCCGCTTTCAATAAGCGGATGCCGCAGCTCGGCTACTCCTCGGGCTCGCCGTAGCGCGGCGCGGCCAGGCTGAGCGTCTCGCCGCGGAAAAACGCCGGGCGCACCCGGGACTGCACGATCATGATGACGACGCCGATCAGCAGAATCGCCATGCCGAGCACGAAGACCAGGCCCAAACCGAAGATCTCGGAGCCGCTGCCGTAGTTCGGATCCATGCTGTCAACGAGGGTCGTGCAGAACAGCACCGAGAGAATGATGCCGCCGATCAGCGGAAACACGAAGGTGAAGAAGGCGTTCCGCACGGTGGCGAACCACTGGCGGCGAAAGTACCAGACGCAGGCGAAAGCGGTCAGGCCGTAGTAGAAGCAGATCATCATGCCGAGGGTCGTGATGGTGTCCCAGAGCACGTCTTCGCTGACGAAGCGCATGATCGTGTAGAAACCGGCAGCTACGACAGCGGAGGCGATGGTGGCATACCCGGGGGTGAAGAATCGCGGGCTCACCTTGGCGTAGGCCGGCGGCAGGGCGCCGTAGTGGCCCATTGCGAGCAGGGTGCGTGCTGGCGACACGAAGGTGGACTGCAACGAAGCGGCCGAGCTGGACAGCACGGCGATGGACATGAGTACGGCGAACGGACCGAGTGCGGGACCGGCGAGGGCGAAGAACACGTTGCCCTGAATCTCCGGGTTGCCGAGCCCAACGCCGACGCCGCCGACGCCGGCAAAGGAGACGGCCGCTATGGCGACGAACAGGTAGAGCACCATGACAATGATCACGGTCAGGGTCGCGGCACGGCCGGGTGTCGACCGGGAGCCCTTCGTCTCTTCCGACATTGTCAGGGTGACGTCCCAGCCCCAGAAGATGAAGATTGACAGGCTCAGTCCGGCAGCGAAGGCCGAGAACGAAGTAACGGCAAAGGGGTTGAACCACGATAGCGAGACGGGTGTCGGGTCGAAGGCCGACCCGTTGACAATGTGCACGAAGGCCATGATGCCAAAGCCCACCAGCACGATCAGCTGAAACCCGACCAGCCAGTACTGCACCTTCTGCGTGGTCTGCATATCCCGGTAGCTGATCCAGGTGGCAATCAGAATGAACAACAGACAGGTGCCGACGTTGATCAGGGGATTGCCGGCGAGCCCCGCGATCTCGGCGCTGTTGCCGAAGATCTGCGAGAGCATTAGGTAGAAGAAGTCGACCGCGATGCCGGCAAGATTACTGAGCACGACGACGGTCGCAGCGATCAGGCCCCAACCGGCCATCCAGCCGATCCACGGACCGAAGGCCCTGGTCGCCCACGTGAAGCTCGTGCCGCTGTCAGGCATGGCCTTGTTCAGTTCGCGGTAGCCGAGGGCCACGAGCAGCATGGGGATGAAACCGGCCACGAAGATCGCCGGCAGTTGCAAACCGACCTCGGCCACGGTCGGGCCGAGGGCCCCGGTGAGCGTGTAGGCCGGGGCGATGCAGGAGATGCCGATGATGACGGCTCCGACCAGCCCGACGGATCCGGCGCTCAGGCCCTTCTTGGAGATGCCTCCCGTGGCTTTCTCAACGGCTGCACTGGCGTTGATTTCTAGTGTCATGCTCTCCTATTTCCCCACCAACTCGGTGACATCAGGTTTCTCGGTGAAATCTCGCGGCACCACAATCAGTGGCACCGGTAATTCGCGCAGCATTTTGGCCGCGATCGAACCCAGAAAAAGTCGATGGGGTTGCGCCAGCCGGCTGGAGCCGACGACGCAGACCTCGGCCGAATGCCAATGCAGGCCGCGCACGGCGTGCTCGATACTGCTGCCGGACGCGACGCTCGCGGTGACCTCGAGCCCGTCCATCAGGTGTTCGGTGGCATAGTCGAGCACAGCCTGGGCGTGGTCGGCGGCCAGTTGAATCGTCTGCCCGTCGGCGCCGGGGCGGTCAATCGCGACGAGGGAGACCAGCCGAAGCGGCGCATCCACCGTGCGGGCCAGGCGGATGCCGGCCGACAGCAGTCCGTCGGCTCCCGGTTTGGTGCCGACCGCGCAGGTGACCCGTTCGATCGGTTCGTCGGTACCCATTACCCGGCTGCCCTCAGGGGCGAGCGCCACGGGCACGTGGGAGGAGTGCAGCAGACCGCCGGCGACGCTGCCGATGGCGAACCGCCCGAGCAGGCCGTGGGTAGCCGCACCGACCACGATCAGGTTCGCCTGCAACCGGGTGGCTGCGGCCAGCAGTCCCTGGGTGAAAGAGTCGGCGTGTTCGAGGTGGGTGTGCACCGAAATACCGGCGGGCACGAGGGTGAGCGCTTCTTCCAGCCAGCCCTCGACCGTTTCGAGCAGGAGCCGGTCATAGCCAGGGTCGGTGGGGGTGAGCGTCGCACGCTCTCCCCCATTGAGCACAAGCACGATGTCAAGTTCGGCACCCGGCGCCCGGGCCAGGCGCACACCGAGGGCGAGGGCATCCGCTCCGGACGGGGTGGCGGTGTAGCCGACCAGAAACCTCACGCGGTAGCCGGAACGCGCAGGGCGATGATCGCCGCTGCGGTGTCGTGCCCGACCCGGATGGCGCCGTCAACGTGCTGGTAGCCCTTGCCGGCCATGTCGCTGCAGGAGAAGGAGATGGGCCCGACTGTGCTGCGCAGTTCGGGGCCGTAGCGGACCAGTCCGCCCATGTCGAAGCTCGCCGCATAGGCACCGCGGGTCCACTCTTCGGAGCCCCAGTCGCTTTCGTAGTACACGACCGGGTGCAACGCCTGCTCACCGTAGTAGTGCGACAGCGACTCGAGGATGCGAGCCTTGCGCTCGTCGGCGGTCAGGGCGAAGACGGCATCCGCTTCTTCATCGGAGACGAAACCCACGAGGGTGCCACGCGGGTCGTTGAAGTTGGTGTTGTCGTAGGCCTCGTGCACCAGTTCGTAGGGGCTGAAGGCAGTGCCGGAGAGATCATCAGCGCGCCAGAACGGCGTCTCGTAGACGGCATGAACCTTGATCACAAAGCCCATGGAGAGGTGCTGGTGCAGCTGCTGCTGCCGGCGCGGCAACGGCGGTACAAAGCTGATCCGACTGATCAGGGGCGGCGGAACAGCCACAATGGCGTGCCGGGCAGACACGGTCATGCCGTCGGCAACAACCGTGACACCCGCGTCGTTCCAAGCCAGAATGCGCACCGGCTGCCCGAGGTAGACGTCGCCGCCGAGCTTCTCAGCCAAGAGCAGCGGCACCTGCTGCAGCCCGCCGATGACGCGCTCGTCGAGAATGAAATCGGAGTCGACCAGGTTGCTGAACGACCCGGCGCTCGCTGCCATGAGCAACGCCTGCAACGCGGAGAACGCGTGCGCGGGTTTGGTGAGCATGGCCCCGGCGATGAACATGCCGATGTTGTCGCGGGCTTCCTGATCGTCGGTCTGCGTCTCCAGCCAGCGACTGAACGATACCTCGTCGAGTTCCTTGGCGAGCGGATGCTCCCACGGCTTGTCCGGGTCGATCTCGGCCACGAGGGCGTCGAGTTTCTCGATCAGACCAACGATCTGCGCCTCGGTACCTTCCGGAACCGGAAAGATCTCGCCGTCAAACCGGCTGACCACGCCGGCACCGTTGATGTAGACGTTCCGCCCGGAACGGTAGCGCGGGTAGGTAGCAAGGCCCAGCTCGGCCAGCGTCTCCTTGAGGGCGTGCTGGTCGGGCGAAACCCACTGACCGCCGATCTCGAGCATGGCGCCCTCGATCTCGTCGGTCCACAGGCGCCCGCCGACGCGGTCGCGCGCTTCAAGAACGGCCACGCTGAGACCGGCTTTGTGCAATGCGGTGGCGGCGGCGAGACCGGATGCCCCGGCGCCGATAATAACGACGTCACGATCAATCGTGGTCATGCTTGCTCCTGTATTGCTGGGTGGGATTAGGACGAGGAAATGAGGGTGTACTTGGTCGAGAGGTATTCGCTGATGCCTTCGAGGCCACCCTCACGGCCGAGACCGGACTGTTTAACACCGCCGAAAGGCGCTGCAGCGTTGGAAACGAGGCCGGTATTCAGCCCCATCATTCCGGTGTCGATACTGTCGATCATACGGTGTCTACGGTCCATATCGGTGGTAAAAACGTAACTGATCAGACCATATTCGGTGTCATTTGCCAATTCAATGGCCTCTTCCTCTGTTTCGAAGGTTCTAATTCCGGCAACCGGGCCGAAAATTTCTTCCCGCACCATGCGACTGTCGGCACTCACACCGGTCAGCACGGTGGGGGCGTAGAACGAGCCGGGGCCGTCGGGGCGGAAGCCCCCGGTGAGCAACGTGGCGCCGCGCGCAAGGGCATCCTGCACGAAGGCATCGACGTTATCGACGGCGGTATCGCTCACGAGCGGCCCGAAGTTCACCCTGGGGTCAATGCCGGGGCCAACCTCCAGGGCGTTCACCCGCTCGGTGAGTCGACGTCCGAATTCCTCGGCGACCGAGGAGTGCACGATGAACCGATTGGCCGCCGTGCAGGCCTGGCCCGTATTGCGAAACTTCGCCAGCATGGCGCCGGTGACGGCCTTCTCGAGATCAGCGTCGGCGAACACGATGAAGGGGGCGTTACCACCGAGTTCCATCGAGGTGCGCAGCACGTTCTGCGCCGCCTGGGCGATCAGGGCACGGCCAACGACGGTCGACCCCGTGAAGCTCAGCTTGCGCAGCCGGGGGTCGGCGATGATCGGGGCTGACACCGCCTGCGACTGGGTCGTCGTGATGACGTTGACGACGCCGGCCGGTACGCCGGCATCCTCCAGCAACTGCACGAACAGCAGGGTGGTCAGCGGGGTCAGTTCGGCCGGCTTCACCACAACCGTGCAGCCCGCGGCGAGCGCCGGAGCAATCTTGCGGGTGGCCATGGCGAGTGGAAAATTCCACGGTGTGATCAGGTAGCAGGGGCCAACCGCTCGGCGGGTGACGACCATCGTGCCCGTACCCTCCGGATTGGCACCGTAGCGACCATTGATGCGCACGGCCTCTTCGCTGAACCAGCGCAGAAACTCGCCGCCGTAGCTGACTTCGCCGTTGGCTTCGGCGATCGGCTTGCCCATCTCGAGCGTCATGAGCGTGGCGAAGTCGTCGCGACGCTCCTGCAGCAGGTCGAAGGCGCGGCGCAGAATCTCGGCGCGCGTGCGGGCCGGGGTTGCCGCCCAAGACTCCGCTGCCGCCACGGCAGCATCGAGCGCACGGGCACCATCAGCAACGGATGCGTTCTGAATCTTCTTGAGCACCCGTCCGTTGGCAGGGTCGGTCACCACGATCGGCTCTCCGGTGCCGTCTACCCACTGCCCGTTGATGTAGAGCTGGTCGGGTACGCGAGCCAGCAGTGCCGCGCTTCGCTCGGTGGTGCACGGGGGCGTCACGCCCTCGATCACGGCGCTCACACTGCCGCCGAATCGGCGACCAGCGCCTCGGCGAGAACCTGCAGGCCCTCAAGCAGCAAGGCGTCGGGAATGCTGAGCGGCGGCAGAAAGCGGATGACGTTGCCGTACGTTCCGCAGCCGAGCAGGATGACGCCCGCTGCGTGGGCGGCGGCGATGACGCGGCCGGTGAGCGCGGCATCCGGCTCCCCCGTGGCAGGATCGACGAGCTCGATGGCCATCATGGCGCCGCGGCCGCGCACCTCGCCGATGCGTGGGTCGGCCGCGGCGAGCACGCCGAGGCGCTCACCCATGAGGGTTCCGATGGCGGCGGCGCGTTCTACCAGGTGGTCGCTCTCATAGGTATCAATCGTGGCGAGCGCCGCAGCGCAGGCGAGCGGGTTGCCGCCGTAGGTACCACCGAGACCGCCGGCCTGTGGCGAATCCATGATGTCGGCCCGCCCGGTGACAGCCGACAACGGCAGACCGCCGGCGATGCCCTTGGCGGTGCAGATCAGGTCGGGCACAATGCCCTCGTGCTCGCAGGCGAACATGTGGCCGGTGCGGGCAAAGCCGGTCTGAATCTCATCGGCGATAAACACGACCTCGTTGGCACGGCACCAGGCCAGCAGCGTACCCAGGAAGCCCGGCGCCGGGACGATGAAACCGCCCTCGCCCTGAATGGGTTCGATGATGACCGCTGCAAGGTTGCTCGCGCCGACCTGTTTCTCGATCTGCGAGATGGCACGGTTCGCGGCTGCCCCACCGTCGAGTCCTCCGTCGCGCAAGGGATACGACATCG
This sequence comes from Cryobacterium suzukii, assembly GCF_004403185.1. Taxonomy (GTDB): domain Bacteria; phylum Actinomycetota; class Actinomycetes; order Actinomycetales; family Microbacteriaceae; genus Cryobacterium; species Cryobacterium suzukii. Next base: position 276,908 of record NZ_SOHJ01000002.1, on the reverse strand, counting down.
GCGCCCGGTACACCTCGGGAGCGAAGGGACCGAAACCGTTCTTGTATGGCTGGTTCTTAGCTGTCAGCCCCATGGTGAGGTTGGTGCGGCCGTGGTAGGCGTGGTCGAAGGCGACAACGGCCTGCTTGCCCGTGAAGTGCCGGGCAATCTTGACGGCGTTCTCCACCGCTTCGGCGCCGGAGTTGAACAGCACGCTGCGCTTCTCGTGGTCCCCGGGAGTGAGTCGGTTCAGGGCCTCGGCTACTGCGATGTAGGAGTCATAGGGCGCCACGGTGAAGCAGGTGTGCGTGAACTGGGCCAGCTGGGCGGCCACGGCCGCAACCACCCGCGGGGCACTGTTGCCGACACCGGTCACGGCGATGCCCGACCCGAGGTCGATCAGGGAGTTGCCGTCGACGTCGACGAGCACTCCTCCGCCGGCGGCTACCACGTAGACGGGCAAGGAGATGCCGACGCCGGCCGAGACCGCCTGGGCCTTGCGTTCGCTCAAGCGTCGCGATTTCGGTCCGGGGATGCTCGTGACCAGCTTGCGTTCCTGAGCCAGCGTGGGGCCGCCGAGCGGGGTGCTGGTGCGGCGAGCAGTGTCTACGACTGTCATAAGAGTTTCCGATCCGAAACGAGGTGCTGCACCGCGGCCACGGCACTCATGCGGCAATGCTAGGCAGAATCCCGGTGCGACGCTCTATTCAGACTGTACAGTTTGACCTAAACTACTCGCCAACCTGTATAAGGCACTGATGCTCCCGAATTTGCGCCTCCTGCTCGCTGATACAAACCTCGGGCTCACCCTCCTCAACGATTCTGGCGAGAACGCGGCCGCACGCCCGGCACCACTCGACCGCACCGTCGAGTGGGTGCACAGCTCCGACCTGGTCGATCCGACACCGTTTCTCTCCGACAACCAGGTACTGCTCACAACCGGTACCCAGTTCGGCAGTGATCCGGCAGCGGATGCCGACTACGTCCCGTACGTGCGGCGCCTGAGTGAACGCGGTATCACCGCCCTCGGTTTCGGCACCGAAGTGGTTCGGAATGGCACGCCGGACGGGCTGATCGCTGCCTGCCGCGCACTCGGCCTGCCACTGTTCGAGGTGCCCTATCGCACCCCGTTCATTGCCGTCGCCCGGGCGGCCGGCGACCTCGTGGCCGAGGATCGGTATGCGCGTGCCACCTGGGCCCTCAAGGCACAGCGTGCCATCGCGCTCGCCGCGCTGCGCCCCGACGGCTTGAGCGCGACCCTCGCTGAACTCTCCACGCAGCTCGGTCACTGGGTTGCCCTGTTCGATGCGAGCGGAACCCTCGACCGGGTCTTTCCCCGCGCCACTCTCTCCGCAGCCCCCGACGCGCTCGCCACCGTGCAGCACGAGGCCCGGCGCCTACTGGCCCGCGGAGCGCGCTCCAGCAGCACCGTTGATGCCGGGGGCGAGACCCTTACCCTGCAGACTCTCGGCGGCCATGACCACCTGCGCGGCGTGCTCGCCCTCGGCGGCCCCCTCGCCCTCGACCAAGCCAGCACCGAAGTTGTCACGAGCGTCATCGCCCTGGCCGGCCTCGCCCTCGAGCAGAACAACGCCCTCGATCGTGCCCAGGGGCTATTGCGCTCCGGGCTCTTGAACACCCTGCTCGTCGGCGATCACACTCTGGTCGACCAGATCTCCCGACAGATGTGGGGTCCCCTCCCGGCTGCCCCGGTGCTCGTCGCCGTCGTCGATGCGCCCGCTCCGCGCCGCGACGCCATCACCGACTACCTGGAACTGCGCGTCGAGGACTCCCCCGGGCAGCTGTTCTTCGCCCGCCAGGACGACACCATCGTGGTGTGTGTCGACCGCACAGCCCACGGCATCCTCTCTGATTTGTGCGCACTCTTTGACCTGCACGCCGGCGTGTCTGAGCCGAGCAGCTACCGCCAACTTCCCCGCGCCCTCGATCAGGCCCAGCAGGCCCTTACCCGGGCTCGAGAGAGCGCACCGGGCGTGACCGAGTTCAGTCTCGTCGCCGGGCAGGGTGTGCTGGCGCTGCTGGCCAGAACGGATGCCCGTGAGGTCGGCCTGGCCACCCTCGCACCCGTGATGGCGCACGATCGGGCGCACTCCACGGAGTTACTGCTCACCCTTCGCGTCTGGCTGCTCTGCAACGGGCATTTCGGCGAGGCCGCCGCCCAACTCGGCGTGCACCGGCACACGGTGCGCACGCGCATTCAGCAGGCGGAGCAGCTGCTCGCGCGCGATTTAGGCTCTTTCCCGGCGCGCGCTGACGTCTGGGCTGCCCTACTCGCGACCGACAGCGCCAATCTGTAGCGGGTCAGGCCTTGAGAGTCCACGGCTTGCGTCGCACCAGAACGTGGCCGCGACTCGTGCTGAGGCGGGTCCATAATCCCGACTCGAACAGGTGCACCGGTTCGTCGTCGGCAAGAAAGCCCAGACTGAAGGCGGCGAAACCGGCCCCCGTCGGTACGAATTCGAGTCCATCGACCTGACGGCCCCAGACCTCAGAACGCACGCGTTCGACGATCAACTCTCCGGTGCCCTCCGGTACGGCGGCGGCAACCTCGTCGATGCCCTCCCTGGCGGCCGCTTCGAGATGCGATGCCGACGTCTGGCCGTGTGGTTCCCAGCCGCCCTTCGGCGGGGAGATGCCGGTCCAGGTCACGGTGTTCACCTCCAGCGGAACGGTCACGATGACCGGCAGGGTGAGGTCACGCGCGGTGGACTCGAGGCGTTTGAGGCGTTCCAGCAGGGACCGCACCGGCACAACCTTGTCGAGGTCGACCGGCTCCGTCAGGGCGAAGGTGCGCAGCCCCAGAACGGTCGGGCTCGCGTCGAGCAGACCGCGCGGATAGAAAATGGCGGTGTACACCGCGAGAACGCCCTCGGACGCCATGAGGCGCACGGAACCGTCGAGGACACGGCCGGAGCGTGAAAGAAACACGATCAAATCGCTGAGGGACTGGGAATCGGTAAGAGTGAATGACTGGCTCATCATCTCCTAAACTACCAAGATACGAAACATCCGCGTGCCGCGGTCGCGAACTTGCCCGAGGAGGCAGCATGCACAAGCCCTTGGAAGGCCTTCTGGCCGTCCTCGATCTAACCGACACCGGTGCCCGCACCAATGAAGACATCTTCACCGGCCCGTCCCAATGGATGCCGCTCGGCCGTGTGTTCGGCGGGCAAGTGCTGGCCCAGTCACTCGTCGCCGCGATGCGTACCGTACCCGACGAACGCCACGTGCACTCCATGCACGGATATTTTCTGCGCCCCGGCGATGTCAACCAGCCGATCACGTTCTCGGTCGAGCGCATTCACGACGGCCGGTCGTTCTCCACCCGCCGCACCCAGTGCTACCAGGACGGCGTGCCGATCCTGTCGATGATCGCCTCTTTCCAGGACGCCGATGAGGGCCTGGAGCACCATATCGAGATGCCAAAGGATATCCCCGACCCGGAGACCCTGCCAACGGCATCCGATTCGCTTGCCCACATCGATCATTCGGTGGCCCGCTACTGGGCGAGCGAGCGCCCCTTCGATATGCGGCATGTTCCCTCACCGATCTACCTCAAGGTGAACGGTGAGCACACCTCCCGGCAAGCCGTGTGGATGAAGACTTTTTCTCCTCTGCCCGACGACCCCGATCTGCACCGCGCCGCCCTGGCCTATGCCAGCGATTACTCGATCATGGAGCCGATCCTGCGTCGGCACGGGGTCGCCTGGTCCTTCCCCGGCCTCAAGGTCGCGAGCCTCGACCATGCCATGTGGTGGCACCGTTTCGGTCGGGTCGACGAATGGCTGCTCTATGTGCAGGATTCACCGAGCGCGCAGGGCGGTCGCGGCCTCGCCACCGGCAGCATTTTCAGCCGCGATGGCATTCTGCTGGCCACTGTTGCGCAGGAGGGCATGCTGCGCGTGCCCATCGTTCTCGAGTAATTCGAGCACCTACCAGGTCGGTTTGGATTCCAGCAGCACTCGCTCGTCGGGCATCCACCGAATGTCAACGCTCGCGATGTCGTTTTCAGCGACGCTCGTCGTTGCGGCAGCGGTGATCGTGGTACCTGGGCCGGCAATCCAACTCGCCACCAGGCTCTCGTCGCCGGCGGTGTCGGTCACGAACAGGGCATAGGGCTGCGGTCCGAAGTCGTTTCCGCTGCGCGCATAGCTGCAACTCGCGTCGATGCGGGTCCCCCAGTCTTCGCCGGTCAGGCGAAACGTCGCGGTGAGCGGGCTCGGAACCACCGCGGTCATGGCTACAGCCGGTTGCCCGGCACTGGTGACTCGTTGGTCCAGCCAGCCAGGCACGACCAGGGCAGCGGATGCTGCAATCGCGGCGGCCGCCACCACGGCGCCCACACCGACCCAGCGTGTTCGCCGCGAGCGCGTCCTGGCAGCCTGCAACAGCCGGGGTAGCAGTTCGGCGGACGGTGACGTACCGGCATCCGCTGCCGCCTGCGACGCCGGGCCGAGCTGCAGGGCCTGGTCCAGCGGAACCAGGGCGAGCAGCCCTGGCAGCCCGGCAAGGTGGGCAACAGCCTGGCCGCAGGCGGCACAGTCATTGAGATGCCGTTCGTAGTCCCGGCGGTCGCCCGGCGAGAGAGCGCCGAGCACATAAGCGCCGTCCCAGTCGTTGAAGAGATCTGCTGGAGTGGTCATCGCTCCGTCACTCCTCGTTCTTGCAGTGCGAGTCGCAGAGCTCGCAGGCCATAGTGCAGCCTGGATTTCACGGTTCCTTCCGGCACGACCAGTTCCCGCGCGGTTTCGGCCACCGACTGTCCCCGATAGTAGGCGCAGACGATGACGGCGCGGTGATCCGATGACAGGTCATTCAAGGCATCGGCAACCAGCCAGGCGTCCAGCAGTGCGTCGGTCTGGTCGTCGGTGGGCACTTCGGGCAGTTGATCGGTCGACACCTCGTGCCGTGCTCTGGCCGAGCGTCGGTCGTCGATCACGAGGTTGCGGGCCACCGTGAACAGCCAGGCCCTGGCCGAAACCTCGGTCTGGTCCAGCAGCCGCGGGCGACGCCAGGCGCGCAACAGCGTCTCCTGCACGACGTCGTCGGCGAAGGCGGTGTCGTGGGTCAGCCGCACGACGTAGCGCCACAGGATAGGCCCGTGTTCGTCGTGGAGGGCCTGCAAGAGTTCGGCGCGCTCATCGGCCATGACCTACCTCCCCTGCTTAACACGGATATTCGGAGAACGTGGTTCAATTACAGCCCGGAATCAGTAAACCGAATCAAACCTACCCGCGAACACGTCTTTCAAGGAGAGTCATGACATCGGAACTCGACCTGTCCCGTCGCAACATGATCCTGGCCGGAGGGAGCACTGCTGCGGCGGTGGCTCTGGCCGCCTGCAGCAGTACCCCGGCTACCAGTACCCCGAGCACCACCACAGAGCCCGCCAACCCTGCCACGACCGATCCGAGTGGCTCGGCCACTGATACCGGCGCAGCGGCAACCGAGGTCGCAAAACTCGCCGATATTCCGGTCGGTGGCGGCATCGCGGCCACACTCGATGGTCAACCGATTCTGCTGGCCCAACCCACGGCCGGTACGGTCGTCGGTTTCAGCGCCATTTGCACCCACAAAGGATGCAAGGTGGAGCCGGCGGCAACCGAATTCGATTGCCCGTGCCACCAATCGCGGTATGACCTCGCCACCGGGGAAGTACTCGGCGGCCCGGCCCCGCGGGCACTCGACAAGGTGACCGTCACTGTCGACGGCGACACGGTCATGGCTGGTTAGCGACCAGCCATCCGGTGCCGCTCAGCGCCGGGCAAACTCGATCGGTGCGGCGAGGTACGGCGTCCACGCCGCGCGTTCGGTGTCGTTGATGCGGCGCGGCCGCTCGCTTGCCGCGTCGACGAGCACGATGGTCGTGGTCGCCCGGGCATACAACAGCTCGGGCGTAACACCTTCCGGGCTGTAGACCTCGTAGCAGACGTCCAGGCTGGCCCCGCCGAGTTTGCCGAGCCACAGGCGCACGTCGAGCGGCTGGCGCAGGTAGGGTACGGGCGCGAGATATTCAATTTCCTGCCGCGCGATGAGCGTCAGTGTGGCCGCTCCCGGGCGACCGTCGAGCACCGCCGCGCCGATCGCCCCGTCGTCTTCGGTCACCCACAACGCCAGGATGCGCGCCTCTTCGAGCAGGCGCAGCATCTCGGCATTGTTGACGTGACCGTAGGCGTCGAGGTCAGACCAGCGCAGGCGAATCGGTACGTGCAGCTTCACAAGTTCTCCGTGGTTCGTCTCAGTCGCGGGTGAGCTTGCGGTAGGCCGAGCGGTGCGGCTTGGCCGCGTCGGGTCCGAGACGCTCGATCTTGTTCTGCTCGTAGGACTCGAAGTTTCCCTCGAACCAATACCAATTGGCCGGGTTGTCGTCGGTGCCTTCATAAGAGAGGATGTGCGTGGCCACCCGGTCGAGGAACCACCGGTCGTGAGTGATCACCACGGCGCAACCGGGAAACTCGAGCAGCGCATTCTCGAGCGAACCGAGGGTTTCGACGTCGAGGTCGTTAGTGGGCTCGTCGAGGAGAAGCAGGTTGCCGCCCTGCTTCAGGGTGAGCGCCAGGTTCAGACGGTTGCGCTCACCACCGGAGAGCACACCGGCTTTCTTCTGCTGGTCCGGACCCTTGAAACCGAAGGTAGACACGTAGGCGCGCGACGGAATCTCGGTCTTGCCGACCTGGATATAGTCCTGGCCATCGGAGACAACCTCCCACAGCGTCTTATTCGGGTCGATGCCGCCACGGTCCTGATCGACGTAGGAAATATCAACCGTTTCGCCGATCTTGAGCTCGCCACCGTCAAGAGGTTCCTGGCCGACAATGGTTTTGAACAGGGTGCTCTTTCCCACACCGTTCGGGCCGATGATTCCCACGATGCCGTTACGGGGCAGAGTGAAGCTGAGGTTCTCGATGAGCATGCGCCCATCGAATCCCTTCTCCAGCTTGGTTGCGTCGATAACCTGGGCGCCGAGGCGCGGGCCGACCGGAATCACGATCTCCTCGAAATCGAGTTTGCGCGTGCTTTCGGCGGCGGTGACCATCTCTTCGTAGCGAGCCAGTCGCGCCTTCGACTTCACCTGGCGGCCCTTGGCGTTGGAGCGCACCCACTCAAGTTCGTCGGCGAGACGGCGCGACAGCTTCGCATCCTTCTTACCCTGCACGAGCAGACGTTCCTGCTTCTTCTCGAGGTAGGTGGAGTAGTTGCCCTCATACGGATACAGGTGTCCGCGGTCGATCTCAGCGATCCACTCGGCCACGTGGTCGAGGAAGTACCGGTCGTGAGTGACGGCGAGCACAGCGCCCGGGTACTTGGCAAGATGCTGTTCGAGCCAGAGCACGCTCTCGGCGTCGAGGTGGTTGGTGGGCTCGTCAAGCAGCAGCAGGTCAGGCTTCTGCAGCAGCAGTTTGGTCAGCGCTACGCGGCGCTTCTCACCACCGGAGAGGTTGGCCACCTCGGAGTCACCCGGCGGAGTGCGGAGGGCGTCCATGGCTTGCTCGAGCTGGGAATCGAGATCCCAGGCATCCGCTGCATCGATGGCTTCCTGCAGTACGCCCATTTCGGCCAGCAGGGTGTCGAAGTCGGCGTCTGGCTCGCCGAGGGCGAGGCTGATCTCGTTGAAGCGGTCGACCTTGGCCTTAATCGGCCCGACACCCTCCTGCACGTTCTCGAGCACGGTCTTGCTCTCGTCGAGCTGCGGCTCCTGCATGAGGATGCCGACGCTGTAGCCAGGGGAAAGTCGCGCCTCGCCATTGCTGGGGGTGTCCAGGCCCGCCATAATCTTCAAAATGGTGGACTTTCCGGCACCGTTCGGGCCGACCACACCGATCTTGGCGCCGGGAAAAAAGGACATGGTGACGTCGTCAAGAATCAGCTTTTCGCCGATCGCCTTGCGAGCGCGGACCATTGAGTAAATAAATTCGGCCATAGTGTTTATCAGTCTATTTGCCGGGTGGACCCAACAAGACACAAACCGGTCGACAAAATGGGCGCAACTACACTGTGGAAGCCGTCGCTGGCCGGTCCAATCTGCCCGATCAAGCATTCACCGGCGATGCGCACCGCGAACTGGATGGAGTCGGCGGCCAGATCGGCCTGGGTTCGATCAAAAGTCACTTCTATTGCGGCTCGGTCGAACCCGCCAGCCACGAGCGCGTCGATATAGGCGCGTCCGCCGGCCGCGGGGTTGGCCTTGGTGACAGCGGCGGCGAGAAAGTTGAAGTACACCAGGTTTTCGGCAGCGGTCCCGTCTGGCGAAAGCGTCGGATCAGGCGCCGGCGTGGCCGAAGGCTCGGGCGTGGCGGAGCTGGACGGTGCCGTGTCGTTAGCTGGGGGTTCTGCTGGGACGCCGGTGCACGCGGTCAGGCTGAGCCCGAGGAGCAGCCCAGCGCTCACCATACCCAACACGAACTGCGGGCGGCGTGCACGCCGTCGCGCTGTTCTCGCGCTCACACCCTGCAATGCTGGTTTCGCCACGCTCACGAACTGCCTCCCCAGTCCACGCACGTGGACGATGCTACGAGTCTAAAGGGGCATAGGCATCCCGATCAGCGTCGGTATCGATCGGCACAAAGCCGTCTTCGGAACGGTCGATATGTGCGGTTTCCGCCTCATACGCGGTGGCCGATTCGGCGGACTCTGCGGACTCCACCGGTTCTGGCCCGGTCTGCTCGGCGGGGGTGTGGGAGGAAGCACCGCTGCGCACCGGCGTCGTGGTGTACCAGGTGAGGTCGTGGCCGAGTGCGTCGGCCAGGATATCGACGTCAATTCCGGATCGTTCGGCGTTGGTCCACCTGCGAATGACCAACCGGCCACTCACGATGACGTGCTGGCCCTTGCTGAGCGACGACGCCGCATTCGTGGCCAACTGGCGAAACGTCGTGACGGAGTACCAGCTGCTCTCGTCCTCAACCCACTCATCTTTCGCGCGGTCACGATGACTCTGGCGAGAGGCCAGTCGAAAGGAGGTAATGGGGGCGCCGTTTTTGCCGACACTGCGGCGGGGGACGGTGCCGATGATTCCGGATACGGTGATGTGGTCGCTCATAGTTTCTCCCGGCACGGTTATCGCGCGAACACGCACGCGTCAGCCGCCGGGCGAACACCCGGGGCACGCGGCCAGGGAACGGCAACTCGTGCCACTCTTTGCCGTTCCCGGGTCGCACACTGCGAGTGTGCCGCCCGGAACGACGCCGCAGCGCAAGCCCGGTGCGATCAGTGGAGAATGACGCAGCCGAACGGCTGTGGAGGAGAAGCTAGCTGACCAGGTACTGCGAGTAAGACTTGCGAATCTTGTTGACCTTGGGCACGGCGACCGCCATGCAATAGCCCTGACCAGGATTCTTGTTAAAGAAGTCCTGGTGGTAGTCCTCGGCCACGTGGTAGTCGCCAAGCGGCTGGATCGTGGTCGTGATGCCGGCACCCCACCATTCGCTGGCCCGATCGCGGGCCGTTTCGAACAGCTGCTTCTGCGCATCGTCGGTGTAGAACATTGCCGACCGGTACTGGGTACCAACGTCGTTGCCCTGCCGATTGAGCTGGGTCGGGTCGTGCAACGTGAAGAACACATCGAGAATGACGCTGGCCGGAATGACATCGGGATCGAAAGTCACCGCGACGGCTTCGGCGTGACCGGTATGACCGGTGCAGACCGCTTCGTAACTCGGGTTGACGGTCGTACCGCCGGTGTACCCCGACACGACCTCGCTCACTCCGCGTAAGACCCGATACACAGCATCGAGACACCAGAAACATCCACCTGCGATCACAAAAGTTTGCACCCCTTCAGTCTAACTCCTCGCTCGCTGCGGGCCTCCGGTCGAACCGGCGCTCACGCCGCCTGTTCGCCCAAAGCGGATGTCGGTGGTCGCCCCTACCCTGAAAAAGACACCAGGGGCCGGCTCTGATACTGCTGAACTATTACGGAGGAGCACGAATGACCACTCTCATCGCACCGATTCTTCGCGCGGCAATTCCGAGCACAGCACGTCTCGAAACGGCACTTCCCGCAACGGTCCTTCCCGCAGTGCGTGACCGCAGCTTCATCCTCGTGCGCGACGGGCTGTGGCGCATTGTCGACCCAGCCGGCGCTGTCATCGGGTATATCGAACACCACGTCGGCGTCGACGGCGCCCGATACAGCGCCCGGCGAATCGTCTTCGCGCTCCGAACCCGAGACCTGGGCGAGTTCTGTCGTGTCGACGATGCGGTGGACTGCTTTCGCTAGTGTCGCACCGCGAAGTGCACTCGCCTGAGGGCACGCCGCGTCTGGTCCCAGAGAACAGGGTTCAGCACGGATAAAATCCTGCACATGGAATGGTGGAATAACTTCGTAGCCTGGTTTACAGACGTCAGCACTCGACCGATGATTTTCACCGCGGTCGTGTTCATCGGCGCGATCGTCATTGCCAGCTTGCTGGCCGCGTTGATCTCGCGTGGGGCCATCAAACGGCTCATTGCCCAGCGCGATCGCGAGATCAAAGTGGCCGCTATCGCGACCCTCGTCGATGCCGCCACCGAGGCATCCGTGTGGAATTCCCTCACCCCACAGGAACAGGTCATGAGCGACCGCGCGGTCGGCCAAGCCGATATTCAGGTACGGCTGCTGCCGATTCGCGGATCGGGAATCGCCGCGAACTGGGCGGCCCATGAACTGTACGAACTCAAGCGCACCTCCGCCACGTTCGGGTACCAGCTGGAACCGGCACTGGTGGAATTTCGTGACCGACTGGTCGAGTGGCAGAACAAGCCCGCCCGCGCACGAAAGATTTTTCAGGGCGATCTTGACCGTTGGAAGTCGCAGAACTCCTCGACCGAGAAGAGCCTGCTCGCGGAGCAGGAAGAGTGGGTGGCCCAGCAACATCACGACCAGTACAACCCGACCGATTCGGCCCCCGCTCCGGTGCGCGCAGCGCCGCTCACGCCAGCGGTCGTTAACCGCACTGCCCCATCTGCGTCGATGGCTTCGGACACTTCGACCGAGACCCAGCGCCTTTTGGATGACGTGAATAAGCTCGAGGTGCGCGGCACCGACCCGCTCACGCGTTCGTCGGAGGCCCCGACCGTGTAGTCGTTTTTCCACTACAACCGGCGAGCCGGTCGGCGCTTTCTCAGCGCTGACCGGCTCGCGTTGTGTTTACCGCGTCGGGGACTAGCGCCACCACTTGTCGAACAGTGACGCCGGTACGCGCCGCTTGTGCTCGGTGCTGAGGTAGCGCGCTTCAATGGCCTCAGCCACTTCGACTTCGACCGACTGGCCCTCGAGGAAGTCGTCGATGTGCTCGTACTGAAGGCCGAGGTTGGCCTCATCGGTCTGGCCGGGAGCGTGATCGAGCAGGTCAGCGGTGGGGTCCTTCAGATAGAGCTGTTCGGGCGCACCCAGCTCCATCAGCAAGGCGCGGCCCTGGCGCTTGGTCAGCCCGGTCAAGGGCAGAATATCGGAGCCGCCGTCGCCGTACTTGGTGAAGAATCCGGTCACAGCTTCGGCCGCGTGGTCGGTTCCGACCACGAGCAGGCCGAGCTGGCCGGCCACCGCATATTGGGCGATCATGCGTGAGCGCGCCTTGACGTTGCCCTTGGTGAAATCCGTCATGGCCACGTCGAGGCTCGCCAAAAACTCGCTCTCGAACCCGTCGACGGCGAGTTCGATGTTGAAGTCAGCCTGCGACGGCGGGCGGATGAATGTTAACGCGAGTTGGGCATCCGCTTCGTCGCGCTGCACCGCGTATGGCAGGCGCACCGCCACGAAGGTGGCCGGATGCCCTTCCTCGGTCAGTTCGTCTACCGCCAGGGCGCAGAGGCGGCCGGCGAGGGTGGAGTCCTGGCCGCCGCTGATGCCGAGTACGAAGCCCTGGGCGCCGGTGCGCTTCAGGTACTCCTTGAGGAATTTCACCCGGCGGCGTACTTCGGCGGCCGGGTCGATAGTGGGTGAGACGTTGAGTTCCGCGATGATTCGCGCCTGTAGTTCTCGCATACTTGAATCTAGCAATCCTCGAGATTTTGCGCGGCGCGCGCGAGCCGAACTCCTAGTCTCTGCGCTGCAGACCTGATGTGGTGACCGGCTGTGTGCGCGCCGGGCAGGAACCGTCGTGGGCACGTCTCAACCTCGAATAGGAGCACCGAAAATGCTTCTCCAGCGGATTTAGCGGATAACGGTCTCGGTGGCGCTGAGAAGGTCAAGCTCTCGTCTGCGTGGCAGGCCCTCCCAATCTCCGTAGGCCAGGCACGCGAACGCCCCTGTTTTTGCGGCGAGCGCGAGGCGTTCGGCTGACGACGATCCCTTTATATACTCCGCCAAATACCCCGCCACGAAAGCGTCCCCGGCACCGACTGAATCCACGGGGGTGATGGGGACGGCATCCTGCTGAAGCGTTTCACCGTTGATCAGTGCCAGCGCACCGCGATGACCCAATTTGATGACCGCTTGCGACGGCCCGAGATCGGTTAGTCTTCGCGAAAGATCTGAGGGGTCCGCGGGGTCGACGGCGATGCCAGCCTCGTCCTCACCAGCAAAGACGATATCCAGCAGGCACCGATCCGGCTCGGCCGAAGCACCGCAGAAGCACTTTTCATTACCTGCAAAGTTCGTCGGTCGCGCCCATAATTGTCCTTGCCAGCTGGGACAAGCCGTATACGACGGTTCGCAAGAATACCCAAACAATTGGTGAGGGGGTTATTGGTTCGTTTTAGGGTCACGAAGCCGCTTTGGGCCTGCCACACAGGGGGGGGCGATAGTCGAGTTCTCTGCGGAGTCCTGCGCCTGTTAGTGCTGGGGTACCTGGACTCGAACCAAGAACAAATGATAGGCGTCGGGGTGGTCGTGCGCACCTGCATATGGGGCAGACTTCCGCGGAATTCCGCGGTACTCATGGAATTTAGTGTACGCGCTGTACGGTGTCATACGAGCTGAATCTGGTCAGATATTGGGGTTTATGGTGCGTTTCTGGTTTCACTCTGGTCGTTCACGCGTCTAGTCGAATCTGGCCCAATTTCTGAAGCCCAATTTGGTCCCGAACGACTTGATGGAAATTATCCAGTTCAAGATCCAGTGCTACGTAGGGTCCCTCGGAATACTCCGATGCCCGCTTAATAGCCCCGGTTTCACATGCTTGGATAACGGCGTGGCTGTGTCTGCGAATCTTCTGCGCAACGGACAAGACTGGCTCGCCTGCCAACAGTGCCAGCCGAGAAGTGTGTTCACGAATGTTCCCTTGCAGGACTTTCAGTCGGGCCAACCCTTCCTGGTCTCGCAACTCCAACCGGTCGCCTGCCTCGTGCATGAATTGGCGAACGATGCCAGAGAAGTCCGAGCTGAGCTCATAAAAGTGAAGGCTCCAGCGATATCGGTTTTCTCGCCTTCCTCGACGGTAATCTGCAAAAAGCGACGGCAGGATGGCAGTTGTAGATCCAACGCATACTGCGCCGACGACAGCCCACACCGAATTCAAATTAATCATTACCGCACATTACCGTCTGCCTACGACCGGCGATGCGCTCAGGCCCGTGTGGCGCCATGTTGCTATTGAGTGTGACCTGTAGCCAGTTGAACCCTCAGTTGCCAGTATTACCCGTGTCTGTCGGCGGAATCCGCTGCACTCGTCCTCTGCTTTCGGGCCAGCGGTCTACCGACTGCATGAATTCGGTAGCATCTGCATGCTCCCGAAACTCTAGGAGATTTCCGACCTTTTCCATCAAGACTTCGCGCACCTCGGCAGGTGAAGCAAAGAAGAATTCTTTACGTAAATTGGCCTGGTTCAAAGCTTGGGCAGCAAAATGCTTGAGCAGTTCGTTCTCTAGGTCACCGCGTCCTCGGAGAAGAACAAAGTGTGGATGTCGAAACGGAACTGAACGGATGCTCCGCTCAGTTCGGCAACTCTGTCGGTTGGTTCGAGCCGACGGGTGTGGCCGATTTTTAGAACGTGAAGTCGTAGGCGGCAACGGCGCGACGCCGCTTGTCGTCGCGCTAGTCCAAAGCGGATGCCGCAGCCCGCTCGGTAAGTCCACCACCGTCGCCGCGTGGCCCGTCCAAGGCATGCTCGGCGGCCACCGCCCTTCCACCGTCCCGGACGCGTCCCTTCCTCGGTGTAGCACCGAGTCAGCGGAGTCGACAGCAGGCGCCTGCCGTCACCAGCGGCGACCGTGCGCAGCAGGTTCTGTACCCGCTGCCGGCACTCATCACACGCATCGACACTGTCACCGCGCCCACCTTTCTCGTCCCTACGAAGGTGCGCTTGCCCTCCAAAAGGATTCGATGGACTCGTTCGGCTCACACGAACCCGTATGGAACCGGGTCTTCGCTATTCCTGCAAGGAGGATTCAGTCCGTGGTCCGGTTCATTGTTCCTGTCCGCAAGCGCCATTTGAGCGCGAACTCAGTATGTTCCGTGCACCCTCCCATAAATCATCGACGGTCTGCGGGAGAGAATGCCCGCATCGCCGGATCGGAGGTCGACTGCGGCGTGTGTTGCGTGGTGACTCGCCGGAGGTCGACCGATACGTTTATGACGTGAATACTTCAATCGGCCAGTCAGATCGTGGATATCGTGACAATTGACCATCTGGACAATGCAAAGGCATTCGCCCTTCTGGGCGAGATGACCTCGACCCGCAATCTTCTGGGCTATGGCGTCAGGGTTCTGCGCGGGGCGCGTTTCTTGGAGACCACACGCGATCCAATCTTGACAATGCTGTCGATCGGTACGGAGAAGCTTCTCAAGTTGACGGTGGGCGCTATTTCACTCGACGAAAAGCGAGCTTGGCCATCGAAAAGTAACATGATGAGTTACGGGCACGGAATAGCGGAGCTATTCGACCATGTAATGGCAGCAGTTCTCGTCCGGACGGAAGATAGCACTGAATACGTCAAAGGACTAGTCGCCGACGTGCTTGCCGACCCTGTCTTGCCCCCTGTACTCGCCACTCTTGACCGCTACGGCAGGTCCGGTCGCTTCTACAACCTGGATATGCTGGCTGACAGCCCCCAGATAGACCCCGACCCGGCGAGGATGTGGGAAGCGGCAGAGCAAGCAACACTCGGCAATCCCGAAATAGCCGAACTCCAACGCATCGCCACTGAAAGACTGACCGACAATGATGCTTGGAATTCTTTCTACGGAGCGGTTCAGGGGCGCACTGCTGACAGCATCGAGCGACTGTGGATCATGATCTCGCGCGTTGGCATTAATCACAGGCTTGGCACGACGGGCGCGACACTTGGGTGGGAAATTGCACCGAACGCGGTCGGGAGACAGGGTTGACGCAAGTGCTTGGGGCGACGCGGTTAGTTGGCGAATGTCCCCGCACGTAGTTAAATCCGTGATCGACTTCACCAACACTCTCCGCGGCAACTACGGACGCCACGACGTTGTGTTATAAACGAATGCCCGCGCACTTGCGGTGTTAATGCCTCGTCCGCCTCGATCTGCAAGAGGCGTGGGGCCACGTTCTCATTCAGCCGTGGGACGTTGGATCTTCGAGATCTCGAAACCAGACAATGCGCAAGCCATCAATGACGGGTGAGAATCCGCACATGAGCATCAAATCAATGGAAGATGCAGGAGTTAGCCCGAATCGAATTGAGATCTGCTCGGCTGTTCACTCCGGCCGGGCGCGCAGGGTTCTGACCAATTCCGGACTCACCTCTTCAGCCAAATAACTGACCTCAACTAGGAATGCAGCCGTCCAGTCGGTGTGTCGTCGCACTGTTTTCACGACGACCATTACCGCGGAGAGGTATCCAGCAAGTTCTGAAATGCCTCGAATTGAGTCAAGTCCCAGAGAAAAGAACTCATGTAGGAGTCCACCGCCAACCCCATCGTTGGGTGATACAACGACCATTGGCGGATCCGAGTAGGCCAATGGCCCAAGTATTTTCTCGAGTTGACCAAGTGTAATTGTCGTGCCTATAAATATACTTGGTGTGCTCAAAGGCGTCTGCGACTCTCTTTCGTTCGAGTCAGATTCGTCCTACCGATTGATGTGTAGTGACACAGCAAGGTCCGACTCTCCACCGTGACGCCAAAGGAGGCCGTTTTCAATACCAGCAGCACCGGACAATAGTGCGGCATCAGCCAAGGCGTCCACAAAAGGCGAGTGCGACTCCCCCTCGACCTGCAGATGCACGAAACGATCTGCATTGTTGGCCCACAATCGGAAGTCAACGTTTACTTTGATATTGGACATATCATTAGCCTAGGTTCCACGGCGACTCGCGGAACACCTATGCATTTTTAATGCCCGCGCAAGGAGAAGCAGTTCGTGGCATCCTCGATATGCACTGGCTGAACTAATTTCCGGTACAGTGTCCCGAATGACACGAGGCACCACCGATTGCAGTGACGCTGATTGATAGAATGGAGTCCCTCATTGTTTCCACAAGTTCAGGTTAGTTCAAAACAAGTCGCCTACTACATGCATCATGCGGAGCACAGCGATTTAAATTCTGGGCAACGACTTGCCGCCAGGAAATACGAAGAATCTTTACAACGCCTAATTGAACGGCGCGACGATATCCTCAAACTTCGACAGCTCATGCCAGTCAGTCTTTTTGGCCACAGCACTCCTAGCCCTAGACAACAAGCCATGTTGTTCCGCCATTCCCTTGACTTCTTCAATGACGTATACGTCACGATTTCTGACCTTGCATCATTCCTAGGGCGGATAGTTGGCCTCTGGCAGGGCGTTCCTGTCAGGTCCAACGATAAATTCATCAAATGGATTGCAACGGCCAAAGACATTCCGTTTGGTGCAGAGATCGCCCCCACGCTTGCGCAAGCTCGGGATTATCGCACCCTGTTGAATCACTCGTCGCAGAATGCAGCCTATGACTGGGGAACTCTCTTCGACCGAGATGCCGATACGACTCGGGTGTATCTCTTCGGTGCGCCCAGCTCCAAGGGAAACATACCTGCCGGTTCCGACATGCGCGATAACGGCTCGAACGAGTGGATGTTTTGCGCTCCTGACGAGCGCAAAGTTACGGATGCACTCTTTGCACCTGCAACTGTCATGACTCTGATCGCAGGGATGCAACCTTTGGATGATGCGCTGTCCACGTGCACGCTAGAAGCGGACGGCGGGGGAAGTGCCCCTTGGATGGCCGCTCAGAGCACCTTGGAAGATGAGCTAGAAAAATATTACAAATAGAGAGTCGCGGATTGTGCCCTCCTTTTTGCACTCCGGTCGCAATCTAAGGGACCCTCCGTCATGTGCTTCTCAACGCCACCATCACGATGCCTCCGCCGTCGCCGCGACCCCGGCCAAGACTCTTACCAATTGCGTTACCTGCGCATCTGAAAACAGCTCGTCCGGGCCCGTGGGAGCGAAATCCGTGAACGGCGCTTATAAAGCAACCGGGTCGGCACCGCACCGCGCTGGGTCAGCTGATCGATGATCAGATTCACGAAAGCAAGCTGATTTCCGGTCAGCGCTGCGTCACCGACGCCTAAGGCCTGCGTCGCCGCCGAACGGTCCATTTCCGCTATCTCCGCCGCCGAGAAGCTTCCGGTCCCCATGAGAATGCGTTCGAGTTCGGTCAGGTCGAGCTCCTTGAGCTAACGCCCCATCCGCAGCTTGTGCAGCACGACCTGGTCCTGATGTTCGCGCAGGAACGCGAGGAGTTTTTCGTGAAAGCGGTCCCGGTCCACGCCCGGTGTCACGATCCGTGGCTCGATCGCCTCGAATTCGCCGAGGGTGTCTTCGAAGTCGGTGTACACGATCGCTTGGTGGGAGCTGTCGAGCAACCGTACGAGTACGCGGAGCCGCAAGCGCCTCAGCTCGAGCAGGCTGAGGGTCACACCATCCCACCACGCGTCGCCAGAGACGGCATCGATCAGTTCGCGGTTGGCCTGCACACCCGGCACGTCGCGCATCTCACCCAGCGCCAGGGCGATCTGTTGAATGCGCCCCCTCGTAGCGGCAAGAGTTGCCACGTAGACCGGGTCAGGGTCGACCGTGCCGAGTTAAGCTCGCAGGGCGAGTAGATCGAAGCGTTTTGCATCTTCATCGGTGTCCTCGACGTCAACCGCAGACGGCAGATTCGACAGGCTCTCTGCCGCGTCCTCGGGGTCGGCCGTCGACCGTCGACCCAGCGTTCCATACGGAGGTTTCTGCGAATCGCTCTACATTGCGCAAATGCCGACGTACGAGAAAGTTGTTGCGGTTCATGCCGGCGACGACGCCGTGTAGCCTTCCAGTCCGTGACGCGCGCAAAACCGCCTCGGCCGGACTCGGCGCACCCAGCCGGTCGATGGTGGCCAGCAGACCGACCCTGCCCTTAAAGACGCGCTGCCGCAGCGGCTGAGTTGCCGTCGACCCGCTCTCCGGAAAGTCCTGGTTACAGAAGTCGATGTTGCCACAGACGTCGAAAATCTTGAAGTTTTCCTTATCCGCGCCCGGTCCGTACAGGTCGGGTCGACGGCGTGTGCCGCGTCCGATCATCTGCCAGTACTTGGTCTTGGAGAACACCGGCTTGAAGAAGACCAGGTTCACGACCTCGGGCACGTCGATGCCGGTGTCGAGCACGTCGACCGAGATCGCGATGTGCGGCGACTTCTCAGCGGCGGAAAACTTTTCGATCAGGTCTTGCGAGTGCTCGACTTTGTAGGTGATCACCCGGGCGAAATTGCCCAGATACTCCGGGTAATTCAAGTCGAACCGTTCCGCGATGAACTCCGCGTGGGCGCTATTCTTCGCAAACACGATGGTCTTGCCGAGGCGGTCACCGCCGGCCACTTTGAGTCCCTCGTTCATGAGCACTTCGAGCACCGTGTCGACGGTGTCGGCGTTGAACAGCCTTTTATATACGGCCGCAGCGTCGATCTCGTCGGGAACGAGCCCGTCTTCCCAGTCCAAGAGGTCCCACTGGTCTTTCTCTGCCTGGCTCAGATCGACATAGCGGATGCCGCAGGTCATGAAACCGAGAGAAATCGGCCGGCCTATGGGCGGCACCAGATATTTGTCGGCGATCGCCTGCCCGAGATCGTACGAGTCAGCCGGCACCCGTCTTCAAGGTTGAACAGACCGTAGGTGTTGTGGTCGACTTCGTCTTTCGGCGTGGCCGTGAGCCCCACCAGCAGCGAGTCGAAGTACTCAAAGATCTCGCCGTACTTCTGGTACACCGACCGGTGCGCCTCGTCGGACTCGATCAGATCGAAATATCCGGGCCGAACCGCCGCAGCGCATCCGAGCCTTCATTGATCAGTCCCATGATCGCGCCGTAGGTGGAGATGTACACACGCGCGTTGTCGTCCTTCTCGTTCAGCAGGTTGATCGCCGTCGTGCCCGGGAGAAACTGTTTGAACGCATTCGTCGCCTGGCGCACCAACGCGATGCGATCCGCGAGAAACAGCACCCGCTTGGCCCAGTTCGCGCGCATCAGCAAATCTGCGAGCGCAATCACCGTGTGCGTCTTACCGCTGCCCGTGGCCATCACCAGCAGGGCCTTGCGCTCGCGCCGGGACTCGAAGCTCTCCGCGATCTTCGTGATCGCCTGCACCTGGTAGGCCCGGCCGGCAATGTCAGCGTTGATGTCGGAGGTCACCAGCGCCCGCCGTGACGACCGCCGCTGGATCAGCAGCGCCAGCTGGTCCCTGGTGTAGAACCCAGCGACCTGGCGGGCCGGATACTGCTGGTCGTCCCGCATCCATTGATCGAAGCCGTTGGTGTAGAAGATCACCGGGCGCTGCCCGAACTGCTGCTCGAGTGCATCCGCGTAGAGCACGGCCTGCTGCTGGCCGGCGGTCGAGGTGCCCGTTAGACGATCGTCCTACGGGACGCGATTCGACCAAGAGGATGCCTTGGCGCTAGTCCTCAGCGAATCGCGCGGAGAGGGGGCGCGGTCTAGACCCCGCCCCCTCCTGAGCTACCAGGGCTCGATTGTGATGGTGATTCCAGATACAGTCATTTTGACAGTGATGCGGAAGCCTGTATTCATCGGGTCCTCCCTTCTCTTCGAGATCCCCCCCTTTGGTCTTGGCGGACGAGGGAGCATCTGGCTCTGAGAACAGAGTCGCCTAGAAACACCCGAACAGCAACTGAAGCAGCCCACGGGCTAACCGGAGGGTATCGGCACCTTGGGCAGGGTCGGAGACCGTTTTCCTGGGGCATTACGACGGCCTCACCGCAGACAGAATGCGATTCCAGCGGTATCTTAAAAGGAAGTATCTCTGGTACCCCAAGTATCCCCATGTACCCCCGGACCCCACGTCTCTCCGCTGAGGTCGTCAACTTCTTCCTTGGAGCACCCATGTACGTCCCCTCAGAAGCCCTCGTGGCACTCGCACGCGCGACCGACAGGTCTAAGCGCGTCAGCAGCGTCAACTTCCCAATCACCTACGTCAAGCGAGGCGACATCACGCCGACCGCTGCGTGGCTCGTGCAATCGCACGAGCTGCGCCTAAAGATGCACATGACGCTCGTAATGCAGGCGGCGAAGGCTCCATACACGCTTCCAGATCGGCCAACCCAATCCTTGGCGCGCTGGCTCAACCTGCCGCCAGATACCGGTCCGCGTCGAGCAAACGACGCGAAGAAGTGGCTACAGGAGAAGAAGCTCATCACTTCGACTCTCCTACCCGACGGCAAGGCTGGCCTTCTCTTGCTCCACCCCGACGGCTCAGGCGACGGCTGGGAGGGCAACGGCGCTCGATGGGTCGGTGTGCCGTTTACCCTGTGGACGAACGCTTGGATACTCCGCCTCAGCGGAAGAGCCATCGCCGTACTAATGGCCCTTCTCGAACTCAACGGCGGCTCCAAGCATCCCGATGGGGAGTGGATGGATGGCCACCGCAAGAAGCAATACGGTCTCTCAGATGACACCTGGACGAGCGCGACCCGGGAACTAGAGCATTTCGGGCTCCTTCGGACGACAGACGGCTACTGGGGAGACGACGACTACGAGATTCGTAAACGCAAGCGGTATTTCCTCATCCGCGAAGCACTCGACATAGCACCCGATTGGACCATGCCGGACGCCCCATGACGCTTTGACATGTCCGATAGCCGTTCCCCTTGCGGCGAAGCAGCGGCAAATGTTAGGTGCCCGCATTCCCAGGATCGGGCGCTCCCGATCTGGCTGTGGGGCGAGAGCTGCACGAAGGGCGGGAAGAATGTCGTATTGCTCAGCGGCGCGTAGGCGAACCATCCGAAGCTCGCTTGGCCGCTCGGCACCAAAAGGAGAACGAGTCCGATGACGGCTGCCACAGCGCCGAGGACGACCATGGATGCACTCACCCAGCCCGAGCGGTTTGATCTGAAACCTTCGCGTTGCCCAGGTTGTATTTCGCCCATGTTGAATATTCGCTCTCCTGGGGGCCAGCGCTATTGACCTTCGGGGCCACTGACCCAAGCGGTGCGTAGCGTCTTCGGGGGCCGTCGAATATTTCCGTTAGGGGCCATCTGCTTAGCTCCTTCCGCTGCGTGTATTGGCGCGCAGCGGAAGGAGTAATTAGCAATGGTACGAAGGATCAAAGCGAAACGAGTGCTCGAACTCCGCGCCGAGGGCATGACCGGGCGCGCGATCGCACTCGCGGAGGGCCTGTCGCGCAAGAGTGTGCTGGCGGTGTTTGACGCCGCCGACAAGGCCGGCGTCGGCCGTGACGGTCACGTTGGCCGCAGCGATGCTGAGGTGTATGCGTTGCTGTTCCCGGGTCGCGGCGAGCATGAAAGTGTATTCGTGCAGGCCGACTGGGAAGGGGTGCACAAAGAGCTCGCCAAGGTCGGGGTGACGCTGAAGCTGCTCCATGGCGAGTACGTCAACGGGTGCGCTGTGAAGAAGCAGCCGTCGATGGGTTACGACCGATTTTGTAAGGCATATGCAGCGCATACGTTTATCACGGGAGCGGCGTCCCGGGTCGGTCATAAGGCTGGGCAGACGATCGAAGTCGACTGGTCGGGGCCGACGATGCAGCTCATCGACCCGGTGATGGGAGAGACGTCTCGGGTGTATTTGTTCGTGGCGTGTCTGCCGTTTTCGAGGTATGCGTTCGTCGAGCCGGCTCTGGATATGCGCCAAGACACCTGGCTGCTGGCCAATGTGGGGATGTTTGAGTGGTTCGGCGGATCGGTTCCCCGGATCGTGCCCGACAACCTCAAGACCGGGGTGATCAAGCACCCGCGCGAGGGCGAGATCGTGTTGAACGACGCTTACCGGGAGCTCGCTGCGCATTACTCAGCGGCGGTGCTCCCTGGCAGAATTCGTCGCCCGAAGGACAAAGCCAGCGTCGAGAACACGGTCTCTCACGTGGCCACCTGGGTGATCGCTGGCCTGCGCAATCGAAGCTTCGGAACCCTCTCCGAGTTGCGGGTCGCGATCCGGGAGCGCATGGATGCCTATAACCGGGAACCGTTCCAGAAACGCGCTGGCTCCCGACTCAGCGTGTTCCAAGCCAAGGAGAAGGCACTGCTGCGGCCGCTGCCGTCGGCTCCCTACGAGATCAGCAGGTGGGTCATGGGGCGCCGGGTTCAAAAGAACGGGCATGTGGTCTGGGAGAAGAATTTCTACTCCGCCCCCTACGCGCACATCGGGCAGGGCGTCGATCTGCGCATCACCACCCAAGTACTGGAGATTTATCGCAATCACGAGCGCCTCACCAGCCATCTCTTGTTCCCGGAGCATGTCATCAACGAATACCGGACCAACGATGCCGACCAACCTCAGGGCGAGAAGTATCGCGAGTGGGACGCCGTCAGGATCCGGGCCTGGGCGACGCGCATCGGCCCGAACATGGTGACCGTGGTCAACAGGATCTTCGAGGCGGTGCCCGTGGAGGAGCAGGGCTTCGATGCCGCTCTGGCAGCGCTGCGGCTGAGCCGCCGCTACTCCAGCGAGAGAGTTGAAAAAGCGTGCCAGATCGCCCTCGAAGGCCGTGTCCGGTCACCCCGATATGCGCACTTGCGGCCGATCCTAGAGACCGGACAAGACAAAGCAAGCACCCGCAGGATCCCGCGCTTCGAACCGACCGAACCTGAATCTGGCGGATATGTCCGCGGCGCCGACTACTACGCCGGAGGCGCACGATGAGCCGGATCGATATCGAGACCAAACGCAAGCTCCGTGAGATGGGCGTGGCCACCCTGCTGGACGCGTTCGACGCCCAAGACGACACCCTGACCCTCGGCTTGGCGTTCGAGGAAAAAATCAAACTTGCCGTCGATGACGCCCATGCTTCCTTCACCCAAACCAAGGTCGAGGGGCTAATTCGGCGGGCGAACTTGCGATATCCGAACGCTGACCTGCGGCGGCTGGACCTGGTCGAGGAACGCGGCCTTGACCGGTCTGTGATCGCTAGACTCGGCACGTGCTCGTTCATCGACCGGCAGCAGAACGTCGTGTTCCAGGGCTTCACCGGGTCGGGGAAGTCGTATCTGGGGTGCGCGTTAGCGAAGGCCGCGTGCCTGCACCGGGTGCGGGCGCACTACATTCGGATGCCGGAGCTCGAAGAGGCCTGGCAGCTGGCCCGCGATAAACCCGCCGGGACGACAAAGTTTCTGAACAAGTACACCGCGTTCACGCTCCTCGTGATCGATGAATGGCTCCTCGACGAACCCGACGAGAGCACCCGCAGCATGCTCTTGGAACTCCTCGAGCGACGCTACGACCAAGCGTCAACGGTGTTCTGCACCCAATACGCCCAACGAGATTGGCACCAGCGCCTCGGTTCCGGGGTCCACCCAGACGCGATCATGGACCGCATCGTGCACAACACCATCTGGGTCGAGACCGGCGGCCACAACATGCGAGAACACACCGCCAGCCTGGTCGCGGTCTAAACCTGTCGCGCTGGTCGAGGGTCACTGGCCCCCGACCGCGCGGCAGCCCGGCAGCCCGGCAGCCCCCGGCAATACCAGCGGCCCCCGGCAATACCAGCGGCCCCCGAAGGCAAAATTGGACGGCCCCCAAACCCTCAAATACTCAGCCTCTCCGACTTTCTCCATAACGACGCGCTCAGGCTGCCGCTGCCGTTGCCGTTGCCGTTGCCGTTGCCGTTGCCGTTGCCGTTGCCGTTGCCGTTGCCGTTGCCGTTGCCGTTGCCGTTGAGGCTGCCTTACCTGCCGAATTGGTGGGTGGCGCCGCTGCCGAGGTATGGGCCGCACTCAGCATGGACAGCAAGCGTGCCGTGCTGACCGCTCTGGTCACAGTGACCATCCTGCCCATCGGCAGCGGCAAGTCGTTCGACCCGGACACGGTACAGGTGCGCTGGAGGGGCGAGATCAGGCGGCGAGCGCCGCTTCGGTTCCTTGCAGACACCGGCTTTTCCCTCGCAAGCAACGGGTCTGAGGAATCCCCTCCGACTTAGAACGGATCGGGCTGGGTGGGCTGAGCTGGTGGCCAAGCCTGACCGTGGCTTCGGTAATACGGCGTAAGGGCCTGTCCGACGACACCAGCACGACCGACCTGATCATTGGAGTGATATATCTCGGCGAGTTTCGTCCATTGGTGAGTGGTCAATGTGTCTATCGTCGCGAGGCGGCGAGCGGTGGCCCCGGCATCGATGTAGTTTTGCGAAGCGCTCAGCGCGGCGAGAAGCCCCTCTACGATCTGGTCGGAGAATTCGGGGATCCTGCTAACCCAACCGAGTATGAGGGCCGCCACTTGGCGGGCGCTCAAGTCGTTCCCCTGCGGCCATTGGGTGCGACCGATGAACCCCGCCGGATCAACTGGGTATCGGATCACGTATCTAGGAACGCCGCGTCCAAGCGCCCAGCCGACTTCCTGCTGGCACCAGGGGCTCGTGAGGAACTCGGGATGAACGAGGGCAACGAACGCCTGCATGGTCCGAAGGCCGCTCTCGATCTGGTCCTGCCAGGGCTGCTCGTACTCCATCGTGTCGTGCGCCACGAACGCATGGATCCCCGACACCGCTAGCTCGTCGGCTACCTGTCCGATGAATTGTTTGTGATGGGCAGAGTGAGAGAGAAATACTCGCACGTATCCACTACTCCAGATCGATGATTCTGCGTCTTCAATCTGCCCCTGCGCCACTGCGGGCTCGACGCCCGTGATGATGGAAAAGATCTCCAGCAGGTCAGCATCGGCAGCATTCTTGATGCTGTCCTCGAAGGCGAAGTTTTCGTTGTTGTATCCGCCGAGTGGCTCGCAGCCGTACTCGATCAGTAGCAAATTGACTCGACGGTAGTCCCAGTCTTTGTCGTTATCGAGCACTTCGACTATCTGGCTCTTGAGGCTGAAACGTTCGCGGCGAGAGAGGGGCACTCTACGATCGTATCGGCACGATTTTCAGTCCCAGTCGATCATCGCGCCACTTATGACGTTATTGATCAGCCGTTCGATAAAAATCACGACTTCCTCGCGACCCACCGTGTAGCCAGTCGGATGACCACACCGATTACGGGTCTTCAACGCATCGTCCAGGACGCTCCGCGCGTTCTTATTGAATACGCCCGCGTCTTCGCACAGCTGAATGAAGTTGCCGTCGTTTAGATGCAACAAATCGTTCTTCTTGCTTATCCTCCGGTACCCGCTCGACTTCTCGAAACGCTTCAAGTTCTCTGCCTGCATCAGCTTGAAACCCAACTGATGCCCGTCGATGACCGAGTACAAATGCTCGATCGTCGCGGCCCAAACCATTAGAACTGCGCCTCGATACGCGTTGGCCTCGTAGCAGTTGATCGCCTCTTCCAGGTACTGCCGGTAGTTGGCTGGAGCGCGCCGCGCCGCGTCGCGGAGCGAGTGAAGGGCCTGTGCGGGTGCTTGGTGAGCGATGTCAGAAACGGGGAGTCTGTACGCCTGCTGGAACTTCCTCAGCCGATCGAGGTCGGGTGCCCAATCCTCAAGCAGCATCATCTGCAATGTGCTTGTCGAGGACGTACCGGGCCATGTTCTTGAAGATCTCGCGGACGGTGTCGGCCGTCGCGTCCGCAGCGATGTGAATCTCGACGTTGATGTGAACGCTGGGACTAGTCGCGACCGTAACCGTTGGCGGCGCGGCGGGAACGGGCAGGCTCTGCGTGGCTATGGTTACGGGTGCAACGGGCATTGCAGGCTCGGGAGTCGCCGGCGTCTCGGGCGTATCGACTGCATCAACGTCCAGCGTCGCTTCGTCTTCGGTGGGAGGAGCGCCGTTCACGAGCAAGTCCACCGCGGCGAGATCGAACGTCGTGCGTGTCTCCTTACCGCTACGGCCAACGAGGAATGTTCCAAGACCTGCACCCCCAATGACGCGGCCAAACGTGACGGCACCGTCCTTGAGAGTGGACCCTTTCAGCCCGCCGAGCGAGTCCGAGTGAGACGATTCCCAGTACTGGCCGACTTCGGCCGCAGTCGCCTCGGCGCGCTTGCCATAGTGGACCCACTCCAGAGTCGCGCTGTAGAGCTCTACCGAGCTGATCACTTCCCGCAGAGCTGCGCCCGGGTCAGTATTGAAGAGACGACCTCGGTCTGTCGCGCGAAGGTTCCCGCCGTCGCGGACGATGAGGCCGAACTCGACCATCGCACCCAACTTGCGGTCGTCCTGGGACCCGAGCGCCTTCTCAACCTTCGTGCTCTCGACCCATCCGACCTGCTTGTTTAGATAACCCAGTAGCTTCTGAATGTCCTCGACCGAAGTCTTGATTGGCACCATGTGATTTCCCCTTTGAACAGCGTAATCGAACCATATCGTCAAGATCGAGTCCATCAGTCCAGGACGGCGAGACGAAACTCGCGAAAGGCCGGGAAGTCCACGGGCTGTGTTGGAACGCCCAAGCCCGCGCCGGGGATGTACTTGGACATGGGGTGCTTGATCTGTTAGGTGCAGCTCACCGCAGATTTCTTGGCGAGGTCGACGCTCGAGACACACTTCTGCACCCTGGCGACGGTGTTAGCCGACCACACCGCGGCGGTCCCCGTAGTGAGACCCCTTGGCGCTGCGCCCCGCACAAGTTGACAAGGAGTCAGGCTGCCGCAATGACGCCCGGGATGATGAGGACGGTGAAGACCAGCCCCAGGAGCGCGGTCAACGACGCGTTCCACCGGAGAGTCCTACCCCACGAATCGAGGACGTGAGTCCGATCTTGTGCTCGTGGAAAGCGGGCAAAGACAACGTATGACCGACGAACGCAACGAGTGCCACACCCATTCCGAAGAACCCGAATCTGGTGACCAACTCGTCAACGCTGCCAATGGACGGCCAGAAGGCCAGTAGGGGCGTGAGGGAGAGTAGCAGTGCACCAAAAAGCGTCATACGGCAGAGGCCATCGGGTTGCTCCCCTACGAGGTGCGTTGGGCGGGTGGTTCGCGTGTCAGGTGGCGAGCGGCGCTTCGGTTTCCTTGGCGCGGTTGATGGCACCGAGGCGCTTCTGCACCTTCGCGACGGTGTTAGCGGACCACGGCGTGCCCGTCGCGGTGCACCGCCCCGCGACCCGCTGCCGCGTTGGGTTGGCTGGCGTACCGTGCGGGCAGGCAGATGGCCATTTGGCCGCTCAGCGAGCGCTCACAGCCGCCCATGCCGACACGCCCAACCCCTGCCAGCCGGGGCGCTGCCGCGCCGCGACAGAGACTGTGCAGAGTCGAAGCGAACGGGGAGTACGAAACTTCTGACTGGGTGGAACCGCACCGTACTGGGGTCCTAGCTTCGCTCCTTTGGAGTAGCGCGCTCCTTGAGTCCCATGGCGTAACTAATCTCGTCGTCAAGGATGTCCTCAATCGCCGCAAACTCCTGAATCAGCGTGTCCAAGCCCCCAGTTTTCCAGGTAGCGAACTCCACCGAGGGCGGGTCGTTCTTCGAGAGGTTCCGCTTTATAGAGGCCCAGCCAGAGTGTTCGTCAGGAAGGCCGCCGAGATCGAGGAAGATGCCGTGCACTACCTTGTGCCGGAGGACCTGGGCCCGCCGCAAGCGGTTTGCTAACTCCTCGCCAGCGACACTCTCCAAAGCCGCAGCCAGTTGCTCACCTGTCGCCGCCCAGCCCTTGACGGGCTTGTTCGGATCATCGCTTTTCAAGTAACCGCTGAGCTGTACGAGTTCACCGGCGAGATCCTCTACCCATGCCGCCGTCATCACCACGACACCCACTGCGCGAATCAATTCCGGCGCGTAGGCCTTTTCAATCCAAGTCAACATATACCCAATCCCACCACATCACGACGACAACAACGCGGGACAGTTGAGTGAAGTCACGTTTCCGATTGTGGGTAGGTTAGCCTGCCTCATCCGACACCGAAAGATGGTCTGCAAGGTGCACACGCGCCTACTCGCCGCCTGAGCCCCGGCAGTCTGTACCCGTGCGCGAAACCCAGTGCGACCTCCTTCGATTGAGATATCGTTCCGACTATGGACCCACAGGTAATGGCACTTGCCGGAGTCGTCGTCGGCGCTACCCTAACTGGCGGATTCAATACCGGTACGTTTCACGCTTGCGGTGGCATCCGCTTAAATCTGTACTGGAGTCGGTGCCGGCCCGATCGGCTCCCCGCCGAGTTCTGCAGTCGCTCGGAGGGTATGGCTAACGTATTGGCTGTAGTGGCTACTGCGAGCGTGGGGCAGATTGCCTTGCATCCCGGTGTTTATGTGGTGCCCCCGGTAGGAATCGAACCTACGACAATCGGATTAGAAGGCCGGTGCTCTATCCACTGAGCTACGGGGGCGGGACTGTTCAAGGTTACAGGCCGCCGGCCGTGATCCGGTGCCGTCAGCAGGTGCGGCGAGTTCATCCGCTCGGCGCAGTGCAGCAAGGTCGTCCATGACGGAGTGACCGGGGACGACGGGCACGGGCGCACCGCTCTGCACAAGCCTCGCGATCTCGCGGCCTAATTCCTCGGTCGAAAGCCCCATCGCGGGTCCGGCCATCGCCGGCAACTGGGCCAGAATGTGCACGGCGGCCGCTTCAATGGCTCGAGCCGCGTCGGTCTCGCCGAGGTGGGCCAGGCACATAGCAGTCGAGAGCACCGCCCCGATCGGGTTGGCCCAGCCCCGGCCAGCGATGTCGGGAGCAGAGCCGTGGATGGCCTCGAACATGCTCGGGCCAGAACCGTCGAGGTTTAGGTTGGCGCTCGCGGCGACTCCGAGACCACCCTGGATGGCCGCTCCCAGGTCAGTGATGATGTCGCCGAAGAGGTTGTCGGTCACGATCACGTTAAAGCGTTCCGGAGTCGTCGGCAGGTAGAAACACAGGGCGTCGACGTGCACGTAGTCCACCGGAACGGCCGGGAAACGCGCACTCACGTCGTCGACCGTCGACTGCCAGAGGGTGCCTGCTTCGATCAGGATGTTCTTCTTGTGGCACAGGGTCAGGGTTCCGCCGCGTCGTTCGGCGAGACGAAACGCGAACTCGACCACCCGCTCCACGCCCATGCGGGTATTGACCGATTCCTGCACGGCGACCGCGTGCGGTGTACCGGCATGCACCGTCGATCCCCGCCCGACGTAGGATCCCTCGGTGTTCTCCCGAACGATGACAATGTCGCAACGTTCCGGCGTGAGGCCGGCGATGGGCGTGGTCACGCCGGGATACAACTTGACCGGTCGCAGGTTCACCGCCTGCTGAAAGCTGCGTCGCATCTCGAGAATAAAGCCTCGTTCCAGAATGCCCGGCGCGACGGCCGGGTCACCCATCGCACCGAACAGAATGGCGTCGTGGTTTCGAAGCTGGGCCTGAAGGGCGGGCGTCCAGAGTTCGCCGGTGGCCAGGTAGTGCCGGGCACCGGCTGAAATCTGGGTGAGTTCGGCGCGAAAACCGAATGCCGATTGCGCTGCGCCGAGCACCTCGAGTGAGGCATCGATAACCTCGGGGCCGATTCCGTCACCGCGGATCACGGCCAGCCGGTGAACTCTCGCTGTGCTCGTCATTGGCTCTCCCTCATGAATGGATGAGTGCCGCTACAGATGATTGACCTGATGATCGCCACTCGATACTCTAGTTAGGTTACTGGTCAGACCAGTAGAAATGCCAGCATCTCTTGGTAGCAGCACCTCTCAACAGAAGGCAGCCCCGTGATTCCGTTTCCGATCCCCTACCCGGCCGGGCTCCCCATCGGCGAGCGCTGGCTGGACTGCTCCGAGCAGCAGGAGATCGTGTTTCCCTTCGACGGCTCCCCCGTCGCGTCAGCCCCGGTCGGCACGGGGGCGCAGGCCGTGCTCGCGGTGGACGCGGCAGCTTCGGTACGCGCGGAACTGGCCGGGCTGAGCGCGGGCATCCGTCGTGCCCTGCTCATCGGCATTCACGACGCCCTCGCCGAGCGAACCGGCGAATTCGAGCAGCTGCTCGTGCTGGAGACCGGCAAGCCGCTCGTGGACTGCCGCACCGAGGTCGCTCGCGCCCTCACCACCTGGTCGGCGAGCGCCGAGGAGGTCGCCCACCTGCACGGTGAAACCGTTCCGCTCGACCTGCAGCCCAGCGGTGTGGGAATGATTGGCTACTGGACGCGACGGCCGGCCGGAATCGTTGTGGGCATTACCGGCTTCAACTACCCCTTTTTGCTGGCCAGCCACAAGCTCGCTCCCGCTCTTGCGGCGGGTTGTCCGATCATCATCAAACCGGCCCCGAACACCCCTCTGACCACACTGTGGGTGGTCGACCTCATTCGCGGGGTGCTGCGCGACCACGGAGTGTCGACCGCTGCCGTTCAACTCGTCACTGGCGGAATCGCCGTCGGCGAAGCGCTGGTGCGCGATCCGCGGGTGGCTGTCGTTTCATTCACCGGCTCTGCCGCCGTCGGACACCAGATTGCCCGCGACGCCGCCCCACGCAAGGTCGTGCTCGAACTCGGCGCCAACACCGCACTGATCGTGGCGTGCGACGCCGACGTGGAGAAGGCGGTCGACGCGGTGATTCGCGGCGGCTTCTATGCCAACGGTCAGGCCTGCATCTCGGTGCAGCGCATTCTGGTGCACGATTCGATCGCCGACGAATTCGAGCGGATGCTGCTCGCCCGCCTCCCCGAGGTGCTCGTCGGTGACCCCCGCGACGAGAGCACGCGCGTAGCGCCGGTCATCAACGAGGCCGGGGCCGAGCGCATCCTGGCCTGGATCACCGCCGCCCGGGCAAGCGGGGCCCGGGTACTGGCCGGCGGCCACCGGATCGGCCGCAGCATCGCCCCGACCGTGCTGACGGATGTTCCGTACGAGGCATTGGCCTGGTGCGAGGAGATCTTTGGACCGGTCGTCGTGCTGCAGCGCATCTCCGACCTGGGTTCAGCCATCGAGCTGGTCAACCGCTCACGCTACGGTCTGCAGGCCGCCATCTTCACCGGTTCACTGCAACGCGCCTTTCGCGCCATCAACGAGCTGGATGTCGGCGGCGTCGTGGTCAACGAGATTCCCGGCTTTCGCTCCGACATCATGCCCTACGGCGGCGTCAAGGACTCCGGCACCGGCCGGGAAGGGCCGCGGTTCGCCATCGAAGAGTTCACCGTGACCCGCATGGCCATGATCCGCCCGTGACTCATTCAGAAGGAAATACCGTGGACTACACCCAACTGTTCCAGTTCTCCGGTCGCCGCGTGCTTGTGATCGGGGCCGGCAGCGGCATCGGCCGGGAGAGTGCCCTGGCCCTGCACGCCCACGGCGCCACGGTCATCTGCGCCGACCGGGATGCCCCGAGCGCTGCGGCCACCGCGGCGCAGCTCGGTGCCGGAGCCAGCTCGCTGCAACTCGACGTTCTCGACCAGGACGCCGTGCGTGCCGTTGCCCGCGACCTGACCGATCTGACCGCTCTCGTCTTCACGGCCGCCACCAATGTGCGCAAGCGCATCGCGGACTACACGCTCGACGAGTTCGATCGCGTCGTGAATCTCAACCTTCGCGCCGCCTTCGTACTCATCCAGGCTTTCGCGCCGAACATGGCGGCCAACGGCTGCGGCAGCATCATCGGCTTCGCGTCGATTCGGGCGGTCACGGTCGAGCCCGGCCAGGGGGTCTACGCCGCAACCAAGGCCGGACTGGTGCAACTGTTGCGCACGGCCGCCGCCGAATACGGGCCGGCCGGGGTACGGGTGAACGCTATCTCCCCCGGCGTTGTCGAAACCCCGTTGACGGCCCAGATCAAGAACGATCCCGAATGGTACAACGCCTATGCCGCCAAGAGCGCGCTCGGCCGTTGGTCGACACCGAGCGAACTCGCCGGTGCCGTGGTCTACCTCGCCTCGGACGCGTCCCGGTTCGTCACCGGCTCGGTGCTCACCGTCGACGGTGGCTGGACGGCCGTCGACGGCCGGTTCGACCCGCCGAACTCCTAGCCACCGAGGCGGTCAGCGCGCCAGCTGGCCCACGGTGTGAAAGGGCCAGACCGGCTCGGCCTGTGCTGGCCGCGCCTGCTCGTACCAGTGCGTGGCGCGCATCACGGTGAGGTCTTCAAAGCGGCGACCGGCGATGTGCAGCCCGATCGGACGTCCGTCGGCGGTGAACCCGCAGTTCACCGAGCTGGCTGGCTGCTCCGAAAAGTTGTACGGCGCGGTGAACGCGATGTGATCAAGCGAGGTGGCCGGGTCGTTGGTCGGCATCGGCCATTCCGCCGGAAACGCTGCGACCGGCGACACCGGCGACAGCACCACATCGTAGGGGGCGGTCGTCGCGACGGTCGCCTTACGCAGGTCCTGAATACTCTGATAGCAGCGCAGCACCTCGGTGCCCGACACCCCCGACCCGGCCAGCACCCAGTCCCGAATGAAGTCCAGCACCATCGCCTGCCTGGCCGGTTCGAGCACCTCATAGTCGGCGAGGGAGCGCACCCGCAGGAACAGGTCCAGGTCGGCGAGGTATTTCTCTGTCATCGGAGGGGCGATCTCTTCGACGATCGCGCCTCCCGCCGCAAAGAGTTCCACCGCCCGCAGAACGGATGCCGCCACCTCCGGGTCGGTCGCGAGGCCTGCCCCGCCCGCGAGGTGAAAGCCTACTTTCAATCCAGCCACGCCCGATTCGCCGCAGTGCACGTCGGTCCAATCCAGGTTCTGCTCGCCGAGGCCGGTGTAGTCGCGCGAGTCTGGCCGGGTGAGCACTCCCAGGAACAGGGCCGCGTCATCCACTGTTCTGGTGAGTGGTCCGGCGACCCGGCCCATGTAGGGCGGGTCGACGGCGACGCGGCCGAAACTCGGCTTCAACGTGACGAGCCCGAGCCAGGTGGCCGGCAGCCTCAGCGAGCCGCCGATGTCCGAGCCGACGTGCAGCGGACCGATTCCGGCGGCGGCAGCAGCGCCAGCGCCGGCGCTCGACCCGCCGACCGTCCAGGCCGGGTTCCACGGGCTGCGGGTCACGCCGTGCAGGCTCGAGACGCCGGACGAGAGCATGCCGTAGTCGGGCATCACCGTGACACCGAAGATGACACCGCCGGCCTCCCGGATGCGCGCGGCGCTCGGTCCGTCCATGGTCGCGACCGGTGCATCGAACTTGGCGGCGGTGCCGGACGGCTGACTGAAGCCGCGCACGGCGACGTTTTCCTTGATGCTCGTCGGCACGCCGTCGATCGTTCCGAGCGGAGTTCCGGCCGCCCAGCGATGTTCACTCGCGGCGGCCGCGGCGAGCGCCCCGACCCGGTCGAGACCCCAGAAGCAGTTCAGCTCGGGCTGCAGGCGCTCGGCCCGCTCGAGCACCGCGACCGTCACCTCGACCGGTGAGAGGTCGCCGCTGCGGTAGCGTGCGACGAGTTCGGTCGCCGGCAGGCTTTCGATGGGCGCGATCTCGGTCATGGTGCCTCTTCCAATGGGTCAGGTGGTGCGGATTTTAGGAGGTGACGCGTCGGGCGAGCTCGTGCATCGACGGTGTCGCGCTGACCAGTTGCTGCGTGTACGGGTGCAGGGGGCGGTCGTAGACGCTGGCGGTGGGCCCGCACTCGACGATGCGTCCGTCGGAGATGACGGCGACGGTGTCGCAGAGGTGACGGATGACGCCGAGGTCGTGGGAGACGAACACGAGGGTGAGCTGGTATTCGTCGACCAGATCGGCGAGCAGGTTGAGCACCTGGGCCCGCACCGACACGTCGAGGGCGCTGACCGCTTCGTCCGCCACGAGCACGCGCGGCCGCGTGATGAGCGCTCGTGCAATGGAGATGCGCTGGCGTTGGCCGCCGGAGAACTGGTGCGGATGCCGGTGCATCACGTCGGCGTCGAGCCCGACCGCGGCGAGCTGGGCTTCGACCCGGGCCAGGGCCTCGGCACGGCTGACCTGGCGCAGGGGTTCGGCGACGATATCGCGCACTCTCATGCGCGGATCCAGCGACCCCATCGGGTCCTGGAAGACGATCTGCACCTGGCTGCGAAAGTTGCGCAGTTGCCGTTCCGAGGCACCATCGATGGACTGGCCGAGCACGTTGACCGTGCCGCTGGAAGGCTGGTCGAGGGCGCAGAGGATGCGCATGAGGGTGGATTTGCCGGAGCCGGACTCGCCCACGATGCCGAACCGCTGACCCTCGGCCACGTCGAACGACACCTCCCGCAGTCCGTGCACGATCGGGGCCGGGGCGAACAGTCCGCCGCCGCGCCGCCGATACTGCCGGCTGAGGCCGCGCACCGAGATGGCGGGTGCCCCGGTGGCCTCGTTGAAGATGACCGGTGGGCCGTCGGGTTCGAGGCGCTGGTGGGCGGCGCGGTGCGGCGGCACCGTCAGCGCTGCTGCGGCATCCGCTTGAATCGGGCCGGGCGAGGATTGTGCCGCGCCCGGGGTGCTGATGACGGGCATCGACATGGTGTGCAGCCGGCCACGGTCGTCGACCGAGGAGAGATCGGAGGCCGCGATGAGTTTCTGGGTATACGGATGCTGCGGCGCGGTCAACACGCGACCGACCGGTCCGTCTTCAACGATGTCGCCCTGATACATGACGAGCACCCGTTGGCACACCTCGGCGACCACCGCGATGTCGTGCGTGATCAGCAGCAGCGCGGTGCCGCGGTCGGTGACCAGGTTGCCGATGAGTTTGAGTACCTCGGCCTGCACGGTGACGTCGAGGGCCGTGGTGGGTTCGTCGCAGAGCAGCAGCTGCGGGTCGTTGGCCATGGCCATCGCGAGCATGACGCGCTGGCGTTGCCCGCCGGAAAGCTGGTGCGGAAACGCCAGGGCCGTCTCAGCGGGGTTCGGCAGTTTTACCTGGGCCAGCAGTTCGACGGCGCGTTGACGAGCCTGCCGCCGTCCGCGGTCAGGGTGGTGCACGGTCATGATCTCGGCCACCTGCGCTCCGACCCGCATGAGCGGGTTCAGGGCGGTCATCGGCTCCTGGAACACCATCGCCATGGTGTTGCCGCGCAGCTGGTTGAGGCGACGTTCACCGGCAGTGAGCAGGTCAGCGTCAGCTCCGTTGAGGCTCACGGTGCCGGTGGCCGTGAGGGTCTCCGGCAGCAGTCCCATCACGGAGGTCGCGGTGAGCGATTTTCCCGACCCGGATTCCCCGATCAGGCCGACCCGTTCGCCGGCGGCGATGTCGAAGCTGATGCCGTGCAGCAGCTCGGTGAAGGGGGAACCGACCCGCAGGTCTTTCACGCTGAGGGTGGGCTTCTCGGTCATCGATTCACCTGCATTCTGGGGTCGAAGCGATCGCGGAGGCCATCACCGAGCAGGTTGAAACCGAGTACCGCGACGGCGATGGCGATTCCCGGCCAGACGATGAGCAGCGGCTCGATGAACAGGTAGCCCTGGGCGTCCTGCAGCATGCGCCCCCAGGACGGTGTGGGTGGCGGTGTTCCAAGTCCCAGATAGGACAGTGCGGCCTCGGCGAGCACCGCGATGCCGAACGACACCGAGGCCTGCACGATGAGCATGCCACTGATGTTGGGCAGCACGTGCCGCAGGCCGATAAAGAGGCCGCTCTTGCCCGAGGCGCGAGCCGCCTGCAGGTATTCGCGGCTCATGATTTGCATGGTGCCGCTGCGGGCGATGAGGGCGAACGCGGGTGCCGTGCCGATACCGAGCGCGACCATGGCCGTGACCGTGCCCGCGCCGAAGATGGCACCGAAAATGATCGCGAGCAGCAGGGCGGGAAAGGCGAGGGAGATGTCGTTGCCGCGCATCATGAACTGGTCGAGACGGCCCGGATTCATGCCGGCCACGATGCCGAACGGCACGCCGAGAACCGCGGCGATCCCGACCGCGACGGTGCCAACGAGCAGTGAGATCTGGGCACCGCGCAGGATGGAACTGAACACATCACGCCCGAAACTATCGGTGCCGAGCAGATGTTCCGCGCCAGGCGGCAGAAGGATGGAATCCGAGAAGACCCCTTCCGGGTCGAACGGTGTCCAGAACACGGACACGACGGCCGCCAACAGCACGAGGCCGATGAGCACGAGGCCGGCCCAGAGCGTGGCGCCGCCGCCGTGACCGGCCGGACGGCGGGTCACGGTCTCGGATTTGATCGCGGTCATGCGGCGCTCCGGAGTCGGGGGTCGATCAGCGTGAAGGCGAGGTCGACCAGAAAGTTCAGGGCCAGCACGAATACGACGAGCACGAGCACGATGCCCTGCACGGCCGGGAGGTCACGCAGGGCCACCTTGTCGAGCAGCAGACTGCCGAGGCCGGGAATGCTGAAGACCCGCTCGATCACGACGGCGCCGACCAGCAGGGTGGCGATTTGCAGGCCCAGCACGGTCATCACCGGCACGGCGGCGTTGCGCAGTCCGTGCCGGAACAGGGCCCGCCCGGCGCCGAGGCCCTTGGCCCGTGCGGTGCGGATGAAGTCTTCCCGCATGACTTCCAACACCGAGGAGCGCACATACCGGCTGAGCACGGCGCCCTGCACGCTGCCAAGGGCGATCGCGGGCAGAATCAGGTGTTCAAGGAATTCTTTGAAGTTCTCGCCCGGGTCGACCCAGCCGCCCGCCGGAAGCCAGCGGAACGTCACGGCGAAGACCGTGACGAGCAGCATCCCGGCCAAAAATCCGGGTACGGCCACGCCGATCTGGCTGATGCCAGACAGGATGGCGCCGTCGGGCTTTCGCTGCCTGACCGCGGTCAGGATTCCGAACGGAATCGCGAAGAGCAGAGCCAGCACGACGCTGGTGAGCACGAGGATCACCGTGATGCCGAGGGCATCCGTTATTTCGGGGCCGATCGCCTGGCGGCTCACGGTGGAGGTACCGAAATCGCCGATGAGCACGCGCCCAAACCAGTCCAGGTAGCGCACGACCGCG
The DNA here is from genome assembly GCF_004403185.1 of Cryobacterium suzukii. Lineage (GTDB taxonomy): Bacteria > Actinomycetota > Actinomycetes > Actinomycetales > Microbacteriaceae > Cryobacterium > Cryobacterium suzukii. The sequence continues at coordinate 239,873 of NZ_SOHJ01000002.1, read as the reverse complement.
GGGCGGTCGAGTCCCATGGCCGTGGCCTGCGCGGCGACATCCGCTTCGGTCGCCTGCACGCCCAAGGCGATCCGTGCGGCGTTGCCGGGCAAAATAGACAGCATCAGGAATGTCACGATTGAGGCCACGACGACCGTGGTGGCAAACACGCCCATGCGACGCAGAACCACAAGAACCATAACGGGACTTTCCTCTGACTAATTCACGGTTGGCCAGACACTGAACAAGTGTCGGACCATGCGCTCGAACAACCACCGTACGCGTACCGGCTGCAACGAGCCCTATCGTGCGATGGTCGACAGATCCAGGGCGAGGCTCGGTGTGTTCTTCGGAACCCCGAGCAGATCGGCGTCGGCGAGGGAGATGGCCGGCTGCAGGTAGAGCCAGTCGGCGGCGGCTTCCTCGGCCATGGTCGTCGTGGCCTCCTTCATCAGTTCGACGTAGGTGGTCGCGTCGGCGGCATCCGCTTCGGCGAATTTGGCCATCACCGCGGGCGAGTCGTAGCCCGCGTAGTAGGTGGGGGCGGCGAAGGCGTTCACGTCGCGCGGCTCGCTGTGCATGATGAGCGACATGTCGTAGTCGTGGCTGGAGAAGACGTCGTCGAGCCAGACCGCCGGAAATTCGAGCACCGTCACGTCGGCGGTGATGCCCACCTTGGCGAGCTGATCCTTGACCACCTGGGCGCCAGCCACGGCGTAGGGCAGGTTGGGAATCTTGAAGGCGACGGTCAGATCACTGACTCCGGCCTCGGCCAGGAGTTCGGTGGCCTGGTCGGGGTCGTACGGGTAGAGATCGGCCAGGCTCTCGTCGTACCAGGGGTCGGTCGGCGGCACCATGGAACCGATCAGCAGACCGTAGCCGCTGTTCGCCGTGTCCATGACCGCCTGGCGGTCGATGGCGTACATGACCGCCTGCCGCACTCGAACGTCGCTGAAAGCATCGCTGGCATTGTTCATCGACAGCGTGACCTCACCGGTACTGGCGCCTTCGAGCACCTGGAAGTCGGTGTTGGACTTGAACTGGTCGACCAGCTGGAACTGGGAAATGCCCGAGATGAGGTTGATGTCGCCGCTCAGCAGCGCGTTGGTCTGCGCGGTCGCGTCGGTGAAATAGCGCAGCGTCACGTCGGTCATGTACGGGACCTCGCCCCAATAGTCGGCGTTGGCGGCGAGTACGAGGCTGTCACCGGTTTTGAACGAGCTGACCGTGTACGGCCCGGTACCGACCGGAGCGGTGGCGAGGTCGGCCAGGGCTGATTCGGTGAACATGGTGCCGACCGGACCGCTCATGTTGAACAGCCAGCTGTTGCTCGGCTTCGACAGGATGATGCGCGCCTCGGTATCGCTGACCACCTCAATGCTGGCGATCGGGTCGAGGTACGCGGGTCCGTTGGCGGTCCAGTTGTCCTTGACACGTTCGAGGCTGAACTTGACGCTCTCCGCTGTGAACGGCGAACCGTCGGAGAAGGTCACGCCGTCGTGCAGCAGAAAGTCATAGACCAACCCGTCGTCGCTGACCGTCCACGACTCGGCGAGCAGGGGAATGATGGTTCCGTCGTTGTCGAGTTTCACCAGCCCCTCGTAGACGTTGTAGAGGAGGGCCTGCGGAATGGCCGCACCGGCGGTGGTGGTGTAGTCGAGGTTGCCGGGAGTGGCCAGCAGACCAACGGTCAACGACGTGTCCGGCTCCCCCTCGGCGGTCGTCGACCCGCTGGAACAACCGACCAGCGCCATGGACGCGACCATGATCGTGGCAATGCTGGCGAACATGCTTCGCCGGGTGTGTGCCCTCATTAGAACGTGCCCCTCTGGTTCGGCTGGCCTAACGCAGGTCGGCCGGAAATAATGCGAGAAATACTGCGGAAATCTACTGTCCATACCGGTGACACACATGGTCAGACCAGTACACTCTGTACCAAAGTCAGCTTTACATGTTGATCTCAGATCGTCAAGATCGACCCCGATATTGACACTGGGTCGCAACCTCGAGGGAGTGCAGATGACCCACACAGCCGCATTTACCGCCGTCAAAACAGTCAAGGCCTACGAACGCGTCGTCGAGCAGATCGAGGGCGCCATCAGCAGACGGGAGCTGCGTCCCGGCGACCGCCTGCCCAGCGAGCGCGAGTTGATGCTGACTTTCGAAGTGAGCCGGTCGACCATTCGTGAGGCCTTGCGCGTTCTCGAAAGCACCGGGCTGGTACGCTCGCGCCCCGGCGACCCGCGCGGGCCCGAGGTTCTGCAGGCCTCGCCGGCCATCCTGGCGAAAACGGTCAACCGTTTGGTACGCCTGGAAACCATCGCCCTGTCGGAACTCGTAGAGTTTCGCATCATGCTCGAAGGCGCCGCCTGCACCCTGGCTGCCCAACGCCGCACCGAGGTGCAGCTCAACGAGATGTGTTCGGCCATCGACGCGATGCAGGCGGAAGTGGCCCACGGACCGGTCGCGTTCAGCCAAGCGGATGTCGCCTTCCACGTAAGCGTGTGGGCGGCCAGCCAGAATCAGCTCCTGCAGATCTGCGGGGAGGCCACCCGCGGCGCCCTCATCGACATGGTCAGCGACGAACTCGATCGAGCACCCGACTCCCAGGCCAGGATGGAACTCTCGCTTGCCCACGATCGTGAGATTCTGGCCGCGATCTCGGCGGGAGACGGAGCGACCGCCGGACGACTGGCCCGGTCCTTCGTCATCGAATACTACGGCGACATCATTTCGCCGGAGAGCCGGGCAGCACTCGGCAACGTTGCGTACGAAGCCCCGGTGTAGAGCCCGCTCAGAGTGCTTTGGCTGCGGCGACGAGAACCTGGGACAGGGTCGGAACGCCGGCTGCACGAAAGACCTCGGTGCCGGCGCCATTGGTGATGATGACCGTGGGAGTGTTGCGAATGAGCAGCGCCTCGGCTTGCTCCGGCTCACCGGCGACATCGATTTCGCGCACGGTCGCACCGGGAACCAGTCGTTTCGCTTCGGCGAGCACCGCCCGCGTTTGCATGCACGGTTCGCAGAATGACGACGAATACAGTGTGAATTCCATCAGGGCCTCGCAGGTCGCGCGTTGAGTTCGGTAGCGTCCAAGTTTACAGGCCGTGTCGCAGGCCACCGGTAGACTCGGGGCATGACGAACAGCACGACTGGTGAAGCACCGACGACCGCCCCCGCAAACTCCCCGACGTCGAAGAGTCCCGATCGATTGGTCTGGATCGACTGCGAAATGACCGGGCTTGACCTGGACCGCGACGAGCTCGTCGAGATTGCCGTCGTTATCACCGACTACGACCTCAATGTGCTCGATCCCGGGCTAGACATCATCATCAAGCCCAACGACTCGGCCCTCGAGAACATGGGCGACTTCGTGCGCAACATGCACACCTCCTCTGGCCTCATCACCGAGATCCCGAACGGCGTCAGCGCCGCCGAGGCCGAGTTTCAGGTTCTCGAATACGTGTTGAAATTCATCCCGGCCGAGCAGAAGGCTCCGCTCGCCGGAAACTCCATCGGTACCGACCGGGCCTTCCTCACCCGCTACATGCCGCGCCTCGACAATCAGCTGCACTACCGTAACGTCGACGTGTCGTCGATCAAAGAATTGGCCCGACGCTGGTACCCGCGGGTATATTTCAACGCCCCAGCCAAGGACGGCGGCCACCGCGCCCTCGCCGACATTCTCGAATCGATTCGAGAGCTCGCCTACTACCGCCAGACAGTGTTCGTGGCCGACCCCGGTCCGACCAGCGACGAGGCCAAATTGCACGCCGCCGAAGTTGTGCACTTATTCGCCTCCGAGGTGTAATAGGATTGCTGAGTTGCCCCGCGTTGTAGACGTGGGACGCATGGTGGGTATAGCTCAGTTGGCAGAGCGCCTGGTTGTGGTCCAGGAGGTCGCGGGTTCAATCCCCGTTACTCACCCCAATGAAACACCGCGAGTTCGGCCTTAGGCCATTGCTGTGTTGGTGAAAGCAGGCCGCGATGTTAGAAGCCGCATGTTAGAACTCGACGCCTCCGAATTCGAGCGTCTCGTGGTTGACGAGCTTGATCTGCTGCCCGACGACATGGTCGACGGACTGGACAACGTAATCTTCGTGGTCGAAGATCGTCCCGAAGATGGCACCCTCGACATTCTGGGCCTGTATGACGGGGTCGCGCTTACCGAACGTGGTCAGTACGGCTTTGGCGAGATGCCAGATCGCATTGTGCTGTACCGGGAACCGTTGCTGGCGATCTGTGAAACCCTTGACGACCTGCACGATGAAATTCACATCACCCTGGTTCATGAAATCGCCCATTTCTACGGCATAGATGACGACAGGCTGCACGAACTCGGCTGGGGCTAGCCTCCAGCGGTCTACCCTTGGGACATGAGTTCCTTCCGTCCCGGCCGTTTCGTCGGCATTTTGGTCGGAACGGTGGTCATCCTCGGCCTCGGCGTCTACGGCCCCGCCACTTTGCTTGGCCCCCTTCCGCGCGTCACCGCGACCACCGTCATCCCTGACTCGACAACCACAGCGCCCACTCCCCCAGTTCTGTCCGCCAACGGCGCCAGCGCCATCACCGTGCTCGCTGCGACGACCAGTGACGCATCCGGTACGACCTCCACCGGCACGGATTCAACCGGCACGGCGGTCCCCGAGCCCATCGCGGTCGCCGGAACGGCCGACGCGCTCCCCATGGCATCCATTGCCAAAGTCGTGACCGCCCTGGTCGTTCTTGATGAGAAACCGATTGTGGCCGGCGAGAGCGGCCCGGTAGTGACGCTCACGGCGGCCGATTTTCAGAGCTACCTCGACTACGACAAGGCCGGTGCCCGATCAGTCACTGTGTTCGCTGATGAACAGTGGACCGAACTCGAGTTGTTGCAGGGCTTACTGCTCGGATCGAGCAACAACCACGCCGATAGTGTGGCCCGCTGGGCGTTCGGGTCGGTCGACGCCTACGTGGTCGCCGCCAACGCCTGGCTGGAGCGCAACGGGCTCGCCGATTCCGCCGTCGTCGACGCGACCGGGCTGCACGATGCCAGCGCCGGCACCGCCACCGATCTGGCCCGCCTGGCCGGCCTCGCCGCAAGCGACCCGATCGTGTCGGCCATGCTGCAGAGTCCCGCATCCGCTTTGGCGGACCGCCGCGGTGTGCAGAACACCACGTCTTATCTGCCCGAGGAAGGCATTACGGGCATTTCACGTAGCTACACGGATGCGGCCGGGGTCTGTTTTCTATTCACCGCCGAGATCAGTGACGGCGCCTCAAGCTTCACGTTCTCGGGTGCCTACATTGGCGAACCGTCCTATGATGCGCTCACGGCAGATCTGACCGCCCTCATGGCGAGCGCGCGGGCCGGAGTTGGCCCGTTACCTGTCCTGGCCGCCGGTGACGCATACGCGACGTTTGAATCCGCGTGGGGTGATGAGGCCTCGGCCGTGGTCGGCGTCTCTCGCACGCGCTATGCCTGGCAGGCGGCTAGCCCGGAGGCCGCAACGGTCACGCTCGAGGACTTCGCCACGGCCCGCACCGGCGCGAACATCGGCCAGGTGCGGCTCACCGTCGCCGGGGAGAAGCTCTCGGCCGCCTTGAAACTCGACCAGGCCATCAACGACCCTGGACTGGGCTGGCGGCTGCTCCATCCGGTCGCGATGATCTCGGCGTTACTCGACCAGTAACTAAATCGGATCGACCTCGGCGTCGACCGGATCGCTCTCGCCCTCGTCGAAGGAGTAGCGCACGCGGAGTTGCCCGCTCACGTCTCGTTGGTCAACCTCGTCGTACCAGAACACCGATTCCAGTCCGGCGACGGCGGCCACCATGCTGATGCGTGCAACGTGTTTGCCGCGCACGAGGGCCCGGGAATCGATCTGACCCTCGAGCGGGCCATCAATGAACTCGGCGATGTACAGGGTCGGGGTTGCGCTGTCAGTATTGCTCATGGCAGACAATCTAGTCCCCTACGGTCCGAGCTGCCCGCCCGTAGACGGACGGTTGCGCGAGGTTCAGGCGACTCCTGTTCGAGATAGGTCGCCCATTCCTGCTGCCACTGGTCCCAGTGGGTGCGAAACGCTTCTCCGTCGCGATCGAGCGCACGTTGTTTGCGTAGAGCGTCGTCGGCCGCGAGCCAGACCCGCACGTGGCTGAGCCGTTCGTGCGCGGCCGCGAGAGTTCCGCAACCCTCCACGATGAGGGGGCGCGCCGCGTCAAGCGGATTCCACTCCGCCGCCTGACTCGCAGTCCAGTCGTAGCGCTGCCACGACGCTGGCAGGCCCAAGTGCCGTGGCTGGAGAACGTGGCGGCGCAGATGGCAGACGGCAGCGTCGAGGCCGTCCCAACCGGGATAGATGTCGTCCATCCGCACCAGTTGCGGCCTAAGCGGGCCAGGCCAGTGCTTTCTGAGCGCGTCGGCGAGGGTGCTCTTGCCCGCACCGCTGGGGCCGTCGATGAGTACCACGGGGTTCGGACCGGCAGCGGCCACGGCCTGCAGTATTGGTGCCAGCAAGACCATATCGTCGTGTGCGGCCGGCCCTGTATCGGTGTCAGGCAAGAATGAAGCTCCAGGTCTCGGCCCAGACTGCGACGCCGATGGCGATACCGGCAATGGCGAATCCGATGCCGACCAAGACCGCGTCGGCCGCTCGGACCCGCGACGGTCTGGCCCAGGTGCGGGGCTCGTCGCTGCCGAATCCGCGCGCCTCCATGGCCGTAGCGAGTTTACTGCCCCGACGCACCGAAATGACGAGCAGGGAAAAGGCCGGGCCGAAGAACCGGCGGGCGGCGCCGCGCGGTCCACCACCATCGCCGACCCCGCGGGCCCGACGGGCCAGCGTGAGCGAGTGCCAGTCTTCGATGAACATACCGACGAGTCGCAGGCCAGCCAGGCCGCCGAGCACAAATCGCGCGGGCAGGCGCAGCACCTGGGCGAGGCCGTCGGCGAGGTCCGTCGGATCCGTTGTGGCGAGCAGTACGATGCCGGGCAGACCGATGGCGAGTACCCGCAGCCCGATGGCCAGGCCGAGCTGGGTTGAGCCTTCGGTCACGGAGATGAATCCGAACTGCCACAGCAGCGCGCCGGAGTCTTCGCCATAGAGCACCGTCGTGACCGCAGCCATTGGGGCCGCGATCCAGACCGGCGCGGTTCGCAGCAAAAATTGTCGGGCACTCAGACCGCACCAGAGCAAAAGCCCGGCCTCGAGCAGCAGGGCAACCCCCGCCGAGACCCAGTCGATCGAAAGCAGGAGCGCACAACTCACGATCAGGGCAACGGCGAGCTTGGCGACCGGGTTGAGTCGGGCGACAACGCTCGGGCGGATCGTCGGGGTCAGCAGGCTCACAGCGCTCCCGCCCCGAGCCGGATCGGGTCAGGCGTGCCGAGCCGGTATTCCTCGTCGGCAAGGGCGCTGACGAACTGGGCGTCGTGGGTGACCGCGACGAGCGCGGTACCCTCATCGAGCAGCTCGGCCAGCAGGGTCACGAGTTCCTGCCAGGTACGGGAATCCTGGCCGAAGGTCGGCTCATCGAGCACGAGCAGGCGGGGACGGGTCGCGAGAACGGTGGCGACGGACATCCGCCTCTTCTCGCCGCCCGACAGGGTGAACGGGTTGGCGTCAGCGAGATGGTCAAGTCGCAGCCGGTGCATCAGCTCGTCGACGCGGCTGGTCTGTTCAGCCGCGCTGAGCCCGAGGGCATGCGGGCCGATCAGTAGGTCGGCCCGCACCGTCGCGGCCAGGAATTGATGTTCCGGGTCTTGAAAAACGGTTCCAATGCGGGTCAGCAGCTGCTGGGAACGCCAGCGGTGCGGCTCGGAAGCGATACCGGCCGCAAATTTGTCGCTCGCCTGCAGCGTTCCCCCCGCCGGCTTCAGCAATCCGGCCAGCGTGAGGGCGAGAGTGGATTTTCCAGCGCCGTTGGGGCCGGTCACAACGGTGGCGGTGCCTGCCCGTAGATTGAGGGTGATGCCAGCGGCGACAACGGATGCCGCGCGCCGGCCAAACGGAACGCGACCGACCGCGAGTCCCTCGGCCCGCAGCAGGGTCTCTGCCGGGGCAATCGGAGAGCGCGTCGGAAATCGGGGGGGCAGGGCGGGTACCCAGACGCCGGCCGTGGCCAACCGTTCGCCCTGCCTCGACAGGATTTCGCGGGTGGGACCGTCGGCCAGCACACCCCCGGCCGGGTCGAGCACGATGACGCGGTCGACGACGTCCTGCCAGACCTCGACCCGATGCTCGATGACCACAAAGGTGGCCCCGGATCGATCGAGGGAGCGCACAACGGCGTCGCGCACCTCGATGACACCATCGGGGTCGAGGTTCGCGGTCGGTTCGTCGAGCAGCAGCAGCCCCGGCCGCATGGCGAGCACGCCGGCCAGAGCCAGACGCTGCTTCTGCCCGCCGCTCAGGCTCGAGGTGGGGTGGTCGAGGGGCAGGTTCAGGCCGACCTCGGTAAGAGCCTGCCGCACCCGCGGCCAAATCTCGGCGCGCGGAACGGCGAGGTTCTCGCAGCCAAACGCGACATCGTCTCCGACCCTGGCCAGCACGACCTGAGAGTCCGGATCCTGTAGTACGAGTCCGACCCTCCCGCGCGCCTCGGCCGCGCGGCGGCCGTCGATGAGCAGGCTGCCGGTCTCGTCGCCGTCTTCGGCATCGCCAAGCACACCGGCCAGCGCGTGCACCAGGGTGCTCTTGCCGGCACCGCTGGCACCGAGCAGCAAAACCCGCTCACCGGGCTCGATCTGCAGGTCAAGCCCGGACACCGCCTGGTTGTGGCGCCCGGCGTGGCGCCAGCCCCAGCCACTGGCTCGAATCTGCACGGCCCGAATCTGCGCATCGTGACCGGCAGGGAACGGCGGGGTGTGCAACATCCGCTAGCTGATCGCGGCGGAGGGTGCTCGCGACCCTTCCCGACCGGCAGCAAACCGGCTCAGCGCACCGGTGCGGGCCAGGCCGCGCACGGCCAGCCAGGACAGCAGGCCGGCCAGCACGGTGCCGGACACGACAGCGGATACGAAATAGACGGCCTTGTAGCCGAAATCCAGTGCCGCATAGCTCGTGAAGGTCGTGTCGAGGAAACCTACTGCCGCGCCGGCGCCCGCGCCAGCGAGCAGGGCGACGCCGAGCCGCCAGTTGGTATACAGGAACAGCGCGAGAATAATCTCGGCGCCCAGGCCCTCGACGACGCCCCAGATGAGCGTGGAGAATCCCCACTGGGTGCCGATCAGCATCGACACGACGGCGGCGACGACCTCGGTGTACACGGCCGCGCCGGGCTTGCGGATGATGAGGCCGCCGAGTACTCCGGCGAACAGCCAGCCACCGGCCAGGAGACCTTCGAGGCCGGGCGTGAACGCGAGGATGGCGCTGAGCGGGGACCAGGCCAGGCCCCAGGCCCAGAAGATCACCCCGCTCGCGACGCCGATGACACTCGCGACGACGATGTCGACCACGCGCCAGCGAAAGTTGCGCGGCTTCTTCGCCGTCGAAGCCGGGCGAATGGACTGATTGAGTGAAGTCGTTGTAGCGTGCACTGTTCGTGCCCTTTCCGTAGGTGAATACAGGGCACGGGATCGAGAAGCCTCCCTGCGCTGGCATGATCCAGATCAGGTTCGACGGTCGAAGCTTGGTCAGCTTCCTCTCAGCCCGGTGTACCGGACTCCCGTGATCGTTTTCAATTCTAGCGCCCCGCCTAGACTTACGGCATGGGAATCACGACATGAGCATCGGCATCCTGCTCGTGTTGGCGGCGCTGTATCTCGTGTTGATGCGTCGCTTCCTGATGCGGCGTCGACGCATCGCCCAGGGATTGCCGGTGAGCGGCCCGTGGCATTTTCCGGACTGGCTGCGCCCACGGGTGCCCCTATGGGCCCGCCGACGTTTCGGGCGCCGGCCCCGCCGACCCCGGTCTGCGCGTCGCCCCCGCCGCATCCGTTCTGCGCGTCGCCCTCGCGGTACGCGTCCGGGCCCACCTTAGGACCGTGGGCCCAGTTTATAGACTGGGCCCACGGACGGGGCCCGGGCCCCGTCCAGGGAGCGGGGCTACTTCTTCAGGGCTCGGATTACTCGGGCCAGGGCTCGGCCGGCGACAAAAAGGAACGGCACACCGACGGCGAGCAGGGCGATGACGTTCGGCTCGAATCGAGCGGTGCTGCCCGCCTTGACATAGGCGCCGATCGGCAGCGATACCCCACCGCCGCCTCCACCGGATCCGGCAGCACCACCTTCGCCGGCATCACCGCCACCGAAACCGTAGTAGCTGAGCGCCACTGGTACGAGGGTGACGCCGTCAATTTGCACGGGATCACCGTAAGCCGATTTCACACCGGCGGAACGGAAGGTGTCTGCGAGTTTTTCCGGGAGGCTGGTCATTCCAACAGGGTAGCCGACTCGTGCCTTATGGGCGAGGCTTGAAAAACGAGGCCGGACGCACGCTTCCCGCCCCGAATCGCTCGGTCACGGAGTCGACCGCCAGCTCGGCGCCCCGCCAGTCCTCGTCGGGATCCCACAGACCCACCGATCCCGACGCCGTACCGAGCTGCTCGGCCCGCACGCCGATCAGTCGCACCCGAATACCCGACGCGGCCAGCAGGTCGAACGCAGCGACTGCTTCCTCATAAATTCGCCGGCCGACATTCGTCGGTTCAGCGAGGGTACGCGACCGGGTAACGGTGCTGAAGTCGGTGTAGCGCAGCTTGAGTGCCACGCGCCGTGCCACGAGATCGCTGCGCCGCAGCCGAGCGGCCACAAGGTCGCACTGCCGCAGCAACTCACTGTGCAGTCGGTCGATGTCGGTCTCGTCGTGCTCAAACGTCACTTCGTGGCCGACGCTTTTCTCTTCCCGCTCGACCGTCACCGAGCGTGGGTCACGCCCCCAAGACAACTCGAACAGCTTCACACCGGAGGCCTCCCCCAGCATCTTTTTCAGCACGTCTAGCGGCGTGTGCGCAATATCGCCGATGAGTTTCAGGCCGAGGCGCGTCAGCATCTGCTCGGTAGCGGACCCCACGCCCCACAGGGCGGTCACGGGCAGCGGATGCAAAAACTCGACCGTCGCATCGGCCGGCACGACGAGCAGACCGTTGGGTTTGGCCAGGCCGGAGGCAAGTTTGGCGACGAACTTGGTCGACGCCGCGCCCACGGAGCAGACGAGGCCGGTTTCGGCAAACACGCGCGCGCGAATGAGTTCGCCGATCACAGCCGGAGAACCGAATAAATTAGTCGCGCCGGCAACGTCAAGAAAGGCTTCGTCGATTCCGAGCCGTTCCACCAGCGGGGTGACGTCGTCGAAGATACTCATCACTCGGTTGGAAAAGTGCCGATACTGTCCCATGTGCGGCTCGAGTACGATCGCGTTCGGGCACTGGCGCAGCGCGAGCGACATTGGCATGGCCGAGTTCACGCCGTATTTGCGGGCAATGTAGTTGGCCGCGGTGACGACCGAACGTCCACCGCGGTGGCCGACGATCACCGGCAGGTGTACGAATTCGGGGTGGGAGAGCAACTCGACCGAGACAAAGAACGCGTCCAGGTCAACGTGCAGCATCGTCGCTGAACGGTCGTCGACGTCGTCCGCCGAAATCTGCCGCCCGCTGCCGTCCTGTCTGCCCACCGAAAAACCCTAACCCGATCCGGACCGGGGGCGCGTCCATTTTCGGGCATATCTCCTGCAATTTGCAGGAGTTATGCGGTGGCGGGGGTGGTTCAGGGCTGGCAGCTACCCGATCGCGGTGCCGAAGACCAGCCCGAGCAGGTAGGTGACCGCGGCCGCGCCGAGGCCGATGACGAGCTGGCGCAGCGCACGCTTGAGCGGCGGACCGCCGGAAAGCAGGCCCACAACGGCACCGGTGGCAAGAAGCGCCACGCCGACCAGCACGGTCGCGACGATGATGGCCGCGTAGCCGCTCATGCCGAACAGGTAGGGCAGCACCGGCAATAGCGCGCCCGAGGCGAAGAAGCAGAAACTCGACAGTGCCGCTCCGGTGCCGGTGCCGACGGCCTCGTGTTCGTCATGCGTGGGAGTCTGCGACCGGACCGCGGAGATCGGTCCGGTCGCCGCGTAGGCGGTGGCCAGTACCCCGCGGGCGTACGCCTCCGCCTCGTCTTCTGACATGCCCCTGGCCCGGTAGACGAGGGTCAGCTCGTTGGCTGCGAGGTCGAGGTGGGAGAGCACGCTCCTGGCCGGCGCCGCGGGCGTGGAAGCGTCGAGCAGTTCCCGCTGGGACCGCACCGAGACGTACTCACCGGCACCCATCGAGAGCGCCCCAGCCAGCAGTCCGGCGACGCCGGTGAACAAAATGGTCGCGGCGGGTACGCCGGTCGCGCCGATGCCGAGCACGAGAGCGAGGTTGCTCACCAGCCCGTCATTGACGCCGAACACGGCGGCCCGAAAGGTTCCCGACAAGCGTTTGCGGCCCCGAGCGGCGAGACCGCGCACAACCTCTTCGTGCACGGTCTCGTCGGCGGCCATGGCGTTGGTCGCGTCGGCATCCGCGTCGTAGGGCGACCGGCCCTCGGCCCGCTGGGCGAGGGCAAGCACAAACACCGAACCGAACCGGCGGGCGAGCAGCGCCAGAAATCGGGTGCGCAGCGCGCCACGTTTGGGCGAGCCCACGTCACTGCCCAGCAGTTGCCGCCAGTGTTCCTCGTGCCTTCCTTCAGCGTCGGCGAGGGCGAGCAAAATCTGGCGCTCTTCGCCGGCGCGACGGTTGGCGAGGTCGCGGTACACCGCGGCCTCGGCCTGTTCGTCGGCCAGGTATTGCCGCCACCGACGGATGTCGCGGGTCGACGGGGTGCGTTCGCCCGGCTCTGGAAAGATCGCGTTCACGCCTCCGGCGCCGCTTCCAGAAAACTCTGCGGGATGCGGGCGGAGTCGTGCGGGCCGGAGCCGTCGAGACCGAAGAACGGCTCCTCGAACTGGACGACCCAAAATCTTTCCCGCACCACGGTGGGCGCGTACAGTCCAGCGCCCTCCGACTCCCCTGCCGCCACGATCACTCCGATCGGGTCGTCGATCAGGGAGTCGGGAAACCGGGTGCGATCGAGCCGCACGATAACCTGCACGCCAACCCCGAAAGCCTGAGTTGTCACCTGCTACTCGATTGTGGCGGCGCGTTCGAGCACGAGTTCGCGCACGCGCGCAGCATCCGCTTGCCCGCGCATGGCCTTCATGACCGCGCCGATCACGGCTCCGGCGGCCTGCACCTTGCCGTCCCGAATCTTGGCGAGCACGTCCGGCTGGCCGAGCAGCGCCGCGTCAATGGCCGCAATGAGCGCGCCGTCATCGGAGACCACGGCGAGGCCGCGGCTGTCGACGACCTCGGCCGGGGTGCCCTCCCCGGCGATGACGCCCTCGAGTACCTGGCGGGCCAGACGGTCGGTGAGGGTTCCGGCCTCGACGAGTTCGATCAGCGCGGCGAGCTGCGCCGGTGTCACGAGCGAGTCGGCGGCGACACCGGCCGCGTTGGCGAGCCGGGCGATTTCGCCGGTCCACCACTTGCGTGCGGCCTGAGCGGATGCCCCGGCTGCGACGGTCGCTTCGACCGCGTCGAGCAGGTCGGAGTTCACGACGTCCTGAAACTCAAGGTTCACAAAACCCCATGCCGCCTGCAGGCGTTTGCGACGAGCCGCGGGCGGCTCGGGCAGGGTCAGGCGCAGTTCTTCAACCCATTCGCGCGACGGCGCCATCGGCAGCAGGTCGGGCTCGGGAAAGTAGCGGTAGTCGTCGGCGTCGCTCTTGGGCCGACCGGCACTGGTGATTCCGGTGTCTTCGTGCCAGTGCCTGGTCTCCTGCGTTATGGTGCCGCCGCTGGCCAGCACGGCAGCCTGGCGCTGGATTTCGTAGCGCACGGCGCGTTCGACCGAGCGCAGCGAGTTGACGTTCTTCGTTTCGGTGCGAGTGCCGAGCACGTTCGACCCGCGCGGGCGCAGGGAGACGTTGGCGTCGCAGCGCACGTTGCCCTCCTCCATGCGCGCGTTGGAGACGCCGAGGGCCTTGGCGATCTCACGAATCGCGGCGACGTAGGTCTTGCCGATCTCGGGGGCGTCGTGTTCGGCGCCCTCGATCATCTGGGTGACGATCTCTACCAGCGGGACTCCGCCGCGGTTGTAGTCGACGAGCGAGTAGTCGGCGCCCTGGATGCGTCCGGTGGCGCCACCCATGTGGGTGAGCTTGCCGGCGTCGTCCTCCATGTGGGCGCGTTCGATCTCGACGGTGACCAGACGACCACTTTCGAGTTCGATCGTGATCGAACCGTCGTGGCAGATCGGGTCGTCGTACTGGCTGGTCTGAAAGTTCTTCGCCGTGTCGGGGTAGAAGTAGTTCTTGCGGGCGAACCGCGAGTGTTCCGCGATCTCACACCCCAAAGCCAGCCCCAAGCGGATGCTGGATTCGATCGCCTTCTTGTTCACCTGCGGCAGCCCGCCGGGCAGGCCAAGGCAGGTGGGACAGGTGTTCGTGTTGGCGCCGGAGCCGAACTCGTTGGCGCAACCGCAGAACATTTTGGTTTTGGTGTTGAGTTCGACGTGCACCTCGAAGCCGAGCACCGGCTCGAACAATTCGAGTGCTTTGTCGAAGTCCATCAATTCAGCCTTGGCCATCAGACGGCTCCCTCTTCGCTGGCAAACATTTCGGTCGGGGTCAGGGCGGGTGCCTGGCTGAGCATGGTGTGTCCCCAGCGCGCTTCGAGCAGCTGCTCGATAGCGGCGCCGACGGTATACAGGCGGGCATCCGCTTTGGCCGGGGCCATGATCTGCAGGCCGACGGGCAGGCCATCTTCGGGCGCGAGGCCCATTGGGATGCTCATGCCGGGCACGCCGGCGAGGTTGGCCGGAATGGTGGTCACGTCGTTGAGGTACATGGCCATCGGGTCGGCGAGCTTTTCACCGAACTTGAACGCGGTGGTCGGGGCACTCGGCGAGACGAGCACGTCGACCTGGCTGAACGCGGCGGCGAAGTCACGCTGAATGAGCGTGCGCACCTTTTGCGCGCTGCCGTAGTAAGCGTCGTAGTAGCCGGCGCTGAGTGCGTAGGTGCCGAGGATGATGCGGCGCTTGACCTCGGGGCCAAATCCGGCCTCGCGGGTGGCGCTCATGACGTGCTCGCTCGTGAGCGAGCCGCTGTCCGGGTTGACCCGGATGCCGAAGCGCACCGAGTCGAAGCGGGCCAGGTTGCTCGAGGCTTCGGCCGGCAGAATGAGGTAGTAAGCCGCGACCGCGTATTCGAAGTTCGGGGCGGAGAGCTCGGTGATCTCGGCGCCGGCAGCGACGAGCAGGGCGAGGGTCTCCGTGAAACGCTGGGTGACGCCGGCCTGGAATCCGTCGCCGGAGAGCTCTTTGATGACGCCGACGCGCACGCCCTTGAGGGCGCCGTCCTTGAGGCCGGCTTGGGCTGCGGCGGCCATGGAGGGCCAGCTGTCGGTCAGCGAGGTGGAGTCCAGCGGGTCGTGCCCGCCGATGACGTCGTGCAGGAGGGCGGCGTCGTATACCGAACGGGAGACCGGGCCGACCTGGTCAAGGCTCGACGCGAGGGCGATAGCGCCGTAGCGGGAGACTCCGCCGTAGGTGGGCTTGACGCCGACCGATCCGGTCACTGCGGCCGGCTGGCGAATCGATCCGCCGGTGTCGCTGCCGAGGGCGAGCGGCGCCTGAAAGGAGGCGACGGCCGCAGCCGAGCCGCCGCCGGAACCGCCGGGGATGCGGTCGCGGTCCCAGGGGTTGCGGGTGACGCCATAGGCGGAATGTTCGGTGGAGGACCCCATGGCGAATTCGTCCATGTTGGTCTTGCCGAGCGGGATCAGCCCGGCTGCACGCAGGCGGGAGACGACGGTCGCATCGTACGGCGGCACCCAGCCCTCGAGAATTTTCGACCCGGCTGTGGTGGGCATGTCCTGGGTGGCAAGCACGTCTTTGATCGCGATCGGAACACCGGCAAGCGGGTTCAGCACTTCACCCGCAGCGCGGCGGGCATCGATCTCAGCGGCGGTCGCCAGGGCGGCGTCGCCGGCGACATGCAGAAAAGCATGCAGGTCGGTGTCGACGGCCGTGATGTGGTCCAGGTGAGCGTGGGTCGCTTCGACGGCGCTGACCTGCTTGCTGACCAACAGTTCGCTCAGCGCGGCGGCGGAGAGTTTGGTGAGATAGGTCATGCTTACTCCTCGTCCAGAATCGCGGGCACGCGGAATTTGTCACCGGCGCGGTCGGGCGCACCGGACAGGGCCTGCTCGACCGTGAGCGATGGCACGACGACGTCTTCGCGGAACACGTTGGTCAACGGCATCGGGTGGCTCGTGGCCGGAGTATCGGCTGTAGCAACCTCAGACACTTTGGCGATCGAGTCGACGATCTGGCCGAGGTCATGGGTGAGGCTGGTGATCTCGAGGGGGCTGAGGTCGATCCGGGCTAGGTATGCCAAATGGGCAACCTGCTCGGCCGTGATTTCAGACATGGTGCTCCGATACGCATTGGGGTGGATACTCCAATCCTATTCGCCAGCCGCCGACCGCCCTTCCCTCGTCTAAAGCCGCAGCGTCGCAAGCGGGCGCGGTCGTGCCGAGTTCGCGGGGCGACCGTCGCAGTTGCCCCCTGGACTAGCAAGACGGCCCGATCAGCGCGGCGACCCGATCAGCGCGACGTCCCGTGCCGCCCCAAGCCCCACAAGGTCGCGGCGACAACAACTCCGTAAGCCAGGTGCGGAGCGATATCGCTTGCCCAGTCCTTGGCGGTCCAGGTTCGGGGGTCGGTCACTTTCAGTACCGTCATCGGCACATTGCCGCCGATTAACGCGCCGACCGTGGCCGCCATGCCGCTCACCACCGGGCCGGGTCGCCAACCGGCAGAGCGGGAGAGTCCGAGGAGTGCCCCAACACCCACGCCCACGACCAGACCGGTCAACGGCCCGATGCCGGCGATCCGATTTTTCCTGACCTCATCGGATCCGGCGATTGTGAGCTGGGCGACGTGGGCGAATTTCTCGACGGTGTCCTGCGGCGTTGTGCTGGCGGGTCTGCCTTTGACCGCCATCTCCAGGTAGCTCACGGCGTTGAGGGCGGTGGTACCTGCCGCGCCGGCAGCTGCACCGCCGAGGAGCCCACGGAGCAGGCTCATGATCGACGAACGAGTTCGGCGTAGAGTCGCTGACTGCATTTGCTGAGCATGACACTCCTTCGTAAAGGGCAATATCGCATCGGTCTGCAACTCGGTCTACACCGGCAGCAACCGCACTTCAAGGGGGGCAGGCTATGTTCAAACCATTTGACGACGAAAGAGAAATCTGCGCGGAGCCATAAATCCCACGGGAAGGCACCGTGTAGGAGCACACTGCAGATATGAAGGCAATTGTTATTGAGCAGAACCCGAGTGGATCCGTGCTTGCGATGCGCGATCTCCCGAGCCCTGAACCGAGCCCGCGTCAGGTGAAGATCCGTGTGCGGGCTGCGTCGGTGAACCGTGCCGACCTTGCCCAGCGCGCCGGAACCCACCAGCCGGTCAGCTCGGGCAGCGCACCGGTCATTGTGGGGCTGGATGCGGCGGGCGACGTCGTATCGGTGGGGCGCGAGGTGACGGGCGTGCGGGTCGGGGACCGTGTCATGGCCATCGTCAGTGGTGGTTTGAGCGAGGAAGTCGTTGTTGACGCTGCGCTGGTCGTACCGATTCCGCATGCGTGGTCCTACGAGGAGGGTGCCGCTGCCATCCTCGGGTTGATGACCGAGCACAACGCGCTCCGCACTGCGGGCGGCCTCAAGCCCGGCGAAACCGTGCTGATTCATGCCGCTGCCTCGTCGGTGGGGCTTCAGTGCGTACAGCTGGCAAAATACCTGGGCGCTGGAGCGGTTATTGCTACCGTTCGCACGGACCGGGCAACGGACCTGCTCCGTTCTCAGGGTGCCGATCACGTGGTCGAGGTTGGCGAGGCCGGTTTCGCTGATCGGGTTTTGGAACTGACGGATGGCCGCGGGGTCGACGTCATCGTTGACCATGTTGGTGGCCCGTATCTTGCGGACAATATTCGCTGCGCCGCACTCCTGGGGCGCCTGGTCGGTGTGGGGCGCCTCGGCGGTGCCCACGGTGTTCTGGATCTGGAAACGCTGGCCTTTAAACGATTGAGCATCATTGGGGTCACCTTTCGTACCCGTGACGCTGCGGAAAAGGCCGCCATCGTCGGTGCGCTGCTGTCCGAGGTCGACCCCTCTTTCGAAGCATTACGCCCATCGATCGATCGGATTCTGCCCTGGACCGAAGTCCAACAAGCGCAGGATCTCATGGCCGCCAACTCCCACCTGGGCAAAATCGTGCTGAGTATCGAGGAACGGTAAGTCAGACCGTCTCGAATGCACATTATGAAAGGACAGCGCATGCGCGAGACTGATTTATTTGACGGCGTCAGGGTGCCCGTCATTGGCCAGGGAACCTGGCATCTCGGTGAGGACGCCGCGAAGCGAAAGAGCGAGGTGTCGGCCCTCTGCGCGGGGATCGACGCGGGCCTGACCGTGATCGACACCGCCGAAATGTATGGTGATGGCGCCTCGGAAGAACTGGTCGGCGAGGCCGTCCGAGGTCACCGCGATGAGGTCGTGCTGGTCAGCAAGGTCTACCCGCATAACGCGAGCCGCAGCGGCGTTGTGGCTGCATGCGAGCGCAGTCTGCGCCGGCTCGGCACCGATCGGCTCGACGTCTATTTGCTGCATTGGTCCGGAAGTTTTCCACTATCCGAAACCGTCGAAGGGTTCGAAACCCTTCGTGCGGCTGGCAAGATTCGGAGCTGGGGTTTGTCGAACTTCGACCGGGATGATCTGAGGCGAGCACCAGACGGATGCGCCACCAATCAGGTGCTCTACAACCTCGGCAGTCGGGGCATCGAATTTGACCTCCTCCCTTGGCAACAACGCCTGCGCATGCCGCTCATGGCATATTCGCCACTCGGTCAGGGTCCGACCCTGCTCAAGCATCCGCTACTGGCCGAAATCGGAGAGCGGCACGGAGTGACTGGTGCCCAGATCGCTCTGGCCTGGGTCATCAGGCAACCGGGCGTCATCGCAATCCCCAAGGCCTCGTCCCTCGAACACGTGCATCAGAATGTCGGCGCGGGTGCGGTGGTCCTCGACGCCGAGGATTGTCTGTCGTTGGATAACGCATTTCCGCCGCCCCGCCTCAAGCAACCGCTCGATATTTTGTGAGGTCTTCTGCTTTTTCGTGACGAGCACGATCCGGCCAACGCACTGCGGCCCAACCCGCACACGAGGGACACTGGCAGGTCAAATGCGATCGTGATAGACCTGAGGTCTACACACTTTTCGCGCAGCCCGCAGCTGTCCGGACATTCATACTCGGTACATCTCCGTCAGTGGAGACGGAACTTCCGTCTTCACGGTCATGAAAATCAAGGAGTGAAGAGAAATGAAGGCAGTCGTTTATAAAGGCCCTAACTCGGTCAGTGTTGAAGACGTTCCGGACGCCAAGATCGAACGCCCCACCGACGTTCTGGTACGCATTACAGCGACAAATATTTGCGGTTCAGATTTGCACATGTACGAGGGACGCACCGATTTCGAAGTTGGACGCACGTTTGGTCACGAGAACATGGGCGAGGTCATCGAGGTCGGTAACGGCGTCGACGCCGTCAAGGTCGGCGATCGGGTCGTGCTGCCGTTCAATATCTCCTGCGGCTTCTGTAAAAATTGCGAGCGCGGATTTACCAACTATTGCATGACTACCCAACCGGACCCGGTCGGCGCGGGCGCCGCCTACGGCTTTGCTGGCATGGGTCCGTATCCCGGTGGGCAGGCCCAAATGCTGCGTGTGCCCTACGGTGACAACAACTGCCTGCGCTTGGGGGAAGACGCGATAGAAAAGCAAAACGATTACGTGATGCTGTCGGACATCTTCCCGACCGGATATCACGCGACCGTGATGGCCGGCGTCATGCCCGGTGACACAGTAGTGGTTTACGGTGCGGGTCCGGTCGGGCTGATGGCCGCCCTGTCTGCGACGATCAAGGGCGCGAGTAAAGTCTGGGTTGTGGACCGACGCCCGGACCGGCTGGCCCTCGCTGAGCAGATCGGTGCAATCGCCGTTGATGACTCAAAGACGGATCCGGTTCAGTTCGTACTGGACCAGACCAAGGGTATTGGCGCAGACCGGGGTTGTGAATGCGTGGGCTATCAGGCCCACGATCCGCAGGGCACCGAAGACCCCGCCATGACTCTGAATCGGCTGATTCAGTCTGTGCGCATCACTGGAGGAATCGGTGTTGTCGGGGTCTTTTTGCCGGCCGATCCTGGCGGCTTCGACGAGAATGCCAAGCAGGGCAAGCTTGCCATTGACTACGGCCTGCAGTGGCTCAAGGGCCAGAGCATGGGCAGCGGTCAATGCCCAGTGAAGAAATACAATCGGCAATTGCGCGACCTGATTGCTGTGGGCAAGGCCAAGCCATCCTGGATCGTTTCCCACGAGATCCCCCTCAGCAAAGCCGCGGACGCTTACCAGAACTTCAACGACCGCACCAATGGTTGGACCAAGGTCATCCTCAAGCCTGAGTAGGCCAACGTCGAACGATCTCGCCGCATTTACCGTGCGAATTCGACCAGTGCAACGGTGATGGCATCAGTCGTTGTCATTGCGGTCCTGGCCAATATTCAGCTTCCCCTTGACCCGCTCGATGCCTTCGGTGACGAGCGCCTTCGCCGAGTCACGGATGACATTCATCTCGTCAGGGTCGCCCTTGAGCAACGCTTCAGCGGTGTTCTTCGCGAACTCACGGGAGATGTGCGGGGGAAGCGGCGGCACGTTTTTGCTCGTGTACGCATCGATGAGGGTGATTCCTCGATTGGCGAACGCGGCGTCCCATGCGGCTTCCACCTCATCGTCGGTCTTGACTCGGATTCCGGTGAAGCCGAGCAACTCCGCCCACCCGGCGTAGTCGACCGACTCGACATTCTGTGAGGTTGGCCACACCGGGTTGGCGTCTTCGGTGCGCATCTCCCACGACACCTGGGAGAGGTCGTCGTTGTGTAGAACCAGGATGATCAGCTGGGGGTTGTCCCACTCGTTCAGGTATTTCTTGATTGTGATGAGCTCGTTCATGCCGAGCATCTGGAAGGCTCCGTCGCCGATGGTGCAGATGACCGATCGGTCGGAATAGGCGAACTTAGCGGCAATCGCGTAGGGCATGGCCGCCAGCATGCTCGCGAGGCGCCCGGAGAGATCGCCCAGCATCCCGCGGCGGAGGCGGATGTGATGGCCATACCAGTCGGCGGTCGTTCCGACGTCGGCGGTGACGATGGCGCGTGGGGGAAGGCGTTTGTTGAGTTCGTGGTACACCCGCCGGGGGTTGACACCGTCCTTATAGGTCACCATCGCCTGGGCTTCCATCTCATTTTCCCAAGCCACCATCTCCTCGGCGATGGTGTTCTGCCAGGACAGGTCGGTCTTCTGGTCGAGATGCGGGATGAGGGCAGCGAGGGTCGCCTTAACGTCGCCCCACAGGTTGAGCTCGGTGGGGTAACGCAAACCCATCTGCTCGGGCTTGAGGTCCACCTGGAGAGCTCTGGCCTGTCCGCTGGCCGGCAGGAATTGACCGTAGGGGTAGTTGGTTCCGAGGAACACGAGGGTGTCGCATCCGCTCATCTGGTGCACGCTCGGCAACGAGCCGAGCAACCCCAATTGCTGGGAATGGTACGGCACGTCGGACGGAATCACCTGCTTGGCGCGCAATGTCGTGATGAGCCCGGCGCCACAGGCCTGGGCTGCTTTCAAGACCTCGTCCGTTGCCCCGTTGGCGCCGTGACCGACGATGAACGTGACCTTGTTGCCGGCGTTGATGAGGGCAGCCGCCCTGAGGATTTCGCTCTGCGGCGGGACGATCGAGGTCGAAGGGGCGACGGCGCTCGAACGAGACACCCAGTTCGCCGGGGCCAGCTTTGGCATCTTCATGCCCTGTACGTCGTGAGGGAGGATGATCACGGCCGGGCCGAGTCGCACGAGGGCGGTTCGAAACGCCGTATCCACGACGGCCTGAGCCTGCTCCGGAGAGACGATCGTCTGCACATAGACGGCGACATCCGCCATGGTGCGCTCTAGGTTGCTCTCCTGCTGCGTGAAGGTGCCCAGGGCATTCAGCCCCTGCTGGCCGATGATGGCGACAACCGGTTGATTGTCCATCTGGGCGTCGTAGAGCCCGTTGAGCAAATGGAATGCGCCCGGGCTCGATGTTGCAATGCAGACGCCGACTTCACCGGTGAATTTGGCGTGTGCCGTCGCCATGAGCGAGCAGATCTCCTCGTGTGTCGGGCGCACGTACTGCAGGCCGACGCCGTCGCGTTCGGCCTTGCCGAGGGCACCGTCGAACTCACCGATACCGTCCCCGGGGTAAGCGAACACCCGGCTGACACCCCATTCCCTCACGCGCTGGATCACGAATTCGCTGACGGTTGCCATGTCTTCACCTCTCTGTGCTTTCCGGCATTTCCAGCATGCTCGCGGCAGTCGAAACTGGCAAGGGCGAGACCAGTCGGTCAGTGAGTAGGTCAGTCGGTCTCTGCGGCGGAGGGTGATTCGGGCGCAGGCGCCAACCCGGCCGGTCCCTCGGTGAGCAGGGTTCGAAACTCGTCGGCGTCGAGAATTCGGATACCGAGGGTTTCGGCCTTGCCCAGCTTGGATCCTGCGCCCGGCCCGGCGGCCACGAAGTCGGTGTTCTTCGACACGCTCGATGCGCTCTTGCCGCCGGCGGCGATGATCGCTTCCTGCGCGCCTTCCCTGGTGAAACCCTCAAGCGATCCGGTGGCGACGACGGTCAGCCCGGCGAGCACTCCCCCGGCGGCCTCGGCCGCGCCCGGCCCCGGGTGCCCCGGCGTGGCAAACTGCACACCGGCCGCGGCCCATTGCGTCACGATATCGACGTGCCAGTCCACCGGGAACCAGTCGAGCACGGCGTCAGCGATAATGCCGCCGACCCCGTCGACTTCGGCGAGTTCCTCACGGGTCGCGGCACGAATGGCATCGAGGGAACCGAAATGGTTGGCCAGCGCTCGAGCAGCGACCGGGCCGACATGACGGATGTTCAGGCTCACCAGAATGCGCCATAACGGCTTCGTCTTGGCTTTCTCAATCTCGACGAGCAGCTTGAGCGCGCTCGACGACGGCTGGAGGCCGGTCAGACCCTGCTTCTTCTCGGCAGGATTCGGATTGCGACAGAACGGCATACGAATTTTCAGGGCCCCGTCGTCGTCCTTCGGCAGGCCCGTTTCGGCGTCGCGCACGATCACCTGGATCGGCAACAGATCGGCAAGTTCCAGGGCGAACAAGCCGGCCTCGGTCGACAGCGGGGGGTCGACTGGCACGGTCGGCTGGGTGAGCGCGGAGGCCGCCACCTCGCCGAGCACCTCGATGTCGAGGCCGCCGCGGCTGCCGATGTGTTCGACCCGTCCGCGCACCTGGGCGGGGCAGCTGCGGGCGTTCGGGCAGCGCAAGTCGATGTCGCCGTCTTTGGCCGGGGCCAGCGGGGTACCACATTCCGGGCAATTCAGCGGCATGACGAATTCGCGTTCGGTGCCGTCGCGCAGCTCGACGACAGGACCGAGCACCTCGGGAATGACATCGCCGGCCTTACGAAGCACGATGGTGTCGCCGATCAGCACGCCCTTGGCCTTGACGACGTCCTGGTTGTGCAGGGTCGCCTGGCGCACCTCGGAACCGGCCACGAGCACTTTTTGCATCACGGCAAACGGGGTGGCGCGTCCCGTGCGGCCGACACTCACGACGATGTCGAGGAGTTTCGTGTTGACCTGCTCCGGCGGGTACTTATAAGCGATTGCCCAGCGCGGCGCCCGGTTGGTGGCGCCAAGCTCGGCGTGCAGGGCGAGCTCGTCGATCTTGATCACGATACCGTCGAGTTCGTGTACGACGCTGCCGCGGTGTGCTCCGTAATACTCGATGAACTCAGCCGCCTCGGCCACCGACGGGACCACGCGAAAGTAGCTGCTGGTCGGCAGCCCCCAGCCCTCGAGCAGACCGTAAACCTCGGACTGAGTTTGCACGGGCGGGTTCTCCCAGGCGCCGATGCCATGAACCAGCATGCGCAGCCGGCCCAGGCGCGCCTTCATGAGGCGCAGCTGGTCGGCGTTCTTGCCGGCGGCTTTCTGCCGCAGTGACCCGGCCGCAGCGTTTCGGGCGTTGGCGAACACCCGCTCGCCGGCCGCGGACTGCGCCGCGTTCAGTTCGTCAAAGGCGACCGTGGGAAAGAACACCTCACCGCGCACCTCCATGAGCGACGGATGCCCGGTGCCGGCCAGGCGACTCGGGATACCGGGTACGAGGTCGATGTTCTCGGTCACGTCTTCGCCGACGACCCCGTCGCCGCGGGTGGCGGCGGAGACGAGCACTCCGTTGGCGTACCGCAGGTTGATGGCGAGGCCGTCGATCTTGAGCTCGCACAGGTAGTGCACCGCGCGGCCGGAGTTCTCCGCGGCTTTGCGAGCCCAGGTCTCGAATTCTTCGAGGGAGAAAACGTTGTCGAGGCTGAGCATGCGTTCGGCGTGGGTGACCGGGTCGAACAGTGTCGTTTCGGCGCGGCCGCCGACCGTCTGAGTGGGGCTGTCCTGACTTTGCAGCTCGGGGTAGAGCCGTTCGAGCTCGGCGAGGCGCTGCACCAGCAGGTCATATTCGGCGTCGGAGATGACGACCGTGTCCTGCCCGTAGTAGGCATCCCGGGCGGCGAGCACCCGGGTGGTAATGTCGGCAGCCTCCGCGGCCGCGACGCCCAGGGCGTCTGGGGTGGTGTCGGCGACGGACTCAGGCATTGACCGGGACGGGGCTGGCCGAAGCGGTGCTTGCTGAAGAGATCGGGACGGCGCTGACCGTGCGGTCGATGGTGCACTGGCCGAGTACCCGGGTGCCGACGTAAACGACGGCGGTCTGCCCGGGGGCGACACCCGCGAGCGGCTCGTTGGGAATGATACGCAGTTCGACAGATCCGTCGATGCCGGTCACACCGGTGGTCGACACGACCTGCGCGACCGCCGGAACCGGATCGGCGTGGGCGCGAATCTGCACGTGGCAGGCGAATTCGGTCTCGGGGTGCTCGGGTGCGAGCCCGGCCCAGGTGTACGTGTTGCCGGCGATCTCCTTGATGGCGAGCGCCTCTTTCGGGCCGACGATGACCGTATTGGTGATCGGGCGAACCTCGAGCACGAAGCGCGGCTTGCCGTCGGCCGCCGGGGTGCCAATTGACAGGCCTTTGCGCTGGCCGACGGTGAACGAAACGGCGCCCTCGTGCTGGCCGAGAGTGTTGCCTTCGCGGTCGAGGATGTCGCCGGCCTTCGGGGCGACGCGTTCGCCGAGCCAACCCTTGGTGTCACCATCGGGGATGAAGCAGATGTCGTAGGAGTCGGGCTTGTTCGCCACCGAGAAGCCGCGTTCGGCCGCTTCTGCCCGCACCTCGGCCTTGGTGGGAGTGGCGCCGAGCGGAAACATGGAGTGGTTGATCTGGTCGGCCGTCAGAACGCCGAGCACGTAGGACTGGTCCTTGGCCCAGGCCGCCGCGCGGTGCAGTTGTTTGTTGCCATCGGCATCCGTGAGAATGCTCGCGTAGTGGCCGGTGCAGACCGCGTCGAAGCCGAGGGCCATGGCCTTTTCGAGCAGGGCGGCAAACTTGATCTTCTCGTTGCAACGCATGCACGGGTTCGGCGTGCGGCCGGCGGCGTACTCGGAGATGAAGTCGTCGACGACGTCGAGCTTGAAGCGTTCGGAGAAGTCCCAGACATAGTAGGGAATGCCCATAATGTTGGCGGCTCGCTGGGCATCCATCGAGTCTTCGACTGTGCAGCAGCCGCGGCTGCCGGTGCGCAGCGTGCCCGGCATTCGGCTCAGCGCCAGATGCACGCCGACCACCTCGTGCCCTGCTTCGACCGCACGCGCGGCTGCGACGGCGGAATCAACACCGCCACTCATTGCTGCTAAAACCTTCACTCAACGAGTGTACGCGGAGTGCCCGTTTGAGCCAACGTCAGCGCCCTGGCACCCGATCGGCCATGCCTGCGGCGAGCGCCTGGGCGTGCGCGGCCGGCAGCGCCGCGAGCAGTGCGTCGACGTCGGCGTCGGTCGACGAGTGGCCGAGGGTGATGCGCAGGGCGCCGCGGGATTCACTCTCGCTGCGTCCCATGGCCCGGAGTACGTGCGAGGGTTCCGGCACGCCGGCTTGACAGGCTGACCCGGTCGACACGGACACCCCGGCGGCGTCGAGCAGAAACAACAGCGAGTCGCCCTCGCAGCCGGGAAAGCTGAAGTGCGCGTTTCCGGGCAGCCGGTTGGTCGGGTCGCCGTTGAGTACAGCGCCGGGAGCGACCCCCGCCACACCGGCAATCACCCGGTCGCGCAGCGCGGCCAGACGCGCGGCTTCGACGCCGCCCGCAGCCGGAGACAACGCGGCCGCCCGCTGTTCAACGGTCAGGGCGGATGCCGCCACCGCGAACGAGACCGCCGCCGCGACATCCTGGGTACCGCTTCGCACCTTACGCTGCTGCCCGCCGCCGTGGATGAGGGGCTCGACGGTCGTCGCCCGGCCAAGCACGAGCGCGCCGATGCCGACCGGGCCGCCGACCTTGTGCGCCGATACGCTCAGCGCCGACACACCGGCGGCGGCGAGCGTGCGAAAGTCGATCGGAATGTAGCCGTAGGCTGCGACAGCGTCGACGTGCACCGGAATGCCGTTGGCCGCGGCGAGCGCTGCCACTTCGGCAACGGGTTCGATGGTGCCGACCTCATTATTAGCCATGATCACACTCACCAGGGCAACGTTCAGGGGGTCGCGCGCAATGGCATCCGCCAGCGCGTCGAGGTCAATGCGTCCCTCATGGTCGAGCGGAATCCACTCGACGATGGCCTCGTCGTGCTGCGCGAGCCACTCCACCGTATCGAGGGTCGCGTGGTGCTCGCCGCCAGGCACCAAGATGCGCCGGCGCGGGGCTCGGGCCCAGTACAGGCCCTTGATGCCGAGGTTGATCGCCTCGGTGCCGCTGCCGGTGAAGACCACCTCGATCGGATCGCAGGCAAGACTCGTGGCCACGATTTCACGTGACTCTTCGAGCATCCGCTTCGCATTCTGGCCCTGGCTGTGCACCGAGGCGGGGTTACCGACGACGCTCATCGCTTCGGCGTAGGCGGCAATAGCGGCGGGAAGCATGGGCGTGGTCGCCGCGTGATCCAGATAGACAACCATTCCACTATTTTACAGTCGAGCGGATGCCGGTGGTCGTCGCACTCCCCCCGCACTGATTACTCTTGAATCCATGAGTTCCACCGACCCCCTGCGCAACCTCGGTGTGCGATTGACCAGCGCGGGCGGTGAACTCCGTGTCTGGGCCGAACACGCCGATGCCATGGAGCTGTGCCTGTTCGACGACACCGATCCGAATTGGATCATCAAGAGCGTGCCGATGGCACAGGACGTGCACGGCGTGTGGTCCGGCAGGTCGCGCACCCTCTCGCCCGGGCGTCGTTACGGCATCCGGGTGTCTGGTCCGGCCAGCCCGCAGAATTCGTTTCACCCGGAAAAAACCCTGATCGAACCGTATTCCCGCGGTCTGGTTCGGGTGGGTGCCGGGCTGTGGCAGTCCACGGTGGTCGACGACTATTTTGACTGGAACGGCACCGAGAAGCCAGCCACAGCCCTCGACCACACCGTGGTCTACGAGGCGCACGTGCGCGGTCTCAGCCGGCTCAATCCGCTGGTTCCGGCCGCGTTGCGCGGTACCTACGCCGGCCTCGCCCATGAATCCACCATCGGCTACCTAAAGGACCTCGGCGTGACCGCGGTTGAACTGTTGCCGGTGCAGGCGTTCGTGTCGGAGCAGCGCCTGATTAAGCAGGGTCTGATCAACTACTGGGGCTACAACACCCTCAACTTCTTTGCGCCACACGCGGACTACGCCACCCAGGCGGCCCATTCCGCCGGGCCGGCAGCGGTGCTTCGCGAGTTTAAGGGAATGGTCAAGCTGCTGCACGAGGCGGGGCTCGAGGTCATCCTCGACGTGGTCTACAACCACACCGCCGAGGAGGGTCGCAACGGCCCGGTCACGAGTCTGCGCGGCATCGACAACGCGGCCTACTACCGGCAGGACGAGTCCGGCGCCTACATCGACGTGACCGGGTGCGGCAACACGGTCAACTTCGGCCACGACGTGCCCAAACGGCTCGTGCTCGATTCTCTGCGCTACTGGGCCAACGACGTGCAGATCGATGGCTTCCGTTTCGATCTGGCCGCGACGCTCGGTCGCGACGCTGGTGTCGTCTACGACCCGGAGCATCCGTTGGTCACTGAGATTCGCGACGACCCGGAGCTGGCCGGCGTAAAGCTCATCGCAGAACCATGGGATGTCGGCCAGGGCGGCTGGCAGACCGGCAATTTTCCGCCCGGCTGGACCGAGTGGAACGACCGCTACCGCGATCGCATGCGGGACTTCTGGCTCTCCGATATGAAGAGCCTGCGCCAAAGCGGCTCGGCCGGCAGCGGGATCGGACGGTTCGCGACCCGGGTCGCCGGTTCCTCGAACACTTTCTCCGAGAAGCGCGGCCCGCTCGCCTCACTCAACTTCATCACCGCGCACGACGGGTTCACCCTCGCCGACCTGACCGCGTACGACGTGAAGCACAACCTCGGCAACGGCGAGTCGAACCGTGACGGCACCGACAACAACAGCTCGTACAACCACGGGGTGGAGGGGCCGACTCGCGACGTGGCCATACTGGCCACCCGCCGTAAGGCCATGCGCAACCTACTCGGCACTCTGCTACTGTCGGCCGGCATTCCCATGCTCACCGCCGGCGACGAGTTCGGGCGCAGCCAGCGGGGCAACAACAACGCCTACTGCCAGGACAGCGAGCTGACCTGGCTGAACTGGGATTTCGACGACTGGCAGCAGGACCTGCACCGGGTCACTCGCCGCCTGCTTCAACTGCGCCGCGAGAACCCGGCGTTGCGTCCGGTGCACTTCGGGCGGTTCGGCGAGACCACGCCGAGCGCCAGCCAGCTGGACTGGTACAACGTCGCCGGTGAGGCGCTCACCGGCGACGCCTGGAACTCACCGACCGAGCGCACTCTGCAGTACATGGCGGCGTCGACCCCCGAGCATGAAGCGTTCAACCGCATCCTGCTCGTGATCAACGCGCGGGAGCAGGACGAGACCGTCATACTGCCAAGGCATGAGGGAGTGGATGCGTATACGCTGCTCTGGGATTCCAGTCACGACGACCTGCGCGACTCGGTCATCGAACACAGACCGGGAACTTCCCTGTTTGTTCCGGGTGCCTCGATGCAGCTCATGCGCGCTCACGGCGCGTTCGTGCCGCGCCGCACGCCGCTTGCCTAAGCCAGTTCGGGGTCTTCGGATTCGAAGGCCCCGAACAAGCTAACTTGCGACGGCGACCAACCCCATTTCGGCCGGGCTGATCAGCAGGTCATTCTTGGGAACGACGCGCACGGTGTAACCGAAGGCTCCGGCCCGGTCGAGTTCGACCGTTCCCGTGAACAGGGTGGCTCCCCCGGCCGGTGCACCTTTCACGAGTGCCGGTTCGAGCGCCTGAGTCGCCACATCGCGCAGTTCGTCGGTGCCGAGGCTTTTACCATAGACAACCTCGACGGTCACGTCGTCAGCAACGAGTCCACCGAGCTGCACGTGCGCGCGCAGGTGCAGGTCATCACCCACTTCGGGCACCGACGAAACGCCGCCCGATTCGACGTGGGTCACCGCAACCTGCGGCCAGGCCGCAACGATCCGTCCCTTCCACGCCGCCAGTTCGCGGGCCGCGCGGTAGTTGTTCGCCGACATGAGCGCCTGGTAGTGCCCGGCCGGGCGATACAGACGCTGCACATACTCGCTGACCATGCGGTCAGCGGACAGTGCGGGCGACAGGGTACTGAGAGTGTGCCGGATATTTGATACCCACCGTGCGGGTACATCGTCACCGTTGCGTTCATAGAACGTCGGCGCGACCTGGTGTTCGATGAGGTCGTACAGCGCTTCAGCTTCGAGCCGGTCGCGTTCGGCGGAGTCGCCGGCCGAATCGGCCGACGGAATTGCCCAGCCGTTCTTGCCGTCGTAATATTCAGGCCACCAGCCGTCGAGGATCGACAGGTTGAGGGCGCCGTTCAGTGCCGCCTTCATGCCGCTCGTGCCACAGGCCTCCAGCGGGCGTAGTGGATTATTGAGCCAGACATCCGTTCCCGGATACATCAGCTGGGCCATGGCAATGTTGTAGTCGGGGAGAAAAGCGATGCGCGTGCGCAGGGCAGGATCCGCCGCGAACTGCACGATCTTCTGGATCAGTCGTTTGCCCTCTTCATCGGCGGGGTGTGACTTGCCGGCGATGACGATCTGAATCGGATGCTCCGGGTGCAGCAGGAGGGCGCGCAGCCGTTCAGGGTCATGCAGCATCAGGGTCAGGCGCTTGTAAGTGGGGACTCGGCGGGCGAATCCGATGGTCAGCACGCTCGGGTCGAACACTCGGCTAATCCAGGCCGGAGGGATCCCGCCCGGATTCTGGTCGCGCCAGGCATTGAGCAGACGGCGGCGGGCATCCTCGACGAATTGCAGGCGCATCTGCCCCCGCACCGACCACAGGTCCTGGTCGGACACATCAGGGGAGGCCCAGTTTGCCGTCGAGGTGTCGCTCGTGCCGAGCTTCGTGTTGGCGAGGCTCTTCAGGGCCGGGTCGGTCCAGCTCTGCGCGTGGACACCGTTAGTGATCGACGTGATCGGCACATCCGCTGAATCAAAACCAGGCCAGAGCCCGTTGAACATTCTTCGACTGACCTCGCCGTGCAGGGTCGATACGCCGTTGGCGTGCTGGCCGAGGCGTAATCCCATAATGGCCATATTGAACACCTCGGAGGAGCCGCCGGAGTAGCTCTCTGCTCCCAGCGCGAGCAGGTCTTCCACGTCGACACCGGGCAGCAGATCGGTGCCGAAGTAGCGCCGCACGAGGGAACGCTCGAAGCGGTCGATGCCAGCGGCGACCGGGGTGTGGGTGGTGAAGACGGTTCCGGCGCGGGCAACCTGCAGGGCTTCCTGAAAGCTCAGTCCCTCGCCGATCAGGCTGGAGATACGCTCGAGGCCGAGGAACCCGGCGTGGCCCTCATTGGTGTGGAACACTTCCGGCTCTGGCAGTCCGTGCAGCGAGCTCCACAACTTCACGGCGCGGGCACCGCCGATACCCAGCAGAAGTTCCTGAAGCAATCGGTGTTCGCCGCCGCCGCCGTACAGGCGGTCGGTGACCAGCCGCAGGTCGTCAGCGTTCTCGGGAATGTCGGCGTCGAGCAGCAGCAGTCGAACCCGACCGACCTTGGCCTGCCAGACGCGGGCATGCAGCGTGCGGTCGTCGGGCAGAGCGAGGGAAACCTGCACGGCCGAACCGTCGGCTCGACGCAGCACGGCGAGCGGCAGCCCGTCAGGGTCGAGCAGCGGGTAGCTCTCCATCTGCCAGCCGTCAGGCGAGATGGCCTGGCTGAAGTAACCGGCGCGATAGAACAGCCCCACGCCCACCAGTGGCAGGCCAAGGTCGGACGCGCTCTTAAGGTGGTCACCGGCCAGAATGCCCAGGCCCCCTGAATACTGCGGCAGGGCGGCAGCGATGCCGAACTCCGGTGAGAAATACGCTATCGCAGCGGGCTTTTCGCCCTCGAGCTCCTGGTACCAGCGTGGCTGTTCGAGATAGTCGCGCAGGCCGTCTCTGGTGGAGTCAACCTGGGCCACGTAGTCGTGGTCCTGCGCCAGCTCGTCGAGGCGACGCGGGTCGACGGCGCCGAGCAGGGCGACCGGGTCGGCACCGATCTCGCGCCAGAGCTCAGGGGCGATGCGCTCGAACAGCTGCCGGGTGGGTTCATGCCACGACCAGCGGAGATTGCCGGCAAGCTCCTCGAGAGCCGCGAGGGGCTCGGGGAGAACGGCTCGGACGGTAAATTTGCGGATGGCCTTCACGAGGTCAACCTTAGGGGTGCTGGGTGTCCAATCTGTAACCCTCGATCAACGCACGCGGGCAAGCCCAACCGAAGGGGAGCGCCATGGCCGCGGTTCACGCTACGGTCATGGTGTGGCCAAGACAGCAGCGAAAAAGACGATCCCGCCGGCAGTATCGAGCGAGGCTCGCACGACCGTGTCCGCAGACGCCGGGGCGGGGAGCCGTTTCGCCGCCGCCATTGGTCGTATCCCGGTTCTTGACCTGTCTCCTCAGCTGGGCGACAATCGCTGGCCGGTCCGCGCCTTCGTCGGCGAAGTCGTACCGTTTGGCGCGACCGCTTTTCGCGAGGGGCACGACCTCATCGGTGTCGACCTGCAACTCACGGCGCCGGACGGCAGCACGACGCGGCATCCGATGGTGCTGCAGGCCGACGGCACCGACCGCTACGGTGTCGAGGCGCAGCTCGGCGTTCCGGGTCGCTGGCAATATCGGGTGCGCGCCTACGCCGACGACTTCGCGACCTGGGAACACAACGCGGCGATCAAGATACCGGCGGGCATCGACGTCGAGCTCATGTTCACCATCGGCGGGGTTCTCCTGGCACAGGCCGGCCTCGACACGGGCCGCCCAGTCGCTGCCCGTCGTTTATTCCAGGCCGCTGCCAAATCGCTCGCCGACACCGGCAAATCGGCTACGGAGCGTTTTCTCACGGTAGCGGATGCCGCGCTGCGGCAGGCCATCGCTGCCCGCCCCCTCGCTGGCCTGGCCTCGCTCTCGGCCGAACGCACGATCATCGTCGAACGAGCAAAAGCCGGTGTCGGTGCCTGGTACGAGTTCTTCCCGCGCTCTGAGGGCGCCGTTCGCCGCGCCAACGGCAGCTGGAAGAGCGGAACCTTTCGCACTGCAGCCAAACGCCTGCCCGCCGTGGCCGCCATGGGATTTGACGTGCTTTATCTGCCGCCGATCCACCCCATCGGGCAAGCCTTCCGCAAGGGCCCGAACAATTCGCTCACCGTCGTCCCCGGCGACCCGGGGTCGCCCTGGGCGATCGGCTCGTCTGACGGCGGGCACGACGCCATCCACCCAGACCTCGGCACCGTCGCCGATTTCAGCTATTTTCTGAAAAAGGCAGCCTCCCTTGGCCTAGAACTCGCTCTCGACTTCGCCTTGCAGGCCTCCCCCGATCATCCCTGGGTAGCGGAGCACCCGGAGTGGTTCACGAGCCTGCCCGACGGCACAATTGCCTTCGCGGAAAACCCACCAAAAAAATACCAGGACATTTACCCGATCAATTTCGATAATGATCCCGCCGGCATCCGGGCCGAGGCGCTGCGACTGCTGCGCTACTGGATCAGCCTCGGCGTGCGCATCTTTCGCGTGGACAACCCGCACACCAAGCCGCTCGACTTCTGGGAGTGGCTCATCGCCGCGGTCAATGCAACTGACCCCGACGTGGTGTTTCTGGCCGAGGCATTCACCCGTCCGGCGCTCATGCAGGCCCTCGGCAAGGTCGGCTTTCAGCAGTCGTACACCTACTTCACCTGGCGCAACACGAAGAGCGAGCTCGAGGAATTTTTCGACGGTCTAGCCACCGACACCCCCGACTTTCTGCGCCCGAACCTGTTCGTGAACACCCCCGATATTCTCACCGAGTATCTGCAATTCGGCGGCCCGGCGGCGTTCAAGATTCGGGCGGCGCTCGCCGCCACAGCCGCGCCGAGCTGGGGGGTATATGCCGGTTTCGACCTGTTCGAGAACGTCGCGAGGCCCGGTGCCGAGGAGAGCATCGACAACGAAAAGTACGAGTACCGGCCGCGCGACTGGAACACGGCCGAGGAGCTCGGAAGGTCTCTCGCGCCATATCTCACCCTGCTCAACCGCATCCGCTCCGAGCATCCCGCCCTGGGCCAGCTGCGCAACCTCGACATCCACTCGAGCGACGATGACTCGATCCTCGTCTACAGTAAATTTCTCGACGCTGCCTTCACCGGTACGGGTCAGGCGGATGCCCTCATCGTCGTCGCCAACGTCGACCCGCACTCGGTGCGCCAAACGGTGGTACACCTCGACGTGACCCGGTTCGGCATTGCCCGCGGCGACAACTTCGACGTGCACGACCTCGTCTCAGGCGCCACCTGGACCTGGTCGTCCGATAACTTCGTGCGTCTCGACGCTTTCACCGAACCGGTGCATATTTTGCACGTCACGCCACACGATCCAACCCGGGTCCGCCCATGAGCGGCGGCAAAGACAAAGACAAAAAACGCAAGAAACAAGAAACAGCAAACACGAAGGGTCAGGGAAAGAACATCGACGGCAAGAAGGCACAGTCCCCGAAATCCGGGACCAGGAAAGTCCAGAAGCACGCGGCCCCGATCGAACTGGTGCCCGACCACGTGCTCGAGGCCGTCGCCGCCGGCCGCTATTACAACCCGCACGAAGTTCTTGGCCAGCACCTCGCGAACCACGACGGTGGGTCAGACCCGGTCGTCATCATCCGGGCACTACGTCCACTCGCCACCGAGGTGTTCGCCATTCTCGCCAACGGATCGCGAGTCGCGCTGACCCACCTCGCGCACGGTATCTGGCAGGGCGAGAGCATCGTCGGACTCAGCGACTACACGATCGAGGCCCGCTATGAGAGCGCGCCGGCCTGGATCTGTGGTGACCCGTACCGGTTCATCCCGACGCTCGGCGAGCTGGACCTGCACCTGATCGGTGAGGGTCGCCACGAACGGCTCTGGGACGTGCTCGGGGCCCACCACCGCCGGCACCAGGGTGTCACGGAGTCATCCACCGGCACCTCATTCGCGGTGTGGGCGCCGCACGCCAGCGCCGCCCGTGTGATCGGCGACTTCAACGGCTGGAACGGCGTCACCCATTCGATGCGCAACATGGGCAGCACCGGCGTCTGGGAGCTGTTCATTCCGGGCCTCGAACTCGGCGCCAACTACAAGTTCCAGCTGCTCGCGCAGTCCGGCGACTGGGTTGAGAAAGCCGACCCGATGGCCCGGCTCGCCGAGGTGCCGCCGCAGACCGCGTCGATCGTCACCGAATCGCACTACGAGTGGTCGGATGCCGCCTGGCTCGCTAATCGCAAGTCTAACGATCCCCACAACCAGGCTATGAGTGTCTACGAGATGCACGTCGGTTCCTGGCGCCCTGGCCTCGGGTACCGAGACCTGGCCGATGAGCTCGTCGGGTACCTGCACGAACTCAACTTCACTCACGTGGAATTCATGCCGCTCGCGGAGCACCCGTTTGGCGGTTCCTGGGGTTACCAGGTGAGCGGCTACTACGCTCCGACCAGCCGGTTTGGCTCCCCCGACGACCTGCGTTATCTCATTGACCGGCTGCACCAGGCCGGCATCGGCGTGATCATGGACTGGGTTCCCGGCCACTTTCCGAAAGACGACTTCGCCCTCGCTCGCTTCGACGGCCAGGCGCTCTACGAGCACGCCGACCCGCGTCGCGGCGAGCAGCTGGACTGGGGCACCTACATCTTCGACTTCGGTCAGATGCAGGTGCGCAACTTCCTGGTCGCGAACGCCCTGTACTGGCTCGAAGAATTCCACATCGACGCGCTGCGTGTCGACGCGGTCGCCTCGATGCTCTACCTGGACTATTCGCGCGAAGATGGCCAGTGGGAGCCGAACCAGTACGGCGGGAACGAGAACCTCGAGGCGATCAGCCTGCTGCAGGAGATCACCGCAACGGCGTACAAGCGCAATCCGGGCACCATCATGATCGCCGAAGAATCCACGAACTGGGGCGGGGTGACGGCGCCGACCAGCGGGGGCGGGCTCGGCTTCGGCTTCAAGTGGAACATGGGCTGGATGCACGACTCGCTGGAGTATATGCAGGTCGACCCGATGTACCGTTCGTACCACCACAACGACATCACGTTCTCGTTCATTTATGCCTTCAGTGAGAACTTTCTGCTGCCAATCAGCCACGACGAGGTCGTGCACGGCAAGGGTGCCCTGGTATCGAAGATGCCCGGTGATTCCTGGCAGCAGCTCGCCAACGTGCGGGCCTACCTCTCCTTCATGTGGGCGCACCCGGGAAAGCAACTTTTGTTCATGGGAAGCGAGTTCGGTCAGCGCTCGGAGTGGAGCGAGGAGCGCGGACTGGACTGGTGGATGCTCGACCAGCCGGCGCACCGTGGCCTGTTCAACCTGGTTGCCCAGCTCAACCGGGTCTACCGCGACAATGCGAGCCTGTGGAGCCGCGATAACGACCCGGGCGGCTTCGAACTCCTCGACGGCGGCGCAGCGGCCCAGAATGTCGTGTCGTTTCTGCGCTGGGACAACCACGGCGTTCCGGTCGCTTGCTTCTTCAACTTCGCCGGGCAGCCGCACACCGACTACCGCGTCGGCTTGCCGTTCGCCGGGCAGTGGGAGGAGATTCTCAACACGGATGCCGGCGACTTCGGTGGGTCGGGCGTGGGAAACCAGGGCGCCGTGGAGGCCTACAACGAGCCGTGGGCCGGTCGTCCGGCATCCGCTACCCTGACCCTGCCGCCGCTGGCCGGCTTATGGTTGCGTCTGCGCCGCTAGCGCATCCCGCTCGAGCGCACAGGGGAAATCAGTACAGGGTAAATCAGTACAGGAGGGCAGTGAGCCGCGAACGGGTGGGGGGAACCCGTGGATCATCCTGACCGACGACCTCGAACAGCTCGAGAAGGCGCTCGCGAATCGTGTTGCGGCCTGCGGCGGGCTGTGCCGTAAAAAGTCCCAGCAGGCGATCGAAGGCGTCCTCGATGTGACCACCGGATAAGTCGAGGTCGGCGACCAGTAATTGTGCATCGAGATCGTCGGGAGCGGATGCCGCGCCATTGCGAATCTGGTCGATGGTCTTGCCCTGCAGCCGGGCGAGCAGGCTGACCTGGGCCAGACCGGCAACGGCCATCGTGTCGTTCGGGTTCTGCGCCAGCGCGGTGCGGTACTCACTCTGAGCGGTGGCATAGTCGCCGGCCTCGATCGCTGTGTACGCCTCAAGGTGGTGCGGCGGCAGTGGCTCCGGGGCCGCGGCGATCGGTTCGGCGTCGGCGTCCGCGTCTGTGGCCTGGGCCGTGCCCGTCACACCCTGCTGCGCTGCGAGCTCCAGAACACGACCGAGCACCTCGGTGATCTGCTCCTCACCGAGCGGACCGTTGAAAAGCTGCACCGGCTGACCGGTGATGACGGCGGCGACCGTCGGCACGGACTGGGCCTGGAATGCCTGTGCGAGCTGCGGATTCGTGTCGATGTCGACGCGGGCCAGCACGAACTTGCCGGCGAAGCCCAGAACGATCCTTTCCAATGCGATCATGAGCTGCGTTGAGGGTTCACTCCAGGATGCCCACAGTCCGACGACTACGGGAACGCGGGAAGACAGCTCGAGCAGTTCACCAAAGTTGGCGTCGGTACCGTCGAGAACAAGGCTCGGCAGGGTGACTGCGCCGGAGGGTGCAGCAGCCTCGCCGGCCACGGGTGCGCCAGTGGTGGCCGCCGGGGTCGTTCCCGCCGGGGCACGGTTCACGAGCGAAGAAAGATCGACCGCTCCGCGCAGGTTCGATCCGAGAGGGGGCATATTCGTCATGGGAGCTCCGCCGATGTGATGAGGCCCTGGGCAAAGCCCAGAAGCACGATTTTGTCGCTAGAACCGGCCGTGGGTACGTAGAACAGCAGTTGGTCGCGGTAGGTGTTTTGAAAGCCCTTAGCCGTGGTGGTGATGCCGGATAGCGCCTTCGTGGCGAGGGCATCGGCGGCCGGGCCCACCGTGGCCCCGGTATCGACCGGTTTGACCGTTTCAGTCTCCGTCATGCTGACCGCCACGATGCTGCCAGAGTCGTTGGTCGCGAGGGCTACGGCCTCGTCGCTGCCCGCAGCCGCTGCGAATTCGATCGAAGCGGTCGACGGCAAAGCGGCGATCTTGGCCGCGTTCAGGTCAGCAACCTGTACGCGAAAATTATCCCCCTCGCTCTCGAACAGTCCGAATGAGGGGCTCGCCTCGCCCTGCAGCAGGATGTCGGCATACGCTGCGGCCAATTCGTTCGGCGGCAGCAACAACAACTTGTTGTCGGGAGCGATGGCGGGGGCGCCGACGACGGCCGGCGCCACCTTCGGAACGTGCGCCGACTGCTCCAGTGCGAACAGATACTCCACTTGATAGTTTGTGCGGGGTGATTCCTGCTTGAGGATGACCGCCATGGTCGGGATGCTGGGTTCGTTTTCGTCTTGAATCACCGTCATGACGACACGAGGCCAGGAGTTAGTCTGCTGCGGCAGTGTAAACGTGAGGGGCGCACCCGCCAGAGCAATCAGGGGGGCTACTGCCGGATCGACGGCACGAATCTTGTAGTTGGCCAGTCGTTGTTCCAGTGCCGGGCCGGTGAATCGCGTTGCAATAGTCTCTGCATTCAGGTTCACATCGGCGTCCGCGCTGAGCAGCGAGATCTCGCTCATGATCGTTTCCAGCTGGGAGACCGTGACGGCGGGCGGCGGCAGCTCGGCGGCGGCTTCGACGGAATCAGTGGGCTGAGGCGTCGGTGTTGGCGTCGCGGTAGCCGTGCTGGCCGTGCTGAAATCGGGCCACAGGTCGGCCGAACAGCCGCTCAGCGCCAGGCCGGAGACCACGATCATGGGAAGAATGGCCACCCGGCGGGCGATCCCCCGCCGCGAAGTCGTGATCTGACTGGCCTTAATAGCCTTCGGGCGTGGTGCGCGCGGCAAACGCGGCATGCGAGGACCGCGTGGGACATTGCGACGCGGCCTGCGCGAGCGCCGCAGATGCAGCAGGGCCAGCACGTACAACACCAGGCCGGCCAACAGAAGCACGGCACCACCAGCGAGCAGCGGGCCCGCCCACGGGGTGGAATTGTCGGACGCCCACGACAAACGGATGCTGGACGGTGCCGGTTCGATCCCGTCCGACGCGACGAGCACAGAAATACCCTCCGGCAAGGTCAGCGTGGTAGTCACAGAGTCCGTGCCGGTGTATTCCTCGAGCCACAGGTCTGAGCCAGCCGGATTCACAATCGCGGCGTCGGCATCCGGTGTGGCGGCATCACCCGCGGTTCCCTCGGCATCATCGGCGGTTTCGGCGTCGGTGACTGTGGCGGTGAGCTCGCCCGTTTTCTCGCTGAGGGTGACAGTGGCGTACGCGTCGTCCGCGATCCAGGCCGCGACGTCTTCCGAACGCCCGTACGCGAGGAAGATCGCGCCATCTCCGCGCACGTCGATGGTCTGGCTGCCCGTCGACGCTGCCAGCGCGCTCGGATCTATCACGGTGTATTTCGCGTCGCCGGTGACGGAAGATGTCAGGGAAGTAAAAGCGGGCTCGAGCAGGATCGTTCGCTGTGCGATGCCGAGAACGATCATCACGGCAGCAAGCACGAAGGCCACAATGGCAAGAACAAAACGCACGTATCACCCTTCAGCTTGTGGCTGGTTGGTACTCTTCAGTCACTCTGGCTGACTCCTGTGCCTGAAGGTGCTCCGACACAGACGTTCTACGTTACTGCCTTCTCCTGAGAGGTGCCTAATAGCGCCAGAGAGCCCACCGTCGAATGGGCGGGTACTCGCGGCGGCGCCAACACACTAAAATTGGGGGTGTTCCCCGTCATGCATGATCCACCGAGGGCCGGGGCCCCATTTGTAAGGAGTAATACGTGTCTGACGACGAGGCTGATTTCACCCAGGTATTTCGCGGCTACGACAAGGACGAGGTCGCCAAGGCCATCCAGTCCCTGCGTCGCGAACTGATCCAGGCCAACACTCAAAACGCCGAGGCCGGTCGTGAAGTCAAACGGTTGGTGACGCGTATTGACGATCTCAACGCTGAGATCGAAGAGGTCGGCAGCCCCACCTTCTCCGGCCTCGGGACCAAACTGGAGAATACCCTTCGCGTGGCCGAAGAGCAGTCCACCCGAGTCATCGCCCAGGCCGATATCGACGCGGAGAAGCTGCGCGCCGCGACGACCGATGAGGTGCAACTGCTTCGCCACAATGCCCTCGAGCAGGCCGAACGCACCCTGTCTGATGCCGCCGTCAAGGCACGTCGGGTACTCGATGACGTGCGAGTTGAAGCAGATGACGTGCGCGCCCGCGCCCAGGACGACCAGGCGCAGGTTGTCCAGGATGCGGTTCGCGATGCCTCCCTGATTCGGGGCGCTGTCGCCACCGAGGCCGCCGAAGCGCGGGCAACGGTCAAGCGTGAGGTGTCGGCCATCCGCTCTGAAGCCGATCGTGAGGCGGCAGAAGTGCGTGTAGTGGCCCAGCGGGAAGCCACCGAGGCTCGTGAGATCGCGGCGGGGCTTACCCACGAAACCGAACTCACCCGCGCGGAAGTGGCCTTGGAACTCGACCAGCAGCGCGCTGACCTGCAGCGCGAAACGGAACAGGCCCGCGTCGATCTGGCCGCCGAAACGGAGCAGGCCCGGGTCGATCTGTCCAGGGAATCCGAGCAGGGGCGGCTGGCCGGCGCCCACGAGGCAGACCAGGCCCGCACCTTGCTCGCCGCCGAGGTCGAGCAAGGGCGAATCGACCTGGCCCGCGAAATCGAACAGGCACACGCCGTGACCGAGGTCGAACAAGAGCAGGCCCAGACCGATCTCGCTCGCGAGCTCGATCGCAAACGCGCCGGTCTGGCCCGCGAGATCGAGCAAGGCCGCGCTGCCCTCGCCGCCGAGGTTGAGCAGGCCGCCGCCGACCTGGATCGGGAGAACCAGCAGGCCCGCATCGACGCCGAGGCCGAGGCCGAGCAGGCCCGCATCGATCTGGAGAACCACCTCACCGCCACGCGCAAAAAGGGCGAGCACGAGGCGAGCCGGCTGGCCAGGGAGATCGACCAGGCGCGAGCCGACTTTGATGTCGAGCTGAAAGCCCGCCGCGACGAAGCCGAGCAGGGGCACCTCGCCCGGCACCAGGAGGCCGTGGCGCAGACTCAGAAGTTTCAAGCGGATGCCGCCAGGCAGCTCACCGAGACGAGCGAGCGCACGGCCGAGCTGCGCACCCTCAACGAACAACTCGATGCCGGCGCCCGCGAAGAGGCCAAAGCGAACAAGGAACTCGCCGAAGAGAACGCCGCACGCATTCTCAGGGACGCGCACACCGCTGCTACCGCTCTCGTGACCGACGCTACAACACGCTCACGCACCCTCGTGGCAGACGCCGAAGACCGGCTGTCCCAGATTAGAATTGAGCGCGACGCCGTGGCCGGTTACTTTGAAAGTCTGCGTAGCGTTTTGACCCAAGCAGAACGGGTCGCAGCCGAGTAATTCCCCACTCCTGGAGTCGACACGTGAGAATACAAAATGCCTTCCGGTTCGGACTCGTCGGAACGTTGGGCGTTGGCCTTGGCCTACTGATCATCACCTCGGTGATCACCCTGCAGACGATCATCATCTACGTCGGGGCCGCGCTGTTCATCGCGCTCGGCCTCGACCCGGCCGTCTCGTGGCTGGAGAAGAAGAAGTTCCCACGCTGGGCGGCGATTCTGACCGTGGTCGCAGCGGTGCTCGGCGTGCTCACCGCGGTGATTTTCGCGATCGTGCCGATCATCGTCGGCCAGGTGTCCAAGTTGTCCAAGCTCGTTCCGGAGCTGGTGCGAGGGGTGAACAGCTCGACCTTTCTGGACGATCTGAAAAAACAGTTCCCCGGTCTCGACATCGACGAAATCACGAAGACGACCACCGATTTTCTCGGCGGCAACCTCACCAACATCACCACGACGGTCGTTCAGTCCGGCCTCGCCATTGTCAACGGCCTTTTCGGCGGCCTCATCATCCTCATTCTCACGCTCTACTTCACGGCCTCACTGAACAGCATGAAGCGCGCCACCTATCAGCTGGTTCCCGCGTCCAAGCGGGAGCGGTTCACCGATATCAGCGAGCAAATCATCACAGCCGTCGGTCGCTACATCGTGGGACAGGCCGCTCTGGCCTCGGTGAACGGCGTGCTGAGCTTCATCTTTCTCTCGATCATCGGAGCCCCGTTTCCGGCGCTGCTCGCGTTCATCGCCTTCCTGCTCTCGCTGATTCCGCTCATCGGTACCATCTCGGGTTCGGTCATCATCGTGCTGACCTGCCTGATCCCCGAAATCGGCAGCTCTCCGCAGACAGCCCTGGCCGCAGCGATCTATTACCTCATTTATATGCAGGTAGAGGCGTACCTGCTCAGTCCGAAGATCATGAACCGGGCCGTGTCGATTCCGGGCGCGGTCGTCGTGATCGCGGCCCTGGCCGGGGGCAGCCTGCTCGGCATCCTCGGCGCGCTGATCGCCATCCCCGTCGCCGCGTCGGTCATCATGATCGTCAAACAGGTCGTTATCCCCCGCCAGAACGAACTCTGAAGCCGGTACCACCGCACGTTCAAGAAGCGTTGGGCAAACCGGTGTTCCACTCAGTCGGCAGGGGAAGTGCGCCGGGGTTCACGGTGGCAACGATCTCGCTGAGGACGCGGCGGGTCAGATTCTCGCCAACCCACAAGTGTTTGCCACCCTCAACGGCGACAAAGCGAAGATCGGGCACGCTGGCGAACCGCAAGCGGGCGGCGTCCGGCCTGAGATAATCGTCGAATTCGGGGATCACAGCTACCAATTCTCGTTCGTTCCCCGCCCACGCCGCCAACTCTTCGTTGGTCGTGCGGTGCAGCGGGGGTGACAATAGAATGGCGCCACGGATGGGATGCTCCAGGCCGTATTTCAGGGCCAGTTCGGTGCCGAATGACCAGCCGACCAGCCACGGGTTGGGCAGGTGACGCTCGGCGACGAAGGCCATCGCCGCGGCGACATCGGCCCGTTCGGTCAGTCCGTGACCGAAATTGCCGTCGCTCGTACCGCGCGGCGATGACGTGCCGCGGGTGTTGAACCGTAGCACGGCCAGATCAGCCAGGGCGGGCAGCCGGTTTGCCGCCTTCCGAAGAATGTGCGAGTCCATGAAACCGCCGGCGGTGGGCAGCGGATGCAGCGTCACGAGCGTCGCGACCGGGGTGCTGCCGACCGGGGTGGCCAGTTCGCCGACCAGGGTGAGGCCGTCGCTCGTTTGCAGCTCGACGCTTTCGATGGTGGCCGGCAGTTCGATGCCGCCACGAATGTCAACCGACACGGTCGCTGGTTCTCCTCTGCTCTCGGGGCCATTGGTCACTTGATTTTCCAACAGTGGGTGTGCCAGTGCCGCCGGTTGGCGAGGTCGGCATCGTCACCGAGCACCCCATCACCGCGCCACGTGACGATGTGCGCGGTACCAGGGGCGATGCCCTGGGTGCATCCGGGACACAGGTAGGACTTGATTGCCTGTTTGGCGGGAACCGGTTGAACGTGCCAGAGGCCGTCACGTCGAACTTCGCTGCGACGCCACCCCTCGAGCAGATGATTCAGGCTAACGTCTGCCTCGTCGTCGCCCGACTGCGGGGCCTTGCGGCCTCGGGGTCGATTGCTGCGCGCCATGGTCCCAGTCTAAAGTGCGGGCCTGGTGCCGAACGCCAGCAGGCTCAGCGCACCAGAGCGCGCCTAGTACCAGCCCGAAGCCTGGGACTTCTCCCAGGCGCCACACGGAGTGCCGTAGCGGCCCGTGATGTACCCAAGACCCCACTCAATTTGGGTCCCGGCGTTTGTGGCCCAGTCGTCGCCAGCGCTAGCCATCTTCGAGCCGGGCAGCGCCTGCGGAATACCATAGGCACCACTCGAACCGTTCTGGGCGCTCACATTCCAGCGTGACTCTTTCTGCCAGAGCGAAACCAAGCAGTTGTACTGGTCTTCACCCCACCCGCGACCCGCAACGGCGTCGTAGGCGTATGCCTGGGCCGAGCCTGGATCGGGTACAGCAGCCGATGGAGCGGTGAAGCTCTGGGTCTTCTTTTCTACCGCGACCACGACGGGCACCGGTTTGGGCTTTTCGGTGACGGCATAGCCGTCCCGAGTGATGGTATTCGTGTAGCTGCCGGCGACGAGAACGGCCTGGGCGGGCCCGTCGTCGGTCGTACTGCCAGCTATTTGAAAGTATGGTGACGCCGTAGCACCCGAGTAGGGGTCGACCACGGTGACGAGCACGAACGCGCAGGCTGCGGTGAACCCGAAAAGAAAGTGCGCTGGCTTCACCCGGGATCGAGTTCGACGAACAGTCGGCCGTGCCGTGGCCGGGACAGTGTCGATTACTTGCAGATGCCTACCCATTACTAAATGACCTTAGCCGACAAATTTGATAACGGCCAAGCAACGGTGACCAAGTCAGCGGACCGCGAGCATGACGTCCACGACGCTGTCCAACACGAGGTCTACCTGCGCTTCCCGGTATCCTCCACGTTCAGGCCGAAATACTGCCGTTCGCACCTCATCGACCGTGAGCTCACGACCGTCCTGGAAATACTTCACCAATTTGTTGGCGAGACGGTCAACGTCCACTCGTTTGTAGCCGACCGCCAGAACGCTCGTGCGCGTGAAGCGGTAGCCTGGGGGGCGGCTGAGCCGAGCGACGATCACCTCAGCGGTGCCCTCGGCGTCAACCATCCACGCCCGCTCTCCCCCGTCTCTGGTCGCCTGATCGCGTTCTCGAGCGGCAAATGCGTCTTCAAGCCGTTCCAGTGCCGCATCGACCTGGTCGGGCGAGTATCCGCCCTTGTGCATTGCGAAGGCGGTGTGCCGGATCCCCTCGGCCGTCAAGCTCGCACCGGTGCGGGTTTCTTCCGCCTCGGCTCCTTCCGCGACCAGCGCGTGGATGGCCTCGGCGCCGTCGGCGGCGCCCGACCCGTCGCCCATGGTCGGCGGCAGCGTGGTGTCGGTCTCGGCACCGGCGGCGATCTCGTCAACGGATCCCACAGCACCGGTATCAGCATCGAGTTCGTCGTCGTGGGGGTCAGGCTGGTCGTATGCGCGCCGGGCCGCAGC
The DNA here is from genome assembly GCF_004403185.1 of Cryobacterium suzukii. Classification (GTDB taxonomy): domain Bacteria; phylum Actinomycetota; class Actinomycetes; order Actinomycetales; family Microbacteriaceae; genus Cryobacterium; species Cryobacterium suzukii. Next base: position 195,096 of record NZ_SOHJ01000002.1, on the reverse strand, counting down.
CAGAAACGCATCGACCTGGGTGACGTTGTAGCCGAGGGACTTCTTGCCCACTCGCGAAAATATGGTGCTCATACCTTTATTGTCTCGTACCGGGTTCGCGGGGGGAAAATCGGTTGCGCTCACGCAAAGACCAGATAGAGGGCGTAGGCGGCAGCGGCCGACGGCAGAATCGAGTCGAGCCGGTCCAGAAAGCCGCCGTGTCCGGGCAACCATGAACTCATGTCCTTGATTCCCAGGTCGCGTTTAATGAGCGATTCGGCCAGGTCGCCAAAAGTCGCGGTGAGCAGAATGACGGCTCCGAAGACCAAACCGAACCACCAGGGCTGGTCAAGCATAAAGATCGAGAGCAGCACGCCAGCGATCATGCAGATCAGTCCGGCGCCAACAAAGCCCTCCCACGTCTTCTTCGGGCTGATCGAAGGCGCCATCGGATGCTTGCCGAAGTTCAGGCCGCTGACGTACGCACCGGTGTCGGCAGAAATGACCAGGATCAGAAAGGCGAGCGTCCACCACTGACCGTGGTCCTGGGCGACCAGCAAAACGGCAAAACTCGCGAGAAAGACGACGTAGACCTGAATCAGGATGCCACCGCCCACGTCGCCGAGGAGGGAACGGGCGGTGGCGCGGTGCGACGGCAGCACGAGCAGGGCCAAGCGCCACAGTCCGATTAGTACGATGCCGCCGAGCATGACGAGCCATTGGCCGGTTGCCCCGCCGTAGAACGCAGCCGGAACGATGGCAACCGCAGAGATGATCACGGGGATGCGCGGCACGTTGCGTCCGGCGCGCCGCAGGGCCTGCGCCAGTTCGAACGCACAGAATCCGACAATTACGACCGCGAAGATCATGAAGAGCTGTTTGATGATGATGAGGCTGACCAGCATTGAGCCGCCGAGCACGAGTCCGATCAGGATGGCCAAAATGAGGTTGCGCCCGGTGCGCGCTGCGATGCGTTCGTTCGTTGCATCGAGTTGAGCCCGGGTGGCCTGCACCTGGCGTTCAAAATCGGCCTTGGTGGTCTGCACCTGACGCTCGAAATCAGCGCGCGTCGTTTTCACTTGCGCCCGAAACTCGGCGCGACTGACACCGTGACCGCGTTTGTGCGGCTGGCCGTTTTCCGGTTGCTCGGTCATCTGAACGCTTCCTAGATCTCGAGGAGTTCGGCTTCCTTGCGTTTGAATGCGTCGTCAATACCGTCCACGTGGCTCTTGGTGATCAGCTCGAGCTCTTTCTCAGCACGACCGACCTCATCGTCGCCGACCTCGCTCTTGAGCGCATCGAGCTCGTCCTTGGCCTTGCGGCGAATGTTGCGCACTGAAATGCGGGCATCCTCTGCCTTGGCCTTGACGATCTTCACAAATTCCTTGCGGCGTTCCGTGGTGAGTTCGGGCAGCGTGGCCCGGATGGTGGTGCCGTCGTTACCGACGTTGGCGCCCAGATTCGGAGTGTCGCGGATGGCGATCTCAATGTCGCGCAGCGCTGCCTTGTCGTAGGGACCGATCAGCATGGTGCGCGCTTCCTGGTTTTGCAGCGATGCGAGTTGTTCCAGCGGGGTCAGTGTGCCGTAATAGCTCACCAGAATTTTCGCGAACATTTGCGGGTTGGCGCGGCCGGTACGCACGGTGCCAAAGTCGTCTTTGGCGGCCTCGAGGGCCCGGTTCATGCGCGCAGTGGCGTCGGAAAGAACATCCGCGATCACGGTGACTCCTTTATTGGTGGTGGAACAATTCTAGTTGGAGACGCGAGTGCCCAGATCGGCGCCCAGGATGGCCGCGGTGACGTTGCCTTCCGGTGCCATGCCGAAGACCTGCATGGGCATGTGGTTGTCCATGCACAGGCTGAACGCGGTCGAGTCGACCACTTTGAGGCCGCGCTGGAGGGCTTCCAGGTAGGTGATGTGGTGGATCTTCTGGGCGTCGGGATTCGTACGGGGGTCGTCGGAATAGACGCCGTCCACGCCGTTCTTGGCCACGAGCACAACGTCGGCATCGATTTCGAGGGCGCGCTGCGCGGCGACGGTATCGGTCGAGAAGTAGGGCAGTCCGGCGCCGGCACCGAAAATAACGACACGTCCCTTCTCCAAGTGGCGTTCCGCGCGCCGCGGAATGTACTGCTCCGCGACCTGGGTCATCGAGATGGCTGACTGGACGCGGGTTTCCGCCCCGGCCTGTTCGAGAAAGTCCTGCAGGGCCAGAGCGTTCATGACGGTACCGAGCATTCCCATATAGTCGGCGCGTCCGCGGTCCATGCCGCGCTGGGAGAGCTCGGCGCCGCGGAAGAAGTTTCCGCCGCCGACGACGATGGCCACTTCGACCTGCTTGGCACCCTCGGCGATCTCTCTGGCCAGCGAGCTGACCACATCAGGGTTCACCCCGACGGCGCCGCCGCCGAAGGCCTCACCGGACAGTTTAAGGAGCACCCGTCGCTTCTTGACGACCGCGGTGGGATTCAGTGGGGTGGTGTCAGTCATGTCGTGCGGGGCCTTCCGAGAGGGGGTGGAACCAAACTACCAAGTGCGCAGCGTGTACCCACGAGGGGCACACAAAAACGGAGGCCGGATCGCTTTCGCAATCCGACCTCCGTCATTTTGTGTTAGGCGCCGACCTTGAACCGGGCGAAGCCCGACACGGTCAGTTTTGCATCATCCAGAACCTTGGCGACGGACAACTTGTTGTCTTTCGCGTAGTCCTGTTCGAGCAGGGCAACCTGCTTGAGGTAGGCCTTGACGCGTCCCTCAACGATCTTGGGCAGTGCCGCTTCCGGCTTGCCCTCATTCTTCGAGATCTCGGTGACGATCTTGCGCTCGGTCTCCACGAGGTCAGCAGGAACATCGCTCGCCGCGAGGTACTCGGGGTTGGCGAACGAAATGTGCTGGGCTACGCTGCGGGCGGTCTCCACGTCGGCTCCGGAGAAGCCGAGAACAACGCCGACCTGCGGGGGCAGGTCCTTGCTGGTCTTGTGCAGGTAGATCGAGAACGACTCACCGGTGACGGCGGCAACACGGCGAAGTTCGAACTTCTCGCCGATGATTGCCGCTTCGCCGTCAATGAGCTCGGCGACGGTCTGGCTGCCGGCCGTGGCGGCCAGTCCGGCCTCAACCGTGGTCGCGCCAGCGGCGGCGATCGCGTCGAGAACCTTATCGGCCAGAACGACGAACTTGTCGCCCTTGGCGACGAAGTCGGTCTCGCAGGCCAGTTCGATCATGTACGCGGTCGTGCCGATTTCCTTGGCAGCGACGAGTCCCTCAGAGGTGGAACGGTCAGCGCGCTTGGCGTTGCCCTTGGCACCCTTGAGACGCAGGATCTCGATGGCCTTGTCCATGTCTCCGTCGGCTTCAACGAGGGCATTCTTGGTGTCGACCATTCCGGTGCCGAGGTTCTCGCGAAGAGCCTTGACGTTTTCGAGTGTGAAGTTTGCCATACCGGGTTCCTTACTTGGTCTCGTCGGCAACAACGGTCGTGTCGTCCGCGACGGCAGCCAGTACGGCTGCAACGTCGGAGTCGGCGACAGCGTCGGCGATGGTGGGCTCTGCAACGACGGCCTCGTCGGCTGGGACGGTAGCGTCGGCAACCTTCTCGGTCTCGGCGGAGGACTGCGCTGGGGTGGTCTCGGTGTCGGAGGCCTGGAGCAGTTCAGCTTCCCACGCGGCGAGGGGCTCAACTTCGGCCTCCGGCTTGGCGTGGCGCTGGATGAGTCCTTCGGCTGCGGCGTCCGCGATGATGCGGGTCAGCAGACCAACGGAGCGGATGGCGTCGTCGTTACCCGGGATCGGGTACTGCACGTCGTCGGGGTCGCAGTTGGTGTCGAGGATGGCGATGACGGGGATGCCGAGCTTGCGCGCCTCGTCAATGGCGAGGTGCTCCTTGTTGGTGTCAACGACCCACAGCGCAGACGGGGTCTTCGTGAGGTTGCGGATTCCGCCGAGGCTCTTGTGCAGCTTGACGAGCTCGCGCTTCTTGATGAGCATTTCCTTCTTCGTGAAACCGCTCTTGGCGGTGTCTTCGAAGTCGAGCTCTTCGAGTTCTTTCATGCGGGCCAGACGCTTGGACACGGTCTGGAAGTTGGTGAGAAGTCCACCGAGCCAGCGCTGGTTGACGTAGGGCTGGCCTACGCGCTGCGCCTGCTCTGAGATGGATTCCTGGGCCTGCTTCTTGGTGCCGACGAAGAGAATGGTGCCGCCGTGGGCAACCGTCTCCTTGACGAAGTCATAGGCCTTGTCAACGAACCCGAGCGACTGCTGCAGGTCGATGATGTAGATGCCGGAGCGCTCGGTGAAGATGAAGCGCTTCATCTTCGGGTTCCAACGGCGGGTCTGGTGCCCGAAGTGCACGCCGCTGTCGAGCAGCTGGCGGATGGTTACGACGGCCATGTGCCGTACTCCTGTTCTGATGCAGACTGGAAAGCCACATCAATCGGTTTGTGTAACGATCGGTCGATCGCTACTCCTGGTGCCCGGCACACGTCCGCCCTGTTCACGTAAGTTTCGCGTGAGACGGGACCGATTGGACATGGCGGCCAAATGGGCACGCGTAGTCAGCGCACAAAGCGCTGCTGGGGATAGCGTATCACCGCCGGGCATACTGCTGCGACCGCCTCCTGCACAGGTCAGGTAACGGTGGATGCCTACACGGATGTGCCCGATGCCCGGGCGGGATCGGGGCCGAGCGGCAGGGTAGGGGCATGCAGAACTTACGCGCACTGGCTGCATCCGCTCTCATCATTGTGATCCTGGGTGCGGGCGCTGGCCAGTCGTCGGGTGCCGCGTTGGAGCGGACGGCGGTTTCAGCCCCCACCATGGCAGCGACCTGGGTGTGGCCGGTCGCGTCGCCGCACCGGGTGACCCGGTCCTTCGAAGCACCGGAGTCGCAATATACGAGCGGTCATCGCGGCATCGATCTGGCTGCGGCGGCGAATGACGCGGTGTTTGCGCCGCACGACGGCGTCGTATCGTTTGCGGGTCGTGTCGTTGATCGGCCGGTGCTGTCGATCACCCAGCCGGGTGATCTGATCTCGACGGTCGAGCCCGTGATCGCCACTGTCGAGGAGGGAGACCGTGTACGCGCCGGAGAGGTGATCGGTACAGTGGCGAGCGGTGGCCATTGCCCTCCCGGCTGTCTGCATTTCGGTGTGCGACTGCACGGGCTATACGTGTCGCCCCTACTCTTTCTCGGGACAGTGCCGCGCGCGATTTTGTTGCCGTTGGTGCCGTGATGGGGCCGTGACCCGTGCACGAAACGATATCTCCCTCGGCCGGGTCAGGCGCGGGGGTGGGCGAGCCCGTAGCTGGCTTTGAGGCGTTCCGCCGACACATGGGTATAGATCTGGGTGGTACCGAGACTGACATGCCCGAGAAGTTCCTGCACGGCGCGCAGGTCGGCTCCGCCGTCGAGCAAATGGGTGGCAGCGGTGTGGCGCAGGGCGTGCGGTCCGGCCGGGCCGGTGCCGGGGACCGCGGCCAGCAGCGCCGCTACAAGGCGGTAGACGCCGCGCACGCCGAGGCGCTGGCCCCGGCGGCCAAGGAACAGCGCCGGGGCATTTGACGCGTTGCTGATTGGTGCCGCGGCGTCGAGCGCCCCGGCGTTTGATCGAGCTTTTGTCGTTGGCCCGGACGTCACGGCGTCTGCCGAGACCGCGGCAAGTACGTTCCGCCCCTGACGCAGGTAGTCGACGAGGGCGCGCTTTGCCGGAACGCCGAACGGAACCACACGTTCCTTCGCCCCCTTACCGGTTACGCGCACGGTCAACCGTTCCAGGTCCACGTCGGCGACATCGAGGCCGACGAGCTCCGAAACTCGCAGCGCCGAGGCGTAGAGCAGCTCGACGATGGCGAGATCACGCAGCGCGACGGCCTCTCCCCCGGTGGCGCGGGCCGCCAGCAGTTCGAGCAGTTCGCTCATCTGGGTCTGGGCGATCACGCGCGGCAACGTTCGACCCGGTTTCGGCGAGCGCAGACGCGCCGCCGGGTCTGTGCTGTCGTCGTGACTGCGCGCGAGCCAGGCGGTGAAGCTGCGCGCCGACGCCGACCGGCGGGCCAGCGTGGTCCGGGCCAGGCCGGCCTGGGTTGCGACCCAGAGCCATTCCCGCAAGAGTTCGAGGCTCAACTCAGCGGATGCCTCGGCACCCCGTTCCGCCGCAAAGCTCGCCAGCTGGGCCAGGTCGGTGCGATATGCCCGAACGGTGTGCGCCGAGTAGCCTCGCTCGGCGCTCAAGTAGCGTAAAAAGTCTTCGATATCCTCGGTCAGCAACACGGCTTCTCGCTCCCTCGACAGGCCTGTGCCGGCGGGTACCCGGTTTTCGTTACAGCCTTCGCCGTCATCGCTGCCGCGAGAATGCTTGCAAGCGTTCCCCGGGTGTAAGCACCCCGAGCTGATCGACATAGTCAGACGGAAACTGTGTGACGGTGGCGAAGGCCCCGAGGGGCACCTGTGAGTGCGTGATCTGGTCGGCGTAGACGTGCACCAGATTGATGGTCTGACCGCCGTTCACGCCGATGAGTTCACGCTCGGGGGCGCTGAGGTCCATCGTGTAGCAAGTGGCCGCTGCGACAGATACGGGAATGCCGGCGAACATGCCCTGGGTGGAGTAGTGCAGGTGCCCGCCGAGAATGGCTCGCACGTCACTGCCGGCCAGAATGGCGGCCAGTCGCGGCTGGTCCTGCAGTTCGAGCACCTTCATCAACGGAATCGGCGTGGGAATCGGCGGGTGATGCAGCGCCAGAATCGAGCCGTGGCGGGCGGGCGTACTCAGCACCGCACGCAGCCACTCCAACTGGGCGTCGCTGACCTCGCCGTGGTGATAGCCCGGAACGCTCGTGTCGAGGGCGATGACGCGCAAGCCGTCGATGACGTGCACCTGGTCGACGGGGTCCTGATTTCCAGTGCCCTGGTCGACGGCGCCGCGATCAGCTGCGTCCGCCGATTCGCCAGAGTGGCGCTGGCGCAGCAGGGTAGAACGAAAAGCGGCGCGCTTGTCATGGTTGCCCATGACCCAGATGATTTTGGCCTCCCATTCGGCGGCGGCGGCTTCAACAATGTCGCGAATGCGACGGTAGGCATCCGCTTCGCCCCGATCGGCGACGTCACCGGTGAGAACGATCGCGTCGGGGCAGATACCCGACCGATGCAGCTGCTCGAGGGCACGATGCACCGTGTGGTCGGTGTCGACGGTACCGTAGAGGGCCGCAGCATCCGCTAGAAAATGCGTGTCGCTCAGGTGAACCAGTAACTTCTCGGCGGGCGCATGCTGGCCCCAATGCACGGTCGCCATGCCTCGTCCTCTCGTTGGAATCCACCCTACGGGCTGCCACCGACAGAAGCGTCGTGCGGGGCTATCATGGCGGCATGTCTGCCCAGCCGGACGCCTACACCAAGGCTCTGGATCGTGCACTTCTGCACGCCCAGGCCTGGCTTGCGTCGCTTCCTACCCGCCCGGTCGGCCCCCGCGTCGACGCCGATACCCTGGCCGCGCTGTCGGCCGGCCCCCTTCCCCCGACTCCGACCGCTGCGGCCGAGGTCATCGATGAGCTGGCTTCCTTCGCGGAGCCCGGTCTGATGGCGATGCCGTCCGGTCGGTTCTTCGGCTGGGTGATTGGAGGAACCCTGCCAGCGGCCCTCGCCGCCGACTGGCTGGTGACCGCGTGGGACCAGAACGCCGGAATGCGGTTTGCCACTCCAGCGGCTGCCGTGCTGGAGGAGACCGCCGGCGGCTGGTTACTCGATCTGCTTGGCCTGCCACCCGGAGCGGATGTCGGATTCACCACTGGCGCGACGATGGCCAATTTCGTCGGCCTCGCCGCCGGTCGGCAGTGGGTTCTGGATCGGGCCGGATGGAACCTGGACCGGGACGGTCTGGCCGGTTCGCCGCGAGTGCGGGTTTTCGTGGGGGCCGAGCGTCACGACGTCATCGATCTCGTGCTGCGCTACCTTGGCCTCGGCGCACCCATCGTGGTGGACGTCGACAGTGAAGGACGGTTACGTCCCGAGAGTCTCGCCGAGCTGATGGCCGCCGGCGTCGGCCCGGCCATCGTCTGCCTGCAGGCCGGCAATTTGCATTCCGGAGCATCCGACCCAATGGTCGCGGCGATCGACGTGGCGCACCGGCTGGGAGCCTGGGTGCACGTGGACGGGGCCTTCGGTCTCTGGGCGGCGGTCAGCCCGAGTTCTCGCGACCAGCTGACCGGTCTGGATGGCGCTGATTCCTGGGCGACAGACGCCCACAAAACGCTCAATGTTCCCTACGACTGCGGGGTGGCGATCGTGTCCCGGCCCAAAGTCGTGCGCAAGGTATTCGGCGTGCACACGAGCTATCTGGTGGCAGCCGATGGTGCTCCCGGACACGTTGGCCCCGGCGACCCGTTCGAAAAGGTGCCGGAGCTGTCCCGTCGGGCGCGAGGCGTTCCGGTGTGGGCGGCGCTCCGATCGCTCGGTCGCGATGGCACGATCGCGCTGGTTGACGGTCTCGCGTCCAATGCGCGCGCCATGGCCGACGGCCTGCGGTCGATGCCAGGGGCCGAGGTACTCAACGAAGTGGTGTTCACGCAGGTGTGTGTGAGTTTCGGCAGCGACGATCGCACCCGTCGGGTGACGCAGCAGCTCATAGCCGACGGTTCGGCGTGGATGTCGGGGTCGCGCTGGCACGACCGGGACATTCTGCGCATCTCGGTCAGCAACTGGTCGACGGATGCCGCGGACGTCGCGCTCTCCCTCGTCGCCGTGGAGCGGGCCTGCGCGGCCGTGGACGGTGCCGATCACCTAGCCGCGCACCCAGACTTTGTCGCCCCGGAAGTCGCAGCCGACCGCAGACCGGCCGCCACGTCCTCGGCTGCGCACCCGTCGGCAACGACGCACGCGATCCCTCGCCGGACGCTGTGAGCCCAGCCACGGGAGGGTCGCTCCAGCCGGCTCCTCTTTACGCCCGGCGTACCCAGCCGGCCTCCCGCTCCTGGGCTGCCCCATCGAGATCGAGCCCGCCAAGGGCGCCGCGCACGGCCGAAGTCGAGAGCCCGGCGCGGCGTGACAGATCGGCGACCGTGCGAGGCGTGCGACCGCTCAGGGCGTCGAACACGCGCACCTGGTCGCTCGTGCGGGGTATCGGGCCCGGGCCGGCATCAGTGTCGCAAAAGTCCAGGGGCACCTGGATCGACCGCTCACCAACCAGCTCGGCCATCTCGGTCGGGTTGGTCACGCACACCGCGGCGAATTCGCGAATGAGGCGATGACAGCCGGCCGAGGTGGGGCTCGTGATCGGCCCGGGCACGGCGCCGAGCGGCCGGCCCAGCGCCGACGCGTGCCCGGCGGTGTTGAGCGAGCCCGACCGCCAGCCGGCTTCCAACACGATCGTTGCCGCACTCGCTGCGGCGATCAATCTGTTTCTTTGCAAAAAACGCCATTTCGTGGGGGCGGCGCCGCAGGGCAGCTCGGAGATAACGGCGCCGGCGGCCACGATGCGGGTGAGCAGGGAGTCGTGTCCACTCGGATAGAACCGGTCGACTCCCCCGGCGAGGAAGGCCAGGGTCATGCCGTCACTGGCCAGCGCTGCACGGTGGGCCATCCCGTCGATACCGTAGGCGGCACCAGACACGACGGCAAAACCACGGTCGACCAGCCCGGCCGAGGCCTCCATAGCGATGTGCTCGCCATAGCCGGTGGCAGCCCTGGCTCCGACCAGGGCGATGGAGTTGGGCAGCGCGGCCAGGGCGCCGGGCACACCCCGCCACCACAGCGCCAGCGGCGCATGCTGCTCAAGGTCATCGATCGCCGCGGGCCAGAGGGTGTCCGTGGCCAGCAGTAACCGGGCGTCGACGCGAGCTGCTTGTTGCAGCGAGCGGATGACGTCACCCGAATTGAGCCGCGGCCGCCAGCGTTGAAGTCCCGCGTCGAGGGCCTGTTCCAGCTCGGCGCTGGTGTCGGCATCCGCTTCGGTGTGATCGGAGCTGGGACTGGTGGCAAAGACGACATCCGGGGCGCCCGGCTCATCAGCGAGAACGTCGCGCACGAGGGCGCCGATGCGCACGGGGCTCCATGCCTCGAGAATGGCCGTCAGCGCTACGCTCGCGCCAAGGCTCGCCACGAGCAGGCCGGCCGTACCATCACCGGGTTCGGCGATGCCCGACCAGGCGGCGCGGGCGAATACCTCGCCGGCCGTTGCGAGGGCGTCGACCGGCATTCCACCGCGCACGCCTGCGATGAGTTCGCTTACCCGGGTCTCGTCGAGGCCGAACAGCGTCATGATGTCATTCCTTTGCGTAGGTAGAGGGCGTGGCCGATTTGGTCTGGGCCGGGACTGGTGAGACCGTCATAGTCGGCCAGGGTCCAGGCGATGCGCAGAACCCGGTCGTAGCCGCGCATGGTGATTCCGCCGCGTTCGAGCGCCCGGTCGAGGCCCGCGGTGGTGTTCGGGGCCAGTCGAGTCGATGTGCCGCGCAGCCACGGGCCAGGTACCTGGGAGTTCAGGGTCCAGGGGGTGCTGCCGAGCCGCTCGGCCGCCGCCGCACGGGCAGCGACCACCCGCTTTCGGGCGGTGACGCTCGTCATCCGCTGCGTATCGGTGGCAAGGCGCAGCTGGGCGGCGGTGATGCGCTTGACGTTGAGCTGGATGTCGATGCGGTCGAGCAGCGGCCCCGAGATGCGAGCAAGGTAACGGCGGCGTGCGTTGGGCGGGCACGTGCAGCTGAGGTCTCCCGCACCGTACTGTCCGCACGGGCATGGATTAGCTGCCATTACCAGTTGAAACCGGGCCGGAAAATGCGCGACGGCGTTGGCGCGGTGAATGCTGATCCAGCCAGATTCCAGGGGCTGGCGCAGGGCGTCAAGCACCGGAGTAGCGAATTCGGGGGCCTCATCGAGAAAGAGAACTCCGTGCGAGGCCTGCGACGCGGCCCCCGGCCGAATCTGTCCATTACCACCGCCGACCATGGCCGCAGCGGTCGCCGTATGGTGTGGCGCTTCCCAGGGCGGCCGGGTGATCAGGGCTCCGCCCAATCCGAGCCCGCTGAGCGATCGGAGGGAACTAACCTCCAGAGAGCTCGCCGGGTCGAGGTCGGGCAGCAGGCCGGGCAGCCGGGCCGCGAGCATAGTCTTTCCGGCGCCGGGCGGGCCGAGCAGAAACACGTGGTGCCCGCCCGCGGCGGCTATCTGCAGGGCCAGAATGGCGTCATCATTGCCGATCACGTCTGCCAGGTCGGGTTCGGCGGCCAGGTTGGCCGGCACGGTCGCCGCCAGAATGGCCTCGACCGGTATCGGCGGGAGTGTGGCGCCGTGGAAGATCGCCGCCTCACGCAACGATGCGACACCGATGACGCGAATATTGGGTACGAGTCGTGCTTCAGCCTGGTTGCCGATCGGCACCATCACCGTTGTATGCCCGAGGCGAGCCGCGGTCATCACACCCGGAAGAATGCCCAGCGTCGGCCGTAGTCTGCCATCGAGGGCGAGCTCGCCGAAGTGCACGACCTGACCGACCGATTTTTCGGAAACGGTGCTGTCGGCGGCGAGGCAAGCCAGCGCGATCGCGAGGTCAAAGCCGGCACCGTGCTTGGGCAGCGCGGCCGGCGACAGATTGATGGTGAGGCGGTGAACGGTGAGCGGGCATCCGCTGTTGGTGGCCGCAGCGCGCACCCGCTGGGTGGCCTGTGCGAGGGCCGCATCGGGCAGCCCGATCAAGATCATGCCGGGCAGTTGCGCCGAGATGTCGGCCTCGACCTCGACGAGCGCTCCGGTCAGTCCGAGCATTGCTACGGCGTGAGTGCGGGCGATGCCCATCAGAACACGCCCTCGAGGTGTTCGATGACCGGTTCGCGGCCGACCGGGGCGATTACCGCGATGACGTCGAGCCGGATTTGGCGCGGCCAGCGCTCGGCCTGCACACACCAGGCGGCGGCCAGGCGCCGCATCCTGGCCAGTTTTTTCACAGTGATGGCTTCAAACGGATGCCCGAAACTCAGGCTGCTGCGCGTCTTCACCTCGACAAAGACAACGGCAGCGCCCTGTTGCACGACGAGGTCGATCTCCCCCTCTGAGCAGCGCCAATTGCGGGTCAGGATCGTGTAGCCGGCGCCCTGAAGAAAGCGCGCGGCCTGATCTTCGCCGAGTTTGCCGAGTTCGTCTTTGCGCGCCACGAGTACCTCCGAAAACCAGAGTGACGTCTCGGGGCTCAGGTGACACCGGCCGCCGCAAAATTGGTGGAGAAGGCCGCAACGTGGGTGCCTGTGGAGGAAGCGCTACTCGTCGTGCATCACAAACAGGCGGCGCACGACGTCGCCGGCGACGAGCGCATCCAGGCTCTCGTTGAGGTCGGCGAGTGGGCGGGTATCGGTGTGCAGCAGTTCGACCGGCAAGAGGCCGTCTCGCCACAGCTGCAGGTAGCGCGGGATGTCCCGGCTCGGCACCGAATCGCCCATGTAGGATCCGAGCAGCCGATGGCCGAGCCCGGCAAACTGGAGCGCCGGCGTGGTGATGGTCTGCTCTGGATGCGGCAGGCCGACCGAGACCAGGGCGCCGCCTCGGGTGAGCAGGGCGAGGCTGGCTTCCATTACGCGAGCGCTGCCGACGGCCTCGATGGCGAGGTCGACGCCATCTCCGGCGTGCGTTCGCACGAGCTCGGCCGCCTGGTCGGGCGGCCCGGCATGCTGGGCGCCTAATCGAAGGGCCAACTCCTGCTTCTGCGGCAACGGATCGATCGCGATCACGGTCGTGCCGACCATCTGTGCCGCGGCCATGACGGCCATCAGGCCGACCGCGCCGAGCCCGAACACGATCACCGACTGCCCGGGAGCGAGGGCGCCGGTGTTGAGCACGGCGCCGATGCCGGTCAGGGCCGCGCAGCCGAACATGGCGGCGACGTCGAAGGGAACATCCTGGTCGATCGCGACGACAGATTCCCGGGCGACAACCGCGTACTGCGAGAACGCCGAGACGCCCAAGTGGTGGTTGATGCGCTCCCCAACGTCACTCGCCAGCACCGCCGGGCCGTGCAGCAGGTCGCCGGTTCCGTTCGCCGTCGCCCCGCGGTGGCAGAGTGCGGGGCGCCCGGCCAGGCAGGCCCGGCACTCGCCGCAGCTTGGCACAAACACCAGCACGACTCGGTCGCCGACGGCGACATCATCGATGCCGTCACCGATGGCTGCCACGGTGCCGGCCGCCTCGTGACCGAGCGCCATCGGCAGGGGGCGAATGCGCGAGCCGTCAATGACCGAGAGGTCTGAGTGGCAGAGACTGGCACGTTCGATGCGCACGAGCACCTCGCCGGCGCGCGGAGCCGGGACTGGAATCTGCTCGAACGTCAGTGGACGGCTGTCGGCGTAGGGCCGCGCCGCGCCCGCGCCGCGAAGAATCGTGCTGAGCATCGTTGCTGGAATCATTCCTCCAACCTATCGTCAGCGCCACGTACGCTTGGCGTATGAAGACGCTGCGCCATCGGATGACTGACTTCGGCATGCACGCCATGAACGGCGTGCACCGGATGCTGCTGGCTCTTTCGGGCGGACGCCTCGGCTGGACCATCGGCACCATGCAGACCGTCGAACTGCACACGATCGGCCGCAGTAGCGGACAGCGTCGGTCGACGCTGCTCACGGCGCCGGTGCAGGAGGACGGTCGATACATTTTCGTGGCGTCCAAGGGCGGCGACGACCGGCATCCGTTCTGGTACCTCAACCTCGTGGCAGAGCCGGATGTGGACCTGACCATACGCACGGTGACGCGACCGTTCCGGGCGCGCACCGCGTCATCCGCTGAGAAAGCCGAGCTGTGGCCGCGCATCGTCGCCGCCTACCCCGGCTATGGCGCCTACCAGGGCAAGACCGAGCGCGACATCCCCGTGGTCATCTGCGAGCCGCGCGTCTAATCGCGGACGGGGCCCGGGCCCGGACCCCGGGCCCAGTTTATAAACTGGGCCCGTGGACGGGGCCCGGGCCCCGTCCAGATCACGTAGGTCAGGCGACCGGCTCGAGGGTTTCGGCGGTGAGGATGGCCGGGAAGATGGGCGCGTGCACGCCGGACATCTCTTCGAGCACCCGGATGACCTGGCAGCTGTAGCCGTATTCGTTGTCGTACCAGACGTACAGAACGGCCTTCTGGTCGGTGACGATGGTGGCCAGACCGTCGACGATCCCGGCGCGACGGGAGCCGAGAAAGTCGCTCGACACCACTTCGGGCGAGTCGATGTAGTCGATCTGCCGGTGCAGCGAGGAGTGCAGCGACATGGTGCGGAGGTACGTGTTGAGCTCGTCCTTGTCGGTCGCGAGGGCAAGGTTGAGGTTGAGAATGGCCATCGAGACGTCGGGGGTGGGAACGCGGATAGCGTTGCCGGTGAGTTTGCCGGCGAGTTCGGGCAGGGCCTTGGCAACGGCCTTGGCCGCTCCGGTCTCGGTGATGACCATGTTGAGCGCGGCGGAGCGGCCGCGGCGGTCACCGGAATGGAAGTTATCGATGAGGTTCTGGTCGTTGGTGAACGAGTGCACCGTTTCGACATGACCGTCGATGATGCCATAGCGGTCGTTGATGGCCTTGAGCACCGGAGTGATGGCGTTCGTGGTGCAGGACGCCGCGGTAATAATGCGGTCGCTCGCCAGAATATCGGTGTGGTTGATGCCGTGCACGATATTTTTCAGCGCGCCCTTGCCCGGTGCGGTCAATAGCACCCGGGCGATGCCTAGGCACTTGAGGTGCTGCGACAGGCCTTCTTCGTCGCGCCACTTGCCGGTGTTGTCGACGACGATGGCGTCGTGGATGCCGTACCGCGTGTAATCGACGCTGGCCGGGTCACCGGAGTAGATCACCTGGATGAGTGTGCCGTTGGCGAGGATGGTGTCGTTCTCCTCGTCGATGGTGATCGTGCCCTCGAACGGGCCGTGCACCGAGTCGCGGCGCAGCAGGCTGGCACGCTTCACGAGGTCATTGGCGGAACCGCGCCGCACGACGATCGCGCGCAGGCGTAAGCCCTGGCCGCCGCCGGCGTGTTCGATCAGGATGCGGGCAAGCAGCCGGCCGATGCGACCAAAGCCGTAGAGCACGACGTCGGTGCTGGTGCGCGCGTCGAGTCCGTGCTGGCCGACGACGTCGGCGAGTTCGGCGCGCAGGTACTCTTCGAGAGTGACGCGGCCGTTCTGCTCGCGAAAGCCGAGGGCGAGCCGCGCGAGGTCGATCGACGCTGCTCCGAGGTTGAGGCCGTCGATGGCCTGAAGAATCGGGAGGGTCTCTTCGAGCGGAAGCTCGACATCCGCTATATGGCGGGCGAACCGGTGTGCCTTGAGCAGGCCGACGACCGACTTGTTGACCAGGCCGCGGCCGTAGACGCTCGTCACGACGGTGTTGTCCCGGTAGAGGCGCCCGATCAGGGGAATCATCGCCTCAGCGAGAGCCTCACGATTACTCCACGTTGCACGGGCACGATCAGCGTCCTGGATCACAGGGTTGCCTTCCTAAACCTTCGTTGGTTAGTCCGTTAAACGGAACATGTCCGGCCACCCACGGCCCCGGAGTCATTGCTTATTCGTCGATTGCAAGTTCCTTGGGAAGTTCGAAGTCCTTCGACGCGAGTTCTTCCACGTTGACGTCCTTGAAGGTCAGCACGCGCACCGCTTTCACGAATCGGTCCGAGCGGTAGACGTCCCAGACCCAAACGTCCTTCATGGTCAGTTCAAAGTAGAAATCGTGTTCCGTGTCACGGCGCACCAAATCGACCTCGTTGGCGAGATAGAAGCGGCGTTCGGTTTCGACGACGTACTGGAACTGGCCAACCACGTCTCGATATTCCCGGTACAGGGCCAACTCGACCTCGCGGTCGTAGTCCTCGAATTCGTCTTCTTCCATGGTGATCTCATCTTACGCTGAGATTTTGAGCCACGATTTGCGGTGTAAGGGGGTCGGCCCGAGCACGTCGATCGCGCTCAGGTGGGCGGCGCTGCCGTAGCCCTTGTTCGAGGCCCAGCCGTAGCCGGGCGCGTCGTCGTGCGCGGCGATCATGAGGCGGTCGCGGTGCACCTTGGCGATAACGGATGCCGCCGCCACCGACCCGCAATCCCGGTCGGCTTTGATACGCGTCACCACGTTCAACGGGGTGGCCAGCGCCTTGTTCAGCCAGTCGTCGCTGCCGTCGAGCAAGACGATGCTGCCGGCCACATCGACACCCTGCGTATACAGCTCGGCCAACGCACGCTTGCCGGCCAGCCCGAGGCAGGCGATGATTCCGAGCTCATCGACCTCGGCGGCCGAGGCGAGCCCCACGGCCGAGTATGTCGCCCAGGCGACGGCGAGCGGTGCGAGCAGTTCCCGGCGCGGTTCGCTGAGCATCTTCGAGTCGCGCAGTCCCACTGGCATGCTCAGAACGGATGCGTCCACCGCGGCGAATCCGACAGCCACCGGCCCGGCGAGAGCTCCGCGCCCCACTTCGTCACAGCCGATCACAAAGCGTGCGCCGGTGCGCAACAGATCGAACTCCACCTCGAGGGTGGGGTCGGACACCGCCACTACTCGGAGCCCTGGTCGGCCTGCTCCACCTCACGGAACACGTCCGGATAGTCATCGAGCCACGCCCAGTGCGCGAGCGGCCAGCTCACGACGAGCGCGCGACCGACGACGTTGTCGATCGGGACGTACCCCTTGCCGACCGTGTCACCGTTGTAGCGGGAGTCTTTGGAGTTGTACCGGTTGTCGCCCATCATCCAGAGTGAGTCCGCCGGGATCGTGACATCGAAGTCGTCCTTGGAGACCTTGGTATCGCCAGCCGGCAGCAGCACATAAGCCGATTCGTCAAGCGGAACATCGTTGACGCTCATCTGGCCGAGGGCGTTGCAGCAGACCACGTGGTCGCCGGGTAGTCCGATCACCCGTTTGATCAGGTGGTCGTTGCTGTCGGGCGCGGACAGTCCAACGACCGAGAGCAGCCAGTCCACCCCCGCAATGATCGGATTTTGCACGATCTCAGCCTGCGGCAGCAGCCATCCGCCGGGATCTTTGAACACGATGACGTCGCCGCGGGAGATCGGGATCAGCTCGGGTTCGAGCTGATTCACGATGATGCGGTCGTCGATCTGCAGGGTGTTCTCCATCGACCCGGATGGGATGTAGAACGACCGAATCAGAAAGGTCTTGATCAGAAAGGAGATGAGCAGTGCGACCACGAAAATGATGAGGAGGTCGCGGATGAACAGCAAGACGCTGCGTTGTTTGCTTGGCGCCTTCTTGCTGCGTGCCATCGTGCTTCGGGACTTCTTCGACTCTGATACCCGACGATCGGACCTGGAGGCGAGCACTTCATCTGTCATTTAACCGCCTGAGCTCCCCATCAGTTTAGGTGATGGGGAGCTCAGGGAAGAATCCGATTGGATCTTTGCAAAAGCGCGAAAGTTAGCGCTTTTCCTTGATCTTGGCTTTCTTGCCACGCAGGTCGCGCAGGTAGTACAGCTTCGCGCGACGAACATCGCCGCGGGTCACGATCTCGATGTGGTCGATGACCGGGGAGTGCACCGGGAAGGTACGCTCGACGCCGATCTGAAAGCTGACCTTGCGAACGCAGAACGTTTCGCGCACGCCTTCGCCGGAGCGGCCGATGACGACTCCCTGGAAGACCTGGATACGAGAGCGGGTTCCCTCAATGATGTTGACGTGAACCTTGACGGTGTCGCCGGCACGGAAGTCAGGAAGATCCTTCTTCAGCGATGGGGCGTCTACCGCGTCGAGAATATGCATGTTGTTTCGCTCTCTGTACCCGCCACAGGTCGACTACGCTAGGTGCTTCATTCGAAGCAATCAGTATGAGGATGTGCACCGCAACGAGCAGGTTCCCCTGTGGCAGAGTCCTGCAGCGGCACAAGCGCTTATTCTGTCATGAACTCGCACCCGTTGCAAAGCGGAGCCGGGCGGGTCAGAGCCGATCGCGCTTTTCTTCGATGACGATGACCTCTGGCTTGGCACCTCGGCCAAAGTTCGGTGCCGGCTTGGTCTCGCGGGGGCGTGGCCGGTTCGGCAGTGGATGCTGGGCCCCGGCCGGGGCAGACTGCCCGTGCGCCTGCTGCTCCACCAGGTCGACCATCGCCAAAACTCGGCGCCGGGCTGTGTCGAACAACTCCCAGACGGCGAACCAAAACACAGCGAACCCGCCGATGATGACGAGCACGCTCAGCCAGCCGGCGGCATCCGTGGAGAACGGAATGGCGATGATGAGCGCGTGCCAGAGGGCGAGCACGCCGACGTCGGCGTAGGAGACGGCCCGGGTTTCGCGCACTTCTTTGCGCGCATAGACGACGAGGGCAACGAGGAGCAACCCGAGGCCGATGAGTATGGCGCCGAAGAAGATGCCCAGCACGGCCCAGGCGCCCGATCCGAAGATCGACGACCCGATGAGGAGCCAGAGCGGCAGGGCTCCGGCGGCGATGAATTGCCAGTGGTAAAAGGCGCGGCGGATGATCACTGGGTCAGTTTATCGATGGGGGCTGACACTAACCTCGGCGTTCGCTGGAGGCTGAAGTCATGAGATCGTGGGCGGCAGAAGGTCGGGCCGCACGCGTTCGGTGCGTTCAATTTGCTGCTGGTGGCGCCAACTGCTGATGGCGCCATGGTTGCCGCTTCGCAACACCGGCGGAACGTCGAGGCCGCGCCAGCTGGCGGGCTTGGTGTAGCTGGGGTATTCGAGCAGCCCGTCTTCGTGGGACTCCTCGACCAGGCTTTCCGGGTTGCCGACGACGCCGGGAATGAGTCGGCCGATCGCTTCGATCATGGCCATCACGGCCACCTCTCCCCCGTTGAGCACGTAGTCGCCGAGGCTGACCAGCCGCACCCGGCCGCGCTGCTCGTAGTGGTCGACGACGCGCTGGTCGATGCCCTCGTAGCGGCCACATCCGAAGACGAGGTGTTGCTCGAGCGATAGCTCGCGGGCCATCCGCTGGGTGAACTGGTCCCCCGCCGGCGAGGGAAAGATGACGATGGGGCCGTCGTCGACCGGCTCAGGGTCAGCGCCGAGTATGGCATCGAGGGCGTCACCCCAGGGCTCCGGCTTCATGACCATGCCAGCGCCGCCACCATACGGGGTGTCGTCGACCGAATGGTGGCGGTCGTGGGTGTGGTCGCGCAGGTTGTGCACGCCCAACTCGATCAAGCCGCTCTGGCGGGCCTTGCCGAGCAGCGACAGATCCAGCACATCGAAGAATTCGGGAAATATGGTGACGATATCGATGCGCATGGTCAAATTCTAGAAGATTTGGGCTTGCTCTTTCGCCTCGAGGTACCGGTCGACGACCAGGTCAACCAGAGGAGCCGGGGCCGTTTCACCCGGCAGCAGCAGCGGGGCGGTGACCCGGTCGGCGCCCACGCTCTGGGCGCGCGTCAAGTCGAAGAAGAATCCGGGCGCCATTAAATAGGTGCTCACGGTGACGCTGGCCCCGCGCAATCGAGCCGCGGTGACGGCGCAGGCCAGCCGGGGCGTGGCCGCGGAGAGAAAGCCGACGGTGACGCGAACGCCGAGGCGCTGTTCCAGCAGGGCACCGACCGTGCGGCAGTCGTGCACCGCGCGCGCGTCGCTCGAGCCTGCGGCGGCGAGCACGATCTCCTGGCCGGGGACACGTTTGTCGAACCCGTCGGCGCGCAGGCGATGTTCGAGTACGTCGATGAGTCGGTCGTCCGGGCCGAGCGCCCGCGACACGGTCGTCACGCGGTCGTGCGCGCTGGTCTCCCGTTGCAGGTCGACGTGCACGTGGTAACCGGCGGAGAGCAACAGTGGCACCACGACCGCGGCAATATCCGGGGGAACCGCACCGAGGCTCGCCGCGACATCCGGCTGTTGCACGTCGACGAAACCACCGATCACGGCAAGTTCGGGATGAGCGAGTGTAACGGCCTCGACGAGGGCAGCGATGGCGGCCTGGCCGTCAGCCGAGTTGGTGCCGTGTGAGATAGCGACGAGCGCGGCGGGTGCTGGCGTTGCGCGCTCGGCACCGCTGTGCTCGGCACTGCGCCCGGAGGTGCGGTGCCAATCGATGCTGTGCTGTGCTGCACGAGGCCGTTCGCCGAGTAAGGTCATGCCGCCTCGAGCAGCCCAGACTCGACCGCAACCTCGATGTAGCCGCCGACAACGCGGGTTTCGTAGGTATTCAGCACGAGCGTCGGGTTGGTGAAGCATTCCCCGGTGCCGAGGTCGTAGACCTCTTTGTGCAACGGTGAGGCGATGGTCGGGCGGTCACCCTTGGAACCGACGATGCCGCGGGCCATGACGTTGGCCTCGGTGTGCGGGTCACGGTGATCGACGGCGTAGATTTCGGTCGGCGAGAGCAGGAACAGTGCGATCTGCTTCATGCGAATGAGGGCGGCTTCGCCCCAGCTGGGTTCCAGATCGGCCACGGCACAGGCGCGCTCCCAGATCAGGGCGGGGCGGGTGGCTGCAGCGGTCAGGCGGGTGTCGGCCAGTGTCATCGTCATCGTGCGCTCCCAGGGGGTGTGGTTTAGGCGTCGTCGCGTTTGTGCGTCGGTCCCACGGTAGGCGTGCCATATTTCGACCAATCGCCCGCCATGTTTCCCCCGAGTGAAACCCGCCTCACAGTGCGTGCGCTCCGCTGTGGGGCTTTCGACCAGTCCGGGACACAGGAGCGACACGAGCGGGAAACTGCCCCGAACTACGCTCACAATTGCCCCGCTTTGAAAGGATGCTGATGCCAGCTTCTCGTGAAACCGCCTCCGCGTATTCTGCCCCAGCCGCCACAGCATCCGCTATGGACGCGACGCACGCCGTCACAACAGTGAGACCAGCGGATGCCGCCAGCACCCACCCAGACACACCGCGCCGCGTCATCGTGATCGGTGGCGGCCCCGCCGCACACCGCCTCACCGATGCCCTGCACTCCCGCGATACCGAGCACGCCCTCTCGATCGTCGTGCTAGCCGAGGAGAACCACCGGCCCTACGATCGGGTGGCGCTGAGCCAGCGCCTGGCCGGAAAGTTCGACCTCACTCTCGAGCCCACGGCACCATGGGACAGTGAGCGCGTCGCGCTGCGCATCAACGAGCGGGCCACCAGCATTGATCCGCTCGCACACACCGTCACTACGTCAACCGGGGCCGTGCTCGACTACGACGACCTCGTGCTCGCCACCGGATCCAGTGCTCCGGTCCCCCAGATGCCGGGTCGCGAACACATTCGGGTCTACCGCACCCTCGACGACGTCGACGCCCTCGTCGACGAGCTCGCCGCCCTCACCGCCTCCCTCGGCCGCACCCCCAAAGTCGTCGTAGCCGGCGGCGGTCTGCTCGGCCTCGAAGCGGCCGGCGGACTGCACAAGCTCGGCGCTGAATCCGCCATCGTACATTCCGGCGGCTGGCTCATGTCGGCCCAGCTCGACGAGGGCGGTGGACAGGCCCTCGGTCGGATCATCGTCGCTCAGGGCATCGAGCTACACCTCGGCACCAGGGCCCGAACCATCCTCCGCGACGACGACAACGCGGTGACCGGCCTTCAGCTCGGCAACGGCCGCGAGATCGCCGCCGATATAGTCGTCTACGCGATCGGCATCTCGCCGCGCGACGAGCTGGCCCGCGCCGCCGGACTGGCCGTTGGCGTGCGCGGCGGCATCACGATCGGCAACGACTGCCGAACGAGCGACCCCAGCATCTGGGCGATCGGCGAGGTCGCCAGCTGGAAGGAGCGCTGTGTCGGTCTCGTCGCACCGGCCAACGCCATGGCCGAGGTTGTCGCCGACCGTCTGCTCGGCGGCAACGCCGAATTCACGAGCGTCGACGATGCCACCAAACTCAAACTCTCCGGTGTCGACGTCGCCAGCTTCGGTGACGCCCTCGCCAGCACGCCGGGCTCACTCGAAATCGTCTACGCCGACCCGGCCCGCGGGCTGTACCAGAAGCTCGTCATGACCGACGACGCCAAAACCCTGCTCGGCGGCATCTTTGTCGGCGACGCCACGCCCTATTCGACTCTGCGGCCGATGGTCGGCCGCCAACTCAATATTGAGCCCGCCGCATACCTCTCCGCGGCCGGTGCGGAGGCCCCGGGCGGCGACGAACTGCCCGACGATGCCCTGGTCTGCTCCTGCAACATGGTCTCGGCCGGCGCCGTACGAAGCGCCGTGCTCGGCGACGAGCACACCGATGCCTGCACCGAACTCGGGGCGCTCAAGGTCTGCACGCGGGCCGGCACCCAGTGCGGTTCGTGCGTGCCGTTGGTCAAGAAGATCCTTGAGGCCGAGCTGACGGCATCCGGTCAAACAATCTCGCACGCCCTGTGCGAGCACTTCGAGCTGAGCCGCCAGGAGCTGTTCGATTCTGTGCGGGTGCTCGGGCTCGTGTCGAGCGATGAGATCTTCTCCCGCTTCGGCACCGGCCGCGGCTGCGATGTCTGCAAGCCCGCCGTCGGCTCGATCCTGGCCAGCCAGAACACCACCTATATTCTGGATGCCGGCCGCGGCACCCTGCAGGACACCAACGACCGTGCCATGGCCAATATGCAGAAGGACGGCACCTACTCGGTGGTTCCGCGCATTCCGGGCGGTGAGATCACGCCGACCAAACTCGCCGTCATCGCGCAGGTCGCGCTCGACTTCGACCTCTATACCAAGATCACCGGCGGACAGCGGATCGACCTGTTCGGCGCCCGGCTGGAGCAGCTGCCCGACATCTGGCGCATCCTGGTCGACGCCGGCTTCGAGTCCGGACAGGCCTACGGCAAGGCGCTGCGCAACGTGAAGTCCTGCATCGGTTCGACCTGGTGCCGCTTTGGGGTGCAGGATGCCGTTGGCCTCGCTATTCGGCTGGAACTTCGCTATCGCGGCCTGCGCGCCCCGCACAAGTTCAAGTTCGGGGTGTCGGGCTGCGCCAGGGAGTGCGCCGAAGCACGCGCCAAAGACGTGGGCATCATCGCCAGCGACAACGGGTGGACCATGTACGTTGGCGGCAACGGTGGTTTTCAACCCGCGCACGGGCAGCTGTTGGCGACCGACCTCGACGAGGAAACCCTGATCAAGTACATCGACCGCTACTTGATGTACTACATTCGCACGGCCGATCGGATGCAGCGCACGGCGCGCTGGATGGAAGACCTGGAGGGCGGCCTCGAGCATGTGCGCGAGGTCGTCATCAACGACTCGCTTGGACTGGCCGAGGAGCTCGAGCAGGCCATGCTCGCCCACGTCGACAACTATGAAGACGAGTGGGCGGCTACGCTCGCCGACCCGGAGCGTCTACGCCGCTTCCGCTCCTTCGTGAACGCGCCGACCGAACCCGACCCGAGCATCGCGCTCGTTACGGAGCGTGACCAAATCCGGCCCGCTACCCCGGCCGAACGGGCCTCGTCGAGTACTGTTCAACTAAGTGGAAGCCGCATTCCCGTTCGAAAAGAGTAAGAAAATGACAACCCAGAATTCCGGTACGACTGGGTCAGTCAGCGCCGGGTCGGTCACCCTGGTCGGCGGCGGCCCCGGCGCCGCCGAGCTGCTGACCGTCGCCGCCGTCACCGCTTTGCACCAAGCGGATGTCGTGTTGTTCGACCGTCTCGCCCCCAACGACGAACTCGCCCTGCTCGCCCCCGGCGCAACCCTCGTCGACGTCGGCAAGCGCGCCGGCAGCCATCCGGTCTCGCAGGCCGGGATCGAAGAGCTGATGGTCGAGCATGCCCTCGCGGGCAAACGCGTGGTGCGGCTCAAGGGCGGCGATCCCTATGTGTTCGGGCGCGGAAGCGAGGAAGTGATTGCCTGCCACCGCAACGGCATTGCCGTCACGGTCATTTCCGGTGTCACGAGTGCGATCGCTGTGCCGGCGGCGGCGGGAATCCCGCTGACGCACCGCGGTATCAGCCACGCGTTCACCGTGATCAGCGGCCACGCGCCACTCACTGACAACGAACTCGCAGGACTCACGCTGCTTGGAAGTACCGTCGTCGTGTTGATGGGCGTTGGCACCCTGCCAACCCTGAGCCAGGGCCTGCTGCGCCACGGTATGCCCGCGCACATGCCCGTCGCCATCATTGAACGCGGGTTCAGTGCCACCCAGCGAACGACAGTGAGTACGCTGTCGAGCGTGTTGGCCGATGCCGCCACGGCGGGCGTGCGCAGCCCGGCCGTGCTGGTCATCGGCGAGGTCGTTCGCCTCGCTTTCCGCGGTGATGCCGCCGCCGAAGACCTCGTGGCCCGCGCGGCCGAGTTCGCGGTGGCTGACTGATGACCGGGGCGAACGAGCAGGGACGAGTTGTCTCGGGGGCGGGCGCTGGGGCATCCGCTGCACCGGATTCACACGCTCACCACGCGCATCTGCCGGGAGCGACCGAATCGATCGACGTGGCGGCCCCTTTTCTGCAGCCGAACCAGCTCGAGGGTTTTCGCATCGGGGTGACGAGCGATCGCCGATCGAGCGACCTGATCGACGCCTTCGAGCGGCGCGGCGCCCGCGTTGTGCACGCGCCGACGCTGCGCATTGCGCACTCGCAGCAGGACGGTCCGCTGCTCGAGGACACTAGAACCCTGATTGCCGCGCGACCCGATATTCTGCTCGCAACCACCGGCTACGGCGTGCGACGCTGGTTCGAAGTAGCCGAGGCCGACGGCATTGGCTCTGAACTCACCGATGCATTCGCCGACACCACGATTTTGGTGCGCGGGCCGAAAGCGCGCGGCGGCATTCGCGCCACCGGGCTGAACGACTCTGGCATGAGTGATTCGGAGACCACAGCCTCGCTCGTCGATAAGGTATTGGCCGAGTATCCGCCGGGACTTATCGTCGGCATTCAGGTTCATGGCGCCACCGACGAGGTGCAACTCGATCGGCTGCGCGCGGCGCACGAGCGTGTGCTCGTCGTTGCGCCGTATCGCTGGATCGCCGTCGATGACAGCGACGAACGCGTCTATAAACTCGTCGAGGCTATCTGCTCCCGCCAGCTGGACTGTGTGACCTTCACAAGCGCGCCGGCCGTGCACGCCCTGTTCACCGCGGCCGAGGGAATGGATGTCTACTCCGAGCTGATCGCGGCGCTTCAAACCGAAGTATGCGCGGCCGCCGTCGGGCCGGTGACGAGTGCCCCGCTCGTCGCGGCCGGAATTGCTCCGATTCAGCCGACCCGGTTTCGCATGGGCGCGCTGATTCGACTGGTCTGCGAACACCTGGAACAGAACATGATCGAACGGGTCGAGACGCAGAACGGGCTCGTGGAGCTGCGCGGTTCGATCGTGCAGGTCGGCGAGGAGCGCGTGCAGCTTCCACCGACGGCCCTGACGATAATGCGGGCGCTCGTTCGGGCGCGCGGCGCGGTCGTCTCCCGCGACGATCTCACCCTGGCACTGGCCGGCGACTCCGACGATCACGCCATGGAGGTCTCGCTCAGCCGGCTGCGGCAGACGCTCGCCGTGCCTGGGCTGGTCGCGACCGTGGTCAAGCGCGGCTACCGACTCAACGTGTAGCTCCCGCGTAACCAGCGGCGCGGGAGCTGCGCCAGTACGCGGGAGTTTCGCGTCCCGCGCAGCGGCGCAAGTCCCGCGCGCCGTGAATGGAGCGCGTTAGGGGCGGTCGGTCGGGGCAGCGGATGCCGCAGCATCCGTTTCAGAAGCAGGCTCAGCGTCCGCTTCCGGCGCGTCGGCCGGGTCCTCTGGAAGTTCTTCGAGCAGGCCGGGCGGCGGCGTGATCGTGACCAGGCCGTTTTTCACGTCGACGCTCGGCACGATGGCCTTCACGAAGGGGATCATAACGTCGCCGGTCGGCGTCTTCACGATCAGCAAGTCTTGCGCTGGCATGTGCTCGAGGCGACCGATGGTGCCGATGCGCACCCCGTCGCGCATGACGGCGAGGCCGACCAACTGGTGGTCGTACCAGGCATCTTCTTCATCCGACTGCTCGGCCACGTCCGCGTCGATCCAGAGGATCGCCTTCGCGAGCGTTTCCGCCGTGGAACGGTCGGGAACATCCTTGAAAAAACCGACCGCGTGCTGGTTGTACCAGCGCAGCTCGACGAGTTCGATCGTCTTGCCGTGCCAGGCCGAACCGGTCGGAACCTGCAGGGTGAACACGGCGCCCGGGACGAAACGTCGTCCCGGGTCATCCGTGAACAGTTCGAGCTTGATTGCTCCCTTGAGGCCGTGAGCCTTGGTCAGGCGCCCCACCCGTAACTGCTGGGTGCGGTCCTTCTCGCTATCGTCCACCGTCGTGTCGTTCACTGAACTAGAAATCGGTGTCGACGACGTCGACGCGAACGCGTCGACCATCGGCCAGAGCCGCAACGAGGGTGCGCAAAGCCTTGGCGGTGCGACCAGCACGACCAATGACCCGGCCGAGGTCCTCGGGGTTCACACGAACCTCGAGTACCTCGCCTCGTGGCGAGTTCTTTTCTGCAACGTGCACATCGTCCGGGTGATCAACGATCCCCTTGACGAGGTGTTCGAGCGCGGGAGCAAGCAACAGTTACGCCTCTTCGGTTGCTTCGGCAGCAACCTCTTCTACCTTGGCGACCGGCTTCTCGGCCTTGGGCTTGAGAACCGGCTTCTTCTTCTCGTCAGCGACGAAAGCGGCCTTCGGTTCCTTCACCTTGACGGTGCTCTTGGCGTTCTTGTCGCCCTTGAAGATGCCCCAGTCGCCCGTGAGCTTGAGGAGGGCGGCAACCTGCTCGGTCGGCTGAGCGCCGACGCTGAGCCAGTACTGCGCACGCTCGGACTTGACCTCGATGACCGAGGGCTCCTCCGTGGGGTGGTAGATGCCGATTTCTTCGATGACACGACCGTCGCGCTTGGTGCGCGCGTCGGCAACGACGATGCGGTAGTACGGTGCACGGATCTTGCCCATGCGCTTCAGACGGATTTTGACAGCCACAATTCTCCAGTGTTGATTCGGTGTTTGGCGAACCTTGGGCCGTGAGCGTGGGGGCACACTCGGCATAAGCTCTATAGGATCACGTTGCACCGAGATAGAGGGTCGGGCACAACGGATCGCGACTAATCATTGTGTCAGAGATTGCTCACATTGTGATAATCGAACCTCAACGGCTTTCATCAGCCCACCCAAGGAGCGCCCGTGCCACTCGAATTCGCCCGATCAGCCCGCTCCACCGTGGGCATCGAGTGGGAGGTCGCCCTCGTCGACCGCAATACCGGCGATCTGGTCAATATCGCCGACGAGGTACTCGACGCCCTCTGCGGCCCGGACGGCTCGGCGCACCCGACGATCACCGGTGAGCTGCTGCTCAATACGGTCGAGCTGGTTTCCGGTGTGCACGACACCGTCGGCCACGCTGTAGCGGATGTTGCCGGCCAGCTCGCTGAGGTGCGTCGCGCCGTGGACGGACGCGAGGTTGACGTGATCTGCAGCGGCTCGCATCCGTTTGCGCAGTGGTTTGACCAGACCATCACCGACAAGGCGCGCTATCACAAGCTCATCGACCGCACGCAGTGGTGGGGTCGCAACATGATGATCTGGGGCATCCACGTGCACGTGGGCATCGAAGACAAGGCCAAGGTCATTCCGATCATGAACGGCCTGCTGACCTATGTTCCGCACCTGCAAGCACTGAGTGCCTCGAGCCCGTTCTGGGCCGGTGTCGATACTGGCTACGCGAGCAACCGCTCGCTCATGTTCCAGCAACTGCCGACCGCTGGCCTGCCGTGGGACCTGCCAGACTGGGACGCCTGGGAGCGTTACGTCGACGACATGACGGTGACCGGCATCATCGACGACGTGACAGAGGTGCGCTGGGACATTCGCCCGTCACCGCGCTGGGGCACAATCGAAATTCGGGTCTGCGACGGCGTCTCGACCACCGTCGAGCTTGGCGCAATCGCCGCGTTCATCCAGTGCCTGGTCGAGTGGATGTCCACCCGCCTCGACGCGGGCGAAGACGTACCGCGAATGCAACCGTGGTTTGTGCGCGAAAACAAGTGGCGAGCGGCCCGCTATGGACTCGATGCCGAGATCATCCTGGATGCGGCCGGCAACGAGTGCCTCGTAACGGATGACGTGCGCCGCCTCATCGAGATTCTCTCCCCCGTGGCCGAGCGTCTCGGCTGCCTGCCGGAGCTGCAGGGCCTCCACCGCATCATCGATGAGGGCGGCAGCTATCAACGACAGCTCGCCGTGGCCGCCGCCAACGACGGCAGCCTGCCCGCGGTCGTTGCGGCGCTCAGCCACGAACTCGCGCAGGGGCTCGGCAGCTAGGGTTCTGGAGGGAAAGCGCCGTCCGATGCTGCGAAAGCGGTGAGCGGTCGGCCGCGGCGGAAGCAATACGAGAGGTTTTCGAATGGCGCACGATCTGATCCTGGTGACCGGCGCGACCGGCAACATTGGTCGCGTCGTGGTCGAACGGCTGCTTTCTGCCGGGCTCAGGGTGCGGGCCGCTGGCCGTACTTCCGAATCCGTGGCCCGAATGTTCGGCGATCGGGTGGAGGCCGTCGCCCTGGACTTCACTGACAACACCACCTGGCCGGCCGCGTTCGCGGGAATCCAGCGCATGTTTTTGCTGCGGCCGCCACATCTGGGCAAACCGAAGGAGCAGATGATTCCCGCTCTCGAATTCGCGCAGCACTCTGGTGTGGAGCAGATGGTCTTTCTCTCACTTCAGGGCGCCGAAAAGAACAAGGTCGTACCGCACGCCGCCATCGAAGCCTGGCTTCGTACCTCTGGGGTCGCCTGGACGTTCGTTCGCGCCTCGTTCTTCCACCAGAACCTCTCCACCACCCACCTGACCGACATTCGTGATCGCGACGAGATCGTCGTTCCGGCAGGTCGGGGCGCGACAGCGTTCGTCGACGCGGAAGACATCGGCGCGATCGCCGCGGTTGCCCTGCTCGACCCGCAGTCCCACGCCGACACCGCCTACACCGTGACGGGGAGTGAGGCACTCACCTACCATCAGGTTGCCCAGATTTTGACGGCCGAACTCGGCCGCCCCATTCGGTATGCACGGCCCGGCATCGTGCGCTACCTCCGACACGCACGCCGCACCCTCGGCATGCCGTGGGGCATGGTTTTGGTCACTGCCGCGATCTACACCACGGCCCGCCTCGGCATGGCGGCTGAGCTCACCGACACGGTGCGGACGGTCCTCGGCCGCGAACCCATTCGCTTCGCCGAATTCGCCCACCGCGAGCGCGCGGTCTGGAATCCTACCCAGACGTCAGCCGACCTGCCCTCCAGCTGACGATCCCGCCTGTGGTCGGCTACCTCGCCTGAAGACTCAGTTGCCGTGTGCCTCGATAGAAACCGGCTGCCATTCGTTCCACGTCGCCAGTCGTGACTCGTAGTCCTTCGTCGCAATGCCCAGGGGTGCCTTGCCGAAGAAGATGCGCAGTGGCGGCTTCTGTGCATCGACGACCTTGAGGATCGCGCCCCGGGTGGCCTTCGGGTCACCGGGATCGTTTGCGGAGGGACGGCTCGCGGCTGCCTGTCGCACATCGGCGTACTCCGCCATCTCCTCGCTACGCGAGGCGGAGGGACCCGACCAATCGGTCGAGAAACCACCGGGTTCCACCAGCGTCACGTTGATACCGAAGCCCGCAACCTCCTGTGAGAGTGACTGTGAAAAGCCCTCGAGTGCCCACTTCGACGCGTGGTAGATGCCGACGGTGGGAAAGGCGCTGATACCGCCGATACTCGATACCTGGATGATGTGACCCGAACCCTGCTTTCGCATGACGGGCACCGCCGCCTGTGTGATCCAGAGGGCGCCGAACAGGTTCGTCTCGATTTGCGATCGGGCCTCGTCTTCGGTCAGCTCCTCGACCATGCCGAAATGACCGTACCCAGCGTTATTGACGACGACATCGAGCTGGCCGAAGTGCTCGGCCGCCCTCTGCACGGCCGCGAAATCCGCATCCCGGTCCGTGACGTCGAGTCGGATCGGCAAAAAAGTATCCGGATACTTCTGAACGAGAGCATCGAGAGTTTCCAGCTTTCGCGCGGTGCCTGCGACGCTGTCGCCACGCTCTAGCGCAGCTTCCGTCCACTCGCGGCCAAAGCCCTTGGACGCGCCAGTGATGAACCAGGTCTTGCTCATGGGTATGTTCCTTTCAATGGATGAACTACACGGATAACGTTCGACGCACGAGGAGTCCGGTGCCGCTCTTTCGCCCTGACCGCTCTAGCTGTGGCGAACCTACTACGCAATCGGCTGCGGTGGCGATCGGTCGCCGTCATCCTCGCGTTGATCCGGCTTCGTCTGCCTGCCTGCCTGCCCGAACTGCTCAGCCTCCACCGCATCCTCGATGAAGGCGGCAGCTACCAAAGCCAGCTCGCCGTCGCCGCCGTCGTGTTCGCTGCCATCATCTGGGCCGTCAGCAGGTTGCCAGCATGGACTTGATCGCGGCCTTTTCAGCGGAGTCCATGGACAGCCCCCACCCGTACTTTACGTGCACAACGTGCTTGGCGTAGGTGCAGTGGTACGAAGCCAGCGGCGGCTGCCATTCCGCCGCGTCCCTATCGGACTTGGACGCGTTGACGTTGTCGGTGACCGCGATGAGCTGACCGTCGCTCAGGCTGTTGGCGAACTGCTGACGCTTGCTCGTTGTCCACGTCGACGCTCCGGACCCCCAGGCCTCAGACAATGCCACGACGTGGTCGATGTCAACATCCGACGACGCGTAGTTCCAGGCACCGTCATAGACGGAGTACCAGTTTCCCGAGGTCGCGGAACAGGTCGAGCTGGTCACGACGTCGACGCCATCGCGCTGGAGCACTATCTCTCGTGTGTCGCAGCTACCGGACTGCGTGGACCAGTGCGGGAATAAATCTCGGGAATACCCGGCCGAACCCGTCTCGGCCTTGGTGGCGATCGTGGCCAGCTCGCTGTTGATCGTGGTGAGCGCCGGCGGGTCCGGCGGGGAGGCGAACGCCGGAGTGGCCGTCAGCTGAGTCGCCGCAACGACAAGTGCACCGATCAGTAACAGGGCGGGGGGCAGACGTGTCATCGAGACTCCTCGGATCGACCGTGAATCAGAATCCATCGATTCATCGGATTGCCTCAATCTTCTCGGGTACCGGGTCCGCACCGCAGGCCATTCGGTGAACACTAGGCAACCATCGCGCGACAGCCGGTTCGGAGCATCGACCGCGTGATCTCGGCACGCAGCACTCCGCCTGTGCGTGACGTGGCCTCCACGCATGATCTTGAGCAGCGTGGTGCCCCGCGTGACAGCGACGCTGACCCTCCTCCCCGCCCAGCGCTGCAGCGAGTTCAGCAGCCCTCAGGAAAACACGCGGTGGGCGTACAGTCATCCGGTAACGATGGCCGCAACCACTTGCTGAAACGGTCGGGGCGTGGGTGCTCAGGCGTTCTTGCTGTCGCGCCAGGCCAGCCAGTCGACGGCTTTGCCCAGGTCGTAGTCCGGGCCGGAGATTCCTACTGTGAATAGGCGGGTACCGAGGTCGTAGAGTTCGTCCGCGTCAGCGACGGTACGCCCGCGCAACTCGGTAGAGATCTCGATCTCGGCGATATCCCGGCCGACCTCGTCGCACCACGCTCCCAGCACGCCGAGCTTGTGCTCGAGCACCTCGGGGTTGGAGAAGGAATGCCAAATGTTGGCGTGCTGGGCGACGATGCGCAGCGTTTTCTTCTCGCCGCCGCCGCCGATGAGCACTGGGATGTCGCGGGTCGGCGGCGGGTTGATCCTGGCCCACCGGGCCTCGATGCGGTTCAGGCTGTCGTCGAGGGCGTTCAGCCGGGTGCCAGGCGTGCCGAACTCGTAGCCGTACTCCTGGTAGTCGCGCTCGAACCAGCCGGCGCCGGTGCCGAAGATGAAGCGTCCACCACTGATGTGGTCGATCGTGCGGGCCATGTCGGCCTGCAGATCAGCGTTGCGGTAGCTGTTGCAGTTGACCAGGGCGCCGAATTCGATCGTCGTCGTCTGCTCGGCCCAGGCGGCGAGGATGGTCCACGATTCGAAGTGCAGGCCGTCGGGCTCTCCGCTGAGTGGAAAGAAGTGGTCCCAGTTGAAGGCGATGTCGAAGCCTCGCGCCTCGACATCGGTGAGCGTGTCCCGAATCTTGACGTATTCGGCGTGCTGCGGGGCGATCTGCACGCCGATGCGCACATTCTGGTTCGTCGTTGAAGTCATACAACCAGCCTAGAGCCGCGCCGCGACCGAGAACTAGACGCATCAGATCGCGGATTCCCAGCACGCGCCGGGCCCACCTTATGAACACGGGCCCAGTCTATAAACTGGGCCCGCGGACGGGGCCCGGGCCCCGTCCACAAAATGGCCCGGGCGCGGGTGGGCGAACTAGCGGCCGAGCATTTTCTGCAGTGCGGCCATTTCTTCTTCGGTGGGGCCGCCGGCCTTGCCCTTGCCGGGCTGGGCGCCGGAGCCGAGACCGAAGCCGGAGCCAGCGGCATCCGCTGACGCCGTCTCACTCACGGGCTTGATGCCCGAGGCTATGGCGGCGTTCTCGGCGGCGCGCTTGGCCGGATTACCCGACTTGGAGCCCTTCTTCTTGGCCACCTGCTTGGGCTTGCCGCCGTAGCCGGCGCCGGGGATCGGTCCCATGCCGGGAATGTTGGGCATGCCGCCCTTGGCGACGGTCTTCATCATCTTGGCGGCCTGCTCGAAGCGTTGCACGAGCTGGTTGACCTCGGTGACAGTCGAACCGGAGCCCCTGGCGATGCGCATCCGGCGAGAGCCGTTGAGCAGTTTGGGACTGGTGCGTTCGAGCTTGGTCATCGACTGGATGATCGCCTCGGTGCGCACGATCTCGCGCTCGTCGAAGTTCTCGAGCTGCGCCTTCATGGCGCCGGCGCCGGGCAGCATGCTCATCATCTTCTTGATCGAGCCCATGTTGCGCAGCTGCTGCATCTGGCCGAGAAAGTCGTCGAGGGTGAAGGTGTCGGTCGCGAACTTCTCGGCGACCTTGCGGGCTTCATCTTCGTCGAACGCGCCCTGCGCCTGCTCGATCAGGGTGAGGATGTCACCGAGGTCGAGGATGCGGCCGGCCATGCGGTCGGGGTGGAACGGCTCGAAGTCGTCGAGCCCTTCACCGGTGGAGGCGAACATGATCGGGCGCCCGGTGAGCGAAGCGACGGAGAGTGCCGCGCCACCGCGGGCGTCGCCGTCGAGCTTGGTGAGCACGACGCCGGTGAAGTCGACGCCGTCCTGGAAGGCCTTGGCCGTAGCGACGGCATCCTGGCCGATCATGGCGTCGATGACGAAGAGCACCTCGTCGGGATCGATCGCCTTGCGGATGTTGGCGGCCTGCTTCATGAGCTCGGCGTCGACGCCGAGGCGGCCAGCGGTGTCGACGATGACGACGTCGTGCACCTTCTGCAGGGCGTACTTCACGCCGTCGCGGGCCACCTTGACCGGGTCACCGACGCCGTTGCCGGGCTCGGGCGCGTAGACGGCGACGCCGGCCTGCCTGGCGACGACCTCGAGCTGGGTGACCGCGTTGGGGCGCTGCAAGTCGGCGGCGACGAGCAGCGGGGTGTGGCCGTCTTTGGCGAGCCACTTGGCGAGCTTGCCGGCGAGGGTGGTCTTACCAGCACCCTGCAGGCCCGCGAGCATGATGATGGTCGGCGGCTTCTTGGCAAACTCCAGCCGACGCTGCTGCCCGCCGAGAATGGTGATGAGCTCGTCGTTGACGATCTGCACGACCTGCTGGGCCGGGTTCAATGCCTTGCTGACCTCGTCGCCGAGGGCGCGCTCCCGCACCTTGCCGGTGAAATCCTTGACGACCTCGAGGGCGACGTCGGCGTCGAGCAGCGCGCGGCGAATCTCACGAACGGTGCCGTCAACATCCGCTGCGCTGAGCTTGCCCTTGGTGCGGAGGTTTTTGAACGTCTCGGCAAGACGATCTGAGAGGTTTCCAAAAGTTGCCATGATGCGTTTAGTTTAACCGGTGCCCGCCGCTACTTCTAAACGGATGCTGCGGCGCGCACGTTGTGTCGATTCGGGCGAGCGTCAGTTGATCGCAGGCTCTGCGCTCGGTGCGATCAGCCGTTCGATCGCACGGATGACGTTGGCACGTCGGGCTGCTATCGCCACCGAGTCGGAACCGCCGCTGTTTGTCAGTACCACGCCGGGCTCGTGCACCCAGGCGGAGGCGATACCGAAGACGAGCGTCATGAGCTGCGCCGGCTCCCACGATGCGTCGACCCGGCCGGCGGCCTGGGCCAAACGGATGCGGCGCACCTGTTCGTCTCGATAGCCCAGCATGACTTCCAGGGCCGGCAGCCAGGTACCGTCAGTTTCGAGACGCGCCCAGTCGATCATGCGCAGGTGGTCGCCGTGCTGCACGGCGTGGTCGAACAAGGCTCCGGCGAAGGCCGGTACGTCATGGTCGGTAAGCACGGCGTCGCTCGCGAACTCGCGCAGGTTCAATTCCAACACCTCGAGAAACAGTTGCTTTTTGTCGGAGTAGTACGCGTACAAGCGTTCCTTGCTCGCGGATGCACTCTTAGCGATCCGGTCGATGCGCGCCCCGGCCAGGCCGTAGGTCGCGAATTCTGTGCGAGCCGCGTTGAGAATGCGGGTCCGGGGGTCTGCTCCATTGCGTGGCATACACCCGACTATAGCCAATAGTTCACATAAAACGAACTAGTTCGTTCGGTTTTGCCGATAAGGTTGCAGCTATGTCGACCCCACCCCGCAGTACCGTTCCGCCCGAATCAGCCAACACGATTGAACTCCAGGCCACGCCGCCCTCATCGGCGGGCGCGGCATCCGCTTCGCTCAAGGACGCGGCCAACCCTCGCCGCTGGTGGCTGCTCGCCATTGTCGCGCTCGCTCAGCTCACCGTCGTGCTCGACGGGACCATTGTGAATATCGCGCTCCCGCAGGCACAGATCGCGCTCGGCATGAGCGACGGCGACCGCACCTGGGTCGTCACTCTCTACTCGCTCGTGTTCGGGGCGCTGCTGCTGCTCGGCGGGCGCATCGCTGACTTCTGGGGGCGTAAGCGCTCCTTCATCGTGGGTATGGCCGGGTTCGCCATCGCCTCAGCCCTTGGTGGCGCCGCGCAGAGCACCTGGGAACTCCTCGCTGCCCGCGGACTGCAAGGGTTGTTCGCCGCTCTGCTCGCTCCGGCTTCGCTGGCCCTACTCACCGTGAACTTTCCCGGCGGCAAGGATCGGATCAAGGCTTTCGCTGTCTACGGAGCAATCGCCGGCGGCGGCGCGGCCGTCGGCCTCATTCTCGGCGGGGTGCTGACCGAATACGCGAGCTGGCGCTGGTGCCTCTACGTGAACGTGCCGATCGCCGTCGTCGCGATTGCGGCTGCCCTTCCGGTCATCCGGGAAAGTAAGGCCAACGGCAACACTCGGTACGACGTGCCGGGGGCTGTTCTCGTGGCGTTCGGACTCGGATCCCTGGTCTTCGGCTTCGCACAGGCCGAAAATGGCTGGGGCAGCTGGCCCGTGCTCATCTGTCTCCCACTCGGACTGGTGCTGCTGGCACTGTTCGTGTTTGTGGAGAGTCGGTCCAATCATCCGCTGTTGCCGTTACGCATTATCGTCAACAAGGTGCGCGGCGGGGCCTTTCTGACCGCTTTGCTTTCCGGCGCTGCCCTGCTCGGCGGGCTGCTGTTTCTCACGCTCTACTTTCAGATCGTGTTGGGTTACACGCCGATTCAGTCCGGCCTCGCCTCACTGCCGATGACCGCGACGATCATGATCGGTGCGGGTGTACTGTCGAAGTTTCTGGCGCGTACCGGCGTGCGCATTCCGATGACCGTCGGACCGGTCGTCGGCGCAGCCGGCCTGCTCTGGCTGACTCAGATCACGGTGGGCGGAAACTATGCGTTCGAGGTGCTTCCGGGGCTGATTCTGCTCGGCGTGGGCCTCGCGATGATCTTCGTGCCGCTGCAGAATGTGGCGCTGTCGGGCATCGCCGAGCATGACGCCGGCGCGGCGAGCGCTGCGGTGACGGCCATGCAGCAGATCGGCGGATCGATCGGAACCGCGCTGTTCACCGCGCTCTACACAGCCGCCGTGAGTTCGTATCTGGTCGGCAAGGTACCCTCACAGGCCGCACAGTTCGGCGCGCTCGTGAGCGGCTACCAGTCCGCTTTTCTGTGGGCGGCCATCATCATCTTCGCGGCGGCGCCCATTGCATTCTTCCTGGTACGCCCGCGCAGGCAAGACCTGCTCGGCGCGGGAGCCACGGTGCACCTCGGGTAGCAGAGCAGGCTGCCTTCGCACGGTCCCGGCCCAACTTGTGACCCCGGGCCCAGTTTATAAACTGGGCCCGGGGACGGGGCCCGGGCCCCGTCCAATTAGCTGTCCAGGGCCACCAGGACCGTGTCGCCGTGCACGTCGATCGTCACGACGAGCAGGCCGTCGGTGTCGTCGGGACTGATGGCGTACTCAAGCACCGCGAAGTGCGCCTCGTTGCCGGCGTGATGCGGGTGAAAACCAATGCGCTGCAGGCGCAGCGAGCGTAGAAAGTCGATCTGCTGGTCGCCGGAATCCCAGATGATGGCGTTTTCGATCGCCTCCTGGTCCATCTCGTCGAGCTGCTCAGCGATGTACTGGCTCGTCACCGACACCTCGGCCGACAGGTCGGCCACGAGGGACTCGCGCACCTGGGAGTCGAGATCCTCCATCGAGCCGATCATCGCAGCAGCAATGTCGAGCGCCTCGGCCGTCACCGAATCTTCATCGGGCGAACTGAGATCGATTTCGACGCTCTGGTCGCCGAGCTCCGCGGAGTCCGACCAGTAAACCTCTCCTTCGTCTTCGTCGCCGAGAATTCCAAAGAAATCGTGTTCAATGCTCATAGTGCTCCTCTAAAATTCTTCATCAGCCGACAAGTTTCTGGGCAAACACGTGCGGGGTGAAACCGGTGAGGTCGTTGATGCCTTCACCCTGCCCTACCAGTTTGATCGGAATACCGGTCTTCTCCTGTACCGCCAGCACGAAGCCACCACGGGCCGAGCCATCAAGCTTGGTCAGCACGAGGCCGGTCACCCCGGCGTGCTCTATGAACGCCTCGGCCTGGGCCAACCCGTTCTGGCCGGTCGTCGCGTCGAGCACGAGCAGCACCTCGGCAATCGGGCCCTGCTTCTCAACCACCCGCCGAATCTTGGTGAGCTCGTCCATCAGGCCGCCCTTGGTCTGCAGTCGCCCGGCGGTGTCGATGAGCACGATCTCGATGCCCTCGTTCTTCGCCTTCTCGACGGTCTGAAAAGCGACGGATGCCGGATCCTGGCCGGTCATCTGCGGCTTCACGATCTGCGCCCCGGCGCGCTCGGCCCAGGTCGCCAGCTGTTCGACCGCGCCGGCCCGGAATGTGTCAGCAGCCCCGATCACGACGCTGCGACCGTAGGTATTGAGAAACTTGGCGAACTTGCCGATCGTCGTGGTCTTGCCGACGCCGTTGACGCCGACGACGAGCACGACGGCGGGGCGCTCGGACAGTGTGAGGGTGGAGTCAAGAACCGAGAGCCGCTCTTCGATGCCTTCGCGGAGCATCCGCTGCAGGTCGGTCGGGTCGGTCGTGTTGTATTTGGCGACCTTGGCACGAAGGTCGGTGATGACCGCATCGGTGACACTCGGACCAAAGTCGGCCTGCAGCAGGGCGTCCTCGAGGTCGTCCCAGGTGTCGGCGTCGATGGTCTTCTTCGCGAACATTCCGCGCAGTGCGCCGGAGAGGGACCAGGGGGTTCGTTCAGCCATGTGCCTAGCCTACGGGGACGTCGCCGCCTTCCGCGCGGCGAGCAGCGCGGGCCGGTCGCAGCACGCCAACTGCCGACCGAACACTTGAGCGGTTCCGCGCAATCTGTGTGACGTCGCGTGACAGTGTGTGACAGCGCATGACCAGCTCGCCGCGCCCCTCTTCGTGCGGCGCAGTAGCGTGAGTGTCGTCGCTTCGGTCGTAAACCCCGGGGGCGGCGCCGCAAACCGAGGGAGCCGACGTGCCGAACGAAACCGAGACGGTGCACAGCGAAACGGCCGTAGCTGCGAATGCACCGGTCGCGACCAAACTGCCAGCAGCCCGCCCGCCGCGGCCGTCAACCCGCCCGAACGGCCAGTGGAAGATAGACGGTACCGAACCGCTCAACGGCAACGAGGTCTGGAAGCAGGTCGACAACGGCATCGCCGTCCGTGGCCGCATCGAAGAAATCTATTCCAAGCAGGGCTTCGATTCCATTGATGGAACCGACCTGCACGGCCGTTTTCGCTGGTGGGGCCTCTACACGCAGCGTAAGCCCGGCATCGACGGCGGCCGGACCGCCACCCTCGAGCCGGAGGAACTCGAAGACCGCTATTTCATGCTGCGGGTACGCATCGATGGCGGCCAGCTCACCACCGAACAGACGCGCGTGATCGGTGAGGTCTCCCGCGACTTCGGCCGCGACACCGCCGACATCACCGACCGCCAGAACGTGCAGCTGCACTGGATCCAGATCGAGGACATGCCCGAAATCTGGCGCCGTCTCGAAGCCGTCGGCCTCGAAACCACCCAGGCCTGCGGCGACGTACCCCGCGTCTTTCTCGGCTCCCCCGTGGCAGGCATCGCCGCAGACGAACTCATCGACCCGACCGCGGCCATCCAGGAGATCGCGCGCAAGTATCTCGGCACCGACGAATTCGCCAACCTTCCCCGCAAATTCAAGACCGCCATCACCGGCCACCCCAGCCAGGACGTTGTGCACGAGATCAATGACATCGGCCTCGTCGCCGTCGACCACCCCGAACTCGGCATCGGCTATGACCTGTGGGTGGGCGGGGCTCTCAGCACCACCCCGCGCTTCGCCGAACGGCTCGGTGCCTTCGTGGCCGAAGACCGAGTGTCCGAGGTGTGGCGCGGCGTCACCTCGATCTTTCGGGACTACGGCTACCGTCGCCTCCGCGGCAAGGCACGCCTGAAGTTTCTGCTCGCCGAATGGGGCACCGAGAAATTCCGACGCATTCTCGAAGACGAATATCTCGGCTACCCCCTGCCAGACGGCCCCGCCGCGCCGCGCCCGAAGACACAGGGCGACCACATTGGTGTGCACAAGCAGAAGGACGGCCGCTTCTACATCGGCGTGGCCCCCTTCGTCGGGCGAGTCTCCGGCCAGACCCTCATCCGCCTCGCCGACCTGCTCGAAACCTACGGCTCAAGGCGGCTGCGCACGACCCCACACCAGAAGATCGTGGTGCTCGACGTGGCGGAGGAGCACGTGGAGCCCCTCATCGCTGCCCTCGACGAGATCGGGCTTTCGGCCCGACCGAGCCTGTTCCGCCGTTCCACCGTCGCCTGCACCGGCATCGAATTCTGCAAGCTCGCCATCGTCGAGACCAAGCAGACGGCAACGGATGCGATTCTCGAGCTCGAACAACGCCTTGCCACCATCGATGCCCCGCACCCCATCACCCTGCACGTCAACGGATGCCCCAACTCCTGCGCCCGCATTCAGGCGGCGGATATCGGGCTGAAGGGCCAGTTGCTGCCGGATGGCAACGGCGGTTCCACCCCGGGTTTCCAGGTGCACCTGGGCGGCGGTCTCGCCTCGGTCGATCGCGAAGAAGCCGGCCTCGGCCGCACCGTGCGCGGCCTCAAGGTGACCGCCGAGAACCTCACCGACTACGTCGAACGCCTCGTGCGCCGCTTTCTGGCCGCCCGTAGCGCCGACGAAACTTTTGCGCAGTGGGCACACCGCGCCGATGAGGAGGAGCTCAAATGAGCGCTGTCAACCTGAACGCCGAGAGACGCAATGCCCGCGCTACGGCATCCGCTGCCCGCGACCTGCCTCCGCGTCGACCGAGCGCCGAACTCAAGGCCCTCGCCGAAGCTGGCTCGGCCGAGCTGGCCGCGGCCGCCGCCGCCAACAATCGTGAGGCCACCGCCGCCGAGGTCATCGCCTGGGTCGCCCGCAATTTCGGCGCTGATTCTGTCGCCGTGGCCTGCTCCATGGCCGACGCGGTGCTGCCCGAGATCGTGTCGCAGCAGCTGCCCGGCGTCGACGTGCTCTTTCTCGACACCGGGTACCACTTCGACGAGACCTATGCGACCCGCGACGCGGTAGCTGCCGCCCTGCCGGTGACGGTTGTCGACGTGTTGCCGCTGACTACGGTGCCGGAACAGAATGCCCTGCACGGCGCCGAACTCTTTGCCCGCGACGCGAACGCCTGCTGCGCGATGCGCAAGGTCGAACCGTTACAGAGGTCGCTCGGCGGCTACGAGCTGTGGTTCACCGGCGTGCGCCGCGACGAAGCACCCACCCGCGCCGACACCCCGCTGGTGACCTGGGACGAACGCAACGGCCTGGTGAAAGTGAACCCGGTCGCCGCCTGGAGCTACGACGAACTCATGGACTATGCCACCGAACACCAGGTTCCAGTGAACGTGTTGCTCTCCCAGGGCTACCCCTCCATCGGATGCGCCCCCTGCACCCAGCCCGTTGCGGCCGGTGCTGATCCCCGTTCCGGCCGCTGGGCCACCCTCGAAAAAACAGAATGCGGGCTCCACCTGTGACCACTACACCGGCAATAGCTCACCGCCTCTCCGAACTCGACGTGCTTGAGAGCGAGGCCATCCACATCATTCGGGAGGTCGTCGCCGAGTTCGAACGCCCCGTCCTGATGTTTTCCGGTGGCAAGGATTCTGTCGTGGTGCTGCACCTTGCCGCGAAAGCGTTCTGGCCGGGCAAGATTCCGTTCTCGCTGCTGCACGTGGACACCGGCCACAACTTTCCCGAAGTGCTCGAATTTCGCGACAAGACCGTTGCCGCGCACGGCGTACGCCTGACCGTCGCCAAGGTCGAGGATTACATCATTGACGGCCGCCTGGCGGAACGCGCCGACGGCACCCGCAACCCCCTGCAGACCCTTCCGCTGCTCGACGCCATCGCAGCCGGTCGGCACGACGCGGTCTTCGGTGGCGCCCGTCGTGACGAAGATAAAGCGCGCGCCAAGGAGCGCATCCTCTCGCTGCGCGATGAATTCGGGCAGTGGGATCCGCGCAATCAACGCCCGGAGCTGTGGAACCTCTACAACGGCCGCCATACGGTGGGCCAGCACGTTCGCGCCTTCCCGATCAGCAACTGGACCGAACTCAACGTCTGGCGCTACATCGAGCGCGAGAACATCGAGCTGCCCCCGCTCTACTACGCCCACGAGCGCGAGGTGTACCGCCGCGACGATATGTGGCGCGCGGTCAGCCCGGTCAGCCCGGCACGGGCCGACGAGACCATCGAACTTCGCACCGTGCGGTACCGCACGGTGGGCGATATGAGCTGCACCGGCGCGGTCGACTCGGCGGCGGTATCCGTTTCCGATGTCGTGCGAGAGGTCGGCGTATCCACCATCACCGAACGCGGCGCGACCCGGGCCGACGACCGCATCTCGGAAGCCGCCATGGAGGACCGCAAAAAGGAAGGCTACTTCTGATGCGCGGGCCCGTGTCAGCCATCGGCCTGACCCTGGCTGCGACCCTGCTTTTGAGCGGATGCTCCGGCGCGGCCGCGGCCGGTAGCGCCACCGGACCGGCCGAGGAACTACGCCTCGGCTATTTCGACAACCTCACTCACGCCCCGGCCCTGATCGGCCTCGAGCAGGGCTTTTTCGCCGAGGCTCTCGGAGACACCACCCTGAATGCCCAGGCCTTCGGCGCTGGTCCGGCCGCAATCGAGGCGCTCAGCGCCGGCGCGATTGATGCAGCCTATGTGGGTCCGAACCCGGCCGTGAACACCTTTGTGCAAAGCGCTGGGCGCTCTGCCGTGATCGTTGCCGGTGCCACCATCGGCGGCGCCGCCCTCGTCGTACGTAGCGGCATCGATTCGCCCGCCGATTTGGCGGGCACGACTCTCGCCTCCCCGCAGCTCGGTAATACGCAGGACGTTGCCCTGCGTTCCTGGCTGAAAGGCGAGGGGTACGAGACCAGCATCACTGGTGGCGGCGACGTGACGGTGGCCCCGACCGACAGCGCCCAGGCACTCACCCTGTTTAAAAGTGGGCAGATCGACGGTGCCTGGCTGCCCGAACCATGGGTGACCCGTCTGATTCTCGAAGCGGATGCGCACGTGCTCGTCGAAGAGGCAGACCTCTGGCCGAACGGCGAGTTCCCCACGACCGTGCTGCTCGTTGGCGCGGATTTCAATCGCCACCACCCGGAGACGGTTCGGGCGCTGCTACAGGGACACACGGCAGCCGTGGACTGGCTGAACGAGCATAAGGCCGAAGCGGCCGCCGTGATCAACAGGAAATTGGCCGCCGACACCGGCAAGCCGCTCGCGAACGCGGTCATCGACCGGGCGTTGGGCGCCCTGCGATTCAGCAATGATCCCCTGGCCGGCACGTTTCCGGTCTCGCTGCGCAGTGCCCTCGCCGCCGGTACCGCAAAAAACGGCGACCTTGACGGCCTGTTTGATTTGACCCAGCTCAACGGCATTCTCGCGGCAGCGGGAGGCGCGCCCATCTCGGCCGCCGG
The DNA here is from genome assembly GCF_004403185.1 of Cryobacterium suzukii. Taxonomy (GTDB): domain Bacteria; phylum Actinomycetota; class Actinomycetes; order Actinomycetales; family Microbacteriaceae; genus Cryobacterium; species Cryobacterium suzukii. Next base: position 152,798 of record NZ_SOHJ01000002.1, on the reverse strand, counting down.
ACTCGGAATGGAATAAGCGCATGACACTCACCATTGACACCCAAAACCTCGCCACCGAAGCCGCCGTCGCCGCTCCCGAAGGCACCCTGTTTCGCTTCGCGACGGCCGGCTCGGTCGACGACGGCAAGTCCACCCTGGTGGGCCGCCTGCTGCACGACTCGAAAGCTATTCTCGCCGACCAGCTCGAAGCGGTAACCCGCACCTCGACCGAGCGCGGCTTCGGTGGCGAGAGCGGCGGCATCGACTTCGCCCTGCTGACCGACGGCCTGCGCGCCGAACGCGAACAGGGCATCACGATCGACGTGGCCTACCGCTACTTCGCAACACCCGCGCGGTCATTCATTCTCGCGGACTGCCCCGGCCACGTGCAGTACACCCGCAACATGGTCACCGGCGCCACCACAGCGGATGCCGTCATCATGCTTATCGACGCTCGCAAGGGGGTGCTCGAGCAGACCCGGCGGCACCTCAGCGTCGTCGCACTGCTGCGGGTACCCCACGTGATCGTCGCAGTCAACAAGATCGACCTGCTGGACTACAGCGAAGCCGCCTACCGGGAGGTGGAGGCGAGCGTTCGGCTGGTCACCGCCGAACTCGGAATCGCTGAAGTTCTCGTGATTCCGGTGTCGGCTTTGGTCGGCGACAACGTCGTTGACCGCTCGGAGCGCACCCCCTGGTATGCCGGGCCGAGCCTGCTCGAACTGCTCGAAACCCTCACCGTGATCGACGACCTCGACGAACGCGGCCAGGCCACCGAGGCGTTTCGCCTGCCGGTCCAACTTGTGCTTCGCCCGCAGGGCGCGGTCGTCGTTGCGCCGGAACTCGCCGACTCCTACCGCGACTACCGGGCCTACGCCGGCCAGGTCGCGAGCGGCAGCATCAAGGTGGGTGACACCGTCAGCGTTGAACCCGGCGGCGGCACCAGCACCGTCACCGGAATCGACTTCGCCGGGGTTTCCCTCGACGAGGCCTTCGCACCGCAGTCGATCGCCCTTCGGCTGGCCGACGACCTCGACATTGCCCGCGGTGCCGTCATCGCAGCACGAGGTACCCTGCCGCCGGTCACCCGCACCCTCGAAGCCGATCTGTTCTGGCTGGACCCGCGCCCGCTCGCGCCGGGCGCCCGAATTCTCGTGAAATTCGGTACGACCGTGGTGCAGGCTCTGGTCAGCGACGTTACCGGTCGGCTCGACCTGACGACGCTCGGCGTTGAACCGGCCACAAACCTGGCCGTGAACGATATCGGGCAGGCCAGCATCCGCTTGTCGCGCGATCTACCCGTGGAACGTTACGTGCAGAACCGCCGCTCGGGCGCCTTCCTCGTGATTCACCCGCAGGACGGCGCAACCCTCGCCGCCGGAATCGTCACCGCGCCCGGCGAGCCCACCCGGGCCGGCGACGGCTCGGGCGCCGGGTCGGAAGTATCTCCATGACCTCCCCCGTACGCACGTTAGTGGTGACAGCGCCGGTGCAAACTGCTGAACCGGCCGCGGCCGGTGGGGAGGCAGCTGCGACGGACCTGGGGCCGGCCGCGATCATGATCGAGTCCCTCGGCAAGCGCTACGGCACCGGTCCGCTCGTGCTCGACGATATCAACCTCTCGATCGAGGCCGGCCAGTTCGTCTGCCTGCTCGGGGCGAGCGGATGCGGCAAGTCCACACTGCTCAATATCATTGCCGGCCTGGAGAAGCCGACCGAGGGCGCCGTCACCGTGGCGAGCGGCAAGGCCGCCGTTATGTTTCAGGACGCCGCTCTCTTTCCGTGGCTGACCGCCGGCCGCAATGTGGAGCTCGCCCTGAAGCTGCGCGGTGTGCCGCGTAAAGAACGCCGGACGGAAGCCCTCGAACTGCTCGATCTGGTCAACCTCGCCGATGCCTCCGACAAACGCCCGCACGAACTCTCCGGCGGCATGCGGCAGCGGGTAGCGCTGGCCCGTTCGCTCGCGCAGGACCGCAAGGTGCTCCTGATGGATGAACCGTTCGCCGCGCTCGACGCCATCACTCGCGACCTGCTGCACGAAGAGCTGGAACGGGTCTGGCGCCAGACTGGCCGCACCATCGTGTTCGTCACCCACAATGTGCGCGAGGCCGCGCGGCTGGGGCAGCGCATTCTGTTGATGTCGTCACGCCCCGGTCGCATCGTCAACGAGTGGACCATCACCGACACCGGCTCACGCCGCATCGAATCCCCCGAGGTCGCCCGTCTCGGCGATGAGATCACCGACCAGCTGCGAGAGGAGATTCGCCGCAATGCCGCTTGAATCACAGGCCGCCACCGCCAGGGTGCACGACCCCGGTCACGACGAACTGCGACGTTTGGAGGCGGGCCTCGATTCACTGCAGGCCGTGCCAGAAACGCCGCGCGGCGCCTTTCGCCGCACCCTCGACGGTGTCGTACCGCCGATTCTGCTGCTCATCGGTCTCGTCGCGGCCTGGCAGGTCTACATTCTCATCGCCAGGCCCCGCCCCGACCTGATTCCCGGCCCGCTCGACGTATTCGGCGCGTTAGCCAGCGCCTGGTCGAGTGACCGCTTGCAGCTCGCGGTTGCGACGAGTCTCGAACGCGGCGGGCTCGGCTTTATCATCGCGGTCGCCATTGGCACGCCGATCGGGCTGCTGCTGGCCGAGTGCCGCCCGGTGCGGCGCGCCCTCGGGCCGCTGCTCTCCGGTTTGCAGGTGCTGCCCTCGGTCGCCTGGGTGCCGGCCGCGATTATCTGGTTCGGCATCTCCGACGCCACGGTGTACTTCGTCATTCTGATGGGTGCTGTACCCTCGATCGCCAACGGACTCGTTTCCGGCGTCGACCAGATTCCGCCGCAGCTACGCCGGGTGGGCACGGTGCTCGGTGCCTCGCGCTTCGAAATGGCCACACTAGTCGTGTTGCCGGCTGCCCTGCCTGGCTATTTCTCCGGCCTCAAGCAGGGCTGGGCCTTCGCCTGGCGCTCGCTCATGGCCGCCGAAATTATCGTGATCGGTGGAGACATCGGTTTCGGCCTCGGGACGATGCTCGACCAGAGCCGCGAGCTCGCCGACCTGTCCGGGGTGCTCGCTACGATCCTGGTGATCCTCTTCGTCGGCATCCTGGTTGAGCTCGTGATCTTCGCCCCGATCGAGCGTCGCTTGCTGCGCCGCCGCGGGCTGATGGCTGCTGGCCTGCGCTGACCGGCGCATCCGTTTTTTCTGTTCGCTGCTGTTGAAAGGTTCCTCATGATTCCCGTCCCATCCGCCCTGCGCGTTGCCATCATCGGCGCCGGCCCGGCCGGCATCTACGCCGGCAATATTCTCACCCGGCTCGTCCAGGAGGCTGGTCACGAGGTGGCCATCGACCTGTTCGATTCGCTGCCAGCACCGTACGGACTGATTCGCTACGGAGTTGCCCCCGACCACCCGCGTATCAAGGGCATCGTGAAGTCGCTCCAGGAGATGCTCGAAACCGGAACGACTCGCTTCATCGGCAATGTCACGTACGGCACCGACCTGAGCCTCACCGACCTGCGCGAGCACTACCACGCGGTCATCTTCGCGACCGGCGCCATTCTCGACGCCCCGCTCGTCATTGACGGCATCGACCTGCCCGGCTCGTTTGGCGCAGCCGACTTCGTCTCCTGGTACGACGGGCACCCCGACGTCCCCCTGGAATGGCCGCTCGACGCAACCGATGTGGCCGTGATCGGCAACGGCAACGTGGCCCTGGATGTGGCCCGCATTCTCGCCAAGCACGCCGACGACCTGCTCACCACCGACATTCCCGCCTCGGTCTATGCCGGCCTCGCCGGCTCGCCGGTGACCGACGTGCACATATTCGGTCGCCGCGGACCGTCGCAGGTGAAATTCACCCCGATCGAACTGCGCGAACTCGCCGACATTCCCGACGTCGACCTCGTGGTTTATGCCGAGGATTTCACACCCGATTCGCACAGTGAACAGCTCGTCGCCAGCAATAACCAGGTCAAAATCATGACCCGCACGCTAAACGGATGGCTCACCAAGGCTCCACTCGGCGCCTCGCGTCGTCTGCACCTACACTTTTTGCACGCCCCGGTCGAGGTGTACGGAGACGGTCGGGTGGAAGGCATCCGTTTTGAGCGCACCGAACACACCGGAGACGGCGGAGTGCGATCGACCGGTCAGATTCTCGACTACCCGGTGCAGGCCGTCTACCGTGCGGTCGGCTACCGCGGCAGCGCCCTGGCCGCGGTACCGTTCGACGCTGTGCGCGGTGTCATTCCCAACGACGGCGGCCGCGTGCTCGATGCGGTCGGCCAGCCGATCGCCGGCCTGTACGCCACCGGGTGGATCAAGCGCGGCCCGATCGGGCTGATTGGACACACCAAGGGAGACGCGCTGGAAACCGTGACGCGGCTCGTGGCCGACCTGCCGGTGCTGGTTGCCGTGGGCACGGCCGTTGGCACGGCGGATGCGATTCTGGCCCTGTTAGACGAGCGCGGGGTGGAGTTCACTACCTGGGCCGGCTGGCAGGCCCTCGACGCCCACGAACTGATGCTCGGCAGCCTCGACGAGGTCACTCCGGGTCGCGAACGGGTGAAGGTCATCTCCCGCGCGGAACAGGTTGCGATCTCGCGCACGGAAGCGTTGTTGACCCTGTGACGTATGTGATCGCTCTTCCGTGCGTCGATGTGAAAGATCGTGCCTGCATCGATGAATGCCCGGTGGACTGCATTTATGAGGGCGAACGCTCCCTCTATATTCATCCTGACGAGTGCGTCGACTGCGGCGCCTGTGAACCGGTCTGCCCGGTCGAGGCCATCTATTACGAAGATGACCTGCCCGAACAGTGGGCCGACTACTACAAAGCCAACGTGGAATTCTTCGACGACATCGGCTCCCCAGGAGGCGCCGCCAAGATCGGCGTACTCGCCAAGGACCACCCCGTCATCTCCGCACTGCCACCCCAGGGCTAGGTCGGTTGTTCTCGAATCAAGACACGGTGGCACTCACCCGCTGGTCGGCTCGGGCGCCGACGCGTTGGCCCACGACGGCGCTGACCCCGTCTTGCCGCATGCTGACACCGTAAAGGGCATCCGCTATCTCCATGGTGCGTTTTTGGTGCGTGATCACAATGAGCTGGCTGGTTTCGCGCAGGTCTTCGAAGATGGTCAGCAGTCGGCCGAGGTTGGCATCATCGAGTGCCGCTTCGACCTCGTCCATGATGTAGAACGGGCTCGGGCGGGCCTTAAAAATGGCGATCAGGAGGGCCACTGCGGCAAGCGAGCGTTCGCCACCGGAGAGCAAGGACAGCCGTTCGATCTTCTTACCGGCCGGCTTCACCGACACCTCGATGCCGGTCGTGAGCAAGTCGTCGGGGTCGGTGAGCCAGATGCTGCCACTGCCGCCAGGAAACAACACGGGAAATACGTCGGCGAAGGCCGCCTGCGTGTCATCGAATGCGGACGAGAAGATGGACTGCATCTTTTCGTCGATGTCGGCGATGATGGTTAGCAGATCGCTGCGCGTCGCGGTGAGGTCGGTGAGTTGTTCCGTGAGAAACCGGTGCCGTTGCTCGAGCGCCGCGAATTCCTCGAGCGCGAGCGGGTTCACCCGGCCGAGCTGGCCGAGCTTGCGTTCAGCAGCCGCGAACCGTTTCTGCTGTTCGGCCCGATCGAAGCGGATACCGTCGCTTTCGTCGCTACCATGGGCGCTGGCGCTGTCTTCGCTGGTGCGGCTTTCGCCGGTAACACTGTCCATGGCGCTTGAGCCAAGACCCGTACCGTCGCGCGGAATGACCTGATCGGGCCCATATTCGGTGACGAGCACATCTTCGGTTAGCCCTAGTTCGCTTGCGGCGCGTTCGAGCAGTGCCGAGAGTTGCAGTTTCTTCTCGTAGATCTCGAGTTCGAGGCCGTGCACGGTGTCAGTGATCGAGGCGAGCCGCTCGCGCAGGGTGTTCTCGTCACGACGCAGCTGCTGAAGTTCGGTGTTCTGGCTGGCCCGTTCGGTTTCCGCGCTCGCCAACTGAAGCCTCGCCTCGGCGACGGAGCGATCCGCGGCGGCGAGCACGGCCGGAAGTGCCGTGGCGACCCGGGACGCGGCATCCACTTGGCGACGACGAACGACTGCGCGGCGCGCCGCCGCGGTGGCCGCCGTGCGGTCGGCCTCCAGCTGATGGGTGAGGGTCGTGACGTGCACTTCGCCAGCGCGCACCCGCTCGCGAGCGGTTTCCACTTGCAGCCGAGTCTCCACCTCGGTCTCGCGGGCGGCCTCGAGTTCGGTGTACAGCGCGTCGCGCAGAGTCGCGTCAAGCATGGGCCGTGGCCGTGACCGTGCTGTGTCGAGGGCGGCTGCGGCCCGTGCGGCGACGGCTTCCGCTTCGGTGACAGCGCTGCTGGCGAGCTGAAGCGCGGCGGACACCCGGTCAACGTCGGCGGCGTGGGCGTCTGCCTGCACCGAGAGTCGCCCACGCCGTTCGGTCACGGTGGCGAGCCGCGTTTCACAGGCTCGCAGGGCCGCCCGCGCACTGACGGACTGCTCTTTGTGCGCCTGCAACAGTGTGCGCTGTTCGGTGAAGTCGAACCGCACGCGGTCGATCTGCGAGGTGACGGCCGCCAGTTTCTCGGCAGCGGTATCGCGTTCGGCGACGAGTTCGAGCCTGCTCTGCCTGGCGCCGGCCCCTCCGCGTACGACCCACGGGCTCAGCACCTCTCCGGAGAGGGTAATGAGGGTGAGGCCTTTCGGCAGCTGTATCGTGCTGGCCACGGCCAGATCGTCAGCGATGACGGTCTGGGCGAGCAGACCACGTACCCCGGCTGGGCCGTCGACGACCGAGTTCGCCCAGCGGATGCCCAGCTGCGCGCCCAGTTCATCAACTGGCGCTGCCAGGCTATCGGCATCGGCATCGGCATCGGCATTGGCCACGATCAGTTCGACCCGCCCGTAATCCTCGCGTTCGGCCTGCATGATCGCGGCTAGTGCGGCGTCGCGGTTGTCGGCAAGCACGGCGTCGGCGAGGGAACCGAGTGCGGCAGCGATCGCCGCCTCGAACCCCGGCTGCACCCGCACATGGTCGGCCACGAGGCCGCGAATGCCGGCTAGCTGCGCGGCGAGCACCGCGGTCGAGCCGTCCTTCTGATCGAGCGCGAGGGAAAACGCGCCCTGTCGGGCTGCCTGAGCGTCGCGTTCCCGCTCGAGCCGGTGCAGGTCATCACGAAGGCGCTCCACCTCGGCCTCAACGCCCTGCACCGCAGTCTGCGCCAGTTCGAAGGCCTCGGAGAGTTCGCCAGCCTCTGGTTCGCCAGCGGGAACGGCGGCTGGCAGTTCGTCGAGCTGCTGCTGCGCTTTTCGGTTGCGATCCATCGCGTCGCCCCGAGCATTCTGCTGCCGCAACTGCTCACCGCGCACGGCAGCAAGCCGCGACGTCGCCGCCTCGGATTGCCCGGTCAGGTGCGAGATTTCGAGGTCGTGCCGAGAAACGAGTGCTGCCTGCGCCGCAATGTCTTCGTCGACCGCGTCGAGCCGCGACCGGGCCGCAGCACTCTGCTCCCGGGCGGTGTCTGAAGCGATTTGGGCTGTCCCGATGCCTGCACGCAACTGTTCAACCTCGGCGGCGGACTCGGCCAGCATGGTCGGGGTGACACTCGACACGAATCCGGTCGACTCCGCCTGCGAGCCCAGCAGGGCCAGTCGCTGATTGGCGAGCGTGAAGAGTGCACGCAGGCGTTCCTGCGCCGACTCCAGTTCGTGACTGGTGCGGCGAGCCAGGTCGACGGCATCGCCGACCTTGCTGAGCTCAAGCCGCTGCACGCGCCCCTGTTTCTGCGAGAGCTGTTCCTGAAGCACGACCCGCTCGGTGTGCCGTTCACTCTCGGTGCGGTCATAGGCGTCGAGAGCGGTGCGCAGCGCCACGACGTCGTCGGCGAGCAGGCGGGCACGCGCGTCGCGGACGACGGCAGCGATGGTCTGCGCTTCCCTGGCGATTTCGGCCTGGTGTCCGAGCGGCTTGAGCTGGCGCCGAATCTCCCCGGCAAGGTCGCTCAGCCGAGTGAGGTTGGTCTGCATCGCATCAAGCTTGCGCAGGGTCTTCTCTTTGCGGCGCCGGTGTTTGAGAATGCCGGCGGCCTCCTCGATGAAGCCTCGACGTTCCTCCGGGCTCGCGCGCAGCACAGCGTCGAGCTGTCCCTGCCCGACGATGACGTGCATCTCCCGGCCGAGGCCGGAGTCGCTGAGCAGTTCTTGCACGTCGAGCAGCCGGCAGGTGCGCCCGTTGATGGCGTACTCGCTCGCGCCGTTGCGAAACAGGGTGCGCGAAATGGTGACTTCGGAGTACTCGATCGGCAGGGCGCCGTCGGTGTTGTCAATGGTGAGGATGACCTCGGCCCGGCCGAGCGGCCCGCGGGTGGACGTGCCGGCAAAGATAACGTCTTCCATCTTGCCGCCGCGCAGGGTTTTCACGCCCTGCTCGCCCATCACCCAGGCCAGGGCGTCGACGACGTTGGACTTGCCCGAGCCGTTCGGGCCCACAACGCAGGTGACGCCGGGCTCAAAAGCGAAAGTCGTCGGTTGCGCGAACGATTTGAAGCCCTTGAGGGTGAGGCTCTTCAAATACATCGGTCACCCTTTCGGTAGCTTGCCCGCGAATCAGTGGTCTGTCGGCTGATTCAACGGTACCTTGCCCCACCGACACTGGCCGGGACATCCGCTTATGTGGATGGGTGGCGACCGGAATTGCGGAGATTGGGCGTGCCACAGTGGCTTTTCGGGCCGTTCCTGAGGGCTTCGAGCGAAATTGTCCGCGGTTGTGCACGCGGTACCCGCGCACGGACTACTCTGGCGCAGCATGAGCGACTTCTCGATCGACGAACTCGTCATTCCCGCGACCCCACGTGCGCCCGGCTGGCCCTCCTGGGAGGCCGTCGCCGCGCTGCGCAACGTCGTCGAAGCCGAAGGTTTTGGCACGGACGACCTGGAGTACTCGGCGGCCGAGCTGCTGCCGGGGTGGCTCAACACCACATATGATCCCAAGCGCATGTTCGTGGCCCGGGTCGACGGCACCGTAGTGGCCCGCGCCACCTACGAAACCCTGCTCGACCAGGGCGATAACCATGCCTGGCTGGGCGTGCAGGTGCTGCCGGCCTGGCGGAGGCACGGCATCGGCACGGCCCTCGCCGACCGGGTCGAGGCCCTGGCCGCGACCGAAAACCGGCAGGAACTCATCGTCTACACGGTCTCGGCGGAAGCCGCTGGCAAACGTTTGGCCGCCCCGACAGGCTTCGGTTCGGTTCCGCGCGACAACCCCGAGGTACGTTTTCTATTCGCCCGCGGTTATCGCCTCGAGCAGGTGGAGCGCGGTAGCCGGCTCCCCCTGCCCGCCGACGACAGCGTGATGCACCGCTTCCGAGCGGATGCCGCGGCGCAGGCCGGCCGCGACTACACGGTGCACTGCTGGAGTGGGGGAACTCCCCCACACTGGCGCGCCGACCTCGCACTCCTCTTTACCCGCATGAGCACCGATGCCCCAACGGCCGGCCTCGAGGAGCCGGAAGACGTCTGGACCGCCGAGCGGCTGGTCAACGAAGAGACCTCCCGAGCTGCCAGCCCGCGGCGCATGCTCACCGCGGCAGCCCTGCACGAGCCCAGCGGTCACCTCGTCGCCTTCACCCAGCTGTCGGTTCCGGCCGAATCCAACCGGTCCGTTGGTCAGGAAGACACCCTCGTGCTGCGGGAACACCGCGGCCACCGCCTCGGCATGCTGCTGAAAAGCGCGAATCTGGAGTATCTTGCGCAGGAGAGCCCCGGGCATCCGTCGGTCACAACCTTTAACGCCGAAGAGAACCGACACATGCTCGACGTCAACGAGGCGCTCGGCTTCGTGCCGATGGGCTACGAGGGCGCCTGGAAACGCGTCGTGCCACGTAGCGGCCCATCTAAATAGGGGTTAGGCACTCACCTGCTAGCCTTGCGGTTTCAAACTGAGGGGGTTCTGGTGAGCGTGCTTACACGGATGAAAGCGATAGGTCCGGTGTCATACCTGGTCGTCGGGATGCTCGCGGCGATGGTCGGGCTGCTGCCCTGGCTGGTCACCGGGATGCACCTTCCCATACAGAACCTATGGGCCAGCAACACCTTGCCGGAGGACATGCCGATCGCCCTGCTGCCATTTAGCCAGTACACGATCACCCTCATTGTCGCGGTGGTCGTGACCGGGTCAGCGCTCGCCGGCGGCCTCGCCCGGGTCACGCGTGCACAGCACCCCCGGTTCGCACTGGCCGCGATCATTGTCGGCGTGCTTCTCGTGCAGGTCGTTGCCATCGTGCAGACCGCCGTCACGGTCGCCACCGGACTCGCGGAGAGTCCGGCCGCGAAGGTATACCTGTTCGCTCTGACCGCCGGAACACTGGCCGCCAGCCTGATCGGACTGCTCATCCTTATGCTCATCGCCCGAGCGCCTGCAGCCGGCGCGGTGGTGGCCGTGAGCCTGGCCGCCGTGGCCTTTAGCGCCTGGCTCAACGGACTCATCGCGCATCCGCTGAGCTTTGAGACAACCGAAACGACCAGGGCCCTGCTGAGCGCAGCCCGGTGGGTTCCGGCCGTGATCGTGGGGCTCGCCGTGGCTTGGTGCGGCCTGACAACAATTGGTCGGGTGGCCGGGGCGATCGTCAGTTTTCTTGCCCTCTGGATCGGACCGACGCTGTTCACAGCCGTGAGCGCAGCAGCGGGAACTCGTGTGCTCGCCGCCTATCCGGCCGAGATGCTCGATTATGGTGCGCAGGTATTCGTCAGCGCCCTGGGTGTGAAGGGCGGATCACTGTCGCTTCTGGTTCCCGCAGTCATCGTGATGGTTCTCGGTCTGGCTGTGCGCTGGGCACTGCGGCGTCGGCGTCTCCAGGCTGCCCTGGCCTGACGCCCAAGGTACATCGTTCAGCTCACGTCTCCCTGCGACGCCCGAACTCGTAGCAGACCGATTCGTGAGATCGGGAAACCTCCGTGAACCCTGCCTTTTCGAGGACCCGTTGAGATGCATAGTTTTCGAGGTCAGTGTCTGCATTGACCTGCACTGCACCATTCTGCAGTGCACACCGAATCGCAGCGCGGAGTGCTTCCGTGGCGAGTCCGTGTCCCCGAACGGCCTCCACGAGTCCGTAACCGATTTCAACCAAACCCTCCGCGTCGGGAGGGCCAAAAAACCCGATGCCGCCCACGGCTACGTCGCCGTCGTTGATTCGGACTGAATAAAGCGTGAAGATTGACTCACTCCGGCCGGATTCGGCGAGGGCTCTCAGCGGATCCAGTTCATCGTCCAGCGGATAGTCCGCATGCCAGACGTCGTCGGGTTCATGCTCTCGGTCAACAATGCGCTGCGCCTCGAACGGCGTCAGGGAATGCAGCGTCAATCGATCTGTAACAATATCCATGACTGAAGAATGACAGACCCCAGTCCGGATGCCTCCCTAAGCGGGACGCTGCGGTCGCGGGGGCTGCGCCGCTGCGCGGGAGGCGCAACTCACGCGCACTGGCGCAAGTCCAACGCGACGCCCTCGACCGGATGCCGTGCACTGGCGCAGGTTCTGCGAAAGGATGGGGCCGGATCGGCTCGGCCACAGGGCGGTAAACGTCCGACAACCACCGATCAGTGACTACCGCAGCCGCTGGCAGCGCGGACAGAAGTGCGAGCCGCGGTTCATGAACTGTTCGCGCACGATCAGGGTGCCGCAACGGGAGCACGGAGTTCCCTGCCGTCCGTAGGCTTCGAGGCTGTGCGCAAAATAGCCGGACTGCCCGTTCACGTTCACGTACTGGGCGTCGAAGCTGGTGCCGCCCTCGGCCAGAGCACGCTCCAGAATGGTGCGCACGGCCGTGAGCAAGGTAGTGGCCTTCGTGCGTGACAGCGATGCAGCCGGCTGCTCGTAGTGGATGCGCGCGGCGAACAGCGCTTCGTCCGCGTAGATATTGCCGATGCCGCTGATCAGGTTCTGGTCGAGCAGGGCCCGTTTGATGCCGGTGTTCTTGCGCGAGAGGGCCGCGAAGAAAGCGTTCGAAGAAAACGACGGGTCGATCGGGTCGCGGGCAATGTGCGCGACCTGCGATGGAATGCGGTGCTGCCAGGCGGCATCCACTGGCGCTATCCCGGAATAGCCGCCCGGCAGCCCGTCGCTGGTGGCGACCATGGTGTCAACGGCCATGCTTCCGAAGATGCGTTGGTCGACGAAATTGACCCACAGTTCGCCGTGGGTCGGGTGCTCCAGCGTCAAGCGGATGCGCAACAGGCGATCATCGGTCGCCCCCGGAGCCCGCAGCAGCACCTGGCCGCTCATACCGAGGTGAATGACGAGTGCCCGGTCACTGTCGAGCGGCAGCCACAAAAACTTGCCGCGGCGCACCGCCGCGAGAATTCGCCGCCCAATGAGTTGATCAATGAACGCCCCGCCGCGAGGAGCGTGCCGGCGCAGGGAGCGTACATCGAAGACCTCGACCCCGGTGAGCGCTGCATCGGTAACGGCCGGCTGAAGACCGGAACGAACGACCTCGACCTCGGGCAGTTCCGGCATTTCGTGAGACTTAGAGCGCGCTGAGCTGGTCGATGGCCTCGCGTGCCGCGGCCATTTCAGCGAACTTCTTGCTCGGTCCTACTCCCTGAGCGGTCACGGCGGAACCGATCGCTACGGTCGCGACAAAAATCTTCGAGTGATCAGGGCCGCTCGATTCAAGCGTGTAGACGGGAACGCCCACGCCAATGCTCGCAGCGAGCTCTTGCAGGCTCGTTTTCGGGTCCATCGACACACCGAAGTGGCCGGGTTCAGCCAACAGTGGCTCGATCAGGCGCAGCACGAATGCGGTGGCGACTTCGCCACCGGCATCCAGAAAGGTCGCCCCGATGAGCGCCTCAACGGTGTCGGCCAGAATCGACGCTTTATCGCGCCCGCCGGTGAGAATCTCACCGCGACCAAGGCGAATGTAATCGCCGAGTTCGAGACCGCGGGCGATCTGGGCGAGGGCGGCCGTGGATACCAGGCTGGCCCGGCGTTTGGCGAGATGACCCTCGTCGAGGTCGGGGTAGGTGCGGTAGAGCATCACAGTGACGGCCTGGCCCAGAATCGAGTCGCCGAGAAATTCGAGGCGCTCGTTCGTGGGAATACCGCCGTTTTCGTACGCAAAAGACCGGTGGGTCAGAGCAAGCTCCAGAATCACCGGTTCAATCTGCACTCCGAGGGTCGCCAACAGGGGCGACCGCTCGGCATTCACGCTCTTCATCTGTCTACCTTCATCGACCGAGTTCCGGTCTCTTCAGAAGGGGGGACTTAGATGTCGGCGACTTTACGGCCCTTGTATTCCATGAACAACGGGGTGCCGGTGGAGTCGGTGACAACCTTGGCGCGGTGCGGCAGGCTGTAGACGACCTTGCCGCCCTCCATGGTCTTCACGAGCGTGGGAGGCGTGGCCTTCCACTGCGCGCGACGCGAGTGGGTGTTGGAACGCGACATCTTGCGCTTCGGAACTGCCATGACTACTTCTCTTCTCTGCTGTCTGAAACATGGATGTCCGCACCCATGTCTTTGTCTGTGGAAGCCGTAAACCCCGCAAGCGCTGACCACCGGGGATCGTAGCTCTCGTCGGAAACGAGTTCGGGCAGTTCGGCAAGCGGCTGTCCGGTCTCACTGTCAAGACCTGGGCAATCCCGCCGACATACCGGCTGGAACGGAAGTGCTAACACTACCGCGTCCCGGATCAAAGATTCCAAATCGACATGGTCGTCTAGAATCTCAAACTCGAAGGCTTCCTCCTGAGGATAACCGAAAAGCTCGGCAAACTGAACTCGAACCGGCAGGTCGATGTCTTTCAGGCACCGGCCGCACTCGCCGAGCGCTCGCGCATACACCTCGATGCTGACCAGGATTCCCTCGTGCATCGCCTCGAGCCGCAGCTCGGTCGACAGAATCGAACCGGCTTTCACCGCTACGAGGCCAGCACCGAGGTCGTCGGGAACCACAATGTCGAGGTGGCGTTCGTGCATGGTACCCGGGCGGTTGATAAGGTCACGCACGTCGACCGTATACGGAGTCTTCTTGAACTTAGTCACGGTCGTAAATTGTACGCGTTCTGGGTGAGTGCTCTGTTCAGGGGGCGATCGTGCGGGCCCGTCGCTCTCCGCGCAGCACCGCAGCCAGAGTGGCGAACAGTGAGGTAGGAGCGAATATTGCCCGAAAACGGATGCCGAGACTCGCGCCGCTGTGCATCCCGCGCAAGGCCAGGGTCAAGTCGTCGGCGAGGGTGTCCGAGGACGCCTGCGACCGGTCGAACCGCGAGCGTTCGAACGCCAGAAGCACCCGTTCGAGCGCTTCCATCGCCGTGGGATCCACGGCGCGGAGGCTTTTCAGGCGGCCAGCGAAGGCCCGGGGAGTTTCGGTCACCGGCACCGGTATGCCGTGATCGAGGCTGGTGTGCTGCAGCTCGGTCCAGGCGAGGCCCGCCCCGGCTCTTCCGGAGCGAATGCGGCGCACCCGCGAACCACGCAGCATCCGTCTGGCTGCCGCCGGCAGGAGTATCACGAGCAGTCCCAGCGTACTGAGTCCGAGGATTCCGAGCAGGTTGCTGGACTCGACCGTCTGCGTTGCGGCTCCACGTTCCAGGGCGGTATCGTCCTCTAACCGGTCCGGGCTGAGAGCGGGAGCTCCCGTGGCGCCGGCCCCACCTGGTGCTGCATTGGGTGTGTCGGCAACTGCTGCCCGCTCGTAGTTGGGTACGGTGCCCCGGCCGGGCGTCGGCTCGAATTTCACCCAGCCGATGCCGACGAAGTACAACTCCGGCCAGGCGTGCAGGTCATGGGAGTCCACGTTGTACTGCCCCAGTCCCTGCTCGCGATCCTGCGATTTAACCCCGGGCAGATAGCCGAGGGAGACCCTCGAAGGGATACCGAGCGTGCGCGCCATCGCGGCCATGGTGGAGGCGAAATGCACGCAGTAGCCTCGTTTTTCCTGCAGGAACATTCCAATCACCCCAACTCCGCCACCGTCGTAACCGTCTTCAACGGGCGCCTCGGTGTCGTAACTGAAGGCGCTGCTCCGTAAATAGTTCTGAATTGCCACAGCAGCGTCGTAGTTCGACGTTGTGGCTGCCGTCACCTCTCGTGCTGTCTCCTCGATGATCGACGGCGGTTCGACCGGGAGTTGTAGATTGCCCACGACGCTCGCTGGATAGTCGCTGCTCGCCTGTCGCAGTTGCTCGGCGGTGGGTTTCAATTCCAATGACGACACCGTGTATTCCTGACCGAGGGCGTTCGCCGAGACGCTCGCGATCGCGCGGGTACGGCTGTCCCAATACCAGCGACCGGTCAAACCCTCGATGCTGCTTGCACGTGCCGGCGCGGGCAGCCAGTGGCTGTTGACGCCATCGATGACGATCGACGTCGACGCTTCCACCGTCTCCACATCTGCATCGAGCCCAAACGGCTTCTGAATAGCGTCGACGGTATTGCGCACGTCTGCCCCATCGACGCGGGCCGTCCAGGTCAACCCGATGATCTCGTCAAGAGTAAGTAGGGTGAAATAGGGCTGCTCCGTGCCGGTCGACGTGTAGTGAAATGCCGCGCCGGCCTTGGGCCGACGCAGGTCCTGTCCGAGATTGATCATGGGGCTCACCCCACTGCCAAACAACAACCCACCGGGCCGTGCCGTCACGAGTCCCCCGGCAGTGAAAGCCGGGGCGACCGTGCTCAACAGCAGGGCACCCACGATTGTCAGGGATCCCACCAGAACTGCGCCGCCCATCGGCCCACGGCCGCGCGGCCGCTCCGACCGGTCAATCTGAGGCACGCGTGGCCCCATCGCACGATGCGTGGCCGCCCGGGCACGACGACCAGAAACATCGACCCGCAGCAGCAGCAGGAACGCAACTGCCGCGGCCACGAGCGCGGCAGTATCAGCCCCCTCGTCGAGGATGAAGCCCGGTACGAGAAGCGGCACGAGTGCGCCCGCTGCACCGATGGCGGGCCAGCGCAGAGTCACCGCTAGCAAATCCATGAGAATCGCGATCAGTCCGGTGCCGCCGGCCAGCAGAAAGAGGATGCCGAGGGTCACCTCGGCCGGCGTGCTCTGCTGCACGATCGAGGCACCTCCGGCGTCGATCAGCCCGGTGAAAATACTGACGGTTTGCGGCGTCGGAATGAGCCAGAACAGGCCGGTCCCGCCACCGAACAGCAGCGTCATCGTGCCGACCAGCACCGCGCTGTTCGCCACCGGAACAATCAGGCGTGGCAATCCAAGTCGGCGAAACACCGCCGCGCCCAGCAATACGGCGCACCCGACTGCCGCACAGACCCACCACCAGGCGGTGCCGCGCAGCAGAGGTCCGAGCGCGGAACAGGAAACGAGCAGCAACAACAACAGGCTGAGTGCGAGCGGCCAAGACGCGACCGTGCGCCCGCCACGGCGACCGCGGGGCGTCTGAGGCGGGCGTACCGGGCGCACCGCCGAAAGGAAATCCGAGTTCGGAGTCAGTTTGGTGGCCAACTTAGTCATGGTCGGCTCCTCGCTCCCCGCTCACGTCGTTCCACACGTCTTCCAGGTCATCGGCGCCAGCGAGCTCCACACAGCGCCAACCAGCGGCCTGCAGGCGTTCGCGGGCTCGAGCCCCCACCGTGCGCTGCACCAACGCTATGGCGGGCTCACAGTGACGCACGAGGGCGACGAGGTCATCGACATCCCCATCGGATACGGTCACGAGCATCGCGAATGTCGGAAGTGACAGCTGCGCGTTACGCAGGGCGGCACGTACCGGTGCTCGGCGCTCGGCGGAAAGTCGAGCGCTGCGGGTAGGCCACGGCACCGGCACCACACTGGCGAGGGCTTCCAGCAGTGCGCGATCGCCGCCGGGAGCACGAAAAGTAGCGGGCACGTCGCCGTGCATCCCGCCCAGGATCTGTTCGTCGCCCGGCAGCAGTTGGCTTGCGCCCAGCTCGATCACCTCGAGACGGTAACCGGCGTCGAGCAAATGCACACCAACGGACGCCGCCAGCTCGATCTCCAGTTCAAAACCGGTCACGAGATGCGGTGAAACGTGCCCGGCGCCAAGCCCCGCCGCGCCGGCCAGAGACGTGTCGAGCACGATTCGGGCCTCCGGATTACTGCGCTGCTCCTCCTGCCGCACCATGATTTCCCCGTGCCGGGCGGTGGCCGGCCAGTTCACTCGGCGCAGGGCGTCACCCGTGCGGTATTCGCGGGCGATGAGTTCGTCGGAGGTGGGGGTGGTCTGGCGCAACAGCTCTCGGATCGAACCGTCGTTGTTGGACTGGGCGACGCCGCTGCCTGGCAGCGGCGTCACGCGCGGCGTCACGATCAAGTCGTGGGGCGAACCAGCGTGTCGGTCGCTGTGCGCGAGGCCGAACGGGTCATGACGTGACACACGGAGCGGGCCGACCTCGTAGACGCCGCGGTTGCGCGGCACGACGGAGTATTCGAGGCGCACTGTGTCGCCGGTCATGCCGTTCCGGCTCACGAGGGGAAGGATGGCCGCCGATGGCGCCTCAAGGCCGGGTGACGGGATGTCGGCCCACCAGGCATTGCTGAGCGGTGTCGTCGAGAGGTTGCGCAACTGCAGCGAAATCACACTCTCACCGCCGACCGACACGATCGGCGGCCGAAAAACCCTGCTGACCTCGACTCGGGCGGGGCGGAGCGAAACGTAACCGGCTGCCACAAGCGGCGCAATGATCAAGAGGCTGGCCACAAACATCATGTCACGGCTGTTGACCAGCACAGCGCTGGCGAACAGCACAACTCCGGCCGCCAGAACAACCCAGCCTCGCAGGGTGAGACGCGTGGCAAATCGGGCCGCCAGCCGCGTGTACCAGTCGGCATTCGCCGGCCCAGAATCTCTCACCCCAGGCGCCATGACTACGACGCTCCGGTAGAACCAACGGGCCGCGTCGAAACGGCGTGCACGGACGGCACCGACGGGGACGGCGCCGATTCGAACGACTCTGATGGAAACTGATCGGATGCCGCAACGCCGACCGGCACCGGTGTGTCAGCGAGGATTCGACGCACGATATCCGCGATCACCGGGCCGCTGTCCTGGTGGTGGTGACCCAACGCCCGACTGGTGGGGACCAGCCGATGGCCGAGAACGGCCACGGCGAGCGAGTCGATATCGTCCGGCAGCACGTAGTCCCGACCGTTCAATGCCGCCTGGGCTTTCGCGGCACGGATGAGCTGGAGCGTCGCTCTCGGGCTGGCACCGAGACGCAGGTCACGATCGTCGCGGGTGGCGCGCACCAGGTTGACCGCGTACTCCTTGACCGCCCCTGAGGCGAAAACTGCACGTGCTGTGAGCATCATGTCACGCAGGGTCTCCTCCGATACCACGGCCGAGATCAGTGCGAGCGGGCTGTTGGTGTCGCGCGAATCGAGCATCGCGAGCTCCGAGTCGGAGTCGGGGTAGCCCATGGAGATGCGGGCCATGAACCGGTCCCGTTGCGCCTCAGGGAGGGCGTAGGTCCCCTCCATCTCGATCGGGTTTTGAGTCGCGATAACCGTGAACGGCAGGGCCAGTGGGTAGGTGGTACCGTCAACGGTGACCTGGCGCTCCTCCATCGATTCCAGAAGCGCCGACTGGGTTTTCGGACTCGCCCGGTTGATCTCGTCACCGATGACGATGTTGGCGAAGACCGGGCCAGGTTTGAATTCGAACCGGCGCTCGGCCTGATTGAACACGGACACCCCGGTCACGTCGGAGGGCAGCAGGTCGGGGGTGAATTGAATTCGCCCGACCGTGCAGTCTACGGAGCGGGCGAGAGCCTTGGCCAGCATGGTCTTGCCCACACCGGGAACGTCCTCAATGAGCAGGTGACCCTCGGCCAGCAGAACAGTCAGTGCTATCTGCACGGCCTCGTGCTTGCCATCAATGACCGTCTCGACGTTGCGCATGATCGCACGCCCCGCATCTTGCAACTCGCGCAGATTGCCGCCCGACACGGCCTGTGCCGGCGGGGAGGAGCGAGTCGGATCGAGCTTCATACCCGCGACCGCTCCAGATACTCCGCAACGGCTCGCGGCACATACGGCGAGACGTCGCCGCCCAGGCCGGCGACCTGGCGCACCAGAGAGCTGGAGACATGGGCGTTGGCCGGATCGGGCAGCAAAAAGACTGTCTCGACCGCGGCCAGATTGCGATTGACGATAGCCATCGGCGTCTCATAGGCTACATCGACCTGCGAGCGGATGCCCTTGACCAGCACGCTTGCACCGACGTCCATGCAGTAGTCCACGAGCAATCCCATGCTCCAGCTGGCGACCACGATATTGGTGGGCAGCCCGGCCTCTGTGATGGCCTGTTCCAGGAGCGCGACACGCTGACTGATGGGCAGCAGGGCCGATTTGTCGGGGTTGTGCACCACGAGAACATGAAGCTCGTCGAACAGGCCGGCCGCGCGATCGATCACGTCCAAGTGGCCCAGGGTGACGGGGTCAAATGATCCAGGGACAACGGCGATCCTGCGCATAATCACACCCTACTGCCACACACTGACGGAGCGCTGCCCGATGCATCCGCTTTGCGTCGACATAGTCAGCCTTTGTTGAGCCAGGTGCGTTCGGAATCATTCAGGCGGCGGGCGATCGCATCACGCAGCGCCGGGTTGGTGCGGATGCCCGGATCCCCCGTGACCAGATGGTAGGCCGCTTGTCGAGCCTCGGCGATCATGTCGCCGTCGACCGCTACCCGCAGAAAGCGCAGTTTCGAGCCATCACCGGATTGCACGTCACCGAGCACGTTTCCCTCCCGGCGCAGGGCGAGGTCGAGTTCAGCGAGCACGAAGCCATCGAGCGTCGCGGCGACATCACCGATGCGCTGTCGGGCCGGGGACCCAGCGCGGGATTTAGTAACCAGCAGGCACAGCCCTGGCACTCCACCACGCCCGACCCGGCCGCGCAACTGGTGTAGCTGCGAGACACCGAATCGGTCTGCGTCGAGCACGACCATGGCTGAGGCGTTCGGAACGTCGACACCGACCTCGATGACGGTCGTGGCGACGAGAACATCGATCTCACCGGCGGCAAAGGAGCGCATAATGCGGTCTTTCTCGTCGCTCGTCATGCGCCCGTGCAGTGCCTCGAGGCGATACGGCGCCAGGGACCCGACTCCGCGCATTCCCTCAAGGACTTCTTCAACGTTGAACAGCGGGCGCGGATCGTCTCCCGGCGGCGGCGCGATATCGGCCTCGTCTTCGATTTCTGCCGGAGAAATCGCCGGACACACGACGAAACCTTGACGCCCCAGGGCAAGTTCCTGCGCCAAACTCGCCCAAACGCGCCCGAACAGGGCCCCGTTGTCACCCATGGGAACAACAACACTGCGAATTCCCTGGCGCCCGGCCGGCAGTATGCGAATGGTGCTCACGTCAAGGTCGCCGAAGACGGTCATGGCGATGGTGCGTGGAATCGGCGTTGCCGTCATGACGAGAACGTGCGGAGGCTCGGCCCCCTTGAGCCGCAGTGTTTCGCGCTGGTCGACGCCGAACCGGTGCTGCTCATCGATTACGATCAGACCGAGGTCGAAAAAGGTCACGGTATCGCTGAGCAAGGCGTGCGTGCCGATCACAATGCGCGATTGGCCAGAGACCGTGCGCAGCAGGGCCTTGCGTTTCTGCGCCACCGGCAGTTTTCCGGTCAACAAGGTCGGCATCAGTTCGGCCGCGAGATCCGGGCCGAGCAGGGTCGTGATCGACCGCAGGTGTTGCCCGGCGAGCACCTCGGTCGGTGCCAGCAAGGCGGTCTGGCCGCCGCTGTCGGCCACGGCGAGCATGGCCCGCAGGGCAACCACGGTCTTGCCCGAGCCAACCTCGCCCTGCAACAGCCGATTCATCGGGCCGGACCTGGCCATGTCGGCGGCGATTTCGACCGCGCAAATTTCTTGATCGACCGTCAGCACGAACGGCAGCGCTGCGTCAAAGCGTTCGAGGTAGCCGCCGGGCGTTGGTACTCGGGGTTGGGTACGGCGTTCCCGCGCGAGACTGTGCCGCTGCATAAGGGCGCACTGCAGCACCCAGGCCTCGGTGAATCGCAGTGTGTCTTGGGCGGCCATCCACTGTTCTGGATCGTCGGGGCTGTGAATCCAGCGGATGGCCTGGGTGTGGTCGAGCAGGCTGTGTTCGACCCGCAGGTCTTGGGGAACAGGGTCGGGCAGGGTGCCGAGACGCCGGAGTACCTGGTCGATCATAGTCTGCAGGTTCCAACTGGTTTCGGAGGCCGTAGCCGCATAAATTGGGATGAGCGGCTTGTGCTTCAACCGCAGGGCAGGGTCGTCGCGCGCTTCTTCTTCTTCGCTTTCAAAGGTCTTGTAGGACGGGTTTGCCAGTTGACTCTGCCCCTGATACATGCGCACCTTGCCGGAGAAGCTGCCGCGCAGGCCGGGTCGCAGCTGGTCAAGACGCCACTGCTGGCTGTTCTTGCCGAAAAATGTGAGGGTGAACTGACCTCCCCCGTCGGAGATGACCACCTCCACGATCGTGCCCTGCCGGGATGACATGCGCTTTTCGTGCGCAGAGATGATGTCGGCGATGACAGTGATGTTGGCGCCGGGCGTGAGCTGGTTGAGGGGCCGGAGTACTTCGCGGTCCGCATAGTCGCGCGGGTAATGGCTGAGCAGATCGTTGACGGTAAGAAATCCAAAGGCCTTCCCGAGCGCCGTCGCTTGAGGTGCGCTCAGGGCCTTTTTCAAGGGGGTGTCGAGCGTCAGCGGCTCGAGTTGGGGTGCCGGAAGGGCAACGCCATCGAATCCGGGGCCACTGGCAGCGCTCGAACCGGTCATGTTTCCATCGTAAACCGGGCCACTGACATGGTGTTGTGACCGAGCCACCACACCCAACGCCGCCGTCGCCGCTGGTTTTTCTGCGCAGAGCGTTCTTTGCGGGGCGGCTAGGCTCGGAGGGTTATGACGCGAATTATTACCGGGTTTGCCGGCTCCCTCTCCCTGGCTGTTCCGAAGTCGGGTACGCGGCCAACCAGTGATCGGGTGCGCGAGGCCATCTTTTCGGCGCTCGACTCACGGGATGCTCTGCACGGCATGCGGGTGTTGGATCTGTATGCGGGATCGGGAGCTTTGGGGCTTGAGGCCGCCAGTCGCGGTGCACGTGTAGTGACGCTCGTCGAGAACAGCTTCGGTGCGGCGGCCATGTGTCGCAGGAACGCCGAGGCCGTGCAAAGATCAGCGCCGAAGGGCACTGACCTGAAGATTACCGTCTCCTCGCAGGCGGTTCAGTCGTTCTTGGCCGCTACCAAGGAGGGCTTCGACGTGGTGTTCATCGACCCGCCGTACGACCTCAGCGAGATTGAACTCGGGCACAATTTGAGTGCGCTGGCTCCCCTGATGGCCGCTGACGCGCTCGTGGTGCTTGAGCGCAGCTCCCGCTCGCCCGAGCCGGAGTGGGGCCAGGGGCTCGAACTCGAACGTCGCAAAGACTACGGCGACACGACCGTTTGGTATGCCGCCCCCACCGAGCAGCTGGCGCCGTAGTACTCTCGGCGCACACCACTGCACGTGCTGCATCCGGTCCACCTAGCCGGCTGCGCCGTCCCAGCCACGATACGGATCCCAGCCACCCTGGTCGTGTGGGGCACCGTCGACGGTGATGGTGCCCCAACTCGAACCGGATACCGCGACGACCGTGCCGAGGCGGCGAAAGTCGGGCGGCAGAACAGTGTCGGGTGCAAAGGTGGCAAGGAGCCCATGGTCTTCCCCGCCTCCGAGGGCGACTTCGATCCGCTCCCCCAGGCAGCGAGAGTCGAAGTCGATACCCACGCCGCTGGCCCGCGCGATGCGTCCGGCATCGATGGCCAGTCCATCGGAGACGTCAAGCATGGCTGTGGCTCCGCCGAGCGCTGCAATCGGGCCGCTGGCAATCGGGGGCACGGGGGTGAGCTGGGCGGCCACTTCGGTGGGATGCGTGAGTTTGAGTGCGTTGGCCCTGGCACGGTCGGGTACTCCATTGGAATCGACGCCCAGACGGAACAGCAGTTCGAGGCCGATTCCAGCGTCGCCAAGCCGTCCGGAGAGCGCCACCGTGTCCCCCGGTCGCGCCCCCGACCGAAGAACGGGAGCGCGCCCCTCGAGGTCGCCGAAGGCAGTCACAGCCAGGGTGAGGGCGTCTGAAGCCGACAGATCGCCGCCGACCACCCCGCAGCCGGGAGCAAGGGCCTCGCAGCAGTCGCGCAGCCCGTCGACGAGGCCCTCAAGCACCGAAACCGGCGTCGACGGCGGCGCAGCGATCGCCACGACCAAAGCTGTCGGGCGAGCGCCCATCGCGGCCACGTCGGAAAGATTGGTAGCGGCGGCCTTCCAGCCGAGGTCGTGCGGCGACGACCACGCGAGGCGAAAATCGGGTCCCTGTATCATCATGTCGGTCGTCACGACGAACCGCCCGTCAGGTGCCGAGATGACCGCCGCATCGTCGCCCGGGCCGAGAAGTTGGGCCGAAGCCGTCGGTAGACGAGGAAAGATCCGCGCCAGCACGGCCCCCTCGCTGAGGTCGGCGAGAGTTTCGGTGGCGTCGGAGTGCGGAAGTGAAAGCGGGGCATCCGCAGCAGTGGTCATGTTAGAAACGGTAGCCTGAATACGATGTCTCACCCATTCCTGTTCCTGTGCACCGCTCCCCTTCGTTCCGTCGCCGTCGCCACAGTGCTGGCGACCTCACTGTTGCTGGTCGGCTGCGCCACTGCCGTACCGCTGACCCCGGCCGCCGACGCCACCAACGTGGCGTGCGCCAACGTGATCGTGCACCTGCCGTCCACCGTCGCCGATCAGGCGTCCCGGGAGACGAACGCTCAGGCAACGGGCGCCTGGGGCGACCCGGCCGCTGTGTTGCTGCACTGTGGTGTTTCGGTTCCGGCTCCCACGACGCTGCCATGCCTGAATATCAATGGCATCGACTGGATCGAAGACGACGCCGACGCCCCGACCTACCGCTACACGACGTATGGGCGCGACCCGGCCATCGAAATCGTGATCGACTCCGAAGCGGTGAGCGGCTCGACGGCGCTCATCGACGTCGCCAACGCGGTCGCGTATGTGCCCGCCACCGGTTTCTGCGTCGGCGCAGAGGACGTGCAGCTGCCCACCGACGGGGCTACGACCGCCCCGTAGGAGCTGGGCCCCCGCGCGCTCTGTAGCGACTGGTGCGGCCACGCGGGAGTTGCGCCGCTACGCGGGAGGCGAAACTCCCGCGTAGTGGCGCAGGTCCAGCGTTGCGCGCGGCGCTGGAGTTCTGACCAGACTCTAACTCCCGCGCAGCTCGAGCGAAAACTGGCAGAGGGCGTCGCCGAAGGGTCAGGAGCCGTGACGGGCGTGGGCGATGGCCACAGAGATGAGTTCGTCGATCAGCTCGGGGTAGGTATAGCCGCTGGCCAGCCAGCAGGTCGGAAACATCGAGATGCTCGTGAACCCGGGCATGGTGTTGATTTCGTTGATCACCCAGCCGGTCGCCGTCAGGAAGAAATCAACCCGAGCCAGGCCAGCCCCGCCGATTGCCTCGAAAGCCGCTATGGCCAAACGCTGTACCTCTGTCAATTCTGCCGCTGACAGCGGCGCGGGGCAGACCAGCTCCACTCCCGGCGCATCAAGATACTTCGCGGCAAAGTCGTAGAAGTCACGGCCAGTCACGACGACCTCGCCGGCTACGGAGGCGCGGGTCGATTCCCCCGGGCGTCCCTGCAGCACCGCAACCTCGAGTTCTCGTCCGACGAGGCCGGATTCGATGAGTACCTTATTATCTTCGGCAAGACCGACCGCCATGGCCTCGGCCAGCTGGTCCGGTGTCCCCACCCGGCTGACGCCGACACTCGACCCGGCACGGGCCGGCTTCACGAAGGCGGGCAGGCCGAGTTGCTCGAGGGCGGCGTAGCCCATGCCGGGGGCCTGCGCCCAGTCATCCGCTGTCAGGGTGCGCCACGGCGCCACTGGCAGGGCGGCTTGCTGAAAGACGGTTTTGGCGAAGTGCTTGTCCATCCCCAGAGCGGATGCGAGAACTCCCGACCCGACATACGGCAGGTCGAGCAGGTCGAGCATGCCCTGAATGGTGCCGTCCTCGCCGAACGGTCCATGCAAAATCGGGAATATGAGGTCTACCGAACCGAGGGATCGCTCACCGGATGTGTCGATAACGGTCAGTTCCCGGCTCGATGCGCTCTGCGGCCAGCGCACCCGGGTGCCATTGTCGGCGACAACGGGCAACGCCTGCGCGTTGAGGACGAACTTGGCTGGGTCGTTGTCTTCAAGGACATACGCGCCGTCGCGGGTGATTCCGACCGGGATGACGGTATAGCGTTCAGGGTCGAGGGCTGCCAGCACTCCGCCCGCCGTGGCGCAGCTGATCGAGTGTTCGCTGGAACGCCCTCCAAAGAGAAGCACCACCGTGAGCTTGTCCATCGTCAAGTGTCCTTTCGCCCTGCGGTTCGCTGGAGTCAGTCGTGAGGTGCGGCGCAATGTCGCGGGGATTGAGTGTGCCGTCGAGCACCTGGCGGACCTGTTCGACGATCGGCATATCGACGCCCTTGGCGCGGGCCAGTTCGAGAACGGGTTTGACCGAGGCGAGGCCTTCGGTAGTCTGCTGCATCTGCTTGACAACGTCGTTGATGCTATAGCCCTGGCCGAGTAACCGGCCCGCTGTGTTGTTGCGCGACAGGGGCGACTGGCAAGTGGCGATGAGGTCGCCGAGGCCGGCCAGGCCGGCCAGCGTCTCGGGCTGAGCACCATAGGCGACGGCAAAGTCAGTCATTTCGACCAAGCCGCGAGTGATGATCGAGGCCTTGGTGTTCTCGCCGTAGCCGACGCCGTCAACGATGCCGATGGCGACCGCAATAAGGTTTTTCAGCACGCCGCCGAACTCGGTGCCGATGACATCCGTGTTCACGTAAGACCGAAAGTAGCGGTTGGTGGCCAGTTTGGCCACGGCCTGCGCGGTATCGAGGCTCGAGGACGAGACGACGGCCCCTGTGGGCTGTTCCTTGGCTATTTCGAGCGCGAGGTTGGGTCCGCTGATCGCCGCGATGCGCGCGGGGTCGATGCGCAGCACCTCTTCGATTACCGTGCTCATGCGCATACCAGTCGACCGTTCGACGCCCTTCATGAGCGAGACGATAATCGCGTTCCCGGCCAGGTAGGGCTCGACCTGCTTCAAGTTTTCGCGCAGGGACTGGCTCGGAACCGAGACGAAGACCATTTCGGCGCCGGCAAGAGCCAGGTCGAGACGGCTCGTGGCGCGCAGGCCAACGGGTAGGTTCACGCCGGGCAGGTAGTCGCTGTTGCGGCGCGCTTCGGAGATTTCCCGGGCCAATTCGGGGCGGCGGGCCCACAGGACGACGTCGGCGCCGCCATCCGTCAAAATTTTGGCGAAGGTCGTTCCCCAACTGCCCGCGCCGAGAACGGCCACCCGGGTGCCTGGTTGAATCTTCGGCAGCTGAGGGGTTCTAGGCTTCAAAACGACCGGTCTCTCTCTGATTGTGCTCCGCCGGGTTCCACCTCTTGGCCGGGGCTTTCTCGCCGCGCAGGTCTTCAAGCAGCGCGGTGATGGCCAGCATCACGACGGCGGTCGCCTCGTTAAGCGTCGCCGTGTCGAGGCTCCGCCCGCGAAACTGGGCGAGGTCGATCGGGTCGCCGATCTTCACGGTGATGGTTTTGCGTGGAAACAGGCTGATCTTCTTGGAATACCGTTCCATCAGGTGCTGGCTACCCCAGTGGGCGGCCGGCACAATGGGAATCCCCTGCTCGAGCGCGATGCGAACGGCTCCGGTCTTGCCGCGCATCGGCCACAGGTCAGGGTCGCGGGTGAGTGACCCTTCCGGGTACACCACGACGATCTGACCCTTTTCGGCCAAACGCTGGGCGGCCTTGACCGGCTCACTCCCGCGCACCGAACCGCCGCGCTGCACCGGAATCTGGCCCGATTTGCGCAGCACCGCGCCGATGATGGGAATCTCGAAAACGGATGCCTTCGCCAGGAATCGCGGCAACCGCCCCAGCTTCCAGGCGACGACTCCCATCACCACGGGGTCGATCTCGCTGTAGTGGTTGGGTGAGAATACGAACGCGCCGCTGCGCGGAAACTTGTGAGCGTCGATGATCTCGTACCGTGCGGCCAGATTCATGACCGGCAGGATCAGCCCGGCGAGGATCCAGAAGGCGCTCGGCCTGCTCTTCTCCGAACGAATTCGGGTCGGCGGCACGGATGACTCGGAAATTACGGGCACGTCGTTATTTTCAGGCACGCGCCTATTATCCTTCGAGATCGAAGTCCGCCCCCAAAAGCCGCAGCTTGCCGATGAAGTTCTCGTACCCGCGGCTGATGATTCCCACGTTGCTGACCGTCGAAGTACCTTCGGCCGAAAGCGCCGCGATCAGGTGGCTGAACCCGCCGCGCAGGTCGGGCACGATGATGTCGGCGCCGCGCAGCTTCGTCGGGCCGGTAATGACGGCCGAGTGATTGAAATTGCGCTGGCCAAACCGGCACGTGTGCCCACCAAGGCATTCCTTGTGAATTTGAATGGTCGCGCCCATCTCAACGAGCGCGTCGACGAAGCCGAACCGCTGCTCGTACACCGTTTCGTGCACGATCGACGTTCCGTGCGCCTTGGTCAGAGCGATGACGAGCGGCTGCTGCCAGTCCGTCATGAAGCCGGGGTGAACGCCCGTTTCGATAATGACGGGCTTGAGGTCGCCACCGGGGTGATAAAAGCGGATCCCGTCGTCGCAGATATCAAAGGCGCCACCGACCTTGCGGAAGACGTTGAGGAAGGTGATCATCTCAGCCTGCCGGGCACCACCGACGAAGATGTCGCCGTCGGTGGCGAGGGCAGCGGCAGCCCAGCTGGCGGCCTCGTTGCGGTCGAACAGGGCACGGTGGTTGTAACCCACCAAGCGCGCGACGCCCTCGATGCGGATCACCCGATCAGTATCGACCGTGATGATGGCACCCATCTTCTGCAGAATGTTAATGAGATCCATGATCTCAGGCTCGATCGCCGCGCCCTTGAGCTCGGTGAGACCCTCGGCCCTCACCGCGGTGAGCAGCACCTGCTCGGTCGCGCCCACGCTCGGGTACGGCAGTTCAAGCTTGGCGCCCTTGAGACCATTCGGCGCAGACATACGGATGCCGTTGGGCTGCTTTTCGACGACGGCGCCAAACTTGCGCAGCACCTCGAGGTGAAAGTCGATCGGCCGGTCTCCGATACGGCAGCCGCCGAGGTCGGGAATGAAGGCTTCGCCGAGCCGGTGCAACAGCGGACCGCAGAACAAAATGGGGATGCGCGAGGACCCCGCGTGGGCGTCGATCGCGGCGAAGTGCGCACTTTCCACGTCGACCGGGTCAAGCACGAGGGTTCCAGGCTCGTCACCCTCGGTTACCTTGACGCCGTGCACCTCGAGCAGACCGCGAACGATCCGAACATCGCTGATGTTCGGAACGTCCTTGAGAACGCTCGGGGTTTCACCGAGCAGTGCCGCGACCATGGCCTTGGTGACAAGGTTCTTCGCCCCCTTCACCTCGATGCGACCGACCAGCGGAATACCGCCGCGGATGGTGATTTTGTCGGCGGTGAGACCAACGGATGCCCCGTGGTTCTGAGCACTCCCGCGCTCGTTCGCATCGTCGTGCTGCCTGGCATCGTTCAAATTCTTCGCCTCTTGATCACGCCGTGCTTCGCTGAGAGTGCTCACAAAATACCTGTCCTAATGCAAATTGGTGCAATACAAATTACTGCAAATTGACGCGGGCCGAATCTGCGGAGAGCGCCGGAAGGGTGCGGGGCAACCACGACTCTCGCGTCCCTTCAAATTCCTCGATCCGCGCTTCGTCACGCAGAGTCAGCCCGATGTCATCGAGACCTTCGAGCAGCCGCCATCTAGTGTAATCGTCGATTTCGAAATTCACGGTCAGATCCCCGACACGCACTGTTTTACTCACCAGATCCACGGTCAACTCCACCCCGGGGGCGCACTCGACCAGGTTCCACAGGGTTTCGGCATCCGCCTCACTGATCTGGCCGGCGAGCAAGCCCTGTTTGCCGGAGTTTCCGCGAAAGATGTCGCCGAACCGGGGGCTGAGTACCACGTCGAAGCCGTAGTCGCGCAGCGCCCAGACAGCGTGTTCGCGCGATGAGCCAATTCCGAAGTCCGCCCCGGCGATGAGCACGCGACCGCCCTGGTACTCCTTCTTATTGATGACGAAGTCCGGGTCGAGGCGCCAGGCCGCGAACAACGCGTCTTCAAAGCCGGTGCGCGTGACGCGCTTGAGATGCACGGCTGGAATGATCTGGTCGGTATCGACGTTGGAACGGCGCAGCGGCACCGCGATGCCGGTGACGGTGGTGAATTTCTGCATGGTTACTGGTCTCCAGCCTGGTCGAGATCCCACGGGCTACTGAGCGTGCCGCGAATGGCCGTGGCGGCAGCGACGAGCGGCGACACCAAGTGGGTACGCCCGCCCTTTCCCTGACGTCCTTCAAAGTTGCGGTTACTGGTCGACGCGCAGCGTTCGCCGGGTTCCAGCTGGTCTGGGTTCATGCCGAGGCACATCGAACAGCCGGCGAAGCGCCATTCGGCTCCGAAGTCGAGGAAGATCTGGTCGAGTCCCTCTGCTTCAGCCTCGATGCGCACCCGGGCAGAGCCGGGAACAACCATCATGCGCAAGCCCTCGGCTTTGGTTTTGCCCTTGATGATCTCGGCGGCGGCGCGCAGGTCTTCGACCCGGCTGTTGGTGCACGAGCCCAGAAAAACGGTATCGACTCGAATCTCCTTCATGGGAGTTCCCGCCGCAAGGTCCATGTATTCCAGGGCCCGCTCGGCCGCCGAGCGCTCGTTGGCATCGACGATTTCGGCGGGGTTGGGAACCGATCCGCTCAGGGACACGCCCTGGCCGGGGTTGGTGCCCCAGGTAACGAACGGTTCGAGACCGTTCGCATCGATGATGACCTCGGCGTCGTAGGCAGCGCCCTCGTCGGTGGCGAGGGTCTCCCAGTAGGCGACGGCGGCGTCCCAGTCGGCACCGCGGGGCGCGTGGGCACGGCCGTTAAGGTAGTCGTAGGTGACCTGGTCGGGGGCGACCATACCGGCGCGGGCACCGGCCTCGATCGACATGTTGCAGATAGTCATGCGCCCCTCCATGGAGAGTGCGCGAATAGCCTCACCACGGTATTCAAGCACGTAGCCGGCTCCCCCGCCGGTTCCAATTTTGGCAATCACGGCGAGAATGATGTCTTTCGCGGTTACCCCGGCGCGCAACGTTCCGTTGACCGTGATGGCCATGGTCTTGAACGGGTTCAACGGCAGAGTCTGCGTGGCCATAACGTGCTCGACCTCGCTTGTGCCGATACCGAGCGCCATGGCGCCGAACGCACCGTGGGTAGACGTATGCGAGTCTCCGCACACCACGGTGATTCCGGGCTGGGTCAGGCCGAGCTGCGGGCCGACGACGTGCACGATGCCCTGTTCGATGTCACCGAGCGAGTGCAGGCGTACACCGTACTCGGCGCAGTTGCGGCGCAGGGTCTCGATCTGGGTGCGGCTGGTGAGGTCGGCGATGGGCTTGTCGATGGCCAGCGTTGGCGTGTTGTGATCCTCGGTCGCGATGGTCAGATCGGGCCGACGCAGAGGCCGATTGGCCAGGCGCAGGCCGTCGAAGGCTTGCGGGCTGGTGACCTCGTGCAGCAGGTGCAGATCGATATAGATCAGGTCAGGCGTGCCATCCTCACCCTTGGTGACGAGGTGCTTATCCCAGACCTTCTCTGCGAGGGTACGAAGGCCAGTGCCGGAGCGTTTTGGCAGAGTGGGTATTACGTTGGTCATTTTGAGCGTCTTCCTCACGAATCGATGGCAGCCACGCTGAACGCCGCGACGAGGGAGGCCTCAGGACAGGGACTCGTCGCGGCACAGAAGAAGTCGGCTCAGCACCATGGCTTCAGGGTAACACCTCGCCCAGTCACTCGGCTCGCGAACGCTTGCTCGGACGTTCAGTCGAACGCCGACTCCAGGTAGACGACACTCACGTTGTCGTGGCCTCCATGCTCGATGGCGTGGTCAACGAGAATGTCGGCGACGCTGCGCCCCGCGGCATCCAGGCGGATGTCCATGGCCAGGACCCCCGCGATCGCCGCGTCGTCGAGTTCTTTGGTCAGCCCGTCGGAGCAGATCAAAAAGGACTGGTGGGCCAGGGCCGGTAGCAGCCAGACGTCGGCATCGACAAACTCCTCGGCGCCGATCGCTCGGGTGATGACGTTGCGCTCTGGATGTTTCTCGGCGTCGTCGACCGAAATCAGGCCAGCGTCGACCATCTCCTGCACTGCGGAATGGTCAACGGACAACTGGGCCAAAACACCGTCGGTCCAGGTGTAGACGCGGGAATCGCCGACGTTGAAGGCCATCCAGTGGTAGCCGCCGGAATCGCCGGCGTCGACGAAGGCGATGCCGGCGAGGGTGGTTCCCGACACTGCGGTGCCGTAGTCATCGGCTCCGCTCAGATCGCGTACGGCGTCGTTCGACGAGTGGATGGCATCGAGGATGCGCTCCGGCGTCGAGGGCAGATCGCGCGCGATGTGCTCGTCGAACACCCGAAGTACCGTCTGGCTGGCGACCTCACCCTGGGCGTGGCCGCCCATGCCGTCGGCTACGAGGAACACTGGGGACTGCGCGAAAACGCTATCCTCGTTGATCTTGCGCACGCTGCCGACATCGGTGCGCACGCTGAAAGAGAGGCGGGCGACAGCGGTGGAAAGTTCAATCCTGCTCTGCTGCTGCAGAGTCATGAGAGCTCCCCGCTCGCCGACGCCCGGCCTCGATCTGTCATTCGTTGACGTTTACCGAAATCTCTTCGGCCAGCGTGTGGCCACGCTTTTTGGCATCGTGACCAGCCTTGATCAGGCTCGCCACTGTTGCCACGGCCATACTGCCGATGATTACGCCAAGCGAGGTCCAGGTGCCGATCTCGGGTGCCCAGAGCATGGGATCTCCACCATTGATGAAGGGGACTTCGTTGGTGTGCATCGCGTGCAGCACGAGCTTGACGCCGATGAAGCCGAGAATGACCGCGATGCCGTACTTGAGGTATTCAAGACGTTCGAGCAGTCCGCCGAGTAGAAAGTACAACTGGCGCAGGCCCATGAGGGCGAAGATATTGGCCGTGAACACGATGAAGGGACTCGTCGTGATGCCGAAGATCGCTGGAATGGAATCGAGGGCGAAGATGAGGTCGGTGGTGCCGATCGCGATGAACACGATCAGCATCGGCGTGAAGATCTTCTTGCCGTCGACCAGCGTGCGCACCTTGGAGCCATCGAATTCTGACGAGATTCGAATGCGGCGGCGGAGCAGACGGATGACGCCGTTCTCTTTTTCTTCCGTTTCTGCCTCAGAGGAGAACGCCTGCTTCACGGCGGTATAGAACAGGAACGCGCCGAAGATGTAGAAGATCCAGGCGTAGCTTTCGATCAGTTGGGCGCCGAGCAGAATGAAGATACCGCGCAGCACGAGAGCGATGATGATACCCACCATCAGCACTTCCTGCTGGTATTTTCGCGGCACGGAGAACCGGGCCATGATGATGACGAAGACAAACAGGTTATCGATGGACAGGCTGTACTCGGTCAGCCAGCCCGCGAGAAATTGACCGGCATGTTCAGCGTCACCGAGAACCAGCATCAAGAGGGCGAAAATGAGCGCGAGCCCAACGTAGAACGCCACCCAGAGTCCGGCCTCGCGCATGCTCGGAACGTGCGGGCGCTTATAGACGATGAGCAGGTCGGCGACCAGAATAAGGGTCAAAACGACCAAAGATCCAGCTTCGAACCAAAGAGGCAGGGCGAGTTCCACGAGGGCCTTTCAAAAATGAGGGGGTCGGGTATAGCAGAACCCGAAAGTCTCTCCCGCACCGATAGCGTCCAAACGGAACCAATCGATACCACCGCGACCGGGGCCCCGCCAGCGCGGCCCGTATTGACGATCGCGACATAGAACCCGATTGGGCCCAGAGGGATACTCCCCTTCGCTTGCAGAATTCTATCAGTGCGGCGGCCTCGCTCGCACCCGGTCGGAAGAGCCCGGGTGCGCAGTTTGCTTACTGACTGATGTGACGGGGGATATTCCGGGTCCGGAGCCGCAGGATCAGCACGAGGACACCGGCCAGAAACAGCAGGAGTGCAGCGCCGCCGACCACTGTCGCGTCAAGTCCGGTGCGGGCGAGTTCGGTCGTTTCCGGGGAGCTCTCTGCAATCCTGACGCTGCCGGTGCCGGTGCCGGTGCCGGTGCCGGAGTTGATGACAAAGATCGTCTCCGACGCCAGTTGCGCAGTCGAGGAAGTCACGCCGATCATCACGATGTGGTGCCGGCCGGCCGCTGTCGCCGCGGGGACGATGACGCTGGTCACGATGGCGCCGTTTGCATTAGCTGTGACGGTTGACAGCAGCACGGGTGTGGAGTGAATCCAAACCTGAACGGACTCCCCTGGATCGAAATCGGCGCCGGTCACAGCGAGTGACTGCAGCGCACCCTCCGTAACGGTTTGTTCGAGAGTGGTGTTGGTCGGCGGCGTGGTGGCCACCACGAAACTCTGGCTAACCGAGCGCGCGTTTCCATACCTGTCTTCGGCCGTGACGACGACGTCGACGTTTCCGTCGGCGAGCGGACCGGGCTCGACCGTCCAGACACCCCCGAGCTGTACCGTTACGCTCAACTCCTGCCCAGCCACCGTGACTGACAGGATCGCGCCGACCGGGGCATCCGTCGTGCCAGACAGTTTCGGCGTAGTGTCGCGCGTGCGACCCGTCGGCGCCACGGTCACGGCCACGGCGGGAGCGGTCGTGTCGATTGTGAAGATCTGGGCCGAATCAGCGCTGATTTTCGTCACGAGGTCCACGACGGTCACCGCGACGGTGTAGTCACCGTCAACGGAGATGTCGGCCGAGGCGACGGACCACGTTCCGGCAGCCGTCACAGTCGTCCTGAGAATCTGGCCGCCGATCGTTACGGTCACAGCCGATCCGGCAGCAGCCGTCGAGGTGCCGACGAAGGTCGGTGCTGGATTGTTGGATGCTGCTGCCGCGCCCCCGGTGACAGTGACGTCGGGGGCCGCGATCACGCTGTAAACCTGAGTTGCGACACCCGTATTGCCGGTGGCATCCGTGATCGACGCTGTGACGGAGTGATCGCCCTCGGCGAGCGCTGCGGCGGTCACCGACCACCTGCCGCCCTCGATGACGGTGGCCCCGAGCGTCTGGGTCCCCACCACAACGGATACCGCGGTGCCGACGAGTGCATCGGACGTGCCTGAAACGGTCGGTGTCGTATCGGCGCTGGTGAGTGCGGACCCTCCGGAAATGGACACGACGGGCGCGAGGGTGTCGAGCGTATAGGTCTGTGTCACGGTTTCGCTGTTGCCCACCGGGTCCGTGACCGTAGCGAAAACTCGGTGATTACCGTCGCTGAGTGCGCCGATTGAGATCGACCACGTGCCAGCGGTGACGGTGGCGAGCAGGGTCTGGTTGGACACGGTGACGGTGACAACGGTGCCGTCGGCCGCATCCGTTGTGCCCGAAATGGTCGGGGTGGCGTCGTTGATCAGCGTGGAACCCGCGTCTATGGCCAGTGAGGGTCTGGTGGTGTCCAGGGTGATGGTTTGACTCCCCATTCCGGCAACGCCGCTGGCGGTGATGGTGACGACGGCCGGGTGGGCTCCATCCGTACCGAGGTCGGCCGCGAGCACCGACCATGCACCGGCCGTCACTGTCGATGACACCGCGGCGCTGTCGATCAGCACTGTAACGACGCTGCCATCCGCCGCGTTGGTCGTGCCCGAAATGGTCGGAGTTCGATCGGTGGTCGTCAGCGTTGCCCCACCCGCAAAGATTACGGTCGGTGCCTTAGCGTTGTGCGTCAAGGCCTGCGTGGCGCTGCCACTGTTACCCACCAGATCCGTGATCGAAACGGTGATGGTGTGCTCGCCCTCAGCGAGTGCCCCGGCCGTCGCCGACCAGCCGCCACCGTCAGCAACAGTGGTCGCCAGCGTCTGGCCCGCAACGGTCACAGCGACCGCCGTGCCGACGGGAGCGTCCGTCGTACCCAAAATGGTCGGCGTGCTATCGGCCGTCGTCAGCGACGAACCGCCGGCAATGACGAGCGACGGCGCCGTCGTGTCAAGAGTGATGGTCTGGCGCGCCGTTCCGGCCGCGCCAGTGACGGTGATGGTGACGACGGTCGGGTAGGTTGCATCGGCACCGAGGTCGGCCACGGGCACCGAGAATGCACCTTGTGCAACGACCGACGTGACGGTAATGCCGTCGATCAGCACCGATACGACGCTTCCCTCTGGCGCGTCGGTCGTGCCGGAGATCGTCGGTGTTCGGTCGTTAGTGAGGCGCGTGGCCCCGCCGCTGATCATCACGGCCGGGGCGCTCACATCCTCGGTCGAAAACGACTTTGTAATACGTATATTGCCAACGATCGTGGCCGTGATCGACCAGGAGTAGCTGGCCGAGTCCGTTCGCGTGCCCGCCACCGTTCCGGTGACGGGACCGAGGTTGATCCCGGGCGGTAATTGGCCCGCCGTCACGGCCCAGGCCACGTCCTCGGCGCCGACCGATCTATTGTCGGACGACGCGACCGAGAGACGGTCGGAATAGGACACTCCATCGGTCATGGCTCCGAGGTTTTGATCGACCCAGTCCGTGGTGGCCGTCCCGGACGGGGCATCATTGATGATTCGTGCGCCCGCGCTAAGGGTAATCGCTGTTCCCGTCGTGAGCAGTTGGCCGTGCAGTGTGGAGTTCGCCGACAGGGTGCCGGCGGTGCCACCAATAACGCGACCGCTGAAGTCGGCATCGGCCGCAATAGTGAAAGCAGCACCGATGAACCAATACGCGTTGCCGGCCTGCGCGCCGTTGATCAAGCGAACACGTGCGTTGGCCGAGGTATCGAACGCACCGTGCGGCACCATGATGAAAATGGCGTCAGCATCGCCCCCGGCGTCCAGAGTCACAGTTCCGGTCAGGGTGACATTGCTGTCAGCGGTGTGGATACCCGGCCGCAAGGTCATGGCATTGATCTCACCGGGCAGGATGAAGTCTCCGGTGAGAGCCAGGGCAGCGGTGTGCGCGGCGGTCAGATCTGCTTGGGCCCGGCGTGCCGCTGCATTGCCCAGGTTGACGGCGCCCACGCCGGCGAGTGTTCCACCGTTGGTGTACACGCCGGTTTCACTGGACATTCCGAGGTCGGAGCCGAACGTACCCGTGACAACGGCGCTCGGGCCGATCGTGACGGCCGAGTTGCCCAGAACGACATACGAGTTCGCAAAACCAAAGTTAGGGCGCACCGTCACCGTAGTGGCGGCAGCAACGCCGCCAGCCAGCAGCGAACCGATCAGGGCGAGCACCCCGACGGCGCCGGTCCATCGGAGCGCAATCATCGTCCGTGGCGGTCGGGCGGAGTGTCTGGCACGACGGACTGGCGGCGTGCCGTTCGGTGAAGTGCGGAGCGTCATGGGGCGTGCTTTCGTCAAGGTGCGCCATCCACCGTTGGAGTTTCACGGCGGGCAACGAGTCGGCGAACTACCGAACTCCCAGACTGACCCATGCAATGGGTATTACCCCAGGGTTGAAATCACCCACTAAGAGGGGAGAATGTCCGTCTACGCCGCAGACGAGTGACTCACCACATATACAAGCTCTCAGGGTCAGGGGTTGGTGCGTCCCAGCCGGCGGCGCACGGTAGTACGGAATTCAGCGGGCACCCCGCGGCGGCGATCTATAGTTGAAGGCTATGACTATGCACTGGGTTCGATGACTTCCTCAGCCAACGACCACCCATACGTTCACTGGGTCCAGGATGGCATTCCGGCCTCAGTACTCTGGCGTTCGGCCAATGGCGCGCCGGCCCCCCGGAACGTCGTGCCCGTTGACGACACCATCACAGCGGATGCCGCCTACCGGCTGGCCTCGCAGGGCGTCGCCATGCTCTGGAATGGGGACTTTCACAACGCGCGCCAAATTCTGACGGCCCTGGAACACCGCACCAGACCTCGCCCGGATCACACCGAGCGCAGCACCGCCGACGTGTTCTACCGCTATCGGCAGAACCGCTCGCACCGGGCACGGATTCTCGGTCTGCTTCTCGTGCCGCTCGCGGTCGGCAACCTCATCGGGCTGCGCCGCGCGCCGGACGTTCACGATGCCACGGTCGCCGCCTATGGCAGCATCACCGAGGCATCCGTTGTGTCGCTGAACGAGGTGCTCGGCACGATCGGCGCCCATCAGTGGCGTACCACGGGCATTCCCGTTGCCGCGTTGAACGCCAGCATCCATCCTCACTACGGCACGTTCTTTCCGGTGCGCAGCGAGTACGTCGATCTCGTGGCGAGCGCGCCCCTGGCCGCGCCGAAGGTTGCCTTCGATATTGGCACCGGCACCGGGGTGCTCGCAGCGGTACTTGCGACCCGGGGCGTGCCGCGGGTGGTCGCAACCGATATCGAGCCGCGTGCGGTCGCATCCGCTCGAGAAACGGTATCGCTTCTAAAACTCGACGGGCGGGTTGAGGTCCAACTGACCAATCTCTTCCCCGAGGGGCGGGCCGATCTCATCGTCTGCAATCCACCATGGATCCCGGCGACCGCTCACTCCCTGCTCGATGCGGCGGTCTACGACCCTGGATCTCGCATGCTCAAGGGATTTCTGGCGGGCGTGCTCGACCATCTGGAGCAAAACGGTGAGGTCTGGTTGGTGCTTTCCGATTTTGCCGAGCTGGTGGGGCTACGCTCCCGCGGCGACCTCCTGAACGTGATCGGTGCGGCCGGCCTGCGCGTGATTGGCGCACTTGAAGCGCCCGCCAGACACTCGCGAGCGAGCGACACGAACGACCCGCTGCACGCGGTGCGCGCGAACGAGGTCACGTCCCTCTGGCGCCTCTCTGCCAGCTAAACCCTGCGCTCAACCCATCGGTCTGCGATAGCAGTGTGCTCTGAGCACCGCCTGAAAAGTAAGTCGACCTGCCCCACGATCTGTGGGGCAGGCAAAGATTTTATGAGCGCACGGTCTGTGGCGCAGCGTGACCGGGCCCGCCGCCGACCGGCGCGTCGGCCCCTGGGGCACTCGAGCGCAACCAAGACAGATCTCCGGCGTCGGTATTGGTGGCAAAGACCGTCGGACGATTGGGCCCGTAGCGCACGATCGACACCGAGGCCGGACCGACAGAAATGCGCTGAAACAGGTCCAGGTGCATGCCGAGCGCATCGGCCAGGATCGACTTGATAATGTCGCCGTGGCTGACTGCCGCCCACACCGCGTCCGGCCCGAATTCCGCCTCGACCCGTGCGTCGTGGCGCCGGATGGCGGCGACCGATCTTGCCTGCATGGTCGCCATTGACTCTCCGCCGGGAAAAACGACGGCTGACGGCTGCGTCTGCACGACCGGCCACAGTTTCTCCAGGGTCAGCTCACCGAGCGATCGGCCCTGCCAATCCCCGTAATCGCACTCCGTGATGTCCACATCCTCGGACGTCGCCGGGGAACCCGCCTGGTGCTGCAGAATCAGGGCCGAAGTCTGCTGGCACCGCTCCAGCGGGCTCGAGACCAAACCGACCAGGGGAACGGCAGCAAGCCGCTCGGCCGTGCGGGCGGCTTGGTCACGCCCCACCTCGTCGAGCCCGACGCCTGGAGTTCGTCCGGCTAACACACCGGTGGCATTGGCTGTGGTGCGACCGTGCCGCACAAGAATGACTGTGGCCATGCCTACGAGCCTATACAGGCGCACCGACGCCTTGAACCAGGAAAGCCCGGCGCCTTCACAGAGTAGGCAGCCGGGCAATTGTGACCCCAGCGGGATTCGAACCCGCGTTACCGCCGTGAGAGGGCGATGTCCTAGGCCGCTAAACGATGGGGCCGTTTTTGCAACTTACCGAGTATGCCACACACCGGAGCCCTCTTCCAAACTGGGTGCCCGCGGCGCGCCGTAGCGGCTGCCGACAGCATTCAAGAAAGCGGATGCTGTTGCGCCACGACACGAATCGGGGTTAGCTCAGGGCATGAAACTGACCAAGCTGGAGCATGCCGCCCTGATCATCGAACTTTCCGGCAAGAAGCTCTACGTCGACCCAGGTTCGTTTACCATTGCGCTCACGGGCACGGCGGGTGCCGTGGCCGTAGTCATCACCCACGAACACGCCGATCACTGGACTCCGGAACAACTGGGCCGCATCATCGAAATGAACTCCGATCTGCGCATCTTTGCGCCGGCCGGCGTTGCGCGGGCCATTGCCGCCGTCAACGCTGATCTTGAAGTGACGACGGTGCAGGCCGGTGACGTGATGGAAGTCGGCCCTTTCACCCTGCGCTTCTTCGGCGCCACCCACGCGGTCATCCATGAATCAATCCCGGTGATCGACAACGTCGGAGTTCTCGTCAATGACGAGCTCTACTACGCTGGCGATGCCTTCACCATTCCCGAAGGGGTCGAGGTCGGCACGCTCGCTGTGCCGGCCGCGGCACCCTGGATGAAAATCAGCGAGGCGATGGACTACATTTTCGCGATCAAGCCCAAGCGCTGCTTTCCCACCCATGAAATGCTGCTCTCTCGCGCCGGCAAAGACCTGTCCAATGCGAGATTCCAAAACGTCACCCAACTTGGCGGTGGTGAGTTCTTCCCCCTCGAACCGGGCGACAGCCTCGACCTGTAGACCGACGCGGGCCGCAGCATCCCTCAGCAAACGTGCAGTAACTGCAATTTAGAGTGCAGTTACTGTATATGAGGCCCGTATGGGTCGCACAGAACCGAGGGAAGCACGATGAACTCCGAGTGGGTAATTGATGCACAGGGCCTGGAGAAATCCTATGGGTCGGGTGCGAGTCGTTTCGACGCACTGAAAGGCGTGTCCGTTCAGATTGCACCCGGCGAGACCGTGGCAATCGTCGGCAAGAGCGGGTCAGGCAAGTCAACCCTCATGCACCTGCTCGCCCTGCTCGACGAGCCCGATAAGGGATCGCTGCAAGTTGCCGGCACAGACGCCAAGTCGCTCTCCAAGCGCGCGGTCAACGAGCTGCGCAATAAGGAATTCGGCTTCGTCTTTCAGCAGTTCTTTCTCACCCCCAACGTGAGCGTGCTCGACAACGTCATTCTGCCGCTCAAGATCGCCGGCATCGGCTCCAAGGAGCGTCGCCGCCGCGGCATGGAAGTTCTCGAACAGCTCGAACTGACCGACAAGGCCGGCAACAAGGCCACGACCCTTTCGGGCGGGCAAAAGCAGCGCGTCGTGATCGGTCGCGCCCTGGTGAATGCGCCGCGGGTGATCTTTGCCGACGAACCTACCGGAAACCTCGACACCGCCACCGGCACCGTGGTCGAAGACATCCTGTTCGAGCTCAATCGCAGCCAGGGCATCACACTCGTCATCGTCACCCACGACGAGGAACTCGCCGCCCGTTGTGACCGGCAGGTCTACATTCGCGACGGACTGGTCGTGTCCCACCCCGGTTCGCCCCCCGCGGGGACGCACGCGCTGCACACCCCGGAAGCACGAACCACCGCCGGAGGCACAGCATGAGAGCCAAAGACCTCGTCGCCACCGCGATCTCCAACACTTTTCGCAGCAAGCTTCGCACAACGCTGACCGTTCTGGCCATCTTCGTCGGCGCGTTCACTCTCACCCTCACCAACGCCGTCGGCGCCGGCGTCAGCCAGTACGTCGACGCTCAGGTAGGCGCCCTCGGCTCCCCCGACGTATTCATCATCACGCAGGCGAGTGACGCCACGACGGCCGGCGACGGCCCGGTCAAATATGACCCGAATAGTTCAGCGTCCGTCTCCAGCCAGCAGGGTCCCCCCGGCACCACGACCAAGGCGCTGACAGATTCCGACCTCACCAAGATCGGCGAGACCGCGGGTATTGTGTCGGTCGATCCGATTCGCGCTGTTCAGCCCGACTACATCCAGTACGACTCCGGTGCGCAGTTCGAGTTCAGCATCAACGCCACC
The DNA here is from genome assembly GCF_004403185.1 of Cryobacterium suzukii. Classification (GTDB taxonomy): domain Bacteria; phylum Actinomycetota; class Actinomycetes; order Actinomycetales; family Microbacteriaceae; genus Cryobacterium; species Cryobacterium suzukii. The sequence continues at coordinate 111,861 of NZ_SOHJ01000002.1, read as the reverse complement.
TCCGCCGTCACTACGGCCGACCTCACGGCGGGCGCACAACTCGACGGCGGCGCCACGGAGGCCCAGCTGGTCTTGCCCGACAGCTTCGTGACTCCGCTCGGGTTCGCGTCGGCAGACGACGCGGTGGGGGCATCCGTTTCTATCGGAATCACCGACATTCTCGGCGCGAAACACACAGTGAACGCCACCGTCGTCGGCGTCTCGCTCGAGAGTCTGCTCGCTGCGGGCGCGGGGGCCAACGACGCGCTAATAGCCGAACTGGCTGACGCGCAGTCCGGCGGCATCGACACCGCCGTCACGAGTTACGGTGTGGCCGTGGCTCACTTCGACAATTCCCTGTCAGCGGATGCCGTCACCGCGCTCAAGGCTGACCTCGCCACCCAGAACTACGCTGCGAGCACCATCGAAGACCAGCTCGGCGCCGTGCAGACGGTGATCAACGGCATCGTGGGGGTGCTCAACGCCTTCGCCGTCATTGCCCTGATCGCGGCGGCATTCGGCATTATCAACACCCTGCTGATGAGCGTGCAGGAGCGCACCCGCGAGATCGGCCTAATGAAGGCCATGGGCATGAGCGGCGGCAAGGTGTACACCCTGTTCAGCCTCGAAGCGATCGTTATCGGATTCCTCGGCAGCGCCATCGGTGCTGGTGTAGCGATCGGGCTCGGCTCAGCCTTGAGCGCCGTCCTGTCGCAGGGGTTGCTCTCTGGGCTGCCGGGATTGAACATCCTCTTGTTTGAGCCGGCAGCTGTGGCCTTCGTCATTCTGTTGGTCATGCTGATCGCGTTCCTCTCCGGTACCCTGCCGGCTCAGCGGGCGGCCAAGCAGAACCCGATCGAGTCGCTGCGGTACGAGTAGCGCTATACCGAGTAAGGCATGACCGCCACCCCGACGCCACGCACCCAGGTACCCGTGCGCCCGCAAACTCGTGAAGACAAGCGTCACGAGACGAGGCTGCGAGTGGAACAAAGCGGGTCAATGCTCGTGGTCGGATTCCAGGGGTAACCATTTCAATAGAGCCGCCCGCAGCTTGGCGAGATGGAGGGGGCGTATGAGATAGTCGTTCATGCCGACGGTGCGGGTGTGGTCGGCATCGCCGCGCACCGCGCTGGCTGTCATCGCCAGGATCGGCATATGTACACCTGGCCCCTCCGCCGCTCGAATGGCCGTGGCCAATTCGAAGCCGTTCATCTGTGGCATTTGGAGGTCAGTGATCACCAGGTGGTAGTCGCCCGTTGTCCACAGCTCGAGGGCTTGAGCACCGTTGTCCGTCAGGTCGGCCTCGTATCCGAGCAGGTTCAGCTGCCACAGAATAAGCTTTTGATTGGTCGAATTACTGCCGGCTACGAGAATACGAGTGGCATCCGGGGAGCGAAGTGTCGTCGCTCTTTTCCCTCTGGGAAAATCCTCACCCGTCGACCGGTCTTGCACCGAGAAGCCGGAAGACGAATCCATCGGGTTCGAACCGTTGCCTACTGTGGAACACACTTCTTCCGACGCGTCCTCATCGTCAGCGTGCGGCAGTAACCAGTGGATCGCGTCTTGAAGCTCCTGATAGTGCAGCGGCTTGGTGATGTAGGCGTCACAAGCAGCCTGACGCGCCCGGTCCTGATCCCGCGACATGGCCATCGCTGTCAGGGCGATCACCGGAATTTGGGCGGTGGCGGGGTCGCTCTTCAGCAGGGCGGTGGCGGCGAACCCGTCCATTCCCGGCAGCTGGATATCCATCAGAATCAAATCTGGCAGTTCAACCCGGGCGAGCAATAAACCGCTCTCAGCATCGACGGCCTCCGACGTCGTGTGGCCGGCCCGATGCACCAGCAGCGTGGCGAGCTTCATATTGATGGGATTGTCTTCAATGACAAGAATTCTGGCCACATTGCTACCCACCTTCCGGGTCGCCGCGAAGTTCGCCAGACTTCAAAGCGCGCTTGACCTCGGCGATGAAGGAAGTTCGGTTGAACTTCTCTGTACCGAGCACGCGCACCGGCTGGGTTGGGTCACTGTCAACAGCCGCCGATTCCCGCTTGGTGAGTGGCTTGCCAGACACGATCAACACGGGGATATGTTCGGTACTCTCGTCGCTCTGCAACGCCAACACCACCTCGTAGCCGCTAAACCCTTCCATCATGAGATTGAGCAAAACCAGGTCAGGATGCAAACGTTGCGCCATCTCAATGGCCTCGTCTTTTGTGAAAGCGCGCTCGACCGCATACTCCGGGCGAGTCAGAAAGCGTGCGATCACATCAACAGTTTCGGGGTCATCGTCAGCGACCAGAACACGTCGGGTGCGCCGGGCGTCAGGGCTGAGGCCGAGCGCTTTCAACGACTGTTGCAGCGCCTGTCGGCTGATCGGTTTCTCCAGTACGGCGGCCGCGCCGTGCGTCAAGGCCAGGCTCACATCGGTGTCCCCCGCAATTATCACAATCGGAACGGCGGCAAGATCCGAGAACTCGTGCAGGCGAATCAGAAAACCCCAACCGTCCATTCCCGGCAGACGGATGTCGAGGGTTATGAGGCTGAGACGCTGTTTCGGGGCAAGGTTCAAACCCTCTTCACCGCTACGGGCGACGATGACCCGAAACTCTTCAGCCTCCAGCAAAAGCCGAAGAACCTCGGCCCCCTTGGCGTCGTCCTCAATCACGAGAACAACGTGCTTGTCGGTTTGCTCCTCACTTGCGCGCGACTGCTGAAAGCTCTCGGCCACATCGGAAACAATCCCTGTCGCCGTATCCGGGGATTCGACCCCTGAGTCAGTCTTCACCTGCTTCGTGGCAGGAACCGCGTCGCTCTCGTCTCCGCCGGTGCGGGCCTCTTCCTTCGCCGCTTCCGGCGCCGCTTCGGCCAATTCGCCGACAGTGGGCAGCTTTCCGTTTCCCACCACACTGGCCGCGCCACCGGGGTCGCGGCGCACCGAAGCCTTGGGCTGAACGTCGGAGCTGGAAGCTCCATCTAGCGTCTTCGAGGCTTCTGACACTCCGTCGGAAGTCGATGTTTTTGTCGCCCTCCCCGGCCAAGCTGGCGCCTGGCCATCGGTTGCGCCCAGTGGAAGCCAAACGGCAAAACTAGATCCCGCGCCGGTCTCGCTGGCCACAGCAACGGTGCCTCCCTGCAACTCCACCATCTGTTTGACCGTGGCGAGACCGAGTCCGGTGCCTTCGAACTTGCGCGCCAAGGTGCTGTCGATCTGACTGAAAGCGAGAAAGAGCTTAGACATATTTTCACGTGAGATGCCCATTCCCGTATCGTCGACGCGAATTTCCAGAAAATGATCGACGTCGCTCTTCGGAAGTGGAAAATCATGCACCGGTCGGGTGCCGACAATTTTACCCACTGCACTGCGCGGCACCCTTCTCGCCGTGAGCGTGACCGCGCCGAGGTCAGGTGTGAACTTGACCGCATTTGACAAGAGGTTATAAACGATTTGCCTGGTCTTGCGTCGGTCAAGCAGTGGCATCCCCAGATCGTCTGCCCCGTCGAATACAAGGTGCAGCCCATGGACCAGAGCGTCTTCTCGCACGATCAACAAGCTTTGATCCAACAGCGACCGCACATCCACCGTTTCCAGCTCAATGTCCATCATCCCCGCCTCGACTTTGGACAAGTCGAGGATGTCGTTGATCAGCGACAGGAGGTGGTGCCCACTGGAATAAATGTCTCCGATGTACTCGCGCTGCGTCGCGGTAAGCTCCCCGATGAGTCCATCCTTAAGCGCCTCTGAAAAGCCGATGATGGCGTTCAATGGAGTGCGCAGTTCGTGGGACATCGTTGCCAGGAACTCCGTCTTCATGCGGCTGGCGTGTTCCAAATCGATGTTCGTCTTTTGGAGTGCTTGTTCGAAGCGCTTGCGTTCTGTCACATCACGGGCCGAAGCAAATACACCCTGCACCACTCGATCTCGATCGTAGAAGGTCGCGGCATTGTACGACACATCGGTCTCGTCGCCATCTATGGAGCGCACCGTCAGTTCGTAGTCGCTCACCTTGCTCTCGGTCAGAGCACGTTTAATGGCCGTGTCTGCCCGGGCCGGATCGGTAAAAAAATTGCGGCACGGGGCGCCGATGAGCTCGTCCCTGGTGCGCCCAGTGAGTTTGATCATCTGCTGGTTCACGTCAGAGATGATCCCCCGGGTGTCGGTCATCATAAGCGCATCGATGTTCGATTCGATGAGCGACCGCGTGTAGAACTGCTGGTCGCGCAGCCGTTGGTCGAGTACAGATTGGGCCATCGATACCTGATTACGCGCTGTGTCGTCGGTGCTGATCAGCAGATATCCAATAATCTCCGCATCGTCGTGACGTAACGCCGTGACCGACATCGTGGTCGGAAAGCGACTCCCGTCCTTTCGAATCGTCGTCAATTCATAGACATCTTCGATTCCACGACTCGCCTTATAGGCCAGGGCCTCAAAGCCGGGTTGAATTTTGGTGCCGAATTCGGCGCTCAACTGCGCCGCTCGAGCGATGATTTCGTCTGTGTCGTGCAAATCTCCTGGCACCGCCGTGTTCACGACGTCTTCGGACGTGTAGCCGAGCATGCCTTGCGCGCCCACACTGAAGATTTGTATGACTCCCCTGGCGTCGGTAGCGACACATGCAAAATTGGCGCTGTTGAAGATGGCATGCTGCAGGCTCACCGCCTGTTCCAACATGTTCTTGTCCGCGACATTCTTCTGTGCGCTCGAATACTCGTCGCTGGCGAGAGTCGACTTTTCTTTATTCATTCCGTAGTGGCCCGACGACCGAGAGTCGCCCGCACCTCGGGGATTTGTCATTTCCGTCACGCCCTCCGTGATCTATCAATGCGCTAACGGCGATAAATGAAGTGAAACATTTTGCAGTTAGATTGAGAGATACGGTGTCGGCACGTTCACCGAGCTTGATTGCCGCGAGTCGACCGAAGAATTTCCCTCGCCTCAATCTATATCATGAAACATTCTCAGCTGACCCCCGCCTGGGGGTGGTGAGAACGCCCACCCCCGGGCATAAAAAAGTTCGGGTTCGGCGCAAGCCGAACCCGAACCTCTGATGCTCGGTTAGTAGAGCGAGGTCACCACAACCTCACCGTCGACGACGTTCACTTCAGCGCTGATCGTGAGGTAATTCTCAGTGGTCTCATGACGGATCTCGGTAGAAAAGCCGTAGTCGACGTCGTACTCCATATTCACGACACCGTAGGTGTCGGAGGAGACGGTCAAACCGCCGTCCTCGTACGACAGATCCACGGTGAGGTCGGGCGCTGTAACGAGGGTGTAGACCACGTTGGAGTAGTAGGAAGAGATGTACCCCATGTTCGGGCAGTCATCAGACGCGGCCTCTCCCTCGGCGAGGCAGGTCGTGATGAGCGTGTTCACGGCCGCCAAGGCGGCGGCTTCGTACTCGGCCGTTGGGTTGGCCGTGAACGCATCGTCGCTCGATTCGAACTCTCCGTACCCCCCGAGAAGCCCGCTCACGACATAGGTCACCGATGATTCTTCGAAATAGTCCGTGGCTGGAATGGCCACTTCGTAGGTGCCGGGGAAGGCCGGCAGGGTCAACCCGTCGTCCTTGGTCGTACCGATCGACAGGCCGTTCGCCTCGAGCTCCACGTCGCCCAGTCTGGTCGGTACGTAGACGTCGATCTGACCAGGCTCGGCGTTCAGAATGGACCAGTTATCGGCAACCAGCCAGTCGGTGCTCGTTCGGGTGAGCTTCAGCACGGCGGAATCAGAAACTCCGCCCTGTTTGAAGTGCACCTCGATCTGAGCGACATCCTCGGTTATGGTGATATCCGAAATGGCGGCGTCTTCGATGCGATCTGTCGCCAGCCCGAAGATTTCGTTGGAGAGCAGGCCGTCACCGGCATCCGCTGAAGACCCGAGCAGTTTCAGGGCCGTCGAGGCGTTGCCCTTTTCCAACGCATCGAGGTAGGCGGTCGCAACATTCTGCGGGCCAAAGACCGAGGAACGCACGATACCGCCAGCCACACTTGCCGCGATGATGAGCAGCGCAGCGGCACCGACGATGATGGCGCCGATCTTCACTCGCTTCGCGGTGGCCGGAGACATGGTACTGGTCGCGAACGGGAGCGGCACAGCACCCGGCTGGCCGGCCGCGGTGACATCGGTTGTGACGGGATAGCCAGTGATGGGATCGATGCCGTACGCCACCTCTGTTTCAGGAAGGGCCGCGCCAGCTGCAACGGTTCTAACCGGCGCGAGGGGTGCCGTCGGCACAACGGGCAAGAGGCGTTCCTGACCCGATAGCTTCACGAGAGCGCCGATTGCCCCTGGCGTTGCATAGGCCAAGATAACCGGTGCGACAAAGCGCGTCAGGGCCTCAATAGCAGCGCCCCAGAGTGCGAAGATCAGAAAGGTCCACGCAGCGGGCCCAAACGTTCCCGACGCCGAGGCATTCTCGGGTGCGGTCATCGACGCCGTAACCAGAGCGCTGCCAAGAAGCTGCAGCACTAAACCGAAGACCAGGTACGTAGCGATGGTGGCCAGCCATGACAGGGGTGCCGGGCGCACGCGATTGCGACGAACGGCGAGCAGCAGCGAGGCGGCGACTGCCAGAATCAAGGCGAGTAGCACGATGAGCCAGATATAGCCGGTGATTCCCTCGCTGAACACGGAGAGATTTTGCTTCGTCTGCTCGTTGGACGCGCCGCCCAGGCTGGCCAGCACACGGTCCAGATCACTCAGATCGGCGGAGAAAGCTCCCAACATGCCGATGACGACGGCGTTGATGGCGAAGGTGAGCAAGAACACGGGAAGCACTCCGACATATTCGTCGGCCTCGGACAGCGGGGTCAGAATTGCCAGCACGACCGCCAGCACGGCGATGAAGGCACCGAGGTGCAGGGACGCAATACGCACGGTGCCCCACGGTAGCCAGGTGGCGCGGGCAAGAAGACGCGACCATCCGTCTGTGGCTTGCAGCCGGGCCACGTAGGAGACGGTGAATCCGATGACGAGCGCGCCGAGGAACGAACCGACTGATGCCGCGGAGGTCGAGCCGACAGGAATGTCCAACTGCAGGTCGGGGAACCGCACAGGGAGCACCGCGGCCAGCACGGTCACCCCGATGGCGAGCGTGAGCCCAGACACGGCCGACAGAATGAGGACCGAGGAGCCCTGCCAGACGCCGCGCCCCACGAAACGACTGGAAAGATAGCTGCCGACCAGTAGAGCGGCAAATACCAGCAGCGGCAGCACTCCCACAGTGACACTCGCGGCGAAGGAGATGATGTAGTCAACTTCGGTCGACGCGCCAAGCTGGCCGAACGTTGCCATTGCGACCAACTGCACTGGACCGGAGACAAGCCATCCAGCCGAGAACATCTCCCAGCCGGTAAGAAGTCCGGTCAGGGCAACAGTAAGAAGCGCGACAACAAACGCTGCCCCGTACCCGATCCCAGCGGATGCGACGGCTCCCCGCCACGCGCCCGGTGCGATCACGGAAAACGCATTCGGCCCGCTCGGCCCCTGAGCGAGCGGCTGCCCGGCCGGACCAGCGTACGGATTGGCCTGCGTGAGCGCGGGCTGAGCGGGCTCTGAATTCACTGCGGGCTGGCCCGGCGCAGTCGGAGTCGGAGTCGGCGGTATCGATCCGGCCTGAAATGGATTCGGTGGCGTGGTCGGCGGCGTGTTTTCAAGCGACATGAATGTCGTGATCTCCCCAAGATTGGTGTGTGCCAACACAGGGTGAACATCACCTGTGTATTCCATGAGAAATTAGTGGCAATTATCAGCCTATTGCACCCCAAAGATGCCTCTCACCGGCTCCTTCGAAGCTCCAGACCGAGAATGTGGAGAGTCTTGGACTCGTCCCCTACTGGAACCAAGGCACGTACCTGGCCGCTGAGGGCGCCTCCAGCGCGACACGGTATCGAGGCGCCAGTGGTCCCCCGGCGCCGCGAAGTTGACTCCTATGATGGGCTCATGAAGACCGTCGCGGTGTACAGCACCAAGGGTGGCGTCGGCAAGACAACGACGGCGGTCAATCTCGCCTGGGAGGCTTCCCACGAGTGCCGAGTGCTGCTGTGGGACCTGGACCCGCAGGGCGCCGCGACGTATCTCCTCAATGTCAAAGCGAAGGTCAAAGGCGGCGTGGATTCCCTCATTCGAGGCAAAAGCCACGCGGATGCTGTCATCCGGCCGACCGCGTACGAAAACCTCGATGTGCTGCCGGCGGATGACACCTATCGAGATCTCGATCTGTTCCTTGACTCAGCCAAGAAGTCGACGCAGCGTATCGCCAAGGTGCTGAAGTCGGTCTCGAACCAATATGACGTCGTGATCCTCGATTGCCCGCCCGGGGCGTCCCTCGTGGCTGAAAACGCACTCAACGCGGCCGACCTTGCCGTGGTCCCCCTGGTACCGTCGCCGCTTTCACTACGTTCGCTGGCCCAGGTCAACGAAATCATCGCGGCATCGGATCGGCCGCCTAAGGTATTCGCATTCCTTTCGATGGTGGATCGCCGCAAACTTGTACACCGCTCTGCCGCAGAGGCGCTGCCGCGCGAACATCCACAGGTGATCGACCTCGTCGTTCCCGCGACCGTCTTGATCGAACGGATGGGCGCCGAACGCGCGCCGATAGGAACGTACGCACCGAGCACTGAGGCTGCGCGGGTATTCGCCCAGCTCTGGAAACACGTTCGCTCCGCGTCGAAGGTCAAGCCGGGCTCGCGGCCCGGGTAGGACGTTGCGCTGCAGCGCAATCAACGCTAGGCCGCGCGCGGAGCTGCCTTCCGCTCCGCGCGCAGCTGCGATCGCGCTGCGTGTTCAACCAGCACCGGGATGAAGTCCCGGATGGGTTTGTCAGAGAGGGAAGCGTGGCACGCCGTCACGACCGCTTTCACCCGATCCGCCGGCAGATCGGCGTATCTGATCTCAAGCCGGCGAACCATATCGTCGACCGCATTCTTTTCCTGCTTTGAGTCCATAACTCATTGTGCCCTGCATGCCGTGTTGTTTATAACCAGATTCGCCACCCTGTATTGCGCGCGATGACGACGTCGAGGGCGACGACCGCTCTCCCGCGAGGTGAGAACCATGGGCGTGAGTTGCGGCGTCGCATTCATAGCCACCGAGCACGGACTTCCTAAGCCTGAAGGCGCTCGGCGAGCTCGCTGAGATTTGGAACGGTGTAATCCGGTGTCGCAAAGTAGCTCGGATAAAGTGCATCGGTTCGGTTCAGCCAGGCGGTGCGCAGGCCAGCCCGGGCTGCCCCGTGGATGTCCCAGGGGTGCACGGCCACCAGGAGCATGTCGGCTGGTCGAACTCCGAGAGCCTCCGCCGCGTATTGGTAGGCGGAACCGACTGGTTTCCATTGCGGGGCATCCTCGACAGTGAGGAGGGCCTCAAAGTCAGTCCGGATCGCCGCCGCGGTCAGCATGGTCTGGGCCAGCTGGGCGGACCCGTTGGAGAGGGTTGCGAGGCGACATCCCGCATCCTTGAGCGCCCGCACCCCGTCTGCAACGTCCGGGTGCACCCTCAATGCCCCGAGGCCGTCTAAGACGTGGTTTATCGCCTCGTCGATAGGTCTGGTCAGGGCAACGTCGCGGAACAGGGCACGCAGGATCTCCGCGCCCACCACGGAGAATCTCACGCTGCCCCCAGACGCGGCGAGGGCGAACCCATCCCGCAGCAAGGATGCGAACCAAATGCGGGCCAGGTAGCCCGGGGCACCGACCTCTACGAAGCGATTCTCCATCGGAGACATGTCAGAGAGGGTTTCATTGACATCAAAAACTATTACCGGCATGGCTGGGTTCATGGTGGACTCCTCAAGTTTGGTCAATGTACCAGCTGCTGTGAACCGACCGGTCGTGCCTCGGTCCAATCACAAAGATGGACGAGCGTTTTGTTCGCGGTTTCCCCTAAAGCAGCACAGACAGGACGGTGAACACTGTGCGGTCCACCATTTCACGGTCCTCCAGTTTGCGCAAAGCGTCTGCCAGGAGCTGTTCCATATTGGCCCTATTCGACCACTTTCTTGTCCGCAGCTGTCTGTCAAAGTCTGGCGTGCGGCCGCTCGCTGTCACGACGACGAGCCTCACGTGGGTGCGGTGTCCAATCCAGCGGTTAGGCCGACAATACGGCCTCACATCCCTAGGATGAGGTCATGGCGATGCCGGTCCTGGCCACCAAGTTCTTCATCCCGCTGCTCCGGACCCGAGCCGTGCCTCGACCGCGCCTCGTTGACCAATTAGCCGAGGGGCTCTATTCCGGTCGAAAGCTGACGCTGGTCTCTGCCCCGGCCGGGTTCGGTAAGTCCACGCTGCTCAGCGAGTGGATCGCCGATGCCCAGCTAGGAGACCCACAGCTGAGGGTCGGCTGGCTGTCGCTGGACGCGAGCGACAACGACCCGGCCCGCTTTTTCTCCTACCTCCTCAGCGCCGTGCAACGGGCTGATCCCGCCATTGGCGCCGACGCGCTCGCCCTTCCGTCCTCCTCATTGGAGCTGACGCTGACGGCTCTGATCAACGACGTCGCGCAATGCTCCGGCGCAATCATTCTGGTTCTCGACGATTTTCAGGTGATCGAAGACACATCGATTCGAGAAGCCCTCGTGTTCCTCCTCGATCACCTGCCGTCCAAGCTGCACCTGGTTATCGCGAGCCGCTCCGATCCGTTGCTCCCGGTAGCCCGCCTCCGCGCCAGCGGAGAACTTACCGAGCTGCGTGCGGCCGACCTGCGTTTCACGCCGAACGAGGCCGCCTCCTTCCTCAACGAGACAATGGCCTTGGGGCTTTCCGCTGAGGATGTCGGCGCGCTCGAAACGCGCACAGAGGGTTGGATAGCCGGGCTCCAGTTGGCCGCCCTGTCGATGCGGGAGCGTGCGGATGTCTCCGGTTTCATTCAGGGATTCACCGGAAGTAACCGCTTCGTGATCGACTATTTAGCCGAAGAGGTAGTGCAGAGCCAGCCCGAACGGGTGCGCGAGTTCCTGCTGAGCACCGCGATCCTGGACAGGCTCAGCGGCCCCCTCTGTGATGCGGTCACCGGACAGACGGACAGCAACGGCATGCTCGATTCACTCGAGCGGGCCAACCTGTTCCTTGTGCCACTCGATGACCGGCGCGAGTGGTACCGGTACCACCACCTCTTTGCGGATGCTTTGCGAGCGCGATTGTTGCGGGATGGGCCGGTTCGCCTGGCCGACCTCCACACGCGCGCTAGCGCGTGGCACGAGCAGAACGATCTAGCGGAGGACGCAGTCACGCATGCGTTGGCGGCAGGTGATTTCGAACGGGCCGCCCGGATCATTGAGGGAGTCGTTCCGGCAGTTCGCAAGAGTCGACAAGACGCCACTCTGCTGCGCTGGCTGACGCTATTGCCGGAGCGCGTGATCGCTCGCCGGCCCATTCTGGGCGTCTATCGAGCGTGGTCCGCACTCGTGGCCGGTGACGTGGATGCTGTCGAACCCCGGCTTCACGCTGCCGAGAAGTCCCTTGGTGCCCGGAATGATGATGGAAGCCCTGCGCACGAGTCCGTCGAGGGCGACGAACTGCGGATGCTTCCCGTGACGATCGCCGTCTATCGGGCGGCCGTTGCGCAAGCACGGGGCGATGTGATCGGAACACGGGAACACGCTCAACGAGCGTTCGACCTCACCCAGCCTGACGATCATCTCGGACGCGCTTCGGCGGCCGGTTTCCTCGGGCTGGCATCATGGGCAACCGGCGACCTCGAGGCGGGGGTGCGGGCGTTCGGCGAGGTTAGAACGAGTCTGCGTCTGGCCGGGAACACCGCTGACTTGCTGGGCACCACGATCGTGGTGGCCGACATGCTCATCCCGCAGGGCAAGTTGCGGGAAGCTCAACGGTTGTACGAACGGGCCCTGCAGCTGGCTGCCGAGCAGGGTGAGCCACCTCCGCAGTCAACGGCCGACCTGCACGTGGGGATCAGCGAACTGCTCCGGGAACACAACGACCTTTCGGCCGCCACCGATCATCTGGCGGGCAGCGAAGCGCTGGGCGACGATGCCTCCACGCACGAAAATCGGTACCGGTGGTTCGTGGCGATGGCGCGGATCAGAGAGGCCGAGGGACAGCTGGACGCCGCCGTTGACCTGCTCGATTCGGCGGAACGTCTGTATCGGCGGGGGTTCTTCCCAGAGGTGCGCCCGATCGCCGCGATGAGAGCTCGCGTTTGGATCACACAGGGCAGGCTGGCTGAGGCTAGGGCCTGGGCTTCGGAGCGAGGTTTGTCGACAGCGGATGAGCCGAGCTATCTTCGCGAGTTCGAACACATCACGCTCGCGAGGCTCGTGATCGCGCGGCACCCGGTCGACCGGGACCAGGGCACCATCCAGGAGGCAACGGGGCTGTTGGACCGGCTGCTCGCGGTGGCGGAGGCAGCAGAGCGCACGGGTACCGTCAACGAAATTCTCATCCTGCAGGCCCTCGCCCACTCAGCCCAGGGCCACGCGGCCCAGTCACTCCGCGCCCTGGACAGAGTTCTCGTCCAGGCCGAGCCGGAGGGGTATGTGCGACTTTTCCTGGATGAAGGGGCGCCCATGGCCGTGCTGCTCCGTGCTGCCACCAACAAGGGACTCGCGCCGGCCTACGTTCGTCTCCTCGATCGAACCTTCAGACAGGCCGGGAATACGACCGTGCCCCGGACCGCGACGGCCCAGCCACTCGCGGCTCTGAGTGAGCGAGAACTGCACGTGGTCAGGCTGATGGCGACCGAGCTGACCGGCCCGCAAATCGCCCGCGAGCTGTACGTCTCCGTGAACACCCTGCGCACACACATCAAGCACATCTTCGGAAAGCTTGAAGTAAACAGCCGCCCGGCGGCCGTGCGCCGCGCCGAAGCCCTGGGCTTGATCTAAGACCTTAAATCACCACATGCATCACCGTGCGGGGTGATGCCGGGTCACCACCCGTCTTCGTAAATTCAGTGGTGTACCCAGGTAACCGCCCGGGGCAACTCCAGAATCGAGGAGAACACTCATGAGTATCACGACCTCCGCACTGACCCGCGGGACCGCCATCGCCGCCGCCTTCTCCGGGCTGATCTTCATCGGCATCCAGTTCATCCACCCCGCTGACGAAATCGCCTCCCTCGCCACGCAAATGTGGGTGACCGTGCACATCCTCAGCTTCGGCATGGCCGTCCTCGGCCTGATCGGCCTCACCGGCCTCTACCTCCACCAGTGCAAACAGGTCGGAGTGCTCGGTCTGATCGGCTACGTCATGTTTGCGTTCTTCTTCGTTCTGCAGTCGGCTTTCAACTTCGCCGAAGCGTTCATCGCCCCGTTGATCGCCAAGGACGCTCCGCAACTCGCCGGAGACTTCGTCGGACTGTTCGGCCGACACCCCGCGGTGACCGACCTCGGCCCGCTCGCCGCACTGCCGGCTGTAGGAGGCGCGCTGTACGTCATCGGCGCCCTGGTGTTCGGCATCGCCATTCTTCGCGCCCGCATCCTGTCGCGCGGGGCCGGCATCCTGCTGATCGTCGCGGCGGCGCTGACACCCGTCGCCGGCCTGCTTCCGCACACTATCGAACGGATGGCCGCCATCCCTATGGGCCTGGCCTTGATCTGGCTCGGATACTCGCTGTGGTCGGTTCAGCGCAAGAACACAGCACAGGCCCGACTCAGCCAGCAGGCCGCCCGCCTGCATCAGACGCCCACGATCTGACGAAACCAGTGCAGGATTTCGCCACCCGAAAAGGAGCAGTGCTATGAGCGACGCACCCACGCCTCCGCACGAGCACACCGCCGACCAGTATGAAATTCGGCTCCAGGGGCAGCTCGACGAAACCTGGGGCGAGTGGTTCGAAGGCTTCACGCTGATCAACGAGAACGACGGAACCACCACCCTGACCGGCCCAGTCATGGATCAGTCTGCCCTGCACGGGCTGATGCGGCGGGTCGCCAACCTGGGCGTGACATTGATCTCGGTCAACGTTGCACGGAGACAGTAACCATGACGAAAAGCACCGCGACTGTCGCGTCAGCCCGCGGCACGCAAACGAAGCGTCCTCAACGGCAGTGGCTCGCACCAGCCGGACTGATCCTCCTCAGCCTCATCCCTGTGCTGGCGGGAGCCGCGCGACTCACCGAGTTAACTGGCGGAGCCGTCGCCACCCCGCAGAACGCCCGGTTCCTCGACTCCCCCGTGCCCGTGGTGACACACATCGTCAGCGTGACCGTGTACAGCCTGCTCGGCGCTGTCCAATTCGTTCCCGCACTTCGCCGACGCGCCAGCGGCTGGCATCGCATCATTGGACGCATCCTCATCCCCGCCGGTTTGCTCGCAGCCCTCTCGGGGTTGTGGATGGCGGCCTTTTACCCGCACCCGCCTGGCGACGGCACGCTCCTGATGGTCCTTCGACTGGTCTTCGGTTCCGCGATGGTGGCGAGCATCGCCCTGGGCATTCGCGAGATCGTACGGCGAGACTTCATCCGGCACAGCGCGTGGATGACGCGGGCCTACGCGATAGCGGTGGCCGCCGGCACCCAAGCCCTGCTACTCATCCCCGCTTCGGTCATTTTCGACTCGACCAACGAACTCTCCCGCGCAATATTCATGGGTGCCGCCTGGGTCATCAACCTGTTGATCGCGGAGCATGTCATCCGTCGGCGAGCGCGGCCGGCCGGACGATGATTATGCAATTCACCCCCAACCAACCTCGTGGGAAGACAACCATGCCAAATGCAACATTGCCTGCCACGAACACGGAACTCACCCACAGCCGAAGCCGTGCTCACTTTGTGCCGGACACCAGGATGGACTCACAATGCCGTTGAATCAGCTTCTCGCGATACTTGCCTGCGCAGTTCTGGCCGGCCTGACCATTTTCCAAGCCGCGCTCATTGCCGGAGCGCCTCTGGGAAAGCTGGCCTGGGGCGGACAGCATCGCGTCCTTCCCGCCAAGCTGAGAACCGGGAGCGCCATTTCCATAGCCATATACGCACTCTTCGCCTATGCGGCTCTGGCCAAGGCGAGCCTCGTCCCGCCGATGATCAACGGACCTCTCACAGCGATCGCCATGTGGGTGATAACGGCATACCTACTGCTCGGCGTCGTCATGAACGGGATCTCCCCCAGCAAACCAGAACGCCTCATCATGACCCCGACCACGCTGGCTCTCGCAGTGATCTACCTAGTCCTTGCGATCCGATGACGGTCGGCGCGGTCACGACATTCCTGTGAGGCCATTCGCCGACCAACCCTGCTCGACCGTCCGGGTCGACGAGGACGGCCGCCTCCAGCGCCGCACAACGGGCAGCATTCCACGTCGGTGGCCGTGCCCGGTTGAGACCCGGGCACCGACGACAGCTTTGCGGATGTCGACGCCGCCGAGTTCATCGCGCCCGATCGATCGACGTGGACGGCTCGGGTGGAGTTTATCTCCACACCGGCGAGGCCATGACGAGGGACAGTCCTGGCAACCGCGCCAAGTAGACCAGAGTGCTCCCCGAAAAGCCCGAGCCACTCTTCGCGGTACATGGCATTGGAAGTCAAAGTCGGCTATTCAACGTGAATGTATCCAAATATGTCAGTGAAGACGGATGTTGACGGTAATCTCTTCCGATTTGCCTTGCATTGGATCCATTCGGTCCGTAATGTTGAACTCGGCGTCAATCGCTCCAACCGTTCCTAGGCGCGCTTGAAGTCCACTGTCAAAGGAGAAAGTGGAATGGCACAAGAGAAGCAGCTGCAGCCAGGGTCGACTTGGGTCGAGCTCAGATCGACGAGTGACGACTGGAAAGGCGCTGATCCAAACTTTCTCCTCACGATGCTCGGGCAGCTACACCTCATTCGCGCCTTCGAGGAGACGGTGCTTGAGCTTGCCGGTGAGGGACTCGTGCATGGCCCTGCACACTCGAGCATCGGCCAGGAAGGAGGCGCCGTCGGATCGATAGCCGGCCTGCGATCAACCGATGCCGTGAACGGATCGCACCGAGGACATCACCAATTCTTGGCGAAGGCCATCACTCACGTATCGCCGCAGGGCCTGAACCCTCAGTCGCTCGTGACCGGTGACATTCAAGTCGTTCTACAGCGCACCCTCGCCGAGATTCTCGGTTTGGCACAAGGCTATTGCCGGGGGCGCGGTGGTTCGATGCACCTGCAGTGGTTCGAGGCCGGAGCGCTCGGAACGAATGCAATTGTTGGCGGCGGGGTGCCGCTTGGCGCCGGAAATGCCTGGGCCCAAAAGGCTTCCAAGACTGATGATCTGACAGTGAGCTATTTTGGGGACGGCGCTGTGAACATCGGATCGGTGCTAGAGACACTCAATCTGGCATCTGCTTGGAAGCTCCCCCTGTGCTTCTTTATCGAGAACAATTTGTACGCGGTGTCAACGTCGGTTACCGAAGTGACGGCCGAGCCGCGACTCTCAGCGCGTGCGCTCGGATTCAATATCCCTGCCTGGCGGGTGGACGGAATGGACCCGCTCGCGGTTCACCTCGCCATGAAGAAGGCCGAAGAGCACATGCGTTCGGGCGCCGGTCCTGTCGTCATCGAGGCCGAGGTATATCGGTTCTTCCACCAAAACGGCGCATACCCGGGGAGTGCCTTCGGCTATCGCAGTAAGACGGAGGAAGCGGAGTGGCGCGCTCGTGATCCGCTGGTTCGTACTGCCGCCGAACTGACAAAACTCGGGCTCATCGACGAGGCGGGGACAACATCCATCCGCGCGCAGGCCCAGAGCGCGATGAGTGCAGCTGTAGCAATGTTGGTCGAAGGTGATCCCACGGGCAAGCCCGGCACTCGGCGCATTCGCACTGATCTGTGGCCAGATGCGGGGTTCAGGGACGTCGGTGTCCGCGGGGACCTTTCGGAGCTCCACGGCGCACAAACCCAGGAGGAATGGGACTACACCGGACCAACCACCCAGGGCAAGTTCATTGACGCGGTGGCAGCGGTCATGGATCGCCGAATGAGTGTCGATGACCGAATCGTCGTGCTCGGGGAGGACGTACACCGACTCAAAGGCGGAACGAACGGCGCGACAAAGGGACTGTCCGAAAAGTTTCCCGAGCGCGTACTGGGCACGCCGATCAGCGAAAACGCCTTCGCCGGTTTGAGCGGTGGCATCGCTTTGGACGGAAGATTCCGCCCCGTCTTCGAGTTCATGTATCCGGATTTCCTCTGGGTGGCTGCTGATCAGGTCTTCAACCAGATCGGCAAAGCCCGGCATATGTTCGGAGGGGATAACCCCGTGCCCGTCGTGCTTCGCACCAAAGTGGCGATGGGATCCGGATACGGGTCGCAGCATTTGATGGACCCTGCTGGAATTTTCGCAACAAGTCCAGGGTGGAGGATCGTAGCGCCCTCGACGCCGCACGACTATATCGGGCTTATGAACGCGGCACTCGCGATCGATGACCCCGTGATCGTCATTGAGCATGTCGACCTTTATGCACAGTCGGGCTCCTACCCGACCGACAACCTCGATTACCAGACCCCGTTCGGAAAAGCCGCGATCCGCCGAGTGGGCAACGATGTCACGGTCATTAGCTACCTCTCCATGGTGCACAGCGCACTCGAGGCCATAGAGCAAACCGGCATCGACGCCGAGCTGATCGACTTACGCTGGCTCGATCGTGCCAGCATCGATTGGGAGACCATCGGTGCAAGCGTGCGCAAGACCAACAGCGTGTTGATCGTTGAGCAAGGTGCGATGGGCACTTCCTACGGCGGGTGGCTCTCTGACGAGATCCACCGACGATTTTTCGACTGGCTTGATCGGCCAGTTGCCAGGGTCACCGGCGGCGAAGCGTCACCAAGTATTTCCAAGATTCTCGAACATGCTGCTATTGCCCAGACTGAGGACGTGGTCGCAGCTCTCTTCTCTGCGCAAAAAGACTTCGGCGGTCGCAGCTGATGGCACAAGTAATCCGAATGCCTGAAGTATTTGCCGGTTCCAGCGAAGCAGCGCTCTCCAGCTGGCTAGTGCAGGCAGGTGATCACATCGAAGTCGGAACCCCTCTCGCTGAAATCGAAACGGATAAGGCGAATGTCGAGTACGCCGCCGAAACGGCTGGAATCATCGGCACAACTCTCGTGGTACCGGGCGACTCAGTGAGTGTCGGTGCCCCAATCCTGGTGCTTCTTCAGATTGGCGAGGCCCACTCCGAGATTCAACCATTTCTCGACGCGCTCAGCAATGACCGGCCAACGCCCGTCTCCGCCACGGACGAGAAAGCAGACTCCATCGAGCTGGGCCATCAAGTGGAAGTGATGACCACATCTGATCAACGGCTCTTCGCGAGCCCAATCGCGCGCCGAATCGCCCGGGATGCCGCAATCGATCTGAATCGGTTACGCGGAACGGGACCTGCAGGACGAATAACTCGAAGGGACGTCGAAGCAAGTATGGCCGCGAGGCCAATGCACACGGCTTCCGTTGTCGCGCAGTCGACGGAGCCAGGCCAGCCCGCCACCGGCCGTCAGGTCAGCTACGAAGAGATCCCTCACTCTGGAATGCGACGGGCTATCGCTCGTCGACTCACTGAGAGCAAGTCGACCGTTCCACACTTTTATCTGACCGCCGAATGTCGCGTGGATGAGTTGTTTGCCGTCCGTGCTCGCATCAATGAGACTTCAACGACCCGCATTTCCGTCAACGACCTGATCGTAAAGGCTGTTGCTGGTGCATTCGTTGAGGTGCCTGAAGCGAATGTGACCTGGACAGATTCAGCGATGTTGCGTCACCGCGCCGTTGATATCTCCATCGCGGTAGCAACACAGGAGGGCCTATACACTCCCGTGGTGCGAGCAGTCGAAACTCTCACGATCTCGGCGCTCAGTCAGCAAATTTCCGAGCTCGCGACCCGGGCCACAGAACGTCGATTACGGCAGCATGAGTTGGAGGGCGGGAGCTTCTGTGTGACGAACTTGGGGATGTACGGAACGTTGGAGTTCTCAGCGATTCTTAACCCACCTCAGTCGGGAATTCTCGCGGTCGGCGCCGCGAACCAACAACCTGTCGTCGCCGATGGAGCTTTGAGTATCGCCAAGGTAATGCGCTTCACGCTCTCCGTTGACCATCGCGCCATTGACGGAGCGATGGCCGCAACATGGCTCGCTGCATTTACTCAGCGGATCGAAAATCCGCTCTCCCTGCTCGTCTAACTCTTGAAAGGAGAATCGTCGTGAATCGAGGGATTCCCGGTCTACGCGGCACTGAACACATTGGCTTTACCGTTCCTGATCTTCTTCAGGCCCACGATTTTTTTGTCGACGTCATTGGCTGCGACTTCATCTACTCGCTAGGCCCAATGCAACACGACGACGACTGGATGACAGAGCATCTCAACGTCGATCGCCGAAGTGTCGTCAAAGAGCTGCGATTTTATCGTTGCAAGTTCGGCCCGAACTTCGAGGTATTCGAGTACTCCGCTGATCCACCGCAACAGCCCCAACCTCACAACAATGACATTGGTGGTCATCACATCGCCTTCTATGTCGACGACATTGACGCCGCAGTGGCGTACCTGCAGAATCGCGGAATTCGGATCTTGGGCCAGCCCGTTGCGAGTCAGCGAAGTGCAGAAGGGCAGCGCTGGGTGTATTTTCTGAGCCCGTGGGGCATGCAGTTCGAACTCGTCAGCTACCCCACCGGTAAGGCCTACGAACTTGTCGACACCAAACGCCTCTGGCATCCTGCTCAGCCAGACCTGTAGAGCAACGACTTCACTCTCCGGAGCGAAACGCCGCCGAATCTTTCGCCACTAAGCATGCGTCAAGGGCCATACCGTTCTGCCAAAGGCAGAGCCGCATGGCCCTTGACGTTCAGGACTTCAGTCAGGCCGTGGCCACGGGCGGGTGTTCATCCCACGCTGCGATTGGCGGATAGGCGTCGGGGTCGGTCATGACCTCGATGAGAAAGAACTCCCGCATCGCGAACGCCTGAGTCAAAGCCAGCTCCAGTTCAGCCACGGTCGAAACGCGGCGCGCCTGCGCGCCCACAGCGAGGGCAATGGCGGTGTGGTCGACCGGAGAAATCTCAATCGCACTCGTCGACATCGCAAATGCGCTGAGTTCGGCGTGCTTTTGAAAGCCGAAGATGGAATTGTTGAGCACAATTGAGATAACTGGATGATTGTTCCTGACTGCGGATTCCATTTCGGCCCAGACGTGGCCAAAGCCGCCATCGCCGCTCACGCACACCACCCGTTTGTCACTCTGCGCTGTCTGCGCGCCCATCGCCATCGGCAAGCCCCAGCCAAGGCCGGCTAGTCCACGAGGGGAGATAAAGCGCTGACCGACTGATTTGGCGGTTAGGAAGTTAGTCATCCAAATACTCGAATAGCTGGCGTCAGCCACTGCAATGTCGCCGGCACTCATGTGCTGGTCCACCACGGCCATCACGTGCTGGGGGGTCAATAGTGCCGATGCGCTATCCGACCTGAGTCGGCTCGAGCGTTCTTTCGCGGCCTCTTTCGCCAGCCGGATTTGGCTGACAGCGGCCCGTCGTGATTGCTCCCGCATGGTCAGGTCGCGAGCTGCCAGCTCATCGATCAGGTCCTCGATACCCAGAAGAGCGTCGCCGACAAGCCGAATGGACTGATAATTGCGCCCGACCTCGATGCCATCGACGTCGAGGTGAATGTAAGTTGCATTCGAAGGAAAGAGAGTCCAGGCGTCGGTTCCGTTTTCGTTGGTACGAGTTCCGATGAACAGCACTACGTCGGCCTCTGTGACGAGGGAGCGCGCCAGATAGTTGGGTGCCTGCTTGCCGAAAGCATTTCCCACGACGCCGATCGAGAGCTCATGAAGTTCGCTTACCGAGCCTTTACCCATATTCGTCGTGGCCACGGGGATGCCGCTGAGTTCTTGCAGCCGTGTCAGCGCACCGGATGCACCAGACAAGTGCACGCCGCCGCCAGCCACAATGAGCGGATGTTTGGCTTGCGTCAAAGCGTTCGCGGCTAAGACGACGCCCGAGTGCGCTGGCCGTGTTCTATCCAGAGGGAACCTGCCGAGAGATGCGGTTCGAGGCGTCGTGTCGTGTTGTGCAACCTCCATCAGGAGGACGTCGCGCGGAACCAGCAGCACGACCGGGCCTGGACGTCCCGTTGTTGCTATCGTGACGGCGAGGTCGATGTACTCGTTGATTCTGGTTGGATCATCCAGCTGCTTGATCCACTTCGTACATGCTGAGAAGAGACCTACGTGGTCGAATTCTTGAAATGCATTTCGATCACGTTGGGCAACCGGAACTTCTTGCACAATCGCGATGACAGGAGAAGATGCCTTCATCGCTTCCGCGAGCGGCGCCACTAGCAAGGTTGCAGCTGGGCCATTTTGAGCGCCCACGAGGGCAATCCTTTGCGAGACACGAGCGTACGCATCTGCCATCGCACCGCCGGCATTTTCTGTCCGATAGGCGATCTGACGCATTCCGGCTTTCTCGGCGGCCAGAAAGAACGCCGTCGGCAGGGATTGTCCGAAAATGTCGGTAACACCGTGTCGTTGGAAACTTTCAACCATTAGTTGGGCAACATTCATCATTGAATTCCTCGTTCTCTATTTATTGACGTGACGTAGCGAAATTGAGGGATCCCCCGTCAACTTTCAGGGTTTGACTCGTGATATATCGAGACCCCTCCCCCGCAAGAAATTCAATCGCTGACGCGCAATCTTCGGGTGTTCCGATCCGGCCCAGTGCAATCCGGTTCTCGACACTCTTTTCACCGACTTCAGCGAAAACCTTGGACAAGCGCCCAGTGGCGATATAGCCAGGTGCTACGACATTGACTCGGATTCCGCGTGGGCCCAGTTCATTCGCGAGAAAGCGTGAGTAGTGGGCGACGGCCGCTTTAGCGCTCCCGTACGCCGAGTACATGGCCTCAGTTGCGGCTTCTCCCGCTTGGGAGCCTATATTGATGATGCTGGCTCCCGAACCCATGATTGGAATCGCGAGCTGACATGCTATTACCGTCGAAACCAGATTGCGTTCAAAATTGTCACGGAGATCTCGGATCGGGAGGGTACTCGGTCGAGTGTCGAGACCCTGAGAATAGCTACCACCACCGACGTTATTGACGAGAACGTCCAAGCCGCCCCACGCCGTCTGGATTGAGTCGACCACGCCCTTCATGGCTTCCTCGTCTGTTGCATCCACTTCGTAGCCCAACGCTTGAACTCCGATGTCGTGCAGTTCGCTCACAACAGTGTCACCCCGCATCAGAGCGGCTTCCGCTTCGTACTCACGGAATGAGTGCAAGCTAAGGTCGGTCACCGCAACGTCCGCTCCGGCACGGGCGAGATGCAGGGCGTAGCTGCGACCAAGCCCCCGGCCGGCGCCGGTAATCAGCACGCGCTTTCCCTCCAGCGTGCCACGGACGAGCTGTCGAAGGTCGGGGTTCACTTGTGACGTCATGGCTTCACAGCCATATACGTTTCGAGCACATAGTCGGCAATAGCCATTGCCGACGTGGCCGCCGGTGACGGCGCATTGCGCAGAAGAGTGACCGGCCCCACCTGGTCGACTGCGAAGTCATCAAGCAGGCCACCATCACGGCCCCACGCTTGCGCGCGCACGCCCGCTGCGGTCTTTGCCACGAGGTCGCTCATCCGCAGCTCTGGGACAAACCGTCTGGCCTCCCGAAAATACAGCGGCTTGAAGAGAGAGGCGGAGATCTCTTTGGCACCCATTCGCCAGTGTTGTTTGGCCAGTGCCGGCGCCCCGGGCCAAGTGAGAGATCCCCACGAGTCCTTCAGAGAGATGCTCGACCATTTGTAGCCTTCGCGTGCCAATGCCGGTACCGCGTTCGGACCAACGTGCACGTCGTCGTAAACACCCCGTGTGAAATGAACACCAAGAAATGGAAACCGCGGATCCGGCACAGGGTAGATCATGCCGTTAACGAGGTGTTGACGGGAACTATCGAGCCCCCAATACTCGCCCCGGAACGGCAGGATTCTTGGGCTGGGAGAGGCTCCGATCATCGCAGCGACAACATCGGATTGTAGCCCGGCGCACACAATGAGCCGGTCGAATCGATGTTCCTGAGAACTCGTAACGACGGTGATCTTGCCAATTTCCTGTGTGATGCGGAGGACTTCTTGCCCGAGCAAAATCTCGCCACCATTCTTGCGAACATCATCGGCCAGAG
Organism: Cryobacterium suzukii; assembly: GCF_004403185.1. Classification (GTDB taxonomy): domain Bacteria; phylum Actinomycetota; class Actinomycetes; order Actinomycetales; family Microbacteriaceae; genus Cryobacterium; species Cryobacterium suzukii. The sequence goes on along the minus strand of NZ_SOHJ01000002.1, from coordinate 88,789 downwards.
CCTCTGTGATGGACGCGTAGTCAACAACCGCCGTGTGTGGCGAATGCACTGCCGCCACCCCGGCAACATGTGGTTCAACTTCTCGCATCTCGGCCGCCGACATCCGGCGAAGGCCCGGCACACCGTTCAGACGCGAGCGATCTTCGATTTGGTCCAGCCGGACAATTTCTTCCGCGTTCACGGCAACAACCGTTTTACCAACTTCACGATACGGCAGGTTCTTGTCGATACAAAAGTCCCTCGTCATCTCGCGGCCAGCGGAGCAGAGGCGCGCTTTCAGCGACCCGGGTGCGTAGTACAACCCCGCATGCACGACCCCCGAGTTGTGACCTGTTTGGTGCATGGCAACGCGATGTTCCTTCTCGATCACAGTGACTCGGATCGATCGCGAGGCGAGCGCTCGCGCGACGGCAATCCCGACGATTCCTCCGCCGATAACACCAATGTGTTCAGCCACGACTACCGCCGCCCCGCGACGACGCCGCCAGAAATCGGTAACACCACGCCGCGCCCCTGGGCCGTCGCTTTTTCGAAGGCGACTCGACCGAGGGCGGTGTCCCACGAGCCTGCACCGTGGGCGATGAAGGCGGTAGTTTGGTTGTCACCCTCGCGCCCGATGGCTCTTCCTGCAATGACGTCGCCGAGCAAACCAACGGTCTCCCAGCCGATCGTTCCGGCGTCGACCGCACGCAGCAGTGTGCCGCCTTCGATCCGTGCCTGGTCCAGGTCATCTGTGACCAAGACGTCGATACCCGAAAGTACGGCTGGCGCAGCCTCGCTATTGAGCGGATTATTGGACCCGGCGAAGACGTAGTGCGTGCCTGGTCGCAGGTGGCTAGCCTCGATGATCGGATTGTGTGACGAGGTCATGGTGACCACAATGTCGGCGCCATCGATCGCGCTGTCGACCGACGTCACCGGTTCGACTGACAGGGAGAACCGTTCCGAGAAGTCGGTCGCGAATTTCTGAGCATTCTGTGGGCTTCGGCTGAACACTCGAATTTTGGAGATATTTGAAGACCGCACGATGGCTTCAGCCTGCGTCCAGGCCTGGTAACCGGACCCGATGAGGCCAAGTTCGTCTGCATCTGCTCTCGCTAGGGACTGCGTGGAAATACCCGACGCGGCGCCCGTGCGCAATTGGCCGAGACGATCTGCTTCCATCAGAGCGTCACAGGTTCCGTCTGAGGCAAAGAGCATGAACCAGAATTTCGCTGCACCAGAACCGGTCACGTAGATCTTGGCGCCAAGACTCTGCATCTCGTCTACAGCACCACCCAGAATGTTCAGGTTAAGTGGTCCCAGACTCGCTCGGGACCGAATCGCATTGTTTGTCGTTCCTCGGCCCTGCCCACCCAGCGCGGTGCGCACAGCTGTCAGCGCGTCATCCATGGAGACAAGGTCGTTCACGTCATCTTCAGTGAGAAAGATCATCTTTGGTGCTCCCTGTAATAGTTTTCGTGGCGCCTCCGGGCACGACGACGGCCTTGATGACCGAGGCTTGTTCCGTAGCGCTGATGGCGGCATCAACGTCAGTGAGGTGGTAAGTAGAAACCATTGGTTCGAGGCGGTCTTGCCACCCGACAAGAAGCTCGTGGGCCGTGGAATAGTCGGCACGCGTGTAGCCGTACGTTCCGTACAGCCGGAGTTCGCCCCTGACCATCTGATTGACATCGAATGACGGCGCTCTCGCAAAAAGAGCAACGACAACCAAGGTTCCTCCACGGCGTAGGCTCTCGACGGCGCCGCTGAACGCCGCTTCGGCCCCGGACGCCTCGATCCAAGCGTCAACGGGCGGTCCTGCAGCCAGCCCATGATGTCCGTAGATAGTTTTGATGCCCAAATGTTCGGCAAATTCCCGTCGAGTCTGAGGGCCAGCCTCCGGGCAGACAAGTTCCACGTCAGCGCCCGCTGCTGCCGCAAAAAGACACGACAGGATGCCTACAGCACCGGGTCCCGAGACTACGACTCGGCGCCCTCGAAGATTTTCGGCGAGCTGGCCAACCGCGTGAGCTGCCACAGCGGCCGGTTCGATTAGCGCCGCTACCGACGCCCTCAAGCTGTTGTCGATTACAAAGACTCGGTCAGCGTCCAACACAAAATACTGCGCTAAAGCACCGTCAAAGGACAGTCCGAGGCAATCGCGCTCGAGACACAGCTGCGGCGCGCCACTGAGACATGTCTCGCACTCCAAACAGCCGTCAATTGCCATGGGGACAACGCGGTTTCCGATGCATGCCGAATCGACGTTGGCGCCGGTTCGGACAATGCGCCCTACCGCCTCATGGCCGAGAGTCACACGCTCGGGCATCCACTCGTAGCCGACGTGCCCATTTATGGCATGGATATCGCTGCCACACAGGCCGACAGCTTCGGTCTCTATAAGCACCTGCCCAGGACCCGGCAAGGGAACCGGGAGCACTTCAAGCCCAATATCTCGACGATCTCTGCTCTTCTTGACGAGAGCGTGCATCTGCTCAAGAACGAATGGATCTGCTGACGCAGTGTCTAAGTGCACCATCATCAGTGGCCTAGGTACGATTCTCGAACCAACGCGCTCTCCATGAGTTCCTGCGCTGTGCCGGCCACTCGAGTCACACCACTCTCAATGATGAACCCGTGATGGGACACAGCCAGGGCGTTCTGAACGTGCTGCTCAACGATGAGAACGCACACGCCCTCTAACGCGATCTCCTGGACGAGAGAAAACATCTGTTTGACAATCAAGGGCGCTAGGCCCAAAGACATCTCATCGATCATTAGCACTTTAGGTTGCGCCATCAACCCTCGCCCCACGGCGACCATCTGCTGTTCCCCTCCCGACAGCAATCCCGCATCCTGATTGCGGCGTTCCTTAAGCTTGGGGAAACGCTCATAAACCCGTTCCAACCGGGACCCAGTCTTGCGGTCTTTGCGCCCACAGTAGCCGCCGAGCAAAAGGTTGTCCTCGACGCTGAGCGTACCGAAAAGTTTTCTCCCTTCCGGCACGTGAACGAGTCCCAACTCAACTCGCTCCTGCGGTGAGGCAGTGGTAATGTCCTCCCCGTTAAAAGTTACGCTCCCGCTGGCGGCCGGAAGAATGCCGCTGATCACACGTAACGTTGTCGATTTTCCGGCGGCATTGGGCCCGAGAAGAGCTACTACCCCTGATTCTGATACCGCGAGACTCACGTTCTCGAGTGCTTGCGCATCGCCGTAGTACGCCGAGATATTCTTGACCTGAAGCATTAGTCTTCTTCCCCCAAATATGCCGCGATGACGCGGGGATCGCTGACGACATCAGCCGGCAGGCCGTGTACGAGCACGCTTCCTCTATCGAGGACCATCATTCGATCGGAAACTTCCATGACAGCGGAAACGAGATGTTCGATCATGAGAATTGATACACCACGATCCCGCACCTTCTTAATGAAGGGGAGCACATCAATCACCTCTCGGCTGTTGAGTCCCGCGAGCACCTCGTCAAGCAACAGCAGTTTTGGGCCAGTCGCCAGCGCCCGAGCGACTTCCACTCGTTTTCGTTGAGCCAGAGTCAAGCCCTCAGCCGGCTTCTTGGCGAGGTCTGCGATGCTCAGCTCGTCGAGCAATTCCATGGCCCGGAGCCGTGCTCGTCGCACACTCGAGTCATTGACCAGGAGCGGCACCATCACATTTTCGGCCACGGTCATCCCGGTGAACGGCCGGACCACCTGAAACGTACGCCCGATGCCACGTCGGGCACGGCTGGCCGGATCCAATCGAGTGATGTCTCCGCCTGCGAAAGCCACTGAGCCAGCATCCGGATAGTGCATGCCAGAAATTAGATTGAAGAAGGATGTCTTACCTGCACCGTTGGCGCCGATCAGACCTACAATTTCACCGTGCTGCAGGGTCAACGAGACGTCACTAACCGCCTGCACTCCACCAAAACGCTTAGAAACTCCCTCGACTTTGAGAATGGTCGCGTTCGTCATGAGCGCCCTCCTTCGGAATTGGCGAGTTCCTGTTCGGGCTGGATCGGTCCTGACGCGTCTGGAGCCGTGCCGTCACTTCTATTTTCTGGGCGGAAACGCCGATACAGCTTTTTCATACCCGATACGATCCCTCCCGGCATTACCCGAACAATGATGATCAGCGCAACACCGTAGATCACAAAGTTGAGGCCTTGTGTGGTGCCCGAGAACGTGGTGCGCAACCACTCACCGAGTGGTGTCATGACAATCGCTCCCACGATTGGCCCGGCGACGGTCCCCATCCCGCCGATGATTCCGTTCAGCGCTGGCTGGATCGAGTAGAGCGGAGTGGAAAAGTTTGTTTCCGGGTCAATGACAAAGAGATACATGGCTGCGAACGCGCCAAAGGCTCCAGTAAGGGCGGCGCTGATAACCAGCGCCGCGAGCTTAAGACGAGGAGTCCTAACCCCGAGGGCACGAACGGCTTCATCATCGGAGGCCGAGGCTCGCAGGTGGTATCCCATTTTGGAGTAATAGATCCAGATGGAGATGCCAATCGCGATCAGTGCCATCGCCAAGACGATGTAGTAATACGGTTCGCGTGAGGAGAACGAGATGAGAGCAAATCCCTGGGTGGGCGGAGTCGTAATGCCGACCGACCCGTTGGTCAGTGGAACAGCATAGATCGCGATCAAGCGCAGTGATTCTGCAAAAGCCAGTGTTGCCAGGGCAAAGAATGGTCCACGCAACCGTAAAAGCGGCACAGCTAGGAGCAAGGAACCAAGCGCAGCGGTTACCATCGCCGCCAAGATTCCGAGCCAAGGGTTGACATCCATTTTTACGTAGAGGATCGCCACGGTGTACGATCCGATCCCGAAAAAGGCGGCATGCCCGAGCGAGAGAATTCCACCAAAAGCGAGAATGTTCCAGGCCACGGTGACCCCCACGTAGATGAGGATCATCACGCACACATGCAGGATGTATTGATCCGATGTGAAGACGGGGACGAGCCCGGCTGCAGCCACCAACCCGAGAGTCCAAATAAGGCTTTTTTTCTTCATTTGAGACCTACTTCCGCGTTGCGAGCTGACCCACCGAAGATTCCTTGCGGGCGAACCAAAAGAACGATGATGAAGACCGCGAACACAGCGACTTGTTGCAGGGCCGGGTCGATATAGGTACCCGCCAGCGTTTCAACGGCACCAAGGAACAGCCCACCGATCAAGGATCCGGCCATGTTCCCCAGGCCCCCGAGTACAACAACGACAAACGCCAGAAGCGTGAAATGGGCACCGGCCAGTGGGAAGACTGATTGGAAGGGTCCAATCAGTACTCCAGCGATCGCCGCCATCGCCGTTCCCAGCCCCATCGCGACTAGATAGTACTTCTTCACGGGAATACCGATGAGTCCTGCCGTCTCACGGTCCTCCGCCAAAGCGCGAAGGACCTTTCCCGTGAGGGTCTTCTTCATGAGGTAGAACAGCGCGATGACCAAGGCAATGGCCACCAGGAATGCGGTGATGCGACCGTAGGTGGCTGTGACGCCAAGCACGCTGAAGTTTTGTTCGGCCCAGGGGAACGTGGTGCTTCTGTATTGCCCCCCAAAGAGTACGAGCGCAAGGTTTTGGAGCAAAACGGATAAGCCCAAAGTCACAAAAATCTTGATCGTCGGAGAGGAGTTCTGCATGGGCTGAAGGATGAACCGCTGTAGCAGAACACCGAACCCAAACATAAGCGGCGTGATGATGAAGATTGAAATGTAGGGGCTGAGACTCCAGGCCGTCCACATCCAGAACGTGGCATACATTGCGATCATGACGAGCTCACCGTGCGCGAAGTTGATGATCTTCACGACTCCAAAGATGAGGTTCAGGCCCACGGCGATCAATGCGTAAACTCCGCCGAGGAGGAGACCGGCCACGAGTGTTTGAACGAGGAGATTCATATTTGACTTCCCGAAGGGTCAAACGCCGAATGGCGTTGCGGGCAGTGGGGCGCGGATGGCGGCTTGTTCCGGCCAGACGGTTTCGAGCTGGTCGCCGTTCCACTGCATGACGTAGACATCGGCGAGTTCGTTCTGGTTGTTTTCGTTGAGCGAGAAGCCCCAGCCCGACGACGTGGTGCCGATTTCCAGCTTGAAGTTCTGGGCGGCTTGACGGAATTCTTCTGGGTCGTCGCTGCCGTTCGTTTCTTCCAAAATGTCAAAAAGCAAGTTCGCACCGGTGAAGTTGGCGAGGGCGTGGCCCGAGGCGGGAAGCGAGTCGTAGCGTTCCTCGTAAGCGGCCGTGAACTCGGTGATGCCGGGAGTGAACTCTTCGTTGACATGGATCTGCGTGAAGTCAACGTCATAGACGCCATCGGCCGCCTCGCCCAAGGCATCGTGGAAGCCCTTGAGGCTGTGGCCCCCGCCGGTGCCGATGAACGCGCCCAGCTGCAACCCATTGTCACGAATCTGGCGTCCGAGCAGGATCGCATCCGCCGCATACGACACGGCAATGACGATATCCGGCGCCTTAGCCTTCAGGCGCAACACCGTCGACGACAGGTCGGTGGACTTGGCGTTATAGGGCTCCAGCGAGAAGTTGACCAGGCCGGCTTCCGCCGCATCGATAACGGCGTTTTCTGCGACGGACTGCCCATACGCCGAGTCCTCGTGAGCCAAAATCACATTCAACTCAGACACAGGCTTGCCAAGTTCCTCCGCGAGGTGCTCGGTAATGAACCGCATCTGAAGTTTCGTAAACGAGCCTGCTGCCGGGTTGAACCGGAAAACGTTCTCATAATCGCGGTCAGTGATCGCCTCCGAGACTGCACCCAGCTCGACGAACGTGCTGCCGCCACGAGCGAACACCTCCGACGCAGCCAAGCTCAGCCCGGAAGAGTAGGAACCGACGGCGAGGTTAATGTCTGAATCCGACGCCAAACGGCGAGCCTCCGACGTCGCTGCGTTCACGTCGGGGACATCGGCAAAGACCATCTCAATGGACTTATCGGCCACACCCCCGGCTGCGTTGCGCAGGTCGGTCGCGATCTGCACTCCGCGCCACGATTCCTCACCCAACAGGGCAAGCGAACCCGACACCGGGAAGAACGCCCCAATCTTGATCGAATCCGACGACGACGACGACGCCGCCGTCGAACACCCCATCAACAGCGGAAGGGCAACAACAGTCGCCACCCCCAACGCCGAAAGCCGCACAAGCTTGCGCTTTGCAATCTTCTTAACACCCATTTTCTAAGTCCTTTCGTCATTGAAAAGTAAAAAAGTAAATCGTTTACGCGGCGGTCCATCCGCCATCGACCATCAGCAGCTGCCCGGTCACATAACCGGCAGCGGGAGAAGCGAGAAAGATGGCCGGACCGACGAGGTCTTCTGGCTTGCCGAAACGCCCCATAGGTATTCGGGCCAGCATCTTTTGCTTCCGATCGGAATCGTTAAAAGCCGCTTCGGTGAGTTTGGTGTGAATGTAGCCAGGACCGATTCCGTTCACTCGAATGCCGCGCGAAGACCATTCACTACTGAGGCTTCGCAAGATTCCATACACACCCGACTTGCTCGCGGTGTAGGCCACGACATCGGGAACGGATAGGTGACTGGTCAACGAGCCGACGAAGATATGGCTGCCCTCCCGCGCGTCGCGGAGCTGGCGTTTGCCGATTTCCTGGCTCAGCATGAATGGCGCGGTGAGATTCACGGCCAGGACGCGATCCCATTCGGTGTGGGAGAAGTCCTCCGCCGCTTGTCGGTGTTGTATGCCTGCCGCGTGCACAACAATGTCCAGTCCGCCGTCCATTTCGTGCTCAATTTCATCGATCAGTGCGGGGATAGAAGGCGTGTGCGAAACATCGCCGACGAAAGCCGTTGCGTAGTGACCGATGCCCGCGGCCACCTCTTTGATCTCAGAGGCGGTGCGAGAGACCAGGGCTACTCGCGCCCCAGCGGCAGCGAATCCTTCTGCAATAGCTCGACCAATTCCCCGGCCCGATCCGGTGACCAGAGCGCGCTTGCCCTGCAGCGTAAGTCCTGTGTCTGACATGGGTCCCTTGGTTCGCGTTAGTGCGTTCGGATTGCTGCAGTTTTGGTGCGGCTATAAAAGCTCAAGGCGATGAGCCCCTGTTCTTTGAACGGCGAGCCAGAGTCGTTGAAACCTCCAAATGGATGGTGAATATCCCAGCCTGTTGTTGGCTGGTTCACGGAGACCTGCCCCGTATCAACTGCTTCCACGAACTGGAACGCTCGTTCCAGGTCTCGAGTGAAGATGGCGCTAGAAAGCCCATAGGTGGAGTCGTTCACCGCAGCAATAGCGTCTTCGGGTGTGTCGACGACCAGCATGGACAGGACCGGACCAAAGACTTCTTCGTGCCAAATGGAACATTGATCCGTCACGCGCAAGAATGTCGCATCAACAAACGACCCGCCGCGAGCCAAACCGTCTGACGCCGACGTGGTCGCGAGAGTTGTTGCTCCCTGATCAAGAGCTCCGGCAACAAGCTTCTCGATCGAGCACTGGGCGTCAACGCTGATAACCGGCCCGAGATCGACACCCGGCTGGTCGCCAGCTCCGATGCGCAGGGCCTCCATTGCGACCCGGATGCCTGCGACCAAGTCAGCTTCAATATCGTGTTGAACGATTAGTCTGCTGGTCGCGGTGCAACGCTGGCCGGCTTGAGCGAACGCCCCGGCCACGATTGCGGGAATGGCCAATTTCAGGTCGGCGTCGTTGAGCACCACGACTGCGTTCTTTCCACCCATCTCCGTTTGCACGCGGATATTTCGCCCCGCGAGCTTTTTCCGGAGAGCGGTGCCGACGGCAGTAGACCCGGTGAATGACACTGCTTTGATGGCAGGGTATGAGACCAAGCGGTCGCCAATCTCTGCTCCTCGCCCGGTGACGGTTCCGAGAACTCCAGCTGGCAGCCCGGCAGCGTCCAAGATCTGAGCCAGAGTGAGAGCGATGAGCGGAGTAGCCGTTGCCGGCTTGAGTACAACGGCGTTCCCCGCGAGCAATGCCGGCGCCAGCTTTCGTGCGGGGGTGAGCAGCGGGTCGTTCCACGGCGTGATGAGAAGTGTGACGCCGACGGGCTCGCGCAGCTGACTGGTGAAGGTTCCCGGCCGGGCATCCGCTAGATATTCACCGAACGGCAGTCTGGCCATGCCCCCGTAATACTCAAAAAACTCGGCTGTCTTTGTGACTTCTCCCGTGGCCTCAGCGCAGGTCTTGCCCATTTCACCGACGATGATGTCAACGAGTTCGGCGCTTCGCAGGCGGATGGCCGTGGCCGCCGCCAAGAGCACTTGTCCCCGTTGAAGCAGTCCCGTCGCGCGCCAGACCTTGGCACCCGCCTCTGCGGCGGTGAACACGGCGTCGAGATCGGTTTTGCTCATCGCCGGCACGCGGCCCACGACTGTTTGGTGCGTGGCCGGATTGCTGACGGTGATCCACGATCCATCCGCTGATTCAGCAAACGTGCCATTGACAAGATTCTTTATGGAACCGAATTTCATGTGAGTAGGACTCCTTAACAACGTTGGTGAGGAATTACGCGGCTGGTTGCCGTGTCGCTAGTGCTGGTCCGAGCTCGCAAGGACCCCAGTCACCGCGAAGGCGCCTAAGACATCACCCGAGCGCATTGATTGAAGCATCTCGAGAATGGTGGACTCATCGAAGGCAACCGGGTTGTTGGGCCGCGGGTAGTCCGTTACGCAGCGGCTCGCCATTGATGCTTCTGTGCTTTCCGGCACCCGCGCCTCGTCGAGACTGGTTGGAAGCCCCAATCTCCGCGTGAGTCCCTGTATAGCAAGGGCCGCGTCGAGCAGATTGTCGCTCTCCCCCTGGGTGAGCAACTGGGCCAATTTTATAGCCACTCCGGGGTTCAGCGACTGGTTGTAGGCGATGCAGTACGGGAGTGCCAAAGCGCATGACGTGCCGTGCGGCATCGGCTGCTCGTGCGCAAGGCAATAGGCCAAAGAATGACCAAGAACGACACCGGCGTTGATCGCCTGGCCGCCGAGGTGTGCGCCCCAGAGGCAGCTAGCCAAGGCGTCCTGATCTCCACCGAATGCCTTCTCCAGATTCCCGACGAGGAGCTCGATGGCCAGCACGGCGTGATGAGCTGACATCGGTGATCCTGCTGTCGACATGAGCGCTTCGACGGCGTGTGCCAAGGCGTCCATCCCTGTCGAAGCGATAACGCCCCGCGGCAGCGACGCCACCAGATTGGGATCGATGATGGCAATCGCCGGGAGAAATTTCGCGCAGGAGACGACTCGCTTCGATCCAGCCACGGTAACCATCGCAATGCGGGTGGCTTCGGCACCGGTACCGCATGTGGTCGGGACGAGGATGAGGGGTGCGACGCCCTCCCCTGGCTCGACAACACCGAGCCAATCCGCAGTATTACCGTCGTTGCGAATCAGCAATGAGAGCATCTTCGATGAATCCAGTACGGATCCACCGCCCATGCCAATCACGATATCTGCACCGGCATTGCGGGCCGTTGCAGCAGCCGAATCGATGACCTCGCTCGTTGGTTCGCTGCCAAACCCAGAAACGAGTGTTACCGCGTATCCGTTCCGCTCGAGGTCTGTAACCAGATCACGCGCCAGGCCCGCATTGAGTACGGCGTCATCAACCGCGACAACGACATTGCCTGAATCCATCCCTACATGAGCACGGAGGAGGGACGCGACATTGCCGGAGGAGCCTCGCCCGCACACTACCGCCGACGGCGATAGAAAAACTGAAGTGGTCTCGATATTTGGTAGCCATTCGTTTGACATCTTTGTCACCTTTTTTCTATTGGATCCAATCTACATCAGAACTGTAGACATCGAATACATATTTTCAAGACTCAATCTGACGATGTGGTTGACTCGCGGCCAACTATGAATCATATATCCTTCAAAACTCCTGTTCATAGGCATTTTTATGCCATTCTGCACAGCAAATGCGTCAACAACTGCGTAGAGCGCTCACCCACCTCAATGCGCAAGAACCTTCATTTAGGATCCAATACACGAAGTGGAGTCATCAGCGCGACGGCTCCCCCGCCGTCATCGGCATAAACCCGACTACTGAAAAATGTCTTTTCGCTCGCGCAAGTCCAGCCGTGTGCGTCTGATGTGGCCCTGGACCAGATTCCCTGCAGTGTCGCGATCGCGCCGTCTGATGCTCTCCACGATGAGACGATGCTCAGCATCGGTGACCCACTTTCGTTCGACCAGGAATGCCTCGGCGAACGCACGGCGGTAGTGCTGCGTTGAATTCCAAAATCGCTCAACGAGTTCGTGCATAAGGGTAAAATTGGCCCCGGCGTAAGTCAGGAGGTGGAACTCACGATCCAATCGCAAAAAGGATTCAACGTCCTTTGCAGCGGCGATTTCTTCGGCCAGCGCCTCCAACCGGTCGATCTGTTCGTCAGAGAGTCCATCGACACTTTCGCGGACAGCGAAAGATTCAACTCGTTCCCTCAGTTTGTATATTTGGTCAAATTCAAACGCATCTAGCTTCGATACCCATGCGCCGCTGTTGGGGACAATACTGACGAGCCCTTCGGCCGCCAGGAGTTTCAGCCCCTCTCGAACCGGAATGCGGCTCGATCCAAACTTGCGCGCGAGCATCTCCTGGCCGATGCGTTCCCCCGGAGCCAACTCACCATTCAAGATCAAGACACGCAATTGATCCGCAATACGTGCGCCAGCCGCAATATTCTTTTTGCCATCATTCATCGGTGTATCTCCAGTCCCGATCGTGCTCGGATACCAATAGTTTTGAAGACGCGCGTGTTTCGCTTTCAAGGACGCCTCTACGCCGTGTGCTCGGTACCGCGCCCTGGGTGACTCGTATCTTCTCTCTATCGAGTCAACCGGCCATGAAAAGGCCGCCGTTCACATGGATCACTTCACCGGTAATAAACGATGCGCCATCGCTGCACAGAAACGCAGCCACCTGCGCAACTTCTTCTGGTCGTCCGTGTCTCCCGAGTGGTGTTCGTGATAGCGCAGAAGCGCCTTGCGACTTGACGAACTCGGCGGTCATGGGTGTCTCGATCGTCCCAGGAGAGATTGCATTGACGCGAAGATGGGGGCCGGCTTCGAGCGCGAGACTGCGTGTGAAACCGATGATGCCGGCCTTGCTGGCAGAGTAGTGCGCGTGGCCGAAACTCCCACGATGCCCTGCAATAGAGGCAAAGTTGACAATCGAACCACCCTCTTGCATATCAGGCAACACTCGACTCAGGAGATAGAACACTCCATCCAAATTGAGCGACATGACCGCTCGCCATTGTGCGTCTGTCATCTCACTGACTGTAACTTCTGGGTATATGCCGGCTGCGGGAATCACAAAGTCGAGATGTCCAAAGCGCCTCCGCGCGACATCAAGGGCATCATCGATGTCTGAAGAATTCGAAGCATCCCCGACGACGATTGCAGCGCGCTCTGGATCTGAAAATTCCTTCCCCAGTGCCCTGAGCTGTTTCTCGTCACGATCGAACATCACCACGCTCGCTCCGGCTGCGTAAAACAAGCGGGCGATCGTGCGGCCAATTCCACCCGACGCCCCGGAAAGAAACAATACTTTCCCGGTGAAATCAAAATGAATGGACTTAGCGCGTTCAGTCATACCAGTTCCCGTCCACGGACATTCCGCCATCCGCCATGAGTAGATGTCCGTTCACGTACGACGCAGCCGGTGTAGCAAGAAAGTAGATGGCTTCAGCAATTTCGGCCGCTTCAGCGAAACGGCCCAGGGGCGTTCGGTCAGTAATGAGGCCATCGCTGAGCCTTCCCGAGGCCACAAGTGCATCGGTAAGGTTTGTGCGCACGTATCCGGGCCCGACTGCGTTGCACCGGATACCCCTCCTCGCCCATTCGACGGCAAGTGTGCGGGTCAGCCCGGCAATGCCAGCCTTTGCAGTCGTGTAGCTCGCTCTTCCAGGCATGCCAACCAGGCTGGCAACTGAGGCGATGTTGACTATTGAGGCTCGGTTGGATTCGATTAACAACGGGAATGCTGCTCGACAGGATCGCATTGAGCCGGTCAAATGAATGTCCAACATATTCATCCACGACTCATCAGTCACATCTTCACTGGGAGATGGTGCGGCAACGCCAGCACAATTGACGACTGCGTCGAGGCGGCCTTCATTTTCTCGTATCGAATCGTAGGCGGAGACGACTGTCACGTTTATGGTGACGTCGACGATGATTCCGCGCGCGCTTGGCCCGAGCTCACGGACGGCTGCATCGAGGGACGCCGGTTGATAGTCCATCAGAACAACTTGACCGCCGCATTCGACCCATTTGCGGGCAAACGCAAGGCCGATGCCTGAAGCGCCACCCGTCACCGCTGCGACCGGTGCTGTCGCTGTCTTTGCATTCACTAAACTCTCCTTTGAGTGCGTGATTGGTCCGGGTAAATTCTGCGTGAATTTCGCAAATGGATCCCAAAAGCCCCGATTACCTGTCACAGAGCAATTATTGCACCTTCATTTACCACTTTGGGATACATACCTGTACATTTCAACGTCTGCGAGCGTCAGACATTGGGAACTGGACCATTTCCTCGCGTGTTCGTTTAAGTCGAAGTCAAGCTCGACGATCTCGTGCTGGCGAGACACTTCCTGGCGGCCGAAAAGTAGCAGGCTACCCGAGCGGTCGGCGGTGAACGGGGATATCTTTCGCGTTCTGAGCAGTTGGAAGGGGATAGAAATGCGCAGCACCGCTGTCCGCGCAGCATTCCGAACATCTTCTACGGTGAGTAGGCCGGTCGCCACGCGCTCGACGATTTCCTGCATGGCGAAGTGCGAAATTAATGTGGACCGCTCGCCGCGACGCCAAAGCGCTGCGGGCGAACCGCGAGGGAATGGAAAGGTTGATGCGGGCACCGACTCGAAGCTTGTCCGCGCCGAAATCGGTCGACGACCTGGAATGACATCACGCGCTCCAAGACGCGCCCGACTGCCTCCGCATACGGCGGATATCTTTATCGGCGATCATCCGTTCCACCTGCGGGACCGCGCCCAACACGTGGTTACCCCGGCGTGAGGACACAGATCTCGTCGCCCGTGGGGTCAGTACCGCACACGACACGTCGCCCTGCCCAATATCTGCATCAGCCGCGCCCAGCGTTCGTGACCGAGGTACCTCGGCCGCTTGGTCATCACCGAGATACGGTCGCAGGTCGAGGCGGACGCGGGTCCACACGGTAATCTCAGGCACGCGAACGAAATCTAGATATGGACCGCCCCGCGGCCGACCTCAGCCAGGCTAAATCGTCGGTGGACTCATGCAAGGTCCAGTCCAGCGCCGAATTCACCGCGGCAATCGGCCCGGTGTCCCCGGAGATCGCTCGAGGCTCATGCACGCAAGACAAATTGGCCTCCACGTCGGTCGGAACCGTCCCCGGCACCTCGCCCTGGCCAATGTGCGCCCCGCGTCTTCAGCCGCTCGCGCCGCCAATCCGAACCGATGAGCACCGAAGGTATTGCGGTGCTGTGCCTGAGACTGTGGCGGCACCGAGTCAACGCGTGGTGGACGACGGCCCGAGCGCGGTATCCGCTGCACCCGTGAGCGAGAGCGCCAAACTACGGCGGGGGTTCACCACCTGGCACACTCGCACTTCGAGCAGCAGGCCCACGGCCAAGTAGGCGTCGGGTTGAGTCATGCCAGCATGCGCGGCGAGCAGGCGAGTGCATTCGCTCACCCCGCTCCTGAGGGCCTCATCGAAGGTATCGCCGGTCACGATGATCCAGTACTTACTGTCGCTGTCAATCGTGGCAAAGCGGGGCGCCCAGCCGCTCTGCACTCTCACGCTTAGCTGCACCTCAGCCGCCACTTCTATGCCGGTTCCGCACACCTCAGCGTCCCCCATCGCCGCGTGCACGTCGCCCAGGAAGAGACCGCCGCCCGGTACCTGCGCGGTGATCCACACGGTGGAACCAGACCGCGCCAGCACGGAGTCGAGGTTGCCGCCGTAGCTACCCAGTGTGCGCGGCTGCTGGCCCACGGCGGGCAGCAGCCCGATCGTGCCAATGTGCAGCTGAGGTGGCACGCTGATCGGGGCCCCCGAACCCCAGCCGATGGTGGGGTGCTGCGCCGACAACCGCCGCACGTGGGACTCCGGTGGCGCGTTCACGCCGAGGCCCGGCCGGGTCCAGGTATGGCCCCACGGCGACGCCGCGATCGAGCGGATGCTGATACCCACGGCATCGCCCACTTGCACCCCTGCAACGCCCAGGGCTCCATTCACGGGAAAAACCCGGGCGGAGTCGAGGTCGGCGTGGTTCCTGCCCTCGGCGATCTGGTTGCCGGACGCGTCGAGCGTGACACAGGAAAAGACCTCGCCGGCACTGACCGTGTTCGACAGTGCCAGCTCGGGGGAGAGCGCGTAGATCTGGTCGCGGAACACACGCATGGGCGTGCTCAGTTGGGGGACGTTTGCGACCGGCTCAGCAGGGCCCGGGTCTTGTCGTGCTGGGGATTGGTGAAGATTATCTCGGGCGGGCCCTCTTCCACGATAAGGCCTTGGTCCATCACCACAATGCGGGTGGCGATCTCGCGGGCGAACTGCATCTCGTGGGTAACGATCACCATAGTGGTGCCCTCCTCGGCGATGCGCTTGATCACAGCGAGTACCTCCCCCACCAGTTCGGGGTCGAGCGCCGAGGTCGGCTCGTCGAACAGCATCACAGCCGGTTCCATGGCTAGAGCGCGGGCAATGGCTACGCGCTGCTTCTGACCGCCAGAGAGCTTGGTGGGGTAGTTGTCGAGTTTGTCGCCGAGCCCCACCATCTCGAGGTGGTGCACGGCCTTGGTGCGGGCATCCGCTGCCGACATCTTCTTCACGTCGCGGAGGGGCGCCATGACGTTGCCCAGCGCGGTTTTGTTAAGAAAGAGGTTGAAGTGCTGAAACACCATGCCCACGTCGGTACGCTTCTTGGCGGTGATCGAGGCGCGCTCGGCGACGAGCTCGCCGTTCTGTTCGCGGTAGCCCACCAGGTGGCCGTGCACGTAGATGCGGCCGGAATCGATGGTCTCGAGTTTGTTTATGCAGCGCAGCAGCGTGCTCTTGCCCGAGCCGCTGGAACCGAGGATGACCACGGTCTCGCTCTGGGTCACCTGAAGGTTGACCCCCTTGAGAACTTCCACCCGGCGGGCTTCGTGCGTGCGACCGCGAAAACGATCCCACAGGGACTGCTTGTCTTCGGAGACGAAGGTCTTGTGCACTTCATGCACATTGATGATGTTGTCAGCCACGAGACCGCGCCTTTCGTTCCATGAGTACGACAATTCGAGCGAGCGGAAGACTGAGCATGAGGTAGAGAATCGCCGCTGCAGTGTAGATTTCCGTGGTCTGAAAAGTTTGGCTATTCAAAATGTTCGCGGTCTTGAGAATCTCGGTGACGGCGATCACCGAGGTGAGGGCCGTGTCCTTGACCATGGCAATGAAGTAGTTGCCGATGGGGCCGAGCGAGACCACGAACGACTGCGGTATAACCACGCGCCAGAGCGCCTTGGTGGGCGTGTAGCCGAGCGAGAGCGCTGCCTCGGTCTGGCCGGCCTCCACAGAAAGAATCGCCGAACGGAACACCTCAGAGAGGTACGCTGCGTAGTTGATACCGAGCCCGAGAATGCCCGCGGGCACCGGGTCGATGGCGATGCCGATGCTCGGTAGCACGAAAAAGATGTAGACAAGTTGCACGAGCAGCGGCGTACCACGAATCACCTCCACGAAGAACACCGCGACGGCCCGCAACACCTTGGACTGCGATATGCGCGCCAGGGCGGTGAGCAGCCCGAGTACGAGGGCAAGCAACATGGCTCCGGCAGCGAGCTGCAGAACAATCGGTACCGCGCCGAACAGGGCGGGGAACACGGCCAACGTGTCGGTAATGAATTCCATTTGGTGCGCCTAACTTGAAGGGTGATCCACGTTCGGAGCTGGCCGCCCCGACTTTTCAGTCGTAGCGGCCAGCACGGGTGAAGCGGTATCTACTCCGAGAGGTTGTCTTCGCCGAGTCCGTACTTCTGCAGAATTTCGAGGTACTGCGGCGTAGCCTTCAGGTCGGCCAGACCCGCGTTGATGTCTGCGAGCAGCTCGGTGTCTTCCATGCGCAGTCCGGCGCCGATGGTACCCGGGAAGTACGCTTCGTAGGGCGAGACAAGCTTGATCTTCGGGTTGGGCTTCTGCACCAGGCTGTAGGCGAGTACGGCACTGTCTGTGAAGGCCGCGTCGATCTGGCCGTTCTCCACAGCGGTGATGAGCGCCGCCTGCGAGTCGAAGTACTGGGTCTCGCTACCGCCCAGGGTATCGATCAGGTCTGTGAACACAGTACCGGTCTGGGCGCCGAGCACGAGGCCCGCCACGTCATCCCGGTCTTCCACGGTGGAGCCAGCCGGAACAAGCAGTCCTTCACCCTGCATGTACCACGGGTCGGTAAAGTTGATCTGCTCCTTGCGGGCGTCTGTGATGTACATAGCGTCCACGATCACGTCGGCCTTGTCGGCCACCAGTGCGGGAATGAGCGTGTTGAAGTCGGTCACGAAGACCTCCACGTTCCAGCCCTGTTGCTCGGCGATGGCGAGGAACATCTCACCGTCGATGCCAGAGAGCTCGCCGGTGGTGGCGTCGGTGAACGAGAACGGCGCGTCGTTGGAGGTGGCGATGGTGATGGTGCGCGCGGCACCGTCTGCACCGGCATCCGTGGTGTCAGCGGCACACGAGGTGAGCGCGAGTACACCGATAAGTGCCATCGGTACCAGAACCTTGAGGCGTTTAGCGAAGGGATTCATTGGATTTCCAACTTTCGGTTGCTGTGTGTGCGGTGCTGTGAGGGTAGGAGAAAAGCCGATGCCTGCGGCCGCGGTGGCGGCCTCAGACGAGGCTGGCCACCGTGCTCGCCAAGCGATCGAGCCGCAGGGTGGCCGTTGCCCTGTGAGCTTCCATCCCCTCGAAAGCGGAGATGGTTGCGACGTGGTTGGCCAGCATGGGGGTAGCGGCCCTCTCGACGCGCTGCCAGGTGAGGGGCTTGAGAAATCGTGATACCGAGAGGCCGGCCGATGAACGGGCACCCCGACCCGTGGGTAGTACGTGGTTCGTTCCAGAGATTCCCTTGTCGGAATAGGCCACCGTTGACCATTCCCCAAGGAACAGCGATCCGTAGTTCGAAAGGCTTTCCTGATAGTAGTCGTCATCGGCTGTCTGGATTTCCAGATGCTCGGGAGCGAGCATGTCCATCAGCTCGACGGCGGTCTCCTTGTTCTCGGCCACGTAGACGGTGCCGAAGTCGCGCCAGGCCGGGCCCGCGATTTGCTTGGTCGCCAGCGTTTCGAGCATCCGTTCGATGTGACGGATTACATCTTCGCCGAGCTGGCGAGAGGTGGTCACCAGGCACGCCGGGGACTGCGGGCCGTGCTCGGCCTGGCCCAGCAGGTCGGCCGCGACCAGTTCGGCATCCGCTGTGTCGTCGGCGATGACCGCCACCTCGGAGGGGCCGGCGAGCAGGTCGATCCCAACTCGGCCGAACAGCTGGCGCTTGGCTTCGGTCACGTAGGCGTTGCCGGCGCCGACCAGGATGTCGGCGGGCTGCTCGCCGAGCAGTCCGAATGCCATGGCAGCGAGGGCCTGCACGCCGCCGACGGCGAACGCGCGGTCGACGCCGGAGAGGTAGGCGGAGTGCAGCACGGCGGGGTGTGCTGCGGTGGGGCTCATGGGCGGGGAACAGGCGATGACGCTCTGCACGCCGGCGGCCTTGGCCACTCCGACGGTCATGAAGGCGCTGGCGAGAATGGGAAAGCGGCCGGCCGGTAGGTAGGCGCCGACGCGGGGGACCGGAATGTACTTCTGGCCGGCGATGACGCCGGGGAGGATCTCGATCTCGAAGTCGGTGAGGTGCTTGCGCTGTTCCAGGGCGAACACGCGGGTACGTTCGGCGCCGGCCGCGAGGGCCTCGCGCAGCTCGGGGGTGAGCTGGTCGCCGGTGCGGGCGAGCTCGGCCTGGCTGATCTCGATGTCGGCGCCCTCCCACTTGTCGAGCTGCTGGGAGTACTTGATGACGGCGTCGATGCCGTTTTTCTCGATGGTGCTAAGCATCTCCGAGACGGTTTTGATCACCTCGGGCAGACGTTGGGCGGGAATACCGCCGACGGCCGGTTCTTTGAGAACGGTGAAGGTGCCCGTGATGTGTTTCTTGTCGGCCTCGTTAATTTGCATAGTCGAAACCTAAGTTAATTGCGTGCTATCGCACAACCCGATATGAAGCGATCAAACCTATAAGGTAACCCTATGACAATTGTTCAGCTGCGCGCCTTCCTAGCCGCCTACACACTGGGCTCGTTCACCGCGGCGGCCAACGATCTGGGCACGAGCCAGGCGTCGATCTCCGAACTCATCCGCCGGCTGGAGGAGATTGTCGGCCTAAGCTTGTTCATTCGCGGCGGGCGGCGGCTGATCGCCACGGCGGCGGCCGACGAGTTACGGCGGCACGCCGAGCAGTCGGTGCGCTCGATCGACAATGGGCTTGAGGCGCTGCGGTCGATGGCCGCACTGGAGGGCGGGGTCTGCACGTTCGGCGTGCTGCGCAACGCAGGCTACTACGATCTCTCCGACCTCGTGCAGCGCTTCCACGTGCTCTATCCACAGGTGAAAGTGCGGCTGATCGGGCTGAATTCTGCCCTGGTGGCGGAATCGATTGCTAGCGGCGAGCTCGAGGCCGGACTGGTAGTGCTGCCCGTGCTCGAGACCGGGCTACTGATCAAGCCCCTGTTCCAAGACGAAGTTCTCTACGCGTCGGCCACGCGCGATCCGGCCCTGGGGCCGATGACCATGGAGGAAATGGCACAGTCGCAGCTGGTGCTCTACGACGCCTACGCCGGCTGGACCGATCCCACGCGCAAGCAGATTCTGGAGCGGGCGCAGATGCGGGGCCTGTCGATCGACCCGGTCATGGAGGTTGAACACGTGGAGACGGCCCTGAGCCTGGTATCGACCGGGGCGGCGGACACCATCGTGTGCCGCACCATCACTGAGGGGTCATCGTTTCCAAAGAATATTAACCTGGTTCCCTTCAAGGAACCGCTCTACGACACGATCGCGCTAGCCCAGCGGGAATCGACCTATCTGTCACCCGCCACGCTGAAGATCGCCGAGCTCGCCGAGAAGACGTTGCTAGCGCGGATGCAGATCGTGTAGCAGCCGGCCCGGGTCTGGCTACGGGCTGCGAAGCGCTGGGCTTGCCAGTGCGCGTGAGCGCCTCCGCTCGAGCTCGAGGGATAGAACCGCCGGGTGCGCAGTGCGGGCCCGGTTCTAAACAACGCGTCGGCTTTTTCGCTGCCAAAACCTGTCTCGTTCGCCTGCGACGGCTAGGGAGCCCTTGACGCACCTCCTAGGGAGCGCGGACCACGATGGTCCGCCCGAATCACAGGAGGTCAAGTCCCATGACACTTCACACCCAGCAATCGCTGTCCGGCTTCATGGCTTCCGACCCGCAGCAATCGGTCACCGAGAACGGCGACACCCGCTTCTACGTGCGCGTTGGCCAGCCGCACTTCCGCCACGAATACAGCGGCAGCTTCACCGCGCTCGAGCCGACGTTCCACGACCTTGTCGCCTATCGCGCCACCGCCGAATGGGCACTCACCCGCTTTGCCAAGGGCGACAGCTTCGTCGCCGAGGGCTATGTACGCACTTTCCAGGTCCAGCGCGATGGCGGAGTCATTCAACGCGAAGAATTCGTTGCTAAGAAGATTGGCCACGACCTCGCGCGCACCAACTATCAGGTCGACCGAGCTTATCGCTCTGCTCCGGGCAGCGAACAGGATGCGGCGACAACGATGACTGCAATCGCGCACGAGACGGAAGCGGCTCACGCCGACTCGGGGTGGTGAAGCAGCTATGACAGAGTCCCTGATCGAGTGGGCGTCCGGCGATCACGACGACCCGTTCGGCGCGAGCTCGTTGGACGACCTGGACGGGCCGCTCACGGCCGAGCCGCCGCATCCGATCAACTGGAACCTCCTCAGCGCCGACAACGCCGAGGCCGAATGGATCGAACTCAACCGCTGAGTGAACTGGCTGCGACGCACCTACGAACTGCCACCATCCGTCGTGCCGCCGTTCGGGCATCGGCACCCCGAACTCGTCTGGGAACTCTCGGCGCTGCACCTGCACTGGCTCGGCGCCTATAACCCTGACCAGCACGGATCCGCACCGCTCGGCTGGCATCGCGATTTCGCGGATGCCCGCCAGCGACTCCGCGACTGGGTCGCGATCTCGGGCACTCGGCTGGAGCGCGACCGATCGACGCGGCAGACGTCATGGCCAGGCGAAGCGCCTGCCGACGCCGTCGAGGACGTGGTCATCGGGGACCGCGACGAGGACTTCCTGCAATTTGTCGCCGACAACGTCGTACGGCGGCGCGAGTCCGAGGCTGCCTTTTACGCTCGCGACGGGACTGCCTGACGAACGCCGAGCAAGTCATTGATCTTGTGCTTACAGGGCCGCACGCCGATCCTCCTCACAGGCATGTGTCAGCGATTCGAGCGTTTCTGGCGCTGACGAAGGCAACGCTATTGGAGCGATACTGCTCATATGCCTTGAAATTCCCAGGGAGAGCAGGCGTTGAGAAGTCGTCGAACGTAGTGAAAAATTCGACGGTCGAACTATCCGGGCTGACGAGGTCTTGAAGCAGGAAGAATTGCACATATCCCGCAAAATCTCTGTAGAGACTGAAGAAGTCCGCGTATCGTGCAAGTGTTTCATCGAGCGGGCTGAGTTCGCCGTGGTAATGGCGCCGGATGCATTCAAGGGTCAAATCAAATCGGTCGCAAATCCGCGGATGCATACCGCGCGCGCCGTTGATCGTCGGCTTCCCCTCTATCCGATTGCCCGGAAAGATTATCGTGCCGCCGATCGTGCGCCCGATTCTATGAAAAGCCGCCCGGTCCACGTCCTCCACCTGAGCCATAATGTCCGCCATCCGAATCCAAGATGCGAACGTGTGAATAATCGTGTCGCTCGCCAGAAAGAATTCTCCGACACCGGAACTATGGTGCAGGTAGGAGCCTTCAGTTGATATGTCCAAAGTAAACAAGGCGCCGCCAGGCAGTTGCCTGCTCCATAGGAGCTGGTGATAACGCCGCAACGTTGGGCTGTGTTGGTCGGGGTCACGTCCGCCGGCATCCGATCGCACGTCGAAGCCAGTGTCGATCTGGCAATGCTGTGTCAGGACGTCGAGCCGAGAGGAGTGGCCCCAGAGCGACGTTGCACGCCCTGTTTTGAGTCCCCGGTTCGCCGTGTGCCGATAATCGCCACGTGATTCACCCCGCTCGAGTCAGAACAGTTCATTTGTCCGTTTGCTTGACGGCGTCGCCTGCCACGAGTTGGGCTGACGCAACATCAGCGTCGACATTCAGTACGTCTTCCTCACCGTCAAGTTGAGCGAGGAGCACTGCCGCGTTTTCCGCAAGTCGCCTGGCAGACTTCCACCTCAAGTCGACCGGGTCTCCGTCAATGCCGAGGATGACATCCGTGGCAATCGAAAAATGAACTTCGCCTCCAACAGAAAGATGACGGACCAATTCCTTGTGAATGCGGCGGCTCGTACGTTGACTTGAACGATCCGACTTCGCGTTTCGGTAGTCTCTACTCCGCCGGGCGAGACTAACGGACTCACCGATGTAGACAGTGCCGCGCCCACTTGAAGCGAGCGGCAAAAACGTGAAGCGGTAAAGCCCCGGCTCCTGGGGAAGAGGTGGAAAGACTGGCCAGCCGTCACCGTCCAAGATAATCCCGCCAGCGTAAAGCCACGTGAAGCTCGTCGTGGCCGAGACCGAACCAGCTTCACTTAGCAGACTGGCATCGAAAGTGCGTGAGCCGCCAGCGGACGATATGGGCAGGATGGCAGAAGCGGATTGCACGGAATCGGTCCGATATCCTAGCCTTCGCAGTTGACGCCGCGCGACTTGAGAAGTGAAATCGCTGTGGGGCAAGCCTGCCGCAATGCCAAAGGCCTGTTTGACGGGCCAGGCCTGTCCATCGATATAAACCGAGTACTCGAAGATGCGATCCGGTGTGTGTCCGCGGAGGCGAGCGCTTACTTCGGGCGCAGTAAGGTCACGCCGAGACCCGTTTACAATAAACTCCACGCGCGCATTCCCCCACTGATAGGTAAGAGTTGAGACTATCCCGCCCGTACGGATTCGACGAACGCGAGAACGCTGCTCAGCGGCAGTTCGTCCGTCGCCCTAGCTGACATCAGAGGGAATCACACACAGCGCTAATCGACCCGGCCATCGGAAGCACCTCATCTATAACTACGTTGTTTCGAGTTAGACGGCAACCCACGATATCGCCGTCTTGGGTGTAAGACGCGCCTCCTGAGAGATGGGGATTTCCAGATATCGGACTTGGCCCGCTATTCAAAACAACTTCGTAGGGCAGAATGACGACTTCTTGGATAATCTGGGACCCATCGCGAACGTAAACAATGTTGGCCGATCCTTCTCCTAGAAACTCATATTTGGTTACGAACGTTACGGGGATAGGGTCCGGCTCCGCGGTGGGTTCTTCAGCCTCCGGTATTGGAGTCGTCGGCGTCGTGGGAACTTCGGTTCTGGTGTCAGACGGCGTCGATGAAACCGGTCTTGGCGCGGCGGTGCCGGCACATCCGGTTAGGAAGAGCGAGGCTGCACAGAAAAGAGCCAGAAATACCGGTCGACGAATGGGTTGCATAGTCTCATGATGCTTCGTTCGCGTCTCCTGAAGCAAAAGCACCGGCACAAAGCGTTGCACCCTTTCCTCACTTGGGTGGCGCCAACCGCCGCCGCAACGCTGCTGGCCAACGAACTCGGCATACGGGCTGCCGCCGACATTGATCCCGATTTAGCCGCCGAGCACTTCATCGAGGATCTCGGCGGTCACCGGGTCGACCATGTAGGCGGTGACCACGTAGCTGTTTCGCGTGGTCTGCTCGTTGGCGTGGCCGAGCAGACGCGAGGCCAGCGTGATTCCGGCCGCACGCTCGATCAGCGTGGCGGCCGTGCGCCGATAGATGTGCGTCGTGTATTCATCGACGTCGACGCCCAGGTCAACAAGGTTGGCGCGCTCGTCCTCCACGAATGCGCGCAGTAGCCGCTCATAGTTGCTAACGCTCAACGAGCGGCCGGGCTTGGTGGGGAACAAGAACGCCTCCGGATCCGCCTCCGCAAGCACCAGACGGCGGCGCACCGCTGCCGCGGCCATCGACGGAAGTGCAGTGCTCCGCCGTCGGCGCGATCGCTTGGGAGAATTCTTCCGGTGCGTTCCTCCTGCCTTGGTGCTGACGATCGTTCCATTCACGATGAGGGTCGGCGGCAACGTTGTCATATCCACGTCACAGCGGCGCAGGCCGAGGCACTCGCCGATGCGCAGAGGGGGCCTATCATGACGTCCATTCCGTCAATCAGCGCTCGATAGTTGGGCCGCGGGCCGTCGTCGCGTGTGAGCCGCCATACCTGCGTGTGCGCGCGGATGCTAGTGATCTGCGTCGGGGTGAGCGCGGATTCCTTGCGCGGTGACATCGGCAGGTGTTGAACGTCCCACACGGGGTTCTGGGGCATGGCGTCGTCGCGCACGGCGTAGTTACAGAGCAGGCTCAAGACTGCGCGAGCTCGCCGCGCTTTGAGATGGTCTCCTCCTCCAAAATGCGCTGCAGGATGCGGTCGCAGCGACCGACGGTCAGGTGGTCAAGCCGCACTCCCCCGCACCGCGGCACGATGATCACGCGGGCAGTCGTCTCGTAGGATTCGCAGGTCGAGTACGACAAGCTGCCAGCCTCGGCACGGGTGAGAACCTGCGACAACCAGAGCTCGACCGTGTCGGCGATGGTGCTCGACGGCGAGAGCGCTCCGGAACCACCCGTGGCCATCGCCCTCGCTTGTCGATAGATCTCGGCGATAGCTTCATCGCGCGTATCGGCCGTCACGGCGTGGCGGTGCCGTGCCCCGCTATCGTCACGGCTGGTGCCGCGGGCGCGGTATCGGCCGCTCGCCAACTGTTGCACGTCGATTGAGGCCACTTCGCCAGCCATGATCTGTGGCCTAACCATGGCGGTGTTCGTGAACCCAAGTGAGCACGTCCTGCACGACGTAACGCACGAACGGCCGAGCTTGAGATAGGGCGGTCCGGTCTGCATCAGGCGCCAGTTCTCGAGCGTGCGCTCGGGCATTCGGAGCAGCTCGGCGAGTTCGCGCTGGGTGAGAAACGTGGGAGTGATTTGCGTCGTCGTGTCCATGCACACTAGGTGCGGCAGAGAGTTCGTGAGTAGCCCGACCGGGCCGGGACAAGCCCGTATTGGGCAGGGCACAACGACGTCCAAACAACCACCGACGGGGCTTTTGGTGTCGTTTACGGAAATTCGGCCTGTTTTAGGCCTGTCGGTCGGGATGGGCGATAAGTGATTTCGCCGCGGAATCCTTCGCCTGTTAGTGCTGGGGTACCTGGACTCGAATCAAGAACAAATGATAGCCGTCTTAGCTTTGTCGCCAACCCGCAGTAGGGGCAGACTCCCGCGGAATTCCGCGGTTCTCATGGATTTTAGGGTACGCATTGTACGGAGAAATACAGCCTGAATCTGGTTAGATTTTGGGGTTTATGGTGCGTTTCTGGTCACGTATTCCCAGCATCGCAAGTACTCCCGCCCCGGGGGGAGTAGCAATGCGGCGGTAGCTCCGTCCGCCCAAAGAACGATCCGGAGTCCCCGGCGGCCCAACGGAGTATACGCCGCGCTTTCCGTACACTGCTAGCTTGTCGTTCTTTGGGGATGGTGATAGTGGGGACGCGACATAGGGCAGGGTCCGAGAGACTGGAAACCGCCGGGGTACCGGGATGGCCAGCGTCAGTACACGATCTCCCCGTGCGTATGCCACCACAAAGCCAAACGCTCGGTCGAGCAACGTGATCGGCCTGCTAGCAGTCGAGTCCTGCAACGTCAGATTCGCCTGGCGGCTGCTTCGTGTCCACTGCCGTTCGTCGATCGTGCCCACTTCGCCGGCGGTGATCTAAGGCTTAGCCATGCCGGTGCTCCTGAACCCACGCGAGCACGTCTTGAACGTCAAACCGCACGTGCCGGACGAGGTTCATATACGGCAGCCCCGTCTGCGTCAGGCAATAGTTCGACTTCAAAGCGAAAAGTGGCTGAAGTTGTCCTCCCGACGTGGCATTCTGATCGCGCCTCTCGATGCTGCTGAGCTCCGAGAGGTCTACGAGGTTCTCATTGGGTTGGAAGGTCTCCTCTTGCACGATAGGCGATGATGCCGAAGCCGCGACGGTCCCGAAGCTTCTCGCCGCACACTTAAGTTCAGGTAAGCGATGGTACGAGCAGAACTTTTCCGGCTTCACCCGTAAGTAGATGGACGGCCTCTTCAGCTTGCTCGAGTGGAAGGCGATGTGTGACGAGGGAATCTAATTCGAGTCGTCCTGATTCAACAAGGAGTAACAGCTGTTCCCAGGAGTCCCAGAGTCGCCGGCCAAAGATGCCCCGGAGGGTGATGCCCTTCTTATTGATCTGGCCGGCGATGTCTACCTGCGCGTGCTCGCTGGGGTGTCCGATCGTGACGAGGGTTCCCTCAGGACGTAGAGCATCGAACATCGGCGCTAAGACTCCGCGCACGCCCGACACCTCGAACGCAACATCGAATCCTCCGCGTCGCCCGCCGATGTCCCGACACATTTCTACAACGTGTTCTCCCGGATGCGTCACCCGCGCTCCAATGCGCTTTGCTTGTTCCTGCCGGAACGGGTTGGGCTCGACCGCGATAACGTTTGCGGCACCCATGGCCAGAGCGATCTTGGCGATAACGAGCCCCACGGGTCCGCAGCCATTAATTAGAACGTTTTGGCCCGCTACGGCGTATCCGGAGCGCTGCACCGCATGCATGGCGACTCCGGCGCTTTCTAAGAGAGCTCCGGTCTCAAGCGAAACCGACTCGGGAAGCGGAACACAGATACCTTCGGGTACGGCGACCCGTTCGGCGAAGACCCCGTCGATGTGCATGCCAAGTATGCGTGTGCGCTCGCACATATGCGCAGTTCCCGTGCGGCATGGGTAGCACCGCCCACATACGATGTGACTCTCAAGGGCGACCCGGTCGCCGACCGCAAGGGACCGAACGTTTTCTCCTACGGAGAGGACTGTGCCCGAACCCTCGTGGCCGAGCACGACCGGAACCTTGGCGTTGAACGCCTGTGCGGACGGAGTCCACTCGTAGAGTTCTCGGTCAGTACCACAAAGCGAGGCGGCAGCGACGTCGATGAGTACATCATGGGGGCCCACAGTCGGTTCCGGGAGATCCTTATAGATCTCGAATCCACGCTGGGCGGCGGTCTTCACTACTGCTCTCATTGTTTCCTTCTTCCTAAATCACGGTGCTTCAGCGCTGTCCTGCGAAGCGTTGGAACGTGTTGATCGGTCCAACCTGCCCGCCCTTGAGAAGGAGCCGGCATCCGGCGAGATCCGATGCAGAATCGGTGCTGCAGATAGGGCCCGCGGTGACGAATTGCTCGTGCACGCGAAGTTCAGTGACGTTCATTGCGAGAAGTGCGTGACTAGACGTGTCGCCGCCGCAAACAACGACGTCCTGGGTCAAGCCCTGCCTCGTCATCAAACCAGCGAGCCTCCCAACGGTCCTTCCAATTTGGGCGGTGCTGGCGCTGCTACGACCAAAGCGTGGATCATCACTTCCCCGCAACGTGTGAGCAACCACGTCCTTTCCATCGCGCAGAGCGCGCTCGACGCACTCGACCCATGCTCCTCTAGGCTCCCCCTGAGTTAGTGCCTCTACGGGAATTGGAACGTCGACCCAGCCGCCTTCCAGAGCGTGCTCGATTTGCTGAGCTGTCGTTGACGAGGCCGACGCACTCGCTACGAGCGTAGGCCCAGACGCCGCGGTGAAAGACGGAGCGAAGCGATGCTGGCGAGACTTCATTCGAGCTAGTGCCGCCATGATGCCACCCGAGCCCACGACGACCGACGGGGCAACATGCTGCTCGAGCAGGACGGCGGCGACAGAATCAAGGTGCGCCGGGTCTACTGCGTCGACGACAAAAGCGGGGATGTCTGCTCGGCTCCGCAGTCGCGCCCACTCCGCGTCGAACAACCCGGCAGCATAGGCGGAGAGATGCAATCCGGGTGGGGGCATGCCATCAGACAACTGTGCTGCGAGCACCAGCCGAAGGTCTCCCTCTGACATCGGAGTCGAGGGGTGGCGCGACATGATTGGATGCCGGTCGAGCCGATAGACCTCTCCCTGGTAGACGCCGAAGTGTTGGCTGAAGGCGGTGTAGCGACCAAATTCTGGCTGTGCAGGGACGACGGGGATGGGTCCATGCTCGGGCAAGATCTCGTGAATTAGGTCGAGAGCACGACCAATGCTGCCGATGGTGGGCGAGGAATCGAACGTCGAGCACACTTTGTAGAGCAACACCTCGAGGTCCGCCGCCGCGAGCCGGGTAATCCCGGACCTCACGGCGTAGTCGAATTCTTCACCCGCAAGGGAGCGCGTGGGTCCCGCGATTCCAACAACATCGCCGCCCAAAGGAAGATCACGAGAGGCGTCAAGGATAAGTGTGCCGTCTAGGCCGAAGGCATGGGCTTGGGCGAGAACATCGGCGGCACCGGTGAGATCGTCAGCTAGGAAGCCGATGCGCGTCATCAGTTCTTGACCTCGAACGCGCGGACCGCGTGCTCAAGAGCCCTGTCACCGCGTGCTGCGCTCTCACGTGCCGAATCTCTTATGGGAAAATTGGCGACAGCCGCAGCCCAAGACTGTCGTAGGCTTCGAACCCCGGCGCCCGGGCCATCCGGGTGTGCTGCGATGCCGCCTCCGGCGAGCATCAGCAAGTCGGTGGTGGGCAGCGCCTTCCACGTCAGCTCGGGAGTAAAGACGTTTTGACCGGACGACAGAGCGGGTGCGGGGAGCAGGGTATTCCCGAGTGGAGTTAGGAGGCTGCGGATGTTTGACGTTACCTCGTCATCACGCTCATAAAATTTGCTGCCAAGCCCGCTTACGTGCACATGATCTGCACCGGCAAGGCGAGCAAGTTGCTGCCACACTCCGTATGCGATCCCGAGCCCGGGGTGACGCATTGAGGCGGCCAAACCCCCGCGGTGACCATGAATGGGAACTTGAGCGAAGCCGCGTAAGTATTCGAGCGCAGGCAATCCCATAACGGGGATAGTGAGCATCACACATCGCCCACCGGCTTCTACCACCAGGTTGTGTCGGCGTTCCAATCCTGCGATGTCGCCCGTGATGTTGAAAGCGTACATTGTGGGGTGCCCTGTGATCTGTTCTGCGGCCAGGATTTCCTCAGTTGCTATTCGCACCCGCGTCTCTAGCGGCAGGTAAGCCGGGTCTGTCATCAGCTCGTCGTCTTTAATAAAGTCGATCGAGGCGCGTGCCAAATCCCGGACCACGCTTCGGAACTCATTTTCGTCCAGACCCACATTAGGCTTGACGATGGTTCCCACTAACACGTCCTGCGCACCACCGAGAAGTTCACGTGTTCCCACCATGCCAAATGCGGGCCCGGCATGGGCAGCGATGTACTCTTCTGGCAGCGTAAGAGATTCCAATCTGCACGCAAACAGGTGGCTGAGCTCGAATAGATTTCCGGCCACGGACGTCAGCGTCGTCGCGAGATCAGGTCCCATATTCTCCATCGGGAATTCAATGGTTACCTCAGCGCGCGTGATCCGCTCCGGTCGGGACCGAGACGGCAGCGAAGGAGCCCCCTCGCCTAGGCGTTTAACGTGCAAAACTTCAGCCCCGTGCCGCTCCCGGATTCGGTCAGACTCTTGCGGGACGGAAATAAAAGTACCGCTGGACTGTTCTCCAGCTAACTGCGCAGCGGCCTGCTCAGGATCAATGTCAGATTCGATGTAGTAAGTAGCGGTTATTCGACGGCTGTCACGCATAAGTATTCTCCGAAGTAGTGGATCAGTCGGACACAGTCGCCGTTTTAAGGGCTTCTGTGGCAGGCACATTGCCTCTTAAGCTACCCGCTGATTTGAGGACGAAAGCCGCAACCAGCGGGGCGAGGAGCGCGGTGACGAGGACGGCACTGGCAGCTTGGGCTGTGGCAGCAGCGACGAAGGGCGCAAAGCTTGGGTCTGCAGCCGCGACGACGACCGGAACAGCCACCGCGTTTCCAGCAGTCGTGCCCGCAGCAAACCCAATTCCGCTCTCCCCGCCCCGGCGAAGCAAGAATCGGTAACCCAGATAAGTTAATCCACCGGTGAGCCCGACGACACCGATGCCAAGAAGGATTCCCATGAGTCCGCCCGTGACGATAGCCCCAAGGCTGATTCCCGTTCCTACACAAAACGACATGAACGGGATAACTACAGGAGGAACGCTGCGCAGGACCGTTGTCCATTCGCGGTCGACGGCACCAATGATGAGTCCGATCACAAACGGCACAATAGCCGCAACGAGAGCGAGGATCGGAATGTCTCCGAGCCCGGATGCACCGAGGAAGATCAACGCTAGGAATGGCCCGTCGTCGAACGCGCTGGCGACATAGGCACCCTGATCACGCTCATCGCCGTACTGTCCAGCAAAGGCGAGCCAAAGAGCTCCATTGCTATTACCGAAAATAGTAATCAGAGCCAGAATTGACACCCCAAAAATACCCTCAACTCCGACAGTGAGACCGAGAACGACCGCGAGAGTGATCGGGACGAGAGTCTTGGCTAGAAGTACGACCAGTGTGGTGCTCGCTGCTGCCTTCCCACTACGGCTCCCGGTGATCTGCGCGCCAGTAGCGACGATCAGCACCGCGATGAGCGTTAGCGTGCCGTCTCGAAAAAGTGCCGTTGTAAACCCGCCGATGCCAATTGCGTCAGGGAAGAAGTTGCCCGCCAATACACCGAGCCCAAGAGGAAAGAGCATTAATCCGCCGGGAACGCGGCCCATGAATCTAAACATGGGAAATCGGGACCGGGCGGCACTGGAAAACTGCGTCATTGCATCTCCACTTTCTGAATACAGCTTTGTCCGTATGATTGGTACGTACCATTATGAGTCTGTCGTGACTTCGCGTCAACTGCCGCAGTCGACCAAACTGTAGATACTGCACTGTCAAGAGGAAGAGCTGATGACGGTAGATCGCTTCAAGCCCAACGTTCTCGTTAGCACTAATGGCGTCGACCGCTCACTTACGCGGCCTCTTTACGTTCAGATCTTCGACGACCTTCGCCAACAGATCGAAAGCCGGCACCTACCTGCGGGAGCCGCACTACCGACCGAAAAGCAGCTACAGCTTGCCTACGGAGTCGCACGTAGCGTCATTCGGCAGGCGCTCGATGAGTTGGCGTCCCTCGGTCTGATCCAGCGGCAACAAGGTCGAGGGACCACCGTTGCGCCGCCTCACCAGCGTCGGTTCGCCCACCAAGCGGGGGGGCTGCGCCAGCAGGTTGCCCAATCGGGTAGCGACCTCAGCACAGAGGTGCTCTCCCTTTCGCGCTTGGCTCCGCCGGTTGAAGCGGCCGCGCAGCTCGGGACGCATCAAACCTGGCGACTCGTCCGATTGCGACGAGTCGATGGTCAGCCCGTTGTCTATATGGAGACATGGCTGCCCGAAAAGCTATTCCCTACTCTCACCGCAGAAGAACTGAGTGGAAAATCATTGCACGACTGGATTCGCTCGCAAGGTTTCGTGCCTGAAGGGGGCATGCGTCATCTGCAATCAGTGCCTGCCCGCGACACCGTCGCAATCCAGCTAGAGATTGCCCCCGGAAGGCCCGTTACGCTTATGGAAGGAGTAACCCGAGACGTGAACTCTCAGGGACTCGAATGGTTTAGGGCTTGGCACCATCCCAGCACCGTCTTCGACGTGGACGCTCGAGTCTCCCCACCCAACCCCGCAAGCACAAACGCAGACCGGGCCAAGATTCAAGAACTTCTTCGCGAGTTGCAATCCGTTATGGATCAGTCGGAGTAACAGTGCACGGCGTGCGCCCGTAGAGGGCGGTACTTTGCGCAGTGCGAGTGAGAGTGCTGATTCTACGTCGCCGAAGTCGCTCCATCTTCCGAGCTCACGGAGCCTCGCACGAGCACGCCCTTTGGCTCCGGGAATAGTCGTTGCCTGGCTCAATTCAGGCCCGCGATAGGGGTATTGATCGGTCACCGGCCACGCAAATGCAATTGAGCCTGGATAGAATTCGCCAACCCGGCATCCGACGTCCAATCACACATCCAGCACTCCTGCTCATGTGCGCCACCCGGCGGTCTACGGTGAGGGAACGCGTGCGGTCGAACCGCGAATGACCAGGTCAGTATCGAGTTGGACATCAAGAAAGGGCGAGGCGTCTCCGTTAATACGCGCCTGTAAGAGTTTGAGCCCCACTCGCGCCATCTCTTCTACGGGCTGTCGAATGGTTGTCAGGTCGAAGACTTCCCAACCAGACATCGGCAGTCCGTCCACGCCGATGACCCAGACATCCTCGGGTACGCGCAGTCCTAAAGTTCGAATCGCACTGATGGCCCCGTAGCCGAGAATGTCATTGCTACAGAAGACGGCACGGGGTAGCTGATCACCAGCAAAGACGTCCGAAACCGCTTTAAAGCCCGATTCAAAAGTCGGCTGCCCCCGGCTGATCCATTTGCGCCCAACCTCCACCCTTCCGGTGGCCCACAGCTCATCGAGAAAACCTGTTTCGCGCTCGGCAACGGCACGCATGTGATTCGGTCCCAAAATCATGCCGATATCCGTGATCCCCGCAGCGAGTAAGTACCGAGCAGCGAGCCTTCCAATTTGCAAGTTGTTTGAGGTGACCTGATCGCAGACTGGGTGGACCAGACCGCGGTTTACCAGGACTGTGGGAACCCGTTGCGCCGCAAGCTGCGCGATCGCAGTTGTTTCAAGCGTCGCCGAAGTGAAGAGAACTCCGTCGACCATTCCGGATCGAATCCCAGCCAGGGCAGCCGGGGTTGTCGGATCGTGCTCGTTCCACAACACGATATTCAACGTGGAAGCGCTCGCCGCCACGTAGATAGCCTCAAGCAACTCTGGAAAGTACGGGTTGGTGATATCGGACGCGACAACCCCGATCGTGCCGGTCTTATTGGTTCGCATCGCTCGCGCGTGAGCATTCGGTGCGTAATTTTCGAGCGCGATTAGAACGCGGTCTCGGGTCTCCGGTCGAACATTGGTGGCCCCGTTGAGGACCCTCGACACGGTCGACTGTGAAACGCCAGCAATCCGCGCAACGTCGTGACTATTGACGGCCAAGGCAACCCCTCTTCATGACAGTCAATGCGACGAAACCGGATTCGTGCGCGCCAGAACGGCTAGACAGCACTGCCAGACTTATGACTACGTAGTCTAGCCCAACGTTCAGAAACCAAAGTCCCAATGAAAACAAGCATTATCAACTATTTGCTTAATGATTACGTAGTCATTATGCTCATGACGAAGTCCTGACAGGGGCACGAAACTATCGAAGGAGATAGCAATGAGGGCCATAGAATTTACTCGAGAGCGCGCAGCGCGCGTTGTCGATATGGAGATTCCGGTCCCTGGGCAGGGCGAAGTTCTCGTACGAATAACTTCTGCAGGAATATGTGGCTCCGACCTGACTGCTCTAGGCGGAAAACATCCCTTTCGTGTGCCACCACTTATTTCAGGCCATGAGGGTGGCGGGATTGTCGAGTCCGTGCACGACAGCGTCTCTGCTGACTGGGTTGGCGCTCGCGTTGCCGTCGAACCCCAGCAGGCCTGCCGCACCTGCACGTCCTGTAAATTAGGAATCTACAATCTCTGCCGCAACCGTCTCATGCTCGGAATGCAGAACTGGCCCGGCACTCTCGCGGAGTACATCGTTGCTCCGGAAGAATGCCTCCACCGGGTCTCAAACACAGTGCCCATTGAGCTCCTGGCGCTGGCCGAGCCGTTAGCTGTCGCTCACCACGCCGTGTGCAAAGTACCCTCAGTCACCGGGAAACGCGTCGCCGTGTTGGGTGGAGGTGCCATTGGTGGCCTGATCGTTCACTTTCTTGCCGAGCGACGCGCCGAATCCATCGTTGTGACAGACGTTCGACCGCACAATCGTCAGTTGGGTTTAGAGCTGGGCGCAACGGCGGCAGTAGACCCGTTGACGTCTGGTTGGAAGGACGCCGCAGCTGGCTACGCCGCAGCTGGCGAGTTCGATATAGTCTTCGTCGCCGCAGCCGTGCCGCATATTGTGGACGATGCGATAGAGCTCTTAGCACCGCAGGGCATCGTCGTTCAAGTTGGCCTCTTTTCACGCTCGATTGATTTCGATATTGCCGCTATGCAGCAATACGAGAAGCTGATCGTTGGCTCAAACATCTACACCGCATTTGACTTTGTGGCCGCGGTCGAAACGCTCGAGAACAACGTAGAGAAACTGCAACGGCTCGTAACCTCTCAAACGAGCCTCGAAGCGGCTGCGGACTTCCTCACGAATAAAGCCCTCGGGAGGGTGGACGAAATCGTCAAGATGATCGTCGTGCCATAAGTGCAAGTCCGGACTGTGCTCTAGAACGCTGTCAGCGGCCCAAAACCCTGCGACCGGCTTGGCGGCAGACCATGGATCAACCTCCAACACAAGATCTACCCAGACAGCACGAACCATCAAAGGAGATTGGTGTGCCACACGAAACCAGCAACCCTAATTTCGGCAAATCGGGACCAAGTCTCATGGGCGCCCTCGACACCGCGCTGTGTTGGCTCGTCGGTATTGGCTTAATGTCAATGACCGCGATCCTGATGATTCAAGTGCTGGCGAGATACATTATCAATAGTCCGACAGTGTGGTCCGAAGAACTCGCCGTCAGCCTCTTTGTCTGGGTCGCAATGTTGGCAATACCTCTTGGCCTTCGCCGTGGGGAACACCTGACGCTCGACCTACTCACTCACCACATCCCACCCCTCGCGAACAAGGTGCTCGCCGTGGTTATCGCGACGCTGTCTGTCCTTACGTTTGTTCTCATCGGCTACTTCGCCTTCAAGCTCCTTCAGTCAGCCGATCGGCAACTTCTCGCTGGCATCGCCGGGGGCCTAGCCATTCAGGCGAAAGTCTCGTGGGTCTATTTGGCCATCCCCGTGGGCAGCGCACTGGCCGTAGTCTTCACGATCGAACGTCTCGTGCTTCTCTTACGCGGGAAGGTTCGTTTTTTAAACGTCGACGCTGATCAGGCGCTTGTCGACGGCGCCGGCCGCGACCTCGACACCCCTGCCTCAGAGAATGCAAGGGACAAATAATGGGCTACGCACTAGGAATCGGATTCGCTGTCCTAGTCATAATCGGACTACCGATCGGCCTCTCCCTCGGCCTCGGATCACTGATCGGCTTGCATTTCTTCAGCGATCTGCCCTTGGAAATCGCGGCACAACGCTTGGCAGCCGGACTTAGAAACTTTCCTCTGCTGGCCATACCCCTGTATATCCTCGCTGGCTCTCTCATGAATGCGAGCGGAATTACCCAGCGCCTGGTGGCATTTGCCTACGCTAGCGTCGGTAACATTCGCGGTGGCTTAGCCCAGGTAACGATCGTGACCACCGCAATTTTCGGCGGTATCTCTGGTTCGCAGGTCGCCGACACGTCGAGCGTCGGGCGTCTCATGATCCCTCAGATGATTGCTCGCGGGTACAAACCCCGATATGCCGTTGCAGTCATGGCAACGGCGGGCGCTATGTTCGTGACAATTCCGCCGAGCATCAATCTCATCGTGTATGGAGTGCTTGCTGAAGTGTCGATATCAGACCTCTTCTTCTACGGGCTGATTATTGGGGTCGCGTTCGTGCTCATGATGCTCATCATGGCGTTCATTGGTGCGATTGTCAGCAATCAGCCGAAAGAGCGTCGACTCTCAATCCGCGAGATATTCGTAGCCTTCCGGCGCGCAACGTGGTCCTTATTGATTCCCGTCGTCATCATTGGCGGAATCCGTATCGGTGCGTTCACCCCAACCGAGGGGGGTGCCGTCGCCGTGTCGCTGGCGCTGATCATCGGATTCTTCGTCCATCGCGAACTGACAATCAAGAAGCTCGTTCAATCGATCATCGATTCCGGAATCCTCGTCGGCGTCATCATGCTCGTGATCGCTGCGGCTCAGATGTACTCGTGGGCGCTCATCATCGGGCAAATTCCACAGAGCATCACCCGCTGGTTGCTCAGCATCACCGATGACCGCCTAGTTATCCTGCTTCTGATCAATGTGCTCATTCTTCTGGTCGGAACAGTGATGGAGGGAAACTCTGCACTCATCGTGTTCGTTCCCATTCTGCTTCCAGTCGCGCTGGCTGTCGGCATCGATCCGGTGCATTTAGGGCTGCTCCTTGTTGTCAATCTCGGTATCGGCCTGCTGACGCCGCCGGTCGGAATGTGTCTACTGATCTCGTGCAAAATCGGCAATATCAGCATCTCGCAAGCTGTCCCAGGCATGATGCCGTGGTTTCTCGCGTGCCTAGCGTTCCTGGCCGCTGTCACCTACCTGCCCGTGCTGCTCGGATGGGTCTGATCACGCGGGCTCAGCGACGGCGCTAAACGTCGCGCTTCAGATTGAAACGCACTTACACACACGCCCCATCGCCGATGGGATCTCAGAAAGGTATGTCATGACAAGGAATACGAAAATGGGCCGTAGTCGCAGGTACGCCGTCACCATAGCGGCACTCGCAACGAGTGCGCTGATGCTGACCGGGTGCTCGCCGGCAGCGAACCAGACACAAGCATTGGCTTCGGCAGGCGACATCGAACCCATAACACTGACACTCGGTCACTCATACGCCGTTGACAGCCTGCAAAGTCGCGCAGCCGAACAACTTGCCGAGCGGGTCTCCGAGCTCACAGACGGTGCCGTCACCATCGAGATATTTCCGTCGTCTCAGCTGGGAAGTTGGGAAGAAATGCAGGAAGGTCTAGAAATCGGCAGCGTCGACATCGTCATCGAGAGCCTTGGTTCGCTTGAGCGCTATACCGATCTCGCTGCAATTG
Source organism: Cryobacterium suzukii (assembly GCF_004403185.1). GTDB lineage: Bacteria > Actinomycetota > Actinomycetes > Actinomycetales > Microbacteriaceae > Cryobacterium > Cryobacterium suzukii. The sequence goes on along the minus strand of NZ_SOHJ01000002.1, from coordinate 51,854 downwards.
AGGGAATTCCTTTTCTCTATACTGACGCCGCTCACTTCTTTGAGGTATGGGACGGAGAGATGGCCGACGAAATTCTCAACGCCGTTCGTGACGACAGTGGCTTCCAGCTTCTCGGCGCTATGTACCGCGGTGGTCGCCAGGTCAACAGCACCCGCCCTGTCGCCGAGCTGGACGACCTCGCCGGACTCAAATTGAGAGTTCCGAACCAACAGACCTACATCGAAACTTGGCAGAAGCTCGGCGCCAGCCCCACACCGCTCGCGTTCAGTGAGGTTTTCAGCGGTCTAGAACAGGGCGCTATCGAGGGTCAGGAAAACCCCATCGACGTAGTTCGTTACAGCAGCTTCTATGAGGTCGCCAAATACGTCACCGAGACAAACCACCTGTACGGGAACTACCACTTTCAGTTCTGGGGCGACAGCTTCGATGCCCTCCCGAAAGATGTGCGCAGCGCGCTGGAAACGTCCATTGATGAGGTGTCCGCGACTTACCGCGATGAATCGATACAAGAAGCGGTAGACAACAAAACTTTTCTCCAAGAAGCGGGAGTTGAATTCTTCGAGATTGACCTTGACGACTGGCGTAAGCCGGTCTCCGGCATGGTTCAAGGAGCCAACCCCACCGTTCGTGACTGGGCCGAGCGCATCAGCGCACTCGGATAGCGAGAGCAACGTTCCCTGGGAGGATGGGCAGCGATGACGCTGCCCTCCTCCCACGCAAAATAAAGGACAGGCTTTATGACTCAGAAAAGGCTAGTGCCCTGGCTCGGAGTAGTCGCCGACGATTACACCGGCGCTGCCGACTTAGCAGGGATGCTGGTGCGTGTCGGCGTGACGACGGTGCAACTCCTCGGTGTGCCGTTGGAGGAAGCAGAGATACCGTATGCAGAATGCCTGATCATCTCACTCAAATCTCGCACCATGCCGACCGAGCTGGCAGTGGCGGAATCTGTAGCCGCTGCCCGATGGCTCAGCCAGCGCGGTGCCAAGCAGATCTACTACAAGTATTGCTCGACGTTCGATTCGACCGCCACCGGCAATATAGGGCCGGTCACTGACGCCCTCGCTCATGAAGTCGGCGCGAAGTTAACAGTGATCTGCCCAGCCGTACCCGAGAACGGCCGAACCGTCTACCAAGGCAACCTGTTTGTGCATGAAAAGCCGCTCGCGGAATCGTCAATGAAGGACCACCCCCTCACTCCAATGACCGATTCCAATCTCATTCGACTCTTTGAGCGGCAATCTGCACTGAGCGCCGGTCGTGTTTCACTCTCGACAGTGCGCCAAGGGCCGACAGCGATAGAACAGCACTTCAAATTGCTCATCGACAGCGGCGTCACCGTCGCCGTCGTCGATGCAGTTGCGGATGACGACCTATTGGCTATCGGCCAGGCCGTCCGCGATGAGCCTCTCGTGACGGGCTCGGCCGGCTTAGCCCTCGGAATGGCGCGCGCGCGTAATTCGTCGCGACCCATCGCACCGACATCTCGACCTCTCCCGGCGGGTGCCAGCGTCGTGCTCTCTGGTAGCTGCTCAGCCGCGACCCAGAATCAGGTCGCGATCTTCAAGGCGACGCATCCGTCCTACGAGATTGATCCGTATCGAATAAAGTCAGGCGTCGACGTTGTTCAGGAAATTCTGGACTTCGCAGAGTTCAACTTGGAAAAAGTACCCCTGATCTATTCATCGGCTGATCCGAACAGAGTCAGGCAGATTCAGATCGACCTTGGAACATCGGAGTCGGCGGACTTGATCGAGTGCACCTTTGCCGAGGTCGCTCGCAGATTGGTCGCGTCGGGCGCTCGTCGACTTGTGATAGCCGGCGGCGAAACCTCCGGGGCAGTCGTCTCCGGCCTCGGCATCACTGCGCTGGAAGTTGGTCGGGAGATCGATCCGGGTGTCCCGTGGACAATATCGCTCAGCAACCCACCACTCGCCTTGCTCCTAAAATCAGGCAATTTCGGCACCGATGACGTCTTCACCAAAGCCATCGAGGAGAACTATGAACAGTGAGGAGGAACGACTACAACTGGTATCGACGGCACGAATTCTGCACGACGCCGGATACTCGCCTGGCACGTCGGGAAACATCAGTGTGCGGATCGGCGACGACATCATCGTCTCGCCGACCGGCACCAGACTCGGGTCGTTGAACGCAGACAACCTGAGCATGGTCGACCTCAACGGAGATTACATATCCGGGTCCAAGCCCACAAAGGAATCCGTTATGCACGCAGCGGTCTACCGCGCCCGTCCCCTCGATCGTGTTGTGATCCACCTACATTCACCGTTTGCAACCGCACTATCCTGCCTGAAGGGGCTGAACTCCAACGATGCCCTGCTGCCGCTGACGCCGTACTACATTATGAGAGTGGGACGGCTGCCGATCGTCCCCTATTTCGCACCGGGTGAAAAGTCCCTAGCGGCGGCAATCGAGCACGCTGCACACGACAGTCACGCGATACTGCTTGCAAATCACGGCACCCTAGTTTCGGCACCAACATTTGAGGATGCGTGCGCCGCCACCGAAGAAATCGAAGCAACTGCGAGGCTCTTCTTCACGATCGGTGAGCGGGCGACGAACACCCTCACCGCCCGTCAGGTCATCGAGCTGCTCGCAAAATTCCAATAAGCAACACACCCGGCGAATCGAGGCGAGGCACGACCTCGTCGCCGACCGCACCACCGCCAATCGGGCGCGCACCGCTTCGCCCCGGGTGACAGCTTTGTCGCCGACGGCTAGGTCCGCACCATATGAGTAGTGCGCGACGGCGCGAGTGCCCCGGAACCGCCGGTCGTCAGCGCTCTGCACTGCCGGAGGACTTCGGCGCACGCCTCATCCTCGGTGTCCGCCACGCAGAGAGGCGATGCAAGGCGCTGCTGTCGTCACGAGTGGATGCGCGAGCTCGGTACCGGCCGCTAGGAAGTAGTCCTAGGACGATCTCCCCAAGTTCGCCAGCGAGAATCTGCGGCCAAGACATGCCGGTGTTCGTACACCCAGGCGAGCACGTCCTGAACGTCGTATCGCACGTGCCGACCGAGCTTGAGGTACGGCGGCCCCGTCTGCGTCAGGCGGTGTTCGTGCATTGGGCGACCATGACGACCCCGTCGAGGGAACTGTTTGATGAACACGCTGGGTCCTGACGCGGGATGAGAGGATCAGTATCGCCCTACCTCCCTATCCGTCAACTCCTTGACGCAGTGCAAATCGGACGCACACTCACTTTTGTTAACGCCAACTGAAAACAGGGCCAGAAACCGCCGCAGAAGTGGCCCTGCTTTCAGTCGACGTTATTAACTTTTGCTTGTGGTGACCAACGCTCCTGTGTTTGAGTGAGCATACCTAACTTGGGTTTTGCAGGACCAAGGCGTCTTTGTAAAAACTTGAGCGATGGTTTGGTCAATGGAGATAAGGGAGAAGAGACTATGAAACTTTTTTCAAATAAGAAGGCTGTAGTGTTTGTTGCAGTACTGGCGCTGGCCTTCATGAACATCGCGGCTGCAAAACCTGCGGCGAATACCGGCCTGCCAGATAACGGAACGAATGTTATCCCGGCGGATCGGATCATCGATCGAACATCCGATAAAATACCTGTGGATAAAACCGCGACAAAGAAGTTACAGGAGCTTCAACAGAAGGAATCGTCGAGTCGTCAGTCGGTGACAGTCCGCACGCCTATCCCTCTACCCAACGGAGTCGAGCTGGGGACCGGCGAGGTGGTTCAAGTGAATTACAGCGACGGCGTGGTTACGCATCAGGCCGTCGCTGCCACGTGCGCCGTCACGTCGAGCGTCCAAAATCCGACAGTCGCAAACGGTTCTGCAAGGGCAAGCCACTCCTATGGGCTCAGTTCAGGCTGTTCAGAAACAACATCGGTGAACGGCATTTTGTCGTCCTATGCAGCACCTTGGTGGCATCAGAGAAGTTTTAAAACGACCTCGGTGCGTCCAGGTATAACTGCTTATTGGGTAACGTCCAAGACATGCGTGAACACCAGCAGTAGGACTTGGCACGCGGAGAATGCAGTTGGTTCGTCTGTCGTCGGGCTGACGCCCGATGTCAATCTGGCGTGCAATCCGGGATGATGGTGAGAGTACTTCAACGAGGAGGGCATCATGATTGAATGCCAGGTCCCTATTGAGATCAGCGAAACACGACCCGTCTTCTCTAGGACAGTGGTGTCCATGGTGTTGGGTCTCGTAGTGGGAGTATTGGCCTACTACGTCACTGCAGTGGTGGCGACCGCTCATATCCCCGGCAACTTCACGATCAACCCTCTGAGGTTAATCATGACCGGTATCGTCGGTGTACTGGTTGTTGCTATCGGATGGCAATGACCTTTGTCGGCCTGACTGCCGGCATCGCGGTTATCGCGGTTATCGCGGTTATCGCGGTTATCGCGGCTATCGCGGCTATCGCGGCTATCGCGGCTATCGCGGCTATCGCGGCTATCGCGGCTATCGCGGCTATCGCGGCTATCGCGGCTATCCTACTTGCTGTAGCCGGGCGAATCGCGCGGTCTGCGAACAGCTGGTTGGATCCGTTCAACGCAATAGGATTCGGCGCAGCGAGCGGATACCCGGCAATTGTCGGGGCCACGATGTTCACCGCGTCTGCTCCGAAAATGCGCTCTCACCGGATCCACGAGAGGTTTGCCTCATAAAGTGAGTGGGGCCAGCTGGTCGGGTTTGTTCGTCGCCCTAGTTCAACATTTTGCAACATGGAGCCAAAACGACTACACCCCGCAGAAGGAACTGCGGGGTGTAGTCGTAGTTGGTGAGAACGCGATACAGCGACACCGTACTAGCCGGGTTCACTGGACAGCCGAGTGGCGCAGACAGCTAGGGTCATATCTCCGATGAGATGCACGTCGCGTACGGCCGCTAAAGTTTGTGCAACAGAAAAAGTTATGATGTCTCGAATCCCATGGGCGATTTCAAGCGGTGGAAGCAACAGGGGCTATTTCCTTCTTCGAGACTAGCTCGCTGAGCAGGTCGGCTGGGGTGTTGCCTTTGAGGGTTTTGCGGGGCCGTTCGTTGAGTTCAGTGGCGACTTCGAGGAGGCGTTGAGCGCTGTGGGCGTTCAGATCGGTGCCTTTCGGGAAGTACTGGCGCAGTAAGCCGTTGGTGTTCTCGTTTGAGCCGCGCTGCCAGGGTGAACCTGGATCACAGAAGAAGATCGGAACCCCGGTTGCTTTGGTGATATCCACGTGCCGGGCAAGCTCGGTTCCCTGATCCCACGTCAATGACCGCCGCAGAAAAGCCGGCAGACCTTCCAGTACCCGGATGAGTCCATCGTGGAGTTCAGCGGAGCTGTGACCGTTGGGCAGGTGCATCAAGATGACGAACCGGGTCGTACGTTCAACCAAAGTCGCGATCGCCGATCCCGACGCCGACGCCGAACCGACGATGAGATCGCCTTCCCAATGACCGGCGACCAGCCTGTCGTTGGCCTCTTTGGGCCGTTCGCTCAGCATCACTTTGTCGCGAATTTTACCCGCCGCGTTCAGCTGCGTGTCCCGCGGTTTTCGCGCTGATCGGCCCCTTCGCAGGTGTCGGTGCAGGTGAACTCCGACGTAACTACGGCCTTGAACGTAGAGGCTTTGATAGATCGTCTCGTGGGATACCTGCAGTTCGTCTTGGCCGGCGAACACGACCGCGAGGTCGTCACTGATCTGCTGTGGACTCCAGTTCTTCCGCAACCGCTCCTCCACGGCAGCGGCAAGTAGTCGGTCGTCGAGCTTGCTGGGCTTGGGCCGGCCCGCTCTGATCCCGCAGCGTTTCTGCGCGGCGTAAGGCCGGTAGCTGCGCGTTGTCGGGTGGGAGTTGCGGCGTAACTCCCGACTGATCGTCGATGCGGAGCGCCCCAGATCCCGCGCGATCGCCCTGACACCCGCACCACCCAACCTCAGATCCGCGATGCGCAGACGTTCCTCTTGGCCCAAGTAGCGTCCCGAAGACGCAACGGCCGGAACGGGTATTCGCCCGCCAGCGGCCTTGATCCACCGATATCCCTGTCTGCGATTCACTCCTATAGATTCACACGCGGCCGCCGCTGACATCCCCTCACGGACCCGATCCCAGAACAAGTTCTCGCGATCCTTCAACACCACTCTCGACGCCATCAACAACACCTCACTCATACGGTGTTGCTACGACCCCTTGAAGCCGCCCAAGAGTTATGAGACGTCTCACGACAGCGCACCCGCTGTCATTTTCCGTTCACGTCTGCACAGCGACCCGCGTGTTTTCGGGGTTGTGCAGGCGAGTGTTGAGCACTGGTTTTTCCGTTCGCCCCTGCACTAAAAGGGTTTTTGCTCACTACTCCTCTGCACAAAGGAAGTGGCGGGGTGGACGGGGAATCGGTGCACATTGGCGAGTCCGGCAACGTTGACGTTGCCGGAAACTCTGTGGGATCGCACGAAGAGAGTGTCGGCGGTGATGGTGCAGTTGTCGGCACGAGCGATCGTCGGCAGGACCGCGTCGATGCAGCCGTGTGGTCGCGGTGGCCCGGTCAAGTTCAATGCCATGACCGCTACAGAAGGCCAACTGAGCAGAACAGAACGCGTCAGTCGAAGTTGTGCAGGCGAGTGTGAACACTGGCTTTTCCGTACTCCTCCGCACAAAACGCCCGTTTACCCGTACTCCTCTGCACAACGAACGTTTAGGTGGCGGTGTCGCCGGCGCGCTGGATTGCCCGGTAGACCGTGGATCTCCCGACCCTGAAGAGTTCCCAGCGATCTGCGTGGTGGTGTGTTCGCCTCTCCCCGAACGGGACGAGAGCAAGGGTCGACGTCGGTGTGGATGAGTTGTGCAGACGAGATCTTGACTGCTCAGTTGGCCTCTGGATTGGTCGCCCCGTCGTGGGGGGCTTCTCTGCGGTTCGGGGCTGTTCTGACGGACGCGGAACGATTCAGCCAGCCCAAGAGGTGCGCGTCAGACTCCTTTTGTGATGAACGGCTGCATCGTTCGGAGCATCGCGCAATGGTGGTCCCCGAGGGGGCTTGAGCCGATATGCGTGTTAGCCCCCCAACTGGGTCTGTTGGCGATGCCTCAGATACTTATAGCCTCGCAACGTCATCGCGCCAAGACGTGCGCCAGCAGAGTTAGGGGGCCTGATGGCAGACGACTTCGATCCGACCACCGCTCCGGAACCAGACCGGAGCACAGCAAAAAAGTGGTGGGTGGCACTGGCCGTCATCGTCGGCTTGGGCGTGCTGTTTCAGGGGCCGATCCTCGACGGCCTTGTGCAGAGCGATGCCTTCGTAGAATACGGCTACTGTGCAGACTTCGATTCCTGCGCACAAGCCGCCTCTGACGCGATGATTGAAGTTAGGCAGGAGGTAGGCGAGGACGTTGCGCGTGACTGCCTCGCTGCACATACCGCCGTAATGTCGCGCTTGCTTCGTGAGCAAAATGCTAAGGAGCGCGCCGGGATGTGCGTGGTGACCGGCGCAGTATTGAATGAACGCGTAGGAGCCGCGTTCTGGTCGTTGCCATGGCTGGTCGAGGACTAATGGATCTCGGAGGATATTCGCTAGCCGGTTGGCTCGGCTTCATTGTGGCCATGCTTTTTGCTGCGTACATCCTGTTTATTCCGGTCTATTGCGCAGAACTCATGTTCTGGAACCTGTTCCCGCCTCCACGGGGCTCTCGCTACCACAAGGAAAACATGTGGGTGGGCACGCACAAGGTCTTGGTCGGGTCGATCCTGTTTGTAGTTGCGACAGTCATCACCATCCAACTGGCCCAGGGCGTCATCTCTTCCAACTAGAAGAGGGCCGGTGGGCGATGCCGTTGCTGGTCAGCCCGCGCAGAGCGTGCTCAGCGCCATGTACGAGGTCTGCATGTCGGTGGTCGCGGTGGTGAACTCGGTCATGGCGCCCGTGTCCCCATCGACGTAAATCTTCGCGATCGCGTCACGCACGGCGGCGGTGTCTTCGTACACCGCGGTCGCGGCCGCCTTGACCTCCGGGGTGGTCACGGACTCCGAGACGGTGCGGAATGCATCGACGTTGGCGGTCCAGGCGTCAACGGCAGACTGCGGGTCGGAGGCAGCATTGGCGACCTCGGACATCGTGGTAGCCGCTTCGAGCAACGGTCCAGCCATGCTCACGCAGGCTTCGGCAACGGTCTGCTCGGTGCTCGTGTCTTCGGCAGGAGCGGACGTGGCAGCCGGTTCGCTGGACGGGGCGTCGTCCGACCCTCCCGAGCAAGCGGTGAGCCCCAGTGCTACGACGGCAGCGATGGTCAGAGCGACGATGCGACGGTTCATGCTGTGATTCCCCCAGAGTGAGTTGTGGATTCTTACGTCCATCCTATGGCTGCGACGTGGCCCGTCCTGAAGATGGATGAAATGGAAGCTCGCGCACCGCCTCCGAGACGCCAAGGCCCCACGACTGTCACGATCGAAGCACTCAACAGCTGGGCTGCTGCGGTCTCGAGCAGCCGGGAAATGAGATTCCAGACTTCGACCTCGTGTTCTTGTCCGACCCGCCGACTTACGCTGCGCGGCTGGCGTTGAGGAGCGGCGGTAGGCTCCACTCGTGACAATTGATCTGGGGCCAATGCGAGGTGTCCTCGGACAGTTGACTACGCCGACGGTGCTTCTTGGCCTCATGTGCTACACCCTGAATGGAGAAGCAGGGGCGGCGAAGAGAGCCGCACAGTCCTTCCTCGCCGGCCGCGAACGAGATGCTACAGCCCGGTTCATAGGACCCAAGAAAGCGGAGGCGCGTCTCATGGTTACGACAGCCGGCACCGCCGCGGCTTTCATCTGGCCTCTTGACTCCCGGAAGCGGGCCCTTCGTGGCGCTTTCCCTCGCCGCGGTGAAGACCTCCGACTCCTGCTGAATCTCGACGAGAACGAGCTCAGCTCGCTGAGGGGGGTACGCAACAGCCTCATGCACATCGACGAGCGAATGGAGGAGCTATACCTCAGTGATTCTTTTCACTTGTTCTCAGTGTGGAAAATCACGACAGATCCCGTTCAGGGCGGCAACTTCATGTCCTGGAATCCCGAGACGGAGGTATTGAGCTTTCTGGACCTCGAAATTTGTGTACCTAACCTAATCGAACTCCTCACTCTTATTGAGCACCGAGCCTGGGCTGCCGTGCAAACTCTTCAGCAAGTCTTCGAAGAGGATGCACTCCCCTGAGGTTGGCACACTCACGATCGCAATCCGGTCCCGTCACAGCGGGCCCGAATCGAGCAGTCATCGAAATGACTCTTCGCTCGATCTCGGTAACAAGATTTGAGCCCATTGTGATGCCACGAGTAGCCCAGCAGCGAGTCCAACGTCGACGGGATCTGGCGATGCCCGTATAAGCGTGCAGTTCTGTGCGCGAGAGTCGTGCGTCGCGAACATTTGACTCGTTTTTGCTAGGCATGGGCGTCTTGATGTGCCTGTAGACAACCTGAGTGGCCTGGTCGGATATCGGGCGACGTGGACGACGCTGCCCCCGACTGGGACGGTCAACCATGCCCTGTATACGGCCACGAGGTGAATGCTGATGTCGTTGAGACCGCCCACCGTCTCAAGATCTGCCAACGCTGTCCTGAGTGGCTTCGTGCTGGTCGTGTCCGTCCCATTCTCGACCGACTGAGCAGCAACGTCCTGCCCGTTTAGCTCATGCGCCTCCTGACTGCCACCTGAAGCAGCTTGATTACCTGGGCCTCGATGTTTTCCGCGGATTTCTCATAACCCGCAAGTACTTTCCCGTTGTCATCTACCTCAACGAAGAAGGCACGAGCCGCTTCCACAAGCTCGATTACGCCCTCGGCGGTCGCTCCGGCACGGGGGCAATCGTCACACGCCGTCCCGGAGCCTAACGAGAAGCCAGCCAGGTAGCCGATCGTCCAACAGCCAGCAATACGCCCGAAATTGTGACTGTTAGCGCTTTGTGGCGGCGTTCTGTGATCGCTCTCAGCTCAGACGTCGACCAAAAATATACATGTTCGACCAAGCCCCGGCCTCTCCGGGGGATCCGCTTTCCGTAACGCTGACGATCTGGTAGCCGTTCTCGTTCAAGAGCTGCACGGCGGTTGCTACCGACTCTGCAACGTCTATTCCTTCAATCCCCGAGAACGTCCAGGAGCCGTCAGTCTTGGGGCGTCTTTCGAACCTTCCGTAGATGACCACGTTTTCGGGTGTCCGAGCTATCACTTCATTCTCTAAGGCTTGTCGGTCTCCCTCGATATAGGAGATCGAGTCGGCCGTGTAACGGGCGTCGTCCCTCGCGTCGGGCAACCAGGTTTCAGTGATGGCGAAGCGTAGGCCGGGACCGAAGGCGAGCTGTACAGATACTTCGTCTCGCTCGTCCCGGTAACCAGCAACCGGCCAAACTGCATAGCGGCCTTCCTGCATGAACTCAGTAGCCGATCGATCGACCGTCTCTGCCAGCTGATCCGATATAGCGATGACGAGACTGTCGTAGTGGAGATGCTTCATTCGTGCACTCTAACTGTGTACGTGGAGTCTCATGCGCTTTGGGAGCTGTAGCGGCAGCGCGGGACCCGGGTAAAAGGTGTACCTCATTCTGACGTCAGGACGAGCTTCCTACTGGCATCCGAATGGGGTCCACCTTCGGCCCGGCTGACAGCAGCGAGCCGTCCTTATAGAACTTTATTGACGGCGTGACGTCCTGCGGCGCCGCATGCACGATCTTCACCAGAAATGGAAGCGGAAGCCCGCGCCCGGCGGCGGCTGTGGATTCGCGCGCTGTTTATACCTGGGTGGTGGTGGCTCGGTTTTCACAAGGGGAGTGGACCACCAGGTCGATGCCGGCATCCGTGTTGAGCCCCGCTGTCGATGCCGTGTTTGAGGAAGCGGTACTGCACAAGCAGCTCGCCAGCAGCACTGAATTGGGGCCGGGTGTGCGCTTGCGTGCGTTCCTGGATTACTGGTACCAGACAGAGACGCCGCCATGCCAGGAGCACGTCCCCTGATGGTTCTGGGAGTAAGAGTAGCTGCCGTCAGAGCACTGGGCAGTTGGTGATTCACCGCACGCTGTCATTCCGACTACGAGTACGACGGCCAGCAGAATCGAGCGAATCCCGATTATCCGGTATGCCAGCACATTCTTAGATTAGGGAGAGATGCCTCCGGGGGCACAGCCCCAGTTCGCGGGTTACCCGATTGAGCTTGAGAGTGCCGAACGGATCATGCTGGGAACGCTGCAGGAATATCCCTCGGTAGTGGACACGGGGGAAGCGGCGTTGCTGTCACTGCGGTCTTCTCGGTGGACGCCGGACATGTTGCACTCCAGCCGGAGTTAGTCTGCTGATCGGATAGGGCATGGGCGTCGATGCTCTGGTCAGCACGTTCTACTTCTGGATCGTTTCGCCCTACAAAATCGCTGCCCCCCATTGGTACCAGTTGAGGTTGGTTGACTGCCATTGTTAGGACTGGATCAACGTAGGAGACGCTCGCGCGCGTATCGCGATCACAGGAACGGAAAACTGGAGGAGTATATGAATGATTCGATGTTCTGGGTCATCGTGGCTGTGGTCGCTCTTGTCTGTTGGGTGTCCTACGGAAATTCACGTGACAAGGAAAAAGCACTGGAAGCTAACCGTGTCCTCGTTCGCGAATTAGAGAGAGACCGCCAATACACGGATGGTCGGGTAGTCGACGAATTCGACCCCACGGTCTACAGCTACCCGCTCCTGCAGGCTCCATGGAACACGGGTTTTTTCGCCCCCGTCATGGAGGGGTGGCAGTATTCCGAACACGACCCAGCGAATGCATCCCGAGAAGTTGAGAACAGATTTCCGACTTGGATGTTCCTGATTCGAGAACCGAAGAATCGATATAATTGGAATGCGATCGCTGTCTACTCCTTAAACCACGTGGGTTCCGGCGATGTGTATCGGGAATACCGAGGGAATCGGCAGATCGGTTATCTGGATGCATCAGATGCTCAGGACTTCGCCCCTGTCCTCGATCGCTTCCCCTTGACTCGCGTCGCAATGCGAATCCACCATGTGGAAGACGGGTACAGGCCTTTCTACTCAACGTGGACGAGCCATTCACTTGAACAGCAACTGACCGAGTTCTATGAGCTAGGCAACAATTGAATTCTCGGCGCGTTGTCACCCTGTGGGGGCGACGGTGGGTGTCCCTGCACCCGCCATCACATTGGACTGGTTCTGGATCGTTTGCGACACGTAGAATATTTGACGGGTTGTGTGACAAATTTTCAAGGATCGAACTATGCGATCGCCTGGTCCCGTAATCGAACGCATAAATGACAGGGGTGAGCATGCTCGTCGGGTACATGCGCGTATCGAAGGCCGACGGGTCGCAGAGCACCGATCTCCAACGAGACGCGCTCCTGGTTGCCGGGGTTGACCCAGACAACCTCTACGAGGACCAGGCATCCGGCGAGAAGGACGACCGCCCGCACCTGGCGGCCTGCCTGAAAGCGCTGCGCCATGGTGACACGCTGCTGGTCTGGAAGCTTGACCGGCTCGGCCGCGACCTGCGCCACCTGGTCAACACGGTGCACGACCTCACCGACCGCGGCATCGGACTCAAGGTGCTCACCGGCGAGGGCGCGGCGATCGACACCTCGCATTCAATGAGAAAGACCGCTGGAACGATCATTGCCAGGAATCTCGGAGTCTCGGCCGCGACCACGGCGCTCGGCCACTCCAGCGATGCGGTCACACGTGGGATCTATATCGACTCGATCCAAACACCAACTGATCTCAGTGAGGCCCTGAGCTTGCTGACACCAGCCATAGAGGGCGGCCCAGAGTAGATCGAGAGTAAATCGCGACTAGTCGAATGCGGCGACCCGGGTTAAAGCAAAAAAGCCCGGAAATCCGGGCCTTGCAAGCTGGGGTACCTGGACTCGAACCAAGAACAAATGAACCAGAATCATCCGTGTTGCCAATTACACCATACCCCAATGCCTAATCCGAAGATCGGGCCGAGTAGTAGCCTAGCCCACTTGGGCTGGAGAGGCCAAACCGGGTTGTCCCCCGGCGAGTCGAAGCCTCACCAGCTCAGGGGTCAGGCGGTCGTCGTTACAGTCAGCGCCCGATCGAGCCGGCCCAGGGTCTCGGCCTGTCCGAGAATCTCCATCGACTCAAACAGCGGCGGCGAGATCTTACGGCCCGACAGCGCGACGCGCAGCGGTCCGAAGGCGACGCGCGGCTTGAGGCCCAGCCCCTCGATGAGGGTCTCCGCGAGCAGCGTGTGCACCCGGTCGGTGTCCCATTCCGCTGACGGAATACTTTCAAGCGCCGTGCGAGATGCACCGAGAATGTCGGCGGCGTTCTGCGGGAGCGAGGCGATGGCATCCGCTTCGAGAATCAGGTCGGCGCCGGTCACGAACAGAAAACCGAGCATGGCCGGGGCTTCGCCGAGCAGCGCAATGCGCTCCTGGATGAGCGGTGCGCCCTGGGCGAGCAGGGCCAGGTCGGCGTCGGTCGGGGTCTCACCGAGCACTCCGGCGCTCACTAGGTAGGGCACCAGGCGGGCGGCGAAGTCGGCAGCATCGAGCTGGCGAATGTGGTCGCCGTTGATCGATTCGGCCTTCTTCAAGTCGAACCTGGCCGGGTTGGGGTTGACATTCACGACGTCGAACGCGGCCGTGAACTCGTCGATCGAGAACACATCGCGGTCGTGGGTGAGTGACCAGCCCAGCAGCGCGAGGTAGTTGAGCAAGCCCTCGGGAATGAATCCGCGGTCGCGGTGCAGGAACAGGTTTGCCTCCGCGTCGCGCTTGGAGAGCTTCTTGTTCTTGTCGCCCATGACGTAGGGCAGGTGGCCGAAGCGGGGCACGAAGGTGGTCACACCGATGTCGATGAGCGCGTGGTAGAGGGCGATCTGGCGGGGCGTCGACGAGAGCAGATCTTCACCACGAAGCACGTGGGTGACGCCCATGAGAGCGTCATCGACCGGGTTGACGAAGGGGTAAAGCGGATGCCCGTTCGGGCGCACCACGACAAAGTCGCTGAACGAGCCGGCCGGGAACGTGATCTCGCCGCGCACGAGGTCGTCGAAAGAGAGCTCGGTGTCCGGCACGCGCAGGCGCAGCGCCGGGGACCGGCCCTCGGCCCGGTAGGCAGCCTTCTGGTCCGAGGTCAAGTCGCGCTCGAAGTTGTCGTAGCCCATTTTCGGGTCGCGGCCGAGGTCGCGGTTACGGGTCTCGATCTCTTCGCCGGTGACGAAGCTCTCGTAGATGTGGCCGCTCGCCTTGAGCTTCTCGATGACGCCGCGGTAGATGTCATAGCGCTCGGACTGGCGGTACGGCGCCTGGGGTCCGCCGACATCGACGCCTTCGTCCCAGTCCAGCTTGAGCCAGCGCATGGCCTCGACGAGCTGCAGAAAGCTCTCTTCACTGTCGCGGGCGGCGTCGGTGTCCTCGATGCGGAAGATCATTTTGCCGCCGGTGTGCCGGGCGTAGGCCCAGTTGAACATGGCGGTGCGAACCAGGCCCACGTGGGGCGTTCCGGTTGGCGAGGGGCAGAACCGCACACGAACGTCGGTTCCGGTGGCGGTAGAAAACGGGTGTGCAGTGGTGTCAGACATTACTGTCAATTCTAGAGGCGCGAGCTCCCCTAATCTTCTTTCCGGGCCCGGTTCCATGAGGAGGGCCCGGGATCCGGGCAGCCGCGACCTATCCGACCAGCGCGACGGCGACGAGCGCGCGCAGCGCAGCGGCCACGGCCGGCACCCGCTCGGCGCCGGCCGCCGTCACGGCATGCAGGGTGCGATGGTCACGCCCGGTCGTCGCACGAACCGACACGCCCGCGCGTGCGCCGACCGACTCGATCGCGAGAGCCGGAAGCAACGCCACGCCGATACCGGCCTCGACCAGACCGAACACGGCGGCGACATTGTCGGTTTCATAGGAGATGCGCGGCGCGAATCCGCGGCGATCGCAGAGGTCGAGCAGGTGACCGCGGCAGCGTGGGCAGCCGGCCACCCAGTTCTCGTCGGCGAGGTCGCGCAAGTCAACCGGTGCGACACCGCCGCCAAGCGGATGCCCCACCGGCAGCACGAGCATCATCTCGTCTCGTCGCAGGGTCGCCACCCGCAGCCCCTGCGCACTCTCCCGGTGCGGATCAACCCGATCCCCCGGGTAACTGAACGTGATGGCCAGGTCCGCCCGATTCTCGCGCACGGCGGCGACGGCCTCGGGCGGTTCGGCCTCCAGATAGGTGATACTGATCTGGGAGTGCCGTTCCTTCATCTGCGCGAGCAGGCTCGGCACGAGGGTAGCGGATGCCGACGGAAACGCCACGAGCCTCACCAGCCCGGCGCGCAGACCCTGCAACTCGGCGATCTCCCCCTGCGCTGCATCGAGCGCGGTCGCCACGGTCACGGCGTGCCGGGCGAGCACAAGGCCAGCCTCGGTGAGCCGAACGCCACGTCCGACCCGCTCGACCACGGCGAGCCCGAGTCGTTGCTCGAGCCGTTTGAGTTGCTGGCTCACGGCCGGTTGGCTGTAGCCGAGGGCGGTTGCGGCGGCAGTGATGGAGCCGCTCTCATGCACAGCACGCACGACGCGCAGGGCGTGGGCGTCAAGGTCAGAGCTCTGCCCGGGCAGATGAATCATAAAATGAATCATAACTTTGAATTATGAATTACATCGGATACTGGCCGTTGTCCTATGAATGCCCCCTGGCCACACTGGAACCATGACCCCCGCACCAAACCGCAAAAGCACCCTTAGCCTCACCGACGCACGCACCCAATACGCCTCCGGTCGCGGCTACCTGGCCGCCTGCACCCTCGGACTGCCAACTCACGCCACGATGGCCGCGATGCGCGCCGACACCGAGGCCTGGACCCGCGGGGAGGCCAGCGCCTCGCGTTACGTCGAGGTCGTCGAGCGCGTGCGCGTCGGCTACGCCGACCTCGTCCACGTCACGCCCGACCGGGTGTCGATCGGTTCGCAGACCTCGGTCATGGCCGGCCTGGTCGCCGCGAGCATCCCCGACGGCGCCGAAGTCGTACTGCCGCTTGGCGACTTCAGCTCGATGGTTTTTCCATTTCTGGCACAGGCCCACCGCGGCGTGACCGTGCGTCAGGTAGCACTGGCCGACCTGGCCGCGAGCCTCACCGCAAACACCTGGCTCGTGGCGTTCTCGCTCGTGCAGTCCGCCACAGGCACCGTGGCCGACAGCGTTGCCATCCGAGCCGCAGCCCAGGCTACGGGCACCTTCACCCTGTGCGACACGACCCAGGCAACTGGGTGGATGCCGGTCGACGCCGCGGCATTTGACGCAACAATATGCCACAGCTACAAATGGCTCGGTGCACCGCGCGGCGTAGCCTTCTTCACCGTCTCGGAAAACTTCGCGGCGCAACTGCACCCCATCAACGCCGGTTGGTACGCCGGAGACGACCCGTGGGCATCCTGTTACGGGCCGGCAATGACACTCGCCCACGATGCCCGCCGCTTCGACGTGTCGCCGGCCTGGCCGGCCTGGGTCGGTGCCGAGCCGGCCATCGATCTGTTCCGCAGCCTCGACCTGGCCGAGCTGCGCGCCCACAATATCGGCCTCGGCAATGCCCTGTGTGACGGTCTGGGGCTGCCCCGACTCGATCAGGCCATCATCAGTTGGCCGGATGCCGGTGGCCGCGACCTCGCGCGCCTCACCAACGCCGGCCTCACCGCCTCGGGTCGGGCCGGTCGCGCCCGCGTAGCTTTTCACCTCTTCAATGACGAAGAAGACGTGGCCCTGGCCCTCGCCGCCCTGCGCCCCTGACACCCGTGGACGGGGCCCGGGCCCCGCCCACGGGCCCAGCTTATAAACTGGGCCTAGGGCCATAAGGTGGGCCCAGGGGCGGGGCAGTCAAACACCGGGGCAGGTCAGGCCGGGCGCACCACCGGGTTTACGAGCGTTCCGATGCCGGCGATCGACATCGTAACCGTGTCGCCGTCGACGACGTCTGCCGGCGTGTCCATCGCACCGGCCAGAATCACGTCGCCCGGCAGCAGCGTGAAAACGCTTGAGGCGAAGGACACGAGCGCAGCAACGACGTCCTCGGTGGTGCGGTCGTCGTCGCCGAGGTCGACTGCCTGGAACTCCTCCTCATTGATCAGCCCGCGCAGCGGCGTGGCTGCCTCGTCGAACTCCGTCTCAATGATCGGGCCGAGCGGGAGAAACGTATCGAAGGCCCCGGCCCGCGTGGCAGAAACGTTTGCCAAATCGGCGGCGGTGACGACTGTCGCTACGGTGTAGCCGAAGACGCGACCAGTGGCATCCGCTGCCGAGACGTTCTTGGCGATCTTGCCAATGATGATCGCAAGCTGGCCATCGACCTCGACCCGATCGGAGGCGGCCGGCAGCAGAATGGCGTCGCCGGGGCCGACGACAGCGGTGTTCGGCCGAAGCACGAACGCCTCGGGAGATACCACCGCGACGATCTTCGAGCGTGGAATCACCGGTGCAAGCAACTTCACGTCGGCCAGGGCCACCCGGTCGCCGGTCGTGTCGAATCCGGCGAACATCGGGTCGCTCGTGAGCACGACCAATTCGTCATCGTCAACGATGCCGAACGCGATGGCGCCCTGGTAGCTGTAGCGTGCGATCTTCACGTGTCTCATTCCCGCCCGTAAAGGCCAAAAGCTTCAGTCTAGGCGGGTGAGCCAGCCGTGGCGGTCTGGCACGCGCCCATACTGAATGTCGGTGAGTTCCTGGCGCAGCGACATCGTGATCGCGCCCGCCGGAGCATCCGCTTCGCCGACCGTGAAGTCCTTGGCCTTGAGCTGGCCGATCGGGGTGACGACGGCGGCGGTTCCGCAGGCGAAAACCTCGGTGATGGCACCGGATGCGACGCCATCACGCCACTCCGCCAGAGTCACCGCGCGCTCTTCCACGGTCATACCGCGGTCGCGGGCGAGCTGCATGATGCTGTCGCGGGTGACGCCCTCGAGAATGGATCCGGTCAGGCGAGGCGTGACAATCGTGTCGGTGCCGTGCACGAAGAACACGTTCATGCCGCCGAGTTCATCAACGTTTGTTCCGGTCTCGCCGTCGAGAAAGAGCACCTGGGCACAACCGTTCTCATACGCCTCCATCTGGGGCAGCAGCGACGCAGCGTAGTTGCCGCCGCACTTGGCTGCGCCGGTACCGCCGCGGCCAGCGCGGGAGTAGTCGGTCGACAGCCAGATCTTCACCGGGGCCACGCCGTCGGCGAAGTACGCACCGGCCGGGCTCGCGATCACGTAGAAGCTCACCTTGTGGGCGGCGCGCACCCCGAGAAAGCTTTCGTTGGCGATCATGAACGGGCGGAGGTACAGGCTGGTCTCGGGCGCGGACGGCACCCAGTCGCCGTCGATCACGATCATCTGCCTGACCGACTCGATGAAGTCCTCCACCGACAGCTCAGGCAGGGCGAGGCGGCGGGCTGAGCGTTGCAGTCGCTCGGCGTTCTTCTCTGGCCGGAAGGTCCAGATCGAGTTGTCGGCGTGCCGGTAAGCCTTGAGGCCCTCGAAGATTTCCTGGCCATAGTGCAGCACCGACGAGGCGGGATCGAGCATCAACGGGCCGTAGGGGGTGACTCGGGCGTCGTGCCAACCGGCCTCGATCGACCAGTCGATGGTAACCATGTGGTCGGTGAAGTGCTTACCGAAGCTCGGGTCAGCGAGAATCTCATCGCGGTCGGCTTTGGCGCGCGCTTGTGTCGACGGCGTCAGGGCAAAAGTCAGGGGAAAAGTCACGGTCATTTCAGTACCTTGTCTGTCAAAAGGGTCACGATGGCGTCGCCCACCTCAGCGGTGCTGCGCCGCACCGTTACGGTGCGACGGGCTAGGTCGTCGGCCACTGCCTCGTTGACGCGAGCCGCGGCATCCGTCAGCCCGAGGTGGTCGAGCAGCAGGGCCACCGAGAGGATGGCCGCGGTCGGGTCGGCGAGCTGCTGGCCGGCAATATCGGGAGCCGAGCCGTGCACCGGCTCGAACATGCTGGGAAAGCGGCCCGTCGGGTTGATATTGCCGGAGGCCGCCAAGCCGATGCCGCCGCTGATTGCCGCTGCCAGGTCGGTGAGAATGTCGCCAAATAGGTTGTCGGTGACGAGTACATCAAATCTACTCGGATTCGTGACGAAGAAGATCGTCGCCGCGTCGACGTGCAGATAATCGACCGCAACCTGGGGATACTCGACGGCTACCTCGTTCACGATGCGCTGCCACAGGCTGCCGGCGAAGACGAGCACGTTGGTCTTGTGCACGAGGGTGAGGCGTTTGCGCTCGCGCCTCTGGGCCACCTCGAAGGCGTACCGCACGACGCGCTCGACCCCGTAGGCGGTGTTCACGGATACCTCGTTGGCGATCTCCTGGGCGGTGCCGCGGCGGATCGCACCGCCGTTGCCCACATAGGGACCCTCGGTGCCCTCGCGCACGACAACGAAGTCGACCACGCCGGGGGCGGCGAGCGGGCTCGTGACGCCGGGGTAGATCGTGCACGGCCGCAGGTTCACATAGTGATCGAGGGCGAAGCGCAGGCCGAGCAGCAGTCCCCGCTCGATATTGGCGTCTTTCAGGCGCGGGTCACCGGGAACGCCGCCGACCGCGCCAAGAAGAATGGCGTCGTGCTGCTGGATTGACGCGAGGTCGGCGTCCGTGAGCACGTCACCGGTTTCGAGGAACCGCGCTGCGCCCAACTCAAACATGCTCGTGTTGATCGTGATGTCGTCGCGGGCAGTGACAGCGCCGAGCACCTTGACGGCCTCGGCGACGACTTCCGGCCCAATCCCGTCTCCAGGAATGACGGCGAGTTTGATAGTACGAGACATGCGGCTCCGAACCGGTCAACGATCACCTGAATTGCTTGTAGTCAAACCTTACCTTTCTCGCCGAAGTGCCTAGGCTGGTGCGAAGCGCACTACCAACTGAAAGTGGGCAATCATGAGTATCGGACTGGGAATCTTTCTACTGGTCGTCGGCGCCATTCTGGTGTGGGCCCTCGATGTGACGGTCACCGGGGTGGATCTGCAGCTCATCGGCTACATTTTGCTCGCGGCCGGAGCGCTCGTGACGATCCTCGGCATCGTGCTGATGACGCGTCGCCGCAACAGCACGAGCACGACCCGCACCATCGCCGACCCCGCGAACGGTGAGCAGGTCACGCGCCGCGAGAACTCAATCGACGATCTGTAGCTAGCGCGCCCTGCGCAGCGCGACGAGCGCTACGACGGCCGCACCGAGCACGAGTGCAACACCGATCCACGCGGTCATTCCCACACCGCTGTCGAAAGCATGCCGCGCGGAAGCGAGCAGCTGCTGCGCCGCCCCGTGCGGCAGCTGCTCGGCCACAGCCACGGCTCCGCCAAGCGTTTCGCCGGCGGCAAGCCGTTCAACCGCATTCAGGCCTTCGGGCAGCAGTACCGCCGTGCGGTACGACACGGTAAGGATGGTGCCGAGCACCGCCGTGCCGAGCACCGCCCCCAGTTCGTAAGCCGTTTCGGACACAGCGGATGCCGCCCCCGCCTTTTCGCCCGGCGCCGTCGCCACAATCAATTCGTTCGACACGGTTTCGGCAGCGCCGATTCCGATACCGAGCAGCACGAAGGCCACACCGATGGAGAAGGCATCGATCTGCCCGCCGCGCAGCGCGATCGACGCGAACCCGGCGACGGATATCAACAGCGCCAATGGCACCACCCGAGACGGGCGTACCCGGCGGGCGATCGGCACGATCAGCAAGCCGGCCACGATCATCGCCACCAGGCCGGGCACCAGCACGAGGCCGGCCGAGAGCGGTGAGAGCCCGAGCACGAGTTGCAGGTGCTGCGAAATGAAGAAGAGACAGCCGACGAGGGCCGTCACGCTGAGCAGGTTGACACCGACGGCACCGCTGAACGCGCCGCGTTGAAACAGTCCCATGTCGAGCATGGGGTTCGGCAGGCGCAGCTGGCGACGCACAAACCACACGCCGAGGCCCAGGCCGAGCGCGATCGGGGCCAGAGTGAGCCAGGTCAAACCGTTCTCGGCGATGCTCTTGATGCCGTAGACAATTGGAAGCATGGTGCCGAGCGACAGCGCGATGCTAAGAAAATCGATGCGCCCTGGATGCGGGTCGCGCGACTCGGTAACCAGGATCGGTGCCAGCACGAGCAGCGGCAACAGCACTGGAACGGCGATCAGGAACACTGAGCCCCAGGCGAAGTGCTCGAGCAGGATGCCACCGACGATCGGTCCGAGCGCGCTGCCGGCCGCAAAGCCCGTAGCCCAGATGGCGATGGCGAGGCGGCGTTGGTCGCGATCCACGAAGGTGGATCGCAGCAGCGACAGGGTTGAGGGCATGAGCATCGCGCCGAAGAATCCCAGCGCCGCACGGGCAATGATCAGGCCTTCGACGCTCGGGGCGAACGCCGCGAACACCGAAACCACGCCGAATCCGGCGGAGCCGATGAGCAGCAAGCGACGTCGCCCGATGCGGTCGCCGAGGCTCCCCATGGCCACGAGCAGCCCGGCGAGCACGAGCGGGTAGATGTCCACCATCCACAGCAGCTGCACACCGGTCGGGCGGGTGGCCGTAGAGATCGCCGGCAGCGCAAAATTGAGTACGGTGTTGTCGATCGACACGAGCAGCACCGGCAGCATGAGCACGGCCAGCGCCCACCAGCGGCGACGGTCGGGCAGAGCGGATGCCGCTCCCCCGGTCGTCCCGGCGCTCACTGTGCGAGCTTCGGCCTCGGCGACATGGGTCCAGGACGCGCTGGCCTCGGCGACGCGGGCCTCGCGGGGCAGCACGGTGGGATTGGTGGGACCAGCGGGGGCAGACACGATCTCGTTCACTTTCTGGGTACTTTTTCGACCGCCATCGGCGGGACATCAACCTCGACTGTACCGGCTAGACGGTATAGTTGTCCAGTCCGCTTCTTGTGTCCAACCGACAGTCTGCGTGTTCGTTACCATGGCCCCTATGTCGAAAAATGCCCCCGCGCCATCCGCTCCCACTCGGGATCGGCTGCTCGACGCCTTTGAGGAACTACTGGTGGAGGGTGGCGAACGCTCCGCCACACTCGACTCTGTGGCGGCGGCAGCCGCGGTGTCCAAGGGCGGCTTGCTCTACCACTTCGCCTCGAAGGACGCCCTGGTCGATGGTCTGTTGGCCCGCCTCGACGCGCTCGCGCGCGAGGACGCCGACAACATCCGCACAGCTCCGGCAGGACCGGTCGACTACCTCATTCGCACCTCGGTGCATACCGGCAGTCCGCTTGATCGCGCTTACATCGCCGGTTCCCGGCTCGCCCAAGGCCGGGATCCCCGGGCTATGCAGGTGCTCAGCGACATTCGTCGACGCTGGCTCTCCGTCATCGAAGACGCCGTACATGACCCGGATACGGCCCAGGCGATCATGCTGATCAGCGACGGACTCTACGTCAACTCGTCGCTCGCCGCGCACGAAATCACACCACCCAGTCACACAGACGAATCGATGACGCGGCTGATCACCCTGATTGGCCGACTGCTGACCCACAACACAAAGTCGACTGAATTGGATACTCGGCTACCCGCGTGAGGGGTCGTAAAGCGACCTAAGACCACGCAGGGAAGGTCGATGTGCGACCCCTCACTACGCCGACTCACGGATTCGCCGTAGCTTCGGGACAGAAGAGTGGGCGCCTGCAGTGCAGGCGCCACTCGCATCCGTTCTGATCGAGCCTATTCGGTGAGGTCGATCTCCACCATGATCTCGGCGTTGATCGCGGTGCGCACCGCTGTCAGCAGCCCGGCCGGAACCTCGGAGTCGACGGTCAGTACGCTGAGCGCCTTGCCGCCGGCCTCGTGCCGGGCGATCTGCATACCGGCGATGTTGATGTTGGCCTCGCCGAATTCACGGCCGTAGACGGCGACGATTCCGGGACGGTCAGCGTAGAGCATGACAATAAGGTTCTTGGCGAACGGAACCTCAACGTCGTAGCCGTTGATCTCGACGATCTTCTCGATCTGCTTGGTGCCGGTGAGGGTGCCAGAGACGGAGACCTGCGAACCGTCGGCGAGGGCGCCGCGCAGGGTGATGACGTTGCGGTACTCGGGCGATTCGGCGTCGGTGAGCATGCGCACGGTGACACCGCGCTGCTCGGCCAACAGTGGAGCGTTGACGTAGGACACGGTTTCGCTGACGACGTTGGTGAAAATGCCCTTCAGCGCGGCAAGCTTGAGCACGCTGACGTCGTACTCGACGAGTTCACCGCGCACCTCGATGTCCACGCTCGTGAGCGGGCTGTGGGCAGCCAGTCCGGAGAACACCTGGCCAAGTTTTTCAACCAGCGGGATGCCGGGGCGCACGTAGGGATCGATGACTCCGCCGGCGACGTTGACCGCGTCGGGAACGAGCTCGCCGGAGAGCGCGAGGCGCACGGACTTGGCGACGGAGACTCCGGCCTTCTCCTGGGCTTCGTCGGTCGAGGCGCCGAGGTGCGGGGTGGTGATGATGTTGTCGAGTCCGAGCAGCGGTGAGTCGGTGGGCGGTTCGCTGACGAACACGTCGAGGCCGGCGCCGGCGATGGTGCCGGCGAGGAGGGCCCCGTGCAGCGCTTCTTCGTCGATGAGTCCGCCGCGCGCGACGTTGACGACGAACGCGGTCGGCTTCATCAGCTTAAGCTGGGCTGCACCGATCATGCCGGTGGTCTCCGGGGTCTTCGGCATGTGGATCGTGACGAAGTCGGACTGCGCGAGCAGCTCCTCGAGGGTGACCGGGGTCACGCCGAGCTGCTGGGCGCGAGCCGAGGTGATGTACGGGTCGTAGGCAATGACGTTGGTGCCGAAGGCCTGCATGCGGGCGGTGATGAGAGCGCCGATGCGGCCGAGGCCGATGATGCCGATGGTCTTTTCGTAGAGCTCGACACCGGTGTACTTGGAGCGCTTCCACTGGCCGTCGGCGAGGGCGCCGGAGGCGGCCGGAATGTGACGGGCCAGGCTCAGGATATGTCCGACGGTCAGCTCGGCGGCAGAGATGATGTTGGAGGTGGGAGCGTTCACGACCATGACTCCGGCCGCGGTGGCGGCCTTGATGTCAACGTTGTCGAGGCCGACGCCCGCGCGGGCGATAACCTTCAACAGCGGCGCGGCCTTGATTGCTTCGGCATCCATCTTGGTGGCTGACCGCACCAAAACGGCCTGCGCCGTGGCGAGCTCGGCGAACAACGCGGAGCGATCCGTGCCGTCGACGTGGTGAATGTCAAAGTCGGGCCCGAGGGCATCGACGGTGGCGGGGGAAAGTTCTTCGGCGATCAGGACGACGGGCTTCGACAATAAAATCGGATCCTTAGATTGCATTTGTTGGCGGCAGGGCAAGGGGCGCTACTCGGATTCCACCCTACCGGCTGCACAATAGACCAATGAGCAGCGACGTAATAGACGGTCTCCAACTGGTTCTGCGCGTGCTTCTGGCGCTGGTTTTCATTGGCGCCGGGATCACTCATTTTCAGCCAGCGGTGCAGCGCACGATGGCGGCGATGATTCCGCCGCGGCTTCGGCGGAGCGGTGTGGCCAGCCCAGTCAATCTCGTGTTGTTCACCGGGGTGTGCGAGATTGCTGGCGGGCTGGGATTGCTTTATCCACCGACCATGGTGCTCGCGGCCGGGGCGCTCGTGATCTTTCTGGCTGCTGTGTTTCCGGCCAACGCCTACGCTGCGCGCCATCCGAAGCGGTTCGGGCGGGTAGCGATCCCCTTTGTTCCCCGGCTCATCGCCCAGCTGGTGTTGATGGCCCTCATCGTTGTCGCGGTGCTCTAGCTAGACGATTAACTGACCGAGGCTAAACACAGCGGCAATGTCGAGCGACACGGCCGCCACCGTGCACAGCCCGACGAGCAGGGTCAGGGCCTGCACTCCGAAGGCCCGGTTGCGTCCCAGCCAGTAGGCCACGGCGTACACCAGCACGGGCAGGAGCACCCCGAAGATGAGCACGACCCAGCCGAAGCCGCTCAGCTGGGTGTCGAGGGACTGTGCCTGCAGGTTCAGCCCGACCAGGTTGCCGATGGCTTCCCACACGTCGTAGGCATAGAACAGTCCGAAGAATATTGCAATGCTGAACAGCACCCACCGGGGTGGGCGTCGACGGGTGCTGGTGCCGCCTCGGACATTGCCCTCTGCGTCGCTCATGAGCCAGCTCCCGAACCGGTAATGAAGGGCAAGGGGGCGAGCACGACGACGCCGATCAACAGCCAGATCAGTCGGGCACGCGGTCGATTGGTCGTGAGCCAATAGGTCACGCCGAACCAGGCGAGTGGCGCGGCTACCGCCAGCCAGGCGCCGAGCGAGAACATGAATTCGGTGACCGGGTCGGTGACGGATTTTTCAATGCGCGCAACACCGATGAACCAGCCAATCGTGTACAGCAGGTACATGCCGGCGAGGATGCCCATGCCGACCAGGGCAACGGAGCTCGCTGCCGCGCCGTCCGGCTCGGTGCCGTCCGGCTCGACAGCGTTAGACGTCGCCGGGTCGGTCGTCGCCGGGTCGGTCGCTGAAGTCGTCGGCTGCGGAACGGTCCATCCCTCGGGCAGACCACGCGGTTCGGGCGCCGCCCGATCTGTGCCCCCTGACGTCAAGGTCGGATCATCGTCGCCGGCCCAGTTCAGCGCATCGTCGTCGCGTGTGGCGTTCATTCCTAAAGAGTATCCGGTTGCCGACTAGGCCAACAGTGGAGCGAGCGCCGTGATCAGCTGCTGCACTCCGAGCACGATGAACAGCAGCGCGCAGATTCCGAGCGCCACATTCGTGAACCACTTATTGCGCCATTCCCGCGGGATGCGCTTGCCGTTCAACAGCCCCAGGAGGGTGACGGCGAGAAACGGCATGAACAGTGAGCCGAGCACGCCGTAGGCCAGAATGAGGCCGATCGGTGAGCCGAGCAGGAACAGGATCATGGGCGGAAAGGTGAGCCACAACAGGTAGAACTTGAAGTATTTGCCACCGACTAGGGTGTCCGGGTGGCCAGATTTCTTGCCGCGCATGTTGCCCCAGAAGTCGGCGAACATGAGGCTCACGCCGTTCCACACACCGATGATCGATGAGAAGGATGCCGCCCAGAAGCCCACCAGAAATCCGGTACCGACGACGACGCCGTACTTCTCGTTAAGCACCGTGGAGAGGTCGAGCAGTCCCTTGTCCCCCGCGCTCAGCGTGATGCCGGCAGCGGCGACGACCTCGGCGCCGACGATGAGCATTGCGACGACGAAGATGCCGGTCATGACGTAGGCCATGCGGTTGTCGATGCGCATGACTTTCATCCAGCGCGGGGTGGACCAGCCCTTTTCGCGCAGCCAGTAGCCGTAAGCGGCGAGGGTGATGGTGCCGCCGACGCCGCCGGCCAAAGCGAGCGTGTAGAGCACTCCGCCCTCGGGAATGATCGGCACGAGCCCGGCGAGCATGGCCGGAAAGTCGGGCACGGCTATGACGGCGAGACCGACGACCGTGATGAACATGATGCCGACGAGCACGGCGGTGACCTTCTCAAAGAAGGCGTAGCGGCCGAACCAGACCATGGTGAGACCGGCGAGACCCATGAGAACGGCCCAGACCGGCAGCGGAAAGACCGGGAACAGTGCGGCGAGGGGCAGGGCTGCCGACGACATGGCCGTTGCCCCGTAGACGAAGCCCCACAACATGATGTACGGCCCGAAGTACCAGGTGGTCCACTTGCCGAGGGACCGCCAGCCCTCAAAGATGGTCTTGCCGGTGGCGAGGGTGTACCGGCCGGCGCCCTCGACCAGCACGATCTTGAGGATCACGCCGAGAATGACCGCCCAGAGCAGGGCGTAGCCGTAGCGCGAGCCGGCCACGAGGGTAGCGACCATGTCGGCCGCTCCCACACCGGTGGCGGCCACGACGAGGCCGGGGCCGACGATTTTCCACTTGGGCAGTGGGCCATCGATTGGCGGTGTCGGTACGACCAGCTTGTCGTCGTCGGTGTATTTGCCTGAGGTCATGGTGGTGCCGGCCTTACGCGAGTGAAACGGATGGCCCCCCAGCGCGTGGCTTATCTGGCGTCAGACGCCCGCTACGCTGCGGCAAAGCTGTGCATCCGGGCACAGGACCTGATGAAAGCGACGTTCTCGCCCCCAACGTGGTGCAAGTCTACGTGCAGGGTCAGGGAGTGACGGTCGAGGCAGGTGGAATGTTGTGGTTCAGCCGAAGCCTGACGGCGTTTGCGCGCCCTTCCGCGCTGGGCTAATCGAGACGACGGATGCCCACGGCAACCGAATAAGTCCAGCCCAGAATGCCGAGGAGACAGACCCGCTCGGCGAGCCCGAACAGCGCGGGCTGCACGGTGAGGGTGAGTCCGAGAAAGAGCAAGCCCAGCACGGCGAGGGTGGTGAAGGCGAGCGCCAGTCCCCGAACCTCGGGCAGAAATGCGCTCCGATAGAGCCAGGCGGTGAGCAGCACAATCGCGATCAGGGCGACGACAAAGCCCACGGTGGCCACGACGAGGTGGATGGTACCGGCCGTTGTCACGGCGACCACGCCGTGACCGGCCGTGCCCGCTACCGCGCCGTTTCCCGCAGTCATCACATCGGTGGGGAAGAAGGCGAGCACACCCGAGCAGACACCGCCAAGCGCGAACAGTGCCAGGCCAGCGCCCAGAAGGCGGGGCGAGGGCTTGCTGGCTGGATAGCGTGTGCGCGCCGTAGCGTAGAGTGCGCTGACGGCGGCACCCGATGTGACCGCGCGGCCCAGAAAATTGAGGTTCATCACCCAGCCGTAGGGACCGACCGCGAGATTGCTCTCGGCGTCGCTGATCGGGCTGTAGTGGGGTGGCAGAAACTGCAGTACGACGTCGATGAGTACGTAGAGCAGCACGCCGACCATGGCTGCCGTCGCGCTGCGGCGCCGCCACACGCCTGAGGCGCGTGTGCTCATGCTGTTGACAGCCATAACCTCCGGCCTTTCCGCTGTAACGCACGAAGGGACCCTCGCGAACGAGGGCCCCTTCGTCAGGCGAATCGCATTCAGCGGATGCTTAGCGCGAGACCGATCCGTCGGTGTAGTCGTCGTCGGTCGACGCGTTCCACGCGAAGAGCTTGCGCAGGCTGCGGCCGGTGGCCTCGATCGGGTGCTCTTCGCCCTTCTTGCGCAGGGCGAGGAACTCGACTCCGCCGTTGTCCTGGTCGGCGATGAAGCGCTCGGCGAATGCGCCGCTCTGGATGTCGGCGAGAACGGCCTTCATGTTCTCCTTGACGCTCGGGTCGATAACGCGCGGACCCGAGACATAGTCGCCGTATTCTGCAGTGTCGGAAACGCTCCAACGCTGCTTGGCGATGCCGCCCTCCCACATGAGGTCGACGATGAGCTTGAGCTCGTGCAGCACCTCGAAGTAGGCAACCTGCGGCTGGTAGCCGGCCTCGGTGAGAACCTCGAAGCCGTACTGGATCAGCTGCGACGTGCCACCGCAGAGTACAGCCTGCTCGCCGAACAGGTCGGTTTCGGTTTCTTCGGTGAAGGTGGTTTTGATGCCGGCGGCGCGCAGGCCACCGATCGCCTTGGCGTAGCTGAGCGTCAGCGGCCAGGCGTTGCCAGAGGCATCCTTCTCGACGGCGACGATCACGGGAACGCCGCGACCGGCTTCGAATTCGCGGCGCACGGTGTGTCCAGGTCCCTTGGGGGCGACCATGATGACGTCGACGCCATCGGGAGCTTCGATGTAACCAAAGCGAATGTTGAATCCGTGTCCAAAGACGAGGGCCTTACCAGCGGTCAGGTTCGGAAGCACGTCGTCCTTGTACAGGTGACGCTGCACCTGGTCGGGAGCGAGGATGACGATGACGTCGGCCCAGGCCGCGGCATCCGCTGTGGACAGCACGGTGAAGCCGGCTTCTTCGGCCTTGGCCTTGCTCTTGGAGCCGTCCTTCAAGCCGACCCTGACCTCTACGCCGGAGTCGCGCAGGTTCTGCGCGTGGGCGTGACCCTGCGAGCCGTAGCCGATAACGGCCACCTTTTTGCTCTGGATGATCGACAGGTCGGCGTCTTTGTCGTAGAAAATCTCAGACAATGTGTATCTCTCCTCGTGAATTGATTGTTAGAAAAGCTGAAAACGTTAGTTTTTGAAAACTCGCTCGGTGATCGACTTGGAGCCGCGGCCGATGGCGAGCAGGCCGGACTGGGCCAGCTCCCGAATGCCGAACGGTTCGAGCACCCGCAACAACGCCTGGGTCTTGCCGCTGTCGCCGGTGACCTCGATCACGACGGCGTCGGTGGCCACGTCGACGACGCTCGCGCGGAACAGATTGACCGCTTCGAGCACCTGTGACCGGGTCGTGTTATCGACCTTGACCTTGATCAGCAGGTGTTCGCGCTGCACCGACTGGGCCACGTCGAGCTCGACGATCTTAATGACGTTGATGAGCTTGTTCAGCTGTTTGGTCACCTGCTCGAGCGGTACGTCTTCGACATCGACGAGGATCGTGATGCGGGACAGGCCGGGGATCTCGCTGTGGCCAACGGCCAGGCTTTCAATGTTGAAACCTCGACGTGCGAACAGGCCGGCGACGCGCGTGAGCAGGCCGGGCTTGTCCTCGACGAGCAGACTCAGAACGTGGCTCGTCACGGTTATTCGTCTCCCCAGGTCGGTGCGTGGTCTTTGGCGTACTGAACGAAACTATTGCTGACTCCCTGCGGAACCATCGGCCAGACCATGGCGCCGGGGCTCACGATGAAGTCGATGACGACCGGGCGGTCGTTGGTGGCGAGGGCCAGTTTGATGGCGTCATCGACCTGGTCCTTGCTGGTGACCCGAATGCCCAGCGCGCCATAGGCATCCGCCATTTTGACGAAGTCGGGCACCATGGCGGTTCCATGACCGGTGTTGAGGTCGGTGAAGGAGTGGCGTCCGTCGTAGAACAGCGACTGCCATTGGCGCACCATGCCGAGCGACGAATTGTTGATGATCGCGACCTTGATCGGGATCTTGTTGATCGTGCAGGTGGCGAGTTCCTGATTGGTCATCTGGAAACAGCCATCTCCGTCGATCGACCAGACGACCCGGTCGGGTTCGGCGACCTTGGCGCCCATGGCGGCCGGAACGGAATAGCCCATGGTGCCGGCGCCGCCGGAGTTGAGCCAGGAGTTGGGGCGTTCGTACTTGATGAACTGCGCCGCCCACATCTGGTGCTGGCCGACGCCGGCCGCGTAGACGGCCTCGGGGCCGGTGAGCTCGCCGATGCGCTGGATCACGTACTGCGGGGCAAGCAGGCCGTCGGTCGGTTCGGTGAAGCCGAGCGGGAACTCTTCCTTCAGGCCGTGCAGGTAGGTCCACCACTCGGCCGTGGCGGGCACGGAGACGTCGGATGTTGCGCCCTTGGCGGCATCCGCATAGGCCAGGATGAGGTCCGCGATGACGTCCTTGGCGTCTCCGACGATGGGTACATCGGCCGTTCGGATCTTGGAGATCTCGGCCGGGTCGACGTCGACGTGCACGATCTTCGCGTTGGGCGCGAATTCGCTGATCTTTCCGGTCACCCGGTCGTCGAAGCGTGCTCCGAGCGAGATGATGAGGTCGCTCTCCTGCAGCGCGAGCACGGCCGGGACCGTGCCGTGCATGCCCGGCATGCCGAGGTGCTGCGGGTGCGAGTCGGGAAAGGCGCCACGAGCCATCAGTGTCGTCACGACCGGTGCACCGGTCGACTCAGCGAGCTCGAGCAGTTCGGGCGAGGCGCCGGCTCGGATGACGCCGCCACCGACGTAGAGCACGGGCTTCTTCGCGGCCAGCAGCAGCTGGGCCGCGGCTTGCACCTGCTTGCCGTGGGCCTTGACGATCGGCCGATAACCCGGCAGGTCGAGTTTGGGCGGCCAGATGAACGGCGCCAGGTTCTGCTGGGCATCCTTGGTGATGTCGACGAGCACCGGACCTGGACGGCCGGTGGAGGCGATGTGGTACGCCGAGGCGATCGCGGCCGGAATCTCTTCGGCGCGACGAGCGAGGAAGGAATGCTTGGTGATCGGCATGGTGATGCCGATGATGTCGGCCTCCTGGAAGGCGTCCGTTCCCATCGAGGTGGAGAACACCTGGCCGGTGATCGCGAGCAGCGGCACCGAGTCCATGTAGGCATCCGCTATGGCGGTGACGAGGTTGGTAGCGCCAGGGCCACTCGTTGCGATGGCAACGCCGACCCGACCAGTGGCGGAGGCGTAGCCCTCGGCCGCGTGGCCGGCGCCCTGTTCGTGGCGCACCAGAATGTGGCGGATTTTGTCCTGGGTCATGAGCTCGTCATAGAGGGGAATGACGGCACCGCCGGGAATGCCGAAGACGTCGGTGACGCCGAGCAGTTCGAGGGTGCGAATGATTGCACCCGAGCCGGTGAGCATCTCCGGCTCTGTGGACGCCGGAGCTGAAGGCACGGGAGTGGGTTCCGTGGTCATGGTCGTTGAATCCCTACTTCGAATCGGTCGGTTTGGGCTTACCCGTGCGCGAGATCACCCGGTGCTTTAGCCGGTGATGGCGCCTTCGGCGGCTGAGTGCACGAGCTTGGCGTACTTGGCGAGGACGCCACGGGTATAGCGCGGGGGAAGAGGCGCCCAGCCTTCTCGGCGGGCGGCCAGCTCTGCAGGTGCGACCAGTAGGTCAAGCGTGCGAGCTGCGATATCGACCCGTATCAGATCCCCATCGCGCACGAAGGCGATTGGACCTGCGTCCACCGCTTCGGGTGCTATGTGGCCGATGCACAGTCCGGTTGTGCCGCCTGAGAATCGACCGTCCGTTAACAGTAGTACATCGGAGCCGAGCCCTGCGCCCTTGATGGCGGCGGTGATCGAGAGCATCTCGCGCATTCCCGGCCCGCCCTTGGGGCCTTCATAGCGAATGATGACTACGTCACCCTTGTAGATCTTGCCTTCGGTCAGGGCATCCATCGCCGCGCGTTCCCGCTCGAACACCCGTGCCGGTCCCTCGAAGACGGCGGCGTCGAAGCCGGCGGTCTTCACGACGGCGCCCTCGGGGGCAAAGGTGCCCTTGAGGATGGTGATGCCACCGCTCTTGTGAATGGGGTTGTCGAGGGTACGCAGTACCTCTCCGTCGAGGTCGGGCGGGTCGATCTCGGCGAGGTTCTCGGCCACGGTCTTACCGGTCACGGTGAGTGCGTCGCCGTGAATGAGACCGGCTTCGAGTAGCGCGCGCATGACGACGGGAACACCACCCTGGCGGTCGACATCGTTCATGACGTACTTGCCGAAGGGCTTGAGGTCGCCGATGTGCGGAACCTGGTCGCCGATGCGGTTGAAGTCATCGAGGGTGAGCTCGACCTCGGCCTCACGGGCGATGGCGAGCAGGTGCAGCACGACGTTGGTCGAGCCACCGAAGGCCATCGCCACGGCAATGGCGTTCTCGAATGCCTTGCGGGTGAGAATGTCGCGGGCGGTGATGCCCAGGCGCAGCATGTTGACCACGGCTTCGCCCGAGCGGTGGGCGAAATAGTCGCGGCGACGATCAGCGGATGCCGGGCTCGCCGAGCCAGGCAGGCTCATTCCGAGGGCTTCCGCGACGCTGGCCATGGTGTTCGCGGTGTACATGCCGCCGCAGGCGCCCTCGCCGGGAGCGAACGCGCACTCGATACGCTTGGCATCCGCTTCGCTCATGCGTCCGGCTTTGACCGCGCCGACGGCTTCGAACGAGTCGATGATAGTGATGTCTTTTTCGGTGCCATCGGAAAGTTTGACCCAGCCCGGCGCGATCGATCCGGCGTAGAGGAACACGCTCGCGAGGTCGAGGCGGGCGGCGGCCATGAGCATGCCCGGCAGCGACTTGTCGCAGCCGGCGAGCAGCACGCTGCCGTCGAGACGCTCGGCCTGCATGACAACCTCGACCGAGTCAGCGATGACCTCACGGGAGACGAGGGAGAAGTGCATGCCCTCGTGACCCATCGAAATGCCGTCGGAGACGGAGATGGTGCCGAACTGCAGCGGGTAGCCGCCGCCGGAGTGCACGCCCTCCTTAGCGGCCTGAGCCAGGCGGTCGAGCGACAGATTGCACGGTGTGATCTCGTTCCACGAGCTCGCAATACCGATCTGGGGCTTGTCCCAGTCGGCGTCGCCCATGCCGACAGCACGGAGCATGCCACGAGATGTTGTGGCCTCGATCCCATCGGTGACGTCGCGGCTACGGGGTTTCACATCGATCTCAGACATGCTTCCGAGTCTAGAACCTCGGCAGGCACCCGCGATTCAGTCCCTGGGCCTGAGCGAATCGCTCACTGCGCCTGCCCTGCCCGCAGGGCGGCGATGCGCGCCAGAACCTGGGTGACCTCGTGCGGGCTGCGTACCCGGTAACCGGCGAGGGTGGCACCCTGCCCGATTTTGAGCCCGACGTCATCGTCGCGCAGAGCCCCGAAGGCATCCTCGTCGGTCACGTCGTCGCCGGCGTAAAACACGCGATCGGCGCCGGTGTATTGGCGCAACTTGGTGACGGCGTCGCCCTTGGTGCTCGAGCGCACCGAGAATTCGAGTACGTTCTTACCTTCTCGAACGGTCAATGCTGGCAGCTGATCGCCCAGTTGCTCACGCGCTTGACGCTCGGCCTTCTGGCCGTCTTCCTCGGTTGCGAGGCGAGTGTGCAGGGCCAGGCCCGCGGGCTTGCGCTCAATGGTGGTGCCGGCGATCCCGCCGGAAATGCTCTCGAGCACCCGGGCGAGCGTATCGAGTTGCTCGAGTTCGGTGGAGAGCAGGTTGAGCTCGATCTCGGGGGTATCCAGCTGCACCTCGATGCCGTGCGAGCCGGTGAGGAGCACCGAGCTCTGCGGCTGGGCGACGTGTTGCAGGCTAACCAGGGCTCGTCCGGAAACGAGGGCGACTCGCACGCCCGGCAGGTCAAGCAGAGCCTGCACGGCTTCCCTCGTGCCGGCGATGGCGCGGGCATCTTCGGGATGGTCGACGTGGGGTGCCAGGGTACCGTCGAAGTCGAGGGCAATGAGCAGGTTCTTGGCGCCGGCGATGCTGTGCAGGGCCAGGTCGAGGTCGTCGGGAATTCCGGCTGGCACGGCGGCTCCACCGGTGAGCGCTCTGAGAAAGGAAGCCGACCAAACGGCGACATCGTTTTCGGCGACTTTGCGTCGCAGAGACCGCATGCGCCGCGAACGCTCCCGTTTGGGCATCTCCACCGCCCGCACGATGGCGTCCTTCGTGCCGTCAATGTCGTGCGGATTAATGAGAATCGCCTGTTTGAGTTCATCGGCGGCGCCGGCGAACTCGCTCAACACGAGCACTCCGTCAACGTCGAAGCGCGCGGCCACGTACTCTTTGGCGACAAGGTTCATGCCGTCGCGCAAGGCGGTGACGAGCATGACGTCGGCGGCGAGGTACATCGCGACCATCTCTTCGCGCGGATAGCTGTGGTGGTGGTAGCTGATGGCGGTGTGACTGATAGTGGAGAAATCGCCGTTGAGCCGGCCGACGGCGAGCTCGATCTCGTCGCGCAGGGCCATATAGGTACTGACGCGTTCGCGTGACGGGCTGGCGACCTGCACCAGGGTGACGTCTTCGACGCTCAACCGACCGTCGGCGAGCAGCTCACCAAAGGCCTTGATACGGTGGCCGATGCCCTTGGTGTAGTCGAGCCGGTCGACGCCGAGCATCAGTGTTTTGGGGTTGCCCAGGTCTGCGCGAATTTGGCGAGCTCTGGCTTGAATATCGGGTCGCCGCGCTAGCTCTTCGTAGCCAGCGGAGTCGATCGAGATGGGAAAGTGCTTGGCGATGACGCGGCGCGACTCCCCGTTTTCACCGGTCGGCACGTCGATGACCACGCCGCGGGTGGGGTAGCCGTAGAGGCGACGTACCGCCTGCGAAAAGTTACCGGCGTCTGCACTCCGCTGAAAGCCGATGACGTCAGCACCGAGCAGCCCGTGCAGAATTTGTTTGCGCCAGGGCAGCTGCGCATAGATTCCATATGGCGGAAAGGGAATGTGATTGAAGAAGCCGATGACGAGGTCGGGTCGGGCTTCGCGCAGCATGCGCGGCACGAGCTGCAGCTGGTAATCGTGAACCCAGACCGTTGCCCCCGGGGCAGCGACCGCGGCAGCCGCCGCCGCGAATCGACGGTTGACGGCAATATACGCTTCCCACGTTTCGCGGTGAAAGCTTGGCGGAGCAATAACGTCGTGGTACAGCGGCCAGAGTGTGTCGTTGGAGAAGCCCTCGTAATAGTTCTCAATGTCGGCTTCATCGAGCCTCACCGGCACGAGCGAGATCCCATCATTTTCGAACGGTTCGAAATCGCGGTCGGCGACGCCCGGCCAGCCGACCCAGGCTCCGTGCGAGGAACGCATCAGCGGTTCGAGCGCGGTGACCAGTCCGCCGGGCGAGGTACGCCAGGTGACGGCGCCGCCCTCGGCTTCTTCGTAATCCACCGGCAGCCGGTTGGAGACGACGACGAAAGTGTACGTGCCGGCCGGGGCATGCGCGGGCTCTACCGGGGGCGGCTCGATCTGGGACCGTGTGGGTTCGGCTGAAGTTGTAATGGATCATCCGTTCCGGGTACACCCGAGGTGCACACCTGTGTGGCAGTTCCAAGGTTACCAGTCGGGCCACGCCTATTCCCGGGTAACCTGATGCCGGAGGAACACATGCGAAAGTTCTTGTTCAGCAGCGCAATGATCGGCGTTATCGCCGGTGGGTGGAACACCGTACAGGCCACGCGGCACGGCCCGCGGGACTGGCGCCTGGTGATGCTGTGGCTCGGGTGGGGCCTGAGCGCCGCCGTCGCCGTCGGCACGGTCATCGAAGACGCGAATAAACGTCAAGTCGAGAGCTGAATTCAACCCCCAATCGGCGTGTTCGGCGGCGTGTCCCCCGGTAAGTCGACGACTTGTCACCGAAAATGAACAGAGTGGCTCATTTCAACTGCACACGCGCACCGGAAAGGGGCTTTCATGTTTGGTCGTCGACGCCGACGTTTGGCCGCGAATGCGGCGCTGAGCGTCGCCTCCGCCCCGGTACTCCGCGACGAACAGATCTTCGAGCTGCTGCACGACAAGCTCAGGGCGCTGGTCGGTGAGCACGGCGCCTGGACGCTCGTGGCCCGCAGCGCGGACGACACCGAAGTCATTTTTCACGGGTTGAAGGCCAGAGAGATCGCGACCGAGCTGACCGAAGCGATCACCACCGAACAAGCCGCTTTGCGCGGCGAGAGTAGTGGTGAGCCGACCGCTCTGTCCTGGTCGCCCGCACCAATCACAACCTGGAGCGAACCGGCCGGAAGCCAAATCCCAGCACGGGACGCTGCACCAATCGACGCCGCCCCAGCCAGCACTGCCCCGGTCCACGCCACGCTCACCGAAGCCATGTTGGTCGAAACGAGCGATGACGATCTGGCTGCAGCATCCGCTGCCTGGATCGACAAGGCCTCCGCCACGCTCGCTTCGGCCCGCCTCGTCGCCTGACCGCAACGGCGGCGACGTCGGCGCCCGATCGTCGGCCAATTCTCACCCTGGTGCTGACAGTATGGCCTGATGGCACTCAATATCGAGGACTATGCGCTCATCAGCGATTGCCACTCGGCGGCGCTCGTGGGTCTAGACGGCAGCATCGACTGGCTGTGCCTGCCGCGCTACGACTCCGCCTCAATGTTCGGGGCGCTCCTCGGCGATGAGAACGACGGTCGTTGGCTACTGGCCCCGGCCGACAAGGGAGCCACCGCCACTCGCAGCTATCAGGGCGATACCTTCGTGCTGTCGACGGTGTGGACCACACCCACCGGCCAAGTCGAGGTACTCGACTTCATGCCGCACGGCGACGGCCGGGCCGACCTGGTGCGCCGGGTGCGCGGCATCAGCGGTACGGTGCACATGACCCAGGATCTGCGCATCCGCTTTGGCTATGCCACGACGATGCCGTGGGTGCGCCAACTCGAGGGCGAGCCGGTACACGGCCTCGTCGCGATCGCCGGGCCCGACGCCATCGTGGTGCGCGGACCTGCCCTGCGCGCCGCCGACCACCGCCACGTGTCCCATTTCGACGTCACGACCGGCGACACGATCGACGCGCAAATGACTTGGTACCCCTCGCACCGCGACACTCCACCCGCCATCGACATTGATGCTGTCCACGCCGCGACCTGCGCCTGGTGGCAGAAATGGGCGTCGTGTTGCAGCCATCAGGGACCCTTGCGCGCCCAGGTGGTTCGTTCGCTGCTCGTCCTGCGTGCGCTGACGCATGAGCGAACCGGCGGCATCGTGGCGGCCGCGACGACGTCGCTGCCGGAGCAGATCGGCGGCACCCGTAACTGGGACTACCGCTACGTCTGGTTGCGCGACGCCTCGCTCACGCTCGAGGTCCTACTCAGCCACGGCTACGAGGTGGAGGCCGACGGCTGGCGCGCCTGGCTGCTGCGCGCCATTGCCGGCGACCCCAACGATGTGCAGATCATGTACGGTCTCTCCGGCGAGCGCTACCTCCCCGAGCGTGAACTGACCCGCCTAACCGGTTATAAGGGCTCCTCCCCCGTGCGCGTTGGAAACGGCGCGGTCGACCAGTTCCAATCGGACGTGATCGGTGAGGTGATGGTGGCCCTCCATGCCGCCCGTGCTGCGGGCGTGCGCGAGAACGAGTTCTCCTGGCCGCTACAGCGCGCCCTCATGAGCTTTCTCGAGAAGAACTGGCGCCGCGCAGACCAGGGGATTTGGGAGGTACGCGGCCAGCCCCGCGAATTCACCCACTCGCGCGTGATGGTCTGGGCCGCCTTCGACCGCGCGGTGCGGGGCATCGAAGAGTGCGGCCTCGACGGTCCGCTCGACCGCTGGAAGACCCTGCGCGATGAGGTGCGCACCGACATCGAGACTCGCGCCTTTGACGCGAAGCGAAATAGCTACATGCAGTACTGCGGTAGCGGGGAGGTGGATGCCTCTCTTCTCCTACTCCCGCAGGTCGGCTTTTGCGCGCCCACCGATCCACGTATGCTCGGCACCGTGGCTGCGATCGAGGCCGACCTCATGCGCGATGGGCTACTGCTGCGTTACCGCACCCACGCCGCGGTCGACGGACTGCCGCCGGGTGAGCATCCGTTTCTGGCCTGTTCCTTCTGGCTGGTCGAGCAATACGCCAAGTCGGGAAGACTCGAAGACGCCAATGCGCTCATGGACCGGCTCGTCGGCTTCGTGAACGATGTCGGGCTGCTCTCCGAGGAGTACGACGTGACCGATGGTCACCAGATGGGCAACACCCCGCAAGCGCTCTCTCACCTGGCCCTGGTGCGGGCAGCGGATGCCATTGTGGCCGCTGGGTCGTGATCCCAATCACGACCTCTACAGTTCACGGTGTTTTGTTGTAGGTATTCTTCAGCGGCGGGTGGGCACCGAAATCTAGATTTGAAACCATGACCGAAACCGTTCGTGTGAGCGCCCCGACGAGGCGCCTTCTGCCCGCCCGCGACCTGGCCCAGATCGCCATTTTTGCCGCCCTCATCGCTGCGCTCGGACTGGCCGGCCCGCTCAACATCGGGCCAGTGCCGATCACCCTGCAATCGCTCGGCGTAATGTTTGCCGGGGCGATTCTCGGCCCGCGCAAGGGAACCCTCGCCGTGCTGTTGTTTCTCATTCTCACGGCGGTCGGTCTGCCTCTGCTCGCCGGAGCGCGCGGAGGAATCGGCGTGTTCACAGTGAGCCCAGCGGCCGGCTACCTCTACGGCTGGCTGTTCGGGGCCTTCGTCACCGGGTATCTCACTGCCCGTCTGCTGCCGAAGTATCCGTTCTGGCTGGCCCTCGGTGCCACGATTCTCGGCGGCATCGTCGCGGTCTACCTGATCGGCATTCCGGTCATGGCCTTGAACCTCGGCCTGCCGCTCTGGACCACGCTCGGCCTGAACATCGCCTTCATTCCTGGAGACCTGATCAAGGTCGTCGTGACCGTGCTCGTCGCCCGCCAGGTGCACAAGGCCTACCCTGGCCTGATCGCGAAGGGTCGCCGGCCACAAGCGTGAGCGTCATATGCTTCGACCAGGTCGGGCAGTCATTCGGTGACCGCAGGGTACTGCGCGACGTGAATCTCAGCCTGACCGAGCACCGCATCGGCATCGTCGGTGCGAACGGATCGGGCAAATCCACGCTCGTGCGCATGATCAACGGGCTCGTGACTCCCACGAGCGGAACCGTCACGGTGGACGGACAGAACGTGGCCCGCCATGCCCGCGAGGTGCGCCGCAAGGTGGGGTTCATTTTCACGAATCCCGACAACCAGATCGTGATGCCCACCGTGCAGGAAGACGTGGCCTTCACGCTTCGGCGGCGCGGCCTCTCCCCCGCCGAAATCGCTGAGCGCACGGCGGCGGCCCTCGAACAGTTCGGTTTGAGCGAGCATGCCGAGCACCCGGCGCACCGCCTCTCCGGCGGGCAGAAGCAGCTGCTCGCCCTTGCCGCCGTACTCGTGGCGGAGCCGGCCACTATCGTTGCCGACGAACCGACGACCCTGCTCGACGCTCGAAATGCCCGGCGCATCGGCGAGCTGTTGCAGACACTCCCCCAGCAGGTCATCGTCGTCACCCACCACCTGCACCTGGTCGAAGAATTCGACCGCGTGATCGTGATCGAAGAGGGCACGGTCGTCGCCGACGGTGCGCCCGCGCAGTCCCTGGCGGCCTACCTCGCCCTGCTGAAATGAGCAGCGGTAAATGATCGGCCTGTACAGCCCCGGTACCTCGCTCATTCACCGGGCGCCCACTCTCCTCAAACTGTTTCTGCTCTCGCTCTGCGTCGTTCTCATCGGAACGTCGTCCAATCCGTGGGTCGTCGGCGGTGCCGCGGCCGGCGTTGCGCTGCTGTTTCTGGCGGCCCGCGTTCCCGTGCGAGCGGCCGCAGCCCAGATCGCCCCGATTGTGCTGATTCTGCTCGTCGCGGTACCGATCCAGGGATTGCTCTCCGGCTGGACGATCGCCGCTCTCATGGCGGGCCGGCTGATTGTGGCGGTGGCCCTCGCGGCCCTGTTCACGATGACCACAACGGTCACCGCCGTGCTCGAAGCGTTCCAGAACCTGCTTCGACCGTTCCGCAGGTTCATCGACACCGACCGAGTGGGACTCCTCGTCGCGCTCACCATCCGCTGCATTCCCCTGGTGAGCGATATCGTGCGTGAGGTGCTCGAGGCCCGCACGGCACGCGGCACGCGGGGCTCCCTCCTGTCGATCGCCGTTCCGGTGGTGGTGCGCTCGCTCTATGCAGCGGATGCCCTGGGCGAGGCCCTGATCGCCCGCGGCCTCGACGACTGACTGGTGTTTACCGGGGCGGCACGCCGAGGCATCCACTCAGGCGGTTCATAGGCGAAGCGTGGCAGAGTGAGAACTTGGCCGTTCATGCCACCCCAATATCGAAGCCCGCACCTACGATCTCGAAAGAGGCCCCGTGTCGAAAATTCCTGCCCTGCTCACCATTGTGGGCCTCACTCTCGCCCTCACCGCTTGTGGCAGCAGCGACACCCCCGAAGCAACGGATTTGGCTTCTGCCGCCGACGCTGCCTACAGCGAATGCACGGCACCCGGCGCGGTTTCCGACGCCGTCGATGTGACCGGCGACTTCGGTGCCGTGCCCACGGTCAAATTTGATGAGCCGCTTGACCCGTCGTCCACCCAGCGCACGGTTGCCATCGAGGGCGCTGGGACCACCGAAGCTTCCGGCGGCTCGTTGGTCGGGGCGTCACTCTCCGTGTATAACGGCACGACTGGAGCGACCGTACAGGAGACGACGTACCCGACCAGTGGCGCGAGCGAGACCATCACGGTGGGCGAAACGTTCCTCCCCGGTTTGGTGCGGGCGGTCAACTGTTCTGTTGAAGGCGATCGCATCGTCACCGTCAGCACAGCGGGCGACGCGTTCGGCGCAGACGGCGCTGAGCAGCTTAAAATCGCCGCCGGAGACTCCGTCGTATTCGTCATCGACGTCGTCTCGATCACGAACTTGGCCGACCGGGCTGACGGGGTGGACCAGCCGGCTGTACCGGGCCTGCCCACCGTTGAACTCGCCAAAGACGGTGCCCCGACCATCACCATTCCCGACGCCGAGGCACCGACTGAACTACAGATCGCCACCTTGAAGCTCGGTGATGGCGCCGTTGTCGCCGACGGTGACACCGTATCGGTCGAATACACCGGAGTTGTCTGGGCCACCGGCGAAACGTTCGACTCGTCCTGGACCACCGTCGGACCGACAACCTTTGTCACCAGCCAGGTCGTTCCGGGCTTCGGGGCTGCGCTCGTCGGCCAGACCGTCGGATCTCAGGTCCTTGCGGTTCTCCCACCAGCCGAGGGCTATGGTGAAGCCGGCAATGACAGTGCCGGAATCAGCGGAACGGACACCCTCGTGTTCGTTGTCGACATTGTGGCCACGGCGGCGACACCCGCCGGGTAGCCTGTCCCCCGGAACCGCCCGTCGATCTTTGGGTCGACGGGCGGTTCTTTTTTGCCCAGTGAGGACCGTTTCCTGAGTGTCTGCCCAGCCGCACGATGCACCGGCATGACAGTGTGGAGATCAGGTACTAACGGCCCGGCACCGTGCCGGGCGTGAGTTCGACCACCGAAAGAGGCTATTCACCTGACATCCACACTCCCCACCACGTCCACTCCCAACAAAGTCCAGGCCGCCGCTCC
This sequence comes from Cryobacterium suzukii, assembly GCF_004403185.1. Taxonomy (GTDB): domain Bacteria; phylum Actinomycetota; class Actinomycetes; order Actinomycetales; family Microbacteriaceae; genus Cryobacterium; species Cryobacterium suzukii. Next base: position 10,326 of record NZ_SOHJ01000002.1, on the reverse strand, counting down.
GGCACCCGTCGCATCCGCGGTCAAGCCGACGACCATTGACGAATATGTTGCCGCTCCCGCCGAGCCGCTGGCAAGCGTCGTCGGGCTGCTCCGCGACAAGTTTGACCTGGGCCTGCCGGAGACATCGACGGAACTGTGGCACGGGCATCCGGTCTGGCTCGAAGATGACCTGCCGATAGCTGGATTCAAGGCATATCCGACTTTTGTGACCGTGTTGTTCTGGCGCGGCCAGGCCATCACCGATGACTCGGGCAAGCTCAACGCGAGCGGGTCGGCGGAGATGAGTGAGTTGAAGCTACGCACTGTTGACGATTTTAACGGCGACCTCTTCGACGGCTGGCTGCGGCAGGTGCGCGAGCTCGAGGCGGCCTAACCACCACGAGGTAAGACAGAACGGCCCGCGTCGAAGGACGCGGGCCGTTCTGCATGCAGAAACCGTGACTAGCTGGTGAGGCCGTCCACGTACTCCTGGTTGTCTTCGATCCACTGAGCGATGACCGGTGCGTAGTCCTGGCCGTCGTAATCGACGAACATGGCCTGCTCAAGCGAGTACAGCGTGTCGAGGTCCATCTCGAAGTTCTCGACCCACTCCGCCGCCTGCGGGAAGTCCGTCTTGAAGTCGGTGCTGGCGTAGGAATGGATGCTTTCCACGCCGCCCAGGGCTCCCTGCGGGTCCTCAAGGTTCTTCAGCGGGAACTTGTTGTAAGCCCAGTGCGGTTCCCACAGGGTGACGACAATGTTCTCGCCGTTATCGGTGGCCGTCTGTAGTTCGGTCAGCATGGCCGCCGTCGACGAGGTGAGGTATTCCATGTCCTCGAGGCCGTAGCCGGGAATAACGTTGTCCGTGGTCGCGAGGGTCAGGCCGGCGCCGGGCTCGATGCCAACGATGCGGTTGCCGAACAGGTCGGCGTTGGCCGCGAGTTCCTCGAGCGAGTCGATCGGGGCATCCGCGTTGACCGCGATGGCGTTCTTGGACTCTTCGTTCCACGCACCGAGGTCGACGATGTCGTCGCCGTATTTTTCGAGGTAGGACGCGTGGGTGACCGGCAGCCAAACGTCCATATTCAGGTCGTAATCACCGGTCGACAGTCCGGAGTACACCGGTGCGATGTCACCATATTCGAGCTCGACGTTGTAGCCCTTCTCATCGAGAATGGCCTTCCATAGCTCGGATGCAGCGATGGCCTCATCCCAGCCGTTGAACACGGCGATCGACATGTCCTTCTTGTCTTCATTGCCGTTTCCGACGGTTTCGGTCTCACCGGAACCGGCGCAGCCGGTGAGAGCGAGAATACTGACGGCTCCGAGTGCGAAGCTCGACTTGATACGTGATTTGGAGGGGTTCTTCATTGGTCTTCCTTTCGTGCCACCTGCTGTGGTGACTGGGGTTGACGCTTGGTGCATACGGCGAAAGCCGCACTGTGGAACGGATGCGGATGCATCCGTAAATCTGAGTTGCCGCCGGTCAGACTCGGGCCGGTTCACCGACCGGCTGAGGGGCGCGAGTGGTCCCGGCACCGGATGCCAAGCCATCGGTTGCACGGCGCGACCGCAGAACGCGACGGATATTGCCGAAGAAGCCCATCGAGTCCGCGCTGCCGAGCGACGCGGTAATGCGGTCGAGGAAGATTGCGAGGATCACCACGGCCAGGCCGGCCTCGAAGCCGAGTGCGATGTCGATGCGGTTGAGGCTTGCCACGACCTGCGCGCCGAGGCCGCCCGCGCCGACCATACCGGAGATGACGACCATAGAGAGCGAGAGCATGATGACCTGGTTGATGCCGGCCATGATGGTCGGGGTGGCCAGGGGCAGCTGGATCTGACGCAGGATGCGCCACGGCGACGCTCCAAAAGCCTGCCCGGCTTCGACAACTTCCTGGTCCACGCTGCGGATGCCGAGCTCGGTCAGGCGCACGCCGGGAGCCATGGCGAAGATGATGGTCGCGACGATGCCGGGTACCACTCCGACGCGAAAGAGAATGAGCGCCGGGATGAGGTAGACGAACGCCGGCATGGTCTGCATGAAGTCGAGTACCGGGCGGATGATGTTCGAGGCGAGCGTGGACTTGGCCGCCAGAATGCCGAGGGGAACGCTGATCGCAATCGCCAGCACGCTCGCGACGAGCACGAGGGCGAGCGTGTCCATGGCGTTCTCCCACTGGTCGACGCCCAGGATGACGAGAAGGCCCACGACGGTTCCGACCGCGAATTTCCAGCCACGAATTCCGAAGGCGAGTACGCCGAGCACGAGCATGATCGCCCAGAACGGCGGCGCTCCGAGCAGAAACTCCACGGACTCGTAGGCGCCGTCGAAGAGGGCCCGAATGAAGACGAACAGAAAGCCGAGGGTGTCGGTGATGTAATCGACGAAGGATTCAACAACGGAACCCAGGGGAAGACGAAAGTCGTTCATGCGCGCGCTCCTTCGGTGTTGAACAGTGCGTCATCGGCCGTATCGCCCAAAATGTCGGTTATCTGGCTGACCGAGATGGTGGCAGGCGGCATCACGACCGGCAGCGGACCGGTATTCGTCGTGACGTTCCCGATGGCGGCGAGCAGGGTCACTCGAGGAATTACGCCGAGCAGCCGGTTCTTCTCGTCGACGACGGCAATCGGCAATTCGCTCTCAACCGAGGGCTCAACGAGGTCGACCAGGGCGGTTTCGGGGAGCACCGCTTTAGCGTCATCACGAATGATGCTTCGCAGATCGGTCTCGCCGGCTTTGACCATTTTCAGTACATCGCGGTCGCGCACGATACCGGCGAAGCTGCGGTCGCGGTTGAGCACAAAAGTGACGGATGTCTGCAGGTCGCGCATGGTACGCAGGGCCGCCCGGGGGCCTGCGGTCTTCGTGATGACCGACCGCACCGGTTCCATGACGCTCGCGGCGGTGAGCACTCGAGCCCGGTCAACATCCTGCACGAACTGGGCGACGTAGTCGTTGGCCGGGTCGGTGAGGATCTCCTCTGGCGTGCCGATCTGCACGATGCGGCCATCGCGCATGACGGCGATGCGATCGCCGAGAAACATGGCCTCGTTGAGGTCGTGCGTGATGAAGATGATCGTCTTGCCGAGTGCGGCCTGCAGCTCGATGAGCTGCTCCTGCATTTCGCGGCGAATGAGCGGGTCGAGGGCCGAGAACGCTTCGTCCATGAGCAGCACGTCGGTGTCGGCGGCGAGGGCACGTCCGAGGCCGACCCGCTGCTGCATTCCACCGGACAGCTCGGAGGGCAGGTTGTCGGCCCACCCGGCAAGGCCGACCAGATCGATGATCGTCTGGGCCTTCGCCAGGCGTTCCGTACGACCCATACCCTGAATTTCAAGGCCGTAGGCGACGTTGTCGATCACCGTGCGGTGCGGCAGCAGGGCGAAGTGCTGGAACACCATCGAGATGCTCTTGCGACGTACGTCGCGCAGTTCCTTGGCGGAAACACCCGTGATGTCGGTGCCGCCGACGGTCACGGTGCCGGAGGTGGTTTCCCACAGTCCGTTGAGCATGCGGATGAGAGTCGATTTGCCCGAGCCGGACAGGCCCATGACGACGAAGATTTCGCCTTTCTTGACTTCGAATGAGGCGTCAATGACGGCGGCCACTCCGAGAGACGAGATCTCTGCGCGGCTCTTGCCGGCTTTGAGCTTCTTGACGATTTCGTGCGGGCGGCGCCCGAAAGCTTTGTAAAGGTGATCTGCTTTGACTGCTATGGATTCTGGACGAGGAATACTGTCGGTCACGCGTTCTCCGGTGCACGCCCCCGTAGCCGATCTCACGGTCTACGACGCGCTGTGCTCTCGTGTCGGACGGGTAGGCACCGAGCGGCCCGGACGCGAGAATCAGCGTGGGCTGGGGCGATCATGGGATCACGTCCGTCGGCGCCTCACCATACGCATGCGGCCGTTCCATCTCAAATGGTGGCTACGCGTGCGCGTCCTGGTGAAGGGTTGTAAGACCGTTCACGAGCCTAACATACCGACTTTTCGGTGCACCGAAAGAATGTACAAAAGGGGGTGCCGCCCGGGAGGACTCCTCCGGACGACACCCGTAGCGCGAGTCTAATACCCGCGTTATCTGCCTAGGCGCGTTCCAACACCGCGGACTGCGCGGCCTTTTCGGCGGTGCGCTGGCTGTCGGATGCGCTCACATGGCCATGAGTGAGCATGGTGCGTTCGTCGAACGGTTCGAGCTTGTCGAGCACGCGATCAAGCTGCCCCCGATCGAGTTCCTTGGTCCAGGAACCGATCATGACGGTTGCCACGGCGTTGCCGGTGAAGTTGGTCAGCGCGCGGGCTTCGGACATGAACCGGTCGATGCCAACGATGAAGCCGACACCGCCGACGAGTTGCGGAGCGTGGGCCTGCAGGCCAGCGGCCAGGGTAGCGAGGCCGGCGCCGGACACTCCGGCGGCGCCCTTGCTCGCAATGATCATGAAGACGAGCAGTCCGATCTGTTCGCCGAGGGCGAGGGGCTGGCCGAGTGCGTTGGCGATGAACAGCGACGCCATGGTGAGGTAGATCGCGGTGCCGTCGAGGTTGAACGAGTAGCCGGTGGGTACGGTGACACCGACGACGGGCTTGGAGACTCCGAGGTGTTCCATCTTTGCGATCAGTCGTGGCAGGGCGGCTTCAGACGACGAGGTCGACACGATCAGCAGGTATTCCCGGCCGAGGTAGCGCATGAGCTTGAAGATGTTCACGCCCGTGACCAGTTTGAGCAGGCCGCCGAGGATGACCACTATGAAGATGATGCAGGTGATGTAGAAGGCGGCCATGAGCGTGAACAAGCTGATCACGGCCTGGATTCCGGTGGCACCGACGACCGCGGCGATCGCGCCGAACGCACCGATCGGGGCGAGCCACATGACCATGATCAGGATGCGGAATACCAGGGCCTGCACGTGCGCGATGCCATCGAGAATCGGCTTGCCGGCCGCGCCCATTCGCTGCAGGGCGAAGCCGGCGATGAGTGCCACGAGCAGCGTCTGCAGAATGTTGCCGCTGGTCAGCGACGAGAACAGGGTGGCGGGAACGATCCCGAGCAGGAACGATTTGGTGTCGGCCGATTCAGTGGCTTCAAAGGTGGCATCCGACAGGTTGATGCCCTCGCCCGGGTGAATCATGTTGCCAACGACCAGGCCGATTCCAAGTGCAAAGGTCGACATGATCAGAAAGTAGCCGAGGGCCAGGCCGCCGATCTTGCCGACGGTGGCGGCCTTGGCGATCGAGCCGATGCCGAGAATGATCGTGCAGAAAATGATCGGGGAGATCATCATCTTGATCAGGGCGATGAACAGGTCACCGAGCGGCTTGAGCGAGACGGCGAAGCCCTCGGGTCCGCCCCAGACCAAGCCGACCACGATACCCAGAATAACCGCGACGATGACGGCCATGTAGAGGTAGTGCGAGGAGTCGATTCTCTTCTTCGGTTTGCCGGCCTTGTTGAGTTTGCTGCGGGTTGATGGCGTCGCTGTCATGTCAGACTCCTATGTCTAGGCTTAACCTGGCCCACCACGGGCTCCGGCTGGTGCAATTCGTTCCACACTGGTCGACGCAGACCATCGGCGCACGGTTGCGGTCATATTGTTCACGAGCTCACGAAGGAGCATGCAGTGCGTAAAGAATGGAGCATCGCTCGGCGGCTCTTCTTCGCGCACGCGCTGTTCATCGTCGTGCTCACGGTCTTCGTCGGAACGGCCTTCTTCGTCGACGCGCGTGATCGCGGCTACGTCGAGACCGGCAATCGGATGCTCGCGGTCGCCACCGCCATCGCCGACAGTCCGCTCGTGCTCACGGCGAGCCAGTCGGCCGACCAGAGCGAATCCCTGCAGCCCTACGCGCTCAAGCTGAGCGCCGATGCCGGGCTCGACTTCATCACGATCATGGCCCCGGACCGCACCCGCTGGACCCACCCCACCGCCACCGAGATCGGCAAGGACTACATCGGCGCCATCGAGCCCGCTCTGTCCGGAACCGCCTTCACCGAAATCAGCACGGGAACCCTCGGGCCATCCGTTCGTGCCGTGGTACCGGTAACGGATGACGACGGCACCGTCCGCGCGCTGGTCGCGGTGGGCACCACGACGAGTCACATCACGATCGCCCTGAACGCCCGGCTGCCCTCGGTGCTCGGTCTGGCGCTCGGGTTGCTCGCGTCGGGGTCTGTGGTGACCTGGCTGCTCGGGCGCTATTTGCGCCGGGTGACCCTGGGCTGGGGACCGGAGCGCCTCGCACAACTATTCGTCTACTACGATTCGGTACTGCACTCGGTTCGTGAGGGGCTTGTGCTGGTCGACCTGCACGGCGATCTCGTGCTGTACAACGATCAGGCGTCGCGCCTGCTCGGCATTCCGCCACGGCCGGCTGCCGGCAGCGACGAGCGACCGCCCACCCTCACCGAATTGAGCCTGCCCCCGAGCCTCGGCGAGTTGCTGCGCAGCGGCCGCACTGCGCACGATGAGATTCATGTCACCGGTACGCGGGTGCTGGTGGTCAGCCAGGAGCCCGCGATCGCGTCATCGACCTCGGCGACTCGGGCCAAGTCAACCCCGATGGGATTCGTGGCGACGATTCGCGACCACACCGACCTGCAGAACCTCGGCAGCGAGTTGCAGTCGATGCAGACCCTCTCCGACGCGTTGCGGGCGCAAACCCACGAGCACTCCAACCGCCTGCACACGATCGTGTCGCTGATGGAGCTCGGCCGCACCGATCAGGCCCTCGAATTCGCCACGAAAGATCTCGAGCTGAGCCAGCGGCTCGCCGACGAGATGGTCGGTTCGGTAGATGAACCGGTCATCAGCGCCCTGATCATGGGCAAATCGGCGCAGGCCAATGAGCTGGGAATCGCTCTGACCGTCACGGCATCGGGCACGCTCACCCGGTCCGGGCTGTCGATTCAGGATCTGGTGACCGTGCTCGGCAACCTGGTCGACAATGCGCTCGACGCGGCGAACGCCGGCCCGGACCCTCGTCGTGTCTCGGTCACGGTGTCATCTACCGAGCAGGCCGTGGTGATCGAGGTCGCCGACAGCGGCCATGGCGTGGCCCCCGACATCATCGACGACGTGCTTCGTCTCGGATTCAGCACCAAGGATGCCGGCGCTCACGAAGCAGGCGACACGGTGCCGGGCCGTTCGATCGGTGGCCGCGGTCTCGGTCTGGCTCTGGTGCGGCAGGCGGTGACCCGCCTCGGCGGCACGCTTACCATCGGGCGGCGCGAAGGCGCCGTCTTCACCGTGACGATTCCGGCCGTGACTCGTCCGGTCCTGACCGGTGGAGATCAATCATGACTGAGGCCGCGCTTCCGGTCATCCGCGTGCTCGTTGTCGAGGACGAGCCGCTAGCCGCCGAGGCTCACGCCGTCTATGTGGGGCGACTGGCCGGCTTCGAGCTTGCCGGCACGGCAGGCACCGGGCAGGAGGCTTTTCGTCGCGTCGCAGCCGCCGCCTCGGCCGGAACCCCGATCGACCTCGTGCTCATGGACATGAACCTGCCCGACAGCCACGGGCTCGACGTGAGTCGGCGCATCCGCGCGGCCGGCCTCGCCACAGACATCATCGCGATCACCGCTGTGCGCGACCTCGACAACGTGCGTGGAGCGATCGCGGCCGGAGTCGTACAGTATCTGATCAAGCCATTCACCTATTCGACCTTCGCGACAAAATTATCCAGTTACCGGGACTTTCGTGCGGAACTGAACGGGCAGGCATCCGTCGTGACGCAGTCGGCAGTCGATCACGCCTTTGCGAGCCTGCGGGCGCCGACCGATATTCCCCGGCCCAAGGGGCTGGCCGAATCGACCCTGAACCCGGTGGTCAGGTATCTGCAGGCGCAGGCTGCGCCCGTGTCGGCGAGTGAGCTGATGGAGCCGCTTGGACTGTCGCGCGTGACGGCACGGCGCTACCTGGAGTATCTCGCCGACACCGGCCTGGTGCTGCGCGCTCCCCGATACGGCACGCCGGGACGGCCCGAGAACGAGTACAGCTGGAAGAGCGGGCGTTAGCGGTTCGTGAAAACCGGTGGCCTCTTCTCGATAAAGGCGGCCATGCCCTCGCTCTGGTCGTCGGTGGCGAACACCGAGTGAAACAGGCGTCGTTCCAAGTGGATGCCGGCGCCGAGCATCGACTCGTACGCCGCGTTCACGACCTCCTTGGCGAGCATGGCGATCGGCGCCGATTTCGCGGCGATGTCGGTGGCGGTGGCGAGCGCGTCGGCCATGAGGTCGGCGGCCGGCACTATGCGGGCGACGAGGCCGGCGCGCTCGGCTTCGACCGCGCCGATGGTGCGGCCCGTGAGGATCATCTCCATCGCTTTGGCCTTGCCGACCGCGCGGGTGAGGCGCTGGGACCCGCCCATGCCCGGAATGACGCCGAGCTTGATCTCGGGCTGGCCGAAGGTGGCGGTGTCGGAGGCGATGATGAAGTCGCAGATCAGGGCCAGTTCGCAGCCGCCGCCGAGGGCGTGGCCGGATACGGCGGCGATGACAGGGGTGCGCACGGCGGCGAGCCGGTCCCAGCCGGCGAACCAGTCCTTCAAGTACATGTCCATGTAGCTCATCGTCGACATCTCCTTGATGTCGGCGCCGGCTGCGAAGGCGCGTTCCGAACCGGTGATGATGATCGCGCCGATCCCGGGGTCGGCGTCGAGCCGGGTGGCGGCACCGACGACGTCCTGCATGGTGGCGAAGTCGAGGGCGTTGAGCGCCTTCGGTCGGTTCAGGGTGATGACGCCGACGCGGCCGTGGCGTTCGAGCAGGATGTTGGCGTAGGTATCCGAGTCGTCAGTGGTCTGGGTGCGCTCGCTCACGTGGTGGCCTCTCGTTCGGTGGTCGGTGTGGGTTCGAAGTTTTTCGGGCGTGGCAAGCGCAGCTCGCCCTCACCGAGCGGCGCGAAGTGCGCTTGAACGTCAGCGTCGCTGACAGCGCCAAGGGTGCTCGGCTGCCACCGGGGATTGCGGTCTTTGTCGATGACCTGCGCGCGAATCCCCTCGATCACGTCGTGGCCGGCCACCATGCGCAGGGATACCCGGTATTCCTGTTCGAGCACCTCTTCGAGGCTGCCGAGGTCGCGGGCGCGGCGGAGCGAGGCGAGGGTGACTTTGAGCGCGGTCGGTGATTTGGCCAGAATGGCGGTCGCTGCCTCCTGCGCTGCCGCGACGGATGATTTCTGCAACCGGTCGATGATCTCGGGCAGGTCGTCTCCGGCGTAACACTCGTCGATCCAGGCGCGTTCTAACAGGAGCGGCCCCGGTGGCACGATCGTGGCCGCGTGTTCGGCGATGGCTTCGGCAGCGGGCATCCGTTTCAGTGCGTCGACCAGGGAATCGAGCCGGGCCGAGTCAACGAAGCTGTCCGCGAGTCCGAGGGCGATGGCGTCGGCGCCGGTCATGGTCGCCGCGGTGAGGGCGAGGTGGGTGCCGAGTTCGCCGGGGACACGCGAATACAGGTATGTTCCCCCCACGTCGGGCACGAAGCCGATGGTCGTTTCGGGCATGCCGAGTTTGGTGCGTTCGGTCACGACGCGGTGCGCGGCGTGTCCGGAGACGCCGACTCCCCCGCCGAGCACGATGCGGTCCATGAGAGCGACGAAGGGTTTGGAGTACCGCTTGATCTGCGCGTTAAGCCTGTACTCGTCTGCCCAGAACCGTGCGTTCTCTTCGGGGTCACTGCCAGTATCGGTCTGGGCGTCGGTGCGGCCATCGCGATAGATCGAAACGATGTCACCGCCGGCGCAGAAGGCACGATCTCCACTTCCGGTGAGCAGAACGGTGCGCACTGCAGGATCGTCGGCCCACTCCGTGAGGGCTTCGGCGATGGAACGGATCATGGCGTGGGTCAGCGCGTTGAGCGCCCGCGGCCGGTTCAGGATGATGCGTGCGAGCGGTCCATCGCGCTGCAGCAATACTTCTTCGTCGCGATCAGGGGATGCGACAGTGGGTGCCGCGGCGCTTATACCCGGCTCCACTGTTGTGCTCTCGTCCGAGATGCTGTCGATCGAATCCGTGCGGGGCATAGAAGACCTTTCCGCGTCGATGCGGTTGAGTAGGGGTAAGCGTTAGCACAGTCTATCGACGTGAACTTTCTGGTCTGCGAGCAGTCGAGAAACTGACGCAGGGCTCCGCCGGAAGGGCAAAGACCCTGCCGGGCGGTGCGCGCTAGAAGGGTTGGGGGTCGGGGTCCGCGATGTCCCAAGCAGAGGCCCACGGGTCGGGAGGGGTCGGTTCGACTGCGGGCCCGGGTTGCGGTGGTGACGTGTCGGACTGTTCTCGCGGTGGGCCGATGCGGGTGGCGGGATCGGTGGCGCAGTGCTTGCCAGCCGGACTGGTCCAGTTGAG
>NZ_SOHJ01000013.1 GCF_004403185.1 Cryobacterium suzukii | reverse complement strand
TTTGCGGCGAGCTTGCCAGACGAAGAAATTCCCGTAACCATCGACTGCCCGTCGTCGGGGCTGCCGGCCGGGCGCGACAAGGAGAATCCTCCTTCGGTCGTCAAGCTCGAGCCGTACAAGACGCACCTCGCCTACGTGAAGGAACGCCGTACCGAAGAAGAAGCAGAGTCGCTTCTCGAGGAGGCCCTCAATCAGCTGCGCGTTCGTCGCGGTAAGTTGTCGCCGACAAACTGACGCGAGAGCGCAAAACACCGGTTCTCAATTGATCGAGAACCGGTGTTTTTTATGCCCGACCGCGCTGATGGGTGGTGACGGGTAACGCGGTCGCGAGAAACTAATAGCCCGGGGCGATGAGGCTTTCGGGCACCTGAGCTGCTGCGTCGTTGTCAACGAAGAACACGGTGCGGTAACGGCCTTTGATTCCTGCGGCGGGTACCTCGTCACGGCTGGCTCCGGCGAGGGCCAGTCCGAGCGCCGATGCCTTGTCCGATCCCGCCAGCACCAGCCAGACGCGATCCGAAGAGTTGATCACGGGTCGGGTCAACGACAATCGGGCGGCCGGCGGCTTGGGGGAATCACGCACGGCGATGACACTGGCTTCACGCTCGCGGATACCCGATCGGTGTGGGAACAACGATGCAATGTGCCCGTCCGGGCCGACTCCGAGAAAAGTTACGTCGATTCGGGGGTACTGGGCTCCGGCAGGAGCACGAGCCAGTAACTCCGCCGCGTACCGTGCGGCCGCAGCGTCGAGCGCATCCGTTCCGGCTTCGACCGTATCATCTGACGCCCCGAAGGCGTGAATATTCTCCGGTGGCACCGAAATGTGGTCTAAGAGCGCCTCGCGGGCTTGCAACTCATTACGTTCCGGGTCGGCGCGCGGCAGCCAACGATCGTCGCCCCACCAGAAATTCACCCGGGACCAGTCGATCGTGTCGCGCGCTGCCGATTCGTTAATGGCAGCCAGAACGGCGATGCCGACGGAACCGCCGGTGAGCACGACATTCGCTTCGTCCTGCTCGTGCAGAACGTCAACCATATTGGTCAGAAACCGTGCAGCGACCGACCCGGCCAGGGCGTGCTTGTTTTGGTGCAGCAGCACACGTCGGTCATTTGTCACTGTTAAGCTCCGGTCTCCTGGCTCACCACTTTATTGAGCTGCGGTAACCCGCGGGTGATGACCTCACCATACAGCTCATCGGGATCGAGCCGGCGCAGCTCGTCGGCCAGACAGTCCCGCAGGCTGCGCCGCTTGAGCGTCAGGTCCTGCAGCGGCTGCCCAGGCTGGTTAAGTGTGGCAATATCAGGAATCTCGCGTTCGAGTGAAATCGTTCCCGACGCGCGCGTCAGGTGCACGCCGTGCACACCATTGGCCAGGGGCCCGGTTGTCAGCTTGCACTCCACGGGCACCTGCAGCTGCATCTGGAGCCACGCGGCGAGCAACGTCGTTGAGGGGGACGCCGCGGCGCCAATGACCTGAATACCGATGATGGGCTCGTAGGGCGGCTGATCCAGAACCGCGGCGAGTTGGGCACGCCAGAGCGTCAGCCGAGTCCAGGCGAAGTCGGTGTCGCCTGGACGATAGCTGCCGCAGAGTTGGCGTAACGCCGCCTGTGGGTCTGACTGGGCTGAGGCATCCGTAATGCGCCGATAGGCGATCCGGCCGAGAGGGGAGTCACCGGGAACGGCGGGAGCCGTTCCCGGCCACCAGGCGACAACAGGGGCATCCGACAGCAGCAGACCGGTAACCAGGCTCTCCGGGTCGGTGGCTGCCTCGCCGTAGACGCGCAGAACGATGACCTCGCTCGCACCGGCGTCGCCTCCGACACGAATTTCCGCGTCAACCCGCGCCTTGGCACTAGTCGTATCGTGTTCCTGCGTTGACACGACGATGACGCGCATCGGGTGTTCCCTCGACGCATCGTTGGCCGCTTCGATGGCCTCTTCCTCGTGTCCGAGATTTGACGCGATGATGAGAGTCAGCACTCGCCCGAGGGCGACGGCGCCGCCCTCCTCGCGAATACGCACGAGCGCCTTCGAGATTTTTGCGGTCGTGGTGTTAGGCAGATCGACGATCATGGTCGCCTCCAGGTTCGGCCATCGCGGGCCAGCAGATTGTCAGCGGATGTGGGTCCCCAGGTTCCGGGGCGATAGGGCTCTGGCTGTCCTTGCGTAGCCCAGTATTCTTCGATCGGATCGAGAATTTTCCAGGACAATTCGACCTCCTCGTGCCGGGGGAACAGCGGCGGGTCGCCAAGCAGCACGTCGAGGATGAGCCTCTCGTACGCTTCCGGGCTCGCCTCGGTGAAGGCGTGCCCGTAACCGAAGTCCATGGTCACGTCGCGAACCTGCATGACGACACCGGGAACCTTCGAGCCAAAACGGATGGTGACGCCCTCGTCGGGCTGCACTCGAATGACCAGGGCGTTGTGGCCGAGTTCGGCAGTCTGGCCGGGTGCGAACAGGTATTGCGGTGCACGTTTGAAGACCACGGCAATTTCCGTCACGCGACGTCCCAGGCGCTTGCCGGCGCGCAGATAGAACGGAACGCCGGCCCAGCGTCGGGTGTCGATTGTCAACCGCATTGCGGCGTAGGTTTCGGTGACGGAATCCGGGTTCATGCCGTCTTCCTCCAAGAAACCGACGACCTTCTCTCCGCCCTGCCAGCCACCGGCATACTGCCCGCGGGCGGTGCCGAGGCCGAGGTCGGCGGGGAGTCGAACAGAGGCCAACACCTTTTCTTTTTCGGCGCGCAGGTCGGCGGCGTCGAAGGAGATCGGTTCTTCCATGGCCGTGAGCGCGAGAAGCTGCAGCAGGTGGTTCTGGATAACGTCGCGGGCAGCGCCGATACCGTCGTAATAGCCGGCCCGACCTCCCACGCCGATGTCTTCAGCCATGGTGATCTGAACATGTTCTACGTGGTTGGCGTTCCACAGCGGCTCGAACATCTCGTTCGCGAAGCGCAGCGCAAGAATATTTTGCACCGTCTCCTTGCCGAGGTAGTGGTCGATCCGAAAGACGGAGTCCGGAGGGAAAACGGACTCGACAACATCGTTGAGCTGCCGTGCCGTGGTCAGGTCACTACCGAACGGCTTCTCGATGACGACACGTCGCCACTGCCCGTTCTTTTGCTCGGCCAGACCGGAGCGGCGCAGCTGCTCTGTCACCTGTGGAAAAGCCTTGGGCGGAATGGCTAGATAGAACGCGTGATTGCCCATCGTGCCGCGCTCACGGTCCAACTCGTCAATGGTCTGGCTGAGACGCGTAAATGCCTCGTCATCGTCAAAAGTGCCAGAAACGAAACGGATGCCTTCGGCCAGCTGCGCCCAAACATCCTCGTTGAACTCTGTGCGGGCATGTTCCTTGACAGCATCATGGACGACTTCCATGAAGTCTTCGTTGTCCCAGTCTCGGCGGGCAAACCCGACGAGGGCGAATCCAGGTGGCAGTAAGCCGCGATTGGCGAGGTCATAGACCGCGGGCATGAGTTTCTTGCGCGCGAGGTCACCGGTGACGCCGAAGATCACGAGGCTGGACGGCCCGGCGATACGGTTCAGACGATAGTCGGATGGTGACCTGAGCGGATTAAACTCCGGGGTAATTTCCACCGGGGACATGCAGCTCCTTTTACGGTTCAGTGCAGGATAGTTGAGAATGCAGACTACGGGGTGCTGCAGAGAGAATAGTCGGTTCGCCTGATTGATTCCTCGTCGAGCGCTGCTCGCGAAGAACCAATCAGGCGTTCGGTTTGTTGGTTTTCCTAGGCCAAAGCCCGGAATAGTGTGGAGATATTCTGCTTGGGTTGCGTCAGGGTCAACGTCAACACCGGGCGCCCGTGCTCGGCGAGCACGCTCGCGTCACCGCTGGCCTGCGCCTGAATGAGCTCACCGAAGGTGAAGGGACGCTCCGGAATCTCGAGGTCCTCCGCCGGCGTGGCCAGAATTTGCAGGTACACGGCCGTTGCCGGTCCGCCCTTGTGGAACTGCCCGGTTGAGTGGAGAAAACGCGGTCCCCAGCCGAACGTGACCGGACGCTTCGCGAGTACGGCAAGTTTGTTGCGAATTTCGGCCAGTTCCGGCAGGGCCAGCCGGTCTACGTAGGCCTGAACAGCAACATATCCGTCGGGGCCGAGTTCTTCGAGCAGCGCGTCGATTGCCGAGGCGAGGTCGCTCGCCGCACCGATAACGTGCGGAGTGCCACGCACTTCGATACCGTCCGCGATGAAGGCGGCCGGCTCCGGCGCGGGGCGGGCATCGAGCAACCCGCGTGTAGCGATCTTGGCGGACTCCACATCCGGTTGGTCGAACGGGTTGATACCGAGTAAACGGCCGGCGACGACGGTCGCGTATTCCCAGACCAGAAACTGCGCTCCGAGGGTTCCGCTGACGCGAATCTCGTCGCCGGTTTCAGCGAAGAGCTCGGTGCCGGCGTCGGCCACAACCCGAACGAGTTGCAGGTCCGGCAGCGCCTCGGTCAGCTCGGGAGCATCAAGCTCGAGAACGACCGGCAGAATGCCGGTGCCGAGCTTGCCGGTTGATTCGGCGATCAGTTGTTCGACCCAGTCGGCGAAGCCCACAATGTGAGTGCCGTCCGAGACGATGGCGAGCTTGTCCCGACGAGGGCTGGCAGCGGCGATGGCCGCTCCGAGCACGAGGCCCGGATTCTCGGGGGAGTCAACGGCCAATGCCGGCGAGATGGATTCGGCCTCGTCGAGGAGCGCACCAATGTCAACACCGGCCAGTCCCGACGGCACGAGACCGAACGCGGTCAGCGCCGAGTAGCGTCCGCCGACCGTGGGGTCGGCGTTGAACACGCGGTAGCCAGCTTCCCGAGCGGATGCCTCGAGCGGCGACCCCGGGTCGGTCACGACGATAATGCGTTCGGCCGGGTCGATTCCGATGTCCCGGTACGCGCGTTCGAACACGCGGCGTTGGCTGTCGGTTTCAACCGTTGAGCCACTCTTGGACGAGACGACGAGCGCCGTTCCGGCCAGGTTGTCGTTCAATGCGGACAATACTTGGCCAGGGTCGGTCGCGTCGAGCACAGTGAGGTCCACTCCGGCGGTGCGGGTGATGACCTCGGGAGCGAGCGATGATCCGCCCATTCCGGCGAGGGCGATCTGGGTCACACCGCGGGCCTGGAGGGCAGCCCGCAGCTCAACGATCTCGGCCACGAGCGGGCGGGATACGGTGACAGATTCCGTCCAGCCGAGACGCAGCGCGGCCTCAGCTTCGACTGCCTGGCCCCACAGTGCGGGGTCCTGGGCAGTGATACCGGACGCGACCAAGTCTGTGATCAGGGTCGGTACGGTCGCGCGCACAGCATCGGCTGCGGCACCGCTCACCGAGATTCGAAAGCTCATTACGCGACCGAGGGAGTTGAGGCGGCCGTGAGGGCCGTCTGTACGGTGTCGAGCAGTTCGTTCCACGACACCTCGAACTTCGACAGGCCTTCCTCCTCGAGCAGGCGGGTGACGTCATCGTATGAGACACCCTGCGCGGCCAGCGCATCGAGTGCCGCGTTTGCGGCGGCGTACGAGCCGGTAACCGAGTCGGCCGGAATGACTCCGTGGTCGGCCGTGGCCTGCATGGTCTTCTCCGGCATCGTGTTGACGACTTCGGGGGCGACGAGTTCGGTGACGTACAGGGTGTCGGGAAGGCTGGCATCCTTGACGCCGGTCGACGCCCAGAGGGGACGTTGTTTGGTGGCTCCGGCGTTGATCAGGCCGAGGGCGCGCTCACTGCTGAACGCCTGCTCGTAAACCTGGTAGGCAAGCTGGGCATTGGCGACGCCGGCTTTGCTCTTCAGCGCGAGGGCCTCGGGGGTGCCGATCGCTTCAAGGCGAGCGTTGATCTCGGAGTCCACGCGCGAGACGAAGAACGAGGCGACGGAGTGAATAGTAGAAAGATCGATGCCGGCAGCCTTGGCCTGCTCGAGGCCGGCCAGGTAGGCGTTAATGACCTGGCGGTGACGCTCGAGGCTGAAGATCAGTGTCACGTTGACGCTGATGCCGAGGGCGATCGTCGCCGTGATGGCTTCGAGACCTTCGACCGTCGCAGGAATCTTGATCATTGCGTTGGGGCGGTTGACCTTGGCCCACAGCTTCTGGGCTTCGACGACCGTGCCGGCTGCGTCGCGGGCGAGGCTCGGCTCAACCTCGATCGAGACGCGTCCATCCTGGCCTTTGGTCGAGTCGTAGACCGGGCGAAAGATATCGCAGGCAGCGGCGACGTCGTCGGTGGTGATGGCGAAGACAGCGTCGGTCACGTTCATGCCGGCGGCGGCCAGCGTCGCGACCTGCTCGGAATACGCCTCGCCCTTGGCCAGGGCGCCAGCGAAGATCGTCGGGTTGGTCGTGACGCCGACGACGTTGCTGTTCTTGATCAGGTCCTGGAGCCCGCCGGAGTTGATGCGTTCGCGGGAGAGGTCGTCGAGCCAGATACTGACGCCGGCTGCGGACAGCTGGGCGAGGGGTGTCGAATTTGTCATTGTTGAAATCTCCTGGTCGTGCTGCCGTCAGGCAGCTGGGTCGTGCGGTGTGTGGAGAGGTTGATCAAGTGCGGTGCTGACCCCGTACTGGGTGCCAACATCAAGCTGCGCTAATTGATTCCTTGGCAGCGGCAACCACGGCTTCGGTGGTGATGCCGAATTCGCGGAACAGCGTCTGGTAGTCAGCGGATGCCCCGAAATGTTCGATCGAGATGCTGCGGCCCGCATCGCCGACGTAGCCGCGCCAGGTCAGCGCGAGGCCGGCCTCGACCGACACCCTGGCAGTGATGGCTGCGGGCAGCACCGATTCGCGATACTCGCTGCTCTGCTCCTCGAACCATTCCAGGCAGGGGGCACTGACCACGCGGGCATTGATGCCTTCGAGGGCCAGCTGGGCGCGGGCGTCAACGGCGAGCTGTACCTCGGACCCGGTTCCGATCAGAATGACGTCCGGGGTTCCCCCGGCCGCTTCGGCCAGCACGTAGGCGCCGCGGGCGACATTCTTCGCCGAGGCGAAGATCTCAGCGGATGCTGCGCCTTCGCCGCGCTCGTACACCGGAATGTTCTGGCGGGTGAGGGCGATGCCGGCCGGACCGTTGCGACGTTCCAAAATGGTCTTCCAGGCCCACGCGGTTTCGTTGGCATCGCCGGGACGTACCACGTCGAGACCGGGGATGGCACGCAGGGTGGCGAGCTGTTCGATCGGCTGGTGGGTGGGGCCGTCTTCGCCGAGTGCGACGGAATCGTGGGTCCAGACGAAGATCGACGGCGCCTTCATGAGTGCCGCGAGGCGCACGGCGGGGCGCATGTAGTCGCTGAAGATGAGGAACGTGCCGCCGAACGGCCGCGTGTTGCCGTGCAGCACGATTCCATTGAGAATAGCGGCCATGGCGTGTTCGCGAATGCCGAAGTGCAGCACCCGGCCGTACGAGTTGCCGGTCCATTCGCCGGTGGAGTGCTCGCTCGGAATGAACGAGGCTGCGCCGCCGATGGTGGTGTTGTTTGATTCGGCGAGGTCGGCCGAGCCGCCCCAGAGTTCAGGGATGACGCCGCCGAGGGCGGTGAGCACCTTGCCGGAGGCTGCACGGGTCGAGACCGCGGTGCCGCCGGGGAAGACGGGGAGGGCCTCGTCCACGCCGTCGGGCAGGTCGCCGGAAAGCACCCGGTCGAGCAGAACCTTGCGCTCGGGATTAGCAGCGGCCCAGGCATCGAACTGCACAGTCCACTGCGCGTGCTGGGTCGCACCGCGTTGCCGGGCCAGCCGGGTGTGAGCGATGACTTCGGGGGCGACATCGAAGGTCTTCTCCGGATCGAAGCCGAGAACGGTCTTGACGCCGGCGAGTTCCTCGGCGCCGAGGGCGGAGCCGTGGATCTTGCCCGTGTTCTGCTTCTTCGGGCTTGGCCATCCGATGATCGTCTTCAAAATGATCAGGCTGGGCTTGCCGGTTTCGTTCTGGGCAGCCTCGATGGCCGCATTCAATTCGGCGACGTCTTCGACGTATGAGCCGGTCTTCTTCCAGTCCACGGTCTGCACGTGCCAGTCATAGGCGGCATAGCGCGCGGCGACGTCCTCGGTGAAGGCGATATTGGTGTCGTCCTCGATCGAGATCTGGTTGCTGTCGTAAATTGCGATCAGGTTGCCGAGCTGCTGGTGGCCGGCGAGAGAGGATGCCTCGCTCGTCAGGCCTTCCTGCAGGTCGCCGTCGCCGGCGATGACGTACACGAAGTGATCGAAGGGGCTGGCGCCGGTGGCGGCGTCCGGGTCGAACAGGCCACGCTCGAAGCGGGACGCGTAGGCGAAGCCGACGGCGGAGGCAAGTCCCTGGCCGAGCGGGCCGGTGGTGATCTCGACGCCGTCGGTGTGGCCGTATTCCGGGTGGCCGGGGGTCTTCGATCCCCAGGTGCGGAGGGCCTTGAGGTCTTCGAGCTCGAGGCCGTAGCCGCCGAGGTAAAGCTGTACGTACTGCGTCAGGGAGCTATGGCCGACGGAGAGAATGAATCGGTCGCGACCGATCCACTCGTTGTCGGACGGATCGCGGCGCATGACTTTTTGAAACAGAAGGTACGCGGCCGGAGCGAGGCTCATCGCCGTACCCGGATGCCCATTCCCAACCTTCTCAACGGCATCGGCCGCCAGAATGCGTGCGGTAGCAACCGCCTGATCGTCAACGGAATTCCATTGGAAAGCTGCCACGTCACGTAACCCTTCATTGAAGCGAAGGCGGGTTGAGCTCAACCCATCCTTTGATAGTTGTGCAAGTGCCGGCAACCGTCTCGCACCGCCGACCCGCGCATTTTCTAACGCGGGACTGCAAGCGAAATATCACCCCCAGCGAGTTGGCCTGCCTTACGCAGCCATCTCCCACCCGGGGGCTCACCGAACTACTGATTCACTGTGGGGAGCGCATTAAGTATACGCAATGAATGTGCCGAACGCTCGGTATGACGAGACCTGTCATTTGCAGTGACGGGCCACCGGGTGACCTAGAATTAGAGGAACTGCCTAGCATTCGAGGATTTATGGACGTCGCACTTCAGACCATCGAGAGAACTCCGCGTACGCTGAAGCGCACCCTCAAGGCTTATGTCTCTCTGACTAAACCGCGAGTTGTCGAGTTGCTCCTGGTGGTCACCGCGCCCACGATGCTTCTGGCCGAGCGGGGAATCCCAAGCCTGTGGCTGATCCTGGCGACACTCGTGGGCGGGTCGCTCAGTGCCGGATCCGCCGGTGCTTTCAATTGTTACCTCGACCGTGACATCGACCGTCTCATGAAGAGAACTAAAAATCGTCCGCTCGTCACCGGAGAACTCAGCGACCGGGAAGCCTTGATCTTTGCGTGGGCCTTGGGCGCGGCATCCATTTTATGGCTGGGCCTGCTGACCAACTGGCTGGCGGCCGCGCTGTCGTTCGGCGCGATTCTGCTCTACGTCGTTTTTTACACGATCATTCTCAAGCGTCGTACGCCGCAGAACATCGTGTGGGGCGGTGTGGCTGGTTGTATGCCCGTCCTCATTGGTTGGGCGGCTGTGACCGGCGAGCTGTCCTGGCCGCCGGTTATTCTGTTTATGATCATCTTCCTGTGGACACCGCCGCATTATTGGCCGCTGTCAATGAAATACCGCAGCGACTACCTGGCCGCTGGCGTTCCAATGCTCGCTGTCGTGCGTGGACGAGCTCAGGTGGGCCTCCAGGTCATTCTGTATGCGTGGGCCACCGTCGCCTGCTCGTTGCTGCTAATTCCGATCGCCGACATGGGCGTGCTCTACACCTGTATCGCTCTTGTCACAGGGGGCTGGTTTATCTACGAAACGCACCGGCTGTACAGCCTTGCGATTCGGCACGAGCACGTGTCCCCGATGCGCGTCTTCCATGGCTCGATTGCCTACCTGACGCTGCTGTTCGTGGCCGTGGGAGTGGATCCGCTGCTACCGTTTTAGCGCGTCGTGCTGCCTCGGTCGAGGTTAGACCCGACGGGATAACCGGTAGTCGATCTTGGCAACGTCAGCCGAATGGATGACGACCGTCACTATTCGTCCAGCCAGGGCCATGCCCGTGGCAGTGAAGTCCGAGGCCGTTACCGTGATGGCTGGCAGGGCGGTGTCGTCGACGATCAGGTTCGACCGGTGGGCAAGAGCGAGTTCAATTTCGGACTGCTGTTGAGTGTGCCGATCGGCCCACAATTGCGACCCGAAGTCATAGGGGTTCTTGGCGTAGTTCATTACTATGTATTGCAGGTGTTGATTCAGGGCATCCCTGATCGGGTCGCCCCCGCGATTAGTGGAGCCGGGTACGTCCGTGAAGACGAATCCGCGCAGTTCGGCGATGCCGACCGGACCGGCTGGGGAATCCTCGAACCAGAAATTGCCAGTCGGGTCGGCCAGCCAGTAGTGCGCCTGCGCTTCCAGCGTGTGTCCGTGGTTGCCGTACCAGCTCCAGCCGCGTTCCTGAAGGCGTGGTTGAGTCACGAAACCGAAGACCGGCGGACCGAACAGGGCGAGGCGCGCGCCGTCGTCTGGCGGTTTCGACTTGGCTCCCGGTGCGAGATGCATGTCTGGAGAGTACACCGGCGGCTACCGCCGGGGGAGGGCCACGCGGCAATTCATCAGCGGTGGTCTATACCGGCCCGGCATCGGCTCGTGGCCCCATCTGAGTTGCGGCGCTCGGGGGACGATCGCAGGTTATCCGCGGCTGCTACTGACCTCGTTCGTGCTGGTGAATTTCGTTGCATCTGGCGTGATTTCGGTCGGGGCTTTAAGGTTCAGCACGAGTGCGGTCATCGCTGCGGCGAGTACGCAGGCCAGCACCATGTGCAGGCCGACCAGTACTGGCGGTAGTCCCAGGTTGGCCTGCAGCAGACCGACCAAAATTTGCACGAGCTCGATCACCAGCAGGGTGACGACGAACCTACGAACCGGCAGCTTGCCGCCAACGGATGCCACCAGCAGCACGATCGTCAAGACCAACGTCGCGTAGCCCGGCCAGGCATGCAGGTGCTCGAGCAGCTCAGCGTTGAATCCCGTGCGCCGCACAGCGGCATCACCGGAATGCGGCCCGGAGGCGGTTGTCAGCACACCCATCATCACGGTCAGTGCGACAGCGAAACTCGTAGCGTGCGCCAGCCCGGCGAAGCCACCAGGCACGATGAGGACGCGTGGCCCCGGAGCAAGGTAGACCCGATGGACAAGCACCGTGGCGATGCAGACCATGAGGAGCGACACGGTGAAGTGGAAACCGACGATGACCGGGTTGAGTCCGGTGAGCACCGTGACCCCTCCAACGAGCGCCTGAGCGAGAACACCCGCGGCGAGAATTATAGCGATGGTGAACAGATCTTTGCGTTCCGTACGCAAGCGCCAAAGGAGAACGACGGTCGCGATCGCAATAATCCCGACTACTCCGGTCATCGTACGGTTCGCGAATTCAATAACGCCGTGAAGGCCCATCGCCGGCGTCGGTACGAGCGATCCGGCCACGCAGGTCGGCCAGGTCGGGCAGCCGAGTCCCGAGCCGGTGAGGCGAACGGCGCCACCGGTGCCGACAATCAAAAGTTCCGTCACGAGTGATAGCCAGGCGATCACCCGGATTCGACCGTCGATAACGCTAGGTAGCCGTTGGTATATCGGATTCACCGGTTCTGCTCCCACTATCTTTCTCATGATCGCGTGCCTTCTGATCGTGCCCTGTGCAAATGTGAATCGACCGGCAAGCACGCGTATCCCGCTGATCAACCTGTAGAATTGGGATTTCCATGGAGATGATTCGTGCAGTCATGGTGATTGCGCGTTGGCAACCGCAACCAAACAGCGCTTCCTCAGGCTGACCGGCTCGGCTGAATCCAGGCCCCATGAATATTCTAGGTACGCAACGTAGCTGTCCACACAACCCGTTCCCCGTGATCTCCACTGAGGCCGGACGGGAATGACCGGACTAATATCCGGGTTGTGATGGGTAGAGAAGAGGTAATTATGTCGGATGTCCTGCTTGACCGTCCCGACCTTGAGGGGATTGGCACCTATGAATTCGGGTGGGCCGATTCAGACAAGGCCGGAGCATCCGCTCGTCGTGGTATTTCCCCCGAGGTTGTCACGGACATCTCGAACCTGAAATCCGAGCCTGACTGGATGCTGCAGCGACGGCTGAAAGCCCTGCAGTTGTTCGAACGCAAGCCCATGCCTACGTGGGGCGCCGATCTCTCCGAGATCGACTTCGACAACATCAAGTACTTCGTGCGTTCCACGGAGAAGCAGGCCCAGACCTGGGAAGACCTGCCCGACGACATCAAGAACACCTACGAGAAGCTCGGCATCCCCGAAGCTGAGCGCCAGCGCCTCGTCTCCGGTGTCGCAGCCCAGTACGAGTCCGAGGTGGTCTACCACCAGATCAATGAAGAACTCGCAGCCCAGGGCGTCATCTTCATGGACACCGACACGGCGCTCAAGGAGCACCCGGAGTTCTTCGAGGAGTACTTCGGCACCATCATTCCCTCCGGCGACAATAAGTTTGCCGCGCTCAACACGGCCGTCTGGTCCGGCGGATCCTTCGTTTACGTGCCGCCCGGCGTGCACGTGGAGATCCCCCTGCAGGCCTACTTCCGCATCAACACGGAGAACATGGGCCAGTTCGAGCGCACGCTCATCATCGCCGACGAGGGCAGCTACGTGCACTACATCGAGGGCTGCACCGCCCCGATCTACAAGTCGGACTCGCTGCACTCCGCCGTCGTCGAGATCGTCGTGAAGAAGAACGCTCGCGTTCGCTACACGACCATCCAAAACTGGTCGAACAACGTCTACAACCTCGTCACCAAGCGGGCCACAGCGGGCGAAGGCGCCACGATGGAATGGATCGACGGCAACATCGGTTCCAAGGTCACCATGAAGTACCCGTCCATCTACCTGATGGGCGAGCACGCCAAGGGTGAGACCCTCTCCGTGGCCTTCGCCGGCCCCGGGCAGCACCAGGATGCCGGCGCCAAGATGATCCACATGGCTCCGTACACGCAGTCCTCTATCGTCTCCAAGTCCATTGCTCGCGGTGGCGGGCGCAGCGGGTACCGCGGTGAAGTCCGGGTGGATGCCTCGGCACACCACTCCGCCAACACCGTGCGTTGCGACGCTCTCTTGGTCGATACCCAGTCGCGTTCTGACACGTACCCGTCCATCGACATCCGTGTCGATGACGTACAGCTCGGCCACGAGGCCACCGTCTCCCGTGTCAGCGAAGAGCAGCTGTTCTACCTGATGAGCCGCGGTATGCCTGAAGACGAGGCCATGGCCATGATCGTTCGCGGATTCATCGAACCGATCGCCCGGGAGCTCCCGATGGAGTACGCCCTCGAACTCAACAAGCTCATTGAAATGGGCATGGAAGGATCCGTCGGCTAAATGTCCGCCGCTTCAGCGCTTTCGAAGAGCGCTTCAAAAACTGTGCCCGCACCATCCACACCCGCTGCCGAGTCGGTTCTGCCGGCCGGCCAGCACGGAATTAAAGAACACTCCGACGGACGTTTCGGCTACGTGCCGGTGCAAACCCGCTCGGACCGCTTCAAGAGCGTCAACGTGGCCGACTTCGAGGCCGTCACCGGCCGCGAGGCCGTGTGGAAGCACTCGCCCGTCGCGAAATTCACCGACCTCACGGCCGGTGGCCTCGACGGCTCCCGCTACCCGGTTGAGTCCACCCCGTCAGCGGATATCTCCGTTGCGTGGGTGCCCAGAACGGATGCCCGCATCGGGACTGCTGGTCTGCCGGAAGAACGCGCCGCTGCCAACGCCTGGTCGGTGTTCGACGACGCCCTCGCCATCACGGTCAGTGGTGAAGAAGCCAAGGAAATCACGGTCACCCGGTCGGCACTCGGCATCAACGCCAGAGGCGCCCACACGATCATCGAGGCCAAGCCGTTCAGCCAGGCCACGATCATCCTGCAGAACACGGGCGAGGCTCGACTCAGCGAAAACATCGAGATCATTCTCGGCGAGTCCGCGAACCTCACCGTGGTCTCGTTGCAGGAATGGGACGACTCCGCGGTTCACCTCGCCAACCATTTCGCATCCGTCGGCCGTGACGCTCGCCTCAAGCACGTCGTTGTCTCACTCGGCGGCAGTATTGTGCGGGTCAACCCATCGGTGCGTCTGGCTGGGCCCGGCTCGGACACGTTACTCCTCGGACTCTACTTCGCGGATGCCGGCCAACACCTGGAACAGCAGGTCTACGTTTTTCACGACGCGCCGAAGAGCCGCAGCCGCGTGAATTACAAGGGAGCGCTGCAGGGCCAGGATGCCCGCACGGTCTGGATTGGCGATGTGCTGATCGGCAACAAGGCCGCCGGCACCGATAGCTACGAACAGAACCGCAACCTCGTGCTCACCGAGGGTACCCGTGCCGATTCCATCCCCAACCTGGAGATTGAGACCGGCGACATCGTGGGGGCTGGTCACGCCAGCGCCACTGGACGATTTGATGACGAGCAGTTGTTCTACCTTCAGGCTCGAGGCATCACCGAAGAGGAAGCGCGGCGACTGGTCGTGCGCGGATTCCTCACCGAGGTCGTGCAGCAGATTGGTTCCCCCGAACTTGAAGCTCGGTTGCAACTCGCAATCGAAGCCGAACTTATTGGAACGGACGACAAGTAAGCATGACCGCAACGAAGATCTGCGCTCTCGATGAGCTCGAAGTAAACCAGGCCGTCAAGGTCGAAATCGACGGGATCGCCATCGCCCTCGTGCGTGACGCCGCTGGCGACGTGTTCGCCATCGGTGACACCTGCACGCACGGTGACATCTCCCTGTCAGAGGGATTCGTGGAAGGCCAGACTCTCGAGTGCTGGGCCCACGGTTCGATGTTCTCCCTCACTACGGGCAAGCCGCTGTCTCTGCCGGCCTACGACCCGGTCCCGGTTTACAACGTTGAACTCATCGACGGTTTCGTCTTCGTCGATCCGTCCGTCACCGTCGCGGTATAAGGCAGTTCCGCCCCATCAACTTAAAGAATTTAGAAAGGGATAAGACATTCATGTCTGTTCTTGAGATCAAAGACCTGCACGTCAGCGTCGAGACCGACCAAGGCACCAAGCAGATTCTGCGCGGCGTCGACCTCACCATCAATGAAGGCGAAATCCACGCCATCATGGGCCCGAACGGTTCGGGCAAGTCCACCCTGGCATACACGATTGCTGGCCACCCCAAGTATCACGTCGAGAGCGGCTCCATCCTGCTCGACGGCGCCGAGGTGCTCAAGATGACAGTGGATGCCCGTGCTCGCGCGGGTCTGTTCCTCGCCATGCAGTACCCGGTCGAGATTCCTGGTGTGACCGTCACCAACTTCCTGCGCACCGCCAAGACTGCCATTGAGGGTGAAGCCCCGCCAATCCGCACGTGGATCAAGGATGTGCGCCAGGCCATGACTGACCTGCGCATGGACAAGGCTTTCGCTGAGCGCAACGTCAACGAGGGATTCTCCGGCGGTGAAAAGAAGCGCAACGAGATTCTCCAGCTCGAACTCCTCAAGCCCAAGTTCGCCGTGCTCGACGAGACCGACTCGGGACTCGACGTTGACGCACTTAAGATCGTGTCGGAGGGTGTCAACCGCGCCAAGACCAACACCGGCCTCGGATTGCTCCTCATCACGCACTACACACGCATCCTGCGCTACATCCACCCGGACTTCGTGCATGTCTTCGTCAACGGCCGTATCGCCGAACAGGGTGGGCCTGAGCTCGCTGACCGCCTCGAGGACGAGGGCTATGATCGCTTTCTCGTCCCGTCGAACGTAGGCTAATCGTATGGTTTCAACACTGAGTCCGGCGCGCTTCGATGAAATCGAAGAGGCGCTCAAAGACGTCATGGACCCGGAGCTCGGCATCAATGTCGTCGATCTCGGGCTCATCTACGACCTCGGCTGGGACGACGAGAACAATGCGCTTATCATCCACATGACCCTGACCTCGGCCGGCTGCCCGCTGACCGATGTACTCGAGGAGCAGACGGCTGAGGCTCTGGACGGGGTCGTCGACCAATTCCGCATTAACTGGGTGTGGATGCCGCCGTGGGGTCCCGAAAAGATCACCGACGACGGTCGCGACATGATGCGCGCCCTCGGCTTCGCCATGTAGGTTCCCACCGCTCAATCAAAAGGCCCCGTCTGCACCCGCAGCCGGGGCTTTTTGCGGTGCCTGCCCCTGAGATATAAACGAATAGCAGCAGACTCTACTGAGTAGAATGATATGCTAAATGACATGGATATCGGGGAGAACGGGGCGGTTCGGCGGCGGGCTGCCCAGGCGGCAAGTACACGGGCCGAGATCGTAATGGCGGCGGGAAGGTTGATGCTAGAGCGCGGGTATGTTGGCACTTCCGTGGCGGCGATCGCGGGAGAGGCCGGTGTGGTGGTGCAGACGATCTACAACTCGGTGGGGTCGAAGGCCGAGCTGCTCGCCGCGGTGCTGGACCGGGTGGCCGCCGAACCGGGGGCGCCGGCGCTGTTGTCCGGGGCGACTCGGGAACGCATTGCCGAGGCGCGCACGGCAACCGAGGTCATCCGCATTTTGGCCCGGTCGAGCGCACTGGTGAACGAGCGCACCTCGGGAATCTTGCGCATTGTCAGCGAAGCGGCCGTGGTCGACCCCGATGTGGGGGAGTTCGAGCAGAAGCGCGATGCGGCGAGGCTTCACGGATTCGGTGAGGTGGCGGCAGCGTTGCGCGAGAAGCGCGGCCTGCGCGGGGGACTGAGCGACCACGAGGCGGCGGCGACGATGTGGGCGCTGGCCCATCCACAGACCTATCGCTCGCTCGTTCTGTCGCTCGGCTGGTCGACCGAGGCCTACCTGAACTGGCTGGAAAAGTCGCTCCTGGCGGCCCTCCTGTAGGCGCCCGTGTGCCAAGCACAGCCTGAAGGCAAATATACTAGTGAGTTGGACCGCTCTGGCCCACTCACACTTCTTACCCGTACAAACTCTTCGAATGGACTATTGCTGTGCTCAACGTGCAAGATCTCGAAATCCGCGTTGGAGCCCGCGTGCTCATGGAGGGCGTCAACTTCCGCGTCGCGAGCGGCGACAAGATCGGCCTCGTCGGCCGTAATGGCGCCGGCAAGACGACGCTGACGAAGACCCTTGCGGGGGAGACCAACCCGACTAAGGGATCGATCAGTCACTCCGGAGAGATCGGCTACCTTCCGCAGGACCCTCGCGCCGGAGACCCAACCATGCTCGCCCGCACGCGCATTCTCGATGCCCGCGGCCTCGGCACCATCGCCCTCGGCATGCAGGAGTCCAGCATGGCCATGGCCGACCCCGATCCCAAGATCGCCGCCGCAGCCATGAAGAAGTACGGACGCCTGACGGATGAGTTTAATGGCCTCGGCGGCTACTCCGCCGAGGCCGAAGCCGCGTCCATCGCCAGCAACCTGAAGCTACCCGACCATATTCTCGACCAGGCCCTGAGCACGCTGTCCGGTGGTCAGCGTCGTCGCATCGAACTTGCCCGCATCCTGTTTTCGGCCGCCGAGATGATGATCCTCGATGAGCCCACCAACCACCTCGACGCCGACTCGGTGGCGTGGCTGCGCGAGTTCGTCAAGAACTACAAGGGCGGCTGTATCATTATCAGCCACGACATCGAACTCGTCGGCGAGACGGTCAACCGGGTGTTCTACCTGGATGCGAACCGCATGATGATCGACATCTACAACATGAACTGGAAAAACTACCTGCTCCAGCGCACGGCGGATGCCGACCGTCGTAAGAAGGAACGCTCCAACGCGGAGAAGAAGGCATCAACTCTGCAGTTGCAGGCCGCGAAGTTCGGAGCCAAGGCCAGCAAGGCCGCAGCTGCCCACCAGATGGTGGCCCGCGCGGAGAAGCTCCTCTCCGGGCTCGATGCCGTGCGTGCCGTCGAACGCGTCGCCAAGCTGCGGTTCCCTGAGCCAGCACCCTGCGGTCGTACGCCGCTCATGGCCAAGGACCTGTCGAAGAGCTACGGTTCGCTCGAGATCTTCACGGCCGTCGACCTCGCCATCGACCGCGGATCGAAGGTCGTCATTCTCGGCCTCAACGGGGCCGGAAAAACCACCCTGCTGCGCATGCTCGCCGGTGTCGACGAATCCGATACCGGCTCGATCGAACCCGGGCACGGCCTGCGCATCGGTTACTACGCGCAGGAACATGAAACGATCGACGTCAAGCGCAGCGTGCTCGAGAACATGGTTTCTTCCTCGCCCAGCATCACCGAGATGGAAGCCCGTCGGGTACTGGGCTCGTTCCTGTTCACCGGCGACGACTCGAACAAGCCGGCCGGTGTGCTCTCCGGCGGCGAGAAGACCCGTCTTGCCCTGGCCATGATCGTCGTCTCCGGCGCCAACGTGCTGCTCCTGGACGAACCGACTAACAACCTCGACCCGGCCAGCCGCGAGGAAATTCTTGACGCACTCGCGCACTACGCCGGTGCTGTTGTGCTCGTGAGCCACGATGAGGGCGCAGTGCAGGCTCTCAATCCGGAGCGCGTGTTGATCATGCCCGAGGGTACAGAAGACCACTGGAACAAGGATTACCTCGACCTCATCGAGCTCTCCTAACTGATTCTCTAATTCGGCGTACCGCGCCGGATCCGATTCAAAGGAACCCTGCGTGTTGCCGCTCGCGAAACCACTGCGCATCGCGCTGGTGTGCCTGCACACCTCACCGGGTGCGGATCCCGGTGCCGGTGACGCTGGCGGTATGAACGTCGTGGTACGCCATCAAGCGGAAGCTCTTGCGGCCCTCGGTCATTCCGTGAGTATTCTGACGCGCCGTTCGGCGGCCACTCAGCCGCCAGCAATGGAGCTTGCACCCGGCGTGACCCTGGAGTTTCTTGACGCCGGTCCGGCAACTGCCCTGCCGAAGGGCGACCACGAAGACTGGATCGAGGAGTTTTCGACCCAGCTGGCGGCGAGACCGCCGTGGGATATTGTCCACTCGCATCACTGGTTTTCCGGCATGGCCGCCTTGCCGGTGGCCAGGGGGTGGGGCGTTCCGCACGTACAGAGCTTCCACAGCATCGCTGCCGACGAGTCAACGCCGCTCTCAGCGGGGGAACGTGCCGAATCACCGGGACGGATGCTCGGCGAGGCGTATCTGGCGCGTGAATCGGATTCACTCGTCGCGATCAGTTTGTCCGAGGCTGCGACGATAACTGGGCGCCTCGGTGGTGCCGTGCAACGTACCGCCGTTGTGCCGCCCGGTGTCGACAGCAGCATGTTCTCGCCGAGCTTGCCTGTTGATTTGGCGTTAGACGCCGGCGGCCGCGGCCGCGGCTACGTCCTCGTCGCAGCCCGCCTGCAACCCCTCAAAGGCCTCGACCTGGCCATTGCCGCCGTCGCGGCCGTGCCGGCGGCCATTCGTCCGACCTTGCTGATCGCCGGTGCGGCGTCGGCCGACTACCACGGCTACGTTGACGAGTTGCGGGCGATCGCCGGGCGGGTCGGGCTTACGGATGAGCTTGAGCTGATCGGTCCACAGTCCCGGGTCAATATGACGGCCCTGTTTCGAGGTGCCCGGCTCGTGCTCGTGCCGTCTCACTCGGAAACCTACGGGCTCGTTGCCCTCGAAGCTGCAGCGAGCGGCGTGCCCGTCATCGCCGCAGCATCCGGCGGCCTGCGTGAAGCCGTTGCGGACGGGGTGACTGGAGTGGTGCTGGAGTCGCGTGAACCGCTGGTGTGGGCCAATGCGATCGCTCAGGTTCTGACCGATCCGCAGCGGGCGCGGCAACTCTCGCTGGCGGCGCGAGAGCACGCACTTGGCCTGAAATGGGCCCGGTCGGCTGCGTCCCTACTCGAGGTCTATCGGAGGCTTCTCGCGGGCGACGCCCACGGGGGAAACCTCAGTGTGGGTTCGGCCGTCAGCACGCAGCACCGCCGCGACGTCGCCTGACGTTTCGTTCGGCTTAGGTCAGTTGGCGATCGAGCAGGGCGTCTTCGACTTCTGCATCGTTGCGCGGTTTCGCCGCCCGCTTGCGGGCACGCTCGTCGGCGCGTGCGCGTTCTTCTGGATCCTCGGCATTCACGCTGCGGTATTCCTCGCGCAGTGCCCAGCCGAGGCCGATGAAGGCGAGCAGACCGAACACAAACCACTGGAAGGCATACGACAGGTGGGGGCCCTCGTCGCGTACCGGTTTGACGACAGCGGTTGGACGTTTCTCGGTTGCGGCGGGACTTTCCGTGTCCATGAGACCGTATGCACCGGTGTAGGTGGGCGCGTCGAGCCGCTCGGCAATAGTCGTGAGGTTGATCGTCGCAACCTGGTTGCCGCTCGCCGTGCGGCCGGGCAGGTCGGGTTCGGCGGCTTTGAGCCGGGCTACGACGGTTACGGTACCGCTCGGCGGTGCCGGAACTGTGTCGGGAGCATCCTGTTCCTGACCGGTCGGCAGCCAGCCGCGGTTGACGATGAAAATCGTGTTATCGGAAAGCAGGAGCGGGGTCAGAACTTCAAAGCCTGGATTGACGTTGAGGGGGCGGTTGCGCGCGAGCATCTCGTCCTCGATGAGATAAGTGCCGGTAAGTTCCACCGGCATCCACTTCTGGGATTCGTCGAATGCCGTCAGATCGTCGAGTGCTTCGGCGACGGGAACGGGGTTCGAGTCAAAATTGGATTCGATCTTGAACAGCTCGGTGAGGGCTTCATCACGCCGGGCGAGTTGCCAGACGCCGAGTCCGGAACACACCGCCGCGAACAGAATGGTCAGTGCCAGATACCCGGCCCAGCGTCGGCTGAAAGCGAACTGCCAGCCCGTCATTACATATCTCCGACGTGCTCTGGCCCGATGAGCCCGAGCGTGCTCACCGTGAGGGGAAAATCACGGGCGGCCAGAAACTCACGCAGGTAGTCGATGTGATCGTCGCAGGCCAGCCAGGTTTTGATGCGATCGGTCGAGTGGATGCGTGGGTTGCGCCAATCCAGGCGCCAACGTCCTTCATTCCGGCAGTCGGCGCGCGAGCAGGTTGACGTTTGCAGGGGAGCGCCCAGTCCCATCATCGGACCGCGTTCAGCGGCCGCGCGAGCATTCACTTAGCCTCATCGTCGGTGTTGCGGTACGGTGCGACGGTGCCGGGCCGTAAGACTTCGGCTCCACGCGGGGCTATCTTCACGTTCGCGACCACGACAGCGAAGTAGGGAAGGGTGATTGCACCGATGGCGCAGAGCAGCAGCCACCAGCCCTGAACGAACAGCATGAGCACGATGCACACGATACGGATACCCATCGCAATGGAGTACTTGATCATCCGGTTGCGTCGTTCGACCTCCGGGGAGGCGGGGATCGAGGTGATCGACTGCTGCTTCATGGGTCCATCGGGTTCGTCAGCGGGTGGTCAGCGGGGAATAATCCGCCGTGTCCAGCCTACGACTGTGTGGCGTGATTCCTGCACGCCTTAAACTTGAATCTGCCGGGTATTTTGTAAAACTCACTTCCGGCGGCTCACAGCTCGGTAAACAGAAGAGGAATTTTATGACAACGGCTCGAACAGTGCTCGTCACCGGCGGTAACCGCGGCATCGGTTTTGCCATCGCGGAGGAATTTCTCGCCCAGGGCCACCGCGTCGCTGTGACTTCGCGGTCTGGTCACGGACCGGCTGGCAGCCTGACCGTGCGCGCTGACGTGACCGATGCCGCGTCGATCGACGCCGCGTTCACCGAGATTGAGGCGACATACGGTCCGGTTGAGGTCGTCGTTGCGAACGCTGGAATTACCCGTGACACCCTGCTCATGCGCATGTCCGATGATGACTTCACGTCGGTGATCGACACGAACCTCAGCGGGGCGTTCCGCGTGGTCAAAAGGGCGAGCAAGGGCATGCTCAAAGCTCGCTACGGTCGGATCGTTCTCATCTCCAGCGTTGTTGGACTCTATGGCTCCGCCGGCCAGGTGAATTACTCGGCATCGAAGAGCGGGCTGATCGGCTTGGCCCGTTCGATCACACGCGAGCTCGGTGCTCGCGGCATTACCGCCAACGTCGTCGCTCCAGGTTTCATCGAAACCGATATGACTGCTGCCCTTCCCGAAGCGCAGCAGGCGGACTATAAGCGCAACATTCCGGCCGGCCGCTTTGCCACCGCGTTGGAAGTTGCTCGTGTCGTCACCTGGCTGGCCGGTGATGATGCCGGGTACATTTCGGGTGCCGTTATCCCCGTCGATGGCGGCTTGGGAATGGGCCACTGAGCGGATAGCGAAGCGGCGCGGACCTTGTCAGCCGCGCAAGCCAAGCAACGGGAGTACCTGACTGAGGTTGCAGCGGTCGATCACGAGGTCGGCCTCACGCTTGACCTGTGGCTTGGCGTTGAACGCGACGGCGAGTCCGGCTGCGTCCATCATGCGCAAGTCGTTGGCGCCGTCCCCGACCGCGATGGTCTGCGACAGGGCGATGCGGTTTTGTACCGCCCATTCGCGCAGGGCGACTGCTTTCGCCTCGGCGTCGATAATCGGTCCGAGGACCCGTCCGGTCAGGCGACCGGCTTCGACTTCGAGTCGGTTGGCACGCCAATGGTCCACACCGAGGTCGGCCGCGAGGGGGTCGAGCAACTCGTGGAAGCCGCCGGAGACCACGCCGACGACGCCCCCGCCGGCATGAATACCCGCGACCAGCTCCTGCACACCCTCGGTTGGGCGGATGCGCTGACCGACCTCGGCGAAAACGGCGTCGGGCAGTCCAGCCAGGGTCAAAACTCGCTCGCGCAGGCTTTCGGCGAAATCAAGTTCGCCGCGCATAGCGCGTTCGGTCACGTTGGCGACGAGATCGCGCGAGCCAGCGGCGTCCGCCAGCAGCTCGATCACTTCATCTTGAATCAGGGTCGAGTCGGCATCGAGTACGACCAGAAAGCGTGGTGCGGTAGCGCGGATCACGGAGTAACGAGCACGCCCTTGCCGACGACGGTGATGCCGGATTCGGTCACGCTAAAACCGCGCGCGAGGTCGCGCTCACGATCGACACCGACCGTGGCACCGGCCTCCACGATGACTTCCTTGTCGAGAATGGCACGACGCACGATCGCACCGGGTCGAATCTGCACTCGGTCAAACACGATCGAGTCAACGACTTCGCAGGCCGACCCGATCGCAGTCCACGGTCCGAGAACACTGCGCTCGATGTGAGCGCCGGAAATGACGCAACCCAGCGACACAATCGAATCGATCATGGTGCCGAGAGCGCCCCGGCCGTCGCGCACGAATTTTGCCGGCGGAGAGTTCAACTGCATGCTGAATATCGGCCATTCGTGGTTGTACAGGTTGAACACGGGCAGCGCCGAAATAAGGTCCTGGTGGGCTTCAAAGAACGAGTCGATCGTTCCCACGTCGCGCCAGTAGTACCGATCGCGATCGGTTGACCCTGGCACCACGTTGCGCTGGAGGTCGTACACGCCGGCGTCGCCGCGGGAGACAAAATCGGGAATGATGTCGCCGCCCATGTCATGGCTCGAATCGGTACGCTCACCATCGCGCAGCACCGCCTCGATCAGAGCATCGGTGTTGAAGACATAGTTTCCCATCGAGGCGAACACCTCGTGGGGGGCGTCGGCAAGCCCGACGGCGTCCTTGGGCTTCTCACGAAAATCGGAGATCCGATCCGGGGTGGCGGCATCCACTTCGATGACGCCGAACTGGTCGGCCAAGCCGATGGGCTGGCGAATCGCGGCGACCGTGGCCGACAGGCCAGACGCGATGTGGGCGTCGATCATCTGGCTGAAATCCATGCGATAGACATGGTCGGCACCGACGACGACGACAATGTCGGGTTTCTCGTCGTGAATGAGATTCAGGCTCTGCAGAATCGCGTCGGCCGAGCCGCTGAACCAGCGCTTGCCGAGACGCTGCTGAGCGGGGACGGAGGCGATGTACGAGTTAGACAAACCACCGGAGACATGCCAGGTCTGGGAGACGTGGCGGTCGAGACTGTGTGACTTGTACTGGGTCAACACAACGACCTGGGTGAGGCCTGAATTGATCAGGTTGGACAGGGCAAAATCGACCAGGCGGTAATGCCCTCCAAAGGGGACCGCTGGCTTGGCGCGGTCCTCGGTCAGCGGCATCAGCCGTTTTCCCTCACCACCGGCGAGCACGATTCCAAAGATTTTCTTGGCTTTCATGTGTACAGAGTAGGGCCAACCGGACAGCTCGAGTTGCACGGCGGGATGTGCGTCGGGTCCGGTGCGCTACCTTTGCTGCATGCGAGTGGATCTGATGACCAAGGAATACCCCCCGGAGATCTACGGGGGAGCGGGCGTTCACGTGATGGAACTCGTGCGAGCTCTTCGCGAAGATATTGACGTGTCGGTGCGGTGCTTCGGTGCGCCCCGTACGGATACCGACACCTTCGCCTATGAAGTTCCGGCGCAGCTGGCCGGCGCCAACGCCACCCTGAGTACCCTCGGTGTTGACCTTCAGATGGCCCAGGACGCCGCTGGTTCCGATCTGGTGCACTCACACACCTGGTATGCCAATGCGGCCGGGCACCTCGCGAAGATGCTGCACGGAATCCCGCACGTCGTCACCGCCCACAGCCTCGAACCCCTGCGGCCGTGGAAGGCCGAGCAGCTTGGCGGCGGCTACCGCGTCTCGAGCTGGATTGAAAAAACGGCCTTCGAGGCAGCGGATGCCGTGATCGCTGTCAGCGACGGCATGCGGCGCGATATTCTGCGCAGCTACCCGGCACTTGATGAGAGTCGGGTGCACACGGTGTACAACGGTATTGACCTTGATCGCTGGAAGCCCAGACTCGACGCCGACTTCGTGCGGGAGCTTGGCATCGACCCTGAGCGGCCGTCCGTCGTATTTGTCGGTCGCATCACGAGGCAAAAGGGTCTGCCGTACCTGTTGCGTGCCGCCGCGTTGCTGCCGCCAGAGGTGCAGCTCGTACTGTGTGCCGGAGCCCCGGACACTCCAGGAATCCTGGCCGAAGTGACCGCTGGCGTCGAGGCGTTGCAGCGGGAACGGTCGGGGGTCGTCTGGATCAACCGACTCCTTGCCCAGCCAGAACTCGCCGCGGTGCTGACGCACGGCACAGTCTTCGTCTGCCCGTCCATTTACGAACCACTGGGAATCGTCAACCTCGAGGCAATGGCCTGTGGGCTGGCAGTTGTCGGTACCGCAACCGGTGGTATCCCCGAGGTCGTCGCGGACGGTCATACGGGGCGTCTGGTGCCGATCGAGCAGCTCACCGACGGCACGGGTACCCCGCTGAATCCCGATCAATTCGTCGCTGACCTGGCCCGCATCCTGACCGAGGTGGTGAGCGATCCGGCCCGAGCGGCCGAAATGGGACGTGCTGGCCGCCTGCGCGCCGAACACGAGTTCGGCTGGAGCCAGATCGCCACCCGCACTCGGGAGATCTACGCGTCTCTACTTTGACTCACCCCGTGAGGGGTGCCGGTCTCGTTCCGGGGACGGGCCCGGCGTATTTCGGCGTCGGCCCCGCCCGATAACATGGCTGTATGGTCAACGTTTTGCATTTCACCGACGTCTCGGTCGTCCGGGGTGGCACCACCATCCTCGACTCAGTGAATTGGAGCGTCGACGACGACCAACGGTGGGTCATCCTTGGCCCGAATGGGGCCGGCAAGACCACGTTGTTACAGATTGCCGCAGCTTTCATGCACCCGTCGACCGGTCAGGCCGAGGTGCTCGATGAGACGCTTGGCGGAACGGATGTTTTTGAGCTGCGGCCCCGGATCGGGTTCGCCTCGACTGCACTGGCACGCAAGGTCCCCGCCAACGAGAAGGTCCTCGATGTTGTCATGACCGCGGCCTATTCGGTAACCGGCCGGTGGAACGAAGAATATGAAACCATTGATGAACGACGAGCCCAGCGCGTATTGCAGGAATGGAATCTCGATCATCTTGCCGAGCGCAAATTCGGCACCCTGAGCGACGGAGAACAGAAACGGGTCCAGATCGCCCGTTCAGTCATGACCGACCCGGAAATTCTCTTACTCGACGAGCCAGCTGCGAGCCTCGACCTCGGCGCTCGGGAAGCGCTTCTGCAACTTCTTAGCGGCTTCGCCCAGGAGCCCAACTCGCCGGCCATCATCATGGTCACCCACCACGTTGAAGAGATTCCACTCGGATTCACCCACGTGCTGCTACTGTCCGGCGGCAAGGTCGTCTCGGCCGGGCCGATCGGCACGGCACTCACCGCGACGGCTCTGAGCGAAACGTTCGGCCTGAATATTGAACTCTCCGAGAACGACGGCCGCTTCGCAGCGCGCGCTGTCTAAACAGAACGCTCCAATACGAAGGCTTC
This sequence comes from Cryobacterium suzukii, assembly GCF_004403185.1. Taxonomy (GTDB): domain Bacteria; phylum Actinomycetota; class Actinomycetes; order Actinomycetales; family Microbacteriaceae; genus Cryobacterium; species Cryobacterium suzukii. The sequence continues at coordinate 196,676 of NZ_SOHJ01000013.1, read as the reverse complement.
AACGCCGAGGCACTTCCAGCCAAAGTAAGTTCTGCTAGGATGAATGGCTGGCCATCAGGCCAACCGGCTTGTCGTCGTCTTTTGGGTATACGGCGAGCGGTGCCCAACAATCGAACAGCACTGTGACCAGTTACAAGTCTGTTCACCAGAAGTGCAAAAGGAAATTTTCATGAAGTCTGATATTCATCCCGAGTACGCTGCCGTCGTTTTCCGCGACCTTGCCTCCGGCGCAACCTTCCTGACTCGTTCGACGGTCTCCAGCAAGAAGACCATCGAGTGGGAAGACGGAACCACGTACCCGGTCATCGACGTGGAAATCTCCTCCGAATCGCACCCGTTCTACACGGGTAAGCAGCGCATCATGGACTCCGCCGGCCGCGTCGAGAAGTTCAACTCGCGTTACAAGGGCTTCGGCAAATAGCACCAGACCTTTGCAAGCACCTTGTTTTAAACAAGAAAAGCGACCAGCTTCGGCTGGTCGCTTTTTTGTTGGCTCTGCAAGAGCAGTACTCGACAACGACTACCTGAGCAACAATTACCGAATCAACGCTGGGGCCAGGCAGTGTCGGCCAGAAACTCGGGATCGCGGCCGCGCCGCATGTACTCCTGAAAGCTTTCGGCCTGCTGGCGATACCAGGTAACCTGCAGCGCGTGCATCTCGTCGAGGGTGTTTGGTAGAGCACCTTCGTGCGCCCGGTGAATCGCTTGGGCGACACGACCAGCGGCGATCGCATCGGCGCCGGCATCGTGTGCATCCTCCAGGCTGACTCCGTAGAACGCGCTCGTGACCTCGAGGGTGCGCTTGCCCTTTCGATACTTGTCGACGGCTTTGTCGATGACGAGGGGATCGACGACCGGGCTGGGGGAGATCAGGGGGGCGATGCCGTAGCGCAGGGCTTCACGGTCGAGCAGGGTGAGATCGTAGGGGGCGTTGTAGGCGACGATAGGCAGGCCATCGCTCAGATGACCGCGCAGTGCATCGACGATCTCGGCCACAGCCTCGGCGGCCATACGGCCGTGCTCCACAGCATGCTCTGTCGTGATTCCGTGCACGTTGGTGGCGCCGGCCGGAATGTCTATGCCCGGATCGACCAGCCAATCGATGCGCTCCACGGCCGTACCGCTCGCGTCGATAACGGCCACAGTGGCCGACACAATGCGACACGTTTCTACATCGATGCCGGTAGTTTCAAGGTCGAATACGGCGAGGTGATCGCTCCAAGTGCTCATACCCCCACCCTAGGGGCGACCGCCGACACGTTCCGTTGCACGAGCCGGGGCTCTGCTCTGGCGGGGGAGGGAGCGCGGGTCACAGCGTGATATTAGAGGTCCACGCTCCGGTTGATGACGTTTTCAGCACTCTCGCGCATGGTGTGATTTTTCGCCCGAGCATCCGCTCGCAGTCGTTTGAAGGCTTCGTCCATATTGACCGTGCTGACCTGGGCGATTACTCCCTTGGCCTGTTCGATCAGAATGCGACTGGTCAGTGCGCGCTGCAACCGTTCATTGATGACCTCGTCTTCACGCACGGTGCTTTCATGCAGAATACTAATAGTCGCGAGATCGGCCATGGCCTGCCCGATCGCGGCGTCTTCGGGGGTGACGTCGCCGGTGTCGCAGCGAAATAGGTTGAGCGCACCGATTGTCCGATTGCGTACCCGCATCGGAATGGCGTGCACTGAGCGAAATCCCTGAGACAAAGCGGCGGCCGCAAAATCTGGGTAGGTGTCCTCACACGCTCCGATGTCGCCCAGAGTGACGACTTTGCCAGTGAGATAGCAATCCACACACGGACCGGCGCCAGCCCGCTGTTGCAGAACCTCCACGAGGTAGCTCTCTTCGCTCGTAGAAGCTACGACCTGGAGTTCCCCGCTCGGGTCGGCCAGCAGCAGGCCGGCCGCGGTGGCGTCGAGTACTTCGACGCACGCCTCGACCAGAGTATGAAGCACGTCGAGAACGTCGTATTCGCCCACGAGAGTGTCCGTCAACTTCATGAAAGCGGCGCTCACCAGTGAGGCCCGAGCCATAGTGACCATGAGAAAAGTCTAGAACCTCTACTGACAATTTGTCTGTTTAACCAAGTCAAGTTTGGCCGAGTAAATTTGCATCGAGTAATTTTCGAGTTAGTTGGTTTCCGGGCTGAATTGAAGGCGCCGTGCGACCACATCGCCTGCAATGGCGCGCACCGTTTTACCGTGGGAGAAGGCGTGCGCCCGCAGTAGCAGCAAGGCATCCGTCGGCGTGACGTTCATCTGCACCAGCACCATACCGGTGGCCTGGTGAATTTCCCGACGCGACAGGGGGGACTCCGCAGAGTCTGTGGACGTCAACGACGTTTCGCCGGTGGCGGCCTCCTGCACTCGGAGCAGATGGTCGAGCAGGTTCCAGGCTGTCTCGTTGGCCAGTACCAATGCTTTTGCGTGGTCCGTGCGATCAAGCGCTCCCGGGGTTGTGCTGTAAAGTTCCACGATGCCGACGTTGAGCGCGCCGAGGGTGAGGGGGAAGACGTAGAGCGCTTCGACCGTAGTGTCCATCAGAGCCGTGTGGAAGACCGGCCACGACGGATGCTCCACCTCTCGTACCCGAGGTTCCAAAACGGGAAGTCGCGTACGGACCGCTTCCCAACGTGGTCCTTCGCCGAGATCGAACTGTAGTTCGTCGAGCCGAGCGGCGAGGCGGTCGGTGGCACAGACAATCGTTTCGGGCACGGCGCCGCCGAAAACCGAAACGGCGGCGCCGTTCACGGGCAATGCCTCAAGAAAATGGGCGCACAGCGCAGTGTCCTCGACTCCGACTTCTGCACTAGTCCATTCAGCCACGAGCGGCCTCCAGGCTTTGGATGGCTTGCTTATGCCAAGGATACGTCGTGCGCACGATCGCGACAATGACACTTCACGCGGAATTCGTCACCATCCCCGCCGAGCGGCCTAGGCCGTCAGCCGCAGTGCAGCCAGTAAAAACTCTGCGCCCCGAGCGTGAGGGTGAGTGAGCCGTCTTCACTGAAACTGGGAAAGACTGCGCCGCCGAATAGGTCGTACAGCCGCGTCCCGGCCATGTCGACGTCATCGATCGTGAACGCGACGGGGTTGTGCGAGAAACTGAACACGCACATCACGGTTTCTGGCTGGTCGCCGAACATGGAACCGGAGCCGGCATAGTTGCGGGTGAAAACGAGTACGGATTCGTGGTTGGTCTTGAGCACACGGATAGCGCCCAGCCCGAAGGTCGGATGCGCCTTGCGTACGTGGATCACATTGCGAATCCAGTGCAGAAGTGAACCGGATTGGGCCAGTTGTGACTCCACGTTGGTCTGCGTGAAGTTGTAGACGAGGGACTGCACGATGGGCAGGAACAGCTTGCCGGGGTCGGCATCGGAAAATCCGGCATTGCGATCAGGAGTCCATTGCATCGGGGTGCGGGAACTGTCCCGGTCGGGCAACCAGATGTTGTCGCCCATGCCGATCTCGTCGCCGTAGTAGAGAAACGGGCTACCGGGGAGGGCAAAGAGCAGCGCATGGGCCAGCTCAAGTTCGGCTCGGGAATTATCGAGCAGGGGTGCCAGTCGTCTGCGAATGCCGATGTTGGCGCGCATTCGTGGGTCGTAGGCGTACCAGCCGTACATGGCCTGGCGGTATTCCTCGCTGACCATTTCAAGGGTGAGTTCGTCGTGATTGCGCAGAAACACGCCCCAGCCGGCACCATCAGGAATGTCGGTCGTTTCCGAGAGCACGCGCACCAGTTCGTTGGCCTGCTGCGAGCGCAGCGAATAGAAGATACGCGGCATCACCGGAAAATCGAAGGCCATGTGGCATTCCGGTTCATCGTCGGTACCAAAAAATGCGGCAACCTCGCGCGGCCATTGGTTGGCTTCGGCGATCATGACTCTGCCGGGATATTCCCGATCGACCATGGCGCGCAGCCGCTTGACGAACTCGTGGGTGGGCGGTTCGCCCTCACCGTTGCCCTCGTCGGACTCGAACAGGTAAGGAATCGCATCCAGCCGAAAGCCATCGACACCAAGATCGAGCCAGAACCGTATGACATCAAAGATGGCTTCCTGCACGGCCGGGTTCTCAAAATTGAGGTCGGGCTGATGCGAAAAAAACCGGTGGAAGAAGAACTGCCGACGCACCGGGTCGAAAGCCCAGTTCGATTCCTCGGTATCAGTGAAGATAATGCGAATGTTGGGGTACCGCTCGTCAGTGTCGCTCCACACGTAGAAATCTCCGTAGGGTCCGTCAGGGTCCTCCCGGGATTGCTGAAACCATTCGTGCTGGTCGGATGTGTGGTTCAGCGGAAAATCGATCACGATGCGCATGTTGCGTTCGTGCGCTTTGGTTACGAGGTCTTTGAATTCCTCGAGGGTGCCGAATTCCGGCAAAATCGTGTGGTAATCGGCCACGTCGTAGCCGCCGTCCTTCAACGGTGAGTTGAAGAACGGTGGAATCCACAGTGCGTCGATGCCGAGCCACTGCAGGTAATCGAGCTTCGACACGAGGCCGGACAAGTCTCCGGAGCCATCGGCATTACTGTCGACGAACGATCGAACCATCACCTCATAGAAGACGGCGCGGCGATACCACCGCGGATCGAGGGCCAAACCGGGCAGCTGAATGGGTGCGGTAAAGCTCACGGCTTTCCTTCCGTCCCCGCAAAAGGGCTCTCTCGATGCGTGTGGTGGCTTGAGTCTAGATCGGTCACCCCGGTGCACGTCCAGCCTTGCGTAAGTGTCGCGCCTAAACTAGGGCCGATGATCGTTTCTTCTCCCTACGACAAGCTTTTACGGCGCCTCCCAGTGCGTGAGCGCGCCGCGTCCCTTCCCGGCAGTGACCGACAGTGCACGGACACGCGGTACTGGGACTACGGCGACCCCGCCGCGGCGACAACGCTCGTACTGGTGCACGGGTTTCGGGGCGATCACCACGGTCTGCAACTGGTCGTGGCCGAACTATTGGGCGACGGCTTAAACCCGGCTCACCTGCGCATCGTGGCACCCGACCTGCCCGGTTTCGGTGAGTCAGCGCCGCTTGCCGGCGGCGTGCACTCGTTGGCGGCATACGCCGACTGGATCCAGCAATTCATCAAAGTGTTAGCCCCGGTGGGGCGGCTGGTCGTGCTGGGCCATTCCTTCGGCTCAATCGTGGTCGCTGCGGCCGTGGCCGATGGACTGGCGGCGCACGACGTCATCCTGGTCAATCCGATCGCCGCGCCGGCACTGTCCGGGCCGCGCGGTATGCTCACCCGACTGGCCGTTTTCTATTACTGGAGCGCCGCGAGGTTACCGGATCGTTGGGGCTATGCGCTACTGCAAAACCGAGCCATCGTGCGCATCATGAGCGTGACTATGGCCAAGACGCGTGATCCGGCCCTGCGGCGCTGGATTCACAACCAGCACGACCGTTACTTCAGTGCCTTTGCCAACCGTCGAGTCGTGATGGAGGCTTTCTCCGCTTCGGTCAGTCACGACGTGAGCGAGTTCGCTGCGCGGATCCGACAGCCCACGCTGTTGATCGCGGCCGACAAAGATGACATCACGTCGCTTGCCGCGCAGCACCGACTGCAGTCTCTTTTTCCGAACTCGACTCTGCGGGTCATCGAGGGGGTCGGCCACCTCATCCACTACGAGAAGCCGAAACCTGCCGCCGAGTTCATCCGTGCATTTCTTGCGGAGGATCGATCAGCATGAGAATCGTCGTTGACTGCCGCTACGTGCGGCTGGATCACCACGACGGCATTAGCCGATACACCGCTGGCCTGGTCGCCGAGCTGGGCCGGTTGCATCCGCTCACCATGCTGATCAGTGACCACCGCCAGCTCAAGATGCTACCCGCCCTGCCCTGGCAGCTCGTGCGTGCCCCGACCAGTCTGCTCGAACCACTCATCGCCCTCGCGGTCAACCGGCTGCAGCCTGACGTGGTGTTCAGCCCCATGCAGACCATGGGGTCCTGGGGCCGCAAATACCGGCTATTTCTGACCGTGCACGACCTCATCTATTACCGCAACCGCACACCCCCGCATGATCTCTCACCGTTGATCCGGCTGCTTTGGCGCGCCTACCACCTCTCCTGGTGGCCACAACGGATGCTGCTGAACGGCGCCGACGGCATCGTGACTGTTTCCGAGACCACCCGTTCACTGATCGCCGAGCATCACCTCACCCGGCGGCCGGTCACCGTGGTGCCGAACGCCGCCGATACAGTTCCCGGCGTCCCCACCCAGCGGAGCATCCCGGAAACGACCCGCCTGATTTACATGGGGTCTTTCATGCCGTACAAGAACCTGGACACGCTGGTCATGGCTCTGGCCGACCTGCCAGACCACGAGCTGCACCTGCTCAGCCGGGTATCGGCGACCGAACGGGCCCGGCTGACCCGTTTGGCAACGCAAGCCCGGCTGGTCTTTCATGACGGGGTGACCGATGAGGAGTACTACCGTCTGGTGCGCTCGGCGACGGCGCTCGTGACCGCCTCGTTCGATGAGGGCTTCGGAATTCCCCTGGTTGAGGCGATGAGCCACGGCATTCCCGTCGTGGTCAGTGATATTCCGATCTTTCGTGAGATCGGTGGAGCTGCCGCGCTGTACTTCGATCCGCGCAGTGCTGACGCAATTGCGGCGGCCGTGCGTCGCCTGGCGCTCCCGGGGGAGTGGGAAGCGCGTTCCGCTCGCTCGATCGAGCAGGCCGCTCGGTTCACCTGGGCGGCGTCGGCCCGCACGCTGCTCGGGGTGTTGACGGGGATAAAACCCGTCGCGTAGCGGGTGCCGCGACTCGTCCGGTCACGTCGCAGGAGGGAGACCGAGTGCTTCTACCGACCGGCAACTCCGGACGCTCAGAGGTCGGGGGTCAGGGCGCTGTCGGCGCGGCGGTCTCGCCACGATCACCGGGCGATCGGGTCGTTGCATCGAAGTGGGTCAGCGATAGCTGATCGTTCTCCCACCGAAAGTCGTGCACTGAGCCGTTGGCGATGAACTCGCCGTGCCTCGGGCGGTCGCCGTCGGTGAGGTGACGCAGCAACGTTCCAATGATCCCGCCATGGCTCAACACCAGAACGGACTGCCCGGCACGCCCGAGCGCCAAGGCCGCCAACGCTGCGAGCACTCTGTCGACGACGTCGCGGCGAGTTTCGAGGCCGGGAACGGCCACACCGTCGGGAAACTGGTGCTGACGTTCGGCGAAGGTGAGCCCCTCGATGGCGCCATGGCGGCGTTCGGTCAGGGAGGGAACCACTTCGGGTTCGTCCAGCCCGAGCTCGTTGGCAATGATTGTGGCCGATTCGGCGGCGCGCAGCAGCGGGCTGGTCACTATCGCATTCCAGTGTCGAATCTTCAGGCGCTCTGCCGCCACGACAGCCTCGGCTCGCCCAGCGGCGTTGAGCGGGATATCCGTGCGGCCCTGAATGCGGTGGTGCAGATTCCAATCGGTCTGGCCGTGGCGCACGATGGAGAAAATGGTCGTGCGTGGTTCACCAGTCGGATCGGTGCTGCGCGGGGCGGACACGATCGGTCAGCCCAACAGGCGTTCGGTCAAGGCTGCGAGGGTTTCGGAGGTGCCGGCTTCGAGTTTGTGCAGCGCACGCCCATCACCCTTGGTGACGCCACGATTGATGACGATGATGGGCAGCTTGCGCCGGCGAGCCTGTTCCACCAGACGGATGCCGGAATTCACAGCCAGCGAAGATCCGGCCACGATGAGGGCGTCGGCACCCTGAATCAAAGCGGATGCCTCAAGAAATGTTTCCGTGGGAACGAGCTCACCGAAGAATACGACGTTTGGCTTGAGCATGCCCCCGCAAACCGTGCAGTTCGGCACGACGAAGTCATCGATATTTCCCACGTCGGCATCGCCATCGGGGGCTATACGAATGCTTTCCGGGTCGCGGAGCACGGGGTTGTCGGTTTCGAGTCTGGCAGCGATGCTGTCTCGACCGAATGCCTGACCGCAGGCCAGGCAGATCACCCGGTCAAGGGAGCCATGCAGTTCGACGACGTGGCGTGAGCCGGCGCGGGTATGCAGGCCATCCACATTCTGGGTGATGACACCGGCGATGGCACCGGCGTTTTCCAAGTGCACCAGCGAACGATGCCCGAGGTTGGGTTCAGCCTGGCGAAACACTCGCCAGCCCAAATGGCTGCCAGCCCAGTAGCGTTTCCGCGACCGTTCGTCGGCGACAAAAGTCTGAAAAGTCATCGGAGTACGGATCGGCGCACCCTCGCCGCGATAGTCCGGAATGCCGGAATCGGTGCTGAGGCCGGCGCCGGTGAGCACGGCGGCACGTTTACCGCGCAGCAGGGTGGCTACAGCATCCACTGCCCGCTCGGAGTCGAGCGCGACCGTCGAGGCGAGCACAGCATCGGCATCGGGAGCACCCACGGGCTCTAGCGCGTCGACCAGCGCCATTTCGCTGGGCAGGGCCGAGTCGGCTGTCATCGCTGCTCCTTTCAAACAGATCCGGGAAGATCAATATGCCCGTTACTTGATTCTAAACTCGTCTGTTTTCCTGTTTGACTAACCACCTGTCAGGCTTGAGCTCAATCACTCATCTCGAAAGGCACTTCTTCGTGCAGATCACCCGCATTACCGACCTGTCCAGTGCGGGTCTCGCCGACTATTCGCGGTTGACCGATGTCGCCCTACGGCGGGTTCTCGAGCCGGCCGGTGGGCTGTATATCGCTGAGTCACCCAAGGTCATCGCGCGGGCGCTAAACGCCGGGCACCGGCCCCGGTCTCTGCTTATTCAGGAACAGTGGATGCCTGACGCCGCGCGCCTGCTGGTCGACTGGCCCGACGTGCCGGTCTACGTGGGGGAGCCTGGCGTGCTGGAGCAGCTCACCGGCTACAACCTGCACCGCGGCGCTCTCGCCGCCATGCACCGGCCGGCGCTGGAAGCGGTCGAAGCACTGCTCACGAACGCCCGCCGCATTGTGATCCTTGAAGACATCGTCGACCACACCAACGTTGGCGCCATTTTTCGTTCGGTTGCCGGGCTCGGTGCTGATGCCGTTCTGATCACCCCACGCTGCGCAGACCCGCTTTACCGTCGAAGCGTGCGCGTGAGCATGGGCACGGTGCTGCAGGTGCCGTGGACTCGCCTGCCGGAGTGGAGCGTTGCCACCCCGCTGTTGCACGCCGCTGGCTTTCATCTGGCAGCTCTGGCGCTGGCTGACAACGCGGTTTCCCTCGACGAGTTCGCCGAGGCGGCGCCCGAACGGCTCGCCATCATCCTCGGCGCCGAGGGCGATGGGCTCAGCCAGCATGCTTTGGCTGCCGCCGACACGGTCGTGACGATTCCCATGTTGCACGGCGTCGACTCGCTCAACGTCGCCTCGGCGAGCGCGGTTGCGCTCTACGCCCTGCGAGTTCGCTCGTGATCTCGGCCGGCCGCGCGCCACGAAGAAGTTAGGCTGAACGGATGTCTCCCTCCCGGCGTGTCCTCCTCCGGCGCCGAAGACTCGCCGTCTTCAGCGTTCTCCTCGTTGTGCTGGGCGGAATCGGCTACGTCGGCGCCACCAGCCTGGCTCCTGTACCGGGCAGCGCCGCGTCGATCGTGCAGCCGGCCGCGCTCTCCCAACCGGCGGCTGCTCCGGCCTGGCCGGCCTTCGGTGCGAGTGCTATCGGCGCGGTCGGTTTTCCCGGTGTTCTGGCCTCGACCGGCGAGCAGGACACGGTGCCGATCGCGAGTATTGCAAAAATGGTGACGGCCCTGGTCATCCTCGATGCCAAGCCACTCGGTGCGGGCGAAGGCGGACCCGAAATTACCTTCACCGACGCCGACGTGGACAGGTACTACGACGCGCTCGCCGAGAATGGTTCGGTGGCACCCGTCGTCTCTGGAATGGTGCTCACGCAACGTGAGGCTTTTGAGGCGATGCTGCTGCCGTCGGCCAACAACTATGCGTCTTCCCTCGCGGTGTGGGCGTACGGATCCGTGGACAAGTACCTGGCGGCCGCGAAGACTTGGCTGGCCGACAACGCCTTGACCCAGACCAGTATCGCCGACACGAGCGGTCTCTCCGCGTCGAGCGTGAGCAGCCTGGCCGACCTTGTGGAGATCGGCAAGCTGGTTATTGGACACCCGGCCCTCGCCGAAATCGTCGCACTCCCGTCGGCGGTCCTGCCGGTCATCGGAACCATTACCAACACGAACAAGCTGCTCGGCCGCGATGGCGTCGACGGCATCAAGACGGGGACAACGGATGTTGCCGGTGCCTGCCTATTGTTCTCGACCGATTTCACTATCGGCACCAGCGCGGTAACCCTTGTTGGCGTGGTTCTCGGGGGAGACACGCATTCCGAGCTTAATTCTGCGATCGCCGCGCTGATCGCCAGCGTCCAGCCCGGCTTCCACGAGGTCATCCTGGCCGAAGAAGGCGCCGTATTCGGCAGCTACACGACTCAGTGGGGTGACGTGAGCGACATCGTCGCCGTGCGGGCGGCATCCGTTCTCGTCTGGTCGGACTCACCGATCGCGGGCGCCGCGACAGCGAAGGACGTGCAACTCGGCCGGGCCGGCGACGAGGTCGGCGAGGTGTCCTTCACGATCGGTGCCGCAACGCCGACCACGGTGACCGTGCCGCTCGAATTACGGCACACCCTCACGGATCCCGGCCCGGCCTGGCGCATGGGGCACCCCGGAGAGCTGGCCGCCGGCTGACCTCGCCGCGCCGAACCCGACTCACTTCCGCCGGAGCGACGCAGGCAGGGGTGGTCAGACCGGGGGCAGGGTGAAGGGGCCGGCGTCTGGTCGTTTAGGCAGCACGTGGTCGCCCGAGGATTGGTGGCGCACCCGGCGCAGGACCCAGGGCACAAGGTATTCCCGTGCCCAGGCGAGGTCCTCCGTGCGAGCCTGACGCCAAGTGATACCGGGCATGGGCTCTGGTTCGCTCGGTGCGAGGGAACTTGTCACGTTGAGGGTCTGCAACACCATGCGCGCGACCGTGTGATGCCCCAGCGCGTTGAGATGCAGCCGATCCGGAGCCCACATGCGAGGGTCCTGAATCTCGGTCAACTGCCACATGTCGGCCACGATGCAGTCGTACTTCGTGGCGATCGCCCGAATGTTTTCGTTGTAGATGGCGACTTTACCGCGAATGCTGCGAAACACGGGGGAGAAGCCGACATCCGCGCCGGTGAACAGCATGACCGTCGCGCCGTATTGCGTCAGCCGGGAAATCGCCGCCTCACAGCGCGCTGCAATAACATCCGGGTCGGTTCCCGGACGAATCACGTCGTTACCGCCAGCCGAGATGGTGATCAGGTCGGGCCGTAGCGCCAGGGCCGGCTCAATCTGTTCATCGGCAATCTGCCGGATCAGTTTGCCACGGACCGCGAGATTGGCGTAGGCGAAATCGTCGGTGCCGTCACTCAGAATCTCGGCGACCCGATCTGCCCAGCCACGATGCCCGCCGGGGCTCTGCTGTTCCGGATCGCCAATGCCCTCGGTGAACGAATCGCCGAGGGCGACGTAGCGCGACCATGGATGCTGTTGCTTCGTCATCGACCCATTCTGTCGGAACTCCCAGTCTTGGGTCGAACCGACCGGTGCGAACGCGAACGTCGGCGGGCTTTGGTAGATTTGTAAGAAGTGAATACTCCATCGGTTTTCGGTCCCGCACAGGGAACGAGTGCAGCCGAACACCTGTCACCGTCCTTCCCCGAACGTGCGGCCTGGGGTACGGCCGGCAAGCTGCGCGCCTGGCAGGCTGAAGCTCTGGAAGCCTATTTCGTGCACGAGCCTCGCGATTTCCTGGCCGCGGCGACGCCGGGCGCCGGCAAGACCACCTTCGCCCTGCGACTGGCTGCGGAACTGCGCTCGAGGCGCACGATTGATCGCATCACCGTCGTGGCGCCGACCGAGCATCTCAAGAATCAGTGGGCGGATGCCGCAGCGCGAGCAGGCATCCGCCTCGATCCGATGTTCAAGAACGCCGATCGCAGCTACGGCAGCCATTATCACGGGATCGTCGTGACCTACGCGCAGGTAGCGGCTCGCGCAGCCTTGCACAAACACCTCACCGAGTCGAGTCGCACCCTCGTCATCCTCGACGAGATCCACCACGGGGGAGATGCCCTGAGCTGGGGCGACGCGATCCGGGAAGCCTTCGGTCCGGCCACCAGGCGCCTCTCGCTGACCGGCACGCCGTTTCGTTCGGACACTTCGCCGATCCCTTTCGTCAGCTATCTGCCTGACAAGCAGGGTATCCGCATGTCACAGAGCGATTACGCCTACGGCTATGGCCGCGCCCTCGCCGACGGCGTGGTTCGCCCGGTGATGTTCATGGTTTACGCCGGGCACATGAAGTGGCGCACCAGGGCCGGTGATGAAATGGAAGCCAAGCTCGGCGAGGGCAATACCAAGGACATCACCAGCCAGGCCTGGCGCACGGCGCTCGAGCCCAGCGGGCAATGGATTCCGTCGGTATTGCGCGCCGCGAACTCTCGCCTGACCGAGGTGCGGCACGGCATTCCGGATGCCGGCGGCCTCGTCATTGCCACCGACCAGACCGCCGCTCGTGCCTACGCGGTCATTCTCGAGGACATTTGCGGCGAGCCGGTGACCATCGTGCTCTCCGACGAGAAGGAGTCGAGTGACCGCATCGACGAGTTCTCCAAGAACACCCGTCGGTGGATGGTCGCCGTGCGTATGGTGTCGGAGGGCGTCGACGTTCCGCGCCTCGCCGTCGGCGTTTATGCAACCAGTGCGGCAACCCCGCTGTACTTCGCCCAGGCGATCGGGCGGTTCGTGCGTGCGCGTCGGCGCGGCGAGACGGCCTCCATCTTTCTACCGAACGTTCCCGGTCTGCTGAGCCTGGCCAACGCGCTTGAGCTTGAACGCGACCACGCCCTCGATCGCAGTAACCGTGACGACGGCGACGACGGCATGTACAACCCTGAAGATGCCATGGTTGCCGCAGCGAATAGAGAAGACAAGGCCTCCGACGATCTCGGCCAGGACGATCTCACCTGGCAGGCCCTCGATTCCCAGGCAACCTTTGACATGGTCATGTTCGACGGTGATGAATTCGGTGAACTCGCCGAGCCAGGCACCGACGAAGAATTCGACTTCATCGGTATTCCCGGTCTGCTCGAACCGGAACAGGTGTCAGAGCTGCTGCGGCAACGCCAGTCCCGTCAGTCCAAACGGTCGACCGACAAGCGCAAGGACCCGGTGACGGGCGACATTGCCCCGCTCGAACCGCCGCCCCTGTACCGCACTCTCAAGGAACAGCGCACACTGCTGTCGAGCCTCGTGGGGATGTGGTCGAAGCTGGCTAACGAACCCCACGGAATGATTCATGCCGAACTCCGCCGGTTGTGCGGCGGCCCGGCCGTAGCCCAGGCCAGTGTCACCCAGCTGCAGATGCGCATCGACCTGCTGCGCCGCCGCCTCGGGCGCAGCTAGCGATGGTCCGGGCCGTGGCTACACCGATCTAGCCGGTGCGGTGTAATTGGCGTTGGCGCCAACCGGCATTCGGGCGACCAGCAGGGCGGTCAGAATGTCGTCCATGAGGTCGTCGACGTGCTCCAGCCCAATGGAGAGACGCACAATACCGGCGGACGGCCGTGCCTCAGCCGCAACCGGCCGGTGAGTGAGCGACGCCGGGTGCTGCACCAGAGAATCGATACCACCCAGCGACACGGCATGGGTGATGAGGCGCAACGCCTCGGTGAAACGGACCGCTGCGGCATAACCACCGAGATCCAGCGCCAGGAGCGACCCGGCGCCCGAACACTGTCGCCCGATCAAACCCTGGGGATCCTGTCCGGGCAGCCCGGGGTAGAGCACACGCTCCAAAGCCGGGTGACCTTTCAGCCGGCTGGCCACCTCTGCAGCGGTCGCCTGCTGGGCGCGTACCCGCACCGGGAGCGTGCGTAGACCGCGGTGCAGCAAGTAGGCATTGAACGGCGTCAGCAATCCACCCGTGAGAGCGCGCACTTGGCGTAGTCGTACCATCCACTCGTCGGGTCCGGAGACCGTACCACCCATGGCGTCGCCGTGTCCGCCGAGAAACTTGGTCGCGCTGTGCAGCACCAGTGTGGCGCCCGATTCGAGCGGACGTTGCAGTACCGGGGTGGCGAACGTGTTGTCGACCAAGACCGGAATGGCTCCGGCAGCGTCCACGACCGCCCGAATGTCGGTCAGTTCGAGGGTGGGGTTGGCCGGCGTTTCCAGAATCACCAGGCCCGTATTCGCACGGATGGCAGCCGTCACGCCGGCCAGGTCGCTCCAGGTGACCGTCGTGCCGAGCAGTCCACTGGCCAGGACGTGGTCGGTTCCGCCATACAAGGGCCGCAGGGCGACGATATGCGGCTTGCCGGCGGTCACCGTCGCGATCAGCGTCGCTGTCAGGGCGGCCATTCCGGTGGCGAAGGCCACCGTGCCCTCGGCCCGCTCCAACGTCGAGAGAGCATTCTCAAACCGGGCGACGCCGGGCTGCCACAAGCGCTGGTACACCGCAGAGTCCCCGGGCTCAGGAGTACCGCCGGTGGCGAGATTCTCATACGACTCACCGCCAGGCTCAACGCCGTTCAGGGGATTGGTCGTGGATAAGTCGATGCTCGGAACGTGAACGCCCGCCTCGGTGAGGCCGTCCATTCCGGCATGCACGGCAAGGGTTTCAATATGTGACAACGGTGGCAGCATCCCCCCACAGAAACAGATTCTGTGTCCTCGCACAAGTGTCATTGCAGACCCTTGCAATTCATCTGCACGAATCGCATAAACTCCTTGGTAACGAGGGAGTCTGTTGATGGAATCGAAGAAGCCGGAACTTGACCGGGTTGACCGCGCGCTATTGCGCGCACTGTCGGTCAATGCCAGAGCTTCGGGGGCGGCCCTGGCGAGCGAAATCGGCGTCGCCGAGTCCACAGTGTCCCTGCGCCTGCGACGACTGCAGCAGCTCGGACACATTCGTGGTTACCGGGCCAACATCGACCTGGCCGCGCTCGGTGCCAGCCTGCAGGCCCTCATCTCGGTGCGGCTGGCCAAGCACGCCAGGGTGCAGATCGATGACTTTCGGAACGCTGCCCCGCACTGGCCCGGCGTGATCGGGCTGTTCCACACCGCCGGTGCCGACGACTATTTGCTGCACGTTGCCGCAGCGGATGCCTCACACCTGCGTGACTTTGTGCTGGAACACCTGGCGGAGCATCCGGCCGTCGCTCACACCGAGACGAACCTGATCTTCGAGTATGTCGACGGTGATGGTTGGCAAGACCTGGTGAAGTAGGGCGACCGAGCCGCAAAAAGGGCAGTACGCCGGTGCCACCGCGTTAAACAAGAACGCCCCCCGCGAAAGCGGGAGGCGTTCTTCGCAAGCTCTATTTAGAGGGCGCGGATGTTCTCGGCCTGAGGACCCTTGGGTCCCTGGGTTACCTCGAACTCGACCTTCTGGTTCTCATCGAGGGACTTGTAGCCATTCGACGCGATCGCGGAGTAGTGCGCGAAAACATCGGCGCTTCCGTCGTCGGGTGCGATAAAGCCGAAGCCCTTTTCAGCGTTGAACCATTTCACGGTACCTGTTGCCATTTGTAAAACTCCTCCAGGAGTGTTAGACCGGCCCCGACTGTCGGGACCGTTCGTCGCGGTATTCGTCGTCCGCTTCCGAAAGGAATGTGGCGCACAAACCGCGATTCAATTGAATCACAGTCCGTGCGTTTAAGACGTGCAAGCACTACAACTTCGTGTCCAACACTAGCCCACAAGTCTGGACGGTTTCAAAGTTCCCGGCCTTTTCGACATGAAAGTGTTACGTTTACGGGAAAATTCGCACGAACTTCGGGGCGACCACTGGCCAGCAAGGTCACGGGTGCCCGTTGGCCGGAACTGTTTACGGCGTGTCATTCGGCTGTCACGAAGTCGATCAGATGTTCCACGCGCCCTAAAAGTTGCGGTTCCAGATCGGCAAAAGTGCGCACGCGGCCGAGAATTCGCTGCCAGGCCCTGGCGATGTCGGCCTGTTCCTCGTGCGGCCAGCCGAGCGCATCGCAGATGCCGTGTTTCCACTCGATGCTCCGCGGGACCTCGGGCCAGACGTTGAGGCCGACCCGTGCTGGTTTTACCGATTGCCACACGTCGACGAACGGATGCCCCACCACGAGAACGTTTGCAGCGAACGGCCCGCGTGCCACGGCCTCCGCGATGCGGCTCTCCTTGGACCCGGGAACGAGGTGGTCTACCAATACGCCCACCCGACGTGCTGAGCTCGGTCGGAATTCACGGAGGATCGCATCGAGGTTGTCGACCCCCTCAATATATTCCACGACAACGCCTTCGAGGCGCAGGTCGGCGCCCCAGACCTTTTCCACCAACTCGGCGTCGTGACGCCCCTCGACAAAGATACGACTGGCGCGAGCGACGCGAGCGGGGGCGTTGGGCACGGCGGTTGAGCCTGAAGCCGTGCGCACCCGGCCCAGGGCGGCCGCCATGGTCGGTGCAATCAGCGTGACCGGCCGGCCGTCGATCAGAAAACCAGAGCCGAGCGGAAACAGTCGGAGCTTGCCGTGCCTGTCCTCGAGCGTGACAATCTTCTTTTCCACACGAATGACGGCACCACAAAATCCAGTGGCGATTTCTTCTACAACCAGGTCCCGGACGGCTTCCTGCGTCGGAATAATGATGCGGCCCGCGTCGCGCCACCCGGGGGAGAGCACGTCTGCACTATATCGATCGTCCATTGCATCGACGCTAGCCGAAGTCCGCGATCGCGCCCGGCATGACGCGGTATTCTGAATGCATGTGTGGTCGACTCGTCATTACCGATTCAGCGCCCGATCTGGCGGCCATGTTCGATATCGAGCATGAAGGCGAAAATCTGCCGGAACCGTCGTGGAACATCCGTCCGACCGACCAGATTCCGATCGTGCTTGAATCGGCCAAAACCGACCCACCGGTGCGTCGATTGGAATCAGCACGCTGGTCATTGATCCCATCTTTTGCAACGGAGTCGACGTCGAAGTTTCCGACCTTCAATGCTCGGGCAGAAACCGCCGCCGAAAAGCCAACCTTCACGGTGTCCGTGCGGTCGCGGCGCGCTCTGGTTCCGGCGACCGGCTACTTCGAGTGGCACACCGAGGGCACCGTGAAGACCCCGTATTTCATTCAATCCGACGACGGCCTTCCGCTCGCCTTCGCCGGCCTGTATTCCTGGTGGAAGAACCCGGCTGCCGCCGACAGCGATCCGGCGCGATGGGTACTCTCCGCAACCATCCTGACGACCGATGCCCAGGGCCCGCTCGCGCAGATCCACGACCGCACCCCCGTTGCCCTCCCAGAAGAGTGGTGGGACCACTGGTTGGACCCGGCGACCGCGGGCGACCAAGGCCTCGTGGATGCCGCCGTTGCCGCCTCCCGGATAGTCGTAGAATCGCTCAATTTCCATGAAGTCGGCCCGGTGACCGGGAACGGCCCTGAACTGATCGAGCCGATAACCAACGATTCGATGTAATTGCATCGGGCCCCAACCGGTACGCTCGAAACAGTACGAATAAGCCGTACATTCAAACCAGTGACCGGCGAAATTACGCGGGCGCTGCCGTGAAAGGAACACCCATGAACATTGTCGCCTTCGTCGTCGCGTTTGCGATCTTCGTTTTCGGTTTTTGGCTGTTCGGCCTGGCTTTCTCGGTTACGACACTAATGGGACCGATTTTTATTGCCGGAATCCTGTGCGTGTCCATCGCCATGGCAATCCCCTTCCACCTGCTGCGCGACTAAGCCACGACCGGATCGATAAACGCGTCGGCTGATCTAAGTAGTGCGGTAATCCGGCTACGACCGACCAGCACGGCGAAGGCACCGGCCGCATCGACAGAGTCGCGAGTCGGGCCAGCAAGATCAGAAAATTCCGAGACTACCCGCGACGGATCTCCGCGGGTAGCGTGGCTGATCGTGGCACACAATGGCCCGTCAAGCACCCAGCCCTCCCTCGGCGCGGTATCAGAATCGCACGGTAATGTTGGTTTTCGATCGATTTCGCATTGATCGTCTTCGAACACGGAAAGGTCCCGCCCAGGATGCAAGACAGCCCGGCCGCATCCACCCCCTACGAGGTCCTCGGAGTGAGTCCGACCGCAACCGAGGATGAGTTACGGCGCGCCTACCGACTTCTGTTGCGCCAGACCCATCCCGATGTTGGAGGCAGCGCGACCAGATTTCATGCCGTGCAACTCGCCTGGGAACGCGTCGGAAGTCCACAGAACCGGGCCGCCTACGATCGTCGACGCTTCGGTGACCCCGAGCAGGCCGCTCCAACGGATGCCTACGCCGCCCCCTCCGCCAGCGGCCCCGCCACAAAATCCAGCCTGAAAACGCGCATGCACGGTCATCCCGGTGGCCAGGCGCGCCTGAGATATCTCGATCTCGTGCGCGAGTGGGCTGGCCGCGGTACGGTCATCGACGACCCATACGCCCCCGCGCTCATTCGTAGCGCCCCGAAACTCGTACGGCACTGCCTCGCGAAAGCTCTGGCAGAGGAGGTCACAGCCCAGCTTGTGGCCAATCTCGGTATCGGGTTCACCGCGTGGCATGACATCGACACCGGTAGCCAGACCGACAAACTCGACCACATCATCCTCGGCCCGGCCGGATTGTTTGGCATCCTGTCCGAAGACTGGGGCGCACCCGTGCAGCTGCGGCGCGCCGAACTGATCGGCGACGAACTGCCGGAGGAGGATCGCCCGATCCACCAGTTCGAGGATGCCGCTCGCTCAATAAGCCGTGCACTAAAAGTACGCTTCACCGCGCTCATCGTCGTGCTGCCCGACGTGGCCCTCGACGAACCAGTTTCACTGCCCAAGCGTGGCCGACGCCCGATGATCATCGTGATTCCGCGGTCGCGCCTCGTCGGCGTCCTGCGCGAAGGACTGGCCGGTATGGAGCGCGGCAGCTTTGAAAAGGTCTTCGAGCTGCGCAGCACCCTACAAAACGGCATCCGTTTCGTAAATACCTAGTCCTTCGAGGTAATCACGCAGGCAGGGCTAGCTTCTCGACCCAGTAGCGCAGAAATGTTGCCCCAGCCTCGTCATGGATCTGGTCGCCGATCACGATCACCGGGTACGGACGGTCCAGAATGCCATCGGCCGGGCGCACGTCAACGTGGGAGACGTCGTAGCCCGCTTCGTAGAGGTGATCGGCCATGCGATAGTCGCTGCGGGAATCGCCCATTGATCGCCACAGCCGGGGTAACGGACCGCTCTCGGCGAAGTAGGCAAGGGCACGCTTCGCCGCATGGTCCTTGTCAAGCGTGACCGACTCGATATCGGTTGAGATGATCGTGGCGTCGAGTCGAAACGGAATCCGACCGAATTCGTCGGGCGACCGGCGATCGTCGAATCGCACGCCGAGCCCGTGTTCCACCATTATGGCAAAGGCGGCGTCGTTGAATTCGGGCTGGCGGGCGAGAAAGTTCGCATGGCTCACATCGGTGCGCTGTTCGACCGAGATCATCGCCTGCTTGGTCTCGTCAAAGAACATCTCGGCTGCGAACGAGTCAGCGACCAGCTGGCGCACCCCGTCAATAACCACCACCGGCAGGGCAACGCTCTGATCGACGACGACGTCCCCCATACCGTTCGGTCCGATCGGAAACCACACCGCGCCCTTCTCGCAGACGCCGTACATTCGAAAGGTCTCTGGCAGCCCGGCCGCGACGAGCGGGGCGACCACCTGCTCGCGAATAAAGTCGGCTGACCGCCCGGTGATGAACGCGATCGGCACGTGTCCGGCCGCCAACGTGATCAGATCCGCCAGGATGCTCGGGGTTGAAATGCTGCGCGTGATCGGGCTCGCAATCGGGCCGTCGACGTCGAGGAGAAGTCCGAGCGGGGAAACGGGAATTGACATTTCGCCATTGTCCCATAACAGGTAGAAGAGATTCCGGCATCGATCGGCCAGGAGATGCTGCGCCCAGGCACGCGAGCGCTTATCGTTGTCTGTGATGATTACGCGACGAGAAGTAGCACTGCGCCTGGATATCCCGCTGGAAATGGCGGCACGTCACGGGATTCCCTCGCGCCTCAGCGAGGGCCAGCTGGCTAAACTCGAGGCCGAGCCGCCGGTTTGGCTGGTGCAGTCGCGCGCCAATCGCACCGGCAAGAAACCCGTCTGGGTGCAGCTCACCTGCAGCATCTGTGGGTACACCGAAGCCGTGCGTCCAAAGAAATGGTGGCCGACGTTCACCTACATCACCTGCTCCAATCACGGTTTCGACGAGTTGCCCGAACCGGCCACCGGAATGGGCCGCACCGAGTGCGACGGTATTGGAAGCCAGTTCATCGGCATCACCGACGAGGCCTTGAGCCCACGCGAATTCAACTGACAAACCCTCCGAACTGCTGAAAATACGCTGATCGCGCCGCCGATGGGTGCCACGTGGGGCGTACGATCACGGTATGAACCTGAACCCAGCGGGTCGTTGAAATATGTCTCGCAATTTCTTGAAATGGCTCCCAGCCTGTGTCGTACCGGCGGTCGTTATCGCCGCAGTCATTGCCGTGCCGCTTCAGGCCGGTGCCGCCGTTGACCTGCCAGACAAAACGGCTGAACAGGTTCTTCAGCTGGTCAACGACAGTACGGTGTCGGCCTTCTCCGGAAGTGTCGTCCAATCGTCTGATCTTGGCCTGCCCAGTCTCGATGTGAGCGCGGGCATGGCCGGGTCTATGCCGACAGACACAAGCGATTCCGGATCTGGAATGTCGTCGGCCGATGCCCTGAGAACGGCCCTCGAACTGCTGAGTGGCTCCCATGAGTTCCGCGTGTACGTCGGCGGCGAGGCACAGTCCCGCGTGCAGATTAAGGACCGGATGGCGGAACGGGACCTTATCCGTAACGGCAACGAGCTCTGGTATTACGACTCGAACACCAATGAAGCAACGCACCTGAGCGCTCCGGCTGATCTCGCCGCTTCCGCGCAGACGAAGTTCGCGAAGCTCCAAGCTCAACTTCCGACCGACCTCTCTACGCCGGCTCTGCTCGCGGAGCGGTTTCTCGCCGCGCTCGACCCCAGCACAGCGGTCGAGGTCGGCCCTGATGCCCAGGTTGCCGGGCGCAGCGCCTATCAATTGCTGCTGACGCCGAGAACTGCCGAAACGCTCGTCGCCTCTGTTTCGATCGCGGTCGACTCCGAGACCGGCCTTCCACTCGAGGTGACCGTTCTGGCCAGGGGCCAGAGTGCGCCGGCGCTGCAAATCGCTTTCACCACCATCGACTTCGCGGCTGTGAACGCCAGCCGATTCGACTTTGTGCCGCCGGCGACGGCAACGGTGACGGAGCAGTCCGTGCCGGCCCGGCCCGATGCACCGCGCGGTGATCACATGAGGGCAGCGGATGTCGCTCCCGTCGTCACCGGAACCGGATGGTCCACCGTCGTTGAACTGCCTGCCGTCGCCGTACCAGCCGAACTGAACGACAATCCCCTAATCGAACAACTCATGGTCAGCGTCGACGGTGGCCGCGCCCTGACAGCATCCCTCGTGACGGTCTTCCTTGCCAGCGACGGTCGGATCTTCGCCGGTGCTGTGCCGCTTGCCCAGCTCCAGGCGGCCGCGGAGTGATCTTGGCCGCTGTACCTATTCCCGCTGTACCTATTCCCGCTGTGCCTATTCCCGCTGTGCCTATTCCCGCTGTGCCTTTTCCCGCTGTGCCCATTTCCCTGACGCACAAGACGCTGTGACAGGCGATACCCCGGCTCTCGACCCGCCGATCGGGAATTTGCCGATCGAGTCCTTTCCGATCGACAACTTGGCGATCGGAAGCCGGGGTTTGACAAAACGGTTTGGTACGCACAATGCCGTGAACGGCATCGACCTCGCCGTTCCTCGCGGCAGTGTCTTTGGCTTTCTCGGCCCGAACGGTTCGGGCAAGACCACGACCATTCGAATGCTTCTGGCACTCACCCAGGCGACGAGCGGCACGATCAGTCTCCTCGGGCAGACCATGCCCGACCGATTGCACGACGTGCTGCCCAGGGTGGGTGCACTCGTCGAGGGTCCGGCGTTCTATCCCTTCCTCTCCGGTGCCGCAAACCTGAGCCGGCTCGACACGGCAGACCGATACGCGCCGACCAGCACGCGTCGTTCCCGGGTGCAGCTAGCCCTGGAACGGGTGGGACTCGGCCACGCAGCCGGCAAGAAGGTGCACGCGTATTCACTCGGCATGAAGCAGCGGCTCGGCATCGCCAACGCCCTCCTGCTGCCGAGGGACCTCCTCGTGCTCGATGAACCCACCAACGGGCTCGACCCCCAGGGCACCCGGGAGGTGCGCAGCCTCGTGCATTCCCTGGCGGCCGAGGGAACGACCGTGTTCGTCTCCAGCCATCTGCTCGCCGAGGTCGAGCAGATGTGCACGCATGCCGCGGTAATGAGCGCCGGCAGTATCGTCGCCCAGGGCACTCTCGCGGCGCTCCGGCAGGTCGGTGAGACGCGGGTTCGCGTGCGTACACCGGACACCATCGCCGCGATGAGCGTTCTCACCCGTCTCGGGTTGACGCCGCAACGTGCCGCGGGCGATGCCGGTGATCCGATCGTGATTGCGCCACTCGTCGGTACGCGCGTGCAGCCTGAGGCCATCGTGACTGCGCTGGTAGCCGGCGGGGTGCGCATCCGCGGTTTCGCGGTCGAGGAGCCCAGCCTGGAGGAACGGTTCGTTGCCTTGACCGGGGAGGGTTTTGATGTCGTCCAATGACGTTGCGCCAGCGGAGCGTCGCGGGAGCGGATGGGCACTGCTCGGTTCCGAAATTTCGGTGCTGTTTCGCCGCCGCCGCACCTGGGCGATGTTGGTCGCCGTGGCGCTCATACCGATCCTGCTCGCCGTCGCCGTACGGCTATCTTCGTCGACGCTGAATCCGGGGGAGGGGCCGCCGTTCCTTGATCGAGTGACTCAGAACGGTCTGTTCGTCGGCTTTACCGCAATGGTCGTCGCTGTTCCGCTCTTTCTACCCCTCACCGTCGGTGTGGTCGCCGGAGACACGATTGCCGGGGAGGCTGGCCTCGGAACCCTACGCTACCTGCTCGTTGCACCGGCTGGCCGGGTGCGGCTACTACTGGTCAAGTACGCCGGAGCAGCCCTGTTCTGCCTCGTGGCGACACTGACTCTCACCGTCACCGGAGCTCTGATCGGGGCGGCCCTGTTTCCGGTCGGGCCCGTGACGCTGCTGTCCGGTGACACCATCAGCGTGAGCGAGTCGCTGTTACGCTCACTGTTCGTGGCCGCCTACGTCACCGTGTCCCTACTCGGCCTGTCCATGATCGGGCTGTTCATCTCCACGCTCACCGACGTTCCGGTAGGGGCCATGGCCGCAACGATCGTGGTGAGCGTCGCCGCGCAGATCCTCGATATCATTCCGCAATTGGCCTGGCTACACCCCTGGCTGTTCAGCCATTACTGGCTCGGTTTCGCCGACCTGCTGCGGCAGCCCCTCGACCTTGCCTCGTTCGGCCAAAACGCGATTGTCCAGTTGTGCTACCTGGCCGTCTTTGGGGCCCTCGCGTACAGCCGATTCGTGACCAAGGACATCCTGTCGTGAATTTGCGCCCCAATCGAGTCCGGAGCACCGGTATCGATTAACGAGACAAGGCCGGATCCAATGGATCCGGCCTTGTGAACTGTCTCAACCAGTCCTCGTTGATCTCTCGAAAGAAATCTCCGTGTCCGAGATGGGAATTGAACCCACACGCCCTTAACGGGCACTGGCACCTCAAGCCAGCGCGTCTACCAATTCCGCCACCCGGACTGGGTGAAACGGCCTCCGAATGAACCGGCTGCCGAGGTAATAACTTAGCACGGATTAGAACCGGCGTTGTGTCGCCTCCTCCGGCAACGACGGGTAGCGTTTGACCATGCCTTCCATTCCGAACGTGCACCCGGCCGCAAGATCCGCTGATTCAGACGGAACGTCACCCGCAGATGAACCTCAAAAACTTGACCTGACCGCCGAAATCGCGCGTGATCTCATCCGTTTCGACACCACGAACTATGGTGAGGGCCGTTCCAACGGCGAAACGGAGGCCGCGGAGTACGTCGCAGAGAAGCTGCGAGGCCTCGGGCTGAAGCCCGAACTCTTCGATTCCGAACCGGGCCGAACCAGCGTTATCGCCCGGGTCAGGGGCCGCGATGCCTCCCGGCCAGCTCTGGTCGTGCACGGTCATCTTGATGTCGTGCCGGCCGATGCGGCCAACTGGAGCGTCGACCCGTTTGGCGGCGTCATCAAGGACGGTCTGCTGTGGGGGCGAGGCGCTGTCGACATGAAAAACATGGACGCTATGATTTTGGCCTCTCTGCAGGACGTGATCAGTGCCAATGGCGCGCCAGAGCGTGACCTCGTCATCGCCTTTTTCGCCGACGAGGAGGCGGGCGGCGTGCTCGGCTCACACTTTCTTGTTCACGAGCATCCGCACCTGTTTGACGGAGCCACCGAAGCGATCAGTGAGGTGGGTGGATACTCCATCACGCTCGGCGGTAAACGTGCCTACCTCCTGCAGACCGGGGAGAAGGCGCTGATCTGGGTCAAGCTGGTTGCCCGCGGCGAGGCAGGGCACGGCTCCCGGATGCACCCCAGCAACGCCATCACTCGGCTCGCGGAGGCCGTGGCGAAACTCGGGCGCTACGAATGGCCCATTCGGCTGACCGACACGACCGAACAACTACTCGGCGAAATAGCCCGCATTCTCAATGTTGATCCGCAACGGGTCGGCCCAGACGAGCTCGCTCTGGCGACCGGCACGGCGTCTGGCTTCATCCAGGCCAGCCTGCGCACGACGGCGAACCCGACCGGCCTCACCGCCGGCTACAAGCACAACGTCATCCCCGACACAGCAGAGGCCCTCATCGACATCCGCTCGCTACCAGGCGAGGAAGACCTCGTGCTCTCCCAGATTCAGGAGATTGTCGGCGCTGACATCGAAATCGTCACCATGCACCGCGATATCGGTCTGGAGACTGGATTCAGCGGGCCGCTGATCGAAGCGGTCGTGAGCACCCTGGAACGCCATGACCCCGGCGCGCCGGTACTTCCGTACCTGCTGTCGGCGGGAACGGACAATAAGGCGCTCAGCACCCTGGGCATCAAGGGCTACGGTTTTGCGCCGCTTCGCCTCCCGGACGACTTGGACTTTCCGGCAATGTTTCACGGAGTGGACGAGCGGGTACCGCTCGACGCACTAGTGTTTGGCAGGCAGGTTTTGACCGACCTGCTGTCACAATATTGAAGCTGTGAGGCGCCGCCCGAAACCGTGGGGCGCCGGTACCTAAGTATTTGAGTAATCCGAGGAAGCGAAGCGTGTGGACTTTCTGAATGCGATCATTCTGGGCCTCGTTCAGGGGTTGACCGAGTTCCTTCCGGTGTCGTCGAGCGCGCACATCACGATCGTCGGCCAGTTTCTCGGCACCGGTGAAGACCCCGGGGCTCGTTTCACGGCCATCACCCAGATCGGCACCGAAACGGCCGTCATCATCTTCTTCTGGCGTGACATCGTGCGCATCATCGGCCAGTGGGCGAAATCGCTCACCGGCCGAGTCGCCCGCACGGATCCCGACGCCCGCCTCGGGTGGCTGATCATCCTGGGCTCACTGCCCATCATCGCTCTCGGACTGCTGTTCCAGAACCAGATTGAAACCGTGCTGCGTTCGCTCTGGATCACGGCCACCATGCTCATCGTCTTCGGTGTTCTGCTGGGAATTGCCGACCACGTCGGGGCCAAAAGGCGTCAGTTGCAGGACATCACCGTCGGCCACGGCGCGATCTACGGGGTCGCCCAGGCGCTCGCACTCATCCCCGGGGTGTCGCGGTCGGGCGGCACCATCACTGCCGGGCTGTTCCTCGGCTACGAACGCGCAGCAGCGGCCCGGTATGCGTTCCTGCTGGCCATTCCCGCCGTGCTCGGCAGCGGCTTCTATCAGGTGTACAAGTCGGTCGCCGATCCGTGTCTGGCGGGTGCGACCACGTGCACCCCCGAAATTTTCGGACCGCTTGAAACCCTGGTGGCAACAATTGTTGCCTTTGTTGTGGGCCTCGCCGTGATCGCGTTCTTCATGAACTACATTTCGCGACGCAGTTTTCTGCCATTCGTGATCTATCGCATCCTGCTGGGCATCGTACTGTTCGTGCTCCTGGGAACGAACGTCATTTCCGCCTAGTCGGCTCACCAAACGGTGGCCGCATCGACGACGGGTCGCCAACCCACCACTGCATCGAAGCTAGGCTTGAAGTATGCGTGCATGGGAACGACCCGAAATTGTCTCTGTCCCCGGCGAGTCCAGTGCCCCGTGGCTCCACGACACAAAAACCGACAGCCTGGTGCTGGCCCAGCCGCTCGCTTCAGCCCGACTCTACGTCTGTGGCATCACACCCTATGATGCGACCCACATCGGCCATGCCAACACGTACCTCGCCTTCGACACCCTACAGCGGGTCTGGATTGACGCCGGTTACCGCGTGCACTATGCCCAGAATGTGACGGATGTCGATGACCCGCTCCTGGAGCGGGCGACCGCCACCGGCGTCCACTGGCGTGACCTGGCCGAGTCGCAGGTTGAACTCTTCCGCACGGACATGGAAGCTTTGGGCATCATTCCGCCGAATGATTTCGTCGCCGTGACCGAGGTCATCGACGAGGTAGCCGCCGCGGTAGCCCTGTTGCAGGAGGCCGGACTGGCCTATCCGATACAGACGGACGACGCCATCGCCGGGGCAGACGGAACAATCGCCGTTGACCTGTACTTTGACATTCGTGCCGCCGAAGCCAGCACCGGGTGGGCGCTCGGGGACGAGAGCAACCTCGATCTGGACAGCATGCTGCGCTTATTCGCCGAGCGCGGGGGAGACCCCGACCGGGCGGGCAAACGCGACCGACTCGACCCGTTGCTCTGGAAGGCTGCCCGTACCGGGGAACCGGCGTGGGAATCTCCGGTCGGCGCCGGGCGACCCGGCTGGCACATTGAGTGTTCGGTGATCGCCCTCAAGGAACTCGGCACAGACTTCACCGTGCAAGGTGGCGGCTCAGACCTGATCTTTCCGCACCACGACATGAGCGCAGGGCATGCGCAGGCGCTGTCCGGACATCCGCTCGCCGGGGTCTACAGCCACACCGGTATGGTCGCCTACCAGGGTGAGAAGATGAGCAAGTCGCTCGGGAATCTCGTTCTGGTCTCAGGACTACGCGCCCAGGGCATCGACCCGCGTGCCATTCGGCTGGCCCTGATGGCCCGCCACTATCGCACCGACTGGGAATGGACCGACGCGCTTCTGGAGGAGGCCGTCGCGCGTCTGTCCGTGTGGTCACGAGCCTTCGGCGCGGCGGCCGTTACCGCGGCCGAGAGCGGTGCCAGCAGAGGGACGCCTGGAGCGGCCGCTTCGCTCGTGCAGTCCCTGCGCCTCGCGCTCCGCCATGACCTGAATACGCCCGAGGCCCTGAAACTCGTCGACGACGCGGCCGCCGGCCAGCTCGATGACTTGAGCCTGGTGAATCGTGCCATCAGCGCGCTGCTCGGCGTCGCCCTCTAGAACCGAGCGGAATCCTCGGCTGCCCCGTTGCGTTCCTAGTGCCGTGGCCCGTCAGGTCGGCTTCCGGGGCCATCGGGCCGGCCGTCTGCGCGCCCATCGCGCCCGTCGGTACCGCGCTTGCGCAGGTACTTCTCGAATTCCTGGGCGATCGCCTCGCCGCTCGCCTCTGGCGAGTCGACGGTGTCTCTGGCCTGCTCGAGCTGGGCGATGTACGCGGCCATGTCCTCGTCCTCGCCTGCCAACACATCGATACCGGTCTCCCACTCAGCCGCCTCGGTCACGAGTGCGCCGCGGGGGATGACCACGTCGATGACCTCTTCGAGCTTGTCGATCAATGCGAGCATCGCCTTGGGCGATGGTGCGTTATGCACGTAGTGGGGCACGGATGCCCAAATCGACAGGGTGGGAATTCCCACCGTCTCGGCGGTATCGGACAACACGCTGAGTATGCCGACCGGCCCCTCGTAGTTGCTGCGTTCAATTTGCAGTTCGGCGCGCACCTGAGCGTTATCGCTCGAGACGAAGATTGAGATCGGGCGGGTGTGCGGAACGTCAGCCAGCATGGCGCCCAAAAAGACTACGCCGCTGACGTCGGCGGCCAAGGCCGCGTCGAGTATCTCCGCGGCGAAGCTCTTCCAACTGCGGGACGGCTCCGTACCGATCAGCAGAAAAATATTGCCCGCATTCGTTCCACTGACCCGCAATTCGGCGTCGTCCGCCAGTGGAACGCTCAGCGTCCCTGGGGTCTTCGGACCGTACATGATCGCGCTCGGCCAGCCGAGAGTGCGCACGCCATCCTCGTTCGTTGACACGGTCGGCCGGTTGAACTGGTAGTCGAAGTACAACTCCGGGTCAACCTCGCGGATCATCTCAACGTCGAGTAAGTCCTTTAGCGCGCGAACCGCCCCCGTCGCGGCCTCTCCGGCGTCGTTCCAGCCTTCGAAAGCGACGACGAGCAGCCGTCCGCCCAGAAACCCAATACCGTCAGCCACCGTTTATGTCCTCAATTCTTGAGCCTCCCGCATGAAGGGCCTCAGTCAAGGATAGGCGGTGGCCCTACACTTGAACCCCGTGAATGTTTTTTCTCCGCCCCTGCCCACGCCCGCTTCCCTCCCCGCCGCCGTCCTGTGGGACATGGACGGCACGATCGTCGACACCGAACCGTATTGGATGCGTGCCGAGACCGAGCTCATGGCCGAGTTCGGCGGCGTCTGGACTCACGAAGACGGAATGTTGCTGATCGGGTCAGGATTGTGGAATTCTGCGGCAATTCTGCAAGCGCGGGGCGTCGATCTCACCGCTGACGCCATTGTCGCGCGCCTGACCGACCGCGTGCAGCAGCAGCTGGCCGAACACGGGATTCCCTGGCGTCCGGGGTCTCGTGAGCTTTTGCGGCAGCTGAAATCCGCTGGCGTCCCGACTGCACTCGTCACAATGTCGGTGGAGCGCATGGCGCGCCAGATCATCGACCTCATCGACTTTGCCGCCTTCGACGTTGTTGTCGCCGGCGATATGGTTACAAACAGCAAGCCGCATCCTGATCCGTATCTTGTCGCCGCCGAGCAACTCGGCGTCGACCCGACAACGTGCATCGCGATCGAGGATTCCGTGCCGGGTGTCGAATCCGCTGTTGCCGCCGGCACGATCACCATCGCCGTTCCCCACCAGATCGACCTGCCGGAGAGCGCGCTCTACACGCGGTGGCCGACGCTCGACGGGCGGACGATCCACGATATTGCGGCGTTGTATCACCATTTGAAGCGTTCCGATGCGCCCTCTCCCATTCACCCTCTCGACCCCACCGGGTCCGCCCGAAACGAAAGCGCACCACTCGCATGAGCAACAATCAGGTCATCCAAAACAGTGGACTCTTTCGTGTCGGCGACCGGGTACAACTCACCGGGCCCAAAGGGCGGATGAACACCATCACCCTTCAGGAAAGCCTGACCTTTCATACCCACCGCGGCATCCTCGCGCACGACGACATCATCGGGCAGCCCGACGGGTCGGTCGTCACCAACAACGTTGGCGTCGAGCACCTAGCGCTGCGGCCTCTTTTGGTCGACTTCGTGATGAGCATGCCGCGCGGTGCAGCCATCATCTACCCCAAGGATGCTGCGCAGATTCTGGCGCAGGCCGACATCTTTCCCGGCGCCACCGTCGTTGAGGCCGGCGTTGGTTCCGGGGCCTTGTCGCTCTGGCTGCTGCGCGCGATTGGGCCGGCCGGCCGTCTCGCATCCTTCGAACGAAGAGAAGAATTCGCCGACGTCGCCCGTGACAACATCGCTACCTTTCTCGGAAATGATCCGCAGAACTGGACCATCACCCTGGGCGATCTTGCCGAGACGCTGCCCGATACCATGCCGTCGCAGAGTGTTGACCGGGTGGTCCTCGACATGCTGGCACCCTGGGAATGCCTGGGCGCCGTCTCCGAAGCACTGAAGCCGGGAGGAGTGCTGCTGTGCTATGTCGCCACGGTGACGCAATTGTCCCGTGTGGCCGAGGCCATCCGCGGCACCGGTTTCTACACCAATCCGGATTCCCATGAAACGATGATTCGCGGTTGGCACGTTGAGGGACTCGCAGTGCGTCCCGACCACCGAATGATCGGCCACACCGGTTTCCTGATCACCGCGCGTCGGCTCGCCCCCGATACGATCCTGCCCGAGCTGAAGCGACGTCCGTCTAAGACGGACTTCAGCGACGCGGATGTCGAGGCCTGGACCCCGGGGGCGCTCGGTGAACGCAACGTCAGCGCCAAGGTCATGCGCAAACGTGTGCGGGCCGCTGGCACGAGCGCCGAGCTTTCCAAGGCTCGCGACCTCGACGCCGGTTAGGATAGGGCCCGGCCCGTTTCGGTTGTACTGCACCGCGGCCGCAGCCGCAGCAGCACCCGCACCCGCACCCGCACCAACCTCACACCCGCGTAGCAGATCCATGCTGCAGCAACCCCGTACCGAAAGAAGGACTTGTGCGCAAAGCATCCGCGCTGATCGTCACCGCCGGCCTCGTGATGACGGCATTGACCGCGTGCGCTAGCCCCGGCACGGCTGAAGCCTCCTGCGAAACGGCGGCCACGTCCGGTGCGGCCTCGACGTTGGTCTCGGCGGTCGGCGACTTCGGCTCGGCGCCCGACGTCAGCTTTCCGACGCCGCTCAAGTCATCAACTACTCAGCGCACACAAATAATCGCGGGTTCCGGTGAGAAGCTCGTAGCCGGTCAAATGGTCTCCGCCGTCATGACCATGTATAACGGAACGACCGGCGCTGCCATTCAGCAGGCTCCGTTCGACGGCAGCGTTGCCTTTCCCACCGCCCTCGCCGACATCACCCTCCCCGGAATCGTCGCCGGCCTGCTGTGCGCCCGCGAAGGTGAGCGTATCGCCCTTGTCATTTCCCCCGATGATGGGTTCGGTCCCGCCGGCGGTAACGAGCAGCTCCGGGTCGAAGCGACGGATGCCATCGTGGTCGTCGTTGACATCGTCAAGGCTTATCTGCCGCGAGCCGACGGAGCCAACCAGATCGTGGCCAATGGCCTTCCTGCCGTGGTGCTCGATGAAAACGGTGTCCCGGGTATTGTCGTCCCCAACGGGGACGCTCCCAGCACGCTCGAAATCGGTGTGCTCAAGCAGGGTACCGGCGATAAGGTCGAAGAAGGGTCGACGGTCACGGTAAATCTCGCCGGCGTGCTCTGGAAGGAAAAGACAAGCTTCGTGTCGACCTGGACCAACGGAAGCCCCGTTCAAATGGTCCCCAACGCGATAATCCCCGGTCTGGCAACGGCACTCATCGGACAGCCGGTCGGCTCACAGATCGTCGCCGTCATTCCTCCCGACCAGGCCTACGGTGACGCAGCGGATGCCACTATTCCGGCCGGTTCCACGCTCGTCTTCGTCGTCGATATTCTCGGCGTCAACTAAGTCGGCTGGCCCGCATGTCTACCCCGCCGGAGTCGGAATCTCGGGAAAGCGCGACCGAGGCCAAGCCGTTGCTGGTGACGGCACCTGAACGGCTGTTCAGCTTGGTCCTCGCCCTCGTGGCAACGGAATCAGGGCTGACCAAGGCCGACATTCTCGCGAACGTGCAGGGTTACCGACAGCGATTCTCGTCCGGCGGTTCGAACGAGAGTTTGGAGCGCCAGTTCGAGCGAGACAAGGATGACATCCGGGAATTGGGGATTCCGCTCGAAACAATTGAGTCGCCTGATGATCCGGGCAGCAATCACTTTTTGCGGTATCGAATTCCGAAGGGACTCTACGACCTACCCGCCGACGTGACCTTCACTCCCGACGAGGTATCCCTACTCAAACTCGCTGGTACGGTCTGGCGGGAAGGATCGTTGTCCGGGGAATCCCGCCGGGCCCTGATGAAGTTGAACTCCCTCGGCGTCGAATCGAGCGAACCGGTCCTGGGCTACGCCCCCTTGTTGCGCACGCAAGACCAGAGCTTCGAACCGTTGAGCAAGGCCCTCGACCGCGCGCAGGTTGTGGCATTTCTTTACCTCAAACCGGGGGAGACCAAGCCGGCCCGTCGAGAAGTTTCTCCGCGTGCGTTGGTGCAGCACGAAGGCCGGTGGCACCTCTACGCAACGGATGAGGTCGCTCACTCACCGCGCACCTTTTTGCTGGCTCGCATCGTGGGCACGGTGAGCGTCCTGGCGAACTCCACTCCGACTCCGATTAGTGTCGGCGCAGCGGGCAACGCGACCGATAGCGCACGTGCGCTCTTGGAACTCGATGCCCTGTGGGCCAGCAATGTTGCCCTCATCGTCGTGGTGTCAGGATCCGACGCTGCCGTGCGGCTCGCCGCGCGGCAGGCGGCTCAGTATCCCGCACCCCGGCCGGACCCGCCAACGACGCTTGAGCGCAGCCTGCACTTCACCGACCTGAACATCCTCGCCGACGAACTGGCGGGGTTCGGTCCCGAAGTGTTCGTCGAGAGTCCACTCGCGTTACGCACAGCCGTACACGATCGACTGGTGGCCGCTCGTGACGCTCACGCCAGTGCACTCCCCGCGTCCCCGCCCGGCCGCACACAGCGCCGCCGACCGACTCCGCTGCACGCGCAGACCTCCCAGCCAGCCAGCCAGCCTCGGGTCGCCGGAGACCAGCTCACCCTCCTGCTTTCCCTCGTCCCGTTCCTGATCGACCAAGGGCCGGTCACCGTCACCGAGGTGGCCGAGCGTTTCGGACTGTCAGTGGAACGGGTGCGGGCACTGGTCAGCCTCATCGCACTGTCTGGAATTCCCGGGGAGACCCGTCAATACCTGCACGGCGACCTGTTCGACATTCTCTGGGACGAATTCGAAACCAATGATCGGATCGTGCTCACCCACCAGGTCGCCATCGATGACTCCCCTCGATTCTCTGCGCGCGAGGCCGCAGCACTCATCGCTGGACTGCAGTACCTGTCTGCCCTGCCGCACAACGCTGACACCGATGCGATCGCGTCGCTGATGGCGAAGTTGACCCGCGGCGCATCGGCGCCACCCACCCAGGTCGCCGTCGCGCAGCGTGACGCCGGGACGACCCGCGAGATTGTGCAGGCTGCCCTCAGCACAGGGATGCAGGTCGAGTTCGACTACCTCAACGCGCGTGGCGACCAGGAACACCGCCTCGTTGATCCCTTGCGCATTGAGTCCGTCGACAACGACTGGTACCTCCGGGGCTGGTGCCACCTTCGCGAAGCCGTGCGAACCTTCCGTCTCGACCGGATGACCGGTCCCCTCATCACGGCCGCGCCGCGCAGTTCACACGCGCTTGACCTGCTGCTGCCGGACACCCTGTTTCAGCCGTCCAGCGACGACGTTGATGTCCGACTCGAGCTCCCAACCGCTGCGCTGCCGTTGCTGGCCGATTACCGACCCGAGCGGTCCGAGGTGGTCGGAGCAGGCGCACGCACGCGTACAACCCTGCGCGTCGCTCACGCCCACGTGCTTAAACGCCTCGTCACCGGCCTCGCTGGCATTGTCACCGTGCTTGAACCGGCAGAAGCACGCAAAGTTGTTTTCGACTGGGCGGCAGCCGGACTGGCGCAGTACGCCGGCGACAATCGGCCCGAATCGGACAAGGGGTAGAAGATGCCGTGGTGGTCGTGGTTGCTCATCTGGGGCGTCCTGGTGGCCGGTCTCTTCACCGTCCTCGGCTGGTACGCGATGACGCTCTACCGCAAAGCCGTAACGACCCTGCGGGCCCTCGAGCTCCTCAGTGATCAAGTTTCCGCCGTGGACCTCGTTGCGCCGTCGGTCTCCGTCTCGTTCGTCCCCGCCGTATTCGCGGACGCGGCTGTTGTGCTCCGCAATGTCGAGCAGAACCGAGCTGACCGCAGTCACCGGAACCAGGTGCGTCGCGATGCGCGGATCGTGCGGGGTAAACTGATGCGAAACGCCCGCTAGCTAACACAGAGGACACACCCTCATGCTGCAAAACCTGACCGGATGGCATTTCTTGATCATCCTCGTCGTCGTACTGCTTCTCTTCGGTGCGCCAAAGCTTCCTGGACTCGCGCGCAGCCTGGGGCAGTCGATGAAGATCTTCAAGAGCGAGATCAAGAGCGACGCTGTCGACCCTGATCCCAACGCCGCACCGCGGTCGACGAGCACGACGAGCACGACCGGCGACGACGTGTCGAAGACGTCCCTCCCGACCGTGCCCCGCCCAGCCGACCCCGCCTCGAAGCCCTAGCCCCGAATGGTCCGTGCTGGGCGGAGTGCGACCGAAGCTGGAAAGATGTCGCTGGGGCAGCATCTGATCGAACTGCGCAAACGCCTCTATCTGGCTGCAGCCGGGCTTCTGATCGGTGCTATCGCTGGTTGGTTCCTCTCCGATTTTGTCTGGGATCAATTGCGAGAGCCGATCTACGCCATCATCAATGCGCAGCATCGCAACGCTCAGATCAATTACCCGGACATCACGAGCGCCTTCGATCTCAAACTCAAAATTTCACTCTATGTCGGTCTTATAGTTTCCAGCCCGGTGTGGCTTTATCAGGTCTTCGCATTTTTGGTTCCTGGTCTCACCCGCACCGAAAAGAAATACACATTCGGGTTTCTCTTCACGGCCATTCCCTTGTTTCTGGCTGGCTGTGCGGCGGGTTGGGTCGTGCTTCCGCACGTGGTCGAGCTCATGACGAGTTTCGCGCCCACCGAGGATTCAGCGTTCATTAATGCGCAGGGCTATTTCGACTTCGTACTCAAGCTCGTCGTGGCGATCGGTATTGCCTTCGTCCTGCCGGTCTTCATAGTGCTGCTCAACTTCGCCGGCGTGATCAGTGCGGCGTCGATCATTAAATCCTGGCGGATCGCCATTTTGGTCATCGTGCTCTTCACTGCGATCGCTACCCCGGCCGCTGACGTCGTCTCAATGTTCCTGCTGGCCATTCCCATGGTCATGTTGTACTTTGCCGCCTACGGCATCGCCTGGTTGCACGATCGCCGAGCGGCCAAGAAAGTACTGGCTTTCGAGAAGGAATTCGCGCTTTAGTCTGTCCTGAGAGTCGTTTGTAGCAAATTGTTAAGGATCACGTGACGCACACGCAATCGCCGGCCGAACGGTATTCGGCCGCGCGCACCCGAGCAAGCCAGCCGAAGTTGCTGGCTTTCGATCGCGGCCTGAAATTCGATCTCGATCCGTTCCAGCGTGAGGCCTGCGCGTGCCTTGAGGCCGGCAATAGCGTGCTCGTCGCTGCGCCGACTGGAGCGGGCAAAACCATCGTCGCCGAATTCGCCATCTATCTGGCAATGCAGCAGCCGCGGGCGAAGGTTTTCTATACCGCGCCCATGAAGGCTCTCAGTAATCAAAAATTCCAGGAGTTCGTTGCCGAGTACGGAGCGGACCAGGTTGGGTTGCTCACCGGAGACAGCAACGTCAACCCGGGGGCACGCATCGTGGTCATGACGACCGAGGTGCTCCGCAACATGCTTTACGCCGATTCCGATTTACTCACCGACCTCGCTTTCGTGGTGATGGATGAGGTGCACTACCTGGCGGACCGCTTTCGCGGTGCCGTGTGGGAAGAAGTGATCATCCATCTGCCCCAGCCGGTGCGCATGGTGTCGCTGAGCGCGACCGTGTCGAACGCCGAGGAATTCGGCGACTGGTTGCAGGCAGTTCGCGGTGAGACCGACGTGATCGTGTCTGAAGAGCGGCCGGTTCCGCTCGAACAGCACGTTCTGGTCAAGAACAATATGCTCGATCTGTTCGATTCCACCGGACTGATCGGTGCTCATCGGGTCAATCCCGAACTCGTGCGTATGGCGCACGCCGGCGGGCGCTCGGCCGGGGGGCGTGGTCGCGGTTCTGGTCGCCAGGGCGGCTCTTCCGCGGGCTTTCGGGGGCATGATAAGCAACGTCCACAGTTTGACGCCGGTCGAATGGACCGCGGAGATATCGTGCGAATGCTCGATGGCAAACACCTGTTGCCGGCTATTTTCTTCATCTTCAGCCGGGTCGGCTGCGACCAAGCCGTCCGGCAGGTGCTCCGCTCGGGGGTTCGTCTGACCCAGGATCATGAGCGCGAGGAAATTCGTCAGATCGTTGACGATCGATGCCGCACTCTGCTCGACGAAGACCTCGGCGTGCTGGGCTACTTCGAGTGGCTCGACGGACTCGAACGCGGTGTCGCCGCCCACCACGCCGGTCTGTTGCCGGCGTTCAAGGAGGTCGTTGAAGAACTTTTCCAGAAGAAACTTGTCAAGGCTGTCTTTGCCACCGAAACGCTGGCTCTGGGAATCAACATGCCCGCCCGCACGGTCGTTCTTGACAAACTCGAGAAGTTCAACGGCGAAGCCCGCGTGCCGATCACCCCGGGGGAGTACACCCAGCTGACCGGGCGGGCCGGTCGCCGCGGAATCGACACGCTTGGTCACTCGGTCATACAGTGGGCACAGGGACTGGATCCGCAGGCGGTGGCCTCGCTCGCCTCCCGGCGTACGTATCCGCTGAATTCCAGCTTCAAGCCCACCTACAATATGGCCGTCAACCTCATCGACCAGTTCGGCGTCACGCGCACGCGCGGTGTACTCGAGTCGTCATTCGCGCAGTTTCAGGCAGATCGGGCCGTCGTCGATCTGGCCCGGACGGTGCGCCAGCAAGAAGAATCCTTAGCCGGGTTCAAGGCCAGCATGACCTGCAACCTGGGCGACTTCGAAGCGTACTCGGCTATCCGTCGACGGCTCACCGAGGTGGAGCGCGAGGGTACCAAGGCCGACAATTCCCTGCGCGGCGAACGTGACAAACGCCAGCGTGAGGTGACCAGCCTACGCAAGCAAATGCGCGCCCATGGCTGCCACCACTGCCCCGATCGAGAGGCGCACTCCCGCTGGGCGGAACGCTGGTTCAAGCTCAAACGCCAAACGGATGCCCTCAACCAGCAAATATCGCAACGTACCGGAGCCATCGCCCGAGTCTTCGACCGGGTGACCGACGTTCTGCTCGGCTACGGCTACCTCGAATCGAATGCGAGCGGCGCCATCGGCCTCAGCGAGAGCGGACGCATCCTGCGCCGAATCTACGCGGAAAGGGACCTGCTGGTCGCTGAAGCTCTGCGCCGCGGTCTGTGGAACGAACTCGACGCCGCGAGCCTCGCCGCGATGGCCTGTGCGCTCGTCTTTGAGCCGAGACGTGAAGAAGGCCTGATCGACGCTAGGTACCTGCCGAAGGGGCCGTTCAGACCGGCCCTCGACGAAACCCAGGAACTGTGGAGCCGCATCGACGATCTCGAGCGGGACCACAAACTTCCCGGCAGTAATCCACTCGCGGTCGGCCTCAGCCTCGCCATGTGGAAGTGGGCTCGCGGCGCGTCGCTGGCCGACGTACTCTATGAGGCCGAGATGGCCGCCGGTGACTTCGTGCGCTGGACGAAACAGACCATTGATTTGCTCGACCAACTCAGCATTGCCGGCGACGGACAGGTCGGGCCGACCGCACGTAGCGCCATGGACGCGATCCGCCGCGGCATCGTCGCCTACTCCTCGGTTGCCTGAATTCACTATGTGGGGGAATGAGCGCGCGTTCAGCCTGCCGCTGTGGGCGGCCCTTCTCGTCGCAGCCGGCGCCGGCGCGGTTCTGGATGCCGGTTTCCCGGATCGCGACTGGTGGTATCTTGCGCCGGTGGGGGTCGCCCTCATGCTCCTGGCTCTGCTCGGTCGCAGTCTGGCGACTGGACTGCTCGTGGGCCTGGTCGCCGGATTGTCTTTTTGGTTGATCCATATCTTTTGGATCACTCTGTATCTCGGTCTCGTGCCGTGGTTCGCGCTCGGCGGGCTGGAGAGCCTGTTTTTCGCCGTAGGGCTCGGCTTCACCGCCGTCGTCCTCCGGCATGGTCCTCGGGTCTGGCCGAGTGCCTGGGGTCGTCTCGGCGTTGTGCCGGTTATCGTCGCAGGCCTGTGGACGGCCAGGGAGGCGATCAGCGCGGTCTGGCCCTACGGCGGCTTTGCCTGGGGCCGGGTTGCCCTGTCACAGTCGGAGAGTCCGTTTGGTCCGCTCGTGGCCTGGGTGGGCTTGTCAGGTCTGAGCTTTATTCTGGTCTGGCTGAGTGCTCTCGCCGTCCAGTTATTCCGCGAACCGGAGCTGGCGCGCACGCTGCGTACGGGGATCGCCGTCGGTGCCGTAGCGGTTGTCCTTGCCGTCCCGGCATGGCCGACTATCCAGATCGGCGAGGTTCGCCTCGCCGCAGTGCAGGGAAACGCGGATGCCGGCCTGTTTGCCGAGAATTTGCCGGGTCAGATTCTGCAGGATCACATCTCGGCCACCTTGCCGCTGATCGGCGAGAAGGTCGATTTCGTCGTTTGGCCGGAAAACGCGAGCGACATCGATCCCACCAGTTCTGAGGCAGCCGCGCAAATGCTCGACTACATCAGTACCAAAATGGATGCCCCTCTCATCACCGGCACCATCACCAAGCCCGATGACACGTACTACAACAGTTCGCTGCTCTGGGAGGCCGGCCGTGGCGCCGTCGACGTTTATGACAAAGTGCACCCGGTGCCGTTTGCCGAGTACATGCCGGATCGGGCCTTCTGGCGGCCATTCGCACCGGAACTGATCGACCTGATCGGCCGGGACTACGGCATCGGCACCCGTGACAATACTTTCGACATCAACGGGGTTCTGGCGGGAATCGCGATCTGCTTCGACATCGCCGACGATCAGCTGGTGCACGAAATGATCGACGACCAGGCTCAAATCATTCTCGCTCAAACCAACAACGCCGATTTCGGGCGCACCGACGAGAGCGTACAACAGCTGGCCATCGCCCGGCTGCGCGCAATGGAAACAAGCCGTACGGTGGTCAATATCTCGACGGTGGGTTCGAGCGCGATCATCACTCCCGATGGGGCGACGCTCGCTAGCCTGCCGACGTTTACAGCGGGAGCCATGGTGCAGAGCGTTCCGCTCAGCGACACGATCACGCCGGCGGTAGTGGCCGGCCGCGGGCTCGAATGGCTCGTCTCCGGGTTGGGGTTGGCTGGCTTGGCTCTGTGCACGCTTTCCCCCCGGCGCCGACGACTTCGTTAGGAGCAGCGCTGTCAGGGAAGGACCGGTTAACCAACAACGACCCCGGCACACAGTGCGGGGTCGTGCGGGTGCAACCGGCGGTTAAGCGCCGATCTTCTGCTGGCCACCACGGCGGAGGCGCAACACCGAGAGGCGCTCTTCGAGCAGCTCTTCGAGTTCGTCCCTGGTGCGGCGTTCCAACAACATGTCCCAGTGGGTCCGAGCGATCTTCTCGTCGGAGTGGTCAACGATCACCGGCAGGGAGTCGACCAGACGGGTCGCCGTACGTGCACAGTATTTGCATTCCCATTCGTCCGGAGCCTCGGCGTCGGCCGAAAAAATCATTACCGTCTCGCGCCCACACGTTTCACACCGGTAGGTGTGAGTAACACGGGGGGAGAAGGTGACGCCTTCTTCGCTCTGAAGGCTTTGTGCGCCCAATCTCATGCCACGCAAACTGCGGTCAGCCATAGTGTGGTCTCCTCTCGCTCGCGATCACAATTCGACCACGATGCTTACACAGTTGTAAACCATCAAGCTGGGCGTTAACCTTCCCGGACCCCCCGTTCTGGGAGGTAATTCTCAGGTTCGGCGAGTAATGGCTTCCACAGCAAGATCCGTGCGATCGGTCACGATGCCGTCAACTCCCAGATCGAGCAGTCGAATCATGTCCAGCGGGTTGTTGATGGTCCACACGTGCACCTCGACGTCCACTCTATGCATCATCGCGATGAATCGGGGCGTGACAATTCGGACCGGTCCGGCCCGCTCGGGTACCTGAACGGCGACGCAGCCCGCGAGAGTCCGGCGAACGAGAGAAGTGAGGCCCAAATTCGTCGCCGCCACGGCCCGGGCCACGAGCGGCGACGATGCGGAGGAAACCACACCGGGCAGCAGGTCAACCACGCGGCGGCGACGCGAGTCGTTGAACGAGGTCACGAGAACTCGAGCCGTGGCTCGCTGGTCACGAATAGCCTGTGCGGCCGGGTCGGCCGCGGCATCCGTCTTGATGTCGATATTGAACAGCGCCGATGGGAACGCTTCGAGCGCGTCGGCGAGGGACGACAACGATTGGCCGTAGCCCAGATTGATGCGCCTCAGCTCAGGCATGGTCAGCTGCTCGATGCGTACGTCCCGTCCGAGCGCGGTCAGGTCGGCGTCATGGCTGATCACGGCCACACCGTCGAGCGACACGTGCACGTCGGTTTCGAGATGGGTAGCCCCGCCCGACAGAGCCTTCGCAAAGGCGAGCAAGGAGTTTTCCGGCGCCTTTCGTGCCAAACCGCGATGCGCGAAAACCCGGGGATGCGGCGCGGCCAGAAAGACGGACTGTGCGCTCTCCGCCACCGCCTAGACCTGCGGCGTTGCGGCGCCCGCGGATGCGGCCCGTTTTAGGTCCTGGGCATTCGCACCGAACGCACTGCCGATGCCCTTCATCGCCTCGGTCAGTTCGCTCGGCACGATCCAGAGCTTGTTGGCGCTGCCCTCGGCCAGCTTGGGCAGCGTCAGCAGGTACTGGTAGGCGAGCAGCTTCGGATCTGGATCTCCGTCGTGAATGGCCTTGAACACGGTGGTAATGGCTTCGGCCTCACCCTGTGCGCGCAATACCGCAGCCTTGGCGTCACCCTCGGCCTCAAGGATCGCCGCCTGGCGAGCGCCTTCGGCGGTGAGAATCGCGGACTGCTTGGTACCCTCCGCCGTCAGGATGAGCGCGCGACGGTCACGTTCGGCTCGCATCTGCTTCTCCATCGAATCCTGGATGGAGTGGGGTGGCTCGATTGCCTTGAGTTCGACTCGGCCCACCCGGATGCCCCATTTGCCGGTAGCTTCGTCGAGCACGATGCGCAACTGGCTATTGATGTTGTCACGGCTAGTCAAAGCCTCTTCGAGGTTCAACCCGCCGACTACGTTACGCAGGGTGGTCGTGGTGAGCTGTTCGACCGCACCGAGGTAGTTGTTGATCTCGTAGGTGGCGGCGCGGGCATCCGTTACCTGAAAGTAGACAACGGTGTCGATGGACACGACGAGATTATCTTCGGTGATCACCGGCTGCGGGGGAAAAGACACCACTTGTTCGCGAATGTCGAGGAGCGGTCGCACCCGGTCGACGAACGGCACGAGAAGATTCAAACCGGGAAGCAGCGTCTTGTGGTACTTGCCGAGGCGCTCAACCACCCCGGCGTTGCCCTGAGGGATGATGCGAATGGCGCGCACGAGAATGACGATGACGAATACCGCCAACACCGCGAGGAGGGCGATCACGAAGATCTGACCGATAAAAGCTGCGGGGTCAAGCATTGTTCTGGGTCCTTTCGGCGGAGATGACGACGGCGGTGGAGCCTTCGATAAGGTGTACGGTGACCGGCTTGCCGGGCTCGACACCAGACGCGAAACTGGCGTCGTTGTTGGGATGGGCCGGCAGAAGCCGAGCGGTCCAGGTTTCGCCGTTGGCCAGTTTCACCAGACCCCCGGTTTCGGTGACCGTCGACATGACGCGGCCGGTCATTCCGATCAGCGCGTCGATGTTGCTGAGCGCCGGATCGCCCCCCTTGCGTAAGGCCCGCAATAAAAAGGGACGGATGGTCAAAAGCAGAAGCACTGACAGCCCTGCGGCGACCACGATCTGCAGCCACCAGTCCAGTCCGAGCAAGTTCGCGGCCAAACCACCAAGACTGCCGATGGAGATCATCAGGAAGGTGAATTCCAAGCTCAGCAGCTCGATGGTGATGGCCACGAGAATGAACACGAGCCACAAAATCCAGAGATAGTCGGTCAGGTCGACCATGTGTGACACCTTCCCCATTCCGTTTCACCTTGAAACTAGCAGGTACCGGGGACAACACGCCGAGGGAGCGGGTGAGGCTTGTTGATAAGGTCGAAAGAGTGGGTAGTGGCCGATCAGGTCACACTTCATTACGGAAAAAAGTTGAGCGAATTAGAGGAGCATGCGTGACCAATCCACTTGCAGCAGGATCACTCGAGGGCAAGCGCGTACTCGTCACCGGCTCGTCCCGCGGTATCGGGGCCGATACTGTCGGCTATTTCGCGCAGGCCGGAGCGCGGGTCGTCATCAACTACCGCAATAAAGAGGCGCGAGCGAACAAACTAGCCGAAGCCATTCGCGCCGCCGGCGGGGAAGCCATCACGGTCGGCGCCGACCTGACCGACCCGGCATCGGTAGCCGCGATGTTCGCGACGATCAAGTCCGAATACGGAGGCCTCGACATTCTCGTGATGAACGCATCGGGCGGTATGGAAAGTGGCATGGCCGCTGACTACGCCCTCAAACTCAATCGCGACGCCCAAGTCAACTTGTTAAACGGAGCCATCCCGCTGCTCGGAGACGATTCCCGGGTTGTCTTTGTCACCAGCCACCAGGCGCACTTCATTAATACGACAACCACCATGCCGGAATATGAGCCGGTCGCCCGCAGCAAGCGCGCGGGCGAAGACGCCCTGCGCGCCGTCATTCCCGAGCTTGAAGAGTCCGGTATCGGATTCGTCGTCGTCTCCGGCGACATGATCGAGGGCACTATCACGGCGACGCTACTCGAACGGTCCAACCCGGGCGCCCTCAATGCCCGCAAGGAGGCAGCGGGGCGCCTCTACAATGTCAGCGAATTCGCGGCGGAGATCGTCTCGGCCGCGGTGGACCCGGTTCCGGTCGGAAATACCCGTTTGGTCGGCGACACGACCGGGTTCACGAGCGACTAGGAAGCGAGAAAACAATGAAGGCTGCCGATCTTCCGCTGCTTTGCTCTGTGTCGCGCCCGACGATCCATCCTGATGGTTCGCGGGCGGTTTTCTCGCGCGTGAATGCTGACTTTGCAGCGGATGACTACGTCGGCCAGCTGTGGACCGTCGCGCTAACGGGGGAGCCGGCTCCGCGCCGCATCACCCGGGGCTTTCGTGACTCGGCACCCCAGTTTTCCCCGGACGGCAGCCTGATAGCGTTTCTCAGGGCCGACGCCGGCGGCACCGCGCAGTTGCACGTCGTCGACGCGGCCGGGGGCGAGCCCCTGGCAATGACCGACGCGGTCCTCGGCGTGACTGACTTTCGTTGGCATCCAAACGGTGGCCGGATCGCCTTCCTGGCCCGGGTTCCCGAGCGTGGACGCTACGGCACGGTTGTCGGCCTGTCGGCGGATTCAGAACCAGCACGTCGCATCGAAACCCTGCGATACCGGTCGAACGGAGTCGGCTACACCAATGACCGGCGCGTGCACGTGTTCCTTGCCGTGGTGCCCAACGTCTGGGGCGAACCGACGCCCGCTCTCGCACCCGTTTTGGCTGACGCAACTCGCGCTGACCCTCAAGACCAGCCGGGTGCCGGGTTGAACGCCGTTCCCCCAGCGCGGGCCAGCCTGCCGTCCGGACTACCGGTCGCGCGCCAGGTAACCGCGGGGGATTTCGATCATTCCGGCCTGGCCTTTGCGGGTGAGGGGTCAAGGCTCCTCACTATCTCGGCGCGTCATGCCGGCCGTGACAACGACCTGCGCAGCGAAGTAATCGAACTCAACCTCAGCCTCGACGAAGAAGCCACCAAGGCGGACGAAATACTCGCTCCGGCTCGTACCGTCGTGCGTTCGACGGAGAACCTGAGCATTTCGGCTCTCGCCAGTGACGATGACGGTAATCTCTGGCTGCTCGCCACCGACGTGGGTGCGACCGGACGAGATTTCGTCGGACGGGTAAGCGCCCTGTACCGCTGCCCTGTCCCGCTTGACGGTTCAGCACCGATACGCGTGACCGATCCAGACCAGACCGACCAGGATTTACTCGATCTGGAGGCAACCGGCGGTATTAGTCCGATGGCGGACGGCTCCGTACTCGTGCTGCGTGGCAGTCGCGGCCGAGTTGATCTGCTTCGGGTATACCACGATGGGCACGTGGAGCCACTCGACTGCGGAGCAACCGTCGCGACCTCAGTTGGTACCAGCGGCGAATCTGTCGTCGTCGCCGTGCAGACCGCCGGTACGTCCGGTGATCTCGTTCTCCTACACACGGGCCTCGTCGGCACGCAAACGCCACACCCCGAACCGAAACGCCTCACCGACTTCTCCGGGCGCCTTCGCGCTACCGGCGTGGTTGCGGGCATCGAACTCACGATCACCGGGCGAGACGGCTACCGGGTGCACGGCTGGGTGCACACCCCGCCAGGGCAGGGCCCGCACCCGGTGCTCCTGACCATCCACGGAGGCCCGTACGCCCAGTACACCGGCGCGCTCCTCGATGAGACCCAGGTCTACGTCGACGCGGGTTATGCGGTAGTCCTCTGCAACCCGCGCGGATCATCCGGTTATGGCCAAGCGCACGGTCGCGCCATCCGCCAGCGTATGGGTACCCTCGACCTGGCTGACGTGTTGGACTTTCTCGACGGTGCCCTCGAAGCCGAACCCGTCCTCGATGCACAGCGTGTCGGCATCATGGGCGGCTCTTACGGGGGCTATTTGACCGCTTGGACGATCGCACACAATCACCGATTCGCCGCGGCCATCGTGGAACGCGGTTTTCTCGATCCCGACGCATTTGTCGGTACGAGCGACATCGGCGA
This sequence comes from Cryobacterium suzukii, assembly GCF_004403185.1. Taxonomy (GTDB): domain Bacteria; phylum Actinomycetota; class Actinomycetes; order Actinomycetales; family Microbacteriaceae; genus Cryobacterium; species Cryobacterium suzukii. The sequence goes on along the minus strand of NZ_SOHJ01000013.1, from coordinate 152,136 downwards.
TTTCTTCGGTGACGAATATGCAGGAACGGATGCCAACCTGGTGCGGAGTCAAAGTCCGCAGTTCCTGGTCGGCCAGGTAAAAACCCCGACGCTCGTTCTGCATTCCGCGCAGGATCTGCGCTGCCCGTTGTCGCAGGGCGAGCGGTACTACGCGGCGCTCAAACGCGGCGGGGTTCAGGCCGAACTGGTCATTTTTCCGGGGGAGAACCACGAACTCAGCCGTACCGGACGCCCCCGGCACCGTTTGCAACGGTTCGAGATTATTCTGGACTGGTGGGCCCGATTTCTGCCCAGTGCCGCCAATCACAGGAGATCCGATGACCTCGACCACGAAAACGGACACCCCGTCACCTGAACCGGAGATCGCGGACAGCCACGACCTGATCCGGGTGCATGGTGCCCGTGAAAACAATCTCAAGAATGTCAGCGTGCAGATTCCGAAGCGGCGCCTGACCGTGTTCACGGGCGTGTCCGGCTCTGGCAAGAGCTCGCTGGTGTTCGGCACGATTGCTGCCGAGTCCCAGCGCATGATCAACGAGACCTACAGCACGTTTGTGCAGGGGTTCATGCCCACCCTCGCCCGGCCAGACGTCGACCTACTCGACGGGCTGACGACGGCCATCATCGTCGACCAGGAACGAATGGGTGCCAACGCGCGTTCGACCGTCGGGACCGCCACCGATGCCAACGCGCTCCTGCGCATCCTGTTCAGCCGGCTTGGCCAGCCGCACATCGGCTCGCCGCAGGCGTACTCCTTCAACGTCGCCTCGATCAGTGGCGCGGGCGCCGTCTCAATCGAACGCGGTGGACAGACCGTGAAGGAGCGGCGCAGCTTTAGCATCACCGGTGGAATGTGTGCACGCTGCGAGGGGCGGGGCTCGGTCACCGACATTGACCTGACCGCGCTTTACGACGACTCTAAGTCTCTCAATGACGGCGCACTCACCATTCCCGGCTACAGCATGGACGGCTGGTTCGGTCGTATCTTCAACGGTTGTGGATTCTTTGACCCCGATACACCGATTAAGGACTTCACCAAACAGGAGCTGCACGACCTGCTCCGCAAGGAGCCAACCAAGATCAAGGTCGAGGGGATCAACCTCACCTATGAGGGGCTGATTCCCAAGATCCAGAAATCGATGCTTTCCAAAGATGTCGATTCGCTGCAACCGCACATCCGAGCTTTTGTGGAACGGGCGGTGACTTTCACCGTTTGCCCCGACTGCGACGGCACCCGACTCAGCGCGGCGGCCCGTTCGTCGAAGATCAACGAGATCAGTATCGCTGATGCCTGCGCGATGCAGATCAGCGACCTGGCCGAGTGGGCTGGGAGTCTGGCTGATTCCTCGGTCGCACCGCTACTGGAGTCGTTGCAGCACCTGCTCAAATCCTTTGTCGAGATCGGGCTGGGCTATCTCTCGCTCGACCGCCCCTCCGGCACGCTCTCCGGCGGTGAGTCCCAGCGCACCAAGATGATCCGCCACCTCGGCTCGTCGCTCACCGACGTCACTTACGTCTTCGATGAGCCGACAATCGGCCTGCATCCGCACGACATTCAGCGCATGAACACCCTGCTGCTCCAGCTGCGTGATCAGGGCAACACCGTGCTCGTCGTCGAGCACAAGCCCGAGATGATCGCGATCGCCGACCACGTCGTCGACCTCGGCCCAGGAGCCGGAACGGAGGGTGGCGACATCGTGTTCGAGGGCACCCTGGCCGGTCTTCGATCGAGCGATACGCTGACCGGCCGGCACCTGGACGACCGGGCCGCTGTGAAACCAAGCGTGCGCAGACCTGCCGGGGTATTGCAGGTGCGCGGCGCTACCGCCCACAACCTGCAGAACGTCGATGTGGACATTCCACTCGGTGTGCTGACCGTGCTGACCGGCGTTGCCGGGTCGGGAAAGAGCTCACTGATCCAGAGTTCGGTAGCGGGCCGCGACGGAGTGGTCTCCATCGACCAGGGCTCGATCAGGGGCTCCAGGCGCAGCAACCCGGCGACCTACACGGGGATTCTCGAACCGATTCGCAAGGCCTTTGCCAAGGCCAACGGCGTCAAACCGGCACTTTTCAGTTCTAATTCAGAGGGAGCCTGCCCCAACTGTAACGGTGCCGGCGTCATCTACACCGACCTGGGCGTGATGGCCGGTGTCGCAATACCCTGTGAGGTATGCGAAGGAAAGCGATTCGATGCATCCGTTTTGGAATACCACCTCGCGGGACGCGACATTAGTGAGGTGCTGGCGATGTCGGTGACCGATGCCAGGGAATTCTTTGGTACGGGCCAGGCACGTACCCCTGCAGCCCATGCGATCCTGGGCCGGCTCGCCGATGTCGGGCTCGGCTATCTCAGCCTCGGCCAACAGCTGCCGACGCTGTCCGGCGGCGAACGCCAGCGGCTCAAGCTCGCCACGCACATGGCCGAAAAGGGTGAGGTGTATGTTCTGGACGAGCCCACCGCCGGCCTGCACTTGGCCGACGTCGAGAATCTGCTTGGCCTGCTCGATCGGCTCGTCGATTCCGGGAAGTCTGTCATCGTCATCGAGCATCATCAGGCCGTCATGGCGCACGCCGACTGGATCATCGATCTCGGTCCGGGCGCAGGTCACGACGGCGGCCGAATCGTCTTTGAGGGAACGCCCGCCGACCTCGTGACCACGCGCTCGTCCCTCACCGGCGAGTACCTCGCGGCCTACGTCGGTGCCGAGCACTCGACTCCGTAGTCCGGCCAGCACGCCCGCGGGCTAGGTTAAAAGCGCGACCAGTGTTTCGCGGGCGCCGACCGTGTGCAGCAGCTCAAGCGCTTGGTCGTAGGCTCCGACAAACGTCGTGTCGTCGACGAGATCGCCGAACAGGTCGCGGTCGCGCAGGAACGAATGTCGGTCAGAGGCGAATCCGGCAGCGTTATTCATGACACGTTCCTTTAGACGGTCGGCGACCTCGATCGGCTGGCCCTGCTCATCCGTTCCCTCCGCGTAGCGGGCCCAGCTGGCCACGATCGCTGCTGACAACTGCACCGAACGACCGGCCGCGAGCTGGTCGACGATCACCGGCACGAGCCACTTCGGGATCCGGTCAGAGGACTCGTTGCACAGCCGCGCGACGGTGTCGCGCACGCTCGGGTTCGAGAACCGCGCGATGAGCTCGTCCTTGTAAGCGTCGAGGTCGATGCCGGGCACCGGCTTGAGCGTGGGGGAGCCCTCGCGGTCCATGTAGGCGCGCAGGAAGAGTGAGATCAGCGGGTCGGCCGCGGCGTCGTGCACGAGCCGATAGCCCATCAAATGTGCGAAATAGCACAGGCCCTGGTGGCTCGCATTCAACAAACGCAGCTTCATGAGCTCGTAGGGCTCGACGTCGGCGACGAGCTGGGTGCGCACGTGCTCGTAGGGCGGGCGCCCGTCGGTAAAGGAGTCCTGTAAGACCCACTGGAAGAAGGGCTCGCACACCACGGGCCAGGCGTCCCGCACGCCGAAGGTTTCGGCGACCAGCGCGCGATCGGTATCCGTTGTGCCGGGAGTGATGCGGTCAACCATGCTGTTCGGAAAGCTCACGTTGGCATCGATCCAGGCGGCAAGTTCAGCGTCGCGGGCGGTCGCGAATGCCACGAAGGTGCGGTGGGCAACCTCACCGTTGTTTTGCAGGTTGTCGCACGACATGACCGTGAACGGGGTCACTCCGCGGTCGCGCCGGCGCCGCAGAGCCTCCACGGTAATGCCGAAAACTGTGGCCGGCGCGGCGCCGGGCGCCAGGTCGGCCTGCACTTGAGGGTTACCGAAGTCAAAAGCCCCGGTCACCGGGTTGATGTTATAGCCGCCCTCGGTCACGGTGAGAGAGACGATCTTCACCTCGGGGCTGGCCATCCGCTCGATGACAGCATCGACGTCGTCGGGGGCGAACATATAGTCGATGATCGATCCGATGACGCGGCCCTCCAGATGCCCGTCGGCATGCTTTTCGACCAACGTGTAGAGGCCATCCTGGGCAGCCATGACGTCTCGCATGCGTGAGTCACCGGCCAGCACGCCGACTCCGCAAATCGCCCAATCACGGGCCAGGCCCTGGCTGAGCAGGTCGTCGATCATGAGTGCCTGGTGCGCACGGTGAAACCCGCCGACACCGAAGTGAATGATGCCCGCGGTCAGTCCGGTGCGGTCGTAGGACGGAACGCGTACGGTGGCCGCGAGGGTGGCCAGGGCATCCGTCGTGAGGACGGTGCCGGTGGAAAAAGGGGGAGTGGTGAGCGTGGTCATGTGGGTCTCAATTCAGTCGAGCGTCATCAAATGGAATGCGAGCGGGCACACCGTGGAAGCCGGGCTGCGTTCCCCGCAACACGGATGCCATCACGGCGGCCACCAGATACAGCGCGGCGAAGAGCACCACGAGTCCGAGTGCGCCGAGGGTGCCGTAGAGCAGGGCCACGAGGAGCGGGCCGGCGAACACGGCCGCGCCGATGCCGAGGTTGTAGGAGCTCATCGCCGCGCCTGGCTGCTGTGGGGCGAGCGACACAGCGATCGCGGACAGCGGCACAAACCCGGCAAGGCCGATTCCGAAGATCGCGCCAACGATAAGGGTGAGGCCGTAGGCGAACGGCCAGCCCTGGCCGATGGCATAGATGGGAACGACGTAGAGGCCGATCATCGACACGGCGCAGAGCACTGCGCCGAACCAGGTCACGGTGCGGCTCCAGCCGAAGCGGTCGCCGAGCGCGCCGAAGACGAGGTTGAAGGGAATGTTCACCGCATAGATCACGGTGGTGAGAATCAGGAACTGGCCGATCGACCAGTTGAACCGGTCCACAAACAGGGCCGGGAAGAAGATTGCCATGCCGTAGGTCGGGATCGAGTTGATCATGCGGGTGAGCATCACGAGCAGCACCCTGGGCTTGGTGGAGAGAAGCTTGAGCCCATAGGACAGGACTTTGACGACCTCCTCGGGGTTGTCGACGAGGGGATTGCGGCCGGCCTTCTCCTTGACGCCGATGAAGGCAACGAGGGCTCCGACAATGACGAGCACGAGGGAAACCCAGAGGGTTTCGTACATCGAGAGATGGAAGATATCGAGGGCGCCGGTCGCAACGAGCGCACCGAGGGTGGGAAGTCCAGCGGTGAAAGCCACGTAGAACCAGCCGATGGAACTCGCGAGGTGTTTGGGGTTGGCGGTCGCGGTGATCCACACCAGAAACCCGTAGGCAAAGAAGGGGTACCCAAAGCCGCGCAGGCCGTAGGTGACGAAGATGAGCATGACGTTGCTTGAGGTGAGGGCGACGGTGAGAAAGAGCAGGTTGAAGACGACCCAGATACCGGCGCCGATCATCATCACGCGGCGCGGGCCCCACAGGTCAGAGAGTGCGGCTGAAAGGAACGCGGCGATGGCGACGGCCACGCCATAGACGGTGACCAGTGTGCCGACCAGGGGGATGCTGAAGCCGTGATCGCCGGTGAGGAATGGCGCAAGAATGTTGGTTTCGACGCCGTCACCGACCATGAACAGGGCTAGTCCGATGTACCCCCACAGCAGCGGGCGGGGGAGTCCAAGTCGGTCGAGTAGCCCGTGCCTCACGAGGCCGCGTGTCGCGCCTGCGGGGGTGCCTGGGTGGGTGAGAGCCTGAGCTGCCATTCTTCGCGTCCTTACGATGGTCCAGAGATTGAGCGCACCAAAACTAACACATGTTCTTACTTATTTAACACGCCGTCTGTTATGAAATACGCATTTGCTCACATCGATTTAACAACACGCGTCGGGGCGCCTATTATGGCGAACATGAAGCTGGCCCACGTCACCGACGACGATTCCCTCACGCGCGATGGCCTCACCGGTCCGGTGCGGCGGAGCGAACTGGTGCGCCACATCGAGGAACACGGGCCCGTGCGACTCGAAAAGCTTGTCGAAACCTTTTGCGTCAGCGCCATGACGATTCACCGCGACCTTGATCTCCTCGCCCGCGAGGGACTTGTCGAACGCGTGCGGGGCGGGGCTCGTGCGAAGCCGCATCCGTTTGCCGAACAGGATGTCCGCCTGCGCCGGGCGACCAGGGTCGGCCTCAAGAAGGCTCTCGCCGCAGAGGCAGCCCTGCTGATTCGGACCGGTGACGTTGTGGCTTTCGACGACTCGACTACGGTCGCAGCCATGCTCGGCCACCTCGCCGCACGGGCGCCGAGCGCGGTGGTCACCCACGCGCTGGGGCTGATGCGCGAACTGACGCTGATGCATCCGCAGATTACGCTCGTGGGTCTCGGTGGCCAATACGTGCACGAGACAGACTCATTTCTCGGTGCCGTCGTGGTCGAGCAGCTCAGCCGGGTCTCTGCCGACGTGGTTTTCGTGTCGACCACGACAGTGAAGAACGACGCTCTCTTTCACCCGGACGCCGCGGCCGCCGAAACGAAGCGAGCCTTGCTCACTCGGGCCGATCGCAAGGTGCTGGTGCTTGACGACAGCAAGTTCGAGGCCAAGGGTCTGTATCACGTGGCTGACCTGGCCGACTTCGACGACGTGGTCGTCAATGCCGAACTCGCGCCGGAGCTCCGTGAGCACCTCAACACGCTCGATTTGCGCGTGCATTACATACCCACTCCGTCTGTCGAATTCTAGACATGCCAGGCCCATCGGACTCGCTGGCAGAGCTTCTACAAAGTGACCGATAATGCACATTATGTCAATAGATTGATTTCAGCGTGCCCCCTCTCACCCGTGCTGGTGTCGGGCAACCTCATCTTCCCGCCCGAGTAGAGCGCGAAACTAACGTGCGTTCAGCCGCAGACGAAATCTTTTCACGGCCGACACTGTAGGCAGACCCCAGCCCACAGATAACGTCCCGGTCGCGTTCAAACAGTTGTTGGGGTGTTGTTCTGGCCCGTCTGCATCCAGACTGGAGCTATGAGGACAATGACGTTACCGAATACCCACTTCGAAGTCTCCAATATCATTCTGGGGCTGATGCGGATCGTTCCTCTCGCCGACGAAGAGATCCGATCCTTGGTTGGAGCGTCCAGAGATGCCGGCATAAACTTCTTCGATCACGCCGACGTGTACGGCAGCGAGCCCCACGAATGCGAGCGGCGTTTCGGCGACGCCGTGACGTTTTCGGCGGAGGATCGGGCCAGCGTCGCCATCCAGTCAAAGGTCGGCATTAGAGCCGGCTTCTGGGACTTCTCCAAGGAGCACATCCTTGAATCCGTCGATGATTCGCTCACGGCGTTGAAGACCGACTATCTCGACCTGCTGTTGCTGCACCGCCCTGACGCACTCGTGGAACCCGACGAGGTCGCCGAGGCCTTCAACGTCCTGCACGATGCGGGAAAAGTGCTTAATTTTGGCGTCTCCAATCACACCCCGGGGCAGGTCGAGCTGCTGAAACACTCGGTGGCCCAACCGCTCATCGTGAACCAGGTGCAACTCAGCATCACGCACGCGCCGCTGATCGCCGCCGGCATTTCGGCCAACATGGCCGGCCTCGACCAGTCCATTGACCGGGACAACGGCATCCTCGATTACTGCCGGCTCAACAACATCACGCTGCAGGCATGGTCGCCGTTTCAGAAGGGGTTCTTCGATGGTATTTTTCTAAACGATCGAGAAAACTACTCCGCATTGAACGAGGTCATCGATGACCTGGCTCGAACCTATGCTGCTCCCCCGGCTGCCATCGCCGTTGCCTGGATCACCCGTCATCCTGCCCACATGCAGGTGGTTCTCGGCACGACAAGCGTGCGCCACCTTCTCGATTCGGCGGTGGGGTCTGATATCGCCCTCACGCGGGAGGAATGGTATCGACTCTTCACTGCCGCTGGACATATCTTGCCGTAGTCCGGCCCCAGAAACCCTTGGCGGTAAAAAATGGATGTCTCACTCGGTCTACTCACTCTCGTCGTCGTTGTCTGCGCGGCCAGCGCACTCGCTAGACGCTTGAACCTGTCTGTTCCACTGCTCCTGGTAGTTGTCGGCGTCGTCGGCTCATACCTGCCGTTCATTCCAGCCGTAGAGCTCGATCCGGAACTGGTGTTGGTGGGAATCCTTCCTCCGCTGCTTTACGCAGCCGCCATCCGTACCTCGCTGGTCGAGTTTCGTACCAACCTGCGATCCATCGGCCTGCTGTCAGTCGGTTATGTCATTTTCGGTACCGTGACCATCGGCCTGATCGTCTGGTGGCTGATCCCGGAAGTTCCCTTGGCTGCGGCGTTCGCCCTTGGCGCGGTGGTGGCTCCCCCGGATGCGGTGGCGGCGACTACGATCGCCCGCCGAGTGGGGCTCCCGCGCCGGGTAGTGAGTCTTCTGGAAGGTGAGTCGCTGGTCAACGATGCGACCGCACTGGTACTTCTTCGCACGGCGATCGTTGCTATTGGCGGTAGCGTCACTGTCTGGCAAGTGGCGTCAGACCTCGCTTTTGCCGCCGGTGGTGGTGTCGTGATCGGCCTGATCGCTGCGTGGCTCCTACTGCAGATCCGCAGACGCGTGCGCAATGTGGCCATAAACACGTCCATGTCGCTAGCGGCCCCGTTCGTGGCCTACATTCCAGCCGAGGAGATCAATGCATCTGGCGTGTTGGCTGTCGTTGTGGCCGGACTCGTGATCGGCACCAAGACGCCCGCCATGCCGGGCGGCGCGTCGCGATTGAGCCAGCGCAGCAACTGGGCCACGGTGCAGTTCCTGCTCGAGAACTCTGTTTTTCTGCTGATCGGGTTACAGGTGCGGTCGATCATTGAAGCGACCTCAGGCGACTCACTCGGTGCCGGGCGAATCTGGGGTGCCTGCGCTGTCATCCTCGTCGCAGTTCTCCTGTTGCGCCCGATTTGGGTGTTTCCCGCGATTTATCTCCCTCGGCTGATACCCAAAATTCGACGGGTCGACCCCGCACCGCCCTGGCAGTTGCCGACCATTGTGTCGTGGGCTGGCATGCGCGGTGTGGTCACCCTGGCTGCGGTATTCGCCCTGCCAGAGGACGTTGCCCACCGCCCCGTCCTCGTTCTCGCGGCCCTGGGAGTGGTGGCCGGAACCCTCGTTGTGCAGGGCCTGAGCCTGCCGTGGCTGGTTCGCATCCTGCGGGTGCGTGGTCCAGATACGAAAGCGGATGCGCTGAGCCAGGCTGCGCTAATGGACCAGGCCACCGCCGCTGGCATAGAAAACCTGCGCCGGCACGCGCGGGCCGACGATCCGCCTGAGGTGCTCGATATGCTCGAACGCCGCACACAGGAACGCAATCGAGCGGCCTGGGAGCGGCTCGGACGATCGGAGCTTGCAGACCGCACTCCCAGTAAGCGCTACGTACAGTTACGGCTGGCCATGCTCGATGCGGAACGAGCCCGGGTTCTAAAATTGCGCCGTTCGGGCGAATATGCCCACGAGGTGATCAGCGAAGTGCTCGAGATGCTCGATGTTGAGGAATCTATGTTGGACACCCCGCCTGACGATTTGGGCATCGACTTCAGCGCCGAAGCCCATCCCGCGACCCGGCCCGACAACGCTGGAGTCCCCCTGGGCGCCGGCGGCTGCGAACACTTACGGGCCGTCGGTGAGCATCCAGTGCCGCCGGACCCGGAATGTAGCGACTGTGTACGCGAAGGCACTACCCCGGTACACCTACGGATGTGCCTAATCTGCGGCAAGGTGGGCTGCTGCGATTCATCCGTCGGTCAGCACGCGACCAGGCATTTCCACGAGTCCGGCCACCCCATCATGTGCAGCGCCGAGCCGCGTGAATTGTGGCGCTGGTGTTACGTTGACGAGCTCCTCGGTTAGCGAGAGTTCGTCGATACGCCCGAGTACGTGTCCCCGAGGGCGGCAGCCTCGGCCGGGGTATCCACGAGCTTGAGGCCGACGACGCAGCCGATGAGCCCGACCAGCAAAGCGATCTTCAGCCAGGAGACAGTGGTATCCCCGCTGACCATCGCCCAGGTCACCGTTAGAGCTGCGCCGATGCCAACCCACACGGCATAGGCCGTTCCAATTGGAATTTCGCGCATCGCCCAGGCCAGGCCTCCCATGCTGAGCGCGAGCCCAGCACCGAAAATAACGGTCGGCCACAATTTGGTGAAACCCTCGGACTTGCCGAGAGCGGTTGCCCAGACAGCTTCGAGCACTCCGGACGCAATGAGTACGATCCACGACATAACTGTTACTCCTCGGCCAGTCTTGTCGCGATCCGGGTACTGATCCGTCGTCCGGGGGTCGCATTCCACGGCCTCCCCCGACGATAAGCACATCCGCTGAACAATCCCTGTGCAGAGGAGCTAGAACAACGGCTGCCGCATCGTCGTTTCGAGCTGCGCGTACGGTGCTCACCGGGAGTGGATACGCTAACCAAATGAGCGTTCTAAATGGATTTCATCTAGCGGACCGAGGGTTTTTTTCCCGCGAGGTGCTCGATGTCGCGCCGGAAATTCTCGGCTGCATCCTTCAACGCACCGATGACGATGGCACTGTGACCATTCGCATCACCGAGGTTGAGGCGTATGCGGGGGAACGCGACCCCGGCGCGCACAGCTATCGGGGCATGACGAATCGAAATAGGACAATGTTCGGCCCCGCCGGTCACCTGTACTGCTACTTCACCTACGGTATGCACCACGCGGTGAACCTGGTCGCCGGAAAACCGGGCCAGCCATACGGTTGTCTCATTAGGGCGGGAGAAGTAATAGAGGGTTCCGATATCGCCCGCAGCCGCCGTGAAAGCAAACCACGAAAGGTTCCTCTCCTAGATAGGAATTTGGCGCGAGGTCCTGGCTGCGTTGCCCAAAGCTTCGGAGCAACCCTGGACAACGACGGTGACGATCTTTTCGGCGGACAGTGGAAGTTCTATATTCCGGATGCCGGTGTGGTTTTACCCCACCGAACCGGACCCCGCGTTGGCGTCAGCGGGCCCGGCGGCAACGCGACGAACTTTCCGTGGCGATACTGGTTGGCTGAATCTTCATCCGTATCGACCTACAAACCTGGCCGCCCATCACCGAGACCTTGAGATAAATTGCGGGGCTCGCAATCCGCGAACGTCTGCCGTGGTGAATTTTCTGGTGGGTACCACACGCGGTGACCATCGAGTTTGGCAAAGCTGGTCAGGGTGTGCGGCTTGGTCGAGGTCAGGCTCATGATGTCGGCAACCCGGATGTCCCGAGCCAGCAACGCGTCTCCAATCAGTGATCGGTGACAACGCCAGGGCACGGCCTCGGCACACATGAGCGCCACCGTCTGCTTCCTCGCCAGTGCAATCAACTCGTCGACACCGGCAACGAACTCGGGCGTTTGCATGTAGTCGGCGTAGTTGCGAAAGCTCTTATTGCGCCACGCTCCATTGATGGATGCTTCTGCCGCCGGGGTGTGCCGTAGACCGCCGAGCTCGGCGAGTCGCTGATAGTCGATATCTGCTTCCGACATGCTCGCCGAAAGTTCGTGCTCCCCAAACTGCGGGTTGTGACGAGACCCCGGAACGGTGCGCACGTCGATGAGTCGTTCGACGCCATTCGCTTTCAACATTCCAACGAACTCATCAATGGGGTGAGTCGAATGCCCGATCGTGTACACACAGGTTCCAGCCATGCTTCCATTGAACCGCACCTGCTGAATGAAGCTCTCGTAACAGGTCATCGCGCGCGGCAAAAACTGTGCCGCTACGAAATCTCACCAGTGGGCATAAGCGACTCTGTGGCGCAAACTACCGGGAATCGACCGGCTGGCCGGGACCCCCGCATTTTCATTTCAGCATTTTCTCAGCGAACCTCGATTGTCTAGACTGCACAAACTCAGTTACCTCCAACGAACCATCCCGAGTACGAGGAGAGAACATGCCTTTCATTACCGTCCCTGGTCAAAGCGGTCCTGACGTCGAACTGCACTACGAATACGTCGGTGCCGGTAAGCCCGTTGTACTGATTCACGGCTGGCCACTCAGCAGCAGGTCCTGGGAAGGTCAGGTACCCGCGCTGGTCGAGGCCGGTCACAGGGTCATCACGTACGATCGCCGCGGATTCGGCCAGTCATCTCAGCCGTGGAATGGGTATGATTACGACACGTTCGCCGCCGACTTGAAGGCCGTTCTTGATACCCTCGACCTGCGAGATGTCACTCTCATTGGATTTTCAATGGGTGGCGGCGAGCTTGCTCGTTACGTGGGAACCTACGGCACCGACCGCATCGCGAAGCTCGTCTTCGCCAGCGCAGTGCCGCCGTACCTCTGGAAATCGGATGACAACCCCGATGGAGGTGTCGATGCCGAACTGGCCCAATGGTTCCACGACGGCCTGACCGAAGACCGACCGGCATTCCTGCACGAATTTCTTCAGATGTTTTTCACCGCCGGTAAGCCGTCAATGGTCAATAAGCCGAAGGTCAGTTCCGCGCAGATTGCATACACCCTTGATATGGCCGAAATGGCGTCGCCGAAAGGCACGCTCGACTGCACGGCCGCATTCGCCACAACGGACTTCCGCGATGATCTGTCGAAAATCACCGTACCAACCCTGGTGATACACGGCGACTCCGACACGATCGTGCCCTTCGAGGTCAGTGGCAAGCGCACGCACGCGGCCATTTCCGGCAGCGAACTCGTGGTGATCGAAGGCGCCCCGCACGGTCTGACCGTTTCGCATCGCGAGGAATGGAACCGGCACGTACTCGCTTTCCTCGCGAAGTAGCGAAACCGAAGAGGGTCCGCGCTGACGGGAAGAGTCCGACGCGCAGGCCCTCTTCATCTCTTTACGGGTCGTGGCCGCGCGGGAGGGTGCGGCCCCTTTCGGCCAGATCTAACAGCCCCTGCGCCGTCGCCGAAGCGTTTCCCGGCAGCGCGGGAGCGGACACCCCGTGACCCGCACAAAATAATCCGTGTTCAACCCCAAGAAAAGAGTAAACACATGAGTAAAGAAGCGAATATCGCCGCACAGCAAAAGTTTGGTGAAGCCGTGAACAGCGGAAAACTCGACCTTCTAGACGACCTCGTGGCCGAAGACGCCGTCGACAACGACCCGGCGCCTGGCCAGGGCCCGGGCCCGGCAGGCTACAAAGCGTTCTTCGGCGAGATGATTGCCGCTTTCCCAGACCTGCACATCGAAGTCGAACGTCTCGTCGCGAACGACACCGACGTCGCATTCGCTTATACCCTCACCGGCACCCACCTGGGCCCCCTCATGGGCCGGGCCGCCAGCGGCAAGACGATGTCGGTACGTGGGATGCAAATCAGCCGGTTCCAGAACGGGATACTCGTCGAGCGGTGGGGCAGTAGCGACCAACAGGGCATGCTAGAACAACTGGGCCTCGCCCCGTAGCCCGCAACAACTCGCATTTTCAGTCAGAATGGCCGGGTGCATCGATAAACATGATGCACAAGTTGCCCTGACGAGTCAGGTGTGGGTTCGATGTATGACCATGCCATATTCATTGACCGGTTCGAAGGCATCGCGGTCCCACGCGCCCGGATGCGGAACCGGGCAGTCGACCACGGTATTTCGGGTTGAGTGATCAATGGTGTGTTCGCGCATGGCATGACCGCAGATCGGGCACGCCTGGGAATCGGTCGTGGCCCGCTCTGCGGGACCTCTTGAGGTGTTCTTGTCCTGAATCATGCCATTACGATACGCCGGATTGGACAATAAGGCACGGAACTGCTATGTCTAGGCCATAAGTTCGCGCCGACGGCTCACTTCTCTCCGAAGCCTGATTCCAGCAGGTCCGCGAGGGCATTGATCGCCGGTCCAGCCGCGGGGTCTGTCGACGTGAGCTGCACGCTGCTCCCCCGAGTGAGGCCGAGCGACATTATGCTCAGCAGGCTGCCGGCATCCATGCCGTTCACGGTAATCGGAACCGAAAATGTGCTCGCCAGATTCACGAATTCTGCGGCTGGCCGTGCGTGAAGACCGTCCTTGTTAACGAGGATCACCGTGCGCGACACCCCGGACGAAGCGGACGGCTCGGTGGCCAGTGTCGCCTTACTCATCACGTGCAGCGCTGACTGCGCCGCCGCCACAACCTCGTCAAGGCCTCCCCCGGTTTCTGCGGCCACCGCTGCAGCTACCCCACCTTCGACGAGGGGTGCGTCGACAATCCGCACCTGGTCTTGCTCGGCCTCCTCGAGAAAATCGCGCGCGGTTTCCGCGGTCAGGATGGCCGAACCGAGATCGCAGATAATCACCACGCCCACGCCGCCGTTCGCCGCGATGATTCCGGCGCTGATCTTCTCAAAGCTCGTACCGATTCCACCGGAATCTGTTCCGCCCGCGGCGACAAGACGCACCGTGGGAGCCATTTGGCGTGCCAGTTCGACCAAGCCCGTCGCGATCTTCTCGCTGTGCGAAACGAAAATTATGCCGACTCGTTCAGCGGATGCCGCCGCCATCAATGCTGCGCCATCACGTCGGCCGCGGCGCGCAGCAGCAGTGACGTCGACTGGGAACCCGGGTCTCGGTGACCGATCGCTCGCTCTCCGAGATAGCTTGCCCGTCCCTTGCGTGCTACCAGCGGCTCGGTGGCCTGGGCGCCTTGCGCCGCGGCATCCGCTGCGGCGAGCAGGACCGCGCCAACGGGTGAGCCAGCCGTCTGCGCGGCCGACGCCGCGTTGACGGCCGGGGTCCAGGCGTCGACCATGGTCTTGTCACCCTCTGCTGCTTTGCCCCGCAGCACGATGCCGTCCCGCGCCGCCGTCAGCAGGGCGACCAGTGCGGTCGCATCCAACGATTGCGTCGTGCCGACAGCACCGGCGGCTTTTAGAAAGGCTGTACCGTACAGCGGACCGGCAGCGCCGCCGACCGTCGAGATCAGAGTTGTGGCGACGATTTTTAACACGGAGCCTGGCGTTGTCTCGTCGTCGAGCCCATCGAGTTTGGGCAGGATCGCCTGGAAACCGCGATCCATGTTCTCCCCGTGGTCGCCGTCGCCGATGTCGCGGTCGAGGGTGTTGAGGGCGGCCCGATTGGCTGCGAGTACGTCGGCGCTCAGTCGAATCCAGCGAATGGTCCAGCCGGTGTCCAGCCTGGGTGCTGCGCTGGGGAGGTCGGCGTCAGAGACAACTGCGCCGGGTTCATCGTTCGGGGTCATTGAATCTCCTTCTACCGTCCCCACCGTAGCGCGGACGTCTGCACCGGGGCATCCCAGAGTGCCGTGAGCTCGTCGTCGAGTTTCAGAACGGAGATCGATGCTCCCGCCATCTCGAGGCTCGTCGTGTAATTACCGACCAGGCTTCGGGTGACTGTGATGCCGCGCTCCGTTAGAACTTCGGCAGCCCGGCGGAACACGATATATAGCTCAATCTGCGGTGTGCCGCCCATACCGTTGACGAACAGGAGTGCCTCGTCACCACTGGCAAAGGGCAGGTCGTCGAGAATGGGGCCGAGCAGCCGGTCCACGATGGCGTCGGCGGGCTCGAGCTTGATCCGCTCTCGCCCTGGCTCGCCGTGAATGCCAATGCCAATTTCGATTTCGTCGTCGGCCAGGGTAAAACTCGGTTCCCCCGCGTGCGGCACGACGCACGGGGTGAGCGCAACACCCATGCTGCGCACGCGGGAATTCACCTTCTCGGCCACGGCGAGAACGGCATCCAGATCATCTCCGCGCTCAGCGGCAGCTCCGGTAATCTTCTCAACGAGGACCGTTCCGGCCACACCGCGGCGTCCGGCTGTATAGAGCGAGTCCTTCACGGCGACATCGTCGTTAATGATGACCGCGCGAACGTCGATGCCTTCAGCGGCAGCAAGATCGGCGGCGGTCTCAAAATTCAGCACGTCGCCGGTGTAGTTCTTCACGATGTGGAGCACTCCCGCTCCGCCGTCGACGGCCTGTGTCGCTGCCAGGATGGGGTCCGGTGTCGGCGACGTGAAAACGGGGCCGGGAACGGCGGCATCCAGCATTCCGAAACCGACAAATCCACCGTGCAAGGGTTCGTGTCCACTGCCGCCACCACTGACGATTCCGACCTTGCCGCGCAGCGGCGCATCCGCTCGCACAATGAAAACCGGATCGTGCGAGACTCGCACAATGTCGGCGTGCGCCACCTCGAACCCGGCGACGGCCTCGTTGACGACGTTCTTCGGATCGTTGATGAGCTTCTTCATGAACAGCCATTCACTCGGTGATGCCACGGATTCCTTCGGGTGCTTCGCCCAGACGAATTTTCCCACGCTCAACATACGCGATGTGACCAAGGTCAGTAAGAGCCAGGGCGAACTCGCCTGGCCTATTCCCCTTGGTGACGCCCCGCGCTATGTTATTGCCGTCCGTTCACCGCAGAGGGGAAGCTGCAGCGTCCCTTGTCTGACCAGAAAGGTTCTCGTGGAAAATATCGGAGCTGTATTCGTCTCGGAGGTCGTGGGCACTGCGATGCTGGTTCTCCTTGGAACCGGCGTGGTTGCCAACGTCGCTTTGGCCAAGAACAAGGGCCTCGGTGGTGGGTTCCTCATGGTGACCATCGGCTGGGGCTTCGCCGTCTTCGCGGGCGTCATGGTCGCCTATCGTTCGGGTGGGCACCTTAATCCGGCCGTCACCCTGGGCCTCGTGGCCCACGGTGACACGGAATTCGGGATGGATGTCCCGGTCAACGCCGTCTCCGTGCTCGCCTATATCGGCGCACAGATGATCGGAGCGATTCTCGGCGCCGTCGCCTGCTGGCTCGCGTACAAGCAACACTTTGACGCCGAACCGGACCCGGCCAACAAACTTGGTGTCTTCTCGACCGGGCCGGCCATTCGCTCGTACGGCTGGAACATGGTCACCGAGATCATCGGCACGTTTGTACTGGTCTTCGTTGTCATAGCCTTCGGCCGGCAGGGCGAAACCGGCGGCCTTGCCGCCCTCGGGCCACTCCCCGTTGCACTGCTCGTGATCGTCATCGGTACCTCGCTCGGAGGTCCGACCGGATACGCCATCAACCCCGCCCGAGACCTCGGACCGCGAATCGCACACTTCATCCTGCCCATCAAGGGCAAGGGCAGCTCCGACTGGGCCTACTCCTGGGTTCCCGTCGTCGGCCCCATCATCGGCGGCCTGCTGGCTGGCTGGGCCGCCCTGGTTCTGCTGCCGCTATTGGCCACCTGACTCGAACACACGGGCCGGTTCCCCGTGAACCGGCCCGTTGTCACGCCACCCCACCTGCATAATCGGCATTCCATTAGGAGGACACGTACAAAATGACTGACTACATTCTCGCTATAGACCAGGGAACCACCAGTTCGCGAGCGATTATCTTCGACAAGGCCGGCTCGATCGTGTCGACCGGGCAACTCGAACACGAGCAGATTTTTCCCCAGGCCGGCTGGGTCGAGCACGACCCGAAAGAGATTTGGGACAACACCCGCGAAGTGATCGGGCAGGCATTGTCCAAGGCCAACCTCACACGGCACGACATTCGGGCCGTCGGCATCACAAATCAGCGAGAAACCGCCGTGGTATGGGACAAAACGACCGGCGTTCCCGTCTACAACGCGATCGTTTGGCAGGACACCCGCACCCAGCCCATCGTCGACCGCCTCGCCACCGACGGAGGCGTGGAACGGTTCAAAAAGAAGGTCGGGTTGCCCCTGGCTACCTATTTTTCGGGCACGAAAATAGTTTGGATTCTCGAGAACGTTGAGGGTGCCAGGGCCAAGGCTGATGCCGGCGACCTGCTCTTTGGAACAACGGACTCCTGGGTGTTGTGGAACCTGACCGGAGGAGTTGACGGGGGCGTGCACGCCACCGACGTCACCAACGCGAGCCGTACCTTGTTCATGGATCTGGAGACTTTGCAGTGGGACGACGAGATCCTCGCCATTTTTGACGTGCCCAGGTCGATGCTGCCTTCGATCCGCTCCTCCTCCGAGGTCTACGGCACCGCCCACACCTCGAGCCTGCTGCGTGAGGTTCCCATCGCTGGCATCCTCGGTGACCAGCAGGCGGCGACTTTCGGGCAGGCGGCGTTTGACCAGGGGGAAGCCAAGAACACGTACGGCACCGGCAATTTCTTGATCTTTAACACCGGTACCGAGATTGTGCACTCCAAAAACGGACTTCTCACGACTCTGGGGTACAAGCTCGGCGATGACGCCCCGCACTATGCCCTGGAGGGATCCATCGCCGTGACGGGCGCCCTGGTGCAGTGGATGCGCGACAATCTCGGCATGATCAGCTCGGCTTCCGAGATTGAAGCTCTGGCAAAAACCGTCGATGATAATGGCGGAGCCTACTTCGTACCGGCGTTCTCGGGACTGTTTGCGCCGTACTGGCGTTCCGACGCGCGCGGTGCCCTGGTCGGTCTTACCCGATTCGTAAACAGAGGCCACATTGCACGAGCAGCGCTGGAAGCGACGGCGTTTCAGACCCGGGAGGTCATCGATGCGGTCAACGCCGACTCGGGTGTGCCCCTCACGGAGATCAAGGTCGACGGCGGCATGATCACCAACAACCTGCTCATGCAGTTTCAGGCCGACATTCTCGGGGTTCCCGTGGTTCGCCCGGTCGTTGCGGAAACGACAGCGTTGGGCGCAGCCTATGCTGCCGGCCTTGCGGTGGGCTTCTGGAGCGGTCTCGACGAACTGCGCACCAACTGGCAGGAAGACAGCCGGTGGACGCCGCAGATGAACGAGGCTGAACGCAGCCGCCAGCTGCGCAATTGGAAAAAAGCGGTCACGAAGACATTCGGGTGGGTCGACGAGGACGTTCTCTAGGGCGCGTCACACGAACGGCGACGTCGGTTTCAGACCTGCGTCGCCGCAATCCACGCAGACAATTTGGCCGTGGCCACGCCAGAGTCAATGGCTTCGGCGGCTACGGCCAACTTATTGCGAAAGCGCTCCAAAATAGCCACCTGCACTTGGGATGCATCATTGGCCAGGTCGAAGGCCACCAGCCCGGCTGCCGCATTGAGCAAAACGATATCGCGGACCGGTCCTGGCTCCCCCGCGAGGACGGAGTGCACAATGTCCGCGTTGTGTTGGGGCGAACCGCCGACCAAATCGCTAATCTGCGCTCGCTTGATTCCGAGGTCCCGCGGGTCGATGTCGTGTTCGGTTACCAGGCCGCGCGACACTTCCCAGACGTGGCTGTGCCCCGTGGTCGTCATTTCGTCGAGGCCATCGTCCCCCCGAAAGACCAGCGCCGTTGCACCTCGAGTTTGAAACACACCAACAAAGAGCGGAACCCGATCGAGGTCAGCGACGCCGACGGCGGATGCCTCTGGCCGCGCCGGATTGCACAGCGGACCGAGGTAATTGAACACCGTGGGAATACCCAACTCCTTGCGAGTGAGGGCCACGTGGCGAAACCCGGGATGAAAAGCCGCAGCAAAGGCAAAGGTGATCCCGGTCTCCTTGAACACCTGAGCCACGCGCGTCGCGTCCCGCGACAGGTCGATCCCCAATTCGCCGAGAACGTCCGACGATCCGGAAGCTGAACTGGCGGCGCGGTTACCGTGCTTGACCACCGGCACACCGGCTGCCGCGCAGACGATCGACGCCATCGTAGAAATGTTCACGGTCCCGAACCGGTCACCACCCGTACCGACAATGTCGAGAGCCATCGGATTGACTGGGAGTGCAACTGCCTGCTCGAGGATAGCGTCTCGAAATCCGACAATCTCATCGACGGTCTCCCCCTTAGCCCGGAGGGCAACCAAAAAAGCGCCTAGTTGGGACGGAGTGGCCTCGCCGAGCATAATGCGTTCCATGCTCCACGCGGCGTCGGCCACACTCAAGTCCCGTCCGACGAGGAGGGAATTTAATATGTTGGGCCAAGACTGCGATTCAAGCATGATTCCGATCATAGGAGAACGGGCCCAACTCCCCCGAATTCACGGCACTCCCGCGCCGAAATTGCTCACCCGAACCAAGGAATAAGACTCACTTGCACGAGTGATTGAGAAAAACCTGTGGGAATATCGGCCATAATGGAGGGGTGACCAGCACCTCAATTACTCAGACGGCGAGTGCGCCCGTCGTGAACCGGCCCAACAGCGTGGCTGTAGGCACCATTGTGTGGTTGGGCAGCGAGGTGATGTTTTTCGCGGGGCTCTTCGCAATTTACTTCACGCTTCGTTCAACCTCCCCCGAGCTGTGGCTGTTTGAGGCCGACAAGCACAACTTCACCTTCGCGTTGATCAATACGTTGATCCTGGTGTCGTCCTCGGTGACCTGCCAGTTCGGAGTTTTTGCTGCCGAACGGCTGCAGGCTCGTTCAACGGGCTGGAAGCCGAGTGAGTGGGGCATGATCGAGTGGTTCTTCCTCACCTACGCCCTCGGCGCGATCTTCGTCACCGGCCAAGTGTTCGAATACGCCACCCTGGTCTCCGAAGGAATTTCACTCTCCTCCAACGCTTATGGTTCCGCCTTCTACATCACGACCGGCTTCCACGGCATTCACGTGACCGCTGGACTGCTCGCCTTCCTTCTTGTGATTGGGCGCGGTTTCGCGGTCAAGAACTTCGGCCATAAAGAGGCCACCAGCGCCATCGTGGTTTCCTACTACTGGCACTTCGTCGACGTCGTCTGGATCGGGCTCTTCCTGGTCATCTACGTTCTTAAATAGAAGTCAATACTTAGAAACGGGAGCGGACTACTTCAGCATGACCAAGATCAAAACCCCTCGTGCACGCCGGCCACGCAAGACCGGACGTCGCCATCCTCTCGCCAGTGTTGCGCTCATTGCCGTCGGACTGCTCTTCACTGGAGGCGCCTATGTCGCCTTTAGCACGAGCACTGCCGTTGCGACAACGGATGCGTCCTCCCAGCAGACCATCGCCCAGGGTGAAAAGCTCTTCGCGGCGAACTGCGCCACCTGCCACGGCCTCAGCGCTCAGGGCTCGTCGGAAGGACCCAGCCTGATCGGAGTCGGTGCTGCTTCGGTCGACTTCCAAGTCGGCACCGGTCGCATGCCGATGCAGATGCAGGGCCCGCAAGCGCAGAAGAAGCCGGTGCAGTTCACGCCCGAGCAAACTGCCGCGCTGGCCGCGTACGTGGCTTCGCTCGCTCCCGGACCGGCTATTCCCTCTGGTGAGCTGCTCGACGCTGCTGGCGACGCTGCAACCGGAGCCGAACTGTTCCGCATCAACTGCGCAATGTGCCACAACGTTGCCGGCGCCGGTGGCGCGCTGACGGAGGGAAAGTTCGCTCCAGCGATCGAGAACGTATCGGCCCAGCACATCTACGAAGCCATGATCACCGGTCCGCAGAACATGCCGGTTTTCAACGATATGAATATCTCACCCGAAGACAAGCGTGACATCATCACCTACCTCAAGTACGTCGAGAACAATCCGTCTCCGGGCGGTTTGGCACTCGGTTCCTTGGGACCGGTGGCTGAAGGCCTCTTCATCTGGATCTTCGGATTGGGCGCAATCGTGGCCCTCACCGTGTGGATCACCGCTAAATCAAATTAGAACGCGGTATCCGGTCTTGACACGCCATTCGGTACCGATCGAACGTCGCGTAGCACCACAGTGCAAAGTATTTACACCCACGAAGGAGAACAATGGCCAAGGACGATAACGGCGCGGAGCACGTAACCGCCGCCGACTCGCCTGGCGCGCAGCTCGCGACATCTGCCGCAAGCACAGCCGTCGTTACACGGGATGCCCTGGTCAACCCGGGATTCCCGCCGCACCGTCCGCGCATTACCGACCTTGACCACAAGGAAGAGCGCAAGGCCGAGCGCACCGTATACACGTTGTTCTACGTGTCCATCGTGGGCAGTGTCTTTGCAATCGCCGCGTACATGGCGTTTCCCATCGTTGCCGAAGATCCGGGCTCCGTACGCCTGAACAACCTCTTCATCGGGCTCGGCCTCAGCCTTGCGCTGCTTGCCATTGGCATCGGCGCCGTGCACTGGGGTAAGGCCCTCATGAGCGATCACGAGGGTGTCGACGAACGTCACCCCGTGCGTGGCACAGAACCCGTCCGGGCCCGTGCCGTAGAGATCTTTCAGCAAGCCAATGAGGAATCCGGCTTTGGTCGCCGCACACTCATTCGCAACAGTTTGATCGGTGCGCTCGTTGTGTTCCCGCTGCCAGCAGTCGTTCTCTTTCGCGGCCTCGGCCCGATGGACCAGGACCCGGTCGCCCTGCTCGAAGAGACCATGTGGAAAAAAGGCGTACGCCTCACCATCGACCCGAGCGGAACCCCGATCAAGGCAGCGGACGTCACCCTCGGATCTTCGTTCCACGTCATTCCGGAAGGCCTGTCCGAAATGGGCCACGGCCGTCTGGAAGAGAAGGCGAAAGCCGCTGTTCTGCTCATTCGAATGGATCCGAAGGACCTGATCGAAGAAGAAGACCGCAAGTCCTGGTCCTATGACGGCATCGTGGCATATTCTAAGATCTGCACCCACGTTGGATGCCCGGTCGCTCTCTATGAACAGCACACGCACCACCTCCTTTGCCCCTGCCACCAGTCGCAGTTCGACGTTGAAAACCACTGCAAGGTCATCTTCGGACCGGCCAAACGGGCACTACCCCAGCTACCGATCGCCGTGGACGCTGAGGGTTACCTAATCGCGCAAAGCGATTTCACTGAACCAGTCGGCCCGAGCTTCTGGGAGCGAGCATGACAACGATAACCACCCGCGAATCCGCTGAGGACCAGGGCGTCGGGGTGAAGAAGTCCGGAGGTTTCACAGCCTCAGCCGCCAACTATATTGACGAACGCACGAGCATCTCGGGCGCCGTCAAGGAACTTGGCCGCAAGATCTTCCCCGACCACTGGTCCTTTCTTCTCGGAGAAGTGGCGCTGTACAGCTTCGTCATTATTTTGCTCTCGGGGTCGTTTCTGACCTTCTTCTTCCAGGCGTCGATGGCCGAGGTCGTGTACGACGGTTCCTTTGCCCCGCTCAAGGGCATACCAATGTCAGCGGCGATGTCGTCCACGATGGATATCTCCTTTGATATTCGTGGTGGACTCCTCATGCGTCAGGTGCACCACTGGGCAGCCCTACTGTTTGTCGCTGCGATCGGCCTGCACATGCTGCGCATCTACTTCACCGGTGCGTTCCGCAAACCGCGTGAGCTGAACTGGGTGATCGGTTTCATCCTCTTCATCTTGGCAATGGCTGAAGGCTTCACCGGCTATTCCCTCCCCGACGACCTGCTTTCCGGTAACGGCCTGCGCATCATCGACGGCTTGATCAAGGGCATTCCGGTCGTCGGCACCTGGTTCTCCTTCCTCCTCTTCGGCGGAGAATTCCCTGGTACGGACATCGTCGGGCGGTTGTACTCACTGCACATTTTGTTGCTGCCGGCCATCATCGTCGCGCTGATTGCCATGCACCTCTTGTTCGTCGTCGTGCACAAGCACACCCAGTACCCAGCAGCCGGACACACCAACCAGAACGTTGTTGGTTACCCGGTTATGCCGGTCTACGCCGCCAAAGCGGGTGGATTCTTCTTCATCGTCTTCGGTGTCGTCATGCTGATCGCATCGTTGTTCACGATCAACCCGATCTGGAACTACGGCCCATACGATCCGTCACCGGTATCGGCAGGCACTCAGCCCGACTGGTACATCGGCTTCGCCGACGGCGCCATGCGTCTGATTCCTACCGGTTGGGAGTTCGTCTGGCTGAACCATACCTACTCGCTCAACATCCTCGTGGTGCTCATCGTGGTCGGACTGTTCATCGTGACCGTCATGATCTATCCGTTCATTGAAGCGTGGATCACGGGCGACAAGCGTGAACATCACGTGCTGGATCGTCCGCGCAACGCCCCGACTCGCACCGCTATTGGCGCAGCCGGTGTCACGTTCTACGCCTCCCTCTGGGCAGCAGCATCGTCGGACATCATGGCGACGCACTTTCACCTCACCATGGAGGGTGTTATCCACACGCTCCAGGCGACCACGTTGCTCGGTCCGTTCCTCGCCTTCTTCATCGCCAAGCGCGTGTGTCTGGCCCTGCAGAAGAAGGACCGCGAGATCGTGCTGCACGGTTACGAGTCCGGCCGTATCGTACGGCTCCCCGGTGGCGAGTTCGTCGAGGTGCACCAGCCCGTCGACGAGTATGAGCGTTGGAAGCTGGTCAGCTACAGCGACTTCAAGCCCCTCATGTTGCGTCCTAACGCTCAGGGCAAGATCGGCGTGGCCGAGAAAGTCCGTGCCGGCCTGTCCCGCTGGTTCTTCGAGGACCGGATCACTCCGGTTACGCAGACGGAGCTGAACCGGGCTCACGGCGATCACCCAGCGGAGATCACCGATAAGTAGATCACACCGAACAGAACGGGCATCGATGTCACTCCAGACGCTATCGGAGTGGCTTCGGTGCCCGAACTGTTTACTCCCCCTCCACCCCAGCGGCGAACTGCTATTGGGATGTGAGCGCGGTCATTCCTTCGACGTGAACAAGCGGGGCTTCGTCAACCTGCTCGCCGGACCGCACAAGTTCATCGGTGATAGCGCGACCATGCTGGAAGCGCGGGACCAGTTCCTTAAGGCCGGGTGGTATGAACCTCTTCGAGACATTATCCGAGACATCGTCGCCGGTGAGGCGCCCAAGCGCGTCCTCGATGTGGGCTGTGGCACCGGGTACTATCTGAGGGCAGCGCTGCCCTCAGGAGACAATATACGGGCGCTGGGAATGGACCTCTCCCCTACCGCCGTGGGTCGTACTATCCGATCAAGTGAACGCGTCGACGGGCTGGTGGCGGACGTCTGGTCGCCGCTCCCGGTGCGCGATGGCGCCGCGGACCTCATCCTCAACGTTTTTGCACCCCGCAATGCCGCCGAATTCGCTCGCGTGCTGCGTGCGGATGGACTGCTGCTGGTCGTCGTTCCGCAGCCGAGCCATCTGCAGCAATTGCGCGACTCGGGACTCGCCGTGGAAATGCAAGCCGACAAGGCGGCTCATCTGACAGCTAGTCTCGGTGCCTGGTTCACCCCCGAGGTGCACGAACAGTTCGGTCGTACCGTGCAGCTGACGGCTTCAGAGGTGACGTCGCTGATCGGCATGGGTCCGTCCGCGCATCACTCGCGCCCTGCCGGAGTGGACCCGGCGGGAATTGATCAAGTCGTCACGGTCGCGTTCGACATCTTTGGTTTTCGACGACGCTAAGATCCGCTGTGCGCAGCATCAGGACGGTTCCCCGCCTTGCACCTGCCCGTGACGTGACGCTGCTGCACCGTTAAACGACGATACCGACCTCCCGTGAGGGAGATCGGTATCGAACGAGTCGTGTGCTTAGCGGGCGAACAGGCCCCGGTAGTACTCGTACACCCAACCGGTAAGGGCGACGAGACCGAGACCTAGACCGATGAAGCAAATCCAGTAGCCCACGGCCAAGCCGAGGAAGAGGAGTGCCGTTGATGCGGCCAGGAAAATAGGCCACCAGCTCCAGGGACTAAAGAATCCCATTTCTGGATCACCGTCATCAATGTTGCCATCGAGACGGTCTTCGGGCAGCTCACCGCCCTGGGCTGCATGTACTTTACCGAGGTAGAAGGCAACGAGTGCCATTAGTACTGCCGTCAAAGCGAGCATGAACGTACCCGCCCATTCGACCGCGCCGTGGTCGAAGAGGTTCCATGCGACATAGACAATCGTGACGACGACAAAGAATACGGTGAGCACCCAGAGCAGGTTTGCGTTGGTTTTCATTTATTTAACCTGATTCGAATCGATGTCGTAAACCGTCACGTCGGGGGCATCTTTACCGGGGCCGATACCGACCGGTAGGCCGGCTTCGGGATGGTTGAGGTCGAAAGCCGGACGTTCAGAGCGGATTCGGGGAATGGAAGTGAAGTTGTGGCGCGGCGGCGGGCAGGACGTTGCCCACTCGAGCGAGGCCCCATAGCCCCACGGATCGTTGACCGTGACCTGTGGTGCCTTGCGCGCGGTGATGTACACGTTCAGGAAGAACGGGATCATCGACACGGCGAGAACCATGGCGCCGATGGTGGATACCTGGTTCATCCAAGTGAAACCATCGTCGGGCGAATACGTCGCGTAACGACGAGGCATGCCCATCACGCCGAGCCAGTGCTGGATAAGGAAGGTCGTGTGGAAGCCGATGAATAACAGCCAGAAGTGCCACTTGCCGAGGCTCTCATTGAGCATCTTGCCGGTCCACTTGGGCCACCAGAAATAGAACCCGCTGAACATCGCGAAGACGACGGTACCGAACACAACGTAGTGGAAGTGCGCAACGACGAAGTAGGTGTCCGACACGTGGAAGTCGAGCGGCGGTGACGCCAGGATGACACCCGTGAGTCCACCGAAGGTGAACGTGACGAGGAAGCCGATGGCCCAGATCATGGGTGTTTCGAAGGTGATGGAACCACGCCACATGGTGCCGATCCAGTTGAAGATCTTGACCCCGGTCGGAACGGCGATGAGCATGGTCATGAGCGAGAAGAACGGCAGAAGTACCGATCCGGTGACGTACATGTGGTGCGCCCAGACCGAGACCGACAGCGCCGCGATGGAAATGGTCGCATAGATGAGCGTCTTGTACCCGAACATCGGCTTGCGACTGAAGACAGGGAACACTTCTGAGACGATGCCGAAGAACGGCAGCGCGATGATGTAAACCTCGGGGTGACCGAAGAACCAGAAGAGGTGTTGCCAGAGGATCGCGCCACCGTTTGCAGGATCGTAAATGTGCGAACCAAAGATGCGGTCGGACGCCGCGGCGAGCATGGCAGCAGCGAGTACCGGGAAAACCATCAGGCTCAGCAGTGCGGTGATTAGAGTGTTCCACGTGAACACCGGCATACGCCACATCGTCATACCGGGTGCGCGCATGGTGATGATGGTTGTGATGAAGTTCACGGCACCCAGGATTGTTCCGAAGCCGGAAAGCCCTAGCCCGACCATCCACAGGTTTCCACCGACTCCGGGCGAGAACGTGGTGCTCGCCAGGGGCTGGTAGGCGAACCATCCGAAGGATGCCGCGCCCTGCGGCGTAAGGAATCCGGCGACGGCGATCAGGCT
This sequence comes from Cryobacterium suzukii, assembly GCF_004403185.1. Lineage (GTDB taxonomy): Bacteria > Actinomycetota > Actinomycetes > Actinomycetales > Microbacteriaceae > Cryobacterium > Cryobacterium suzukii. Next base: position 125,280 of record NZ_SOHJ01000013.1, on the reverse strand, counting down.
TCCGAAGTTGAAGAACCAGTAGGCAAGGGCGTTTAGCCGCGGGAACGCGACGTCAGGCGCACCGATTTGTAGCGGAACCAGGAAGTTCGCGAAGCCGAAGAAGAGGGGCGTGGCGAACATTAGGAGCATGATCGTGCCGTGCATTGTGAAGAGCTGGTTGTACTGCTCCTTGGTCTGCACCACGTCGAGTCCCGGAGCGAACAGCTGGGCACGAATGATCAACGCCATGACTCCGCCGAGGCAGAAGTAGATGAACGAGGTGATTAGGTACATGTACCCGATGACCTTGTGGTCGGTGGAGGTAATCCACCGGACGAGTACGTTGCCCTTACGTTCGGCCGAGTCGGAGACCGGTGCGGCCGGGCGTGACTCAACGGGTGAAATTGTCGTGGTCATGGCTTAGTTGCCCTCCGGTGCCGTCGGAGCACTCGTGCCCGGCTGATTCTGATTGCGGTCGAACTCGTTATCGAGCTGACCGACGTTACCCGCGGTGCGCAGGGACTGGATGTACGTGTCGTAGTCAGCCTGAGAGACAACTTCGACATTGAAGAGCATGAGGGAGTGGTACTCGCCGCACAGCTCGGCGCACTTACCCGCGTATGTACCGATGCGCTGAGGGGTGACCGACATGTAGTTGGTTTTGCCAGGGACGACATCTTTTTTGTACAGGAAGTCGATGACCCAGAAGGAGTGGATAACGTCGCGAGATTCCAGCGCGATCTCAATGGTCTTGTCGACCGGCAGTACGAGCACGGGAAGTTCTGATTCGATCCGCGAGCCGGGGGCGCCGTTGGGATCTTCCTGGGCCTGGATGCCGGGTGAGTAAACGTCTTCGTCGACGTAGTTAAAGTCCCAGGCCCACTGCTTGGCCTGAACTTCAATTGTCACGTCAGGAGAGTCGTAACGAGCTTCGATCTCGATCTGGTCGCGCACGGTGAAGGCGAAGAAGCCGATAACGAGGATGAGGGGCACGATCGTATAAAAGATCTCGATCGGCATGTTGTACCGCAGCTGAACCGGAAGTCCGGTCTGGCCCTTGCGACGCCGATACACGACGATCGTCCAGATGATGAGGCCCCAGGTTATGAGACCGACGATAAGGAGCACGATCCAGGAGGTAGTCCACAGGCCGCCGATGCGATCGGTCTGGTTGGTCACCGCCGTTTCGCCCTCATTTTCAAAACCGGGCAGGAAACCGTGGAGCTGGGCTTGCGTGCATCCGGCCAGGACAACGGCTAGCGTTGCTGCGAGCGGAATAGCAGCCCAACGAAGGCGGTGGTTAGTGCGCACCGGGGACCTTTCGGGAGATTCGAGGACACTTCTCAGGAAGTGTTTTGATCGATTCCTAGCCTACTCCGCGAGAGCGCACGCGAAGTGCACTCCGGGTCGGGTCGAACACATTTTCTTTGCGTGCAGCCCTAGGGACGGGGCGAATCGGCCCGGATTCGGCTCGATCGGGTAGAAAAAAAGGGCAGGGACACCATCGAAGAGATGATGTCCCTGCCCTCAGCAGTGCACAGAGCGTCAGCGGTTAGTGGAACGAATCTCCACAGGCGCAGCTGCCGCCGGCGTTGGGGTTGTCGATGGTGAAGCCCTGCTTCTCAATCGTGTCCTCGAAGTTGATCGAGGCTCCATCGAGATAGGGAACACTCATTTTGTCGACGACGACCTCGACCCCGTCGAAATCAACGAGCGCATCGCCCTCGAGCACGCGTTCGTCGAAGTAGAGCTGGTAGATCAGGCCGGAGCAACCGCCGGGCTGGACGGCCACGCGCAGGCGGAGGTCTTCGCGCCCTTCCTGAGTCAACAGGCTACGAACCTTGAGCGCGGCCGTGTCGGTGAGTCCGACGCCATGCGCAGCGGCTGGGACGTGGGCGGTGTCAGCAGTGCTGACTGTTTCGGTCATGGTGTCGGTCATGCTTCTCCTCGGTTCACGCAGTCACACACAGTGCGTTCTCATAGATTGCGATGTCATAAAGCCTACCCTCGACAACCATTAAGTCGACGGGCGCATTCCCACGTTGTCACAATTTCTTTGATTGTCGATCGCGGACATGGTGTCTGCTCAGTGGCCGGTGCGTTCGTTCAGGCTACCCAGCAGGAAGGCCTCGCTGAGCACGGCGCGTTTGAAGACGCCGAGGTGCAGGGACTCATTCGGGCTGTGGGCCCGCGAATCCGGGTCTTCGACTCCGGTCACCAGAATCTGCGCAGCCGGAAAGACCCGCACCAGATCGGCGATAAACGGGATCGAGCCACCGACGCCGATGTCGACGGGCGGAACACCCCAGCCATCCGTCATGGCGGAACGAGCCTCGGTCACGGCCCATCCACTGGTATCGACGAGGAAGGGCTCGCCGGTATCCACATCGTCGATCTCAACAATCGCGCCGAACGGCGCGTTCTCCCGAAGGTGCGTTTCGATTGCCGCAGCGGCTTGCACGGCGGACTGGCCGGGGGCGATCCGCGTGCTGAGCCGAACCGTCACCGCCGGGGTGAGTGTATTGGAGGCGTTGTCGACGGTTGGTGCGTCGATTCCCGTCACGGTGAGAGCCGGCTGCGACCAGATTCGGCTCAGGATAGAGCCGTGGCCGATCGGGCTGACGCCGGGCAGGAGGCCGGTTTCCGCCCGCAGCTGATCCTCAGAATAGTCCGGGGTGGGAACGTCAATGCTGGTCAGGCCGGCGACGGCTACCGAACCGTCTTGGTTATAGAGGGTGGAGAGCAGCTTGATGGTAGCGAGCATGGCATCGGGGACTGCTCCGCCGAACATGCCGGAGTGTGAGGCATGCGCGAGGGTGCGCACCGTCAACCGTAGGGTGACATTGCCGCGAAGGGCCGTGGTGATGGCGGGTGTGTTGATGTCCCAGTTGTTTGAATCAGCCACGACGATCACGTCGCCGCGCAGGGCCTCGCGGTTCTCGTCGAGGAAGGTGGCGAAGGAGCGGCTGCCGAATTCTTCCTCGCCCTCGATAAACAGTGCTATCCCCAGATCGAAGTCGGGACCGACAGCCGCAACCAGAGCGCGGATAGACGCGATGTGGGCCATAACGCCGGCCTTGTCATCGGCAGCGCCGCGGCCATAGAGCCGATCGCCGCGCACGGTCGGCGTGAACGGGTCGGATTCCCAGTCCTCGTCCTTGCCGGGTGGTTGTACGTCGTGGTGGGCATACAGCAGGACGGTCGGGCGGCCGTTGCGGGCCGGACGCGAGGCCAGGATCGCGGGCTGGCCCAATTCGGTGCCGCCGCCACTGCTGGCCGGCCCAATGCCCGCCTGCACGATCTCGACCGTCTCGAACACGTCGAGGCCCCGGACCAGAGCGGCTACGGCATCGGCGCTGGCCGCGACCTGCGCAGGATCGAACGCTGCCCAGGACACAGAAGGAATGCGCACCAGCGCGCACAGGTCAGCGATCGTGGTGGGAAGGCCCAATTCGACGGCGTCGCGGAGGGCACCCCGGGTCTGTGAATTGGCAGTCAAGTCGGTGGCCGAGTCGGGTGCCTGGCCGTTGGAATGAGAATTTGTCTGTGGGTTACCAGTCATACGGGTAATCTTAAGGCACCCAATTGCAAGGATTTGATGTGGCCAAGCCCCCCGTAAACCCCGACGCCCAGCCGTCGATCGAAAGTTCCGACGAGACCGCAGCGCGCCTCGGTGTCACGCCTAACGCGGGCAAGGGTCAGGCGACCCCCACTCGTAAGAAGCAGGAAGCGGCCAACAAACGCCCGTTGGTTCCCGATGACCGCAAGCTGGCCGCTAAGCAGGCACGCGCCAAGTCGACCGCTGCGCGCGACGTGGCCAGGGTCGGCATGGCCGCCGGCATAGACAAGTACTTGCCGCTGCGTGAACGCGGCTTGCAGAAGCGCTATGCCCGTGACTACGTGGATGCCCGCTTCAACGTTGGCGAGCTGATGATTCCAGTCATGTTCCTGGTTATCCTGCTCACAACAGTTCCCAGCGTTGCCAACGTGTCTCTGATTGCGCTCTGGGCTTTTTTCATTTTCGCGGTCATCGACTGCGTCGTTCTCGGATTCGTGCTCACCAAGAAGATCGAGGCCAAGTTCGGAACTGACAAGGCCGAACGCATCCGCTGGTATGCGGCCATGCGTGCGCTGCAGCTGCGGCCGATGCGTCTGCCCAAGCCGCAGGTCAAGCGCCGCCAGTACCCGGTCTAACCGGTCAGGTTCCAGCGGGCGGTTTTGGCGGATTATCGCGCGAAAGCGCCCGCGCGGATCAGTGGCACACGCACTTCCTCATCGGTGAGGGAGCCGTGCTGCCCGATCATGCCGCGGGCTCTCTGGTCGGTTGGTCGGGAATCGTAGTAGGCGACCGACTTACGGGCGGCGACGAGCACATCGCCGATACGCGGGAGAACCTCGGCGGCAACGCGCCCGTACAGGCCCGCCGAGACGGCTTCGGCGCGGGTATATACCCAGGCGCGATCCCCCTGGGACGCACGCCAGGCATCCGCCAGTGTGTCAGCGGTCACCGTGGACTGCTGCGGATCGAGGTAGAGCTGTACGCAGCGCGGGTCCCCCGCGACGTGGCGCACGCCGGCCACGAGGGTGGGCTCGGTGTCGAACAGTACATGTCGTGTGCTCGGTACGTCGATTACACCGTGATCGGCGGTGAGTAACAGGCCCTCGTCGGAGCGCAGCATCGCCGCGAAGCGGGTCACTTCGGAATCGAGGTTTTCGAGCTGGGCCAGCCACCGATCGGACTCCCAGCCGTGGGCGTGCGCTGCCACGTCGAGTTCGGCCACATACAGGTAGATCAGCGCGGTCGGGTTGTCGTTCAGGATGCTGCGCGCGGCGGCGAATCGATCGGCCACCCTGTCGGCGGGAACGTACTGGGCGCCGCGCAGCACAGCCTGGGTGAAGCCGGAGTCTACGAACCGCTTGGGGCCGATGGCGAAGCTCGGTACATTTATATCGGTGGCCAGGTCGAACACGGTGCGGGCCCGCTGCCACGTGGCCGGTTGCATACCGTCGTCCCAGCCGGTGAGCTGGTTGACCACGCGGTCGTTGGCCTGGTCGAGAACCTGATAGCCGACCAGACCGTGCTGGCCCGGTTCCACGCCGGTGGTGAGCGACGCGATTCCCGCGGCCGTCGTGGCGGGGAAGACACCGTCGATGATGCTCGATTTGTTAAGCCGGGACGACAGGAATCGGGCGTGCCCGGCGCGTGCTCGAAGAGAGCTGACGCCGAGCCCATCCGCCAGAATCACGATCGCTTTGCGCACCGGGGGCAAGTCCAGCGCATTCGGCCGGTCGCAGACGGCACTGAGGGAACTGGCGAGAACATCGGCAAGGCGCAGGGCACTGAATTGGCGGGCCGGTAGCATGGTGGGCATCGGGTCTCATTCTTTCACAGGGATGAACCCGGGCCCTCCAGCGCTCCCGAGAGCGCTTCCTACGTAGTGCAGTGGTGACCGTTTAATCGGTTTCCGCCGCACGCTTGAAGCAGAAGTTTTTAATGAGCCGCTCAGACAGCACCCCACCAGCCGCCAGCACAGCCAGCACCGAACGCATCGAAGACGTCGATGTGTCGGCGGAGATGCAGGGGTCGTTCCTCGAATACGCGTACTCGGTGATCTACTCCCGGGCTCTGCCCGACGCCAGGGACGGCCTTAAACCGGTGCAACGGCGCATCCTGTACCAGATGAGCGAAATGGGGTTGCGCCCCGACAGGGGTCACGTGAAGAGCGCTCGCGTAGTCGGTGAAGTGATGGGCAAGCTCCACCCGCACGGCGATACGGCAATCTATGACGCTCTCGTGCGCATGGCACAGTCGTTTTCACTGCGCGTTCCACTCATCGACGGGCACGGCAACTTCGGTTCCCTCGATGACGGGCCGGCCGCTCCTCGCTACACCGAAGCCCGCCTCGCGGCCCCAGCGTTGGCGATGACTGAGAATCTCGACGAAGACGTCGTCGATTTCGTGCCGAACTACGACAACCAGCTCACCCAGCCCGACGTACTTCCGGCCGCCTATCCCAACCTGCTCGTCAACGGCACCAGCGGCATCGCCGTTGGTATGGCGACGAACATGGCCCCACACAACCTGATCGAGGTCGTTGGGGCGGCCAGACACCTGCTGGCCCACCCGAACGCGACCCTCGACGACGTTATGGAATTCGTGCCGGGGCCCGACCTTCCGACCGGCGGAACCATTGTTGGCCTGGCCGGGATCAAGGATGCGTACAGCACCGGCCGGGGCAGTTTCAAGACCCGCGCCCGCGTCTCGGTCGAGGCGATCAGTGCCCGCAAGACTGGACTCGTCGTGACCGAACTCCCCTATCTGGTCGGACCGGAGAAAGTGATCGAAAAGATCAAGGACGGCGTCAACTCCAAGAAGCTCAGCGGAATCTCCGACGTCACCGACCTCACTGACCGCAAGAAGGGACTGCGGCTGGTCATTGGAATCAAGACCGGCTTCAGCCCCGACGCCGTGCTCGAGCAGCTCTATCGGTACACGCCGCTGGAAGATTCCTTCAATATCAACGCTGTCGCCCTGGTCAACGGCGCCCCGCAGACCCTGGGGTTGCTCGAACTGCTGCACGTCTACGTGAACCACCGCATCGAGGTCGTCACCAGGCGCTCTGCGTACCGGCTGGCCCGGCGGAAGGAGCGCTTGCACCTCGTGCTCGGCCTGCTCGTCGCGATTCTCGACATTGACGAGGTCATCCAAGTCATTCGTGCGAGCGACGACACCGAACAGGCTCGTGCCAAGTTGATCGATGTGTTCGACCTCAGCCAGATCCAGGCTGAGTACATTCTTGAACTGCGGTTGCGGCGCTTGACCAAGTTTTCCCGAATTGAACTCGAAGCTGAGCGCGACCAGTTGCTCGCGGAGATTGCGAAACTCGAGAAGTTACTGTCGTCGAAAGCGGCCATTCGTACGCTTGTTTCGGAGGAACTCGGCGCTGTCGCTGAAAAGTTTGGTACTCCGCGCCGCACGGTACTGACCGAGGCCAAGCCGAGTATCGCTGGCCTGTCGGCGGCTGCCGCCAAACGCCAGGCCGCGGTGCTTGAGGTGCAGGACATTCCCACTCGGGTGTTCTTAAGCGTGACCGGGCGCATCGCCCGCGTCGATCTGGTCGCGGTCGACGACGCCGTGCCTCCTCGGATCCAGCCGCCGCAGCGCCGCAGCAAGCACGATGCCGTGCTGTCGACGCTCGACACAACGAGCCGCACGGAGGTGGGTGCGGTGACCAACCGGGGCCGGCTCATCCGCTTCTCCCCCGTCGACCTACCGGTGATGCCGCCGACGTCCATTCAGTTAGCGGCCGGTGTGCGGATCAGCGAGTATCTCGTGCTGCCCGACAAAAAGGAACACGTGCTGGCCATCGTCTCGCTCGACTCTGATCGGGCAATCGCGCTCGGCACGCGACAAGGGGTTGTCAAGCGGGTCACTCCCGGCGACTGGGCCAACAAACCTGACTTCGAGATCATCGCACTCAAGCCGAAGGACGAGGTGGTCGGTGCCGTGCAGGGCGCCGAGGACGACGACCTCGTTTTCATCTCGTCGGATGCGCAGCTGCTGCGGTTCAACGCGTCGGGTGTGCGCCCACAGGGCCGAGCGGCCGGAGGCATGGCCGGCATCAAACTTTCGCCGGGCGAAACCGTCGTGTTCTTTTCCAGCCTGTCGACTGAAGACGTCAGCACGGCCGTCGTGGCCACGGTGGCATCGAGCAGTCAGACGTTGCCGGGTACCGATCCCGGCAGCGCGAAGCAGAGCGACTTCTCGGAATATCCGGCCAAGGGACGCGCCACCGGGGGCGTGCGCGCCCAACGCTTCCTCAAGGGTGAGGACACCCTCGCAGTGGCCTGGGTCGGCCGCTCCCCCGCCCGCGCCGTTGCCCCGGACGGCACTCCGCGCACCCTGCCGGATTCCGGCTCTCGCCGCGACGCCTCCGGAGTCATGCTCGACGCCATGATTGGAGCCATCGGCGCCGAGATCTAGCCGATGTCGTGGCCATGGGGACTGGCTAGACGTCGATGCGGTCCCGTGAGAGCTTGTCGGAGCTGTCGATGATGAACTCTTTACGCGGAGCAACGTCGTTGCCCATCAGCAGTTCGAACACCTTGCCGGCGGACTCGGCATCGGCCACGCGCACCCGCCGCAGCGTGCGGTGGGCGCGTTCCATGGTCGTGGTCGCAAGTTGGTCAGCATCCATCTCACCAAGGCCCTTATAGCGCTGGATCGGGTCTTGATAGCGCCGGTTCTTCTTCTCGAGCGCGCTGAGGACCCCGTGCAGTTCGGTCTCCGAGTAGGTGTAGATGGTCTCGTTGGGTTTGCTGCCGGGGTTCATCACGACGACTCGGTGCAACGGCGGTACGGCGGCGAACACGCGGCCCTCGGTGATCATCGGACGCATGTAGCGGAAGAACAGCGTGAGGAGCAGGGTACGAATATGGGCGCCGTCGACGTCGGCGTCGCTCATGATGATGACCTTGCCGTAGCGGGCCGCCGATAGGTCGAAGCTGCGCCCTGAGCCGGCGCCGATGACCTGGATAATCGAGGCGCACTCCGTGTTGGAGAGCATGTCGGCAACGGATGCCTTCTGCACGTTCAGGATCTTGCCCCGAATCGGCAACAGCGCTTGATGCTCGCTGTCGCGGGCCAGCTTGGCGGTGCCGAGGGCCGAGTCGCCTTCAACGATAAAGAGCTCACTCGTGGACACGTCGTTGCTGCGGCAGTCGACCAGCTTCGCCGGCAGGGAAGAACTTTCGAGGGCGTTCTTGCGCCGTTGGGTCTCCTTGTGGGCCCTGGCGGAGATGCGCGACTTCATCTCGGCGACGATCTTGTCGAGCAGGAGCGCCGACTGGGTCTTGTCATCGCGTTTCGGGGAGGCATACCGCTCAGCCATGGCCTTGGCGACCACGTTGGCGACGATTGCCCGAACCGCCGGCGTACCGAGCACTTCCTTCGTCTGCCCCTCGAACTGCGGTTCGGGCAAACGCACCGTGAGTACGGCGGTGAGGCCCGCCATCACGTCGTCTTTGTCGAGCTTGTCACTGCCGACCTTCAGCCGTCGGGCGTTCAGTTCGACCTGACCGCGCAAAAATTTGAGCAGACCGGCATCGAAGCCGGCCTGGTGGGTTCCGCCCTTTGGCGTGGCAATAATGTTGACGAAGCTCTGCAGGATCGTGTCGTAGCCGGTCCCCCAGCGCAGGGCGATATCCACCTGGCAGTCGCGAACGAGCTCGGTGGGCACCATGGCACCCTTGTCGGTGAGCACTGGCACGGTTTCGCTGAAGGTTCCGCTGCCGGTCAGCCGCCAGGTGTCGGTGATTGGGGCATCCGTTGCGAGGTGCTCGACAAATTCGGAGATACCGCCGTCGAACTGGAACAGGCTGATCACGGGCTCATCGGTGCGCCGGTCGGCGACCTCGATCGCGAGACCGGGTACAAGAAATGCGGTCTGACGGGCACGACCCAGTACCTCGTCGGTCTGGAACGTGGCGCCCTTGGTGAAGATCTGACGGTCGGCCCAATAGCGGATGCGGGTTCCCGTGACCCCGCGCTTGACCTTTCCAATCACCCGCAGTTCGCTCTGGTTCTCAAACGGAGTGAACGGGGCATCGGGGCTCTTCTCCCCCGAGTCGGCAAACAGGCCCGGTTCGCCCCGGTGAAAGGACATGGCCCAGGTTTTGCCGTCGCGGTCGACTTCGACATCGAGACGTTCGGACAGAGCATTGACGACGGATGCTCCCACGCCGTGCAGACCACCGGACGCCGCGTACGACCCGCTGCCGAACTTTCCACCGGCATGCAGTTTCGTGAACACGACTTCAACTCCGGTCAGTCCGGTCTTGGGCTCGATATCGACCGGGATTCCCCGGGCGGTGTCGCGCACCTCGACGCTGTGGTCCGAGTGCAGCTCGATGTTGATGCTGGCACCGTGTCCGCCCAGGGCCTCATCGACGGAGTTGTCGATGATCTCCCACAGGCAGTGCATCAATCCGCGCGAGTCGGTGGAACCGATGTACATGCCGGGGCGTTTGCGCACTGCCTCGAGTCCCTCAAGGACTGACAGGTGGCGCGCGGAATAGTCAGAGCTCACAACATCTAAGAATACCGGCCCCGACCGGCAATCTTTCGCGCGGAGCCGGCTGGCCCTGACTCGCCACTGACCACAACACGTCTACGCGGTGAGCGAAATACGGGGCAATCACCTCGTCATAGGTCCCTAGGCGTGTTTACATTAGTGAAGAGGATTCATGCATTCAATCTGGAGGAGGAGAAAATGTCCCAGATCGCCACCGAAAATGGTGCCGTAGCCAACCAGGGTGCCCCCCACCAGCTCACCGCAGCCGACCGCTGCGACGCTTGCGGTGCCCAGGCTTACATTCGTGTCGTCGTGAAGAACAGCGAATTGCTGTTCTGTGCACACCATGGCCGGAAGCACCAGGAGAAGCTCGCGGCCATCGCTGAAAGCTGGCACGACGAATCGAGCCGACTGCTCGAAGATCAGCGTTCCTAGCGACTCAGTGATTTCAGAACGGACGCCGCGCAGGCGGCTGGCTTCGGCCGGCGGCCCGCGCGGCTTTCTCGTTGTTAAGCGTCTTTAAGGCCGCTATTCCGCTAACTGCCCAAGCCGCACGGCCACTTGATTGCGTGCCGCCCGCGCGGTCTCATCGACGGATTCTGACCTTGCTCCCCGTGAATAGTCGAGTCCGGATCGGGTGAAGGCTGCCTGCAGCAGGTGGTCGGCCAGGGCAGGGTTGCGCGCGAGCACCGGTCCATGCAGGTGGGTACAAAACACCTCGCCCATGGTCAGCCCCTCGATCTGCGGTCCGCTCCCCCGAGCATCCGCGTTGCCGGTGCCGTAGATCACCCGTCCGAGCGGGCTGGCTTCGGCGCCGACATAGTCGCGGGCATGGTTTTCGAACCCGATCAACCGCCCGTACTTCGATGCGACAATGATGTCATCGGTTGCGCGTGCAGCGCGCGGCACGGCGTGGCCGGCCACGAGCCCGAGTCCCTCCAGCACAGAACCATCGGCGAGCTCGATGCCCCAGCTCAGCAATTCCCACCCGGTTCCGACGGCCAGGATGGGCACACCCGAGTTGGACCAGACGCGCAGTTCTTCGACCAACGTACGCAGTGCGTCCCTGGCCGGCACGAGGTCAGCATCCGTTCCTGAACCGATCGACACTGCGTCCACGTGTTCGGGCAGGTCAGCGCGAGAATGCACCTCGACCACGAGCGCGTCGTGGCCGCTCCACCGAATGCGCTGCGCGAGCACTCTGGCATTGCCGGCGTCGCCATTCGTGTTGAGCAGGCGCGGCAGCAGCGAGACGACCGTGAACGGCCGGTCAGACGAAGTGGCGGTCATACCGGGTCCTCAGAGTTGGAGACGAGGCCGAGGTGCGCGCGCGTGCGCCGCATTCCGTCGGCGGAAAAAATAATGGTTTTCACCCCGGATGCGGGATCGGGCAGCGCCAGGAACGCGTCGAGGGCAGTCGGTACATCCGGTTCGATGCGGTCAACGGCAACGTCGTCATAGGCCAGCTGCAGGCCGATCTCGTGCGCCTTGAGTCCGGAGGCAATGAGCACGTGGCCGAGCCCGGAAGTGTTCACCGGCCAGAAATACGACGGGTCCCGAACATCTGAGCCGATGATCACCAGAATCTGCTCTGTGCCCGGTTCGAGACTGTCGACATTGAGCTGAAAGCTCGACGGGTTTTGCACCAGAACGAACTCGATGGTTTTGCCACCAACGGTCACCACTTCGCCACGTCCGAACACGGCCGGCATAGCCGACAACGCCGCACAGGCCATCGCCGGAACGAAGCGGTCGCCGAGGGTCGCGCTGGCCGTGCTCAACGCGGTCAGCGCGTCGACGGCATAGTGGATGCCGCGGGCCGGCAAGCGGATGCCGTGAACGCCCGTTGCAAACTGAACGTCGGCGTCTCGGCCGACCACCCGAGTGAGCTGCAGTCCGCTTCCGGCCGGCAGGCGGGTCGGTGCGGTGTCGGCATAACCGAGTCCACGAGGATACTGAGCGAGGACCTCGGCGGTGACGCCGTAGCGGGACACCGCAACGTCAGGTTCGAGCGCAGAGCCGAGGTCGGCCAGGTACCGGTCATCGGCATTGAGCACGACCGAATCTGTCGCCCGAGCGGCAATTTTCGCCAGAAGGGCAGCGACCATTTCGGAGTCGTGGAACCGATCGATCTGGTCGACCATGACGTTGGTCAGGGCAACGACTCGCGGAGTCAGCGAGCCGGCAATGAACGCTCCGTGTCCCTCATCCATTTCAAGCACGGCGACATCGTCGGCGATCGTACCAGCGAGACTGACCTGTTCCAGAAGAGCACTGGTCAGACCCTGGCTGATGTTGGCCGTCGACTGGTTGGTGAACACGGAGAGGCCGTGGGCGCGAAGAATAGCGACGAGCATCTTGGTCGTCGTCGATTTGCCGCTTGACCCGGTCACGATAACGAGACCGAGCGGAAACCCGTTCAGCGTTGCGGCCAGAAAGCCAGGGGCGATCCGGTTGACGACGACTCCGGGGATGGCAGAGCCACCGCCCGGTTTGCGCCATCTCGCCAGCACACGAACGGCCCGACCGACCAGAATCGCGGGGGCGTACCGAAGGGAACTCACGAACCGCACTGCATACCCAGGGCGGGACCTGCCACTATCACGTTTACTCGAGGTAGTCGCGTAGGGACTGCGACCGGGACGGGTGACGAAGCTTCGCCATCGTTTTGGACTCGATCTGGCGAATGCGCTCGCGCGTCACCCCGAAGGTGTCACCGATCTGGTCGAGGGTCTTCGGCATTCCGTCACCGAGGCCGAAGCGCATACGGATCACCCCGGCTTCGCGCTCGGAGAGCGAGTCGAGCAGGCTCTCGAGCTGCTTTTGCAGCATCGTGAAGCCCACGGCATCCGCTGGAACGACGGCTTCGGTATCCTCGATGAGGTCACCGAATTCGCTGTCGCCGTCTTCGCCGAGCGGAGTGTGGAGGGAGATCGGTTCGCGTCCATACTTCTGAACTTCGACGACCTTTTCGGGCGTCATATCGAGTTCGCGACTGAGCTCTTCCGGAGTGGGTTCGCGACCGAGGTCCTGCAGCATCTGGCGCTGAACGCGGGCGAGCTTGTTGATGACCTCGACCATGTGCACGGGGATTCGAATCGTGCGGGCCTGGTCGGCCATGGCCCGGGTGATGGCTTGCCGAATCCACCAGGTGGCGTAAGTGCTGAACTTGAAGCCCTTGGTGTAGTCGAACTTCTCGACGGCACGAATAAGGCCGAGGTTGCCTTCCTGGATCAGGTCGAGGAACTGCATGCCGCGACCGGTATACCGCTTGGCGAGTGACACGACGAGACGCAGGTTGGCGCCGAGGAGGTGACTCTTGGCCCTGGCGCCGTCTTTGGCGACCCACTGAAGCTCACGACCCAGCGCGTTCTTCTTCTCAACGTCGGTCATCTCCGACAACTTATCTTCGGCGAACAGGCCGGCTTCGATGCGCATCGCCAGCTCGACCTCTTCGGCGGCGTTCAGCAGGGCGACCTTACCGATCTGCTTGAGATAGTCCTTAACCGGGTCGGCCGTGGCGCCCGTGATGGCGCTGGAGTAGACCGGAACCTCGTCGTCGTCGTCGACGAGCGAGAGCACGAGAGCCCCGCTGGGGAGCGGTTCGGTCGACGCGGAACGCTTGGTGCTGTCCTCGTCTGACTCGTCGTCGTCGGCTTCTGGACCGCCCTCGACGTCGGCTTCGTCGTCTTTCTTGACGACCTTCGCCTTCGTCGCGCGCTTCTTTGGGGCCGGTTTTTCGGTAGCCAGGTCAGCAGCTGCAGACTTCTTCGTCGCGGCGGCTTCGGCGGCGGCGGCCTTTGCGGCGGCGGCCTTAGTGACGGTCTTCTTGACCGGCGGGACTACCGGAGTCGTGACAGACTCATCGGTCACCTCAGTCTTGACGGTGGTTGCCATTCGAACACCTCTCATGCGGAGTCGTACCTGCTTCTGGGAACCTCAAGGGAGCCAGAAGCGTTTTTGGGCAGAACTTGGACCCATGTCAAGTCCCGGGATACCCATTCCGAAATGAATTCGGAATGCCCCGGACCAGAACGGGTCCTGTAAGTAATTATTGCACGGTTTGTCTGGACGACAAGCCACGACGCATACTACAATCGTCAACTACGCCGTTTCCAGGCGCGTGATAGTGCAACCCAGATAGGTGCGACTTCTATTCCTTCGTCGCGGGAAAGCTGGCGCCTGGTACGCCGGCGGGCTTGCACCAGAAAACCGATGCCGAGTCCAACGACGAGGTACTGCACCGCGAAGGCCACCCGAAATGCATCGAGCGCATACAGGTCACTCGCCGCTCCCCCGGCGACACGCCATCCGTTTTGAAGGTCGAGCAGTAACCCGATGAGATACATCATGACGAAGCTCGCGGTGAAGCCTCCGACGTTGACGACTCCGTTGGCCGAACCAAGGCTTCGCTGTGGATTGAAGGTGCGCGCGAAGTCGAAGCCGATCAGCGATCCCGGCCCGCCGATTCCGAGAACGACGAGCAACAGCACGATCGTCCAGAGTGGTGGAACACCGGGCCAGAGCAGCACGATCGCCCAGGCGACACCGATACCGGTCACGATGGCGAGAACGATGTTGCTGCGGCGCAGCGGGTAGCGCGCCGTCAGCAGGCCCAGGATCGGACCGAAAACCAGGCCGGCACCGACCAGTACCGTGAGCATTCCGGCCGCGAAAGTCGGTTCGTAACCCAGTCCGAAGACCATGAACGGGTAGCCCCAGAGCAGGGTGAAGACGGTACCGGAGGACTGGCTCACGTAGTGAGACCAAAATCCGAGTTGGGTGCCCGGGCGCCGAAAACTGTGCCGCAGCTGGGTCAGCGCCATGCCGAGGCTGTTGGCATGCACGTGCTCGGTGACGTTCTTCGGTCGGTCCTGCACGAAAATGATGACCACGATCAGGGCGATAACCGCCACGGAGGCCGCCGAGAGGAAGGCCGCCATCCAGCCGCTCCTGTGTAGCAACCAAGCCAGGGGCACCGCGGAGAGCACCTGGCCGAGTTGGCCGATGTTACCCATCCACTGACTCAATAGGGGAACGATGCGACCGCTGAACCAGGAGCTGATGAGGCGGATCATCGAGATGAATATGGTCGCATCACCCGCGCCGACGAGAATGCGGCCGATGATGGCGACCGAGATATCCGGGGCCAGGGCTAGGGTGATCTGACCGGTGACCATGAGCGCGGTTCCCGTGATCATGAGCACTCGCGGACCGTACCGGTCGATCAATACCCCGACCGGAATCTGCGCGGCGGCGTACACGATGAGTTGTACGACGGCCAGACTCGAGAGAATAGCGGCCGAGCCACCGAATTTTTCCGTGGCGGCCACCCCGGCGATTCCCATTGACGTGCGCTGAAGCACGGCCGACAGGTAGGCGAACGACCCGACGATAAAGATCAGGGTGGATCGAGACGAGTTCACTGGATCTAACCTATCGCGTTCATCCCGACCGGCACGTCATGCCGGTTCATCACCTGCCGTGGGATGGTTATCAGCTGATAGCGCCGTCATCGCGGCTGCGGCGCAGGGCGAGGAAGTTCTCGAGTTCTGCGGCGATCTCATCGGCTGACGGCAGCTCGCCGTCTTCGTCGGTGAGTGGCGAACGCAGCGTGCTCCCCTCCATATAGGCGTCGTAGCGCTGCTCGAGAGTGCCCACAAGTTTGGCCAGCTCCGGATTGCTCTGCACCTGCTCGTCGATGCGCGCGACAAATTCTCGGTTTGCTTCGCGCAGGCGATCGGTCGGAAAGATCAAACCGGTCGACGCGCTGGTGCTTTCCAACGCGCTGAGGGCCGCGGCGGGAAATTCGGTATCACCCAGGTAATGCGGAATAAGCAAGACGTAGCCGACAGTGGATGCGCCACGTTCCTGCAGGCGGAATTCCAGAAGGTGTAAAACGTTGGCGGCAACTTGCGTGTGCGGTCGCCAGACCGAGCGATTTTCGATCAGATCGGAACGATTACCGCTGACCGTCACACCGATCGGGCGGGTGTGCGGAACAGGCATTGGAATGGCGTGCACCCAGGTCGTCGAGGAAATTGTGAATCGATCGACGAGCTGCAGCATGGCCGCCGTGAACTGCTCCCAGCGGAAGTCGGGTTCGAAGCCGGTCAAGAAGAGGAACGGCTGACCGATCTCGTCGCGGGCCAGATAGAGCTGGAGCGATGGCGGCTGGTAGTTCGTGAGGTGATCCTGATCAAAGTAGATGATCGGACGTCGGGCCCGATAGTCGAGCAGGGTGTCGGTATCGAACGACGCAACGACGGTGTGATCCAGTGTGGTCAGCAGGTAGTCGGTGAACTGCGCTACTGCGCCACCGGCATCCGCGAAGCCGGTCAGTCCCATGATTAGGTGTAGTCCCTCAGGGACGCCATCGGCGTCGGCGGTGAGTTTGTAGAGCTCGTCGGGGTCTGACATTCCTTAACTCTAATCCGAGGCGCCCAATCGTGCGGTCTTTTAGGGCTTTCACCATCGCGCCCAGAGCGAACAGCCCAGAGCGAACAGCCCAGAGCTGGTGGCCAGGGCAGGTGGCCAGAGGCGCCACGGATACCATCGAGGTATGACTGTTCCCACCCTGACCCTGTCCACCGAGTCCGCGCAGGGCTCCACCGCCGATATCCTTATTTTTGCTTCGCTCCAAACGGATGACGGGGTGCGGTTACTCGCGGATGCCACGCTCGGTGACGCTCTAATCGCCTCGGTGACGGCTCAGGTGCCTCTCCTGAATGTGACCGGCGCACGTGACGAGGTGGTGCGCCTGGTAATCACGGCCGGGACGCCGCGCAGCATCGCCATCGTCGGGCTTGGTAGCGTGTTCAACACCGAGGCCCTTCGACACGCGGCCGGGTCTGCCGTACGGCAGCTGACCGGTGCAGCCTCGGTGGCCTTCGCTCTCCCCCTGGACGATGCCGACCAAGTCGAAGCTGTACTTGAGGGCGCGGCCCTCGGTGGCTACTCGTACACGGCGTACCGGCACAGTTCGCTGGCTGCGGCCAAACTGCCGGCCCGGAGCGTTGTCGTGCACAGTACGACCCCGGCGTCATCCGCTGTGGAACGCGCCCGGGTCAGCGCCGAAGCGATTGCTCTGGTGAAGGACCTCGTGAACATGCCGCCGCTCGACCTATACCCGGCCTCGCTGGCCGACCTGGCGGTCGACGCCGCACGTGGCCTGCCGCTTGACGTGACGGTCTGGGATGAGCATCAGCTCGCAGCCGACGGGTTCGGTGGCATTGCCGGCGTCGGTGCGGGTTCCACCCGCCCGCCGCGCCTGGTCAAACTCAGCTATAGCCCGAGCAGTGCCGGCAAGCACCTCGCCCTCGTCGGCAAGGGCATCACGTTCGACACCGGCGGGCTCTCACTCAAGCCGCCGGCATCGATGGTGGGCATGAAGTACGACATGACCGGCGCCGCCACAGTCCTTGCGGTAGTGGTGGCCGCTGCCCGGCTCCAACTGCCCGTACGAATCACCGCGTGGATGTGTATCGCCGAAAACATGCCGTCGGGATCGGCCATCCGCCCCAACGACGTGCTGCGCATGCGGGGCGGACGCACTGTTGAGGTCCTTAACACGGATGCCGAAGGCCGCCTCGTGCTCGCCGACGGACTCGTCGCCGCGGGCGAAGAACACCCCGACGCCATCATCGACGTCGCTACCCTGACCGGTGCCGCTGTCGTGGCCCTCGGCAACCGGTATTTCGGCGCGATGGGACATGACACTCTCGTGCAGCACGTGCTGGCGGCCAGCGCCGCGACCGGTGAGACGGCCTGGCCCATGCCTTTCCCGAACGAATTGCGGGCAACCCTCAATTCTGACGTCGCCGACATCGCAAATGCGAAAATCGGCAGCACGGCCGGCGGGATGCTCCTGGCCGGGGTGTTTTTGAGGGAATTCATCGGAACAGACCCGGTTGGCCAGACTATTCCGTGGGCTCACCTCGACATTGCCGGTCCGGCTCAGAATTCCGGATCGGGTTGGGGATTCACCGGTGTCGGACCAACCGGGGTGTCCGTTCGGGCGCTTCTTCGACTGGCCGAGGACTTTTCACGCCCGTAGTACAGTCGTAAGGGCAAGAAAAAGCTTGTCAAACCACGCGGCCGATCAGCATAATCTGTCGGCCGTCGTGACAAAGCGTAATGCGCGAGGGAGTAGCTGAGTGTCGGAACAGAATTTTGACATTGTCGTTCTCGGTGGCGGAAGCGGTGGATATGCAGCAGCGCTGCGTGCCGTGCAGCTGGGATTCACCGTTGGTCTGATCGAGAAAGGCAAACTCGGCGGCACTTGCCTGCACGTCGGATGCATTCCGACCAAGGCCCTCCTGCACTCGGCCGAGGTCGCCGACGTCAGCCGGGAAGCCGCCAAATACGGCGTCAAGACCGCGTTTGAGGGTATCGACATTGCGGCCGTCACCGCGTTCCGCGAGGGCATCGTGGCGAGCAAGTACAAGGGGCTGCAGGGCCTGGTCAAAGCGCGCGGTATCACGGTGATCGAGGGCGAAGGTCACCTGGTCTCCCCGACGACCGTTCAGGTCGGTGACGACCTGATCGTCGGCAAGAACGTGATCCTGGCCACTGGTTCCTATTCCCGCTCGCTGCCAGGGCTCGAGATCGGCGGCCGTGTCATCACGAGCGAGACCGCACTCGCCCTGGACTACGTGCCGAAAAAGGTGGCCGTGCTCGGCGGCGGCGTCATCGGCGTTGAATTCGCGAGCGTCTGGAAGTCCTTCGGAGCCGACGTCACGATCATCGAGGCCCTGCCTCACCTCGTGCCCAACGAGGAAGAGTCGATTTCCAAGCAGCTCGAGCGCGCGTTCCGCAAGCGCGGCATCGAGTATTCCCTGGGCATCCGCTTTCAGAGCGTCACCCAGTCCGACTCCGGCGTTGTCGTCACTCTCGAGAACGGCGCGACCGTTGAGGCCGACCTGCTGCTGGTGGCTGTCGGGCGTGGCCCGGTCACGGCTGGTCTCGGCTTTGACGAGGTCGGCGTAACCATGGATCGCGGATTCGTCATCACCGACGAACGCCTCGCCACGAACATCCCCGGCGTCTACGCCGTGGGCGACATCGTGCCAGGCCTGCAGCTTGCCCACCGCGGTTTTCAGCAGGGCATCTTCGTCGCCGAAGAAATCGCCGGATTGAACCCGATCATCGTCGAAGACGTGAACATTCCTAAGGTCACCTACTGCGACCCAGAGGTCGCTTCGGTCGGATACAGCGAAGCGAAAGCCGCCGACAAGTTCGGTGCCGACCAGATTTCTACTTACGAGTACAACCTCGGCGGGAACGGCAAGAGTTCGATCCTCGGCACGGCCGGTTCGGTCAAGCTGGTGCGGGTCAAGGACGGCCCCATTGTGGGAATCCACATGATCGGTGCCCGCGTTGGTGAGCTCATCGGTGAAGGTCAGCTCGTGGTGAACTGGGAAGCGTACCCGGAGGACATCGCACCGTTCCTGCACGCGCACCCGACACAAAATGAAGCGATGGGTGAGGCGTTCCTGGCGCTTGCCGGCAAGCCGCTTCACGCGATGTAGTCGGTTCCAACCATTTTCATCCAATTTTTAGACAAGTAAACGGTTTTGAAGGAGACATACGCATGAGCGAATCCGTCAGCCTCCCGGCACTCGGAGAGAGTGTTACAGAGGGCACGGTCACCCGCTGGCTCAAGAACGTGGGCGACCGCGTGGAGGTCGACGAGCCGTTGCTCGAGGTATCGACCGACAAGGTGGACACGGAAATTCCGTCCCCGGTCGCCGGCATCATCGAAGCCATTTTGGTGCAGGAAGACGAGACTGTCGAGGTCGGAACCCCGCTCGTCACGATCGGCGATGGCTCCGGCGCAGCGGCGCCCGCCGCTGAGGAACCGGCTGCTGAGGCACCGGCTGCTGAAGCACCCGCTGCTGAAGCACCCGCTGCTGAAGCACCCGCTGCTGAAGCACCCGCTTCCGAAGTACCTGCTTCCGTAGAAGCACCCGAGCCCGTTGCCCCCACCCCGGCACCCGTCGCAGCCGCGCCGGTCGCTACCCCGGCACCCGTCGCAGCGGCGCCGGTCGCTGCGCCGGCGCCCGCTCCTGCTGTCCAGGCACCCGCTGCTGCTGCCCCGGCGACCCGAGGCTCGCACGCCGGAACCAGCGGTTACGTCACACCGATCGTGCGCAAGCTGGCGAACGAGGCCGGCGTTGACCTGTCGACGATCAGCGGCACCGGCGTGGGCGGACGCATCCGCAAGGAGGACATCGTTCAGGCCGCTTCCGCTGTCGGCACTGCCGTAGCGGCGCCGGTCATCGAGATCTCACCGCTTCGCGGAACGACCCAGCCGATGTCCCGCCTACGCAAGGTTGTCGCCGAGCGTGCTGTCATCTCGATGCAGTCATCCGCTCAGCTCACGACAGTGGTCGAGGTCGATGTCACTCGCGTAGCGCTGCTCCGCGATCGGGTCAAGGGAGCATTTGCCGAGAAGACCGGCAACAAGCTCTCCTTCCTGCCGTTCTTCGCTCTGGCTGCCGCCGAGGCGCTTCGTGCCATCCCGATCGTGAACGCCACGATCGACGGCGACACGATCGTGTACCCGGCCCAGGAAAACATCAGCATTGCCGTTGATACCGAGCGTGGTCTCCTGACGCCGGTCGTGCGCAACGCCGGGGAACTCGACCTGGCCGGTTTTGCCGCTCAAATCGCGGACCTCGCCGCTCGCACGCGGGATAACAAGCTCAAGCCCGACGAACTGAGTGGTGGAACGTTCACGCTGACCAACACGGGTTCGCGTGGTGCCCTGTTCGACACGCCCGTTGTGTTCCTGCCGCAGAGCGCCATTCTTGGTACCGGAATCGTCTACAAGAAACCGCTTGTCGTCACCAACGACGGCCTTGATTCGATCGCGATCCGATCGAGCGTGTACCTGGCACTGTCCTACGACCACCGCATCATCGACGGTGCGGATGCAGCCCGCTTCCTCACTACGATGAAGGCGCGGCTCGAGGCTGGTGCATTCGAGGGCAACCTCGGCATCTAACAGCTCGAACTTTCGGCTCTGGACCACCCGCGGTTTTGGTGCAGTTCAGTAGTCGAAAATCTCACGAAGACGCCAGCCGTGCTCGCCCTTGACCACAAGGATCGAGGCCGGCTGGTTTTTTTGTTGCCCGGGCGCCGGGGTCAATGCGACGACGGCGAGGTCGCCGCTGCGTTCAGCAAGTGACGGCAAGTAGCCCGAATAGTCGGCGATATCCCGGCCCGACAGGCCCTGCTGCCGCTCACGGGCGTCGTAGCTGTCTGAAGCCAGCATGGCCGACCCGGTCTGGTCCACGTCGACCAGGCAGACCAGGGACGCGGTGGCCAGGCACGCGGCCCGGCGCTCGAGTAGGGCCAGCACGGCCGCTACCGGGTCATCCCCCGCTATTGCCGCCTGGTTGGTGGAGCCCGCGGCATTCGCTGGTACACCGGCCGGTGTTGTCGGACGGTCGGTGGACTCTGGGGTGTCGTTGACACGTGCAGCACCGTCTGTGCCCGAAGTATGCGGTGGCCCGGTTTCACCGGCACGGCCCGAGACGGGGAACAGAGTCAGGGCGAGTAGGAGGATGCTGGCGCCTGCGATGGCGGCCACCAGCAGGGGGCGCTGATGCCCGTGCAGTCGTTTCCGCAGTGCATGCCCCGCGTAGTTGAGCGGATGCGAGTCGACCAGAGACTCGACAACACTCTCGATCACCCGACCGCGGCGTGCTCGCGGCTGTAGTGCACGTACGAGGATGGTGCTCCGACCGAAGAGACTGCCGAGGACACCGCCACCGGTGGCAAAATGAAGGCGCGGCGGCGTGTCGTCGAACCTCTCGTCGAAGCCGTCCACGAGGTCGTCGTCGATTTGGTCGGGGAAGTTTGGCTGTGGATTTACTTCGTTGGCGACCTTGCCGTTTATTTGGTCGGCGCGTACTTTATCGCGAAAGTTGTTGTCGTCGGAAGCCCGCGATCCGGCCGGGTCTGTTTGGAGAGCGCTGCGGCGGAGCTGAACCCCGTTGACCCGCGCGGCTTCCGGTTTGACAGCGGCAGTGTTCTCTGTGACTGTCTGAACGTCCCGTCGGTCGTCGGGTTGAAAGCCGTGAAGTGGTTCAGCGTCGGCCCAATCAAAAAGATCGTACTCGAGTCTGCCGAGGACCGAACCAGGGTGTGCGGCGGCAGCTGCCTGATCTGGACGTACTGGAGCTAATGCGGGACTGATGGCAGCCTGAAATCGTCGCATCAGTTCGGCACCGCTCTCGCGGTGCGGGTCCGTTTTTGCGACCGATTCGAAGAGAGCCATCATTACAATTGCCAAGCGTTCGTAATCGGCGCGCAGGCGCCGCATTGCGTCGCGGGGCGCGTCGGTAAGGTTCGAGACAGCACCAAAACCGGTGAGCACCGCCCGGCCATTCGCATCCAGCAGAATCGTTGACTGAGTGACGCCGCCGTGCGCGAACCCGGCCGTGTGCATGGCGCTGAGGGCTACAGTGATCGGTGCCAGCAGGGTCACGACCTCGCCCGGCGACAGGGACGGGTGTTCGATCAGATACTTGGCGAGGGATCCCCCAGCGAGCCGTTCCAAAATCAGACAGATGCGGCCATCGCTAACTTGGGCGACGTCCAGCAGACGCACGAGTCCTGGTGCGGCCGTCGAAGTCATCACGGCGATGTCGAGTTCAACGCTTGTCGTCTCGGTGGCGGCGTGGAAGACCTTGAGCGCAACAACGCTCCCGGCACCGGAATGTCCCAGGTACACGACGGCGCGGTCCCCGGCGCCCAACAGGCGGATTACACGGTGTCCGGCAATGACACCCTCCGTGTGCACCGATGCCACAGTGCTCGCATCAGCGTCAGCATCGTCGCTGTCTTGAAGCGAGGCCCGCTGAACGGACTCATACTGTGTTTCGTCGACCGAAGTCGGGGACCGTTCAGCGCGTCGTCTCACTGGACCATGTTCGTGCACACAACCCGCTGACCGACCCACACACCTTGAATCAGTGCGGAGCCAGCGATCCGTCCCGGTGTGGAGGAGTCGAGGCATTCGCTTCCTGACCTCGCGCCCGCTGTGCTCGGTGCACGCAGATTGCCCACGGCGCCCCTAGACTAAGCAAATGCTCGACTTTGTCGTCGCGGGGCTAAGCGCCAACTCCGTGCCGTATGTTGAGGGCCTAGAGCTCCAACGCGCAGTCCATCGTTCTGTCGTCGCTCGTGAGCGACCGGACACCGTTCTCCTTCTGGAGCATCCGGCCGTGTACACCGCCGGAAAACGCACCCTGCCGGAGGAACGCCCCGTCGACGACACGCCGGTCATCGACGTCGACCGGGGTGGCAAGATCACCTGGCACGGCCCCGGCCAATTGGTCGGCTACCCGATCCTGCACCTCCAGGAACCCGTCGACGTCGTCGGCTACGTTCGGTCCCTCGAAGGCATTCTGATCGAGGTTCTGATCGAGTTCGGTATTGACGCCGTGCGAGTGGCCGGACGCTCGGGCGTCTGGGTCGGCGAAGCCGGCCGTGAAGACAAGATCGCCGCCATCGGTATCCGTGTCGCCCAGGGTGTCACAATGCACGGTTTCGCCCTCAACTGCAGTAACTCGCTGGAAGCCTATTCGCGCATCATCGCCTGCGGCATTCGCGATGCCGGTGTGACCACCATGTCGCGCGTGCTTGGAGACACGGTCGACCCGGACGAGTTGATTGCGCCCATCACGGCCGCCTTTCAACGCTCGGCGAGTGTGAACCCCACCAACACGATCTCTGCCAGCCTCGATAACGTCAGGACGAACGCATGAGCGCAGTACCCGAAGGCCGCAAACTGTTGCGATTGGAAATTCGCAACGCGGAGACGCCGATAGAACGCAAGCCCTCCTGGATCAAGACGGTCGCCAGGATGGGGCCGGAGTATCAGAAACTGCAAAGCCTGGTCAAGAGCGAAAATCTGCACACCGTGTGCCAGGAAGCGGGGTGCCCGAACATCTTTGAATGCTGGGAAGACCGAGAAGCGACCTTCCTGATCGGTGGCTCACAGTGCACGAGACGGTGTGACTTCTGCCAGATCGATACCGGAAAACCGGCCGACTACGACACCGACGAACCGCGTCGCGTCGGCGAATCCGTTGTCACGATGAACCTGAGATATGCCACCGTGACCGGCGTCGCCCGCGACGACCTCCCCGATGAGGGGGCCTGGCTCTACGCCGAAACCATTCGGCAGATTCACCAGCAGAGCCCTGGCACCGGTGTCGAGATTCTCGTGCCGGACTTCTCCGGCAATCCGGAGCACCTGGCCCAGGTGTTTGACGCCAAGCCGGAGGTCTTTGCCCACAACGTCGAGACCGTGCCGCGCATCTTCAAGCGGATCCGCCCGGCGTTTCGGTACGACCGGTCGCTCGACGTGCTCACACAGGGACGCAACGCCGGACTGATCACCAAATCCAACCTCATCCTCGGTATGGGTGAGGAACGAGCTGAGATCACCCAGGCGCTGCACGACCTGCACGAGGCCGGCACCGACATCATCACCATTACGCAGTACCTGCGCCCGAGCGCCCGGCACCTGCCGGTCGCGCGCTGGGTGCGCCCTGAGGAGTTCGTCGAGCTCAACGAGGAAGCCAAGGAGATCGGCTTTCTCGGCGTTCTCTCTGGCCCGCTCGTGCGCTCTTCCTATCGTGCCGGTCGACTGTGGGCCCAGTCCATGGTTGCGACCGGTCGGGAGATTCCCGCCGAACTGCGCCAGCTGGCGGATGCCCAGCTCGGGTTTGCCCAAGCAGTGTCGTGACCAAATTCGGTCATGCGGCATTCGAGTGACTAGGTAGTCTTATACCCATGGCACGCAGCAAGGAAAAGACCCCCAAAAAACCAAAACAGCCCGGCCGCTTGAAGCAAATGTGGCAGGTTTTCCAGATGACGAGGCGCTACGACTCGAACATCGTTTGGATTCTGGTTTTGGCCTTCCTCATACCCGTTCTGATCAGCCTGGCCCTGGCCTTGTTGATTCCCGGCAGCAACGTCTTCACCATGGTGCTCTGGATCGTCGCCGGTGTGCTCGCCGGCATATTGGCGATGCTGATCATTCTGGGTCGACGCGCAGAAAAGGCAGCGTATTCGCAGATTGAGGGTCAGCCCGGCGCCGTCGGCGCCGTGCTGCGCAGCTCGCTGAAGCGCGGTTGGGTCGGCAGCGAGATGCCGGTAGCCGTCAACGGCAAGACGCAGGATGCGATCTATCGCGCCGTCGGCCGCGGCGGTGTCGTGTTGATCAGCGAGGGTCCGAAAACGCGCACTGCGCGCATGCTCGAGGAAGAAAAGCGCAAGATCGTGCGCATCGGCGGAAATGTGGGTGTAACCGTGATCTCCGTTGGCCCCGACGCGGATGCCGTGCCGCTGCACAAGCTTGCTCGTCGCCTGACTCGGATCAAGCCCACCCTGACCAAGGCCGAGGTTCTCGCCGTTAACAACCGTCTCAACTCGATGGGTACGAAACTGCCCATCCCCAAGGGCGTTGACCCGATGAAAGCACGCCCGCAGCGCGGCTAGTAGCAACAAATAAATGAAGGGCCGGGCGCTGTGCGCCCGGCCCTTCATCGTCCGCCATACGTCGTTCCCCTATCGGCGAATGAGAGCTGTTCCCGCAATTTTGTCGTGGAACCCGCGCTGGTCAGAATCCCAGACGAGCGCGGGAAGCGCAATTCCAAGAAGCACCGAACGCACAATGGGACGCCACAATCCGACCCATCCGCCGTGGATGGAAATGATCCGTAGTCCCACCAAACGATGGCCGATGCTGGCGCCGATCGTGGGAATGAAGACGATCTGCAGAATGACGAAAATGATCAGGTTGGCGGCCGGGTCATAGTTGAAGAAGACCCTGGAGACCCCGATGGCGATCGCCCAATCAATGGCGAAGCCGAGCAGTCGCCGCCCAGGACGGCCGATGGAACTGGGCCCGATCTGGGGTAATCCGAGCCGCTCCCCCGGCCATTTACTGGGTGGTAGCTGACCAAAGGTGTTCGGGCGGGAGCTGGAGTCTGGCACCCGATGAGTCTACCGAGGAGCCCTCCCTGTAACATGGGGGAAACATAAGCGTCACGGAAGAGTAACGCGGCGCTACTAATCTCAGGGGAGCCGATGTGTCCGATTCGGCCGTTTCTACGCCCTCGTCGTCTGGAGTTAATCCGCATGTTCCGCGATTCGTCCGAAGTGCTCAAATTCATCAAAGAGAATGACGTCAAGTTTCTTGACATCCGTTTCACCGATCTTCCCGGTGTGCAGCAGCACTTCAACATTCCGGCATCCACCGTCGATGAGGAGTTCTTCACCGTCGGCCAAATGTTCGATGGTTCCTCGATCCGCGGTTTCGCGTCGATCCACGAATCGGACATGCAGCTCATTCCCGACGTTTCGACCGCGTACCTGGACCCGTTCCGCACCGAGAAGACGCTCATTATGCTCTTCGACATCTACAACCCGCGTAACGGTGAGATCTACTCTAAGGACCCGCGCCAGGTAGCTAAGAAGGCCGAGAAATACCTCGCCTCCACGGGTATTGGCGACACTGCGCTCTTCGGTTCCGAAGCGGAATTCTACATCTTCGACGATGTGCGCTATGAAGTGAACCAGCACACGAGTTTTTACTCCGTTGACTCCGGCGAAGGCGCCTGGAATTCCGGAAAGAAGGAAGAAGGCGGAAACCTCGCCAACAAGACGCCGTTCAAGGGCGGCTACTTTCCGGTCAGTCCGGTCGACCAACACGTCGACATGCGCGATGACATCTGCCTGAAGCTAATCGAATCCGGCCTTATCCTCGAACGCAGCCACCACGAGGTCGGCACCGGCGGCCAGGGCGAGATCAACTACCGATTCGACACGATGGTTCACGCAGCGGATGACCTGCTGAAGTTTAAGTACATTGTCAAGAACACCGCACACGACTGGGGCAAGACCGCAACGTTCATGCCCAAGCCGCTGTTCGGTGACAACGGCTCCGGCATGCACACGCACCAGTCACTCTGGGCCGATGGCAAGCCGTTGTTCTACGATGAGGCCGGCTATGGCGGGCTCTCCGACGTGGCTCGCTGGTACATCGGAGGCTTGCTTAAGCACGCCCCGGCCGTGCTCGCGTTCACGAACCCCACGGTCAACTCGTACCACCGTCTCGTTCCCGGATTCGAGGCCCCGGTCAACCTGGTCTACTCGGCCGGTAACCGCTCGGCGTCGATCCGCATTCCGATTACCGGAACCAACCCGAAGGCCAAGCGCCTCGAGTTCCGCGCTCCCGACGCGTCCGGTAACCCGTATCTCGCCTTTGCCGCGCAGCTCATGGCCGGCCTCGACGGCATCAAAAACCGTATTGAGCCACACGAGCCCGTCGACAAGGACCTCTACGAACTGCCCCCCGAGGAAGCCAAGAACATCCCCCAGGTTCCGGCGTCGCTCGAGGAGGCCCTGCAGGCTCTCGAAGCAGATCACGACTTTCTCCTCGCCGGAAACGTGTTCACACCCGAACTGATCGAGACCTGGATCCAGTACAAGCGCGAAAACGAGATCAAGCCGCTCGCCCAGCGTCCGCACCCGTTCGAATTCGAACTGTATTACGGGGTCTAAACCGCACCGTATATCGCCCACACGGCACTGAGTAAAGGACCGCATCTATCGGATGCGGTCCTTTACTGTATTGCTGCGAGAACGGGGCGTACCAGCCCTCCGTGGGTCGTTAGCCGACGGTCGGCCCTGGACGTTCGACGGGACCGTAGAACAAGCGCTCGAATACGGCGCGGGAACGTCGGGTCACAGCGAGGTAGTCGTCCTCCAATTGGTTGCCCGACCCGGGCGGGTATTCCATTACCCTGGCGATGCCCTCGAGGGCCGCGCGATCGCTGGGCAATACGTTCGAAGTGTGATTCGTCCACAGTGTGATGGCGGAGCGGGCGCGGGACGCGAAGATCCACGCGCTGCGCAGAACCGCGGCATCCGTCGCCGGTATCAATCCGGCGCTGACCGCCTCGTCCAGCGCCGACAGGGTGGACGTCGTGCGCAGCGCCGGAATCGCCGCGGCATGCTGCAGCTGAAGCAACTGAACCAGCCATTCCACATCGCTGAGCGAGCCGCGCCCCAATTTCAGGTGCCGGTTCGGGTCGGCGCCCTGCGGCAGACGCTCATTCTCGACCCGAGCCTTGATGCGGCGAACCTCACGCACGGCCTGCTCGCTAATGGCTGCGGGGTACCGCACGTCGTCAGCCACAGCCTCGAAGTCCCGCAGCAGCGCAGCATCACCGGCCACACCGCGACCGCGGAGGAGCGCCTGAGCTTCCCAGGTGAGTGACCAGCGACGGTAGTACGCCTGATAGGAGTCGAGCGACCGCACGACCGGCCCGTTGCTGCCCTCCGGCCGCAATCCAATGTCCAGGTCGAGCGGCAAACGCGCGTCTTCGGTAAGTCGATTAAGTTCGCGCACGATATACCGGGCACGGTCGTTGGCCGCTTCCCCGTCGAGATTACCAGCGCGGAAGACGTACATGACGTCGGCGTCGGAACCGAAACCGAGCTCTGCACCACCGAACCGCCCCATACCGATCACACCGAATTCAATGCCATCGCCGCTCGACGCGCAGTCATCAGAACCACCCGGAACAATCAGGTCTTCCCCACGAATGGCAGCGATGACACCCTGAACATACGTGGCGTTGACATCCGTCAGGCCCTGGCCCAGCTGGTCGAGATTGATCTGACCGAGAAGGGCTCCGAATGCCAGTCGCAGCATCTCACGGCGCCGGGCCGCGCGCAGAATAGTTGCGGCGGCATCCGCACTTTCATGCCGGCCAAGAACCGCTCGGGTTTCATCCTGGAGGGCCCTGAGCGGACGTGGCTGAAGGTCGGCTTCGTCTTCGAGCCAAGCCACCGCTTCGGGGATCTTCTCTAGCAGCTCGCCGATGTAACGACTTCCGGACAAAACCCTGGTGAGGCGCTCGGCGGCGCCCGAGGAGTCACGCAACATGCGCAGAAACCA
Source organism: Cryobacterium suzukii (assembly GCF_004403185.1). Lineage (GTDB taxonomy): Bacteria > Actinomycetota > Actinomycetes > Actinomycetales > Microbacteriaceae > Cryobacterium > Cryobacterium suzukii. Next base: position 96,240 of record NZ_SOHJ01000013.1, on the reverse strand, counting down.
ATAGGTCGAACCCAGGTTGTCGCTCAGGCGCCGAAAGACCAGAAACCCGTAGTCCGGGTCCGCCCCTTGCGAGAGCCACTGCAGCAGGACGGGGAGGAGGTGCCGCTGGATCGCCGCGCGCCGGGAGACTCCGCCGGAGAGGGCGGCAATATGCGCCAGGGCGCCCTTGGTATTTAGAAAGCCGATTGCCGCGAGCCGCGCCTCAGCCTGTGCAGTCGTCAGGTTCAGCCCGTCGGCCGGCAGCGACGCCACCGCCGATAGCAGGGGGCGGTAGAACAACCGCTCGTGCAGGCCGCGAACCCTCTGTTTCGTCTCCGACCAGCGGATGGTCAGCCCGGCAGCGCTGGTGGCCAGCCCGGTCGACCGGGCCAGCACCCGCAAATTTGCCTCATCGCGCGGCACCAGGTGGGTACGACGGAGTTTTTGCAGCTGCAGCCGATGTTCCATCAGGCGCAGCATGCGATAGTCCTGAGCGAATTCGGAGGCTTCCGCCCGACCCACATACCCGGCGGTGGCCAAGGCAGTCAATGCCGGGAGTGTGCCGGACTGTCGAACGGCAGGGTCTGTCTGGCCATGAACGAGCTGAAGCAGCTGCACAGTGAACTCGATATCGCGCAGTCCGCCCGGCCCGAGCTTGAGCTGAATATCAACCTCGTCGTCGGGGATATTGTCGGTGACGCGCTCCCGCATGCGCTGCACCGATTCGACGAAATTCTCGCGGCCGGCGCTGCTCCAGACCTTGGGGGTGACCGCATCGATGTAGCGGGCTCCGAGTTCGCGGTCACCGGCCAGCGTGCGGGCCTTGAGCAGCGCCTGGAACTCCCAACTCTTGGCCCAACGGTCGTAGTACGCGAGATGGGATTCGATCGAGCGTACGAGGGCGCCGCTCTTGCCTTCCGGGCGGAGGTTGGGGTCGACCTCCCACAGCTCGGGTTCAATGCCGGATTCGCCCAGGCCGCGCATGATGAGCACGGCAAGTCGGGTCGCGATCTCAACAGCCCGAGAACTTTCCAGACCGGCTGATTCGTCGCCGTCGGCGACGAAAATAACGTCAACATCGCTCACGTAGTTAAGCTCGCTCGCCCCGGCCTTGCCCATGCCGATAATGGCCAGGCGCGTTGCGCGCACCTGGTCGGTAGCAAAGACAGCGTGCCCGGCCGTGTCGCCACTGCTTATGGTGCGGGCCACCGCAAGGGCGGCTTCGAGCGCCGCCGTGGCGAGATCGGACAGCGTACTTGCTATGCCGTCGAGCCCCGCAACGGGGTCCGACTGTTCGAGGTCGAAGGCGGCGATCTGCGCCAGGCGGCGACGGTAGCGCACCCGTAGGGCGATCCAGGCTGCATCATCGACCAGGCGGGAGAATCCCCCGGTCGCTCCGACAGAATCCAACAGGTCGCGCACCAGTTCGTCGACGCTGGGCAGCACGGTTAGTGGCGTCATGAGAACCGCGAGTTCCACCGGATGTCTGAGGAAGAATTCGGTGAGTCCGCTGGAGGCTCCGACAACTTTCAGCAACCGCCCGGCCGCAGCCGGTGACTGGAGCAGTTCGAACAGCTCAGGCGAACCCTGCCGCAGCAGGGCGACGAGCGCGACCAGCGCGGCATCCGGACTCGCCGTTGCCGCAAGCAGCGGCAGTAATGCCCGCGTATCGGTCAACCGGCCGGCCGAACCGGAACCTCGGTGCGGGCTGCCCGCACCGAGCTGGGCAATTTCGTCGAGCCGCCCACGTACCTCGGCAAGGTCCACGAAGCCAACCCGAACGAGTTCGGTCAGGGTCAAGTGCAAACGCTCCATCGCGGGTGATTCCTTCGATCATCGACACCACTGGCGAGTTAGAGCATCTCCAGGTTTTTTTGAAGTTCGAACGGTGTGACCTGTGACCGATAGTCACGCCACTCCTGACGCTTGTTCAGCAGAACATAATTGAAGACCTGTTCGCCGAGCGTCTCCGCGACGAGTTCGGACTCTTCCATGAACTGGATCGCGTGGTCGAGGCTGGCCGGCAGTTGCGTGTAGCCGAGCGCACGACGTTCGGTGTCGCTCAGGCTCCACACATTGTCTTCCGCTTCTGGCGGCAATTCGTAACCCTCGTCGATGCCCTTGAGGCCGGCGGCCAGCATGAGCGAATAGGCGAGGTACGGGTTGGCAGCGGAGTCGATTGCTCGATATTCAACGCGGGCGCTCTGGCCCTTGTTCGGCTTGTAGAGCGGTACCCGCACCAGGGCTGAGCGGTTGTTGTGACCCCAGCAGACGAAGCTTGGGGCTTCGTCTCCGCCCCACAGCCGCTTGTAGGAATTGACGAATTGGTTGGTCACCGCGGTGATCTCGGGGGCGTGTTTGAGCAGCCCGGCGATGAATTGGCGGCCGATCTTGGAGAGCTGGTACTTCGCACCGGCCTCATAGAACGCGTTCGCGTCACCCTCAAACAGGGACATGTGCGTGTGCATGCCCGATCCTGGGTGCTCCGACATGGGCTTGGGCATGAACGTCGCGTACACGCCCTGCTCGATTGCGACTTCCTTGACCACCGTACGGAAGGTCATGATGTTGTCGGCGGTCGTCAGAGCGTCGGCATAGCGCAGGTCGATTTCGTTCTGGCCTGGCCCGGCCTCGTGGTGGCTGAACTCAACGGAAATACCGAGGTCTTCAAGCATGCGCACCGAGCGACGACGGAAATCGTGGGCGGTTCCACCGGGAACATTGTCGAAATATCCGGCCGAGTCGACCGGAATCGGACCGTTCTTGCCGTACTTGGACGACTTGAGAAGGTAGAACTCCACCTCGGGGTGGGTGTAGAACGTGAAGCCACGGTCGGCCGCCTTGGCAAGGGTGCGCTTGAGCACGTTGCGCGGATCAGCAACGGCGGGCTGGCCGTCCGGCGTAGTGATGTCGCAGAACATGCGGGCAGTGGGGTCGACCTCCCCCCGCCACGGCAGAATCTGGAAGGTGGTGGGATCCGGGTGTGCCAGGACATCCGCTTCAAAAGAACGGGTGAGGCCCTCGATGGCCGAGCCGTCGAACCCGAGGCCCTCGTTGAATGCGCCCTCAACTTCAGCGGGCGCGATAGCCACCGATTTCAGCGTACCGACGACATCGGTGAACCAGAGCCGAACGAACTTGATTCCCCGCTCCTCGATGGTCCGAAGAACGAAGTCGCGCTGCTTGTCCATTCACGCTCTTTCTGATTGCTCCAACGGGGACGTACCTAAATAGCTACCGTCCTCAATACCTACTATCTAGGCTACTGGCTCCGAGCATGATTGCTCGCCTGACTACACTTGTCGCATGCCAGAGTTGACAGCACCAGAGTCCCACCCGGCGGGCAGCGATGCCGACGTGCAGCCTCCCTATAACGCGGTTTCCGGGCCCAAGCGAGTACGCACTCGGCACTTTCAAAACGCCAAGGCCCAGGGGATCCCCATTACGGGCCTGACCAGCTACGACATGCTCACCGCCCAGATTTTCGATGCGGCCGGAATCGACTTTCTGCTGGTGGGAGATTCCGCCGGCAACAACGTCTTCGGGTACGAGACCACCCTCCCCGTCACGGTTGACGAGCTCATTCCACTGACCCGTGCCGTCGCCCGGGCAGTAACCCGTGCCTTCGTCGTGGCCGATATGCCGTTCGGTTCGTACGAGAGCGGGGCGGATCAGGCCCTCGCGACCGCCGTGCGGTTCATGAAGGAAACCCAGGCGCACGCGGTGAAACTCGAAGGCGGCCAGCGTAGCCATAAGCAGATCAGGCGCATCGTTTCCGCCGGCATCCCCGTGATGGGCCATGTGGGATTCACCCCGCAGAGCGAACACGGTTTGGGCGGCCACATCATTCAGGGCCGGGGAGACGCCGCCGAGACACTCATCGCGGACGCCCTCGCGGTTGAGGACGCCGGCGCCTTCGCTGTCGTTCTGGAGATGGTACCGGCGTCGGTCGCCGCACTCGTCACCAAACGGCTGTCCATCCCGACTATCGGGGTCGGGGCGGGGCCATCCGTTGACGGCCAGCTGCTCGTCTGGACGGATTTTGCTGGCATGACGAGTGGTCGAGTGCCGAAGTTCGTGCGTCAGTACGCCGACGTTCGAGCGGTGCTGACGGATGCTGTGCAGCGGTTCACCGCTGACGTCGCCTCTGGTGCTTACCCGGCGCCAGAGCACAGCTACGAGTAGGGGCTCTCAACGGTTAGCGGGCGTCCCGAGCGTCGTCTTCCGACCACTTGGCGCTGTTTGCGCGCAGTTTCTCCAGGGCATGGGCTGCCTCGTCCCTGGTAGCGAATGGCCCCACCCGATCCAAAGATGTTGACTGTAAACCGAGCTCCACTTCGCCCGTGCGCATGTTGTACCAGAATGCGTGTTCTTTGTCGTCGGCCATAAGCTTGATCCTATGCCTAAGGATTCCATCGGTCACCTCATCCCGGGAACGGTGTCATCGACCCGTTCCGTTCCAGCACACATCGTTCGCCCGGAGTACGTGGGCAAGAAGGGGCCGAGCCCGTTCACCGGCTCTGACGTTTATTCGAACGAAAAGATCGAGCTCATTCGTGAATCCGGCCGCATCGCCGCCGAGGCGATTGCCGCTGTCGGTCGAGCCATCGTTCCCGGCGTCACGACCGAGCAACTGGACCAGATCGGTCATGACTACTTGGTGGCTAACGATGCATACCCTTCGACCCTGGGTTATCGCGGCTACCCCAAATCGCTGTGCAGTTCGGTGAATGAGGTCATTTGCCATGGAATCCCCGATAACACGGCGCTCGACAATGGTGACATTGTCAACATTGACATCACGGCGTACAAGAACGGCGTGCACGGCGACACCAACGTCACGTTTATTGTGGGCGAGGCCACCGAGGAGGTGACGTTGCTGGTCGAACGAACCAGAGAGGCTCTCGCCCGCGGTATCAAAGCCGTTGCCCCCGGGCGTCAGGTCAACGTGATCGGTCGAACCATCGCGTCCTATGCCAAGCGATTCAACTACGGCGTTGTGCGCGACTATACGGGGCACGGCGTTGGCGAAGCCTTCCACTCGGGCCTCATCATTCCGCACTACGACGCACCGCAGTACGACACGGTCATGGAGGTCGGGATGGTCTTCACCATCGAGCCGATGCTGACCCTGGGAACCGGCGACTGGGACATCTGGAGTGATGACTGGACGGTTCTCACCCGCGACCGAAGCATGACCGCACAATTTGAACACACCCTCGTAGTGACCGAGCGCGGCGCCGAGATTCTGACCTTAGCCTGACACGGTTTTCGAACAGATAAAGGATGAACACATGACTGCAACGACGGCAATTGGGATCGACATCGGCGGCACGGGAATCAAGGGGGCCGTAGTCGATCTGGCCACCGGTTCGCTCCTCACTGACCGGGTGAAGCTGCCCACGCCCAAGGGGGGGCGCCCGCAGGACATCGTCGAGACGACCCGCACCCTGCTCTCCACCGTCTCGAAAGGCGTTGGCGACCTCCCGGTCGGCGTGTGTTTTCCCGCCGTCGTCAAGAATGGTCACACCATGTCAGCGGCAAACGTGTCGTCGAAATGGATCGGCCTCGCCGCTGAAGCCCTGTTCGAAAAAGGCCTCGGCCTGCCCATTCACTTCGTCAATGATGCGGATGCTGCCGGTTATGCTGAAGCACAGTTCGGTGCGGCCAAGGGCGTCGCTGGCGTCGTGTTGCTGACCACGCTCGGTACGGGGATCGGTTCGGCGCTGCTTAACGACGGCGTGCTGGTGCCCAACACTGAACTGGGCCACCTGCAGATCGATGGGCACGACTACGAAACCCGCGCTGCCTACTCCGCCAAGGAACGTGACAACCTCAGTTGGGAGAACTGGGCTGCTCGCCTGCAGAAGTATTACTCAACGCTCGAACTGCTCTTCTCCCCCGACCTGTTCATCGTCGGCGGCGGGGTCTCAAAGCACCACGAGAACTTTCTGCCGTTGCTCAAACTTAAGACGCGCATCATTCCCGCTGTGCACCGCAACAACGCCGGAATTCTTNAACGCCGGAATTCTTGGTGCGGCCGCTTTGGCTGCCCGCTTCCCCGGCTAGTCCGACAGCAATACCCCACCCGTGCGTGCGCGCCGCGCCGGGTGGGACGGCGGTCCGTCGGCACAGGGGGGGGGAATGGGCCGGCTAGTACGCCGGGTTCTGTCCAGGTGTTCACACACCGTCGACGGCCATCTATCTCGTGACTACGTTGCCGCAGCCCTCTAGCGGTCTACCCGAAAGCTTGGCGAGCAGCCTTAGCGCTTTCTGTCTGACCTTGCTCCGGACGAGGTTTACCGAGCCGACCAGGTCACCCTGGCCTCTGGTGGTCTCTTACACCACCGTTTCACCCTTACCGCCAGCTCGCGCTGGTGGCGGTCTACTTTCTGTGGCACTGTCTCGCGGGTTACCCCGGGTGGGTGTTACCCACCATCCTGCTCTGTGGAGCCCGGACGTTCCTCGGCATCCGCTTGATTCGAAAATCTTGCGCATGACGCGACCGTCTTGCCGACCCATTCCGAGAATCGAGTCTACCGGGCAAGCGGACCGTCGCGAACCGTTACTAGATTCCGGACTCTTCGGTGCGCACCAGCACGGCACCACAGTCGGGGCAGAAGATGACCTCGTCAGCGGGCGCCTGGCGGACGTCGGCGAGGTCGCTCCCCGTCAGGGTCATCGTGCAGCCGCTGCAGGTACGGGCGCGCAGCAACGCTGCAGCGTTGCCGTGGCCGGAGACACGCAGGCGCTCGTACAGCGCCGCGAGGTCATCAGGGATGGTGGCGGCTATGGTGGTACGGTCGCGGGTGAGTTCGCCGAGCTGACGGGTGAGGTCAACCAGCGCCTCATCGCGCGCTGATTCCGTCGCGCTGGCCCGTGCGGCGATGGCGTCACGTTCCTGCGCCACCACGGCGACGGCCGCTTCGTGCTCCTCCTGGCGTTCCAGAACGGCAATCTCAATCTCCTCGAGATCGAACAGGCGCTTCTTGAGCGAGGCGATCTCGGAGTCGAGGGCCTGAATGTCCTTGATCGACGAGGTGTGCTGCAGGCGGTCGGTATCGCGCGCGATGCGCTTTTCTACGACCTCGACGTCGCTCTCGATACGTCCCAGTTCGGTGCGCACGTCGTCGAGCTCGCCCGACCGGCCGAGCAGCTTCATGCGGCTGGCTTCCGCTTCACGATTGAGCTCGGCCAGCTCGGCGTGCGCCGGGAGCGACTTTGACTGGTGGCTGAGCTGAAGAACCTTAATGTCCAGGGCTTGAAGCCGCAGAAGCTCCTTCTGCTGGAGTGGTGATGCCTTCACGATGTCCTGACCTAACGCTGGAAATGAGATGTGGTTCGAAAAAATAGGGTGACTCGGAGATTAGTGCACGACGGCAAAATCCCACGGGTCGGTGTTGAGTTCGCTTACCGATATGGACACTCCCGGCAAGGCCTCGCGCAGCTGTTCGGCGGCCGGTTCCAGCCAGAGCCACTCGCTGGCCCAGTGGGCGACGTCCACAAGGGCCGGTCCGCCGCCGCAGAGCGCCTGCTCGCGTGCTTCCTGCGCCGGGTGGTGGCGCAGGTCGGAGGTGATATAAACATCCGCTGCCAGCACCCGGGGATTCCGTAGCAGGGAATCACCGGCGCCGCCACAGAGCGCAACCGTGCTGATCGGCGCGGAATAATCCCCAGCAACCCGCACGCCCGATGCCGTGGCCGGCAGAAGTTCCAGGAGTGTGTGAGCGAGGTGTCCCAGCGTCGTCGGCGCCGTCAAACGGCCGTACCGCCCGATGCCGGTGCCCGGAGCGGAACTTTCCGTGATGGGCAGGACGTCGATCAGTCCCAGCCGGGTGGCGATCACGTCGGACACTCCGTCAGCGACGACGTCGGCGTTGGTGTGTGCGGCGAGCAGCGCGCAGTCTGCGCGAATCAGGCGACTAAGCAGAGCACCCTTGTAGCCGTCTTCGGCCACACTCGTGACACCGCGCAGCAGCAACGGATGGTGCGTCAGCAGCAGGTCAGCGCCGGCCTCGATGGCCTCGTCGACGGTGTCGGAGACGGCATCGACGGCCAAGTGAATGCTGCGAATCGGCCGGTTCGGATCTCCGCTGACCAGGCCCGGTGCGTCCCAGCCCTCGGCACCGTCGAGGGGCCACAGAGCATGGGCAACGCGGGTAATGTCGGCGAGCGAGAATGGCACTCGTTCAGCCTACCGGGAGACCAGCGCTGAGGCTTCGCCGGACACGGGGCAACTCGATGCTCCGTGCCCGGCAAAAAGGGACGTCAGTAGTCGAAGTCGTCGAACTGCGCTGCGGCCGATTCCTCGCGCGTCCAGGATGCGGGAATCATGGCGCCGGTTTGAGCCTTGCGGTGCAGAAAATCGGTGGTCTCCGGTTCAATCAACTCCGGTTCGAGGCTGTCGGCCGTCACGCTCACCAGCTGGCTCGCCGAACCGATCAGGAACTGGGCACGCAGCAGGTGCCCGTCGTCTCCCATCACCGGGATATCGACGACATCGACCTGACGGCGGTTGCACAGCGCCTCGGCGTAGAGAAGTACGGCATCAGCGAGATCGCTGCCGGTTATAACTGAACCGCCCGGGTGAAATATGCGTTTCATGATCGCCCCTCGAAAGCTCACGGAAAACTCACGTGCGTCCAGGGTCCAGGGCCGCTTTAGCAGTATAGGCCCGGTCTACCCCTAACGCGATGAAACTCGGCTATCTCGCATATTTGAGGGATTGATCCGACTGAACCGCGCAGAGCTACAGGGTGAGCGCGCGATTCACGATCCGCTCGGCGACGTCCGCGAGGGGAAGACCGTTGTTGCGCGCATATTCGCGGATCTTGTCAAACGCATCGCCCATGTGCACGCCGTGGGTATAGGCGACCACGCCCTTGGCCTGTTCGATCAGCACTCGACTGCTCAGCGCGTGCTGCAGCTGCTGGCGAACAATATCGCTCTCCCGAATTGCCCGCTCTTGCAGGATGCCGATGGTGGCGACATCCGCCAGTGCCTGAACCGTGTTGGTGTCCCCCGTACTCAACCCGCCGGTGCGATCCCAGAACAGGTTGAGGGAGCCGATGGTCGTGTCCCGAAGTCGCAGGGGAACGGCATGCATCGACGCGAAGCCCTGGGCGAGGGCACCCGAACGAAACTTCGGCCATTTGTCGCCGGTGAGTTCGATATCAGCAATGGCCACAGCGCGGCCCGTCGTGAAGCTCTCCACGCAGGGCCCGCTGCCAGCCCTCAGCTGCAGGATCTCGACCAGGCGGCTGCGCTCGTTGGTCGAAGCGACTACCTCAAGCGCCCCGTCCCCAGCTGACAGGATGATACCGGCAGCGGATGCCTCGAGGAGGGCTGCGCATTTCTCGACCAACGTGTGCAGCAGGTCGACAACATCGTAGTCGGCGACGAGAGTATCGGCCAGGGTAACGAAGGTCTCAACGAGTTGACCTTCCCGGGTTTTTGTCACCATAATTCCATCCTAAGACTCGACCATCGACGAAAAATCCAGCTGTCGTGTCACTACATCCGCAGCTACTTCCCGCACAGTTCGTCCGTGAGAGAAGGCGTGGCCGTGAATAATCAGAAGCGCATCGGCCGCGGAAAGATCGAGCTGGGCCAGAACCATTCCGGTCGCTTGGTGTACGACACGCCTCGAATATCCTTCATTATCTTCCAGATTTGTCTTTAATGTTCGCGACGCGAGTGACCGGCGCAAAACCTGGCTAGCCGCAATTTGGGCGAGTACCTCCGCGTCAGCGACCTGGCCGGACGTCAGTGTGCCTTGGCCGTGTGAGAACAGCGACACGGCCCCAATATCGAGCGATCCCATGGTTAGGGGGAACGCGTAGACGGACCGTACGTCGATGTTTCGTGTTGCTTTCAGAAGCGCTGGCCACGGCGAGTGCCGCACGGAGTGAAGATCATCGATGAGCACGGGACGCCTTGTGGTCATGGCGTCCCAGGACGGTCCTTCCCCCAGGTCGAACTGCAACTCGTCAAAGGTTGCGGCCACCGAGTTGCTCGCGCACACAGTTTCCGACCCGAATGGTTCGCCCAGCGTGCAGACGCTCGCAGCGTCAATCGGCAAGGCGTGGACGAACGGATGGCACATGCTGGTCTGCCGTTCGTAGGCAGCGCTCAAGGCCTCAATGGCCCCGCCGAACTGACCGCGGTCAGTCATCGTGCCCTGACCGGTGTGGGCCAGGAGCCCCAACGCATCGTTCTGTCATACGACCTCACGATCACGTCACTTCGGGTGAAACGAACGCGTTTCACCCTGCTTGCCGCACATTTAACTGATCAGACGTCCCGATCAACCGTATTGTGTGGGCCCTACCGGGCTCGAACCGATGACATCCACGGTGTAAACGTGGCGCTCTACCAACTGAGCTAAAGGCCCCGACGACGACTATTAGTCGCGGGTCTGTTCAGTATAGGTCAGAGTCGCTACGCGATTGTCGACCCGACGGGTTCAGAGAACCGGTGCGAGCTGCTCGAGCGCGGCCCGATAAGACTCGATCGACCGCGCCTCGCCCGGCGCCGTGATGAAGCTGGAACGGATAATGCCGCTCGGGTCGATCAGGAAAGTCGCTCGATTGGCGAAGCCCTTGTCCTCGAGAAAGACGCCATATTCCTTGGCTACCGCGCCGTGGGGCCAGAAATCCGCGACCAGGTCGAAGGTGTATTTCTCCTGCTCCCCAAAGGCGCGCAGGGCGTGTCGGGAGTCGACCGAAATGCCAATCAGTTCAACGCTGCCATCGTCGAACAGAGCGAGGTTGTCGCGCAGCTCACACAGCTCTCCGCTGCAGATTCCGGAGAATGCCAGCGGAAAGAAGACGAGTGCTACCGATTTCATTCCTCGGTACTGACTCAGCTGCACGCTCTCACCGAACTGGTTGATGAGCTTGAAATCAGGTGCCTGGGTGTCGTTCTGAAGAGCCATGAATGCTCCTTTCCTGGTGCGTCGTAGACGCACGGATTGGCCGGTGTCACACTCTAGCCCGGCAACGTGCATGGATTCACAGACCGCGGGAATCAGGCCTAGTGCATCTTGGCCGGTGAAACCTCCTCACGCGGGCGACGGATAAAGATCTGTAGGCTTACGTGGTGCCGCTGGTTGCAATCCAACCTGCTCATTTTCAGCACGTGCCCTTGTAGTGGCGAAAAAATGCCCCCACGGAGCACCATCGCTTGCATAAACCCCATCGCTGCCTAAGCCCCAAGAGAGGTCGACTGTGACGGTCAACGACCAGGACCCGTACTCGACGAACAACGCCGACTCCGATCCGGAGGAAACGGCCGAGTGGTCACAATCCCTCGATGCGCTCGTTGCCGAGCACGGCCACGAACGCGGGCGCGAGATCATGCTTAGCCTGTTGAAGCGTTCGAAAGAGCTTCACCTGGGCGTTCCCATGGTGCCGACGACGGACTACATCAACACCATCGCCCCGGAGAACGAACCCGACTTTCCTGGCGACGAAGACATCGAGCGCCGCTACCGCGCCTGGATTCGCTGGAACGCTGCCGTTCTGGTACACCGCGCGCAGCGCCCCGGTATCGCCGTCGGCGGGCACATCGCGACCTATGCGTCATCCGCTGCCCTGTATGAAGTCGGTTTCAACCACTTCTTCCGAGGCCAGGACCACCCGGGCGGTGGCGACCAGATCTTCATCCAGGGCCACGCCTCCCCCGGCACCTATGCTCGTGCGTTCCTCGAGGGCCGGCTGACGGAGAACCAGCTCGACGGTTTCCGTCAGGAAAAATCGCACGCTCCCGATGGCATCTCCTCGTATCCGCACCCGCGCCTCATGCCGGAATTCTGGCAGTTCCCCACCGTCTCCATGGGACTCGGCCCGATCAACGCTATCTACCAGGCGCAGCTCAACCGTTACCTGACCAACCGTGGTATCAAAGATGCCAGCGACCAGCAGGTCTGGGCGTTCCTCGGCGACGGCGAGATGGATGAAGTGGAAAGCCGCGGCCAGTTGCAGGTCGCCGCCAATGAGGGCCTCGACAACCTCAACTTCGTGATCAACTGCAACCTGCAGCGCCTCGACGGCCCGGTGCGCGGTAACGGCAAGATCATCCAGGAGCTCGAGAGCTTCTTCCGCGGTGCTGGCTGGAACGTCATTAAGGTGGTCTGGGGCCGTGAGTGGGACAACCTGCTTAAGAACGACGTCGACGGCGCCCTGATCAACCTCATGAACGTCACCCCCGACGGCGACTATCAGACCTACAAGGCCGAAAGCGGCGCCTACGTGCGCGAGAACTTCTTCGGTCGCGACCCGCGCGCACTCAAGCTCGTCGAGCACCTCAGCGACGACGAAGTCTGGAACCTCAAGCGCGGCGGCCACGACTACCGCAAGGTCTACGCGGCCTTCAAAGCTGCGTCGGAACACAAGGGCCAACCCACCGTCATCCTGGCGAAGACGATCAAGGGCTACGGCCTCGGTCCAAGCTTCGAGGGCCGCAACGCGACCCACCAGATGAAGAAGATGACCCTCGACAACCTCAAGTCATTCCGAGACAGCATGCACGTGCCGATCACGGATGCCCAGCTCGAGGAAAACCCGTACCTGCCGCCGTACTACACCCCCGGCGACAAGGACGAAGCGATCGAGTACATGCACGAGCGCCGCCGTGCGCTCGGCGGCTACCTGCCCGAGCGTCGCACCGCGCACACCAAGGTCAATCTCCCCGGCGACGAGACGTACAAGGTGGCCAAGAAGGGTTCCGGTACGCAGGAAATCGCCACGACGATGTCTTTCGTGCGCCTGCTCAAGGAGCTGGTGCGGGCCAAGGACTTTGGCAACCGGATCGTTCCAATCATTCCCGACGAGGCTCGCACCTTCGGCATCGACGCGTTCTTCCCCACCGCCAAGATTTACAACCCCAACGGCCAGCACTACACGTCCGTTGACCACGCCCAGCTGCTCTCTTATAAGGAGAGCCCGCAGGGCCAAATCCTGCACGTGGGCATCAACGAGGCCGGCGCCGCCTCGGCCTTCACCAACGTGGGTACCTCGTATTCCACCCAGGGTGAGCCGCTCATTCCGGTGTACGTCTTCTACTCCATGTTCGGATTCCAGCGCACGGGCGACGCCCTCTGGGCAGCGGGCGACATGATGGCCCGCGGGTTCATCATTGGCGCCACGGCCGGTCGCACCACGCTGACCGGAGAAGGCCTGCAGCACGCCGACGGACACTCGCCGCTGCTGGCGTCGACTAATCCGGCCGTGGTTTCCTACGACCCAGCGTACGGATACGAGATCGGTCACATTGTGCGCGCCGGCCTTGACCGCATGTACGGCGGAACCCACACCGACCCGAACGTCATGTACTACATCACGGTGTACAACGAGCCCGCCGTGCAGCCGGTCGAGCCCGACGATGTTGACGTGGACGGCATCCTGCGCGGTATCCACCGGGTGAGCGCATCCGCCGCCAGTGGTCCGAAGGCTCAGCTTCTGGCCTCCGGGGTCGCCGTGCCGTGGGCGCTTGAGGCCCAGAAATTGCTCGCCGATGACTGGGGCGTGTCGGCCGACGTCTGGTCGGTCACGTCCTGGACCGAGCTGCGCCGCGATGGTCTCGCCGCCGAGGAATACAACTTCCTCAACCCCGACGACGAGCCACGCGTTCCCTACGTAACCTCCAAGCTTGAGGGAGCTGTCGGCCCGTTCGTGGCCGTATCGGACTTCATGCACGCCGTTCCGGATCAGATTCGGCAGTTTGTGCCGAGCGACTTCGCAACGCTCGGCGCCGACAGCTTCGGCTTCTCGGACACCCGTCCGGCGGCACGCCGATTCTTCAAGATCGACGGTCCATCGATGGTTGTGCGCACCCTGGAGCTGCTCGCCCGTCGCGGCGAGGTAGACCGCAGCCTCGCTGGCCAGGCAATCGCAAAGTATCGCCTGCACGATGTGAGCGCGGGCACCACCGGCTCTGCCGGGGGCGAGAGCTAAGAAACCGTGGCACCGGCGCCCAAGACGAAAGAGCAGACCCTCAATTGGCTGCGCACCATCTCCGGTGAGCTGTCGACCCAGACGCTCAAGCGACTCGAGGACACGCTGTCCTGGTATGGCGATATGCCGCCAGGACGGCGGTCCGCCGTTGGACTGGTGGCTCAGGCTGGGATCACGAGTTTTATCTCGTGGTTCGACGACCCCCGGTCAACGCCGTGGATCGCCGCGGACGTCTTCGGTGCCGCCCCGCGCGAGCTCCTGCGCTCGGTGAGCCTGCAGCAGACTTTGCAGCTCATTCGAGTGACGGTCGAAGTCGTCGAAGAACGCGTCAAGGACGGCGGTGAGACCCTCCGCGAGGCGATCCTGCTCTACTCGCGGGAGATTGCTTTTGGGGCAGCGGATGTCTATGCGCGCGCAGCTGAGGCGCGGGGGCTCTGGGACGCGAGGCTCGAAGCTCTCGTCGTTGACTCCATTCTCAGTGGGGAATATGACGACGAGCTACCCAGCCGGATTGCGGCTCTCGGCTGGCACGGCCACGGTGAAGTCTGCGTTCTGGTCGGCACAACGCCGCAGATGCTCGACGTCGACCAGTTGCGCCGGGCCGCCCGGCATATGGCCGCCGACGTGCTTATCGGCGTGCAGGGAAATCGCCTCGTGCTCGTGATCGGTCGCGCGCGTCCCGCCCCGGAAGATAGCGAAGACGTCGGCACGGCCGCCGCCCTCACCTTTATGGAGATCGCCATGCAGTTGGAGCCGATCTTCGGCCCCGGACACTTGGTGCTGGGCCACGAGGTACCCAACCTCGTGGACGCGTCGAAGAGTGCAAAGGCAGCGCTGGCTGGTTTCGCCGTCGCTCGTTCGTGGCGCAACGCCCCACGGCCGGTGCAGGCCGACGATCTGCTCCCTGAACGGGCCCTGGCCGGTGATCCACTCGCACGTGCCACGCTCATCCATCGCATCTATCGGCCTCTGCAAGCCCATTCCACCGAACTGCTCACCACCCTGTGGTGCTACCTCGATAACGGCCGCTCCCTGGAGGCAACCGCGCGTGAACTTTTCGTGCATCCCAACACCGTGCGGTACCGCCTGAAACGAGTGTCCGAAGTCATCGGCTACGACGCCACGGGAGCCCGCGAGGCGCTCATCCTGCAGTCCGCGCTGATCATCGGTTCGATCAGCGACCACGATGGGTCCAGCCGCCGCCGCTAATGAAGCCCGCGATTTCATGACGTGCGGGGGTATAGGGTTTGATTCGGTCGTCACGTCGTCGTGACGTTCCTCTCAACCTGAGAAACGACTTGGTGGGCGTCGTTGCTACTACAGCAGCCGTTGCCATGGCCGTCAGCCGTCTCGCGTGGGTTCAGAGTTGCCCGTATTCAGACTTGGAGCGTGTCATGCAGCCATCCCCGAAATCCGCGATCGAGGATGCTCCGCCACCGACTGGAGCCGCCAACGTCGCTCCGCAGGCTCGCGAACTGACACGCAGTCTCAAACCCCGCCACCTCTCGATGATCGCGATCGCGGGAGTTATCGGAGCCGGCCTGTTCGTGGGTTCGGGAGCGGCGATCCAGCAGGCCGGCCCTGGAATTCTTGTGGCCTACGCGGCCGCGGGGCTCGTCGTCATTCTGGTGATGCGCATGCTGGGCGAAATGGCGGCGGCGAGCCCGGAGACCGGCTCGTTCTCGGCCTACGCCGATCGGGCTCTCGGCCGCTGGGCCGGGTTCAGCATCGGCTGGCTCTATGCCTGGTTTTGGATCATCGTCCTCGGGATCGAGGCAACCGCCGGCGCGGCGATCGTGCATCGCTGGGTGCCAGAGGTTGATCAGTGGGTATGGGCTCTCCTGCTCATGGTGTTACTCACCCTCACGAATGTGGCCTCGGTAAAATCGTTTGGGGAATTTGAATTCTGGTTCGCCTCGATCAAGGTCGCGGCGATTGTGGTCTTCCTGGTCCTTGGCATCGTGGCGATCCTCGGCTTCATGCCCGGTGTGGCTGCGCCCGGTCTCGACAACCTGACCGGTCGCGGTGGATTCTTCCCCAACGGTGCCGGAGCGGTACTCGGTGGCGTGCTCGTGGTCGTCTTCTCCTTCTTCGGCGCCGAGATCGCGACAATCGCGGCCGGGGAGTCGCAAAACCCCGTCGCCGCTGTTCGGCAGGCCGTGCGGTCCACCGTGTGGCGAATCCTGATCTTCTACATCGGCTCGATCGCCATTGTCGTCACCCTGCTGCCTTGGGACAGCGCCTCCGTGGCGAAGAGTCCCTATGTGGCGGCCATCGAGCTCTATGGGATTCCCGGTGCTGGCACGATCATGGACGTGATTGTGCTCACCTCGGTGCTGTCCTGCCTCAACTCTGGTCTCTATACCGCCAGCCGAATGTTGTTTTCGCTCTCGACGCGCGGCGACGCTCCCCGCTCCTGGGCACAGATCTCGGCCAGGGGGGTGCCACGCAGCGCCGTGCTCGCCTCGACCATCGTCGGGTTTGTGACTGTCGGTCTCAACTACGTTGCCCCAGACACCGTATTCCTGTTCCTCGTGAACACCTCCGGCGCTATCGCCCTATTCGTCTGGCTCGTGATTGCCGCCTCGCAGTTGATCCTCCGTCGCCGAATGGGACCGGATGCCGCCAAGGCACTCTCGCTCAAGATGTGGTTGTTCCCTTACCTCACCTGGTTCGCCATCCTCAGCATCCTCGCCCTGCTCGTTGGCATGTTGATCATCCCGGAAACGAGGGAATCCCTCGGGCTCTCTCTCTTGCTGGCCGGACTGCTCGTGGGCGTCGGCCTGTGGCGTTACCGGAGTGGGCGTGGAGCGAGCGGCGCAGCGGACACCCAACCGTCGGTCAGCGAGGCGCATTCTGAATCGCACCAAAGCCGGGAATGATCCCGCCATCGATCACGATTTGAGAAACCGAAATCTCTCCCCGAGGAATACACCTGCAGGAATCTACAAAGGTTCCCGAAATACTTAGTGTCATCTGTACATTCATTTGCGTCACCAGATTGGAAGACTAGCTAAGTGATCGTTGTCGTCTGCCCGGGTCAGGGCTCCCAAACTCCCGGATTCCTCGAACCGTGGTTGGCTCTGCCTGCCTTCAAAGAAGGCCTGCGGCAAATCTCCGACGACGCTGACCTGGACCTCGTCACCCACGGCACGGTCAGCGACGCCGACACCATCCGCGACACGGCGATTGCCCAGCCCCTCATCGTGGCCGCGGGCATCCTCACACTTGAAGCGCTGCTCGCGGATGGTCGCCGAGACCGCATTGCCGGGATCGCTGGGCACTCGGTCGGAGAGCTCACTGCCGCCGCGGGCGCCGGCATCCTAAGAACCGCCGACGCCGTGCGATTTGTCCGCGAGCGTGGCCTGGCAATGCAGGCAGCCGCCGCACTCGTTCCCACCGGAATGAGTGCCGTGATCGGTGCAGACGAGACCGAACTGCTCACCCGAGTGGCCGAGCTCGGCCTCGAACCCGCCAATTTTAACGGCAGTGGTCAGATCGTCGTCGCCGGGGCACTCGACGCTCTCGCCGAACTCGCCGAGGCTCCCCCGCACCGGGCCAGAGTCATCCCCCTTCAGGTCGCCGGCGCATTCCATACGCGTTATATGAAGCCGGCCGTCGAACGGATGACCGTGGTCGCCGACTCGCTCACCCCCACCAACCCCACCCTCCCCATCTGGACCAATCGTGACGGCAGCCAGGTCGCCGAGGGCATCCGCTTTGTGGATCTGCTCGTGGGTCAGGTGTCATCGCCGGTACGGTGGGACAGGTGCATGGAGGCTTTCGCCGCAGCGGGAGTCACCGGAATCATCGAGGTCGCGCCTGCCGGCGCGCTCGTCGGTCTCGCAAAGCGCGCCCTCAAAGGCGTTCCCACCGTCGCCATCAAGACCCCGGACGACCTGCCCGCCGCCTGGGCCATGATCGACCAGCAGTCCTGAATCTGATAAGAGAGACAATGCCAAAGCCAACAAAAGCAACCGTGCCAACACTGAAGCAGTCCCACGGACCGCAGTACACCCGCATCCTCTCGATCGGCGCCGCCCGCGGTGACCTCGACGTACCCAACGACGAACTGGTCGCAGCGATCGATTCCTCCGACGAGTGGATCCAGCAGCGCACCGGCATCATCACCCGCACGCGTGCGAGCCAGGACGTCGAAGCTGTCGACATGGCAACGGATGCCGCCCGCGAAGCCATCGAGAAGAGTGGCATTGACCCGGCGCTCATTGATGCCGTGATTGTCGCCACCATCAGCAACGGCCGCCAGACACCATCCATGGCCGCCGTTTTGGCCGACCGCGTTGGCAGCAATCCTGCCGCGGCCTACGACATCAATGCGGCCTGCGCCGGATATGCCTACGCCATCGCCCAGGCGGATGCGCTCATTCGCACGGGGGCTGCGCACTACGCACTCGTCGTCGGCGCTGAAAAGCTCTCTGACCTCGTCGACCCTGCAGACCGAAGCATCTCATTCCTGCTCGGCGACGGTGCTGGCGCTGTCGTCATCGGCCCGAGTGACTACCCGGGCATCTCCACCACGGTGTGGGGATCAGATGGTTCCAAGGCAGACGCGATTCAGATGAATCACACTCTGCAGGAGCACCGTCGCGGCGAGGCCGACTGGCCAACCCTGCGTCAGCAAGGACAGACCGTCTTCCGTTGGGCCGTCTGGGACATGGCCAAGGTAGCTAAGAAAGCCCTCGAAGTAGCCGGAATCGACAGCGCCGACCTCGCCGCGTTCATTCCCCACCAGGCCAACATGCGCATCATCGACGAGTTTGCTAAGCAGCTCAAGTTGCCGGAATCCGTCGTCATCGCCCGCGATGTCGCCACGACCGGTAACACCTCATCGGCCTCGATCCCCCTCGCCACCCACCGCCTGCTCGAGGAACACCCAGAGCTCAGCGGCGGACTCGCGCTGCAGATTGGCTTCGGTGCCGGACTCGTGTTCGGTGCGCAAGTCGTTGTGCTGCCCTAACCTATCCACCCTCTAAACTAAGTCTCGGTCAACCGAGACACCCCTCAAGGAGAAAAAACATGGCATTGTCCACCGAAGAAGTTCTGACCGGCCTGGCCGAGCTCATCAACGACGAGACCGGAATTGCAACCGACACGGTTGAGCTCGGCAAGTCGTTTACAGACGACCTGGACATCGACTCGATCTCGATGATGACCATTGTTGTCAACGCAGAAGAGAAGTTCGATGTGAAGATTCCCGATGAAGAGGTTAAGAACCTCAAGACCGTCGGCGATGCCGTCGAGTTCATCGTGAAGGCACAGGACTAGACCCAAGCCTGAACCGGGTCGGTCGGAAAACGGCCGACCTGTTCATTGGGCTGGTGCCACAACGCACCGGCCCACACGTTTGTCGTTCCATGGAGAGTTGACTTATGACCAAGAAAATCGTTATCACCGGCATCGGTGCCACTACGCCGCTGGGCGGCACGGCGGTCGACACCTGGACGGCCCTCCTGGCCGGCGAATCGGGTGCCACCACCCTCGAGCAGGCCTGGGTCGCGCAAACAGCGATCCCCGTAACTTTCGCAGCACAGGCACGCGTGAAAACCGTGGATGTTCTGCAGCGATTTGAGGTCAAGCGCCTTGATCCGTCAAGCCAATTCGCACTGATCGCCGGACGCGAAGCCTGGGCCGATGCTGGCTCCCCCGCGGTCGAGCCCGAGCGGCTCGCCGTGGACTGGGCGACCGGGATCGGCGGAGTGTGGACCCTACTGGATGCATGGGACACCCTGCGCGAACGCGGCCCGCGTCGCGTACTGCCGATGACCGTGCCGATGCTCATGCCCAATGGTCCGGGAGCGGCCATCGGAATGGACCTGCACGCCCGTGCCGGCATCACCACGGTGGTCTCCGCGTGCGCGTCGAGTACCGAAGCACTGATCAACGCGTACAAGCGCCTGCAATCCGGACTGGCCGACATCGTCATCGCCGGAGGCTCCGAGGCGGCCATTCACCCCCTGCCAATTGCCTCGTTTGCAGCGATGCACGCACTGTCGACTCGTAACGACGACCCGGCCACCGCGAGCCGCCCGTACGACGTGACTCGCGACGGTTTCGTTCTCGGTGAGGGTGCAGCCGCCCTCGTCATCGAGACCGAGGAGCACGCCAAGGCGCGCGGCGCCCACATCTACGCCGAGTTGCTCGGCGGCGTTGTCAATAGCGACGCGTACCACGTGACCGCGCCGGACCCCGAAGGATCGGCGGCCGCCCGCGCAATGCTCTCGACCATTGAGAACGCCGGAGCGACCCTCGCCGATGTCTCGCACATCAACGTCCACGCTACGAGCACCCCGGTTGGTGACATCGCCGAGTACAACGCCCTCAAACGAGTGTTCGGCGATCTGCTCGACGGTATCCCGGTGTCGGCCACGAAGGCATCAACCGGCCACTTGCTCGGTGGCGCCGGCGCCCTCGAGGCCTTCTTCACGGTGAAGGCTCTCTCCGACCGCACCGCACCGCCGACAATCAACCTCACGTCGCAGGATCCGGAGATTCCGCTCGACGTGGTCACCACGCCGCGCGCCCTGCCGGCCGGAGACCTGCTCGCGCTGAGCAACTCCTTCGGCTTCGGCGGCCACAACGCCGTCGTGGCGTTCCGGTCGGTCTAAAAGTTCGGTAGCAGAGAATGACCCCGCCCGGGTTCGGGCGGGGTCATTTCTGTGAGGCGTTTCGCTTGACTTCGTGGGATTGCCGCCGGGAATGTCGCCGGTCGACAGGCCGCGCCGTCCTGGGCGAACCGCACGCTTGGATAGTGGCTGATCAGCCGACCTGGTGCAGCCAGACCACAGCATTCAGGTCGCTCGCCTGCCGGAACGGTTCGAGTTCGTCGTCCCAGGATTGCCCGAGGGCCAGGCGCAACTGCCGGTGCAATTCGATGGCGTTAGCCCCCGCACTCTCCATAGCGGATCGAATGCGATCTTCTGGAACGACCACGTTTCCCACGCTGTCGGTCTGGGAATAAAAGATACCGAGCTCGGGTGTGTGTAACCAACGTCCACCATCCGAATCTGGTCCGGCGTCTTGGGTGACTTCGAAGCGCAGCTGTTCCCAGCCGCGCAGAGCGGATGCGAGCGCGGCGCCGGTGCCAGGAGACCCCTCCCAGTAATACTCGGCGCGGTGGGATCCGGGCAGGGCTGGTTGTTCTGACCAGTCAAAGTTGACGGCCTCGCCGAGTGCGCGACCGGCAGACCACTCGACATGAGGACAAACCGCTCGCGGAGAAGAGTGCACAAAAAGCACCCCCCGCGCAATCGGCGCCCGACGGTTCGGTATTGCATCCATCGTGTTTCTCCGTTCCTAGTAGGTTCGTCTTCCCCAACGACCTCGGAACGACCGCGCCTTCAACTCAGGGTTGTGGCACGATGGCGAATATTAAATTGTTCGGTCGCTGGAGGCCAGCGTGCCGATAGCGCCATTATGCCCCAGCGACCTGCACATTGACAAGCGACGGCTGGCAGAGGACGCCGAGTAAAACGAATAAAATTCCGCGTCAGTCAGCGGTGCGTAACGGCACCTGACCGCTGCTCCAAGTACGGCGAGCGACCGAAGGCGTTGAGGTCGATCTCCATGTCTACAGCGAGGGGTGCTAGCCAGCTCGTGACCCGTTCATCCAAAAGATGGTGCTCGGTCGCGGGCTAAGGGATCGTGCCTGCAACGACGCGAATATGGCCGCCACGAACGGCTACGGAGCGTACATCCACGCCCTCGCGTTCGATGATGGTCCACGGGCGAGCCTTGAGATCGGCACCGCCGATCGCAACGGCCAACCGCACGAGCGGCGAGAATAGCCGGTAGACACCTACGGGCAACTGCATGTCGACGATGCACGCTCGACCGCCCGGCCGCAACAGCGCACGCGCTCGGTCCCAGGCCGGGTGCCAGTCGTTGAAGATGCTCATGGCATAACTGGAGAAGATGCAGTCAACGAACCCTTCCGCCGCTGCCGGGAGTTCATTCACGACGACAATCGGGTCAAAGGCCGTGGCATCCGCTTCGACCAAACGCACGCTGGTCCATCCGTTCAATTGCACCCGGCGGCGGGCCATCTCCAGCATTGCCGGACTTCGATCCAGCCCGATTACGGTGCCCGAGGGGCCAACCGCATCGACGAGCAGCGCAAAATTTAGGCCGGTACCGCAGGCCAGGTCCAGAACCGTGTCGCCCTGACGCACTCGCAGGAGCGCCACGCCGGATTCTCGACCCGCCCGGTAGACGACGCGTTCTCCGGAGAGCACATCGTAAAAACGGGCAGCGACTTCGTAGACGTTCGCCATGGTGCAGACCGGCCTTCCTCTTTTTGCCAGCCTAGCCAGCACACCATCGTTCCGGACCGCGCCGACCGTCTACGCTCACAGTCATGAACGAACTCAAGAAATTTGATTTGGCGGTCATTGGTGGCGGAACGGCCGGACTCGTTGCCAGCCGCACCGCGGCGAGTTTCGGAGCGAAAGTGGTTCTGATCGAGGGCAACCGCCTCGGCGGGGATTGCCTGTGGACCGGGTGCGTTCCGTCGAAGGCGCTCATTGCTGCCGCGAACGCCGCAACGACCGCCCGATCCTCAGTTAGCCTCGGACTAAGCGTGAGCGATGTCCATGTCAACTTCGCGCAGGTCATGGCGCACGTTCAGAACGCGATGCAGGAGATCGCCCCCGTCGATTCCGCAGAGTCCCTCGAGCGGGACAACATCGACGTGGTGATCGGGAAAGCGCGATTCACCGGACCCCACAGTGTCGACGTGAACGGCCGTGAACTCCGGTTCCAACAAGCATTGATCGCCACGGGCGCCGCACCGGCCCTGCTGGATATCCCAGGAATCGACGCGGTCGATGTGGTGACCAGCGAAACGTTCTGGAACCTGAGGAATCCCCCGCAACGACTCGTCCTGCTGGGCGGCGGGGCCGTGAGCTGCGAGATAGCTCAGGCCATGGCTCGCCTCGGTGCGGCCGTGACGCTTGTGCACCGGGGACCACGAATCTTGCCGAAGGAAGACGACCGGGCCAGTGCCATCATTCGGGCCGCGCTCATTGCTGACGGAGTAGATGTGCGCACCAGCTGCACCGCGGTCTCGGTGACCTCGTCCGACCGCCTCGCCGGTACGTTGTCCCTCGATGATGGGACCGCCCTCTCTTTCGACCGGCTCTTCGTGGCCCTGGGCCGCCGCCCGAACACGAGCGGTCTCAACCTGCAGTGCGTGGGAGTGCGCCGGGACGAGCACGGTAATATCGTGGTCAATTCCGGGATGCGCACTTCCAACCCGCGCATCTGGGCCGCCGGCGATGTCACCGGACTGCCTCAGTTCACGCACACGGCCGGCGTGAACGCCAGCGTGGCTGCAACAAACGCTATCCTCGGCCTGACCCGCACGGTCGACAGTACGGCGATCCCCCGGGTTACGTTCACTCACCCTGAACTGGGTGCCGTCGGCCTGCAAGCCCGGGATGCGCAAGCCGGAGTCCACCGAATCCTCACCTGGGATCATGCGCACGTTGACCGCGCCGTGACGGAGGCGAAAACGGCCGGCTACACCCAGCTCATCGTCGACAAACGCGGCCGCGTACTGGGCGGAACAGTCGTGGGTCCCCGGGCCGGTGAAACCCTCGGCGAAATTTCTCTGGCGGTGAGGAAGCGACTCACCACGAGCGATATCGCCAGCACAACGCACGCGTACCCTACCTACAATGACGGCCTCTGGAGTGTGGCCGTGGCCGACGTGCGTCACCGGCTCGGTTCCGGTCTGGCAGGGGCGGTCACGCGCGCCCTTCGACGTCTGCGCATCGCGCGGCTGTCCTGACAACCGCGCCGGAACGCGACACTTGGCCAGTGCGGTAGGCGACGACAAGAACGAGCGCGAGCGGCTGTGCGGGAACGGCTGTGCGGGAACGGCTGTGCGGGAACGGCTGTGCGGGAACGTGCGCCGGGTTACTTGGCCTGGCCGTAGTTATCGACGGTTGCTACCGTCAACATGAAGTCGACCGGGAAGTCGCCGAAGAGTAGCCGCCCGGCGGTTTCGGCCGCAGTGACGATGATCTGAGCGACGGCGGCAGCCTGCGCAGTGGGGGTGTGCACGATCACCTCGTCGTGGAGGAAAAACACCAGATGCGGTGTGGCGTCAAATGGAGCACGACCCCGCGTAGTCCCCGGGTTTGCTGGGCCGGCTCCCGGAACAAGCTGGCCGAGCGCACCGTGCGCGGCATCCGCTTGACGGCTGCCGGGTGCTGGCAATGCCCTAAGCTCTCGACGGATTTCCGCCATCCAACACAGAGCCCACTCGGCGGCGCTGCCCTGCACGATGAAGTTACGGGTGAAGCGTCCCCAATCCCGGGCCTGGCTGCGGGCGCGCCGTTCATCGATCGCCGTGGCCGCCGGGTCGTAGGCCTGCGCCTGGGCCTCCTGCCAGCCCGATCCCGGAATGGGTGAGGAGCGCCCGAGTCGGGTCGTCACGATCTCACCACGCTCGCCCGCACGCGCCGCCGACTCGGTCAGTGCGATCGCTCGAGGGTAGGCGCGGGCAAGACGCGGCATTAGCCGGCCACTTTCTCCGGTCGTGGCCCCATACATGGCGCCGAGCATGGCAACCTTGGCGTGGTCGCGGGTTTCGACGACGCCGCTCGACACGATGCCGGCATACAGGTCGGTGCCGCGGCCGGCCTTGGCCATGCTCGTATCCTGCGCCAGCGCCGCCAGGATGCGCGGTTCCAGCTGGGCAGCGTCGGCGACGACGAGTTTCCAGCCATCATCAGCGACGACGGCCCCACGAATCTGCTTGGGCAGCTGCAGTGCTCCCCCGCCGCGGGTAGCCCAGCGACCGGTCACGACACCCCCGGGTACGTAGTCGGGGTGGAACCGGCCATCGACAACCCAGGATTCCATCCAGGTCCAGCCGTTAGCGCTGAGCAACCGGGACAGTTTCTTATACTGCAGGAGCGGTTCGATCACCGGATGCTGCAACTTCTTCAGCTCCCAGCCTCGCGTCGACGTGACAGCCAGCCCCGCGCGTTGCAAAGCCCTAAATAGTTCCTGTGGAGAGTCCGGGTTGAGCGTGGCGTCACCCAGCTCTAGGCGGATGCGCTGGGCGAGAAGTTCGAGCCGTTCGGGTCGCATGCCCGGCGCGACGCGCGCTCCCAGCTCTTCGGTCAGCAAGAGATCATGCACGTCGGTGCGCCAGGGCAGCCCGGCGTAGCGCATCTCCGCGGCCACGAGCGCCCCGGCGGACTCGGCGGCGAGCAGGAGCCGCAGGCGCCCCGGTTCGGTAGCGGATGCCACCGCGTCGAGTTGGCGACGAAACTCCCGCGCCGTACGTGACTCTGCGGCGCCAGCGCTCGAAACCGGGTCGCGGTCATCCTCCGCCTCGAAGTCGAAGAGTGTGGCCCGGGGCTCGGCCTGGTCGCTCGTCGTGGCGCTCGCCACGTCCCAGGGGCCCGGCGAGGCCAGAGCGAGTTCGCTCCTCGTGGTCAGCGCCGAATTCTTCAGGATCACGTGGCACAGACGAAGATCGTGGCAGCGCTGCACTCGGATGCCGGCCGTGAGGAGCACCGAATAGATTCGGGCGGTATCTTCCCAGACCCAACGTGGCGTCGCGGGTTCGCGGGTGGTCGATTCGAGCGACGACACGAACAACCGAAACTCGGTCAGGGTGAGGCAGCGGGTCGCCGCGATCGGGAGGCCAGCGTCGTCCAGCGTGTCGACGAGCAGTTCGCCGTTACTTGTTTGACGAACCAATACGTACACTTTTCTATTCTGCCCGGTGGCGGCCGACTACAGCACCGCGCCCATCGGCTTCGCGGAGCCGATGGGCGCGGTGACCTGCGAGAGATCGCGCGTGTTGCTACGCGCTGGGCAGGCGGGACTAGCCAGCGATTTTGTCTCCGTTCGGAGCGACTACCCACCAGACGCCGCCAACGCCCTCTCCGGTGGTGTCCCCGGCAGCGGAGTCGCCCGCCCAGTAATAGAGCGGAAGGCCATTGAGAGTAACTTGCTTGCTGCCATCCGTGCGGGTGATGACGCCGACCGTGCCGGTCACGCCGTCGACGGTGGGGGTATCCGATTCGGCGACGACGGCGGGCCACTTAACGAGGCATTCGCCCTCGCAGGTGCTCTCACCGGAGTCTGCGACGTCCTTGTCGAAAACATACAGTGTCATCCCTGCGGTATCGACGACGATCGTGCCGAGTGAACTCTCCGCGGTCGCAAGGGCCGGTTCGACCGCGGCGTCGCTGGTTGCGCTGGACGAGCTCGAGGTGTCGGCCGCGGGGGTCGTCGTTCCCTGCGAGCATCCGCTCAGCACGAGAACGCTGAGTGTTACTGCCCCGACGACCGGCCCGACCTTGAGCCAAATTCTACTGTTCATGATTGCTTCCTTCTCTCGGTGCTATTCGATGAGGTGCTATCTGATGAGGTGCTATTCGATGCGTTGGTGTGAAGTGCAGCGCAGCTGGGTGTGGGAGCCCTTGGAGCTACCACGAGGTGGCCCGATAAATGGTTCAGCACTCCGGGCGATTCACCGAAGCTGGCGCTGGGTATCGGTTCACCGGGGAGTGCAGCTGCTAACCTGAGGCTGAAACCATGGACATCATTCGATACCACGAGATAAGGCCGACTGCCTGGCGTAACGGTGGAGGCCAGGCCCGCGAGCTGGCTTCTTTTCCCGGTGGCTCGGCTGACTTCGACTGGCGAGTCAGCATCGCTGAAATAGCTGAGGCCGGTGATTTCTCCGTTTACTCGGGTGTGGAGCGCCTTCTCACCGTGATCGACGGTGAACTTCTGGTGGTGACCGTCGACGGTGTCGAGCATCCCATGGAGAAGTATCGTCCATTTCGCTTTTCGGGCGACAGCGCCAGTAGCGCCGCTCTCCCGGTCGGCACCACGATAGACCTCAATGTGATGGCACGACGCGGAAAGTTCAAGTCGTATATTTCCATTGTTGAGCTGTCCAAACGTCGTGCGCAGCCGGTCTTCGTGGATCAGTTTGCCGTGCTGCTTCACGGCACTGCCGTCGTTACCGGTGCGGCTGCCGGTGCCGGTCAGGCGGGCATCCAGAGCGCAGAGCTGAGAAAATTCGACGCCGTGCGTGGTCAGGATTTGGCACCGGAAATTTTAGGGCGCGGATTCCTCGCGCTGATCACCTTAGAAGCCCAATTAGCCTGAACTCCTGAACTCCTGAACTCCTGTACGGTGCGCGGTCGGCGAGTCCTAGGCGCACGATCAACGAAGAGGTGACGCCCGTTGTCGTTTTCGGAGGCTACTCGTGGCTCATCTCTACGGTCATAGTGACACCCATCGCCCGTTCAACGTTCAACCACTCGCGCGCCGTTGGGTCTGCTGGTGCCAGTTGCTGGGCCAATCCAGCGACCAGCAGGAGCGACCGCCATCTACCTGCTTCGGCCTGAGGAATACCTCGTACCCCACAAGGTTGCATCCCATGATGACTATTTCACTGGAACCCCGCACTCATACCGCCCTCGTCGTTGGAGCATCCGGCATCACCGGATCCGCCGTCGTCGACCAGTTGTCTGCCGAGGGCTGGCAGGTTCTCGCCCTCGCCCGCCGCAGTGGCCGCGATCTGCCAGGGGTGCGCTGGATCCAGGCAGACCTTCGCTCCGCCGCCGACCTCAATCGAGCGTTGGCCAGTGAGATGCCCGAACGGGTTTTCTTCACCGCCTGGTCGCGTCAGAACACCGAAGAACTCAACATCGAGGTGAACGCCGGCATGGTGCGTGACCTCCTCGCCGCACTCGCCCACGCGCCGGTGCGTCATGTCGCGCTCGTCACCGGCCTCAAGCACTACCTCGGACCGTTCGAGGCCTACGGGCAGGGCGCCATGCCCGACACCCCCTTCAGCGAACACGAACCGCGCCTGGACGTGGCGAACTTCTACTACGCACAGGAAGACGAGCTGTTCGCGGCATCCGCTCGCCAGGGATTCACCTGGTCGGTGCACCGTTCGCACACCGTGATCGGCCACGCGGTCGGCAACCTCATGAACATGGGACTCACCCTCGCCGCACAGGCCACCCTGTGCAGGCACCTCGGTATCCCATTCGTCTTCCCCGGCAGCGAGACCCAGTGGAATGGCGTCACCGACATGACCGACGCGACGATCCTCGCCGAGCAGATGGTGTGGGCAGCGACAACGGATGCCGGCGCCAACGAAGCATTCAACGTCGTCAACGGCGACGTCTTCCGTTGGCGAGCGATGTGGCCAAAGATCGCCGCCTACTTCGGCGTCGAGCCGGAAGGTTTCGTGAACGAGCCACGACCGCTCGAGGTACAGATGGCCGGCATGGAGTCGGTCTGGGCCGAACTCGCTGCCGCGCACGGCCTCGTCGAATCCGACCTGGGTCGCATCGCATCGTGGTGGCACACCGACGCCGACCTCGGCCGGAACATCGAGGTCTTCACCGACATCACCAAGAGCCGCCTCGCCGGCTTCACCGCGCACCACCGCACGATCGACTCCTTCACAGCCCTGTTCGATCGCTACCGCACCGAGAAGCTCATCCCTGAGTCGACCAAATAGCAGCGCCCAGCGGCAGCGTCGCTATCAGTCGACCTGATTTGCCGTCGGTTGGGTGCGGCGTTCGTGCACCGCGACTATGGCGAAGACGAGGGCCACGGCGGCCGTTCCCGCCAACAGGAGCAGGCCGATGGCATAGCTGTTGTCGGCGGCGTTGTAGGTTGCGCCCATTACGAGCGGAGGGAAGTACCCGCCGAGCCCACCGGCCGCACTAACGATGCCGCTGATTGATCCGACCGTGTCGGGTGGCGAGTTTCGCCCCAGCCAGGCGAAGACTCCCCCCGCACCCAGTCCCAGGGCCGACGCCATCGCAACAAAAGTCAGCCCGGCCGGTATCTCGCCGTCCGGGCGCAGATTTACCACCCAGGCCAAAACAGCGACCGCGGCCAGCGCCACGATGACGACCGGTTTGGGACCGATGCGGTCGGCGAGAATTCCGCCGACCGGGCGCAGCAGAACCGCGGCGACGGCAAATCCGGCCGTGCGGGTTCCCGCCGCCGTCAGGTCGAAATCGTAAATATCGCGCAGGTAGGTCGGCAGGTAGGTCGAGAAGGCCACGAACCCGCCGAACACCACACCGTAGAGAAAGCACATCTGCCAGGTCACACCGAGTTTTGCGGCGGCAAAGAGCTTGGGTATGAACGGCTGGGCATTGGACACCCACCCCGGCGCGTTTCCCATGCAGGTCCAGACCAGGGCGGCGGTCCCGATCAGCAGCAACGCCAGAATCAGGTGGGTGGGAATGTACCCGAACCAGTCAACGAAGCGCGGCGTGAAGAAAGCGGACAGGGCTGTACCTCCCATACCGGCACCAAAAACACCCGTCGCAAATCCACGCCGAGAGAGCTCGTACCAGTTGCTGACGAACGGGATTCCAACGGCGAAGACCGTTCCGGCGACGCCGAGCAGTAACGCGCACGACACGAGCATCCAGTAGACCCCCACGGTTCCGGCGAGCGCCACGAGCAGCAGCGCCGGAACGGTGGCCAGCAAGACCAGGGTGAACATGATCCGCCCCCCGTACCGATCCGTGAGCACCCCCACCGGAATACGACCGATCGAACCCACGAAAACGGGCATGGCCACCAAGACGGAAGCCTGCGCTGACGACAAGTCCAGCTGCACGCTGTACCGCACCCCGAGCGGGGCAATACTCGTCCACGCCCAAAAACACACCACGGACGACAGGGTCGCCAGGACGAGATTGAACCCCTTACTGGTTCTGGCCCGTTCCCGCACGGTGACCGGTGTCATGGCTATCGTTTGTCCCGCGCTCGGTCCTCGGTTCCGATCGGTGCCCAGCCACGTCGAATGGGCCTGACCTCACCCGGTATTTTGTCGCGCGAACGATAGACGATGTAGGGCCGGAACAGGTAGTGCAGTGGCGCGGTGAACGCGTGCACGAGCCGGGTGAATGGCCAGATGGTGAACAGGAGCATGCCGACCAGCGTGTGGATGTGGAACGAGAACGGGGCCGCGGCCATGGCCGCGATGTCTGGCTGGAAGATGAACAACGAGCGAAACCACGGCGCGACGGTCTCCCGGTAGTTGTGCCCGTGTTCGCCTTCGAACACGCTGGCAAGAGTTGTCCAGAGTCCGAAAATGATCGCGGCGGTCAGCACGACGTACATGACCTTGTCGTTGCGGGTTGTCGCCATGAACACCGGCCCGGTCTTGCGCCGGCGGTAGATCAGGATGACGATTCCACCGAGCGTGCCTATCCCCGCGATCCCCCCGACCAGCAGTGCGTTGAGGTGGTAGAAATCCTGGCTCATGCCCACCGCGAGCGTCCAGGTCATGGGAATCACCAAACCAAAGAAGTGCCCGGCAATCACCGCCAGCAGGCCGAAGTGAAAGATCGGCGATCCGATGCGCAGCAGGCGGGATTCGTACAGTTGTGACGACCGCGTGGTCCACCCGAACTGGTCGTAGCGGTAACGCCAGATCGATCCGCCGATCAGAATCGCCACCATTACGTACGGCAACACGCCCCAGAGCAACAAGTTCATCTCACGCTCCTCGTAGCGGTAACAGACGTGGGTCATAGGGTTCGAGCCCGACCGATTCCACGGGCGGTCCGTAGCCTGCCATCCGTTGCACTGCTTCGCGATCGGATGGCGAGGCCCCGGGGAGGGTGCCGCACACCGCAGCCAGGACCTCGGCATAGGGCGATTCGTGTTCGGATAGGGCGAGCCGCAGCAGTTCCAGGCTCGGTCGATATTGCAGCAGCAACTCCCGTCCGGCTGCCGGGTCGACGATCGCTGAGAATTCGAGTACCAGGGGAAGAAAGTCCGGCAATTCTCCGTGCGTGTTCGTCAGGTAGTCGCTGTTGCGGTAGACCTGTTTGAAGGCTGCCAGAACGTTCCCGCGCCTCCGTGTGTCACCGTCGGTCCAGTACGACAAATATAACGGATGGTGCTTGCTGAGATCGAAGGTGTCGACGTAGGAACGCTGCAACGTGGCGAGCTCCGTCCCCTCCAGGAAGCGAAGGAATTCGTCGAGTTTGGGCGTGTTTCGACCCTGTTCGGCGAGCGCGGCGTGCATGAGGTCGATGTGGCCGATGAGCTCGGCATCGGGGTAGGACAAACACCAGGAGGCCGCCTGGTACAAAACCCGATGATCGCGCTTCATGGGTCCACCGACGGGCTACCCGCCGAGCCGCCGGTCGAATCGACGGCCGGCCCGCGGCCGTCCAGATCTGCTGGCGACGGCTGCGCTGCGCGTGGCTGATTTCTGCCGCCGGGAAAGAGACCCTCTGGGCTCCCGTTTCCATCCCAGTTGAGTAGATTGACTCGGTTACGCAGGCTGCGCTCGCCGCTGGGGGTGTCAGACGTCTGCCGGTCCTTGAGCGCATAGAAGTTCTCGACAGCGACTGGCGTTGGCCGCCCGCTGGCCTCACCGAATGGGGAATCCTCGTACATGCCCGGCCCGCCCTCGAAATCGACGGAACATCCCATCTCCTCGAGATCGTGCGCCTGTTCGACGTGGGCCTTCGGAATGACATAGCGTTCTTCGTATTTAGCGATCGCCATCAGCCGGTACATCTCGTACATGCTCTCCGGCGTCATTCCTATGGCTTCGGGGATGGACCGGTCGGGTTCCTCCCCCATGGTGATTCCTCGCATGTAGGCGCGCATGGCTGCGAGCTTGCGCAGGACATCAGTGATCATGTCGGTGTCCCCGGCGGTGAAGAGCTCCGCGAGATATTCAACAGGAATGCGCAGCGCGTCGATGGCGCCAAACAGATTGCCACGGTCTTCCCCATCGTGACCCTGTTCGGTGAGTAGGTCGACGATGGGTGAGAGCGGCGGAACGTACCAGACCATGGGCATGGTGCGGTACTCGGGGTGCAGGGGCAGGGCAACCTTGTACACCTTGGCGAGTGCGTAGACGGGCGAGCGTCTGGCCGCGTCCAGCCAGTCGGCGGGGATTCCCTGGGCGGTGGCGGCAGCCGCCACTGCGGGATCGTTCGGGTCGAGGAGCACATCCATTTGTGACTGGTACAGGTCTTTCACGTCGGTGACAGCGGCCGCGTCCGTGACCCGGTCGGCGTCGTAGAGAAACAGGCCCAGATAGCGCAGGCGCCCAACGCAGGTTTCCGAACACACGGTGGGAAGGCCAATTTCGACGCGGGGGTAGCAAAACGTGCACTTCTCGGCTTTGCCCGTCTTGTGGTTGAAGTAAATCTTCTTGTACGGGCATCCGGTGATGCACTGCCGCCAGCCGCGGCACTTGTCCTGGTCGACGAGCACGATGCCGTCTTCGACCCGCTTGTAGATTGCTCCCGATGGGCAGGAAGCCATGCAGGAAGGATTGAGGCAGTGCTCGCAGATTCGCGGCAGGTAGAACATGAAGGTCTGTTCGAAGGCGAATTTGATTTTGTCTTCGGATTCCTTGCGCACCTTTTCTACGATGGGATCGAGGTGTCCCATCGCGGGCGCACCGCCGAGGTCGTCGTCCCAGTTCGCCGACCAGGTGATTTTGGTGTCCTTGCCGGTGATCAGGGATTTCGGACGGGCCACCGGAAAGTCATCGCCCAACGGGGCATCGATAAGCGTCTTGTAGTCGTAGGTCCAGGGTTCGTAATAGTCCTTCAGCTCCGGTTGAACCGGGCTAGCGAACAGGCCGAGAAGTTTCTTGATCCGACCGCCGCTCTTGAGCACCAGCCGACCCTTCTTGTTCAGCTGCCAGCCTCCGCGCCATTTCTCTTGATCCTCGTAACGTCGCGGGTACCCCTGCCCTGGCCTGGTCTCGACGTTGTTGAACCAGACGTATTCCGTGCCGGCGCGATTCGTCCAGGCCTGCTTGCAGGTAACCGAGCATGTGTGGCAGCCGATGCACTTGTCGAGATTCATCACCATGCCCATCTGGGCCATCACTCGCATCAGTACGTTACCTCCTGTGAGCGCCGACGGATCGTCGAGACGATGTCCCGCTGGTTACCGGTCGGGCCCAGATAGTTGAACGCGTAGGACAGCTGCGCGTAGCCGCCGATGAGGTGCGTGGGTTTAACCAGCAACCGGCTCACCGAATTATGGATCCCGCCACGCCTGCCGGTGGCCTCGGACTTGGGTACATCGATGGTGCGTTCCTGGGCGTGGTAAACGTACACAACTCCCTGCGGCATCCGGTGGCTGACGATCGCCCGGCCCACCAGAACACCGTTCATACTGACGCATTCGACCCAGTCGTTATCAAGGACCTTGATGGAGTCGGCATCTTGGGGGCTCATCCATACGGTCGGCCCGCCGCGGGAGAGTGACAGCATGAACAGGTTGTCCTGGTACTCCGAGTGGATCGACCATTTGGAATGCGGCGTCAAATAGCGCACCGTCACCTCAGTGTCGCCGTTCGGACCGAACTTGGGTTCGCCGAACAGGCGTTGCATGTCGAGGGGAGGCCGGTAGATGGGTAGGGCTTCGCCGAGGTCCATCATCCAGTCATGGTCGAGGAAGAAGTGCATTCGGCCGGTCAGCGTGTGCCAGGGCTTCAGCCTCTCCACGTTGATCGTGAACGGTGAGTAGCGTCGGCCTCCGGTTTCTGACCCAGACCATTCCGGCGACGTGATCACCGGTACCGGGGCAGCCTGGGTTTGTGCGAACGTGATCCGTTTCTCCGCGGACCCCTCGGCCAGGTCGGCCAGGCGCATTCCCGTTTGCTTCTCGAGCTCGCGGAATCCCTGAACGGCGAGCTCGCCGTTGGTCGTGCCGGAAAAGCTCAAAATTGCCTGCGCGAACTTCGCATCCGTGTCGATCGCTGGCCGTCCATGACCCGCGCCGCCCCGCATCACACCGTTACTTTGAGCCAGACGTGGAATCTCGTGTTCCATGCGAAATGTGACGTTCTTGACGGTGAAACCCCGTTGCTCCGCCAGGGGACCGACCGTGGCCAGCTTCTCGGCGATCTGGGTATAGTCCCGTTCCACGAGTTGGAAGACCGGCATGTTCTGGCCGGGTACCGCGGGAATATCCGTCTGGCGCCAGTCCCTGACCACCCCACCTGGCTGGGCGATCTCGCCGGGGGTGTCATGCTGCAGGGGCACGCTGACGAGGTCCCGTCGAGTGCCCAGATGCCTTTTGGCCTGCCTGGAGACTTCCTCGGCGAGCAGGTGAAACATCTCAAAATCGGTTTTAGCTTCCCAGGGCGGATCGATGGCCGGCGTGAAGGCGTGCACAAACGGATGCATGTCGGTTGAGGAGAGGTCGTGTTTCTCGTACCAGGTGGCGGCGGGGAAGACGATGTCGGACAGGAGCGTCGTGGAGGTCATGCGGAAATCGGCCGAGACCAAGAAATCGAGTTTGCCCTCCGGTGCATTCTCGTGCCACACCACGTCGCGAGGCCGTGCCGCATTCACGTGGTCCTGGCCCAGCACATTGTGGTGGGTACCCAGCAGATGTTTGAGAAAATATTCGTTGCCCTTGGCCGAGGAACCGAACAGGTTTGAGCGCCAGAGCACCAGAGTACGCGGCCAGTTTTCGGGGGCATCGACATCGTCGATGGCGCTTTTCAGTTGCCCGGATTTGAGTGCCGCCGCGACGTAGGCGGGGGCATCGGTCGCCTCACCCCGCTCAATCGCCGCCTGTACCTCGTCGGCGAGGTCGAGCGGGTTGCGGTCGAATTGCGGGTAGAACGGCATCCACCCGAGCCGCGCAGATTGGGCGAGGGTGTCGGCGGTGTGCATTCCGTCAAAGTGCCCCTCCGCCAGCGGGGATTTCAGGGAGTCGGCGGAATATCCGTCGGAGCGCCACTGGTCGGTGTGCATGTACCAGTAGCCGGTGCCGATCATGGTGCGCGGCGGCCGGCTCCAGTCCATGGCGTTGGCGAGCGAGATCCACCCCGTGATCGGTCGGGTCTTCTCCTGCCCCACATAGTGTGCCCAGCCGCCGCCGTTGCGGCCCATGCATCCCGTCAGCATGAGCATCGACAATACCGCTCGGTAGGTGGCATCACCGTGGAACCACTGGCAGATTCCGGCCCCCATGATGATCATGGAGCGGCCCTTGGACTGTTCCGCATTGCGGGCGAATTCCCGGGCCACCCGAATGCACGCCGCTGCCGGAACGCTAGTGATCTCGGCCTGCCAGGCGGGGGTGTACGGCGTCGAAGAGTCGTCGTAGCCCGACGCCCAGTTCCCCGGGAGGCCTGGGCGCCCGACGCCGTATTGGGCCATCATCAGGTCAAAAACTGTTGTCACGAGATGCCCCGCCACCCGGCGGACTGGAACACCGCGGGTGAGAATCGAGCCTTCGCCCGAGGGCGCTTCGAAGCACGGCATCCGGATGCTGGCGGCCTCACCATTCGCGACTCCCAGCAGCGACAGGGCGGGGTCGATCCCTTCCAGGTCGAGGTTCCATTTGCCCTGTCCGGCTTCTCCGTAGCGAAAGCCGATTGATCCGTTGGGTACGACGGGCTCCCCCGTTGCTGCATCCAGCAGGACGGTTTTAAATGCCGCGCCCTCGACTGCGGCCTGGCCCGGCAGGTCGGCGGCGGTCAAGAATTTAGTCGGCACCAGGCCGAGCCCATCTGAGTGCTGTTCGAGCCGAACGAGAAAGGGCAGGTCGGTATACCGGCGCACGTAGCCCTCGAAATACGGGATCGTGCGTTCGACGAAAAATTCCTTGAGAATGACGTGCCCCATGGCCATCGCCAGTGCGGCGTCGGTGCCGGCTTGCGCGGGTAACCATTCGTCGGCAAATTTGGTGTTGTCCGCGTAGTCGGGACTGATGGCAATGACTTTTGTACCTCGGTAGCGCACCTCCGTCATCCAGTGGGCGTCCGGTGTGCGGGTAACAGGGACGTTTGAACCCCACATCATGAGGTACGTGGCGTCCCACCAGTCGCCCGATTCTGGAACATCCGTCTGGTCGCCGAAGACCTGCGGGCTCGCCACCGGCAGGTCGGCGTACCAGTCGTAGAACGACGTCATGACGCCACCGATGAGCTGGATGAACCGGTTGCCCACGGCATGAGAGACCATCGACATGGCCGGAATGGGCGAGAATCCGGAGCAGCGGTCTGGCCCGTAGGTCTTGATGGTGTGAACGTGCGCTGCGGCGGAAATCTCGATAGCTTCCGACCATGGAATGCGAATCAGCCCGCCCTTGCCGCGCGCCTGCTGGTATCGGCGGCGGCGCTCCGGGTCGTTCACGACATCCGCCCAGGCCAGCACCGGGTCATTGAGCCTGGCCTTGGCCTCACGGTACATTTCGACGAGGACACCGCGCGCATACGGATACCGCACCCGAGTTGGCGAGTAGGTGTACCAGCTGAACGCGGCACCGCGCGGGCAGCCACGCGGTTCGTATTCCGGGCTATCCGGCCCGACCGACGGGTAGTCCGTCTGCTGGGCCTCCCAGGTGATAATCCCGTCGCGCACGTAGACCTTCCAGGAACACGACCCGGTGCAGTTCACCCCGTGGGTGGAACGAACGACCTTGTCATGACTCCACCGGTCTCGGTAGAACACGTCTCCTTTACGGCCGCCCTCGCGGAAGACCGCACGTCCGTCATCTGTGTGTTCCCAACGGGTGAAAAAACGGCCAAGGGCCAACATCGTGTCTGACGCTTTTCCGTCTAACCCGGCAGGTATAGGACCAGCTGCCATGCGGATAGCCTAGGTCGACAGTGCACAACGCGCTAGGGCAAATTTCGTTACATCCCTGGTCGGTCCGCCTTGGTCGCCTCAGCGCGAGAAAGCCACGAATCCTCGCTAACTCGCCAGTTTTGTCCGGTGATTCCGATGTCCCATGTTCGCGCGGGCGTGTTGAGCAATCAGACGGTGCGCGGGGCTTTCGCCAGATTGGCCTCGAGCTCTGCAGTGGTCTGACGGATGCCATAGGCCGGGCGGTCGCGCTCGACGCGCCAGCTCTCCTCGAGCGGGCCGATGTTCACGGTGTCAAAGCCGAATTCGTCGTAGAGCTTCGTAACGAAGGCGGACGCATCCGCGAAGTCGGACGCCGTGGCCAGCGCCCGCCGCGCCGGGTCGCCGGTGGGGAACGAGTCCGCTGTGATGTCGGCGGCCGTGATGTGGTTGAAGCCCTTCGCTACGCGTGAGGTCGGCAGGTGCTTCTGCAGCATGCCCGTCACGGTCGTTTCGCCGTTATCGAGGGCTGCGATGTGTCCGTCGCGTTCGAAGTAGTAGTTATTGGTGTCAATCACGATCTTGCCGGCGAGCTGCTCAACGGGCACGTCCGCGTAGGCGTTCAGCGGCACAGTCACAACCGCGACCTCGGCGGCCTCAGCGGCCTGCGCCGAGGTTCCGGCGGTCGCTTTCGGGCCCAGCTCGGCGACGAGCTCTGCGAGGGTCTCCGCACCTCGCGAATTGCTGATCACGACGTCATAGCCGTTCTCGATCGCCTTGCGGGCGACCTGGCTGCCAATGTTTCCTGCACCGATGATTCCGATAGTTGTCATGATGGCGACAACGAGGGTGGCGGCGGAATTGTTCCCCGCTGCCAACCATGTCCGTCCAGCAACGCCCGTGGAAGCCACGGATTACGGTGTCGGTGGATCTCCTGACACCCGGCGATAGCGCTCGGGTTAGTTCTCGAGCAGGGAGTTGAGCACGTCCGGACGGTTGGTGATCACGCCGTCCACGCCCAGCTCGATGGCCCGCACCATGTCTGCCTCCGCATTGACCGTCCACACGAGCACGTCCATGCCGAGGCGGTGAACCTCGGCCACGTAGGCCGCGTCAATCGACGTGTGGTACGGATTGACCTGATCTGCCCACGTGGCAAGTTCCGGCAGTCGATCGATGGTCGGTGTGCCGAGGAGGCCCACCGGAACGGTCGGTTCGAGTTCGGTGAAGGTTTTCATCGAGTCGAAGTTGAACGACTGCACCACGAGCTTGTCCTGACCCACGGCGGACTGCACGTAGCCGCGGGATTCACGAAGCGCGGCTGATATCTCGGCCTCGATACCCGTGTACAGCTCGGGTGACTTGATTTCGAGCAGCATGCCGGATCCGCTCTTTCGAATGACCTCGATCGCCTCGGCGAAGGTTGGTAGCTTTTCGCCGGTGAACTGGGCGCCTTTCCACGAGCCGGCGTCGAGGGTTTGCATCTCTGCAGCGGTGAAGTCGCCCACATTCCATGGTGCCCGGTCGGGGAAGACGTCCTCCGCGTTTGTGGTTCGGGTCAGGTTCGTGTCGTGAATGACCACGAGTTCTCCGTCGACGGAGCGTTGAACGTCGATCTCGATCAGGTCGGCGCCTTGGTCCGTTCCTGCGCGAAAGGCGGCGAGGGTGTTCTCGGGAGTAGATTGACTCGCGCCGCGATGCGCTGCGTTGATCACGTCGTCGGATTCGCTCGCGAAGGCACTGGGTGCCGCGCCGACGGACAGGCCGGCGACCAGGGAAGCAGCGACGGCAGCACCGGCGACGCGACGGCGTCGAAACGATACGGCGGGAACGGTGACAGTGGGCGTGCTCATGGGATCTCCTTGCGTTGGAAGCGTTGAACGCTTTCAGGCTGCCGCGTGAAGATGTCGCCCCGGTGTCCTGCCGGTGGATCAAAGGTGGAGCGCACCTGTCGGGGAACACCTCGCGGCATATCTGCAGCGACGGCACCCGCGCGACCTCCACCACAGCCGGAACCTAGCGATCGTCAGTCTGTGACGCTGACACGCGCAGGCTAATAAAATAAAGGGCACCGTGGCGCATCCGGGAACTCAACGATTTGTGCCACAAGGGAATTACTACCGGCGAACCGATCAACGACCTCGCACGCTCTTACTCGACCTGTGAAACGTGGTAATGGCTGATGAGCCATGAATCATCGACGTATTGCAGAACAGCCGTCAGGTGAACGGGAATGACGACACCGTCAGGACGGGTGAAGTCGACGTCGATATATGAGATCAATGTTGTGTCGGAGAGTTGGCGGTGTTCGAGAATGCGAAAGGCGGGACTGAGGCCGACCGGCTGGCTGTCGTAATAGGTGATCACACCGAGCCTGCCAATCGAATGCGTTGGCGCGACGCCTTGGAATAGTGCATTTTCGGTGAAGTAGGAGGCGACACGTTCCGGCTCATGTTCACGGATTCCGTTCGCCCAGGCATTGAAGACTTCCGTCAAGATGCGAACTCGAGCGATGTTATCAAGCGCGGTCATCGGTTTCTCTCCCGTACGTTTTTCTACAGTCAAAGATGAGACGGACAGCTCAGCCTGCACGTCGAATCATGACTCAGCTTCCGGCGCTTTGTCCGCCGTCGATGTGTAAAATTTCCCCCGTGACGAATGGGGCCTGTTCAAGGTAGAGGACGCCATGGGTGACATCATCGATCGTGCCAATCCGTCCGACCGGGTGCCAGCCTGCGAGCGTTCCGTGCGTCTCTTCCGGGTGCATGGGGGTGTGGATGACTCCCAGAGAAACGGCGTTCACGCGGATGCCGCGGCTGGCGTACTCGATCGCCAGGGACTTCGTGACGGATGACAGTCCGCCCTTGGTCAGTGAGGCGAGAGCAGACGGAGCGCTTGAGTTCGCGAATTCAACAAGCGTCGTTGTCACGTTCACCACGTGGCCCGCTCCCTGTTCGACCATCTGCGCGATGGTCTTCTGCGTAATGTGGAAGAAACCTCCGAGGTTCACCTGAAGAATGTTGTTGTAGTCCTCCTGGGTGTACTCGGTGAATGGCTTTCCGATAAAGATTCCGGCATTGTTCACGAGCGTGTCGATTCGGCCGAACTTCTCCATCGCGGTGCTGACGACCTTCCCGGCCACAGCGGGGTCCGAAATATCTCCGGGTACCGTAATAACGTCCGAGTGTTCGGACGCCGTTATGGAGCGTGAATTAGCCACGACGGCGTAGCCGAGCCCGCGGAAGGCGGACACCAGACCTGCTCCGATGCCTTGGGAGCCCCCAGTGATGATGGCTACTTTGCGAGTTTTCATGTTCAGAATTCCTAAGCGGTGATCGGTCTACAATATTCGTCTCGAATATAGTCGACAGGTGCTCCTCGACAGCGCGGTGTCCCTGAACGGGCAGCTTGTTTGCCACACCCAGGGTTGATAGGGGCGATGCGGGTGCGCGGCGCAGGTCGGGCGACGACGATCCGCACTGAATCCGCCGCCGCGTAAGCTAGGACAACTCATTGTCAGGTTTTTAGGAAGCGCCACCATTCAATGGGACGCGACCCACGGAAAGGGACCATCCCATGATTTTTATCGTTGCCAAGTTCACTGTGAAACCAGAGTGGAGTGATCGTTGGTTGGACCTCACCCGAGATTTCACAGAGGCCACGCGCCAGGAACCGGGCAACCTGTGGTTCGACTGGTCGCGAAGTGTTGACGATCCTCACCAGTTCGTCCTCGTCGAGGCATTCCAAGATGACGCCGCGGGAGCTCACGTGAACAGCACTCACTTCGCGGCGGCCATGAAGGCTATGCCTCAAGCGCTCGTGAAAATTCCAGAAGTCATCAGCGAGCGTATCGACGCTGAAGGCTGGGGCCCATTGGGAGAAATGACGATGCCCGTGTAGCGGTTGTTTGCCGCTAACCCCGCGACGCCGCCGAACGAGACCAGTAACCGGTTATAGGAACAGGACTATGCACGATCTCAACGCCCTTACGGTTCGCAGCATCTCAGTGTCCGAGATGAGCAATAACGTGTACGTACTCACCTCGAAATCCAGCGGCGCGCAGGTGCTGATCGACGCCGCGGACGATGCACCCGCCATCTTCACCCTGCTCGAAGATGCACGGAAAGACACGACTGCCATCACCAGGCTGGCCCTCATAATCACCACCCACTCGCACTGGGATCATGTGCGGGCACTTGGCGAGGTCAGGGAACTGACGAAGGCACCAGCGGCGGCGGGTCTCGACGATATCGCGGACATTGCCGTGCCTACGGACATAACCTTGCACCACGGGGACGTCAGGTCCATCGAAGGCATTGAACTCGAAATAATCCACCTGCGCGGACACACCCCCGGGTCGATTGCCGTGCTCTACCGCGATCTGCATGGTCCCGCCCATCTTTTCACGGGTGATTCGCTCTTCCCAGGCGGAGTTGGGAACACCAACGGTGATGCCGAGCGTTTCGCATCGTTGTACAACGACGTCGTCACCCGAATCTTCGACTACCTTCCGGACGACACACTGGTGCACCCGGGCCACGGGGTAGGCACAACGCTTGGAGCCGAGCGGGGCAAGCTCTCCGAGTGGAAACAACGCGGCTGGTGACGACAGCAGCCGCCTCGGGCATCCGGCGGCTCACATCACTGCGCCTTATTTCAGACCAGACAATTTTAAGGAGCTGCAGACATGTCCCCACTCGCCCTCATCACCGGTGCATCGTCCGGAATAGGCAAAGCGTTCGCTGAGCGTCTGGCCGGCGACGGTTACGACCTAATCGTGGTCGGCCGCCGGCTCGAACGGCTCGAAGCACTCGCCGCATCGCTCCCCGAAGTGACGGTGCAGGTTATCGCCGCTGACCTTTCTACCGATGACGGCATCGAAACGGTCGCAAAGTTGTGCGCAAGCCAACCGTTAACGATGCTGATCAACAACGCTGGCGTCGCCCACTACATGCCGATGGCGGAGTTGCCCGCCGAGAAGGCGCGGGAGCTGCTGCACGTCAAGGTCGTCGCGCCGACGATGCTGACCCACGCGGCGCTGCCTGGCATGATCGAACGCGGTGTGGGAACGATCGTGAACGTTGCCGGGATGATCGCATTTTCGGGACCGGCACCGACATCGCAGATGCCACGTCGCGCCATCTACGCTGGAACACTTGCTCACACGATCACCATGTCACAGACCCTGCATGCGGAGCTGGAGGGGACCGGTGTGAACGTGCATGTCGTCTGTCCCGGGGTCGTGGCCACCGAGTTCCACGAGGTTCAGGGCATGGACTTGTCAGGTGTGCCTCGAATGTCCGCGGACGACGTCGTCGTCGCTGCGCTGGCTGGCATCGAACTCGGCGAAGTTGTCAGCGCTCCCGGCGTCGAGGAATACAGCCTCCTTGAGGCTGTATTTAGCGCAGACCTCGCCGCGTTCGCGGCCCAGAGCCCGCAACTCGCATCTCGCTACCGCACGAACTGATCCGACGGCTCACCAACACTGCAGGCGAAGCCGCCATGCGGGCTATTTGGTTTCAGAAGCTTCATCGAAGTCGCGCTGCCAGTCATCCATCGCCTTGCGCGGGCCCATGAGGCCACCGAGCGCGACCTGATACACCAGCCCACGGTGGCCGTTGACCTGTCGGATGTTGTCGAGAAGTTGCACGTCCACCGCTTCGATCGCCCCTTGCACGTCGCGGATGTGCTTGTCCGGGTTATCCCACAGTCGAGGGTTGGCGAGCACGTCCAGGAGGTAGTCGCGGTCGAGAGCCGCAGCGAGCTTGCCGAGTTTGTCCTCATACTCAGCTCGGGCGAGGCCTCGTTGCGCTTCGTCGGCCTTCACACTCAGCCGACGAAATAGCT
Organism: Cryobacterium suzukii; assembly: GCF_004403185.1. GTDB lineage: Bacteria > Actinomycetota > Actinomycetes > Actinomycetales > Microbacteriaceae > Cryobacterium > Cryobacterium suzukii. Next base: position 53,849 of record NZ_SOHJ01000013.1, on the reverse strand, counting down.
CGGTCACGTTTGAAACCACCGAATCGATCTGCCCGATCACCGAGGAAGCCACCCGGTTGCCAGCCGCCGCCTGCGTTTGATACAACTGCTTGAGTTCCAGAAGTTTCACGATGTGGGCGCGGATGAGCGGTGGTACTGGGTCGACCGCGCGCGTGGCCTTTGGACGCGTGCCCCGTGTACGACGACGCCATACGGCCCAAATACCGCCTCCGACGGCCGCGGCTGCAGCGAGAATGCCTATCAGTACCCAGCCAAAGACCGTTGGACCATGGGAGTCGAAAGCGGCCGTGATCGTCGCCACGCCGATGCTGAAAAGGATGCTGGAACCGAAGATCGCGCCAACGATCATCCAGACAATCTTCTTATGTTTGTCGTACCCCTCCAGCCGGAAGCCCCACGCATCGCGTTGGCCACCGAAAAGGGTTATCAGCAGATCGATGATTACCCAGTAGCCAAAGCCGCCGAGGGTGAAGAGTTTGAGCCACGCCGATCGGGACTTTCCGAGGTAGAACCGGTCGGCGCCAAAAAAACCGAAAAAGAAGCCGAGCAGCGCCGTCACGATGAAGCTCTTGCTGCCTTCCGGTACAGCGTTAGTTGAAGACGTGCCTGGCGGAAGGGACACGCGTGGCGGCGGGCTGCTCGACAAGTCCCTCCCCCTTATTTTCCATGTCTTTGGCACTGGGTCGCGATCGGACCCATGACACTTCATTGCTCAGCCGCGCCATTCAGTCAATAGCAGTACAGCTTCGTACCATTCGGGATGTCCCGGCTGGTTCAACTAGAGACCAGTGTAAGTGCACAGTGTCGGCAAAATCGGCGGTTTCAACACATTGACGAAGCCGTATGTACACGACGCGAGTAGCTGGTCGCGCGTCGCCCTCCAGTCCATGCTCCGAGTCTACGAGGCGCGAGTCAACCGCTACATTTGTTGCGTGACTGAAGAATTCTTGTTTGGGGCGCTCCGCGACCTTGCCTTGCTGGTGGCAGGTTCATTGCTGACGCTCGGCGGTACTTGGCTGGCGAATCGCGCCGCGGACAAACGGGCGTCCCGCATGGAGGACGCTAGACGCGAGCATGCCAAAAACGAGTTGAGTCGGAAAGCCACTGAACAGGTGCGGGAACTCGTTTTTGAACTCTACGTCGCCGCTCGGAAATGGAATCAAGAAGGCAATCTCGATCCAATCCGTTTTGAGGAAGCTACGTTCCATGGAGCTGAGATGGGCGGCGAGCTCATCGGCGACGGTGAAGTACGGTCGCTTATTGAGGACGCGTTCCTGGTGGCTCGCAATCCGGTCGACGGTCCCGAGTATGGCTACGTCGATGAAACGCCACCACGATCGCAGACGACCGCGCTCTACGATGCCCTCCAAGTTCTCTCGGCGCACCTTCGTGGCGACTCAGTGAACGGTCACCACGCCAACCGAATCAGGGAACGGCGAGCCGGCGCCTTGAAAGGCGCGCACGACAAAATCGAGGCCGCAGCGACACCGGCATTTTAGCCACCCGACCAAATATCCACCGGGATGATGTGTTCTGCGAGGCGGGCGGGTCAGAGCGCGACGTCAGAGCGCCCAAACCATTGCGCCAGCTTTGCGACGCAACGATCCCTTCGGTCGGCAAGGTTAGGAACGAAAGCGTCCTGTTACCGGTCTGCCAGGGGCTGTTTCGCTCATCCATTGGCAGGTCGACGCTGGTGGCCGGATAGGCCAGAGCTGCGACAGTTGGATCGAACCCGGCCGCCGGAACGTGCCCCGTTACCTTGTTCGTAACCTCGGATGGTGTGAGTATCTGAGGGAGTTGACCTGTCGGGTCCGGCATGATTGTTGCCCCCAGTCGTTGATGATCCGGGGGGTGTTGTCACCGGACTCGATTGGCGTCGGGCGCGCCCAAAGCCCGACTGGGGTCTCACCTCAACGAAACGGGGACGCTTGCTGCCCGTGTTGCCGCGGAACCCTCCGTTCAACTTGGGGCGCCCTCCGGAACTCAGGCGCGCGTTCAGCTCCCAGAACCAGTTTGTCCGCCGTCGATAGCGCGACGCTAGACCCTTTTCAGCGGATCATTTCCCCAATTCATCAGCGAGTAGCGCCAGCGCGAGCGCTCGACATCGGAATCCGGTTTCTGTGCCGTATGTCGCTTGACGTAGCCGACCACCGTATGCATGTGTTCAATATCAGACGCGGTCAGATCGCCCTTCTTCGTTCCAAGAATCGTCACGATCCTGCGCCCGGACCGATGCCCGATGGATTCCCCGCTACCATCGTCTTTCTGCCCGACCTCCTTGACTTCGCGGGCACAACGTTTCACGCGTCAAAAGATGACCCTAAATATTGTGAAATCCGAGAAGACGGATGCGGAAGCCGCGCACAAGGCCAGTGCCCTGCGCAAGCTGTCGTCACGATAGGGCACCTGCTATGCGACGGGCATTTTTATCTCACTGTCGGTACCTTCGGTTGGCACGGTTTGGACACTGGCCAAATTTCTTGCCCGTCACGTTCGGGTCGCCGTCGCGCTGACGTGATTCGCTCGTCTTGAAGCCCGAGTCGCGGTCGGGCGACAACAGGTCCCCACCGCCAGCTTCGCTTTCGTCGCGTGAAACAGAATGGCTGGGGCTCGATCGTCATCGACACTCCAGCTTCATTTCGCAGGTCCGAGCTGTCGCCGATGATTTCATGAGTCAAGCTGCACGCAATCGAGGTCCACGTGTCCAAGTAGGCTGGGAACGCTGCGCCGCGCACTGGTGGGAGGAGACGCATCGTGAGTATGAGGGATGTTTCGGTGTCGAGCGGTGCTCGCCGACGCATCCGCTCATTCTCTGTCTGGATCTGGGGCTGCGGCGCTCTGGCTCTCTTCGTCGGCGCGCTGAACACCTTTGCCGACGTTGGGATCGGCGACGCGGGCTTCGCGATCCTTGGTGATGGGGCGAACCCGTGGGACGTCGAAGCGCCGACCGTTTTTGAACCGGACGGCACCACGTACTCGGGTGAGGGCAGCGGCCTGATCAGCATTCCCTTCGAAGAGCACGATCGGGACCCCTACATCGTGAGTCTCATCACCGGACAATACCTTGGCCTCTATATGACCGGCATCGACGATCTCGGCCGACCCGACGACGACCGCGGTTACCCGACCAGTGTCGGCTATCTCTACGATCCCGACGCCGAACTGCTCGTGCTTCCACCCGACGGCGACCTCGAACTGTGGGTGCGTACCGACGAACCGTGGGAATTCACTCTGTACAAGGCCGAGGTCGCCGAGATCACGGACGGTTTCGCCAGCGGCAAGGGCAACGATTTTCTGGTCTACCGCGGTGCCGCGGTCAGCGCACGCTTCGTACATCACGGTGAGGGGCTCTTCTACGTGACCGTTCAAACCGTCGAAGAGCAGTCGGACCAGCCCATCATCGAGTCCGGCGATGTCGACCAGCGCCTGTCCTGGGACCCGACCGAGGCCGTGTACATCAGTATCGAGGCCGACGAAAACCGGGGCGCCTGGTCGGTAGACATCGACGAATTAGCGCAGGATCCCCCGGCATCCACTGACATCCCGAAAGGAACGCCATGAGTTTCGCCCAGACGCTCGATCAGGCCTTCAAGGCCCGCCTGCCGCTGTTGTACATCGAGACGAGCGAGGAAGTGCGCGCCCTCGATGCGGTCACCAGCGCAGCCCAGGCGCTGCGGCGCCCCCGCGAGGTGTGGACTTGGACGAGCGCTACCGGGCTGATCGGCCCCGACGGCAAGGGAATCAACAACACGAACGCACCAGCCCGGGCGCTGGACCACATTGTCGGGATCCCCGAAAACGCCGTCTTCGTCTTCTGCGACCTGCATGCCTACTTCGGCACCGAGCAACGCCCCGGCGACCCTGTCATCATCCGCAAGGTGCGCGAGACCGTGCTCGAACTGCGCCACGCGGATGCCGCCCGAGCGCTGGTCGTGACGGCTCCGGTTCGAAGTATCCCACCGGAACTCGACAAGCTCGCCCACCTGCTCGAGTTCCCTCTGCCGAACACCACCGAACTGGGCTCGATGCTCGACTCCATGATCGAGAACAACGCCTCAGGGAGCGGCCGGATCAAAGTTCAGGCCGATGAGAAAACCCTCGAAGCCCTCGTGCAAGCCGCGCGCGGACTGACGATGTCCGAGGCCGAGAACGCGTTCGCCCGGGCCATGGTCGACGACGGCCAACTCACCTCGAACGACATCACGGTCGTGCTCGACGAGAAGCGCCAGATCGTCAGTAAGTCCGGCCTGCTGGACTTCGTCACGAAGGCCCTCGACCTCGACTCCGTTGGCGGTCTCAACAACCTGAAGCGCTGGCTGTCCCGTCGCGACGGCTCCTGGCTGGCCGAAGCCGAGGAGTTCGGACTGCCGGCCCCGAAGGGGGTACTCATCACCGGAGTGCCCGGCTGTGGAAAATCACTCACGGCCAAGGCGATGGCCGCGTCGTGGGGACTGCCGCTGCTCCGGCTCGACATCGGCCGGATCTTCTCCGGACTCGTCGGTTCATCGGAGCAGAATCTGCGTACAGCGCTCGCCACCGCCGAGGCCGTCGCCCCGTGCATCCTCTGGGTCGATGAGATCGAAAAGGGCTTCTCCAACACCACGGGCAGCGGTGACTCCGGCACGACCGCGCGCGTGTTCGGCTACTTCCTCACCTGGATGCAGGAGAAGCAGCACCCGGTGTTCGTCGTCGCCACCGCGAACAATATCGACTCCCTCCCGCCGGAGTTCATGCGCAAGGGCCGGTTCGACGAGATCTTCTTCGTCGATCTGCCGACGGCCGTGGAGCGGCGGGCCATTTGGACCATCCAGCTCGCTTCGAAGGCCACCCCCGGCAACGGGCTTGCGGCTATCGGCGCTTCCGACGTCGAAAAACTCATCGCCGACAGCGAGAATTATTCCGGCGCCGAGATCGAGCAGGCCGTCATCGTGGCTCTCTACGAGGCCTTCGCCGAACGCCGGCCCGCGACCCTGCGCGACCTCACCGAAGCGATCATCAACATGATCCCTCTCGCCGTGACCCAGGCGGAAGAAGTGCAGACCATTCGCGCCTGGGCCGAGGTGCGCGCTGTGCGAGCCACGGGCAGCGAAGACATCGACCCCGACGAAGACGCCCTGGTCGACGCCAGCAACACCAGTAGTTCGGCACTCTCCAGCCGCCGCGGCGGACGCACCGTTGATTTCTAAGGACACCCCATGACAGACAAACAGCTCATCGTGCAGGTGCGGCCCGACGGTACCGTGCACGCCGAGACCGTCGGTCTCTACGGCAACGAGTGCCTCGACTACATCGCCATTCTCGAGAACATGCTCGACGCGGAGACGACTACGTCGTCATTCACGGATGCCTATGGCCAGGTAGCGGCGACGCAGGAGTCAACGGCGCAGAATTGGGACGGCATCCGGTGACCCCACTCGCAACGCTGGGTACTCACGAACCGGTCGCGAGGCCGGGTACCGACCTGCGCTGGTCGAGGTTTCTGGCCGCAACGATCGCCGAGGGGCCGGGGCTGCGCTCAGCGCTGTGGGTGCAGGGCTGCAGCGTGCATTGCCCCGGCTGCTTCAACCCACAGCTTTGGGCAGAGATCGGCGGGCGGGTCGAAAATACGGCGCGGCTCGCCGATCGCCTGGTAACGGATGCCCTCAATGCCGGCGCCCGGGGCATCACCCTGCTCGGCGGTGAACCCTTCGACCAGGCTGCCGCGCTCGGGTCGATCGCCCAAGCCTTTCGCGCTTCCGGATTGACCGTAATGACCTTCTCCGGCTACCCCCTGCATCTGCTCACCCAATGGGCGAAGAACCGCCCGGACATCGCCCAACTGCTGGGAGCCACCGACCTCCTCATCGACGGTCCGTACCTGCGCGACCAGCCCGATGCCGGGCGGCCGTGGCTCGGGTCGACCAACCAGGGCATCCGCGCACTCACGCCCGTCTACGCCGCCGAGGTCGCCCAAATCGAACGCGAAGGCGGGCTGGACCGGCTCGAAGTTCGCATCCACCCCGACGGCCGGGTCGACGTGAACGGCTGGGCCAACGACGCGGCCCTCGACGAACTTCTGCACGACCTCGGTCCCCGACAGGACCGGCCCGGAACGAAAGCGAGACTCCCATGAGTGTCACCTTAATCCTTCTCCCCATCGCCCTGGCCGTGGCCGCTGCAGCCAGCGGCGTCGGCGTTCTCGGGGCGGCCGTGACGGCGAAAGGAAAGGACGGCGATGAATCTCGGCCCGCGATCCGGGTGCGCACCCGAATGAAGGACAGCACGCTACTCGCCGACGCCCTCGGCAACCTCGGCGCCAGCGCCATCGATGTCGCGGGCTCCCGCGTCACCGCCGAGGTCGACGGCATCACGTTGACCATGACCCTCACCGACGACACGGTTTGGGAGGCACACGTGGAAGGCCGGGACGTCACCGTTGTCAGTGCCACCGAACTTTTGCAGCAACTCGACACCGAATATGCCGCGCTGGTGCAGCAGGCCGTCGCCGAGAAGATTCGTGCTCGCGCGAAAGGCTCGGGGTTCGAGCTCGTCTCGGAGACCCGGGAGGCGGACGACACAGTGACGATGGTGCTCAACGTGCGCGCGGAGGCCTAGCGAACCGATGACGAATGTCTCCAGTCGAACGCGCAGCGCGCCGAAATCGGCGACCGCGCTGGGACCGTCACTCCGCTGGCGTCTCGGCGCGAGCGCGTGGATGCTGCTCCTCGTAATTGGCGGTGGCGCACTGTCCTGGTCGGCTTTCGGAATTGTCGCCGTCGTTGCCCGTCGCCGGTCATGGGGAGTCGTCGCCGGAGTCTATGCGGTGGCCGCGGTCGCCGTGGCGCTCCCAGAGGACCCCGCCGGGCAAATCGCTCAGGGATCACTGTATCTGGTGGCCCTGGTGCACGGCCTGATCATCAACCAGGGTTGGCTTCTGCTTCTCTGGGGGCGGAAGGAAAATGGACTGACAATCTTCGGCAACGCGCGCCGCGGGAAAGCTCGCAGGAACGCGCCATCCCGGTCGACGCAACGCGCAGCGGCGTTGCCGCAGGAAGCGGAGCGGCTCGTCGGCGGCAGCGGCGGCTCATTACGGTCCGACTACGTCGACGATTCCGCTCCTGCTGCCGCTGCCTCGCCGTCGCGACGCCGGACCACGCGAGCTCAGCGCCGCACGGAAAACGAAGCGGCGGCGAACGCCGGCGCCGTGAACGGTGCCACACCGCTCACGCAGGCCGAGCTCGTCGACGTGAACACGGCGAACCAGCGCACGCTCGCCCGGCTCACCGGCATGGATCGCGCACTGGCCAAGGCGGCCATTGCCGAACGTACTAAGCGAGGCGGATTCGCCTCCCTCGCCGCCTTCGCCGCCATGGCCGGGCTCCAGCCGCACGAGCTGATGCGGTTGGGCAGCGAGGCCTTTTGCTCGCCCCGCCCCCGAGCCAGACGCAGCTTTGGCCGCAGAGTCGATTTCTGAACTCGAGAACCATCTTGCGGAAGGCCATTCAGCCTCCAGCAACACGCGGCGTGAAAAAGATGAACTCGTCCGCGAAGTAATCCGGTCGTCCTCAGAGCCATTGGTTGTGTCACTATCCTGAGGAATCATGACCTACCCGCATCCGCCAGTCGTCTTTCCTTCCCGTCGATCCCGGTATTGGGTGCACGCGGTTCCGGCCGTTGCGCTCGTCGCGGTGATGACTATCGCCGCTTTCGCGGGTGCCGACGCGTTCAACGTGGCTGACAGCAGTTCGGGCACCCGCCCGGCCGCTCCGTACCAGGCTTTCGTCGTTTGGATGGTGTGGCTTTTCCCGCTCACTGCCGTCGGGACTTTCCTCACGCTTCTCGCCTATCTGCTCGTTCTGCCCTCACGTTCGCACGGCCTGAAGGTCACACAAATCGTGCTGACCTGCATCGCAGCGTTCTTCGCGATCATTGCCAGCGTTTTGGCTATCGAGATACTGTCAACCTTCTAATACTCGTCAAGCGGGTGCGGCGCGCGGCCCGATAATCGGGCGGAGTGGACACCGCGGTTCTTGCAGCTCGGTCACTGCTGATCGTGCCCAAGTGAATCGGCCCGGAGCCGGAGCGCAACCCACAGCCCACATCGACGGCAGATAAAGACCGTGTCACTCAGGGCATGCAGCCGGCGGCGGGGGTAGACGCGACCGCAACACGAGCAGGTGAGGTCTGAAGCGTTATCCATGCGCCGCGAGCGCTGTTTCGATTTGTTGCTGCGTTGGAGCTCCGGCCAGGCCGTTCGGCGTGAGATAGATGCGGCAGGCGAGATCGGTGGTTCGGCCATCCGTCGGGAAGAGATCAACACCGTCGACGAGGATCGTCGGCGATCCAGCGAACATGACCTGTGCGGCCGTCTCGGCAGAATCGATCAGGGTGTATTTGATCTGTGCGTTCGAGGGCATCGCGTTGTCAACAGCGCGCTGCAGGCGATCGAGGGTCAGCTCGGAGTTCGGGCAGCCGGCAATGTGGAGCAGCTCGATTGTCGCCATGGGTTTCCTTCTCTGCGCAGGGCCACCGAAATTTGCGTCGACCCTTCACCCAATTCTGTCACCGCGCGCCGTAAGCGGCTGAACTCATCATCCTCGCGGAGGCCACCGCGGCGACCGATGGATGCCCGCTTCGGGGAAAGTCCCGCTACATTGGTCACGACGTCGCACGAAGGGATTGGATTCCAAAATGGATGTCATCGGCACGATCCTCTGGCCCGTGAAATGGATCGTGGAGCTGCTACTGGTCGGTTGGCACTGGCTATTTTCATATTTTGGCCTCGAACCGGCCGCCGGTATCACGTGGGTAATCTCGATCATCGGCCTCGTACTCGTGGTGCGCGCCGCTCTCATTCCTCTCGTCGCGAGGCAGATAAGGGGCCGGCAGCGGATGCTGCGAATTGCGCCGCAGCTGAAAGCGATCCAAGATCGGTACAAGGGCAAGACTGACCCCCTCTCTCGCGAGGCCATGTCTCGCGAGATTATGGCCCTTTACGCAGCTACCGGAACGAACCCGCTGACTGTCTATCTCCCGCTCATGCTTCAAGCACCAATCTTCCTCGCACTATTCTCCGTGCTCTACGACGCCCAGCAGGGGAAGGTCGGCATCGGCCTGCTCAATGAGCCCCTCGCCATGCAGTTCGGCAGCGCACAGCTCTTCGGCGCCGCTGCCCTGCACGACTCGTTCGCCGCGCAATGGTCATTGATGACGGCTGGCGTGCCATTCGAGCCATCCGTTTTGTGGATTGCCGCGGCAATGGTCGCACTCATGACGGCGTCACAGCTCGTCATGCAAAAGTACATTTCGCCGGAGAATAGAGCGTCTCCGCTGTTCCGCCAGCAGCGGATCTTGACGTATCTGCTGCCCGTCATCTTCGTCGTCTCCGGAGTGGCCTTGCCCCTCGGCGTCTTGTTCTACTTGCTCACCTCTAACCTTTGGACCTTGGTGCAGCAGGTCATCGTCCTGCGGAGCCTGCCACCGGCAGGCGCAGGACCTCCTACGTAGTCACCCTTCTGCCGCGCTACCCGGTGACGGAGTAACTAGCCAAGCGCGGGCTTAATTCCCTGCCTGATTGATCGTGAACGCGGTGAGAAACCCCACAGCGGCAATGAGGCCAGTGAGCGTGTGGTGTTCTTCGAAGGCCTCGGGGATCATCGTGTCGGCGAGCATAGCCAGAATGGCGCCGGCAGCCGTTGCGGTAATGAATGCGACGAGTTCGACCGAAGCGCTTTGTAAACTGAGATATCCGATCAGAGAAGCGATTCCCGAGATGATGGCAATCCCTCCCCAGACACCGAAGACGTAACCCGCGCTCCGGCCGGCCTTCTTCATGCCAGCAGTGCTGGAAAGTCCTTCCGGCACGTTCGAGATGAATACCGCTGCCAGCACGGCAGGGCTGACCGCACCACCGGCGACGAGTCCGAGCCCAAGAACGACGGATTCGGGTATACCGTCGAGCAGCGCTCCAACTGCAATGGCAGTCCCGCTACCCGGACTCTCCTTTTCCGATGGCTGCTTGCCCCCGGACCGCTTCCGATGTTTAGCTCCTCGCCGCGCGAGAAGCGCGTTGGCTCCCACGTAGACCAACGCACCCGCCAGAAAACCTGCCGCTGTCGGCCACAGGCCCCCGGCACGGGCCGCTTCATCAACCAGATCAAAAGCCAGAGCGGAAATCAATACTCCGGCGCCAAACGACATGATCAGCGAAACAACCTTGGAGGGGATGTTCCACCACCACGACAAGGCAGAGCCAAGAACCAGCGCTCCACCCGCAAGCGTTCCCCAAAAGAGAGCCTGCAACCACACCGGCATGGTCGTCACCTTTCCCAGAATTCAGTTACTGTGTCAACTTCTCGAACTCACCGCATGGCTCCTCTTGCGCCAATCATAGGGTCGCCGAGGCGGATGAGCCTGCCGATGGTCACACGCGAGAACTCTGGCGACGTGTGACGACGACCCTGATTTCAACGGGCACGACGGAGAGCACGACGCACGACCGGCACGAATCGGGCGATCGTGACAGCCGACGGCCTGAACCGATCCAAAAACCCTGCGTTCGCGTCAGGCATCCGCTGCTGCACGCGGTGATTAGACCGTGGCCGTCAGACGTGCATCTGTGCCGCGTGCGCGGCGGGTGAGCACGATCACCAGGACGAGGATCACCGACAGAAAGAGCACGCTGGTTCCCGTGGTTCCGAGCCCGAGCCCGCCGCCGGCGAGGGGCTGCGAGAGGAGATCGCCGGTGGATGCGCCCAACGGGCGGGTCAGGATGTACGCGATCCAGAAGGCGAGCACAGCATTGAGATTAAAGACGAAGTACGCCACGGCAACCAACGCGATGGCGGCAGCGAAGACGAGCAGCGCCACGAGGAAGCCCAGATTGAGTCCCTCAGCCACGAGGTCGCCGGCCGCGGCGCCCAGGGCGAACGTGAACAAGACGGCCAGCCAATAGAACGACTCTCGCCGGATCGTGAAAATGGAGTGGATGGAGGGTGTCTTCTCTGAAATGGCCCAGACCGTGAAGGTCGCGGCCAGCGCGACAGCGAAGACGACCGTTGTCACCCACAGCATCGGTGATCAGAGTACCTACAACGCTGATGAGCACGACCGAAATAGCGGTCCGGGCGAACCGGCGATGTAGGCTCATCCTTCTAGAGTCAGGCGTGACGTCACAGGACCTTCTAAGAATCGTTCCCGCCGGGCTCTTTTCCGTCTTAGCGGATTCTTATATGCCAAAGACGAGGGTGGAATCCCCACCACAGGATCGGGCCGAACTCCCTTGGAAAAATGCGGGGGTCGAACTAGGGTGTGACGGAAAAGGTCTAACACGGAGGTATCGATGACCGAACTTCTACCCATCCGACCATGCCTATGGTTCGATGGCAGCGCGCGCGAGGCGATGACGTACTACGTCGATTTGTTCCCAAACTCCCGCATCAATTCCATCGTCGACTACCCCGATGCGGCTCTCGACGAACACTTTGTCGGAATGTCCGCCAAAGTATTGAACGGTTCATTCACGCTCAACGGAGTGGACTTTGTTTGTCTCGACGGCGGGCCGCTTTTCACCTTCAACGAGGCGATCTCGTTCGTTGTGTCGTGCAAGAACCAAGATGAAATCGACTCGTACTGGTCGAAGCTCTCGCACGTACCCGCGTCTGAACAGTGCGGTTGGTGCAAAGACCGATTTGGCGTCAGCTGGCAGATTATCCCCGAGAACATGGCCGATCTGACGCGCCGACCTCGGCAGATCGGCGTGATGATGGGCCAGAAGAAGATTGTGATCGCGGAACTCGAGAACGCCTGAGCACTTCGCTCCACGACCGCATCATTTCAGAATGCCCCGCGAGGTAAGAAGATACGCACTGGGTAGGGTCAGGCCGGCGTGAGGACGCAGAACTCATTCCCCTCCGGGTCGGTGAGCACCACCCACGGAACGTCGCCCTGGTCAATATCAGCGTCAACTGCCCCAAGAGTTCGCAACCGAGCAACTTCCGCCGCCTGGTCGTCACGAAGATAAGGCCGCAGGTCGAGGTGGACGCGGGTCCACGCAGTGACCTCGGGTACGCGAACGAACTCCAAATACGGCCCCACACCCGTGGCCGATCGCAGCCGTGCCAGATCGTCGGTCACCTCGTGCAGGGTCCAATCCAAAGCTGCGTTCCAGAATTTGGCCATCGCCCGCGGATCCGTACAGCTGACGACCACCGCGGCGATCGGTCCGGTGTGCTGGTAGATCGACCGGGGCTCCAGAACGCAGAACACGTTGCCCTCGGGATCGGCCAGAACTGTCCACGGCACGTCGCCCTGGCCAATATCAGCGGAGGTTGCGCCCAGCTCCTTGAGTCGCCCGACGAGTTCCGTCTGATGGGCCGCGGAGGTGCTGGCGAGATCGAGGTGTGCGCGGTACATCACCGTTGCGGGGTCTGGGATGGTGACGACATCGACGCCGACGGCCGCCGGGTCCGGCAGGATCATTCCCCGGGGTTCAACGTTGGTCACGCCGGGGCCCTCACTGGACACGCCCCAGCCGAGTGCCTCCGCCCAGAAGCGGCCGAGCGCCGAGTCATCCCGAGCCTTGAAATTCACCTGAACGAGTCGGAGCGCCATGGCGACCAAGCCTATTCGCGGGAGGCATCTGACACCAGATGCCTTCCGAAACTCCACCTCGCTCGCTCGATCTTTTCCGAAGCGCCCGGAATACCGAGGCCGGACTCGGCTCGACCTGCGTCTTCGTCGGTTGAGAACTTTACTCGGGGGGCCTTCGTAATGACCCATCGGTGCTCTCTCAGCGTGGCCTGATCTGGACCGCCGTCCGGCTAGCGTGCCACGCGGTGCCGGAGGTATACGACTCCCGAAGGGAAGGTGCGGCTGTCGACGAGTTCGAGGTTCACGCGGCGCTCGCCGCGGGGGAAGAACGGAATGCCGCCGCCCACCAGCACCGGATGGACCATGGCCTGATACTCATCGATCAGTCCTAGAGCAGCGGCCTCGGCAGCGAGAGTCGCGCCGCCAATTGCGATGTCGCCCTCCCCCGGCTCGGCCCGTAATCGCTCGATCTCTTCCGCGAGGTCGCCGGAGGCCAGGCGGGCATTGCCCTGGACTGCGGACAACGTGGTAGAGAACACCACTTTGGGGAGCGGCTTCCAGAGCGCATTCCACTCACGGTCGGCAGCGTCGAGTGATGCTTCCTGGTCGGCCGACTCCCAGTACAGCATCGTCTCGTATAGCCTTCGTCCCAGCAAGTGGACGCCGACCTGTCGAATATCGTCGATCCAGAAACGAAAGACCTCCTGGTCGGGCGCCGTCCAATCGAAGTTGCCGTCCGGCCCGACAATGTAGCCGTCCAGTGAAACGCTCATGGAGCAGGTCACTTTGCGCATCAGAAATCCTCCTCGGTAATGCGTTCGACGATACGCCGGACGACGCAGAACGCAACGCGATTTGCAGGGTCCCCCTACCGCCCAACTTTGCAGCAGTGGCAGGCCCGGTGCGTTGAGGTGAACCGTCTTGAGGACGACGCATGCATCGACGAAGTCACGGCGGGTGTTTGGGCAGGGGGGCACCTTGTTACATTATCGATATGGGTTTCATCGAATACGCGCGCGTCCCAAGCCGGGAAGAAAACCCCAAGGGGCAAACGGATGCTCTAGCGGTTGACGGCCGCATTAGCGTGGTCGTCGAGCGCGCTTCTAAAGTGGGGGTAAAGAGTCCCGCGCTCGATGACACGCTCGCCCGCGGCACAATCTACCGCCACCTCGGCGATGGCGTTAGCCGTCACTAACACGATGGACACTGCACTCATCGGTCCGGTCGCAGCGCCGGACCTGCACGTGATGTCATTCAACATTCGGCGGCGAATGACGCGCCCGTTGCAGCGCAGCCCCGACCGGTGGGAACGCCGCAGCCCGCTCATCAAACGGATGCTCCACGCCGAACGCCCCACCATCATCGGCATTCAAGAGGCGCTCCCTGACCAAGCCGGATTCCTGCGGCACGCGATCGGAGAAAACTACCGCTCCGTCGGCTTCGGTCGCAACGCGAACAGGCGCGGTGAAGGCTGTCCGATCATCTTCGATGCTGCCCGGGTCCAGCTTCTTGATTGGGCGCAGACAGCGCTCTCGAGCACTCCGTCAATACCCGGATCGACCTCGTGGGGGAATCGAACGCCGCGAGTAGCCGTCGACGCCACGTTCCGCGACCGCGAGACGGGAATTGAGTTCCGTGTGCTCAATACACATTTTGACCACTTCTCGAGGAAATCGAGGACCGCCTCCGCCGACCAGATACTCCTCCTCATCGCGACCTCCTCCCTGCCGACAATAGTCACGGGGGACTTCAACACCGATGTTGACTCCCTCCCCCACGCGAAACTGATGGCATCGGGCGCAATCATCAACACCTGGGACACGGCAAAACTTCATGTCACCAAAGCCTGGGGCACGTTTCCGAACTATCACGATCCGCGTCTTGACCGCAAACGCATCGACTGGATCCTCGTATCGCCCACGATCACCGTGCGGCGCACTGCCATAAATGTGACGCGCTTCGATGGCAAATGGCCTTCGGACCACACGCCTGTTCAGGCCGTGCTCACCATCAGCGGGTGAGTCGGCGCCACCTCCGGGGTTGGCTCAGGATCGATTCAGGATGGTCACGAAGCAGGCTTCGTCGCACGGGACTCGGTGACACAAAGGACGCCCGTGTTGCCGTTCTGGTCGGCAATCACGGTGAATGACGGCGCGCCGCTGTCAGCGACGGTCGAACTGGCTGGGTCGCCATTCCTCGGGTCGGGCATCCGTGGGTCACCGAGTGACGCTCTATGCCTGGCTGAAAGCAACCAGGCGAGACTGCAACTCCCAGTAGGGAGTCGCTGCTGGCGGCTGTCGGTTGTCGCGCAAATCAGTGGCGATGCTCACGGCGGCATCCAAGGCTGCGCGGTACGGCAAGGAGCCGGAACTCACGCGCCTGACCCCTAGCTGCCCCAGCTCGGCCACAGTTAGTGAAGGATGTGCCAGCACGTTCACCGGGAGGTCAACCGCCCTGGTGATGCTCCGGATGTCCTCCCGGCTGGAAACGCCGGGGACGAAGATTCCGTCGGCGCCGGCGTCGGCGTACGCGCGCGCTCGGAGCGAGACGGCCTCCACCGTGGCCCCGTCATCACACCAAAAATTGTCCACCCGGGCATTGACGAACATGCCCGGAGTGCCGCGCTTGACTGCGGTCACCTTGGCCGCAAACGACGTCACGTCTACCAAGTGCCCGGCAGTGCTGTCCTCAATGTTGACTCCGACCACGCCGAGAGAAGCCAGCTTGGCCACAAAATCAGCAACCTCGGCGTGGTCATCGGAGTATCCGTCCTCGATATCCGCTGTGACGTGGACAGGCAGTCGACAGAGTTGCGCCGCCAGTGCGGCGGTTACCGCACTGCTGGACCGACTGCCATCGGGAACGCCCGCGCTGGCCGCAATGCCAAAGCTGGTGGTTCCAACAGCGCGGAATCCTGCGGCCGCAAACGCCAGGGCTGAGCCGATGTCCCAGGCATTGGGCAGCAGAAACGGTTTATCAGAGTAGTGGAGCTCCCGAAAAGTCGGCATTTTCATTCCTTTACCCCGCACAGTAAGTAGTTGGATTCGATGCAGCCTACCTGCGTGCCCTGCGGGCGCACGGGCCAGCACGCCTGACCAGACGGATAATCCGGATCTAGTCTTTTTGAGATGGCCGACCGGGAATCTCGAGCCGTCGGTCAGGCGTGCACTCGTGCGGGTCGACCGATCCGCATCCGCTAAAGGCCTCGCGCCGATCCCTAGCGCTTTCAGCGCGGTCAGAAGCCATTGGCACGGAACGCTGGGCGCTGGCCATTGACGCTGAATCCGCGGCCCGGACAGTCACCGCCGTCCGGTCCTTAGCCAGGGCGTCGGCTACGACAGCGCCGCAGCGCTGCTCATCGCCGTCGGCGACAATCCCGAAAGAATGCAGAATGAAGAACGAAGCCTACTTGGCAGCGCTCTGCGGCGTCAGCTGGGTTGAGTTCTCGTCAGAGAAACGACCAAGCGGCGCCTCAATCGCGGTGGGAACCGTCAACCCAATGCGGCCCAGTATCGAATCCTGCTGACGCGACTTCGGTGGGATGAAACCACCCAGAATTAGCTACAGAACCGCACCGAGTAAGGAGAAGCAAGCGAGAGGTCATCCGCTGCCTCAAGCGGTCGCTCGCCCGCGTAACTCCTGCATGGAGCAGGAGTTACGCCCCTCGCTGGTTGAAATTTCGACAAGCTCGATCCGGCGGCTGCGCAGGTCAGAGGGCGGCGGCGACCTGGGCGGCGACAGTGTCAGTGGTTCCGGTGCCGCCGCAGTCGGGGGTGAGCCGCGCGGGCGTGGCCGTGACGGTACCGAGCGCGCGCAGCAGGTCGGCTGCGGCGGCCTGCTCCCCCAAGTGTTGAAGCATCTGCGAGACGCTCCAGATAGTGGCGATGGGGTTGGCGATGCCTTGGCCCGCGATGTCGGGCGCCGATCCGTGCACAGGTTCGAACATCGATGGAAAACCGCCGTCAGGGTTGATGTTGGCCGAAGCGGCGAACCCGAGTCCGCCCTGAATGGCCGCCCCGATATCGGAGAGAATGTCGCCAAACAGGTTGGACGCGACGACAACGTCCAGGGTCTCCGGGTGGGTCACGAATCGAGCCGCGATGGCATCGATGTGGTACCGCGTGACGGTCACGTCGGGGTACTCGGCGGCGAGTTCGTCGGTCACGTCGTCCCAGAACACCATCGTGTGCTTCTGTGCGTTCGATTTTGTGACCGACGCGAGCCGACCCGAGCGCGAGCGAGCCTGCTCGAACCCGTAGCGAAGGATGCGCTCGACCGCGGCCCGCGTAAAGATGGCCGTCTCAACCGCTACCTCGTTCTGGGTGCCCTGGTGCACGCGTCCGCCCGCACCGGAGTATTCACCCTCGGTGTTTTCACGAATCACCAGAATGTCGAATTCGGATTTGCGCAAGGGCCCGGTGATGCCGGGAAGCAGCAGGTGCGGGCGCATGTTCACGTACTGATCGAATCCCTTGCGGATGGGTAGCAGCAGCCCATGCAACGACACCGAGTCCGGCACCTGCGCCGGCCACCCCACCGCCCCCAGCAGTACCGCATCGTGCGAGCTCAGCTGCTCGAGGCCGTCATCGGGCATCATCGCTCCGGTCTCGAGGTAGCGAGCGCACGACCAGTCGAAGCTCGTGTGACGCACCGAGAAACCGTGCTTGTCAGCCACCGCCTCGAGCGGCACGAGAGCGGCCGCTACGACGTCGACTCCGATGCCGTCACCAGGAATGAGCGCGAGCGAATACTCAGACATGGGTGACCTCCCCTACGGTGCCGTTATCGGCGAGGGGCGCAATCCTGTCGTGTCGTGCATCGAACATGAGTTCTCCTTTAGTGGGGGGTTGGGGATACCGATAAACTCGCGGAATGGCAGGCAAAGTAGCGTCGAACAGTCCGTTGCTCGTGCTGGCGAAAATCAGCACCATCCTCGACGCGTTCACGTTCTCGACTCCGGAGCGGTCGCTGGCCGATCTGCGCACCGCGACAGGGCTGCCGGCGTCGACGGTGCAACGCCTGGTCGCCAATCTCGTGCAGAGCGGGTTTCTCGACCGCCACGGCGACCAATTTCGCATCGGTCTGCGCGTGGCGACCTGGGCGGGATCCGCTTTCCACGGTCTCGACGTGGGCGAGTTGGCGCAGCCCGTGCTCGCCGCCCTGAGAGATGAAACCGGTGAAACCGCGTGCCTGTTCATCGCCACGCGAGAGCTACGCGTGTGCGTTGCGATGGCGGAGAGTCGGCACAGCGTGCGACGCGTGATCGCCCTCGGCGAGGTGACGCCGGTGAACGTCGGGTCTTCCGGCCGGGTGCTGCTGGCGTGGAACGACGAGCTCGCGACCCGGGTGTTCGAGCATCCGCTGCCCGCCTTGACGCAAGAGACGATTGTCGATGTCGACGAGTTGCGCCGATCCCTCGTCACCGTGCGCGAGCGCGGCTTTGCGTACACCGTCGGCGAACGCACGTCGTCGGTGAGCAGTGTCGCCGCACCGGTGTTCCAACACGGCGGCTCGCTGTTCGGAGCCCTGAGCCTGCTCGGTCCGAGTTCGCGCATGACACCGGATGTCGTCACCCACCTCACTCCGTCGGTGGTCGCGGCCGGCGCCCATCTGAGCCGAGCCCTCGGTGCGGCGGTCACAGCACCAGACTGAGCAGCATCGTGAGGCCGAGTGCGATCACGGAGGCAACGGATACAGCGAGGGTGCAGGTTTTGAAGGTGCCACGCGTGGACTGGTTGAGCGAGCTCTGAAGCAACCAGAACGTGTTCGAGGTGACGTGAACGACGAAGAGCGATCCGGCGGCGGCGGCGAGGGCCACGAGCACCGGGGCAACGTCAATCTCGCTCATGACCGAGGCGAGCAGGCCCGCGGCGGTGATGGCTGATATCGACACCGATCCGATGGCCATATGAAGCACGGCGGCGACGACCCAGACGAGCAGCAGCGGAGCGACGGTCGTGGTGGTGAACAGCGACCCCAAGATCTCGCCGATGCCCGTTGACGCGACGGCCGCTGCCAGGGCACCGCCCGCACCGGTGAGAATGAGAATCTGGCCCGACTCCCGAAACCCGCGGGAGACGGCCTTGTTGACTCTTTCGGCACCAATGGTGAGCCGCGCAACGAGGCTCGTGCCGAGTAGCCCGACCAGCAGGGCGAAGACCGGCTCGAAGACGATGCTGATCGGGCCGAGGTCAGCATCCGTCGCCTGCACAATCGCGCCGGTGGCAACGAACAGCAGCGACACGATCATGGGCGCGAAGAGCAGCGCCAAAGCGGGCTCACGTGTCGACTGCTGCATACGGGTTCGCGCGCGGGGCGGGGCGCCAACCGTGGCGATGGCCGAGGTATAGCCCGTCGCCGGCCGGTTGGGATACTCATCGTCGGCGTCTTCGTCAGCCTCCGTGTCGATGATGGTTACGGATTCATCGCGCTCGGGATTCCAGAAGCCGCGGTCGAAGGCGAAATACATCACGAGGAGTGTGAGCAGGATTGTCGGCACGGTGACCACCACGCCAACGAGCAGCATCATGCCCAACGGCACGCCGAGAAGGCCCGCCAAGGCGAGGGCGCCCACGCCTGGCACGATCATGACGAGGCCGCATTCGAGTCCCACGGCGATGGCGGTAGCGACTCGGGCGGTACCCGTGCGACCGAGTCGTGCCGCCATCCGTCGCCCCAAGGGTGCGCTCATGACGAGCAGAACGTCGATATAAATTGACGGCAGGGCCACGGCGAGAGTTGTCGCAAACGCGTAGGGCACCCGACGGGCGCCGAAGATGCGCAGGAGCCCGTCTACCAGACGCTGGATGGCTCCTGCCTCGCTCAAAATGGCGCCGATCAGCACGCCCCAGGCGATGAGCAGGCCGATCTCGGCCATGATCTCGCCGAATCCAACGGTGACGATGCTCGCCGTTTGCGTTACGTCTCCGCTGGCGACCAGAGCAATGGCGCCGGCCCCGATGACCAGCGCCACGGCCGGGTTCAGGTGCACTTTGACGATCAACACGACCATTGCGACGATCACCCCAGCGGTCACCGCGATTACTACCCAGTCGTCCATAGCGCTTCTCCTCATCGTTGAGAACTCAGTATGTGAGTTGCAAACTCATATTATGGCTTTATCCCCATGCCGTCAAAGTCGCCTGTCGTCGAATGTTTCACCCAAGTGAAACCGACCGCCGCGCAGTCGCCATCAACGCAGGGCCCGAGAGTTTTCGTCAGCGACGAACTCGATCTTCGCGCCAGGCAGACCGTCGCCATCGACGAGCGTCACCGAGAGCGCGACCCGATTGGTGTCCACCCCTGCGTGTCAGGGTTGGGTGAGGAAGGTAGCTACCAGCAAGTCCGCCGCATGACGTAGGGCGAGAACCCGGAAACCACCACCATGCCCAGCCCGTCTCTGATCGCCGTACTCGACGATAGTCAAATGAGTAGTCCCGGACTCCGAGCCGGCGGTCCGACCTGGAGAAAGGTCGTTTACCCCGGCACAGAAACTTGATCACCTGGCCGCCTACGCGGCCGCCATCCAGAACAGCGCAGGCGGTGCGTACTTGCGGGAGCAGCGGATCTACTTCTCGCAGATCACCGAATGGCGCAAGCTCCGCGATGAAGGTGTGCTGGCGGGTAGCGGTCGTATGGTGCAGGAAGGCCCGCAGCGCAACAGCGCATCAGTGCTTCAGTGCTTCAGTGCTTCAGTGCTTCAGTGCTTTCAATCGTTCCTGAAGTCGCTTCGGCCCGTGTATGGTTCGTAGCCCGACGAACTCGGCTATTGAGTCAAGGAAGTCCTCATTGGTGGGGAACTACATCCTCTGCGCTCCGCCAAATAGTCCTCTACCGGCCGAGCAACGTGGCCAACTCGTCGAGTGACTCCCCCGTAATCGTGAACTAATCAGTGACACCGGCGAATAGGATCGCGAGCTCGTCGAGTTCGACGTCCCAGCCCTCTCGGTTTTGCTCAAGACGTTCGCGACGGTAGCGGGTGCCGCCGGGCAGTGTATCGAAGCCCGATTCGATCACGGTGACATCCGTCCCGGAACCAGCATCGGCGATGGTGAAGCGCACGTGCGTCGAGTACTCGTCGAGCTGTTCGGCGGGGATTCCCGACCAACGGAAGCCGAACGAGCCGTCGGGTACGACCTCGGTGATTTCGATCGGGAAGCTGCCGTAGTCATCCCAGTGGATGCTGCCAGTTGCACCGGGCTCGAGCGCGGTGAACCCCACACCGTCGCCAAACCACTTGACCATCACCTCGGGGTCGGTCAGGGCCTTCCAAACGCGCGCACGCGAGGCTTCGATGTGCACGGTGCGGGTCACGGTGTGCCCCTTGATTCTTGCGTGATCAGACACGGTGTTTCCTTCACGTTCAAGCCGAGCGCGACGGGACATTGCCCGCCGAGCGGAACGTCAACAAGTTCTGCAAACGCGCCTCGTCGAGCCTACCCATGATTGCGTGTCTGTTCACGGCCGGGCGAGTGCCGTGAACGCGAGGGGCAACGCATCAGAGGTCGGTCCTAGGGAGCCCGGAGCACATGGAGGCCTCACGAGCTCAAGCAGTCGCCTGGCGTGGTTTCCGCTCAGTCCGGCACGGGCATTCGGAAGGGCCCGGTTTGGGTCGAAGGCTTCGCGCAGCAGCGATTGCGTCGCACCCAGCCGACCAGCCCTACGGCGACAAATTCGCTGCCTTTGGAGAACCGTTAGGTGTCCGCTTAGGTGTCAGCCGCCGACGTCCACGTCTCACACCGCCCACCCCGGAAGACAGCCCTGGCGGGCATCACAACGGAAGCAGCGGCGCAGTCACAGCCCTCTCCCGCCACAATGGAACGGCGGCGTGGCCGCCCTCAGACCGACCTAAGCGGAGCCGCTGCGCGGCACTGTCTTTTGATGTCTTTTGACCATTCCGGCCGGTCATGGTCGCTTCCTTCCGCATCAGTGATACGAACATCCAAGTCTGAACGACCAAGCCCTTAGCGGACGTTTCGTTCCAGTACTACTCAGACCCGAATATTGGCGCCGGACCGTGTTTGTGAGTTGCGAGCGGTTAGCCGAATTGGTGGGACGGGACGAGGATTCTGGCCGATATCCGGGGCTGGTGAACCGGATCGCGCTGCACGTTGGTGCGCTGACATCCGGAACAGGTTAGGAGGTAATTCGGTAGTGAGGGACGCTCGTCGTGAGCGGGATTCGGAGTAAGGGTCGCCTCTGAATGGCAGAAGGGGCACGAAATTTTCATGACAGGGAACTCCCTTTTCGATCATGTCCTTCACCTTGAATGAAGGCTCTGGCGGGGCGACTCTCGGTCGCTGTGTGCGCAAAAATAGCAGTGTCCGCGGCGCGAAAGTAGTCGGCATAAATGAGGACTTGTGAGACCAACCGATGACGGCAACTGCGCCTAGCAAACCCGACCAGGCAACGCCCGGCACCATACGTCTTCTGAGCGCCATGGCCAATGTTCCGACCGTGATCATGGGCCGAAGGAACGAAGTCCTGGCCTGGAACCCGCTCGGGCATCTGCTCGTCGCCGGGCACACCGACTTAGACGCGCCAAGCCGGCCATTCGATCGGCCAAACCTCACCCGGATGCTCTTCCTCGACCCCCACACGAAAGACCTCTATCGCAACTGGCGTGACGAGGCCTCCCTCGCCGTGGCATCGTTGCGGTTCATCGCCGCACAACACCAGGACGACGCCGAACTGACCTAACTCATCGGCGAACTCACGCTCAAGAGCCCCGACTTCGCTGCGATGTGGACGAAGCACCCGGTCCAACAATGCGTGAGCGGTATCAAGCGCTTCCACCACCCCGAGGTTGGGGACTTCGACGTCAGTTTCGAGGTCCTCCACCTTCCCGGTGCCAGCGGACACCGAATGATGACGCACGCTGCCGAACCCCTTGCGGGACTCTTCTGGGAATCAGGAGGCTGCGGGCTGGTCGTCATCTCAGACCAGGGTGTCGCCGGGCTGGCAGTGCAGGACTCGGCAGATGGCATCGTCCGCGAAGCACGCGTATTCGGCGAGATATGCGGCACGTTCGTCGATCTGTCCGGGGACCGGGTGTTGCAGCAGGATTCCGTCCACTGACCGGTCGTCCGATAGGTCTTTCAAGACTGCAACGAGCTCTTCCGTTGTCGTCGTTTGCGGGAGGTCAATACGTCGGGACTCGATGCCGACCTTGCCTGAGCGATTGGCCTTCATCCGCACGTACACGTGTGAAGACGGATCATCCCCCACCAGGACGGTGACCAAACACGGGCGTTGACCGACGACTGCTAGAAACTGGGCTGCGCCTTCGGTGATCCGCGCGAAGGTCTCTTCCGCGAGGCCCGTACCGTCCATCAGCTGTGCTGTCGTGACGTTTTCCGCGTTCGATGCGGAGAACGCCCAGGCGGATGATGTTCTCGACTCCACTCCCGGGTAGTTCTCTACCCGCGCCAGTCGTGTGTTCCCAATCGTAGAGCCAGGCCAAGCAATTGACGGACTTGAGCACCCACCGCGCCGAAACGCACGGTTTCCGATATTCGAAGCGAGGAACGGTGACCGGGACGCCGATCCGCCCCAAACGAATCATGATCCGTCCCCGTCGATGAACCTTTTCAATTCGCGCGCGGCGACGTCGGGACGGAGGACGCGTTCGGGTCGAGATTCGGGTCCCACGGCTGGGGCATGCCGATCGGGTTCGGAAATGGAAAGACCGTTTGGCACGCTCTTGCGATGGGCGCCAGCGTTCGGGCGACATCCGCGATCTCGTCGTCGGTCACTCCCCTCCACGGATGGACGGCCAAGCGGTTGGTCACCTGCTCGGCACGATCGAGTGCCGCTGTGCCCTTCTCGGTGATCTGGCCCTGGCCGGCCAGTAGCCCGCGGGCCGAGAGCTCGTCGACTTCGATTGCCCACTGTTCCTCCGTCCAGCCACGCGCCTTTCGCACGCTCGTCGCGTCGATGTCGACCGCGCTGCGCAACACGATGGTGCTGATGCCCGCGATCCCTCCCTCGACCAGTGCGATCACATGCCCGTCTCCGCGATGCTCGCGAAGAGTGGCCGCGGCTTGCCAGAGACGGCGATACGGATCCGACTCCACCGGCAGAGCGCTGTTCGCCGCCGCGAGTGGTCGGCCTATGGTGTCGATACGAGCCGCAGCCTGGGCAAGTACGTCAGCCGCTTCGGTGACAGATCGTTCGTCGGGCACGAGGTTTCGCAGCGTCACTGCTGCACCCCGAGACCGCGCGTCAAGGACCCGGTCCGACGTCACCGTCGACCACACAGCCGGCAGCACCCGTTCGACCAAGAACGGAGCGAACCCACTGAAGATCGCCACCACCGGCCCGGCGGTCACGGCCCCGAGCGGGGCGGCGCGACCGGCGAAGTATCCGTCCCAGTAACGGGTGAGTCCGATATCTGCGAACGCCTCCCTCGCCTCCGGCGAGAAATACGTCACCGCGTGGATCGGCTCGAACAACGTCCACAGTGCCCGAACCCGATGCTCCAGCTCGTTCATTCGTCTCCTTCGTCGCAGCGTCTTTCCGATTCTATTGCGCGGGGCAACATCGACCTCAAGGCCTCGGCCCACCGATGGCATGTTGCGGACCTAGGCGTCGAGAACAGGATTTCGTGCTGACGTCGATGTATCAGAAGGTGTCGCGTTTGACCCGCCCATCAAAGATGCCCCCTCAGATGCCATAACCGCCACACTATTTCGACGCTTCAACCGTCTCGAAACCCTAGGACGTATCACCACTCCCCTTTTTCGCCATTCCAGATCACCCGAATCTCGCTGCGCGACGATTTTAATAACAACGGCGCATACGTCCTAGCTGAATAACGGTACTGACCGGTAGTTATGAAACATCGCGCCGTACCGCGAACGCCGAGATCATGCCGAGGATGGTGCGGGAGTGCTTCGCTCGAGGATATGACCGCGCTCGCTGCTCCCTCAGGAATCGCTCGA
This sequence comes from Cryobacterium suzukii, assembly GCF_004403185.1. Classification (GTDB taxonomy): domain Bacteria; phylum Actinomycetota; class Actinomycetes; order Actinomycetales; family Microbacteriaceae; genus Cryobacterium; species Cryobacterium suzukii. The sequence continues at coordinate 29,337 of NZ_SOHJ01000013.1, read as the reverse complement.
TCCGGCCCACCGTCACCTCGCGCACAGGGAAGTGTTCGAAGAACGGGAGCACGAGTCCACGCGCCTGGCGCTGGTAGGTGTCTTTCGTTCCTTGGGAACGGTCAACGTCGAGCGTCACATCCTCAAGCCACGCGTGGGCAGGCGCCGGGAAGGGTGAAGGCGCAGTCAGCGAGTCGCCGATACCGCCGCCGGGCAGGCGTGCGGCCAGGCCGACCTTGAGCGCTGCCTGCGCCGCGTTGCGCCTGAAACCGACCGCGGTGACCTGCCGAGTTCGGCCGTCCCAATCGCGGAAGCACGTCTGCGCCCGGTACTGCCGGATGCCAAGCGTCGTGGTCTTGATCGCACCGAACGTGCTGATCGGCAGTCGTGGTCGTCCAGCCATCATCGCTTCCTTAGCGGTTATCTAAGAACGCCCACGAACTCGTGCACATGGGCATGCACGCTGAACTACTCGGCGTGCATGCCCGTTGAGTAGTTCGGATCACTGCCACACGCGAGAAAGCGTTTAGTCCCCTTCGACCGAAAGCAATCGGTGCAACTCGATGCCACTCGATGCCACTCGAGATTGGTCGAGCACCTTTTGCGTAAACGCCCATAATAGGCAATATTTCGGAATAAACGTCGAATAAACGTTAACCGCGTCAAATCCCGTCGCGCCTCTGCCGACAGAAAATTCCTGATCAGCCGGATTTCCACAAACGGTGTGGGGACTCGAATCCAGGACCGAAGCGATATTCACCGAGTTTGACTCGTTCGCGGGCGAACAGAAGGCTTGATCAGGTGCTGTTTTTTCGCGGTTACCGGGACTTGAATCCGGGACCGATATTCTTATCATCAAATCTCGGCCATTGTGCCGGATAAAAACACTGATCGAATCTAATTACAGTAGGGCGACCGGGACTTGAACCCGGGACCGACGGATTATGAGTCCGCTGCTCTAACCAGCTGAGCTACCGCCCCAAAAAGGGAACGACCGAACGGTCGCACCCACAATTACGTGACTATTCCGGCGTCTGCGAGGAGGCCCCGTTGGTGACCAGATCGCTCACCGGCTCCCCACGATACAGGCATTCGAAGGTGTTTAAAGTGCGCTTGATATCGTGTGCAGCGATGAGCTTGAGCGACTCCCGCTTGAGTGCCTCCAGGTGTTCCGGCGACGCCGTGAGCACCATGGTCAGTTTGTCCGCGAGATCCTGCGCGTCGCTCGGCTTGAACAGGTACCCGTTGGCCTGGTCATGCACGAGGTGTGGAAGCGCCATGGCATTGGCGGCCACAATCGGCAATCCCGACGCCATGGCCTCCATCGTGGCGATGCTCTGCAGCTCGGCAATGGACGGCATGGCGAAAACCGTAGCCCGTGAGTACGCCGCGCGCAGCTCGTCATCCGTCACATAACCGGTGAACGTGACACGCGAGCGGATCCCGAGGGTATCGGCCAGGTGCTCCAGGTTGCGTTTCTGGTCGCCCCCGCCGACAATCTCGATCCGGGCGTCGAGGTCGGGTGACAGCAGCGCTGCCGCCTGCAGTAGGACGTCGATCTGCTTCTCTCCCGTGACTCGACCGACGAACAGAATTCGGTTCGTCGTGCGCGGCTCGAAGTTCGGTGCGTAGTTGTCGGCGTCGATTCCGCAGGAAATCGCATGGACACCGGTGAGACCGGTGTATTTCTCCAGAAACTGGGCGGCACGTCTGGTCGGGGTAGTCACGGCTGCGGCACGGCCGAAGGTGCGCCGGGCAGCTCGCCAGGCGGCCTTGATGACACGATCCTGAAAGCCGACTGGTACGAGGGAAAACTTCACCATGTTCTCGGGCATAAAGTGATTCGTGCCGACCATGCGAATGTTGCGCTTGGCCGCTTCGATCGATACGCCGCGGCCGACGTTGATGTGGGATTGAAAGTGCACGACGTCGGGATGGAAAGAGTCGAGAATGCGCCGGCTTTCACCGCGAACCAGCCAGGGTAGGGCGAAGCGTAACCAATCGTGCGGGTACCAGCGCCAGCTGTGCAGGCGATGCACCACCATCGGCTGTCCCTCGTGCATTTCGGTCCCACTGCCGTGCTTGCGCGACGGCGCCGGCGCCATGATCTGAACCTCGTGGCCGCGTGCCACCAGGCCGGCGGCCAGTCGCTCGGCAAATCGAGCAGCACCGTTTACATCGGGTGCAAAGGTATCGGCGGCGATGAGAACACGAATCCGCGGCTTTTCGTCCGGCGCACCCCCGTTGCGCTCGGGCGCATCGCCCGGGGTTAGGCTGCTCAGCGAGTCGGTCGAATCTGACAAGTGGAGTAGTCCCTACGTTGTTGGGCCGGGATCATCATCCGGCAGGAAATCTTGGGTGCATTCGCTGATCATGACGCGTTGCACTCGAACCCTATTCTAAACCGTGCCCATTACGCGGTGTCCCGCACCGTGGCGGCCCAAAATTTTTGACGATTCAGCGGTCGAGTTGGGGGTGGTAGCGCGCGAGCAGAAATACACCCCAAATGGCGATCGCCCCCGCCACGACAAACGCGACCGCAGCTGCGGGCGGTGCCTGGCTGGCTTCGCCAAGCACGACGATTCCAATGCCTACAGCGACGAGCGGGTCGACCACGGTGAGCCCGGCAATCACGAGATCCGGTGGGCCAGAGGCGTAGGCGTTCTGCACGAAGTACGCCCCCAGCACGGCGGCGAGCAGTAGACCGAGCACACACGTCAAAGTGAGCCACTCAAAGTTTCCGTGCTGGGTGCGATTGATGACGACCTTGGCCAACGTCGCAACGAATCCGTAGAGCACACCGGCACCGAGAATGTAGAAAATTGCCTGCGACCGACGGCGCAGAAACCCGAAGGCAAGCGCAAAGGCCAGCAGAACGAACGCGAGAACGATGAGAATTGTCACCAGGTTTTGGTCGGTGACCGGCTTGTCGACCGCGGTGAACGCGGCCACTGTCACGAACAGGCCTACCCCGCCCACGCACATGGAGATGGCAATAACGCTGGCACGATTGAGCTTGACCTTGCTGACTCTGGCATTTAAAACAGCGGTGATGACGAGGGCGACCGCCCCAAGCGGCTGTACGACAATGATGGGCGCGAAGGCAAGGCTGGTCAGTTGGAACACAACGGCCAGGCCGAGCATCAGCGAGCCGAATACCCAGGACGGCCGGGCCAGCAGCCGGGTCAGCTGGCGCACGCTGAGCCCGCCGGTGACCGATCCAGTGAGCGCCTCGACCTTATTCACGCCGCGATGCTGAAATTGAGCACCGAGGGAGAGAAATACGGCGCCGACCAAGGCCAGCGGAATCCCGATGGCCTGCCGTGGATCAATGGCAATTTCCGTCGCCAGATCGGTTAGGTCAGAGGTCACTTGACGACCCTATCGACAAGCTTGACGATATTCTGGAGAAATGGCCGTACGCGCGATAGTAATTTCAGGTGACCCCGTTCTCCACTCCCCCGCCGCTCCCGTCGTCGATTTCGACGACGATTTGCGCGAGTTGGTGCGAGACATGTTCGAGACGATGGATGCTGCGCCGGGAGTCGGTCTTGCCGCCACGCAGGTGGGTGTCGGGCTGCGCATCTTCACCTACAGCTACCAGGACGACGACGATGTGGCGTGGCGTGGCGTCGCGATCAACCCGGAACTATGGATCACACCGGTGTCGGCCGAGCCCGTTGACGACGAAGATGTCGACGAAGACGAAGGATGCCTGTCATTTCCGGGCGAGCGGTTTCCACTGAAACGGGCAGGGTCGGCCATTTTGCGGGCCGTTGACGTCGAGCAACAACCTTTTGAGATTCGAGCGGACGGCTGGCTCGCCCGTATCTTTCAGCATGAGTACGACCACCTCGACGGCACCCTGTATGTTGATCGCCTCGAGCACGTTTACGCGAAGATGGCCGCAAAAGTCGAACGTAAGAAGAGTTGGGGCGTGCCCGGCCTGAGCTGGACCCCCGGCGTCGACAACCTCGAGGGCTAGCAGGCGAGCGCGAGTTTAGGTCAGCGCGCGCAGGCCGGCCGCCACCAGCGCCGCGACCAGCACCACGACAATGAACGGTGTTTTGATCGCAAACAACCCGGCGGCGACGATAACGGCGGGGATGCGCGCATCCACGGTGAGTGCCTGCCCGCTGCCCAGCGTCTGCACGGCAATGAGCGCCGCCAGCAAAGCCACCGTCAGCAGGTCGGCGATGCGGGAGGGAGTGGGTTTCTGCAGCAGGGCTGGCGGCACCAGATACCCGACCAGCTTGAGCGCGAGCACGGCGATAGACGCCAAAATGATGATCTGCCACACGGTCATAAGCGCAACCCCGATCGGGCGGATGCCGCACTCGCGTCGGTCGAACCGCCCAGCCAGTTGAACAGGCCGACTACCACCGCGACGAGGGCTGCGATCAGCACGGGCAGTCCCGGCATGACTAGAGGGGTCAGCGTCGCGGCGACGACCGCGGCTGCGACGGCCACCGCGACCGCCTGCATCCGCTTGAGGCGAGGCCAGAGCAGGCCCACGAAGGCCGCTGCCGCGGCAGCGTCGAGCCCATACGCCCGGGTATCGCCGACGGCATCACCGATTAACGCTCCGATTAACGTCGTGATGTTCCACCCGATGAAGACGGCGAGGCCGGTGACCCAGAATCCGACGCGCCGGCTGCGTGGGGTCGGTTGGGCGAGGGCGACCGCGGTGGATTCGTCAATGGTGATCCAGCTCGCAGCCAGGCGTTTCCAGACGCCCGGGCCGATGATCGGTGCGGTGCGCACACCGTAGATGCCGTTGCGCACGCCGAGCAGCGCCGCGCTGGCGATGGCCGCCGGGCCGGCAGCGACGCCGCCAGCGGCGAGCACACCGATGAGGGCGAATTGGGAGCCTCCGGAGAACATGACGATGCTGATGAAGCTGGTTTGCCAGATTTCCAGACCCGCTGCGACCGACAACGCCCCGAAAGACACGCCGTAGGCCGCGGTGGCGAGCCCAACGGCAACACCTTCACGAATGGCCAGGCGTTGCTGGTGTGCCTCGGCTTCGGGATGGGTGGCAGGCTCTGCGAGCGGTGCCGAAGTCACCGACTGAGGTCTACGCCGTGCACGCCGTTGTGAAAGCGCAGGGACGGGAACACGGCCGACACCGAAAAGCCCAGCCCGGGTACCGTTCCGGCGTTGAAGACACCGCCGAAGAGCTGCGCTCGCTCCCGCATCTGTGTGATGCCCGGGCCGGCGATGCTCTCGCTGAGGGCCTTGAGGTCATCCTCGATCGTGTACGGGGTGCGTGCGGCCTGTTCGCCGGTTTCCTTGCCGTCCCGACGGGCTGCCGCGCGGATCCCGTCATCGTCGACCAGCAGCTGCAGGCCGTCCCTCGTCCAGGTAAACGACACGCGCGCTTCGGTACCGACGCCACCGTGCTTGAGCGCGTTTGACAGGGCGCTCTGCAGAATTCGGAAGATGGCCAGCTCGGCGCCCGCCTTGAGCGCGAATCGTTCGCCCAATTCGATGAAACTGACCACGAGTCCGGCGTCGCGCATCACGCGAAACAGGTCGCGGGTGGACTGCGGGCCTGGCTGCACGGCCCCAACGGTTTCGCCTTCGCGCACGATTGTCAGCACGCGGCGCATATCGGCGAGTGCGACCCGGCCATCATCAACGAGCGCTGTGGCGGCGCGCACGGCCGTTGAGGGGTCGCTCTCGGCCGTGTAGCGGGCGCCCTCGGCTCGCGTGACGAGGCGGGCGATGGTGAGCACGGCACCATCCTGCAGCTCCCGAATGATGGCCAGGCGCCCCTGTTGCTCGGCGAGGGAGAGTTCCAGTTCGATACGCCCACGTTCAGCGGCATTGCGATCGAAGAAGACCCGACGTGAGCGCAGCCAGGAGATGGTCCACAACACGAGCAGTGCTCCGGAGAGTACGCCGAGTGCCGGTACCAGAAGTTGCGAGAAATCCACTACTGACCGCCGTTTCTTGTGCCGAAACTATGGCGCACTTTGAGAATTAGGAGAGAATCTTCGGTCGAAACAAAATGTACCGACAAAAAAGGCCACCCGGGGTGGAGCCCTGAGTGGCCTTTCGCTCCCCGACTTGGACTCGAACCAAGAACCTGCGCATTAACAGTGCGCTGCTCTGCCAATTGAGCTATCGAGGAATACTGGAACAGCGTTGCTACTTTACCAAGGTTTCTTGTCGTGCCAAAACCACGATGACTGCCGAGCGGCTCTGAATTCTCATTTTGACCGACTAAAAGCCCTTACAGGCCTCGAAACGTGGGCCATCGACAACAATTGAGCAGTCTGGTGCGCCAAAAGCCGGTCGGGCGTGTCGGACCGGTCGCGACCGATCAGGCTTCACAGCGGATGCGATCGGTCGCGACTCGGATCACTTCCCGCCCCCGGACCCCGTTTCATCGGTGATATCGCCAATCCTGACGCTGGCCACATGTTCGACAACGGCAGTGTCTGCTGGAGGCTGCAAGGCTGCGGCGAGTCCACGGACGTACGGGTGCCAGGGGTCTCGAAAAACGTCGTCGATGGTGCCTAGACCGACCAGCACGCCCTGGTGCATGACCCCGATACGACTGGTGACGCGCTGGAGTACGGCCAGGTCGCTGCTAATCACTAACGCGGAGAAGGATCGTTCCTGCTGCAACTCGCTGATCAGGTCAATCACGGCGTCACGCACCAACACGTCAACGCCCGCTGTGGGCTCGTCAGCGATCAGCAGCGCCGGGCCGAACACGAGCGCCCGGGCCAGCGCCACTCTCTGTCGCTGACCGCTGGAGAGCTCATACGGATATTGGCCGAGAACGGCCAACGGCAGACGCACCGCGTCGATCATGGTGGCCACCCGGGCACCTAGCGCGCGACGGTTGTAGCGCCGATCTCGTTCGAGCACCGGCTCGGCCACAATCTCGGCCACCGTCATGGTCGACGGCAGGGTGTCTGCGGCGTCCTGGGCCAGCAGTCCGACCCCGAAAGTGAGCCGGCCCAGCTTGCGCTTGCTGATGCGGCGCAGACCGAACCCGAGCACGGTCGCCTCTCCCCCGGTGATTTGCGGGCGGATGCCTGCTGCCTCACTCACGAAGGCGTCGCCGGACAGCACCCGGGCGAGGGTGCTCTTGCCGGAACCGCTCTCGCCAAGCAGCCCCACCACCTCGCCCGGCGCGATGCGCAGGGTGAACCCGTGCACCGCGACAAATGCTGGGCTCGCCCCGTGCGGCGGGTATTCAATGGTCAGATCGCTCGTTTGGATCGGGGAAACGGATGCTGCGCCAGGGCTCATAGGTTCTATCCCGCCGCACGCAGAATGCGGAGTTCATCCCTCCGCAGAGCCTGCGCCGCCGGATCCGGAACCGGCAGCGAGGCGAGCAACCGCTGGGTGTAGGGATCCTTCGGGGCACCGAGCACTTCGGCACCGGTGCCTTCCTCGACCAGCTTGCCCTTGTACAGCACGGCAATGCGGTCAGCAAGAATATCGACAACGGCGAGATCGTGGCTGATGAACAACGCCGCAAAACCGAACTCCTTCTGCAACTCGGCGAAGAGCTCGAGCACCTTGGCCTGCACCGACACGTCGAGAGCGCTGGTGGGCTCGTCCGCGATGAGCAGGCTCGGCTCCAGCGCGAGTCCGCGGGCCAGGCTCGCGCGCTGACGCTGGCCACCGCTGAGCTCGTGCGGGTAGCGATCACCGAACGCGCGCGGCAACTGCACCGCCTCGAGCAGCTCGTTGACGCGTTGACGGGCAGCCCGGGGATTGGCGGCTCGCCCGTGTACGACGAGCGGCTCGGCCACGCATTCAGCGATCGTGAGCAGCGGGTTGAAGCTCGACGCCGGGTCCTGAAAGACGAAACCGATGTCACTGCGCACCTTCTTGAAGGTGCGTTCCTTGAATCCGTGCATCTCGTGACCGAGAACGGTGAGGGATCCACCGGTCACCCGAGTCAATCCGGCCATGGCACGACCGATCGTGGTCTTGCCCGATCCGCTCTCACCGACCAGGCCGAGCACCTCGCCGGGACGGATGTTAAAGCTCACGCCGTCGACGGCGGTGAAACCCGGTTTACCAAGCCGACCCGGGTACTGAATTTTCAGGTTGTCGGCGACAATGACCGGCGTGGATGCTGCCCAGTCAGTCTCGCGAGCCTCGAGCCGCGCGGTAGCCCGCGCCGTGCCCTGACCGACGTGCGGCACCGAGCCGAGCAGTCGTTTGGTGTAGTCGTGCTGCGGATTCGAGAACAGCGCCCGAGCGGGGGCCTCTTCGACAATCTTGCCCTCGTACATGACGACCACTCGGTCGGCGAGGTCGGCGACCACGCCCATGTTGTGGGTAATCAGCACAATCGCAGTGCCGAACTCGTCGCGGCAGCGCCGCAGTAGGTCGAGAATCTCGGCCTGAACCGTCACGTCGAGGGCGGTAGTCGGTTCATCGGCGACGATCAGCCCTGGATCGAGCACGAGGGCCATGGCGATGACGACTCGCTGTTTCTGACCGCCGGAGAACTGGTGCGGATAGTAGTCGACACGGCTTTCCGGGTCGGGGATGCCGACCCGGCCCAGAATTTCGATCGCCTTGGCGCGTGCCTGCTTCTTAGTGAATTCACCGTGGGCGCGAATGCCCTCGGCGATCTGCCAGCCGACGGTGAAGACGGGGTTCAGGGCCGTGGACGGCTCCTGGAACACCATGGAAACGTCCGTTCCACGCAGCAGGCGCAACTTCTGCTTACTGACAGCGAGAACGTCGTTGGAGTCGGCGCCGTCTTTGCTACTCAGGATGACGGCGCCGTGGGCGATGGCGGTTTCCGGGAGCAGGCCCAGGATGGTCTTCGCCGTGACGGTCTTGCCGCTGCCGCTCTCCCCGACAATGGCGAGCACCTCGCCGGGCGCGACGCGCAGCGTGACCCCGTCGACGGCTTTCACCGCGCCGCCATCGGTGGCAAAGGTCACATTGAGGTTGTCGATGCGTACGACGTCGGTCATGAGATGGATTCCAATCCGTCTGGTCGTATTCGCGGAGTGCTCTGAAAACTGAAGTTTCCGCTGGTGTCGATGGGTCCGGCCAGAGAACGCACCTCGGCCGGAGTGACCGGCGCCACCGAGGTCTTGCCCGGGGCACGCCGGCTGCGAAGGCGTGGGTCGGCCAGGTCATTGAGGCTCTCGCCGACCAGGGTGATGCCGAGAACGACGAGCACGATGGCGAGTCCGGGGAACAAGCTGGTCCACCAGATGCCGCTGGTGACGTCGGAGAGGGACTTGTTCAGGTCGTAGCCCCACTCGGCTGCCGACGAGGGTTCGATTCCGAAGCCGATGAAACCGAGGCCGGCCAGAGTGAGTACGGCCTCCGACGCGTTGAGCGTGAAGATAAGCGGCAGTGTGCGGGTGGCGTTGCGCAGTACGTGGCGGAACATGATGCGTCCGTTGCTGGCCCCGAGCACCCGGGCGGACTCCACGTAGGCCTCGGCCTTGATCCGAACCGTTTCGGCGCGAATTACCCGAAAGTACTGCGGGATGAAAACGACGGTAATCGAGATCGCGGCAGCGAAGATTCCGCCCCACAGGCCGGAGCGGCCGCCGGAGATGACAATACCCATGACGATCGCGAGCAGCAGCGCCGGGAAGGCGTAGACGGCATCGCAGATGACGACGAGCACCCGGTCGAGCCAGCCGCCGAAGTAGCCGGAGACGAGTCCCAGAGCCACGCCAGCGAAGATCGACAGGACGACGGCGATGACCATCACGGTGATCGCGGTCTGCGAGCCCCAGATGACGCGGGAGAGCACGTCGTAGCCGCCGACGGTGGTGCCGAGCAGATGTTCCCCTCCGGGCGCCTGTTGGGCGCCGAAGGTGCCATTGTCACCGCGCAGCTGACTGTAGCCGTAGGGCGCGAGCAGTGGAGCGAAGATTGCGGTCAAGATGAAGATGCCGGTAATGACGAGGCCGACCACGAGCATGCCGCGTTGCAGACCGATGCTCTGGCGGACTTGATGCACGACGGGCAGCCGGGTCCAGAGCGGAGCTTTATGGGCGTGGGTGTCAATAGTCATGGCTAGTACCGCACTCTCGGGTCGATGAGCGCGGCAATGATGTCCACAATGAAGTTGGAAAGGGCCACGATGACGGCGAGCAGCGCGACGATGCCCTGCACGGCCACGAAGTCGCGGGCCTTGATAAATTCGATGAGCATAAAGCCGAGGCCCTTCCACTCGAAGGTGGTCTCGGTGAGCACGGCACCGCCGAGAAGCAGCGCCACCTGCAATCCGATGACGGTGATGATGGGGATGAGGGCAGGTCGGTAGGCGTGCTTGCTGACCAGGCGGAACTCGTTGACACCGCGCGAGCGAGCGGCGGTGACGTACTCGGTTCCCAGCGTGCCGATGACGTTCGTGCGCACGAGGCGCAGAAACACGCCGGCGGTGAGAAGTCCGAGTGCCAATGCGGGCAGCACTGCGTGTAGTAGGACATCCCCGAACACCGCAGGATTACCGGTCTTCAATGCATCGATGAAATAGATGCCGGTCTTATCCGGCAGAAACTGCATCTCCAATTCCGAACCGACCGTCGCGCGGCCAGCCACCGGCAGCACCTTGAGCCAAACCGCGAAGATGAGCTTGAGAAGAAGCCCGGCGAAAAATACCGGGGTGGCGTAGCAGAGGATTGCGAAGACACGCAGGAAAGCGTCCGGCGCCTTGTCGCGCCAGTATGCGGCGACCATGCCGAGCGGAATACCGACAATGAAGGCCACGATGAGCGCGTAGAACACCAGCTCGGCCGTCGCGGATCCGTAGGTGAAGAGCACTTCAGAAACGGGACGATTCGTGCTGATGGTCGTTCCGAAGTTGCCGGTGAAGACCTGGCCGAGGTATTCGAAGTACTGAATAATGATCGGTCGGTCGTAGCCGGCTTCGTGGATGAGTACGGCGAGCTGATCAGGGCCCAGCTTGCCGCCGAGGGCGGCGGTGATCGGGTCACCCGTCGTGCGCATGAGCCAGAACACCATCGACACCAGGATGAAAATGGTGGGGAAGATGAGCAGGAATCGTATGAGAAGGTAACGGCCTATTCCACCGCCCGGGTTGGATTTCTTCTTGGGACTACGCCCAGCCGCCGGAACGGGCGGCTTCATCGCCACAGTGGTCATTACTACCTCACATTTGCACAAAGAATCGGGGGCATCCAGCGATCGTGTCGCTGAACACCCCCGGTGATCAAACTAGAGAAAACTCTAGTCGCTGTACGGTCTAGCCCTTGGCCAGCGCGCCGTAACGGAACTTGAACGACGCATCGAGCGTGTCCCCGGTTCCGGTGATGTCTGTTCCGGTGATGGCAACCTGGGCGCCCTGGAGCAGCGGCACTGTCGACAGCTGGGCCGCCACCTTGTTCTGGATCTCTTCGATGAGCGCGGTGCGCTCCGCGGGGTCGGTTGTGACGGCCTGCTTCTGGATCAGGGCAGTAACGTCGGCATCGTCGAAGTGGTTCTTGAGGAAGTTGCCCTCGGCGAAGAACGGTGCCAGGTAGTTGTCAGCGTCGGAGTAGTCCGGGAACCAGCCGAGCTGGTAAGCGGGATACACGTCGGCGACACGGTCCTTGGAGTACTGCACCCACTCGGTCGACTGCAGGCTGACAGTGAACAGGCCGGAGGCATCCAGCTGGTCCTTGATCAGCGCGTATTCGTCGCTCGAGCCGGGGCCGTAGTGGTCGGCGTTGTATTGCAGGTTGAGTGCGACCGGTGTGGTCACGCCGGCTGCAGCGAGGTCGGCCTTGGCCTTCTCGACGTCCGGTCCGCCCTGGCCGTCTCCATAGAGACCCTTGAGCGACTCGGTTGCACCGGTCATTCCGGCGGGAACGTAGGAGTACAGCGGGGTGTATGTGCCCTTGTAGACCTGATCGGCGAGCTCGGCGCGATCAACAACGTCGGCGACGGCCGCACGAACGGCGAGGGCCTTGGCCGGGTCGGCGTCAGCGGTTGTCGTACCGAAGGGCTGCGTGTTGAAGTTGAAGGTGATGTAGCGAATTTCTCCACCGGGGCCGTCAACGACCTTGACCGCGTCATTGCCGCGCAGGTCGTCGATGTCGGTCGCCGAGAGACTGCGCCACGCGACGTCGATGTTGCCTTCCTGCACGTCGAGCTTCAGGTTCGAGGCGTCGGTGTAGTACTTGACGTTGATGACATCCGTCTTGGGCGCGCCGAGCAGGCCGTCGTAGCCCTCGTACGCCTTATAGGAGAGGAGGTTGTTGAAGTCGTAGCTTGTCAGCACGTACTGGCCGGCGAAGGCCTCAGCGGTAACGATGTCATCGTCGGACGTGACCTCTGTTGCGGAGAAAGAGTCTTCATCCACGATGACTCCAGCGGGGCTGGACAGAATTTGCGGGAAGATCTGGTCGTTGCCGGCCTTGAGCGTGAAGACAACCGTGGTGTCGTCCACGGCAGCCGTGCTGTCGAGGTTGTAGAGCAGCGACGACGGGCCGACATCGGACGCAATGGCGAGCTGGCGGTCGAAGCTGAACTTGACGTCAGTTGCGGTGAGGGCGTTGCCATTGGCCCATTTGAGGTCGGGCTTGAGGACAACGGTGTATTCCGTGGGCGCTGTGAACTCGGCGCTGACCGCGATGTCAGGTTCGACATCCGCTGTCCCGAATTTGCTGCTCATGAGGAATGGGAAGACCTGGGTCTGCACAGAAAAGGAGCCGTTGTCGTAGGAGCCGGCCGGATCAAGGGTGGTGACCTTGTCGGTGGTTCCGATGGTGATCGGGCCACCCGTGGAGGCGGCGTCGTCGCCTCCGTCGCCTCCGCCGCCGGCGGCGCAGCCGGACAGTACTAGTGCTGCGACCGCGAAGCCGGCTGTGGCAGCGAGAGCGCGCTTGCCGTTAGTGAATGCGGATGTCATATCCGTCGTCCTCTTCCTGTAGAAGTCCTATGATCAGGAGCACCCGAAAAGAGCGCAGCTGTTCATTGCTGTTAGCCAAGAATTAGCACAGAATCCGCAGATCGCAACGATCAACCACAGCTTCTTTACAGATCTGCAACAAAACTCGGGCTCAGGTGTTGCAGGTTGAAATTCGCGGCTCAGGCGTTGCTGGCGAGGGTACGAAAAATGCCGGTTACAGGGTCATTCCTCGCGGAGGGCTCGGCGCTCGGCCTCGACCCGCACGAGTTCCCGCTGAAGAGTGCGGTACATGTCGGTCTCGGCGGCATCCGCTCGCTGGAGGCGCCCAAGTAATTCGGCCTTGAGCCTGAGCAGGTCTTTGTCAATGAGCACGATCGTGATGTCGCGTACGTAACGGGCGACGTCTTTCTCGGTGCGCTCGGGAAGATTGGCCATGGCGAGTTCCTGCACGAGGTTCTTGAAGGTGTCAGGAACCTCGGAGACCACTCGATCGAGCCAGTCGGGCGCTTCGAAATGAGCGAGACTCGCGGCGATGGCGTCGCGCACGACCGCGAGCGAGGTGTTCGCAAAGGATGTCTGCACCGCGCTGTCAAGAATGTCGCGCCCGATCAGTGTCGGTCGCTGAAGCATCGCCATGAGACCGTCGCGCTCAAGCCGGGTAACCGGGTCGCCGGGCAATTCGACCAGCGAAAACGGCCGCTGGGGCAAAACTTCGACCGCGCCGGCGTGGCGTGGCGCGTTCGGTCCGCCGCTCGCCGAGGCGCGTGCCCCGGACTGGGCGTTCGTCACTGCCCTGGCGACTTCGCCCATGTCGACTCCCAGCATGCGGGAGAGTTCGCGGGTATACCCGGGGCGCAGCACGGGGTCGCGAATATCGCCGACCACGGGGGCCGCTGCGCGCAGGGCCGCCGTTCGGCCCTCGACGGTGTCGAGATTGTACTGAGAGAGAATCTGCCGAATCATGAACTCGAACATGGGCTTCTTCGAGTCGACCAGCCGCCGTACGGCGTCGTCACCGCGTTGCAGTCGCAGGTCGCAGGGGTCGAGTCCCTCCGGGCCTACGGCCACATAGGTTTGGGCGGAGAACCGCTGCTCCTCGCTGAAAGCGCGCATGGCGGCCTTCTGGCCGGCGGCATCCGGGTCGAAGGTGAAAACGACCTCGCCAACGCCGGAATCATCACCGAGCACACGGCGAAGCACCTTGATGTGGTCGACCCCGAATGAGGTACCGCAGGTAGCGACGGCCGTGGTGATTCCGGCCAGGTGGCACGCCATAACGTCGGTGTAGCCTTCGACGACCACGACCTGGTGGCTGCGCGAGATATCGCGTTTGGCCAGGTCGAGGCCGTACAGCACCTGGGCCTTGTGGTACACGGGCGACTCGGGCGTATTGAGGTACTTGGGGCCCTTGTCGTCGTCGAGCAACTTGCGGGCGCCGAAGCCGATGGTCTGCCCGGTGATGTCGCGAATCGGCCAGACCAGGCGACCACGGAAGCGGTCGTAGATGCCGCGGTCGCCAGCGGAGACCAAGCCGGAAAGGGTGAGTTCTTCGGTGGTGAATCCGCGACCACGCAGGTGGTTGGTCAGTTCGTCCCAACTTTTCGGGGCGAACCCCACCCCGAATCGAGTTGCGGCGTTGGCGTCGAATCCGCGCTGACCCAGGAAGGCGCGGCCAACCTCGGCACCCGCGCTGCCGAGCTGCTCAATGAAGAAATCGGATGCTGCCTGATTGGCAGCGAGCAGTCGCGCACGATTGCCGTGGTCGGGAGCTGCGCCGGAACCGTCTTCGTAGTGCAGGTCGAGCCCGACCCGACCGGCCAGGCGTTCGACGGCCTCGCTGAAGCTGACATGGTCCATCTTTTGCAGAAAGGAGTAGACGTCACCGCTCTCACCGCAGCCGAAGCAGTGGTAGAAACCGACCTGGGGACGCACGTGAAAACTCGGGCTGCGTTCGTCGTGAAAGGGGCAGAGACCCTTCATCGAACCGACACCCGCGGACTTCAGGGTGACGTAATCACCGACGATGTCGGCGATATTCGTGCGAGCCTTGACCTCTTCGATGTCACTTTGTCGAATCAGTCCAGCCATGCCTTAATTCTATCGTCCCGGGGCGACGGGCTTCGTCGCGAGGTCCCCGGGCCCATGTTCGGACCGTGGGCCCAGTTTATAAACTGGGCCCACGGACGGGGCCCAGGCCCCGTCCACAGAGAGAGGGAGTTTTAGCCCTGCACCAGGCGCTCGAACCAGGCCAGGGCCGACTGGTCGGTGAGGCTCGCGACCTGGTCGACGATAACGCGCTTTCGGGCGGCATCATCGGCGGCAGCATGCCAGTCTTCGCGAAAACCAGGGTCGAGGTGTTCGTCGCCAGACTGGTGCAGCGTTTCAGCCAGCAGAGTGAGCACCTGCCGCTGCTGCACGTAGATGGGCTTGCGGGTGTTGCGGGTCATCACAAAGGCCGCCACGATGCCTTTGAGCACCGCGATTTCGGCCTGGATCTCGCGGGGCACGATCACGTTGGCCCCGAAGCGCAGCATATTCGCGCCCGGATACGCTTCCTTGGTGGCGTGCACCGCTGCACCGCTGAAGCGGCCGATGAGCTGGCTCGTGAGGTTCTTGAGGTGACCCTGGTCGCGGCGCCCGGCGGTCCAGGAATCCATCCAGCCATCGAGAGAGTCGAGGCGGTTAAATGCGGTCGCGAGGTCGTCGGCGCTGGTCGCGTCGCCGATCCACTCTGACATGGTGGCGAGGAGTTCGTCATGGTTGGTGCGGCTGCTCAGGGCGGCCACGTCGACGTAACCGTTGACGATTGCGTCTTCAAAATCGTGCACGCTGTATGCGATGTCGTCGGAGAGATCCATCACCTGCGCTTCGATGCAGAGCCGGCGGTCGGGCGCTCCGTCGCGCAGCCATTCGAAGGCGGCGATGTCATCCTGGTAAAACCCGAACTTGGCGCGCCCGCTCGGGTCGAAGACCGACGAGCCCTCGGGCCAGGGGTATTTGCAGCTCGCGTCGAGGCTGGCCCGGGTGAGGTTCAGCCCGTAGCTGTGACCATCGGGACCGAACACCTTGGGTTCCAGCCGCGTGAGCAGACGCAGGGTCTGGGCGTTGCCCTCGAACCCGCCGATATCTTCAGACCAGAGGCTGAGTGCCTTCTCGCCGTTGTGCCCAAAGGGCGGATGCCCGATGTCGTGCGCCAGGCAGGCCGTATCGACGATGTCGGGGTCGACGTTGAGGCGCGACGCAATCTCCCGCCCGACCTGAGCAACCTCGAGCGAGTGGGTTAGCCGGTTTCGAGCGAAGTCGAGCCCCGCCGTTGGACTGAGCACCTGCGTCTTGGCCGCGAGGCGACGCAGGGCGCTCGAGTGCAGCAGGCGTGCCCGGTCGCGGGCGAAGTCGCTGCGCCGCGAATAATGTTCCTCGGGAAGCCAACGCGCCTCGTCAGTCTCGCTGTATCCCGTTTTGTTAGCCACCGCTGGTGTCCCCTTCGCCCTCGGTCAGATTTATTCGTTGCGCACCGACGAGATCCTGCGACTCGAGCCAGTGCTCGGGCAGCGAGGGCTTCTTCGGTGTTCCCGCGCGACCGCGCGGACCCTCGACGTCGGCGCCCGGGTAGGGCAACGAGGCGTCGAGGGTACCGAGCAGGTCGTCGAGCTGCGCGAGGGATTGCACCATGGCGAGACTCGCTCGCAGGTCGCCGCCCACCGGGTAGCCCTTGAAATACCAGGCAACGTGCTTGCGAATGTCGCGGCAGGCGCGGTCTTCGCTGTCGAAGTATTCGGTGAGCAGTTCGGCATGGCGGCGGAAAGCGTTGATGACCTGGCCGAGGCCGGGTTCGGCTTTGAGCTCCTTGCCGCGGAACGCCGCAGCGAGGTCGCCGAACAGCCACGGACGGCCCAGGCACCCGCGCCCGACAACGACGCCGTCGCATCCGGTCTCACGAACCATGCGCAGGGCGTCATCGGCTGACCAGATATCGCCGTTGCCGAGCACCGGCACGTCGCTGATGGCATTCTTGAGCTTTTCGATGGCCGACCAGTCGGCCTCGCCGGAATAGAACTCGGCTGCCGTGCGCCCGTGCAGGGCGATGGATGATACGCCGGCTCCGGCGGCGGCTTTGCCGGCCTCGATATAGGTGAGATGGTCGGCGTCGATGCCCTTGCGCATTTTCACGGTGAGGGGAATCGGGCCGGCCGCCGTGACGGCGGCTTCGACAATCTGGCGGAACAGGCCGATCTTCCAGGGCAGCGCCGCTCCCCCGCCCTTGCGGGTGACCTTGGGTACCGGGCAGCCGAAATTGAGGTCGATGTGATCGGCACGGTCCTCCGCGACGAGCATGGTCACGGCCTCGGACACGGTTTTCGGGTCAACGCCGTACAGCTGAATGGAGCGGGTGGTTTCGCTCTCATGGTGGGTGATCAGCCGCATCGTCTCGGCATTGCGCTCCACGAGTGCGCGGGAGGTGATCATCTCGCTGACGAACAGTCCGGCACCGTATTCGCGGCAGAGGCGACGGAAGGCCGTGTTCGTAATGCCGGCCATCGGCGCGAGCACCACGGGCACATCGAGCGTGAGCGGGCCTATTCTCAGCGGTTCACGTGCTGGCGGCGCCGGCTCACCGATTGTGGGGGTGCGTAAAGTCATGTTGGGTCAATTCTCCCAGAAAGCGAAGGATCCGCGAATCGGCCGCGGCGGCAGGCCGGACGGCGCACAAAAGCGCAGCTGCCGCAAGGAATGGACCGTTTGACCGCTGCGCCTGGGTGAGATGGATTTAGATCAGCTGCAGCAGCCGCCACCGCAGCAGGAACCGGCGGCCTCGTCGGTTGACGCGTCGGTTTGTCCGATGAGTTGGATCGTGGGTCGACCGGCTGCATCGGTGTACACCGGCGGGACGATGGTGGTGTTGGTGTCGCTCATGCGATTTTCTCCTCTGATCTTTCGGTGAGTATCTGGTTGAGAGCCTGAGTAAAAGTAGCAGGATCCTGCGCGCCGGAGATGCCGTACTTGCCATCAATGACGAAGAATGGAACTCCCTGGATCCCGTATTCATTGGCCAGCGCGACATCTGCCTTGACGTCAGCCAGAAAGTCGTGCGCGGTCAGCGCCCGCACAACGTCTGCACGATCAAGGCCGATTTCCGCGGCCAGATCGGCTAGATCCTCGATACGGCCAACATGGCGCCCATCGATGAAGTAGGCCTTGAGCAGACGCTCCTTCATGTCGATTTGGCGACCGTGGGCCTTGGCATAGTGCAGCAACTCGTGGGAGATAACCGTATTGGTCTGGTGCACCGAATCGTAGTCGTAGTGCAGGCCCACGCTCTCGGCAATGCCGGTGACACGCTCGAGCATCTCGGCGACCTGCGCGGGCGACATGCCCTTTGCCTCGCTCAGATACTCAGACGGTGTGCCGGCGTAGTCGACCGGAGTGTCGGGCGAGAGTTCGAAGCTGTGATATTCCACCTCGATGGCACCGCTGAATTGGGCTGCGCCGGCCTCGAACTTGCGTTTACCGATGTAGCACCAGGGGCACTGCACGTCGGACCAGATGTCAACCTTAATGGGGTCAGAACTTGGGCTTGCGGTCGTATTCGTATCAGTCACCTTCGTCACAACGGGGGCCAGTCTCTGTGTATTCCCGTTCGGAATATTAGCCGGCGGTGTTCAGGCCGTTGGAGTGTCGACGGCGCCGCCATAGCGCCTGTTGCGTGAAGCGTAGAGCTCAATCGCGTGCCAGAGGTCGACCCGGGTGAAATCCGGCCACAGCGTGTCGAGAAAGACCATCTCCGCGTAGGCGCTCTGCCAAAGCAGAAAGTTGCTCGTGCGCTGCTCCCCCGAACTGCGCACGAACAGGTCGACGTCGGGCAGCTCTGGCACGTACAACTGCCTGGCGATGGCCTTCTCGGTGATACCAGACGGCTTCAGCCTGCCGGCGGCGACGTCCTCGGCTAGCGCGCGCACGGCATCCGTTATTTCGGTGCGACCGCCGTAGTTCACGCACATGGTGAGGGTGAGAACATCGTTGCCGGCGGTGAGCCGCTCGGCGAACTGTAGTTCGTTGATAACGGATGCCCACAGCTTCGGTTTGCGCCCGGCCCACTTGATGCGCACGCCCCACTCGTTGAGTTGATCGCGGCGGCGGTGCAGCACGTCACGGTTGAAGCCCATGAGAAAACGCACCTCCTCGGGCGAACGCTTCCAGTTTTCGGTGGAGAAGGCGTACACACTGAGCTGTTTGACGCCAATCTGGATGGCACCAGCGACGACGTCGAGCAGAGCGGCCTCGCCGGCCTTGTGGCCCTCAATTCGGGTCAGGCCCTGCCCGTTGGCCCAACGTCCGTTGCCGTCCATGACCACGGCAACATGTTCCGGCACAACCTTGCGGGGTAGTTCGGGCGGGTACAGGCCGGTCCAGTCGAGCGGTTTGAACGGAGCGGCGTCGCGGTGGGTAAACGGCGCGTGCGCCGAACCTTTCAGACCGAACAGACTCGCCATCATCGAGCGATGTGTTCCAGCGAGCGAAGCCCGCGGCCCAGGTGCCACTGGGTGTAGGCGGCGACGACGCCAGCCGCCTGGCTCTGGGTGCGTTCGGGCGACTCGGCGGCGTGCACCCAATCGCCGGTCAGTAGCGCACTGAGCAGATCGATGGTTGCCGCATCGAGCCGGGGCGATCCGGGTGCGGCGCACTCGTCGCACACAATGCCGCCCATCTGCACGACCATGGCGCTGTGTTGACCGCCCGCGCTGAGCTCGCCGAGCGCGCCGCACCGGGCGCAGTCCTGAAAGCTCGGCGCCCAACCAGCCATTGACACGGCACGCAGCAGGTAGGAGTTGAGGGTGAGGTGGGAACCGTGTTCCTGTCGGGACAGTGATCGCAGCGCGCCGACGAGCAGCAGGTATTGCTGCAGCGACCCCTCGGATTCGGTGAGTTTGTCGGCGGTCTCAACCATCACGCTTGCGGCAGTGTAGCTGCCGTAATCGGCGGTGATCAGGGCGCCGTATGAGCCGAGCGACTCCGCCTGGGTGATGATATCGAGGCTGCGGCCCTCATAGAGCTGCACGTCGGCGACCATGAACGGCTCAAGCCTGGCTCCGAATTTGGAGCCGGTTCGCCGCACACCCTTGGCGACTGCGCGCACCTTGCCGTGTTGCCGCGTGAGCATGGTGACGATCCGGTCGGCTTCACCCAGCTTGTGGGTGCGCAGCACGACGGCTTCATCTCGGTAGACAGGCACAGATAATTATCCCACTCTGCCGCTGGGAGTGCGGCCACGGCGCGGGTACCCGCAGAACGACTGCCGCGCTTGACTGATTTTTTGTCACTAGTCGCTGCTGGCTCTGGTCTTTCGCACCGGACGGGGGGAGACTTAAGGGCACATAGTCCCCGTGGTATGGAGGTTTTCATGAAACCAGTCCAGGGCAGTCTGCCCGACATTATGCCCGTGCTCTCGCGTGGCAAACACCGCACTCCCAAAAGCGGGGGCTGCTTCATGGAATTCGCCTCCTACCTCGCTGGCGAGTCTTGGAGCGACCACCCCACATGCACCCACCCGGAGCTCGCCTCACTGGCTCGAATGGTCAACGATTGCAGTTCAGACGACGCCAGGTCGCGGCTCGCACTGCTGATTCCGTCGGTTATCGGCCTGACCGGTTCCGACAAGCGGATCGAAGTCGTGATCGCGCTGCGGGCCAGCTGCGAAGCGCTTCCTGTGGCCAGCCTGGAACGCCAGCGCGCGCTCGCGGTGGGCGTGCTTACCTGCGAGCGCACGGCATCCATTCTTGATCCGGCGCTGGCCGAGCGGGTGCGCCCCCTCATTCGGGCCGCCCTCGATGAAGCGCCCGATGCCGAGCGCTGGGCGCGCGGCTTCATCGGCAGTGTGCATTCGTGGTCGCACACCAAGTTCACACCGCGTACCGCCGACACGATCATTCGCGTCGCCGTGCAGGGTATCGGAGAAGCCTGTATCAGCGACCCGGACGCCCGGTTGTATGCCCTGCTCGATCACGCGATCAACGATTGCAGAGTGCTGCTGGGAACGCGCCACCTGAACCGAACGGTGTATTTGCCTGCGCTGGCCTGATCACCGGCTCACCGACCGCACCTGGATGGTGCAACGAAAGCCCAGACTCGCCTGACGGGACTGGGCTTTCGTCTTAGCGAAAACGGATGCTGCGGTGTCAGACGGCGGCCAGCTCCAGGTCGCCGACCTCGGCACGGATGCCGCGGTTGACGGCGGAGACAACCGACTTGAGCGAGGCTGTAGATATGTCCGCGTCGATGCCGACGCCCCAGTAGCGCTTGCCGTTCACGTCGAGTTCGACGTAGGCGGCCGCCTGCGCGTCGCCGCCGGCCGAGAGAGCGTGCTCCACGTAGTCGTACAGCGTGATGGCGATGCCGCGCTCGGCCATTACCCCCAAAAACGCGTTGATCGGGCCGTTGCCGGAACCTGTCACGGGCGTCACCGTGTCGCCGTCGCGCAGTTCGACCGCCAGGTCAACCGTGCCGGACAGGTCGCTCGACGTGCGGGTGGAGTGCAGCTCGAACCTGCCCCACTTGGCTTCGGGGCTCTTGATCGTCGCCGGCAAGTACTCGTCGTTGAAGATGTCCCAGATCTGCTCGCTCGTCACCTCGCCGCCCTCGGCGTCGGTTTTGGCCTGCACGACACCGGAGAATTCGATCTGCAATTTACGGGGCAGATCGAGGGCGTGGTCGGTCTTGAGCAGATAAGCGACGCCGCCTTTGCCGGACTGCGAGTTGACCCGGATCACGGCTTCGTAACTGCGTCCGAGATCCTTCGGGTCGATCGGCAGATAGGGAACGGCCCAGACCAGGTCGTTGACGGTGCAGCCCTGCTTGGCCGCGTCGGCATCCATCGCTTCGAAGCCCTTTTTAATGGCGTCCTGGTGCGATCCGCTAAAGGCGGTGAAGACCAGGTCGCCGGCCCACGGGTTGCGCTCCGGTACCGGCAGCTGGTTGCAGTACTCGGCCGTACGTTTGATCTCGTCGATGTTGCTGAAGTCGATCTGTGGGTCGATGCCCTGGGTGAACAGGTTGATGCCAAGGGCGACGAGGTCGACGTTTCCGGTGCGCTCTCCATTGCCGAACAGGCAGCCTTCGATGCGGTCGGCGCCGGCCAGGTAGCCGAGTTCGGCGGCAGCGATGGCGGTGCCGCGGTCATTGTGCGGGTGCAGCGAGATGAGGATGTTCTCGCGCTGGGTCAGATGACGGCTCATCCACTCGATGGAGTCGGCGTACACGTTGGGGGTGGCCATCTCAACGGTGGCCGGCAGATTGACGATGACCTTGCGGTCCGCGGTAGGCGCGAGGATCTCGACGACCTGATTGGTGATGTCCACGGCGAAGTCCAGCTCGGTGCCGGTGAAGCTCTCCGGGGAGTACTCGTAGTAGATGGTCGTGCCCGGAATGGTCGCTTCCATCTGCTTGCACAGACGAGCCCCGAACAGGGCCAAGTCGACGATGCCCTGCTTCTGTTCGCGAAAAACAACCTCGCGCTGCAAAATACTGGTGGAGTTGTAGAAGTGCACGATAGCCTGCTTGGCACCGGTGATGGACTCATAGGTGCGTTTGATCAGGTGTTCTCGCGCCTGGGTGAGCACCTGGATGGTGACGTCGTCGGGAATGGCGTTGTCGTCGATGAGGCTGCGTACGAAGTCGAAGTCGGTCTGGCTCGCCGAGGGGAAGCCCACCTCGATCTCCTTGTAGCCCATGCGCACGAGCAGGTCGAACATGATGCGCTTGCGCTCGGGGCTCATCGGGTCGATGAGCGACTGGTTGCCGTCCCGCAGGTCGACCGCGCACCAGCGCGGGGCAACCGTGATGTGTTTGCTCGGCCAGGTACGATCGGTCAGTTCGACGGCGAACTGCTCGTGGTACGGGCGATAGCGGTGGATCGGCAGGGTGGATGCGGTCTGGTTGTTCTTCATGATCCTGTTCCTCGTGGTGTCGTACAGCCAACGACAAACGCCGCGACGAGGGAGGCCTTTAGATTAGGACTCGTCGCGGCAGCTAAGGAGGAGCGCACCGTTCAACACGTTTTTTAGGCTAGCACCGTTTGGCACGGTTGCGACCACGTGCTCTAGCGCAAATCTCGCAACCGATCAGTGATGCTATTGTCCTCACCTGCTCGTCGCTCATAGGTGACGGCGATAATCAGCAGCACGGCACCGACGACAGCCAGGGTGATCCACCACGGCATCGACTCTATCCCCCGGCCGATCTGCACCAGGAACACGAGAACGTTCTCGAGGGGAAGCACGACAATGCCGACTAGAAACGGCGCTGCGAGCTTGAGACTCGACCCGATCAAGATACAGACGAGCGCGATGATGATCACGAGAATCGCCCGCCAGGTCTGTGGGTCGGTAAAGGTGGCCAGGACCGACGCCAACAGCAGGGTCACGATCCCCGGGGCGAGCACGGGCCACGAGCCGATCCAACCTGCCGGCCAGCTGTTGACGGTGCCGTCACGCCGGCGGCCACTATCTGAATGCACGCGCGCGGCATGCCCTCGCGTACCCCCGAGGATCACGGCGCCAGCCCCAATCAGGAAGATGCCCAGGGGCAAGGAGAACCACTCGACACGCAGATCTCGGGGACTCCACGCCACGATTGACGTGACGAAAGCGAGGGCAAAGATGAACCACGCTGGTGGCAGGCTCGTTGGGTGGGTGCGCAGCCGCCAGGCGATGACGATCATGACGACGAGGTACCCGAGCATGAGTGCCCACATTGCCCAGATCGTGAACCAATCGCGCTCGATCGCCGTCCAGGTGGCGACGGCGACGTAGACGGCGGAGGGCGCATACAACCAGCGAGTGCGGGCGAGCGATGAGTCCTCCGACACAATCGAGCGGATGGCGCGCGCCCCAAGGGCAGCCGGCAGCGCGCCCGCCAGGCCGATTCCGAAGCAGATCAGAACGAGTGGTACCCCTCCGGTGGTGATCGCGTCGGTGCCGAGGCCGAATCTCACACCCTGGATCGCACCGGCCACCCCGGCGGCTATCGCGACACCGAGGGTCGGTATCTGCAGGACGCGGAGTAATTCGCCACGCGCCGTAGAGCCGCGACCGAGCAACACGCCGAGACCAAGTAGGAGCCAGCCCGCGGCGACGAGGCTGTAGCCACGCCACGGGGACAACGCGGCAGCTGCCGTGCCGGACACCGCCAGAACCACCAGGACCGGTGCGACGGCCACGACCAGGCCCGTCGCGTAGAGCGATACGGTGCGAAAACCGCGTGCGGCGAGGATCATTCCGATGATCACGGCGGCCAGGCTCGGTGGAAGCAAGTATGGTTCGAGCACGCTGATTCCGGCCAGGGCCCAGAGGCACCACAGCGCGCCGGTGAATGAGGCGGCGGCGACCCACCACCCGTAGCGACGTCTTCCCCAGAAGGCCGTGGCTGCGGCGCCGAGCCCGAGGACGACCAGCACGATGAAGGTGGTCGGTAATCCTGCGGCCACGCGCACGAGCGCCAGCACGACAGCGATCGCTGCGGTGAGCAGTGTGGAGGCTTCAATCGCGATTCGGGCAGCCGTCGCATCTCGAGTCCCAATCCCCCGCCTGCCCAGCACCCGGCCGATCAAGCCGGTGCTGGGGAGAACGATGGCGACAAGAGCGGCGATCACCGGCAGGGTCACCGGAGACGCGCTGCCGAGGAGCACCTGCGCGCCGAGGCAGATCACCACGACGGCCAGTGACGGAACGAGGAGGCTGGCAGCGATAAAGCGGAGCACGATGCCTAGGCCCGCACGCCGCGTATTGAGGAGGGTGAGCGCCAGCAAAAAGATGAGCGTGGTCGAGAGCGCCGTCCAGCCGCTGCGCTCGAAGAGCACCTGCACAACCCCAATCATGAACGGCACCGACGTCACGACCAGAATCGCGTACCACGCCGGAGGTGCCACCCGTCGAAGGAAGGTTGCGGCGATCGCACCGATCGACCCGAGCGATGTGGTGAGGCAAAGTAACGCAATGGTGCCGACGCCCACTTGGTTCAGTGCCAGCGCGAAGATGAACAGTGCGTAGGCGTAACCCGCTCCGACATGCAGAAACCGCGTCTTGGTCGGTACAGTTTTCGCGATGACGGCGATGGTCGCGATGATCGCGATGCCAGCCCAGACGGTCACAGTACCGTCGGCCAGGGAGCAAACAGTAGCCAGCAACACTGCGAAATGGGTGCCCAAAACGAGTGGCAATCGCATCCTGAGGGAGGCGCCCCTGATGCGCGGAACAGCAACGAGCACAAGGCTCGTTGTCACGGCCAGGCTCAGGGCGATCGCGATTCGCGACCCCAGGGGCAAGACGGGCAGACAAGCAAGGGCCAGCCCAGCGAGGGCGGCGAGCCAGATCGCAATCGAGCCGGTCCACGCTGCCAGCTTGGGGGAAGCGGCATCCGTTCTCGTTGCGCTCGGGCGCCGCGCTAGTACCGAGAAAGCGCCGACCCCTCCGGACATGGCGCCAAGGCCGAGCACAACAGCGAGAACCCCATGCGGAGGCAGTACGTCACTCGCACCGCTGTCTGAGCCGCTGGCAGAAGTGAGCACCGTTACGGCCCCGATGAGCACAGCTAGGAAAACAGGCGAGAGCACGCTCACACCGGCCAACGCAAATGCACCCCCCAGGAAGGCTCGCCGCCCGAGGGCACGCGCTCTCGGGGCAAGTGCCTGAAACACGAGCAGTGCGGCGGCCCCCGCTGCCGGGGCGACGGTCAAGTACCACACGCCCGCACCGTTGGCCCAGAGGTCGAGTGCGAACGGGAAGCTGACAGCGGCGGCCATCGCGGTAGCGCCGGTGGTGGCGCTCCAGAAGGTCCGGGCGATCTGCCGGGTCGCAAGTAGGGCGAGCGCTGCGACGGCGGCCAACACTGCGGTGATCGTCAGCCAGTACTGGGTCGTGGTGGTGAACTCGATGAACCCTATCTGGGCAAGCACGATGCCGGCCGCGACGATCTGAATCGTCGCAAGTGTCATCCGCTCCGGCCGGAGGCGCCCATCAAACCGGTGCGCGAGAGCGGGTGTCGTCCCGATCAGCCCGAGCGCGACGAACGCCACTCCAAGGTGCCCCAGGGTCGCCGACAGTGTGGTTCCCCCCGCGTAGCCCAGCATCGCGGGAGCGACAGTGAGACCCGCGAGCGAGATCCACAGCCAGCCGCGAATGCGCGCGCGCGTCGAGGCGAAGACCATGACGCCGCAGCTGACGATTGTTCCGGTGGCGGCGAGCACCCAGGGGCCGGCCCCGGGCTGCGACAGTTGCGAGACAGCAAAGACGTCGAGGGCAATGAAGACCATCCCGAGGCAACCTACTGCCTCCGCCGACAATTGCAACTGGTGGCGGGCCAGAAGCCAGGCGCCGCTAAGAAAGAGGATGGTGATCAGCCCGACGATCACGCTGCGCAGGGTGTGATCGGTGAGGTCGGGGTTGAAGAAGGTGAAGACGACCGCGGAGACCGCAAACAATCCAGCGCCCGCAACAGCCAACACCGACTGAACGGTCGCGCTTGACCGCGCAGCAGCTGTGGTCGCCGCACTTGCGCTTATGTCGGGGCGCCCGCGCATCCGCTTTGGCCTCGGTGCAACTGTCGATGCCGATTTCGGCGGCACAGGCCCGGCGCCGGCTTCGACCTCGGTTCTTGTAGACGGGCGCGACACCCGGACGAGTGCTTCCTGTCGAGCAACGAGCGCCTCGGCTGCTGCCTCGGAGGCTTCCCAGAGTTGGGCAGCCAGAATGCCCACGAGCGCGGCACCGCAGTTGCGGCAGTGTTCATCGGGCAGCGCGGCGACCCCGCAGACCGGGCACGACCTCCGGTCGAGAAGGTGGCTCATCGCAACATCGTTCCACGGTTGCAACATTGGCTGCATGCTCATGCGCCCGTCACCGTGGCTTGTGCGGCAAAATCCGCGTCATCGTTCGGCACCCACCTGAAGATGTCACCGGGCTGGCATTCGAGCACGCGGCAGATCGCGTCCAGGGTTGAGAATCGCACGGCCTTTGCCCGCCCGTTCTTAAGCACGGACACATTCGCCGGGGTGATGTCGATCGCGGCAGCGAAGTCGGCGACCGACATCTTCTTCTTGGCGAGTTCGACGTCGAGGTTGATCACGATGGGCATCAGACCACTTCCGCGAGGTCGCGTTCGAGTTGCGAGGCCTTGCGCAAGAGCCCTCGCATCACAACGATCATCAAGGCAAGGCCCGAACCGACGACTATTCCGAGCGAGCACAGCATGATGACCGAAGGTGAGGCAACACCAGCAACGGCCAGGGTGATAAACGATCCGAGGATGAGGAGGGTCGCCAGGGCGACTATGCCGAGGATGATGTTGACGTACCTGAACGCGTTTTCTCTAAAAATGATGGATGCCCGCACCAACGAGAGCAGCCGCCAGACGCAGGCGAGTGCGACCTGCACGCAGAGCAGGAACCCGACGGTGACCACGATCCCGGGTACCTGGAGATAGCCCAGCTGCGGGGACTTTTCGACCATCTGCTGCGCGACCGCGGGAATCACGAAGACCTGGCACGCTAAAAGCAACGCGATCAGCGCGAGGATGAGTGTTTTCAAGGTGATGATCGCCGTGCGATGCATGCTAATCCTATCGATTATCGGTGTAAATCTATCGATAAACAATATACACACATTATTCCGAACTCGGAAAAGGGGTGATTACTCGATAAGCTAGCTACTCATTTTCTTCAACGGGTGTCGCCGACAGTCCGCCCAGGACGGAGGCAAGATTCGAGGAATCATCGACCGTGACGGCGAACTCTTTGCCGTTATTGAGCGTGAGCACGACGCCCTCGCCCGCCCGGAGCACTACCGCCGAGCGGCCTGGCAGGACTCGGTAGCCCCACCCTCCCCATGCACCTGGATTGACAGCTTCCGTACGGACCTTTTTAATTTGCGATAGTCGAATGGACTTTGCGACAAAAGGAAGAAGCTGAGAGCGCATGCGAAGGCCGCGGCCGTCTGCTGTGATTCTGACCCTACTCATGGCCACCATGAGGAGCACGACCACAGCCAGAACAACGGCAGAGCTGACAATTGCCACACCTGGGTTCGGTGAGGCCAGCGGGACCCACAACGAAACGGTACCTACAGCAAAAATCCCCACGGCGGTCCAAGCGAAAGCAGGCACAGTCATTGTGTGGCTCCAGGCAGCGGTCTGTGTCGGCGACAACACCAGGGGGTCAGGCTGCCCTTCCGCATCCGGCCGCGCTGGCTTGCCAGCAATTATGGCGGGCAAGAACCCAAAAGTGATCGCGCCCCAAATCACAACACCCAAGTTCTCCAGAACCGGCTGCGATGCGGCTGCCGCGCCCAACGCCGCACTGGTCGTCCACATGATGAAGCAGAGACTTCCAACGATCCCCGTGACGAGAAGAGGCAGACGCGGCGTGAAATGCGCTGTGCGCGTGAGGCCCGAGGTGAGACCAAATGCGCCGGTAACAACTGCCGTGACGGCAGTGATACCAAGGAGAACGAACGTCGGTTGGGTGGTGGCAATTGTGTCGCCAGACCACTGGGTGGGAAGAGCCTCCGGCAGGCTGCCGCGCCACAATAGCCATGTCGCAACGATGGCGACAAATGGCATCAGGGTGAGGACCCCTGCTGTGACGGTGCGAACCCTGCGCACGCCCCCGAGTGTTGCAGCCATGATTAAATCCTTTCCATTAGACGGATCACGTCTGCACGAGTCAGACCCAATTCATATGCTTCGGCCAGGATTTTTTCAGCCAGCCGAGTCAGGTGTGCGTGTTCCGGTGACGTCCGAGCTCGAACCCAGGCGCCACGCCCTTGCCGCATCTCGACGATTCCTTCTTCACGGAGTCGACCGTAGGCTCGCAAGACCGTGTGCATATTGACCCCCAATGCCTGCGCCAATTCGCGCGCTGGTGGTAGTCGCTCACCGATTTGCACACTGCCCTCGGCAATCCCCGAACGAATTTGGACGGCTATTTGCTTGCCGAGGGGAACCTCTGAGCCATGATCAATGCGGACCAACATGCCTGCAATGTTACTATAACAATGCATCTCCTATCCAGAATGCGACAGAGACCGACATCTACCGCCCCGGTTCGTCGCTCGCAAGAACGAAGTTAGGCCGCGCCGCGAGTCGCTTGTTCAGCCGCAGGCGGATCAACGCTGTGATGAGTCCGATCAAATTGCCACTGGGCCAGAGCGACAAAAGAAGTGCCGCCCACATAGCGAACGCGAAGCTCACGAGCCCCATCGTGATCGCGATTCCCAAGTGAAAGGTTATGCCGAGAGAAAGCAGCACGAGCCGGAACTTTGGCGGAAGAAAGATTGAGATGCCGAGAAAGAACTCGAGAAAGAGCAGCCCTGGTCGACGATCGATATGCCAGAGGAAACATTTTTTTGGGTATTTTTTGGTGGGTTTTGGCGATTTAGCGCTTATAAGCATGATTTTTCCTCGGGAATGTCGGTGGTCGGGTGTTGGGTTGAATCATGAACAAC
>NZ_SOHJ01000009.1 GCF_004403185.1 Cryobacterium suzukii | reverse complement strand
CATCTGCGTGACGCCTACCGAAACTAGGGCTCGATTTGCACGATCGTCTCGGTTTCAGGATTGCCGTTTTCCGGGAGCGACGAAGAGGCTCGCCGCCCCCGGGGGCAGCTATACGAGGGAGTCTCGCCAGGCGGCGTGCATGGTCGCGAAGCGGCCGGTTCCCGAGATGAGGTCGTTCGGGGTTCCGTCCTCCACGATGCGACCGTGTTCCATCACGAGCACCCGATCGGCGATCGCGACCGTCGACAGGCGGTGGGCGATGATCACGGCCGTGCGATCAGCGAGCAAAGTTTGCAGCGCCTCCTGCACGAGCCGTTCGCTCGGAATATCAAGCGACGACGTAGCCTCATCGAGGATGAGCACCGCCGGGTTGGCGAGAAAAGCGCGCGCAAACGAGATCAGCTGACGTTGTCCGGCTGATACGCGCCCGCCGCGCTTGTTTACGTCGGTGTCATATCCGTTCGGTAGATTCTCGATGAAGTCGTGAGCACCGACGGCAGCCGCGGCGGCGCGAATTTGCTGCGCCGAAGCATCCGGTTTTCCTATTGCGATGTTCTCGGCGACCGAACCGCTGAACAGGTAGGCCTCCTGGGTGACCATGACGATCGCGCGGCGCAGGTCCTTGGGATGCAGGTCGCGCAGGTCTACGTCGTCGAGCCGAACGCGGCCATCCGTCGGGTCGTAAAACCGGCTCATCAGCTTGGCGAGCGTGGATTTACCGGCTCCGGTCGACCCGACCAGCGCGATGGTCTGCCCGGCCGGAATGTCGAGGTCGAAGTGCGGCAGAATCTCCCGATCAGCCTGGTATGCGAACTGCACGTTGTCGAACCGCACCCGCCCGCGAGCGTCCCAGAGGTCCACTGGGGCAACCGGATCGGGTACGCCGGGCCGTTCCTCGAGCACGCCCGAGATCTTCTCGAGCGCCGCTGCGGCCGACTGGTAGGAGTTGTAGAACATGGCCATCTCCTCCATCGGGTCGAAGAACCGGCGAGTGTAGAGCAACATCCCGAGCAGCGTGCCGATGGCGAGCTGGCCGTCGGCCACCCGAAAACCACCGACCAGCAGCACTGCGGCGACCGTGACGTTGCCAATGAGAACCAGCCCGGGGTCGAAAACCCCGAACAGCTGAATCACCCGCGCGTTGACCTCGCGGTAGCCTTCCACGAGCTTGCCGAACACCGACTCGTTGTGCTTTTCGGTGCGAAAAGCCTTCACCGCACGAATGCCGGTCATGGTCTCGACGAAACGCACGATCAGGCTCGCTGATGCGACCCGCGACTGCCGGAACAGGCTCTGCGAGCGCACCTGGAACCAGCGGGTGAGAATGACGAGCGGCAGCAGCGCGCCGAGGAGCACCAGCCCGCTCGTGCCGTCGAGTAGCACCAGGGCGATCGCGGTGAACGACATATAGAGGATGCCCTGCACGAGTTGGTTGATCCCCGAGTCCAGCAGCTCCCGAATGGCATCGAGGTCACTGGTCTGGCGCGAGATGATACGGCCGGAGGTATACGACTCGTGAAATTCGAGGCTGAGCTTCTGCGTGTGCAAAAACACCCGCTTGCGCAGGTCGATCAGCACGGCCTGGCTCACCCGGGCGCTCAACACGGTGTACCAGGCGATGAGCAGCGCGCCGAGCACCCCGGCGACCAGGTAGATCGCGCCGGTCGCGGCGAGCGGCACCCAGTTTTGATTGAGCAGAGCGGGCAGCCCGCGGTTGATGCCGAAGGCGATGAGCGCGGGACCGGCGACCTGGGCTGCGGTCGAGACGACGACCACGATCATGGCGAGCGCGACCTTGCCGCGCACCGGCAGCAGCAATGAACCGAGCAGGCGCAGCGAACGCGCACGAATCTGCTTGCTTTCGGCCTTGGTGAAGTCGTGGCGTTCTTCGCCCTTGACGCCGCTGACGGTCACAGTGCTTCCTCCGCTCGGTTCGATTCTCTGCGTTCTTCGTCTTCGAGGCTGGAAATGACGAAGGTGTAGTGCGCGCTGGTGCGCAGCAGCTCGGAGTGTGTTCCGACGGCGGTGATGCGGCCGTCTTCGAGCAGCGCCACCCGGTCGGCGAGCATGACCGTTGACGGGCGGTGCGCCACGATGAGCGCGGTGGTGTCGACGAGCACCTCACGCAGCGCGTTCTCCACGAGCGACTCGGTGTTCACATCGAGCGCCGACAGGGGATCGTCCAGTATGAGAACGGATGGCCGCGCCGCGACCGCGCGGGCAAGCGCGAGACGCTGCCGTTGCCCGCCGGACAGGCTCATTCCTTCCTCGCCGACCAGAGTGTCGACGCCGAGGGGCAGGTCGTGCACGAAATTGGCCTGCGCGATCTGCAGGGCCTGCGCGAGTGCGGCATCCGCTTCGGGGCTGCTGGCGGCAAGGTCGGGGCGACCGAGCAGAACGTTGTCACGAACGGATGCCGAGAATAAGGTGGCATCCTCAAATGCCATCGCGAGGTGGCTGCGCAGTTCCTCCCGGCGCAGCGCCCGCACGTCGACACCGTCGAGCGTAACCGCGCCGGCAGTCACGTCATACAGCCGGGTGGTGAGGGCCGTGAGTGTGGACTTGCCGCTTCCGGTGAGGCCGACGAGCGCCATGGTCTCTCCCGGTTCGAGAACGAGGTCGATGCCGTTGAGAAGGTCGGGGAAGCGCTCCGGCGAGTCCGGGTAGCGAAAGTGCACGTTATCGAACGCGAGTCGGCCGAGCGGTGCGGCCACGGTGGCCGGGTTCTTCGGGTCGGTGATCTCGTTCGGGGTATCGAGAATGTCGAAGAAGCGGTCGGTGGCAGTGCGCGCGTCGAAGGTCATCGAGAGCAGGAACCCGATCGATTCCACGGGAAAGCGCAGCACTGTCGCGGTGGCAAAGAACGCCAGTAGCTCGCCGCGGCTCAGGTCACCCTGACTGGTGAGCCAGACGCCGGCCACGAGGCAGAGAGCGAATGCAACGTCGGGTACGAGCAGCAGCCAGAGCCAGATACCGGCGATGGCGCGGGCCTTCTCGATCTCGGTGCCGCGCAGGCTTTCCGCCTGCGAGGCGAAGTTCTTGAGCGCGAACGACCCGCGGCCGAAGGCTTTCAGCACGCGAATTCCGTGTACCGACTCTTCGACGGCGGTCGCGAGATCGCCGGCCTGGTCCTGGCTGCGCCGGGCGATCACGGAGTACTTCTCCTCGAAGACGTAGCCGTAGATCCAGATCGGAATCGAGCAGACCACGAAGATCACGCCGAGCAGCCAGTGCATCCAGAGCAGAATGACGACGCCGACGACGATGGTGAGAAAATTGACCACGAGCAGCACGAGCCCGAACGACACCCAGCGGCGAATGAGGTTGAGGTCGCTCACTGCGCGCGAGAGCAACTGGCCACTCGGCCAGCGGTCGTGAAAGCTCACCGGCAGGTCCTGCAGCCGGGCATAGAGGTGGTTGCGCATGCGCGCTTCAATGTGGGTGCCGGGGGTGAGTACGAACCAGCGGCGCAGGGCGATCATGATCGCCTCGAGCACACCGAGTCCGAGAACCATCCACACGGCTGGCCAGATCTGTGCGGTGCTGTCGCCATTCCCCACCGCGCTGAGGGGGCCGTCGACGAGCCACGCCAGCACCTGCGGTATGGCCAGGGCCACGAGTCCGGCGAGAAGCGCGGAGGCCATGCCGAGGTAGATGCGGGGAAGGGCCGGCCTGGCATAGGGGTAGAGCCGTTGCAGGCTGCGAAAGGTGTTGCTGCGTACTGGGGCGTCGTTGGTGGGAGGCGGCGGTGCCTTCGGTGCGGTGGTGGTCATGGTCCAGTCCTGATTGTGGTGCGGCCGCGCTTCAGGTTGCGCGGGTGCAGCGGATGACTCTGGTCGCCGATAGCGTGCCTGCAATGTGCTGGCAATGCTGACGAGACGTGTCGCAGTGGGTGGGGCGTCACGTGCGGCTATACGGTGCGGCTGTGTTGGCTCACGGGCACAAATGCTAAGTGCCTGCCCCTATGAGCAACGACGAAACTAGCCGGCGCAGGTCACAACGACGGCGCCGCGGGTCGTTACGCGGGCAGGGGAAGAAGCGCCAAAGGGAGCCCCGTCGTTCGCAGCCGTTGCGATCGTGATCGGTGCTGTCTTTGTCATGTCTGCCTCCTGGGCGCCTCAAGAATGTCTGTCACGTGCCCCCGGATCAGGCAGCCTTTCAGGATATTGGAAAACGGGGGCAGAACACAAGTATTTTCTGGGCCGGGAGCATCCGCTCACCTGGAAGGCATGCCTGCACCGAGGCCTGGCAACCCGGCATATCCCAGCATCACGTCACGTAGTCTGGAGTCTGCGCCCCTCGTTGGCATGGCCATGCCCCCGCGCTCGCTTGTTGGAAGGATTCTTCATGCTGCCCACCCTGTTCGGAATCGATTTTCTCGACTCTGAGTGGCTGATCCACTCGTTTGGATCGTTCGTGCTTCTGGGCGTCGCCGTTGTCGTGTTCGTCGAGACCGGTTTCATCGTCTTGTCGTTCCTGCCGGGCGATTCGCTGCTGTTCACCGTTGGCCTGCTCACCGCGACCGGCGTCGTGCCGCTGCCGATCTGGGTGACCTGCCTGGTCGTGTTTGCGGCCGCATTCTCCGGGGACCAGCTCGCCTACGTCATCGGCCGAAAGGCCGGCCCCGCAGTGTTCTCGCGCGAAAAGAACCGATTTTTCAACCCGAAGAATGTCGAGCGCACCAACGCCTTTTTCGCGAAGCACGGCGGCAAGTCCATCATCCTGGCTCGTTTTCTGCCGGTCTTCCGTGCCTTCGTACCGGTTGCCGCTGGCGTCGGCAAGATGCGCTACCGCAGCTTTGTGACCTACAACGCGATTGGTGCCTTCGCCTGGGGCGTCGGTCTCACTCTGGTTGGTTTCTTCCTCGGTCAGATCGCGTTTGTCGAGGCGTACTCCGAGTACTTCATTATCGGCATCATTCTGCTTTCCGGAATTCCGATCCTCACCGAGCTGGCCAAGGCCGCCCGCACGACCCTGAAGGAGCGTCGTGCGGCCGCCCGCGTTGTGCCCACCATCCCGGTCGACCTGCGAGAATAAGCCACGCGCCTGCCGGGACCGCGCCCGATCCCGGTAGCCGCTACGGTAACCAGCGTAGCCGCCACCCAAATGGGGCGCACTCCTGAAGTGGGCGAGCTACCGGGCGGCGTTCAGGCGGGTCGCAGCGAGCATCTCAGCGGCCGCGAGGGTCGTGATCTCGCTCGCGTGGGCATCCGTAAAGATCTGCGTGAGCACGGACCCGATGGCCGCAACGCGCTCGGTGATCTTGGCGCGGTCGGCGTTCGGTTCACTCGCCAGGTCGAGGTAGACGACGCCACCGGCGTTGACGACGAAATCGGGTGCCCAGAGGATGCCTCGCGCATCCAGCTGAGCGGCACCGGCCGGGTTCTCGAGCTGGTTGTTGGCGGCGCCGCAGATGCCGAGCACGTTCAACTCCGCGATCACGGCTTTCGTCAGCACACCACCAAGCCCGCACGGCACAAACAGGTCGGCGTGCACCCGGTGTGCATCAGCGACCGACACCCAGCGGGCGCCGAGTTCCTCGGCGAGCGCGCGCTTGTCGGGGTTGATGTCGGTGACGGTGAGGGTGGCGCCGGCGGCGGCGGCGGCCGTTGCGACGCGGCCACCCACCTGGCCGAGGCCCGAGATCACCAGGTGGCGGCCGCGCACCTCGCGGCTGCCGAACAGGGCCTCGAGGGTGGATTCGATGCTCACGTACACGCCGGACGCTGTGGCATCCGCTGGCTCGCCAACGCCGCCGCTCGCGGCGGGCAGTCCACAGACGTGGCTCGTGCGTTCGGCCACGATGGCCATGAGCTCGGCGCTCGTTCCGACGTCTTCCGCCGTCATGTAGGCACCGTTCAGGCTCTCGATGGCGTCACCGAGGTCGAGCATCGCCAAACGCTTCTGGGCGTCGGTCAGTACCGTGCCGAGCGGCAGATAGATGACGGACTTACCACCGCCGCGGTTCAGGCCGGCGGCCGCGTTTTTCAGGGTCATGGCGGCGGAGAGGCGCAGTGCGTCGGCGACCGCGTCGGTCCAGCTCGCGTACTGCC
This sequence comes from Cryobacterium suzukii, assembly GCF_004403185.1. GTDB lineage: Bacteria > Actinomycetota > Actinomycetes > Actinomycetales > Microbacteriaceae > Cryobacterium > Cryobacterium suzukii. The sequence goes on along the minus strand of NZ_SOHJ01000009.1, from coordinate 220,908 downwards.
ACAGGCGGGCGCCGCCGAGGGCCTGGCCGAGACGGGTCGAGTGGATGGCCACTGTGATCATCAGCCCGGATCGTTCCCCCGTCGTGATCAGCACTTTTTCATGGGAAAGTGAAATCTGCGTGAGGGAATCGAGGGCGGCGGTAGGGTGCGTGAGGGTCATGGAAACTCCGTTGTTTCGGGCCTTGTGGGCCGAGGTCGGTGGCGCCGGTGTGTGGCACCGCCTCGAATAGGATAACCGCACCTGGCGCTTGGAGTACAGAAGGAGAACGTCCTCAACGCAGGTTCGATCCGATTCGGTGAACTTTGTTTCATTTCGGGATGCACCTCAAGCCTCAACATAGGCTGGACTCCATGCAGCCTCGGCGCGGCGAGCGTGATCTCGCCCCAGTCATCGGGCACCAACTACTCCAAGGAGAACTTCATGGCTGAACAGACCGATTCGATCCAACGAGTCGCACTGATTACCGGTGCGTCCGGCGGAATCGGACGGGCCATCGCCGAGCGGCTCTCCGCCGATGGAATGGCCATCGCCGTACATTTCTCCGGCAACCGCGATCGCGCCGAGGAGGTCGTTTCCACCATCGCCGCTGCGGGAGGCAAGGCCATCCTGGTCAGCGGAGATGTTGCCGACGACGCCGCCATGACCACGGCGTTCGACGCGGTAGAGCACGCGTTCGGTGGAATCGACGTCGTCGTTCATACGGCCGGCCAGATGATCTTGAAACCGCTCGTCGACTTCAACCTGGACGTACTAGACAAAATGGTGCGCACCAATGTTCGCGGCACGTTCGTCGTCGACCAGCTGGCCGCACGGCGGGTCCGCGACGGGGGCGCGATCATCAACTTCTCGTCGTCGGTCGTGAAGATCGCACTTCCCAATTACGCGGCCTATGCGGCGACCAAGGGCGCCGTCGACGCAATCACATTGATCCTCGCGAAAGAACTGCGTGGCCGAGATATCACGGTGAACGCCGTCGCCCCGGGGCCGACCGCAACCCCCCTCTTCTTGACGGGCAAAGACGACGCCACGATCGAACACCTCGGGAGGATGGCACCATTGGAAAGGCTGGGCCAGCCCGACGATATTGCCGACGTTGTCGCCTTCCTGGCCGGTCCGGGTCGATGGGTAAACGGTCAGGTCATCTACGCCAACGGCGGCGTGATCTAAGCGTCGGTCGTGCTGGCTCCCGAAGCGATGAACATGAGACGCTGACTCGCGGCGACTGCCCCGCTTCGCAACCTAGTGGAAGAAGTGGCGCTCTCCCGTGAAGTACATCGAGACACCCGCAGCGGTGGCTGCGGCGATGACCTCGGGGTCGCGCACGGATCCGCCGGGCTGCACGACCGCTGCGATGCCGGCGTCGAGCAGTACTTCCAGGCCATCGGCGAAGGGGAAGAACGCATCCGAGGCCGCGACCGAGCCCTCGGCCCGTTCTCCGGCGCGGCTCACGGCGAGGTGGCAGGAGTCGACCCGGTTGACCTGGCCCATGCCCACCCCGACGGATGCCCCGGCGTGCGCGAGCAGAATAGCGTTCGACTTCACGGAGCGGCACGACTTCCAGGCGAATTCCAGGTCGGCGCGGGTGGCGGCATCCACTTCGGGACCGGCCACGAGAGTCCAAGCATTTGAGCTGAAGTCTTCGAAGCTGTCGGTCTCCTGCACGAGCAGGCCGCCCGAAATCTGGTGCAGTTCGAGCGAGGAACGCTCATAGTCGGCGGGCAGCTCGAGCAGGCGGATGTTCTTCTTTTTGGTGAGGAGTTCTACCGCTGACGGCTCGAAGCCGGGGGCGACGAGCACCTCGGTGAAGATCTCACTGATGGTTTCGGCCATGCCGAGGGTGACGACGCGGTTCGCAGCGATCACGCCGCCGAACGCGGAGATCGGGTCGCAGGCGTGGGCGCGCAGGTGGGCGGAGGCGATGGGATCCGGTGCATTGGGCTTGGCGACGGCGATGCCACAGGGGTTGGCGTGCTTGACGATGGCAACGGCCGGCTCGTTGAAGTCGAAGGCGGCGCGCACAGCGGCATCCGCATCGACGTAGTTGTTGTACGACATTTCCTTGCCGTGCAGCTGCCTGGCCTGCGCGATACCGCGACCGCCTTCGCCGACGTAGAGCGCGGCGGCCTGGTGCGAGTTCTCGCCGTAACGCAGGATGGCGTCGCGGGTGACCTCGATGCCGAGTCCCTCGGGGAACGGCGACTCGTCGTCGCCCTCTTCTTCGGCTGCCTCGAACGTCGTGTCCTCGTCGAGGGCTTCGAAGTCGTCCTGCCACTGGTCGTAGACGTTCTCGGTGAACCAGGCCGACACGCTCAGGTCGTAGTCGGCGGTGTGCTCGAAGGCGAGCGAGGCGAACTTCTGGCGCAGCTTGAGGGTCGAGCCGCCAGCAGCGACGGCTTCGATGATCTCCCCGTAATTGGCCGGGTCGACGACGATGGCCACGTTGGCATGGTTTTTAGCGGACGCCCGCACGAGGGTCGGTCCGCCGATGTCGATCTGCTCGATCACGTCGGTCGGCTCGGCGCCGCTCTCGACGGTTTCGACGAAGGGGTACAGGTTGACGACGACAAGCTGGAAAGCCTTAATTCCGAGCTCGGTCAGCTGCGCTTCGTGCGCTTCCAGGCGAAGGTCGGCGAGGATGCCGGCGTGCACGCCGGGGTGCAGGGTCTTGACGCGACCGTCGAGGGATTCTGGAAAGCCGGTAACCGCGGAGACGTCGGTTACCTCTATGCCGGCGGCGCGGATGGTGGCCGCGGTGGAGCCGGTGGAGACGATTTCGACGCCATCCGCGGTCAGAGCGGCGGCGAGCTCGAGCAGTCCGGTCTTGTCGCTCACGGAGATGAGTGCACGCTCGATGGTGATCTGGTCCCGGTTACGGTACGAGCTGGGCGCGCTGGTGTGACCACTCATGCGTTAGTTCTCCTTGAGGTTCATGTGTCCGTTGGCGATGTCGAGTACGGCTTGGATGAGCAGGCGCCTCTCGACGATCTTGATGCGATTCTGCAGGGAAGTCTCGGTGTCTCCGGGCAGAACGTCGACGCGCTCCTGCACCAGGATGGGGCCAGCGTCGACACCGTTGTCGACCACGATGATGCTGGCTCCGGTCTGCACTGCGCCAGCGGCCAGAGCGTCACGTACGGCGTGCGCGCCGGGAAATTCGGGCAGGTAGGCCGGGTGCGTGTTGATCAGGTTCGGCGACAGGGCGGCGACCACGCGCGGCGGCAGCAGCCGCATCAGGCCGCTGAGCACGACCAGGTCGGGCTGCCACTGCTGAATCTGCGCGAGCAGTTCGTCGCCCCAGGCCGCCCGGTCGGTGAACGATGAGAACGGAACAGAAAAGGCCGGGACACCGAATTCGACGCCGAGCTCAAGCCCGTCGGCGTCTCGGTCAGCGCCAATCGCCACAATACGGGCCGGAAACTCGGCGTCTTCTGACGCCTCCAACAGGGCTCGCAGATTGGATCCTCCGCCGGAGATCAACACGACAATAGACAGCACGATATTGAGCCTACCGTTTGGCGGAGCGCCGAGCGGGGAGCCGTACCCGGCCGGCGAGCATGCCGAGGGCCGCAGCGACGCCGATTTCGGCGGCGGCGAGCGCGCCGACCAGCAGCGGATTCGGCCCGACCTCTACGAGACGGCCCGGGCCCATCGCTCCGGCCGACCACCAGGCGAGTAGGCAGAGGAGCGCGCCGGCGACGATGCCCATGCCGAGGCCGGTGAGGACGTGCGCGAGCGTGGTTCTCTCGGGGAGCCCCGCGCGGTCCAAAAACTGCCGGGTCACGACCGCGAAAACGAAACCGATCAGCACGGGTGCAAGTAATCCGAGAAAGCCGTAGGTCGGGGTGCCCTGCGGCAGCGCGCCGAACAGAGGCAGACCAGGAAGGGTTCCCACGACTGTGCCGATCGGCGAGATTGTGGTGCCAACGCCGAGCGCGATGCCGGGCCCGACAAACCACGCGGCAGCCCAAATCACGAGGTTGGGAATGAGCGCGAGCTGCGCCAGGGTGATGGTAGCGCCACCGAAGATACCGGCCTGAACCGCCTCATAGAGCCCGATAATGGTCGCGTAATTCACCGCGATGAGCACGGCGACAGCCACGGCCGACACGATCAGCACGCCCGCGGCGGCGGCTATTCCGCCGCGCAGCGCACCCTCGATGACGGTGCGGCTGGTGTGTGGTATCCGCTGGTAGGCCGAGCGGATGCCGCGGCTAACCCGGTCCAGGCGCCCCGGGGCCCCCGCGGTCTTGCGCCGTCCCAGTTCCGCCCCGACCAGAACCCCGGCGGCATAGATGAGCGTTGGCAGCACGATCCCCTGCAGTTGGTTGGGCGCAACCGTTTGCGACACCGCGGACAGGGTCACCAGCGCGGCGAGGATCGCGTACGTGCCCACGGCGACTCCGACGCCCGTCCAGCGGTGCGGGGTCTCGGCGGCCCGACGGCCGGTGTGCACGCCCATCAGTACCGAGAGCACCGCAAAGCCGAGCGGCACGACCGAGATGAGAAAGGGGGTGTCTGCCCCGGTCAGGGCAAGCGCTGCGGCGACGTCAGGGCCAAGCTGCACCGTGAGGTCGACGCCGTTGCCGAGCAGCCAGATATCGGCGGCCGCGCGCCAGAAGACGAACCATTCCACGGAGAGGCCGAAGTGGGCGGCCCAGAGCACGGTGAGCGGCACCATGGCGATGCCGATGCCAATGGCAACGACAAGTAATGCCTCGAGAGCGGCGAGCAGGGCGGTCGTTATGCGGTTCATCCGTTGCGAGCCTATATCGCCCCACCGACAATGCTCGCCAGCACGCGCCCGATACGCCGAAGGGGCCCGCCGCGAATCGGCGAGCCCCTCCTGACGTGCGTACTGATTACAGTGCGGCGAGCGCCTCGCGCAGTAGGTTCGCAGCCTCGCTCGGCGTCTTGCCGACCTTGACTCCGGCGGCCTCGAGGGCCTCCTTCTTGCCCTGGGCGGTTCCGGCTCCGTCGGAGACGATAGCGCCGGCGTGGCCCATGGTCTTGCCCTCTGGAGCTGTGAAACCGGCCACGTAGCCGATAACCGGCTTCGTGACGTGCGCCTTGATGTATTCTGCCGCCTTCTCTTCAGCGTCGCCACCGATTTCGCCGATCATGACGATCGCCTTGGTCTCCGGGTCGTTCTCAAACGCCTCGAGGGCGTCGATGTGCGTGGTGCCGATGATGGGGTCGCCACCGATACCGATCGCGGTGGAGAAGCCAAGGTCCCGAAGTTCGTACATCATCTGGTAGGTCAGGGTGCCCGACTTGGAAACGAGACCGACCGGGCCCTTCACGGTGATGTTCGCCGGCGTGATGCCGACGAGTGCCTCACCGGGCGTGATGATGCCGGGGCAGTTCGGGCCGATGATGCGGGTCTTGTTGCCTTTTTTGATGGCGTAGGCCCAGAACTCGGCCGAGTCCTGCACGGGAACACCCTCGGTGATGATGACGAGCAGCGGAATCTCCGCGTCGATCGCTTCGATAACGGCGTCCTTGGTGAAGACCGGCGGTACGAAGATGATCGACACGTCGGCGCCGGTCTTGGCGACGGCCTCGGCGACCGTGCCGAAGACGGGCAGTTCGACGCTGCCGTGCACGACGGTGGTGCCGGCCTTGCGCGCGTTGACGCCACCGACGACCTGGGTACCGGCCTTGAGCATGAGGGCGGTGTGCTTGGTGCCCTCACCTCCGGTGATGCCCTGAACGATGACCTTGGAGTCTTTGTTGAGGAAGATTGACATGCTTGGTTGTCCCTTACTTCGCTGCGTGGGCGAGTTCGGCGGCCTTGGCGGCGCCCTCGTCCATGGTGGCGGCCAGTGTTACGAGCGGGTGGTTCGCCTCGGCGAGGATGCGACGACCCTCCTCGACGTTGTTGCCGTCAAGGCGAACGACGAGCGGCTTGTTGGCGCTCGCACCGAGCTCGGCGAGTGCGCCCACGATGCCCTTGGCAACGGCGTCACACGCGGTGATGCCACCGAAGACGTTGACGAAAACGCTCTTAACCTGCGGGTCGCCGAGAATGACGTCGAGGCCGGCGGCCATAACCTCAGCGGATGCTCCGCCCCCGATGTCGAGAAAGTTGGCCGGCTTGACGCTGCCGAAGTTCTCGCCGGCGTAGGCGACGACGTCGAGGGTGCTCATGACGAGCCCCGCGCCGTTGCCGATGATGCCGACTTCACCGTCGAGCTTGACGTAGTTGAGGCCGGCAGCCTTGGCCTTGGCTTCGAGCGGGTCAGCCGCGGCGGCGTCCTCGAGGAGGGCGTGCTTGGGGTGACGGAAGTCGGCGTTCTCATCGATCGTGACCTTGCCGTCGAGCGCGATGATGTCGCCCTCTTCGGTGAGCACGAGCGGGTTGACCTCGACCAGGGTCGCGTCTTCACCCTTGAATACGTTGTAGAGCTTGACGAAGACCGGGGCGACCTTGTCGACGAGCTCGGCCGGGAACTTGGCGTCGATGGCGATCTGCTTCGCCACGGCCAGGTCGATGCCGACCGAGGGGTCAACGGCCGTGTAGGCGAGCGCTTCGGGCTTCTCGACGGCGAGAACTTCAATCTCCACGCCGCCCTCGTAGCTGGCGAGCGACAGGTAGGACCGGTTCGAGCGGTCCAGCAGCACGGAGAAGTAGAACTCCGCCTTGATGCGGGCTCCGCCGGCCACCATGACGCGGTGAACGGTGTGGCCCTTGATGTCGAGGCCCAGGATGCCCTGGCCAGCGGCCTCAGCGTCATCCGGAGTCTTGGCTACCTTGACGCCGCCGGCCTTGCCGCGGCCGCCGACCTTAACCTGCGCCTTGACGACGACAACGCCACCGAGCTTCTCGGCCGCTGCACGCACTTCGGCGGGGGTGTCCGCGATGATGCCCGGCAGAACCGGCACACCATATTCCTCAAAGAGGTCTCTCGCTTGGTATTCGTAAAGATCCACGCTGCTCTTCCAATCCGCGTCTTGGCGATCACACCGCCGGTGAAGATATATGAGGTTGTTGGTAACAGCAGTCCAGCCGTAAATTAGCTCGACATCAAGACATACCGGCCCTTGGAAACTCTATCGCGTGAATCGAGCGGCCCGGCGCACTCATCGAGCTCTCGAAACACCACTGTGCTGCCACGAAACAGCACCGCGAAGGCTAGCCACACCTTGCTGGACGAGGCCCCCGCTGGGTGCTTATCTTGTTCTATGACTGATCTTGCTCAAGCGGTGGAACCGCACGCCGCCGGCCTCGCTTCCCGGCTGAACTGGCTGCGCGCCGGTGTTCTCGGCGCGAACGACGGCATCGTCTCCGTCGCTGCCCTCGTTGTCGGTGTCGCGGCTGCGACCACCGATTCCAACGTCATTCTCATCGCCGGTGTCGCGAGCCTCCTCGCCGGCGCAATTTCGATGGCCCTCGGCGAGTACGTGTCGGTGAGCAGCCAACGCGACTCAGAACGCGCCCTCATTGCCAAAGAAACCTGGGAGCTCGAGAACGAGCCAGAGGAGGAACTCGCCGAACTGGCCGGATTCTACGCTGCCAAGGGGCTCTCCACCGAGACCGCCCAGCAGGTCGCACTCGAACTCACCAAGCATGACGCCCTCGCTGCGCACCTCGAAGTGGAGTTGCACATCACCGAGCAGGACGTGTCGAATCCGTGGCATGCTGCCTACGCATCCGCTATCGCCTTCACCGTCGGCGCTGCGCTCCCGCTGCTTGCCGTTCTGCTGCCCCCGGCCGAGTGGCGCATCGGCGCCACGTTCGTCGCCGTTCTCGTGGCCCTGGTCATTACCGGCTGGCTCAGCGCCCACCTCGGCAACAGTCCCAAACCGCGCGCCATTGCCCGCATCGTCATCGGCGGCATTCTCGCCCTTGCCGTGACCTACGTCATCGGGGCGTTGATCGGCGGCGGTGTTTAGTGGGCTGCGTCTGCCCGTGCTGCGGCTCACAGCTAACTCCGGGTTCTAGATCGACCGGGTGGATAAGCTAAAAATATGGCATCACTGCACATCGGAGCTGGCCCTATTTCGCGATCATCGATCGGTACGGCGGCCGCTCTCGACGCGGCCGCCGTACTGGCCTTCGCCGCGATCGGCCGATTGAGCCACGGCGAAAGCCTGGCGGGACTCGGCGTGACCTCCTGGCCGTTCCTCGGCGGCTTAATTATCGGCTGGCTCCTGCTGCGTGCCTGGCGACACCCTCGGCGCATCGTCTGGACCGGGCTCGGCATCTGGATCGTCACCGTGGCGGGTGGTCTCCTGCTGCGCCTCGCCAGCGGCCAGGGCGTTCAACTCAGCTTCGCGATCGTCACGACCGTCGTGCTCGGACTGTTCCTGCTCGGCTGGCGTGCCATCGCCGCGCTCGTGCGCCGCCTCGACCGCCAGCGCAGGCTAGCCGCGGCTTGATTTCAGGATCAGCAGCTGTCCAACACGCAAAATCACCTATTCGGCGCGCCGCAGTCCCGGAGTCGCGAGCAACTGGCCATCCCGCAGCACCGCGAGTACGTCGATGGTGAAGCGTTCGGTCATCTCGTTCAGCGTCGCCTCTCCGCCGGCCACGATCGCCGTCGCGAGCACGTCGGCGGTGACGATATCGCCCGCGAACACACTCACCTGTCGAAACGGCGACGGTTCGCCGTTTAGGGCAGTCCAAATGTGTTCGCCCCGTTCCGCGCTACCCGAGGTTGCCACAGCCCGCAGCGGATGCCCCAGCGGTACCTTCGCAATCACGTCGCCTCGATTGCCCGGATCGACGATCGCCACGACCCATTCGGGGTGCCCGGCATCCGCACTGACCAGGACATCACCGCCAGCGTTGATCGACCAATTGGCCTGGCCGCACGCCGTCAGAGCTGCTCCGGCTTCAGCGATGGCGAGCGCCTTAACCACGCCAGAGAGGTCGATGACGCCATCGGCACGATGTGGTGTGAACACGCCCTGGGTGCATTCCCGCCAGTTCAACGCGAGGGCGTAGCAGTCGCGCAGACTCTGACTCGCCGCAGTCAAACGGAGGTCCCCGCGCGCGACGCGACTCAGTTCCGAATCCTCTCGGTACAGACTGAACTGCTCGTCCCAGCGACGAAACACCGTCCCGACCAGTTCAGCTGCATCGGCATCGGAATCGCCCAGTCGCACACTCACGACAGTACCCATCGTTTCGAAGGTGAGTGCGGGCATCCGTGTGTAATCGCGGCGTAGGGTCGGCACCTAGAACCCAGCCGTATCGAGAGCCGACTGCAGTGATTGCAGGTAGCCGTCGCTCGTGTAGGTGGCGCCGCTCACGTTTTGTACGCTCGCGGACTGCGCGGCGAGCACCTCAGTGCGCAGGATTGGCGCCGCCCGGTTGCTGATCTGCACCGACCTGCCGTCGTGGTTGGTGAGCTGCAGGGCGGTGACGTCGGTGATGGCACCAGCGGCGATTGTCACGGAAACCTGCACATTGCCGAACCGGGTGGCCACGACCGGGCCGGTGAAGGTTCCCGATTGTGCGGCGGATGCGGCCGTCGCGCTGATCGCTTCAGCAGCCGCGGCATCTGCTGCCGGTTTCGGCGAGGCGGCTGTGTTCGTGGCTGAAGCGGAGTCGGTTCCGGTGATACTCGAGGCAAGACTCTGCGAGGCGCCGATCGCCTGCGATCCCAGTTGCCAGCCGATGCCGACAATCGAGACGGAGGCCAGTGCGGCCGCGGCCACGGCACGTGCTCTCACCAGTCAAACCTTTCGTAGTGGATCTGCTTCTTGGGAACTCCGCCAGCGCGGGCATCACGCACGACGGCATCGGTCCACGGCCGAGGGCCGCAGATGTAGATGTCGGAGTCAAGTAATTCGGGCACGATCGTGCTCAGGGAGATCCCGGCGCGGGCAGCATCCGTTGGAAGCCAGGTACTTACTCCCTGAGGACGTTTGCCGGCGATGATGCGCAGCTCGGCGCCGCGAACCCGGCACAGGTCGGTGAGTTCGTCGACCAGGTAGGTATCGCCAAGGCTGTGCGAGCGGAGCAGCACGGTAGCGTTGCCGGGTGCGAACGACACCGTTTCCAACAGCGAGCGGATGGGGGCGACGCCGATGCCTGCGGCGATCAGCACGACGCGGGGCGAGGTTCGAGCGTTCTCGGTGAAGAGCCCGTACGGGCCTTCGAAGCTGACCCGGGTGCCGCGTTTCACTCGGGGAAGCTGCTGCGAGGCATCGCCCAGGCCGCGAACCGTGATGCGCAGTCCGCGCTCACTCGGCGCTGACGACAGGGAGAACGGGTGCGCCTGCCACCAGAGTCCATGGGCCCAGAACCGCCAGACGAGGAACTGCCCGGAGGTCGCCCGGAGTTTGTCCAGCTTTCGGCCGGTCAGGGTGATGGAGACCACGCCCGGAGCGACGGCGTCCACTCGGTCCACCACGAGACGGTGGCGCAACGACCGGGTGACCGGCAGCAGGAACCGAAACACGATGATGGAGCCGGCAACGGCAATGTAGAGGGCGAGCCAGTAGTAGCGGGCGATGGCGCCCTCACTGAGTAGGTTTCCCACACTCAGCTGGTGCGGGATGGCGACAAGCACCGACAGGTAGGCGAGCAGGTGCACGGCATGCCAGGCCTCGTAGCGAAATTTACGACGCACGACCACGAGCGAGGTGATAACGACGCCGATCATGAGCGCGAGGCCGAGAAAGGCCAACGGCATGTCAGGCAGGCCAGTGAACATGTTCCAGATCTCGGCGAACACGTTCACGTTCTCGGCGAGCGCGTAGCCGGTAATGAGCAGAGCCGCATGGCCAAGGATGAGGTACAGGGCTGGCTTGCCGAGCGACTGGTGCACGGCCATGGCCTGATCGTGCCCGAAGGCGCGGTCGATCGGTGGCAGCCGCGCGGCCAACACGAGCATGACGAGCAGAACGTCGGTGCCGACCAGCCCGGCGACGATTCCGAGCGAGGTGAAGGCGTCGGCGGGAGTTCCGAACCTGGCGGCTCCCCCATCGGAGAGAAAGATGGCGATCACGATGGCGACCGAAGCGACGCAGAGAATCTGCAGGCTATCGGCCAGGCGCATCCGTCTGTTGTAGGCGGGGTGCAGCGTCGCACCGGGGTTGCGGTGCGTGGGCACCGGGCCGGTTCGGGTGATGCGCGTGTCGAGGCTCATGAGTAGAGCATCGAGCCGCTGCCCATCGAAGGGCTATCGATGGCCTGTGAACAGTCTGTGTGTCGTCAATGCCTATTTTTCAGCGGCCCCCGCGCACGAACGAGCAGCACGATGGCGAGGGCGATGACGCTGCCGAGTACCGTCTCGAGCACCCGATCGACCAGCAGTGCCGGCACCGGAACCGGGCTCGTGAGGTGCACCACGGTGAGTGCGAGCGGGGTTACGAACAGCAGGGCGGCTCCGTAGTGGCGACCAATCAGAATTTCGGCGCCGAACTGGCCGAGCGCAATGACCAGAATGAGCACCGCGACCGGCGGGCCGGGCAGCAGAACGAGCGCGGTCAGACCGACGCCCAGAGTTGTGCCGATCATACGGTGGAACGCTCGCGACACGGAGTGCTTCGCTCCCGGTGGGGGCAACACCGCAACAACGCTGACGACCGCCCAATACGGATGCCCGATGCCGGCCGCGAGGGCGAGGGAACCGGCGGCGAGCGCGCCGACCACGTTCTGGGCAACCGAGACCCACACGCGTCGGTCGCGGATGGCAGCCGGACGGGTGAGGGCGCCGTGTACCAGATTCTTGTAGAGGTCGGGCCCGCGGCGTCCGGCGACTCGGCGCAGCAACCAGCCCGACATGGTGAGCAGCCAGGCGAACGCTGCCGAGGCTACTGCCACGGTCAGCCGCGGCCAGAACTCATCGCCGGGCGTTGGCAGCTGGGCGATCACGGCGTAACCGAAGACGAAGAAGATCGGCGTGGCCGGAAAAAGCCCCGCCATAGCGGCGACGACAATTCCGGCCACGATCACCACGACCAGCCCCGCGGTGAGCACGATCAGTGGTGCCTCGACCAGGGCGAGGATGAGGGCGAAGGTGATGATCGCGAGCATCAGCGCGCCGGCAACCGTGACGGTGCGCAGCCGCACCCGGTAGGGCTCGTTGCGGCCGAACAGTGCCGTCATCGCGCCGAAGGCCGCATAGGCGGCCCAGTCGAGCTGGCCGGTGAGCACGAGCACGGTGAGCGGTAACGCGGCGGCGACCGCGGCCCGGCTGGCGACCTCGAACTGGAAGGCACGCAGGGAGAGCACCCATTGTTTCAGGGATTCGGGCTTGCCCGGCTCCCTGTCCGGGCCGGGATCAACGGCGTGCACCCTAGATCTTTTCGATTGGGGCTATCTTGATCAACAGCTTTTTGGCGCCCGCAGTGTCGAACTGCACGTGCGCGATGCGCTTTGTTCCCTCGCCGGTTACCTGGTTGACCCGGCCTTCGCCGAAGTCGTGATGACGGATGCGGTCGCCCGCCGTCAGCTCGAGGCTGCCGTTGTCGCGCACCGTTCCGGTGATCTTGTTGGCCCACTCGGTCTTCGGCTTGCCCGGCGGCAGGCCGGTCTGCTTCGCACCGTTGTTGTAACTGCTGCGCCCGCCGAATCCATCTGAACTGCCCGACCCATTCAGCGAGTTGCCGAAGCCACCGAAGCCACCGTCGCGGCGCGCGTTGAGCGCCCGCGGCTGGGTGCCGCCACGGGAGTTGGCCATGCCAGGCGACTGTTTCCAGTCGATGAGATCGGCCGGAATCTCCTGCAGGTATCGACTCGGCATGGCCACGTTAATGTCGCCGAACTGGGCCCTCGTCATAGCGAGGGAGAGGTAGAGCCGTTTGCGGGCACGGGTGATGCCGACGTAGAACAGGCGGCGTTCTTCAGCGGGGCCGCCAGGCTCGTTGGCCGACATCTGGTGCGGCAGCAGCCCCTCTTCCACGCCGGTAAGGAACACGGCCTCGTATTCGAGGCCCTTCGCGGTGTGCAGCGTCATCAGCGAGACCGTGCCGGAAGCGTCGTCGAGGTCGTCGGCCGCGGCCACGAGGGAGACCTGGGTGAGAAAGTCAACGAGCCCGCCATCGGGGTTTTCTTTGTTGAAGTCCTTGGTCTGGGCGATGAGCTCTTCGATGTTCTCGGCCCGCACCTCGTCTTGCGGGTCACGGCTGTTTCGCAGCACGGCGAGCAGCCCGCTGCCGCTCAGCAGAAACTCGAGCACTTCGCTGACGTTGGAACCGCCGACCGGCACACCATCATCGGTGACCGAGGTGGGCACGAGCATGAGCGCCGCAGCATCGAGCAGTTCGGCGAGCTTCAGGATGGCGCCGGTCACCTTCGGGCCGAGACCAAGTGCGGCGGAGTTGCGCATGGCCTGCCGAAAGGTGAGTTCGTTGTCGTCGGCGAAGCTCGACAGCCCGGTTTCGGTGGCCGGGCCGATGCCGCGCTTGGGGGTGTTCAGAATTCGGCGCAGAGCCAGTTCGTCGACCGGGTTGGCGACGGCGATGAGGTAGGCCAGGGCATCCTTGATTTCGGCTCGCTCGTAGAACTTGGTGCCGCCGACCACCCGGTACGGCGTGGCAGAGCGCACCAGAATTTCTTCGAGCGCTCGAGTCTGCGCGTTGGTGCGATAAAACACCGCCATATCGCGGTAGGCCATGCCGGCGGCGTGCAGCACCTGGATCTCGTCGGAAACGAACTGGGCTTCGTCGTGCCCGGAATACGCGGTGAAACCAACGATTTTCTCGCCGTCGCCGCCCGCGCTCCACAGCTTCTTGTCGGTGCGGTCGAAGTTGTGGCCGATCACCGCGTTCGCGGCCGAGAGAATGTTCTGGGTCGATCGGTAGTTCTGCTCGAGCAGAATCACCTTCGCGCCCGGGTAGTCCCGCTCGAACCCGCTGATGTTGCGGGTGTCTGCGCCGCGGAAGGCGTAGATCGACTGGTCGGAGTCGCCGACCACGGTGAGCGACGCCCCCGGGATGGCGCCGGTGGCGTCACGAAGGTTACGCACGTGCACGCCGTCGTCTTCCATCTCCTGGGCGAGCTCGGCCGTGACCGGCCGGGTGAGCTCGTGCACGAGGGCATACTGGGCGTGATTGGTGTCCTGGTATTCGTCGACCAAGAGGTGCCGAAACCTCCGCCGATACAGGGCGGCCACCTTGGGGAACGCACGGAACAGGTAAACCGTTTCGCCGATGAGGTCGTCGAAGTCGAGCGCACTCGCGGCGCGCAGCCGAGCGGAGTACTGCCGAAAAATCTCGACGAACATAACCTCCTGCGGGTCACTCATGTTCGCGTTACGGGCGTAGGAATCGGCATCGGCGAGCTCATTTTTGAGCTTGGAGATCTTGGCGCCCGCCGAGCCAGGCGTGAACCCGTAGGTATCAGCGTCGAGCCCCTTGATGATGCGCTTGAGCGTGACCTTGCTGTCGGCCGAGTCGTAGATGCTGAACGTGCTCGAAAGGCCGATCTTCTCGGCTTCGCGGCGCAGAATGCGCACGCAGGACGAGTGAAAGGTGCTGATCCACATTCCGTCGGAGCCCTGGCCAAGGATGGCGTGCACCCGCTCGCGCATTTCGGCGGCGGCCTTGTTGGTGAAGGTAATGGCGAGAATCTGGCTCGGCCAGGCATCGCGGGTCTCAAGCAGGCTCGCCACCCGACGAGTGAGCACGCTGGTCTTGCCCGAGCCGGCGCCGGCGATGATAAGCAGCGCCTGGCCGCGATATTCGACGGCCTCTTTCTGCTGCGGGTTGAGTCCGTCGAGCAGCGGGCTCTGCTCGCGATTCCCATTGCTCGCGTACCCGTTCGAATCGAGAATTATCGGCGTGGCCGAACGACTGGAGGTTGCGGGCGCGGATTCCGCGTTTAGAGGTGTGGTCATGTCAGTTCCCAGTGTAGGCGAGGCCCCTGACAGGAGGACGGGTCGGCAGGCCTAGAGGGCGTGCCGCACGTGTACGGCCAGATCGGGATGGTCAGCGAACACACCATCGATGCCGGAGTCGAGAATGACGCGAAACTCCGACTGCCAGTGCCCGAAGTGCGCCTTGCGAGTGCCGTTACGAAACGTTTTCGCGAGAAACTTGTTCTCCGGGCGCAGGGTCCAGCAGTAAATTTCGAGCCCGGCTGCGTGCGCGTCATCGACCAAAGCGGATGCCCCGATCACCTCACCCGCGTCATCCGTTTGAAGAATCAGCGATTTGGGCACGCTGATGCCGTCGATGCGTTCAGACCCGGCCGCGAGGCTTGCGATCCCGTCGGCCGTGAGGTGGTCGGCGTAGCTCAGCGCGCCGGCGCCGTACTTTGCCAGCTGGTCGGCCGGGTGGCCCTGGTCTTCGAGCAGAAAGATGCGTTTGCCGCGCACGCCCTGGGCCTGCACCGCGGCGAGCACGCTCGGTTCGAAGCTCTCCACTGTGAGTCGGTCGGTGTTCCAGCCGGCCGCCGATACTTCGGCGGCGAACAACTCGGGCAGCGGCAGGTCGAGTGCGGCAAAATAGTCGCCGTGCTTGATCTCGGCGACGATGCCGAGCACCCGATCGGTCTGCTCGGCCGCGGCGTCGACAACATCGAACAAGTCCCGCAGTCGCAGAATCGGCTGTTGACCGTCGAAGGTCGTGTTGCTCTGCCGCAGCGACGGCAACCGTTCCCTGGTACGCAGGGTGCTCAATTCTGCCCAGGTGAAGTCCTCCGTGAACCAGCCGGTGACCAGCTTGCCGTCGACGTGCTTTTCGGTGCGGCGAGGGCCGAATTCGGCGCGCGTGGCGACATCCGTTGTGCCGGAGATCTCGTTTTCGTGGCGGATCACGAGTACACCGTCGCGAGTTGCCACGAGGTCGGGTTCGACGGCGTCGGCGCCGAGCGCGAAGGCAAGATTGAAGGCGGCACGCGTGTGCTCTGGCCGGTGGCCGCTCGCCCCGCGGTGGCCAATGACGATCGGTTGCATGGTTTCAGGCTAACCGCGCCGACAGAACGGATGCTGAGGGGCAGAATCCGCTGATAGCGAAACGTCTTCATCTGCCGCCCGGAATGCTGCAAATCGGCTGATCCACAGCACATTCGAATGCGCTCTCGGGTACCTTTAACGAAGTGCCGCACCAGGCGCTGCGTGTTGGTTCGCCCGCGCGCACCCCTTACTCCCCAGCTGATTGCGAGTACAGCAACCCATGGCATCCTCCAACCCCGCTTTCTCCCGCAATGAGGCGTTCGGCCCTCGCGGCGCAGTGGCGTCGTCGCAGGCCCTCTCTGACAACGATCTGCAGTCGATGTACAACCGGCCCTCCGCCGGTTCGCAAGACACCGAGCGCATGACCTATGAAGACACCATCACCAAGACCGGCCTCGGCTTCGCGCTGCTGCTCGTGGCGGCGATGATCTCTTGGGTCGCCACCCCGGTGCTGCCGTTCCTGTTCATCCTCGGCGCCATCGTCGGCTTCGTGCTCGGCCTGGTCAACTCGTTCAAGAAAGAGCCGTCGGCTCCGCTCATCCTCGCTTTCGCAGCGGCGCAGGGCTTGTTCGTCGGTGGCATCTCGCGCGTCTTTGACGAACAGTACGGAGGCGTCGTCATGCAGGCGGTTCTCGCCACCCTCGTCGTCGTCGCCGTCACCCTGGCACTGTTCAAGAGCGGCAAGATCCGCGCTTCGAAGAAGGCCACCAAGATCTTTTTGATCGCCATGGTCGGCTATGCCGCGTTCTCGCTCATCAATGTCGGCATGATGATCTTCGGCGGCACCGACCAGGCCTTCGGCATGCGCAGTGCGAGCATCGAGATTCTTGGCTTGGACATCAAGCTCGGCATCCTCATCGGCCTTCTCGCGGTGCTCCTGGCCGCGTACTCGCTCGTGCTGGACTTCGACTTCATCCAGAAGGGCGTCAACAACCGCCTGCCGCGCAAGTACGGCTGGACGGGCGCGTTCGGCATCATCATGACCGTCGTCTGGCTCTACGTCGAAATGCTGCGCATCTTCGTGCTCACTCGCGAGTAGCAGCATCCGCTTTCGATCAGGCGCCCTCGTTCTTGGAACGTGGGCGCTTTTTCGTACCCCGCGAACGCCACACTGTGGTTGGCTTAAGCAATGAGTTTCACTGACCTGCATGCGCTCCCCCTCGAAATCAGCGGCTCGAATGCCATCTTCGGGTACCTGGGAAGCGCCATCGTGCTCCTCGGCCTGGCCTGGGTCGTCGTGCTCGCCATTCGCCGCTACCTCAAGGCCCCCAAGGACTGACCCCTCTAGCCCCTCCGCTTGTCAACCAAGGCTGTAGCGGTGTTCGGGGCGACCGGTAACCCCGTATTTCGCACCGGTGGCGCCGTAATGGCCGGGTTCGCCGGGAGCGCAGGGCGCCGGAGCCTGCCCTAGACTCGGGGTCATGTCGCTCGGTCGCCCCTTTCGAGCGCTGTGGACTGCGAGTGCCGCCTCGAATCTCGCTGACGGAGTCGCGTTCATCTCGATGCCACTTGTGGCGGCATCGCTCACCGACGATCCGCGACTCGTTGCAGGACTGGCGACAACCTACGCACTGGTGCGTTTGTTGGTGGCGCTGCCCATCGGCGTGTGGGTCGACCGGATCGATCGACGCACGCTGCTGATCGCCGCCAACCTCATCCGGGGTCTCGTCGTGATCGCCCTCGCGGTCTCCATCCAGTTGGAGCTTGGAACGTTGCCGGTGCTCTACGCAGTGTTTGCGGTGGTCGGAACGCTGGAGAGCGCGGCGGATAACGCGTCCGTTTCTCTGCTGCCCGGGGTCGTGCCGGCGAAGCAGCTGGATCGCGCGAATGGCCGTATCTCGGCAGCACAGCTTGTTGCTGATGAGTTCGCGGGACCGCCGCTCGGCGGACTGTTGTTTGCCGTCGCGGCCGCGGCTCCCATGTATCTCGTGGGTGGACTCTGGGTTGCAGCCGGGCTTCTCGCACTGGCGCTGCCGGTGCGCGGGCTCGGTGGGCCGAGTCCTGAGCTCACGCTTCGCCAGCCCGTTTTCCGCGAGGCGCTGGACGGAGCCCGATGGCTCGCCGGCAACCGCACCGTTGGCGGGCTTGCGCTGATCGGCGCCCTCGCGAGCGTCGGTTACATGCTTCCCTTTTCGATTCTCGTGCTGTTCGCCGCGGATCGGCTTAATCTCGATGCCGTCGGCTATGGAGTGATCCTCGCCGGTTCAGCGCTCGGTGGGCTGGTCGGTTCGTTCACGACAGCACGGTTTACCGGCTGGATCGGCTACCGCCGCACGATCATTGCGAGCCTCGTCACGGGGGCGGCAGCGCTGGTCGCGCTGTCGCTCACCACGAACGCAGCTGTTGCCGCGGTGCTTCTGGCGGTCTACATCCTGCACGCCGTGGTGTGGGGAATCTGCGCCACCTCCCTCCGCCAGCGACTCGTCCCCGACGCCCTCCGCGGCCGAGTCAACGCTGCGTCCCGCGTGCTCAGCCTTCTCGGGCTGGCGCTCGGTTCAGCACTCGGTGGCCTATTGGCCGTAGTGAGTCTGCCGCTGCCGATCGCCGTCGGTGGCGGAGTCTTCGTGGGTTGCGCGGTGCTGGCCGTCATCGTCCTGCCCCACGATCCTGCCCATGGCCGCGCCCGAAACGGGTAGCCGCTACACCGGTTACCGTTAGCGCCTACCCGTTTCGGGCGCAGTCGCGGGCACCGCGTGCAAATTTCTAGCCGTCTGCCATCCAGCCGAGTCGTTCTCCCAGCCAGGAGAGACCGGCCAGGCCTTCGGAAAGCTGAAAGGCGCGCAGCGTCGGCATATTCGACGGGGCGGGCTTCTGCGCTGCATCCAGAAAGTAGGCGGTCAGCCCCGAGAGCACGGCGTTGATGGCGTGGTCATCCGCTTCAGCGAAGAGCGGATGCGTGGCGATGATCTCCTCAACGTCAGCATCACTTCCGCGCAGGCGCGCGTCGAGCAGGAACGTGAGGGCGTCGAGCCACCGCACGCCGACGCCGGCCCACGGCCAGTCCACCAGCCACGCCCGGCCCGTGTCATCGAGCAGGATATTGTCACTCCGCAAATCAAGGTGCAGCAGATAGTTTCCGTCGACTGCCCGCACGGCGCTGGCGGCAAGCTGTTCGAGTTCGTCGAGGTGCTGGTAGGCGCAGGCAGGCAGGGACACCGCACGCCCCTCAGAGCGGATGCTGCGCCAACCAGCAAATGCAGAAACCAACTCCGCCGTCGCATCCGGCACACCGGCCCAGCCCGCGCATCCGCGAATCGTCGGCAGTGACTCGAGCGCCGACAAAACAGCGAGGATCTCTGGCAGGGTCGGAGCCTCGCTCGGGTGCACGCCATCGATGCTCTCGATGACCAGCGCGACCCACTCGCCGTCGTCGAAGGAGCCCAAGAGCCGGGGTACGGACAGGGATTCGGGCAACATCCGCAGCACGGCCAGCTCGCGCCGGTGGAGGTCGACGGTGTCGGAGTTTCGCTCGCGACTCACGGCCTTCACGAAGGCACTGCGGCCGTTGTTCGCGCGCACCCGGTCGGCGCTCCCGGGCGAGAATCCGTTGGCCTGACTGTGTGCTTCGACGACGCATCCGCCCAGGAGGTTCTCGACGGCCGAGTGAATCGAGGCGGGTAATTCCGGCCAGGTCAGTCGCGGCTGGTGATGGTCCGTCATCTCGCGAGCCTAGCGGGCGGGCCGTTCTCCCTCAAAGTCGCATGAGGTACTGGCGGCAGACATACACGCGAGAGTAGCGCTCACGCAGCTCATCCTCGAGTTCGATGCGCGCGTGCATGAAGGCGTGCACGGGTGTTGACAGTCCAGCAGGAGACTCGAATCCGTCGTCCCCGCTCACCGAATCCTTGTAGACGTGCAGGTAGCGATAGTTCTCACTGAATCCGGCTGATGCGTACCAGTCGTTCGCGCTCTCGGTCGCTCGCGTCCACGCATCCAACGACGTCACGTTCGCCGGCAGGCGCCGAAGGGCCTCGTGCAACAGCTCCGAGGCGATCCCCTGGCGCTGGGCGTGCGGGTGCACGGCTATTGAGTCGATCGTCGCGGTGTCGCCGTCGATCTCGACATCAATAAGTCCGACTACGTCGTCTCCACTGCAGGCAACCAATTCCACGCGATCACTCGCAAATGTTGTCTTGCAAATTTTGACATCGTCATAGTAATCGGTGTCGAAAAAACTCAGCAACCGGCAGATAAGCCAGCTGCGTTCGTCGGCAGCGCGGTAGTTGCGTATTTGAAGCATCGTGTCCTTGATCGTTGCAAGCTCGGTACTCAATCGTGCGGAATGCACGAGAGCGCGGAACAATCAGGATCGGAACATGTTTTGACTGTACTGCGCAGCCCCCTGCCACGGCAACCGGATCGCGGCGGGCATCAGGCATCCGCTCGAGTCGCTCGCGCCTCAATGACCAGAACGACGGCGACACCGCTGCCGCAGAGCACGAACCCGGCCAGGGTCAGAAGTGTCAGCGGCTCGCCGAGCAGCATGGCACCGGTCAGGGCCGTCGCGGGCGCGACCAGAAACAGAAGGGCATTGAGGGCTGTGATGCCCACCCGGCGCAGCAACCACCAGTACAGGCCGTAGGCCGCCAGGGTCGGCACCACCGCCGAGAGCACCGTCGCGATCCAGAACGTCAGCGTGGCGGGGGGAACGAGCGTGCCGAGTGCCGCCGCGATCACGACGAGCGCAAGAGAAGTAACAACGACATGCACCGTCAGTGTCACGAGCACCGGCATCTTTATCTGGGACCGTCGCTCGACGAAGGTTCCGACGATGAGGCAGACCATCGCGAGTGCGGGCAGGGCATAGGCAAGCGGATGCGCGGCCGCGCCGCCGATCTGTGACCGCACGACCAGGACCACGCCCAGCGCACCGACTGCCAGGCCGCCCCACTGGGCAGCGCGCACCCGCAACCCGAGCAGGGGACCGACCAGGGTCGCGACCACCAGCGGCTGCACGGCATCGATCAGGGCGGTCGTGCCCGTCGCCACTCCTGCCCCGATCGCAGCGTAGACGAACACGATGTAACCGAATTGAGCGAAGAGCCCGATAACGGCCTGCTGCCCCAGCTCGGCGCGGGTAACCCCGCGTGCTGCGCCGGACACCCAGGTGATGGCGAGTAACACCACGGCCAGAGGGGCGAATCGCCAGACCAGGAGGGTCGTCGCCGGTACGTCTACGGTCGCCACCGCAGCGATGACGAAACCCGAACTCCACGACGCGATGAAGGCGATCGCCGCCAGCACCGTCACGATCGAACCCGGTATACCGATCTGTTTACTCATTCGATCCACTATACAGGTCGGTATAATCAAATCATGCCTGCACCTGTTCCGCTCCTCGCCCCGCTGACTCCCGCCGCCCGCCGTGTGCTCGACGCCGCATCCGCCCTGTTCTACGAACGGGGCATCCACGCCGTCGGCGTTGACACGATCGCCCTGGCGGCCGGCGTGACCAAGAAGACCTTGTATGACCGATTTGGGTCGAAGGAAGCGCTTGTCGTTTCGTACCTGCAGCACCGTGACGCGCGGTGGCGCGAGCACCTCACCGGCCACCTCGCCCGGGTGCCTGAACCTGGAATTGAAAGAGTTTTGGCGGTCTTCGACGCGGCCACCTCCTGGTCGGGCGAGAACGGTCCGAAGGGCTGCAGCGCCATCAATGCCCGCGCAGAGATCGGCGACGGGCACGATGGGCATCCGGTGTTCCCCGAGATCACCCGGCAGAAGGTGTGGCTGCTCGACCTATTCACCGAACTCTGCGGGGAGGCCGGCAACGCCGACCCCGCCACCATGGCGCAGCGGATGATGCTGCTCTACGAAGGCGCGATCGTCACCGTCGGCATGGAGACCTTCTCGCATCCGTTTGAAGTCGCTCGCGGCGTGGCCCGCGGGCTGCTCGTGCGGCCCGTGCGATGAGCCAGCGCACGACCGCGCCCGCTACGGGTGGCCGCTCCAACTATTACTGGCGCGCTCACCCGTAGCGGGCGCGCTCACGAACGGATGCCGCGGGCACGCCTACGAAAGAGGGGCCGGCTCTGCGAGCCGGCCCCTCTTGCTTCAACGGTGCTGGGGATCACTCCCACTCAATGGTTCCCGGCGGCTTCGACGTGACGTCGAGCACGACACGGTTGACGCCGTCGACCTCGTTCGTGATGCGGTTCGAAATCTTGGCCAGCAGATCGTACGGAAGGCGAGTCCAGTCCGCGGTCATGGCGTCTTCCGACGACACGGGGCGCAGCACGATGGGGTGCCCGTAGGTACGTCCGTCGCCCTGCACGCCCACCGACCGCACATCGGCGAGCAGCACGACCGGGCACTGCCAGATCTCGCGGTCGAGGCCTGCGGCGGTCAGCTCGAAGCGCACGATCGCATCCGCTTTGCGCAGCAGATCGAGGCGTTCCTGGTTGATCGAGCCCACGATGCGAATGCCGAGGCCGGGGCCGGGGAACGGCTGGCGCTGCACAATTTCGGCCGGTAGGCCTAGCTCGGCGCCGATCGCGCGCACCTCGTCTTTGAACAGGGTGCGCAGCGGTTCGACCAGTTCGAATTTGAGGTCGTCTGGCAGGCCGCCCACGTTGTGGTGACTCTTGATGTTCGCGGTGCCGCTGCCGCCGCCCGACTCAACGACGTCGGGGTAGAGCGTGCCCTGCACCAGGAAAGCGATGGGGTCGCCGTCGGTTTCCTTGGCTTCGAGTATGAGCTCTGCCTGGGCCTGCTCGAAGGTGCGGATGAACTCGCGACCGATAATCTTGCGCTTGGTCTCCGGGTCGCTGACGCCCTCGAGCGCCTTGAGGAACTGCTCGCGCACATCGACAGTGACCAGGCGGATGCCGGTGGCCTTGACGTAGTCCTCCTCGACCTGGCGGCGCTCGTCTTCGCGCAACAGGCCGTGGTCGACGAAGACGCAGACCAGCTGGTCACCGATGGCCTTGTGCACGAGGGCCGCAGCGACGGCGGAGTCGACTCCGCCGGAGAGGCCGCAGATGACCTTGCCGGTGCCGACCTGGGCGCGAATCTTTGCAACCTGTTCGGCGATGACGTTGCCGCTGTTCCAGTCGGGGTCGATGCCGGCGGCGCGGTGCAAAAAGTTCTCGAGCACGTGCTGGCCGTTTTCGGAGTGCTTGACCTCGGGGTGCCATTGCACGCCGTAGAGCCGCTTCGCGTCATTGGCGAACGCGGCGACCGGGGTCGACGTCGACGAGGCGAGCACGGTGAAGCCTTCGGGCGCGGTGGCGACCGAGTCGCCGTGACTCATCCAGACCGTCTGGCTGTCGGGCTGGTCGGCCAGCAGAACGTTGTCGGTATTGCTCACGACGACCGGGGTCGAGCCGTATTCGCGGGCTCCGGTGTGCGCGACGGTACCGCCGAGGGCGGTCGCCATCACCTGGAAGCCGTAGCAAATGCCGAGCACGGGCACGCCGAGTTCGAAGATCTCCGCGTCGAAGGCGGGCGCACCCTCGGCGTAGACGCTCGATGGTCCACCGCTCAGTACGATTCCACGGGGATTTTTGGCGAGCACCTCGGTGGCGGTGATGGTGTGCGGCACGATCTCCGAATAGACGGATGCCTCACGTACGCGCCGCGCAATCAACTGCGCGTACTGCGCACCAAAGTCGACCACGAGAACGGGGCGATCGAGCCCGGAGTCGGCGGCGGCACCTGAATTGGCGCCTAAGGCATCCGCTGACGCGGTGTTGAGGCTGTCACTCATGAACGCACCTCGGCAACCTTTTTCGCTTCGAGCTGCTCAAGGGAACGTTTGACGCGACGAGTCATGGGGCCTTCCAGGAAGAACGAGAGCGTGGGGATGACGCCGCCGAGCGCGATCAGCACGAAGCGCGGGAACGGCCAGCGCATCAGGCTCCACAAACGAAAATCGGCGAACAGGTACAGCACGTAGAACCAGCCGTGCACGATCAAAATGATCGTGCTGAGGTTGATCGCGGCGACCGTGTCTCGGGGCACGAGGGCGAGAAAGCCTTCGGAGCCGTTCATCTCGAGTTCGTAGCCGAGCACGAATTTGGCGTAGACCTCGGCGCAGAGCAACAGCAAAAAAACACCGGTGATGATGGATGACACCTGGTAGAGCCGAAGCGCACCGGGGATTCGGGAGATATCGGCGGGCTTGGGATCAAGTGGCATGGGGTAATTCTACGTGTCCGTGCTGGGAGCCCCGGCAGCGGCGCTCTCGAGCGCTGCTTCTTCCTGCTCGCGTTCCACGGCATCGCGCACCATCCGGTACCAGAAGAACACGGCAAACCCAGCGAAGACGACCCACTCGATCGCGTAGAAGATGTTCAGCCAGTTCAGCGACTGGTCGACTTCGGGTATCGGAGAGTCAATCAGGTCGAGGCCGACCGGCGCGTCAGCGCTGACTACGTAGGCCGAATAGACAGACTCGTCCGTGAAATCGGCCCACAGATTGATCAGAGCGGATGGCGCGACCTTGGTCAGCTCCATTGAGTCACCCTCGGGGTCGGGCAGCTCAGGTGCCTCGCCCGTGAGAAAACGCCCGGTCAGCGTGACCGGGGTGTTTTCAGGTTCGGACTGGAGAGCATCGATGACGGCCTCAGCCGTGGCTCGGTCTGGAGCCCACCCGCGCGCGACGGCGATGCTGGCGGCGGCATCCGTTCGAAAATGACTGACGACCCAGAACCCTTGAACACCGCCGTTGAAACGGGTCGTGATCAGCGTCTCGTCACCGGCCACCCAGGTGCCGGCGGCGGCTACCATCTGGCCGGTCGCGATCTGTGTCACCCCACCGTCAGGCTGCGCCACTTCGGCGAGCGGCTTCACCTGCTCGGTGTCTCGCTCCACAACGACGCCGGACTCGATGGCGCGCTCCAGTTGCCAGTGCCCGAGCACGGCAAAGGCCGCGGCAATACCGAGGGCAAGCAGCAGTGCGGCCACCCAGCGGGGACGCACCATCATTCTGATCACGAATAGTCACCTGTGTGGGTTTCTCGCCCGGGTTTGCGTGCCGGTGTGTCGGCCGTCTCATCGGGTTCTGGGGAGTGCTGACCGAGCGCGAAATCAGCCATCGAATCTAAGTCTGAATCGCCCGAATGCGAGCGTCGTACTCCGTTCACAGTATCGGCCGACGGTTGGGAATTGGCCGAGTCGCGCTTGGACCCCCGGCGGGTGTACTCGTCGGCATCCGCAGCCTGCGCGGCCGTCGCCGCCTCGACGAGGGCGATCTCTTCGTCGAGCATCGGGTTTCGTGGCGCGCGAGGACCGCCGACTGCTGGCACCCGGCGGCGCAGGGCCGACCCGATCTTCTCGGAATTCGCCGCGAACAGCGGACCAAGAATTGCCATGACCAAAACGTAGAGGCCCGCGAACGGTTGCAACCGCGGGTCAAGCCCGGCGGAGACGGAGAGCGTTGCCAAAATCAGCGTGAACTCGCCGCGGTTGACGAAGATCGCGGCGGTGTTGAGGGCCTCGCGTGGCCCCATTTTGTGCAGCCAGGCCAGCAGCGCTCCCGACAGCAGGCTCAAGATGAACGTCATCACGATGGCGACCAGCACGACGAAGATCACCGATCCAAACTGGGCCACATCGAGGGCGAGGCCGAAGTTGAGAAAGAAGAATGCCGCGAAAATATCCCGCAACGGTACCGCGACGCGTTCGATTCTGGCGCGATAGCTGCTCGCGCCGAGTACGACGCCGATCAGGAATGCGCCAATCGCATCCGTCACGCCGATGATCTCGCCGATGCCGGCAAACAGGACCACGAGGCCGAAGAACAAAATAGTGAACAGTTCGTCGTCTTTGGTGCGCATGAGGCGGGATACAACTCGGCCGCCCCATCTGGCCAGCGAGAACATGGCCACGAGAAAGAGGAATGCGATGGAAAGCTGGAGCACGATCGGCCAGATCTCGGTCTTGCCGCTGAGTACGACGGAGACAATCGACAGGTAGATGGCAATGAAGATGTCGCCGACCACGGTCACGCCGAGGATCATCGGTGTCTCTTTGTTTGCGAGGCGGCGAAGTTCGATGAGCAGTTTGGTGATGATTGCGCTCGAGGAAGTGCCGGTCATGCCGGCGATGACGAGGGCTTCGCGCGGTCCCCAGCCTACGAGCAGGCCGAAGATGAAGCCGGCTCCCATGTTGATGAGAATCCAGGATCCACCGGAGATGATCAGGGTTTTGGCGTTGCCGAAGAATTCCTCCTGATCGAACTCGAGG
Source organism: Cryobacterium suzukii (assembly GCF_004403185.1). GTDB lineage: Bacteria > Actinomycetota > Actinomycetes > Actinomycetales > Microbacteriaceae > Cryobacterium > Cryobacterium suzukii. The sequence continues at coordinate 194,868 of NZ_SOHJ01000009.1, read as the reverse complement.
CCGAGGCTGAACAACAACAGGATCAGGCCGAACACCGCGATGAGTTCGATGTCGGCGGCCTGAAAGTCCAGGGGGAAGAAGTCGGTGTTCGGGCTCGCGAGAACGCCAACGATCATGTAGATCGGGATGGTGGGGAGCCCGATCAGCTTGCCCAGGCGGCCAAGAACGTAGGCGACGACGAGCAGGATGCCAAGAACGAGGAGATCTTCGCCCAGGTGCATCGCTTACCCCCCGGGTGGAGCGTCGACGGTCTTCGCCTTCACTTCACCGGTGCGGAAGAACGCGAAGGCCTTGACGACTTTTTCAGGCGAGCCCGCGACGACCAGAGTGTCACCGGGAAATACCTTGAAGTCAGCAGCGGGGGCCGGGTTGGCCGATTCGCCGCGCACGACGGCGACGACGGTGAGTCCGGCGATGCCGCGGTCGGCCGGATTGCCGAGGGCCTGGCCGGCGATGTGGTCTTCGTAGTCGACGGTGAACCAGTCGATGCTGAGGCCCGGAATCTGGTCGAGGGCGCTGAGCGACTCGGTGATCTGGGTGCCACCGAGCAACTCGGCGAGGGTGTGTGCCTCGTCCTCATTGAGCCGCAGCGAGACCTTGCTCGCGTCCGGCCCTCCCTCGTCGTCGGCGAAGGTAATGAGATCGCTGTGACCGGAACGATGGGCAATGACGCCAACCTTGCCACCGTCATCCGTGATGAAGGTGTGCAGCACACCCACGCCGGGAAGTTTGACCCGCCGAACATCAACCATTGTCATGACTCCTGAGGTCTAAGGGCAGTGCGCCCATTCTACCGGAGCCGCTTTTGCCGCTGCGCGCCGCCCCCACAGCATCCGCTGGTGTCTTGCGCACGTCAAGCGGATGCGCGCCCCCGTTCTCGGTGAGTGCACCAGGTACCGGTGACCGCGCCAGTCGTAGGTGGTGCCGTCACCCGTACGTGGCGCAGCGAGCAGCTACGGGGCGTAGTTTTGCACAGATTCTCCCACGCTCTGCCCCCGCCTCGCATTTGCTGTCATTCTCGGGGAATGTCAAACACTGCGCGGTCTGAACCTGCATCTAAACACTTGCTGGCCGCTCTCGCTCGTCCGGATGGGCTCATCCTGGCCGCCGACGCTGCGGCGGTCGGACTGCACGAGGCGCTCCGAACCGAATTCACCCACCGTCGAGTGACGCGACTCCGGCGCGGTGTCTACTTACCGACCCCGCACTGGGAATGTCTCAGCACTGACGACCGGTATCTGTTTCGCATCCGCGCCTTCGCGGCCGTGAGCGTCAACCCACCCGTATTCTCACACCACTCTGCGGCGGCAATCTGGGGATTCCCCCGCCCATCCAGCTGGCCGCTGGATGTCCACATCATCTCCCCGAGCGCATCCGGCGGTCGATCCAAACCGGGCGTTGTTCGTCACAGTGCATCTGCCCCGCGCTTCTCGCCCACCGACGCCATGACGCGCGGCGGATTGCTCGTCACACCACCCGCCGACACAGCAGTGGCGATGGCCCGCATTCTGCCATTCCCGGAGGCCGTCGCGATGATGGACAAGGCCATCCACCTGCCGCGCATGATGGTGGTAGGTGGAACCCCGGAATCGGCTCTGGCGACACGAGGGGAGTTGCGGGCAGCCCTCGACATTCTCGCCCGTGCTGGCCGACGCGCTGGCAAGGACGCAGCTCTCCGCGCCGGGGACTTCGCTTCGACACGGTCGGATTCCGGCGGCGAATCGATCAGCCGAGCGCACATGTTTTTACTCGGCTTCGCGGCTCCCGAATTGCAAGTGCGTTTTGACGATGCCGAAGGGTTCATTGCCTTCGTCGACTTCTTCTGGCGGGGCATCAACAAGGTTGGCGAATTCGACGGGCTGGGAAAGTATTTGAAGGGGCACTACACGCGCGGTCGGACCACGGCTGAGGTCGTCATGGACGAGAAGCGTCGCGAAGATCGAATTCGCGCGTGCGGGCCATCCGTTTCCCGGTGGGACTGGCCGATTGCGCGTGACCTCGTGGCGTTTGGTGCTTTCCTCACAAACATCGGCGTTCCCCGTACTCGCTAGCGTTTGCAACCTGCCACCGCGCCCATTACAGGTAACCGCTCCAGTTATAGCTGGAGCGGTTACCGATAAGGGGCGCGGCCACCGGTTGCTGGCGCAGTGAAGCGGCCGCAGCTAGTTGGTGACGACGATGTCGGGGGCTTCGAGGCGCACCCGGTCGGCGGATTCGTCGTTGGGCTCCTGCTGCGAAGCACGCTCGGCGGCCACCCGGGTGAGGTAGAAGCCGACCTCACGGTCGATGCGCTCCTGGTCCCAGCCGAGCACGCCGGCCATCAGCCCTGCGGCGACCGGCGCGGCCGAAACCCCGCGGTCCCATGCCTCGATCGAGATGCGGGTGCGGCGCGCGAGCACGTCTTCGAGGTGCAGCGCGCCCTCGTGCGAGGCCGCGTAGACGACCTCGGCACCGATGTAGTCGTCGGCGCCGGGCAGCGGTTCGGCGAGCGCCGGGTTGGCGCGAATGAGGTCGAGCAGTTCGTCGGTGAGGGTTCCGTAGCGGTTGAGCAAGTGCTCCACCCGCACCGTGTGCACGCCGAACGCCCTGGCTATCTTGCCGCGCTTATTCCACGCGGCCTGATAGCCCTCAGCACCGAGCAAGGGGATGTCCTGGGTAGCCGAAGCGGGAATGCGGCCGTCAAGGGCCGAGACCGCGGCATCCACTGCGTCCTTGGCCATGATGCGGTAGGTGGTCCACTTGCCGCCGGCGATCACGACGAGGCCGGGCACCGAATGCCCGACGAGGTGCTCCCGGGATAGCTTCGACGTCTGGTCGCTCTCGCCGGCCAGCAGCGGACGGAGACCTGCGTAGACCCCCTCGACGTCTTCCCTGGTGAGGGGTACCGTCAGCACCCCGTTGATGTGTTCGAGGATGTAGTCGATGTCGGCCGCCGTCGCGGCGGGATGCGCCTTGTCGAGGTACCAGTCGGTATCGGTCGTGCCGATGAGCCAGTGCCGGCCCCAGGGAATGACGAACAAGACGCTCTTCTCGGTGCGCAAGAGCAGTCCCATGGCGCTCTGAAACCGGTCGCGCGGCACCACGAGGTGCACGCCCTTCGATGCCCGCACCTTGAAAGTGCCGCGTTCGCCGACCATGCGCTGGGTGTCGTCGGTCCAGACGCCGGTCGCGTTCACGACCTGCTTGGCCCGCACGTCGAAGTGTTCGTCGGTCTGGAGGTCGTGGGCGCGCACGCCGACGACGCGCTCCCCCACCTTGATGAATCCCTCGACGCGCACCCGGCTGGCCGCGTGGGCGCCGTAGAACGACGCGGTGCGCACGAGCGAGGACACATAGCGGGCATCGTCGACCTGGGCGTCGTAGTAGGTGATGCCGCCGACCAGGGCGTCGTTGGCCAGACTCGGGATGAGCTTCTGCACCTGGCTTTTTGACAGGTGGCGGTGGTGCGGCACGCCGGGCGGGCGGCCGCCCGTATAGGAGAAAATATCGTAGAGCAGCATGCCGGCGCCGATATAGAACCGCTCGGTGAAACGTTTCTTGAGCGGGTAGAGAAACCGTACCGGCTTCACCAAGTGCGGCGCGATGCGCTGCAACAGCAAGCCCCGCTCGGTGAGGGCCTCGCGCACCAGCCGAAAGTCCAGCTGTTCCAGATAGCGGATGCCGCCGTGCACGAGCTTCGACGACCGGCTCGACGTGCCCGATGCCCAGTCTCGCGCTTCCAGAATGCCCACGCTCAAGCCGCGTGTGACGGCGTCGAGTGCGGCGCCGGCACCGACGATGCCGCCGCCGACGACGAGGATGTCGAGTTCCTTCTCTTTGAGCTTGGCGAGAGCGGCGACCCGCTCCTCAGGACCCAATTTTGTGGACCGGGTGACCGAATTGCGGGAGGCCATTGCTACTCCTGTTCAGACTCAGTATTCAAGACGGGAAGTCAGGGGTGGTGCGACACCAGTGTGGCGGTAGTTCTCACAAAGCGTCTGATGTTGACGCTAGTTCACTCGGTACGGCGCGACAACCACTTCAACCCGTTGAAATTCCTTGAGGTCGGAGTAGCCGGTGGTTGCCATGGAGCGGCGGAGCGCTCCGATGAGGTTGGCGGTGCCGTCGGCGACCGGGGCCGGGCCATAGAGGATCTCCTCGAGCGGCGCGACGGTGCCCACCTCGACGCGATTGCCGCGCGGCAGCTGCGGGTGGTGGGCCTCGGCGCCCCAGTGGTACCCGCCACCGGGGGCATCCGTTGCCCGCGCCAGCGCGGTTCCGAGCATGACTGCGTCGGCGCCGCAGGCGACGGCCTTGACGATGTCGCCAGAGGTGCCGAGGCCGCCGTCGGCGATGACGTGCACGTAGCGCCCACCGGATTCGTCCATGTAGTCGCGGCGTGCGCCGGCGACATCCGCTACGGCAGTGGCCATTGGCGCGTGGATGCCGAGGGTCGCGCGGGTGGTCGACGCCGCTCCCCCGCCGAAACCGACCAGAACGCCCGCGGCGCCCGTGCGCATGAGGTGGAGCGCCGCCGTGTAGGTGGCCGCGCCGCCGACGATAACGGGAACGTCGAGTTCGTAAATGAACTTCTTGAGGTTGAGCGGTTCCTGGTTCTGCGAGACATGCTCGGCCGACACGGTAGTGCCGCGAATGACGAATAGGTCGACGCCGGCGGCGACGACGGTTTCGTAAAGTTCTTGAGTGCGCTGGGGCGAGAGCGCTCCGGCCACGGTGACGCCTCCAGCGCGAATCTCGGCGAGCCGGGCGGTGACCAGGGCCGGCTGGATCGGGGCGGAGTACATCTCCTGCATGCGCGCTGTGGCCTTATCGGCGGGCAGGCTGCGAATCTCGGCGAGCAGCGGCTCGGGGTTCTCGTGCCTGGTCCACAGTCCCTCAAGGTCGAGCACGCCGACGCCACCCAGCTGGCCCATCATGATGGCCGTGGTGGGCGAAACGACGGAGTCCATTGGCGCGGCGAGTACCGGAATGGCGAACTGGTACGCGTCGATGGTCCAGCCGACCGACACGTCCTCCGGGTCGCGGGTGCGCCGACTCGGCACCACCGCGATGTCGTCGAAGGCGTATACGCGGCGTGCGCGCTTGGAACGGCCGATCTCGATTTCCATGGTCCTAGTTTAGACGGAGCCACCGACATCCCTTTTCGGGCGGATGCTGCCACCCACTCCCCCGCAGGCCGCCAGAGCCGATCGATGGCGGTCTCGACAAGCTCGACCGATGAAAAGGGGACGGACTAGCGGGCAACTCAAAACTCCGCCGCGGTAAAGAAGCGGGGGCGGCGGGTTTTCCGCGGAGTTGCGAGTTTTGAGGTGTTCTGGGGCGTTGCGCATGCTTTTCGCGCAATGCCCCAGAACACCTCAATGTCTGAGCGGGGAGCGGATGACCCGCCGACAACGCGGGCCGCCCAGGAAACCGAGCGGGCCGCCTCAAAAACGCGAGCGGGTCACCTCAAAACGCAGGCCGCCCCAAGAACGCGAGCGACCCGCCCACCTACTACCGCCGGTAGTTCGGGGCCTCGACCACGATCTGCACGTCGTGCGGGTGCGATTCCTTGAGTCCGGCGGGCGTGATGCGCACGAACTTGCCCTTCTGCTTGAGCTCAGCGATAGTGCGGGCTCCCACATAGAACATGGACTGGCGCAGGCCACCGATGAGCTGATATGCCACTGCGGCGAGGGGGCCACGGAACGGGACCTGGCCCTCGATGCCCTCGGGAATGAGTTTTTCGTCGCTGGGAACGTCGCTCTGAAAGTAACGGTCTTTGGAATAGGACGTCTTTGTGCCGCGGGTCTGCAGCGCGCCGAGCGATCCCATGCCGCGATAGGTCTTGAACTGCTTACCGTTGACGAACACGAGCTCGCCGGGGCTTTCGGTGCAGCCGGCGAGCAGGGAACCGAGCATGACGGTGTCGGCGCCGGCAACGAGGGCCTTGGCGATGTCACCGGAATACTGGAGCCCGCCGTCGGCGATGACCGGAATTCCGGTTTCCCGCGCGGCGAGCGAGGCCTGATAGACGGCGGTGATCTGGGGTACGCCCACCCCGGCCACGATGCGGGTGGTGCAGATTGAGCCGGGGCCCACTCCCACCTTGATGGCGTCGGCGCCCGCGTCGATGAGCGCCTGGGCGCCTGAGCGGGTGGCCACGTTTCCGCCGATCACGTCGACGTCGGCGAACGCCTTGTCCGATTTCAGACGACGGATGATGTCCAGCACGCCGGCACTGTCACCGTTGGCGGTGTCGACCACGAGCACGTCCACCCCGGATTCGAGCAGGGCGGTCGCGCGCTGCCAGGCGTCGCCGAAGAAGCCGATGGCCGCGCCGACGCGGAGACGTCCGGCATCGTCCTTGGTGGCGAGGGGATACTCCTCGCTCTTATCGAAGTCCTTCACGGTGATCAGGCCGGTGAGCTTGCCATTGGCGTCGATCAGGGGGAGCTTTTCAATCTTGTGCTTCGCGAAGATCGCCAAGGCGTCTTCGGGAGCCATTCCGACCTTGCCGGTGATCAGCGGGGACCTCGTCATGACCTCGCTCACCCGGGTGAGCGCCTTTCTGGCGTGCGGCACGAAGCGCATGTCACGGTTGGTGATGATGCCCACCAGAATTCCCTCGCCGTCGACGACGGGCAGCCCGCTCACGCGGAACTGGCCGCACAGGGCGTCGACCTCGGCAACGGTCGCGTCCGGCGATGTCGTGACCGGGTTGGTGATCATTCCGGATTCGCTGCGCTTGACCAGATCGACCTGTTCGGCCTGATCACCGATTGAGAGGTTGCGGTGCAGGATTCCCAGGCCGCCCTCGCGGGCCATGGCGATGGCCATGCGCGTTTCGGTGACCGTGTCCATGGCGCTGGAGAGCAGCGGCAGCGACACGTCGATTCGCCGGGTCAAGCGGGATTTGGTGACCGCTTCGCTGGGAATGACGTCTGTGTGCCCCGGCAGGAGCAGCACGTCGTCGTAGGTGAGCCCGGTGAATCCGAACGGATCTGGCTGATCCATGAAACCCCTTACCTGTTGCTAAAAACAAAAAAATTATGCGGCAAAACGCGTGATCACCCCATGGGACGTGATCTGAAATAACCGTTCCTTCAATGTTAAGCGTGTTTGGGTTCATCACATTCCGCTCACTTTTGCCGTGTGGTGCAAAGTTTCGAAACTTTTAGGACATAATCGGCAAATACTCTCAACAACGACGTTGGCAGTAGTTACCCGGCGCCCGCCCGGTTACCCATCGGTCGGCACCAACATGGAGGTCCCGTGCAGCCCACACATACGGCTCAGAGATACATACCCAGGATGCTCGCCATCCTGTTCGTGACACTTCTCGCAGCCTTCACTATGGCCACCTTCTCGGTGAGTAGCGCGCACGCCGATGAGGTCGGCACTGAGTACGACTTCACTCTCTCGGGCAACGTGAAGTTCAATGGCGAAGCCCTCGACGGCGTGGCCATTGCCGTCGACGGCAATGGCTACACGGCCGACACCGTGACGGATGCCGAGGGCAAGTGGGCGATCGGTGTTCCCGAGAAGGGCACCTACGAAGTAACCCTCGACGAGGAAACCCTGCCGAAGGGCGTCGTCGTCGCCAAGGGAGGTAACGTCATCGATACGGAATTCGGCCTGACCGATCGCAAGTCGGTCAACTTCTTCCTCGGTGAAGGCACCCGCAACACGGTCAGCTTCTTCGACCAGTTCGTCAACCGCTTCGTGAACGGTTTGAACTTTGGGCTGCTGCTCGCCCTCGCGGCGATCGGGGTCTCACTGATTTTCGGCACCACGGGTCTGAGCAACTTCGCGCACGCCGAGATGATCACCTTCGGCGCCCTGATGACCCTGGTCTTCTCGGTCAACCTCGGGCTACCGATCTGGCTCGCCATTCTGATCGCCATCGCGCTCAGCGGCATGCTGGGGTACGGCCTCGATGCGGTGCTCTGGAAACCGTTGCGGCGCAAGGGCGTCGCAGTGATCCCCCTCATGATCGTGAGCATCGGCCTGTCTCTCGCCCTGCGCTACCTGTACCAGTATTTCTTCGGCGGCAGCACAAGCCAGCTGCCCGGAGCGGGAATGACCGACATCAAGTTCGGTCCGATCTCGTTGTCACCGATCGACATGGCCAGCATGGGCATCAGCGTCGTGGTGCTGCTCGGCGTCGCCTACTTCCTGCTGCGCACCCGCATCGGAAAGGCCACCCGCGCTGTATCAGACAATCCCAGCCTCGCCTCGGCGAGTGGCATTGACGTCGACGGAGTGATCCGCATCGTCTGGGTGGTCGGAGCCGCCCTCGCTGGACTCAGCGGGGTGCTCTGGGCATACTTCCGCCCGGGCGTCAGCTGGGACATGGGATTCCAGATGCTGCTCCTGGTCTTTGCCGCTGTCACGCTGGGTGGCCTCGGCACCGCATTCGGTGCCCTCATCGGATCGATCGTGGTCGGCCTGTTCGTCGAGTTGTCGACCCTGTGGATTCCGTCCGACATGAAGTATGTCGGCGCACTTGTCGTTTTGATCCTGGTACTGCTGTTCCGGCCGCAAGGCATCCTGGGTCGCAAAGAGAGAATTGGTTAGGGGTTCACATGGACTGGGGAGCAATCTTTAGCAACGCTGCCGTCGAGCTGATCAGCCCGACCACTGCCGCCTACGCACTCGCCGCCCTCGGGCTCGCCGTGCACTTCGGTTACACCGGCCTGTTGAACTTCGGCCAGGCCGGGTTCATGGCTCTCGGAGCCTACGGCTACGCGATCTCGATTCTGACCTTCGGGTTTCCTGTCTGGGGCGCCTTCCTGGTCGGCGTGGGGGCATCCGTTGTCTTCGCGTTGATTCTGGGTATTCCCACCCTGCGACTGCGGGCGGACTACCTGGCCATCGTCACGATCGCGGCCGCCGAAATCGTGCGACTGTTGTTCACGACGAACACCTTCGCCTCGGTTACCGGTTCGGCCAACGGACTCAGCGGCTACAAGAACGAATTCGCAGCCCTCAACCCGCTTGCCGAGGGTAGCTACGGTTTCGGCCCGTTTGAGAACAACGCCTACGACACTTGGCTGCGCATTGTGGCGTGGTCGATTGTGATTCTCGCCGCCTTGCTGGTTTGGCAGGTCATGCGCAGCCCATGGGGCCGCGTCATCAAGGGCATCCGGGAAGACGAAGACGCCGTGCGAGCGCTCGGCAAGAACGTCTACGCCTACAAAATGCAGTCGCTCATTTTCGGCGGCGTGCTCGGCACCATCGCCGGCATGATCTTCGCCCTCCCGAGAGCGGTCGTTCCCTCGAACTACCAAACCACTCTGACCTTCTTCATCTACGCGATCCTGCTGCTTGGCGGGGCAGCGACGGTGCTCGGCCCGATCATCGGTTCGATGATCTTCTGGGTGCTCTTGTCGTTCTTCTCCGGTTTTGTCGCCCGAGCCGTGGAGGCGGGCTGGTTGCCGTTCATGACGGCCATCCAGGGTGGCCAGCTGCGCTTCATCCTGGTAGGAGTGGCGATTATGTTGATCGTCATCTTTAGACCGCAAGGCATTTTCGGCAATAAGAAGGAGTTGGCTTTTGTCCGCTAACGCTGGTCCTCAGGGTTCACCGGCTCCGCTCGAGCCGCCGGTACCCACCCAAAAACCGATCAAAACGACCGGCCTGCACATCGGCGAAGCCGAACCGGGCTGCGCCAAGGTCGACCCGATTCTCGTCGTCGACAATGTGCGGCGCACGTTCGGCGGCCTGACCGCCGTCGATGTCGCCCATGTCGAGGTTCCGCGCGGCGCGATCACCGCGCTGATCGGGCCCAATGGCGCCGGCAAGACGACCCTGTTCAATCTGCTAACCGGTTTCGACAAGCCCGACGACGGCAAGTGGACCTTCGACGGCCGCTCCCTCGCCGGTGTTCCGGCGTACCGGGTGGCTCGCATGGGCCAGATCCGCACCTTCCAGTTGACCAAGGCGCTCGGTCTGCTCACGGTCATGGACAATATGCTGCTCGGTGCCAAGGGCCAGACCGGCGAGAACATGTTCCGCGCGCTGATGCCGTTCCTCTGGCGCAATCAAGAGGAAGAGAACCGCGCCAAGGCGCTCGATCTGCTCACCCGGTTCAAGCTCGATACGAAGAAGGACGACTACGCGGCGAGCCTTTCCGGCGGCCAGCGCAAACTCCTCGAAATGGCGCGGGCACTCATGAGCGACCCAACCCTGGTGATGCTCGACGAGCCGATGGCCGGTGTCAACCCGGCCCTCACCCAGTCGCTGCTCGACCACATTCTCAACCTCAAGTCGCAGGGCATGACCGTTCTGTTCGTCGAGCACGACATGCACATGGTTCGGCACATCGCCGACTGGGTGATCGTGATGGCTGAGGGCAAGGTGGTCGCCGAAGGCGACCCGCACGAGGTCATGAAGAACCCGGCCGTGATCGACGCATACCTCGGCCAGCACCACGACGAAGACATCGGGGAAGACCTCGGCGCCGAGACCGAAAACGTGTCAGCCATTAAGGAGTTGCTCGATGACGAACGCTGAACCGCTGGCCGCCCCGGCCCCGACCGAGACTCGGGAAAAAGTAGTCGAGGTCAACAATGTCACCGCCGGCTACGTCACCGGCGTGAACATCCTCAACGCCTGCTCGCTCACCGCCTACGACGGTGAACTGATCGGCATCATCGGCCCGAACGGTGCCGGCAAGTCGACGTTGCTCAAGTCGATCTTCGGCCAGGTCAGGGTGCGCGACGGTGAGATCCTGCTGCGCGGCAAGAACATCACCAATCTCAAAGCCAACAAGCTCGTCGCACAGGGCGTCGGTTTCGTCCCGCAGAACAACAACGTGTTCCCCACGCTGACCATTCGCGAGAATCTCGAGATGGGCATCTTTCTCAAGCCCAAGGGGCTCGTCGAACGCCTTGCATTCGTCACCGAAATCTTTCCAGAGCTGGGCAAGCGCATGTCGCAACGCGCCGGATCGCTCTCCGGCGGTGAACGCCAGATGGTCGCGATGAGCCGCGCGCTCATGATGGGCCCGCACGTGCTGCTGCTCGACGAGCCGAGCGCCGGCCTCTCCCCCGTACGCCAGGACGAAGCCTTTCTGCGCGTGAAGGAGATCAACAAGGCCGGTGTTACCACGATCATGGTCGAGCAGAACGCGCGTCGCTGCCTGCAAATCTGCGACCGCGGCTACGTGCTCGACCAGGGCCGCGACGCCTACACCGGAACCGGCCGCGAGCTGCTGAACGACCCCAAGGTGATCGGCCTGTATCTGGGCACCCTCGGACAGGATTAGCGCCCCAGCCCTGCACCAACCAGAAGCGGCGTCCGAGATATTCTCGGGCGCCGCTTCTGTGTGCTCTCCCAGGCTCTGGCGAGCCGGATGCCGGGGGCATAGCCGGTGCATCCGCTCGGCCGGCCTTAGCCGGCCTCAGGAGCATGCAAAAGGGCCCCGACCAAAGCCGGGGCCCTTTCCTTCACGCGATAGAACCAGGTCGTGCGGTGGAGCTAGTTGGTGCGAACGTACGTGTTGTCGGCCTGGTACTCGTAGAGTCCGATGGTCGCTTCGGTCGGATCGCCGTTTTCATCGAACGTGATGGGACCGGAGAAGCCGTCGAAGTTGACCTGCTCTCCCGCTGCCAAGGCTTCGGCCGCCGCGGCGAAGTCGGTGACGGTAGTGCCGTCTCCGGTTCCGCCGGAGACCTGACGCAGGTAGCTGGCAATCGACTCACCGGAGACGTCGTTACCCGCGTAAGCGGCGAGGGCGATCAGCATCACGGCATCGTACGACTCCGCCGCGTAGCTGTAGTCGGTCAGCGCCGGATCGACCTCGAGCAGGCGCTCGGTGAAGTCACCGAGCGTGGCAGTGTCAAGGCCGGGCAGGGTGCCCTTGGAACCGGTGATGAGGTCGGCTGCGAAGTCGGCACTGTAGTCCTTCAGGTTGCCGTCGACGAAGTACAGCTTGTCACCAGCGAAACCACCGGCGACCAGGTCAGGAACGATGACCTTGGACTGGTCGAAGGTGATCAGAGCGATGGCGTCCGGCGCCTCAGCGGTGACCTCAGCGATCTGTGACGCGAAGTTGGACTCGCCCTCATTGAAGAGCGACTCGGCGACGATTTCTCCGCCGGCGGCTTCAAACGACGCGCGAGTGGCCTTGGCCAAGCCGGTTCCGTACGCATCGTTGAGCACGATGAGTCCGAGGGTGGCGTTGCCGTCGTCGGCGATCTGGTTGCCCAGCACCTCGCCCTGAAGCAGGTCAGACGGCGCGGTGCGCCAGTACAGGCCGTTGTCAGCGTAGGACGTGAAGTCCGGCGACGTGTTGGCCGGGGAGAACTGCACGACGCCGGCACCGGTGATCTGGTCGATCACGGTCTTGGACACACCCGAGGAGGCTGCACCGACAATCGCGGTGACGTCCTGCGACAGCAGGTCGGTCACGGAGACGGTGGCGGTGTCGGTCGTGGTATCGCCCGAGTCGCGGAAGATTGCTTCCACGGTGATGCCGAGCCCCGCCGCGTTGATGTCGTTGACAGCGAGCTGAACGCCGGCTTCTTCGGGCGGGCCGAGGAAGGCCAGTCCACCACTCTGCGGGAGGATGGTACCGATCTTCAGGGAAAGATCACGATCACCAGCCTCGACGGGCTTGAAGTCTGCGGCAACATCCGCAGTGGGGGCTGCTGATTCTACCGGCGCCGTAGCAGCGCCATTGCTGCAGCCGGTGAGCAAAAGGGCGCTCACGCCGATGAGGGCGACACCGGTAACGAGGGTACGAACGGAGCGGGAGGCCGAGGCCTTCGCGAAAACGCTCATGTTGCTCCTTGATTAATAAAGAGGGGTAAGACTGGTCAGCCGGTTGACTGCCGTGGTGTCAGAGTAGGCAATCAAGGGCCCAGAAACATACCCCCTGATGGGAGAACTTTGTAATGCGACCAAATCGTTACGAACGACGGCCGGTAATCCCTTGATAATCAACGATCTGCTTCTCCGTCAGGGCAAATACACACTCTCCCCAAGATGCGCACACGGCGGATCCAGAAACCACCTGGGGCCAGCCCGCTTCGAGCGAGGCACCACCATCGTCCCCGCTAATAACGGCGGCCAAGGCTGCCGTGACTACCCCGTCGTATGCTTCCGCACCGCCAGCCGTGGCGGTAAGCGCCGGGTCGGCGGTCTTCAGCCGCGCAGTGAACTCCTCGTCGGCGGCGAGCGGGGTTCCCCCGTTGGCAAAGTCAATGAGGGCCACGATGGCGGCGTTGCCAACGGCGCTTTCAGCATCCGCTGGCAACGCTGTCGTTGCGTCCCACAGCACCAGGTCTACGCCGCGCGCCGCGAGGTCGGCGTAGGCGGCGGCGAGGTCGCTGGCGGAGTTGCGGTGAATGAGCTGCACGGGTTGGGTGGGAATGGTCTGGTCGGCGAGGATGTCGCGCACGGCGATTTCGGTGCCGGCCACCTGGGCCGCGCCGCTCGCGGCATTAGCACCGGTCATGGGAAACAGCGTGCCGATGCTCAGCGTGCCGTCGCCGATCGGGCTGGTGCTAGCGACTGGAGTTGGGGTCGTGCTCTGCTTTGCCGCCGGCGCAGCGGCACAGCCGGCCAGGGCCAGGGCAAGGAGCAAGACGGCGGCGATCATGGGGCGACGGGGCATGTGGATCCTCTGGTACTGACGGGGGGTGGCGCAAGCTGTTGGTCCAGCGTATCGGCTGGCCGGCGCGGGCCGGATCGAGGGAGCTTGGCCGGCTTGAGGGAGCTAGGCCGGTTCGAGGGAACTGCGCCGGGGAGTGCGGCCGGACGCCACCATGTCGACCGTCAAAATGATCAGGGCGACCCAGACCAGGCCGAAGCCGACCCAGCGTTCGAACGGCATCGTCTCGCCCAGAATGAACACACCCACGAGGAACTGCAGCACCGGTGCCACGAATTGAATGAGCCCGAGCACGGTCAGCGGCAGGCGCCGCGCGGCCGCGGCGAACAACAGCAGCGGTACCGCCGTGATGACGCCGGCCGCGAGCAGGCCTGCTGTATGCCAGGGCGACACCGTGCCGAAGGTGAGCCCGGAGAGTCCCGAGACGACAACGAGTTGCACGATGGCGACCGGGGCCAGCCACGCGGTTTCAAGGGTGAGGCCGGTGACGGCATCCACGCTCGGACCGACGCGCTTTTTGATCAGACCGTACAGCCCGAAGGAAAACGCGAGAATGAGCGAGATCCATGGCAGTGATCCGTATCCGACGGCGAGAACGACGACGGCGACAAAGCTGATTACAATGGCCACCCACTGCAGCCGACGCAAGTGTTCCCGCAGCACGAAAACACCGAGCAACACGGTAACGATCGGATTGATGAAGTAGCCAAGGGCCGCTTCGACAACGTGTCCGGTGGTCGCGGCGATCACGTAGGTCTGCCAGTTGATGAAAATAAAAACCCCGGCCAGGCCCATGGTCCAAACCAGGCGCCGCTGCCGCAGGGCTCGCCCGAGCACCGTCCAGGTGCGGGTGACCGTGATGATCAGAACGCAAAAGACGAGCGAGAACAGCACCCGCCAGGCCACGATTTCAAACGCGCCGGAGGGTGCGAGCAGTAGAAAGTAGAGCGGCAGCACACCCCAGAGAGCGTAGGAGAGACCGCCAAAGATGAGGCCGGTACGGTGCGTGGACTGGGCCGTCGTGCGGGCCGATGCGGCAGCATCCGTCATGATCTTCTCCTGCGGAACAGAAAGTGCGCAAACAAAAACTCCCGAACGGCTATGCCATTCGGGAGTTTCAGTCTAGAGACTAGGAACGAAGAGAACTACCTAGCGTACGACGACGGCGAGCACGTCGCGAGCGGAGAGAACCAAAAGGTCATCGCCACCGAACTTGACCTCGGTTCCGCCGTACTTGGAGTAGATCACCTTGTCGCCGACGGCGATGTCGAGGGGGACGCGGTTGCCGTTGTCGTCAATGCGGCCGGGGCCGACTGCAACAACTTCGCCCTCCTGGGGCTTTTCCTTCGCGGTGTCAGGAATGACCAGACCTGATGCGGTGGTCTGCTCGGCATCGACCTGCTTGATGACGATGCGATCCTCGAGCGGCTTGATGGAGACCGACACGGTTGACCTCTTTCTAAGATTTGGGTTAGCAGACTCACAGCGAGAGTGCCAAGTGAAGTTTAGGGGGCTTCTGGCACTCACGCAACGTGAGTGCCAGATGGGGGTCATTTTGGTAGCGTTGCAGCATGGATAGAACCGAACTCGTCGAGCTGCTTTCCCCCGCGAGTTTGCGACTACTGGACTCCCTGCCGCCCTACGACGGCAGCGGTGATGTGCTGAAGCTCGTGAGCGATCTGCGCAAGGCGGGCCACGCCGCCGGGCTCGTGTCGGCCGTGCTTAGCCAGTCCCGGCTGCGAGCGAAAGCCACACTCAAGTTCGGTGAATTTGCCGCGCGGATGCTGTTCACCGAGGCTGGCCTGGAACAGGCGACACGATTGCGGGTCGCCGCGCTGCACGCCGGCCGGTTCGCCGGGCTGGGTACAGCTCTCGGTCACCCACCGCGGGTCGCCGACCTCGGCTGCGGCATCGGCGGCGACGCCATGGCCCTCGCCGCCCTGGACTTGCCGGTCGTCGCCATCGACGCCGATGAGGTCACGGCGACCGTCGCGAGCTTCAACCTCGCACCGTTTCCCAACGCCTCTGCCCTGCAGGCCGACGCGGAGACGTTTGACCTCGGCGGTTTCGACGCGGTCTGGCTCGACCCGGCGCGCCGCACGAGCGGACACAGCAATACGACGCGGCTGACCCGCTCCGAGGACTACTCCCCCTCACTCGACTTCGCATACCTGCTGGCCACCCGCTTGCCGCTCGGGATGAAGCTCGGGCCCGGTCATGACCGCGATCAGATTCCAGTCGACGCGGAGGCCCAATGGGTGTCGGTGGATGGCCAGCTGGTGGAGATGGGGCTCTGGTTTGGCGCACTCGCGCGCCCCGGCATCCGTCGATCGGCACTGCTCTTAACTCCCGACGGCACGCACGAACTGACGGCTCCCGAAGACAGTGCAGACGTTGAAGCGGGCACCCTCGGAAATTACGTATATGAACCCGACGGCGCGGTGATTCGAGCGCGGCTCATCGGTGATCTGGCCCGCTCGCTGGACGCTCACATGTTGAGCGAGGGCATCGCCTACCTGACCAACGACATGCTCACTCCAACACCGTTCGCGAGCGCATTCCGGGTGCTTGAGACCCTGCCCTTCGACGAGAAGAAGCTACGGCTGGCGCTGCTCGAGCGACGGATTGGCACCCTCGAAATCAAAAAGCGCGGCGTCGACGTGGATCCGGCGACGTTGCGTACTCGGCTCAAGCTCAAGGGACCCGAGTCTGCGACCCTGATTCTGACGCGGGCGGCCGGGCATCGCGTTGCGCTGCTCGTGGAGCGCGTGCGCTAGCAGGCGAGTTGCGTGCCACCGGCGAAGCTTCGAAGTTCGGTGCGCGGCCGCCCTAAAGCAGGGGCAGTACGGTCTGACTGATGTAGACGATCCAGCCGGCCGCGAGTAGAACCCCAACGAGACCGCTCACGAGACCACTGAGCCAGAGAGTGCGCGCCCGGTTCTCGGTGTTGCGCGCGATCAGCGCGAGGGTGATGGCGATGAGCGCCAGGGGCAGACCGAACACCCCAATCACTCCCAGGCCGAGCCCGGCCAGGCCACAACTCACCGCGGCGATCGAGAGCCGGCGGCGGCCGGTGATGCGCTCCACCTCCGCCGCGGTGTAGATGTACGGCACGAACTCGGTCGGAGCGGTAACCGTAGACGCCCAGTCGAGCTGGCTGCCAGGCGGCGCGGGAGCGCGCGTGTAGCCCAGCTGCGCCGAGACGTCATCGTGCTGGTGGGGTATCGTCATGGCTGTCCTCTGGCCGCGAATCGCAGGCGATCAGCTCGTTGGGATCGACCCGGAGTCGGTCGAAACGTGCCTGGCGGCCCCGGACGGGGCCAGCGCGGCGTCGCTATGGGTAGTAGCCCGCGCCCGTGGAGGCCGCGGCGATCACCAAGGCGATCATGGTTATAGCGAGAATGGTGCCGCCGACCAGTCCAACGTAACCGAGGATGGTCCCCCAGAGAGCGAGCCCGTGTCCCTTTTCGCCGGTTTTCTTGATCTGGCTCAGAGCGATGTGGCCGGTGATGATACCGACAACGGAGATGAGGAGGATCGAGGTAACGAGCGAAATGATCGACAGTACGTTGTATTTGTCCTGCGGGTTCTGCTGGCCGTACGGATTCTGGCCGTAGGCCGGCGGCTGGCCATACGCGGCCGGCTGACCGTAAACCGGAGCCTGCCCGTATGCCGGCGCTTCCGGGCCTCCCGGCGCCTGGTAGCTTGGCGCGGCCGGGTAGGACGGTGCGGCCGGAGCTTCGTGGGCTGGGGGCGCGCTGGGACCGGTCGGCCTGGAGCTCGTCGGGTCGCTGCTGGCCGGCGTGCTGCTGGTCGGATCGTTGCGCGTCGGATTGGCGGGGGGCTGGGTGGGATCAGACATCTGCGTTCTCCTTTGTGCGGGAAATTTGGGGTCGCTGAGCCAGAATATCGCGTGAGCCTGCAAGTCGGTGACTTTCGGGGCGGGTCATACCTGAATCTGGTCGACCGGCAGGGTGGAATCGGCGCCAAATTCAAGTGTTGAAGGCTCGTGCCCGGCCATGATGAGCTGCGCGCCCAGGGCGGCGATCATGGCGCCGTTGTCGGTGCACAGAGACAGGGGCGGGATACGCAGGGCGATGCCGGCGGCATCCGTTCTCTCGGTGGCTACGTGACGCAGCCGATGATTAGCGATGACACCGCCGCCGAGCAGCAGCCGAGGCACGCCGTAGTCGGCGCAGGCCGCAAGAGCCTTGGTGAGCAGAATATCGACGACTGCCTCGCGAAAACTCGCCGCGACGTCAGCCGTTGGTACCGGCTCGCCGGCATCCTGACGCTGTTCAACGAAGCGGGCGACCGACGTTTTCAGCCCCGAAAAAGAGAAATCGTAGCGGTGCGCGGCCATGTCCTTGGGCTGGCTGAGCCCGCGCGGAAAGCGAATGGCCTTCGGGTTGCCGTCGGCGGCGACCCGATCGATCTGCGGTCCGCCTGGATAGGGCAGCGACAGCAGCCTGGCCACCTTGTCGAAGGCCTCGCCAGCGGCATCATCGATGGTCTCGCCGAGAAGTTCGACGTCGCTGACCAGGTCGCGCACCAGCAGCAGCGAGGTATGTCCGCCGGAGACCAGCAGCGCGATCGTCGGGTACTCCAGAGGTTCGGTGTCGCTGGCGTCGATGTCGCTGCGCAGCAGGTCGGCCCCAACGTGGCCGACCAGGTGGTTGACCGCGTAGATGGGCTTGTCGAGCGCAACGGCGAGCGCCTTCGCGGCGCCGACGCCGACCATCAGAGCGCCGGAGAGTCCCGGCCCGCACGTGACGGCGATGGCGTCCAGGTCGGCCAAGCGGATACCGGCCTCGGCGACGGCCGCGTTGATGGCTGGCACGAGTTCATCGAGGTGGGCGCGGGCCGCGATCTCCGGTACGACGCCGCCGTAGCGGGCGTGTTCGTCCATCGAGCTCGCAATGGTATTGGACAGCAGAGTGGTTCCGCGCACGATGCCGATGCCGGTTTCGTCGCAGGAGGTCTCGATGCCGAGCACGAGGGGGTCGGTGCGGTTCATACTGGCACGGTTGCTGTTGGAGAAGTGAGCATAGATTCCAGTTCGGGAATATTCAGGCGCATGACGATGGCGTCGACGTTGTCGGGCTGGTAGTAACCGCGGCGCACCCCGACCTCGATGAAACCGAGACGTTCGTACAGGCGCTGGGCCCCAGGGTTGTCGGCCCGCACCTCGAGAAAGATCAGCCGGGCGCCTCGCTTGCGGGCCTCGCTGATGAGCGCCTGCATGAGTACACGGCCGAGTCCGCGCCCGCGGGCCGAGTCGGCAACGGCGATGGTCTGAATGTCGCCCTCGGTAGCTCCCTGCGGCGCGAGCAATCCGGCGTACGCTTCAACGTTGCTCGGGTCATCGGGCGGAAAAGCGACGAGGTAATAGCAGGCCGGGTCGCCGAGGTCGCGCGCCATCATGGGCGCAGACCAGGCATCGTTCTCGAAGATGTTGACTTCGAGGTGCATGATGGCCGAGAGGTCGTGTTCATGCGCGCGGCGCAGCTGCCAGGTCATCGGCTTACCCGCTTGGGGCCGGCAGAGAGCGTGACATCGGGCGAGCGCAGGTAGAGCGGCTCATCGGGTGCGAACGAACGGTGGTGCGAGTGGGTCAGCTCGGCGACCATACCGAGTTCCCCAGCCGAAACCGTGGCAGCGTCGAGGCGGTTCCAGCCCGCGTGCAGCCAGTTCGGGTCGTCGAGCTCGGCCGGCTTGGCCAGACCGGGTGGGCCCACACGCACGGGCAGGCCCGTGGCATCCGCTTGGGAATAGGCGCTCCAGTAGACTTCACGGCGCCGGGCGTCGGTGACGACCACGAGCGGGCCGTGATGGCCACGGAGGTAGTGGCCATAGGCGATGGCGTCGTGGCTGATCACCGGCACGAGCGGCCTGCCGGCGCCGAGAGCGAAGACGCGGGCCGAGGCGATGCCGACGCGCAGGCCGGTGAACGGGCCTGGGCCCATACCGCCGACCACTCCGGAGAGCGTTTCGGGCGAAATGTTCGCCTCCCGGAGACACTCCAGAATGAAGGGGCCGACAATTTCGGCGTGACGCATCGTGTCGGCTTCGGCGCGTTCGGCGATCACGCCACGGTGGAGGTCGACGACGGCTACGCTCGTGCCGGCGGAGGTATCGATGGCAAGTAGCACCAGTTCAGCCTAGGCGCTGCGGCGGGCGTCCGGGCGCGGAGCGTTCACGTCAGAAAGAGCACGACGGCGGCCGTCAGTGCAACGACCACGAGGATCGTGCGCAACACCGGGGCCGAGAGGCGCCGACCGATACGGGCACCGATCCAGCCGCCGAAGGCAGACCCCACGCCGATCAACAGGGCGATCACCCAGTCCACGGTTCCGCTCGAGATGAAAATGATCGCCGACACGAGGTTGGCCATTCCGGCCAGAACGTTCTTGGCTCCGTTGGCCCGGTGGATGTCGGTGGACCAGAGGATTCCCAGCAGGGCCAGGAGCACCACGCCCTGGGCGGCTCCGAAGTATCCCCCGTAAACCCCCGTGCCGAGAATGCCGAGTACTAAACCAAACGTGATCGGGCGTGTGTCGGTGATGGTTCCTTCGGGCGCTTTGCGCCGAACGTACCGTGCCACTCGAGGCTGCACCGCCGAGAGCACTGCGGCCAACAGCAAGAGGAACGGAACGACCGCCGAAAAGGCCTCCTGCGGCAGGATCAGCAGCAGCAAGCCTCCGGTCACGCCACCCACAGCGGAAAACACGGCCATCCAGGCCACCGGCCGCCACTGTGACTTAAGTTCCCGCCGGTACCCGTAGGCACCCGCGACCGACCCGGGGACCAGACCAACGGTGTTCGACACGTTCGCGGTGATCGGCGGGACGCCCAGGGCCAGCAGCGTAGGAAAAGTGATCAGGGTCCCCGCGCCGGCTACCACGTTGATGATGCCAGCGATGATTCCGGCGACCAGAATGATCGCGCCTTCAAGAAGAGTCATTTAGTGAGAGTCCCCTGTGTTCGAGTGTTCAACGGGTACGGCGCCGACAGCGGCACCGACGGACACGCTAGACCAACGCCAGACGAGCCCAACGGGGGCCGTGACCGGCCAGGGTCACGGTACGCGGCTCATCCAGGTCGTGATCCAGATCGAGAACGGATGCTGCAGCAACCGTTTCCGGCGTCACGAGCGCCCGGCCCTGCGGTCGCTCGATCTCAATGTCCAGCCAGGATTCGGTGATGCCATCGAGCAGGCCGCGACCCCACTCGACCACGACGATGGAGCGGGCGAAGTCGATGTCGAGATCGTCGAGTTCCATGGCGCTGCCGAGGCGGTAGGCGTCGACATGCACGAACGGCGGCCCGCCCACGAGACTCGGGTGCGTGCGAGCGAGCACGAAGGTGGGGCTGGTCACGGCGCCACGCACCCGCAGCCCCTCGCCGAGGCCGCGCGTCAGCGTGGTCTTGCCAGCCCCGAGCGGCCCGGTGAGCACGACGAGGTCACCGGCCCGCAGAATCCCCGCGAGGTTCACCCCGAGGCGGTGCATCGCCGCCGCATCCGCAATCGTGCGGTGCAGCTCAGCCATTGATGTGTCGCCGCGTCACCCGGGGCCCGATTCGCGTGACGATCTCATAGTTGATCGTGCCAGCGGCATCGGCCCAGTCGGTGGCGCTCGGCGCACCCGTAGCCGGGTCGCCGAACAGTACGACCTCGTCACCGACGGCCACGCCCGGGTTTTTGGAGCCGAGGTTCACGACAAACTGGTCCATCGCCACCCGGCCGACGAGGGGGTAGTTCTCGCCGTGGATATGCACAAGGGCCGCACCCGACGCCTGCCTGGGAATGCCGTCGGCATAGCCGAGCGGCACGAGCACGAGCGTGCAATCCTGCGGCGCGCGCCACAGGTAGTCGTAGGAGACACCGGCGCCGGCGCTGACCCGGCGCACGAGGGCTACCCGGCCGCGCAGGGTCATCGCCGGAATCAAGCCGAGATCGGCCGAGGTGGCGTCGTCGAAGGGAGACAGCCCGTAGATGGTGATGCCCAATCGCACCATGGTGAAGCGAGCGGCCGGCAGTCGCAGTGCCGCTGCGGACGATGCGAGGTGCACGAGCGTGGGGGTCAGCCCGGCCGCGCGGGCGGCGGCGACGCCGCGTTCGAAGCATTCGAGGGCCTGCTGGTCGTCGAACGCCGACGCGTTGGCGAGGTGGCTCATGACACCGTCGACGCGCAGCAGCCCGACCTGCTCGAGCGCGGCAGCGAGTGCGAAGACCTCCGCCCAGTCGTTTTCGTGCACGCCGTTCCGGCTGAGACCGGTTTCGAGTTTCAGATGAACGGATGCACTCCGGCCGAGTTCCTTGGCTGCATCCGCTGCCTGTTGCACCTGTTGCACTGAGGAGAGCCCGAGGGTGACATCGTCGTCGATCGCGGCGCTGAAATCGGCGTCGGGGTCGTGCAACCATGCCAGAATCGGTGCGTCAATTCCGGCGTCACGCAGGGCCAGTGCTTCGTCGATATCGGCGACGCCGAGCCAGTCGGCTCCGCCTGCGAGGGCAGCGCGCGCCACCGCCACAGCGCCATGACCGTAGGCGTTGGCTTTAACAACGGCCATGGCGTGCGGGGTGCCTGCGACAGCACGCAGATGGGCCATGTTGTGGCGGATGGCGGCGAGGTCGACCACCGCTTCGCGAAAACCGCTCACCGTTCCCCCTCGGCGACGACGAAGGCGCAGGCTACGCCCGCATCGTGCGTCATGGTGACGTGCACCCGGCTGATGCCACGCTCGGTCAGGGCCGCCAGGGCCGCCCCGCTGAGCTTAAACTCCGGATTGCCGTGCGGGTCGTTCACAATTTCCATCTCGTGCCAGGTGGCGCCCACACTGTCGCCGAGGGCCTTGATCAGGGCTTCCTTGGCGGCGAAACGCGCTGCCAGGGAGTGCACCGGCAGACCGCGTTCACTTTCCGCGAACAACCGCGGCACAAGGCGCGGCGTGCGCTCGACCTGGCGGACGAAGCGCGCCAGGTCGACCACGTCGACCCCAATGCCCTTGATCACTGCGCCGTCTCAACCAGCACTATTCGACCGTGACGGACTTCGCGAGGTTGCGCGGCTGGTCGACATCGAGGCCCTTGGCGATGGCGAGCTCCATGGCGAACATCTGCAGCGGCACCACGGCCAGCAGCGGCTCGAACAGGGGTGCCGCGAGCGGAATGTGAATGACGGTGTCGGCGAAAGGGAGTACCGCGGCGTCGCCGAGCTCGGCGATGGCGATGATGCGTGCACCGCGGGCGCGGATTTCCTGAATGTTGGAGACGACCTTGGGGTGCAGATGGGCTGAGCCGCGCGGGCTCGGCACGACGACGAAAACCGGCTGGCCGGGCTCGATCAGCGCGATCGGGCCGTGCTTGAGTTCACCGGCGGCGAAGCCTTCGGCATGGATGTAGGCGAGCTCCTTGAGTTTGAGCGCACCCTCCAGCGCGATCGGAAAGCCGACGTGGCGGCCGAGGAAGAGTACCGCGCGGGTGTGGCTCATCCGGTGAGCCAGCTGACGCACCTCGTCTTCTACGCCGAGAACGGTGGCGATTTTCTCCGGAATGGACTGCAGCTCGGCAACCTGCGTGGCCTGCTCGGCAGCACTGAGGCTGCCGCGTACCCGGGCGAGATGCAGGGCGAACAGGTAGAGAGCGGTGATCTGCGCTACGAAGGCCTTGGTCGACGCCACAGCAACCTCGGGCCCGGCGTGGGTGTAGATCACCGCGTCGCTCTCGCGCGGGATGGTTGCGCCCTGCGTGTTGCAGATGGAGATGGTCTTGGCACCGAGCGACATGGCGTACTTGACGGCCATGAGCGTGTCCATGGTTTCACCGGACTGGCTGATCGAGACCACCAGGGTGTCGTCGCTGAGCACCGGGTCGCGATAGCGGAACTCGTGGCTGAGCTCGACGTCCACCGGCACCTGCGCCCACTTTTCAATGGCGTATTTGGCCGTCTGACCCGCGTAGGCGGCGGTTCCGCAGGCGATGATCACGATACGACGGACGCCAGCGAGAACGTCGTCACCGAATTCGGTCAGCTCCGGGACGACGACCTGTTCGGCGGTGATGCGCCCGCGCAGGGTGTTAGCGACGGCATCAGGCTGCTCGGAGACTTCCTTCGCCATGAAGCTGGACCAGCCTCCCTTTTCACTGGCCGAGGCGTCCCAGGCGATGTCAAACTCTTCGGTCTCGACCGGGTTGCCGTCAAAGTCGGTGACCGTGACGGCATCCGCTGTAATGGTGACGATCTGGTCCTGGCCGATCGCGACGGCCCGGCGGGTGTATTCGACGAACGCGGCGACGTCGGAGCCGAGAAAGTTCTCGCCCTCGCCAAGTCCGATCACGAGCGGGGAGTTGCGGCGGGCGCCGACGACGATGCCGGGCTGGTCCTGGTGCACGGCCAGAAGGGTGAAGGCACCATCGAGGCGCGCCACGATGGTGCGGAATGCTTCGGCCAGATCGCCGACGCGCTGGTATTCGCGTCCGAGCAGTACTGCGGCGACCTCGGTGTCGGTCTCGCTCAGAAAGCTGAAGCCTTCGGCGAGCAGCTCATCGCGCAGCGGGGCGAAGTTCTCGATGATGCCATTGTGGATGAGGGCGAGCTTGTTGTTGTCGCCGAGGTGCGGGTGCGCGTTTTCGTCGTTCGGGCCACCGTGGGTAGCCCAGCGGGTATGACCGATGCCGGTCGTGCCGTCATTGATGGGGTGGGCCTTCAGCTCCCCAGTCAGGGCCGACAGCTTGCCGGCTTTCTTGGCTGTGTTGAGCACCCCAAATTCGTCGATGACGGCGATCCCCGCGGAATCGTACCCGCGATATTCGAGCCGTCCGAGCCCGCTCATGAGAACGTCAACGGTCTTGTTGCTTCCGACATAACCTACGATTCCGCACATAGTAGACAATTTTAGTCGGACTAAGCTTGGGGGAATGTCCGATCCGGTGCTGGCCCCTGCAATGAACGGTCACGGTACCCCTTTTGTGGAACTCGACCGAGCTGACTGGGCTGCCCTCGCGCCGACCACTATGCTGCCGCTCAAAGAGACCGAGATCGTGCAGTTGCGCGGCATCGGCGAGCCCCTCGACATCAACGAGGTGACGGATGTTTATCTTCCATTGAGCAGGCTGCTCAAC
This sequence comes from Cryobacterium suzukii, assembly GCF_004403185.1. GTDB lineage: Bacteria > Actinomycetota > Actinomycetes > Actinomycetales > Microbacteriaceae > Cryobacterium > Cryobacterium suzukii. The sequence continues at coordinate 170,143 of NZ_SOHJ01000009.1, read as the reverse complement.
CTGTACGCGGCGAATGCCCGCACCCTGCACCGTGCCACCAGTGGATTCCTGGGCGAACGGGCTCGTCCCACCCCGTTTGTGATCGGTGTGGCCGGCTCGGTAGCGGTGGGCAAGTCGACCACCGCCCGGCTGCTGCGCGAGATGCTCGCCCGTTGGGACGACACTCCCCGGGTTGAACTCGTCACGACCGACGGCTTTCTGTTTCCCAACGCCGAGCTGAACCGCCGCGGTCTGATGGAGCGCAAGGGATTTCCGGAGTCCTACGACCGGCGTGCGCTGCTGCGGTTCGTCAGCGCCGTCAAGAGCGGCGCCCCGGAAGTGCGTTCACCGTTTTACTCGCACCTGAGCTACGACATCGTGCCCGACGCACAGATCGTGGTGCGACAGCCCGACGTTCTTATCGTTGAGGGCCTCAACGTGCTGCAGCCTCCCGCCCCGGGGCACGGTCTTTCGGTCAGTGACCTGTTTGACTTCACCATCTATGTGGATGCTCGTACCCAGGACATTGCCCGCTGGTATGAGGAACGATTTCTGAAGCTGCAGCGCGGGGCGTTTTCCAACCCCAACTCGTTCTTTCACCGCTACGCGGCGCTCACCGAAGATGAAGCGCGCGGCAAGGCGCGGAGTATCTGGACCAGTATCAACCAGCCCAACCTGCTGCAAAACATTCGTCCTACCCGGTCTCGCGCGACCCTGGTACTGCGCAAGGACCCCACGCACGCCGTCTCCAAGGTGCTGTTGCGCAAGGTCTGACCGGTAACCGTTGGCCGAGCCCTTTGAGGCCCCGCAACGTGGCTGGCCGGTTGGCCGTGATTTTTACGACCGGGTGATCCACCGAGCAATGCGTGCACTGCGTGCAATGCGTGCAATGCGTGCAATGCGTGCAATGCGTGCAATGCGTGCAAACGCTTGCAGTCTGTTCCCGATGAGGGGTAGCGTCTGATCGTTGTCCTTTGCGCCGTCCGGCGCCGAATGAAGGAAGTCAATGCTGACTACCCAGATCACCGCACGCCGAGTCCTGGCCACGATCGGTTCAGGGGCGATTCTCGCCTCCAGCCTCGTCTTCGCCCCCGGTGCAGCGGCAGCGGCCACGCCGACCGTCGCCCTCGTCGGCAGCCTGCAGAACGAGCTCGGTTGCAGCGAAGACTGGGCGCCGGCCTGCGCGGCTACCGAACTGATCCCGACCGGCACCGAGGGAATCTGGGCGGCGGACTTCACCCTCCCCGCGGGCAGCTACGAGTACAAGGTAGCCCTCGACGACAGCTGGGACGTCACCTACGGCCTGGACGGCGGCGCCGACAACATCCCGCTGACCATCGCGGGCGAGAGCACCCTGCGATTCAGCTTCGACCTCGCCCAGAAACGGGTCGGGCTGCAAGCGCTGTCCCTGGCCGGACCGTACTCAGAAGCTGATGCTTCGCTGGCGACGGAGCCCATCCGCCAGCCCGGTAGCGACGAGCAGTTCTACTTCGTGATGACCGACCGGTTCCAGGACGGCGACCCGAGCAACAACACCGCCGGCCTCGGCTCCGACCCGATGGTCTCCGGCTTCGACCCGACCGACAAGGGCTTCTACAACGGCGGCGACCTCGCGGGCCTCCGCTCATCCCTCGACTACATTCGGGGGCTCGGCACCACCGCCCTCTGGCTCACCCCCTCGTTCATGAACAATCCTGTGCAGGGTGAGGGGGCCAACGCCTCGGCCGGTTACCACGGCTACTGGAGCACCGACTTCACCCGGATCGATCCGCACCTGGGCACCAACGCCGAACTCGAGGCGCTCATCGCCGACGCGCACGCTCGCGGCATCAAGGTCTATTTCGACATCATCACCAACCACACCGCCGACCTGATCGACAACGCGGAGAAGACCTACGCCTACATTGACAAGGCCACGTCCCCCTACATGACCGCAGCGGGCGACGCCTTCGACCCAGCCGACTACGCGGGCACTGACAACTTTCCCGAGCTCGATGACACGTCATTCCCGTACACACCGACCGTGACCCCGGCCAATGCCGATCGCAAGGTGCCAGCCTGGCTGAACGATCCCACGCTGTACCACAACCGCGGTGACTCGACCTTCGAGGGAGAAAGCGCCCTCGACGGCGACTTCTCCGGCCTCGACGACCTGATGACGGAAAACCCAGCCGTCGTGGACGGCTTCATCGACATCTACAAGACCTGGGTCGACTTCGGCATCGACGGCTTTCGCATCGACACCGTCAAGCACGTCAACCTCGAGTTCTGGCAGACCTGGTCGACCGCGGTGCGGGACTACGCACACGCTCAGGGCAAGCCTGACTTCTTCATGTTCGGCGAGGTCTACGACGCGGATGCCGCCAAGACCTCGCCCTACGTGCGCGACACCGACCTCAGCTCGGTGCTCGACTTCGGATTCCAGTCACAGGCCACGAGCTTCGCAGCCGGCAACTCGGCCAAGGGACTCAGCCAGCTGTACGCCAGCGACGACCGCTACACCACCCCCGATTCCAACGCCTACGCCCTGCCGACCTTCCTCGGCAACCACGACATGGGTCGCATCGGTTCGTTTCTGAAGACCTCCGATTCGCCGGTGCAACGCGACAAGCTCGCCCATGAATTGATGTACCTCACCCGCGGCCAGCCCGTCGTGTACTACGGCGACGAGCAGGGTTTCGCCGGTACCGGCGGTGACAAGGACTCTCGCCAGTCCCTGTTCGCCAGCCAGGTTGCCGACTACGCCGACCAGCCGTTGATCACGGGAGAGACGGCGGGTTCGGTCGACAGGTCGATGCGGATGCTCCGCTGTACACCCATATCAGCGCGCTGTCCGCGCTCCGCACGGCGCACCCGGCCCTGGCCACCGGCGCCCAGATCGAGCGCTACGCCGACACCGGGTCCGGCGTCTACGCCTTCAGCCGGGTCGATCGCACCGAGAAGATCGAACACCTCGTCGCCGTCAACAACTCCGCCGCAGCCAAGACCGTCACTGTTCCCACCCTCACCGACAGCGCGGCCTTCTCAGTGCTGTACGGAGCCGGAGCCGCTACCACCGCCACCTCCACCGGTGAACTCGAGGTGACCGTACCCGCGCTTGGGTCGGTCGTGCTCGTCGCCGACCGCACGGTCACGGCGCCCACCGCCGCCACCGCGATCACGGTCGCCGCCCCGATGGCTGGCGCCGGCGTATCCGGAGTGTCACCCGTAGGCGCCACGGTCGACGACTCAACTTGGGCCGAGACCGGCTTCGCGTGGCGCGTTGTCGGCTCGCCCGACTGGACCCCCCTCGGCACCGCCGAGGACACCACCCCCCGGGTCTTCCACGACACGGCCGGTCTGGCCGACGGCACCCTGGTTGAGTACCGGGCGGTGACCACGGATGCTGCGGGCCAGCGTGCGGCCGCCTCCACCTTCGCATCCGTCGGCAACGCGGTCACCTTGGCCGAAACGGGCACCCCGGCGCCCGCCGTCGACCTCGTCACCGTGGCCGGTGACCTGGACTCGGAGATCGGCTGTGCGGGCGACTGGCAGCCCGGCTGCGAGGCAGCCAGGCTCACCCAGCGCGCCGACGGCATTTACGCCGGCACCTTCGATCTGCCGGCCGGAACCTACGAATACAAGATCGCGATCAACGGATCCTGGGACATCAACTACGGGGCCGGTGGCGTGCCGAACGGCTCGAACGTCTCCTTCACCGCGCCTGGCGGACCGGTCACCTTCTACTTCGACCCCCGCAACAACTTCTTCCAGAACACCGCGCAGGGCCCGATCGTCGTAGCCGCCGGTTCCTTCCAGGAGGAGGCCGGATGTCCCGCGGACTGGACACCCGACTGCCTCGCCACGTGGCTGCAGGACGTCGACGGTGACGGCATCCTCACCTGGAACACCAGCAGCCTGCCCACCGGCAGTTACGAAGGCAAGGTGGCGCACAATCTCGGCTGGAACGAGAACTACGGCGCGAACGGCGCGCCGAACGGCGCCAACATCGGCTTCACTGTGACCGACGGAGAAGCGACCGCCTTCAGCTACGATCTGGCCAGCCACGTACTCACCATTGAGACCGCCAGCCAACCGCTGGCCGGTACCGGCGCCCAGCGGGCCCAGTGGATCGACGACAAGACGCTGGCCTGGCCGCGCGACCTGCTGCCGGTCAACGCCGACCCCGCCGACCTGGTTTACGCCCTGCACTCCTCGTCCGACGCCACGCTGACGCTCGCAGACGGTGCAGTGACCGGCGGCGATACCGTGAAACTCGCCTACGACGCGGCCGGCCTGACCGACGCGCAGAAGTCGTCGTTCCCGGCACTGGCGCACTCCGTAGTGCTGCGACCCGTGGACACGAACCGCGCCGCCGTCGAGCGGCTACTGACCACGCAGCTGCAGGTCAGCCAGGCCGGATCCGACGGGGTGCTCACCGCGCTCACCGGGGTGCAACTGCCCGGCGTGCTCGATGACCTCTACGCGGATGCCGCGGCCTCCACGACGCTCGGTGTGACCTGGTCGAAGAAACGGCCGACCGTCGCACTATGGGCGCCGACGGCGCAGAAGGTGGACCTGCTCGTCTGGACCGCCGGCGATGCCGCCGAACCCGAGCGGGTCACCCTCAAGCGCCAGAAGGACGGCACCTGGTCGGCGATCGGCACCAAGGACTGGGTCGACGCATCCTTCATGTTTGAAGTGACGGTGTTCGCACCCAGCACGGGCACCATCGAAGTGAACCAGGTCACCGACCCGTACTCGGTGGCGCTGACGACCAACTCCACGCGATCGGTGTTCGTCGACCTCGCGAACAAGGACTACCGGCCCAAGCAGTGGGAGAAGGCCGAGTCGCCCACGATCAACAACCCCGTCGACCGGTCGATCTACGAGCTGCACGTTCGGGACTTCTCGATTTCCGACGAGACCGTGCCCGAAGCCCTGCGCGGCACCTATGGCGCATTCGATGTGGACAGTGCCGGTACCAGGCACCTGGCCGAGCTGGCGGATGCCGGGCTGAACACCGTGCACCTGTTGCCGACGTTCGACATCGCCACCATCGAGGAAGACCGCGCTGCGCAGGCCCTACCTGCGTGCGACCTCGAATCGTTCGGTCCGGCCTCACCCGAGCAGCAGGCCTGCATTCAAGCCACGGCCGACGCCGATGGCTTCAACTGGGGATACGACCCGCTGCATTTCCAGGCCTCAGAGGGCTCGTACGCGGTGAACCCGCGCGGCGGGGCACGAGTGGCCGAGTTCCGCGGCATGGTCGGGGCCTTGCACGAGGACGGCCTGCAGGTCGTGCTTGACAAGGTCTTCAACCATACGAACGCCAGCGGCCAGGCCGCCACGTCGGTGCTCGATCGGGTCGTACCGGGCTATTACCACCGGCTGAACCCGCTCGGCGCGGTCGAAACGTCAACCTGCTGTCAGAACGTGGCCACCGAACACCAGATGGCCGAACGGCTGATGGTCGACTCGACCGTGCTCTGGGCCCGGGAATACAAGGTCGACGGTTTTCGGTTCGACCTCATGGGGCACCACTCCACGGCCAACCTGCTTGCGGTGCGGGCGGCCCTCAACCAGCTCACCGAGAAGAAGGACGGCGTCGACGGCAAGGCGATCTACCTCTACGGCGAGGGCTGGAACTTCGGCGAGGTAGCCGACAACGCCCTGTTCGAGCAGGCAACGCAGGGTCAGCTCGGCGGCACCGGCATCGGTACCTTCAACGACCGACTGCGTGACGCCGTGCACGGCGGCAGCCCCGTCGATGGCAGTACTGTGCAGCAGCAGGGTTTCGGCACCGGTCTCGGCACCGACCCAAACGGTGCGGCCATCAACGGCACGCCAGAGCAGGCGCTCGAGCAGCTGACCCAGGCCAGCGACCTCGTGCGACTCGGACTGGCCGCGAATCTGCGGGACTTCAGCTTCGTGACCGCCGACGGAACCGTCAAGCGCGGCGACGAAATGGGCTACAACGGGTCACCGGCCGGGTATGCCGACCAGCCGGCCGAGGTCATCAACTACGTCGACGCGCACGACAACGAGACGCTCTTCGACCTTCTCGCCCTCAAGATGCCGGCCGACTCGGCGATGACCGACCGCGTGCGGATGAACACCCTCTCCCTGGCGACCGCGACCCTGTCCCAGGCTCCGTCGCTCTGGCACGCCGGCACCGATCTGCTGCGCTCCAAGTCCCTCGACCGGGATAGCTACAACGCCGGCGACTGGTTCAACCGCCTCGATTGGACCGGCCAGACGAACAACTTCGGGGTGGGGCTGCCGTCGGCGGGCTCCAACGAAGACAAGTGGGACATCCAGCGCCCGTTGCTGGAAAACCCGGCTCTCGTGCCGACACCGGCCGACATCGCCGCGGCGTCGAGCCAGGCCAAGGACCTGCTTCGGCTCAAGCAGTCGATCGAGCTGTTCCGGCTCGGTGATGCCACGCTCATCACGCGGAAGCTGAGCTTCCCGGCCAGCGGACCTACCGCCATCCCCGGTGTCATCGTCATGCGCATCGACGACACCGTCGGCACGGATGTCGATTGCAGCCTCGACGGGCTGATCACTGTGTTCAACGCGAGCCCCGAGCCGCAGACGATCACCGTGCCGGACCTGGCCGGCATGACCTACACGCTCAGCAGCATCCAGGCCAATGGCACGGATGCCGTGGTCAAGACCACCACCTGGGACCGGGCATCCGGCACGGTCACCGTGCCTGCCCGCACCGTGGCGGTGCTCGTTGACGACCAGAAGAAGCGGGGGAAGTAGCCGGGAGCGGGCTGGCGTCGCACTCACGCTCCGGGCCCGGAGCGTACCCGATGGTCTGTCGCGCGAGGTCTGCCCCCCACGTAAGCGCGCGCCGTGTTTGGACGGGGCCTGGGCCCCGTCCTCTGGCCCAGTTTATAGACTGGGCCCATGGACGGGGCCCGGGCCCCGTCCAGTAGGGCTAGAGGGGCAGGCGCTCGCGCACTACGTCAGCGAGGGAGTTCGCCAGACGGTCGGCGGTGGCCTGTTCGGCCGCTTCCACCATGACCCGTACCATCGGCTCGGTGCCGGAGGGGCGCAGCAGCACACGACCCGTGTCGCCGAGTTCGGCTTCAGCAGCGAGTACCGCCTGCGCGATGACGTCATCGGCGCCGAGACCCGTGTGGTTGACACCGCGCACGTTTACCAGAATCTGCGGGTACACCGTCATAACGGACGCCAGTTCGGCGAGCGTCTTACCGGTGCGCGCCATTTCGGCCACGAGGTGCAACCCGGTGAGGATGCCGTCGCCCGTGGTGGCGAACTTGGTCATGATGACGTGACCGGACTGTTCGCCGCCGAGCGAATACCCGTGGGCGTTGAGTTCTTCGAGCACGTACCGGTCGCCGACCTTGGTCTGCACCACGGTGATGTCGTTGGCCGCCATCGCCTTGCGCAAGCCGAGGTTGCTCATGACGGTCGCCACGAGCGTGCGGTCTTTCAGCACTCCGCGTTCGGCCATCGACACGGCGAGAATCGCCATGATCTGGTCGCCGTCGACGATGTTGCCGTCGTGGTCAACCGCGAGGCACCGGTCGGCATCACCGTCGTGGGCGATTCCGACGTCGGCACCGTGTTCGAGCACGGCCTTGGCGAGGTTGTCGAGGTGGGTCGACCCCACGCCGTCGTTGATGTTGAGACCGTCGGGGTCAGCGCCGATCACGGTGAGGCGAGCACCGGCATCCGTGAACACCTGCGGTGAGACGCCGGCGGCGGCGCCGTGGGCGCAGTCGAGCACGACGTGAATGCCATCGAGGCGGTGCGGAAGCGTCGTGAGCAGGTGCACCACGTAGCGGTCTTCAGCATCGGCAAAACGACGGATGCGTCCGACGTCGCCGGCGATCGGCATGAGGGTGTCGCGTCCGATGTAGGACTCGATACGGTCCTCGACGTCGTCGGGAAGTTTGGTTCCGCCAAAGGCGAAGATCTTGATGCCGTTATCGGGCGCGGCGTTGTGTGAGGCAGAAATCATCACACCGAAGTCGGCGCCGATGTCGTTGATCAGGAAGGCTGCGGCGGGCGTGGGAATGACCCCGGCGTCGAGCACGTCGACACCGCTCGAGGCCAGTCCGGCCGATACGGCAGCGGTGAGGAACTCACCGGAAATTCGCGGATCACGGGCGACCACGGCAACGGGCCGCTGGTCGGCGGCGAGCCGTGCCTGGGCGCGACGCCCCGTGGTGAGAACGGCGGCGCTGGCCTGGGCAAGGCTCAGGGCCAGGCCAGCCGTGAGATCACGGTTGGCCAGGCCCCGAACGCCGTCCGTGCCGAACAGACGAGTCATATCGTCGTCGGCTATCCGGTTAGCGCTTGCTGAACTGAGGCGCCTTACGGGCCTTCTTGAGTCCGGCCTTCTTGCGCTCCTTGACTCGAGCGTCGCGGCTGAGGAAGCCGTTCTTCTTGAGGATGGCGCGGTTGTTCTCTTCGTCGATCAGGTTGAGCGAGCGTGCAATGCCGAGGCGAAGCGCGCCGGCCTGGCCGGACGGGCCACCACCGGTGATGCGGGCGATGACATCGTACGAGCCGAGCAGGTCAAGAACCTTAAACGGGTCGTTGATCAGCTGCTGGTGCAGCTTGTTCGGGAAGTAGTCGGCGAACTCGCGGCCGTTGACAACGATCGTGCCGGAGCCGGGGACGATGCGCACGCGGGCGATGGCCTGCTTGCGACGGCCGACGGCTGCGCCGGGAACGTTGAGAACGGCGCGGGGCGCCTTGGTTGCGGTTTCGGCCGGAGTCTCGGTGGAGTAGCTCTCCGGAGCCTGGTCAATCTGGTCTGCGATCTTCGCCACGATGATGGGAATCCTTTTTGTCTAAGAGTCGAGAAGTCTGGTTGCCGGCGCTACTGCGCGACCTGGCTGAGGGTGTACGGCGTGGGCTGCTGAGCGGAGTGCGGGTGCTCAGGGCCGGCGTAAACCTTCAGCTTGGTGAGCTGGGCGCGACCGAGCGAGTTCTTCGGCAGCATGCCGCGAATCGCTTTTTCAACCGCACGGGTCGGGTGCTTCTCGAGCATCTCGGAGTAGTTGGTCGCCGTGAGGCCGCCCGGGTAACCCGAGTGGCGGTAAGCGATCTTCAGGTCGAGCTTCTTGCCGGTGAGGGCAACCTTCTCGGCGTTGACGATGATGACGAAGTCGCCACCGTCCATGTGCGGGGAGAAAGTGGCCTTGTGCTTGCCGCGCAGCAGGATTGCCGCGTGGCTGGCCAGACGTCCGAGAACGATATCGGTGGCATCGATGACAACCCAGTCGTGCTGGAGTTCGCTTGCCTTGGGGGTGTAAGTGCGCGTCACTGTTGTGCTGCTTTCTTCTTTTTCGAACGGAGGTGTTCGTGAATCCCGCTCCGGGCGTGTTCGCGTGATGAGAACACTGTCGATGGAGGGCTCACGTTCGGGTGCCGCGCTGCAACGCACAGACACCAAGGGTCAACGATAGTCGGCTCCGACCTCCGACGCAACTTGGACAGCCGTCGGCAGTGAGCGCCGGTTGCGCGTGTCGCTGGCACGCTGCGCCAATGAAGCGTCATCGGGGTAACCGACGTCGATGAGGGTGAGGCCGTGCGCCTGCATCACCTTGAACGCGCTGATGCGGTGCTTGTCGAAATGCAGATGCGCGAGGGTACTGCCGTCGAGGCGCCCCTCCCCCACTGCCACGCAGGCACCGACCATGGCGCGCACCATGCTGTGGCAGAAGGCATCCGCTTTGATGCTGGCAATGACCAATCCGTCGTCGTCGCGGTGCCAACGAAAGTCCTGCACGGTTCGAATGGTCGTAGCTCCCGGCCGCGGCTTGCAGTACGCGGCGAAGTCGTGCAGACCCACCAGGGTCGCCGCTGCGGCGTCCATCGCGGCGAGGTCGAGCTTAAACGGATGCCACGTCGTGCGCATGCGCTGCTGGGGGTCGTGCAGGCCCTTGGGGTCGGCAATGCGGTACTCGTAACGGCGCCACAGAGCCGAGAACCGGGCATCGAAGCCGCCTGGCACGACCGTGGCGCGGCGCAGCACGATGTCGGGTTTGGTGACGAGGATTCCACCGAGGCGGCGCAGCACGGCGGTGCCGAGGTCGACCGGCGGGCGGTTTCCGGTTCCACGTTGGATGCGCACCAGGGAGTGGGCCTGTTCGGCGGTGAGGTCGAAGTGGGCGACCTGACCGCGGGCGTGCACCCCGGCATCCGTTCGGCCGGCAACGATGAGCGTGGGATGCGGAGGAAAACTTTGCAGAATGCCGGCAAGCCCATTTTCGATGTCGGCTTGAACGGTGCGAAAGCCCGGCTGGCGGGCCCAACCGGTAAAATCGGTGCCGTCGTAGGCGAGGTCAAGGCGGATGCGCGTGGAGCCCAGCGCTGCATTCGCGGCGCGGGGCACGAAAAGATTCACGAGGGTAAGCCTAGGCGGCGCGCTCGGGTTATCGTTGAAACCGGCCCTCGGCCCACCCCCATAATGAGTGCCAAAGAAACCCCGTATTGCCCATGACCCGCTCCCCGCGTTTGTTCCCGTTCACCGGGAGGACTCGGTCGACGACCTTGACAATCGGACCCGCGAACACGCCGGTGCTGGGGCCGGAAAACTTCCCGCGCACGGGTCGCCTGGCCGGCCTCGACGGCTTGCGCGCCCTCGCCGTCATCGCCGTCGCGATCTACCATTTCTTTCCGGCGACGTTGCCGGGCGGCTTCATCGGCGTCGACGTTTTCTTCGTGATCAGTGGTTTTCTGATCACCGGTCTGCTCGTTTCTGAGCACACCCGCACCGGGCGCATCTCCCTGCGCCGGTTCTGGCAGCGGCGTGCCCGCCGATTGGTACCCCCACTCATTCCGGTCGTCCTGTTTAGCTGCACCATCGCTTTCCTGATCGGCGGCGATGTCCTCGTCGGCCTCGGCGCGCAACTGGTGGGGGCCACAACCTTCGGCTACAACTGGGTATCAATCGCGGGCGACGCGAGCTATTTCAGCGCCAACCAACCGCCACTGCTGCGCAACCTGTGGTCGCTTGCCGTGGAGGAACAGTTCTACCTGGTCTGGCCACTGCTGCTGCTGGCCGTGCTGCTGATTCGTCGCGCGCGCCTGCGGCTAGCCCTGGTCACCACGCTGTTCGTCGCGTCGGCCCTGTGGATGGGCCTGCTGTACCAGCCCGGAGCTGACCCTACCCGGGTCTACTACGGCTCCGACACGCACAGCTTCGGGCTGTTCGCCGGTGCCGCCCTGGCCCTGCTGTTGCGCCGCCCGAGCGGGCAGCGCAACGAGCTGCCCCGGCTGCGACCATGGCTCGGCGGCGCGGCCGTACTGGCGATTGTCGCGTTCGCCCTCTGGCTGCCGGAAGACGGCACCGCCACCTATCGTGGCGGCCTCGTCGCGGTGAGCCTGGCCACGGCCGTCGCCATCTGGGCGGGCGTGCGCGGCGGCCAGTTCGGGCGACTGCTCGACGCGGCCCCGCTGCGCTACCTCGGTGAGCGTTCCTATGGCATCTACCTGTGGCACTGGCCGGTGCTCGTGCTGGTGCAGTTGCTCTGGCCGGCGTCGTCCCCGGCCGGCAGCCTGCTGCCGATCGGACTGGTCTCCACGGTCATCACCCTCGCCATGGCCGGTATGTCCTACCGTTGGCTGGAATTGCCGATCCGGCGAGTCGGCGTGCGCGGCAGCATCCGTCAAATCGTTGCGCTGTGGACCGGGCCCACCCACCGCCGCCGCCTGGTTGCGGCGACGACCGCCTTATCGCTGCTGCTGGTCGGCGGCACCACGGGCGCCGTTGTCGCAGCGCCAGCGCAGACCTCAGCGCAACTGCGCATCGAACGGGGTCAGCGGGCAATGGATGCTGCGGCGCGGGCCGTCGCGCAGGCTGCGGCCACCGAGGCAGCGCGGCTGGCCGCAGGGGTTCCCGCCCTGACCGAGAGCCCGATCACGGCCATCGGCGACTCGGTAATGCTCGCCTCGGCGCCGGAATTACAGGCCACGTTTGCGGGCATGACCGTTGACGCCTCGGTCTCCCGCGGGATGTATTCCGCAGACGACATATTGGTGGCACTCAAGGCGGCAGGCCAACTGCAGCCGGTTGTGGTGATTGGGCTCGGCACCAACGGACCGATCACGACCGACGAACTCACCGGGATTCTGCGTATCCTCGGGCCAGACCGGCAGCTTGTGCTCGTGAACGCCTACGCCGAACGCGATTGGACCGCCGAAGTCAACGCCACACTCGCCGACTTCGCAGCGGGTAACCGCCGGGTCGAGCTCGCGAACTGGCACGACACTATCGCGGGGCGGCTCGACCTGCTGGCCGGCGATCACGTCCATCCCGGCCCAACCGGAGGCCAGCTGTACGCCGACGAGGTACAGGCCGCGCTCAAACGTCTCGCCGCGGTACCTCCGCTGCTCGACAACAGCTGGCTGCAGCGCGATCCCGACGCGCCCAGTCCGCCGCCCTACCGCTGAGAATCAGAACTCGAGCACGAAAGCCAACTCCCGGTTGGTGGCGAAGAAGCCCATGCCCGTGTACAGCCCGAGCGCACCGGTCGGGCTGGCCGAGTCCACGTCGAGGGTCGCGCGCTCGTGTCCGACGGCACGGCTGGCGGCCAGCTGCGCGGCCAACAGGGCCTGCGCGATATGTCGTCCTCGCCATCCGCTCAGCACACCGACCAGGCCGATATAGCTGCTGCGGTAGCCAGCCGCCGCCCAGTCCTGTTCGTTGACGCTCGACATGATGAAGCCGACGACGTGCTCACTACCGTCGGGTTCCGTTCCCAACGCGACGAACGAGAGCTCGTCGACGAAAGAGGGGCCGGTCACATAGGCGTTCCAACTTTCGTCGGGAATCGGCTGGCTTGACCAGTGGTCCATGAATGCCGCGTCGCGCGCCGCGTGCACGGCATTCGACAACTCCGGCGTATAACCAGCCAAACGGATGCCCTCCGCCAGCACGAATTCACGAATCGGCTCGGCGAGGATGCGGTCGAGCGAGAGAAAGTATCGGGTGCATGCGAGGTCGAATCGTTCATAGAGGCTGACGTTCTGCGGGGCACGCTCGTCACAGAACGTGGTGATCCAGCCGGGCAGTAGCTTGTCTGAGGTCGCCAGTTGCTGTTTACCGCGGGCTATCTGCCAGTTCAGCAGCTCGCGACCGATGCCGCGGCCGCGCATTTCGGGCAGTACCCCGCCGCCGAGGTTGGATTTCACCAGTGTCTCCTGCCCCGGTCGGAGTAACACGAGACCGTGGGCGACGAGGCGCCCGTCAGCGTCAAAACCCACGAGGGTGTCGGCGTCAACGTCAACGAACGAGAAGGTAAACGCCTCGCTAACTTCATCGCGCTCACGAACGTAGTTGGGGTGATCTGAGCGGCCGATCGCTATTTCGAGCTGCCAGATCGCGTCGATATCGGCGGCCGTTGCCGGGCGCCATACTGCGACATCGGCGTGGACGGGTGCGGGCAGCTGTGCGGGCGCGGTGACACGCGCAGAGAGGGGCCTCGAGTGATCGATCATGCTCCACCCTACTGACGCGCGACCGGTTCGGTCTAGAACGTGAGGGTGTACGCCATCTTGCGGTGCGTGGGCACGAATCCCATGCCGGTGTAGAGGCCGAGAGCCCCGGTGGGGCTGGCCGAGTCGACCGCGAGGGTCACCCGCTCATGCCCGAGAGCCTGCCCGGCGGCCAGTTGGGCGGCCAGCAGGGACTGGGCAATGTGGCGGCCTCGCCATCCGCTCAAAACACCGACCAGGTCGATGTAACCACCGGTGAACCCCTGGGTGGCCCAGACATTCTCGTTCGCGGTCGACAGCACAAAGCCGACCACCTGTTCCGTGCCGGATTCATCGGTACCGTAGGCCACAAACGAGAGGTCCGGGCGAAACCACTGTCCGCCGACGAAGGCGTTCCAGTTCTCGTCACTCATCGGCTGGCTGCCCCAGTGGTCCATGAAGGCGTCATCGCGGGCGGCGTGCACCGCGGCCGAGGCCTCGGCGGTGTAGGCGGCAATGCGGATGCCGGCGGCCGCGTCGACGACGCGCACCGGGGCATCCAACGATCGTTCGAGGGTAAGAAAGTAGCGCGTGAGGGCCAGACCCCCGCGCTCAAACAGGGCCGCGTTCTGCGGTGACCGTTCGTCGGCATAGGTGAGGATCCAACCGGGCAGGGCCTTGGCCGACGAAGCGAGCTGCTGCTTGGCGCGACCGAGCTGCCAGGTCAACAGTTGACGGCCGATGCCCCGGCCGCGCAACGACGGGTGCACCCCGCCGATCGGCATCGAGCGCACCAGAGTCACCTGTCGGGGCGGGAACATGACCATACCGACCGCGATGATGCGGCCGGCCTGGTCGAGGCCAACGAGCGAGTCGAGCTCCGGATGAAAATGCGAGTAGCCGAAGTCGGCGGTAATCGCGCCGCGGGCCGTGAGGTAGTTGGGGTGGTCGACCTCGCCCATGGCGCGGCGCAGCTGCCAAATACCGTCGATGTCGTCGGTGCTGGCCGCTCGCCAGGTCGTGACGTCCGGGTGCACCGGAAGTACCGGAGCCGGGGCGATCCCGATGCGCTCACCCAGCGAAGTCTCGCGTTGATCCATGTCTCAACCCTATCTTCGTCAAGCGAGACGGGCGGATACACAAAAAAGGGAGGGCCAACATTCGTTGGCCCTCCCTCGGTGGTGGTGCTACTTCGTGTCGGCCTCGTCGGCTGCTGCATCTTCGGCAACAACGTCGTCTGCAACAACATCTTCAGCTACGACGGTCTCGTCGACGACAACGTCGTCAGCAACGACGTCGTCGACAACAACGTTTTCGGACCCGACGGGGGTCGCGGCAACGGTCGCTGTCTTGGAGCGCTTGACCTTGGGAACCAGGGGCTCGAGAACGAGCTCCATCTGCACCATGGACGCGTTGTCGCCCTTGCGGAAACCGAGCTTCGTGATGCGGGTGTAACCGCCCTGACGCTCGTTGACCTGCGGGGCGATGACAGTGAACAGCTCGTGCACAACGGTCTTGTCTGTAATCGTCGCGAGAACGCGACGACGGGCGTGCAGGTCGCCGCGCTTGGCGAACTGCACCATGCGCTCGGCGAGCGGACGCAGGCGCTTGGCACGGGTCTCGGTCGTCTTTATCGACTTGTGGGTGAACAGGGCCGCGGCCAGGTTCGCAAGCATGAGGCGCTCGTGCGCCGGGCCGCCACCGAGACGGGGGCCCTTTGTGGGCTTAGGCATTGGTAATCTCCAGTATCAAAAAATCGAAAGGCAGCGTTGAAGCGCGAGCCTTAGATGGTCTCTTCTTCGTAGCCGCTGTAGAAGTGCGCGCCGTCGAATCCGGGAACCGAATCCTTCAGGGACAGGCCGAGCTCAACGAGCTTGTCCTTCACTTCGTCAACCGACTTCTGCCCGAAGTTGCGGATGTTCATCAGCTGGGTCTCCGACAGGGCGACCAGTTCACTGACGTTGTTGATGCCTTCGCGCTTGAGGCAGTTGTACGAGCGCACCGACAGGTCGAGGTCTTCGATCGGAATCGAAAGCTCGGTCGAGAGCACAGCGTCAACCGGCGCGGGGCCGATCTCGATGCCCTCGGCAGCGGTGTTAAGCTCGCGGGCCAGACCGAACAGCTCGGTCAAGGTGCGACCGGACGATGCGATCGCGTCGCGCGGGGAGATAGCCGACTTGGTCTCCACGTCAACGACGAGGCGATCGAAGTCAGTGCGCTCTCCGGCACGAGTTGCCTCGACGCGGTAGGTCACCTTGAGCACGGGCGAGTAGATCGAGTCGACCGGAATCTGGCCGGCTTCGGAGAACTCGTTGCGGTTCTGGGTGCTGGAGACGTAACCACGGCCACGCTCAATGGTCAGTTCGAGTTCGAACTTCGCCTTGTCGTTGAGGGTTGCGATAACCAGTTCCGGGTTGTGCACCTCGACGCCGGCCGGAGCCGAAATGTCAGCGGCGGTAACCTGGCCGGCTCCCTGCTTGCGCAGGTAAGCGGTGATGGGCTCGTCGTGCTCGCTCGAGACGACGAGGCCCTTGATGTTCAGGATGATCTCGGTGACATCTTCCTTCACACCGGGAACGGTGCTGAACTCGTGCAGCACGCCATCGATACGGATGCTGGTTACAGCAGCGCCCGGGATCGACGAGAGCAGAGTACGGCGAAGCGAGTTGCCGAGGGTGTAGCCGAAGCCAGGTTCGAGCGGCTCAATGATGAACCGTGAACGGAACTCCGAGATGTTCTCTTCGGTGAGCGTTGGACGCTGTGCAATAAGCACTGTTGATTCCTTTCGGCTAAGTGTCCGCTATATGACACTTGCAATGACGAGAGAGTGAAAAGTGAAAGAAAAGAGTTCCGACGGGCCCGGCTACAGCCGAGCCCGTCGAGATGACAGCGTGTGCTTTAGACGCGGCGGCGCTTCGGCGGACGGCATCCGTTGTGAGCCTGGGGCGTCACATCGTTGATCGAACCGACCTCGAGGCCAGCGGCCTGGAGTGAACGGATCGCGGTTTCGCGGCCTGAGCCGGGTCCCTTGACGAAGACGTCAACCTTCTTCATGCCGTGTTCCTGCGCCTGGCGGGCGGCCGACTCGGCGGCCAGCTGTGCGGCGAAGGGGGTCGACTTGCGCGAACCCTTGAAACCAACCTGGCCAGAAGAGGCCCAGCTGATGACGGCTCCGGTCGTGTCGGTGATCGACACGATCGTGTTGTTGAAGGTGCTCTTGATGTGGGCCTGGCCCACAGCAATGTTCTTCTTTTCTTTCTTACGCGGCTTCCGTACGGCCGACTTGGGTTGTGCCATGAATTTCTCCTGAATCCTAAAGGCGTTAGCGGGCTAGGCCGGGGCCTAGCGCGCCTTCTTCTTGCCGGCTACGGTGCGCTTCGGGCCCTTGCGGGTGCGAGCGTTGGTCTTGGTGCGCTGACCGCGAACGGGCAGGCCCTTGCGGTGGCGAATGCCCTCGTAGCTGCCAATTTCAACCTTGCGGCGGATGTCAGCGGCAACCTCACGGCGGAGGTCACCCTCAACCTTGAAGGTACCCTCGACGTAGTCGCGGAGAAGGACGAGCTGGTCGTCGCTCAAATCCTTGACGCGGATGTTTCCGTCGATTCCAGTGTCGGCGAGGGTCTTGAGGGCCCTCGTACGGCCAACACCGTAAATGTAAGTCAATGCAACTTCCACGCGCTTATCGCGCGGGATGTCGACGCCGGCTAGACGTGCCATTGTGTCTCCTGTTAGTGATGGAGGTCTGTAACAGCTCCTGTACATCGGCCTCCAGCCGATGGTGTCACCCCGCAGGGCTCCCGGAACTGCTATCTAACTGTGCTTATTTAAGTGCGTGTACTCAGGCAAATCTTGAAGCGACGAGTCGCGACGGGATTTAACCCTGGCGCTGCTTGTGACGCGGGTTCTCGCAGATGACCATCACGTTGCCGTTACGGCGGATGACCTTGCACTTGTCACAGATCTTTTTGACGCTGGGCTTGACCTTCATGGTGATTCCTTGTTTTTCGCTGTCTTCGTACCCTCGGGATGCCGAGGGCCGTTACTTACAGCAGCCGTTACTTGTAGCGGTAGACGATCCGGCCACGGGTCAGATCGTAAGGACTCAACTCAACGATCACGCGGTCCTCCGGGAGGATGCGGATGTAGTGCTGACGCATCTTGCCCGAGATGTGGGCAAGAACTCGGTGGCCGTTTGACAGCTCAACGCGAAACATCGCGTTGGGCAGAGCTTCGACTACTGCGCCCTCAATTTCGATGACACCGTCTTTTTTGGCCATACCCTCACTGTCGCTCTGTATTGATTGCTGGTCATTGCTGGATTGATGTACGGACACGCCCGAAAAGGGCGACACCAGACACCAAGGATCAATCTTATGGTATGAGATTGCCTTTTGGCAATTCAGTCCTATAATCGCCCGGATGCGTGCGGGTCGCGGTACCCATCCGCTGCTCCGGTGCGGCTAAGGAATCGGAACGGGCACGATGCCGAATTGGGCCAGACCGGCAGCCCCACCGTCGTCGGCAGTGAGCACCCAGATGCCGTCCTGGTGCACGGCGACGCTGTGTTCCCAGTGCGCTGCCGCCTTGCCGTCGCTCGTCGCGACGGTCCAGTCGTCTTCGCGGGTGTAGGTGTCGATCGACCCGAGCACGACCATCGGCTCGATGGCTACCACGAGCCCCGGCTTCACGGCTGGCCCCTTCTGGCGCACGCGGTAGTTGAACACGGGCGGATCTTCGTGCATGGACCGGCCGATGCCGTGGCCGACATAATCCGTCAGAATGCCGTAGCTGCCCTGCGACTCCACATAGTCCTCAATGGCTTCGCCAACCTCGTTGAGGTGGCGGGCGGTGTGCAGGCGCGCGATGCCGTGCCACAGCGACTGCTCGGTCACGTTGGAGAGCTTCTGGCGTTCCGCCACGAGATCGGGGCGCGTCGCGTCGGGCAGCACGAAGCTGAACGCGGCGTCACCGTTCCAACCCTCGATGATCGCGCCGCTATCGATCGACACGATGTCACCGGCACCCAGGCGGCGAGCGGAGGGGATGCCGTGCACGACGTCATCGTTCACCGACGCGCACACGGTGTGGTGGTATCCCTGTTCCAGCTTGAAGTTGGGCTTGCCACCGAGGGCGACGATGGCCGCCTCAGCCGCAGCATCAAGGTCGAGCGTTGTCGCCCCGACAACCATTGCCGCGCGGGCCGCAGCCAGCGACGCCGCGGTGGCTAGGCCGGGTGCCACCATGAGGCGCAGCTGGGCCGGATTCTTGTAGATGGAACGTCGAAGACTCACTGATTTCCTACAAACTAGCTCCGAACAGGGGAGCGATATTTTTATGGTTGTTCACATGATGATGGGCCGAGCCGCAAGGCCCGGCCCGAAACGGTGGAACGGGGTTAGAGCGTGGTAGGGCTGGCGCGCAGACCACGTTCGGCCAGCGCGGTGAGAATGCGGTCTGTGACGACCTCAACGGCGCCGAGTCCGTCGATCGTGACGACGAGGCCGCGGGCGCTGTAGACATCAATCAACGGAGCGGTCTGCTCGGCGTAGACGTCCAGGCGGTGGCGGATGACGTCGGCCGTGTCGTCGGCGCGGCCTTGCTCGGCGGCACGCTTGAGCAGCCGGGCGACAACTTCGTCGGTGTCGGCCGTGATCAGCACGACGACATCCAACTGCGTGCCCTCAGCAACGAGAAGACGGTCGAGCTCAGCGACCTGATCGGTCGTGCGCGGGTACCCGTCGAGCAGAAAGCCGCTCGCGGCATCCGCTTCTTTCAGTCGGTCTGCGACGATCGCGTTGGTGAGGGTATCCGGCACGTAGGCGCCAGCATCCATGTACGACTTGACCTCGAGTCCGAGCGGGGTCTCGTTGGTCACGTTGTATCGAAAGATGTCCCCGGTGGAAATTGCAGGAATAGCAAAAGCGAGAGCAAGGCGCTCGGCCTGGGTACCCTTGCCCGCACCGGGTGGGCCGATCAACAGTAAGCGCGTCATTTGAGAAGCCCCTCATAGTGTCGCTGTTGCAGTTGTGAGTCGATCTGCTTGACCGTCTCGAGCCCCACGCCGACGATGATGAGAATGCTCGCGCCGCCGAACGGGAAGTTCTGGTCGGCACCGACAACCGAGAATGCGACAAGCGGAATCAGTGCGATCAGGCCCAGATAGAGCGAGCCTGGAAGGGTGATGCGCGTCAGCACGAAGTCGAGGTACTCGGCGGTCGGGCGGCCAGCCCGAATGCCGGGAATGAACCCACCGTACTTCTTCATGTTGTCGGCGACTTCTTCAGGGTTGAACGTGATGGCCACGTAGAAGTAGGTGAAACCAATGATGAGCAAGAAATACATGGCCATGTACAGCGGCTGATCGCCACCGGTGAGGTTCTGCGAGATCCACACCACCCAGGCGGGGGCTTCAACGCCCGCTGCCGGTTGGTTGAACTGCGCCAGCAGGGCCGGTAGATACAGCAGCGAGGAGGCGAAGATCACGGGAATCACGCCGGCCATGTTGACCTTGATCGGAATGTACGTGTTGTTGCCGCCGTAGGTGCGTCGCCCAACCATGCGTTTGGCGTACTGCACGGGAATTCTTCGTTGCGATTGCTCAACGAAGACGACGCCGGCGACCACCAGAACGCCGACGATCAGCACGATGATGAGGGTATCGGGTCCCTGCTGCTGGCCGATAGCGCTGAGCGAGCCGGGAAACAGCGCCGCGATCGAGATGAAGATCATGAGTGACATGCCGTTGCCGACGCCGCGCTCGGTGACGAGCTCACCCATCCACATGATGACGCCGGTGCCGGCGGTCATTGTGATGACCATGAGCATGATGGCGTACCAGGCGTCGTTGGTGATCAGCTGCGTGCATTCGGTGCTGGCGGACGTACCGAACAGGGCGCCGCTGCGCGCCACCGTGATGAGCGTGGTCGACTGCAGAATGCCCAGGGCGATCGTCAGGTAGCGGGTGTACTGGGTCAGGGTGCTCTGGCCCGAGGCACCTTCCTTGTACAGGGTGTCAAAGTGCGGGATGACCACGCGCAGCAACTGCACGATGATCGAGGCCGTGATGTACGGCATGATTCCGAGTGCAAAGACACTCAACTGGAGCAAAGCGCCACCGCTGAAGAGGTTGACGAGCTCGTAGAGGCCGCTCGTGCCCTGGTTGGCTGCGAGACACAACTGCACGTTGGCGAAGTCCACGAATGGCGTCGGAACGAACGAGCCCAAGCGGAACAGAGCAATGATGCCCAGGGTGAAGCCGATCTTCTTGCGAAGGTCGGGTGTGCGGAAGATCCGCGCAATGGCGCTGAACAAAAAGGCCTCCAGATTTTTACGCAGATCGACAGTGCAGATCGATATAGAGCGGCAACTCGACTTAAAACGATCGAGCTTGTCGAATCACACCAAACGATTTACTCGATTGACGGATTCGACAAGCTCGACTGAGCGTCTACGGACTTACTTTACAGATCCACCCGCGGCGACAATTTTCTGCTCAGCTGAAGCAGAGACCTTGTCGACCGTCACGTTCAGCTTAACGGTAATGTCACCGGTTCCGAGAACCTTGACTTTTTCGTTGTCACGAACTGCACCCTTGGCGATCAGGCTGGCGATGGTGACATCGCCGCCGTCCGGGTAAAGCAGTTCGAGCTTTTCCAGGTTGACAACCTGGTACTCGACGCGGAACGGGTTCTTGAATCCACGCAGTTTCGGGGTGCGCATGTGCAGAGGCATCTGCCCACCCTCAAAGCCGACGCGCACGCTGTAGCGTGCCTTCGTGCCCTTGGTGCCTCGACCCGCAGTCTTACCCTTGGATCCTTCACCACGGCCAACGCGCTGGCGGGCCTTCTTCGCTCCGGGCGCCGGGCGAAGGTGGTGTACCTTCAGCACGTGCTCGCGGGGCTCAGTAGGCTCCGCTGCAACAGCGGCCTTCTTCGGTGCAGCAGCCTTTTTAGGGGCAGCAGCCTTTTTGGGGGCAGCGGCCTTTTTTGTGGCAGGCTTGTCGGCTACTTTGGTAGCTTCCTTCTCGTCAGCCATTAGTCAATCTCCTCGACCTTTACGAGGTGAGCGACGGTGTTGACGTAGCCACGGTTCTGCGAGTTGTCCTCGCGGATCGTGACGGCGCCAATGCGTCGAAGACCCAGGCTGCGAAGAGTGTCGCGCTGGTTCTGCTTCTCACTAATTTTGGACTTGATCTGTGTGATCTTCAGCTGGGCCATCAGGCACCTGCCTTCGCGGTTGCAGCCGCTGCAGCTGCAGCAGCGTCGGCACGAAGAAAACGAGCCGGAGCAACGTCTTCGTAGGCGAGGCCGCGGCGGGCCGCAACCGCACGCGGCTCTTCGAGCTGGTGCAGTGCCTCAACCGTGGCGTGCACGATGTTGATGGTGTTCGACGAACCGAGCGACTTGCTCAGCACGTCGTGGATGCCAGCGCATTCGAGTACGGCGCGCACCGGGCCACCGGCGATAACGCCGGTACCTGCTGCTGCCGGACGAAGCAGAACGACGCCGGCTGCGGCCTCACCCTGCACGGGGTGCGGGATGGTCAGGCCAACGCGAGGAACGCGGAAGAAGTTCTTCTTTGCCTCTTCAACGCCCTTGGAGATAGCGGTCGGGACCTCGCGGGCCTTACCGTATCCAACGCCGACCAGGCCGTTACCGTCACCGACGACGACGAGAGCGGTGAAGCTGAAGCGACGACCACCCTTGACGACCTTCGATACACGGTTAATGGTGACGACGCGCTCCAGGAACTGGCTCTTGTCGGCATCGCGGCTTCCGCGGTCCTTGTTCGGGTTGCGCTCACGTCCACCACGACGAGCCTCGCGAGGCTCGTTCTGCGGCGGGGTGGTGGAGGCAGCGGTTTCAACCGGCGCCTCGGCAACGGCAGCAACAGGTGCTGTGGTTTCGATCTTTTCAGTGCTCACAGGTTCAATCCACCCTCTCGAGCTCCTTCAGCGATGGCTGCGACGCGTCCTGCGTACTTGCTGCCACCACGGTCAAATACAACGGCTTCGATGCCGGCGGCTTTCGCACGCTCAGCAACAAGCTCACCGACCTTGCGGGCCTTGGCGGTCTTGTCACCATCGAAGGTGCGCAAGTCCGTTTCGAGCGTGGATGCCGACGCAAGGGTGAAACCCTTGCTGTCGTCGACGACCTGCACGAATACGTGGCGAGCGGAGCGCGTGACGACGAGGCGCGGGCGAAGCGCCGTTCCCTCGATCTTCTTACGAAGACGTGTGTGACGACGTCCGCGGGCTGCGGCCTTGCTCTTGCCTCTAGTTCCGAGTCCCATGGTTACTTACCGCTCTTTCCGGCCTTGCGGCGAACAATCTCGCCGGCGTAACGCACACCCTTGCCCTTGTAGGGCTCTGGCTTGCGAATCTTACGGATGTTGGCGGCAACCTCGCCGACGGCCTGCTTGTCGATTCCGCTGACCGTGAGCTTGTTGACGCTCTCAACGGTCAAAACGATTCCAACGGGCGGCTCGACGACGACCGGGTGCGAGAAGCCGAGGGCGAACTCAACAGAGGTGCCCTTCTGCGCCGCGCGGTAACCGGTACCGACGATTTCAAGTCCCTTGGTGTAACCAACGGTTACGCCGATGATCTGGTTGTTGATCAGGGTGCGGGTCAGACCGTGCAGCGAACGCGACTGGCGCTCGTCGTTCGGACGGGTGACGAGAACGTGACCGTCCTCGATCGACACCGAGATGGGGTTGGAAACAACGAGCGCGAGCTCGCCCTTCGGGCCCTTGACGGAGACGGCCTGGCCGTCAGCCACAACCGTTACCCCAGCGGGGATCGGGATGGGGAGTCTTCCAATACGTGACATTCTCAGTTACCACACGTAGGCGAGAACTTCTCCGCCTACGCCCTTCTTCTCAGCCTGGCGGTCGGTGAGCAGACCGCTGGAGGTGGACAGGATGGCAACGCCGAGGCCGCCGAGAACCGTGGGGATCTCGGTCGACTTTGCGTACACGCGCAGGCCGGGCTTGGAAACCCGCTTGATGCCTACGATGGAACGCTCGCGGTTCGGACCGAACTTGAGGTCCAGCGTGAGGGTCTTGCCTACTGTTGCATCCTTGACGGTCCAGGCGGAGATGTAACCCTGAGCCTTGAGGATGTCAGCGATGTGCGCTTTCAATTTGCTATGCGGCATGGACACGGTGTCGTGGTACGCCGAGTTCGCGTTGCGCAGTCTGGTCAGCATGTCTGCGACCGGATCTGTCATTGTCATTTTGTGGTGCCTTTCTCGCCTGGTTTCGCCCATCCGTTACACGAATGACGACCTGTGGTGGTGGGGAAACCGATCGGTTGATCGGCTTCCGGGGTGAAAATCTATGTGCGCCCGGTGTTTACCTGCTCAGCGGGCGGTACCAACCTGGGTTGGGAGCCTGCTTAGCGCAAGCTCCCAACTCTAGTTGAATTTGTTACTTGACGTCGTCCGTCTTGAACGGGAAGCCGAGCGCCTTGAGAAGCGCGCGACCCTCGTCGTTGGTCTTCGCAGTCGTGACGACCGTGATGTCCATACCGCGAACGCGGTCGATGCGGTCCTGGTCGATCTCGTGGAACATGACCTGCTCGGTCAGACCGAAGGTGTAGTTGCCCGCACCGTCGAACTGCTTGTCGGACAGACCGCGGAAGTCACGGATACGAGGAAGGGCCAGGCTGAGCAGCCGGTCCAGGAACTCCCACATGCGGTCGCCACGAAGAGTGACGTGGGCGCCGATGGGCTGTCCCTCACGCAGTTTGAACTGCGCGATGGACTTGCGAGCCTTGGTGACCTGCGGCTTCTGGCCGGTGATCTTGGTGAGGTCAGAAACCGCACCGTCCATCACCTTGCCGTCGCGTGCTGCTTCTCCGACACCCATGTTGACGACAATCTTCGTCAGGGTGGGGATGCGGTGCACGTTGGTGAAGCCGAGTTCCGTCGAGAGCTTGGCACTGATCTCATCGCGGTACTTCTGCTTCAGACGCGGCAGGGCCTTGACGGGCGCAGCGCCCACAGTGCCTTCAACAACTGCGGTGTCAGTCATTAGAGGTCCTTCCCTGACTTCTTGGCGTAACGGATGCGGACCGTCTTGGTGACGCCGTCCTTCGTTACATCTTCCTGGCGGAAGCCGACGCGGGTCGGCTTCTTGGTCTCCGGGTCGACGATGGCAACGTTGGACACGTGGATGGGGGCTTCGAAGGTCTCGATGCCGCCCGTCTTGGTGCCGCGCTGGGTCTGGCCAACACGAACGTGCTTGGTCACGAAGTTGATGCCCTCAACGAGGACACGGTTCTTCTCGACGTCGACGGAGATGATCTTGCCCTGCTTGCCACGGTCTCCGCCGCGAGCCTGGCTGCGGCCGCTGATGACCTGAACGAGGTCACCCTTTTTGATTCTGGCCATGATTAAATAACCTCCGGTGCCAGCGAGATGATCTTCATGAACTTCTTGTCGCGAAGCTCGCGACCGACCGGTCCGAAGATTCGGGTGCCGCGGGGGTCACCGTCTGCCTTCAAGATCACTGCTGCGTTCTCATCGAACTTGATGTAGGAGCCGTCTGGACGACGGGTCTCCTTCTTGGTGCGAACGATGACAGCTTTGACGATGTCACCCTTCTTGACGTTGCCGCCGGGGATTGCATCCTTGACCGTCGCGACGATGACATCGCCGAGGCCCGCGTAACGGCGGCCGGAGCCACCGAGAACACGGATGGTCAAGAGTTCCTTGGCGCCGCTGTTGTCGGCAACCCTGACTCGTGATTCTTGCTGAAGCACTTTATAACTCCTTTACGTCAAGTAAGCGCGAGGCTTACTTGGCCTTCTCAAGAATCTCGACCAGGCGCCAGCGCTTGGAAGCGCTGAGCGGACGGGTCTCGCTGATCAGGACCAGGTCGCCGATTCCGGCGGAGTTCGCCTCGTCGTGCGCCTTCAGCTTGGATGTACGGCGGATGACCTTGCCGTACAACGGGTGCTTCACGCGGTCTTCGACCACGACAATGATGGTTTTGTTCATCTTGTCGCTGGTCACGTAACCACGCAGCGTCTTGCGGTAACCGCGTACGAGCTCGGTGGCTTCGCCCGCGACGACCGTTTCGTCAGTCTTCGCCATGACTAGGCCTCCTTCGTCTCGACGGCCTCGGCTGCAGCGTCATCGGTGGACTCCACTGCGGCTTTGGCCTTCTTGGTCTTCTTTTCGGCCTTCTCAGCCTTGGCCGGAGCCGGGGCTGCGACGGGCGTGGCACGAATGCCCAGCTCGCGCTCACGGAGAACCGTGTAGATACGAGCGATGTCGCGCTTGACCGCGCGGAGGCGGCCGTGGCTCTCAAGCTGACCGGTGGCCGACTGGAAGCGCAGGTTGAACAGCTCTTCCTTGGCCTTCTTCAGCTCTTCGAACAGCTTTTCATTGTCAAAAGTATCGAGCTCGACTGGGGCGAGCTCCTTGGTTCCGATCGCCATTATGCGTCGCCCTCCTCGCGCTTGATGATGCGTGCCTTGAGGGGCAGCTTGTGAATTGCGCGGGTCAGCGCCTCTTTCGCAACGGCGTCGGTGACACCGCTGAGCTCGAACAGAACGCGACCCGGCTTGACGTTGGCAACCCACCACTCGACCGAACCCTTACCGGAACCCATGCGGGTTTCGGCCGGCTTCTTGGTCAGCGGGCGGTCGGGGTAGATGTTGATCCACACCTTCCCGCCACGCTTGATGTGACGCGTCATGGCGATACGAGCGGACTCGATCTGACGGTTGGTCACATAAGCGGGGGTCAGCGCCTGGATGCCGTACTCACCGAAGGACACCGTGGTGCCACCGGTAGCGTGGCCGGTGCGACCCGGGTGGTGCTGCTTGCGGTGCTTGACTCTACGTGGAATCAACATTATTTAGCCTCAACTCCTGCTGCGACCGGTGCCGCTGCCGGAGCATCTGCACGAGGTGCACGGCGCGGTCGATCGTCACGACGCTCGGGGCGGGACGACTTAGCGTTGGCCTGCTCGCGAGCGAGTTCCTTGTTGGTGATGTCGCCCTTGTAGATCCAGACCTTCACGCCGATACGGCCGAAGGTGGTCTTGGCTTCGTAGAAGCCGTAGTCGATGTTCGCACGCAGGGTGTGCAGTGGCACACGACCTTCGCGGTAGAACTCGCTGCGGCTCATCTCGGCGCCACCCAGACGACCGGACACCTGGATGCGAACACCCTTGGCGCCGGCGCGCTGTGCGCCCTGCAGGCCCTTACGCATCGCGCGGCGGAATGCCACACGTGCGGAAAGCTGCTCGGCAATACCCTGCGCGACGAGCTGGGCATCCTGCTCGGGGTTCTTGACCTCGAGGATGTTCAGCTGGATCTGCTTGGCGGTGAGCTTCTCAAGGTCAGAGCGGATGCGCTCGGCCTCCGCGCCGCGGCGACCAATCACAATGCCCGGACGGGCAGTGTGAATGTCAACGCGAACACGGTCACGAGTGCGCTCGATCTCGATACGGCTGACGCCGGCACGGTCAAGGCTGGTGCTCAGCAGGCGACGGATCTTGACGTCTTCTGCAACAAAGTCAGCGTAACGCTGACCCGGCTTGGTCGAGTCGGAGAACCAACGCGATACGTGATCGGTGGTGATTCCCAGACGGAAGCCATAGGGATTTACTTTCTGACCCA
The DNA here is from genome assembly GCF_004403185.1 of Cryobacterium suzukii. Lineage (GTDB taxonomy): Bacteria > Actinomycetota > Actinomycetes > Actinomycetales > Microbacteriaceae > Cryobacterium > Cryobacterium suzukii. The sequence goes on along the minus strand of NZ_SOHJ01000009.1, from coordinate 143,085 downwards.
TTACTTCGTACCCTCCTCAGGAGTGGTGAGCACAACCGTGATGTGGCTGGTGCGCTTCTTGATTTCGAATGCGCGACCCTGGGCACGAGCCTGGAAACGCTTGAGGGTCGTACCCTCGTCAACGAATGCCCGGCTGATGAACAGGTCCTGCTCGTCCAGATACGTGTTGGCTGCATCTGCCTTGACCCGGGCGTTGGCGATGGCCGAGGCCACCAGCTTGTACACCGGATCGCTCGCGCCCTGGGGCGCAAACTTCAGAATTCCCAGCGCTTCGTGCGCCTGCTTGCCGCGGATCATGTTGACAACGCGACGAGCCTTCTGGGGGGTAACGCGGATGTGACGCACGCGTGCGATCGACTCCACCATTTCTTCTCCTCCTTCACGTCACCGCGTTAGCGGCGACGGCCCTTCTTGTCGTCCTTCACGTGTCCACGGAAGGTGCGGGTAGGTGCAAACTCACCGAGCTTGTGACCGACCATGCTCTCGGTGACGAACACCGGGATGTGCTTGCGTCCGTCGTGCACTGCGATGGTGTGTCCGAGCATGTCGGGGATGATCATCGAGCGGCGCGACCAGGTCTTGATTACGTTCTTGCTCTTGGCTTCGTTCGCCGCGAACACCTTGCGAAGCAGGTGGTCGTCAACGAAGGGGCCTTTCTTAAGACTTCTTGGCATCGTCTACTCCTACTTACGCTTCTTGCCGACGGTACGGCGACGAACAATGAGCTTGTCGCTTTCCTTATTCGGGTGGCGGGTGCGCCCTTCCTTCTGGCCCCAGGGGCTGACGGGGTGACGTCCACCGGACGTCTTACCCTCACCACCACCGTGCGGGTGATCGACCGGGTTCATGGCAACACCACGAACGGTCGGGCGAACGCCTTTCCAGCGCATACGTCCGGCCTTGCCCCAGTTGATGTTCGACTGCTCGGCGTTGCCGACCTCGCCGATCGTCGCGCGGCAGCGAGCATCCACGTTGCGGATTTCACCAGACGGCAGACGAAGCTGGGCGTAGACGCCCTCCTTCGCGACGAGACGAACCGACGAACCGGCGGAGCGGGCCATCTTGGCGCCACCACCCGGACGCAGCTCGATCGCGTGAATGATGGTACCGGTGGGGATGTTCTTCAACGGCAGGTTGTTACCGGGCTTGATGTCAGCCCCGGCTCCCGACTCGATGATGTCGCCCTGGCTGAGCTTGTTCGGCGCGATGATGTAACGCTTCGTGCCGTCGATGAAGTGCAGGAGCGCGATACGCGCCGTGCGGTTCGGGTCGTATTCAATTTCAGCGACGCGGGCGTTGACGCCGTCCTTGTCGTTGCGCTTGAAGTCGATCACGCGGTACTGGCGCTTGTGGCCACCACCGATGTGACGGGTCGTGATACGGCCCTGGTTGTTACGTCCACCGGTCTTGGAGAGCGGACGCAGAAGCGACTTCTCCGGGGTGGAACGCGTGATTTCCGCGAAGTCAGCAACGGATGAACCGCGCCGACCCGGGGTCGTGGGCTTGTACTTACGAATAGCCATTAGTTATCCCTCTGCCTGTCGCTTAGCCGACGGCCGTGAAGATGTCGATGGAGCCAGACTTGAGCGTGACAATGGCACGCTTGGTGTCCTTGCGCTTGCCCATGCCGAACTTGGTGCGGCGAGTCTTGCCCACGCGGTTCAGGGTGTTGATCGAAGCGACCTGCACCTTGAAGATCTTTTCGATCGCGAGCTTGATCTCCGTCTTGTTCGAGCGGGGGTCAACGATGAAGGTGTACTTACCCTCGTCAATCAGGCCATAGCTCTTCTCAGAGACAACCGGAGAGATGATGATGTCGCGGGGGTCCTTGTTGGTCGCGATAGGCATTATGCGGCCACCTCTTCCTTCTTGGTCTTGCTCTCCACGAACGCGTTGAACGCGCCGGTGGTGAAGACGATGTCGTCGCTGACGAGCACGTCATAAGCGTTGAGCTGATCCCACGAGAGGATGTGCACCGTCGGGATGTTGCGAATGCTTCGCAACGTGGTCTCGTCGGTACGCTCGAGGACAACCAGCACGTGCTTGCTCGTGGCGATCTGCGTGAGCAGCTCCAGGGCAACCTTGGTGTTGGGGGTCTCCGCCGTGAACAGTGCCTCGACGATGTGCAGGCGGCCACCGCGGGCGCGGTCGCTCAGTGCACCCTTGAGGGCTGCGGCGATCATCTTTTTCGGGGTGCGCTGGTCGTAGCTGCGCGGGGTCGGTCCGTGGACGATTCCACCACCGGTCATCTGAGGAGCGCGGATCGAGCCCTGACGAGCGCGACCGGTTCCTTTCTGCTTGAACGGCTTGCGGCCGGCACCGGAAACTTCTCCACGGCGCTTGACCTTGCTCGTTCCCTGGCGTGCGGCAGCGAGCTGCGCAACAACAACCTGGTGGATGAGAGGAATGTTGGCTGGAACGTCGAAGAGTTCGTCGGGAAGCTCAGCTGAGCCTGCCTTCTTGCCCTTGGCGTCAATGATGTCGAGTGCTGTAGCCATGGTGACTAGGCTCCCTTCACTGCGTTGCGAACGAATACGAGGCGGCCACGAGCACCGGGAACGGCACCCTTGACGAGCATGAGGCCCTTGTCGGCGTCAATAGCGTGCACCTTGAGGTTCAGTACGGTTACGCGCTCGCCACCCATACGACCGGCCATGCGCATGCCCTTGAAGACACGGCTCGGGGTCGAGGAAGCACCGATAGAACCGGGCTTGCGGTGGTTACGGTGCGAACCGTGAGAGGAGGAGACACCCTTGAAGTTGTGACGCTTCATAACACCGGCGAAACCCTTACCCTTGCTGGTGCCCATGACATCAACCTTGGTGCCGGCAACGAAAACACCGTCAACGGTGAGCTCCTGGCCCAGGTTGTAGTCAGCGGCATCCGCGGTGCGGAGCTCGGTGATGTGGCGACGAGGCGTGACGCCGGCTTTGTCGAAGTGACCGGCAAGGGGCTTGTTGACCTTGCGCGGGTCGATCGGGCCAGCGGCGATCTGAACGCCGTTGTAGCCATCCACTGCCTTGGTGCGAATCTGCGTGACAACGTTCGGCGCGATCTCGATGACGGTAACGGGAACAAGCTTGTTGTTCTCGTCCCACACCTGGGTCATGCCGAGCTTCTTGCCGAGGAGACCCTTGGTGGTCTTGGTATCGGAGTAAGACATCGCGGGCCCTAGAGCTTGATCTCGATGTTGACGTCGGCCGGAAGGTCGAGGCGCATAAGCGAGTCAACAGCCTTCGGGGTCGGGTCAATGATGTCGATCAGGCGCTTGTGGGTGCGCATTTCAAAGTGCTCCCGGCTGTCCTTGTACTTGTGAGGCGAACGGATGACACACACCACGTTCTTCTCGGTCGGAAGCGGCACCGGGCCGACGACTGTAGCGCCCGCACGGGTCACTGTGTCGACGATCTTGCGCGCCGAAATGTCGATGACCTCGTGGTCATACGACTTAAGTCGAATGCGGATCTTCTGTCCCGCCATGTCGAACTCTCTCTCTGTCGAGGCGTCTTACAGACAACGGCAGGATTTGCCGAGGTTGCATTGGACGCCGTAGTAGCACTGCTGCCATTAGCACCACTGTTCATATGTCAATTTCGATTCACGCCAAATAAACGACGCTCATCGTCAACGTCGACTCCCAGAAGCAGAACCTGGGGGACGGCACGGTTTTACCCACGCCGACCAGATCGTTGATTTGTACTTCGCTCTGCTCCCTGCGGCCTAGCCTGCAATCTGCGCTCATCCGACAATGTGTTTTTCGAATGAGCGTGACGCGACTATGCACTGCCTGGCAGTGATTCCGGCGACGCGTAGCGCACGCCGAAAGTGTTGAACTAGAAGAGTCTGCCACACAGTTGGCACTTCATGCAACCCGGGCGTGTCGCGCTCGGCGTGTCGCCCAGCTGTGCAGACGAAGGCCCGCGACCAGCCGACCGTGGGCATCGGCGTTCCTGCGACTGGGGCGGCTAACCCGAGGTGACTCCGGCGGCGACGCGCGGGCTCTGGTCGGGGCAGCTCTTGGCGGTGGATTCGGTAAGAACGCGCTGGGCCATAATCTGTCGCGATTGGTCAGACAAACCGGTAGTCGGATATTCAGCAAGCACCTCGTCGATGATCTCGGGAATCGTCAGGGAGGCATACTTCGTGAGGCTGTCGCAGACCAGCACGCTGTACACACTGACGGTACTCGCCACCATATTGTCGAGAACCTGCTGTTCAGACTGAGCGGTAGGCGTTGGCGTGACGATCGGCGATGGAGCGAGAGCCGGCGCCACCTGGGCGATCGCGGATTGGGCGACGGGAGCAGGCCAGACCAGGCGTGGCACGATCACCACGGCGAGGACGGCGATGACGACAACAGCAATCCCCAACAGGATGCGCATTTCCAGTTTCGTTCTCTGCATGGGCAGACCATAACCGGATATTGCGATTCGTGCCTGGCCGTAGGCGTCCATCGACATCCGCTGGCAAATATGGAGACACGCACGCAGGGTGCAAAAAAGGGGCCGAGCCCGAAGGCCCGACCCCTTTTCAGAGATCGAAGTAGAAAAGACTACTTGATGATCTTGGTCACCGTGCCGGCGCCGACGGTGCGGCCACCTTCACGGATAGCGAAGCCGAGGCCCTCTTCCATGGCGATCGGCTGAATCAGCGCGACAGTCAGGTCGGTGGTGTCGCCAGGCATAACCATCTCGGTGCCCTCGGGCAACGTGATGACGCCGGTGACGTCCGTGGTGCGGAAGTAGAACTGCGGGCGGTAGTTCGCGTAGAACGGGTTGTGACGGCCACCCTCGTTCTTGCTGAGGATGTACGCGGTGCCCTCGAAGTCGGTGTGCGGCGTAACCGAACCCGGCTTGACGACGACCTGGCCGCGCTCAACGTCTTCGCGCTTGGTGCCACGAAGAAGAAGTCCACAGTTCTCGCCGGCCCAAGCCTCGTCGAGCTGCTTGTGGAACATCTCAATACCGGTAACCGTGGTCTTCTGCGTCGGGCGGATGCCGACGATCTCGATCTCGGAGTTGATCTTGAGGGTTCCACGCTCGGCGCGGCCCGTTACAACGGTGCCACGGCCGGTGATCGTGAAGACGTCCTCGATCGGCATCAAGAACGGCTTGTCCTTGTCGCGGATCGGGTCCGGAATGAAATCGTCAACAGCCTTCATGAGCTCAAGGATGTTACCGGTCCACTTCTCGTCGCCTTCAAGCGCCTTGAGAGCAGAGACCTGGATAACGGGGGCGTTGTCGCCATCGAAACCCTGGCTGGAGAGAAGTTCACGAACTTCGAGCTCGACGAGCTCCATGATCTCTTCGTCGTCAACCATGTCGGCCTTGTTCAGCGCGACGAGCAGGGTCGGAACGCCGACCTGCTTGGCGAGAAGAACGTGCTCACGGGTCTGAGCCATCGGGCCGTCAGTAGCAGCAACCACGAGGATTGCGCCGTCCATCTGAGCAGCACCGGTGATCATGTTCTTGATGTAGTCAGCGTGGCCCGGAGCATCGACGTGCGCATAGTGACGCTTGTCGGTCTCGTATTCAACATGCGAAATGTTGATCGTGATGCCGCGCTGGCGTTCTTCCGGAGCCGAGTCAATCGACGCGAAGTCGCGCTGAACGTTGATCTTGGACGGGAACTTATCGGCAAGAACCTTGGAGATCGCTGCAGTCAGCGTGGTCTTTCCGTGGTCAACGTGACCGATCGTTCCGATGTTTACGTGCGGCTTTGTCCGCTCGAACTTGGCCTTGGCCACTGTGGGTCCTCCTCAGGACTCGCGTGCAAATTCACGGCCGCCGTTATGAGCGGCCGGTATGCGCTGGATGTGTCTACTTATGTTACTAGGGCCAGGTGGCCGAAGCGATTCGGCCCGAAGGCCAGAATGAGGGCTATTCGCCCTTGTTCTTGTTGATGATCTCGTCGGCAACTGCCTTCGGGACCTCCGCATAGCTCTCGAACGTCATCGAGTACACCGCACGGCCTGAGGTCTTCGACCGCAGGTCACCGATGTATCCGAACATCTCCGACAGTGGAACGTGAGCGCGAATTACCTTCACGCCCTGCGCATCCTCCATGGTCTGGATCTGCCCACGACGCGAGTTGAGGTCGCCAATTACGTCACCCATGTATTCCTCAGGGGTACGAACTTCGACGGCCATCAGCGGCTCGAGCAGAACGGGGTTCGCCTTACGAACGGCTTCCTTGAAGCCCATCGAGCCGGCAATCTTGAAGGCCATCTCCGAGGAGTCGACGTCGTGCGCAGCGCCGTCAAGCAGGCTGGCTCGAACGCCCACCATCGGGTAGCCGGCCAGGATGCCTACGCGGAGCGCATCCTGAATTCCAGCATCCACCGAGGGGATGTACTCACGCGGGATGCGGCCACCGGTGACCTTGTTGAGGAACTCGTACGACTTCTCGGCAGTGATTTCCATCGGCTCGATCGCGATCTGAATCTTCGCGAACTGGCCGGATCCACCGGTCTGCTTCTTGTGCGTGTAGTCGTGACGCTCAACGGCCTTGCGGATCGTTTCGCGGTACGCCACCTGGGGCTTGCCGACGTTCGCCTCAACGTTGAATTCACGCTTCATGCGGTCGACGAGGATGTCCAGGTGAAGTTCACCCATTCCCTTGATTACCGTCTGGCCAGTTTCCTGGTTCTGCTCGGTACGGAAGGTGGGGTCTTCTTCGGCGAGCTTCTGAATAGCAAGGCCCAGCTTTTCCTGGTCCTGCTTGGTCTTGGGCTCGATAGCGACCTCGATAACCGGGTCAGGGAAAGTCATGGACTCGAGTACGACCTGCTGGTTCGGGTCGCACAGGGTGTCGCCCGTGGTGGTGTCCTTGAGGCCGATGACCGCGTAGATGTGACCGGCGGTGACGAAACCGACCGGGTTCTCCTTGTTGGCGTGCATCTGGAAGATCTTGCCGATGCGCTCCTTCTTGCCCTTGGTCGAGTTGATGACCTGGGCTCCGGAGTCGAGACGGCCCGAGTACACGCGAACGTAGGTGAGGCGACCGAAGAACGGGTGCACCGCAACCTTGAACGCAAGAGCCGTGAACGGCTCCTCGGCGTCGGGGTGACGCATGATGACCTTCTCCTCGTCGCGAACGTCGTGCGCCTCAATGGCGGCCACGTCGAGCGGGGTGGGGAGGTAGTCAACGACAGCGTCGAGCATCGGCTGAACGCCGCGGTTCTTGAACGCAGAACCACAGAGAACCGGGTAGATCTCGCTATTGATGGTGAGCTTGCGGATGGCGCCCTTGATCTCGGCAACCGTCAGTTCTTCGCCGGCGAAGTAACGCTCCATGAGGTCGTCGTCGGTTTCGGCGACGGTCTCGAGCAGAAGCTTGCGGTATTCGGCAGCCTTCTCCACGAGGTCGGCGGGGATCTCTTCGATGGCGTACTTCGAGCCCATCTCCACGTCACCCTTGGAGTCGCCACGCCAGGTCAGCGCACGCATCTGAACGAGGTCAACGACACCCTCGAAGTCAGACTCTGCACCGATCGGCAGCTGGATTACCAGCGGCTTCGCGCCGAGGCGCTTGATGATGGTGTCGACAGTGAAGTAGAAGTCGGCGCCGAGTTTGTCCATCTTGTTGACGAAGCAAATGCGGGGCACGTCGTACTTGTCGGCCTGACGCCACACGGTTTCGGACTGGGGCTCAACGCCCTCCTTGCCGTCGAACACGGCAACGGCACCGTCGAGAACGCGGAGCGAACGCTCCACCTCCACGGTGAAGTCCACGTGTCCGGGGGTGTCGATGATGTTGATCTGGTTGTTGTCCCAGAAACAGGTCGTCGCAGCGGAGGTGATCGTGATGCCACGTTCCTGCTCCTGCGCCATCCAGTCCATCGTCGAGGCGCCGTCGTGGGTCTCGCCGATCTTGTGGTTGACACCCGTGTAGAACAGGATGCGCTCAGTTGTGGTGGTCTTGCCAGCATCAATGTGAGCCATGATGCCGATGTTGCGGACCTTACTCAGGTCGGTGAGCACGTCAAGTGCCACGGGGGTCCTCCGGAAGGGTAGGGGTGGGAATGCGGAACAAGGCAATGAACATCCGCTTTTTCAACGGGCAGGCGGGTGCCGACGCAAGCCGGCACGCGCCTGAACCGATGATCAGGAATGCTCGATGGTTCTGACTACCAGCGGTAGTGAGCGAAGGCCTTGTTCGCTTCAGCCATCTTGTGAGTGTCTTCACGACGCTTGACAGCGGCACCGAGGCCGTTGCTCGCGTCGAGGATCTCGTTGGTGAGGCGCTCGGTCATGGTCTTCTCGCGACGCGCCTTGGCGTAGCTGGTCAACCAGCGCAGCGCCAGGGTGTTGGCGCGGTGCGGCTTGACCTCGACCGGAACCTGGTACGTGGAGCCACCGACGCGGCGCGAACGCACCTCGAGGGTCGGACGAACGTTGTCGAGTGCCTTCTTCAGCGTGACAACGGCATCCAGCTCGTTCTTGGCGGAGACACCGGCGAGGGCATCGTAAACGATGCGCTCGGCGAGGCCCTTTTTGCCATCGAGAAGGATCTTGTTGACGAGCTGGCTGACGATGGGTGCACCGTAAACCGGGTCGGCAATGACAGGGCGCTTGGGAGCGGGTCCTTTACGGGGCATTACTTCTTCTCCATCTTTGCGCCGTAGCGGCTACGTGCCTGCTTACGGTTCTTGACGGCCTGGGTGTCCAGTGCGCCGCGAATGATTTTGTAACGCACACCCGGGAGGTCCTTAACACGGCCTCCGCGCACGAGCACCATGGAGTGCTCCTGCAGGTTGTGGCCCTCGCCGGGAATGTAGGCGGTGACCTCTGTACCGTTGGAAAGCTTGACGCGGGCGACCTTGCGCAGAGCCGAGTTCGGCTTCTTCGGGGTGGTCGTGTACACGCGGGTGCAAACGCCGCGCTGCTGCGGGTTGGACTTCAGGGCGGGAGCCTTGGTCTTGGTGACCTTGGGGCTACGGCCCTTCCTGACCAACTGCTGAATGGTGGGCACTAATTACTCCTTGTTATTGCTGCACGGTGACAGCTTTGTGATGGTTAGCATTCGACCACTTCTTGCGATTTGGTCGAGTTCATCTGGACCCGCTTGAACCCACACGATTACTCGCGCGTGTTTTGGTGGGTATGCCGTGGGGGCTACTCGTTGAGCAAACCCTGCATGTGTGGAATCTCGCCCCGACCTGGTGCTTCCTCGATGCGAACATCGTGAGGGCATAATTCAGGCGCACGACAAAGCGCACACCCGGCAATTCTAGCCCGGCGCAGCCGTCACGGTCAAATGGGTCGCGGGCACCGCCCCGCCACCATTTTCGTGTCGTTTATGCGGACGGGGCCCGGGCCCCGTCCCCGGGCCCAGTTTATAAACTGGGCCCGGGTTCATAAGGTGGGCCCGGTGGGCAAAGGAGCGGATGCTACGGCTCGGCTAGGGATTGCTCGGCCAAAGCGGGGAATCCAGGGTGCTCCCGAGGTCGACGAGCAGGGCCTGCACCTGGGGCTCGACGAATTGTGCGATCGCCTCGAGCAGGCGGGGCCTCTGCTGGGTGAGCTGGGCGCAGACCCGCAGGCCTACCTGGGTCGCGTACTCGTCGGCAAGCTGCATCTCGGCTTTGAGCGCTTGTTTTTCTGCCGGGCTGAGCGGCGGAAGGGGGTCGGATGGCGCGGGGAGACCGTGCTCGTGCTCGGCGCTGTCGGATTCCGCGGCGGGTAGGGGCGGTGATTGCGCGGCGGGGAGCTGTTGGTCGGCGAGTTCACCGAATGTGAAGAGGTAGGGGGCGTCTGCTGCCGGTTGCGGGTCGAGGTCCAGGCCGCGAAACTCCGGGTCGAGGCCCTCGGTGGGGCGGTAGGCCTGGGCGGATTCGCGGCGCTCGCTCAGATTGAGCTCGTGCGCGAGCCTCGGCAGGTTCAGTTCGGTGTATTCGTCGACGGAGGCATCGATCACGATCTTCATGCGCATTGACAGGGCATGCTGAACGACGTGGGGCACGTCGACCGCGAGTCCGGCGGAGGCGACGATCGGCGACCCGAAGCACTGACGGCAGAGGCGCGCCCGACCGCGGTGTGTCGCGGGGCGCCACCTTGTGATCCAACGCAGCCAGTTCTCAACCTCGTGGTTGACACGCGACTCGATGGACCTATCCATAATGCATAAGGGTACTCGTAACGCCTCCTGCGCGAGATGCCAAGATTGCACCGTCGTCACGGGCTAGTTGTCGTCGTTTTTCTCCCAGGGCCACTCGGGGGCGCCGGATCCAGCGGGTTTAGCCAGCAGTACCAGAAAAAAGAGAAACGCAATAAGCCAGCCGCTCACGGCGACGGCGATCGCGAATGGGCTCATCATTTCTGCGCCGATGAAGATAACCGAGCGAAAGAGTTCGCCGGCGCCAAGGCTGTAGACGACTCCCCCGGAGATGCAATAGGCAAGATAGGCAGCGACGCCCGCGACGAAGATCGGTAGCGGAGGAATTTGCGTCAGTCGCTCTGGGGACCGCAACACGGCATTGAGGATGACCCAGACCAGCGCGAGGACCGCGGTGGTGACCATGATGGGGCCGAGGAGGGCACCGGCATCCGTTTCGTTGATGACATCGCGATCGAGCAGCAGGCTCAGTACGCCGAACGCCGCCACGATGAACGCGACATAGAGCGCGACCGAAAAGGCCGCCATGGTGATCGCGTACTTTCGGTATTCCCGCATGGCTCCAGCGTAGGCCTGCCTGGTGCAGCGCGCTGCAGAGCGGATGCCCGCCGAGGCTTGCGCGGGACCGCTTCCGACGGACGGGGCCCAGGCCCCGTCCGGAAGAGGGAGTGGGCTTCGGGTTAGGGGCGGGTGACGTGCGGGCCGTCGGCGAGGAGGCGCTCGTACTCGGTGCGGGCCTCGAGGTTCTTGGCGGTGACGCGGCGTCCGCGGCGGGCGATCCAGGCTCCGGCCCAGATCGGTACCTCGCGGGCGATGATCGCGGCAGCGATCGCACCGGGATTCAGCCACAGAGTACCGATGAAGCGGTTGAGTTCCGCCGGGCTGATGCCGTCCAGGCTGCCATCAAGCATGAGGCCGAGCAGCGCGCCGCCGATGTAGGAGAAATAGACCACAGCGGCCACGAGGAACCCGAAGAGCACGTAGGCCCACCAGCCGCGCCGGTTAACCAGCGCTATCAGTGCGACGAAGGCAAGGAAGAAGAAAATGATGGGAATGTAGAAGAGTGGCAGAAGGGCGACGGTGCTGAACCCGTCTACGGTCGCCGCCATTGTCGTGCTGGTCATTCCGATAATAATGAACGCCGCGACGGCGTACAGCACGGCGAACACGACCGTGGCGAGAAGGGCGATCAGAATGCCGCCACCGCGGTTGCTGCGGTCTTTCGGCTTGGTTGGTGCCTGCACGTAGATCGGCGACTGGGCCGGGGGCGTGTACGACGGCGCGGTCGCGACCGGCACGTCGCGTGGAGCATCGACCACGGCGTAGTCGATCGGGGCTTCCGCGGCTGCGGTTCCCCCGACGAGCGCGACCGGTACAACCGGCGACGTCTGCTCGGAGTCCACGGCGGTACTCTTGGCGGAAACAGTTTCGGCGGGCGTATAGGAATCGACGTAGTCGTCGGCGAGGCTCGGCGCCACGGCATCTGTCGATGCGACCGGAGCGGCCGTCGACATGGGTGGCAGGTTGCGGGCTGCGGCCGAAGCGGTAACCGCGTCGGCGCGCTCGGCCGCACTCAGATCGGCGTTGATGGCGTCATAGTCGATGACGATGGGTTCCTGCACGGGTTCCGGTGTAACCGCAGATCGCTCCGAGGTCGACTCCGCTCCGGTTACCACTGCGGCGTGCCCGGGTGCACCGTCCTGGTCGGCGGAACCCTGCTCTGACGCGGTCAGGTCGGGCGCTGTAGCAGCATCCGTTTCAGGGTTCTTCTTGCCGTCGGTTGGCGTGTTGTCGCTCATGCTGAACTCCTCGTGGCCTTCGCCGTGACTGACTTCTACTGTACCAAGGGCGCGGCAAATGCCACGGAGACTCGGCGCGCTGCCCGTATTGTCCCGCGGATGCCGCCACCGGCGCTTCGAGCGATTACACCGGGCCCGAGATCGTTGCGTTCACCGTCACCAGGTGCAGTCGGTGGGTGCAGCGATGATCGCGTTGTTGGTGATATCAAGTGTCTCGGTCACGTAGAACTTCTCCGTCGTCGAGCTTGTGGCGCCGATGCAGTAGGTCGTCGCAGTGAGGTACTTGTAGCTGATCGTGGACGTGTTCGACCCCTTGGTGTAGCCATGGCCGGTGGCTCCGGTGATAGTCGCGATATTGGCGGCGGTGGCCGGCATTGTTCCGGTATCGTCCTGCACGGCGATGATCGCGGTCTTGGCGTTGGCGAGGTCAGTCTTGACGCTCGCGTCCTTGATGTTGTTCTGCACACCCAGGTAAACCGGAATGGCGACGGCGGCAAGCATTCCGATGAGAATCACGATGACGAGCCACTCGATCACCGTGAACCCACTCTGGTTCTCGGTAAAGCGTGCGCGGCGAAGGTTGATGGAAGCGAGCAGGCGAGTAAGCACTAGGAATCCATTCGGGTTGGAAGTGGGTCGTGCGAAAGCGAGCCGGGTAAGGACTCGTCGTGCCGTGTTCGTCTGCTGCAGTGAATTGTGCGATCGAGGGTGCGATCGGAGCTTCAGATTAGAGTGAGATTTTCTCGCGCACGACCCCACGTATGCGGGTGATTTGGGTATTACCCACCCCCACAGGAAACGCCACTCGAAGGGAGTTTGCTGAATTATGCGCGGGCGCGCCAAAAGCCCCCGCCGCAGCGGGGTCGAGGCAGACCTGGCCTAGTTGATCAGGCTGGCAATGCTGAAGACGGGCAGGTAGCGGGCGACATCAGCTCACCGCGCGGGAGAACCCGACGTTGCTGTCGGCATTGTGGCCGGAGCCAGCCCCCGCGAAGGCAAAGCCCCCGGCCGCCGGTTCGGTTCGGTGAATGAGCAGGTCAAGCCCGGCAATATCGTGGGCCTTGGCGTGCGCGGCCGTGCGGGTGATCTGCCCCGTGTTGACCAGTTCGGCGAGGTGCTGGTCCATGGTGTGCATTCCACGTTCCCGACCGCTCCGCATCATCGATTCGATCTGGTGCGTTTCGCCCTCGCGAATGAGGTTGGCGATGGCTGGAGTGGTGACGAGAACCTCGGTCGCCGCGACCCGGCCGGCCCCGTTCGCCCACTTCACCAGGGTCTGGCAGACCACGCCCTGCAGGGTCTGGGCGAGCTGCGCACGCACCTGGTTCTGCTGGTGGGGAGGAAAGACGTCGATGATGCGGTCGATGGTTTGCGCCGCGCTCTGCGTGTGCAGCGTCGCGAACACGAGGTGCCCGGTCTCGGCGGCGGTCAGCGCTACCTGGATCGTCTCGATATCGTGCAGTTCACCAATAAGAATCACGTCGGGGTCCTGCCGCAGCACGTGCTTCAAAGCGGATGCGAAACTCGCCGTGTCATGCCCCACCTCGCGTTGGGTCACCAGGGATTTCTTGTGCGCGTGCAAAAACTCAATCGGGTCTTCTACGGTGACGATATGGTCGGCCCTGGTGCTGTTCACGAGGTCGACGAGGGCCGCCAGCGTCGTGGATTTTCCCGAGCCGGTTGGCCCGGCCACGAGTACCAGTCCGCGCGGCAGCCCGGCGAATGTGGACACAGATTGCGGGATACCGAGGGCCTTCAGGTCTTTGATCTCGTGCGGAATGAGCCGAAAGGCCGCACCAATCGCGCCACGCTGCTGGTGCACGTTGACCCGAAATCGAGTGGACGCACCGGTGACCGCGGCATCCTCAAGCGTGTAGGCGAAATCAAGTTCATGGTCTCGATCGAAGATGACCTGTTGGGCCCGGGTGAGAATGCTGCGGATGGCCCGGTCTGCTTTCTGGCTCGACCACGCCGGGCCGACCCCCACAGGGCCCAGATCGCCGTCGCGGCGAATACTCGGCGGAGCGGCGACAGACACATGCAGGTCGGATGCCTGCCGCAGCACGACCTCATAAAGGGCCTCGATCAGGTCGACGTCGGGTGCGCCGAGCACATCGGGCGCCGCCGGTTCGACGCTGCGCAGAATACCGTCGCCGGGAACGCTGCGAAGCGCCACACGCGTGCGCCGACGATTCGTGGGCAGCACGCGAATTTCGTCGTGGTGGGTGGCGCTCACTGCGGCGCTAGCTGAGACCGGGGTGAAGCCCGCCATATCGCCGGCTAGGGGAGTGTCGTTTGGCGACAGGGAAGTTTTCGGGTCGTCCATGAGCGATTCCTTCTCGGAGCAAGCGTGTCGGGTACTGATTGCCGCGAACAGGTACGGCCGCTCGCGACCACTCGCCGAGGGTGCGGCGAACGGTCGTTGCAGGCCTCGCGAGAATGGAGCCAGGGTAAGTCTTGTTCGCGAGAGGTCTGCGTCAGGCGCAACGCTAGTGAAGCTCCTTGCGCGGCGATAGCCCGCGATCTGGGGGTGTGCCGCTTACTGGCCGATCGTCACGCCGTTCGGATCCAGCAGCACGTAGATCGTTCCGACAACGGTCATTTCGTTCACAATCGCTCCCTCACCGTTAGCGGTCGCCACCGTGGAAATCGCGATGCTCCGCTCGCCGTGCTGAAGGCCAGCCACGAAGTCGAAGAGATTGCTGTGGGCACCGGCGATCGTCATGGAAACGGTTACAGCCAGGTAGTTTTCCGCGGTGAGCACCGTCGATGCGGCGGGAACAGCGGATGCGACGGCTAAATCCGTGCCAGTGCCGGTCTCCGCCGAACCACCGCTCTCGGTGGCGAGTTCCGCGGCGGGCTGAAAAGCAACCGCATCGCTGATGACCAACGAATCCAGTGTCACGCTGTTCTGGCGGGCAATGACTTCAAGCTCATCCAGAAAGTCGGGAATTCCGGCATCGACCGGGACCCCGCTCTGCAGGGTGGTGAGGTAGGTGCGAAGTTCCGCGATTCCGGCAAAGTCCCGTTTGAGAACGATCAGATCGGCCTCGTGTTGAATATTCTGCGCCAGTACGACTTCGCGCTGTGCGTTTGCGGCCTGAATCTCGTCCAGTTTGGGCACGATCCCCAGCATCCCACCGAGAACCACCGAAGCGCCGATGATCAAGATCAGCACGGCGCCGAATAGTCTGTTGCGCGTCATAGTGTCACTGTCCCCCAGCGATGCGATTTGATCGCGCATCTTTATTGATATTGATGACCATTTGGACGACGTACTCACCGCTTTCCGTGCGGGTCACCGATCCGGGGTGGGCATCGGCGTAACCGGGCAGCGTACGCAGGTTCGTCAACCACATGGGAACGGCCGGCAATGTCGGACTGGTCAAGCTCAGCGTCAGGCTGGCGACACGCGGGTTGTATAGGGGAACGATGCTCTGCTCGTATTCCGCCCACGGCGTACCGGAACCGACCGCAATCGCCTGGATGGTTACATCGGACGGCAGACTTGCCCGCACGCCCGCCATGTAGGCACGCCAATCGACCTCGGTGGCAGCCGCCAACTGCCGCGCTGCCGATGTCATTTCGATTTGGTTTTGAACGTTGCGAACCTCCGCGTATCTTGCGGATGCCTGCAACAATTCAGTGGTGCGCGCCTCGGCTGCGGCAAGCCGGGTCTGTGCCCGCCCGGCCTCGAGGGACACGGTTGCGACGGCGGCAATAACGACCAGCACGATGCCGGCTGCAACGATCGACATGATTCGGCGGAGCAGCCGGCCCTGGCGGGCGGCCTTGAGTTCGGGCGGCAGCAGGTCTGCCCGTGGCTCCCCGCCGAGGATCAGCTCGCGGCCATCCGTTGTGCGTTTCATGCTTTGCTCCCTAGTGCGAGGCCAAGCGCAGCAACGAACGTGCACTGGGAGTTCTCGAGATCTTCCTGATTGACATCGGGACCGAGTTCGAATGCGCCGTACGGTTGCGCCGGAACCACCGGAAAACGGGTCAGGGCGCTGAGCGCAGCACCGAAGCCTTCGAGCCGGGCGCCCCCACCCATGAGCACGATGCGTCCGATGGGTAGTTCCGGACGACTGTTCGCAAAGTAGGCAATGGTGTTGCGCAGGCTTTCCAGCAGTTCCGAGGTGACCTCGCGAATGATCGTGGCGGCTATTTCGTCGTCTGGTGCAACCTCATCCACTAGGCCCAGCCGTCTCTTAATCACCTCCGCCGCCTCTTCGTCGAGGCCGAGGCGCGTGCGCAGCGCCTTGGTGAGTTGATGGCCGCCGGAGGGAATCACGCGCACGAACTGCGGCACTGCGTTCGAAGAGATAAGCACGCTCGACGAGCCGCCACCGATATCAATCTGCACGATCACCTCGGGGGCGGTCACTGAACGGTTGATGGCACGACTGCGAGCGAAGGACATGATGTCCACGTTGACCGTGCGCAGTCCGGCCAACCTGGCAGCCTTGATGTGCGACTGCACGACGTCTTTCATGGCTGCGATCAGCAGCCCGGAAATTTGCGGGCCAGACTCCCCCTCGCCGTCGACTTCGGCAATGGGGTAGAAGTCGAGCAGCGCCTCGGCGGTGGGAAACGACAGCAGGTCCTGCACCTGAAATGGCAGCGACTCGCGAATGCGGCGCAGCGACATCTTGGGCACGGTCAGGTTGCGCACGACCATGCGGTGATAGCCCATGCCGAGCACGACGTCTTTGGTTGTGAAACCGCCGCTCGACCACATGCGTTTCAGGGCCGCGGCGACGACAGCCGGTTCCACTACCTCACCGCGATTGACCGCACCAAAGGGCAGCGGCTCTTCATGGCAGCGCACGAGCACGGGATGATCCGTTTCGGCATCCCGCATCTCTACGGCGCGCACGGCGGTGGTGCCGATGTCGATTCCGACCACACGTGTAGTCATTTGTTTCCCCCAGTGAGAATTTGGTTCGTAAGCGGTGGTCGCGAAGCGGGTTTGGTCGTGATCATTGCCGACTAGGCGAGGCCGTATAGCGTGAGGTAGCCGATGGCTATCTGGTCACCGAAGAAGACGCCAAGCCAAGCGGCCAGGAGCATCCACGGGCCGAACGGAATGCTACTGCGGCGTTTGGCCTTGCCGGTGGCGAGCAGAAGAAGTCCGAACACGCCGCCGAGCAGGAAGGCGCCGAATGCCCCCACGATCAGGGGCCCCCAGCCCAAATAGCCCAGGTATAGGCCGAGCACCCCGGCAAGTTTCACGTCACCGAGGCCCATGCCGCCGGGGCTGATCAGCGCCAAGGTCAGGTAGAGGCCGAACAGCGCCCCCGCTCCAATGAGAGTGGGCAGCAGACGGCCCGGTTCGCCGGCCACGAGAGCGGCCGCAGTGAGTAACACGGCGGCCACCGGGTAGGCGGGTAACAGAATCTTGTTCGGCAGGGTGTGCGTGTCGAGGTCGATCATGGCCAGGGCAACGCTGATCGCCGCCAGATAGAGGAACGCCACGAGCACGATGAGCTGAGTGGCGAGGGTGTTGTCGTTGGTAGTGACGGCCGCCCAGCCAAAATCGGCGGTCGAAAACACCCAGAGAGCGACGACCGCGAAGAAGACCCCGGTGCCAAGTTCCACCACGGGGTAACGGGGTGAAATCGTCGCCCGACAATCGCGACATTCGCCGCGCAGCGCAAACCAGCTCAAGACCGGGATGTTGTCGTAGGGCCGAATGCGCGCGCCGCAGCGACTGCACGAACTCGGCGGGGAGACGATGGAGCGGCCGGCCGGTATGCGGTAGATCACGACGTTAAGGAAGGAGCCGATGATGGCGCCAAGGATGCCGAATGCTCCGGCGATCGTGCTAGCCATCTTCTCGAACATTCAGGTCGCGAATGGAAATGCGGTCGCCGAGCTTTGCTTCGGTGGCCTCGCTGCCGGGCGTTCCTCCAACAGGGATCTCGGCACCGGGGATTCCGATCGGCGTGTAATGCAGCTGTGAAGATCCGACCGTCGAGACTGAACCGCCGTAGAACTGGCCCCGCCACTGCGCCGAACCACCCAAGCGAATCTCACAAGGCGTGTAGAGCATAACTCTCACCGGCGCTGACACGATGAACGAACCCAAAATTGATGAATCTCGATTGTCCCCAGTCGGGCAGGGAGTAGGAAGATTGTCGTCGACCTCATCGGGAGTGATCAGCCAAAGATTTCGTGGTTCAGTGGCCGAATCCGAAACGAAGTGCCCACTTCCTGAGATATGAAACTCAGCAGCGAAAATAGCGATGTCCTGAGGAAGGCTGAGGCTCGTATTGCCTTGGATCGTAACTCCCCCTGAGCATCCTCGGGCATCAATAATGCCCTTAGTGGGAGGCTCCCGCGTGCTGAAGGCAGTGACCGCGGCCTGAATTGCCGTGAGATCACAACCTGTGCTCGTGGTCGTGACGGCAAATCCCGGCCAATCGCTCGTGTCATATCCAACGTCGACCCAATCGGGCACCGTGGGCGCAACCGGAGGAGCAGCAACCCCGGAGACGTCGCCTATGACCTGCGATGTTCCACTCTTGGTCAGGCGCGTAGTGGCCAAGTTCCCGTGGATTATGGATGAGCCTGAGGTATCGGTGTCTTGACTGGCCCACGCGCTTCCGTAAATCTGCGATGACCCGCCAGTGGTCAGGTCTGACGTGGCTACGTTGCCGTAAAGGATCGACGAGCCACCCGTTTCCGTACCACCACTCGCCCAAACGTTTCCCATAATCTTGCACGACCCGTCTGAGGAGAAACTCCCTTGCTGAACAACGGTATCCGCCTCGAAGATCGAAGACCCAGCGCACGACGCATTACCGGTCTTGATCTGAATAACGGGTCTCGGGTCGGATTGCGTGATCGGAACGTCGGTAACGACGGGGTGATCAACCCAGTGCAGTTGACTGGATCCGCCAAAGCTGCCGGAGGCGTAGGAATACAAAGCCGTGCCGGCTCCCGTTGCTGGGGTCTCTGCGGATGCTGCTTCATAGTGATAGATAGCCTCGACCGTGCGGGAATCGCCGGATTCATTACCAGCCTGGCCGGCTTGGTCGGCGGTACCTTTGGACTTGATTTTGACGCGCTCGGCGTTGGTCGCCGGGCACCCAGGGAGCCAATTTTCATCCGGCTCATCCGCGACGGGCGTCGGATCCATGCTGTAGAAGACGTCAACCGTCGAAACGGGCGTGGTGGTGCCCCACAATTCTGTGCAGGTAGGCTGGCTCAGATTGGCCAGGGCGGCGTCGATGCCGGCCTCGGCCGCAGCCTGAGCCTGAACGCCGGCGCGGGTGGCACTGCTGACGCCGATCGAGTTCATAGTGGAACCGGCTATGGCGAGGGTGGCAACACCGGCAACGGCCATGAGGCCAATGACGGCCAGCATGCTGCTGCCGCGTTCTGCTGCCATGAAAAGCGGTGTCTTTCGCATCAGGAACAAGGTGTCGCCTCCGTGCCGCTCTGGCGGCTCGTGCCCGTGGTGGATATCTGTGCGGGGCTGCTGTCGCCGTCAGCATTGATGGCGAAGTTGAGTGCAACAGACGGATGGCCACTTGTCACGTCGTCGAAGACGAGCTGGGAGACACCCGGGGAAGCCTCCGCGGCCGACAGCCCCGAGCCCAATAGTGTCCACCCGGTGAGGTCGCCGGCGAGGGTGTCGGTGGTGACGCCGACGAAGGCCCCCGACTCCGTGCTTCGCTTGTAGTACATGGCGCCCTTATCTGCTTCCGTGTAATACCACGCCTGACAAACCCGGGCGGCAGCCGTCAGCTCCGGATCGCTGCTGATCGAGGTGACAATGAGAAGCTGATCGTTGTCGTCGGCGGACGTGCTCTCAAAGACCTTGAGGGCGGTGGCATTGCGCACCCCCGAGTGCACCGACGAAGCGATGAGCTGGCTAACTCCGTTGGCGTCGGCGCTCTGGAGCACCTTTTGCTCAGAGCTGAGGGTATTGAGTAGTGTTCCGCCAACAACGGTGAGGACGAGAACGAGAAGGCCCGAATAGATGAGGAGCTCGACCAGGGTGTAGCCGCTATCGCCGCGCGCGTTCTTGGCCACAGGTGCACCGTGCGACGCGAAGTGTCGTCGAATGGAGATCGTTCCAAAAATCATGCTGGCCTAGCCTGCTACAAAGATGCTTGTGACAGCATCAGCCAGAACGTCACCGCTGGGTCCATCGGTAACGTAGACGCGCACCTGCACCGTGACCGGGTCGGGACCCGGGCAGACAATGGTGTCGAAACGGGCCTGCAGCGCAGGGTCACTGGGATCGAATCCCGTCTGAGTCCCAGCGGCGTAGTCGCTGAGAGGGCCACACACCGAGCCTAGGGACCGGATGGTCTCCATTTGTGCCGCGACTAGCTGGGTAGCAGACGTCACGGTGGAGTTGGAGACCGAAACCCGCAGTGAGGTGACGAGCATCGGCAGAAAGGCGATGGCGAGCAGGGAGAGCAACAGCATCGAGACGACAATCTCAATCATGCCGAAGCCGTCCTCAACGTCGGAAGGGCGCGATTCATTGTTCTTCTGAACACTCACGATCGGGCCCCTCCTCTCTCTAGCCATTCGGAACAATCAGCACGCTCGGCGGGGCATGTGTGAGCACCCCCGCCGAGTGTTATTCCCGAGGAGTTACTCCTTCGCCGCCGCTTCCTTCAGATTGATTGCGGCACCCGAATCGGTGATGGTGGTGCCATGGTTAGCTTTGGTTGCCCCTGCGCCGGCCACCGCTGCGTCGGCCGCAGTTCCCCAGTAGCCGGAAATCGTGAATTCTGCACCATCGGCGCCACCCACAGCAATCGAAGCCTGAATGTCCTTGCTCGCGACGTAGGCATCGAGAACTCCCAGTCCACCAGAAATAACTGCGTCCAGTTCTTTTCCAGTGACGAGCTCGGCGACAACGGCAACCTTCGCGTTCGTGATGGCGGCGGCCACGGCCTTATCCTTCGCGCCGTCCTGCTGGCCGAGGTAGATCGGGATGGCGATCGCGGAGAGAACACCGAGAATCAGTACCACCACAAGAAGCTCGATGAGCGTGAAGCCCTTCTCCTTCTCGCCGAGGGCCGTGCGCTTATTGACCAGGGCTGTCGTGAAGAAGCGGTTCATGTGTCTGTGTCCTTTGCGTGGTTCAGCAGGGAGAAATGCGGTGGGCTTGCGCGCTTTTAAGCCTAGGTTGGCCCCCACGATGAACCGTTGTTTTTTCGGGGGGCCAACTACCCCCAGTAGGAGTGCAGCCTAAACGGGGGCAGTGACTCCCAACGGCTAATTGACGTAATCGAAAACGCTGAACATGGGCAGGTAGAGCGCCACGACCATGCCCCCGATGATCACGCCAATCACGGCGATCATGAGTGGCTCGATGAGCGCGGTGAGCTGTTCGGTAGTCGACTGCACTTCCTGGTCGTAGAAATCGGCGATCTTGGTGAGCATCTGCTCGAGCGCACCGGCATCCTCTCCCACGGCGATCATCTGCGTGACCATGGACGGAAAGACCGGCTCGAGGGCGAGGGGCGCTGCAATGGAGCGGCCCTGACTCACCGATTCCTGCACCTTGGCCAGTGCCGACTCCATGACCCAGTTTCCCGATGTCTCGCCGACAATTTTGAGCGAGTGCAGTATGGGCACACCGGCGCCGATCATGGTCGCGAAGTTGCGGCTGAACCGTGCAATGGCAAGCTTGGTGAGCAGAAGGCCGAACACGGGCAGCTTGAGCTTGAACGGGTCGACCACGCGGCGCACGGCCAGGGTGTGCTTGTTTTTGCGCCACCACAACGAGAAAACAATAACGGCAATGAGAAGCACGGGACCCACCCAAATCATGCCGTTGGAGAGCACAACGAGCACCTTGGTGGCCGCGGGCAATTCGCCACCGAGACCCTTGAACATCTTCTCGAAGACGGGAACGATAAAGATGAGCATGCCCACCACTGCGAGAAGCGCCATGACCAGCACGATCACCGGGTAGGCGAGCGCGCTCTTGATCGTGTCGCGCAGCTTCACCTCTGACTCGAAGTTGTCGGCGATGGAGTTGAGGGCGTCTTCGAGAAAACCACCGGTTTCCCCCGCGCGCACCAGGTTGATCATAATCGGGGGGAACACCTCGTCGTGCTTATCGAAGGCCACTGAGAGCGACACGCCGGTCTCGACGTCGCTGCGAATGCCTGCGATCACCCGAGCGAGCTGCTTATTCTCGGTCTGCTCCGACAGAATATTCAATGTGCGCAGCAGCGACAGCCCGGCCGCGGTCATGGTCGCCATCTGGCGGCTCATGACGGCTAGGTCGGTCAGTCCGATGTGCTTCTGAAACCCCGGAATGCTCAGATCCGCGTGAAGCCCCGTGAGTTTGCGGGCCGGCGCAATCGAAATGGGCGAGAGTCCCATGGTGCGCAGTTGGAGAAGCGCCGCCCGCTCCGACGCCGCGTTCATACGGCCTTTAACCACGCGGTCGCGGGAGTCGCGGCTGGTGTAGCTAAACGAGGTTTCGGTGGGCATCTAGCGCCTCCCGGGCGAAAATGAATCGTTGAAGTCAATTTCGCCATGACTGAGACCGCCCACCGGGGCGCTCGTCGGATCAACCCGGTGCACGAGCTGCTTGAGCACGTCGACGTCCATTGCCTTCGCCTCGGCGGCCTCACGGGTGATCTGGCCGGCGTCGACGAGTTCGGCCAGGTGCTGGTCCATGGTGTGCATACCGAGCGCTCGACCCGACTGCAGCGCCGAAGCAATCTGGTGCGTCTTGCCCTCCCTCACGAGGTTCGCAATGGCTGCCGTGGTCACCAGAATTTCGGTCGCAACCACGCGCCCGCCGCCGATTTTGCGCACGAGGGTCTGGCAGACAACCCCGCGCAGGGTCGCTGCGAGCTGCGCGCGCACTTGCGCCTGCTGGTGCGGCGGAAAAACGTCGATAATGCGGTCGATGGTCTGGGCGGCATCCTGGGTATGCAGAGTGGAGAAAACGAGGTGGCCGGTCTCAGCGGCGGTCAAAGCGACCGAGATCGTCTCAAGGTCGCGCAGCTCGCCGATCAGAATAACGTCGGGGTCCTGGCGCAGCACATGCTTGAGAGCGGATGCGAAACTGTGCGTGTCCTGCCCGACCTCACGCTGGCTGATCATCGCTTTCTTGCCCTCGTGGATGAACTCGATCGGGTCCTCCACCGTCACGATGTGGTCGTCCCTAGTACGATTCACCAGGTCAACCATTGCGGCCAGGGTGGTGGTCTTGCCGGAGCCGGTGGGACCGGTGACCAGCACGAGGCCTCGCGGAAGGAGTGCGAACCGGGCGACAGATTCCGGAATACCCAGCTCGGTCAACGACTTGATCTCATTCGGAATGAGACGAAAGGCACCACCGACCGTGTTGCGCTGCTGGTAGAAGTTGACGCGAAAACGTGTGCCCTCCACCGCGTGGGCAAAGTCCAGTTCGAGTTCCTGATCAAATTCGTTCCGCTGCTCTGGCGACAGAATGCTGCTGAGAGCGGAAACGACCTTCTCGGGCGACCAACGATCCCACCCGGGAATCGGCCGCAGGGAACCATCAACGCGCATGCTCGGCGGTGCACCGCCGGAAATGTGCAGGTCGCTCGCTCCCTCGTCCAACACGAGCCTCAGTGCCTTGAGCAGATCGGGATCGGGCGTCGGTGCGCTGAGTTGTGCCGATGATTCGGAACGCATAAGCCTCCTGGAACGGATATCAACGGTAGAGGCGGGCGCGTCAGCGACCGGCTCCCCATATTCGGTGTCGTCGGATTTCTGCACGGCATAACCGAAGTCGGACAATCTCACTGCGATACCTGCGCGGTCTGTCGGTGACAAACCGCGGCATCCGTGAAGTTAGGACACCACACGGAGCACCTCGTCGATCGAGGTCAGCCCGAGGGCGACCTTGGCCCAGCCGTCTTCACGCATAGTGATCATTCCCTGCTTGCGCGCCGCGGCTCCGATCTGCGCGCTCGAAGCGCGTGCCACAGTAAGCCGCTCGATTTCTTCGGACACCGTCATGACCTCGTGAATGCCGAGTCGTCCGCGGTAGCCCGTCTGCGAGCAGCTCGCGCACCCGGCGGGCTTGTAGATGATGGTGCCCGTTGTGGTGGGGTCGATAGCCGGACCGATCTCCGGCATGACCGTAAAACGGTTCGAGATGTAGCCCACCGTCGGATTGACCACAAAACCCAGATAGGCCAGGTCGGTGCGATTGTCGGGTACCTTGCAGCGGTCGCACAGGCGCCGGGCCAGCCGCTGCGCCACCACGCAGTCCAGTGCCGAACCCACCAGAAACGGCTCGATGCCCATCTCGATCAGCCGAGTCATGGCGCTTGGCGCGTCATTGGTGTGCAGGGTCGACAGCACGAGGTGACCGGTGAGCGAGGCCTCAATGGCGATCTTCGCGGTCTCCTGGTCTCGAATCTCACCAAGTAGCACCACGTCGGGGTCTGCACGCAGAATGGAACGCAGCGCCACGGCGAAGGTGAGGCCCGCCTTGCGGTTCACCTGAACCTGGTTGACCCCTTGCATGCGGTATTCGACCGGGTCTTCGACAGTGATCGCATTGATCTCCGGCCGGTTGATAGCGTGCAGGGTCGTGTAGAGGGTGGTCGACTTGCCCGAACCGGTCGGCCCGGTGACCAGGATCATGCCGTAGGGCTTGGTGTACGCCATCTCATACTCGTTGAAATTATCGGTGAGCAAGTTGAGGCCGTCCATGCTCATCGACGAGGTCGCGTTGTCGAGGATTCGCAGAACAACTTTTTCACCCCAGACCGTGGGCAGAATGGCAACACGCAGGTCGACCGTGCGACCGTTGTGGTGCACGGACATGCGGCCGTCCTGCGGTTTACGGCGCTCGGCGATATCAAGATCGCTCATGATCTTGATGCGCGAGGTGACGCCGGCGGCGATGGTTGACGGCGCCTTCTGCATCTCGTGCAGCACGCCGTCGATGCGATATCGCACACGCACGTCGTTCTCGCCGGGTTCAATGTGGATATCCGACGCTTTGTCCTGAATAGCCTGACTGACCAACAGTTTGACGAAGCGCACGATCGGTGCCGCGTCATCCGTTTCGGCTGGCGTCGGAGTGTCGTCGGGCTCCTCGCTGTCGCCCGTGAGGGTGGTACTGAGGTCGTTCAGCTCGTTATCGACACGATGGTAGCGGGCGATGGCCGCTTGCAGATCGGACGGCTCGACGACGACCGGGCTGACCCGCATACGGGCAGCCTCGCGCACGTCGTCCACTGCGAATACGTCGCCGGGGTTGACCATGGCCACCACGAGGCGACCGTCTTCGAAGCCGATGGGCAGCACGTTGGCCCGGCGACAGACTGCAGCGGGCACTTTGGCCACGGCCAGCCGGTCTACTGGATAATCCAGCAGCTCGACAAACGGAAGGTTTTTCTGCTCGGCGCGCGCTTTGGCGAACTGCAGCTCGGTGATCGTGCCCACCTTGACCAGGTTGCGCACTGCAGCTTCGTCAGCGCGGTCGTTCAACTGCACGGTGTCAAGTTGCTCGGTCGGGAGCAGGCCGTGCACGATTAAAATTTCGGTCAGGCTGGTCACGTCTGCGCGGCTCCCCCGGGTTCTCAGTCATCCGAATGTGCCCTTGTGGAGGCACACCGCAGTCGCGGCACGACTGACTCCTTACGTTATCGCGGTGGGCAAAGGCTGAACCCGTTCCCACCGATGGTGACCCTCTATGTAGCGGCCCCAGTTCAGGGGTAACTTTGCCCATAATGGGCCGCTTGGGGAGATCGGTCGTCTACCCCAGTTGCGTCACATCTCGCGATTGCGGGTAAGTGACTGCTCCCTGAAGTGACCATTTGGCCGCTCGCTTGTGAGAAGAAACTTCTGAACACATGTCACCATTTTACTGAGTTTGCCTCGTATTTAGAGGTGATTTGGGCTATAATTGTGGGTGAAGGAGGCACCGACGCCATGACCCTGACCGCCCCGCCCGCTGCAGCCGGCTCGATGCCGGAACCCGAGGGTTCCCGGGTGGCGGCAGTTGCTCAGGCTGGTGCGATTTTGGCTTCGGCGTTCGACGGGGTGCGGTTTGGTCACCTCGATGACAGCGAGGCTGTCGCGGTGTTGGCGGCGTTGGAAGAGCTGGGTCGCAGGGTTGATGGTGCAAGACTACGAGCCACCACCGACATTGGCGTTCGTGCCGAGACCGACCTGGGCAGCGGGTCGCTCGCTTATAGAAACGGATGCCGTACCCGGATTGAATTCATCACCCAGCTCGCCGGTATCTCCGGCCGTGAAGCCAAACGGCGTCTCAAGCTGGGCGAGACCGCGGTGGAACGCACGCCGCTGGGCCTGCCGGTGCCAGCCCGATACTCGGTCATCGCCGCCGGCCTCAGCAGCGGGGAGCTCGGGGTGGAATCGGCCGAGATCATCGCCACCACCCTCACCGCGCTGCACGGGAAAGTCCTGCAGGACGACCTCGACCATGTGGAACGTGCCCTCGTCGCCACCGCCACCGGCGCGATCACCCCGGAAACAGCTGGACTGCCCGGGGCGGGCATCCGCTTCGCCCCGGATCTGCTGCGGGCGCAAGCCCTGGAATGGCAAGCCGCCTCGACCCCGACGGCACCGCCCCCACCGACGACGTGACGGAGGCCACAAGCACACTGACGTTCGGTCTGCTGCGCAACGGGCTCTACCCGCTGCGTGCCGACGTTACCCCCGAGCTGCGCGGCATCATGGACACCCTCTTCGACACCTACCTGTCGGCGCGGTCTCGCACGCCCATATTCGTGCCCACCGAATCCCTCGACGGCGGTACCGGCACCGACGGCGCCACGCTGGACGGCCTGGATGAGGCCGACGGCGACACCGAGCGTTTCAGCGCCGACCCGTTCACCGGGGACGCCCGCTTCGACGGGGACCGCCGCACCGCCGGCGAGAAACGCGCCGATATCCTCCGCTCGGTGTTCGAAGCTGCCGCGCGAGACCCGAAGACCCCGACCATGGGCGGCGCCGCGCCGACGGTGATGATTCACGTCAATGCCGCCGACCTCGATCAGGGCCGCGGAGTCGGCTGGATCGACGGCATCGAAGCGCCCGTGTCGTTGCGCCGGGTGAAAGAAGCCATCTGCGCCGGCGGCACCCAAAAAATCATCGTCGGCACCAACGGCGACATCCTCTACCTCGGCGACAAAATGCGCTGCTTCACCCCGAAGCAACGCGCCGCATCAGTGCCCGCGACGAAGGCTGCATCATCCCCGGCTGCACCATCCCCGCCCGCTGGTGCGAAGTCCACCACATACAACCCCACCACCAGGGCGGACCAACCACCATCACCAACGGCACCCTGTTGTGCTGGTTCCACCACCACACCATCGACACCAACGGCTGGAACATCCGCATGATCCACGGCCGACCCCACATACGCGGGCCACTGCTGTGGGACCCCACGCAGACCTGGCGCCCCGCCCGGACTCACCGAGCCAACACCCCCAGCCCCGAACCACCCTGGCGCACCTGAACCCTGCCGCGCTGGCCACCGGAGCGATCCTCTGTGCTGCAATCTGAAAATGGCGGAGCTGCCACGCGTCGACATTTCTGCGCACTAGATTCCGGGTGCGCGCAACGGGCCTCTACCGGTCCCGGCGACGCGGGGCGCCCCCAGCCAGGCGGCGGGCAAACATCGCCAAACCGATCGCGGCCAGCAACAACAACAGTCCACCAAACACGGTGGCCACGATCCAGACCGGCACGAGAGCGCCGATCCGCAACTCACGAACCAGCTCCAGTTCCAGCCCGGTCGCTGCGGCGCCGTTCATGGCCAGGGTCGCTGTGCCGAGAGCCGTCTGCTGCGGGACGATGGCGGTCAGCTCGGCGCGGCCGGCGGCATCCGCTCTGGCGGTGCCGAGAATGCTCGGGTCGCCAGAGAGGGTCACGACCACCGGTGAGCCGGGCAGGTAGCCGGAACCGGTGACGTGAACCTGTTGTCCCGGCGACACGTGCACGGCCGGGCCGCTCACACCGAGCTCGGCCAACTTCGTGGGGTTCGCGAGGCCAGCGACTGCACGGCCGACGGACTTTCTGAAGCCGGGCGCCTGCACTGCGTAGCGCTCGGCGCTGGCCAAAGCGGATGCCGTGGGTTCGACACGCGCACGATTCTGGCTCCAGAGCAGCATTGCATCGCCGATCGCTGCGAAGCCGTCAGCGTTGGGCGCCAGCTGCCCCTCGTCGGTCACCGTGACGAAGCTGTCGTCGTCGCACAGGGTGTGGTTGGGCTGCAGGGCATCTTCGGGCCCGGCGACGTAGTAGACCTCGTAGCCGTCAGCGGCCACGCGTAGGGCCGCGGTTTCAAGGGACGCGTTCAGGTAGGCGATTACTGTGTGCCCAACGCGGGCTTCGGCGCGGCCCCACTCGGTGGTGCAGTCGATTCCGCGGTCGCTCGAGAACAGTTGCGGGTAGGCCGTCACGATCACCGGCGCGTGGGCGCCGCCGCGAGCTTCACGGGCCGGGGCGGTGTTGACCGTCGCCCAAATGCTGCGGTAGACCGGGCCCAGGTCAAGCTCCTGAGCCTTGCCGATCACGGTGCGCACGGCCTGGTCGTCGAGCGCGCAGCCCGAGCTGGCGCACAGGGCGAGCAGGGCATCGAGCCCCACGTCGGCGGCGCCAACCGAAACGACCACCTCACTCACGGCGGGCTCGGCTGCGAGGCGTTCAAGTTGGTTGTCGGCGCCGCTTGGCACTTGCGAACCGAGCAGGTTATTGCCCGATGTTGCGGCGCAGGCGAGCACGATCGGGTCGGTCGATGCGGCCAAAGCGACGGCGTACCCGGCGGCTGCGCTATCGTCGCCGGCGTCACCGTCAGACCGGCAGGCGGTGTCGGGGCCTGACGACGCCAGGCCGTCGCCGACGAGAGCTGCCGGATAGTCGCTCGCCGCAGCATCCGCCAGAATCGGCCCGGGTTCAATCGGTTCGGTGCGCTGCTGCAGGGTCTCGTAGCTGCCCTCAACGATGACGGCATCAACCTCTGGACCCCAGGCAATCACCCGATAGTCGGTGCTGCCGATCGCGTTCTGCACCGCACTGTACAGCTGCACGCTCTGCGTGGTGCTGGCCCCGGGCGGCAGGTTGCCGAACAGCAGTTGCGGTGACGGGCTGACCAGCGGCACCAGGTCACCGCTCGGAAAGGTGAGTGCGACGGTGATGTCTGCCGCGTCTCGACCGGAGGGGTTCGTGACCGTGACGTCAACGTTTTGGGCCTGATTGGCCAAAATGGTATCGCCGGCCGCGACCGTTAGATCGATGCTGGCTCGACCGAGTTCGGAGAGCTTGTCGGCGAGCGCATCAACGTCGTCGACCGAGGTGTAGGTGCCGTCGGTCTCATCGGCGATGCACTTGAGCTCAGTTTCGCCCAGGCCGGAGGTTTGGAAACCAACGGTCTGCACCTGCAGGTCGAAACCCTGCGCGCGAATCTGCGCCGCGGCCTCGCAGGGATCGCCACACCCGCTTTCCCCATCGGACACCAGAGCCACGGTGGCGCCGGTATGGCCGTCTTCTTGCAACTGCGCGGTGGCAGCGAGTAGCGCTTCGGCGGTCGGCGTACCGCCGCCGGCTGTGAAGCCGTGAATTTCCGACACCAGATCGCCTGTGCCCACGACCGGTGCGACCTCGATGGCGTAGTCACCGGGTTCGTCGCAGCTGCCACCGTAGGTCCAGATGCCGACCTCGGCACCCAGCGGCTGGTCCATGACCAGTTCGGTGAGAGCCCCCTGGGCTTTCTCAATGCGCTCACCCATCATCGATCCGGAAATATCTACGACGACGAGCAGGGGGCGGTTGCCGGTTCCGGTGGCCATGTCGGGGTTCGTGACCGTGTCGGCATCCGCTTGATCGCCGACGGCTGGAAAATCGTCGTCAGTGGACTTCACGTCCCAATAGACCTTCTTGTAGATTTCCCAGCGAATGGCTTCCCAATTAACCAGTTCTTTGTTGAAGACCTCGAGTTTCGCGCCCACGATTCCCGAGACCACGAGGTCGAATTTGCTCGCCAAGACAGTGGATGCGGAACTTCCCGACACGACTTTGCTGGTGCTACCAGCGGTGAGCGTTGGCACGACCTCAATTTTGAAGTAGGCACCCACCATGTCGTACGCCAGGGCGTCGATACTCAAGGACAGCTTCGCAGCGAATTCGACTTCGAGGTCGCTGGTCCAGACAGTGGGCGCCGCGTCGGATGTCGTGCTGGAGAACTTGGCGAGCTTGCCGTTTTCGAGGCGCACACCCATTTCGCGCGTGGTCCGTTCGACACTCGTGTAGGTGGTGGTGCCGGTCAGCGACAGTGACCAATCGAATTTAGCCACAAAATTGAAGGTGATCACCCAGGGAATGGGAACCAGACCGACAGGAATCACCCCCGCCAGCCGTCCCAGAACCAACCCCGGCATTTCAGCTACATCAACGTGCGCCGGCGACGGAATTTGCTTGAGCTTGAACCGCTCCCGCTTCGAACCGTAGGTTACGGCGATGGCATTGTACGAACTGATGTCAACCTTCTGGGTCTGCTGTTGTTTGACGCTCGATTCAAACTCCTCGAGCGCGGTGGTTACCTCTGAGGTCCACTCCCAGAGTGGTGCAATTTTTATGGTCACGGTTGCTCGGGTCACCAATTCGAAGGCTACCCCGAGGGTCAGGCCGGCTTCACTGGAGAATTTAGGCTTGGGCGCGGGGGCCGACGTCGGTTCCGGTGTCGGAGTGGATGTCGGCACGGCGAAATCGACATCGCCCACTTTTCCGCCCGCAGAGATTTCGTCCACTGAGGCCTTCAGGTTCAGCTTGACATCGGCGCTCTTACTCTCGAATTCGACCGAAACTTTGGGTGCCGTGGTGACGGAGACCGTGGCACTCAAGTCGACGACACCGACGCGCGAGGATTCGGCGGAGTCGGTGGCTGAGTCGGTGACGGGGGCCGCACTGGCGGGCGCACCGGCATCCTTCGTCGTCCCGAACGACGCTGGAAGTACGGTCCGACCGGTCTGGGCGGTCGACTCGCCACTACGCGCCGTGTCGGGTGCCTCACTGGGCGACGAGGCTCCCGTCGAGAGCAGCTCGTCGACGACTCGCACGTCTGCCTGAAGCACGATGTCGCCGAACGCTGCCGGCCGGGTCGTCAGGACCACGAGCCCGTCGATGAGTTCAACCGCGGTGACCTCACGCATGATGCCGTTCGGCGTTGCCGTCGACACCCCGGCGACGATGAACTCGCCGACGACGGCCGGAGACAGCCCGGCAAAGGAGATCGATGAGGCCGTCAGGTTGGATGCCACGTCGAGGCTCGCCGCATCGAGCACGACGGTGCGGTTGTTGGCGATGGCCGCACTCTCGGCCGGTACGTCTACGCTGAACGCGACCTCGTCCTGCCCGGTCTGGCCGGCCCAGTCAGTGACCGTGACGCTCACCTCGTGCTCGCCGGGGGTCGCAGAGGTTTCGATGCTCCAGGTCATCGGAGTCGTGGTCGTGTTGACGTGGGCACTTCCGATGGAACGATTGCCCAGGCGCACCTCCACGAGCTGCACACCGGCATCCGCTTGCTCGATCGTGCCGCGAATGGAGAAGGTACCACCAGCGTCGCCGAGGTTGACCGTGCCGTTGGTGGTCGGTTGGGTGATGGTGAGCGTCGGCGCGTTGTCGTTGGCCGGCAGTACGGTGGGAAAGTATCCGAGCAGGGTGAGCGACTTTGCGATTGCTCCGTCTGGCAGGCTGATGGTGCCGCCGGGGCCTGCAATGACGAGAGTGGATGCCGCCCCACGCACCGGCAGGGTCGTCTCACGTCGGTCATCGGCCCGGCTGTCACCGGCGTCGGCACTCACACTGCCGGGCGCGGCGCTCGTGATTTCGACGCTATAGAGGGCGGAACCGACGGCCGCGGTGTCAACCTCTGTCGGCAGGGTCGGCGCCGGGTCTGCCGGGTCCAGGGCGGTGGTGGCGACGGGAACGAGCCCGCCGACGATGGTGGCAGCGTCGAGCGACCGGCTCTGGCCGGCGACCCAGCCGGTCACGCTCGCACGCACCGCGTCGACTGTGCCGCCAAAGCTCCACTGGAACAGGCCACGATCATCGAGTGGCACCAGTATGAGTGCATTCGTCCAGGCTCCGCTGCTGTGCACAACCGCCGGGCCGTCATCAGCGCTCTCGGTGGGCAGGCTGAGCCTCGCGTCGGAACCGAGCAGGGCAACCTGCAGCCAGACGGCCGCCACGTCTTCGGTCGGCACGGCGCCGAGACCCTGCGGGCTGAGCGTGATCGGCGTGTCGATGGCGGAGAGCGTGCCGCCGAGGCCGCTCTCCGTGTCGATCACGAGTCGGGGCGCGATGGCCACGCTGCCGCCGGGGCCGACCGCCGGCTCGCCCTTTTCAGCGACCTGCAGGTAGGCGAACAGGGTCAGGGTGACGGTAACCGTCTGGTCGGCGGTCAGGGTGAACGATCCCGTGTCGTCGAGCAGTACAAGCTGCGAGGTCGTGCCAGGCACGTTCGCGCTGAAGCTCACGGACGGGCTGTCGCTCGGCTCCGCCCCAACCACGATTGCGCCGGGCTGGTCGCCGGGTACGATCTCGAGCTGCAGCAAAACGGAGGTGGTATTTTTCGGAAGGGCGGCATCCGCTGGGTCAATGGAAAACTCGGTCACGGCATTCGCGACGAGGTCTTCTGACCCAACAGCGAACGGTTCGACCGCGTGCCAGCTTCCGGCCAGGCCGGCGTTGTCAAGGCCTTCGAGGGTGCCGGCGGAGGCGCTGCTGCGGCCGTCGATGAGAAACCAGACGACCCCGATCGCCAGTATCAGGGTCACGACGAGCCCCGCGGCGATCATGATGAGTGCCGCGCGACGACGCGGCGTCGGAGCGGCCCCCGCGGTACTCACTTAGAACTTTCCGAGTTCGTCGATGCTGCCGAGAACTTCGGGCACAATCAGCACGGCGCGCGAACCGCGATTGGATTCGGTGTTCGTGACCTGCACTGTGAGTTCGGTCACGTCGGCGACGAGCCAGCTGAACGCTACCGACGGGCCTTTGACCACCGTGTAACGGGCAATTTCGGCGCCGTCGGCGAGCACGACCACCGTAACCGGATCGTCGGACGAGGAATCGTCGTCGAGGCCGAGTGCCCCGGTAATCTCGGCGGCGTGGCCATCGAGCGACCAGCTGAACGTTTCGGTGTCGGTGCCGGACGACAGCGCCAGCACGGTGTCGTAATTCTGGCCTCCCACTGATCGTGTGCCCGTGTTCGAATACCCCTCGCTCATCTCAACATCGTCAAGCGGGATGCGCGAAGCACTGTCGGCGATGATGATCGCGACCGATTCGGGCAGCGCCGAGCCGGGCGCCGGAACGATGCTGGTGACCGTGCCGACGACGGCACCGGGAACGTACTGGCGCGTCTGTTCAACGCGGGCCCCCATACCCTGCAGCTCGTCGATAATCTCGGCCGCGGAACGGTCGGTTAAGGCAGGCACGACGGCGGGCGTGGATTCCAGGATCGTGACGCTCGTGGGATTCTCGGCGCCGAAGACCGGCGTTTGCTGCACGATAACGCCGACCATGCCGGCTGCCGGACGCGTGGCGACCTCGACGAGTTCGGCCGGGACACCCGCATCGACGATGGCCTGCAGGGCCCGATCGGTAGCGAGTCCGCGCACATCGGGCATGATGGCCACGTCGCCCGGTTGGTATTCCGGCAACGCCACGGTGATGACCTCTGGACTCGTGCGCGTAACCTCGGCCACGACCAAGTGGTTGGCCACGGCCCAACCGGCGAAGACTCCGCCGGCGCCGCTCGCCAGCATGAGGGCGAGAACGGATGCCGCAGCCACGGCGATCCACCAGCGTGCCTTGCGCTCCCGCGGCGCCGGTGCCGTACCCGTGGCGGCGAGCTCCGGCGCAGCCGGCTCTGCCGCTGCCAGATCTGCCGCTGCCAGCTCTGCCGCTGCCAGGTCTGCCGCTGCCAGGTCTGCCGCTGCCAGGTCTGCCGCTGCCAGGTCTGCCGCCGTGACCTCGGCGATCCACTGCAGGAGGCCGGGATAGCTCGCGGGGTTGTGCGCGATAATATCTCGCAGTTCCGGATGCTGCTGGGCAAGCTCGGCGAGGCGCTCCGGGCTGCTCTGGGGGTCAGCGGCGAGGCTCTGCAGGGCGATAAGCGTGGGATTCACGGGCTGGCTCCGGTACTGAGTGTGAGTGAGGAACGGTCGACCGCCCAGCCCAGCGTCTGCTGGAGCGCTGGGCCGGTGCTCGATGGACTAGAGCCCGTGGACTAGAGCCGGTGGACTAGAGCCCGCGGGCGCGCAGCGCCTGCTGCACGAGAGGGTCGGGCGACTGCGCCAACCAGGTGAGCAGGTCGGGGTAAGCGCTCGGATTGCCCGCGAGTTGAGGCCAGACCTCCGGGTGCTTCTGCGCAAGGTCGTAGAGCTCAGCGGCCGAAGTGGCCGGATCGCCGGCCGCCAGACTGGCCGCGCTGGGAGCTGCGACCGGTATCTGGACCGGTGCCGGAGGAGCTGGCGGTGCCACAGGGGGCGCGGGCTGCGAAACGGCGACAGTGACGGGCGCGGGGGGCTCGGTGGCTGGAACGACGGGCGCCGTGGCATCCGCTTGAGTGGTCGACGCGGCTGCCGGCGCCGCCGCATAGCCGGTGTAGGTTGCCTGGGCCTGGGCCCGAACCGGTCCGTACTGGGTGAAGTAGCTGCGAACGGATACCGGAACGGTCAGCGCGTAGAACACCAGCGCGGGCAGTCCGAAGGCCAGGGCGAGGCTCAGCGTGGCCGCGGTGCTGAGGATTACCAGGGAGAAGGAGGCGTATTCCGCGCCCTCAAACAGCCAGGAATAGAGCTCACTCAGGTTCTCGTCGGTGATGGTTTGCCCGCGCAGCACGACGAAAACGATGCCGAGCACGGTGACGAGGCCGGTGAGGCCGAGCACGAGCCACTGGCTGCCAGCCGGGTTTGACCGCAAGGTCGTGCGGGTGATAATCGCCACAATGATGATGATCGAGAGCACGATCGTGGCGCCGATGTTCAGTCCGGTAGAACCGGTACTGGCACCGCTGCCGATTAGGTTCGCGATGACCAGCAGTACGCTCAGCCCGGCGGCGCCGATGATGAGCACGAGCGCGAGTGACGCGACGCCGAACCATTTGGCAATCGGCTCAATCGGTACCATCGCCAGGCGCAGCGCCGGCGTCGAGGTCAGGCCAAACAGCCCGGCAAGCAGAATGAGCGGGTAGCCGCCCCAGCTGAGCGATTCGATCCCACCAACGGACAGACCAAAATCGGTGAGCGCGTCGACCGTGATGACTCCGATGGCGATGCCGCCGAGCGTGCGCCCGACGGTGAGCCAGATAGCGTTGCCGCGCAAAATTCCGTAGATGGGCAGCAGCACGGCGGCCGCACCGGCGAGCACGGCCACGACCGCGGTGAGTAGCACCACGGCGCTGACCTGAGCGGCTGACCCCACGACTCCGAGAATGATCGCACCGAGCATGGTCAGGGTCACGACCGCGCCGTAGCCGATCACGATGCGGTGCCAGAGGCGGGCGACCGGGTGGTAGCCGACGATTCCGACCAGTTCTGCGGAGCGCGGCTGGGCAGCGAGGAAGGCCCCGGCCAGTCCGAAGGCTGCCGCATAACCGAGCCCGGTCGTCTGATCCTTCGAGAAAGCGTCGACGAGCATGAACCCCAGAACGAGGAGCACGTAGGGAACGTTGACCAGCAGTCGGATCAACCAGATCTGGGCCAGCCCGACGCCGGGACCGAAGACGCCGGCCCTCAGCAGGTAGGTGAGGCTGAGCGAGAACAGCGACAGCAGTGTGATCAGGATGACTTCGATGCGGCCGGTCGCTCCGATCGTTTCGCTCATGCCGAAGTCAGTGCTGAACATCCACGGTAGGGCCAGGGAGATCAGGAGCAACAGCAGCGCTCCGCCGTCGCGCGCCCAGTCGGACGCGGGGATGCCGGCGAACGGATTCGGTCGGGCCGGCGCGGGTGCATACTGTGGCGGCGCGACGGGTGCGGCGTACTGCGGGGCAACGTACTGCGGAGCGGCGTACTGCTGAGCGGCGGGCGGCTGCTGGGGGGCGTTCGAGTCGAAGGTCATCGGGGTCCTCTGTGTTCGTTCTGGATTCTTGTCACTGTCTGGCGAGGTTGTTACTGGTAGAGCCGGTCGAGCTTGCCGTCCTGGCTGAGTCGCACCAGGTTCTGCACGGCGATACCGGTGACGTCGGCCACGGTACGCATGGGGCTGACGAACCATCCGCTCTTCTCCTGCACGGAAAGAACCCGCCAGCTACCGGCACCGAGCTCCTTCATCCACGCAGCGTCGTCGAGGCATCCGTCGAACGACGAGTAACCCGAATCCGTGGTGACACAGACCCCGGAGATTTCGGTGCGGTACGGCCAGTTATAGCCGTCACCCTCGATCACGATGCCGTCAATGTCGAGGTGAGCGATGTCGCCGGCGACCTGCGGGGTCACCGCAAAATCCGTGATCTGCAGGTTGTCGTAGTCACCATCTCCATCTGTGGGCATGAGCGCGTCACCATACAGGCTGAGAAAGCGACGTTCCGCTTCGGGCAAGACGGCGGCGAGGTCGTCGTAGTCGCCGTTCTCCCCGAATGCGATCACGGCCTCGGCAAATCCTTCGGCAGCAGCGTCCGCGGTGTCGAAGGTGACCACATCGTCGGCGGCGACCAGGCTGCCCCGCCTGGAATCGTCCGATCCGCTCTGCAGTATGTTCTCGCCGGTAGTGAGCAGGGGGCTGACATACCAGGAGCCGCCCTCACGAACGGTGACGATGGTCGCGTCGTGTCCGAGAGTGTCGGCAAGGTCGGCGGCGGTCTGCGTGAACGGCAGGAGGTCGTTCAGCTCGTCGATCGACGACTCGCGCAGGTCGGCGATCATCGACTCGGTGTCGCTCTCGTCGTAGCCCCACGACTCCTGCTGCAGGCGCAGCTGCGGCGCCACGACCTCGAGGTAGGCGTCCGCGATCGTTTCGGCATCACCGTTCATGGTCAATTCACCCGCCGTGATGGTGACGACCGCGATACCTTCTTCAATGTCTTCTGCCTCGAGTTCGAGCCCGGTCAGGGTGATGTTCAAGCTGTCGACGAGCGTGTTGATGAGCTCCGGCATGTCGATCGGGTCGCCGTTCTCGTCGTCCATGGCGATGGTGCCGAGCTGATCGATCGGAGCTTTGAATGATTCAACCTCAGCGGGAGACAACGAGCCATACAGGCTGATCAGGTCCATATCGGCGGTGCCTTCGAGCAGTTTCTCGACCGCGGCCGTCGGAGAGGATGCCCCGCCCAGCTTCGAGAAGACGGCCCCGTATGCCCACACACCGCCACCGGCGACGAGCAACACGACGACCCCGATTGAGCCCCAGATCAGCAGTTTCTTGCGCGGTCGCTTGGAGGTCTGGCCCGGCTGGGCATACGGATTTGCCGGAGCGGATGCCGCTGGGGCGGGTACTGGCATCACGGGAGCGATAGTGCCGAGCTGGAGCATCCACTCAATCAGGGCCGGGTAGCACGACGGGTTTCCGGCGATGACGGGGTGCAACTCGTGGTGGGCTGCGGCGATCTCCGCGAGCCGGGCCTGCGGGGTCGCCGGGTCGGCGGCTTCCCGGTGCAGGGGGGAGGTGGAATCTGTCACGAGAGTAAAGCTCCTAGCTTGTTGGTGCGTGCGAAAGGGTGCACAGTATGGGGGTGGCGGTCGGACGAGGCGCGATTACCACGTGAGAATCGTGAAAACCGTGTACGCGGCGGCTGCCAGCACGACCAGAACTGTGCTCGAGATGATCGCCATCAGGGTGAATCGGCGACGGCGACGTTTCGTGACTTCGGCATGCTCCCGAATCTCGGCGGCCGCGTCAGCGAGACGGAGGCGGGCCAGGTCGGGCAGTACGTCGGGGATTGGTGCCGGGGCCTTCGGCGAAATAATCGCCGGAGTCGGCCGCGCCGCGTAGCGCACACTCTCGCCGCTCTGCACCTGCGGCGGCTGATATCGGCGTTGCAGGGAATCAACGACCGGAGTGTGTACGGGAGCGGTCGCCCGCCGCCCACTCAAGAGCGTGTCGGTGGCCGTGCCGCCCCTGGACGACTGCACTGTGGCCTCGTCGGTTTGGTCAGCAGGTGCGGCATCCTCGTGCTGCGTGTCCGCAGAATCTCCTGCTTCGGTGGGGGGCTGCCGCACCACACGGCGGGTGTGATCATCATTCGCACGCCGCACAACACGCGTATGTTCGTCGGCAGTTCGCTCAACAATGACGGTGTCATCAGAGTCGGGCCCAGCTACCCCTGTTGGCTCAGCGGGCTGCATTGCGGGCCGCTCGTTGCACCGGTCGGGTGTCTTCGGTGCGGGTGTCGGACTGGTCTTCGCCGATCGCGATGCCGTGCCACGAGCTGACCCCGCCGGCGATGACATCGATCACGATCACGGAAACGTTGTCGCGTCCGCCATGTTCGAGGGCCCCCGCGAGCAGTGCATCCGCCGTCTGCTGGGTGCTGCCGCCCAAGGTCAGGCCGGCCTTGATGGCCTCGTCGGAAAGCTCGCCGCTGAGCCCGTCGGAACACACCAGCAGGCGTTCGCCGGTCACGACCGGGCGCAGCCAGTAGTCCGCACTGCTGTTGTCGGCGCCCATCGCGCGAGTGATGACGTTTTTTCGCGCGAAGTTGGCGACATCCGCTTTCAGTAGTGAACCCTCCTCGATGAGTTCCTGGGCGAGGGAATGGTCGACGGTGAGCTGCTGAAACTCGCCGCCGTGCAGGCGGTAGACGCGCGAGTCGCCGACGTTCACGATGAGCCATTGCGGGGAATCTTCGTGGTCGATGAGCACCAGGCCGGTGAGGGTGCTGCCCGCGCCGCGCCCGGTCGAATCCGACACGGCACGAACCCGGGTGTGGGCGCGCTCAACCGCAGCCACCACGTCCCCGGCCACAACATCGATGCGGCCGACGCAGGCCTGAAATTCGGCGATCACGGCGGAGCTGGCTCGCTGGCCAGCTTCGAGCCCGCCCATGCCATCGGCGACGATGAAGACCGGTTGGGACACCAGCAGCGAGTCTTCATTTTCGTGCCGTTTGCGGCCGACATCTGTGCGGGACCCGCACTGCAGCGATACCCCGGCACTGGTCGCTCGCGGGTCGGCGAGGTGTGTCATGGCTCAGGCCTCCAGATAGATGCGCGCCGCGAGCTCCCCCAGCAGGAACCGATCGGTCAGGGGCGCACTCGCACCCGCATCGAGCTCATTCTCCAGGCCTCCGCCGTCGATGAGCACGACACCGTTGGTCGAGTGCAGGTCGCTGATGCCCCACGCTCCATCGACAAAATCCAGGCGGGCGTGGGTCTTCGACACCGTCTTGCCGGGGTCATGCAGTGGAACCAACTGTGCAGCTGAGTGCGCCCCGCCTCGCGCCGGGTTGCGGCCGAGCAGCACTACCGGCTTGGTGAGCGAGACTTTCAGCCCGTGTTCGGTTTCGAGCGTCCACGGCTTCATGCGACGCACCACGATCATGGTCTCGTCGAGGTCGTCGTCTTCGGCTGTGCCTTCGGATGCGTTTTCGGATGCGTCCTCGGCTGCCTCGCTGGCGTACGCTGCGCGCGCTGCGAGGGGTACAACAGCAGAGACGTGCGCGGCAACCGCGACCGGAACCGCTGGGGGGACCGGTGTCGGGACCGCTGCGGGAAGTGCCGCGGGGACTACTGCGGGGACTGCCCTGGCAGCGATCTCCGCGGCAGCAGCGGCGAGCTCACCGGGCAAGGCAATCGGGAGTTCGGCGGCCAGTTTCTCGCGGGGCGCAGCAGCGAATGGCGCGGATCCCGCCTGAACGACCGGCGCCGGCGGTGCCCATGGATTCACCGGTGCGGCGACCTGTGCGGGGACGACCGGAGGCGCAGGCGGGGCGGGCGGCGCGGCGAAGACCGGAGGCGCAGGCGGGGCAGAGACTACCGGCGGCGTAGGCGGGGCGGGCGGGGCAGAGACGACCGGCGGAGCAGGCGGGGCGGGCGGGGCAGAGACGACCGGCGGAGCAGGGGTTGGTGCCGGCGGGGCCGGAGGCGCGCTGACGTAAAACGGCGGCGGACCGGTGGGCAGAGCGTGCGGAACCGGAGGTGCGGGCGGGGTGGGCGCTGCGGGCGCGAGAAACGCTGCCGGTGGTGCCGGGGGAAGTAGCGCAACGGCAAGCTGAGCGGGCACCTCCGGCGGTGCAGGCGGCAAGGGTGGCACGGGTGGCGCAGGAGGCATCGGTGTAAGCACCTGTTGGCCAGCCGGTGCGGGAGCAGCCGGCGGTGCTGGCGGTGCCGGCGTCATCGATAGCGGCGTCACCGGGGCAAACGGAACGTACCCGGTCGCGGGGATCCCGGGCATCCAGCCGGAGTCGACGGACTTTCCGAACCCGAGCACGCCAGCCCAGATGGGAGTGGCGACCACGTAGAGCAGGGTGGAGCCGCCGCCGTGACCGAGGCGCCGGTTTACGTTGTTGACCGCCATTACGAGCACGACGACGGCCACTACGTTCGCGACGGGGATAAAGAGGCCGACTACCCACAGGGCCGAATAGCGGCCGAGTTCAAACAGGGTGATGCTGTTGACGATCGGCACCCAGCCCTTCCAGGCCTGTTCTCCGAGCTTCACAAAGACTTTACCGAGACCGATCGACGAGAAGACGTACACGCCGAGACTGAGCAGCACGGTGACCGCGACTATCGCGATCATCGCTCCAGATGATTCATCCATTTATGCTTCGCGGCCGCTGACGGGCGGCCGCTCCCCCATTCTGCTGGTGTCGCGCCGGTTTGGGCGCACGGTTGTGACGTCGTAACGAGACGTGCGTCGGCGAACAGTGAAAAGTCGGCGGGCATCCGCCAACCGAGAAAAAGAGCGCAGGGAGATGGCAGCGCGCAGGCGTTGCCGCCGGGTTCCGCTCGCAGCGAGGCCGGCACGTTCGGCCGTGACGAGCGCCCAGAAGGCATCGCTCTCGGATGCCAGCGGCGATGTTTCGCCGAAGACGGCCCGGTCGGCCAGCGTCGCGAGGCGTGCGCCACCGACCGATTGGTAGTGCGAGGCGGTCTCGACCCGGGTCATGCTTCCCTGATCAGCCAGGCCGCGGTCGACGGCGGCGTCGATGTATTCGTCCCAGCCGCCGGCAAACCGCGCCGACACGTCGGTAGCCCGCGCTCGGTCACGGCGGCGTTTGAGTTTGGCGCCGAGAATGACCAGGAACGGCGTGCTGATGGCGAGCAGTGTGGCCAGGCTGATGCCGCCAATCTTGAGGGCCGCGAACAGCCAGGCCAAATCGGGGCCGGTGAGCGGATCCTGTTCCTGCTGATCTTCGCCGCTGGTGGGGTTGGCTTCTGGCGCGCGCTGCTCGGTGGCTCCCTCAGCGATGACCTCGGTGTTGTACTGCGGGTCGCGCGTCGTGTCGTCGATGGGTGAGAGCGGGTTCTGAAATTGCGGGGTCGCATCAACGGTGACCCAGGTGCTGTCGCCGCTGCCGACCTCGACCCAGGCCGCAAGGTTTTGCCCCGAACAGAGACCCGCGAGGCAATCGCCGGGTGTGCCCGAATCAGCAACATCGGCCGCTCCAAGGGTGAATCCCAGCACCACCCGAGACTCAAATCCGAGGTGACGGGCGAGCAGGGCGGTAGCCACGGCGAACTGTTCGTCATCGCCAATTCCGGCCACGAGCTGGGAGTTCTCGGTGGCAGTCGTGCTGTTCTGCTTCTCGAGCAGCGCGGTGAAGAGCGCGTCGATGCGGGCGACCGAGTGCCCGGACAGGCTCGGCGAGAACTGGTAGTCGCCGAGGTCGGCGGTCCATGAGGCTGCCGCAGGCAGGGTCAACGAGTGGCTGAGGTAGCCGCGTGCACGCAGACGGGTGACCAGTTCGGCCAAACCGGCGCCATCACGCGTGATTGCCTGGGCATCGACCCAGTCGACCAGGCTCTGCGGAATGAGCGTTTCATCGATCGTGCTGCTGGCCGGGCGGGCGAGACCGGCCAGGTCCGTCGCATCCGCTGGCTGCTCGGAGACAATCGTGTATCGGTCACCGCTGTCGAGGGCTTTGAGTTGAATTCCGGATGCCGTACCCGCGTTGTAGAAGAAACCGTCGCTCAGGTCAGCAGCCCGATCACCGGCAAAGCGGATGCTCGA
This sequence comes from Cryobacterium suzukii, assembly GCF_004403185.1. GTDB lineage: Bacteria > Actinomycetota > Actinomycetes > Actinomycetales > Microbacteriaceae > Cryobacterium > Cryobacterium suzukii. The sequence goes on along the minus strand of NZ_SOHJ01000009.1, from coordinate 101,050 downwards.
CAGCGAGCCGGCCCCCGGCATCCAGACACCGGAGTACCCCGCAATGTCGAAGCGGGTCGTATCGCCCTCGGCGCTTGCGCCGCGCGAGTGCGGCACCCGAGCAAAGGCCGTCGTCTGGTCGGTCTCGCCGTCGGCCGGGTTCACGACCCGAAAGACTTCACCGTCGTAATAGCTGAGCACGGCGAGGCGTACGCGCGAGTCTGTGCCGTCGTCAACCGCGGTGCCGGTTACCGTGAACAGCTCGGTGTCGTATTGCTCGGCACTGAAGTAGCTGCGGTATTGGCTGAGCGGGCTGACGTACTCGCGCAGATCGACGGCAGGGTCGATGCTGCTACGCAGCACCTCACGGGTCGGCGTCGCCGCGACGACCGAGAGTCCGCCAAGGGTGACGCCGATGGCGAGCACGAGCACCCCTCCGGCAAGAATGGCCCGACGGACGCGACCGCCGAGACCGCCAGGAGTACGCCGTACCCCGGTCGTGCGGGCAGCCAGGTCGAGCGCCACGCTTCGGGCCAGGTGGGTGCGCCAGGCCAGAAAGCCGAAGGCGAGCAGCAGAGCGGCCAGGCCGATCAGGCTTTCGCGCGGAGCCAGCACGTTCACCCCGACCACCGTCAACGGAACGCTCACGGCGCTCGAGCCGAAGACCAGGCCGAACAGTTGCACGCCTAAGATCAGCGGCACGGCGAGGGCCACGAGCCGACCGCCGCGCCACGCCAGCGAGAGCGCGACCGTGGTGCCGCCGAGAAACAGCAGAAAGGCCGGGGCGAGCAATGACTGATACGAGCCGACCGGCAGTTGAATCGTGACGAGCTCTTTCCAACTGAACACCGTCGCAGTCACCAGGTCGAGCAGCCCACCGAGCACGCCGTCAATACCCGTGAGGGCGGTCGGCACCGCGAGCGGGACTCCGAGCACAAGGTAGGCGCCAAGCACGGTGAGCAGCACGGTGAACCACGACCAACCGCGTCGGGCACCGAGCCAGGCGAGGGCCGCCCCGGTGAGAATCGCTCCGGCCGCCATGATCAGGTAGCTGGTGTCCTGGTAGATCGGCCAGGCCGCCCACACCGCAACGAGCATCATCGCCACGATGAACACACCGTTGATCACGTGGGCACGGTGGCGTACGACCCGCCCACGACGCGGACGGGTCGTCGGCACGGCAGCGGGGTGGCCAGCTGGGGGAACTACGACGGGCGTGCTCATGCGGCTCTTCGGCTCAGCAGGGAGCGAAAGTCGTCGAGCACGCCGATGGTCAGCACGCTCGTGCCGGCCAGGTCGCGAAAGCTCGGCTGTGCGTTGGGGTTGCACAGCACAGCGACGACCTGCACGTTGCCGGCGAATTTGAGGGTGAGGGCTTGTAGACGCCGTGCAGTCATGGCGGAGCCGCAGACCACGAACGCGATGGAAATATCGGGCACCACCTGCGCGGCGAGCACGCAGACGTCTTCGACATGCATCGCGTGCCCACTGGTTTCGATCGCGGTGAGGTCATCGAGCAGGGTGCGTGTTGACACGACGCTCAGGCTGCGCACAGAACGGATGCTGCTGCGCACGATATCGGGGATTTCCTCGCTCGCCACGACGGCCAGGTCCCGCCCGTCGCGAATGGCGCGCACGCCGAGCGAGCCAGCAGCACTGACCGCCATCTCGAACTCGTCCTCGGAGGCGTATTCGGAGGCGTTGAGGCTTAGCACGATGGCCAGGCGTGAGCGTCGGCTTTCTTCGAACTGGCGAACCATGAGTTTGCCGGTCTTCGCGGTCGATTTCCAGTGGATGTGCCGCTGCCCGTCGCCGGGTGCATACTCGCGAATGGCGTGAAAAGAGATGTCGGAGTCGACAATATCGCTCGTGGGGTTGCCCTCGAGGTCCCGCACGAAGCCGGCGCTGGTACTCGGGATCGACACGGTCACCGGGTGCACGAACAGGCGGTTAACGTCGGCCCAGGCAACTTCGCGGCCGAGCACGCCGAGCGGGTCGCTGCGCACGGTCGTAACCGGGCCCACGTCGATGACGCCGCGGCGGTAGGCGGGCACGCGAACGTGCTCTTCGTGGACCTGGCCGGCGCGCAACAGCGGCACGTAGACATCCGCCAGCCCTTTGCCAATGGGAACGTCGACGCGCCCCGGCAACTCGAGCCGTTTAGAGACGTTGGTCACGGTGAGGGTGCCGAGTACCTCGGAACCGGCGACGACCCGGTCAACCGGCAGCGTGAAGTCGACGCTGTAGGCGCGGCCGCCGGCTAGGAAAGGCAAGGAGATGAGAATGAGGGCGACGGCAACACAGCCGGTCACGATCAGTTCGGTCCAGCCGAAGACCAGGCCGAGCGGCAGCAGCACGATCGCGGCCGTGACCACCACCCAGCCGGCTGGCGTCACCGTTTCGCCGACCCATTCGACGGATGCCTTCACACCGTTTCGCACCGTTCGCGACACGCGCATCCAGAGCACGACAGCGCCCACGAGGGTCAACGTCGTTGACTTGTTCGTGCGCGTGGTGCTGTACCGGGTATGCGTGGCAGACCTGGTCCGGGTGGAAGTGCGCGACTGCGTCGATGTAAGTGCGCGACGCGATTCGGTGTGAAAGCTCACGCCAGGTCGCTCCGACTGGGCGGCACCACGTCGAGCAGAATCTGGCCGATGACGGCGCTCGCGGTGACGCCGTCAAACTCGGCCTCTGGATCGAGCACCATCCGGTGCGCCAACACCTGGTCCGCGAGAGCCTTGACGTCGTCGGGGGTGACGAAGGTGCGGCCGTGGGCAACGGCCCAGGTTTTGGCCGCCTTGGTGAGAGCACGGGCGCCGCGCACGCTGACGCCCATGCGCACCTGGCGGGCGTCGCGGGTGGCCTCGACCAGGCGGCCGATGTAGTCGTAGACGAGCGGGTTCACGAACACTGAGCGTGCAATGTCGCTCATGCTCACGAGCGCCTGGGGGGTGATGACGGGGGCGAGTTCGTGGCGCACGTCAGCGGTGCCCTCGAGAATGCGAATGGTCGAGGCGAGGTCGGGATAGCCGAGCGAGGCCTTCATCATGAACCGGTCGAGCTGGGCTTCTGGGAGCCGGTAGGTACCGGCCTGCTCGATCGGATTCTGGGTGGCGATGACGAGGAACGGCACCCCGGTGGAGCGGGTGACGCCGTCGATGGTGACGTTGCCCTCTTCCATCGCTTCGAGCAGCGCCGACTGGGTCTTCGGGCTGGCCCGGTTGATCTCGTCGGCGAGCACGACGTTGGCGAAGATGGGTCCGCTGTGAAACTCGAACTCGCCGGTCTTCTGGTCGTAGACGGTGATGCCGGTCACGTCGCCGGGCAGCAGGTCGGGGGTGAACTGAATTCGGGTCGAGACGCCCTGCACGGTCTGCGACATGGCTCGGGCGAGCGAGGTCTTACCGGTGCCCGGGTAGTCCTCGAGCAGCAGGTGGCCCTCGCTGACCATCGCGGTGAAGGCAAGTTCGATCACGTGGCGCTTGCCGAGAACGACCTGTTCAACGTTGTCGACCATCATCGTGAAGGTCGCGGTGAACCAGTCTGCCTGTTCCGTGGTGATTGTCATGTGGGGAGCTCTTTCAGTGGGGCGAGATTGTTAAGAAGTGGGGCCGCAGGTGATCTCGGCGGAGTCGCTGATGTCGGATATCGTTCCTAGGCCGATGACCTTGCCGGCCGTCCAGGCCAGGCTCCAGCGAACGTTTTTCATCTTTATGGCATTGGTGGGCACCTTCGACCCCGCCGCATAGGTCCAGATCGGTTGGTTGGAATTATTCGGGTCTGGCACCAGGTAGTCCGCACCGGTGACTGTGACCACGGCTGTGCCGGACAGCGTGCTGGTGTACGCAAACGCGATTTCCGATCCAGGGACGCATCCCTCTGTAGCGCCCAGTATCGAATACTGAACCTGCCACGCGCGGTCGGTCTTGGCTGCGCCGACCGGCGACGAATCGCTGCACTTGCTCGGGTCCTTGATCGCGCAGTACTTCACGAAGATGGCCGGGTCGACGCCATCAACGATCGCGTCCATGCCGTCGAAGACAGTCATAAAGTCGGCATCCGATGATGCGGTACCCGTCGGCTCGTCAATCCGGTACTGGCCGTCTGTTGGCCCAGACACAGCGTATTTGTACGCGTTATCGCCCGGGACCGCCGGTTTCACCCAGGTTGTGGTCGGCTCAAACTGCGCGGTGGCCATGCCGTAGCCGTTGGAGTAGCAGACCGTCACATAATACTTCTCGTGTTTCGTCAAGCCTGAGATCGTCTGCGTCTTCGACTGGTTCGTGGCGAGCGAGAAGACCCCGTCTCCATCGCCTGTAAGGGTGCAGTCGGCATAGTCCCCCAGAGAGGCCAGATACAGCCACTCTTCGGTGATGGCACTGGAATTCTCGTTGAAATCGGTGCCCGAGACTGTAATTGAAGCGTCATCAGCCGACAATGATCCGGGCGAAGCGATCCCGGGCAACCCGGCGACGAGCACGGCTTGACTCTTCGACTCCTCGGTTGGTCCACTGCCGGCCGGCTGCTCGAAACTGCTGAGGGGGGTGACGGTTACGGTCTGCGCACCCACGCCGAGCGCCAGCTTGTGTACCGTCTTCGGCCCGGCGGCGGCATCGATGACCGCATCGCCGATTCGGTATCGGTTCGTGGAATCGTCGGTGTTCTCGATCGTCACGGTGACCGCACCAACCGTCGCCGACGTCACGACCGAGTCGTACTCGGGCTCGGCCGTGAGCGTGCCCATGTCCGGAGTGTCGTAGGACCAGGCAGTCACGCTGACGGCGCTGCGGGATTCACCGACCGAGTTGACGGCTTTGGCCTCGTAGAGCGCCTTGTCACCGTTGTCGGTGGTTCGAATCACGCCGCAGTTACCCGAAGTGTCGCATCGGGCCACCGAAGCACCGTTGCGGTAGAGATTGAAGCCTTCCAGGGCCGGGTAGGCCGCGTTGGCACCGCCCGGGCTGACCGAGAGCGTGATTGCCCGGTCGTCATAGGCGATCTGGGCCACGGCGTTCGGTGCCTTCGGGTAGCCCTGCAGGTCCACCGTGATAGACCCGTTACGGCTTCCGGCGCTGAGCTTGCCCTGGGCGTCGCGCACCACAAAACTTGCCTCGCACACCCCGCCAGCGGTGTCGCCCGACCAGGTGGCCCGAACGTTCTTGGAGTTCTCTACCGCGAACGACACGCCAACGCAGGTGCTCGGCGCGGTGACGGAGACCAGTTCGAGTGGAGTACCGCGGTAGAGATTGACCTCACCGGCGGTGCCAACGACCGCGATCGAGCAGCTCGATCCCGACGATTGGGTGCAGGTCGTCGCCACGGTGCCGCCCTTGGGCAGTTCGCTCGGAGCCGGGCCCACCTTGAGCGCAAGCGCCGCCGGAATCGCCTCGCGGTGGCTCGACAGGCTCACCGTGACCGCTACCTCGCGGCCGGCTACGGCGTTGTCAGCAACACCAATCGTAAGAATCGATCCGTCCTGCGACACGGTGAACTGGTCAGATGAGTAGTCGATCGCAAAGGTCAGTGCGGGCACGTCGCCCTTGCCCTGCCACTCGACCATGTGGCTGAGGTCGTAACGAATGGCTTCAGAACCGGGGCTTGCGGTGAGCGCCGCCGGCCGCAGTTCCGGCTGAGGATCGAGCGGCTCGACCACGATCGGCACAACCAACTGCGTGTAGTCCTCCTGCCCGTCGATGCGTGCCGGCACCGTGCAGGAGTCAGTCCACGGCGCGTCGGAACCGGCCGTGTAGGTGACCGTCGTGCCGGAGTCGAACGTGCACGCCGCGTTGCCACGTTCCCCTGACGAACGGATGCCGGTGCGCTGCAGTTCCAGCGTGGAGTCAGCGGGAATGGATACGAGGTTCTTCAGATCAAAGCTGACGGAGGCGTCTTCCCGCACGTTTTGGTCGACATTTCCTTTTTTGAGCGCGATGATGATCGCATCCTTGGCCGGAATGCGGAGGAACCCATAGGTGGTCACCTCGATACCCTGAAAGTTCATTCCGGTTAGGGCGAACGGTGCGAGCAGGCCCTCGTCGGGAACGTCGCCGCTGATCTTCCAGCCGGACACGTCGAGGCCCGGGCGGTTACCCCACAGGGTCAGGGTGAGGTCGGAAACATCTCCAGAGTTCCAGGACACCTTGTCGGTGACCACGTCGATGCCCTTCGGGAATCCGTCTCGTTCGTCGACGGTCAGGGTCGTATCGATCACGACCGGATAGTCGGGCACCGAGGTACGCACAACCTTGACCACGATGAGGCCCTGGCCGACGTCGTTGTTGGCGTTGGTCACCGAATATACGAAGGTGAGCAGGCCCGGCTCGTCGCCGGCCGTGAAGACCACCTGCTCGTCGGTGACGGAGTCGATGCGCTGCGCCAGTGCGTCGTACTCATCGGTGCCGACCGCCGCGTCGGGGGTGACCGCACTCAGGGTCAGGCTGCCACCGCCGGGTTCGATATCGTTGGCGGCGGGAAAAACGACGACCTGGTTGTCGGGGCCGGCCTGCACCTCGACGTAGTCGCTGAAGGTGATCGGGCTGGGGTTGGAGCGCTGGTCGAGCACGCCGATGCGCGCCAGTGCGATGCCCGTGGACCCGGCGGTGTCGCGCACGCGGTACTGAAATTCGATGGCACCGTGATAGTCGCGGGGGCTGGAGTAGACGATGGCGTCGCCGGTGGCATTGAGCGAGGCCGTGCCACGGGCCGGCTGGGTGAGCACCCGATCGAGCACAACGGTATCGCCGTCGGGGTCGGTACCGAAGCTGTCAAAGGGAATCTCGATGGTCTCGCCAGACAGCACCCGACCGTAGAGGGTGTGCGGCTGGGGCGCAGTGTTCTCGCCGTTGGCAAGCACCTCTACCGAGACCACGGCCGAGTCGATGAGTTCGGGAGCGCCAGCGGTGTACACGCTGTAGGCGAGCTCGTAGCTGCCCGGCTCCTCGGGGGCGAGGTAGCGCAGTTCCGCGCCAGCCGCGAAGGCGAGGCCGCGTTCACTGCGGTTCTGCACGGACTCGGCGTTGAGCATCACGATGTTGCCGTCGGGCGCCACATCGTTGTTGAGCACCGGAATGTCGATCTGGGCGCCGACCCGCACCGAGACGCTGTCGTTTATGGCGATCGGAGTCTGCGGAACGGATGCCGGAAGCAGGTAGACGGTGGCCTCGCCGCGCACGGTGTAGAGCGGGTTTTCGGTGCCGTCCGACACGGTGTAGCGCACGGTGCCGAGCTTGCCCGGCCGTTCGTCGGCGGTGGAGCCGCGCAACCGCAAAATATTCTGCCCGACGACGTCGACGCTGAGCGAGGCGCCGAATACGGTCTCGGGAATGGCTTCGCCGAGCAACAGCACTCGTCCGGCCGGGTTGGAGACGGCGGTGAAGACGTCAACACTGGTGTCGGCCTTGGGCCGCACGAAAACCGACACCGGGGAGGTCGTGAGAGCCTGGGCATCCGCTGACACCACCGAAATGCGCACGAGCGACACGACCTCGGCCACGTCGTCGGCGATGGTGAGGCTGACCGTGTAGTTGCCGATCGTGGTCGCGGCGAAGTCGATGGCGGTGCCGTTCGCGGCAATGCTCACCGTCGACCCCTCCGCGCTCGACGGGGTCGTCGCCGACGTGATGCGGTACAGTCCGGCGGCTCCCGAGATGTACTCGGCCGGGTTCACCGTGAGCCGCTCGTTCACCGAGGCAAGCAGCGCGAAGGGTTCGACCGTGAGTCGCGGCGTCGGCGTGACCACGATGGTGAGTACCTTCTCGGTCGAAGCGCCGTGAATGTCAGAGACGCGCACCAGAATCGTGGCCGACTGCGCGGTCTGTTCGGCCGCGTTCGGGTGCTTGTAGACGAGCACGCCGGCCGGCGTCACACTGACCGAGCCGATGTCAGTGGTGTTTACAGCGGATGCGACAAAAATGGGATCACCGTCGGGATCGACCCAGCCGGGCAGCACCGGCACGGTCACGGTTCCGCCCGGTTGCACCTCGGGGCTCGGCCAGTCCTGCAGGCAACCGTCGGTGCCGCACCAGACCGGCGCAGTGTTCACGTCGTCGCCGTGCACGGTAAGCGTGACCGTGGTCGACGGCGAATCGAGGCCGCCGGTTCGGGAACCGTCGGTGATGGCGTAGTTGAAGGTCGCCGAGCCGCTGGCGCCGGGGGTTACCTGCACGGCGAGTGCCTGGTTCTGATCCGTGACGGTGACGGTGCCCCATGAGGGATCGAGGCCGGTGACCGAGGCCGGCACGACGCTGAGCACGTCGTCGTTGGCGTCGTGGTCGTTGAGCAACGCCGGCAGCGGAACGAGCTGGTCGACGCGCACGCCGAAGGAATCCGGCACGGCCACGGGGGCCTTCGGTTCGACGACCTCGGAGGCTTCCTCCACGTCGTCCTGGCGCTGGGGCTCTTCGGCGGCGGCCAGGGTCCAGTCCTGGGAACTCGCGACCAATGCGCCGTCAGGTACGGTCCACACCCATCCGCTCTGGGTGTCGTTGAGAATCAGGAGTGACTCGTTGGCGCGAAACGCGGGCGCGGCGTCGCCGTTCGGAGCGAGAGCGCCGTAGCTGAGTACGGATTCGCCGCCGCGCTCGCTAAACAGAGTGCCGCCGGCTCCGGAAGCGGGCAGCCAGGCAGCGTAGCGTTCCCCTTTGAAAGGGGTCGGAGCGGCGGGGGCGCCGAGTACCGCTTCGGAGTTGCCGACCAGTTCGGTACGGGCGCCGTCGGTAAGCGCAAAGGCGACGAGGCCGGTCTGGTCGGCGATGAGCACGTCGTCGGCGGTGCTGCTCGGTCGTTGCAGCACGGCCAGTTCGCTCAGATTGGTCTCGATCGGTGCGTTTTGACCTGCCAGCCAAAGTTCGTCACCGGCCACGCTGAGCAACGCCCAGCTGTCACCAACGATGCTCAGCTGGCTTCCGGGTTCGGCCGGACCGTCGGTGACATCGTCCACGCCGAGAATTTTGTCGTCGACGATGGAATAGCGCAGCATGCTGTCGGCCGCGCTGGAGTAGCTGTAGAGCACCCCGTCAGGCGTGATCGCGATGGCATCGGAGCGGTACGCGCGTGGAGTCTCGCCCGGGGTGACCTCGTCGTCGGCGTAGGGGTTCACTGCTCGGGGCGCTTCCACAGCGCCGACAGCGCCGGCGAAGACCGTTCCCGTGCTCGTGAGGTAGCCGACCCAGGAACTCGACGACACGATGGTGCGGGTTCCGGCCGGTGTGCTGCCGTAGTCGCCCGCGTCGTCGCCGAGGTTGATCGGTGCCGCGAGGCTCACGTCGACCACTTTTTCGTTGTTCTGCGCGTAGAGCAGCACGGTGGAATCGGTTTGCACCAGTTCGCTGGGGGCTGGCACTGTTTTTACGGTGTCCAGTTCGCCCAGGTCGGTGTTGACGCGGGCGTATCGGTTGCCGTCGCCGCTCTGCAATGCCCAGATTGAACTCGCGTTCACCGGCGTCTGCTTGACATCGAAACCATCGACGACGATCGCCACCGTGGCCAGCAACGCGCCGATCGCGGCGACCGCGGCAATGCGGATCACGCCGAGGCGAGCCTTGGAGAGCACTGGCAGGCGGCGGCGAGCGCGTTTGCCGGCCATCAGATCACCCCGGTGATCACGAGCACGCCCACGGTGGCGCCGATCCCGACGACGACAGCGCTGGACAGGAGCAGGCTCAGTGTGAGCGGGGTGAATCGGGTGCGCCCGGTGTCGTGATCGCCCGGCAGGGTGCCCTCGCGGGTCTGGGACGTCGGTCGGCGAGTGCTGCGCCTCGCGCCAGGCCGCAGGGTGGGAATTATGACGTCGGAGATGACGGCGCCACGCGATTCGTGGTTGTCAAAGTCCACCGGGGCACCAGCGGTTGCCCACGCTTCGTCGGCCACCTCCAGCGCGGTGAGTGGCAGTCCGAGGTCGCGTTCCACCCGCTGCAGGTCGTGGGCGCATTCGAGCATGCTCGCCTGGCGGGCCGCGGGGTCGCGACTCATCATGCGGGCGAGGGCACTCTCGAGGGAGGCGGGAACATCCGCTCGCCCGATGCTGGTGTATTTCGCGCGGCCAATGCGCTGTTTCAGCTGCACGCGCGACGCGTTGGAACCCGCGGGCAGTTCGAACGGTGCCCTGTCGGCGAGAAGCGAGTAGATGGTGGCGCCGAATGACCAGACCTCGGTCGCTACCGTGCCGGTGGTGCGTTCGTCGACGACCTCGGGTGCGCTCCAGGGCAGCGACATGGCGAACAGTTCGTCGCGAGCGCCGCCGGCCAGGGAGGCGGCGATGCCGAAGTCACCGAGCACGGGGCCGCCGAAGGTGGTCGTGAGAATGTTGGATGGCTTGATGTCGCGGTGCAGCACCTTGGAGCGATGCGCTGTTTCGAGAGCACAGGCGATGCGCACGGCAACGCTCAGCACGGTCGTTACGGGAAGCGGTTCCGCGCGTTCTCGAGCGGAATAAGAGCCGGGGCAGAATTCCATGACCAGATACGGGCGGCCATCGGCAGAGATGCTGGCGTTATACACGGTGAGAATGGACGGATGCGAACTGAGCCGCGCCATAACATCGGCTTCGGCGTTGAACGAGCGCAGCACGTCGTCGTCGACGATGTCCTGCAGCAGCACTTTGACCGCGACGGAACGGCGGGGCATATTCTGTTCGAACAGAAAAACGTCGGCAAATCCGCCGGTACCGAGGGGACGCACGTAGGTGTAGCCCGACAAAACGGGCGGAGCAGAAGGAAGACGCCTACCCATCGTTCCCCCGACCTGCATTGTTCCTGTGGTGCGTCTTTGTGTTGGCTCGCAAAGACTCAGCTGGTCTCAAGCTCAAGCTTAACGATGCCGCCCGACCCCATGACCGAACGGGGCATGTGCTACACCCCCAGAATGGGGGTGCCAAACTTCCCGGTCGACACATCGACTCTGCATAGTGGGCCCACAAACCAACCGTGCGCCGTTGCCGCATCCGCTGGCGCGCGGCGCATCCGGCCCGTACTTAAACGACGGATGGCCCCTGCCGAAGCAGGGGCCATCCGTTTAGAGCGGCTCGGTACTAGTTGTACGTACCGGGAGCCAGGTCGTCCGACGAGAAGCTGTCGAAGTCGACGAAGCTCAGGTCACCCTCATTGAACGTTGCATCTTCGGTGAAGATGCGGTTCGGGTAACGCTCAGCCTTGGCTTCTTCCGTTGCCTCGACGGTCACGTCGCGGTAGCGGGGAAGACCGGTGCCGGCCGGGATCAACTTACCGATGATGACGTTCTCCTTGAGGCCCATCAGCGGGTCGCTCTTGCCTTCCATGGCCGCCTGGGTCAGAACCCGAGTGGTCTCCTGGAAGGAAGCGGCCGACAGCCAGGACTCGGTCGCCAACGATGCCTTGGTGATACCCATGACCTCCTGGCGAGCGGATGCTGTCTTCTTGCCCTCGGTGAGCGCGGTGCGGTTGAGGTCGTTGTACTTCAACCGGTCAACGAGCTCGCCCGGAAGCAGTCCGGTGTCGCCGTGTTCGACGACCGTCACCTTGCGAAGCATCTGACGAACGATGACCTCGATGTGCTTGTCGTGAATCGGTACACCCTGCGAACGGTAGACCTCCTGCACACCGGAGACGAGGTGCTTCTGCACCGCGCGAACACCCTTGACGCGAAGAACTTCCTTCGGGTCGACGGCGCCGATGATGATCTGCTGCCCCAGCTCAACATGCTGGCCGTCCTCGACGAGGAGGGTCGAACGCTTCAGCACCGGGTAAGCGATTGCTTCGTCGCCATTGTCGGGGGTCAGGATAACCTTGCGGCCCTTGTCCGAATCCTCGATCGTGATGCGTCCGGCGGAGTCGACGATGGGCGACGCACCCTTGGGGGTACGGGCTTCGAAGAGCTCCTGAACACGCGGCAGACCCTGGGTGATGTCGTCAGCGGATGCCGACCCACCCGTGTGGAAGGTACGCATGGTCAGCTGGGTGCCGGGCTCACCGATGGACTGTGCGGCGATGATACCGACGGCCTCACCGATGTCGACGAGCTGACCCGTAGCGAGCGACCGGCCGTAGCAGACCGCACACACACCGACAGCCGACTCACAGGTCAGAACCGAGCGCACCTTGATGGTTTCGACACCACCGGCGATGAGCTTGGCGATGAGCACGTCTCCGACGTCGTCTCCGGCGTCGGCGATGACCTCGCCGGCAGCGTTGACCGCGGCTGCGGCCAGGCTGCGAGCGTAGACCGCGTTCTCGACGTTGAAGTCGACCAGAAGGCCGCCATCCTCGTCACGCAGGAGCGCACCGGTCGTGGCGTCGGTTCCGGCGATGGGCAGTTCGAGACCCTTCGTCGTTCCACAGTCGTCTTCGCGGATGATGACATCCTGCGATACGTCCACGAGACGACGGGTGAGGTACCCGGAGTCAGCGGTACGCAAAGCCGTGTCGGCCAGACCCTTACGAGCACCGTGAGTAGCAATGAAGTACTCGGCGACGGACAGTCCTTCNGAAGTACTCGGCGACGGACAGTCCTTCGCGGTAGCTCGAGATGATCGGGCGAGGGATGATCTCACCCTTCGGGTTGTTCACCAGGCCTCGCATGCCGGCGATGTTTCGCACCTGCAGCCAGTTACCACGAGCACCAGAGGTGACCATGCGGTTGATGGTGTTGTCGGCCGGGAAGTTCGCCTGCATTGCTGCGGCGACGTCTTCCGTGGCGCGGGTCCAGATCTGGATGAGCTCCTGGCGACGCTCGAGGTCGGTCGTGAGACCCTTTTCGAACTGTGCCTGAACCTTGGCGGCCTGCTTCTCGTAGCCGGCGACGATCTCCTTCTTGTTCGGAGGCGTCAGGATGTCACTGAGCGCAACGGTCACGCCGGAACGGGTTGCCCAGTAGAAACCGGCATCCTTGATCCGGTCGAGGGTTGCAGCAACCTCCACCTTGACGTACCGCTCCGCGAGGTCGTTGACAATGGTCGACATGGTGACCTTGTTGGCAACGTCTTCGAAGTACGGGTAGTCGGCCGGAAGCGCCTCGTTGAAGATGGCGCGACCGAGGCTCGTGGTGACGAGAACGGTTCCGACGGCCTGGCCGTTGACCAGCTCGACACCATCGGGCTGGGTGCCCTCGGTGAAGTACTTGTCGGTCAAACGGATGCGCACCTTGGCGTTCAGGTCGAGCGTCTTCTGGTCGAACGCGAGGATGGCCTCAGACACGGTGGAGAATGCGCGGCCTTCTCCGACCACACCTTCCTTCATCGTGGTGAGGTGGTGCAGACCGATGATCATGTCCTGGGTGGGCAGGGTCACCGGGCGGCCGTCAGACGGCTTGAGGATGTTGTTCGAGGCGAGCATCAGGATGCGTGCCTCGGCCTGGGCCTCAACGGAAAGCGGCAGGTGGACAGCCATCTGGTCACCGTCGAAGTCGGCGTTGAACGCCGCGCAGACGAGCGGGTGCAGCTGGATTGCCTTACCTTCAACGAGCTGAGGCTCGAAGGCCTGGATACCCAGGCGGTGCAGGGTGGGCGCACGGTTGAGCATGACGGGGCGCTCGCGGATGATCTCCTCGAGGACGTCCCAGACCTGCGGGCGTGAACGCTCGACCATGCGCTTGGCGGCCTTGATGTTCTGAGCGTGGCTCAGGTCGATCAGGCGCTTGATCACGAACGGCTTGAACAGCTCCAGTGCCATCTGCTTGGGCAGACCACACTGGTGCAGCTTCAGCTGCGGGCCGACCACGATGACCGAACGGCCAGAGTAGTCCACGCGCTTGCCGAGCAGGTTCTGACGGAACCGACCCTGCTTTCCCTTGAGCATGTCGCTCAGGGACTTCAAGGCACGGTTGCCGGTACCGGTAACGGGGCGACCACGACGACCGTTGTCGAACAGTGCGTCGACGGCCTCCTGCAGCATCCGCTTTTCGTTGTTCACGATGATCTCGGGAGCACCGAGGTCAAGCAGACGACGCAGGCGGTTGTTGCGGTTGATCACACGACGGTAGAGGTCGTTCAGGTCGCTCGTGGCGAACCGGCCACCGTCGAGCTGCACCATCGGGCGCAGTTCAGGCGGGAGCACGGGTACAACGTCGAGCACCATTCCGGCCGGCGAGTTGCCGGTCATAATGAACGCGTTGACCACGCGCAGACGCTTGATGGCGCGGATCTTCTTCTGACCCTTGCCCTCGGCGATCTGCAGGTGCAGGTTTTCGCTCTCGGTGACCAGGTCGAAGGCCTCGAGGCGCTTCTTGATGGCTTCGGCGCCCATGTAGGCCTCGAAGTACATGCCGAAACGGTCCTGCAGCTCGTGGAAGACGGAATCTTCCGGCTTCAGGTCGCCAACCTTGAGGGTGCGGAAGTCTTCCCACACGCGCTCGAGGTGCGCGATCTGCTCGTCCAGGGACTTGCGAACCTGGCCCATTTCCTTTTCAGCGGCGTCTTTCGTGCGCTTCTTCTGGTCGCTCTTGGCGCCTTCGGCCTCCAATGCTGCGAGGTCGGTTTCGAGGCGCTGCAGGCGATCGGCGATGCGCGAGTCACGGCTGGACTCGATGGTCTTGAGCTCGAGGCGCAGCTCGTTCTCGAGGCCGGGCATGTCCTGGTGACGACCGTCTTCGTCAACCGTGATGACCATGTATGCGGCGAAGTAGATGACCTTTTCGAGGTCCTTCGGAGCCATGTCCAGCAGGTAACCGAGACGCGAGGGCACACCCTTGAAGTACCAGATGTGCGTGACAGGGGCAGCGAGTTCGATGTGGCCCATGCGCTCACGGCGCACCGACGACTTCGTGACCTCTACACCGCAACGCTCGCAGACGATTCCTTTGAAGCGAACGCGCTTGTACTTGCCGCACGAGCACTCCCAGTCCCGCGAGGGACCGAAGATCTGCTCGCCGAACAGGCCGTCTTTTTCCGGCTTGAGCGTGCGGTAGTTGATGGTTTCGGGCTTCTTGACCTCACCGTGCGACCAACGACGGATGTCGTCAGCGGTAGCCAGGCCAATACGAAGCTCGTCAAATGTTGTTACGTCGAGCAATTTCTCTCCTTGGAAAGTTTTCGAAGTTTCTTTGGGCCAGGCTTAGATGTCGTCGATGGACGACGACTCAAACCGGGTGGAAATGTTGATGCCGAGCTCTTCCGCAGCGCGGAACACCTCGTCATCCGTGTCGCGCAGGCTGACTGCGGTGCCGTCGGCCGAGAGCACCTCGACGTTCAAGCACAGCGACTGCATTTCCTTGATAAGAACCTTGAAGCTCTCGGGAATGCCGGGTTCCTGGATGTTCTCACCCTTGACGATGGCTTCGTACACCTTGACGCGGCCGAGGATATCGTCAGACTTGATGGTCAGGAGTTCCTGCAGGGCGTAAGCGGCTCCGTATGCTTCGAGCGCCCACACCTCCATCTCACCGAAACGCTGTCCACCGAACTGCGCCTTACCACCCAGCGGCTGCTGCGTGATCATGGAGTACGGGCCAGTCGAACGAGCGTGGATCTTGTCGTCGACGAGGTGGTGGAGCTTCAGGATGTACATGTATCCAACGGACACCGGCATCGGGAACGGCTCACCGGAGCGGCCGTCGAAGAGCTGGGTCTTTCCGGTGGAACCGATCAAGCGTTCGCCGTCGCGGGTCAGGGTCGTGGAGTCCAGGAGACCCTCGATCTCGATCTCGAGCGCACCGTCGAATACCGGGGTGGCGACCTTCGTGCCGGGGGCGGCGCTGAAGGCGTGCTCCGGAAGACGAGCAGCCCATTTCGGCTTGCCCTCGACGTTCCAGCCCTGCTTCGCGATCCAGCCGAGGTGTGTTTCCAGCACCTGGCCGAAGTTCATGCGACCGGGGATACCGAGCGGGTTGAGGATGATGTCGACCGGGGTTCCGTCGGCGAGGAACGGCATGTCCTCGATCGGCAGAATGCGGGAGATGACACCCTTGTTGCCGTGACGGCCGGCGAGCTTGTCACCCTCGGTGATCTTGCGCTTCTGGGCGATGAATACGACCACGCGCTGGTTGACGCCCGAGCCGAGCTCGTCGTCGCCGTCCTGCGAGTCGAACACCTTGACACCGATGATGGTGCCGCGCTCACCGTGGGGAACCTTCAAGCTCGTGTCGCGAACTTCGCGGCTCTTCTCGTTGAAGATGGCGCGCAGCAGGCGCTCCTCGGCGGAGAGCTCGGTTTCGCCCTTGGGCGTGACCTTGCCGACGAGGATGTCGCCGGGGCGAACCTCGGCTCCGATGCGAATGATGCCACGCTCGTCGAGGTCGGCGAGGAAGTCCGGAGACACGTTGGGAAGGTCGCGAGTGATCTCTTCCTTACCCAGCTTGGTGTCGCGGGCGTCCACTTCGTACTCTTCGATGTGAATCGAGGAGAGGGTGTCGTCCTTGACCAGGTTCTGGCTCAGGATGATCGCGTCCTCGAAGTTGTAGCCTTCCCACGGCATGAATGCCACGAGCAGGTTCTTTCCGAGGGCGAGCTCACCCTGGTCGGTGGCGGGTCCGTCGGCGATGACCTCGCCGGCTTCGATGCGCTCACCGGCGTTGACGATCACGCGGTGGTTGAAGCTCGTGCCCTGGTTGGAGCGCGAGAACTTGCGCAGGTAGTAGTCCTGCGTGCCGCCCTCATCGAGCTGAATGGTAACGACGTCAGCCGACACCTCGGAAACCACACCGGGCTTCGACGCAGTGAGCACGTCACCGGCGTCGATGGCCGTGTAGACCTCCATGCCGGTTCCGACGAGCGGGCTGTCGGAAAGGAGCAGCGGCACCGCCTGACGCTGCATGTTGGCACCCATGAGCGCGCGGTTTGCATCGTCGTGCTCGAGGAACGGGATGAGGCTGGTCGCGACCGACACCATCTGGCGCGGCGAGACATCCATGTAGCCGATGTCTTCAGCGGGAACGAGGTCGACCTCGCCACCCTTCTTACGAGCGAGCACGCGGGCCTCGGCAAAGTGCGAGTCCTTGGTGAGCGGCGCGTTGGCCTGGGCGACGATGAAGTCGTCCTCTTCGCTCGCGGTGAGGTAGTCGATCGTCTCGGTGACCTTGTTGTTGAGCACACGACGGTACGGCGTCTCGATGAAACCGAACGCATTGATCTGCGCGAACGAGGCGAGCGAACCGATCAGGCCGATGTTCGGGCCTTCCGGGGTCTCAATGGGGCACATGCGGCCGTAGTGCGAGGGGTGAACGTCTCGCACCTCGACGCCGGCGCGGTCACGGGACAGACCACCCGGGCCCAGCGCGGACAGGCGACGCTTGTGCGTCAGTCCGGCGAGCGGGTTGTTCTGGTCCATGAACTGCGACAGCTGCGACGTACCGAAGAATTCCTTGATCGCGGCCACGACGGGGCGCACGTTGATCAGGGTCTGCGGGGTGATCGCTTCGATGTCCTGCGTGGTCATGCGCTCGCGAACGACGCGCTCCATGCGGGACAGGCCGGTGCGCACCTGGTTCTGGATGAGCTCGCCAACGGCACGGATACGACGGTTACCGAAGTGGTCGATGTCGTCGATGTCGATGTTGATGTCGGTCATCTTGCCGTCGCGCAGGCCAGGAAGGGTGGTCTGGTTGTCGTGCAGGGCGACGAGGTACTTGATGGTAGCCAGGATGTCCTGGAGCGTCAGTACGGAGTCACTCAGCGGAGCTTCGAGGCCGAGCTTGCGGTTGATCTTGTAACGACCAACCTTGGCCAGGTCGTAGCGCTTGGAGTTGAAGAAGAAGTTGTCGAGCAGCGCACGCGCAGCCTCGGCGGCAACCTGCTCGCCGGGACGAAGCTTGCGGTAGATGTCCTTGAGGGCTTCTTCCTTGGTAAGGATGTTGTCCTTCTCCAGGGTGAGCTCGATGGACGCGTAGCCCTTGAACTCCTCGAGGATTTCCTCGGACGTGAGGCCGAGGGCCTTCAGGAACACGGTAACGGACTGCTTGCGCTTGCGGTCGATGCGCACGCCAACCTGGTCGCGCTTATCGATCTCGAATTCAAGCCAGGCACCACGGCTCGGAATAACGCGGGCAGAGTAGATGTCCTTGTCAGACGTCTTCTCCTGCTCGCGGTTGAAGTACACGCCCGGGGAGCGCACCAGCTGCGACACGACGACACGCTCGGTGCCGTTGATCACGAAGGTGCCCTTGGGGGTCATCAACGGGAAGTCGCCCATGAACACGGTCTGGGTCTTGATCTCACCGGTGAGGTGGTTCATGAACTCAGCGTTCACGTAGAGGGGTGCGGAGTAGGTCTTACCCTTTTCCTTGCACTCATCAATGGTGTACTTCTCCGGCTCGAGCTCCGGGTTGGTGAACGACAGCTGCATCGTTTCGCCGAGGTCCTCGATGGGAGAGATCTCCTCGAAGATCTCATCGAGCCCGGTGCGATTCGGCAGGTCCTGGCGTCCGGCTTTCTGGGCCTCGGCGACGCGAGCCTTCCAGATGTCGTTGCCGACGAGCCAGTCGAAGCTCTCGGTCTGCAAAGCGAGCAGATCCGGAACGTTCAAGTGGTCGCTGATCTTTGCGAACGACAGACGCTCAGCTGAGCGGCCGTTCTTGGGTGAGTTGGTGGTTGCGTTGCGCGCAGCAGCCAAGGAAATAACCTCCGTGGACCCCGTCAGGTCTAGTTACTGTTATTGGTGATGACTCCGCAGACCCTCATAAGGAGGTGTGCCTCAAGGTGGCTTGAACACGCAAAGCCGACCGCAATATGAAGGCATAGTTTGTCTGGGAGCGCAAGGATCAACTATATGCCCCCTTTTGCGACATGTCCACCCGAATCTTGCGAATGTGCAAATTCTCAGGTATAACCCGTCGCACTAGTCACCGTGAAAGCGCAGGAACGGCCCGCTTGGCAACCGCAAATGGGCACTTTTTACGCTCTCGAACTGGATGCTGCGCGCAGATTGCGCGCCGTGAGGGCGCGGTGAGGGCGCAGACTGGAACCATGAGTACTGGGCGTAAGGGTGAGGCAACGGACGGGCATCCGTCTGTCGTCTTGAAGTTGAGTGGACACACGGCGGTGATTGAACCGGATCGGTTCACCCCCGGCAGCTTTCAGCTCGTCGTCGACGGCACGCCGCAGTCGCAGGTGAACATCGACCACCCCGATGAGCTGTTCTTCGAGTACATCCAGCGCATCGGGCACGTCATCGATCTGCTCGGCGACCCGCACGAGCCAATCACCGCAGTGCACCTCGGGGCCGGCGCGCTGACCCTGCCGCGCTACGTCGAGGCGACCCGGCCGGGCTCCCGCCAGCAGGTGGTCGAAATCGAGAGTGACCTGATCGACCTCGTGCGGGAGGTCTTGCCGTGGGACAAGCGGGCCCAGCTGCGCGTGCGCCACGGCGATGCCCGCGAGGTGCTCGGCAAGCTGCCGGCCGGACTGCGGGGAGCCGTCGACCTCGTCGTGGTCGATATCTTCTCGGGCGCGCGCACCCCGAAACACGTCACGAGTCGCGAATTCTTCGCGCTCGCCGCTCCCCTGCTGTCGCCGCGCGGCGTGCTCGCCGTCAACGTAGCGGATGGCCCCGGCCTCGCGTTCGCGCGTGGCCAGGCCGCAACCCTCTCGGCGGTGTTCCCGCACGTGATCGGATTTGCCGAGACGCAGGTGCTCAAGGGCCGCCGCTTCGGCAACATCGTATTCGTCGCAGCGCACACGCCGATCGACCTCAACTGGATTCCTCGGCTGCTCGCCAACGGACCGCACCCGGCGAAGGTGATCGAGGGCGCGGAACTGAAAGCATTCATGGCCGGATCGCTCGTGGCGACCGACGAAACCTCGACGCAGTCGCCGCTGCCCGGTCGCACCGTCTTTCAGATCGGACACTAGCGTGCTCGCCGGAGGCTTACCGGCGGCGGTACTCTTGGGGCACCCGTCAATTTCCGCGGCCCCGGCCGCCTTCGTCATTACAGGAACACCCCCTGAGTTTCATCATTGGTTACGACCCCATCACCCTGCGCGAAAAAGTCGACCTGCTGGCCGCCGGCGAACGGCTCGTCGAACTCGGTAACCTGCGCAGCCTGGCCGCCCTCAATGAGAAGGTCGCCCTGCTGCGCCTGGTCGGTCGGCTCGACGAAGCCTGGGAGGTCGCGAACGAGGCGGTGCGCCAGTCTCGCTTCACCGGCAACCGGGAACAGGCGGTGGCCAGCCGCATCCGTCGCGCCCAGGTTTTGCAGTTTCAAGGCAAGCTCGACGAAGCAGCGAGCGAACTGACCCACTGCATCCTCGATTCTGAGGTGCACGAATGGACCCGGCTGGCCGCCTATGCCCGGCAGCACCGCGGCAAGGTGTATTTTGACCAGGGTAACCTCGACGGCGCGCTCGCGGACTTTACCGCGGCCGTGTTTCTGCGCGAGAAAGACGGCGCCGACGCCGACGAACTCGACAGCTCACTGCTTGCCGTTGCGGTAGTGGAGTCGCACATCGCGGCCCGTGGGACCAGTCCCCTTCGCGCATAACTCCGGCAATTCGATGCCGGCAACACAACCGCCCGCGGAATCTCGCGGCCGCCGAAGAACGGCGCCGCACATTGCAGGAGTTATGGTGCGTCGTGGCCGGGTGCTGGCTCTCGAGCGCGTTCTGCGGCATGCTGTGTTCACCACGAAGGCGAGGTGAACGGTGACTTCTCAGGCATTTCGGCGCGCGGCTGCCACCGCGTCGGCCGCCCTGCTGGTTCTGGCGCTGGCCGCGTGCAGCGCGGACACTCCACGCGCCACACCGATGACGTCGACACCGGCCCAACCCGCACCCGGCGCGACTGCGACCGCAGAACTGACGCCGGTGCATCCGGTCGGGGAACCTGTCGTGATCGCCTCGGGACTTCAGGCTCCGTGGTCGATTCTGCCGCTGCCAGGCGGCGCCACCCTCATCAGCGAACGCGACACCACCCGCGTGCGCGAGTTACTTCCCGACGGCGGCCTGCGCGAGGCCGGCACGATTAAGGCAGCAGAGCCCAATGGCGAGGGCGGACTGCTCGGCCTGGCCTTTCTGGCCGACGAAGCGGCACCCGGCGGCGCCGGCTGGGTCTACGCCTATTTCTCGACCGCAACCGACAACCGCATCGAGCGGATGCCGCTGGCCGGCACCCCGGGCAGCCACACCCTCGGGACGCCCACCCTCGTGCTTGATTCGATCCCGCGGGCCGGCAATCACAACGGCGGACGCATCGCCTTCGGACCGGATGGCCTGCTCTACGCGACCGCCGGAGACGCCGGAGACACGGCCAACGCCCAGAACCCGAGTTCGCTCGGCGGCAAGATTCTGCGCCTGACACCGACCGGCGGCGTGCCGGCAGACAACCCGTTCGGCACGCTCGTGTACTCGTTCGGGCATCGGAATCCCCAAGGGCTGGCCTGGGATTCGCGCGGCCAGCTCTGGGCGAGCGAGTTCGGCCAGAACGCCTGGGACGAGCTCAACCGCATCGTTCCCGGAGGCAACTACGGCTGGCCGCAGGTTGAAGGCGAAGCCGGTGACGCGGCCTATATCGATCCCCAACAGCAGTGGTCGACCGACCAGGCCAGCCCGAGCGGTATCGCGATCGTCAATGACACCATCTTCATGACGGGCCTGCGCGGCCAACGACTGTGGAGCATCCCCATCACCGGCCCGTCCTCCACAGCAGCACCCGCCGAGTGGTTTGTGCACGACTATGGCCGATTGCGCGACGTAGTGTCAGGCCCTGCTGGCACACTGTGGTTTGTGAGTAATAACACGGATGGCCGGGGCTCCCCGGCGGCCGGCGACGACCGGCTCTTTCAGGTAGTGGTCGGTCCCTGATGGCCGATCTCACCCAGGTGCGCCGGTGGGCCGACGCGCTCATCGCGGCGCACCTCGACCCCGGTTGGACCTTCGGCTTCGACAACGCCAAGAAGCGGGCCGGCCTGTGCAATTTCAGTTCGAAGCACATCACCGTCTCGCGCTACCTCGCCTCCCGTTATGCCGACGACGACGTGCACCAGATTTTGTTGCACGAGCTCGCGCATGCCCTGGTCGGGCCGCGTGCCGGGCACGGGCCACGCTGGAAGAAAATGGCGCTCGACCTCGGCTACGACGGCAAGCGCACCCACGACGGCGAGATCGCCAACGAGCTCGCCCCGTGGGTGGGCACCTGCCCCGCCGGCCATACTCACTTTCGGTACCGGCAGCCCACCCGACCCCTGGCTTGTGGCCTGTGCTCCCGCCGCTTCGACCAGGCCCACGCCATCAGCTGGTTGCGGCGTGAAATCACGCCAGCCATCCGACGCCGAGCTGCGGCCTCCGCTGGGCCACGGCTGCCGCCGCCCAGCTGACTGCCGGTCAGCGACTGCCGGTCAGCGACCGCTGGTCAGTGCACGTCGTAGTGGGCGAGGGCGTCGGCATCCGTTGCGTGCGTCATCGCTCGACGCGCGGTGTCGAGCGCCGTCACCGGGTCGCT
This sequence comes from Cryobacterium suzukii, assembly GCF_004403185.1. Lineage (GTDB taxonomy): Bacteria > Actinomycetota > Actinomycetes > Actinomycetales > Microbacteriaceae > Cryobacterium > Cryobacterium suzukii. Next base: position 78,734 of record NZ_SOHJ01000009.1, on the reverse strand, counting down.
CTCGGCCACGGCGAGCGCGAGTTGTCGTTCGGCTTCGGCGAGGCGGGTGCGCGCGCCGGCTTGCACCCGACCCCGATTGGCAGCCACAAAGTCGCGGGTGAGCGTGATCTGGCTGCGCGCGGTGAGCAGTGCGCCGGCCAGAGCCGTTCGGGCGTTGTCGAGGCGCAGCTGGCGGTTGCGCGCCTCCGAGCGGATGCTGTCCAGCCCGTTCATCGCCGTCTCAAGGGTCACGAGATCCGCGGCCGGGTCACTTTGCCGCCCGGGCTCGCGCAGCGACGCCTGTACCGCTGCGGCGTCGGTAATGACGTGATTGAGCGACGCGCTCGTGTCGGATTCCTCGTGATTATCGCGCAGGGCGCGGGCTTCGGCGAGTTCCGCGCCGGCAGCATCCAGTGCCTTTTGCAGGTTGGCGAAACCGCGATGAAGCTGGTCTTCGCCCGTTTCGATCGCATCGAGCAGTTGCGTGGCCTGGAACAGGGCGTGCTCTGCGGTCTGCAACTGCTCCCCCACCGGTTCGGACGATGCTGCTTCGAGTCGGGTGGCCGCGGCATCGGCGCTGGCCCGTGCCGCTTTAAGGGCGGTGCCGGCCCGACCGACGTTGCCGCTGATCGGCGTGAGCGCCGCCGCGGAATAGCTCAAGCCCAGTCGGGCGAGGGTGTTCGCGCCGCCGGCGACCCGATCGGACACCCGGTCGAGGCGTCGGTGCAGTTCATCAATCTGCTGCGGAGCATTGCGTTCAACGCCCCGTTTGGCAGTGAAATTTCGGGCCTGGTTGCTCAATCGGGCGGTGGCCTCATCGGCGAGTTGAACAATCTGCTGGTTCCAGCGGGTGCGTTCTGCAGCGCTGTCCGGCACGGCATCATCGAGCTTCTGCTGCAGCGCGAAGGCGTCGCTGAGCTGGCGCTTCGACGTCGTGAGCGCCGCCCGGAACTCCCGCGTCGCGGATTCGCCGAACTGGGCGATGGCGAAACTGAGTTCGTCGGTGGCGTCCTGCACCAGGTCGTCGGCGCGCACCAGGCTGCTGGACGCGCTCCGCTCCAGCTCGGTGGCGGCCGCGCTCACCTGCCCGAGCCTGGTTCGCGTGCGCCGGCGCGAGGCACCCACCAGCGCCCAGACTCCGGCCACGACGAGGCCGATAACGATGACCGAGGGTACCCACCAGAGATCGCCATTCATGCGCTTGAGTCTAATAAAGGATTACTGACCAAACGCACTACCGGTCGTCGGCGGAGGGCCGCCGCATCTGCTGCCGGATCATCTCGAAGTCGTGCCGCGAAATTTCGAGCACTCCACGGCGTAGCTGGAAACCCCAGTCGGGATTGCCGCGGGTCAATTGCAGCACCGATAACAACGGGCGGATGCTCGTGGGCCAGGCATCCAGGTCGTAATCGGCCCGTCTGCGCCAGGGCCGCCACGAGCTGCCGGGGTCTCCTACCTGATACGCGTAGGCATCCGCTATGCGGCCGATCGCGGTGAACTCCTTGAGCGGATCACCCTCGATGGCTGTTTTCGGCGAGTAGTAGACGATGCCGTCGGCCTCACCCATTTGCGCGATCACGTCACCGGCGCCGCGATTAGCCCGGGCAATGCCCAAATCGACACCGCGCAGCACATGCTCGCGGTGCACGACGCCGAGCCAGAACCGAATTGCCACCTTTCTAGTTGTACTGCATGCCGCTGTCAGACCAAACTGGAGGCATGCGCGTACTGCTCAAAGAAATCCTGGACTGCCCACCGGATGCCGCCTGGCACGCCATCCACAGCCCGGCCGTCTTCCGTGAGGTGAGCAGCCCGTTCATGGCGGTGGAGTCGCTCGAAGCCGACGGTTTTCCCACCCGCTGGGAGCCGGGCGAACACCCTGCCGAGTTCTCCATGCTCGGCCTGGTGCCGATGGGCACCCAGGTCATTCGGCTGGCCAATTCGACGCACCGTGCCGATGGGGTGCGAATTCTGCGCGATACCGGTCGTGGTGTGTCGGGGGCACTGAGTGCGGTCACGCTTTGGGACCACCGCATGGCGATCGCCCCCGACCCGGCTGGCACCGGCAAAACGCTATACCGCGACCAGCTCATTTTTCGCGGGCGCCCGGCCACGATCGCACTCTGGCCGACCTTCTGGGCGTTCTGGCAATGGCGCATGCTGCGCCTGAAACATCTCGCGCCCAACTGGCAGTACGACATCGGCATCGACGAGGCCGACGTCGTACCGCCGTCGCAACGGGTGCTACCCACCGAGAACGCCGAAACCTAGCAGGTGGCTTCGTGTGGATCAGGCCCTCGGCGGTAGCGTAGCCACTATGAGCTCTTCCCTCGCTGCCTTACAGATCGCCGACTGGCGTCGCCGTGTCACCGGACTGTACGCGGGAGTGCGCCAGTTGAGCGCGAGCAGCCCGGCGAGCGGGCACGAACTGTGGCGTTCCGGGCGAGACGAACTGTTCGCCGGGCATCCGTCGTCCCCATTGCTGCCCGACGACCGCTCGGCATTCACCGGGCTGCCGATTGCCGCCTATGACCCCGACTGGCGATTCGAGGCGGAGGTGCACCGGGCCGAACAGCCGTATCGCATGAACGTGGAAACGGGAACTGACGGGACAGTGCCATTCGACCTGGTCGGCACCGTGCGGCTGCCCTACCTCGGTTCCCTCGACGTTTGGCGACTGGTGAGTTACGGCGGCGGACTGTTCCTGCCGCTGAAAGACGCCCTGGCCGGGAAGAGTGACGGCACCTACGGCGGCGGACGCTACCTGCTCGACACCATCAAGGGCGCCGACCTTGGCCCGGGTCTGGGCGACGACAGCCTCATCCTCGACTTCAACTTCGCCTACAACCCCTCCTGCGCGTACGACCCGATGTGGGCCTGCCCCCTGCCGCAGAACGGCAACATTATCGACGTCGAGGTGCCTGTCGGCGAGCTCTACCACGGCGACCACTCCTGACGGCCAGCAAGCCGCGACCACCGGTCTGCCGGCATCCGCGTATGCAAAACCGGTAAATCTGCGACGCGCCGTAAAGATGCGCGGGATTTTACGGCGTGTCGCGAAATCTACCGGCGCAACGTGCCCGACGCACGGTCGGCGGGCAGCCGATTTGACAGCATCCGCTAGACTGGGAGCACTTGCGAGTGCGTAGTTGCGCTTGCTGCGTCGTAGAACGCCCTCTTCTCTATCCGGCGGCCCACCAGGGCTGACCTGATTTTTCGAATGAAACATTCTTACGGCGAACGGATGTGCCCTTCGGCACCTTCGCCATGTGAATCCTCCTGGTTTGCTTATCGCTGCGCGGTAATTCGAACGGGCGAGGAGACTGATGCCCCGAAAGGCACCACTTTGTCTACACCCACCACTGTTTCTACAACTTTTGGCACGCTCGGCGTGCCAGCTCCCCTGGTCAAGGTTCTTTCTTCCCAAGGAATCGACACCGCCTTCCCGATTCAGGTCGACACCCTTCCTGACACCCTGAACGGCCGCGACGTACTCGGCCGCGGCAAGACCGGCTCCGGCAAGACGCTGGCCTTCTCCATTCCGATGGTGTCCCGCCTCGGCGGTAACCTCGCCGGCGGCAAGCGCCGCCCGGGCCGCCCGCTCGGCTTGATCCTCGCGCCGACGCGCGAGCTGGCCACGCAGATTACCAACGCGATCACCCCGCTCGCCGAGGCCTACGGCCTCAACACCACGACCATCTTCGGTGGCGTCTCCCAGGGCCGTCAGGTTGCCGCACTCAAGGCCGGCGTCGATATCGTCGTAGCCTGCCCCGGCCGGCTCGAAGACCTCATGAAGCAGGGCTTTGTAAACCTCGACACCATCGAGATCACCGTGCTCGACGAGGCCGACCACATGGCCGACCTGGGCTTTCTGCCCGTCGTCACCCGCATTCTCGACAAGACGCCCGGCACCGGCCAGCGCATGCTGTTCTCCGCCACCCTCGACAACGGCGTTGACAAGATCGTCAAGCGCTTTCTGCACGACCCGGTGATGCACTCGGTCGACGAGGCCAACAGCTTTGTCTCGGCCATGACCCACCACGTGTTCGAGGTCTCCGGCGTCGACGCCAAGAAGGACCTCGTGCAGAAGCTGGCGAGCGGCTCTGGCCGTCGCATCCTCTTCATGCGCACCAAGCACCAGGCCAAGAAGCTCGCCAAGAGCCTCACCGACGCGGGCATCCCCTCCGTCGACCTGCACGGAAACCTCTCGCAGGTGGCCCGTGACCGCAACCTCGCCGCGTTCAGCGCCGGCACGGTCAAGGTTCTCGTCGCAACGGATGTCGCCGCTCGCGGCGTGCACGTCGACGACATCGAACTGGTCATCCACGTTGACCCGCCGGCCGAGCACAAGGCCTACCTGCACCGTTCGGGCCGTACGGCCAGGGCCGGCAGCGCGGGTGACGTCGTCACCGTCGTACTTCCGGAGCAGAAGCGCGACACCGATGCGCTGTTGCGCAAGGCCGCCATCAAGGTGACCCCGCAGCGCGTGGATTCCTCCTCCCCGGCCGTCGACGCCCTCGTCGGCGATGTCGCTGCCTACGTCAAGCCGGCTCCCCGCGTCGAGGCACCGCAGCAGCAGCGCCAGTCGCAGGGTGGTCGCTCACAGGGTGGTCGCTCACAGGGTGGCCGTGCCCAGGGCGAGCGCAGTGGTCGCCCCAGCCGCGACGGTGACTCCAGCCGTGGTGGCCGCGATGCCGGCGCCAGCCGCTCGGGTGGAAGCCGGGACGGCGCCCGCACGGATCGTAACGACGGCGGCCGCGGCCGCAGCAGCGACTCGGCTTCGGCCGGTGGCGCCCGCCGCGAGCGCACCGGTCGTCCGGCCGGCGCGTCCACGAGCGCACCCCGCTCCGGTTCGGCCGCTGGCCGTTCCGGCGGAGCCCGCGTCGGCAGCCTCCAGGTCGGCGGACTCGTTCGCGGACCGAGCTCGGGTGGGGCCGGTCGTTCGGCTCCACGTCGCTCGCAGGGCTAAGCCTGCAGCATCCGCTCGCTGAAACGGGCCGGTCTCTTCGGGGGCCGGCCCGTTTTTTGTACCCGAGCGTCAAGGGGCACCCGCAAACACGGTTAGGGTCGAATCATGAACACCACAGTTGTCGTTCGACCCGTCAGTGAAACGGATGCCCAAAGCCTTGGCCGCGTACACGCCGCCTGCTGGCATGAAACCTACGATCACCTGCTCAGCCAGGCCGCCCTGTCCCAGTTGCGGCCGCAGCGTCTGGCCGCCCTCTGGGGCCGCTTTACGACCCAGGGCGCGCAGTACCGCCAGCATGTCGTGCTCGTCGATGGCGAGATCGTGGGCTTCGCCGGCAGCGGGCCGACGCGCGACGGGGACCATCCCACCCCAAACGAGTTGTTCTTCATGTACCTGCTCGAGGCCAATCACGGTTCAGGCGTCGGCCAGCAGCTCTTCGATTCCGTCGTTGACCCCGGCCCGTCGTCATTGTGGGTAGCCGCAGACAACCCCCGGGCGCACGCCTTCTACGCCCGAAATGGCTACGTCGCGGATGGTCTCGAGCGCAACGAAGAGGTACTCGGCGAGACGCTGCACGAGGTACGCCTGGTTCGGTAGGGATCTGCTCACAAGTGCAAACTTCCCCCTACAGTGTTCGATTGTGGGCCAAAACCCCCCGAAGTAGTTTGGGGGCAGATTCAAAGTAATAGGGTGAGCGGATGACTCATTCCGCGGCCCCCGAGGCGATCCCTGTCATTCTCGACGTTGACACCGGGGTCGACGACGCCCTGGCCATTTTGTTCGCGCTCGCTCACCCGGGCATCAACGTGCTCGGCATTAGTTGCGTGGCCGGCAATGCCTCGCTTGAGCGCGTTGTCGAGAACACCCTGCGCATTCTCGATGTCGCGGATGCCCCGACCATCCCGGTCGCCGCCGGAGCGCGACGCCCCCTGCTTGAACCGGCCAGGTCAGCCGCGCACGTGCACGGAGAAAGCGGCCTCGGCACGCTGCAGCTGGCGCCGAGTGACCGGCAGGCGGAGTCGATCAGTTCGATCGAGCTCATGCGCCGCCTCATTCAGGCCAGCCCGCACCCGGTCACCCTGGTCGCACTCGCCCCGCAAACCAACCTGGCGCTGCTGCTGCGCCAGTACCCCGACGTCGTCAACAACATCGAACGCATCGTCTTCATGGGCGGATCCACCACGGTCGGTAACGCCACCGCCGTCGCAGAGTTCAACGTCTGGCACGACCCGGAAGCCGCCGCGATCGTACTCGACTCCGGCGTACCCACCTTCATGTATGGGCTCGACGTGTTCAACCAGGTCTCGATTCCCGAGCGGGTCGCCGTCGCTCTCGCACACGGCGACTCGCCGCTCGGCCACGTTGTCGGTCGACTCCTCAACAATCGGATCGCGCTCGGGTCTGGCCGCAACTCGGACTACACCGGACTGATCGGCGATGCCGGCGCCCTGTGCGCCCTGGTCGACCCGGATGCACTTGAGACCGCGATGCTGCCGCTGCGCGTGCAGCTCTCCGGCTACGGCCGGGGCCAGACTCTGGTCGATAAGCGCACACATCCGGGCGAGGACGTCGTACACGGTCTGGTCGGCGATTGGGAGGCCGCGGAGGTCGCGCTTGACGTCGATGTCGACCGCTACGTGCGCCTGTTCCTCGACACGCTTGGCCTCGGTTCGGCGCTGCCGCCGTCCAAATAGCGGCCGGGCCGTCAAACCGGATGCTGTGGCCCAGCTACTCCCTCGCGGCACGCGTTAGAGAAGCCGGCACTGGTTAGAATCAGTGCCGGCTTCTTGTGGGAGTGCCGCGAGGCCGCGACACTCCGAAGCGTCAGTACAGCTGGCCGACCGAGGCGAGGGCTGCACGCAGCAGGGTGCCGCGGCCGCCTTCCATTTCGGCTGATACGCCAGGGGATGCCGCCTCCGCAGGGGTCATCCAGGTAATCTCAAGCGCGTCCTGGCGGGGGTCGCAGGTACCGCTGACGGGAACGACGTAGGCCAGCGAGACGGCGTGCTGGCGGTCATCCGTGTAGGCGGTAATTCCGGGCATGGGAAAGTACTCAGCGACCGTGAATGGCACGGGGCTGGTCGGCAACTGCGGAAAAGCCATCGGCCCGAGGTCTTTTTCGAGGTGACGAAACAGTGCGTCCCTCAGGGTTTCGCCGTAGAGCACGCGGCCAGAGACCAGGGTGCGGGTCATTTCGCCGGTTGGGCGGGCGCGCAGCAGCACGCCGACCTCCACGACTTGACCGAGGCCGTCCACCCGAACGGGCACGGCCTCGATGTAGAGGATGGGTAGCCGCCGGCGAATCTCGGCGAGTTCGACGTCTTTCAGCCAGCCCGGATTCGTGTTCGGGGCTCCCGCGGGGGGCTTCGGCGTCCAGTCCGGGTCTGGGTCAGGGGTTCGCACGCTCATAGTGCCATTCTGTCTTACGTGGCCACCGCGCGCGCACTCGCACCGCACCGTTACCGAACGGCGGTTTCCCCGACGCTGCGCGCGTAACTCCTGCAATTCGTGCGGTGTCTGTTTGGCTCGCGAGTGTTTTAGACCAATCTGGCGACTCGTGCCAGTTTTCTGCAGGAGTTATTCCCCCACCCGCGACCGGCAGAGGTGCCCACGATCGCCGGCCAGGCGCAAATCGCGGGCACAGAGATGAAAGTATGGACAAGCGGCCGACAGGTCGCGAACCCCGGGAGGACTCCATGACTGTCAACACCCCCATCGACAACGCCGCAGTGCTCTGGTCGGCCACCGGCGCCGACCAGGCTGACCGCCCGTTGTTAGTTATCATGCACGGCTACGGCTCGCACGAGGACGACCTGTTCTCGCTGGCCCCGCACCTGCCGCTCGAGCCGGTGATCGCGGCCCTGCGCGCGCCACTGCGCGCGCCACTGCCAATTGGTGACGGCTGGGCCTGGTTTCCGATCAGTGAACCGGGCAGTCCCGACCCGGCCGCCGTCACCGCCGCCGTCAGCGCCGTGCTCGCCTGGCTTGATGCCCTGCCGCAGCAGCCTCCGTCTGTCGGGCTGCTCGGATTCTCACAGGGCGGCGCCATGGCGCTCGAACTACTGCGCGCTTCGCCAAATCGGTTCAGCTTCGCAGTAAGTCTCTCCGGGTTCGTCGCGACCGGCCCGCAAGCCAGCGACGCCGCGTTGGCCGAGCAGCCGGCTCCGGTATTTTGGGGCCGCGGCACCGCCGACGGTGTCATTCCGGTCAGCGCAGTAGAGCGCACCCAGGCGTGGCTGCCCGGCCATAGCACGCTCACCGAGCGCATCTATGAGGGACTTGCCCACTCGATCTCGCAGACCGAACTCGGCGACGTCGTCAACTTTCTGAACGTTCAGTATGCGGCGAGCGCGGTAAAACCGAGCGCCTGAACGCGGTCAGTCAGAAAGAAATCAGCGGTCGCGCTTGGCCTGCTCCTGGGCGGCCTGGCGTTCGACGTGCGCCTTCTTGGCTGCGCGGTGGGCATCGCGGTCTTTGACCGCGATCTGGTCGGCGCGCACGCCGGCCTGGGTAGAACGTTCAAGCACGAGCCACGCCGGCGGCTGCTGCAGCAGAGCCGCAATTTCGGCGGTGGTCAGCGGGTCGGTGATCTCACTGCGCGCCAGGCCGGAGATCGAAACGCCCAGCTTGGCAGCGACAACCTGGCGAGGGTGCGGCCCATTGGTGCGCAGCAGGGTGAGCCATTCCGGCGGGTTCGCCATCAGTTCGGCGAGCTCGGTGCGGCTGACGAATTCGGTCTGGAACTCGGCCGGTGCCGCGTCGAGCAGAATCCCGAGTTTCTGGGCCGCCGTGGCGGGCTTCATGGTCTGGGGCTTCTTCTCGGAACTCATTGTTCAAGCGTATAGCCTGAGAGGGCCCTCGTTTGGGCAAATCGCGCACTCAACTACTACGAGAAAGGATGCCGGTGAGCTTTTCCATCGCCTTCGTCGCCGGTGTCACCCCCACAAAGTGGACTCGCATCTGGAATGACCGCCGAGCCGACGTGCCCCTCACCGTGTTTCGCACGGAATCCCCGGAGCAGATCGCGGTGCTGCACGACGGCCGGGCCGACATCAGCCTCGTGCGCCTGCCGATCGACGACACCAATCTGAGCGTCATCAACCTGTACAACGAGATTCCGGTCGTGGTCGCGTCGAAGGACCACGAAATCGAGCAGGCCGAGACGGTGCTGCTGGCCGATCTGGCCGGCGAACACCTGTTGCAGAACCCCGACGATGTGCCGGAGTGGCGGGACGTGGCCGACGAGGTTCGGGACGGCAGCCGCCGAGCACTGCCGCCCATGCGAGACCTCGACGAGACCATGGAGCAGGTTGCCGCCGGCGTCGGCATCATCATCGTGCCGCATTCGATCGCCCGGCTGTACGGCCGCAAAGACGTCGTCTCCCGCCCGGTCACCGACGTGGCCGACACCCAGATCGCCCTCGCCTGGATCACCCGGGAGACCACCGACGACATCGAAGAGTTCATCGGAATCGTACGTGGGCGCTCCAAGGCGAGTTCGCGAACGGATGCCGGCACGGCGGCCGACGCCACGGCATCCGCTGAGGACGACGAAGGGCCCGCGCGCAGCGACGGCCGCCCGTCGAAACCGCCGCGCAAACCCAAGAAAACCGACAAGGCGAAGGCGGCAGCCAAGGCCATCCGGGTGGCAGCGGCCAAGGCCAAGCCCGCCGTGCGCAAGAAAACCGAGAATTCCCCCGGCCGCACGCGTCCGACCAAAAACCCGAACAAGGGCAAGAGCCGCGGCCGCTAGGCCGTTGCCACTACGGGTTCTTCAGCACCGCCAGAATGTTGCCCGACGGGTCGGTGAACCAGGCGATGTCTGGCCCCTGCCCTCCGCCGGCGGCGATTCCCTTGTCGTTCTGCTCGAAGCCCTCGTAGCGCAGAAATTCCACACCGCGTTCGGTGAGTTCGTCGACCGTCGCGTCGAGGTCGGCTACCGCAAAATTCAGAATCGTATAGGTGGCCGGCACGAAATCGGGCTTCGGGTAGACGATGACGGTTGCTCCGCCGGGCAAGGCAATGCGCAGCATGCCCATCTCCCCCACCGTCACGTCGAGTCCGAGGGTCTCGGCGTAGAAAGTGCGGGCGGCGTCGAGGTCGGAAACGGCAAATCCGCTGAAGCCGTCGATGATACCGACGGCGTGTTCGGCCTGGTGCTGGGTCATGAGAGTAGCTCCTTCGTCGGTGAAGCGGGGCCGGTCAGCGGGAGCTGATCGACGCGAACTTGCGAATACACAGCGGCACGAACACGAGCAGCATCACGGTGATGCCGATCAGCACGGTCAGAATCGGGTTCTGCATGGTCCAGATATCCGGCACCGGGGCGGTGCCAAGGTTGCCGAACAGCTGCCGCACGGCCTGCACGAGCGACGACACCGGGTTCCACTCGGCAAAGACACGAAGCGGAGTCGGCAGGGTCTCGCTCGGCACAAAAGCGTTCGAGACGAAGGTCAGCGGAAAAAGAATCAAAAACGATGCATTGTTGATGACCTCCGGGCTTTTCACGCTCATACCGAGCAGCGCCATCACCCAGCTGAATGCGTAACCGAACAGCAACAGCAAGCTGACTCCGGCCAGGAACTCGACCGGCGAGGTGGTGACCCGCCAGCCAACCGCGAGGCCGGTCGCCATCATGATGACCATGGAGATGGTATTCAGCACGAGGTCGCCGTTTGTGCGACCGATCAGCACAGCGGATGCGTTCATCGGCAGGCTCCGAAACCGGTCGATGATGCCCTCTTTCAGGTCGAGCGCCATGGCGGCGCCGGAGAATGTCGCCCCGAACACGACGGTCTGAGCGAAGATGCCGGCCATGAGGAACTGGGTGTAGTCGCTGCCCTCGACCGCGATGGCACCGCCATAGACCTGACTGAACAGCAGCACGAACATGATCGGCTGGATCACGGCGAACACGAGCATGTCGGGCGAACGCTTGATCTTGATCAGATTGCGCTTGGTGACGGTCCAGCCGTCGGAATACCAGAGCGAGAACGGATTCCACGTGGGCAGCGGTGGCAGGGTGCCCACCCGAGATTCGCTGAGCTCGCGGGCCTGCTCGAATCCGGCCGGCTCAGGCGTAACGGGCTCGGGTGTAACGGCGGAATGTCGGGGACTCATGTCACCTTCTCCAAATCGGTGGCGTCGGCATCCGTCGCGCGTGCCTGGTCCCGTTTGGCCTGCGCTCGCTTCGACAGCTTGGGGCCGCCGGCATCCGTGTCGTCGTCGGTCGCATCCAGATCTGCCTTGTGCCCGGTGAGCTTGAGGAAAACGTCGTCAAGGGTGGGGCGTCGCATGCCGGCATCGTGCAGGTTGACCTGCGCCGCACGGAGGTCCGAGAGCATGTTCTGCAGCGCGGTCGGGCCGTCCGTGACGGCTACCTCGACTCCGCGGCCGTCGGTCGACATCGAGGGCTCACCCGAGCCGTGACGGGCGAGGATCTCGCGGGCAGTCCCGCCGTCGGCGGCATCGACCAGCGCCACCACAACGCGGTGCCCGCCGATCTGGGCCTTGAGTTGATCCGAGGTGCCCTCGGCGATGACCCGACCATCATCGATCACTACGATGTCATCGGCGAGCTGGTCGGCTTCTTCGAGGTATTGCGTGGTGAGGAGCACGGTCGTGCCGTCGGCAACGAGGTGCTTGATGACATCCCACAGGGCGATGCGGCTGCGCGGGTCCAGCCCGGTCGTCGGTTCGTCGAGAAAGAGCACCTTGGGGTTGATCACCAGGGCGCCGGCAAGGTCGATGCGCCGCCGCATACCGCCGGAGAACCCCTTGACGGGCCGGTTGCCAGCGGCGGTCAGCTCGAACAGGTCGATGAGCTCCTGAGCCCGCCTGCGGGCAGCCGCTCCGCCCAGGTGGTAGAGACGACCAACCATCTCCAGGTTCTCGAATCCGGTCAGGTTCTCGTCGACCGCGGCGTACTGTCCGGAGACCCCGATAATGCGCCGCACCGATTTCGGGTGGCGGATGACGTCGATTCCGTCGATGACGGCGGTCCCGGCATCCGGTCTAATCAGGGTCGTGAGCATCTTCACGACGGTGGTCTTTCCGGCTCCGTTCGGACCGAGGAGGGCTTTGACGGTGCCGCGTGGAACCTGCAGGTCGAGCCCGGCGAGCGCGTGCACCGGCCCGCTCTTGGACTGGTAGGTCTTGGTCAGGCCCTGGGCCTCAATGATCACGGGGATTCCTTGGCGGGGTATCGGGTGTGGCAACGGGATCTGCCTGCAATGGTAGTAACGCTCCGGGACTTCGACAACCGTGGATGCTGATTCGGTCGGGGCCCGGGCCCCGACCCTGGGCCCAGTTTAGAAACTGGGCCCAGGGTCGTAAGGTGGGCCTGGGCATCCGCTTGGCTAGAGCCGGGCGAGCCGCTCGATGTCTTCGAGGAACTCGGCAGCGACCTCGTCGGACACGGTTCGGCGGGTCTCGGAGATCGCGACTTCATAGTCTTCGGTGCTGGGGCCGTTGATGACCGGTCCGTCACCGGCCTTGTATAGCGCCTTCTCAAGCGCGTGCTGGGAGGCTCGATGGGCCGCGTATTCGACGTCGGCCGGCGAGAACCCGTCGCTCTGCTCGACCAAAACGTCGAGATCGACTTCGCCCGACACCGCTTCTGGAATGTAGCGCTCCCAGATGGCCTGGCGGGCGGCGACATCCGGCAGCCCGATCGGCACAACGTAGTCGAAGCGGCCGTGGCGGAGGAAGGCGGAGTCGAGCGCGCGAATGAAGTTCGTCGCACAGACCAGCAGGCGACCGGGTTGTTCGCGGAATGCCGGGATGATCTTGAGCAGCTCGTTGGTCACACCCTGCATGGCCGACGGCGGTTCGCCCGAGCGCTGGGAGGCGATTTCCTCGACCTCGTCGATGAACACCACCGCGTGCTCAAGCTCGGCGATCTTCAAAAAGGTTTCCCGCAATGCGCCGGCGAGGCCCTGCGGGTCGGCGGCGAGACGGGATGGGAAAACCTCGACGAACGACCACTCCAGGCGGGAGGCGATCGCCTTGGCAAAGGTGGTCTTTCCGGTGCCCGGAGGGCCGAACAGCACAACGGCCTTCGGCGGCGACACACCGTACTGCTCGGCCAGGTCTGGCTTGGCCAGGGGCATGACCAGGCGACGTTCGAGCAGTTCCTTCTCCCGTGCCATTCCGCCGACCTTCTGCCACAGGTCGCGCGGCAGCACTCGCCCGCCAAGTTCACCGAGCAGCTTGAGCTCCTCCCGCTGCACGGGAATGTGCCGCTCGAAGTAGCGCAGGTTCTTTTTCACCTCGAAACCGCGGTTGAGAAAGGGATCGACGTTCGTCTCCGATTCGGGCATAAGCGCTGACAGTTTGGTCATGCCGTGCGGGGCCATCCGGGTCTCGAGGGCGGCGAGCAGGGCCGTGCCGATGCCCTGGCTCTGCCAGCTTTCAGCGGTCGCCAAAAATACGATCCAGCCTTGCGCATGAGCAGCGCGGCCGACGGCTGCGCCGACGACCTCATCGCCGTGCACCGCAACGACGGCGTGATCCTTCTGGCAGGAGGCGAGCACCTCGGAGAGGCCGTAGACCGGCTCTGTGTCCGAGGCCTTGATCTCTTCCCAGAGGCGCAGAATGCCGTCCAGATCGTCGGAGTGAAAGTCGCGCAGTCGCCAGCCAGTCATAGTGATCCTTGCATCGTTGGGTGTGCTGCCAATCTATTGCACCCGCTCAGGCCCGAAAGGCGGCTGCGAGGATGCGCGGCAGCTTGCGCGCCGACGGGTGGGCGGCGAAGTCGGTCAGCAGACGGGCGGTCAGCGTGCCACTTCGAGACGACACGAACCATGGCGGCTTCGGCAACAGCGCCCATTCACCATGCAGCACCGAGCGCGGAAACGGCCGAAAAGGTCCCCGCACGACGGTGCGCTCGACGTCGTCAAGCAGCAGGGCGTTGTGCACCACGCCGATTCCACTCTGCACGTTGTCGAGCGTATGCCCGGGAAACGCGCCCCACGGCGCCGCCGCCGACAGAAAGCCCACGCCGGTCCAGGCATTGATCGCGATCGTTCCGTAGCGCAGGCGCGCCACGGCCTGCTCGAACCCCGCCCCGAGCCGCCGGATTGTGGCCGGCACCCCGAGAATATTGGCGCCGAGAGTGCCTAGAAAGTCGCGGTTGACGGTCTCCACCACCGAGTCAAGAAAGGCCTGGCCGGCGCCGGGTAGTTCGACGACCCCCAGAACCGGCGCAAAATATTCCGTGGCGAGCATATCTTCGGTCGAAGCGGATGCCGCTACGAGTAGGCGCCCGCCGGGAATTGATTGCGCGGCCGGGTAGGCAGCACTGGCCGCTCGCATCCGCTCGTCGCTGCCGGGATACCAGGCCGGTCGTGGCGGGGCGGCAGCGAGGGCAGCGGCGACCGCGTCGAGAAATGCGCGCTTCTGGGGCCAGTCGGCGCTGAGCACGAGCACCTGCCCGGCGATGCAGTTGTAGCCGCCGTTGTGCAGCCGCATGGTGGCCACGTGTTCGGCCTGGTAGCGCAGGTCCTGCGGGCTCCATCGGCCTGGCAGCACGATGATCGGGGAGACTCCGCCGAGTTCACTGCTGATCGGTTTACCGAGGCGGGGAGTCTTGGACCCGCCGAACACGATCGAGTCGTGGGTGGCCGCGCTGCCGGTGATGTGCACGTGGCTGATACCGGAGTGGTGGGCAAGGTAATCGCCCACGTCGGCGCCACCGGTGACGATGCGCAGCAGCCCCTGCTCGATGAGCGGGGCCAGGGCGGCCCGGTAGATCGGCAGCAGGTTGTCGAAGGTGGGATTGAGTTTGAGTATGGAGACCCGATTGTGCGCCACGAGCTCGTACAGCACATCGAGCGGGGCGATCGAGCTGATGTTGCCGGCACCGAGAACGAGACCGACCCCACTGGCCACTGTCGGAGCGAGTTGGCCCAACCCTGCCGATACACGGGCCCGCCCCACGGTGACGCCGGGCCGCAGCCAGGCCCGGGCGCTGAATCCGTGGAGAAGCAGCCCGTCCCACGCATTGTGCGGCAGGACGGAAACGGTGACGCGCCCGCCCGGCGCCCGCCCGAATCTCTGGCCGGCGAGCGGGCTGCGCCCGGAATTGAGCGCCCGCAGAGTACGACCGAGTGCGTTCAACGAGGTGAGCACTCCGTACGGTCCGGTCAGCCATTCTTCGCCGATCAGCACCGACGACGGGTCTAAACCTTTGGCGCGGGCCGCAGCAGCCACCCAGCGCTCGGCCTCATCAGAAACGGATGCTGCGGTGCGCGCCAGCAGCTCGCCGCGCGCCGCGAGCGGGGTCGCCCCCCACCGCTCGCTTCCTTCGACTAGCTCGGCGATCGCGAGGTCGAGCTGTGAACTATTCAGGTCAGTGCGGTCTGCCGTCGTGGACATTAATCTCCCGTGATTGGCGCCAGACTAGCCCATGGCAGACGGCTGTTGCCCGTGCGAAGAGACCCTTGGGACCGGGCCTGGCATCCGCCCGACACGACAGGCTAGTGCAGCGTGACCGGGCAGTGGAGCTGGGTTCGCTCGCCACTGCGGTCGATGTCGTGCTGCTCCATTGGCTGGGCACAGACCGGACAGCCGCGCACGGGCGCAGGCAGTGCGCCAAGCAGATCGGACCCGCTCAGACCAACCGGTGGCGCCATGACATCGCCAACGATTGACAACCCCCTCGCCCTCGACAGCCAGGTCTGCTTCGCCCTGGCCATCGCCTCGCGCGATGTCATAGGGCTATATCGGCCCATTCTGGAGCCACTCGGGCTAACGCATCCGCAGTATCTGGTCCTGCTCGCGCTGTGGGACGAGAGCCCGCGCACGCTCAAGGGCCTCGGCCAGACCCTCCACCTCGAGCCGGCGACCCTTTCCCCCCTGCTCAAGCGGCTCGAAGCCACCGGCTACGTGCGGCGGCACCGCAGGGAGGCCGACGAACGCACGCTCGATATCACCCTGACCGACCGAGGACTGGACCTGCGCGCGGTGGCCGAAACCATCCCGCCGCGGGTCGTCGAAGCGCTCAACCTGCCGCTTGACGACCTACTCCGCCTGCGCGATGCGTTGCACCGGGTCATCGCCGCAACGTCCTGACCCACGGGCTCAGGCGATCGCGTCGGCGACCGTCAGCAGTTCGGCGTGGAAGGCAGCTGCGACGTGCGCGTTGGTGATGCGGCCGTTGTGCACGTTGAGGCCCTGGGCGAGAGCGGCGTCTTCGGCGATGGCCTTCTTCCAGCCCTTTTGGGCCAGCGCGACGACGTAGGGCAGGGTGGCGTTGGTGAGGGCGCGGGTCGACGTGGCCGGCACTGCGCCGGGCATGTTGGCAACGCAGTAATAGACACTGTCATGCACGGCGAAGGTGGGATTGTCGTGCGTGGTGGCGTGCGATCCCTCGAAGCAACCGCCTTGGTCGATCGCGATGTCCACGAGCACGGAGCCGGGCTTCATCGAGGCGACCATGGCGTCGGTGACGAGTTTGGGGGCCTGCGCACCCGGAATGAGCACGGAGCCGATGACAAGATCGGCCTCCCGCACCTGTTCGGCGATCTCGTACTGGGTCGACGCGCGCGTCTGGATCTCACCATTGAAACGGGCCTCGAGCTGGCGCAGGCGAGCGAGCGACAGATCGATGATGGTCACGTCGGCGCCCATGCCGAGCGCGTTGGCCGCGGCGTGCTCGCCGGCGACGCCGCCGCCGATCACGACGACCTTGGCCTTTGGGGTTCCCGGAACACCGCCGAGCAGAATTCCGCTGCCGCCGTTGGCGCTCATCAGGTGGTACGCACCGACCTGCACCGAGAGTCGGCCAGCGACCTCGCTCATCGGCGAGAGCAGCGGCAGGCTGCGGTCGGGAAGCTGCACGGTCTCATAGGCGATCGCGGTCGTACCAGACTTGATCAGAGCCTGCGTGCATTCAGCGGATGCCGCGAGGTGCAGATAGGTGAACAACACCTGCCCAGGGCGCATCATCGGGTATTCGCTGGCAATGGGCTCCTTGACCTTCAGGAGCAGGTCGGCGGCGGCCCAGACTTCGGCGGCGGTGTCGAGAATGGACGCCCCGGCGAGCCGAAAAGCATCGTCGGTGATGCTGGAGCCCAGCCCGGCGCCCTTCTCAATGACGACGTCGTGGCCGCGGCGAGTGAGCTCGTGAACACCGGCCGGAGTGATCGCCACGCGGTTCTCATTATTCTTAATCTCAGTGGGAATGCCGACCAACATGTCTGCTCCGTTTCGGGTTGCCAGTGCCGAACGCATCGGCGGTGATAGGGGTAAGACTGCTATTGATTCGTTTCGGCTAGGTAAAATCCGTAGAATCTGCCAGACTTCAAAAATATTCCACTGAATATGCGGCTGGCAGGAGATGTGAGATGGCAGAAACGAAGAGGATTCGGGTGGTCGAAACCCTTGACGAGGTCGATCGCATCCTGGTCGCAGCGTTGCAGGCCGACTCCCGCACCACCAACAGCCGGCTGGCCAGCGCGGCTGGTATCGCTGAATCCACCTGCGTCTCCCGGGTGCGCTCGCTGGTCAGCCGCGGAATCGTCACGGGCTTTACTGCCATGGTCGACCCGAAAGCGATCGGACTGGGCCTGCAGGCGCTGATCAGCGTGAGCATTCGCGCAGGCGCCCGCACGCACATCCCGGCCTTTCGCGATTCGATCCGGGTGATGCCGCGCGTCGTGCAGCTATATTTTCTCGGCGGGTC
Organism: Cryobacterium suzukii; assembly: GCF_004403185.1. GTDB lineage: Bacteria > Actinomycetota > Actinomycetes > Actinomycetales > Microbacteriaceae > Cryobacterium > Cryobacterium suzukii. The sequence goes on along the minus strand of NZ_SOHJ01000009.1, from coordinate 61,101 downwards.
CGAGGACTTCATCATTCACCTGTCGGCCCGGGATACCGACGATGTGCGCGATTTCGTGCTGGACAATCTCTCAGCCAATCCCGCGGTCGCTTCGACCCGTACGAGCATGGTGTTCGAGCATTTCTACAACGGCGTCGCCCCCGAATAGCGCGCCCTAGAATAGGCAAGAAATGACCCTCGCCGACACAATCCTGCCCGCCATGTTCGGTTTCGGCACCGGACTCGCGCTCATCATCGCGATTGGCGCCCAGAACGCATATATCTTGCGGCTCGGCATTGCGGGGCGGAACCGCACCGTGTTCGCTGCTGTGCTGATCTGTGCGGTGTCCGACGCCGTGCTCATTCTGGCCGGCATCGTGGGAATCGGCGCTCTCATTCGAGCCGCCCCGGTCGCTCTGGTCATCGTGCAGGTGCTCGGCGTTGGCTTTCTGCTTACCTACGGTGTGTTCGCCGCCGTGCGCGCCTTCCGCCCCGGCGTGCTCGTCGCGGCGGCGACGACCCAGATCGGCACCAAGGCCGCCGTGGTGACGACCATCGCGCTCACCTGGCTCAACCCGCACGTCTACCTCGACACCCTGATTTTTCTCGGATCGGTGGCTAACCAACAGGGGGCGAACGAGCGCTGGTGGTGGGGCGCTGGGGCAATCACGGCGAGCTTCGTCTGGTTCTTCGCGCTCGGTTTCGGCGCACGGATGCTTCGACCTTTCTTCGCAAAGCGAGCCTCCTGGCGCGTGCTCGACGGCTTCATCGCCGTTGTCATGATCGCGCTCGGCGTGCGAATGGCGGTCGGCGTCTAGCGTTTCTATTCGCGCCAGTACCCAGTCTTGCCGAGCAGCGCAACCTCACGATTCGCGTTCTCCGGCACCGGAACTTCGGGGGGAAACACCCCAAAACTTCGCCACAGTTCAATGTCCGGCGCGATCTGCTCCCACAGGTTTTCCACGAGCACATCGGGCAGCGAATACTGTAGGCCCACGTGTTTGGCGATACTCCAGGCCTGGAAAGCCCGGTACAGGGCAGTGTGCTGCAGCGCCTCGGCGAGCGAGTAGTCGCCGTAACTCAAATGCACGACCCGATCGGGGTCGAGGTCACCCGTCACCACGGCCGTCGTAGCCTCATTGATGCGATCGTAGTGGCCGATCGGATCGTCACCGAGCAGATCACCCTTGTACGTGTCGCCAACCTCCTCGATCGTGCGTCCCGCGAGCACTGCGGGCAACCAGGCTTCATCTTCGGCGTGCGACGCGAGAATGTCACGCAGGGTCGGGTCTTTTTTTCGCGACCACTCGGCCGGCGCCGGCAGGGCGAGCTGCTCGGGAGTGAGTCGGTCGACGACGGAGCGCAACGCGGCATCCGCTTGAAGGAACATCTCTCTCTGCTTCATCGGGGCACGCTAGCACGGCTGCCCGTCATCGGCTAGACGCTCAGCCTCACGCTGGCCACGATCACGACGATCTGTACGACCGGCGGGTTGCCGCCCCGCTCGAGATGCGCGGCGATCGCGTCGTGCACCCGACCGCTCACGTCCCGAGAGGACTCCGCCGCTCCGATGCCGATCTTGGCCGTGACCCGAACGCCGTCGGCGTGCTGATCGATGAGTACCAGGGGCGCTGCGGGCGCTCGATGGGCGACCGCATCGAGCGTGGCGGTGAGCACGGTGGCCACTATCGACCCGGCCGGATACAGCGCGGCAACACCGGGTACCCGGCGCACCAATATGTCCAGCTGGTCGAAAGAGGCAGGGTCCGTGGTCATTGGTTCTCCTGTTCGTGAGCGGATGCTTCGGGCAGCGACTGCAGGTCGCTCACAGTGATATCAATGGCCACCACGACCAGCTCCGTATATTTGCTCAAAGCGGCATACATCGCGTGTCGCAGTTGATCGGCCAGCAGCGGTATATTCTCACCCGGAAATACGGTCACATCGACCCGAATGGAGATCGGCGTGCCGGGCACGCTGACGTCCCCAACCAGCACACATCGGCCGACGAACACGTTCTGCATTCGGTCGCCGGTTTCCCTCAGGATGCCGCGCACAGCGCCCTCCGTCACGACGAGGCGGGCGGTCGGAGACGGATGGGTCAGCGGAATCTCGCGGCCGGCATGGGCCTCTAGCGTGATGTTGTTGAGAATGGACGACACCCAGCTGTCGTCGCGCCGGGATTCACGTTCGAGGTCTCGCTCGAGCAGTGACCGCTGTGCCCGACGCAGTCGTTCGAGGCCACGCAGCGCGATCTCACAGTCGGGCGAATCGTCGATGCCCGGGTCGGCGGGGAGTCGGCCATGATCAAGGTAGTCGCTGAGCTGCTCGATGGTATGGCCGTTCAGGCCAGCCTGTTCCCGCTCGGTGCCGTCGAGGTCGAATGCGAGAAAGCGCCGGTTCGCCGGTGTCAGTTCGGTCATCGCCAGTCCTCCATCTGTCGAAGTAGGGTCTTGCGAGCCCGGGCCAGAAGTCCGCGCACCGTCGAGAGCGGAAGGTTCAGTTCGGCGGCAATGTCACCGTAACTGTATTCCGCAAGTTCGCGCAGGGTCCAGCAGCGCCGTTGATCCTCGGGAAGAGCCGCGAGTACCCGCGCGAGCGCCTCGGTCTGGGACTCAACCTCAACGCGGGCGTGCGGGGCGCTACTCTCCGGCGCCGGGGCATCCGTTTCGTCGATATTGACGTGCGGGCGTCGAGTGCGCAGCCGATCGATGCTCTTACGGCTGACAATGCGCATCAGCCAGCTCTTGACAGCGCTGCCGTCTTCGAGAGTGCCGAGGTGCTGCCAGGCCGTGATGAATGATTCCTGCACCACGTCGTCGGTTTCGTCATTTGAGCCGAGAACCCGGGTCGCGTAGACCCGCATGAGCGGGCCGTACCGGCGAACGAGAACCTCGAAGGCACGCAGGTCGCCGTCGCGAGCGCGGTCGGCGAGCATCTGGTCGGCGGCCGCATCGAGCGGTGACGCAACCTGCTCACGCACTCTGCCGGGCACATCCCCTCCTCGGGCAAACAGTTCCGAAATATTTCTCATCTTCGCGTGACGAATATGCCACAAGTTTCGTCATACAGGTAACAATCCGTTCTGGCTTGACCAGACGGCCCTACCCGAAGGAGCTTTTTCCATGGACCTCATCGACACCAACGGCCCCGCATCGTCGAGCACGTCCCCGCGCAGCGGCGCCCCGATCAGCACACCGCTGGCCGGTGAGTCAGCTACCGGAACCGGAAAAACCATCATCAACGACGGCGTCGTGGCCAAGGTGGCCGGCATCGCCGCCCGAGAAGTCTCCGGTGTGCACGCTCTCGGCGGCGGCGCGGCCCGCGCCCTCGGCGCGATCCGCGAGGCAATGAACAATACCGATGTGAGCCAGGGCATCTCGGTGGAGGTGGGCGAAACGCAGGTCGCCGTAGACGTGACGATCGTCGCCGAGTACCCCGTGCAGCTGCAGCAGGTGGCCGACGATATCCGCTCGAGCGTTATTCGCGCCATTGAAGACCTCGTCGGCCTCGAGGTCACCGAGGTCAACGTGACAATCATCGATATTCACCTGCCCAGCGACGATGCCGACGCTGAGCCGAACAAAGCCGCACTGCGGTGACTAGCGCAACCCGAACTGGAATGCTGGTCGGTGCGATTCTCGCCCTGACCTGGGTGATTCTGGGCTTCTGGGCGTTTCTGTTTGTTGCCCTGTCCATGCTGGTCGGCGCCCTGGTCGGCCGCGTGATCGACGGCCGCCTTGACCTCGGCTCACTGATCGGAGCATTCCAGGGAAAGCGTTCATCATCGTGAGCATTACGACCGACACCGCAAAGGACTGGTTTCTCGGCGGCGCGGCACCGAACCCACCTCACGACGGCGCTCCGGCCACGACCGTGGCGCCTCCCCCGACGCGCGGCCGCACCCGCATCGCGCCTCGGGCCCTGCGCCAGGTCGTCTCGATGGTCACTGCGGAATCGCTCGGCGTTCCCTCCGGTCACGTCGGCGTGGAACTCGGCGATGACCACGGCAGGCTCTCGCTCACGATCAGCACCACCATCCGCGTCGTTCCCCTCTCCCGCATCACCCGCGAACCAGCCGTCATCGCGCGCACAGGCGGCACGATTCTGGCCAGGTCGGCCCAGTCGCAAGCGGAGATTCGACGCCGCGTCGGAGAACTGACCGGCGCCGATGTCGGCCGGGTCACCGTGCGGCTGACCGGCATTGGCGTTCAACAGGAACGAAGGGTGCAATGAACTCGGTACCGGCCGACCGGTCTTCGGAGCCGATGACACCGATTTACGGGCGCATCAGCCGGCGTGAACTGCACTCGCCGCGGTCAGCGGCCGCCATTGCCGTGGCCATCGTCGTTATTCTGCTCTGCGGTTGGCTAGGCACCGAGATTGTGCTGCTGTTGATCGACCAGCCGCCCCTGCTCGTGACCCCAGCCGAACTGGCTGCCGGTGTTGCATCCGTTTCGGCCGTGCCTGCTCCGCTACTCACCGCCATCGCGCTCGCCTGCTCCCTCCTCGCCATCGTGCTGCTGGTCGTCGCGGTCACACCCGGGCGCCGGGCACGGCACCTGATCGATTCGGAGCGCACGGTGACCGTCGTCGATGACGAGGTGATCGCATCCGCCCTGGCCGGGCGCGCCGCTCGCGTGGGCGGCATCGACCCCGACAGCACCCGCGTCAGCATCTCTCGTCGCCTCGCCACCGTGCATTTAGTGCCGACATCGGGGCAGCCGGTGCAGCGCGACTCGGTGCAGCAGGCCGTGCACGACCAGCTCGATGGCCTGCGTCTGCGACCGACGCTGCAGACTCGGGTCGTCGTGGCCCGCAGCGGAAAGGTCGGAACGTGAACAACACCAACCGCGCGCTCAACCGCAGCGTCATTTTTGTGACCGGGCTGGTGCTGCTGGCCGTGTCCGCTCTGCTCGGCCTGCTCGCAACGCAAGCGACACTGCGGGATGCCTGGGCCTCGGTCACTGACACGGCTGGCGGCACGGTCACCGGCTGGCTCCAATCCACGCCGCTCGGCGACACGCAGAATAGCTGGATCTGGTTTGTTGCCCTCGCCCTGTTGCTGGCCATCGTCGGCCTGCTGCTCAGTTTCATTCTGCGGCAGGGCCGCGGCCATTCCGGCTACCTGATCAGTGAACACACCACGGACTGGGGCACCACACAGGTTGATTCGGCGGTCGCCGAGCAAGCGCTGCAGAACGCGCTCAGCGAGCGCCCGGAATTTCTCTCGACCCGCGTCTCGACCTACCGGGTGGCCCGCGACGCTGTACTCAAAGTCTCGGTGACCTGTCGACGCGGCACCTCCCCGACCGACGTCGTGCGCATCGTGGAACAGGCCGTGCTTGCCCTCGACGAACTCCTCGGCCTGCGCATCCCCGCCCTTGTGCAGATCAGTGGAGGCTTCCGGGTGCGTACCAGTCGCACGACGCGCATTACTTAATTCTCCGCGGATGCCTCTCACCGGCGCCCACCCCGACTTACGTTCAGCGCTTCCGCGCCGAACAGCCCCCCAGAAACACCTCACGAAAGAGAGAACACCATGAGTGCAGCAGACAAGATGAAAAACGCCGCGCAGGACCTCAAGGGCAAGGCCACCGAGGCCGTGGGTAAGGCCACCAACGACGACTCCAAGGTTGCCGAAGGACGCGCCGACCAGACCGCGGCGAGCGCCAAGAAGGTCGGCGAAGACGTCAAGGACGTCTTCAAGAAGTAGTTCACCCCAGTGCGCGGTCGGCACGACAGCCGGCCGCGCACCTACCTCAGGTCCTGTGGCCGATTTTCGGAGAACGGACGCTGGCGAAACCAAGCGCTCGGCGCACCCTGAAAATGGTCAGAACGCAGTAGATTTTCACCGTCCGGAATCGTGATCGCCCTATCGAGAGCGACCCCGGCTTCACACACCCGAGCAGGAGACTTTCATGGCAGACACGGGCCAAAGCCAGGAACTCACCGACGCCCCTCCCCCCGATGACGACCGCAAGCCGAATACGCCGGCCGAGGTCACGAAGACCTCCTGGAAGTACGTCTTCAAACGCACACTCAGCGAATTCGGCACCGACCAGTGCACCGACATTGCTGCGACGCTCACCTACTATGCCGTGCTGTCGCTGTTTCCAATGCTCATCGCCCTGGTCTCACTGCTCGGCGTGTTCGGGCAGGGGCGGCAGTCCGCCGAGACCCTGCTGACGATTCTCGCCTCGGTCGCTCCCGGCGACGCCCTCGATGTTATTCGGGGGCCGATCGAACAGTTCAGCACGTCGCCCTCCGCCGGGTTCGCCCTGGTGGCGGGGATCGCGGTCGCGATCTGGTCGGCATCCGGTTACGTCGGAGCGTTCAGCCGCGCCATGAACCGCATCTACGAGATCGACGAGGGCCGGTCATTTCTGAGGCTCAAGCCCACTCAGTTGCTCGTCACCGTCATCGGCATCACCCTGCTGCTCGTCGTTGTGTTGATTCTGGCCATTTCCGGTCCCATAACGGATGCCGTCGGCGCCGCCCTCGGCCTCGGCCAGACCGTGCAGCTGGCCTGGTCCATTGCCAAGTGGCCGGTGCTTGCGGCCACCGTCGTGCTGCTGATCGCGGTGCTGTACTACTTCACGCCGAACGTGCGCCAGCCAAAGTTTCGCTGGCTGAGCCTCGGGGCGCTGGTCGCCCTCGTTGCGATCGTCGTCGCGTCCCTGGGATTCGGCTTCTACGTCACGACGTTCTCGAACTACGCTAAAACCTATGGTTCACTCGCTGGAATCGTCATTTTCCTGCTGTGGCTGTGGCTGACCAACCTGGCTTTGCTGCTCGGTGCGGAGTTCGACGCCGAACTCGAACGCGGCCGCCAGCTGCAGGCGGGCATCATTGCCGAGCAGAACATTCAGCTTCCGCCTCGCGGAACCAAGAAGAGCCAGAAAGCCGCCCTGAAGGAGATGCAGACCGTCGCTGAGGGCCGGCGCATCCGCAAGGCGAACGCTGGCCCGCGCGAATAAGAGGTGCGGGCGCCCCCCTAGAGACCCGCCCGCGCCTGCGCCGGGGACTGCTCGATGACCGTCCTGGTCGTCGTTGTGTTTCCCTCCTCCGACTTCGTCTGAAACGCCGGTGTGCCCAGGGTCGAACCGAGCGCGAGTACGGTCACCAGCGCTGTGCGGCACATCACCGGGGTGGCCCGACGCAGCAAGTCGGCGTAGCGCGGGCGCTGGCCGGCGGGGCGGGAGGCTGCCGGGGAGGGACTGCGAGGTTCGCGCACGCCTATTGTCGTTGGGCAGGTCACGCTCATGTGGAACCTCTCGCAGGGAGAGCACACCGACTATGGTCGGATGCTGCTGGGGGCTTTGTGACGACGGATACCGGCGCAGAGAAGTCGTCAATGCATCTGTGTGCGCGACTGGCCAGGGCGAACAATATCGCTGGTCTGTACAGTAGCAAGCACGTGTGCCACTGGATATACCCTTGTTATGGGCAGTATATCAACCCACTTCTACCACCGTATTGCGCGGGGTTACGCGGGAGCTATGTCCCGAACTCCCGCGCAGCGTCGCAGCTCCCGCGCATCATGAATGAGTGCGGACACTGGTTGGATAGGGGATGTGTCCGACCGTAGGCACGGTCAAACAGTTGGGGGCACGAGTGAGACTGCTCTATGCGCTGCTCCTGAGCGGCATCACCCTCGCCGTTGGCCTGTCGGTCCTGCTGCCCGATGCGACGCTCGTCGCCGGCGGATTCACCATCGCTACCGCGGCGGTCGGGCTGCTGCTGGTCAACCGCACCCAGCGCATTATTGCGGCGGTGCTGATCGGTGTGGGTATCGCATCCGTTGTGCTCGGCCTGGTTCTGGGCGGGCAGATCGTGGGTCGCGATCTGTTCCTGGTCAACCAGGACCTGATCGGTATGCTCGCCGCCGTGTCGTTTCTCCGACTCGTCACACCGACATCGCAGATCACACGCACCGGGCTGCACGGCCGCCTCGCCGTGGTGCGCACCGCCCTGGCCGCGCATGCGCTCGGCGCGGTCATCAACATCGGTGCGGTCGGCATCGTCGGTGATCACCTGCGCGGCCGGTCCAGTCTGCGGCTGGCCGATGCGGCGCTGATCTCTCGGGCCTACTCGACCGCCGCGTACTGGTCGCCGTTCTGGGCGGCCGCCGCGGCCGCCGCCACTCTCGTTCCCGGCGCGAATTCTCTCGTGCTGGTGCTCGTGGGGCTGGCCCTCGCCCTCGTTACCATCGGCCTGAGCGTCTGGGATATCTTTCACCTGTGGGGCCGCGAGCTGCCTGCCTATACCGGTTACACGCTGAGTTGGGAGCTCATTCGCGTGCCGCTGGCCCTCGTTGCCCTGGTGGTACTGGCGCACCAGTTGGTTCCCACGGTTCCGGTTCCGCGTATCGTGCTGCTCGCCGGCCTCGGCGTCACCCTCATCGGCCTGCTGATCATGAACGGTCGTGGCGCCCTGCGCGCGCTGGCCCGGCATGCCCGGCACGACCTGCCGCAGCTGCGCGGTGAGGTCACGCTGTTCGCCTCCGCCGGGGTACTCGCTGTCGGCCTGCGGATGCTGTTTCCCCTGTTCGACCTGCAGCTGCCGGTGACGGGGTTCACCGTGCCCGTGGCTTGGGCCATGATGCTCGCGATGATTTTGTGCGCGCTCATCGGCGTGCACCCGGTCGTGTCGGTCGCGATCGTTGCCGCGCTCGTGCAGCCGCTATCTCCAGACCCCACCCTGTTCGTGCTCGCCGCGTGCATCGGCTGGGGAGTTTCGACCGCGGTCGGCCCGCTCACCGGCCTGACGATGCTGCTCAGTGCGCGGTATGGCATAGACAGCATCACTCTCACCCGCCGCAACCTGATCTACCTCGCCGCCGCACTCGTCGCTTCGTGGCCGGCGCTGCTGCTCTGCGCCGCACTGGTGTAAAGGCGGTGCAGGAGCCCTCAGCCGATTCGCGCTGCGCGGGAGGTGCGCCAGTGCGCGGGAGTTGCGCCTCCCGCGCAGCGGCGCACCTCCCGCGCAGCAGGAAAACGTACGCGGACCGGGCCGATCGCAGGGGTTGGGCTAGACGGTCACCTCGACCGGTTCGTCGCTGACGACGTAGTTCTGAATTTCGATGAGCAGCAGGTCGCCGGCTTCCTGGTCGGTCAGGCCCTGGGCCAGAGCGAGTTCGGAGACGAGGATCTGTCGGGCCTTTTCGAGCATCCGCTTTTCGCCGGCGGAGACGCCCTTGTCCTGGTCGCGACGCCACAGGTCGCGCACGACCTCACTGACCCGGTACACGCTGCCGCTGGCCATTTTCTCCTGGTTGGCCTTGTAGCGGCGCGACCAGTTGCCCGGTTCCTCGGTGAAGGCGTTCTGCAGAATTTCGTACACAGCACTGACACCCGCGGCGTCGATGACGTCGCGCACGCCGACGAGCTCGACGTTGTCGACCGGCAGCTGAATGGTCAACGCGCTCGTGTGCACGTTGAGGGTCATGAACTGCTTCTCGACGCCCTTGATGGTGCGGGTCGCGAGGGCCGTGATGGTGACCGCTCCGTGGTGGGGATAGACCAGGGTTTCGCCGATTTCGATCTTCATAGAATGCGCCTTCAGTTTTGTGTGGGTGATGCAACGCGAACGGGCGTTGCGCGTGAGGTAACAGGTTCGAGCAGCCAGCCCGGCAGCAGCGCCACGAGCTGGTCGACGAGTTCGTCGTCGGAGACATCGAGGTGACCGCGCATCCACGCACCGATCAGGGTGAGCGCGCCGCCGGCGACGTAGGTGGTGACCAGCTTGGCGTCCACAGCGTCGTCAAAGACGAGCACCGACTGCAGCATGCGAGTGGCGTACGCCTCGATGATCTGGTCGTGCGCGCTGCGGGTCAGCGGCAGTTCAAGCACGCTCGCGTACAGGGGAAAATTCTCAACCATATGCGCGACGAGGCGCGCATAACCGAGCCGTGAGGCATTTTCACCGGTCCTCGGCCGCGGCAGGTCCAGCCCGGCCGAGCCGATGTCGACAAACTGCGCCCGCAGCAGTTCGGCGGCAAGCACGTCAAGGCTCGCAAAGTGCGCATAGAACGAGCTGCGGCTGATGCCCGCCAGGCGCACAATCTCGGCCACCGAAACGGATGCCGCCGGCTGGGCGATCAGCGTGCGAATCGCCGTGAGAATGAGCTGTCTGGTGCGCTCAGCCCGGGGATCGTGCGTGAGCTTCGACTCAAGTTGAACGTCTGACTGCACCTGACCCGCCTGCAGGCGGGGGTCAGTCAACGAAGTCATTAGACCATACTAACACTTTTCGGACATGTGTCCGAGATGACGCAATCTTTCACGGCTGACTCGCGGAAAGGGACGCCCTTTCGCGAGTCAGCCGCACACCCCTAGCGCCCGCGGTACTCGTCGAGCAGCTGCGCGCAGCGGATGAAACCCAGGTGCGAGTAGGCCTGCGGGTGGTTGCCGAGGTGCTTCTCGGTGGCGGGGTCGTATTCCTCCGACAGCAGCCCGGTCGGACCCACGAGACTGACCAGCTGGTTGAACAGTGCCTCAGCCTCGTCGAGGCGACCGGTGAGCACGTAGGCCTCGATCAGCCAGGTCGTGCAGATGTGGAAGCCACCCTCGAGCCCGGGCAGACCGTCGTCATAGCGGTAGCGGAACACCGTCGGGCCCACGCGTAGTTCGCGCTCCACCGCGCTCACGGTCAGCTGAAAGCGCTCGTCGGTCACGTCGAGCAGGCCCGACAGACCGATGTGCAGCACGGCGGCGTCCAGGTCGGGGCTGTCGTAAGCGACGGTATACGACTGGGCTTCCTCACTCCAACCTTCGCGCAGCACCTCCTCGCGAATTGTGGCGGCGAGCTGTTCCCAGCCCTCGCCCACGTCGCGCCCATGCCGCACGGCGATGCGAATGGCCCGGTCCACGGTCACCCAGCACATGGTCTTCGTGTAGGTGTGGTGCCGCGGCGAGCGCCGGGCCTCCCAGATGCCGTGGTCGGGTTCCTGCCAGCGACTCGTGACGGCGTCGACCATCTCGGTGAGCAGGTGCCACTGAAAGTCCGAGAGCGACCCCTGCCGGGCGCTGAGCGTGTCGATGAGCTCGGCGACCGGGCCAAACACGTCGATCTGCACCTGGTTGTCGGCGGCGTTTCCGATGCGCACCGGGCGTGATCCGGCGTACCCGGGCAGCGATTCGAGGCTCGCCTCGGTCGACAGCGAAGATCCTGTGACCGAATAGAGCGGATGCAGCCACTGCGCGCCAGGACTGTCCGCCACGACCCCGGCCAACCAGTGCAGAAACGACTCCGCCTCATCGGTGGACCCGAGATCGACGAGCGCCTTGACGGTCATCGAGCCGTCGCGGAGCCAGCAGTACCGGTAGTCCCAGTTGCGCGTGCCACCGATTCCTTCGGGCAGCGACGTCGTCGAGGCAGCGAGCACTGCTCCGGTCGGTTCATAGCAGAGCGCGCGCAAGACGAGGGCCGACCGCCCAACGAGCGAGGGCTTGACGCTCGGCAATGACAATGCGTTCACCCAGGAACGCGAGTCATTCATGACCGCACCGCGCCTGGTGGCCTCACCGGCAGCATCCGGAATGTACGGCTCGGTGTCACCGCAACGCAGATTGAGCACGACAGCGCCCTGCGAGAGGTTGACGATAGCGGTGGCCGTTTCGTTGCGGCCGTCGCTGGTGACGGTGAAGTCGACGCCCGCCGCCGAGAGCACGATCGGGTCGGGGGTGCCGGTGATGGTCACCATGCCATCGGTCGCGTGCATGTTGAAATAAGCGACGGCGTAGTCGGGCCGCGGCGCAAACACGATGCGAGCCAGCCCCGTACCGGTGAGCTTGCGCACGAGGTTGGTGATGCCGAGCGGTGAGGGCTCGATGTAGTCGGTGACGGTGACGTCGGCCCAGCGAGTTTCAACGATCATGGTGTTGTCGACGTAACGCTGGCCGAGCACGCGACTCTTCTTGACCGGTTCGATCGAGAAGTGTCCGGCCTCTTCGCTGCCGAGGATGCTCGCAAACAGTGAGCCGGAATCGGGCAGCGGATGCGTCATCCAACAGATGCGCGCTTCCGGCGTCACGAGGGCCGTCGAGGTGCCGTCGCCGAGCATCGAGTGGCGTTCAATGGCCACGACGTGCTGGCCGAACAACCAATCCTTGCGCAGCTCGAACAGCAGGGCCAGAATCTGGGCGAGCTTTTCGGGGCCGGTGATGCGATGAGCGGCGACGGATTCGTCGTCGCCGATGCGAATGCCGAGGTCGGGGCCGTGCAGGGTGTTCATGGCCATCTCGTCGCTTGCGGCGTCGCCGGCGAAGAAGGCGGCGCTGACGCCGAGACGGGTGCGCAGCCGGTCGAGCGCGATGCCGGAATCTTGGGACTCATCGGAGGGCTCGTGCGCGTCAAAGAATTCCGAGTCGAATTCGGCTCCGTTCGACCCGACCAGGTGCACCTCCCGGGGCAGCCGGGAATCCGCGGCCAGGTCGCGGAGCGGGCGGCCCGACATGACGGCCGTGTGGGTGTTGGGCAGGGCAGCGAGGGCCCGCAGTGCGGTCGCAGACTCGGCCAACAACACGGACGGCACGTCCGAGGCAACGTGATGGGACAGGGTGCCGCCGTAGTTGCAGGCCACGAGCAGCGACGGGGTGCGGGCGAGCTGTTGCAGATCCTGCAGGATCTCGCTTGACAAGCCCGTCAATGTGCGTGGCAGGTTCTTGGAAAGATTCATGCGATGGGGCATATGGAGGTTCCTTGCAGAAGTGCGTCGACCGTCAAACCAGCGGCTGGACCTAGGTGACGTTACCATCCGCAGAAGGCCGGTCTGCGGGCTACCCTCCTTCTGGCGGGGTGTTGCCAGAATCAAGCGCCCGCCGACCCGATATTGGCTCGTCTCTAAGAAGTTGGCCCTGGTTTGAACCGGTGCCGACTTATTGCACACGTGCCACGAAAAAAGCACGGTAACGAGCCCGTCGAGCTAGACGACCTCGCCCATCGGAAGGTTGCCCTTGCGGGCATCCAGCTTGCCGAAGTGGGTCTCGAGCAGGCTCTTCATCTTGTGCAGGGCGCCGGTCAAGGCTTCCTCCACGGTGTTGGCGTTTTCGGTGACGACGACGGGCGTTCCACCGGCTGGACGGGCCTCGAGCGTGCATTTGATGTCGTCGGCGCTGCTGCGGCCAGCACTGCCATCGGAGAGGTGAACCTCGACCCGGGTCAGGCGTTCGCCGTAACGCGCGAGGGACTCTTCGACGATGGTTTCGAGCGCTCCGGCGACCCGCTCGGTGCCGTCGACGTTGCTGTCGGTATTGACGATGACCTGCATAATCACTCCTATAATTGCTTACAATTTCAGGTTAGCCCTCACTAATCCAAACCCCCTGCGAGGACCAGGCCGGGAAGCACCGCCAGCAACTCTTTCACCCGGGTGTCGTGGTTCTCGGCGAGCATCTCGTTGGTCAGAAATGAAAAACCGAGTCCCTGTTCTGGCCAGGCTCCGTGCAGGCTGCCGCCCGCCCCGGAATGCCCGAAAGCCGACGCCTCCGGCCCGTAGGTACCGATCGGGTCGGCCAGTTCGAAACCGAGGCCGAAGCGCAGCTGCCGGTCGTTGATGGCATCGATGCCCTCAGACCAGGTCTGGGTCGCCGCCGCGAGCGTGCCCGACGACACGAGTGATCCCAGCCGGGAATACAGCGCGGCCATCGCGTCGGCCGTGGCAATTCCGCCGCCGGCCGCCAGCTCCCCGCGATGAAGTTCGGGGGTGTTGGCCCGCAGCGTTGTCCCCATCAACGATCTGGAATACATCCGCTCCACTATTTTGCGGCGTTCCGGGTCGGTCAGGTAGGTGCTGATCGCGTAGCCCTCGGCCCGAAACATCGGGGCGACGCGCGATTCCAACGCGTCAGGAAGCCCTAGATAAATGTCGAGTTCGAGCGGCCGCGCAACGAGCTCATCGATCAGCTGCCCGGCGCTCTGGCCGGTCACCCGCCGAAAGATCTCGCTCATCAGATAGCCGTAGGTGATCGCGTGATAAGCGACGCGGGTTCCGGGCGCCCACAGCGGTGCCTGCGCGGCGAGCGCGGCTGCGTTGGCAGCGTTGTCGAGGTCGGCCCACTCCCCCGGCGGTTCGGGGTCGACGTAGACCAGGCCGACCGTGTGACTAAGCACCTGCGCCACCGTAACGTCTGCTTTGCCGGCGGCGGCGAATTCGGGCCAGTAGTGCGCGACCGGGCGGCGCATATCAAGTAGCCCGCGGTCGACCAGCAACGCCGCCACGGCGGCCACGACGCCCTTGGTGCCCGAGAACATCACGGCCAGCGTCCGCGGGCTCCAGTCGTTGACGATCGCGTCGGTCGGTTCGGCGCGCTGTTCAACGCTGCCGCCATACAGGCGCACGAGCGGATGCCCGTTCCGATACACGCAGAACGCCATCCCGCCGCGGGACCGGTCGACCTGCTCGGTGAAGACCCGCACCAGCCGGTCAAAGCCGGGCAGATCGCCGTCGTTGTGCGCCTGAACCGACACGGTTACAGCGTTGGAACGTGGGTCAGCAGCTCCCGGGTGTAACTGTGCTGCGGGTTCTCGAGCACGTCGTCGGTCGGTCCGATGTCGACGATGCGGCCGGCGTGCAGCACTGCCAGACGCTGGGAAAGGTGGCGGGCGAGCGCAATATTGTGGGTGACGAACACCATCGCCATCCCGGTTTCCACCTGCAGGGTGCGCAGCAGGTCGATGATCGAGGCCTGCACCGATACGTCGAGCGCGCTCGTGACCTCGTCGCAGACCAGCACCGAGGGGGCATTCACCAGTGCGCGGGCGATCGCGGCGCGCTGACGTTCACCCCCGCTGAGCTGGCCCGGCCGCCGGTCGATGAATGACGCGGCGAGCTGCACTTGGTCGAGCGCCTCCAACACGAGGGCCCGACGTTCCTTGCGGCTGAAGGTTCCCGACATGTGCAGGGGCACCTCGACCGATTCGCCAATGGTGCGACGCGGGTTGAGCGAGGACATCGGCGACTGGAACACGTACTGAATACGGTGGCGTTCCTCGGCGCTGCGCTGCCGCGTTCCGGGTTGCAGGGTCGTTCCGGCGAGGCTGACCGAGCCGGTGTAGGTGTCGTTAAGCCCGGCGATGCAGCGGGCGGCCGTGGTCTTGCCCGAGCCGGATTCCCCGAGCAGCATGAGCGATTCACCCCGACCGAGCTCGAAGTCGATCCCGTTGAGAACTGCGTTCGTGCCGTAAGACAGCCGCAGGTCGGCGACCGACAGCAGGCTGGTGGGCTCAGCCACGACGGGCGTTGCGACGCGAGCGGATGCCGCCCGCTCCCGGCTGACGATCGGCATGGCCCCGGTCACCGCCTCAACCTCCCCAATGTGGTGGCGCCCGGCCAGGTCGGGCACGGCATTCAGCAGCTTGCGGGTATAGGCGTGCTGCGGATCGTGCAATACCTGGTCGCTCCGGCCCTGCTCCACGATGCGACCGGCGAGCATCACGGCGACCTCATCGGCCACTTCCGACACCACAGCGAGGTCGTGCGTGATGTAGAGCCCTGCGACGGCATGGGTCGTGACCAGCTGGTGGATCGTCTGCAGCACGAGGGCCTGCGTAGTGACGTCCAGCCCTGTCGTAGGTTCGTCCATCACCATGACTTCGGGGCGAAAGGCGAACGCCATGGCGATGCCCACGCGTTGCTGCTGCCCACCGGAGAGCTCGTGCGGCCAGCGCCGCTGGTAGGCGGCATCGTTCGGGAGTCCGACATCGGTGAGCACTTCGGCCAGCCGGTTGCGGCGGGCCTGTTCCGACGCGCCGTAGCCGTGCACGCGCAGCACCTCCATGATCTGGGTGCCGATGCGCATGGCCGGGTTCAGCGACAGGGCTGGGTCCTGCGGAACATAGGAGATGGAGCCGCCGCGCAAACCGCGCCGACCGGCATCCGTCAGCGCCAAGAGGTCGGTGCCATCGGAGAGTTCAACGGTGCCGCCGACGTGTTTGAGTCCGGTGCGAAAGTAGCCGAGGCAGGCAAGCCCGGCCGTGGTCTTGCCGGAGCCGGATTCGCCGACGAGGGCGAGCATCCGTCCCCGCTGCAGCGTGAAGGAGACGCCGTGCAGAATCTCCTTGCCGAGCGCGGTGGCCACGCGCAGGTCGGTGGCCTGCAATGCCACCTCGGTCTGCTGCTCGATCAGTGTTCTCATTTGTTCTCCTCCACGGTGGCCGAGGCGCGCGCGACGGCGTCGGTGATCAGGTTGCTGCCGACGGTCAGAATGGCGATGGCGAGCACCGGCAGAATAACGCCCCACGGCTGCACGGTCAGGGCGATGCGGTTCTCGTTGATCATCAGGCCCCAGTCCGCGGTCGGTGGCTGCATGCCCAGGCCGAGAAACGACAGCGACGCGATCGCGGCGATCGAATAGGTCATGCGCAGGCCGAGCTCGACCATCAGCGGGCCGGTAATGTTGGGCAGCACGTCCTTCAGCAGAATTTTCCAGCGCGGTACCGCATACATTTCCGAGGCCCGAATAAAGTCCTCAGTGATGACAGCGGATGCCGCCGAGCGAGTCACCCGAGCAATCCGCGGCGCGTGGGTAATGCCGATGACCAGCACCACCACCCAGCCCTGCGGGCCGAGCACGGTGATGGCGAGCAGGGCGAAGACCAGCTGAGGCAGGGCCAGCAGCACATCGTTGCCGCGCATGATGATGCCATCGAGCGCCCCGCCCTGGTAGGCGGCGAGCATGCCGGCGGCGGTTCCGAGCACCATACCAAGGGCGGTCGCGAGGGCAGCGAAGACCAGCAGAGTCAGGCCGCCGCCCAGGAAGCGGCTGAGAATGTCGCGACCGAGGTTGTCGGTGCCGAAGACTCCGTCGGGCTGAAACGGGCGGCCGGCAAATTCGGTGCTGGTGTACCCGGTGAGCCAGGGCAGCAGCAACGGCCCGACGACGGCGACGAGCACGACGATTCCGGTGAGTACGAGGCCGATCTTGGCCTGGCGCTGACGGATGATGCGGCGCAGCAGCCCGGGCGGCACAGCAATCGCCTCTGTGGCGGTGTCAATCGTGGTCATCGGATTCCTCCCGTGCGCAGTTTCGGATTGGTCACAATGCCGACGATGTCGGCGAGCAGGTTGACCACGACGTAGACAGCGGCGATCAGCATGGCCAGGGCCTGCACGACCTGCACGTCCCGGTTGGTCACCGCGTCGACGAGCGCCTGCCCAACGCCGGGATAGCGGAATAGAAACTCGACCACGACGATGCCGCCGGCGAGCCAGGCGAGTTGAATGGCCACGACCTGGGCGACCGGTGCGATCGCGTGCGGCAGGGCATGGCGCACGATCACCTGGCGTTCGGGAACGCCCTTGAGCCGGGCCATTTCGACGTAGCCGGAGTCGAGCACCTCGATCATCGTGGTGCGCATCATGCGAATGATGTATGGCATGACGACGAGCACGAGGGTCAGCACCGGCAGGATCAGCTGGCTCGGGTAGTCCCAGACCTGCTCCCCGGGCGGTGCCATCGTCACAGAGGGCAACACGGTGAACACGGTGGTGGAGAACAGGGTCACGAGCGCGATGCCGATCACGAAGTCGGGCAGCGCGGCGAGCACGAGCGAGATTCCGGTGGCGGCGTGGTCGCCCGCCCGGCCGCGGCGCAGGGCGCTGTAGGTGCCGACGAGGATTCCGACCGGAATGCTGATCGCGGCGGCTAAGGCCATCAGAACGAGTGAGGCGGCGATGCGATCGCCGAGCAGTGCGGCCACCGACCCGCCGGACGCGGCCGAGACGCCGAAATCGCCGACGAACAGTCCGCCGAGCCAGTGCAGATAACGCTGCGCAAACGGATCGTTGAGGTTCATCTGCTCGCGCAGGGCCTCCAGCCGTTCAGGAGTAGCCTGCTGGCCGAGAATGGCCTGGGCCGGGTCGCCTGGCAGCAGCAGGGTCGCCACGAAGACCAGCATCGAGACGATGAGCAGAATGACCGCGCTGATCGAGAGGCGGCGAAGGATGAGACCGAGCATTAGTTCTGCCCTCCCATCCACACACGACGAAATTCGAATCCGGACAGCGGCAGGCCGGTGCCGTTGGGCACGAGACCTCCTACGTAACGCTGGTAGGCATCCGCTTGGTTGGGGTGGCCCCAGATGATGTAACCGCCTTCGTCATATTCGATGGTCTGCGCCTCGCGGATCAGCTCGTTGCGTTGGGTCGGGTCAATGGTCGATTTCGCCTGCTCGACCAGTTCGAGGAAGCGGGGGTTGGCCCAGTGCGTCTCGTTGTAGGGCGAGGTCGGCAGCGAGCCGTTGTCAACCTGTGGCAGAAAGTTTCGGGTGTACCAGAAGTCCTGCGCGAAATCCCACTGCAGGTAGTCGTCACCGAAGAAGGTGGTCGTGTCGACCCGGCGAATGGTCACGGTGATACCCGCGGCGAGGGCCTGCTGGGCAAAGACCTGCGCCGCTTCGACGGCACCGGCCTGGATCGGCGCGGTGACCAGTTCAACCTCGAGCCCGTCGGGGTAGCCGGCCTCGGCCAGCAGCTCCTTGGCGCGATCGATGTCCTGCACGCGTTGCGGCAGGTTCTCGGCGTAGCCGGGGTCGTACAGACCGTACATGTCGTTGCCAATGGTGCCGTGGCCGCTGAGCACCTGTTCGACCATTTCTTCCCGGTCGACGACCAGCCGAAAGGCCTGGCGCACTCGCACGTCGTCGAACGGAGCACGGTCGACCCGCATGGTGAACGGCAGCCACATGCCGGTTTCCGAGTTGAGAATATCCACCCGTGGGTCGGTTTCGAGCACCTCGAGCAGGGCTAGGGGAACCTGTCCGATGGCGTCGACCTGGGTGGACAACAGTGCGTTGATCAGGGCGTTGTCGTCGCTGAAGTTAAGAATGCGCAACTCGTCGAGGTGCGGCTCGTTGTCCTGCCAATAGCTGTCGTTGCGGGTGAAGGTACTTCGGCGCCCGGCGGTGAACGACTCGTATCGGAACGGTCCGGTGCCCACCGGGTTCTGCGGATCATAGTCGTCCGGCACGATGCCGAGCGAATACTGCCCGAGCGAGTCGTCGAAGGTCGCAGTGGGCGTGTTGAGCCGAAATTCGAGGAGGTAGTCATCCAGCACGACGACCTCATCGAGAATGGTCAGGCTCGAGGCCCCTGACTTCGGATTCTCCGGGTCCGTGATCCGGGCGAAAGTCGCGGCCACGTCACGGCTGGTCATCAAGTGACCGTTGTGAAAGGTGACCCCCTGGCGCAGGCGCACGGTCCAGGTCTTGGCGTCCGCCGACGGCGTGGCCGAGAGCGCGAGCAAGGGCTTGAGATCGAAGTTCTCGTCGCGGTAGAGCAGCGCCTCGTACAGGTTGACGACCCGGGCGATGTCGGTGGTAGAGACCGGAACGTGCGCGTCGAGGGTGTCCGCCGCTCCGCCGCCGACCAGGCCGACTCGCAGAATGCCGCCGCGCTGGGGTGGTCCGGTGAGCGCGGGCAGCTGGGCGACCGCCGTGCCGCCACACGCGGTCAGCAGCGCGCCCACGCCGATCGCCATGCCGCCGCCGAGAACGTGGCGACGAGAGAAGAAACGGGCGGATGCCGCGGCGAGCGCCGAGCGAGCGGTGCCCGGCGAATTCGGATCGAGCGGTGAGATAGACATGGGACTCTTTTTCGGTTGCAAAACGTGAAACGGCAGCTGACGGCTGGCTGGCCAGGGGTTAGAGCGAAACGGTGCGACCGATCCAGTCCGGCGCGGCGGCGGAGCCGGGCAGGCTGTGGTCGCTGATCACGGTCGCCACGAGCGCGGGAAACGGCGCGGTGCGGCCGGTTCCGGCATCGACGTGCAGGGCGAGCAGCTCTTCGGTGGCGATCAGGGTGCCGCCCGAGCGCATCTCGTGCGCGAGGTGCAGCTTCTTCGCTCCGGCACCGACGATGGTGCTGGTGATCGTCAGGGCGGCACCCTCGCCCGTTTCGGCCAGATAGCGCACGTGAGCCTCGACCGTATAGAGGGAACACCCGCTTACTAAACGGTAGGCCGCGTCGAGGCCGAGGCCATCCATGACCTGGTCGGTGGCGAAGCCGAAGGCGAGCACGTAATACGCCTCGGAGAGGTGGCCGTTGTAGTCGATCCAGTCCGGCTGCACGGTGCAGTGGTAGGAGTCGAGCACGCTCATGCCCGGCGTCCCTTGATCTCGTCGATCACGTTCCGCACGGCGATGATGGCGGCGTCGCGTTCAATAATAAGGTCGTTGACCGAGCGCTCTTCGGCAGCGTCGACGCCCGCGATGACGGCTTCGCGCAGCTCGTCGGTGAGTTCGGGAGCCTCGAGCCGGGTCCACGGCGATTTCAGCGACGGGCCGAAGTGTTCCAGCATGTGGCGCATGCCGCCCTGGCCGCCGGCGAGGTGGAAGGTGGTCATCGGGCCGTGGATCGGCCAGCGCAGACCGGGGCCGTCGGTGATCGAACGGTCGATCTGCTCGACGGTCGCTTCGCCGTTGTCGATCATGTGCAGGGCCTCGCGCCAGAGCGCTTCCTGCAGGCGGTTGGCGATGAAGCCGGGCACCTCACGGTCCATCTTGATCACGGATTTGCCGATGTACTCGTAAAAGTCGGCGGCCCACTGCACTGCGGCGGCACTCGTGGCCTCGCCACCGACCACCTCGACCAGTGGAATCAAATAAGGCGGGTTGAACGGATGCCCGACCACCAGCCGGCTCGGGGTTGTGGCCCGTGTGGCCATATCGGTCATGCTGTAGCCCGAGGTGGAGGAGGCGATCACGACACCGTCGGCGGTGGCCGCGTCAATATCGGCCAGAAGGTTCTGCTTGAGCTCGAGCACCTCCGGAGCACTCTCCTGCACGAATCCCACGCCGGCGACGGCTTCGGCAATGTCGGTGTGCACGGTGAAGTTGTCGGGCGACGCGCCCTCGGCGAGGCCCAGCTGGGTCAGCGCCGGCCAGGCGGCGTCGATGAGCTGGCGCACCTTGGGGGCGGCGCCCGGAGCAGGGTCCCAGACCCGCACGTAGTAGCCCTTGGCCAGAAAATACGCGGCCCAGCCGGCACCGATGGTTCCGGCGCCGATGCAGGCGATGGTGCGCACGTCGGCGACGCGGCCGCGGGCATCCGTTTCACTGGTGAAGTCGGTCATGGTGTTAGGCCTTTCGGTCGAGCTGAAGAATGTCACGGGCTTCGTCGGGAGAGGCGACGCTTTTGCCGAGGTCGTGCACAATGGCAATAGCCCGTTCGGTCAGTTGCACATTGGTGGCCTTGACCCCCTTGGCGAGGTACAGGTTGTCCTCTAGGCCGACCCGCACGTGGCCGCCGAGCAGTACCGACTGGGCGACCCAGGGCAACTGATTGCGGCCGATTCCGAACGAAGTGAAGTTCGCGCCAGCTGGCAGCATGTTGACCATGGCCTGTAGCAGGCCGGGATCGGCAGGGGCGCCGTAGGGAATGCCCATGCACAGTTGGTACAGCGGCGGCGGGCTAATCAGGCCTTCCGCTACGAGCACGTTGGCGAACCAGAGGTTGCCCGTGTCGAAGATCTCCATTTCGGGCTTGACGCCGAGCTCCTGAATGCGGGCGGCACCCTCGCGCAGCATGTCGGGGGTGGATATGTAGACGTTGCTGCCTTCACCGAAGTTGAGCGTGCCCATGTCGATCGTGCAGATCTCCGGGCGCAACTCTTCGACGTGGGCGAGCCGTTCAAGGCCGCTGACCAGGTCGGTGCCCGGCAGCTGCCGGGTCGGATTCGACGGGTCGAGCACGAGGTCGCCGCCCATGCCGGCGGTCAGGTTGATGACCGGGTCAACGTCACTCGCCTTGATCAGGCGCACGACCTCGCGGTACAAGGCCACATCTCGTGAACTCTGCTTGGTCACTACGTCGCGAACGTGAATATGCACAACGGATGCTCCGGCGCGGGCCGCCGCTACAGCATCCGCTGCAATCTCGTCGGGAGTGACCGGAACGTGTTCGCTCTTGCCCGTGGTGTCACCGGCGCCGGTGACGGCGCAGGTGACGATGACCTTCTTGTTCATGTGGAGCTCATTTCTGTGGTGCTGTACGTGGCGAGGCGGTTCAGGAAATTGGGGTCACGACCGTGCGGTCGATGAATTTTTCGATGTGCGCATACATCTGATCCGAAGTCAGCATTCCGGTAAGCACCTTGATGATCAGGCCGTCGATGATTGCGGTGAGGTGCTGGGTGAGCTCGTCGGCGTCGGCCGCGATGAAGCATCCGCCGTGCTGACCGTCGACGATGATGTCATGCACGGTTTGCGACCAGCGGCGGTAGCTCTGCGCGTGCCCCTGGCGCCCGGCCGGGTCCACAGCGGCTTCGGCCCAGGTCTGCAGCCAGATCGACATCTCGGCGTGGCCACGCTCTCCGGCAGGCAGTTGCAGAAAGGCGAGGCGCTTGAGGCGGTCGATCGGGTTCGGAAACAGGTGCAGCTCGGCGATCTGGCGGTCGAAGGCGAGCTTGACCGAGTAGCGAAGTGTTTCGGCGAAGATCTCGCGCTTGGTGCGAAAGTAGTAGTGCACGGTACTGTCGCTCGTGCCGCTGGCAGCTGCAATATCGGCGATGCGCACCGAGGAATAGCCGCGCTCGGCGAACAACCACCACGCCTTTTCGACGATGTTCCGGCGCTTCTGGGCGTGGCCACTGTCTTCGCGGTGGCGGGTTGGCAGAATTATCGCGGCCGGCACGGCCGACACTCCCACGGCGTCGTCGGTGCCCGATAATAGCCAATTAACGGTCACACCGGCGGCGGTGGCGAGCTGGGTCAGCTCGTCCGGGCGAAACCGTCGGGTGCCCTTGAGCGCTTTGGACAGCTTCGTTTCGTCGATGCCGATATGGCGGGCGACGTCGCGCTGGGCGAGGCCGGAATCACGAATGGCGGTGCGCACCCGCACCAGGAGCGCCGCTCGGTAGTCGGCCTGAACGGCGCCTTCTTCTTGCGATTGCATTTGACCGACACTAACTCAAACTTGCGATTTACGCAATTCAGGTGGGCAATCAACTCGGCCGCTTTTTGCTGCGTGGCGCCACGGTGGAACGCGCCGTGAGCACCCTCTTCAGCCGTGAGCTGTTTCGGGTGGTGCTCGCCCGGCTGCACCCGACAATCACGCTGGCCCGGAAATGATCGGCACCGTGACCGAAAGCGCGAACCCTCCCGCGTGATTTGCCGCGGAAACCCGTAGCCTGTTTTCATGCACAACAGGGCCGATGCGAGCGAGCGGGTCGTCGCCATCGACATCGCCAGGGGCGTGGCGATCATCGGCATGTTCGTCGCGCATGCCATCCCGCGCGTGGGCGATGCCGAGCTGCTCGTCGACGGGCGTTCGTCGATTTTGTTCGCGACCCTGGCCGGGGTGTCGCTCGGAATCATGACCGGGTCGCAGCATCCGCTCTTGCGCGGCCAGCGCTCCGACCGGGTACGAGGCATCGTGGTGCGCGCGCTAATCCTGTTTCTGCTCGGCGTCGTGCTGGCCAGCCTGCACAGCGGCGTTGCCGTCATTCTGCACTTCTACGCCCTTATGTTTCTGCTGCTGATTCCGATGCTGTTTTTGCGCCGCTGGATGCTCGGCCTGATCGGCGTCGTCTTCCTGTTCGGCGCTCCGTGGCTCGGCGCCGCTCAGGGTGAAGTGGATGCCGCTGCACCGCCGGTCAGCTACTTCGTCGACTACTTCTTTCTGAACGGCACCTACCCGGTGCTCATCTGGATGCCGTTCCTGATCGCGGGCCTCATCATCGCGCGCTCCGATCTGGGCCGGGCGAAAACCCAGGTGACCCTCGTCGGTGTCGGAACAGCAGCGGCCGTCGCCGGCTACGGCGCGGCCATCGTGATCCCGGGGGTTAGCTCCGCGGCCCATTCCGGATCGATCGCCGAGGTGATCGGCTCCGGCGGGGTCGCGGTCGCGATCATTGGAGCGTTGCTCTGGCTCACCGCAGTTCAGCGGCGGTCCGTGGGGCGTGCGCTGCGCGTGATCTTCTGGCAGGTCGGGGCGACCGGATCGATGGCACTGACCGTCTACACCGTGCAGATTCTCGCCCTGGCCGTTATCGCCGGCGGCGCCGAAATCAACTATCCGGGCTGGCCACTGCTGATCGGAATGCTGCTGCTCACCTTCATCGGCGCCAGCCTGTGGCGGTATTTTCTGGGCAAGGGCCCCCTTGAACGTCTGCTCGCAGCGCTGGCCAGGGCACCGAGCTCGCGCTAACGGTGCACGGCTGCGTGGGACACAGAGGCCCGCCGCCAGCCCGACCGCCAGTGCGCCAGGTCGGGAATAACCAGCCGCAAACTATCAGAGCCGGCTTAGCGAATGCCACCGAGGCGTTCCAGCGCCGCCCGCATAATCTGCGCCTCGGGTGTCGGGGCCACGTGGTGGTTCGTGTAAATGCCGACGAGCCACTCCAGAACCTCGTCTTCGCTCATAGCGACGGCCTTCCAGTCCACCCCCGGCTCGGCGGCCGTTCGCGGCTCGCCGGTCTCCAGGTCGAGCCAGGCGCGGGCGATCGGCGTGTCGGGGTCGTCGTTGTTCATATTCCACAGCAGGGCGATCGGGTGGTTGTCCCCCTCGACATGCTCGTGGTCGACGCGCCCGGAGCCGAGCCACGGCAGTGTCAGTAGCTCGCCGATTATTCCGACTTCAATCAGTTCGAGCTGGGTCGGTTCAGTCTCCGGAACGTAGAGTGTGAACCCCTGCTCGAGCCACTCGGCGGCCTCAAAGATCGAGTCGAGCAGTTCATCGAGGGCGTCGATCTCCTGCACCAGAATGAGCGCCCACTCCAGTAATTTTTCGGTCTGATCGGCCGGCCACGGGCTCTCGGACGGGTCGTTCGTGCCGTGGTAGTGAAAGCTGGGCCCGGCCTCGTCGAGCAGCACGTGCAGTTGGCCACTGTCGAAGTCGATCGACAGGTTGAGCGCTCCGCCTTCATCGTCGCGGTCGGCGAACAGGTCCGGGTGTGCCAACTCCACCGGCAGGGTGACGGCTGCGGCGAGCCGTGGGCCCAGATCGAGAACGACGCGAAACTGGATGGTCGGCAGGCGCAGGGTTTCATCCTGCGCGAAGTGCTGGTCTGACATACCCAAAGTTTATCGACCACGGAATGCTCCTCCAGCAGCGTGCGCTCGGGTCGCCCTTCCATCGACAGGAGACACGCGTCGAACAGTCCGGCGCTTGCTTGGTAACGCGCCGCTCAATACTGATGGAGCGGATGCCACGCGAGCCGTCGCGCAGCAGCGGCAGGTATGGCAGAATGCGTCCTATGAATATTGAGTTGTGGTGGCCCAAGCTGACACCGTCGACTCGCCAGTGGCTGATACAAAACAACGGCGATACCGTGCCGCCGGAGCTCGTGGGCGAAATCACGCGGGCCGGCGGAGAAGTCGCCACCGACAGAGAGAGCGAACAATCCGGCGTCTACCTGTCCGACGACGACGTCGACTGGATTGAGACGGTCGCAAACGAGGAAGAGCCCACCTAACCTCAGGAGCAGACCGATCCGAGTGGGCACGCCTGCGCCGCGCTGCTGATGACGGGCACCTCCATCGCAACCGGCCGTGTGTGCCATCGGCTCGACGCCTGTCTGCAATTTCCCAACCCGGATTTTCGCACGATCTGAGGAGTTTCGGCGAACACCGGGGGTATCTCAACGCAGAGGGCGACGCTGCAATAGGCTTTAGGCCCGAGGACGATTCCGAACGTTTCGCCGAGCGGATGTTCGCTGCCAGTGACACAGACCCGTCGCTCCTGGCTTCCGACTGGGATCGCGCCTACATCGGCGGCATTTTCAGCTCGTCCCCAACCGCACGTTTCAGCGGCCATTCTCCACGCCGTTACATCGGGATTCGCTACACAGACAGGACCAGCAATGACCGACACCGTAGGCAAAGATGCCTTTGTCGTACGCCACCTCTCCAAAGTCTTCGGTGGCATCGGGCAGGTGCATGCCCTGAGCGATATCAACCTCAACCTCAAGAAAGGCTCGTTTACCTGCATTGTCGGGCCAAGCGGATGCGGCAAGTCCACGCTGTTGCGTATTCTGGGTGACCTCGAGACACCCACGTCGGGTGACGTGCAGATCAACTTCGAGCAGACCCGGGTGCCGCGCTCCGCCTTTGTGTTTCAGGAACACGGCGTATTTCCGTGGTTCAACGTGCTCGAAAACGTGGCATTTGGTCAG
The DNA here is from genome assembly GCF_004403185.1 of Cryobacterium suzukii. Taxonomy (GTDB): domain Bacteria; phylum Actinomycetota; class Actinomycetes; order Actinomycetales; family Microbacteriaceae; genus Cryobacterium; species Cryobacterium suzukii. The sequence continues at coordinate 35,008 of NZ_SOHJ01000009.1, read as the reverse complement.
AAAATGGCGTCGGTATCGAAAAAGGAACGCGAAAGCGAAGCCCGCCGCTGGATCGCCGAAGTCGGCCTGACCGGCTTCGAACGCTCCTACCCGCACCAGCTCTCCGGCGGGATGCGCCAGCGCATCGCCATCGCTCGGGCGTTCGCGACCGGTTCGCCGTCATTACTGATGGACGAACCGCTCGGCGCGCTCGATGCCCAAACCCGCATTTTGATGCAGGAGCAGCTCGTGCGGCTGTGGGAGGTCGAGCGTAAGACCGTGGTGCTGGTCACTCACTCGATTGAGGAAGCGCTGCTGCTCGGCGACCAGATCGTCGTCATGTCCGCGCGGCCGGGCAGAGTGAAGGAAATCATCGACGTGCCGTTCGGTCGCCCGCGCAGCGTCGCCATGGAAGCGAGCCGGGAGTTTTCCCGTATGAAGCAAGACATCTGGGAATCGCTGCGCGATGAGGTCCAAGCCTCGATGAGCTTCAAATGACCGTCACAGAGGGTATTTCTGGCCGCGTCACGGAACTCGACCAGGCGATCGATCAGGAATTTAAGCGGGAACAGCGGCTTCGAGCCCGCGATCTCGGGTTGGCCGTCATTACGCCGATCGTGCTGCTCGCCCTGTGGGAACTCGCCGCAGCAACGGGAGTGCTCGACGCGCGCCTGTTCAGCCCACCCAGCGCGATCGGCGAACGTGGCGCCGAGATGGTGGCGGATGGTTCCCTTGCCGTGCACATCTGGGCGACGGTCGGTCGCCTCGCCTTCGGTTTCATAGCCGGCTCGATTCTAGGCGTGTTTGCCGGGCTCATCATGGGCGTCGTGCGGCCGATTCGTGCAGCGCTCGGCCCGACCTTCACCGCTCTATACGCGCTGCCGAAGATCGCCATCCTGCCGCTGTTGCTGCTCATTTTCGGCCTCACCGAAACCCCGAAAATTCTCGCCGTAGCCATCTCGGTGTTTTTCGTGGTGCAGATCAACACCCTGGCCGGCATTATGCAGATCGACTCCCGCATTCTGGAAACGGCCCGCGCCTACAAAGCCACCGGGGTGCGCCTGTTTGTCAACGTGCTGCTGCCAGCCGCGGCACCAGCAATCATGACAGGTCTGCGCGTCGCCGCCGGCATGTCCGTGATCGTCGTCACCGCGGTGGAATTCGTCGCATCGAACAACGGTCTCGGCTACCTCATCTGGAACTCGTGGCAGCTGTTTCAGCCAGCCACGATGTTCGTCGGCCTGATCGTCGTCTCGGTGATTGGCGCGGTCGTCACCGGGCTCATTATTTTGCTGGAACGGGCGCTCCTGCCCTGGCGCAACTCGAACAGCCCCAAGAAAAAGGAAACGAAAAAGTGAAGAAACTGAAAATCGTCGCAGCAGTGTCGCTGGTCGGGTTGGTCCTGTCGGGATGCGCTGCAACGGATGCCCCGGCAGCGTCAGGTGAACTGCAAACTGTGAACGTTGGGCATGTTCAGCTGGCGATCTTCTCGCCGCTCTACGTGGCCGACGCCAAGGGGTACTTCGAAGACGAGGGAATCTCGCTCAAGCTCGAGGCGATCAAGTCGGGTCAGGACGCCGTACCGCTCGCCGCGAGCGGCAAGCTCGACGTCGTCGTCTCCGGCTTCTCAGCCGGACTGTTTAGCGCGGTCGAAACCGGTCTCAACGTCAAGGTCGTCGGCTCCATGGGAGTCTCGGCCGGAGACGAAGAAGTACCGCCTTCGGCCCTGATCGCGTCGAAGGCGCTCGTTGATGACGGGACGATCACCAACGTCGCTGATCTGGAAGGACGCAAGGTCGCCGTCGCGGGCGGCGCCGGGGGAACCGGAGCGTTCTACGTGGGGATGGCGCTCGAAGAAGCCGGACTCTCGATCACCGATGTGGAATTGGTCACACTCGGCAACCCGGACATGCCGACGGCGCTGGCCAACGGCAGCATCGACGCCGCATTCGCTTCGGCACCGTTCTGGAATATGCCCGTTGAAGACGGAACCGCGGTGAGCCTGTGGACCACGCCCACTGGGACATCCGGTACCGGGGTCGTCTACGGCGGAGACTTCGCCGCAACGGATCTCGCGCAGAAGTTCTTCACCGCGCTGACCCGCGGCGCGCAGGACCTGCAGGGCGACGACCGTTACACCGACGAGAATCTTGCCATCATTGGTGCCGCGACCGGTCAGACCGCCGAGCAGGTGGCCGCTGTGCCGCTGTACCGTTGGCTGCCCGACCTCGCGCCGCTGCCGGAACAGCTCGCCGCGATGGAACGCATGTGGATGGAACTCGGTGCGATCGTCTACGCCGACCCGATCCCAGAGGCCGACTACGTAGACGCCACGTTCGCCCAGAACTCCTGACCGGTCACACCGTCGCGGGCGCAGTACTCGTTGGTCCACAGGAACGCCGGCGCATCGACGGCTGCACGGTTATTTCCGCATTACCCCGCTCGAAGTGGCGCCTCCAACTGCATGGATATTTGATATCGGTCTGCGCGGTAGGTGGAAATTGAATATTCGATGGGCGTGCCGGGTCCAGTGAAGGAACGGCGACGGAAGAGGAGAACGGGGGCGCCTGCTTCGATGTCCAGTAGCGCAGCGATTGTTTCCGATGCTGGAGCGGCTTCGACTGTTTGTTCCACCCGTTGGACAGGGTGGCCGCTGACGGAAAGGATTCGGTATAAAGATCCGTCGAGGTTTTCCGACAGCAAATCGGGTAGGAGCCGGATGGGCAGCCACGATTCGTCCACGCTGACCGGCGCGCCATTGCCCAGGCGCAATCTGCAGATGTGGTGGGCTGTGCTTTCTGGTGTCAAACCCAGATGTTCGGCGGCTGCCTCTGGAGGGATCGCCGTGGTGGCGGAAATAACGCGGGTGCTGGGCTCAAAACCAGCGGCCCTCATATCTTCGTTGAACGAGGCGAGGTGCAAAGTGGAGCGGACCATTCCGTGGGAAACAAACGTTCCTTTTCCTCTGACTCGCACCAAAACTCCGTCGTGCACGAGGTCGGAAATTGCGCGACGTACCGTGATGCGCGAAACTCCGAATTGTTCCTCAAGTTGCCGTTCACCTACTAGAGCGTCTCCTGGTCGCAGGCCGGCCACCAATTCCTGTAGTTGCCGGCGCACCCAGACATGTTTGAGCTCGTTGTGTGTGTCCATCGATTCAACTCTCCACCAGTTCGAAGAGAAGTTCACCTGCTTCAACCCGCGAACCGATGCTGTCAGTGAGCACAGCGCCCGGCTTGGTGTCCAGGGCCACGACAGGGCAGCACGGACTGAGGTTCTTCGCGCGTATCAAAGCGACATCGACGCTCACCATGCGGTCGCCGACTTCCACCTGGGCACCCTTTTGGACGTGCACGATGAAGCCTTCGCCCTTGAGGTGCACCGTGTCGATCCCGACATGGACCAGGACAGCTGGCCCGGAGGCGTGCTGCACGATGTAGGCGTGCGGCATCACTTTGACCACCCGACCGGTCATCGGCGCGACGGCGGTGAGCATGCCGGCATCGCTGTCCGGCACGACAGCAACTCCATGGCCAACCAATCCGTTAGCGAAAACCGGGTCGGGTATGTCGGCTGCCGCGATCACCCGACCGGGCAACGGCGAGACCACGCGAATAATGCTGTTCTGTGTCGCCGAGCTCACATCAGGTCCTGAATGTCCTCAGCCAGGTTTTCGGCCTCGGGCCCGACTACTACTTGCACGATAGTGCCCACCACCATCACGCCGTGGGCGCCGGCTGCTTTCAGAGCAGCTTGATCGACCAGTGCGGCGTCCACTACTTCGGTGCGCAAACGCGTGATACACCCTTCGATTTCTTCCACGTTACCCGCGCCGCCCAGCGCTGCCAGGATGATTTCTGCTTTGGACATGTCCTGCTCCGAACTTTCGTTTGATGTGGTGTTTCACTGTGCCGCACTTCTTCTGCACGAGCTCTGGGAGCCTGTCCGGTTGACAAAAACCCCGCCTAGCCCCCACAGTGATTACAGCCACTGGTTATAACCAGCTAGTTCGACCGTACAGAGTCCGCCCGATCCACACAAGCACTGCACCTTTTCGAGATGGGAAACACCGTGTCAACGGATAACACCGCCAAGCCTCAGGATGCCGGCGTAGCAGTCGCACCCGACTCCGGCAAGGTCAAGGGCACCGGCAAAGGGCTGCAGAACCTGCAGCGTTTCGGGCGCAGTCTCATGCTGCCCATCGCCGCACTTCCGGCCGCAGCCCTTTTACTTCGGCTCGGCCAAGACGACCTGCTGGGTCGGTTTGAGTCCCTGACCACGGCTGCCCAGGTCATCGGCGCAGCGGGTGGAGCGCTATTCGAGAACCTTCCATTGCTCTTCGCCATCGGCATTGCCTTCGGGTTTGCCCGCAAGGGCGACGGCTCAACGGCGCTTGCCGCCGCCGTCGGGTATTTGGTCATGATCAACGTGTTCGAGGTCATGGCACCGCTTGTCCTCGGTGCCGCACCAGAGGGTGGCGAAGAGCCCGTCATCAACTACGGCGTCCTGGCGGGCATCATCATCGGCCTCACCACAGCGTTGTTGTGGCAGCGCTTCCACCGCACCAAACTGCCCGACTGGCTGGGCTTCTTCGCCGGCCGACGTCTGGTCCCGATTCTGACGGCCCTCGCCGGCATCGTCATCGGCGTCGTCATGGCACTGATTTACCCGGTCTTCGACCGCGGCCTGAACAGCGTGGGAAACGCCGTTGCGGAGAACACAGTGATCGGCAGCGGTGTCTACGGCACCCTCAACCGGCTACTCATCCCCCTAGGACTGCACCACATTCTTAACTCGATCGTCTGGTTCATCATCGGTGACTACGAAGGCACCAATGGAGACCTGAACCGGTTCTTCGCGGGAGATCCCTCCGCGGGCGTCTTCATGACTGGATTCTTCCCCATCATGATGTTCGCCTTGCCCGCAGCCGCCCTGGCGATCTGGCAGGAGGCAAGGCCCTCCCAGCGCAAGATCGTGGGTGGTGTCATGCTCTCTACCGGTCTGACGGCCTTCCTCACCGGTATCACCGAACCACTCGAGTTTTCCTTCATGTTCGTCGCCTGGCCGCTATACGTCGTGCACGCCATTTTGACCGGCACGTCGTTTCTGGTGGTGAACCTCCTCGGCATCCATCACGGTTTCGGCTTTTCGGCGGGAGCGATCGATTACCTGCTGAACTTCGGCATTGCCGAGAAACCGTTGTGGCTGATACCGATCGGGCTCATCTACGCGGCCATCTATTACGTACTCTTCCGCTTCGTCATCCGCCGCTGGAACCTCCGCACCCTCGGCCGCGAGGACGAGACCGAAGGAACCCCGTCCATGGCTACGCCTGATGCAAGCTGATTCCGCAGCGGGGTTCCCCGACGCACCCGTCCGCGTCTTGAGGGGCCGCCTCATCACCGGGCGGCTTGGTGAAGACGCCATCGAGGATGGCGCGGTCTGGTTAGAGGGCGGACGTATCCGCTGGTGCGGTCGGGCCGTTGACTTACCTGCCGGAATCAATAGTCCGGTCGAGCGGGTACCCCTGATCTTGCCCGGTCTGGTGGACGTACACTGCCACGGCGGAAGGGGCCACACCTTCGCCTCGGATCTTGACGGCGCATATGTTGCCGCAAATTATCATGCCGCCCACGGAACCACATCAATACTCGCCTCACTCGTCGCGGCGCCGTCACCCGTATTACTGAAACAAATTACGGTACTGCGCGCACTGGTGCAGGACGGCACCCTGGCCGGGTTGCACTTGGAGGGACCGTTCCTCGCAGAGAGCATGTGCGGTGCGCAGGACCCAGCCGCGATCATCGACGGCAACCCAGCACTGCTGGAGCAATGGCTCCAAGCCGGACAAGGCGCGGTGACATCCATCACCCTCGCCCCAGAGACCCCCCACTTCGCGGAGTTAGTGTCCCTGTGCCGAGACTACGACGTCGTTCCCTCTCTGGGGCATACTGCCGCCACAGCAGCCCAAACACGCAACGCCCTGGCAAGCATGCCTCCGGAAGACACCCGGGCTTGGTCGGCCACGCACTTGTTCAATCGCATGCCACCGCTAGGTCATCGTGTGCCCGGGCCGGTCGCGGTCCTGCTGCAGGCCGCTCAGCGCACGCCTGACCGAATGATTCTGGAGTTGATCGCCGACGGTGTGCATCTCGACCCAGAAATCGTTCGCATGGTCTTCGCTCTGGTCGGTCCGCAATCAATCGCCCTAATTTCCGACGCGATGGCGGCCACGGGGATGAACGACGGGGCATACTCCCTCGGAAGTCTGGACGTGATCGTTCACGGTGGCATTGCCCGGCTGATTCCGGCCGACCGAAATACGCGCGGGGCGATCGCTGGCGGGACAAGCACGCTGCTGGAAAACGTGCGCCACTGCGTGGAGTGGGGAATTCCCCTGATCGACGCCGTCGCGGCTGCATCATCCACGCCCGCGCGGCTGATGGGTTTTACCGGGCGGGGCAGCATCACCGCGGGCTATCGTGCCGACCTGTTGGTAACAACGGAAAACCTCGAACTGCTGCAGGCCTACCGCGCCGGCATCCCCCTAAAGATTGAAAGGACGGATCGTGCAGATTATCCTGTGTGACTCACCCGAACAGGTCGGAGCCCGGGCCGCTGATGTCGTGGAAGCGCGACTCCGGCAAGGCCCAACAGTTCTGGGATTGGCAACGGGCAGTTCCCCCGCCGGCACCTATCGGGAACTCATCCGGCGTCATCGTGAGGAGTCGTTGAGTTTTAGCCAGGTCACGGCGTTCACCCTGGACGAATACGCCGGGTTGAAACCGGACCATGAGCAGTCTTATCACTCGACCATCCGGCGTGAATTCGTGGATCACATCGACCTGCCCTTGGGGCAATTGCACACCCCCCGCGGGGACGCAGCAGATCTAGTCGCAGAAGCTGACTGGTACGACGCGGCGATCGTATCCGCTGGCGGAATAGATATCCAGATCCTCGGGATCGGAGCCAACGGGCACATCGGGTTCAACGAACCGACCTCGTCCCTGGCCTCACGTACCCGGGTCAAAACCCTGTCTGGGGTGACACGGGCGGACAACGCCGGATTCTTCCCTGAAGGCGAGGTTCCTAGGCTGTGCCTGACCCAGGGCCTGGGAACAATTCGAGACGCCAAACAAGCAGTACTCGTAGCACTGGGCGAAAATAAGGCAGCCGCCGTCCGCTCGATGGTCGAAGGACCCGTGAGCGCCTACTGCCCGGCATCGGTACTGCAACTGCACCGCAGGGCCGTCGTTATCCTGGATCCGGAAGCCGCGTCGAAACTAACGCTCCTAAATTATTACCGAGAAGCCCAAGAACTCAACGATCAACTGTGACCTGTACAGGAAAGCGGTCTCGCCACCCGTCCGCCGTCTGGATCCAACGCGAGCTCTGATCGATTGAGAGGGCGCTCGCTAGGCCCACCTCGCGAGGTCGATCTCGGTCGTGTTTGCGGCGCTGACCTAGGGTAGACGTATGGACGCCGACATCAACTTTTACTTCGACCCGGTCTGCCCCTTCGCCTGGATGACCAGCAAGTGGGTGCGACAAGTGCAAAAGCAGCGCGACTACACCGTGGACTGGCGGTTCATCTCCTTGCGCCTGATCAACGCCCAGGTCGACTACGACGCGCACTTCCCTCCCGAGTACGAAGCCGGTCACACCGCCGGGCTCCGGCTGTTGCGCGTAGCCGCCCGGGCTCGAGCGGAGCACGGCCGCGAAGCGGTGGCGCCGCTGTACGCCGCATTCGGAACCCACATCTTCGACACCGTCCCGGACAACCATCGAACCGAGGGCGAGGTGCGTGAGCTCCGCGGGACGCGCAAGTTCGTGGAGCCGATCCTCGCCGAGGCTGGCCTGCCGCTCGAGCTGGCCGAAGCTCTCGACGACGAGTCATGGGACATGGAGATCCAGCAGGAGACAGACGAGGCGCTCTCGCTGACGGGAAAAGACGTGGGCACGCCCATCATCCACTTCGAGCCGCCCGCCGGTGTGGCCTTCTTTGGGCCGGTGATCAGCCGATTGCCACACGAAGACTCGGCGGTCGAGTTATGGGACCACGTGGTCGCCCTGGCACGTTTCCCGGGCTTTGCCGAGCTCAAACGCAGCCTGCGCGAGCAGCCGCAGCTGGCCGCGTTCGGAATCGACGCGGACGCGGTCGGAAAGCAGGAGGACTGGCATGGCGGCAGTCGGCGGCAGAAGAAGTGACCACCTCCGTTAGGGTAAACGCATGAGTGACACACGCATCCTCAGCCACCAAGAGTCCGTTATCGTCGAGGCGTCAGCCGCGTTTCTCTACGACCTGCTCTCCGACATCACCCGCACCGGCGAGTGGAGCCCGGTCTGTGCGTCCTGCTGGTGGGACGACGAGGCCGAGGCCGGTCGGGTCGGTGCCTGGTTCACCGGGCGCAACCAGCTCCCCCACCGGACCTGGGAGACCCGGTCTGAGGTGGTGACGGCAGAGCGCGGTCGCGAGTTCGCCTGGGTGGTGGGCGGCAGCTTCGTGCGCTGGGGCTTCAGCTTCGACGCCGCAGAGACCGGGACGAGGGTCACAGAGTCTTGGGATTTCCTGCCCGACGGGATCGCCATGTTCGAGGAAAAATTCGGCGAAGACGCGCACGCGCAGATCACCGACCGCACCCAGCAGGCCCTCGACGGAATCCCAAAAACCCTCGCCGCGATCAAGCGGATCGCCGAGGTCACCATCGGCTCAGGGGAGCAGGCGCTGGCCTGACCTGGTCGTTCGTCCCCGGTCAGGCTGGGTGTGCTACCAGCACAGGTTCTGAAGATGACGGCGTAGGTCAAGACGGCCCTACGAGGCAATCTCCCTGTCTAGGGTGGATATATGAGCCATTCGATAGTGCCGAGCACCACGTATCTGCAGAAGCTTCAGGCCGAAACAGCCCGCAGGGTAGAGACCTCTGAGTCCGTGCCGTCACCGTTCTCCGGGGCCCCTGAGGAACTCGCAACCGCCGTTGAAGTCCAGGTGGAGGCGCTCGCCCGGGACCTGAACGACGTCGTTCACACCCTGCACGCCGACCCGGAGACCGCCTTCGCCGAGCGTCGAAGCGCCGCCTACCTGGTGGAGCTGCTCGGTCGCCATGGGATAGCCGCGCAGCTCGGCGTTCACGGACTCGACACCGCGATCCGCGCCGAGATCGGCTCAGACGACGGCCCGGCCATCGCGATTCTCAGCGAGTACGACGCCCTGCCCGACGTCGGACACGGCTGCGGGCACAACGTGATTGCCGCCACCGGAGTGGGCGCTTTCCTCGCACTGGCCAACACACTCAAGGCGAATCCCAACGCATTCACGGGCCGGGTGGTTTTCCTTGGCACTCCCGCCGAGGAAGGCTTTTCCGGCAAAGAAGTGATGGCCAGGCACGGCGCCTTCGACGGCGTCGACGCCGCGATTATGGTGCACCCCTACGGCTACGACCTCGCCGACCAGGTGTGGCTCGGCCGCCGCGTGCTCACCGTGACGTTCACGGGCGTCGCGGCGCACGCATCCGCTCAACCCTTTATGGGTCGCAACGCCCTCGACGCCGCAACCCTGGCGTACCAGGCCGTTGGCCTGCTGCGCCAACAGCTACCGCCGGTCGACCGCGTGCACGCTGTAATCAGTGAGGGGGGAACCCGGCCGAGCATCATTCCCGAGCGTGCAGTGCTCAAGCTCTACGCCCGTTCCAAATTCGCGGACACGCTCAAAGACCTCAGCGTGCGACTGGACGATATCGCGCGCGGAGCGGCATTGATGACGGGAACGAGTGTTGAGATCGACTGGGACGAGCACGCCCCCTCACTTCCCGTGCGCACGAACAGCGCGCTCACCGGTCGATGGGTCGCCGCCCAGCAGCGCCGTGGGCGCCAGCCACTCCCGCTTGGCGTGGTGTCAGAAACCATCGCAGCGTCCACCGACTTCGGCAACGTAAGCCATCGCATCCCCGGCATCCACCCCCTGATCAAAATTGCGGCGCCCGACGTTGCCCTGCACACCCGTGAATTCGCGGCCGCCGCCGCAACGGATGCCGCAGAGTCGGGCGCCCTCGATGGCGCCTGCGGTCTCGCCTTGACCGCCCTGGATTTTCTCTGCGACGCCGAATTGCGCCGCAGCGTGGCGAATGAGTTTGCAGAGCAGGGCGGCGCCATCGATGTGCCGCACTTCTTCGACTGACTATCTAGCTCCTGTCACCCCGATCGTTTCGTTCCATCCGACGCAAGGTAGGCCCCATGTCTTCAGCACAGACCCTCACCCGGCGCACCGTCGTGATCGATCGTGTTCTGGGCGGAATCGAACGCGTCGGCAACAAGCTGCCCGACCCCTTCATGCTCTTCCTCCTGCTGTTCGCAATCACGGCGGTGGCATCGACTGCTATGGCCTGGGCCAACGTCACGGTGCAGTTGCCCGGGACCGACGAGATCACCGTGATCAAGGGCTTCTTCACCGCCGAGGGGCTCACCTGGTTCACTCAAAACATCGGGGTCAACTACGTGGGCTTCCCGCCGCTGGCGACGGTACTACCCATCCTGCTCGCGGTCGGTGTGGCGGAGAAGTCCGGCCTGCTCGCCGCGCTTATCCGGAAGGCTTTCGGCTCGGCGCCGCGCTGGTCACTGCCCTACGCCGTGGCGTTCGTGGGGGTCGTGGGGTCGATCATGTCGGATGCGGCATTCGTGGTCATCCCGCCGCTCGCCGCCCTGGTATTCAAGGCCGCCGGCCGACATCCCGTCGCCGGACTACTCGGCGGGTTTGCCGCCGTGGGTGCCGGCTACTCGACCTCGCTGTTCGTGACAAGTCTCGACGCCCTGTTCGCCGGGATCACCACGTCGGTCACACAGAACCTACCCAACGCCGGTTCCATTGTGACCCCGGTATCGAACTACTTCTTCAATGTGGTCTCCGCGCTCGTTCTCATCGCCCTGGCCGGCTTCATCATCGACAAAATCCTCGAACCGCGTCTGGGCCGGCAGGGCATCGCGCGCGAGGAAATCATCGACGACGACGACGTATCGGTTTCCACCGTGATGAATCCGCGGCTCACGGACACCGAGAATCGCGGCCTGTTCTGGGCGTTCGTGGCCGGCGTCGTCGTCGCTGGAGTGATCGTCGTCGGCGTGCTCCTGCCGGACTCCCCCTGGCGAAACGAAGACGGCGGGTTCTTGCCGCGTTCGCCCCTGTTGAGTTCGATCGTGTTCATCGTTTTCGCCACATTCGTGATTCCGGGGCTGGTGTACGGCAAGATCACCGGAACCATCGCCACGGGCAGCGACGTGCCCCGGGTGATGGGGCACGCCATCAAGGACATGAGCGGATTCCTCGTGCTCGCATTCATCCTGGGCCAGTTCGTCGCCCTGTTTAATTTCTCCGGAATCGGAAGCTGGCTGGCTGTTGCAGGAGCCGCGGGCCTTGAGTCCATTGGCCTCACCGGATTTTCGGCCGTCGTAGCCTTCGTATTGCTCGCCTCACTGCTGAACCTTTTCATCATTTCCGGTTCGGCCATGTGGACGCTGATGGCCGCCGTGTTCGTGCCGCTGTTCGTACTACTTGGCTATGAACCCGCGTTCATCCAGGGTGCTTTCCGGGTCGGAGATTCGGCCACCCAGGTACTCACACCCCTCAATCCGTACATGATCGTGCTCCTGACGATGCTGCGCAAGTACGAGCCCCAAGCGGGGCTCGGCACGGTAATTGCCCGCATGCTGCCCTTCGCGGTCACGTTCTGGCTCGCCTGGGTCGCCGTGCTGAGTGTCTTCTTCTTTTTCGACCTGCCAATGGGCCCGGGCAACGGCATCATGATCCCGCAGTAGTAACGACGTAAGACCCAAGGAATACCCCACCCCGGGGCCTCCTTAAGTTCAGTGCAACCCGAAAGGATTTCTATGACTTCCAGCCAGCCCACGATCTATGCCCTGCACGAGAATCCGGAATGGTTTCCGCCGTTTGCGCGGGCCTTTGAAGCAGAGGGTATGGAGGTGAAGGAATGGCTGCTCACCGACGGCGTTCTCGACCTGGATTCGGTACCACCGGAGGGAATCTTCTGGTCGCGCATCAGCGCATCCGCTCACACGCGTGACCACGGAAAGTCGAAAGACTACGCTCGCGCCGTGTTGGCCTGGCTCGAGGCCCACGGCCGCCGCACGGTAAATGGCCGACGTGTGCTGGAGCTTGAGATGAGCAAGGTCGAGCAGTTGGTCGCGCTCAAGGCCGCCGGCATCGACACCCCGCGCACCGTGGCGGCGGTGGGTCGCGAGCAAATTCTCGCCGCCGCCCGCGACTTTCCCACCCCGTTCATGACCAAGCACAACCAGGGCGGCAAGGGTCTGGGCGTGCGCAAGTTCACAAGCCACGAAGAGCTCGCCGCGTACGTAGCCTCCGACGAGTTCGAGGAGCCGCAAGATGGCATCACACTGATTCAGGAATACATCCAGGCTGCGGAACCGTTCATCACCCGGGCCGAGATCGTGGGAGGCGAGTTCATCTACGCCGTCAAGGCCGACACCGCGCGCGGCGGCTTTCAGCTGTGCCCAGCGGATGCGTGCGCCATCGACCCGGTCACGCGCGAGCTGATCATGCCTCCCGGCGCCACCATCGCACCCGTAGCCGGTCAGCAACTGTTCAGTCTGCGCGAAGACTTCGACCATTCGATTATCGAGAAATACCTCGAGTTCGCGCGCCGCAACGGGTTGGAAGTGTGCGGCATCGAGTTCATCGAAGCCGAAGACGGCCGAGTGCTCACCTACGACGTGAACACCAATACGAATTACAACGCGGTTGTTGAGGCTGAAGCCCCTCGTTCGGCTCCACTCGCCCTGGCTCGGTACCTCAAAAAGCTCGCGGCCTGAATTACTGGGCGGCGGTTTCAGTGGATCAGCTTACGAAACGGATCTCGCCGAGAGTGGGTCTCTGACCGCAGCACGTCGGCGGTTGCGGGTCTGGAAATGATGGCGGCGCAAATTGAACCCAGCACGATGACGATCCCGGCTATCTGCATTGGAGTGAGGTCCTCGCCGGCGATTATCCAACCGAGGAAGATGGCCACGACGGGGCTCAGTAAGCCAAGGAAAGCCGTGGTGCTTGCGGCAAGCCGTGCGATTCCACGAAACCACATGACGTAGGCAAACGCGGTGCCGATGACCGAAAGGTAGGTGTATCCAATGATGTTCGCCGGTGTCAGCGGAACGCCGGGAAGGCCCTCGATCACGAGCATAAAAATCAGGAGGGAGAGGCCGCCTGTGATGAGCTGCCATGCGGTAGTCGTTAGCGGGGACGCGGGCTGCCCCCACTTTTTGGTCAGTACGACCCCGGATGCCATGGAGAGTGTTCCGCCGATAGCGGCCAGGAGCCCAATGGCGTCGAGGCGGGCTTGGGCCTGGAGCACAATGAGGCACACGCCGAATAAGCCCATAGCGCCGGCGATGACCACCCGGCCTGTCAATCGCTCGTGCAGAACACGGCTGGCAAGAAGCGCGATGACGAGCGGCTGAATCCCGCCCATGATTGCGGCCACACCACCAGGGAGCCGGTAGGCCGCGATGAAGAGCAACGCAAAGAACCCTGCGATATTGAGGACGCCCAGGACCCAGGATTTCCACCACCAGGCGCCGCGTGGCAACCTTCGGCCGAGCATGAGCAGGAGGATTCCCGCAGGAAGTGCGCGCAACGTAGCCGCCAGCAGCGGCCGATCCTCGGGCAGCAGCATCGTGGTTGTCAGGTAGGTCGTGCCCCAAAGCGCCGGGGCCAAAGCCGTTGTCACCAACAAGAAAGTTCGATTGCTAAGCACTTAGCCATTATACCTAAGTGCTTAGCAATTGATAGTATGGCCGGATGCCGGACCGCGTTGATCGAATCATTGAACAGTGGAATACAGAAAAGCCCAGCCTTGATGTCTCACCCATGGCCGTCATCGGTCGATTAAGTCGCACCGCTCTCGTCGTGGAATCGCGACTTGCCAGAACGTTCGCCCAGCACGGCTTGGATGCTGCCTCCTTCGACGTCCTCGCGACACTTCTGAGAAGCGGCGCCCCCTATCGGATCACTCCGCTGGGGTTGGCCCACGAGGCCATGATTTCAACGAGCGCGGTGGCTCAGCGACTGAACAAGCTGGAGAGTCGGGGGTTTGTCGTGCGCCGCGCCAACCCTGACGACGGTCGCGGCACACTCGTCGCGCTCACCGATGCTGGAAAAGATCTTATCGAGACGGCATTGCCAGATCACCTCGAGACCGAGCGCGCCATCAGCGCCGCGCTCAGTAGTGAGGAGCAGGCAGTGCTCGCGGAACTCCTCCAACGGCTCAGCGCCGCCGCCAGTATTTGATCATTTCCTGTCCGGATAGGCAGGGTTTGACCACCGTGGCCCGCTTGGCGAGCCCGACCGAGGCTCAGTATCCCCGGGAAGCCGATGGAGACTTCCTGCCGAGATCACCGAAACCATCGAATTCCTCGGTGGTTGATCATACATAGGGAAATCGAATGTATGTGTATACATCCATGGTTTTACATGTCTGCAGCAGAGAGGCTGACTGAGAGTGATCGTCATCACCGAAAAGCAAGGAGGCTTTACGATGACCCAAGCCCTGAGTCAGTCGCCAGTCAACGCCCCACTGAAGTCCCCAAAATCACGGATCAAGCGCGTTGTTGCCGCGTCCATGGCCGGCACAGTCGCCGAGTGGTACGAGTTCTTTATTTACGGCACAGCCGCGACTTTGGTTTTCGGTTCCCTGTTTTTTCCTAAAACAGGGAATCCATTGGACGGGATCATTGCGGCCTTTGCTACGTACGCGGTTGGTTTCCTGGCCCGGCCTCTCGGAGGCATGGTTTTCGGTCATTTTGGTGACAGGTATGGACGGAAGAAGCTGCTGCAGTTCAGCCTCCTCCTGGTCGGCGCAGCGACGTTCCTCATGGGCTGCCTGCCTGGGTTTCAGGAGATCGGCTACTGGGCGCCCGCGCTGCTGGTGCTCTTGCGGTTCCTTCAAGGTTTCGCCGTCGGCGGCGAGTGGGGCGGCGCCGTGCTGTTGGTCAGCGAGCACAGTCCGCAAAATCAGCGCGGATTCTGGGCCAGCTTTCCCCAGGCTGCCGCACCGGTCGGCAACGTGCTGGCGACCGTCGTCATGCTCGGGCTTTCCTGGACCTTGGACCAGTCCTCGTTCATGGCATGGGGTTGGCGGATCGCATTCTGGCTCTCAGCCCTGATCATCTTCGTGGGTTACATGATTCGCCGTACGGTCGAAGATGCACCGGTCTTTATCGAAGCGATGCGCAAGCAGCGGGAAGCCCAACGCGAAGCAGCAACCCTGCGGGAGGTCCTGCGCACCTACCCGGCCCAGATCGCCAAGGCGCTGATCATGCGCATCGGGGAGAACTCCTCGTACTACCTCATGATCGTCTTCGCTATCACGTACCTGACCGTCCACGTCAAGGTTGAATACTCGATTGTCCTGTTGGTGCTGTTCGTGGCCAACATCGTTCAATTCTTCGCAATGCTCGGAGGCGGATGGCTCTCGGACAAGATCGGTCGCAAGCGCACCATCGGTATCGGGTACGCGGGCCTATTGGTCTGGGCATTGACGTTCTTTCCGGCCTTGGACAGCGGCAATTTCTGGGCCATCCTCGCCAGCACTACCTTTGGACTGACCGTCCAGGCTGCTGCGTATGCACCGCAGGCAGCCCTGATGTCCGAGATCTTCCCGACACGCATGCGTTACTCGGGATCCTCATTTACCTACCAGATCGCCACCATCTTCGCGGGCTCCGTGGCTCCGATGGTCGCCACGCTGCTGCTGAACCAGTTCAACAGCACTCTTCCGATCGTGATCTACGTCGTCGGAATCCTCATCATTTCCACCGTGGCCTTGTCTATGCTCAAGGAAACACGTGGACTGGATCTCTCCTCCCTCGACCGGATACACGAGAACGAATTGGCCCGCTAACCGACCGCACCGCGGGCCGTGGACCCGCTGCTACAGCGGGTCCACGGCCGTTTTCAGGGGAGATTCCGACCACCATGTCTACGAACGAAGAGCTCACGGAGAGCACCCTCGTTGACGATGGAGGATTGACGATCGACGGAGCCTGGTACGAATAGCCCTTGACGCGCAGCGGCCGTTAGTGTTTTGCCGGGGAACCGGCCAGGAGCCTGGCGACTACCAACAGGACGTGGTGGTCGAGCGCCCGGCGGCCATTGTTCCAGTCCGGTCCCAGCAAGGATTCGATGCGTTCGAGACGCTGGCGGACCGTATTGGGGTGCACGACCAACTCCTGAGCCGTTCGGGCAATGTTGCGCCCCTCGTCGAGATAACACAATGCCGTATCGCAGAGCTGCGTGCCATTCGACCCGTCGTAGTCAAGCAAAGGACCCAGGCTTCCGCGCAGGGCACTTTGAGTGACCTGTGAATCCGCGTTGGCGAGGAAAATGCCGATGGTTCCCAGGGACTGCCACCCGACGACGTTGCCGGCTTGGGGCAGTGAACGTGCCGCCGTCAGCACGCGTTCGGCGAGGGCGAATCCCGCTCCGATTTCACTGAGCGCGGCGAGTGGCTCTGAGTGGGCCATGCGTACGCCGCCCCAACGCCGGGCTCCGGGCTTGCAGAGAAAATCGGCGATCCATGCAAAAACCTGCTCCGGAGCAGCCAGATACAGGCGGTCATCGAAGTGGCCCCGCAGCAGCTGTTCTCCCAGGTCCACCTCCAATGCCTCCTCAAAGTCCATCAGCGGCCGCAGCGCTCCGTCAACGATGGCGACCCGGAACGGCGAGCCGTCCTCAAGGCCGTAGGCAGCGGCGGCCGTTGCTGTGTGTTGCCGCAGTCCTTCCGCTGGCGGGCTGATCAGCGTGGCCAGAAGTTCCACACGTCGGCGCTGCCGGTCGTGCCGCGACGCGTTGGAGTGTGAAATGAACGTTCCCAAAACCAGCGCAGCGCGCCGGAGAATCGCTTCGTCGTCGGCCGCCGTTTCACCCTCCACGAGCACGCCACCCAGCGCTTCCCCTTCGATGACCGAGGCCATGACCACCACCGTGGTGCCGTCCTCCAGCGTTGCGGTGACGGGAGCGTTGTTGTGCCGGGACGCGGGGATCAGGGCCCGTGCCGCGTGCAGCCTTTCACCTCCCACATCACCGGCATCGATGCGGACGGTTAGATCGAGCAGCCGTGCCGGGCGCCCGAGGACCTGGCTGATCCGGGCGGCCAGTCCGGGCAGGCCCTCCGAGGAACTCAGGGCTGCAAAAAGCTCATCATCTGTGGCCGCCAACCGTTTGAGCCTGGCGATGGAGCTCTCTTTGTCCCGGTTCGCGGTTTCGAGCGATCCCATCGACTCGGTCAGTTCAGCCAGACGTTCCAGGTTGTCCAGGGCGACGGCGGCCTGGTTAGCCAAGGCCTCCACGGCAAAGATCTGTTCCTGGCTGAAGTCATGGGCCCAACGATCTGCCACCATGAGCGCCCCGATGATGTCCCCGCCGATGCGCATGGGCGCGCCCAGGAGCGCTTTGACCCCCTCCTCGGCGACCGCATCGTCAATGTGTTCCAGATGTGCGAGTGAGACAGTCTGCAAGTAATCCGAAACCTGGATGGGGCCATCGGCCCGTGCCACGTTGCCAAGGACACCGGTGCCAAAAGGCATGCGGATGTCCCGGTAGGCCTGGGTCCACACGCCGTCAGTCTCCGTAATTCGCGTTTCCCGCTTTTCGGGATCATTGAGGCTGATGTAGGCCATGTCCGTACCGACGATGGCCCGGGTACGGGTGACGATCTCGCGAAGCACATTTCCGCCCTCCCGCAAGGACGAGATAGCAGCGGCGGTCTCGGACAGGGCCAAGGTGAGCATCCGCTGCCCGCGTGCGTTGGAGGCCAGCGTGTGCACGGACCGGAGGCTCTCGCGCAGCCGTTGCCCTTGGGCATCCGCCGGGAGACGGTCCAACCCCGAAAGGAAATCGGAGGATGCCGGGTCCAGGGCCTGCTGCAGGAGGTCAGCCAGCAAGTGCATGGAACCCTCCCTGGAATTATCCACATAAAGCAGGTATCAGTATGTCATGAAGCTCCATGGCTGCCCGAGAGCTCTCCTGCGAGACTGAACCAGAAACGTTCGCGACATCACACTGATTACCAAAAAGGACAGCAGATGACTCAGCAGCTCAGGGTCACCTGCAGGCAGGGGACGACATGAGCACCACAGTGACAGAACTTCACGGCGTGAGGGTCACAGCGGCCCCGACCGCAATGAGAATCCGCGGCGCCGTCTTGAATTCCACCGGGGCGCAGCCCCCCTACGCGCAGAGCCGGCCCATCACCGTGGACGAACTGACCCTCAGCGGACCGGCACGGGGCGAGGTGTTGGTGCGGATCGAGGCAGCCGGACTGTGCCACTCGGACCTGTCAGTGGTCAACGGTTCACGTCCGCGGCCGCTGCCGCTGCCAATGCTGCTGGGCCACGAGGCGGCAGGAATTGTCGAAGCGGTGGGCCCGGACGTTGACTCCAACCTCATCGGCCAGCGGGTGGTAATGACATTCCTGCCACGGTGCGGCCAGTGCGAGGCCTGCCTGACCAACGGAAAGCTGCCCTGCTCCGCGGGCAGCAAGAGTAACGAACAGGGAATACTGCTCAGCGGTTCTTCCCACCTGACGCGTCGCGGCGAAACGGTGGCCCATCACTTGGGCGTTTCCGGCTTCGCCACCCATGCGGTGGTCGATCACCGATCCGTCGTGCCCGTCGGGGCTGACGTTCCACCAGCGGTCGCTGCGCTTCTGGGTTGCGCCGTACTCACCGGGGGCGGGGCCCTTTTGAACGCTGGACGCATCACCCCTGAGTCAACCGTCGCCATCGTCGGCCTTGGCGGAGTGGGCATGGCCGGGCTCCTGACTGCCCTTGCCACTGGCTGCAGGCGCGTCATTGCCGTCGACGCCCAGTCCTCCAAGCTCGACCTTGCCCGGCAGTGGGGCGCGAGTGCGGCCTACACCCCGGAAGAAGCCTTGGAACGATCCGTGGCCGTTGACGTCGTGCTCGAAGCAGCGGGCCACCCCCGCGCCTTCGAAACCGCCTACCAACTGCTAGGCCTAGGCGGAACACTGGTAACCGTCGGCCTTCCCGCACCAGGTGCCATGTCCTCAATCGAACCGCTACAGCTGACGGCAAAGGCACAATCAATCGTGGGGAGCTACCTCGGATCAGCCGTACCGAAGCGCGACATCCCCGTTTTTGAACAACTCTGGCGCGAAGGAAAACTGCCGCTCGAACGGCTTGTCTCCCGGGAGATCAGCCTCGACGACATAAACGAGGGCATGGACGCCCTCGCCTCGGGCAGCGGGATCCGGCAGATCATCAACTTTGAAACAACGCACGAAGAACGGAACAACCGATGAGCATCCAGACAACCGACCACGATGTAGTGATCCTCGGCGCAGGATTCGGCGGCCTGGGCATGGGCGCCCAGCTGAAGGAGGCGGGTATCGAGAACTTCGCCATCTTCGACAAAGGCCCCAGCCTAGGTGGCGTCTGGCGCGAAAACAGCTACCCGGGTGCCGCCTGCGACACCGAAGCCCACCTCTACTGCTACAGCTTCTTCCCTCACTTGCGAGTAAGCCGGATGTACGCGGACCGCAACGAGCTGATGGGCTACCTGGAGCGTCTAGCCACCCGATACACACTGGGCCCACACCTGAACTTCAACACCGAAGTCACTTCGGCCGTATGGGATGGGGCAGACGCGCTCTGGCGCCTGCAGGTTAATGGCTCAGGTGAACACACCGCCCGCGTCTTCATCCCCGCCTGGGGACAGCTGAACACTCCGCTTATCCCGGAATTTCCCGGCCTGGCCGATTTCCAAGGCGCCGCATTCCACTCGGCGCGCTGGGATCACACCGTCGACTTGACCGGGAAGAAAATCATCAGCATCGGCTCGGCAGCCAGTGCCGTCCAGTACGTGCCCGAAGTAGCCAAGGTCGCCGGATCGCTGGAAGTCTTCCAGCGCAGCGCCAATTGGATCATGCCCCGCAACCAAGTTATCTTCAGCAAGGAACAGCTTGATGCCTTCGAAGAAAATCCGGACACCTTTGAGCAAAGCCGCCGCAACCTGCACGATTTCCGGGAGAACGGCTTCGAACGCACACGCCGTGCCACCGACGCCCAACGCGCCGGCGTCGCCCAGGCCGTAGCCCATCTCGAGGCGCAGGTGCCGGACCCAGAACTGCGGCGAAAACTGACCCCCGACTACGAGTTCGGATGCAAGCGGATCCTCCGCACCGACGACTACTACCCGGCCCTGATGGGTGAGAACGTCGAACTCGTCACCCAGGGCATCGACGCCATCGTTCCAGAAGGAATCCGCACCAGTGACGGGCAGATCCATGAAGCGGACGTCATCATTTTCGGCACCGGATTCAGCAGCCAGGCCTTCCAAGGCGATCTGCAGGTCATCGGTGCTTCCGGCGAGGACCTGAAGGACCGCTGGGCTGACGGCGCGGAGGCCCACCTGGGTATGAGCGTCGACGGCTTCCCCAACATGTTCATGATCTACGGGCCCAACACCAACCTGAACCACAATTCGATCATCACCATGCTGGAAATCCAGCAGGCATACATCCTAGAAATCCTGATGCACCTGCTCACCGCCCCGCAGGCCTCAGTGGAAGTGCGCGGAAGGGTCCTGACCTCCTACAACGCAACCCTGCAGAACGAGATGGAAGGATCCGCCTTTTCGGCCGACTGCTCCAGCTGGTACAAGAACGCCGCAGGCAAGGTCATCAACAACTGGTCCGGGACCGTAGAGGAATACCGTAGCCTCGCTGGGCACTGGAACCCGGGCGACTACATGCTCTCCGGCGCCGTACTGCCAGTTCAGGAAATGGCGAGAGCATGAACTCGAAACTCTTGCCGGCAGTCCCGCTGGACGACGTAGCTGTCGACGCGGTGGACCTGATCCGGGCGTTCCGCGACGCCGGCGCTGTCAGTTTCCAAGACCAGCCCCTGGACCAGTCACGGGCCGCCTACGAGGCGGGCTGTGCCGCGAACGGAGTTCCAGTTGAGGACCTGGAACGGGTCGAGGACCTTGACTGCCAAGTCGACGGCGGGTCCATCCGGCTGCGGCACTACCGTCCCTTTGGTAGCGATTCGGGGACCGCACGTGCTGTCGTGGTGTACCTCCATGGTGGCGGGTGGGTGATCGGCTCACTGGAAACGCACGACCGTCTGTGCCGCTATCTGGCCGCGGTCAGCGGACTTGACGTTGTATCCGTCGACTACCGACTGGCTCCTGAGTACCCGTTCCCGACCCCGCTCGAGGATTGCGTAGCAGCCCTGAGCTTTGTCAGTGACCGGGCCGGAGAATATGGCTGGGATCCGCACCGGATCATCGTGGCCGGTGACAGCGCCGGCGGTAATCTTGCCGCCGTCTTGGCTTCGGACCCTGGCTGTACCGTAGGCGGAAGCACCATCATCGGCCAGCTGCTGCTCTATCCTGTGGCGAACCTGCTGCACGAGTCGGATTCCTACGCCCGCATCACCGACGGTTTTCCCCTGACCGCAGGCTCAATGCGATGGTTCCGAAGCCTGTACCTGGCAGATCCGCTATTTGCACGCGACCTCCGCGTTTCGCCTGGACTCCGTCAACCCGCTGAACTGGCCGAACGCGGTGCTCCGTCAGCATTCGTGGTGACCGTCGGACTGGATCCGCTGGCCGACGAAGGAGTCGAATACGCAGGTCTGCTGGCGCGCGCCGGAGCACCGGTGGAGCACCACCATCTTCCGCGCCACTCCCATGGACTGTTCACCTCAGCCGGAGTAATTCCCACCGGTGCAAGATTGTTGAACCGGGCCGCCAACTGGCTGGTCGAGCTCACCAGGTAGGGAGGGAAGACTAGCGAGGAGGACCAGTACGCTTACCGCTGCGGCCGACGGCTCGAGGTGCGGAAATAGACTGCGAGCATGGTCAAAACCGCACTTCGTCGACGCCTTCCTTTAGTGGCCGTCGGAATCGCCGTGTTGCTGTGGTCGACGAGCTTCGGAATCAGCGGCGAGGTATTGAAAACGGCGTCACCAGCCGTGCTCTCGGTCGGCCGGTTCGCGATCGGCCTGATCGTCCTCGTGCCCCTCGCCGCACGTCGGCCGCTGTTCGCGCGTACCGTCCGAGACCCGCGCACGATTGTGCTCGGGCTCCTCGGGGTGGCGATATATTACGCGTTGACCAACATCGGTCTTGAGTTCACTTCTCCCGGCACGGCCGCTCTCAGCAATGCGGCGCTCCCCGCGCTTACCGCCCTGCTCGGTCTATTTATCCTGAAGGAGCGCATAGCTCCCCGCACGATCGTCGGGCTAGTGCTCGCGACCGCCGGCGTCGTCATCGTGGCGGGTGCTGGCCTCACTTTGGACATCGGCGTGCTGCTCTGCCTCATCGGCTTGGCCAGCTACGCACTCTATACGGTGCTTCTCCGCAAGGGTGCACTCGCCGAGGACCAGCAACCGGCGGCCGTTGGTCTACGGCCGGCCGGGGCCGTTGATCCACTCGTGCTGGCGACAGCGACCGCCGTGTGGGGTACGGCAATCATGCTCCCCTGGCTCGTCGCTGAGATGGCGGCCGGCGCGGCGGCCCTCCCGAGCGGATGGGGAGGTCTTGGGGGTCTGCTGCTCCTCGGTGTCGTAATCACCGCGCCGACTCTCGTGCTCTTTAACTACGGAGCCGAACGCCTCCCTGCTGCGGCAACCGGCGTGGTCACCGCAGCAATTCCGGCGCTCGGCTACCTCTTCGCCCTTGTACTTGGCGAACCATTCGACGCGATCACCGCACTCGGCGGCGCAGTCGCGCTCGTCGGCGTCGCCATCGCCTCGGTCACAGCTCCCTCGACCGACTCGAGTCCGGCCGGGTCGGGCTTACCCCCACACGTGGATGTGGCCGCCGGCCCTTTTGAACGCGACTGATCAGAGAACAGGGCACTCGGCAGGAGCGCAGTGCGACACCGAGCAGTCACGAACGCCGCCACAAAGCGATGGCAGGACGACGTCACTTAGCGATCAGCTCCAGAGCAATGCCCTCGCGTTAACGAAACCCCCTACTCCCCAGTGAAACACGGGGATGTAGGGGGGTTATCGTGGCGGTACCGGTGGGATTTGAAACCTAAGGCGCCCTCAATGAGAAGGCGGAACCAGCCTGAGATCCGTATGATTACGCGGTTTTTCAATCATTTGGCCATGTTAGAAAACGGAGCAATCTCGTTCAAACGTGCGAGGGCTCAGTATGCGGTGGGGATCACGCGGTAGATCAGTTCGCCGTGGAGGATGGAGATCCAGCCGTCTTTGCTCGCGGCCCACTCTTTCCACGCGTCGCTGATCTCCTGGAGATCTTCTGATGTCGCTAGTCCCGATTCGATGAGTTGCCCTGCAATCGCCGAGTTGAGGATGCGGTCGGCCCACATGCCTCCCCACCAGGCTCGCTCTGCGGGAGTGGAATAGCACCAGGTGCTCGAGGTAGCGGTGACTTCCTCGAGCCCAGCGGCGTGAGCCCACGAAAGTAAGCGGCGTCCAGCGTCTGGCTCACCACCGTTGGCTAGCGCGGCGGCGCGATACAGCTCAAGCCACCTATCGAGAGCCGGGATCTGCGGCCACCAGCAGAAGCCGGCGTAATCGCTGTCGCGCACCGCCACGATGCCGCCGGGCTTGGTCACCCGCGCCATCTCGCGCAATGCTTGCACGGGGTCGGCGACGTGCTGCAGCACTTGATGCGCGTGGGCTACGTCGAAGGTGGCGTTGTCGAACTCAAGAGCGTGGATGTTTGCAGGCGAAAAATCGATATTGGTCACGCCTCGCTCGTTCGCTGTCGCCCGGGTCAGATCGAGCTCGTCGGTGCCGATCTCGGTCGCGGTGACGCGAGCGACCAGGCCGGCGAGATCGGCCGTGATCGTTCCGGCCCCGGCGCCGATGTCAAGCAGATGGTCCGTGGGCTTCAGCAGCGGGAGCAGGTAAGCGGCGGAGTTCTCTGCCGTGCGAGAACGGTGCGATCGGAGAACGGAATCATGGTAACCGTGCGTGTAGATCGTCATGGAAGCTCCTTCAGCTCGTCGGGTCTCATCAGTCTCAGCTTGGCGAGCCAACCGGCGAGAGAGAAGGCCGTAATCTTCCTAGGAGCGCCGCACCCTTGTTGGCGGATGCAGAGGAGACCGACTGATGCACAATGAGCTTGGCGAATTCCTTCGGGCACGGCGAAGCGACGCAGTACTGGAGCCTGTGACGAACGCCGGTGCGAACCGCCGCCGGGTAGCTGGATTGCGCCGCGAAGAAGTGGCGGCCGCGTCGGGCATCAGCGTCGACTATTACACGCGCCTTGAACAGGGACGAGAAACACATCCCAGTGACGCGGTGCTAGATGCGCTCGCTCGCGCGCTCCAGCTAGGCGTCGATGCCAGCGAGCATCTCTACCGTCTCCGCGCGGCTACCTCGTCGCCCCGGATCGCGCGCGGAGATGAGTTCATACTCGGCCAACGCATGGCAGCTCTGGTCGAGGCCGTCCGGCCGAACCCCGCCTACGCACTCGACCGGCTGAGCAACATGGTCGCGGCGAATCCTGAGGGCCTGGCGCTCTACGACGGATTTGCCGATCTCCCGTCCGGGGAGCGAAATACGTGTCGTTACCTCATGACTGAAGGTCGGGCGCACGAGATCTTCGTCGAGTGGGAGGAAGTTGCGCGCGGAGCCGTCGCCCACCTCCGCGCGGCCAACGCCGACAACCTTCACGACACCGAGTTGCAGGCGCTTGTCGCTGAGCTGCGCGAGCAGAGCCCCCTGTTCGGGGAGTGGTGGGACGAGCACATCGTCGAGCGCCGACGAGCCTCACTCAAGCACCTACGCACCCAAGACGGCGAGACCATTGCCCGCCGCTACGAAGTACTGCGCCTCCCCGACGAAGGAATACGCGTAACCATTTGGCTTCCAGAAATCTGACGGGGTCGGAAAGCCTCTGGGCCCTTGTCGCGCCACAGGCAACCGCTTCGCTCCGTCTCGGACCCTGACCTGTGACGTTCGGTATTATGTGGCGGCATTCGGTGATCGCTATTTGGCGCATCGACCTGATTGCCGCGTTGCTCAGAGCGGGTAGCCAGCGTCTTGCATCGCAACGGCACATGTCGTGGCCGCCGTGCCACCGACAGCGTCAGTCGCTCTGGTGCGCTGGAGGTCCGGCTTGCGCGCATCCGAAGATGGTGACCCGAGGCGCTCAGTTTGAGACGATCAGTCCGCGGGATTGGCGCGTAACCAGTCACGAACTTGGTCTGCATGACCTTCGGCCGGGAAAACGGGATAGAACACGTGCCTGACGGTTTCTCCGTCAATAACAAGAGTCATGCGTTTTAGAAGCGTCAAGCCGTCGGCTGTGAAGGTGGGGAGTTTGAGCGCTTCCGTCAATCGTCCCTCCTCATCCGAGAGGAGTGGGTACGGTAAGTGAAGCCGCTCGACGGCCTCGCGTTGATAGGCCGAGCTCTGCACCGAAAGCCCGATCACGTTTTGGGCGCCAGCCTCATTGAGTTCGACCAAGCTGTCACGAAAGCTGCATGCTTCGGCGGTGCAGCCTTTTGCTCCGGGAATGTCTGCCCATCCGATTGGCTCGGCCTGGCCAGGCACGCCCGTTCGTGGATAGATAAACAAGATCCAGCGCCCGGTCGAGAATTTTATAATGCTCACCTCGCCGCCCGATGTCGATGCGAGGTCGACGTCAGGCAGGTGCAATCCGATCAGGTGCTCAGCGGCACCGTCATCGATGAACGTCGGAGGGGTTTTCGTCATGTGGCTTCATTTCGTGGTGTGGTCGAGGTCAGACTTGCGAAAGATGGGCTCACCCCGATCTATTCATGTCAGTCGCTTTGATCGAACCTGAACATCAGCGTCTTCGTAGCCGAGATGCTCATAGAAACCAAGTACTGCCTCATTGGTCGAGCGGATCATGAGTTGAATCTTCACGGCACCATGTTTGCGCAGCCAGTTCTCCGCCGCCGACATCAGCTGCCGTCCTAAACCGGTTCCACGCTGACTCTCATCAACGGCCAGGTAATACACCCAGCCGCGGTGACCGTCATACCCGACCATCACGGTGCCGATCAATCGGTCATTGTTGAAGGCCCCCAGTACGGTCGATGTCAGGCCGTCGAGTGCGCGCTGCAGGTCAATTTCAGGCGGATTCCACGGGCGGGTCAGCCCTGACCGGCGCCAGAGTGATATCGCTGCCCCAATGTTTACCGAAGTAAGGTCCCGAATGTGCATGACTCTAGTGTGCCGTCTCATCCCAGATTCAGTGCCGCACGACATTCAGCTCGGCGCGGTGCGGGAAGTAGTGATTCTCACTGGACTCAGTCGTAGGACGAAGCGATGGCGTGCGGGCTGAGCCAAGCGAAAACCCTGCCCCTACAGCAGTGCGATTGACCACTCTGCCGACGCAAGTGCCGCCTGCGCTCCCGATGGCCGGATATGTCCCATCACCGAGCCGGTCGGGCATGGAGATCGGGGCGACGAGGTCCACAACGCGGGCATTCCGGATTGACTCTCCCGTCCAAAACCCTTGAACAGGTGTGGGCAGCTCCGTCCCGCAGGCGAGTTGGATATACGGCGGGTAGATTATGAAACCGCACCTGCGGCTATGGCGTTGCCGTCGGATGCCGCAGCGATGTCTTAAAGGTTCTCACTCGCGGAAGTGATCGTGGGGCTTTCGACTTCGTTTGGCACCCGCCGATCAAGAGACGCTGCCGCGGCCAATGTCCCAAAAGCGACAGCGACGGCCGAGAGGCTACCCGGCTGGATAAGCACCGCTGCGACGAATAATGCCGTTGCCACGCAGAACCCGACCCTGCGGATTCGAGGCTCAGAAAAAAGCCCGGCAGCCACGATGACGACAACGGCAGTGGCAAGAACTGCCGTCACGGCGAGAAGGGGCTGGACCCAGTAATTGACACCCGGTGCCCGATCAAGAGGACGGGCGCTTGTCGCGTACCAGGTGGACCAGCTGAACATGGCAATGGGCAGAATCGAGATGCCTGCCATGAGCCGCGACTGCATCCCCGCGCGTTTCGGGCCGGCAATGGCGACAGCGAGAGCGATCAGCAGAATCACGCCGTACACACCGTACGTGACCACCCCAACGCCGATGTAGCCGATGCCGTCTGCGCAATAGAACGAGCCGGGATCGTCGCTGCCCATCTGGAGGAAACTGCATTGGAAGTGCAGGTCGTCACGCACAAGGCTCAGCAGGAAACCGCTCCCCGCGAGCACGGATACAACGAAGCCGACACTCAAACTCAGTATCGCGCTACCCCTCGGGCTCAAGGCGTCCTGCTCATGAGGCCCGGCCCACTCCACCACGGTTCATCCGCCCACCCTATTGTGCGGTTGGCATGACCTGCAAAAGCGCTGCGTCCCGTAGAGGGTTCCCCTTGCTGTCCTTGCTTTAAGAGTGGGTGGGGAGTCTCCACGACCGCAGATTGTGCTTAGACCAGTTTCTGGCGAACGGCATTGTAGATCGCTTGATGGCCGGTGGTGTCGGGGTGTAACCCATCAACGAGCCGGTCGGGGTGGCCGTCAAACAGGCTCCACAGGTCTACCCGCGGTACTGCCAATTGTTTGCAGATGTCCGCAAGTCGCTTTTCAAGGTCCAGTGCCGGACCGGTGTCGAAAAAGTTCCCAAAGATGGGCATGGTGCGGGAAGTGTCGGGCTTGATTAGACCGACGGCGAGAACCTCGCTTCCGAGCGATCTGATGTCCTCAATATTGGAAGCGAGGAGATCGGCAGAGTGCTCTAGCGTCAACGGGTAGGGCCCGGACGGTGACCCTATGCGTCGTGCATCATTGATGCCATAGGCCAATACGACAAGGTCGGGGCTTCGAAACGGAACCTCCGACTGTACGATCCGGCGCACTTCAGCTGACCCAATGCCCGGTATCGACAGATTGAAGTAGCGGTTGCTCTCTGGATCCTGCGCGACATGCTCCCGCTGTAACAGTCCACTCCAACCGATGCCGTGCTGGTCTCCCCGTCCGTAAGCAATGCTGTCGCCGACGAGTACGATCCGATGGGCACGCACGTTAGCGGATGTCGTCCATCAGCTTGGTTAAACTGCCGGACGTTGAGGGCGAATCTTTGTTTGGACCTTGGGCGTCCGCGTAAACCCACGCCTGCGTTCCTGACTCGAGGGTCAGCATCACGCGTGCATACTCTCCGACCTCGTACGCATCGGCGGCAGAGAGTTCCTCGTCCGAGAGTTCAAACACTTCACCCGCCACGAACGCGCACGACTCTCCAGAGAACCGGAGGATCGGATGAGAATCCGTGCCGCTTATTGCAATTACGGCAGGATCAGTGATCTGCAGGTTTGCCAGCTCGAATCCGGGAAGCCGGTCGTACGTGCCGGTGAACGTCCGACCGAAATTTGAGAGCTGTACTTCCGCAAGCTGAAGGGTTCCATACGAAAAAAGCCGGTGCGCCACGATTAGACCCCTGACGATATTGGTTGACTTGCGATGTCCAAATCACGCTATCAGCTAGCCAACGCAGTGACGGGTGACTTTCAAGAGGCCCCGAAACAGAGGCCCAAAAATTGAGGCGCATCGGCGAAGCGGCGGCGGGCCGCGAGCATCCGAGCGAGACGGCAGCGTCCTCCCAGTCGCACTCGGTCATGCGTTTTGCAGAGTCGAGGAAGACAGTGATGGCGCGCTGTCATAGTGACCCTGGCGCAAGATCATACGTAACCCACTTTGTAGACGTGGCGGTCAAATCATAGAGACGGCGGGCCGGAGCGTTGTCTTCTGCCGTGATCCAGCGAACGACTGAGCGTCCTTCGCGTTCGGCCAGCGCGGAGAGCTCGCTCAGTAGCGCGCGCCCGACGCCGGCTCCCCGAGCTGTCGAGTCCGTGAAAAGATCGTCGAGGTAGATACCCACGCTTCCCGTTGACGGACGAGAAAATCGACGATAGTGCGCGAGCCCCACGAGTCGATCCCCGGAGGTGGCGACGAAGGCATTGACTTCATTCGAGTCATCATTGATCCAGGTCCAGACGCGCCAAGTGAAGCGCACCGCCCCGTGTCCGTAGGGCGGTCCCCTTGCGTCCGACTTGCTCAGCGAATTGACTTGAGCGGAATCACGCTTCAACGCGCCCGTTGGTCGTCCGGCTTGCGGGCGCTCCCGTTTCGTCCCTCCGAGCTCGCTCGGGCGCGTGTTGCGCGCCGGGCGAGGGGCCGCAGTACGACAAGCCCGTAGATCAGGAATATCACACACGTGACGGCCACGACGAGATCGCCGTAAGAAGTGCGCGCGAGGATAGACGTGAAATCAGCGAGTCCGTGAATGACTATCAGCGGCCAGATCCACGAGAAGCGGTATTGAAACGCGGCGAGAGCGAAGCCGTAGGTCGCTGACGCGAGCACGTTCGTCAGGACGTCGTACGTTCCCCTGTCCGTGGTGGCGAAGGCGGACAGGTGTTGCAACCCGAATAGCGCTGCTGTTACCGCGACGGCAGGAATGGCGGTGAAGCTTCGGCTCAACCGACTTAGCACGACTCCCCGGCTGATGAGTTCTTCATTGAATCCGACCAAGAGGAGCGTGAGAGTCCAGAGGCCGAAACCTGGTGGCTGATCCGTGAGACCGTTCGGCACTACCCGGAACACCGCCTCGGCAAACGGGACTGCGAGGAGAAGCAGCGAAGAACGCCCACGCCAGAGCGTCAGGAACCCGATACTTTTCCACAGTTTGAGATAGGTGACGAGCACAACGGCGTAGACGGCGCACAGTACGTTGACGAAGAGGCCCAAATACCAGCCGGTGACGCCCAAAAGCGGCGCCAACCATAATCCGAACAGGATGACTGCAAAGCGAGCCACGTGCACGATCAAACCGAACGAAACGTCCCGCATCTGTAGTCCAGTCACATAGGGGACTCTATCCCCCTCAAGGAAACGGTCAACACGGTCTGGGCGGACGAGACATTCGGGACATTTGGGGCTTTCACCGTCACAGATAGCGGTGTGATGAAATTGTCTTTCTCGACGGCGTTACATCTGGCTTCTACCCACAATCGCGTGCCCGGCCACTGGGCCAATCAGGACTCCTCAGCGCAGACGCGTCCCGCTGAACGTTCCCCTATCGGCCGCGAGGACGAGCACGTCCTTGGGTTAAGAGACTAGAAGTGTGGCTTTGCCGCGCCGAATGAAGTAGGCGACGGTGACCACGGCGAGAAGCGGCCCCCAGGCGAGAATAGGTGCATAGGACGGCCCCATTAAAGGAAGGCTGGTGCTGTCGACTTTGTCCCACATGGAGAGCTGGCTGAAGGTAATCATGGTGATCAGAGCGGCGCCGATTCCAGCCGGAATGACCGCCGCTATTCGAGGGACGGACTTTCCACCGATGAAGGGAATCCAACGAGGTACGACCTCCCCCCATGGGTAGACGAGGCCCAGAGTGAGGAGAGCAAGACCCTCGAGGGCTACCGCGAGGCCAATCGTGTAGACGGCACCCCAGCCAGGCAAGTCGTAGTCTTCGCGCAGCACGGAATCGCTGAAGCCAACGGGGATTCCAATACTCATTGCGAGTCGCCAAAGTCCCGAAGGCAAAACGCAGAGGGGAACGGCGTGAGCAACCCACAGCGCCCAGCGCGGCACCTTTGTGGCGTGGTCTACTCGTGGCATTCGGTCCGCAGTCGTCGTCATGCGTCCAGTCTGTCGCTTCTGCTGTTCTCGCCACGTTTATCTGGAGCTGCCGACAGGTCCTCCACGATCACTGGCGGGAATCCTTAGTGCGGTTGAGTCCACAGGCGACGTGCTGGGGAGCATCACCGTAGGGGTTCCTCCTGCGGGACGGGCGCAACTCGGCTGCTCGCGTAGCCCGGTCTCCAGGCCTTGTGCGGACGGCCGTGCTGCCCGTCCTGGACGAACGAACGAACGAACGAGGTCTTGCGCTGCCGTTCGGTCGTCCCGGTTGCACTATTCCTTCGCGGCTGCGACGATCGGCATGGGGGAATGAACACAATGGCACGAATGCTTTTTGGTGATATCTCGCCGTTCACCTATCGAATCTCGCTGCGCAGGATGATTGTGTTCCGCCACATTCGCAACTTGGCGCACCGCGTGCGATTCGCCATTCAGCGGGCCGAGCCACTCCCAATTCTGCTCTACAGCCACAATTCCCTAATTCGCCGCAAACTCGGAAACGTCGACCTCCAGCTGCAGGAGAACAAGGCAGTAAACCTGTCGTTGGCAGCCCCACACATCAACGGCGTCCTCATTCGCCCGGGTGAGACCTTCTCGTTCTGGCACCTCATCGGGGCTACGACCGCCGGCCGCGGATACCGAGATGGCCTCACCATCAGCTCGGGACGGGCCACCTCGGGCCTGGGCGGCGGAATCTGCCAATTCACCAACTTGCTTCATTGGATGGTGCTGCACAGCCCACTCACCATCACGGAGCACCACCACCATGAAAGCCTGGACCTGTTTCCCGACTTCAACCGGCAGATCCCGTTCGGCACGGGGACGTCGGTGATGTTCAACTATCTCGACTACCGAGTGCGAAACGACACCGACCAGGATTTTCAGTTCGTTGTGACGACCACACCGGAGTATCTGGTGGGCGAACTGCGCACCACGACGGCACTCGACGTGAAGTTCCACATCCACGAGACCGACGCCTACTTCTATGAGAACGACGGCGAGGTCTACCGGCACAACTGCATTTATCGCAGCACGCGGTCGAAGGTCACCGGCAATGAGCTCGAGCGCGTGCTTCTGATCGAGAGCGATGCGCGAGTGGCCTACGACCGGACCCTGATCACGGCCGACATTCGGCGAAACTTTTAGCACTACGGGAGCAGCAGGCATGACTGTGATCCGGCATTCGGCGTAGCCCTCGTGAGCGGGGCGGCCGGCGCTGCCTCCTGGCCACAGCCCTCTTGTCCGTGCAGGTTCAAGCGAGAGCGCGCCGACACCCGACTTTTCATCGTCCCGTAGGGGGTTCCGCTGTGGCACCCGGCTTCGGCGGTCTGACTCGGCACAGGTAGCCTCTCCCTATGGAAGATCAGTTGACCATTTCGATCGCCACCCACGCCGACGACGCTGTCGCGGAAGAGATTCGCCGATTGCTTCCGCAGCTCTCACAGACAGCTATATTCGACAGGGAAATTCTTAATCGGATGATGGAGAACGAGTCAGTCGATCTCTTCCTAGCGCGGCTCGCTGGTCGGGTTGTCGGAATGGCCACCCTCGTAGCGTTTCCCATCCCGACTGGGGTCCGGGGTCACATCGATGACGTAGTGGTGGACGAACTCACCCGTGGCCGAGGGATCGCTCGCGAATTACTGACCGCGATGCTTGCCAGAGCGCAGACGTTGGGAGTGCGGAGCCTAGACCTGACGTCGCGCCCATCAAGAGACTCCGCGATCCGGCTTTACGAGGCCTCCGGATTCGTGCGCCGTGATTCCGTTTTGTTTCGATACCAGCCCATCGATTCTCGATGAGAGATTCCCTTAAATGCGGATCGCTACCCCCGCACTGGTGGCCCGACCACTTCGCCGCGTATCTCGAAAATGAAGCCGGCTTCTAGGTCGACGTTGTGGGCGAAATCTGAGCGCCACCGCATTCCCGCTCAGGGTTCCCCGGAACGGCGCCCCCGTGTGGCTTCGGGACCTCGACCTCAGGCGCACCGCAAAGGGTGCCGGTGACTGCTCCTATGCTTGGCCAATGGTGAACGCGTTGAGATTTGGAGGGCGGGCTCTGCGTGTGGACGGTTTGGTGAACGCACGTGATCTCGGTGATCTCCCACGACGAAATGGAACTTTGACGCCCCAGGGCGTCTTTTTCCGTTCGGAAAACGTCGACTGGGTCACCCGGGCGGGGTGGGGCCAAATGTACGAAGCCGGCATTCGCACCATCGTCGATCTCCGTCAGACAGGAGAACGGGCGCAGGACTCCCAGCCCCGACCGGGTTGGCTGACTACGCTCAATGTCGATCTGGACGGTCTCGATGATGCCGTTTTTTGGAAGGACTTCTGGAGCAACGGTCTCGTCGGAACGGCAATGTATTTCTTGCCGCACCTCGACGCAATGCCCGAGCGCAGCGTCGCGGTCCTGTCTGCTCTAGCCAGCGCGCCAGAAGGCGGAGTTCTATTTCATTGCATGGGCGGACGAGACAGAACGGGACTCATCGCGCTGCTGCTGCTTGCTGCGATCGATGCGGAACCAGACGCGATCGTCGACGATTATCTCGAAACGATCAGACTGGCGGATCTGCGGGCAGCAACATCGAACCGGAACAACGCCGAACCCGAGATTGAGGCGCTGTGCCAGACATACGGCACGACGACGGAGGGCGCCTTTCGCACAGCCCTCCTCGGCCTTGACCTTGCAGCGCTCTTCGCATCGCCCGGGCTCAGCGACACCAACAGGGCTGCAATCACTAGCTGGCGCGGCAGCGTCCAGCCCGTGTAAACGATATGACGCACTGAGCATCCGACTTTCGGGCCCTGCTGTCGCGTGTTCGCCACGATACGCAACGTGATCGATATGGAGTGAGCGTAAGTATCGTTGAGCCATGACGATCAACTTTGAAGTGCGCCGCGCTGAGCCCGCGGACGCGTCAAGCATGGCGAGAGTTCACGTGGACACCTGGCGCGAGACATACCGCGGCTTAATGAGCGACGCAGTGCTCGACGATCCCGGGCTCCTGAGTCGGCGCGAGCGATTCTGGGCCGCGGCCCTGACCGATCCGCAGTACAGCCAGAACATCGCCGCCGTTGCTTCGCGGGACGGCACGCTGATCGGCATTGCAATGTCAGGCCCTTCTCTCGACGACGCCGACGAGCTGCAGCAGTTGTACGTCCTCTACGCATATGCAGGGTTCCACGGTTCGGGGGTCGGTGCGGCGCTTCTCAACGCAGTCATCGACAAGGCCGCGCCTGCTGCGCTCTGGGTCGCTGACCCTAACCCGCGCGCACAAGCCTTCTACCGAAAGCACGGCTTTCTCTCCGACGGTGCCGTAAAAACCGACGACGACGTTCGAGAGCTTCGAATGGTCCGAGCGATCAACGCAGCAGACGCCCGCTAGAGATTCCCCTTACGGGCGGTGCCGCGCTTCCCGTCCATGACGGTGATAGGGCACTGATAGCCTCAAGGCCCGGCTCGGTTGCTCCGAGAGCTGGCGAAGGTGGAGGCACAGTGCAGGCCAACGATTACGACAGTTTCGCCGAGGCTTACTCGGCGGACAATGAGACCAATCTCGTGAATGGTCATTACGAAAGACCAGCGATGTTGGCTCTTGCGGGAGACGTCCACGGGCGCCAAATTTTGGACGCTGGCTGTGGCTCCGGGCCTCTGGCTATGGCCCTCCGGACTCGGGGCGCCACTGTGACGGGCTTCGACTCCAGCGCGGCGATGGTTGAGCTGGCACGGCAGAGGCTTGGCGAGGAGGCGGAACTTCATGTAGCTGACCTTGGTCAGCCGCTTCCGTTCGCCGATGGTGCGTTCGACGACGTGGTCGCCTCGCTAGTCCTGCATTATCTGCAGGACTGGACCGGACCACTCGCTGAGCTACGGCGAGTGCTGAGGCCAGGTGGCCGACTCATCCTGTCGGTGCACCATCCCCTTATCTTCAAGCTGATGAACCCCGAGGCCGACTACTTCGCTCTAACCGAGTGGTCGGACGCTTATACCTTCAGTGGCCAGCCTGCCGTCCTCTCCTACTGGCACCGACCGTTGCACGCGATGACGGATGCCTTCACCGAAGCGGGATTCCGGGTCGCCGTCGTCAGCGAGCCGCCCGTCTCAGCCGAAACTCCGCGAGAGCTGCTCCCACCGCACCTCAAGGGCCGAAGATCATTCATAAGCTTCATCTTCTTCGTGTTGGACGCGAACTAAGTCCGCTCATCTCCAACCGCCCTCAAAGCACCAATGAAGATCCCCTGCCGTCAGGAGTGCTCGGATCGTGATTGTCCCGCAAGACGTTCGGCGGATTCAACCGGTCGTCGCAACACTCCCATTTGTGAGGTGTTGTACGTGTGGTCGAAGTATGAGTTGGTGGAGAAGCAGGCGCGGTTCTGGG
>NZ_SOHJ01000007.1 GCF_004403185.1 Cryobacterium suzukii | reverse complement strand
CCGCGTCGGGCGGGGCGGGGGCCGCGTCCGGCGGGGCGGGGACCGCGTCGGGCGGTGCGGGGACCGCGTCGGGCGGTGCGGGTGCCGCCGGCGGGGCGACCGGCGGGGCCACGACCACGGGCGGTGGAATGTACTTGGGGGCAAGTTCGTCGAAGGCATCTCCGCCGTACTTGGCGTTGACGACCGACATCACGACCGGCCACATGCGATGCCGGGCCGTCGCGATCTGGTCCCGTCCAAAGAACTGTCGCCGTTGACTGAGTGCTCCGGTCACACTCACCACGGCGACCACCGTGGCTACCTTGGTGCTGGCGCCGCTCATCCAGGTGTCTTTGGCGCCATCCGTTGTTCCGGTCTTGCCGATCATCGGCACCGCAGGCACGGTGTTGGCGTTGGACTGCCGCCCGGTGCCGCCCGTCATTACCCGATGCATCGCGTAGGCCATGCCGGCCGCGACCGTCGAATCGACCGACTGCGTGCAGGCCGACGGCGGCACTGCGACCTCCACGCCGCCGCGATCGACGATGCGGTCGATGGCAATCGGCGAACAGGTGACGCCCTTGTTGGCGATCCCGGCGAAAGCGACGGCCATGGTCAGCGGCGCAACCTCATTGGTTCCGATCACGGTTGCTGCGGACTGCGACAGCGGGTTACCGTCGGCCCGGTGCACCCCGAATGCCTCAGCCGTCTTGCGGATGCCGCAGAGGTCCAGACGCTTGGCCATTCCGATGAAACCGGTATTGATCGAGCCAACGGTGGCCTGCAGCGCGCTGTAATTGGCGCCGGATTCGTTTGCATCGTTGCGCGGGTTGAAGGGTGGTTTGTCCCTATCGTAATTCTGAGGACCCAGGCAGCTGTCTTGGAAGGTGCCCCAATTCGCCTTGCGCCGGGAATCGACGCGTTCGTTGAGCGAGTGACCCTCCGTGAGCCAATCCGCCAGGGTGAAGACCTTATAGGTCGACCCGGGTTGAAACCCGCTCGACCCGCCCTCGGCGAAGTCGGTGGCGTAATTAATGCCGGTGTAGTTGGCTCCGGTCGCCTGCACTATGGGGTCCTGGCTGTAGTCCTTGTTCTGGGTCATGGCGAGCACCCGACCGGTGCCGACCTGCACGCTCGTGATCACCGCGCCCACGTCACCGCCGGCGTAGACCTTGGGCACCTGCTGATTCATGGCGGTCACGGCCGCGTTCTGTACATCGAGGTCGAGGGTCGTGTAAACGTCGTAACCACCGCGCCGAAAGTTGAGCATACGAGTGGCAGCATCCGTGCCGAAGGTGGGATCGTTCTGCAGAATCTTGGTCACATAGTCGCAGAAGAACGCGTTGGCGGCGGCAGTCTGGCAGCCCGTGCTCGGTTCGGTGATCACGGGTTCGACCGGTAACGCGACGGCGGCGTCGTAGTCGGAATTCGTG
Organism: Cryobacterium suzukii; assembly: GCF_004403185.1. Classification (GTDB taxonomy): domain Bacteria; phylum Actinomycetota; class Actinomycetes; order Actinomycetales; family Microbacteriaceae; genus Cryobacterium; species Cryobacterium suzukii. The sequence goes on along the minus strand of NZ_SOHJ01000007.1, from coordinate 206,423 downwards.
ATCTTCTTGTAACGCAGCATCTCGCGCAGAATGTAGTCGCGGCGTTGCTTGTTGGCCGCGTAACCGTTTGCGGCCCCATTGGTCTCGCTCGCAGGCTTGTCGAGCTGAAACTTCACCGGGTTGTTCACGATCGCGACCAGGCTCGCCGCCTGCGTCAGGGTGAGGTTAGCCGCGGTGGTGTTGAAATAATAATTGGCTGCGGCCTCGATGCCGTAGACCGTGCCGCCGAAGCCGGTGATGTTGAAGTATTGCTGCAATATGTCGTGCTTGTTGTACTTCTTCTCGACCCCGATGGCGAGCCGCATCTCCTTGAGTTTGCGATCTGGCGTGGTCTCGGTCGCCGCGCTGTAGCACGCGTCGTGTGCCCGCTTATCGGTGAGCAGCTCGCACTTCTGCACGAGCACATTCTTCACATACTGCTGCGTGATCGATGACCCACCCTGCGTGTTTCCCCCGGCCACAGTGGTGGCCGTGGCCCGCAGGGTGCCCTGCAGATCAACCCCGCCATGCTCGTAGAATCGGGGGTCTTCTCCCGACACTGCGGCATCCTTCGCAAACTGGCCGATCGCATCCCAACTCACCTCGATGCGGTTCTGATCGTAGAACGAGGCGAGCAGTTCGAACGTCCCATCACTGCGGGTGGCAAAGATGTCACTCTTCTGCGACAGGGGCTCGATGCTGACGTAACCCGGCAAATTCTCGAACACCGAGATCGTGTTGGTCGCAGCTATGCCCGAGAGCGCCACGACCGGGGCCACCGACACGGCGACCAGAACGCCCGCCGCCGTGCTCATGGCGACGAACCCGAGCAGGCCGCCAAGAACGCCATGAAAAGAACGCCGCCATGATTGGGCCGAGCCGGCCGGAACCTCGGTTACTTGCACCACGTTTACCCCCAACTGAGTCGATAAGAGCGAGAGCCCACGCCTGTACATCAGTTCGTGACTATTGGTCATGTTAGTCAGGTGCTAGTGCGAATGTGACCGGCTGGCAGATTTGAGAATATATCGGCTTGATGCCGATTTTTCAAGTAGTATCCGGGGAAAGTGTCGGAGGTGAGGAATGCGAACGTTCGGCATCGAGGAGGAATTCATTTTCTTGAGGCCGGCAACCCTGCAGCCGGCGAACGTCGGCGACGAAGTGCATGCCGAGCTCCTCGGCCACTCTCCCGTATCGCGGTTCATCAGCCACGAGTTTCTCGCTTCGCAGATCGAACGATCAACGCCGGTCTTTGATCGCTTTGAACAGGCATCCGCTGATCTGCTCGCCTTTCGGTCGCGGCTGGCCGCCGCCGCCGCCAGCCGGGGGGTTATCGCCGCCGGTGTCGGCGCGCCGTTCCAGACCGAGGGTTGGCCGGAGGTGACCAATGTTGAGCGCTATCACACGGTCGAGACCGAGTTTCGGGGGTTGGTACCCGATCATCTGATCAACGGACTGCATGTGCACGTCGGTATTCCCAGCCGGGAAGCCGGAGTGCAGGCGCTCAACCGGGTGCGCGTTTGGCTGCCAACGCTGCTCGCGCTTGCCGTGAATTCACCGTTCTGGCACGGTGCCGACACAGGATTCTCCAGCTGGCGCAGCGTGCACATGCGCCGGTGGTCGACGATTGGCTGCCCGCCGCTCTTCGCGGACGCCGCCGAGTACGACCGCAGAATCCGCCGGCTGGTCGGCGTTGGCGGGACCTACGACCTGCGCACGATCTGGTGGAATGCGCGTCTGGCCGAGGATCATCCCACCGTAGAGATTCGGGTTTGCGACGCCCAACTTGATGCCCCGTCAACCCTGCTGCTCGCGGCGCTGACCCGGGCGGTCGTCACGCAGGCCCTGCGCGATGGCGAAACGGATGTCGCGCCCATCGATATCGCGCCAGAATTACTCGACGCGGGGCTCTGGCACGCCGCTCGCGAGGGCATGGAGTCGACGCTGCTGAATCCGGTGTCGGGAACACTGGAAGCAGCATCCGCTGTGGTGGACGCCCTGCTGCACTACGCGGCCGATGCCATCGACGAGGTCGGCAACCTCGATCGAATTCTGGAGCTGCTGGCCCGGGTGCGGCGACTGGGCACCGGAGCCGAACGTCAGCGCGCCGCCATGCGGTCCGGCGGACAGCCCGCGCTGGCCGCACTGCTCGCGCACGCACTGACCGCGCACGCCTGAGTTTCAGCTTTTTAGCGAGCGGTACAGTTTGGCGATCGTCCAGATTTTAATCGAGCGGCTGGCGAGGACCGAACGAAAAATGCATGCCAATCTCGCTGACCCGGTCGCGGGTTGGCCCACGCCGTCGGCGAGGGTTCTCGCGGCACTGCTGGGCACGCTGCGATAGTTCCTACTGCGATTTGACGCTCCACGCCAGCCTGTGGATAACTCCTGCGGGAATGTAGCAATCCGGTCTACTCTGCACCCATGCGAAAAATGTCGCGTCGCCGCCCCGCGCACACCGTCGTGCCGGGTGCATTCCTTCTGATATCAACCGTTTTGCTGAGCGGATGCATGGCCACCCCGGCTCCCGCTCCCGCTGACACGTCAGCGCCCTCTGATGCGGCCGCGCCCACGGAGGTTCCCCCGGTATTCGCCTCGGACGAGGATGCGCTGGCTGCGGCGACGGCGGCGTATGCGGCGTATGAAGCGTTGTCCGACTCCATAACCGCAGAAGGCGGGACCGGCGGCGACCGAATCGCGAGTGCTGCCAGCACCACCTATCTCCCTGACCTCCTCAATGGATTCGACGGATTCTCTAAAAAGGGTCTATTGAGCCGCGGCGCATCGACCTATGACTCGGCGAGGCTCATCCGGAGTTCGGTCGAAACACACGGAGGGGTTTCAATCGAGCTCTACCTCTGTTCGGATATCTCGGCAGTTCGCCTCTTCAACCTCGCTGGAGTCGACGTGACTCCACCTCAACGCACCAACCGAATTCCCCTGCAAGTGGGCTTCATTTCGAGCGCGGCGGAACCTTCCCTGTTGCTCCTTGATAAGGAGGACGTATGGTCCGGCAAAAACTTCTGCCAGCTTTAACGGTCGGAATGCTCCTGGCATTTTTGCTGCCGGGGATCTCGTCTGCCTCGGCATGCACGGTCTCCGAGTCCCTGACAGAAAATTGCCCCGAACTCATCTCTGGCGGCAACACGAAGGGCCCCGGAGTAGACCTGTTCGCCGAAGCCGTCGGGAGTTCGGGCGGCGGATCAGGCAATGCGGGCAAGTCCAACGGCGGGTCGACGGGCAGTCAGGCTCGACCATCGATGTGTGTGAGCGCCAAACCGCTGGGGGGAGACAGCCAATGGGTCCTGTGCCAAGCAGGCTTGAGCGACATGGTTCAACGACACCCGCAGTTCGTCCCCACCATTGCGGCGCCCGCCGCGGACTGCGCGGGATGCTCCCCCGAGACCGTCGTACGCGTCTCCGACTTGCAGAACTTCCCCGCTTTCGCCGCCCCCTCCGGTATGGAGCCCAACGGCTGGGCCATCGTCGGGCTGGCCGCGAATTTCTGGGCCGGGGCATCCGCTCAAGTGAGCGAAGGATTGTTGCTCGGCGCACCCGCGCAGGTTATGTTCACGCCGATCGGCTACCGCTGGAACTACGGCGATGGCAGCTCCGCAACCTCCACCGACAGCGGCGCTAGCTGGGCAGCACTCGGCCTGGCCGAATTCTCCGAAACCGGCTCCAGCCACGTCTACACCGAGAAGGGCAGCTATTCCGTGGTGCTGACCGTCGATTACCGAGCCGACTACAGCTTCGGCGACCAAGGCTGGCGCCCCGTCGAAGGCATTGTCTCTGTGCCCTCCACGCCGTTCTCCGTCGTGGCAGCGAACGAATCTACGGTGCTCGTCGCCGAAGACTGCCTCGCCAACCCCCGCGGCCCTGGCTGCTGACCGGGCCGCGGGTTGCGGCGCTGTACGAACTGCGCAGGCTACGGGAGCAGGCGGTCCCCGGCTTTCTTAGGGAGCCGCGCGGCAGCGGCACGGACGATTGCGGCAGCAGCTTCGTCGGCGACGGCATCAAAATCTACGCCGTCGATCGACTGCGAAACGGATGCTTCGGCTGCTGATCGCGCAGCCACGGCTGCCGTCGCTGCCGCCGACGAACCAGCCGAAGCAACCCCCGTCGACGGTGTTGCTGACGACAAGACCGGCGGCACTGCCGGCGACGCGACGCCCGGTGTCGCGCGAGTCGACGCAGCATCAGCGGATGAAGCGGATGCGCCGCTGTGCGCGGGCGCGGCGTTCCGCAGGGCGGCTCCAGCCGTGCCGCCGAGCAGCCCGCCCAGCAGGTCTTTGATGCCGATCCCCATGGTGGAGCCGAGTACGGCGTCGACTTCACTGAAGCCCGACGCGACGTTCTTGGAGAGTTGGCTGGCACCATCCGTTGAAATGACGGTGAGCTGGTCGATGTTACCCATGGGAGCGGCGAGCTCGTGCGCGATCTGCGGAAGCATCTCGATCAAGCGCAGCTGGATGAGCGCCTCGGATTGCTGGGCGACGGCCTCGGCCGAGAGACGGGTGGCGGTCGCCTCGGCGGTACCGCGGGCGAGAATGGCGTCGGCGTCGGCCTGACCCTCAGCGCGAGTGGCGTCGGCGTTGGCGACACGGCTGTCACGGTCGGCGGTGGCCTTGGCGACGGAGGCCTCGGCTGCGGCAATCGCGGTGACGCGGATCCGGTACGCATCGGCGTCAGCGATCGCGTTGACCTCGGATTCCAGCTCGGCCTTGCGCAAGCTCGCGCGGCGCTGGGCGGTGAGTTCCTGCTCCTGCACAATGGCCTGTTGCGCCTTCGCCTCGGCGAGGGGCCTCGACGCGGCAGCCTCTGCGGAGGCTTTGTCGGTGTCGAGCTGCAGCGCGGCCTTGCGCAGGGCGAGCGTATTCTGCGCTTCCGCGATGGCCTGCTCAGCGGTGATCAGGGCTTCCTGCGATTCGCGGTTCGCGACGTGCTCGGCCACCTCGGCCTGGCGACGCACCTTGGCCTGCTCAGCACGACCGATGTCGCGGATGTAGTCGTTCTCGTCGGTGATGCCCTTGATCTCGAAAGAGTCGACGTCAAGGCCCTGATTGGCGAGCGACTCACGTGCAGTGGCGAGCACCGAGCTGCCGAGCTCATCGCGTTTCTGGATGACGGTCATAACGTCGGTCGCGCCGATCGAGGAACGCAGCGAACCGCTCAATACCTCTTGCGCGAAGCCATCGATGTTTTTGTCCTGGCCAAGAAAGCGCTGGGCTGCGGCGCGAATCGCGGCGGGGTCGTCGCCGACCTTGACGATGGCGACGGCTTCAACCGAAAGCGTGATGCCGTTGCGGTCCTGCGCGACGGCAGTGATCTCGATCGCCCGGCTGCGCAGGCTGATCTTGAACGCCTTCTGGAAGAAGGGAGTGATGAAGACGCCCTGTCCGTGCACGACGCGCTGACCGGATTCCTCGAGTGTCGCACCATCGACGATGGTCTTGCGGCTCTTCTTGCCGGTGATGATGAGGGCCTCGTCTGGCCCGGCATTCTTATAGATGGTCTTGGCGTAAATCAGGCCAATAAGCAGAACCACAATGATCGTAAAAATGATCCCGGGGATCGGGCTGAACAAAAAATCGAGCATGGAGTCCTTCCGAGGCGCATGGCGCGTACGTCGTTTCAGCGATCCGGTCTGTCTCCCGTGGCGCCGAGCTTTGCGTTCAGTCTCGCAGGCCACGGCGCGGATGCGAAAGATACCGCCAATCAGAATGTATGGGCCCAGGCTGGAGCCCGCGACCGTGGACGTCACGTCAGGGGCCAGGTGCTCGCAATCGCGTTCCTTCCCTGCACTTTCACGGTGCGCGGGAGGCGCGCCGCTGCGCGGGAGGCGCAACTCCCGCGCACCGGCGTAGCCCCCACGCAGCGGCGCCCGACGGACGGCTACCCGTCGATGAAGTCTGCGGCAGCGCGCAGGAACGCGGCGGCTGCGAGGGCGCGCGCCGCGGCATCCGTTTCGCGCGAGCCAGCGCTGCCCATCACTCCTGCAGGGCCAGCGGATCCCGCGAGCGGGTCGATCCCGCCCGCGCCGACCTCAGGTCCTACGCCGGCGGCCGCGTCGAGCAGGGCTGAAATCGCGCCCGGGATCGCTGCGGAGCCCGCACCCGCCGCGATGGCTCCCAGACCAACGGACGACCCAACGCCAGCCAGGTCAACGGCGGAAGCGCCAACACCACCAATCAGCGGCGCCAGGAAGATGCGCGATTTCGCCGCGCGCGCACCATTGAAGTCGGGGTTCTGCCGCGGCTGGCTGGAAAATGCCTCCCGCACTTTCAGCAAGAATTCCCCGTTGGTCAGCCGATTCGCGCTCGGCACCACGAGCAGGCTCGCCGCAACGGTGAAGTCGCCGTGGCCGCCGGTTTCGTATGCCACTTCGGTGGGTTTGCAGGCGCTAAACAGCACCTCCCGTGCGAGCGCTCGCTTGCCGGCCCGGGCTGGTGTGCCGCGCTTGGCCCGATAGTTCCTGCTGGTCTGCTCATCGGGGATGATGAACCGCACCCGGCGACCGTGAGGAGCGGATGCCGCACTCAGGTCCGCCACGTCGGCCGGCTGCAGCTGCAACCGGCGTTGGCCATCACCGGAGTGGCAGGAGTCGAAGAACGCTGTGAGACTGACGCCGTCGGGCAGCTGGTCGAAGATCTCGCCCAGGTCGTCGTCGATGATCAAGTTGCCCTCGCGAAAATCGATCGGGCAGAGGGCTTCGTCGTACTTCGTCTCCGCGTTGCCGGCCTCGGACTCATCGCCGTCGAGATCGTCCACGTAGGTGCCGTGGCCGGCATACTGAAAGGCCAGCACGTCGCCGACGACGCTGCTGGCGACCAGGTCGAGCAGCCCGAGCAGAATGTTCTGCCGGGTCGCCTCCGCGTCGAGCACGGTACGCACCGCGAACCCGGCGGCGGTGAATTGTGTGGCCCAGGCCTCGGCATCCGCTACGCAACCGTAGAGCGCATCGCCGCCCGGATAGGCGTTGATGCCCACACAGAGCGCCTGGTGCGTGCCGACCGGTCGGGGCGCTGCTGGGCCCGGCACAGGCCAGAGTTCGTCGCCGAGGTCGCGGGTGGCCGGAAACGACCGGATGCGCGACCTTCCGGTAACCCGGCGGGCGACGCTATCCATGGTGGGAATGTCGTTGTCGAAACCGCCGTGACTGATAGAGGTGGTGCGGCTGGTGAGCGGGCCGCTCGTCGTTTTCGACCAGACGATGTCGGCGGCGCCACCTGCTCCGGGCGACCCGCTTGTGCCGGACAGGCCGAACAGTTTGGCGAGCATGGGGTCGGCGCGCAGGCATTCCTCGAGGCCGAGAATGGGGAAGAACTCTTCGGGTTCGAACGAGGCCCGCACGAGGTAGAGCAGGGATTTTCCGTAAGCGCCGAGGCAGGTATCGTCGCGTTCTAGCTTTTCGGTCATCGTGAACACTGCGAGAGATTTCACGCCGTGACCGACCAGGGGCAGGATCTGCTTCTCAAAGACATCGGTGCGCACGGCCGGCGCGAGCAGGCTGAGCGTGCCGATGGCCGGCACGCCGGCCTTGAGCACGGTCGGCAGAAAGAAGGAGTGAAAGATCGACCCGGCGCTGTGCCCGATGGCGTGCACGCTGATCGTGTCGGCGTGGGCTGCGCAGTAAACGCCCAAGGCGTCGGCCACATAGCGGGCGCCTCCGTCATCGGCGGACGCGGCCTCCGCAGATTGCTTCATCTGGCCCCAAATTGCTTGACCCTGCCCGAACCGGGCGGCCAGTTCGAACACCCGGTCCTTCGCCTCGTCGAGCCAGCCGCGACGGCCGTGCGCCCAATCGCCGACCGCGCTCGTGATGGCCCCGGCCAGGCTGGTCTCCCACACGAAGTGAATCGGATACACGCCGTTCGACTTCCACCAGTCCACCTGGGCCTGGGCGATGCTCAGCCCGGATTGCTCATCGACGAGCCCGCCATGGGCGTAGAACACCAACGGAACGACACCGCCCTGCTCAGCCACGAAAGCCGGCAGGTGTGTGGCGAAAATGGCGTCGACGTCTTTCTTTGTGGTCGTGAATGCGCCCGTCGACGAGAACTTGCCACCGCTGAGGTTAACGACGTGCGGCCGCAGCTTATCTAGTTCACTCTTCGATATAAGCGGCCGCCGCTTCGTGGCGTTCGGGTGAGCGGAGCTGGTCGACTTAGCGAGGCTCGATTCGGACATGGCCACGTTCCTTTCAGGGTCGAACAGGTGGGCCGCCGCACAGATCGGCAATGTGATTATGGCGCTGAAGCGTTACTGCGGTGTTACTGCACGCGTATTGCAGGGCAACGCCTTGACAGGCCTGGTATTCGGTTGCATATTGCAGGCACAAACGGATTCTGCGGGGGCCGCCATGACGACTGGTACCGACCCGGAATCAAGCAATCCGGCACACAGCGGCCTACAGGTGAGCCTGACTGTTCTGGTAGAGGGACCGTTCACCCGCGGCCCCGACGGACCGCTCACGACGACCCTGCGGGTGCCCGTCGAGCGCATCGGTCCAGGGCCGCGGAGTGCCCGGTTCGACGTGATTGTGCGTCGCCCCGGCGAGAAACCGTTCAGTCTCGAACTCGGCTCCCGCACCCCACCCTGGATGGTCGTCGACGAAGGACCTCCCGACAGTCTCGCGGCCTTACTTCAGGACAGTCGGTTTTTGGCACAGCAGGTGTACGCGGTGGCGGCATCCACCCTGGCACTGTTCGAATCGACCCTGGGGCGGCGCATGGGCTGGGTAGGCGGTGGCCGGCTCACAATCAGCGCCTACGATCGGGTTTCCTACCGGGAGTCTGGCTATTATCGCGACGACGGCCTGATTCGCTTCGGGCACAAACGAGACGGCCGCGCTGAGAAGGCGGTGCCGCTCGCCCTCTTTCGTGACCTCGTGGCGCACGAGGTCACGCACGCCATCGTCGACGGGTACCGGCCGAAATGGGCAGATTCCCACGCCGAAACCGACCAGCTCGCACTGCACGAAGCCATCGCCGACCTCGTGGCACTGCTGTCGGTATTTTCCACGCAGACACTGGTGGAGCAGTTGCTGACCCAGAACGGCGGCGACAGCCTTGACCTCGACACCCTCGATGAAAATCTGCTGCGCAGCGACCTGTTCCGCCTCGGTGATGGCCTCTTCACCCACGGGTCGGCCCGGCCGTCCCTGGCCGATGAACTTGCCCCGAACTGGCGCACGCTGAGCGACCCGCACCTGCGCGGCGGGGCGATCGTGCAGGTGCTGCTGCGCGTGGTGGCCCGGTTGTGGCTAATGCGCCTCGACCTCCCCGGCGGACGCTCGAGCCTGTACCAGGTGGCGCGCGCCGGAGCATCCGTTGGGCGTCAGGTATTGAGCATGCTTATTCGCAGCCTCGGTTACATGCCGCCAGTTGATGTGACGTGGGAAGACCTGCTGCGCGGCATCCTCGCCGCCGACCAGGCGGTCGTGCCCGACGACGACCTCGACTACCGCGGCGTCGTGGTGACGGCCTTCGCCGAAGCCGGAATTGCACTGCCAACGCCCACCGACCTCTACGGCGTGTCCACCTTTACCGCCCTGCGGTATCCGGTGCGACTCGCCGCCCTGAGCTCCGATCCGGAGGAGATCGTGCGGTTTCTCTGGGAAAACCCCACGCTTCTCGCTGCGGCGAAAATCGACCCGACGCGGCCGATTGTGGTCGAGCGGGTGCGCCCCACTCTGCGCGTCGGACCCGACGGTTTTGTGGTCTCGGAGATTGGGGCCACCTTCACGCAGGAGTTTCGCCTAAGCGCCGTGGAAGCGCGCCGTTTCGGCCTCAACACCCGGGTACCGGTGTTCATTCGAGGCGGCGGGCAACTACGGTTCGATGAGGGTGGCCGGCTCAGCTTCGCTGCCCTCAAACCGATTCTCGACCCGGAACGGCAGCGGGCCAAGCTCGCCGCCGTCCAGGGCACTGGCGTAACGGATGCCGCCCCGCCGCTCGCGCCTCAGCTGCCCGGCGCGACTTCAAAGATCGCCGCTACGCCCCCAGTGGTCTCAGTGCATAGGCGGCCGACGTTTCATCCGTGACGCTAGAACGCGGTGCCCCACGCGGTCGATTTTCCGGGAGCGGATGCCTCCAATTGCGCCCGTTGGGCGAACTTGCGCGCGCGTAGCTTTGCGTTGACCTGTTTGATGACCGCCGCACGGCTCGGAGCGGACCCGGATTGCAGCGCATCGAGTAGAAAGCGGGTGAACGCCCCGTTGTACCGCCCGCCGAAGTTTGCATCCGCAGCGGTCTGATCGGCCCGACAGGCGGCGAATAAAACCGGCTTGGCAGCGGACGTCGACGAACGAACCAGGTCCCGCAGCGTGCGGGTGTCCGCGCCCTCAGCCTCGGCACCATCCCGGCCGAGCGGTGTCGGCGGCGGAACGAACCGGGGGCGTCGGTCGTCGACAGTGGGCACCAGATCCAGGGCGCGCAGCCCGCTGCCACTGTGGCAGGTATCGAGAATCACGTCGAGCAGCACTCCCTTAGGCAGCCGGGTGAACAGATCGTGCAGTTCGTCGTCGACGATCAGGGAGCTCGCGTCCCAGACGGCACCGTTCTGCCGCAGGTCATAGGTGGCAAAGGCCTCGTCGACCTGGTCGGCCTCGTCACCGCTCGTGTCGGGAAGTTGGGTGCCATGACTCGACATGGTGAACACGATGTGGTCGAGGTGTTCCCCCGGCGTATTCGCGCGGTCGAGCGCCTCGGTCATCGCCCCGAGCACGGCATCCTTGGTCGCGGCCTGATCGGTCAGTACGGTGATGCTCGAGTCGGCGAAGCCGTAAGCCGCGCCGAGCAGGGCGCAAACATCGGCGGCATCGTTCACGCAGCCGTTCAGCCAGCTGGCCATCGGCAGGTTCTCAAACCGGTTGATGCCCACACAGAGTGCGAATTGACTCATGGCCGTCCCATCTCGAGAGTTCGTGCCGGTTGAGGGTAACCCCGTCGGCGTTACCGGTGAGTTATTCAGTCGACACAGCCTCAGGCGGCACAGCCTCAGGCGACGAATCACGAGACGGGTTGCGCATGCCGAAGCATTCATTTTGGGGGTTGCGGCATTGACAACCACGCCCGGGCTGGCCATTCTGGGCGTAGCAGCACCCGCCTCATCGGTGCGGGCCCGCTGTGCACTCTTTCGCGGATCGAGCACTAATGGGATTTTCGGCACTACCGGGCTGGGATCTTCGCGTGCTGGGCTACTGGCAGCTGCGCTACAACGGCGTGCCGGTGGAGGTAGGTGCGCGGCAGCAGCGCTTGCTCGCCGCCCTCGCCGTGCTGCACACCCAGCCGCGGCACGTGCTCGCCGCTCTGCTCTGGCCGGACAGCCCCGAGCGTCAGTCGGCCGGAAACCTCCGGGCAAGCGTCTTTCGCATCTCTCATGAACTGCCACGTTTGCTCGGCGCGAACGAGCCGCTGCAGCTCGACGCTGCCGTGCGTGTTGATCTGCGTGAGGTGCGGAAATTGGTCACCGAGATCACGCTGACCGGCGGCCGGCCCGTGCCGCCGGAAGCGATCGATCTGCTGCAGGAGGCCACGCTCTTGCCGGGCTGGTACGAGGAATGGGTGATCGACCAACAGGATCACCTGGTCCATCAACGCGTAGACGCCCTGGAAGCCCTGGCCCGCTTCTATCTGGTAGCGGGCAGTTTCAGCCATGCCCTGGGTGCGGCGCGTGCTGCAGCACTGGTGGATCCCCTCCGCGAGAGCGCCCAGCACCTGCTCGTTCGCTGCCACCTCGCCGAAGACAACTATGCATCGGCGGTGCAGGTCTACCGCAGTTATCGCGCCCACCTGAGCCGCGAACTCGGCGTCGAGCCGTCCGCTCATTTCGCCGCGCTCCTCGGGCTGGATTCCGCGACTGTCGATTCGCGCGTGCTGGTCCGGTCGATGAAGACCAGTTGACCGCGCCCGCTCACAGGTGGTTCCCACGCGGACCCAACCTATGATCAACCGGTGACTGAAACAGCCCTCCCCCGCCCCTTCCGTCCCCAGTCCCGCTGGGTCCGCAGCGTCGGGCTCATGATCTTCTTCAGCCGCTGGCTGCAGGCGCCCCTCTACATCGGGCTCATCATCGCGCAGATTATCTACGTGATCGTGTTCATGGTCGAGCTGATTAACCTCGGCGGCGACGTCTGGACTTCACTGACCGTGCCCGGCGACGACGGCGGAATCCACGTTGAAGAAGCCGCGATCATGCTCTCGGTGCTCGGCCTGATAGACGTCGTGATGATTGCAAACCTGCTGATCATGGTCATCATCGGTGGCTACGAGACGTTCGTCTCGCGCATCCGCCTGGAGGGTCACCCCGACCAGCCGGAGTGGCTCAGCCACGTCAATGCGAACGTGCTGAAGGTCAAGCTTGCCATGGCCATCGTGGGAATTTCGTCGATCCACCTGCTCAAGACCTTCATCGAAGTCGGTGATTTGGCCGCCCGCGGCACCCCCATCGACTCCAGCCCGAGCGAGACCATCACCGGCAACGTCTACACCTGGGACGGCGTGCTCTGGCAGGTCATCATCCACATGGTGTTCATTCTCTCAGCGATCGCCCTGGCTTGGATCGACCGCATGTCCCAGGCCGGGCACGCAGCCCCGCCCGCACCATTAGCCGCTGCCGTGCACGGGCCGGCCATCATTCCGGAGCCGGTCGCGGCTCTGAATGCTGCACCCATCCGTCGCGAACTCGCGCCCGCGGCATCCACCGGTATCGCCCTGCACTTGACCCAACTGGGTCAACTGCGTGACGCCGGTGTGGTGACGGATGCCGAATTCCTCACCAAAAAGACGGAACTGCTCGCCCGCTACTAGAACGTCGTGAGGCCGTGGGCGGCGCCAAAGCGGGTTGCATCAGCGGCTCCCCGCCCGAGAGCGTCACCCCGCCGCCGGTCGCCGCGAACGCACTTTAATATCGACGAATGCGCTCCAGCACGTCATCCATCGGCGTGTGTGCGCCGTCCTCATCGTCCAGGTATCCGGGTTGTGGCAGTACTGGCAGGTGAAACTCGGAACGTCCCAGCTGTATCGCAACCATCGGTATCGAGGCCGCCAGGGCGCGTCACGGGCCGTAAGTCCCGTCTTTTAAGCGGATGCTGTTAGCGCTTGAGCTCCGAGAACTGGTCGTCGCGCCACTCGTTCGGCAGAGGGGTACCCGTAGCGACCGCGTCATTTTCACGCTCACGCAGCTCGACCCGGCGAATCTTGCCCGAGATGGTCTTGGGCAGATCGAAGAACTCCACCCGCCGCACCCGCATGTAGGCCGGCAGCCCGGTGCGGGCGTGTCGCAGGACTGCTTCGGCGGTCTCCGCCGTCGGTTCCCAGCCCGGGGCGAGATGAATGTAGGCCTTGGGAATGTTCAGCCTGGTCGCGTCGGGCGCGGGAACGACGGCGGCTTCGGCGACCGCGGGGTGTTCGAGCAGCACGCTCTCCACCTCGAACGGCGACACCTTGTAGTCGCTCGATTTGAAAACGTCGTCGGTGCGGCCGATGAAGGTGAGGTAACCGTCGGCATCCACCGTTGCGACGTCACCGGTGTGAAAGAAGCCGCCCCGAATGGCATGCGCGGTGAGGTCGGGTTCGCCGTGGTAGCCGCTCATGAGGTTGACCGGGCTCTGCGAGAGGTCGAGGCAGATTTCGCCCTCGTCGGCGGGCAGCTCGGTGATCGGGTCGAGCAGCTTGATCGAGACGCCGGGCAGGGGCAGGCCCATCGACCCGGCTTTCAGTACGGAACCGGGCCCGTTTCCGACGATTGCGGTGGTCTCGGTCTGGCCGAATCCGTCGCGGATGGTCAGCTTCCAGCCGTTATCGATCTGCCGGATGACCTCGGGGTTGAGCGGTTCGCCAGCCGAGAGCAACTCGCGCAGGCTGGCCGGGCGGGCGCCGACATCCGCTTGAATGAGCATGCGCCACACCGTCGGCGGGGCGCAGAACGTGCTGACCTGGGCGCGGTGCAGCTGCGCGATAAGCGCGGCCGGGTCGAACTTGGAGTAGTTGTAGACGAACACGGTTGCCTCGGCGATCCACGGGGCGAAGAAGCAGCTCCAGGCGTGTTTGCCCCAGCCAGGCGAGCTGATGGCGAGGTGTACGTCACCGGGGCGCAGGCCCAGCCAGTACATGGTGGAGAGGTGGCCGACCGGGTAGGAGGTCTGCGAGTGCAGCACCATCTTGGCCTTGCTCGTCGTGCCAGAGGTGAAGTAGATCAGTGAGGGGTCAGCGGATGCCACGATCGTCGTGATGGGTTCCGGGGTGACCCGATAGGCATCCGCGAAGTCGGCCCACCCGGGGCGGGCCTCGCCGACACCGATGCGGGTGTAGTCGCCCGCAACGTCGTCGAATTTGGCCGCGTCAGCCGAGTTGGCGATCACGTGGCTGACGCCGCCGCGGCGAACCCGGTCGGTCAGGTCGTGCGAGGCGAGTACGGCGCTCGTGGGCATGATGACGGCGCCCACCTTCATGATGGCGAGCATCGCCTCCCAGATCTCCCGTTGGTTGCCAAGCATGAGCATGACGTGGTCGCCATGCCCCACACCCTGCCTGGTCAACCAGGTTGCAACCTGATCGGAACGATGGGCCATTTCGTCAAAGGTGAGCTTTTGCTCACTGCCGTCTTCTTCGACGATCCACAGCGCGATTTTGTCGTTGCCGCGGGCAAGCACGTCGAACCAGTCCGTGGCCCAGTTGAAGTGTTCTCCCACATCGGGCCAGCGAAACTCCTGCGCGGCGCGAGCGTGATCGTCGCGCAGGGCCAGAAGCTGGTCGCGTGCTGCACGGTAGTTATTGGTGCTCACCTGTTGAGTCATACGCCGTTGTCTCCTCGAACGAGTCGCCAGGGAAACGGCGACAGTCTATTCTGTCAGGGCTTCGGGTCGGCCAGAGCCTGGCCGACCGTGGGCCGCGTACTCAGCTCGTTGCGAGGCCTATCGTTGATGGATGACCTTCTCTATTCGTTCTCTCGTGCCCGACGATCTGCCGCGCTTGCTCGCCCTCAACAATGCAGCCGTGCCCGCGGTCAATGAGCTTGACGCCCCGGCGCTGGCCGCCCTCGCAGAACACAGCCACCTCGCGGTCGCTGTCGTTGCCGACGACGCGCCCGATGTTGCGCTCGGGTTCGCCATCTTGTTTGTCGCCGGGGCAGACTACGAGAGCGAAAACTACCGCTGGTTTGCCAGCCGGTCCACGGATTTTCTCTACGTCGACCGCATCGTTGTTGCTGACGGGTTTCGCGGGCAGGGCCTCGGCCAGGTGCTGTACGACGCGATCTTCGGCGCGGCACGCCGCGAGCTGCTCGCCGAGGTGCTGTGTGAGGTCAACCTGGAGCCGCCGAACCCGGGGTCGCTCGCCTTCCACGACCGTCTCGGGTTCACCGAGGTCGGCCAGCTGTCAACCAAGGGCGACACCGTCGTCGTGAGCCTGCTCGCGGCGTCCGTCTAGAGACGACCGCCGTCACTAACGGTGGCTGGCCGTTCGTCCCGGGCGTCGCCCGGGGCAGGTCGAGGCGTTCGCGGATGGTCTGCAGGAGTGTCTGTATACACAATCGGCAGTCGGTGAATCCAGTTATTTGGCCCGCCGCAGAGGGTTTGAGCTTACGTCCGCCGAAACGGGGACAGACGAACTGCTCTGTATACATAAATCGGCGAGAAGTTCAAGGGGGTGCGGCAATAGGCGATTGCCCCCTATGGTCTATCTGACGCGAGTTATCGCTTGCGCAGAACCAAGCCAAGGGACAACCCTCGATGCGAATTACCTGCCCGTTTTGCAAGTCACAGGCCGACCTGAAACCGAACCCCGCGCAAGCCCTTCGGCTCTCGCTCCCCCGCTACGTTCTTAAGTGCACGGGTTGCGAACGCACCAGCATTCGCGTTGAACCCGCGCGCCTGCCGCACGCACTCGTCTCCGCTTAACTGCTCGGCCGCGACGTCCTGAATCCAACGCGTGCCGCTGCCCGGTTTCCTCGACCGGTTGGCAGCGCACACGGGGCGTGTCGCGCGAGATGTTCGTGACAGCCCAGTTCGCCCATCTCTCCTCGCGGCGCTGTCGCCGACATCTGCCGCGCGAATCACCGCAACGGCACGCCCGAACACGCCGACTTAATCCGGGCGGGGAGGATACGCTGACGGCATGATCGATGGAGACAGCGCCCCGAATACAGATCCCACCGCTAATCCTGACCTCGCCCCGGCCCATCGAGGCACCCCGATGCCCGATTATGTCAACGCGTGGGTATCGACACAGCGGTGGTTCGGCAATAAGGGGCAGGTACCGGCTCTTCGCAGCATCGGCCACTTCTCCCTAAACTCGGTCGACCCGGACGTTACCATTCGCATCGACCTCATGTTGGATACCGCGAGTCTGGGCCTCACCCTCTACCAACTGCCGACCACGGAGCGGGTTTTTGAACTTGCCGGCTCAGCCAATGCCCTGATCACCGTGCGCAGGCCCGGCTCCGACCGAGCACGCTTTATTTATGACGCCGCCTATGATCCGATCTTCGCCGCTGCAGTGCTCAGCTTCATAGAGCTGCGGGGCGTGACGAGTTCGACCGGCGCTCCGGCGACCGATCGCACCGCCGTCAGTGCGCACGGTGAGGACTTGAGACCGGATTCCGACGCCCCTCGGGAGGCTACGGTGGTATCCAGTCGCGTCCTCAACGGTGAGCAATCCAACACCTCGATCATCGTGCAGCGCACGGACGCAACCGGTGCGCCGACAACGCCGATCATCTGCAAGGTTTTTCGCATCATTCATGCCGGTGAGAATCCTGATGTCGTGGTGCAGGCAGCCCTGGCCAGGGCCGGATCAGCGCGGATCCCGGTCCCTTTCGGTGACATTCTTGGCGAGTGGGATGACCCCGCCGAACCTGACAGTCGGGCTGTCGGCCATCTCGTATTTGCCCAGGAGTTTCTGCCCGACGCCCCAGATGCATGGCGTACAGCCCTGGTCGCTGCTGCTGCCGGCAGCGACTTCACTGGCCCGGCTTTTCGACTGGGACAGGCCACCGCCGATGTACACGAGGACCTCGCCCGTACTTTGCCGACGCTGGATGTGACCCCAGCGGTCATCGCCGCCGAAATGGCCAAGATGCGGCAGCGTTGCAGCCAGGTCCTGAACGAAGTACCGATTCTGACCAGGCACGGCGATGCCATTGAGGCTGTCTTCGCTCGCGCGGAGACAGCGACCTGGCCGCGATTGCAGCGCATTCACGGTGATTTTCACCTCGGCCAGGTGCTCGACGTGCGGAATCGTGGCTGGGTATTGCTGGACTTTGAGGGTGAACCTCTGCGCACCCTGCGGGAACGCACTCGGCCCGATATCGCGCTGCGCGATGTCGCCGGAATGTTGCGATCGTTCTCCTACGTTGCGGGTGCTATGACGGCAGCGATGCCCGACTTGACCGGGGTGGCGGTGCCGGGCAAACCCGTCGCCGGCGAAACGACGGATGCCGGACCCACTATTTTCGAGTGGGCCACGGCTTGCCGTAATGCCTTCCTCAACGGTTATGCGGAACGCTCCGGCGTCAAACTTGCCGACCAAAAAGCCTTGCTCGATGCGTTCGAACTCGACAAGGCACTCTATGAAGCCGTCTACGAGGTTCGTAACCGCCCGACCTGGCTGCCGATCCCCCTCGCCGCCATCGAGCGGCTGGTCGGCGTGTCTCACTAATCGCCGTTGTAGAGAATGCCGAGGCGGTGAACAGCGTTGCTACTCCACGCGCCACCACTGAATTCGGTCTAACCCTGAGCGAGCCCGACGAACATGGAGTCGTGCAGCACCGACACGTGCTGCCTGACTATGGCACTTCACGTTCGGAGGGCAGTTGCTCCCCCACAATCATGAGTCCGAGCTCAATGGCCAGGTGATGCGGGCAAGCTCGGTGTCGGTGGGGCTCAAACCGGGTAATGCCCGACACGACGGGGTCGGTGAGCGCGGGGGTTGCGCCAGTGCGCGGGAGTTCTGGCCTGGCCAGAATAGCCGCGCGGCACATCGCGCGGGAGCTGCGCCAGTGCGCGGGAGTTCCGCCTCCCGCGCAGCGGCGCAACTCCCGCGGGTCATGATGTTCGGGCCGGCCGGGTCAGGAGGCCGAACGGGCCCGCTTCGGTTTCGGCGTCGGCTTGGCTCGGTCACGGCTGGCCTCGACACTGCGCCGTAGTGCTTCCATCAGGTCGAGCACCTCACCGCCCTCGCCCTCCTCCGCTGATTCACCGAAGGTTGCCTCGGTCGACACTGCATCGCCGCTCTTCAACTTGACCTCGATGAGCGCCCGTAACTCATCCTGATAATCGTCGTTGAAGGCATCCGGTGCGAAATCGGCCGCAAACGACTCGACCAACGCCGCCGACATGTCGAGCTCTTTCGCGCTGATGTTCACCCGCTCGTCGAGGGACGCAAATTTAGCCTCACGCACCTCGTCATCCCACAGCAGCGACTGCAGCATCAGCACATCGCCGTGCACGCGCAGCGCGCCGAGACGGGTCTTCTGCCGCAGCGCGAAGTGTACGATCGCGGTGCGGTCGGTGGCTTCGAGCGTGCGCCGCAGCAGCACGTATGCCTTCGATGATTTACCGTCGGGTTCGAGAAAATAGCTCTTGTCGAGCATGATCGGGTCGATCTGGTCGCTCGGCACGAACTCGACCACGTCGATCTCCTTGCTGTGCTCGGCCGGCAGCGACTTGAAATCGTCAGCGGTGAGCACCACGGTCTGCTCGCCGTCGTCAAAAGCCTTGTTGATGTGGTCAAAGGGCACGACTTTGGCACAGATCTCGCACCGCCGTTGATAGCGGATGCGTCCCCCATCGGCATCGTGCACCTGGTGCAGTGCGACGTCGTGGTCTTCGGTGGCGCTGTACACCTTGACGGGCACGTTGACGAGCCCGAAGGTGATCGCACCGGTCCAGATGCTTCTCATACGACCAGTACACACCCGAATGAGACATTCGTCGCCTAGTAGACACGGAGTTTCCGCGGCACAGTTGACGCATGAACGCCAGCAGCCAGGTGGTCTCCGTCGAGGGGCAGCGCATTACGCTCACCCATCTCGACAAGGTCTTGTACCCAGAGACCGGAACCACAAAGGCCGACGTCCTGGCCTATTACGCAGCGATCGCCGACGTGCTCGTCGGCCACGCCGCGAACCGCCCTGCCACCCGCAAACGCTGGGTGCACGGCGTCGGGACCAGTGAGACCCCTGGCGCGATGTTCTTTCAGAAGAATCTGGAACCATCGACGCCGAGCTGGGTGAAACGGCGCGAGATCCAGCATAAAGACCACGTGAACATCTACCCGCTCGTGAACGACCTCGCCACCCTTACCTGGCTCGGGCAGATGAGCGCTCTGGAAATTCACGTGCCGCAGTGGCAGTTCGGTCGTACCGGCACCCCGCGCAATCCCGACCGGCTCGTGCTCGACCTCGACCCGGGGCCGGGTGTCGGACTGCTCGAGTGCGCTGAGGTGGCGCGACTGGCCCGCGCCATTTTGAACGACATGGGTCTCGACCCGATGCCGGTGACCAGCGGGAGCAAGGGCATCCACCTGTATGCAGCGCTCGACCTGTCCTACAGCTCCGAGCAGATCTCGGCCGTGGCGCACGAACTGGCACGCGCCCTCGAGGCCGACCACCGTGACCTCGTGGTCAGCGATATGAAGAAAAGCCTACGTCCCGGCAAAGTTTTGGTGGACTGGAGCCAGAACAACGCCGCGAAGACCACCATCACGCCGTACTCACTGCGGGGGCGCAGCCACCCCATGGTCGCAACCCCGCGGACCTGGAAGGAGCTCGCCTCGGCCGACCTCGAGCAGCTCGACTACAAGCAGGTACTCGCACGCCTGAAGCGACGGGAAGATCCGCTCGCGCTACTCACAGCCGGGTCCTTCGAGCGCTCTGGGAGTGACTCCAATGCGGCGAGCGGAGGCTCGACCCCGCCGCTCGTCACGCCGGACCGCCTGACGGTGTACCGCGGCAAGCGTGACGCCGCGAAGACCCCCGAACCGGTGCCGGCCGCGGCAGCCGCGGCATCCGATGGCACATCGTTCGTCATTCAGGAACACCACGCCCGCAGCCTGCACTGGGACTTTCGGCTCGAACACGACGGGGTGCTCGTGTCGTGGGCACTGCCCCGCGGCGTGCCGGTAACACCCGCGCAGAACCGGCTCGCGGTACACGTCGAGGATCATCCCCTTGAGTACGGCAGTTTCGAGGGAAATATTCCGGTCGGAGAATACGGTGCCGGCGACGTGTCGATCTGGGACCGCGGCAAGTACGAACTTGAAAAGTGGCGCGATGACGAGATAATCGTGACCCTGCACGGCGAACCAGACTCCGGGCTTGGCGGCACCGCCCGGTTTGCCCTCATTCGCACGAGCGACAATCACAGCAGCAAGGCAACGAACAACTGGCTGATTCACCGCATGAAGCCGAACATTGGGGCTTCTGGCGGCTCACGCACGAATGCCCGCCCGCACAGCAACCCCGCGGCGACCATCACGCCCGCAGCGCCGAAGAACACTTACTCCCCCATGCTTGCCGCCGCCGGCTCCGAAGCCGACCTCGGCAACGAGGGGTGGGCCTTCGAAATGAAGTGGGATGGGATGCGGGCCCTCGCCTATGTGTCGCTGCGCGAGCAGACTGTTCGCCTGATCACTCGCAACGGGCACGATGTAACCGCGTCGTATCCAGATCTCGTGGCCGACCTGCTCGCCGCGGTAACAGCACGGTCAGAAACGGATTCCGCGGTGCTCGACGGCGAGATTGTGGCCGTCGATAAACGCGGGCGGCCCGATTTCGGCCTCCTGCAGACGCGGATGAAACTTACCGAGGCTCGGGAAATCGCCGCGGCAGCCAAGAAAGCGCCCGTGCAATTCATGCTGTTTGATCTGCTCGAAGAAAACGGGCACCCACTCACCGCGCTCACCTACAGCGCGAGACGCGACCGGCTCGAGTCCACGGTCACGGCGACCGGCTCAACCCAGGTGCCGCCGCGGTTCGAGGGTGACTTTTCCGAGGCCTTCCACACCAGCCACCAACTTGGACTGGAGGGGGTCATGGCCAAACGGCTCGACGGGCGCTACACGATGGGTCGCCGGTCCCGCGACTGGGTGAAGATCAAACATTTCCGCCACCAGGAAGTGGTGGTGGGCGGCTGGCGACCCGGCCGCGGCAACCGGTCCGGCGCGATCGGCTCGCTGCTGCTGGGAGTACCGACCGACGGGGGGCTGCGCTACGTGGGCCGGGTCGGCACGGGATTCGGGGAACGCGACCTGACCAACATCCGTTCCCGACTGACCGGGCTCGTTCGCAAGACCACACCGTTCAGCGATATTCCCCCAACGGATGCCCAAGGCGCGGTTTGGGTGCGCCCCACTCTTGTCGCCGAGGTGGAGTTCGCCGAGTGGACGGCAACCGGTCGGCTGCGCCAGCCGTCCTGGCGGGGATGGCGTCCCGACAAAATACCGGCCGATATCACGATCGAATAGTGCGGGCACGATCTAGCATTGCTCCATGGTCAGTGATCGGCATCCGGAGGACATTGCGGCACCACGCGCAGCACGGGTCACACGCTGGTGGCCACTGATCAGCGGTCTCGCTGCGCTCCTGCTGACCGTATTCCTCGGCTATCTGGTGGTGCTGCGCGGCGCCGCTGAATCTACCGGGGCTGGGTCGCTCGCCATTGACCGGGCTTGGATGATCTGGATTGACCAGTTTCGCGGACCCATTCTGAATGTGCCGGCGCTGGTGCTCAATTACCTTGGCGCCGGGCTGACCGCATCGCTGCTGATCCCGGCGCTGATCGTCGGCGCGCTGCTTTTGGCTCGGCGATATTGGGCGGCCGGCTATTATCTGGTGGCGACGATACTCACCGGCGGTGCTGTGCAGCTACTCAAGCACCTGTTCGGGCGCATGCGTCCCCAGGACATTCTGGTCAGTGTCGATTTTGGGTCGTTTCCGTCGGGACACGCGGCGAATGCGGCCGTCATGGCCATGATTTTTGCACTTCTTTTTCCAAAAATCTGGGTGTGGGCGCTCGGAGCCGCGTACACATTGGCCATGATGCTGAGCCGAACCTATCTGGGAGCGCACTGGTTGACCGACACGATAGGCGCCCTGCTTCTCGGCGCGGGCATTGCCGTTGTAGTCTGGGCGCCGCTGGCTGCAAAACTTGACGGCGAACGCCGGCTTCGGCGGAGTCAGCAGTAGCCACGAACCATCCTCTTCTCCGGCACGTCATCACTAGACAGGACGCGACATGAGCGATACACGGCCCACAACGGTGTGGCGCACACGCTTTGAGAGATTCATCATCGACCCGCGGCCGCTCTCCGAGCCAGACCGTCGCCGATTGCGTCTGATCGCGATCACAGTCGTGAGCGTCGGTATCGTGCTTTTTGCTTCCGTACTCGTTGACGTGCTGCAACCCGACCGGTCGTCGTTCTACGATTCTCCGGTGCGCCTGTGGTTGGTCGACGGACGGTCTCCGACCCTCACGGTAATAATGATCGCTCTGGCCATCGTCTTCGGGCCGGTGGCGTTGCCAATCATCGTGCTGGTCCTGACCGTCGCCTGGGGTTTCTGGGGCAAGCACGCGTGGCGACCGCTCCTGCTCGCCATCGCCATGCTGACCGGGGTCATTCTGTCCCAGATCCTGCTCCCCCTCATCGCTCGGAGCCGTCCACCGGTCGAGCTGATGCTCTTCGGCGCCGACCACTCCTTCTCGTTTCCGTCGGGGCACGTTCTCGGCGCCGCCGATTTTGTTCTGGTTCTCACCTATCTGATCGTCTCCCGGCGTCACAGCCGACGGGCGGTCATCGGCGGATTCACCATCGCCCTGGTCTGCATCGGGCTCGCCGCGATCAGCCGCCTCTATCTGGGTTACCACTGGGCGACGGATGCCCTCGCCTCACTGTCGATTTCGCTCGTCATACTCGGCGCTGTGATCGCCTGGGATACCCGCCATGCGGCGCGCGGACTACAATCGCGCTCGCCTGGCCCGAACGAAACAGTAGACGCCGTAGGCGATCAGGCCGATGGCGATCAGTATTAGCGCAATCGTTCCGTAGGGCAGGGCAGCGAGCGCCTTGAGGGCTCCATCGAGCCCCGTGGACTTACTGGCATCACGGGTGAGCGCGGCGACGCCGACGAGAATCGCCACCACCCCGAGAGCGATGCCCTTGGCGATGTACCCGACGACACCGAGCACGACGACCGCGCGCCCGACCGTTCCACCGGGCACGGAGAGGTCTGAGCGAAACTTCTGCGCCGCACCCTTATAGATGAAGTAGCCCGCGACGCCGAGCACGGCCACTCCCGCAAGAAACAGCAAAATCGCGCCTCCGGGTGATGAAAGCAGCGACGAGCTGGCGCTCTGGGTACTGCCCGCCGAACTGGACGAGCCGCCCTGGGCGAAAGTCAGCGCGGTAGCGCCGAGAGCAAAGTAAACGATGGCTTTGGCAACGTTGGCCAGACGACGAGCCCACTTGCGCTTGGGATCGCCCTGCATTACAAACGCCGAGACGAGCAGCCACAGCCCCAGGGCGAACATGCCGACGACGACGGTCCACAGTAGGAACACGCCACCGGGGTTTGAGGCCAGCTGGGCGAGAGCCCCGCTCTGATCGGCGGAGCCGCTGCCGGCTCCTACCGCAACGGTGATCGCGAGGGACCCGATGAGGATGTGCAGCAGCCCGTTGACGGCGAAACCCAGCCGCGCCAGCAGTTGCAGTGCCGAACTGTTGCTCGCGTCGCGAGCGATGTGTGTTGCCGATGCATTCATCACGGCCTCAGCATAGGCGCACACACACCATCGCGCTCAGAAACTTCTTTAGTCGGACGCTCCCGCGATATTGACCATCCAGGAAGTACCGAACTTGTCGGTCAGCATACCGAAGCTGTCGCCCCAGGGCGCCTTACTCAGCGGCATGACCGCTGTGCCGCCGTCGAGGAGTTTATCCCAGTAGCCGGTCAATTCGGCTTCGTCATCGCCGCTGATGGAGACGGTGACGCTACTGCTCGTGGGAAGCTCCATGCCGTTAGGGGTATCCGACGCCATCAGCGAGAACCCGCTCGTGGTCGTCAGCTCCGAGTGCATGATCTTGTCCTGCTCGGCCGGATCTTCGCTCGCGTTGAATTCCCCATACGTGGTTCGCGTGATTTCGCCCCCGAACACGCCTTGGTAGAAGTCCATTGCCTCGCGGGCGTTGTCGCGAAAGCCGAGATACGGGTTAAGACGACTGCTCATGGTTGGTTCTCCTTAGTGTTCGTTGGGTGCTCCTGTGATTATTACCCGGATCAGGCGTTAGCACGAGTCACAGGACCCTCTGCCACTGGCCGGACGCGGGCTGCGGGTACAGTGTCAGCATGAAGCTGATCGCCATCGACCCGCCCACCCGCAGCTTTTCGCGCTGGCTGAACGACGAAGAAATCGGGCGGGTTCTCGCCCACAAACGCGGCTGGCGGCTGGCACCCGATGGCAGCGTGTTGGCTGGCAAGATTCGCAAGACGCTAATCAGCGCGTCGCTGGCGCAACTCGGTGCCGCCGCCGTCGCGCACGGCTGGGCCAGTCGGCCACGGGTCGAGCCGAGCGACGGCAGCGGCCCAACGCACATGATGTGGGGCATCGTCGATGCGCGCACCGACGCGGAGATCACGACAGAGTTGGCTGGCGAGGTCTAGACCGACCCAGCCGGTTCGGTGCCAGTCGCGTAGCGTGGGTACATGAGCCTGAACCCCAGTTACATTCAGCCCGGCAAAGATTTCAACCGCGACACCAACTACATCGAGGACCGCATCACCCGCGATGCCCGAGACGGCTGGCCGGTCGAACCGGGCCGCTACCGGCTGGTCGCGGCCCGCGCCTGCCCGTGGGCGAACCGCGCCACGATCGTGCGCCGCCTTCTGGGTCTCGAAGGCGTCATATCGCTCGGCCTGCCCGGCCCCACCCACGACAAGAACAGCTGGACCTTCGACCTCGACCCGGGAGGGGTCGACCCGGTGCTCGGCATCGAACGCCTGCAGCAGGCGTTCTTCGCCCGTTTTCCCGACTACCCGCGCGGCATTACCGTGCCGGCGATCGTCGACGTACCAAGCGGCAAGGTCGTCACCAACAACTATCCGCAGATCACCCTTGATTTTGAGCTCGAGTGGATCGAGCACCATCGAGCCGGCGCCCCTGACCTCTACCCAGAAGCGCTTCGGGCCGAGATCGACGAGGTTGCCAACCTCATCTTTCACGACGTGAACAACGGCGTCTACAAGTGCGGTTTTGCTGGCAGCCAGAAATCCTACGAGCGGGCGTACGACGCCCTCTTCGCCCGCCTGGATTGGCTCGAGGAGCGTCTCGCCGGGCAGCGGTATCTCGTGGGTGACACGATTACCGAGGCCGACATCCGCTTGTTCACCACGCTCGCCCGTTTCGACGCGGTATATCACGGACATTTCAAGTGCAATCGCAACAAGCTCAGCGAGATGCCGGTGCTCTGGGCCTACGCCCGCGACCTATTCCAGACGCCCGGCTTCGGCGACACGATCGACTTCGAGCAGATCAAGAAGCACTACTACGTGACGCACGTGGACATCAATCCCAGTGGCATCGTGCCCAAGGGCCCGGATGCTGCGGCCTGGCTGGCACCGCATTCTCGCGCTGACCTCGGCGGCCGCCCATTCGGCGCCGGTACCCCGCCCGAGCCGCCCGTACCCGGCGAGCGCATTCTGAACTGACCGCGCCGGAGTTTCGTCCAGGCCGCAATACCCGCGCAGCGTACTACTCCGGGCGGCGGGCGCGGCTCGGCTGCACCCGGGGCGGCTCCCCCGGCATCTTGGGAAAGTCCGGCGGAAACGGCAACTCGCCCAGCCCGGCTTCCAGATCGCGTTCCCACCACGAATGCAGGGTGTCGATCGTGCCGGGCTGCTCATGCATCGTCGCCCACGGGTCTCCCTGATCGTGCAGGCGGTCCGGAACAGTGAGAATCGTGAACGCACGCGGGTCGGCCTTGGCGAGTTCGCTCCATTCCAGAGGACAGGATACCGGTGCGTGCGGCAGCGGCCGGGGGCTGTACGCACCGGCCATGGTGCGGTCCCGGTTGGCCTGGTTGTAGTCGATGAAAATGCGCTCGCCACGCTCTTCCTTCCACCAGTTTGTGGTAACCCGGGTGGGCATCCGTCGTTCCAGCTCGCGCGCCGCGGCGATGACCGCGTGCCGCACATCGAGAAATTCGCGGCTCGGCTTGATGGGCGCGAAGACGTGCAGCCCACGATTTCCCGAGGTCTTCACGAATGCGGTGAGACCAGCCTCAGCCAGCAAATTCTTCAGCTCAATGGCGACCGGCACGGTGTCGGCGAAATCTGTTCCGGGCTGCGGATCGAGGTCGATACGCAGCTCATCGGGATTATCCGAAAGTTCGGCCCTGGATGGCCACGGGTGAAACACGATCGTATTCATCTGCACCGCCCACACCGCGGCGGCCACTTCGTCGATCACGAGCTGCGGATGCGTGCGCCCGCTCGGGTAGACCACAGGAACGGACCGCACATAGTCGGGCGCGCCCTTCGGCGGGTTCTTGGAGAAGAACTGCTCGCCGTCGATGCCGCCGCTGAAGCGTTGCAGCGACAGCGGACGGTCGCCGTTGGCTCGCACGAACGCCTCGCCCACCACGATGACGTAGTGGGCGAGGTCGAGTTTGGTAATTCCTGGTTTGGGCCAGAGCACTCGGCTCGGGCTCGAGAGGCGCACCTCGCGCGACCCGTGCGGTCCGGCAACCCTCAGAACCACCGCATCAGCGCTCATGCGAACACTGTAACCAAATTTGTTGGCTGCGTCAGCCTTCAGCTGGCGCCAACGACAAACTAAGGGATGGAGTTGAACTCGTCGGGGTTCGGGCCCGTGCGCTCGTCGCGGTTCAGGGCGGTGATCGCGGCGATATCCGCTTCGGTGAGGACGAAGTCGAACAGGGCGAAGTTTTCGTCGACTCGGCTGCGGGTAACGGACTTCGGGAAGACGATATCGCCCCGCTGCAGGTGCCAGCGCAGGGTGACCTGAGCGGCGGACTTACCGAGGCGGTCGGCGATCCCGGTGATCACCGGGTCGGAGAGAACTGCGCCCTGCGCGAGCGGCGACCAGGCCTCGGTCGCAATGCCGTGCTCGGTATTGAATGCCCGTAGCGCGTCCTGCGTGAGGTACGGGTGCACCTCGATCTGGTTGACGGCCGGCACTGTGTCGGTTTCGTCGAACAGGCGCTGCAGGTGCGCCTGTTGAAAGTTGCTCACGCCAATAGTCCTGACGCGGCCGGAGCGGTGCATTTCCTCCATCGCTTTCCAGGTTTCGACGTAGTCGCCAACCGCTGGCATCGGCCAGTGGATGAGGAACAGGTCGAGGTAATCGAAGCCGAGGGCGTCCAGGGTGCGGTCGAAAGCGGCCAGGGCGTCGGCACGGTCATGGAACCCATTGTTGAGCTTGCTCGTAACGTAGATCTCGGACCGATTCAGCGCAGACTCTGCGATAGCTTCACCGACCTCTTTTTCATTGCCGTACATCTCGGCCGTGTCAATGTGTCGGTAGCCGGCCTCAAGAGCGGCGAGGGTCGCCGCCCTGGTCGTCTCCGGGGTGATCTGAAAGGTGCCGAATCCGAGCTGCGGAATCGTGGTGTCGTTATTGAGGGTGATGTTGGGAACTGCAGTCATGGATCTATCTCCTCGTTCGAAATTTAAGTGCTCCGGTGTCTGTCTCGCCGGTGACTTTATCGCTGATGTCACCCACCGACGGTGAGGCTGCTCGGTCGATGTAGGAACGTCAATCTGTCACGGTGAGCGGACCTAACAGCGTGCACCCTGGCCAAAACCACCCTACCGAAGGAGATATTCCGTGCGCATTATGGCCCGGACACACTCCCAGCCCGCACACAGTGTTGGCGAATAGTCGCGAATGCCGCTGTGGGTACGCAGACGCCTCGTGCGCCAGATGCAGCCCGACTCCCCTGGCACCTGCTGACGCTTCCGCACGCGTACGCTGAAGACGTGCCCCGAGTCGTGACCGCCCAGTGATGGCGTTCGCGCACCCGGGCCGCGCTGAGGCATCCGCTGGCTGGAACGGGCATTCGCACGGCAGCTCCGACTATCGCAAGCTGCTGGCTGGCCTGTTCTTCGCCGGTATCGCCACCTTCGCCCAGTTGTACTCGCCGCAGGCTGTGCTCGCTCAAATCGCCGACGATGTCGGCGTCAGCGCAGCGGATGCCGCCCTCGTCATCTCCGCATCGACGCTCGGCCTGGCCGTCGGCGTGATCCCCTGGTCGCTGGTTGCCGACCGGCTCGGCCGCGTACGGGCCATGTCGATCGCGGTGATCGCTGCGACGGTGTTCGGACTGCTCGTGCCCTTCGCGCCCACCTTCTCGCTGTTGCTCACCGGGCGTTTCGTCGAGGGGTTGATGCTCGGCGGTGTGCCGGCTATCGCGATCGCCTACCTGAGTGAGGAGATTGAGCCGCGTCACGCCGCCCGCGCAGCCGGAACCTATGTCGCCGGTACCACGATCGGCGGGTTGCTCGGGCGCATTGTGGCCGGGCCGGTCACCGAGCTCATCAACTGGCGCGTCGCAGTCTTCTCCGTCGGCGTACTGTGCGCCGTGTCGGCCGTACTGTTCATCACACTCATTCCGGTACCCCGCGGCTTTGTGCCCCGCCGCTTCGTTCCTCGCCGTGTGCGCGCGCGCGGCACCGATCTGAGCCTGGTCGTGCTGCTGCGCACCAACCTCAGGTCTACGCGCCTGCTCGCGCTCTATGCCCAGGGGTTTCTACTGATGGGCGGGTTCGTCGCCCTCTACAACTACCTCGGTTTTCGACTCGCCAACGACCCGTTCAACCTGCCGCAAGCACTGATCAGTCTCGTTTTCGTGGCCTACTTGGCCGGCACGTGGTCGTCGGTCCAGGCCGGCATTCTCGCGGCTCGATTCGGCCGCTGGTCGGTTCTGCTCAGTGCGCTTGTCTGTATGACCACGGGAGTGCTGCTGACCCTGTCGCCCCTGCTCGTGATCGTTCTATTGGGCGTGCTAGTGGCTACGGCCGGGTTCTTTGCCGCCCACGCCGTTGCCTCAGGCTGGACCGGTGCCGAAGCCACGGTCGGTCGGGCCCAGGCGTCGTCGTTATACAACCTCTCGTACTATGCGGGGTCGAGCCTGTTCGGTTGGCTGGGGGGCTTGTTCTTCGTGCGATGGGGCTGGGGCGGAACCGTTGGTATGGTGGCCGGGCTCATGGCGGTGGCCGCCGCTGTCACCCTGGCCCTGTTACGACCAGCGAATCGGTGTACCGGCGACAGTTCTTCGCAGGTTACCTGCCTAGCATCGGATCATGATTGAGCCAGTGAAACGCGACCCCATCCACCCCGGCCAGGAATCCGTCTGGGACTACCCACGCCCACCCCGCGTCGAACACACCGGGGAACACATCACCATTGAACTCGACGGCGTGACCGTCGCCGACACGCGGGATGTCGTGCGGGTGCTCGAGACCAGCCATCCACCCGTGTATTACCTGCCGCGGAGCGCCTTCACGCCCGGCGTGCTTCACTCAACTCCTGGCCACAGCTACTGCGAGTACAAGGGCGCTGCCGAATACCTTTCGGTTGGCTCCCGGCCTCGGGCCGCCTGGTGCTATCCCACACCGAGTACGGGTTACGAATCGTTGGTCGACCGGGTCGCCATCTATCCGGGGGCGATGGACCGGTGCACGGTCGACGGTGAAACGGTGCGCGCACAGGACGGGGACTTTTACGGCGGCTGGATCACCGATAAAATAGTGGGACCGTTTAAGGGTGCTGCAGGCACCACGGGCTGGTAGCGCCTTCACATTATTTCGTCGCACGAAATATCTTTGCGGGGGGTACGCTCAGACCAGTCATGCGTCAAACGCACCCGACAACTGAAGGAGCTCCTATGACCCACAACGCCGTGGACGAAGAAATTCTCCAGCAGTGGACCCGCCGCCTCAGCCAGGCACTCCAAATTTTGGACCTCGAGGTGGACAACCACGTCATACTCAATGTCGCCGATGAAGCCGCCCACGCGGTCAGTCCCATGGCCGCACCAATAACGACATTCGTCGTCGGGTATGCAGCCGGGTTGGCGGCAGCCCACTCGGCGACGGCGTCGCGCGCGGCCACCGCGCGGGCAGCGGAGATCGTGATAACTGTCTGCCAGCAGCCCACGGACGAAAGCCCCGACCAAACCGGCTGGGTGAACACGGCGCAGTAACGACACTGCGCCGTAACGACACTGCGCCGTAACGACACTGCGCCGTCTCACCACTGCGACCGTGCACCACGCCCAGTGCAGAATCAGGTCGCTGCACGCTCCAATCGAATGATGACAGCCTTCGACACCGGTGTGTTGCTGCCGTCGGCGACGCTATCGAGCGGCACGAGCACATTCGCTTCCGGATAGTACGCGGCGGCGCAGCCGCGTGGCGTCGGATATGCCACCAGCCGATAGCCGCGCAACACCCGGTCGACGTTGTCACTGAACTCGCTATGCACGTCGACCAGATCACCGTCGGTGAAACCGAGGTTGATCAGGTCTTTCTTATTGATGAAGACCACGTGCCGACCCTTCTTGATGCCGCGATAGCGGTCGTCGAGGCCGTAGATGGTGGTGTTGAACTGGTCGTGACTGCGCAGGGTCTGCAGCACCAAACGACCGGCCGGCACTTCGAGATACTCGAGGGTGTTCGTGGTCAGCATGGCCTTGCCGATTGGCGTGTTAAAAGTGCGCGAGTCCCGCGGGCCGTTCGGCAATATGAACCCGCCCTCGTGGCGGATGCGTTCGTTGTAGTTTTCACACCCAGCAACCACGTGGGCGATGTGATCACGGATACGGTCGTAGTCGGCCTCGAATCCGGCCCAGTCGACGGCGACCGAGTCGGCGAGCGTTGCGCTGGCCAGACGCGAAATAATCGCAACCTCCGACAGCAGGTTTGGCGCGACCGGTGTGAGCTTGCCCCACGACGCGTGCACCGCAGAAACCGTATCCTCCACGGAAACAAACTGCACCCCACTGGCCTGCTCATCAATTTCGGTGCGCCCCAGCGTCGGTAGAATCAGCGCTTCCTCGCCGGTGATGGCGTGCGAGCGGTTCAATTTCGTCGAAATTTGCACGCTCATTTCGGTGCGTTGCATGGCGGCTTCGGCAATGCCGGTGTCGGACATGGCTGCGACGAAGTTGCCGCCGAGCCCGATCCACACCTTCATCTTTCCGTCGCGCATCGCACGCACTCCGTCGACGGAATCAACGCCGTGCTCGCGTGGCGGGTCAAAACCGAATTCGGCTTGCAGCGCGTCGAGGAAAACCGGCGGCATCTGCTCCCAGATACCCATGGTGCGGTCACCCTGTACGTTGCTGTGGCCGCGAATCGGTGAGGCACCGGCGCCGGGTTTGCCGATGTTGCCGCGCAGCAGGAGTAGGTTGATGACTTCTTTGATGGTCTCGACGCCTTTTTTCTGTTGCGTCAGCCCCATCGCCCAGGTAATGATCACCCGATCAGCGCCCAGGTAGCGTTGCGCCAATTCATCGATTTGTGCCGCGCGCAGGCCGGTTGCAGCCAGCACCGTCCCCTCGTCGAGTTGGGCGAGATGCTGTCGCAGCTCGGTCAGCCCGTCGCAGTGTTCGTCAAGAAAAGCTTGATCAAGGACAGTCCCTGGGGCCGCGTCCTCGGCGTCGAGCACCCGCTTCGAGACGGCCTGAAGCAGCGCCATGTCGCCTCCGAGACGAATTTGCAGGAACTGGTCTGCGATGTCCGTGCCATGGCCAATCACTCCGCGCACCCGCTGCGGGTTCTTGTAGCGGCGCAGGCCGGCCTCGGGCAGCGGGTTGATGGCGACGATCTGGGCGCCAGCATCTTTGGCTTCTTCGAGCGCGGTCAGCATGCGCGGATGGTTGGTCCCGGGGTTTTGGCCCATGATGATAATCAGGTCGGATTTCGCAAAGTCATCGTAGCTGACCGTGCTCTTGCCAACGCCGACAGTCTGGCCCATGGCCCAGCCGGTGGATTCGTGGCACATATTGGAGCAGTCCGGCAGGTTGTTGGTGCCGTACGCTCGCGCGAACAGCTGGTAGGCGAATGCGGCCTCGTTGGAAGCGCGGCCACTGGTGTAGAAGGCCGCTTGGTCGGGCGAGTCAAGGCCTTTGAGTTTGGCGGCGATCACCCGAAAGGCCTCGGGCCAACTGATCGGGCGGTAGTGGTCGCTGCCGGCGGGCTTGTAGACGGGTTCGACCAGCCGACCCTGCATGCCAAGCCAGTATTCACTCTTCTCTCGTAGGTCGTCGAGGGAATGCTCGGCCCAGAAGCTTGTCGGGATCGTGATCGGGGTGGCCTCCCAGGTGACAGCTTTAGCGCCGTTCTCGCAGAACTCAAAGGCCTTGCGGTGCCCGGGGTCGGGCCAGGCGCAGCTCATACAGTCGAATCCGTCTTTTTGGTTCATCGAAAGCAGAGCGCGCATTCCCCGCACAGCGCCCATCTGCGTGATCGCTGGCTGCATGGAGTGCAGCACGCCCGGTACGCCGGCGGCCCAGGCTTTGGAGTGGGTGACCTCGATGTCGTCGTCTGTGACGTCATTGATCGGGGGTTCGCTGCTCATGCTGCACCGCTCTCGTCGCATTATCACTTCGCCGCCCATACGGTCGACGCTGGCACGATACACCTACGGTAACGAGAGTATCCGCTTAGGCCTTGATTAATCTCATTAATACCCCCATGGGTATAAGGTGAAATCAAATCCGAACGAAAGGCACCAACCATGTGCAGAGCCGTCAAATGCAAGACCTGTCAGAAGACCACCTGGGCCGGCTGCGGCCAGCACGTCGACCAGGTCATGAAGGGTGTGCCAGGCAACCAGCGCTGCGAGGGGCATGTGACGGAGAAGTCCACCGGCGGCTTCTTCGCGCGCCTTGGCCTACGTCACCGATAGCGAAAGTAGACCTGAGCTTCGAAAAAACTGAATGCTGCGTCGGTCGACACTCCCGCCGCTCACCGGCAGTCTCGCTGCGTACCTGACGGTCGCATCGAGCTCGAGTTCGCGCTCGAGATCGGGGCGGGCCATGAGCATTCATGCGACCGATATTGTGGGTCAAATGGACACGCTAACCTTTCGTCGCGCAACGACCGATGATGTTCCGGCCTTACTGGTCTTGGTGACAAACGCCTACCGCGGCGACGCGAGCCGGCAGGGCTGGACCTCGGAGGCCGACCTTATCGACGGGCAGCGTCTCGACGCCGATTTACTTCGTGAAGACCTCAATCGGGCTGACAGCCTCGTTCTTCTGGGTGTTCGTGGCGGCGATCTGGTCGGGTGCGCGCATATCGCGAAGGATGTTGGCGATGCGGCCTATTTCGGCATGTTCGCCGTGCATCCGACCGGCCAGAGCCAGGGTGACGGCAAGCGTATCCTGGCCGAAGCTGAACGCCTGGCCGTCTCGGAGTGGGATTCGACGGTGATGACGATGACAGTCATCGATGTGCGGGATTCCCTCATCGCGTTCTACGAGCGACGCGGCTACCAGCGAACGGGTGTGCAGAAGCCCTTTCACTCCGACACGCGTTTCGGCGTGCCCAGGCGCGACGACCTGCAACTTGAGGTGCTCGAAAAAGTCCTGCAGCACGGCTGAACGCCCCCACTGCGGGCTCCAGCTAACGCCTGGCAGGCCGCTTGGCGCCTTACTGCGCGGGAGTGATGGGGTGTGAGCGCAACCACACGCCCGACGGGGGATGAAACGGCAGCAGAAAATGTAGGAGGAGTCCGGACAACGCCGTGACGGTTATCGCTCCGATGGCGCCGAAATTCGTGAACTGCGCCTCGACGTTGACGCCTACCAGCGTCGTCACGGTCCAGCCGAGCGCCCACAGCGCGGCGATGCCGAGGGCCCACAGCCAGCGTCGTCGCGCGCGTGGCGGCAGGGCTACAGCTTGCGCCGCACCGAGCACGAGCCCGGTGATCGCTCCCATCAGCGCGAGTTCGGCCAGGGTCGTCTGATAGTTGACAACGGTCGAACCGAGCAGTAGCCCCACACCCATGCCGATCGCCGTCAGGGGAATCCAGCTCAGCGGGTTGAGGCGTTTTCGGCTAACCAGCACCTGGCCGAGGCCGATGACTACGCCACAGACCGCTCCGCCGATGAGGGCTGAAACCGGGTTACTGAGCCGGCCACCCACCGCGATACCGGCCAGACCGGCAACCGGAAATGCCAGAGCGCCGACCAGCCAGAGCAGCCAGGTAGAGAGGAAGGTGGGGTTTCGAAAGCTCGGATTGCGGTGAAGTCGCCGCGCGCTGGTCACGATTCTGCTCCAGTCCCAAGCCTCGGTCGGGCGTTCGCTCCGGTGAGCCCGAAGAATCTCCGACCGACCCGCAGACATGTTACGCCCACCCCGGTGCGCCGCCGGGGTGGTGCATCGGCGTTACCCCACGCTGCGCTGAAGCAGGCGCGGCATCCGTTCGTCAGCTAAGCCGCGGCTTGCGGCGACGTCAACGGTGTGATGTAGGAGTAACCGGTGGTCGTGTTCTTAGTGATCGACAGCACGAGCTGCATGGATGGTTCAAGCGCGGTGACCTTGTCGAGCGGAGCTCCAACGATGAGTTGAAAGCCGAGACCCTTCCACGCGGCGACGGCTCGGCCGGCGAACTCAGCGTCGGATTTGACGAAACCCTCGTCGAGAAATACCGGCGCGAAGCGCGGCCGGGTGCGGCTTTCATCGCCGAGCTGAAAGCGCAGGGCTGCGCCGACGACGAAAGCCACGAGCTCCTGCGATTCGCCACCGCTTTTTCCGCCGAGGGACGAGTAGGTGCTGACGCGGGTGCCGTCCTGCGTCACGCGAACGGCCGTGATCTCGACGTGCTGGCGCACATCGAGCAGCACATCGCGCTGGGAGGTGGTGGTGCCGTCAGAGCGCCGAATCACAGCCATGAACTGCTGCAGCCGGGTGAAGCGGTCCTCCGTTTGATCGTCGGTGAATTCTTCCGTCGCGCCGGAGGAGAGCGCCTTGAGCTCCTTACGGAACGCGGTCGCGTCGTCGCGGTGCAGTCGCCGCAGCGAAATCTGAAGGCGGTCGCGGGTTGCGCCGAAAGGCAGGGTCGCGAGGATCTCATTGATTGGCCGTAACCGGTCTTCGATCTCTTCGATGGCCGTGTTGAACGCGCCGGTGAGCGGCACGAGGTCCTGCCCGCTCCACGCTGAGAGACGGCGTTTCCATTCCTGGCGACGCTCAGAGAGGCCGAGTGTGCGGATGGCGTCGAGAATATCGGTGTAGCTCGTGACCGATTCGAGGGCTACACCGATATTCGGGTCGGGCCATCGAGCCTGGTAAGTCTCGAAGATACCGATCATGGTGGCGCGGTCGCGGGCGGCACTGTCACGATCCTGCGCCGACTGATTGATCAGCCGCTCACGCAGGCGTTTCAGGCCGCCGGGGAAAGCCTCGAGATCGTTCTGGTCGGTGACGCGCGCGAACTGCTCATCAAGGTGCAGAGAATGTTCGGGCGACAGGGTCAGCGCGTCGCTCTGTTGGATCTGTTCGAGTCGATCATTCACCGCGTCCTGGGCGTCAACGATGCTGCCCTGCTCGTCATTGAGTACTGCCCCGGCCTGATCGGTGCTGTGCTTGAGTTTCTGGGCAGCATCGAGCTCGAGGGCGAGCCGCGCCCCTTCGTCACTCAGAGCGCGGAGAATATCACTGCTGGCCAGCATCCGCTCTTGCTCGGATTTCTTGACCTGAATGCGTTCGGCCGCTGTCGCAACGTCAATTGTGGACCAGTCGGTGTCGAGAATGTACTGATGAGCGGCCTGGTGGTCGCGCAGCTCACCGAGTTGCTCGGTAACAGCGGATGCCCGCCCCGCGATCGCGTCAGCCGCCAGCCCCTGCGCGGCCAGCTCTACGGCAATGTCATCGAGCCGGGCACGGCTGGAAAACCCGATGATCGACTTCTGGCCAGTGTTCCAGCCATGGGCGCCACGGGAACCGTTGCGTGTCTGCCCGCTCGGTGTCACCCGTGCACCCTCACCAACCAGCTCGGACGGGTTGGCCACGCAGAACGCATCAAGGTTTGACGACCGAAGGCGCGCCCGCACCCAGTTGCTGAACGGTGAGTCCTTCAGGTCGAGCTTGCCAGACACATAACGGGCATCGCCGGTCACCGTCTGGTGCTGCTTCAGCGCCACACCCTCGAAGTGGATGCGCAGAGGCAGCTGTAGCGGGTCGATCGCCGCGCTCAGGTGCGCGAGGCGGGTCTCGTCGACGAGCAGAACCCTGACGACCGACGACAGGGTCACCTCGGCGGACTGCCGCCACTGTTCCTCACCGGCGGCGATGTCGATGAGTTCGGCCACGAACGGCAGCTCCTCGGCCGGAATTCCCGACGCTTCGGCGATCAACAGCCGCGCCTGGTGCAGGGACTGTGGCACCAGGCTTTCGCGCCCGGTCAGGAATACGCGCTCCTTTTTGAGTGAGCGGATGCCCTCCTCTACTGGGTACGCCTCACGCTGCAGTGCCGAGCGGGTCGCCTCCAGGGCAGACTCGGCGGCGGCGAACCCGGCGGCAAAGCGCTGGGCCTCCTGCTGGGCGGCCGCGAAGCTATCAGCGGAATCGATCGGCGGCGCCAGAACGTGCACCCGCTGACCGAAATTTTCGTGCTCCCGAGCCACATTGTCGCGCTGGTCGCCGAGGTGCACGAGCTCGGTCTGCAGCCGTTCGAGCACATCGCCGCCGTTGTCGCGCTCCTGCTGTTGCAAGTCGACAACCCGGATTTTTAGCGCGGTCTCGGCGTCACGGGCCTGTACGAGGGCGCTCTGGTTGTCGCGGCGGGCTGCCCGGTTGGTGTCGGCAGCGTTTTCGAGCAGGGCGTGCTCGGTGAGCAGCTGCCACAACACGAAGGGGGTGTCCCCTGCCCGGTGTACCCCGAAGGTGTCGACCAGTTCGGCTTTGGCGGTCGCGGCCTCGTAAGCCTGGTGCAGTTCGGGCAGGCGTTCGAGCACCTGGGCCTTCTGCGCTTCGGTGACCATGGCACCGTAGGAACGTTCCAGGTCTTCGAAGTGGTCAACCGCTTTGTCGGCGGCAGCGAAGGTCGCAGGCTCTTCGAGCACCATCGACTTGTACAGTCCGTCGACCGTTTTCACCTGCTGGCCGGCCTGGATGCGGGCGAGCAGGCGCAGGGCCTTGCCGCCCTCGCCGTTGGCGCCAATGCCGAGCCGGGTGTACAGGGTTTGGGCGAACGCCGCATAGGTGTCGAACACGTCGAGGCCCTCGAAGCGGGCCTTGAGGGCGCGCTTGTCGAACCGGTTCTCGGCGCAGGAGGCGAGGTCGCGTAGGTCGAGGTATCCGTCGGTCGTGGCCATTTTCATGGCGACGTCGGCGAATTTATGGGCGCCACGCGGTACGAAATACGCCCGCAGCACGGTGAACCGGCGTTGGTTGTCGTCGATGAAGGTCAGGGCGATGGCGCCCCAGGTAGCCTCGTGCGCGCCGCGCAGCACCTGGTCGGTCAACTCGCCGGTTGCCGCTTCCCGGTTGGCGTCGGTCTTGCCACGCAGGTAGGTCATCAGGTTGCGCTGGTCGTGGCTTCGGGCTCGGCCGGAGCCGGCGTCGTTCGAGGCGCCGTTGAACGGGGTGTCCGAGGGCATCATCAGCGCAAGGTAGGCGTCGAGCAAGCTGCTCTTGCCGGTGCCTGACGCACCGGAGACGAGCGTGGCCGCGGCGCTGAAGTCGATCGCGTGGTGGCCGTGAAATCCGCCCCAGTTGACCAATTGCATGGATTCAGCCCGCCACTGGGTAGTGCCCTCGGTGGCGCCGTCGATGTAGAACAGCGGGGAATCGTTCATACGAGGGGCTCCAGGTGCGAGACGGTGAGCGGTTCGGTATCTTCGTCACGGTTTTCCTGACGCAGCCAGTTGAGCAGTTCGCCGAGGCGTTCCACCGACAACAGCACTTCGATCACCGCAGAAATGCGAAACCGGTCTGGATCGCTGGTCTTCAGCAGTACCCGTGCCTTGGCGAGGCTATCGACCGCGGCAGCGGCCTTTCGGGCGTCACCGGAAAGGTCGGTGGCGTATTCCGGGCGAAAGTGCGCAACGTTTTCGACCAGGTTGTCCCGGTCGACGAGTACGATTTCCTGCCCGTTTGCCCGTTCACTGCGAAAGCGCTGGCGCAGCAGCACGAGCAGAATTGTCTCTTCGCGGGTGTAGGCCACATCGTGCAGCAGCGTCGGAAACCGTTCGCCGCCCTCGGCGAGGGCCTGTCTCTTGAAGGCGACCTCGTAATGGAGATCGACGTGCAGGTCGAGGAAGACGTCGTTGAGGCGGGACTTGAGCAGGCTCTGCGACTGCAGCAGCGTCTGCCATTCGGCGGGCTGCAGGGCCGCCGAGATATAGCGGTGTTTTAGCAGCAGCACGAGGGTACGACGCTGCGAGGCGCTCAACCCGCCCTCGTCGCCCTCGAACAGGGAGAGTGATTGGGGATCGCTGTCGATGGCGTTGGCGTTGGCGGTCGCCTCAGCCGAAAAGTCGTCAATCATGCTGGGAACCCAAATTCTGGGCGGCCAGGGCCGCCGTGTCGTCGTCGGTCAAGATGCGGCGCGGCACGTCGAAGACCCGCACCGAGCCATCCGGTCGTATCGTTTCGAAGCTCTCCAGCTCGGCCTGGCCGGTCGAAGCACTCAGCTGGGCGGCCAGTTGCAGCAGGCCGAGAATCTCGACCGGACGCCGCAGGCTCGCACCGAACCCGTTAAATGCGCTGCCAACGGATGCCGCCTCCCCCGCCCCGAAAGCCGCCACCAGGGCGTCACGCAGATCTTCGAGCAAGGGCCCGCCCTGCAAGCGCAGGTCGCCGAGGCTCGGTGCTGTGGGAGCAGCGTCGGACACGTCGGCCAGCGCGGGCGGCCCGAGGTGGGCGACCGGATCGTAGAACCGTTCGCGCAGGTGTTCCACCTCGAGAGTGCCGGGCATGAGCTCGGTGGTGACAGTGGCGCGGGGCCCGGCGGTCTGCATCCAGACGGCAAGTTCGCGGTTGATGTCGCGCAGGACATGCTCGAGCTCGCGGTCTTTCACCACGTCGTGGTTGACGATGTGCTCGCGCAGGGTGGTCGTGAGCCCTTTGCGCTGGGTCAGAACGTCGTCGATGCCCTTGCGCAGTAGCGTCACCGTGCTCATGAAGCTGCGACGTTCGTTCAGGCTCAGTTCGAGGGCGAACGGATGCAGCAGGATCGTCTCCAGATCTGCCTTGAGCCCCTGCATGAGAGTGTCGTTGCGCAGCAGGGTGAACGCGCCCTCGAAGGCGCGACCCTCAGCGGTCGAGGACATGAGGGCATCCGTTTTGGCCAGGTAGTCGTCGAGAACCTCGCTGATCGGGCGTTCCTCGCCGCGAAAGTCGTTGACGATCTGCCGGTGCATGGCCGCGACCGACTCCTCGACCCGTTTGAAGTCGCTCGGGAGTTGCTGGATGAGGTCGATGAGGTTTGCGTAGCCCTCGTGCATCTGCTCGTTCGAGGCGGCTTCGATAGCGCCGCCGCGAGCGAGACGATCGCGCTCGCTGGTCAGTTCGTCGATCTGCTGGTCGAGACGGCGAACCCGCTCCTCACGATCGGGGTTGGCCTCTGTGGCTCGGTGGCGCACGGTGTCGACGATCGTCGAGAGCCTGGATTCGCTGATCAGCGCCCGATCGCTGGCGAGACCGTCCACGAGCAGCAGTGCTTCGAGCGCGTGGCTGGTGAGTGAGTAGTGCTCCTCACTCCCCTCGCCCGCGTCGCGGATCTCCCGGTACAGCCACAGGTCGTTCATCCACTGCACGCAGAGGGCACGGCCGGTCTTTTCGGGGGCGTCGACACCGGTGCTGCGGAGGTCGGCGAGGTAGGCATCCACTTGGGTGTGCAGCAGCTCGCACGCTACGCTGCGGCGGTCCCGGCTGAACGAGGTCTTGAACACGGCGAGCACGAACGGCGCCCATTTGCGGTCGAGGAGGCGCAGGGTGGGTTTGTCGAAGGCTTCGCGTACCCGCGCCAATTCGCTCGCAATATCACTCAATAGCTGGTTCCTCTCCAGCTCTCCACTTTAACCGATTGGGCGGGTTGCCCCTGACCCGCTCAGCCGAGCAGGCGCGGCCGCTTCCAGTCGGCGCCGTGCACGTGTAAGTCGAGAAAGGCGAACACGGTCTGATACCAGACGACGGCGTGCTGCGGCTTCAACACCCAGTGGTTCTCATCGGGAAAGAAGAGGAACTTGTGCTGGGTGCTGCCGTCAGCATTGGCGTGGTGTTCTGCTAGTTCCGACCACAGCCGCAGGCTCTCGCCGATCGGTACCCGGTAGTCGTGGTCGCCGTGAATCACGAGCATGGGCGTGGCAATGTCACGCACGGCCTGGTGCGGCGAATTGTCGATCATGCCCTGCGTCGAAAAGATGCTTTGCCAGTACTCGGAGTTGTCCGTCGTTCCATTGAACTGGTCGAGCGACCAGAGACTCGCGTGGCTGACGATGGCACGGAACCGGTCGGTGTGCCCGGCGACCCAGTTGGCCATGTATCCGCCGAAAGATCCGCCCATGGCCGCGGTCAGTGTCTCGTCAATTTCGGGGAGGGCTTCGGCGGCGTCGGTGATCGCGAGCAGGTCGGTGTATGGCTTAGCGCCCCAGGCGTTCCAGCCGCGCGCGATGAAATTCAGGCCGTAGCCGGTAGACAGCGCGGGGTCGGGCAACAGCACCGCGTAGCCGCGGGCCACGGCGAGCAGCGGGCTCCAGCGCCAGCTCCAGGCGTTCCAGCTGTTCAGCGGTCCGCCGTGGATCCACAACAACAGTGGGGCCGGATGCTGCGCCGAGGCTCGATCAGGCAGCAGCAGCCAGGCGCGCACTCGCGCCCCGTCCTCGGCGAGAGTCTCGACCTCGGTGATCGTGCCGGGAACGTCGGGCAGCGCGGCCGGTGTAGCCAGCGAGGTGACGGAGCCGGAGCGGCTGATGCGCACCGGATGCGCCGGTGCGATCCACGAGGAGCGCAACGCTACGAGGTCGCCGGTCTGGGGGTCGACGCACACATTCGTGTAGCTGAAGTCATCGGTGGTGAGCTGTTCGGGGGCCCCGCCGTCGAGCGGTATCCGAAAAATGGGTCCGCGGCCGTTGTGATCGGCGGTGACAATGAGGGCCTGATTGGATTCGGTGGGCGCGTCGAAGACCAGGCTCGTCGGCCAGCGGTCCCATTCGGTGGCGAGGCGTCGGGGGTGGCTGCCGTCGAGGTCGGCGACCCAGATTTCCTGGTCAGCCGGGCCTTGCGGGGTGCTGACAGCGGACCTCACGAAGGCGATCAGTCGGCCGTCGAGGCTGACGACCGGTGACTCGAAGTCGACCTTCGGTTCGTCGAAAAGCGTGGTCTGGGTGCCCGTCGAAACGTCGATCGAGACCAGAACGTACCGGCCGGAGCGCTGCTCGGCCACCCGCCGGGCCACGATGAGCGTTGATCCGTCGGGGGTCAGGGCCTGGCCGGCGGTGTCCATGGTGCGGCCGGGGGTGGGGGTGAGGTCTCGGGGACGTGGGAGGTCGGTGGGGTAGGGAGCGGGGGCATCCGCTGGGGTGTCGCTGGTGGGGCCGGCGATCGTGTCGTGGAAGTCGGCGAGGTCGAGCGCGAGCAGGTGCGGCTCGGCGGGGCCAAGGTCGTGGTCCCAGTAACGCACCGGGTAGCTCTCGTGCAGAATGGCCGCGACCTTCTTGTCGGTGCGTTCCTTGCGTGCCACGCTTTCCGATTCGAGGTCGGTGGCGCTCGGCAGCAGGTCGGCGGCGATCACGAACGAGGTGGCGGCCACGGCTACTGCGGCGATGCCGGATACTCCCCCAGCGAGGCGAGTGATCGCGCGGGCCTCGCCGCCAGCGGCGGGCAGCAGCCAGAGCTGGGCGGCCTCGGTGTCTTTTTCTGCACCAGCGTCGGGCCGGCCGGAGACGAACAGAACGTCGCCAGCGGCAGTGAAAGCCGCCCCCGATTCGCCCTTGGCCGACCGGGTCAGACGGGTCGGAACACCGGTGCCGTCGGCGCTCACCGACCAGAGTGCCCGCTCGTAGGTCGTGCGATCACGGGCGAGTGTGGCGACGGTCAGCACGACGCTCGCCCCATCGGGCGAGAGGGTGAGACCTTCCACGCGGGGCAACGCGATGTAGTCGTCGAGGCTGGAAAATGGCGTGGTGTGGGACTCCGATGTCATGATTGCAGGCTAGCCGATGCGGATGCCCAGCCTCGTGCTCCCATTAGTGGCGCGGCTTGGCTAGGTGCGCCAGGGTGGTTCTGGGCTGGGGGTGTTGGCGCGGTGGGTGTGGGCTGGCCGCCAGGTTTGGGTCGGGTCCCACAGCAGTGGCCCGCGTATTTGGGGTCTGCCGTTGATCATGCGGATGTTCCAGCCGCTGGTGTCGATGGTGTGGTGGTGGAACCAGCACAACAGGGTGCCGTTGGTGATGGTGGTTGGTCCGCCCTGGTGGTGGGGGTGTATGTGGTGGACTTCGCACCAGCGGGCGGGGGTGGTGCAGCCGGGGATGATGCAGCCTTCGTCGCGGGCGGCGATCGCGGCTCGTTGCTTCGGGCTGAAGCAGCGCATTTTGTCGGCGAGGTGGAGGATGTCGCCGTTGGTGCCAACGATGATTTTTTGGGTGCCGCCGGCGCAGATGGCTTCTTTCACGCGGCGCAACGATACGGGCGCTTCGATGCCGTCGATCCAGCCGACGCCGCGGCCCTGGTCGAGGTCGGCGGCATTGACGTGAATCATCACGGTGGGGGCGGCGCCGCCCATGGTCGGGGTTTTCGGATCGCGGGCGGCAGCTTCGAATACGGAGCGGAGGATGTCGGCGCGTTTCTCGCCGGCGGTGCGGCGGTCGCCGTCGTAGCGGGTGTCCCCGGTGAACGGGTCGGCGCTGAAGCGCTCGGTGTCGGCGTTCGGGTCAGTAACGTCGACGCCGTCCAGCTCGGTACCGGTGTCGTCAACGGATTCGGTCGGTTCGAACCGAGGCGTGCGCGACCGGGCGGACAGGTAGGTGTCGAAAAGGGTGTCCATGATGCCGCGCAGCTCGGGAGTGACGTCGGCACGCAGCGGGTAGAGCCCGTTGCGCAGCAGCCCAAACGTGAGCGTGCTTGTGGCCTCCGTCACGTCGTCACTGGGGACGGTGCCGTCGGGGTCGAGCCGGCCCTGCCACTCCAGGGCCTGGGCGCGCAGTACATCGGGCGCGAAGCGAACGCCTGCCCCGGGCAGTCCAGCGGTCTCCGGCGTGATCGCGCCGGTGGCGGTGGCGACGAGGGCACGTTCAACATGGTCGAGGTCGTCCTGCAGGACTTTCCCGTGCAGCGCGGTCAACGTGGTGGCGATGATCTCTGCCGATTCCACCCCGAGCTCCCCGCTGCTGAGGCCGGCGGCGATGACCGAGTATCGGGCTGGCACCGGCAGGCCCATCGGCGTGCGTTCCACGACGGTCTCGCCCAGTTTCAGGCGGCGTTTGGCTTCGCGGCCGGAGATACCAGCGAGCTGGGTGATGAATTCGATCCGGGTACGGCATCCGTTTCTATAGGCGAGCGACCCATTGCCCAGGTCGGTTTCGGCACGAACCCCGATGTCGGTGGTGGCTCGTAGTCTTGCACCATCAACCCTGCGACCCAGCTCTTCCAACGCCGCCAACACCGCGACGGCCTCAGCATCATCGAGGTAACCAAACCGTGTTCCGTCCAAAACGGAGCCCAGCAATGCACCGGCCTGACCAATGACCGCAACCCGGGAACCCTCGGGTTCCGGCACAGAACCGGCTGCGGCGGGCGGGGCGGTGAGGGTCATGGCGTCGGTGCCTCCTTCATCCACAATTATAGCCCAAATCGCCCCTAAAGGCGAGAAGATCTCAGTAATTATCTGAGATTTTTTGCGAGATACATACGATGCACGATCGCCAAAGGCTGCTCGGCACGACGACTGAAAGACTCGGTGCCCGCCTTCGCCTTCGACGTCGCCCCTGACCGCGTGTTCAGGTCAGTGGCGCCGAGATTATGAGCGACCGAGCGGCGCGTCCCCCACGAGATACAGCCGCTGCGTGGGCCGGGTCATCGCTACATAGAGCGCGCCGGCGCCACGCTCGGAGGCCGCGAGAATCGCAGCCGGGTCAACGACGATGACCGCATCGAATTCCAGCCCCTTGGCATCCTGCGGCGTGAGCAGCGCGATCTCGCGGCTGAGGCCGAGCGCCCCGACGCCGAGCAGATCGCCGAATTCAGCGCGCAGGGTGGATTCAAGGTCGTCGAGAGCGGCGTCGACGACGATTACGGCGAGGGTGCCGCCGGCGCCGAGCGCCAGGTCGCTGCGCACCGCGACCGCGGCATCCGCTACCGTTTCGACCGGCCACTCGCTCGACCGCACCGTACGGGACGGCGTGATCGGCAACCGGTGCGACATCGCGACAGTCTCGGCCGCCGTAGCGATCTGACTCGGCGTGCGATAGTTCACGGTCAATTCTTCGAGTCGCCAGCGATCGGCTTCGGGCGAGCCGTCAAGCACCGGCTGCAATGCCTCTTTCCAGCTGGCGGATGCCGCAGCACTCGCCGCCTGCGCGATGTCACCGACGATCGTGAACGACCGACGCGGACCACGCCGCAACACCAGCCGCCACTGCATCGGGGAGAGTTCCTGGGCCTCGTCAATGACGACGTGGCCGTACGTCCAACTGCGATCCCGCGCGGCACGCTCGCTGGTCGTTGCGCGTTCATCGAGTTCGGCGAAGCTGGCGGCGAGGTCCTTTGCGTTGACCAGGCCCTTCACCTGCATGTTTTCAAT
Source organism: Cryobacterium suzukii (assembly GCF_004403185.1). Lineage (GTDB taxonomy): Bacteria > Actinomycetota > Actinomycetes > Actinomycetales > Microbacteriaceae > Cryobacterium > Cryobacterium suzukii. The sequence goes on along the minus strand of NZ_SOHJ01000007.1, from coordinate 161,674 downwards.
GGCCGTTTCGGCATTCTCAACGTCGCGCTTTCGCTGTTCCTTGAGCGCACGCTTCTTCGCCTGGTCGACCGCGTTATATTCACCGAGCAGCTCCGCCGCCTCATCGAGGAGTGGAATGTCGGCGATCGTGAACTCAGCGTCCCGCGGCCGCGCCAACAGCTTGCGCTGGGCGAAGCGCCAGCGCGGAGTCAGCTCCTCCAGCCACTGCGGCCGCGCATAGAGATCTTGCAACATTTTTTGCGGCGTAAGCGGAAGCCAGGCGCTGTTGAGCGCGATCCGCACATCGTCGGCCAAACGTAGGTCTTCGCGCAGCATGGGCAGGTCGGTCTCGTCCATCGAACGGCCCTGGCTTTGCAGTTGCTCGAGCCAGACCCGGGAGAGCGCGTTGATAGCGGTCTTCACGAACGTGACCCTGGCCTCGTTGTGAGTCTTACCGGTGCCGCGAGCGCGTGCGATCGCACTGGCGACGAGCTCGGGCTGCAGCACGATGCGGTCGCCGTTCACCACCAGCTGCTGCGGGGCCGAAGGGGTGCGCTGCCGGGAATGCACGGCCCGCGCGATGAGGTCGGCCATGAACGCCTGGCCTTTAAGGGCCGCGACGGCCGGGGCATCCTCTTTGGTCGCTTCGACGCCGGGAAAGAGCTGCCCAACCGAGGCCAGCACAACACCAGTTTCGCCGAGGGAGGGCAGCACGGCCTCGATGTACTGCAGAAAGGAACGCGACGGGCCGATGATGAGTACGCCGCTGTCGCGCAGGCGATCTCGGTGCGTGTACAGCAGGTAGGCGGCACGGTGCAGCGCCACGGCGGTCTTGCCGGTGCCTGGACCACCTTGCACGACGAGAACACCGGCCAGCTCCGAGCGGATGATGCGGTCCTGCTCCGCCTGAATGGTTGAGACGATGTCGGACATGTGTCCGGTGCGTTGCGCGGTGAGCGCCGCGAGCAGGGCGCCCTCCCCCTGGTGAGTGCTGGCTTCAGGGTCGGCGAGCAGGGCGGCATCGAGAATTTCGTCTTCGATGCGGATGATATTGCGCCCCTTGGAGAGCAGGTGGCGGCGGGCCCTGGCGCCGAGCGGCGTGGCGGCGGTGGCCTGGTAGAAAGCGCTCGCCTGTGGCACGCGCCAGTCGAGAAGCAGCGGCTTGTGATCCTCGTCACGCAAACCCACCCGGCCGATATAGCGGTAGACCGAGTCACCGGAGTCGTCTGGCATGGTTTCGAGCCGGCCGAAGGCAAGTCGGTCGTCGACCTCACGCAATTGCACGATGCGGTCCTCGTAGAGGCGAGCGAAGGTATCGCGTTCGCTGCGGGATTGGTGGTTACCGCCGACGTCCACGCGGCGCACCGCTTTGAGCTGGCCTTCGGCCTCTTCCTGCAGCGCGTCGAGCCGCTCATACAGCGCCCGAACATAGTCCTGCTCTCGAACAAGCTCCTGGTCGATCACGCACGCACCCCTTAAACCGAAGTCCCTAGTTTAGTCGCGATCAGTGTGGGCTTGGCTGTGTGTCTTGAGCCGCTCGCGAAGGCCTGGCCGGGCACGCTTCGTTCCGGTGCGGTCTTGATTGGTGAACGTCCTCTCGGCCGTAGTGCCGAGACTGACGACGACATTCCTTTGAGCCGGAGATTCTGCTCGTTGGTGGATACGCGCGCGCAGCCGAAAGACCTCCCAGTCAGGCTGTTGGACCGTACCGCTAAGCCCCCGCTTGACCGGGCATTTTCTCGGCCGGGGTTTACGGGAATCGAGCACTCCCGGAACCACGCGGATCATCTTAAGAGTGTCAAATGCGTACAGGTGTCCCGGTCACCGTCCGGCTTGCGGGCGGGGAGCCGCGGTACCGTCGATGACATGATTACCACCGCTTGACTTCGCCTTCGGCGTTGACGCCGTGCTGATGTGGGCGATCCCCCACGCAACAACATCCGGCCGACTTGTGGTTTGATCAACAACGTGCGCCATTCCGTTTCGAACCGACACCGTCCGAGCCCCGTCGCATGGTTGTCCCTCGCGGTGTGCGGCACGCTCACTGGTTGCGCGGGAGCAGTCCCGGCGTCGGACGCGGTGTCACAAGTGTCGGCGCGCAAGGCAGTCGCTGACGTCTCTCGGGGTCTCTACCGTGAGGGGACGGACGTGATCGATGACTATGCCCGCTTGGCGGACACCGACACCGAGAAATCGACCGTAGTCGAGTTGATCGGCTACGAACCATATCCCGGCGCGATCCACGGCGAACTAGTTGGAGCGCTGCAGTTTCGTGCGACGATACAGCCCATCCCGAACGAAGGGCCGCACGTCGCTTGCTTTGAGTCGCAGTTCGATTTCTGGGGCGTCGCGACCGAGGAGCCCGGCGAATGGAGCGACGACACAGCGGTCGCCCACGACATCGTTTGCCCGCCGGACGCACAGCGCATCCCCCCTCCGGTCGACACCCGCTTGGTTGACGTTGTTCCCGACGGAGCGGAGGCTCTCGTCGTCGAGGTGCTGACAAACGCGCCGTCCGCGGCATCTGCTGACGACATAGTCGCCGAGATCGTCAAGCGGATGCCGCAGCCGACCGGTGAGCGTGAGGTCGCATTCGATCCCGAGGCGACGGTAGTCGACGGCGACATCGGCTTCGCGATGGGCGATGGGGACGACTGCCTGCTCGTGAAACGAGACGTCGACGGCGTGCAGGTGTTGCAGGTGCCCAAGATTCTGCTTCAGCCCGGAGAGCTCGGGTGCGCAGCCGGCACGGCGCTCCAGCCGGGCGACCAGCTACGGTCCCCCCACTGAACCAGAATCTGGGCGCTCGGCAATCGGCCCGATTGGCCGCGGATCCGTCGCGCAGGGGGTTCCCCGTGCGGGTAAATCAGCTCGGGCGCCCCTCGCGATTGGCTTCACACCTGTCCGCACCGTCGATCGCCCCTTATGGTCCACGGCAACGGTAGTGCGTGCGCTGCGGATTGGTCCTAGGGAGAGTCTTGGCGCTCGCCTATGTCGACACGTCGTGTGCGCCATCATCCGAGGTCACACGAAGCCGGCGTTTCGCCCGGCGGGACACGCCTCACGGGTGGGCCGGCGGGCGAACCTCCGTCCGCCCGGACCTCACTCAGCCGATCCATCATCCATCGGCTTGCCCACATTTTGCCCACAAACGCGGCAGAAGTGCGTGATTGTGAGCCTCGCATGGTGATCACGGATCGTTGATTTTACGCGGAAGTTGGGCGGCCGCCGGGCCCTGATTGGGGCCACGTTTGGTTTCAAATCCCAGTGGGGGCAGCACCCGTCCGTCCCGGCCCGACGCCGGATCACGAACCCGGCCACGCCTGATACTCTGGCGCTAACCGACGGGGGTCGATCGTGAGTCTGTGCGTGTGTATTCGGAGCATCGCGGCCCCGAGAGGCGCCCTGACGCAGTGCCTCATCGCCGTGAGTTCCCAGTGAAACTCGGCGATTCGGTGTCCGGCGGGACATCCGTTGCCGCGCTCGCTAGAAAGCGGGCACGTCGTGCGTGGATACCCGCAGCCCTCCTGGTCGTCATTATTTGTGGTGTCGGGTTCATCACCGCCAGAGTCAACGGGTCGTGGTGGGCCGTACCGGTCACCGCCCCCAGCGCAGACCAAACGGCAACCGACGGCATGTCGACCTTCACGAAACCTGGCGTCGATTACTTCACTCGATCGGGTGTCGTCAAGATGCAACTTCGACCGGATGCGACACCACCCTCTGACCTCGGACTTCCGGCCAGCGGTGAAACCGTGACGACACCGCTGCGTCCCCTGGAGATCCGCGTATTGGGGCCAGAGGGGGCATTCATCCTGGACGCCGTGGACTCTTTCACGGTCTGGTCGGAGAACGATCACACCGTTGCCGTCGAGGCCACGTACGCGGGAAACGGCGAGTACGGAGAGGCCTTCGCACTACTTGAACGGCTGGGCCCGAACTTCGGCTGGACGGAGGCAGACCTCGCTCAACTCGAGTCGGATCTTGTGGTGGACCAGCGCACGACGCAGGGGGATCGGTACTCCGCGCGGATTGGCCCGGCGGATGCCATTGGCGCGCACGTATCGGCCACGATATCCGTCGACCTCACAGCGAGCGGCACGGAACTGATCTTCCGTGTGGCTGTTGAAGCGCCGTAAGGACTCGGCCAACGGGTCGGCGGGCGGAGTTATTCGGGGTGCAGCGCCGTCCAGGCCTCCTGAAATAGCCGTTCGACGAGGTCGAGGTCGACGGCGTCGAGGCGTTTCACGTAGAGGCAGGACTTGCCTCGCGTACTCGCCGACGTCCATCTGCAAAACGCACAAGCGGAAGCGCCAGCGGGCTGAATCACCTTTATTACTGATAAAGTAAATATACTCACTCAGTCATTGACGTTAGAAGTGACTCATGCCCCACTACGTTGACCTGCTTTGGAACCCGGAAGACGCTGCGCACCTCGGCCGTCAGGACAGGGCACCGGGGCGCTATCAAGCGTACGTTCCCGACGCGCTTGGCACCCCGGTGTCGCAACTCGGCCGGGAAGCGCAGCAGGCTGCGGAAGACGCCCTGGCGGTGCTCGCGCGTGCAGACGAGCGCATCGGCGCCCGCGGGGGCTACCTCAATCACCTGTTGATTCGTTCCGAGAGCATCTCGTCGTCGTGGATCGAAGGAAACAGCGTCACCCCCAAGAAGCTCGCTATCGCCGAGCTCCTTCAGCAGGGAACGCGCGTTGCGGTGGACGTCCTTGCGAACGTGCGCGCTACTGAGGCGGCGATCGCGCAGCTTGCTGATCGCGATCGCGCTGTCACCACGGCCGATATCGAGCGCCTGCAGCACATCATCGAGCCCGCGCTCAAGCTCGGGCTGAGAACTGAGCAAATCTGGGTGGGCGGGCCCGGCTGGAGCCCGCTCCGTGCAGACTTCGTACCTCCGCCAGAGACCGAGGTACCGCGCCTGGTCGATGATCTGTGCCTATTCGTGAGCGCAACAGCGGGCAATCCCATAGTGCGGGCAGCGATCGCTCATGCCCAGTTCGAAACTATCCACCCGTTCATCGACGGTAACGGTCGCACCGGACGTGCACTCATCCACACGATCCTCCGTCGAACGGATGCGCTGCGGAACGTGCTGATCCCGATTAGCACGGTGTTTGCGGGCAACAAGGATGCGTACCTCGAGGGATTGACGGCCTTCCGGGCACAGCCCTCTCGACTGGACGAGTGGATCATTGGCTTTGCCCACGCGGCTGAGCTGGCTGCCGCAAACGCAGTGCGTTTGTCTGTCGACATCGAGGCACTTGACCTGACGGTCCGCGAGGAACTCAGCCACTACCGCAGACAGCACGAGATCTCGCCGGCCGCTCCGCGCAGTGATGCTGTGATCTTGCGCATTCTGGACACTCTGGCCAGCGAGCCCGTGCTAACCATCGAAACTGTTGCTGCACGGCACAGAGTGTCCACGGCAGCGGCACATCGCGCGCTGGTACAGCTCGCCGACGCGGGCATCCTGGGGCGCAACAAGGACCAGAAGGGTCGACTGATCTGCTGGAGCGCCGACCGCCACCTCGCCCTCGTCAGCTTGACCGAACGCAGCAACCGCGTCGGAGCAGGTGACACCGGACCCGGCAAGCCGCGGCTGGGACCGCCGGTGCCAGCCATCGACCAGATAGGCGTGCTGCGCCCAAAAGATTGAGCCCACACGATCAATACTCGTCGGAATAGCAGACGTACAACAATCCATTCCAATGGTCTCGCGTCGCTCGCCTGCAAGACGCTCTTGCTCCGAGTGCCAATTGATACGTGCGCTCGTCTCTGTCCCGCTGGCTCCTACAGCCTCAACAAGTACGTCAAAAATTTGTAAGCGGACGTTCACGATGACGAAGTGAGGTTTGGCTGACGCCGGAGCCGAATTTGCTACATACGTGGGATTCGTGCCCGCGGGTAACCTGCTCCGAGGAAGAGGCGTGAAATGAAGTGCGAAAATATTGCCGCGGCGAACAGAAGCGCCCCGCCATGTACGGTGTCAGACGGCAGGAGGGGCGAGCCGCCTCGACGGAGTTCAGCCCGGGCTACTCGCGCCCCGGGAAACATCACGAGGGGTGCCGTTATGAGTCCAGCGGTGTAGCTCTTGAAGGAGATCGAAGTCGCGATGTGCGTGACCACATGAGCTTCCAAGCCCGCTAACACCGCTCGGTAGAGACGTGATCTTCCTTGGGTGCGTGCGCCGCGAACGCAGGCCGCGCCAACAAGCACTCCCATGAGCGCGATGGCGAGTACAGATTGCGACGGAGAAACTACCACCCGGTCGGTGCCCAAACGTGCGGCGAGCAGCCTGGACGTGGCCGGGAAGGTGAACACTTCTTCTACGTCGTGCACAAGCCAAGCGGCGAAGAGTGCCACCGCAGCGATTCGGGTTCTAGCTGGCTCGATCGACACAACGAAATCATATCCATCCCCGCCACCCGAACTTTGTTTGGGGTGCCTCGCAAATTTCGTGCCCGTTCGGAGCCCCGCAGGAGGTTCGACAGCCGGGACCCTGTGCGGTCGATAGGGTTGTGGAGTGGACACAATTCAACGACGGCAGTATCGGTGGGCGGCCGGGTTGCTCCTAGTCCAGGGCGTACTTATGGAGGGATTGGTCTTCATTGGCGTCGTTGTCCTCCTCGCTCTCCAGATCCCGCCAGCGTCCATAGTCGAAAATGCCGAGGTCTTCGCGCTTCCCTATTTGCAGGACAATCTCTATCTCATGATGGCTATGAGTGGGGTTTTCGCGGCTCTTCGTGTGCTCGGCGCGGTCGGGCTGTTACGGAACCGACTCTGGGGGCTCGCGCTTTCCTTGATCAACTGCATCGTGACGTTGGCGCTAATGATCTTTCTGCTTCCTGCCGGAATACTGGACGGGGTGTTATCGGGCACCGCGCTTGTGCTCTTGCTGATAGCCAGGTTTGGCCATACGCCAGATGGACAACCGAGGAAGATATTTTGATTGTCGGTCCACGCCGCTGAACTCAATGTTTCGATTGCCGAAAGTATTGAGCACACGGAGATTGACCCGCCACTTTACCGCAGGGGGTTCGGCTTACGGGCACCCTCGAGAAGGCCAAGCGCCGTCCGCCCGCCAACAGGTAAATCTCCCGGACTTGCCTGGGACGATATCGCGTCATGTGGGCAATAGTCGGCTGTAGTGCGACATATGGGCAGCCAACTGCCACACTGACGCAGTGGGACTCTACTAACGGCCAGCGGTCTCGCCCTTGCCTTTTCGCTTCTTCTAACTCCGTTGTTCGTCCGTTTGTTCAAGCGGCTTGAACTCGGCCAGTTCATCCGCCGACGGTCCGAAGTCGCATCACACCAAGCGTGGAACGCCCTCAATGGGCGGCATTGTGATCATCTTGGCGACGCTATTCGGGTTCTTCGTCGCGGTAATCGTCAGCGGCGGCGAGGGTATTTCGGCGTCTTCACTGCTCGTGCTATTCATGTTCATAGGCACGGCTGGCGTAGGGTTCGTCGACGACTTCCTCAAAGTGCATCACCAACGCAGCCTCGGGCTCGGCGGGTGGGCCAAGATCGCCGGACAGACGCTTGTCGCGTCTGTCTTTGGTCTGCTCGCCAGCTGACCTATCGCCGGCTCTAATCCGTGCCTGATTGCTCGGCCTCAGCATCGTCAATTGCAACTCGTACCGTGGGGATAAAGTGGGGTTCACCGATGACCGTTTGGCTCCACGCCCACGTGAACGGTCGAGGGCGCGGGAGGCAACCGATGGGAACCTTCCTCAGCACGTTTCTTTCCGATTCCGCTGAACTTCCGGAGCTAACGAATCGGGTTCGTTTACCCGGACCCGTGCCGCTTTCGTCGCCACTGCCAGTTGCGGATCTTGCCGCAGACAGCATCGCGGCGGCCAAGCTCATGGCCTCGTTGCTGCACCTTGTCCGCACGGGAGTGCGTAATCCCAAAGCGAGTGAAGTTCCGCAGGTGAGCATTGCGCCACAGGTAGCCTCTCCCTATGGAAGATCAGTTGACCATTTCGATCGCCACCCACGCCGACGACGCTGTCGCGGAAGAGATTCGCCGATTGCTTCCGCAGCTCTCACAGACAGCTATATTCGACAGGGAAATTCTTAATCGGATGCTGGAGAACGAGTCAGTCGATCTCTTCCTAACGCGGCTCGCTGGCCCGCAAGGAGCTGCGGTTGGACACCCGCACCGACCTAATTGAGGCGCGCGACCTCCACGCGTCTCTCGGCTTCATAGAAGGGGATGCGCACAACGCGGACCAGTACGCGACGAGGACGGGCGCATGTTCGCCGGGGTCAACACGTTCCACTTCACGGGCGGACCGTGCGCCGAACTGGTCGCGCTCGGCGCGGCTCGTGCGAACAGGGGGCGAGGCATTACGACCATCGTCGCTGTTGGCAATCACGGGCGCGGTGTTGTCGGCCCGTGCGGGCGGGACCGGCAGGTTCTTTTCGATTATTACCCGGGTACCCGGGTGCTGCTCCCGTCTATTGAGGGAGTGCGCGTCGTCGCCATCGAGACCCTGATGCCGTTTGCCGCCACGTGGAGCATGGCGGGTGGCGTTCAGCAATTCGACGACGAGCGTTTTCGTTGACGACGGGTGCGAACAAAAGGGGTGACTCCTAGATGCCTGTAGCGTCGACCGTGATCTGCTTTTTTGGAGCACGACAAAGCCTTTTCGTAGGGGGTTCCCCTTACAGGCGTTCCTAGAATTGCGTAGGGCGGATCTCTCTAGAGAAGTCGGCTCCACGCCACTTCGCGTTGGAGCTGCCCGGATTCTGTGAAGAGCTGCACCTGATGCGTCGACGCGAGAGCGATCGCGAGTTCGCTCCTGTCCGCCGAGACGAATCCGACTTTTTGCCAGAACGGTCCGGATCGTCGACTGAAGAGCCAGGCTCGAGTTGCTCCGGATTCGGCGGCTCGGTCGAGCGCGAAGCGTGCCAATTGGAGGCCCACGCCTAGACCTCGGAGTGCCGGAGCGACGGCAACGCTGCGAATGAGAACGTGTTCGTTGTCGTCGCTGCGCTCGTAGCCCGTGCTGGCAACGATGCGTCCGGTTTCGGCGTCGCGTGCCGTCCACAGTCGCACAGTGGGGGAATCGAGTCCGCTGAGCGTCAGGTCAGCAACGCGAAGGAACGCGGTGACTGCGTCGAGATCTTGGGGCGTCGTGAGTGTCAAATGGAGCATTCGCTCCAGAATATAGCCCGCGTAGAACGCCTGAGAAGGGTTCCGTTTCCGGGCCACTCAAATCATGAGAATTCGCGATCGAGCACGCTACGAGTCAAGCTGCCACCGGATGGCGCGACATCGTCGCAATGCAAAAAGCTCTGCCGCGGATGCCTAGGACCGACTCACGAAGGCCCCCAAGCGATCAGACCTCAACTGCCACCAGCTCAAGGGCCAATTGCAACTGTTGTTCGCGACGGCATCACCCACGATCAATGGCAATACGAACTCTCCGGTGGGGCACGCATCTGGTTCTACATTGATGGCAAAACCCGTCCCGTCTGAGGTTCCGCTTACGAAGTTTCCATCAAGAGTTTGGGTGGTCCGGTCAGGGAGACCCGGCATGGGTGCCACGGGGGGCGTTGCGGCCCCTGCAGTAATCGTTTGCGGTCTCGCGCTAGGGTTCACGAATGGGGAATCGTCTGTCGTTGCCGGTTGGGTCAGTCTGCCTGGCGTTGAGAACGTGACGTCGCTCGACCAGATCTCGATGCCTGTCCACTCGGTCGATAGTACGATCCAGGGCCCGCACGGCTCCGTACCGGTGCGCTGGTACTCACCGCCTACCGGCACTGCGCATCTGAGATCTGCAACGATCGTGTGGATTCACGGAGGCGGGTTTTTCAAGGGCAACCTCGACCAGCCGGAATCGCATGACGTCGCGCGAACGCTGGCGGCAGCGGGAAGTCTCGGTCCTACCTGGCGTCGCGGGATCAACCATTTTGGTCATTGATCTGAAAATTAATAAGGAGCCTAAATCTTGATCCAACTACCCTCGATCGATGATCACACCGCCCTGATCGTCGTTGACGCTCAGCAAGGATTTGACCAAGTCAAATGGTGGGGACCCCGAAACAACGCGGACTGTGATCAGAACATCGCAGCGTTAGTGAACGAGTGGCACAGGCTTTCGCGACCGGTTGTCTTCGTGCAGCATAATTCCTCCAATCCGCTCTCCCCGCTGCACCCCAGCAACCCCGGCCATGCCTTGAAAAGCTACATGTCTGGCACTCCGGATCTATTGGTCCAGAAAACGGTCAACTCAAGTTTTCACGGCACCCCCGATCTTGACTTCTGGCTTCGAGAAAACGCTATCTCTACCATTGTGATCTGCGGTATCACCACCAATCACTGCTGCGAAACAACAGCACGCATTGGCGGAAACCTGGGATACACCGTCTACTTTGCCGTAGATGCAACTCACACGTTTGACAGGACAGACCTCGAAGGTGGAATGATCAGTGCGGCGGAACTTTCCCGAGTAACCGCGATCAATCTTCACGACGAGTTCGCCACCGTCGTCCTCTCGCACGAACTTCTCAACCGCTGAAAGCGTCCCGTAGGGGGTTCTGCGAGTAGGCGACTCAGCGCAGCAGCCCGTTCTCGTAGGCGTGCGCGACGATCTGCACGCGTGAGGTGAGTGACAGTTTCGCCAGGATGCTGCGGATGTGGCTCTTGACCGTCGCCTCGCTGATATAGGCGGTCTGGGCGATGTCCGCGTTGCTGAGGCCGCGCGCTGCGAGCAGGAAGACCTCTTTCTCGCGTGCGGAGAGCGCTGAGATTGATTCTGCGGTTGGCTCCCTGTGTTTCTGGGACGTCTGCGCCCGGATAATGTCGGCTGTGTCGGTAGGCGCGATCACGGAGTGCCCGGCGTAGACCGTGCGGATCGAAGCGAGTACGAACTCAGGCGTGGTGTCCTTCATTATGAAACCGTCTGCGCCCGCGTGGATTGCGCGAACGACCGCTTCATCGCGTTGGAACGTCGTGAGCATGATTACCTTTGGCTGCGCGTCGAGAACGGTGGCACAGTCATCGGCGTCGCATTCACCGCTGTCACTGTCGGGTTTGTCTGTGGCGCCCAGGATGCGCGCAGTCGCCTCAATGCCGTCGAGCAACGGCATCCGGATGTCCATCAACATGACGTCCGGGCGCGCCTGGCGAGCGAGGACGATAGCGGCTTCTCCGTCGTAAGCGGCACCGACGAACTGCAGGTCGGGCTGTGACTCGATGAGCATCTGGATCCCAGAACAGAACAGTTGCTGGTCATCGGCAATCGCAACTCGGATGGCTCTCACCGCGAGCCTGCTTCTGCTGCCAGGAGGGTGGCTTCCGGCGCCTCGGTTGTCTGTTCGACAACGCACGCCGTCGGCACGAATGCAGTGACCAGGAAGCCGCCCGGTGCTTCATCGTCCACGTCCGCGGTCAGCCAGCCGCCGGCCAGACGTGCGCGTTCGCGCATCCCATAGATCCCGCGGCCGTGCCCGTGCCCGCGCACGTTCGAGTCTGGGTGTTGCCGGGGCTTCCCGATAGAGGCGACCGTCAAGGCAAGTCCTGGTCCGCGCCAGTCGAGCGTGAGCCGAGCAGCGGACTGGGCTCCTGCGTGTTTGAGTGCGTTCGTCAGGCTCTCCTGCACGATGCGGTACACCGCCAGTTGCTGTCCAGACGTGAGCACGGTGGGGTCGCCGAAGCGGTCGACGGTGATGGTGAGGCCGGCCCCGCGCATCCGCTGTACGAGTTCGTCCAGGTTCTCGAGGTTGGGATTCGAGTGGCCGTCAGGATCTTCGACAAGTGACTCGATCAGCATTCGCACCTCGGCCAGCGACGTGCGGGCGGATGCAGCGATTCGTTCCAGGGATTCGCTGATCGCATCCGGCCGTTGCGGGCCGATGAAACGTGCGCCGTCGGCTTGCGCGATGATTACGGCCAGAGAATGCGCCATGATGTCGTGCACGTCCTGGGCGATACGGTCGCGCTCGCTCGCGACGATCAAGTCGATCTCGGCCGAGCGGAGTTCGTCGACGGTTGCACCGAGCTTCGCGTCGGCGGCTCGATTCAACTGCGATGCACGAAGGCCAAAACCGATGAACCAGGCGGCTGCCGCAAGGAGTAGACCGACCACGAGGACACCGGCGAAGCTTTCGATGACGTTGTCGCCTGAATTTCGAGCGCCGACCCATGACGTCCAGCCGTAGCCGTCGGACAGCGCGGGAACAGTCATCAGCGTCGTAATCACGACGACATACACGGCCGTGATCGGCAGAGACAGCCAGCGGATGCGCCGATCCGCGGTCGCACTCACGATCAAGCAGGTGACGAGAACGGCGAAGTACACGGGCCAGGTCGTCGAACTGAACCGGGTGGGAATACCGAAGAGTTGAATCGCAAGCACGACGCCAGGCAGCGCGACCGCAACCCGGGGAGAGGTTCGGGCGACGGCGATCGACGCAGCGAGAAGGCCAAGTGTGAAGGGAAACGACGGCCATGGCGAACCGCCGGAACGACCGGCTTCCGCGATAATCCACAACACGTAGAACGCGACGGCGATGGCTGGCTCTAGCACCGGGCGCAGCGGAAGCAGCACCCGTTGGGCGATGCTGATAATCGGCGACGTAGCGTCATCCCAGCCCGACCGCAGCGCGGAGCTCACCAAGCGGAGCCGAAACCCGAGGTACCAGAACCCGAACGTGATCAGCGCGGCCACGCCGCTACAAACGAGGAGATCCGGGATCGAGGCAACAGATGACAGATGCTTTCCGTTGATCAAACCATCGATGCTGGTTGCGCTGAAGCGGGGAAGGACCAGCAGAGCCGAGACCACGACCGCGTAGAGGACCAAGACGAACGGCGCAACCATGCGCATCCGCCTGGCTGCATAGAACCCGACGAGTGTGGCGAAGACGAGCAGCATAAAATACGCCGACCAACTGAGCGCGCTGAACCGAGCAGGCCAAAAGAGCAGCTGAGCCGCCAGAAGCACGCCAACCAGGACGAGCGAGGTGCCGGTTGCAACGCGGGAGAGCGCGATGGCGGCCGCGAAGCCGACCACGAGCGCGAACGCGTATGGAGTTGTAGACCAGATCATTTCTCCGCGCAACGGGACGAAGCTCACCAAGTGTGTGCTGAAACCGACAGCCCAGATCAACACGAGAACGCTGCCGATTAGCGGCTCGACGAGCCAACGATGATTATTAGAAGCAGGATGCATACTTCAACGCTAGAACCCGCTACGTGGCGTGAGTGGCAAATTGCTGCAAATTCCTCCCAAAGGATGAGTGGATCTAACCCGTAGGCTGACGACAGAACCAGGCCCCGGCTGTTTAGCTGGGGGCATGAAAAGAGAAAACACCACGCCAGCCTTTGGCGCCATCGACCCCGCGGCCATCGCGCTCATCGGCACCTACGCCATCGATCTGACGGAAACGACGCACTCGAATATCGCGGTACCCGACAGGTTGCCAACCACTGTTTCCTGAGCTGACCTTTGCACTTACGCCTGCGCAGACAGCAATGTCGCACGCGATACGCCGTTCGGGACTCTCCCGGCGCTTCTCAACGCAGTCATCGACAGGACCGCGCCGGTGCGCTCTGGGTCGCTGACGCCAACCCACGCGCGCAAGCCTTCTACCGAAGCATGGCTTTTTCGCCGACGGTGCGGTTTAAACCGACGACCGTGTGCGGGAGCTTCGAATGGTCCGAGCGACCAACGCAGGAGACGCCCGCTAAAGATTCCACTTCCGGACCGTGATTTACGCGGCAATTTCGGCCAACCGATAGCTTGAACGTATGAATAAGGTAGAACTGCGCACGGACCGACTCATCCTGAGGGCTCCGTCGCTCATGGACGTTGACGCCATCACTGCTGCTTGTCAGGATCCGGAGATTCAGCGGCGAGTGCCGATCCCGGTTCCGTATACGCGGACGGAGGCTGAAGGGTACGTCACCGCCTACTCCGACTTCGGTTGGGCAAGCGGTAAGAGTTGCACGTGGGCCATCACGATCGCCGATGAATTCGCGGGCGCAATCAGCCTCGACAGCGTCGGTTCTGACCAAGCGACGATCGGCTACTGGATGGCAGCCCCGTTTCGCGGTCGCGGCCTGCTCACCGAGGCTGCTCAAGCTGTCGTCGAGTTCGGATTCGACAGCTCGCCCGAAGGACTGGGCCTGGTTCGCATCGAGTGGCATGCCTATGCGGGCAATGTCGCATCCGCTCGCGTTGCCCGTCGTGTCGGTTTTCAATTCGAGGGGACACTCCGGCTCGGTGCTATGGGACGGCATGCCAGAGAAGACGATTGGGTTGCGGGCATCCTCGTTGGAGACCGGCAGAAATCACCGGTCTGGACGATCCTTTCTTGACCGCGTTCTGTCCCGCACGACGTTCGGCTTGCTGGCACTGCTTTGAGAGTGGGTGGGGAGTGATAGGGCGTGGGCCGGAAACCACGTCGACAAGTTCGACATAGCGCTCAGAAAAGACCAGTTCCTGGGATTCGTTGACGCCGGCAGAGGAATCCATGCTTGCGCCGGGCTATCGTGGGCGCTCTTAGCTCCCGATTTGGACGAAAGCACGCAAGGGCGTTGGGCTGAAGTCGTGCCCTTCGATGAAACCCATGGATTCGTAAAATGCCCGTTGGCCCGGTTCGTCATCGGTCAGTAGCACCTTTTGTCGAACGTGAACGTAGTGCTCGATGACGTTATCGACCAAAGCTCTGCCGAGGCCGTTTCGCTGATGACCAGGGTTAACGAGGATGTCTTGGAGGTAACAGATGGTGACGTCATCGGAGATTGCGCGGGCCAGGCCCACCAGCGCTCCGGTCGAGTCCCTCGCTGTTACGACGTAGGACGACTGCTCCACCGCGCGGACAAGAGCATCGGGGTCGCTCGCGTACGCTGACCACCCGACGCTTGCGTAGAGACCAACGAGGTCGGTTCGCACTACGTGCTTCGACTCGGAAAACGTGAAGAGAGACATGCTGTCATGGTCTCACGCGCCGGCACGGGATTTCACGGGCGTCTCCCTACCGGAACGGAGCACGCAGTCCCCATCAAGAGTTTGGGTGGTCCGGTCAGTTTGCGGTCTCGCGCTAGGGTTCACGAATGGGGAATCGTCTGTCGTTGCCGGTTGGGTCAGTCTGCCTGGCGTTGAGAACGTGACGCCGCTCGACCAGATCTCGATGGCTGTCCACTCGGTCGATAGTACGATCCAGGGCCCGCACGGCTCCATACCGGTGCGCTGGTACTCACCGCCTACCGGCACTGCGCATCTGAGATCTGCAACGATCGTGTGGATTCACGGAGGCGGGTTTTTCAAGGGCAACCTCGACCAGCCGGAATCGCATGACGTCGCGCGAACGCTGGCGGCAGCGGGATTCACTGTCGTCACCGTTGGCTATCGACTCGCGACATTCTCGAGGTTTCGTCGGTCGCCGCGTGGGATTGGATGGAGCCCAGCCGTTCACTATCCGATACCGGTTGACGATGTTGTGGCCGTGGTCCGGGAGGTGCAGCGCGAGGCACCCAACGGGGTCATCCTGGGTGGTGCCAGCGCCGGAGCATGCTTATCAGCCGGTGCGGTCCTGCGGATGGCGGACGAAAAAAATGACCCTCTCGTCGGCGTTTTCTTCGCTTACGGGTTTTTCCATGCGGCGCTGCCGAAACGGTCACCCGATTTGCGCGGCCGTCTTCGTGGTCGGCGCCGTTTCGTGCACACGCCGATGCTTCTCAACTTGACGAATCTCCACTACGCAGGGACGCGAACCGCCATGGCGGAACGTCACGCATTTGCCGGCGGCCACGCCCTGCACGAGTTTCCTCCGACGCTCATGATCGACTCTGATCGGGACTCGATGCGCTCATCGGGCGGCTTATTCGCCGAGGAACTGTCTGCAGCAGGGGTCGTGGTCGATTACCACGTGTTGCCCGGGACCTTCCACGCTTTCCTCAATCGTCCGCACGAATCGGATTTCACCGAGGGTATGCGTCTGATCATCGACTGGGCTGGCAAGCAGAGGGGAAGCACGTCTCACCTGAGGGTTCCGCTCGCGGACCGACAGCCAGGTTCGACGTCGGTGGGATGAGTGTGAACCGCAGCACTAAATGACGGTCTTGAGGCAGTGTTACTTGGCACGGCGGCATGGCCTCGATCGAGCTATCGGGACGAAACTGAGCCAGCTCAACGAGCCGCCGCTGATGAAATAGAAGTCGACCGCGTGTCACAAACCTGTGTTCGGCTGACACTGTGTAGGTGGAGGTCCACCTTGAATTCAGATTCTGACCATGAGCTCGTGACGAGCCTTAACCGCGGCGACAAAGCCGCCTTCTCCGAGCTCATGACGCGGCACGGACCGGCTGTATACCGGTTTGCTTGGGCGTTGGCGGACGAAGCGCACCAAGCCGACGATCTTCTACAGGAGACCTTCCTGGTGATGTGGAAGCGACGACACAAGATCGTGCTGGCAAGTGAGTCACTGCTCCCCTGGCTGCTCACTACTTGCCGGTTCACGGCGTACAACTCGAACAGGAACTCCCGTGCTCGCCGCACGCTTCCACTCGACGCCGCGGAGACTGCCACAAGCACGGGTGCTCCGGCGTCAGCAATCGACGAGCTGAACTGGGTAAGGGAAGAGATTGGCGCGCTCGGCCCGATCGATAGGCAGTTGATTGAACGATGTCTCGTCGAAGGAGAGAGCTACGCCGCTGCCGCGGCGGCCCTCGGAATGTCGCCCGCGGCCGCGCGCAAGCGCATCCAGCGCACCCGCATCCACTTGGGTGCAGCACGAATCGAAAACCAGTAAAAGGAGCACGGCATGAACATCGCACCCCCCACCCACGCACAGATTGAATCGACCGTCGCAACCGCTGAACGTAGTGTGCGCCGCACCATCGAACGTCGCCGGAACATGGCTCGCGTCGGAATCGGAGCCGGAGCCCTGATGGTTCTCGGCATTGCCGGCAACGGAGCTGCTACGGCCTTTTTCCCCCAGTATGTCGACCTCGAAGGCGTTGTGAAGACGGTCTACGTCGAGGACTTCGCCGATTGCATCCAGGCAGCTGGATGGGACGCCCAAATTCTTAGCCCCGCCGAAGGGGCTCCCATCATCGAGAGTTGGGGCTTCGATACTTCTACTCACACCGTCGTGTCCAGTCACCTCCTTCAAGACACCCAGGGTGAAGCCGGCCGCGCGATCTCGTTGTGCCAGGAGGAAATATCTGCCGACGTAGGGGAATCGATCATGGGCATTTCAAACTGATCCGTATCCCCGCACCGTGGACTCAGCTTCGACAGTTTGGCGGGTGGCTCGATACCCGCCAATTACTCATGCGGTGATATGTAGCAGTGGGTGACGCATGTTGGAGCCTCGTCGTCGCGTGGCTCCTGCTCGGCGAATTCATGGCTCCCATCGCAGCGATTTTCGCTTGGGCGGTCGTGCCCGCGGTTATCCTCGCGATTGCGCTGCGCTCTAAAAAATCTAGCTCGGGAATCGATCTGTCTTACCGCGTCTACTTATGGGGATATCCGATCCAGCAGCTTGTTATCCAAATGAATCCAGATCTTCCGGTCGCGATTTCGGTCGTAGTGACGTTCTGTGTCGTCTGAATGCGGCATTTCTTACGGACAGCTCCACAAGGCGCCTGATTGGCGTACAGTCTCGGCAACATAAGCTCTACTGGCTGGGCTTCGATCGGACGTTATGTTGGCCTTGACTTTCGGCGCCGTGTTAGTCGGTGCAGGTCTTGTGGCTTCGACGCGTTCGGGGATCTTCGAGGCCAGGGCCGGTGGTGGCCGACAAATCCCGCTATCGAGAAACAGCCTAGAATGCCGACGCACGCTGGCCGGCATGCTGATGCACGTCGTTGCGGGGCTCCTCGTCGGCATTGGGGCCACCTTCTGCGATGGCGGAGCCCGGTTTGTGACAAACCCCCGTGGGTCGTCATGTCTAAGGAGTGAGCGTTGAGTGAGGAAGACGATGTGCGGTCACTTGTGAGCCGCGCTGTGGATTGTGACCCCGACGCTTGGGAGGAGATATACCGACGATCGCATGGGCGACTTTTTTCCTACGCCAGGCGACGGACGTTCTCTGTGCACTCGGCAGAGGATGCTGTGAGTGAAACCATAGTTCGGGCGATGGAGCAGATCGACCGCTTCAGCTGGAGCGGTGCGGGTTTCGACGCGTGGCTGTTCGGCATCATGCGCAATGTGGTTTTCGAGGGTTACCGTGCCGACGCGAAGGCCCGTCGCGATCGATACTTCGTGCCGGATGATAGCGTGCGGCTTGACCCACTCGAGACGGTGGTTGCACTCAATGATGCCGACCGAGTGCGCAGGGCTTTCTCTCAGCTTTCGGCGAGTGAACAGGAAGTGCTCGAACTGAGAGTTGTCGCTGAACTGACATCGGATGGCGCTGCCGAGGTGTTGGGAAAGAAACCAGGTGCGGTGCGCATGGCTCAGGCTCGCGCCCTCGATAGGCTTAGGACTTTTATGACGGAGGTGGACCGTGGCGACTGACGACGAACTGATCGACCGGCTCCGTCGGGCCCTGGACGGTGGCTTACGGCCCGAACCCCGGGCAGCGGATGTCGCACGGGTCCGCGCTGTCGCCGCCACGCGCATGGCCGAGATGACCTCCTCCGGCGCCGACGCTGTTCACGAGGCCGAACCCGCTCGCGCGGTCACTCCGCTGCGCTCACGTCGGATTCTGCAGATCGTGGCGGTCGCCGCCAGCCTGGGGGTGGGCTTCGCGGTCGGCGCGCAGGTTCAGTCCGCCGTCATTGGCGATGCGGCCTCCCGGGCGGGCGTGGTCGAGTTCGCCCAATCCATCACCGCAGCCGGCAGCGGCAGGGTCAACGTCGAAGGGCGTCTGGTCGGCATCGGCCGCATCGTCGACCTTTCCTCGAGTGATCTCCCGATCCTGCCCAAGGGCGAGTTTTATGAGGTCTGGTTCGTCGGCCCCGGCGACACCCCCGAGTCACAAAATCGCATCTCGGCCGGCACCTTTCATCCTGACACGGAGGGGAAAACGGATGTCGCGTTGACGGCGGCCGTCGACCCCCGGCTATATCCAATCCTCGTCATTACAGCGGAGCCGGGCGACGGGAACCCACGTCCGTCCGACACGGAAATTCTTCGGGGAGAGCTCGACGTCATCGACTGACCGTTTAGGGCGTGCAATGAGTGGAAGGGCGGGAAGTGCGTTGCGCACTTCCCGCCCTGATTCCCAAGTGTCAACGTGGCCGCGGATGTAGCGGCTGCGCAGGCAGCATCCCGGGTGGTATTACCAGCGTCCGTCGTATCCGCCGCCGCTGAAACTTCCCTTGCCGTCGGCGCTCCAGTCGATGCGGATACTGCTCTTGTTCCACTCATCGGAGCATCCGTCGGCGTCCTTGTCGGAGCACCAGGTTACGTACTGGGTTCCTACCATGCCCGTGTTGTTCAGCCGGGCGTGGAATTCGAAGTCACCGGCCGTGCCCTTGGTCTGGTATCCGGACTGGAAGCACAGGTCAGCGCGCCCGTCCCCGTTCTTGTCCCGCAGGCTCGCTGTCTTGGGTCCGGCGTTATCGGGGTCGGGACACGCGGAGATGACGCCAACGCCCCGCGACTCGAAGCTCGCCGGGCCGTCGAGCTTCTTGCCATTGCGGTCGAGGAAGCATGCGTCGTTATGAACGTTCTTCGTGGCCGTTCCGGCAGGGCTGAACATCTGCATGTCGTACCGGTCGGCGCGGAAGCAACTCGAGTTCGGGTCAACGTCGTTGTTCGCTGTCGCGGCGCCCGTGTCGGGGTTGATGTAGGAACTCGCCTTCCCATCGCTCGAACTGTAGCTACCACCGCCCCAGCCGTCATAAGCGCTGGCTGCGCTGACCGGACCGGCGAGGAGCACTGCGGCGGTGAGGCCGACCAGCAGGCGTCGTGTTGTGTGTCGCATTGTGAATACCTTCCATTCGTTAGGGGGTTGGTGTCACCACGCGAATCGGCGTCAAGACGCGTGCACTGTAGTTATGACGATCTCCGCGCTCGTGTCACAAACTCGGATATTGGCGCCCAGTTCTCCGGTGACCGCGCCGAGGACGTAAAGCCCAGCCAGGTGGAGGCGTGATGGTTACGGCGGCAGTGGTCGAAGGGCGCCGGGATTCCGTACGCGTGGCTCATGTGTCGAATGTTTACGTGCCTGTTCGCTTATTGGCGACGGCAGGAACAAGCTGTCGTCATGTCAGTCATCAAGGTCGCACCGCTGGAGCATATCCGGCGCGAGCGCAGCAGCATCAAGTGGACTCGGTTTCCCGCCGACGTACTTCCCTTGTTTGTTGCCGAGATGGACTACCCCCTCGCTCCCGAAATCGTCGCCACCCTCGTGGAGCGGGTTCAGGCTTCCGACACCGGTTACCTTGACGGTCCGGGCCCGCTAGCTCCGGCCTTTGCCGCATTTGCTCTGAATCGCTGGGGCTGGACCGTCGACCCCAGCCACGTGCACCTGGCGACCGACGTGAGCGTCGGCATCGTTGAGGCCCTTCGCCTGGCTGTTCCGCACGGAGGCCGAGTTGCGATCACCCCGCCCGTCTACCCGCCCTTCTACGAACTCGTGGAGGAGGCTGCGGCATCCGTTGTGGAAACGCCGCTGCTCGAACAGGGTGATAGCTGGGTGCTCGACCTCGAGGCGCTCGAAATCAGCTTCGCGAGCGGCGTCGACGCTTTTCTGCTGTGCAACCCGCACAACCCGCACGGCATTGTGTGGCGCCGCGAGACGCTCGAAACGCTTGCCCGCCTGGCCGCGCAGTACGACGTGTTTGTCATCTCCGACGAGATCCACGCGCCGCTCACCTACCCGGGCGTCACATTCACGCCGTTCGCCCCGCTGGCCCTGGCCGCCGGCGCCCGCGCGGTCACCGTGACCTCGGCGAGCAAGGGCTGGAATGTGGCCGGGCTCAAGTGTGCGCTCGTCATCGCCGCGGATGACGCCACCAATGACCTGCTGAACCGGCTGCCCGAAGAGGTCGCCTGTCGCACCAGCATCCTGGGCCTGCACGCCAACATCACCGCGTTCGGTTGTACCGAGTGGCTCGACAATGCCATCGATCAAATTGTCGCCAACGATTTTCTGCTTGCTGAACTACTGCGTGAATATCTGCCCGCCGTGATTTACCACCGACCGCGCGCCAGCTACCTGGCCTGGCTGGATCTGCGCCACCTCGGCCTCGGGGACTGCCCGTACCAGCGCATTCTCGACGATGCCCGGGTCGCCCTCAATAACGGTGAGTGCTTCGGCCTCGGCGGCCAAGGGTTTGCCCGTCTCAACCTGGCCTGCTCGCCCGACACCCTGCGCGAGGCCGTCGCCCGCATCGCGGCGCTCGTTGCACGTGTTGCCGCCGCTCCCCCGACAGTCACGGCCGCCTAGTGCCCGCCACAACGGATGCCCCGCTCCAGACCGACACCGACGCAACAGGAAGTTACATGGCCACGCCCGCACCAGCATCCGCTTCGCTACTGAATTCTGACGCCACCGAGGTGGTCGCGCCGATCACCGACTGGGACGGCTTCAGCTTCGACACCCGCCAGGTGCACGTCGGAGAATACGTCGACGAGAACCGCGGCGCACGCATTCCGCCGCTCACCCTGAGTGCCGGCTACGTCTTCGACTCCTTCGACGACGGCGCTGCCCGCTTCAACGGAGGTTCGCGCGAACCCATCTACTCTCGGCAGGGCAACCCCACCAACGCGGTCGCCGAACAGCGCCTCGCCTCACTCGAAGGCGGCACCGCCTGCGTCGCCGTGTCGAGCGGGCAGGCCGCAATCAGCGCCGCGCTGTTTGCCCTGGCCGAATCGGGTGAGCACATCGTGTCGACGGCGAGCATTTACGGCGGCACCCGCATTCTGCTCGGCCGCAGCTTTCGGCGCATGGGCATCGAGGTCGATTACGTCTGGGACACCGACTCCGATGCCGCCTGGGACGCGGTAATTCGGCCGGAGACCAAGGCGATCTTCACCGAAACCATTCCAAACCCGCGCAATGACGTCGTCGATATTGCCCGCATTGCCGCCGTCGCCCGCCGCCACGGCATTCCGCTCGTCGTCGACAACACCGTCGCCACGCCCCACCTCATTCGCCCATTCGAGCACGGCGCCGACATCGTCGTGCACTCCACCACCAAGTTTCTCAGCGGCCACGGCGCCGGGGTATCGGGCGCGATCGTTGACGGTGGCACCTTCGACTGGGCAGCGAGCTCCCGCCGCTACCCGCTGCTGACCGATTCGTTGCGCCCCGGCCTGCCGTCACTGCTCGACCGGTTCGGCCCGGCCGCCTACGCCCAGTACGTGCGCGAGGCCGTCGTCAACGATGTCGGCCCGTCGCTGTCGCCGTTCAACGGATTTCTGTTGCACCAGGGCATCGAAACCCTGTCGCTGCGCATGGAGCGCCACGTCGACAACTCGATCGCCATCGCGCACTGGCTCGAGGAGCAGCCCGAGGTCGAGGTCGTCGACTACGCCGGCCTGCCGAGCAGCCCGCTGCACGCGATCGCACAAAAGTACTACAACGGCCGGACCGGATCGGTGTTCGCCGTCACCGTCAAGGGCGGTACCGAGGGTGCCCGAGCGTTCACGAACGGTCTGCGGGTGTTCAGCCGCATGACCGGAATCGGCGATACCCGCTCGATGGTGCTGCATCCGCTCACCACCACCCACGCGTCGTTCGCCCCCGATTTGAACGCACGACTCGGCATTACCGCCGGAATGCTGCGCCTGTCGGTCGGCATCGAATCCCTCGATGACCTTCTGCTCGACCTCCGCGGGGGACTCGACCGAGTCGCCGGCATCCTCTAAACGCTAGGTACTCTGGATTCATGAACCTCACCGCGCCATTTTCTTCTGCGCCCACTCGCACCTTTGCCGCCCTGGGAGCGCTCGTTCTGCTCGTCGTTCTGAGCGGATGCGCCGGAACTGACTCTGGCGCCGCCGCCGGCTCGAGCGCATCCGCGACCGCCGCCGCAGGTACCGAGTCGGCCACAACGGATGCCTCGCCCGCAGACTGCGCCGGCGTCGTCGTCGTTGTCGACTTCGGCTTGCTCGACGCCGATACGATCACCCAGTGCGTCGACACGACTGAGACCATCGCCGCGGGCGACGCCCTGGAGAGCGCCGGCATCACGACCGAGGGCACCGTCGAATACGGCGACATGGTCGCCTGCCGGGTCAATGACCGCCCGGCCGCCGACGAGACCATCGAGGTCGAGGGGCAGGAGCCGTTCACCGAAAGCTGCGCAACGATGGCACCGATGCACGCGTACTGGGGCCTCTGGGTGCAGGCCTCTCCCGAGGCCGACTGGGAGTACGCGCCGGTCGGACTCGGTGAGCTCGAAATTGACCCCGGACACTCGCTGGGACTCCTCTTCACCACCACCGGCATGGAAACTGCCACGCCCGGCAGCTAGTGTTTCGCCTGCGCCTCGCCCCGCTGTGCGCGGCAGTCGTACTCGCGATCGGCTTCGTGCTGCTGCGGGTCGTCTACCGGGTGGTCTTCGGCGGCGCGGGCGCCGGCGCAGGCCCGCTCCTGCTGGATCTTCCCCGGCTGCGCCTCGACGGACCATTCAGCCACATCACGCTATTCGGACCGATCACCCTGCTCGGGCTCGGCAACGCCGCGCTCAGCGCCCTCCCGGTCGCCGCTGTGATCGTGTTCTTTGGCCTGCTGAACGCAGTCGTCAATGTGCAGGCGTTGTTTGCCCGCGGCGCTGGCCGCGGCCCGCTGCGGGCGATTTCGCGCTCGCTCGTGATCGCCTGGGCCACCTTTCCGGCGCTCCTGGAGTCGGTGCGGCGGGTGCGGGTCGCTCGCGCCCTACGCGCTGAACGATCGATCGCATCACTGCTCGTACCCATTTTTGAACAGACCATCGAACGCGCTCTCGCGCTGGCGGCGTCAATGGAGACCCGCGGATTTGCTGCCGTCCGCGCCGTGCCCGGTATCTGCGAGACACCCGTGCTGATGGCGGATGCCGGCTTACATTTCGGCGCAGACTGGCACCTCGACGAGCTCAACGTCACGCTCAAGCCCGGCACCCTGACGGTCATCGTCGGCGCGACCGGATCTGGAAAAACCAGCCTGCTGCACAGCATGAGCGGACTGTTCCAGCACTTCTACGACGGCACCCAGCACGGGCGTATCGACATTGCCGGCGCCGACCGCGCGCTGACTCCCCCACGCGACACCGCCGGTTTCGTCGGGCTCGTCGCGCAAAACGTGCGGCTGGGGTTCGCCGCCGAAACCGTGCACGACGAAATCGGATTCGCCCTCACCGTGCGGAACGTCGCCCCAACCATCGTGCACGCTCGCGTATTCGAAGTGGCTGCCCGGCTGCAGATCGTTCACCTGGTCGACCGTTCGATTGACCAGCTCTCGGCCGGCGAAGCGAGCCTCGTCGCGATTGCCGCCGCGCTGGTCAATAGCCCCATCCTGTTACTCGTGGATGAGCCGCTCGCCGACCTCGATACGGCCGCCAGGGATCGCGTCTGCACCGTCCTCGGCCAGCTGGCGCACGAGGCCGGCGTCTGCGTAGTCATCGCCGAACACAATACGAAGGAGTTCGTCTCGATAGCGGATGCCTGGCTCCAGATTCGGGGCAGCCGCCTGCACCAGCTCGCCCCCGAGGACGACCACTCGACGCCACAGCCCGACGTCGACAACGCTATTCCGGCACGGAAGTTACTCGCGGGCGCGCCTGCGCTGTCGCTGGCGAGCATCCGTGGACTGAGCGTCTCGCACGCGGCCGATCGCGTCGTGAACGACGTATCGATCGAGGTCCTGGCCGGCGACCTGATCGCCCTGCGCGGTAGCAACGGCGCCGGCAAGAGCAGCCTGTTACGAGCGATCGCGCTGCCGACTGCTGCCGACACCGTCATCGTCGCCGGGCGCGACGTTCATGCGTACAGACGGCGGGCACGGCGGCAGGCAGTGGCCCTCGTGCCCGAAAATATCGACGACCTGCTGTTTGCCACTACCGTGGCCGAAGAATGTCGCCGGGCCGATCGCGGATTGCCGCGTTTCACTCGCACGGCACCCGCGACCACCCAACGACCCGTCAACACCGCCGCCCTGTTTGCGCACCTGCTCGGTTTCGAGACGGTGACGGATGCCGCCCACCTGCTGCCGCGCCACCCGCGCGATCTCTCGGCCGGAGAGCGGCTCTGCCTCGTGCTGGCCATTCAGCTCGCGGTCCGGCCGGCCCTGCTGCTGGTCGATGAGCCAACGCGCGGCCTCGACCTCGCGGCGCGCGCTCTCGTGCGTGCGGCGCTGCTGACGGCTGCCGGCCACAGTTCAGCGGTTCTGTTCGCCACCCACGACGATGACTTCGCCCGGGGCCTCGCCACGCGAACTCTCCGCATGCAGGCTGGCCGGCTCAGCGAACCGATTGAGGTGCTCGCGTGACTGAAATGTCGACCAACGCCAGGGAAACCAACCGCGACAACGCCCACAATGTCCACAGCGCTCCCGGTTCCGTGGGCGACCGCCCCCGACAGCGCGCGGATCAGGCACGGCAGCGCCGCAGCATCCGTTGGCCTTCGTGGATTCTCGGCGGTGGCAGCGTGCTCGCCGCGGCCGCCTTCGCTTGGCCGTTCTTCGTTTCGGCGGTGCCGGCCGACGCACAGGTCGCGGTTCCGATCGTAGCGTTCGCGCTCATTCCGGCGCTCATTGTGGCACTGGCGCTCACTCTCGACCGTGAAATGTACACGGCGAAGACCGTCGCTCTGCTCGGCGTGCTCTCCGCCGTCGGCGCCGCAGTGCGCATCGCGGGCGCTGGTGTCGGCGGGGTCGAGGCGGTGTTCGTGCTGCTCATTCTGGCCGGGCGAGTCTACGGCGCCCGGTTCGCCTTTCTACTCGGCCTGCTCACCATCGCGGTGTCCTCGGTGCTCTGGGGCGGCTTCGGCCCGTGGACCCCGTTCCAGATGTTCGCCTGCGGCTGGGTCGGCGCCGGCGCTGGTCTGCTGCCGCGCTCGCACAATGCGCCTTCGCACAGTGCGACGACGCGGCGTTGGCGGGCTCGCAGCGAAATTGCGCTCCTCGCTGTCTACGGCGTGGTCGCGTCGTACCTGTTCGGACTCCTGATGAACCTTTGGTTCTGGCCGTTTGCGGTGGGCAGCGGCACCGACATCTCCTATCAAGCCGCCGCCGATCCCGGCCAGAACTTCGCTTCCTTCGCGCTGTACTCGCTCGTCACCTCGACCCTCACCTGGGATACCGTGCGCGCCATTACAACCATGGTCGGCATTGCGCTGGTCGGACCCGCCGTGCTCGCGGCGCTCCGGCGGGCACGCTTGAGTCCCCGCCGGTGACCCGCCGGGAATGGCTCCGGGATATTCGCTCTGAAACCCGGCGGAGTCGAAGCGCTCTGGGGTTTCCGCGCAACTCATGAGGCGTTGAACGCCTCGCCGTTTCTCGGCAGCCAGTTGTCGCCGCCGTGAGGACCCTCAAAGATGATCGGAAGGCCGCGCGCCGTCGGCCAGACAGTCGAGTCCGTGACCTGCACGTGCACGTGCGGTTGCGTGCTGTTACCCGAGTTTCCGCACGAGCCAATGGTGTCGCCCACCTGGACAACCGATCCAACTGTGACGTTCACCGTGCCCCGGCGCAGATGCGCGATGAGCACGAAGGGCCCGGAAGAACCCAGCGCGATAACCACGTGATTCCCTGCGATCGCGCGCACGCCCTGCCGAACGCGACGGGCCTGTGAGAGTGCGTAAGGAATGAGCGCCAATTGTGAGCGGCGGGCCTCGTGATCAAGCTCACCGTCGATCGCGGCAACGACCGTGCCCGATGCCGGCGCGAGGATTGGTGCGCCGAATCCCACGAAGGCCTCTGGCGACTCGGTTGCCAGCACCGAGCGCCAGCCGCGCTTTCCCGAAAGACCACGTTCGTTGACAGCGACGAAGTCGATCGCGAATGTCGTGCCGAAAAGGTGACTGCCGTGGCTCGGAATGCGGTTCGCCGGGCTGTTCTCCGCGATCCACCGGCCCCGGAACGGCAACCGGAGCACGACTGGTTCTAACATCCCAGGACCTCCTCCGGCCGCACAAAGTGGTGTCGTCCAGGCGACACGCTCAGTGTAACGAGAAGCCAACGTCACCCGGGCCCGAACATCGGCCACCAGCTACACCGAGAAGTACTTCGCCTCCGGGTGGTGAAACACGAACGCGTCCGTCGACTGTTCGGGGTGCAGCTGCAGCTCCTCCGACAAGACCACGCCCATCCGCTCGGGCCCCAGCAGCTCGACCACCTTGCGGCGGTCCTCCATCTCGGGGCAGGCCGGGTAGCCGAGCGAGAACCTGGCACCGCGATACTCAAGTTTGAACATGCCGGCGATATCGGTGGGATCTTCGCCGCCCACGCCGAATTCCGAACGGATGCGCGAGTGCCAGTACTCGGCGAGGGCCTCGGTCAGCTGCATAGTGAGCCCGTTGAGTTCCATGTAGTCGCGGTACTGGTTCTCGGCGAACATTTTGGCCGTGACCTCGTCGACGTGGGAGCCGGCGGTGACCAGCTGGAGGGCGACGACATCCGTTTGACCACTCTCTCTTGACCGCACAAAGTCGGCCAGGCACAGGTGCTTGTCCCGGCGCTGCCGCGGAAAATTGAACCGCAGGCGGTCGGTGCCGAGCTCGCCGCCGGAGCCGCCATCGGGCGCGAGCAGTCCGGCCTGGCCGACCATACCCGTGGGGTCGTCGCCATGGTGCAGCACGACCATGTCATCGCCGTCGGCCACCACCGGAAAGTAGCCGTAGGCCACGGACGCATCGAGTAGGCCCTCGCTTAGGATGCGGTCGAGCCAATATCGCAGGCGCGGCCGACCGACCGTGTCGACCAGTTCCTGGTAGCTCGCGCCGTCTTCGGCGCGGCTGGGCTTGAGCCCCCACTGCCCCATGAAGGTGGCGCGTTCGTCGAGAAAAGCCGAGAAATCGGCGAGGGCAACACCCTTGACGATGCGGGTGCCCCAGAACGGCGGCACCGGAATGGGGTTGTCGCTCGCCACCTCGGAGCGGGCGGGCATCTCCTCCGGTTCGGTCAGGGTGAGCAGGCTCTTCTTGTGAATGCGTTTCTTCAGCGGCGGCAGCCCCACCGACAGCGGATCGGCGCCGCGGGAGATCGCCACGAGCGGTTCCATCAGGGCGAGGCCCTCGAAGGCATCGCGGGCATACCGTACCTGCCCCGCGAAGACGCTGTCGAGGTCGTCCTCGACGTACGAACGGGTGAGGGCCGCGCCGCCGAGCAAAATGGGCCACTTGTCGGCGAAGCCGCGCGACTCAAGCTCGAGCAGGTTCTCTTTCATCACCACTGTGGACTTCACGAGCAGCCCGCTCATGCCGATGACGTCGGCGTTGTTCTCTTCGGCCACCCGGATGAACTCGGCTATCGGCTGTTTGATGCCGATATTGATTACGTCGTAGCCGTTGTTGGTGAGGATGATGTCGACGAGGTTCTTGCCGATGTCGTGCACGTCACCGCGCACGGTGCCGAGCACGATCGTGCCCTTGCCGGCCGCCTCAGATTTCTCCATGTGAGGCTCGAGCAGGGCGACGGCGGCTTTCATCACCTCGGCGGATTGCAGTACGAACGGCAGCTGCATCTCGCCGCTGCCGAAGCGGGCGCCGACGACCTGCATGCCAACGAGCAGGTGCACGTTGACGATGTCGAGGGCGCTCAGTCCTCCGGCTCTGGCGAGGTCAAGGTCGGCCTCGAGGCCCTTGGCCTCGCCGTCGATGATGCGGCGCTCCAGCCGTTCACCCACCGGAAGGGCGGCGAGTTCGGCGGCGCGCTCGTCTTTCAGGGCGGCGGAGTCGACGCCGGCGAACAGGTCGAGCAGGGCCACCAGCGGGTCGTAGGTGAGGGTGCCATCGGCGTCGTATTCGCGGCGGTCCCAGACCAGGTCGAGCGCCACCTTGCGGCGGTCGTCGGGTACAGAGGCGAGCGGCACGATCTTGGCCGAGTTCACGATGGCCGAGTCGAGGCCCGCCTCGGTGGCTTCGTGCAGAAAGACCGAGTTGAGCACCGAGCGCGCAGCGGGGTTGAGCCCGAACGACACGTTCGAGACGCCGAGCGTGGTGTGGATGCCGGGGTACTTGGCTTTGATCTGCCGAATCGCCTCGATGGTTTCGATGCCGTCGCGGCGGGTTTCTTCCTGGCCGGTCGCGATGGGAAAGGTCAACGCGTCGACGATGATGTCCTCGACCCGCATGCCCCACACATTCACGAGAGTGTCCACCAGCCGCGTGGCGATGCGCACCTTGTGTTCGGCGGTGCGCGCCTGGCCCTCCTCGTCGATGGTGAGGGCGATCACGGCGGCGCCGTGCTCCTTGACGAGCGGCATGATACGGCCGAACCTCGACGTGGGCCCCTCGCCGTCTTCGAAGTTGACCGAGTTCACGACCGGGCGGCCGCCGATGAGTTCCATACCGGCCTGCAACACGGCCGGCTCAGTGGAGTCGACGACGAGCGGCAGGGTCGAGGCGCTCGCGAGTCGAGAGACGACCTGCTTCATGTCGGCGACGCCGTCGCGACCGACGTAGTCGATGCAGACGTCGAGCAGGTGGGCGCCGTCGCGCACCTGGCTGCGGGCGATATCGACGCACTCGTCCCAGTTCTCAGCGAGCATGGCATCGCGAAAAGCGCGCGAGCCATTGGCGTTGGTGCGCTCCCCGATGGCCAGAAATGCGCTGTCCTGGTCGAAACTGACGTGCTGGTACAGACTCGCGACCCCGGGATCTGCTTCGAGGGTGCGGGGTTTCGCCGTGACACCGCGCAACCGTTCGACCACGGCGGTCATGTGTGCGGGAGTCGTGCCGCAGCATCCGCCGACCAGGCCCAGCCCGAACTCCTTCACGAACTGTTCGTGTGCCGTGGCGAGCTGGTCGGGGGTCAGCGGGTAGCTCGCGCCGGTTTTGGTCAGCTGCGGCAGCCCGGCGTTGGGCATGCAGATGACGGGCACGCGGGAGAACTTCGAGAGGTGGCGCAGGTGCTCGCTCATCTCGGTCGGCCCGGTCGCACAGTTCAAGCCGATGGCATCGATTCCGAGCGGCTCCAGTGCGGTCAGCGCGGCGCCGATCTCGCTGCCCATCAGCATGGTTCCGGTCGTCTCCACCGTCACCTCGACGAAAATCGGCAAGCGGATGCCGGTCTCGGCGATAGCCTGCTTGCATCCGTTCACCGCGCTCTTGGTCTGCAGCAGGTCTTGAGAGGTCTCGATGAGGAAGGCATCAGCGCCACCGCGGATGAGGCCGAGCGCCTGCTCGGCAAAGGTGGCTTTGAGGTTGGCGTAGGTGGTGTGGCCGAGGCTCGGCAGCTTGGTGCCGGGGCCCATCGAGCCGAGCACCCAGCGCACGCGGCCGTCGCGGCCTTCGAATTTTTCGGCGCTGGCGCGGGCGATCTCGGCGCCGAGTTGAGCGAGTTCCTCGATGCGATCTTCGATGCCGTAGTCCGAGAGGTTCGACCAGTTGGCGCCGAAGGTGTTGGTCTCGATGGCGTCGATGCCGGTTTCGAGGTAGACGTCGTGGATGGCCGCGATGATGTCGGGGCGGCTCACGTTGAGAATCTCGTTGCAGCCCTCAAGCTGTTGATAGTCGTCGAGGGTGGGATTGTGTTCCTGCAGCATGGTACCCATGGCGCCGTCGGCGATGACGACAGAGTTTGTGACTGCATCCAGCAGGGCTTGGGATCGAGCCGGGCGCGCCGCATCGACTGGTGTTTCGGCGTCAGTAGTTCGCACAGTGCTCATTGGCACAGCTTAACGGCGGGTCCGAATTGACTGCGGCCGCGAAGTAACGTTTCTTAGCGTTGGGGATTATGAGCGACGCGGCAAGTGTCACTGCGAGCGGTGAGCGCCACCCGGTTCCCCGGTCACAATCCAGCCGGTCGCGAAGCGGGTCGTCGTAGTCTGCGTAGTCTGCGCTGGCTCGCCCTCATCGAGCTGCAAATTCTGCTCCAAAATCTTGGCCTCGACCGCACGGGCGCTGTCTCCGTTGCACACCCAGACCCTGATGGTGGCGCCGGATGCACTTGGACGTTCTGGCATAGACCAAACCTGAACCACGACACTGTGACCGGACTGAACGATACGCCAGGCTGCGCGAACGGCCAGTAGATTCGCCACGGTCATGACGCCGTCCACGCCAGTGACTATCTCCGTCTTCGTTTGCGCGTTGTGCCAGCTATCAAAGCTCAGGGTGACCCGCTGATCGATTTCGGCGGGCACGAGTCCCCGCAACCACCTCAGCGCAAGAACGTCAACGCTCGAACCGCTCTGAGTTGCTGCGTCACTAGACACCACGGCGCCGCCGATCGCAGGGCGAAAGACCGATCGACCATTCTGCCGCTTGGCGCCCGCGATTCGGGGGCGCCAAGCGCGCAGATTCCAAGTGGAGCGCAGCCTGTGCCCGAGTGCTGGACGGCCGTAACCAGTGTCAGACACCGGCATCAGAGCCCCCGCATTACCGCCAGTTACGAGCCAAGCCATAGCCGATCCTCCCCCTAGACCAACGTTGGACATGTCTATCGTAGGGCTTCTGTGGGCCGTGTGCCGACGCTCTCGTTACCCGCTCCCAGCAAGGAGGTAGGCTCAGAGTGTCGTCAGGGGGTACGGATGAGCTACGAGTTACGCCAGAAACGGGCGCACGCCATGGTCGCCGAACTCGGTCTGCCCCGGCCACTTACGGCCGAGCTGCTGCACCGCCACATGGAAACGGTACGGGGCAAGAAGATCGTGGTTCAAAGTGCGCCGCCGCGAATGCTCGAGGCCGGGCTCTGCGGGTTGTGGATTACCGTGGCCGACGAAGATTTCGAGCGCATCTACCATGCACCGACCAGCTCGGTGGTACACCGCCAGCAGTTCATCAATCACGAATACGGCCACATGATTCTTGATCACAAACAGCAGCTTGTTCCTGCGGAACGGGTCGCGCTTCTCGCGCCGTTGATTCCCTTGGATGCCATCGCCTATGCGCTCTCTCGAAGCCGGTTCACCGACGAACAAGAGGCCTTGGCCGAGGCCATCGGCGATCGGCTGGCCCTGATCATGCTGAGCGATGGTCCTGCAGTTGCGCTGGGTGTGCAGACCGGTTTCGGTCAGGTGTTGTAGTGCCGACCACCGTGCTGATCTTCGTGCCCGTTCTGCTCTGGACCGCCGCATTGTTTTGCGTACCCTCGGCCGTACGCGGACACCGCCGTCCGCTCCTTTGGTTTTTGATCGTTTCCGCGCTGACCCTAACCCTGCAGCCCAAACCGATCTATGAGGTCGTGGATGCGTTTCTGGGCGGAATCAATGCCACGTACTTTCTGTTCCATGCCCTCGCGATCGTAGCCGTGGCGTTGCTCGATGTGATCGTGCAGGGGGCACTGTCTGCCGGAGGAATCACGCGGAACCGTGGACGAGCTTCGGCTCTCGTCGCCGGCCTAATCATCACCGCGCAGGCAGTTCTTTTCTTGTCGAGCGATTGGCGCCTGAAGGACATCGTCTCCCAGGGCTTTGTCGCCCGGTGGGATTTCACCTTGTACGCATCGACCACCTGGATTGCCATGGCCTTCTTCGCCGTCTCCGTGTCGCACGCGTGCCTGTCGGACATTCGCAAGCAGCCCAGAATGATCACACGCTTGTCCTTAGTATTTGTGACCCTGGCATGCTTGGGGGTGCTGTTGTATGCCCTCATCAGTCTGACTAGTGCTGCGCAATCGATGCGGGATCCAGGATTTGTCTTTCAAGGATGGCCGCGTACG
Organism: Cryobacterium suzukii; assembly: GCF_004403185.1. GTDB lineage: Bacteria > Actinomycetota > Actinomycetes > Actinomycetales > Microbacteriaceae > Cryobacterium > Cryobacterium suzukii. The sequence continues at coordinate 128,963 of NZ_SOHJ01000007.1, read as the reverse complement.
ACGTACGCGCTTGCGCTCCAAATCGCACCGGTAAGTCTGGCAATCGGCCTGGGCCTCACCGCAACCGTCGACGGACTTACCGCCAGCCGCAAGACCTTTCACGATCGGGTGTTGCTGTGGCGCATTACACCAATGTGGCGCCGTTTACTCTTGACTACGCCTGACCTCAGTATTGACAGAAAGCTGACTCGTCCTGGCCTGCTCGTCGTTCGGCGGCCCGGTCTCCACTTGTACCGTCGGTACGTTGAAATTCGCGACAGCCTACTTCTTGACCCGACGCAGGCCGTGTCGTTGGCCGAACAATCGATCATCGATCGGGTCGAACGGCAGACCCAGGTGCCGCCCGGACCGATCCGACACGATGGGATCAATACTGTTGTCTAATCTCCCAGGGCAGGAGTCTCCCACTCCACGCCATGGACCGACCGTCAGCCCCCAAGTAGAGCTGGCTCGAAAACTCAATCTGCTGCTTGATGTGGTTGTGGCCGAGGGTAACACCCCCTACACCTACAAGCAGATTGAGCACGGTCTCAAGAACAAGGGCGTCGCCTTGTCGCGCGCACGCTGGGCCTACATGATCACTGGCGATGGGCCCCTTGTGACCGATCCCGCACTCCTCACCGGCATCGCCGAATTCTTCCGCATCCCCGCGGAATACATGCTCGGCTCCGACAGCGACCTGCCGGAACGCGTCGATGCACAACTCTCTTTCGTCAAGAGCCTGCGCGTTGCCCGCGTGGTGAGCTTCGCAGCACGGATGCTCGGCGACGTCTCGCCAGAAACCCTCCGGTCGATCACAGACCTGCTCCAGGACAACACCCCCGATCCAGAGTCGCGCCCGCCTACGTAGCGCGGGCCAGCGTGTCCGTTCGGAACGACACCGTCAAAATTGCGACGTCCCGATCTGTCGGGCGATCGGCTAGCTGGCGGTACCGCCGGCGATGGCATACGACCATAGCTCGCTGCTGACACCGACCGGGCGCGCGGCCGGCTCGCCCTCTTTCGGCGTTTCGCTGCGGTGCCCATGGGCGAACGACGGAGAACTCAACCAGGCTTGGAACGATTCTTCGTCGGCCCAGCGGGTCACGACAAGCCAGGTGAGGCGGTCATCGGTCGGCTTCAGAAGCTCGAAGCCCTCGAAGCCGGGCCGGTCGTCGACAGCGCCAGCACGGGCAGCAAATCGGCGGGCGAGCTCGTCGCCGCCGTCGCTCGGCACGGTAATGGCGTTAATTTTGATAATCGTCATGAAACTGCTTCCTGTCGAAGGGGCAAAGTGTATTTGCTCCATGCTGCCACGCTCGGCGGCCAGGCCGCGCCGGCGCTGCGGCGACCAGGCACAGCCGTGCGGTCGGCGCATCCGACTCCCCCTGGCACACCGCGTTCCCTATGCTGGAAATACGCGACCCTTCTCCTGATCGGTCAGGGCGTGCCAGATCGACCACTCGTAACCAATTTTTCCCGTGACCTCAACCTGTCTGGAGCTGTTGTGCCAATCACCGCTTTTCTCGATATTCATGTAAAGCCCGAGTCCCTCGCTGAGGCTTCCGAGGTGATACACGACACTCTCCTCGCCACCCGCGCATTCGATGGATGCCTCGGTGTCGATGTGCTCGTCGACACCGAAGACCCCACCCACTTCGTCCTCGTGGAAAAATGGATCTCCTTAGAGCACGACACCGCTTACCGCACCTATCGTGCTGGTCCGGGTAAATCTTCTTTGGGAGCGATCCTGTCCGGCAAGCCCGTGCTCACCAAGTTCGAGACCGCCACGGACATCTGACGCCACCGCCGGAGGTGAAACTCGAAACCCTCAACGCTGGAGCCGTCTATACCGACGTCTTCTATTGCCTGGCAGCGTTCCCTATGCTGGAGGGGATATGCGACTTCTCTTGATCCGCCATGGCCAGACTCCCGGCAACGTTCTCGGGCGGCTCGATACCGATCATCCCGGTCCCGGACTGACCGATCTCGGCCTGCGCCAGGCATCCGCTATTCCCGATGCGCTGCGCTCCGACTCGATTGACGCCATCTTCGTGTCGACGCTGCTGCGCACGCACCTGACGGCGCATCCGCTCGCCGCCGATCGCGGGCTGGAGGTGCAGGTCGCGACCGGGTTGCACGAGATCGAAGCCGGATCCCTCGAGGGGCTGCGCGATCGGGCATCCGTTCGCACCTATTTGGAGACGGCGGTGGCTTGGGGCTCTGGCAACCTCGACAAACGGATGCCGGGTGCGCACGACGGTCACGCCTTCTTCCGTCGGTTCGACGCCGACATCGCGCTCGCAGCTGCGGGCTCCGAGGTCGCCGCGGTATTCAGCCACGGGGCAGCCATTCGTGTCTGGACCGCGGCCCGCGCGCAGAACGTTCCGTCGACTTTTGCTGGGGAGAACGAGCTCGATAACACCGGTGTCGTCGAACTCACCGGCTCGCCAGAGGCGGGATGGACCCTACTGTCCTGGGCCGGCTTGCCGGTGGGCGGGATGGCCCTTGCCGACCTGAGCGCTGCCGATCCCCTGGGCGACCCGCTCCCCGGGGCGTAAGTCGGGGTATCCGCTCCCCGACCTGAAACACTGGCCGCGGCCAGGGACCAGCCCCGCTAGTTTGGCTGGGGTCGGGGAACCCGGGGCCGTACCAGCGCGTGACTGTCCCGCAGCAGTTGTTCGACGAGCTCAGCTGGCACATCGCCATCGAGCACGATCGTGATCCAGTGCTTCTTGTTCAGGTGATAGCCCGGAGTGATCCACAGAGGAAACTCCTCGCGCAGGGCGCGACCTTCTTCCGGGTCACACTTGAGTGATACCGTGAGCGGCTCGCTTGCCAGGGCCGCGAGGGCAAAGATTTTGCCGTTACCACTGGTCTTGAACACGCTCGTCTCCTCGCCGAATGGAAAAGTTTCCATCGCCTGGGGCAGGCCCAGGCAGAGGTCCACGAGCGTGTCAGGGGTCACGTACGGACTCAGGCAGTGACGAGGTTCATCGCATCGGCCGTGAGCTCGACCGAGCGCAGGCGGTCCTCGATCGACGGGGACTGGTGGGCGAGAATGAGCTCATCGGCCCCGGTTCCCTCGGCGAACTCCTCAAGGTAGGCGCGCACCTCGTCGGCGGTACCAACCGCCGAGTAGCGCATCATGTTGGCGATATTGCGACCCTCCGGCGTAGTCAGGAAGACGTCGATCTGGTCGTCGTCGTATTCGGGGGTTGCCGGTCCGCGAGAGAGCATGCCGCGCACCCGGGTGCGGCGGGTCGTCTCAAACTGCTCCACTGCATCCGCTTTGTCATCGGCAGCGATCACGTTGGCGGCAATGATGAGGTGCGGCGCTGCAAGCTGCTCTGACGGCGTGAAATCGCGGCGGTAGAGCGCGATCGCTTCGTGCAGCGCGTCGGGCGCGAAATGCGACGCGAAGGCGTAGGGCAAGCCGAGGGCTGCGGCGAGCCCGGCGCCGAACAGCGACGATCCGAGAATGAACAGTGGCACATTGGTACCCGCTCCGGGGATGGCCTGCACGCCCGGCACGATCGACTGCCCGCGCAGGTAGGCCTGGAGCTCCATGACGTCCTGCGGAAACTGGTCAGAAGCACGTGGGTCGCGGCGCATTGCCCGAGCGGTGTTCTGGTCGCTTCCGGGTGCCCGGCCGAGGCCCAGGTCGATGCGGTCGGGGTACAGTTCCGCGAGGGTTCCGTACTGCTCGGCGATCACGAGCGGTGAGTGATTGGGCAGCATGACGCCGCCGGATCCGAGCCGAATCGTGGAGGTCTGGCCGGCCACGTGGCCGATCAGAATGCTCGTCGCCGACGAACCGATGGTCGGCATATTGTGGTGCTCGGCATACCAGACCCGCTCATACCCGTGTTTTTCGGCCGTCTGGGCGAGCGCAACACTCCCCGCAAAGCTCTCCCGAGCGGTCTGGCCAGGGGTAATCGGAGCAAGGTCAAGGATGGAGAGCGGAATAGTCATACTGGGGCCAACGCTTTCGCGCGCAAATCGTTACCAGGGGCTCGAAATGGGCAAGACGCATCTCCGGCCGGTAACGAAATGAAACAATTTCACCGTGTTACAGACAATCCGGATGATGGCGACTTACGCTGTCAATCGCTGAACCAGCTCCGTCGGCGCTGCCGGAGAGTGACATCGGCCTCGATTCAGATCATGCGCCAAAAACTCGCGCACGATCAGCTCGGGGTAAGCATGTGCTCCGTCACGTGCACCCTTCCGGCATCCAACCCTGAGATGCGCTGCTGAAGTGGATCCACACCATGACCGACGACGAACTCCTTCTTGAAATTGACTACACCGACTACGACAGCTCCTGCCGGGACCTGCACATCACGCCGGCCGAGGACCTCGTTGAGTGCCGCCGCCAGCGCGGCCACGAGGACGACACGCACGGCACCCGGGCCGGAGTGCGGGCCATTCGCTGGGTGGCCGGCGCTCTGGCCGCGTAGCCGCCCCACCGAAAGGCTGCGTCTGCTGTTCGAACCGCGCCGCCACCCCCACCGAAAAACCCAACTGGGAAAAATAGGCGCCCAACCGGCCAGCCGTACTCGACCCGGCTGACCGCGATGCTCCGGCAGTCGCGACGATCGCAACGGGCTCGACCCGCGTGGGGCGCATCTGGATGGGCAGACTCTTCGCCCCAGCGTGCGGGAGGATGGTGGAAGCGCCGCGTACGCGCGCGCACCGACGAAGGGGCACAGCTATGTTCACGGGGCTCAGCGCATTTCCCCTTACGCCAACCGACGAGAGCGGCATCGACGAGCTGGCCTTCGTGCGCCTGATCTCCCGACTTGCCGCAGCTGGCGTCGACTCGATCGGCGCGCTCGGCTCGACCGGCGGGTACGCCTACCTCAGCCGTGAACAACGTGCCTGGGCAGCCAGGGCCGCAGTCGAGGCGGCCGGCATCACCCCTGTCATCGTGGGAATCGGCGCACTCCGCACCCGGCAGGTGCTCGACCTGGCAGCGGATGCCCACGCTGCCGGCGCCGCCGGCGTACTGCTCGCGCCGATGACGTACCAGCCCCTCAACGACGATGAAGTCTTCGGCCTGTACGAGGCCGTGACCGCGGAGCTGACCATTCCGCTCGTCGTTTACGACAACCCGGGAACCACGCACGTCGCCTTCAGCGACGAATTGCACGGGCGCATTGCCGCGTTGCCGAACGTCGGCTCGATCAAGATTCCGGGACTCACCGCCACGGCGGCCCGGGCCAGAATCGCCGCTCTCCGCGCGGTGATTCCCCCGCACGTCACGATTGGAGTCTCCGGGGATTGGCTCGCCATCGGCGGACTGCTTGGCGGCGCCGACGCGTGGTACAGCGTGCTTGGCGGGCTTTTTCCCGAGACCGCCATGTCGATCACGCGTGCCGCCCAGGCCGGCGACAGTACAGCGGCCGTCGCAGCCTCCGACCAACTCGAACCCCTCTGGGCGCTCTTTCGCCGGCACGGCAGCCTTCGCGTCATGTCCGCTGCGGCCGAAACTCTGGGCCTCGCCGCCTCGCCCAACCTGCCGCTGCCGCTGCTCGGCCTCGACCCTGTCGCCCGCACCGAACTCAACGCGACACTGCGCGAGCTGGGCCTCGGAAACTGAGGCCGGGCCCCCACGGATGACGGCGTAAGGTCGATGGGTGCAACTTACAGACCTGACCCGGGTGCTCGAGACCGCCGACTGGCGGAGCCTCGAGCAAGCCCATGAGGAACGCGCTGATGCGTTCACTCTCGGTCGCCGCGAGCGCGCGGCAATCGGCCAGGTGCATCCGGTCGACGATTTTCTGTTCACGTACTACCCGTTTCGTCCCGGCCTATTGCGCCGCTGGCATCCCGGCGCCGGCGTGCTCCTGCAGGGTGCCGCCGGCCAGCCCCGCGCGAGTTGGAAGTGGTACCGCAGCGAGGGCGGCGCCAGTCAAGTGGATGCTGCCGCCTTCTGCGAGAAGAATGAGCGCGTCCTGCGCTTCATCAGAACACTCCTCGCCGCGACCCGCCAGCGGCCGGCGCACTTTGGCTGTTTCGGATTGCACGAGTGGGCGATGGTCTACCGGCAGGGCGAGCACCGGCATGTCGCACCGCTCCGACTGGGCCAGGCTGACACCGACGCTGTCGTCGACGGAAATCGCATCGGCTGCAGCCATTTCGACGCGTTTCGGTTCTTCACCCCGGCAGCACTGCCCCTCAACCAATTGCAACCCTCCCGCGAGAACCAACCGATGATGGAACAGCCGGGGTGCCTGCACGCCGGAATGGACATCTACAAGTGGGTGATCAAGCTCGGCCCGCTGGTTCCCGGCGAGGTTTTGCTCGACTCTTTCGAGCTCGCGCGAGACATTCGCCAGCTTGATATGGAGGCCTCCCCCTACGACCTCGCCGAATGGGGCTACGAACCGGTCGAGGTTGAGACTGCCGGGGGCAAGGCTGAGTACGTGCGTCGCCAACGCGGCTTCACCGAGCGCAGCAACGCGCTGCGTGACCGCGTGCTGGGCCTTCTCGTCTAGAGCAGCTCCGTCGATTGCCATCGAGCACCGGTTGCCAGTCCTTTCTCAGGTTGTGCCGCCGCGGCGAGCGGATGCCCCTCGTTGCGGCGATCTCAAGGTGTTGCCACGAGCGTGACGCTCGCCCAAACTGTCCGACGGCACCCATTTGGGGCACGGGGACCAAACCACAACGGTCCCGGCTCCGGACCACCTGTGCGGCCCGAGAACACAACGAGGCCGGAACAGAACAACGAATAGGAGCTCCCATGAACACGACTACGAAGCACACGAACGTTCGCAAGATCACCGCCCTGGGAATCACCGGCGCCGCAGCATCCGCTCTCATCATTGGTGGTTTCGTCGCCCCCGCGCAGGCGTTTGACGGCGACAGCACCAGCACGACGACGAGCACGAGCACCGACAGCTCGTCCGAGCAGAACCGCCTCGACGTTATCGGCGACCTGTTCAACCTTTCCGGCAACGACTCGACCGGTAACGGCGTGCTCGGCAACGACACCTCAGTAGGCGGCGTCGGCAACGGCGGAATCCTCAACGGCGGCGTCGTCAATGATTCCCTCAACAGTGACATCGGTGATGTCGCGTCGGGCAACGAGGTCGGCAACGACGCATCCGTCGGCAGCGGCAACGACGTTGTCGCTCCGATCGAGGCACCCGTCACCGCCCCGATTGACGCCCCAGTGGACGCCCCGGTTGACGCCGGTAACGGCACCGATGTCGGCGGCGTCGACATTGAAAACATCGACGGCTCGGTCGACTCGATCGTCAACGATGTTCTCGGCGACCTCGGACTCGGCCTCGGACGCTAACGCATTCGACTAGAAGTGAGGGCGCCTCCCATTCGGGGGGCGCCCTTTTCTGGTTTCAGCCGCGCGGGTGCGACTCGATGATCTCGCGCATGCGCGGCAGGCCGAACTGGTCGGCGATGGCCACGCCGCTGTGCGTGCCGAGGTCAGGGTCGGCATCCGCTTCGAGGAGCAACCGCAGAACCGGCTCATTGTCGCGAAAAACCGCGCACGAGATGGCGGTCTGCCCCATGGCATTGACCGCGGATGTTTCCGCCCCGCGCCGAAGCAGCTCAGCGACGGTCTCGGCGTGCTGCTGGTACGCTGCGACGATCAACAGTGTGTCGCCGCGCGGGTTGACCACGTTGAGGGGCACTCCGGCGTCGATCATCTCGCCCAGCGGACCGGTCAAGCCGTCGCGGGCGAGGTCGAAAACGCCCTCGATGACCTGCGAGCTGATAGCTCCGCCGGGTATTTGCGTGTTCTCGTTCACTGATACTCCCACTCGACAGACGAACGCCCAGCGTATCCGTTTCGGCCCGGCGAGCGACGTGAACGTTACGATTTGGGTGCCGGAGCGGCTTGAACTGGTGGCGCAATTCGGCCAGGGCACCGTTTTGCAGAAGGGCGAGGGCGAGTTGAGCGCGCCGGCGTGGATCGCCTAATCTCTACCTGACCAGAACGTGGCGCATCGGGAACCGCCTGGCTACGACGTACCGCTCCCGCTCTAGTACCAGCCCGACGCTTCCGACTTGTCCCAGGCATCACAGGGTGTGCTGTACCGGCTCGCAATGTAGCCCAGGCCCCAGGTGATCTGGGTGGCGGGGTTGGTCTGCCAATCGGCTCCGGCCGAGGCCATCTTGTTGCCGGGCAGTGCCTGAGGAATACCTGTGGCACCACTGGAGGAATTGTAGGCATTTACGTTCCAGCCGGATTCTTTGTCCCACAGGCTCACGAGGCAACCGAACTGATCTTCACCCCAACCGTACTGGCTGGCCATGAGTTGATGGGCGATCTGCTGCGCCGCGCTGGGGTCAGCTGGAGCGGACGGGCGGGCCTGTGCCTCCGGGACGGCTGCTGCAGCTTCGTCCTCGGCGGCAGCGGCCTCAGCAGCGGCCTCAGCATCGGCCTCGGCAAGCGCTGCCTGCTCGGCGGTGACGCGATCGATCTCGGTCGTGGAAGCGTGCACATTCGCGGTTTCGGTTGTCGTTTCGTCGACGAGTTCGAAAATCCGTTCCGGAGCAAGAAGGGTGACGTGGGAGAGCGCTGCAACGGATTCCGACAGGCCGGTGGCATCCGTTTTGCCCTGCGCTGCAGCGATTACGACGCTGGCACCTGTCACGGCAGTTTCTGAGGCGTGTTCGGCACGGTCTCGCAAGCGTCCCGCATTTAGTTCCAACTGTTCGGCATGGCCAGCACCGCTGGCGACCAGCGCCGTCATGACGGCTGTGCGCTCGTTCTGGTCTGCGACAGCGGACTGCACCGCGAAGCCGGTGCCGACGACCGCGGTGATGGCAATGGCGGCGCCGGCTGCCATCAAGCGGCTCCGCTTCCGGCGACGACGGGCAGTCTGAAGGCGTCTGCCGTCGGTCTCAAGGGATGTGGTGGGCGTGGTTGAAGAAGAAATAGGCCTGGCTTTCAGAGGACGAATCGCTGGCGGTCGCACTGGCGGTTCTGGATCGATACTCCACGGGCGGCGTCGCGGGCGAAGTTCCCAGTATGCACGGCTTTCCTGAAAACTTCCTCACTTTTGCTATACCGGTCGCTAGCGCAGCCGTCGCCGTACCAAGATCCAGTGCTGGCGAGGCCGGTGGCCGCCTGCCGCGCAGCATCCGTGGTGAGATAGGGGGATGTTGCACCGAAACATCCCCGAGCACAGTTTTGTTCCGTCCGTCGACGGCGTGCAGTTGGCCACCTACGAGCTCGGCGACCCGGAGCATCCGACCGTGTTCGTGGTGCACGGCTTCGCCTCAAGCGCCATCGCGAACTGGCACGCCACCGGCTGGACCCGCGATCTGACCCGGGCCGGTTTTCACGTCATCGGCATCGACCAGCGCGGCCACGGCGCCAGTGACAAACCGCACTCCCCCGACGCTTACACGATGGAATTACTCGTCGCCGACGTTGAGGCAGTGCTCGATGCCTACCTGCTCACCGAGGTGCGTTACGTGGGCTACTCGCTCGGTGCCCGGGTGGGCTGGCAGGCTACCCGCGACTTCGGCGGCCGCATCACGCAGGCGGTGCTCGGAGGGATTCCCGACGGTGATCCGCTCAAAAGATTTCAAATAGCGGATGCCCGCGCCCACCTCGAACACGGCACCGAACTCACCGATCGCCTCACGGGCACCTATCTCACGATGGCGAAGGCTCTACCGGGCAACGATCTGGCGGCACTCGTCGCCCTGGTCGAAGGTATGCGCGGCGGCCCGCAGCCCGGCGCCGCAAACGCACCCACTCAGCCGGTGCTGTTTGCCACCGGCAGCGAGGACAGCATTCTCGACGCCTCCCGGGTCTTGGCCGAGGCCACGCCCAACGGCAGCTTTTTCGAGATTCCCGGCCGCAATCACTTCAATGCGCCCACATCGCGGGCGTTCCGCGAGGCGGCGATTGGCTTCTTGAAGGCTTAGGCCTCAGCCAAGCGATACCGTTCCGTCGTCGTCTACGTGCCAGCCGGGGTTGTGAGCGATCTCCCAGATGACGCCATTTGGGTCGGCGACGTGCCCGTGAAAGATGCCGCCGAAGGCGCCGTCCTGGGCGGGTTTGAGCACGGTACCGCCGGCTGCGGCCATCGCGGCGATCGTGCTGGTGACCTCGTCACGGCTTTGGAGATTGTGCGACAGGGTGATGCCGGTCGCACCGCCGCTCGTGTGTTCGCGCTGCAGGTCTTCGTCGAACTTCGCAGCGTCGAACAGGCCGAGCATCAGGCCGGGCCCAACCTGAAAGAAGACGATCTCGCCGGGTACGTCCACCAGCGGAGTCCAGCCGAGGCCGTCGCGATAGAACGTGCGCACTGCCTCGAGGTCGTTTGTGGCCAGGGTAATGAAGTTCACGCGCTGTTCCATTAGACGAGTGTTGCAGCCCGGCCTGAGCATGCGGTCAGCTGTCTGCATGGCTCTCGTGGCACGGGTTTGAGAAGTTGGCACTGGTTTAAACAGGGGCGAACTTCTCAAACACGTGCCGCCAGCGGGGGCGGACGCGTGGCCGGCCAGCGCAGGACATAAGCGGATGCCGCGGCCGCGGGCATCCGCTTTTCAAGTTGCCAGACGTGCCTTAACGCGGGGGGCGAACTCTTCGACTACCGTTGATACTATGACCGCCCCAGACACTACAACGCAGAACGAGGCAGATTCTGCCTCCATAACGAAGACCTTTGCCGACCTTGGACTCAATGACGCCATGCTTAAGGCGCTCAAAGTCGTCGGCTACGAGACCCCCTCGGCTATTCAGGCCGCCACTATTCCCCCGCTGTTGGAGGGTCGCGACGTTGTCGGACTCGCCCAGACCGGTACCGGCAAGACGGCTGCGTTCGCGCTGCCCATTCTGAACCGACTCGACCTAGCGCAGAAGAACCCGCAGGCCCTCGTGCTCGCGCCCACCCGCGAGCTCGCGCTGCAGGTGTGTGAGGCGTTCGAGAAGTACGCCGCCCATATGCGAGGCGTGCACGTGCTGCCCGTTTACGGCGGACAGGGCTACGGCCAGCAGCTGTCGGCCCTGCGTCGCGGAGTGCACATCGTCGTGGGTACTCCGGGTCGAATCATGGACCACCTCGCCAAGGGCACCCTCGACCTCTCTGAGCTGAAGTTCCTGGTGCTCGATGAGGCCGATGAGATGCTGAACATGGGATTCGTTGAGGACATCGAGACCATTCTCGCCGATACCCCCGACGACAAGCAGGTGGCTCTGTTCTCGGCCACCATGCCGGCGCAGATTCGTCGTATTTCCAAAAAGTACCTGCACGACCCGGAAGAGATCACGGTCAAGAGCAAGACCACGACCAGCGCGAACACGACCCAGCGCTACCTGATGGTGTCGTACCCGCAGAAGCTCGACGCACTCACCCGCATTCTTGAGGTCGAGAACTTCGAGGGCATGATCATTTTCGCCCGCACCAAGAACGAGACCGAAATCCTTGCCGAAAAGCTGCGTGCGCGCGGTTATTCGGCCATGGCGATCAACGGCGACGTGCAGCAGGTACAACGCGAACGCACGATTAATCAGCTCAAGAGTGGCAAGCTCGACATTCTGGTCGCAACGGATGTCGCCGCTCGCGGCCTCGACGTGGAGCGCATCAGCCACGTCGTTAACTACGACATTCCGATCGACACCGAGTCGTATGTGCACCGCATCGGCCGCACCGGCCGCGCCGGCCGTTCGGGCGCAGCGATCAGCTTCGTCACGCCGCGCGAACGCCGTCTGCTCTCCGCGATCGAGAAGGCGACCCGCCAGCCGCTCACCCAGATGCAGTTGCCGAGCGTCGAGGACGTCAATGTGACGCGCCTCACCCGCTTCGACGACGCCATCACGGCGGCACTCGACGAGACCGACCGCATCAGCAAGTTCCGCGACATCATCGCGCACTACGTATCCCACCACGATGTGCCCGAGGTCGATGTGGCCGCGGCCCTTGCCGTTGTCGGGCAGGGCGAAACTCCGCTGCTGCTCTCGGCCGAGGATGTTCGCGCCCAGCAGCGCCTCGAGCGCGACGAACGGGTTGAACGCTCCGAGCAGCGCGGCGACCGCCCCGAACGCGGCGGACGTTCGGACCGCCCCGACCGCTTCAATCGGGACGAGCGAAGCAGCCGCGACGACCGCGGCAGCTACAGCGCCCGCGACGACCGGCCGGTGCGAAGCGAACGCCCGGTACGTTCGAGCGGTAAGCCGATGGCTCAGTACCGCATCGAGGTCGGCAAGCGTCACAAGGTCGAGCCGCGTCAGATCGTCGGCGCCCTCGCCAACGAGGGCGGGCTGAGCCGCGACGACTTCGGGCACATCAAGATTCTGCCGGAGTTCTCGCTGGTCGAGTTGCCCGCTGACCTGTCGAACGACGTGTTCTCCAAGCTGGAGAACACCCGCATCAGCGGCAAGCTCATCGAGCTGCGTGCCGACAAGGGCGGCGCCTCGCGTTCCGCCGAGCAGGGTGATCGCCCGCCGCGCGCTCCGCGCCGCGAGTACTAAAGCCTGTAGCAGTCAAACACCCTCGTCGCTCGCGACGAGGGTGTTTGTGCATTCAGGCAAGTATTCAGCCCGCGGAGACGTCGATCAGCACCTTGCCGGTGACTCCGCTTTCGACGAGAGCATGGGCATCCGCTGTGTGGGCGAGGTCGAAGCGGTGCAGCGGCAGACCCGCATCCGCTCCGATCGGCAGCGCGCCGTCAAGGAGTGCCTCATTGATCGCGGCGGCCGCCTGCTGCACGACCTCTATGCCGACGGTGTATAGCAGTAGGAACTGGTACCGCACGTTGAGGCTGAAGTGCTTACGCACGTCGAGGGTCATCTGGTCGCCGCCGTTGTTGGCGTAGACCGCGATGGATCCGCGATTGCGAATGACCTCGAGGTCGAGTTCGGAGTTCTGGGCGGGAGCCACCTCGACGATGAGGTCGACGCCATCGGGCGCAATGCTTCGGATTTCGGCTGCCACATCGGAGTCGGTGTAGGTGAGCACGTGGTGTGCCCCGGTAGCTGTCGCGAGGGTCGCCTTAACTGGCCCACTCACGGTCGTGATCACGGTGGCGCCCGCCCAGCGGGCGAGCTGGATGGCGGCGTGGCCGACGGCTCCGGCGCCTCCCGCGACGAGCACAATCTTGCCGTCGAGCGCCCCGGGATGCAGACGCGTTGGCCCATCTTCGGCCACTGTGAGGGCCCGGTAGGCGGTGATGGCCGGCACGCCGAGGCTGGCTCCCTGATCGAAAGTGGCCGGGGCGGGCAGCAAAAAGACGCGTTCGGCCGGAAGCACCGCGTACTCCTGGGCAGTTCCGCCATTCGCCCGCTGGTAGGCGGCGAGGGCGAGCCAGACGCGATCGCCGACGGCCACATTCGACACACCGGGGCCGACGGCATCGACGAAGCCCGCGCCGTCCTGGTTCGGGACTACGTCGGTGAAAGCCAGCGCCTCGCCCGATTTGGTGCCACGGCGCGACTTCCAGTCGGTGGGGTTGACCGCGCTCACCGCGATCCGAACGCGCACCTCTCCCGAACCGGGTTCGCTCACCGGTCGATCAACAAGGTGGAGCACGGACGGGTCACCGGTTTCGCTGTACACAATGGTCTTCATAGGAGACCTAACGTTCGGGGCGCCGGAATGTTCCCTCACCCAGCGGCGCGCTCGAAGGTGGCCTCTAGACACTACCTACGGTTGAGGCGACTCCCGCGGTCACTGGGAGCGGGCGCGGCGGCGTTCCCGCCAGGTCATGGCGGCGAGCGCCGCGGCCTCACTCTCGCGTTGTTGCCTGGCGGCCTCGCTGCGCGCGGCGCGGCGCTCCCGCCAGAGTGCGAGCTGTTCCGCCACATCGCGGGTGGGGGTGACCACGGGCGGCCCGCCCTGCAACTGTCGGCGTGCCGCGACCACTCGGCTGTTGAAATCTCTGAGAATCTCGGTCACTGCAACCTCAGACTGCACGCTGTCCAGCCGGGCGTCGAGCTCGGCGTTCTCGGTGCGCAGGGTGAGGGCCGGCGGCCCGAGCCCGGTGATCTTCTCGCTTTCGATCTTCTGGCGAATCCACCAGTCCGGGTCATACGCACGGTCGAGGTTCGCCAGCGGCTTGCCGGCGCCGGGCAGGTTGTCGAAGTCGCCACGACGAATGGCCTGCTGAATGGCCATTTCCACATACTGGGCTCGGGCTTCCATCATGGATTGCCCGGCGGTGTTTTGCTCGGGGTCGTTCACTTCTGTCGCAGCGGAGTCTGCCTGATCGGGCGGCAGCATCCGCTTGAGTTGGTATCGGGCCACGTTGAGTCGGGCGTCGCTGGGTTGCGCGTCGCTGGGGTCCTTCTTGCCGGTCATGGCTGCCAGCCTAGATCGCCCAGACCCAAAATTTCGCGCAGATTTCTATCTCGCAGCGTAACGATTCGCCATGAACTTTCGGGGCGCTGCAGCCAAGCTGGCGGCTCGCCGGGTTGGGTCGGGTGGGGCCGACCTCGTCTGACACCAGCCACACCGTGAGGCAAAGCAGGGCGACTGATATGTTACGACGATGAGCGAAACCAGCGCGCCGAGCCCAGCGATGCTTCCCTCCGGCTGGCTGCGACTCGACCGGGCGGGCTGGTGGGGCACCTTCGCCGTTACCCCGCTGAATGGCATTCTTCTGGGCATCCTGCCGATTAACCTGGGATCCACGTTCGCTCGAAGTTTCGATATTTCGATCTGGTGGGGATTCCTGCTCTCCCTCGGAGCTGTCGTGCCGGTGTTCTTGGTGCTCTACCTCGTGCAGCGGCTGCGCTACCCGCAGGCGTGGGTGAACTTCGACACGGACGAACTGCGGGCCGGGCGCCGAGTCGTGCCGCTGGCTGACATCATTTGGGCCCGCCTCGATATGTTCGACCGTCAGCGCGCCCACACGCGTATGCTCACGCTGCGGTTCGGGGCGGAGGGCGGGCCGCGGGCATCCGTTCGCCTACGCGGTCGCACGGGACAGACACTCCCCGCCGCGGTGACCGACGTCGTTGCGGAGATCATTCGCCGTTCGTCGATCGCCGTGCCGCAGACGCCCAACGACCCCACCGGGCGCTTCGCCCGCTACAACTTTCCCGGCTCGCTGAGCCGGGCTGACACCCTCGAGGTCGTTCTGAACCCGCCGACAATCGACGATCCGCCCCCGGTCCTGATCGCCTAAGCGGATGCCACAGCCGTCGCCTCATCGGTGGCGGCGACCTCGCCGTCACTGTGGGTGTGCGGCAATTCCGGCTCGTCCGGCGGCAGCGTCTCGGCGGCCAGCTCGACGCGTTCCTCCCCCACAGCGGCGATGCCACCCAGGATAAGCAGCCCACCGAGCAGCTGCAGCGGCGTCAGCACTTCGCCCAGCAGCAGCCAGGCGAAGAGCGACGCGAAGATGACCTCCAGCAGGCCCACGAAGGATGCGAGCCTCGACCCGAGAATTCCCGCCGCCGTAATGCCCGCAACGTACGCGATCGCGGTGCTGATGACGGAGAGCGCGAGCAGCGGCACCCACCAGTCCACAACCGTGCCGAGCAGGGACAAGTCACGAAGCGATGCGGTGAAGGGGAGCAATCCGGTCAGGCCGAGCAAGCCCAGCACACCTCCCCCGACCAGCAGCCCGAAGGCCGCCAGCGCGATCGGAGGCAAGCCCTGGGCAGGGCGCGCGGCCACGACGAAGAACACCGCGCAGGCGATGGCTGCGCCGAAGGCGAACAGCACCCCCATCGGGTCCACGGCCCGAATGGCGCCGGGCCCGATCACGAGCACCAGCCCGCCGACGGCGAGAGCCGAGCCGAGCAGCACCGTGCGGCGCGGCATCCGTTTAGTCGTCACCCAGACGAAGCCGACCAGGAGCAGCGGAGCGAGAAACTCAATCAGCAGCGCGGTCGAGACTGGAATAGTCTGCAGCGCGGCAAAATAGGCCAGTTGCGTAGACGCGACACCGACGATGCCCATTCCGAGCACCCGCCAGCGGCCCAGCCACAGGGCGGCCCAACGCCCGCGCAACGAATACAGCGCGAGCGGCAGCAATACGAGCCCGGCGGTCAACGCGCGGGCGGTTACGGCGGCCGACGGTGACCAGCCAGCCTCGAGCATCGGCTTAACCAGCGCGCCGGAGGTTCCGAACGAGATGGCAGCAATGGCGGCAACAATCACGCCTCCCGGTAGGGACGAGATCCTCATGCTGCTCCTTCAGACGACGTCGGCCTGTCAGAGTCTAAACTGGCCTATACCACTGACAGTAGAACTGAAGAGTGAAGGAGTCAACTTGCATTTTGCCCCTGACACCGAGGAAGCGCTCGAATTTGTGGTGATGCTCGGCTCCACTGACCCCGGGGCCTCCCGAAGCGGCCGCGACGAACTCGAAACGCTCGCCGACCTCGCCGCCATGCTCGCCCCCATTCCGTTCACCGGTCGCATTGACGGGGATAATGCCGAACTGCTCGACGTGCGACAGACCCGCGCCCTGCTCCGCCGGGTGTGGACTCTCGACCGCGACGACGCCGTCACGGAGATCAACCGTATGCTGCGCGAGGCCAGGGCGCTCCCCCAACTCGCCCGCCATGACGTCTCGGACTGGCACCTGCACGCGACCGTGCCCGAGGCTCCGCTCGGAGAACGCATGCGCGTCGAGGCAGCGCTGGCGCTGATCGACGTCATTCGCGGCGACGCGATGGGTCGCCTGCGAATCTGCGAGGCGGATGCCTGCACCGGGCTGGTTCTCGACCTCTCCCGCAACGGGTCCAAGCGCTTCTGCAGTGTGCGCTGCGGCAACCGCATGAACATGATCGCCTTCCGTGAGCGCCAGTCCACCGGCTCTACTCCATAACTGCCTCGTCGCGCACGCGAATAACGACGTTGCCGATCTTCTGCCCCGTCGCGACATACGCGTAGGCCTCGCGAATCTCCTCAAGCGGATAGGTCCGGTCGATTACCGGCCGAAACTCGCCCGATGCGACCAGACCCTGCAGGAACAATGCATCCTTGCGGGTGTCCTTGGGAATCGGAAACAATACGCGCCTCCTCCTCAATACCGGCGTGGTTAACGCCAGGATCAGATTTTGCCATAGGGTTCCGAGCTCGGACGAGATGTAGATTCCGTCGGGAACCAGCAGCCGACGACAGCGTCCGAAAGAACTCTTACCGACCGCGTCGAGCACCACATCAAACTGGTCTTCGAGCGCGGTGAAGTCCTCGCGCGTGTAGTCCACCACCCGCTCGGCCCCGAGCGATTGCACCATGGAGAGGTGCGCGGTGGCGCAGACCGCTGTGACGCGAGCGCCGAGGTTCACGAGCAGTTGCACTGCAGCTGATCCGATCCCACCCGTGCCGCCGTTGACCAACACATTCTGTCCGGCGGTGACCCGTGCCGCGCGAAGCATGGTGATCGCGTAGTGGGCGCCCTCCAAAATCGGTGACGCCTCTACGTAAGAAACGCCTACCGGAATCTCGGCGACCAGTCCCATCTCGGCGACGGTCAGATAGCCAGCGTGACCACCAAATTTCACCCCGCTGTAGCCGAACACCCGTTGGCCGACCGTAAACGTACTGACGTCGGCGCCGACACCGGCGACCTCGCCGGCGAACTCGCAGCCGAGAACGGTCGCCCGAGGTGCCCGCATTCCGCTAAATAGCCGCACCACGAGTGGCTTGCCGCTCAGAAAGCCGCAGTCGGTGCGGTTGACCGTGCTGGCGAATACCCGCACAAGGAGTTCATCCGGCTGGGGTATCGGCTGCGGCGTATTCTCGACGTGCACGACGCTCGGTGGTCCGTAGTGGCGGTACACGGCAGCTTTCATGCCGCACAGCGTACCCTCGAACAGCCCGTCGCGACCGGTTGGCCTCGGGAGTTAGGGCCGCCGCAGTCAGCACCTACTTCACTTATTGCCTGTGCAATCCGTTTAGTTAGGCCGGAAGAGTTGTCAGCATGCCCGCTGTCCAGGCATTCGAGCACACCTAAGCTGAAACCATGACTCAGGTTTCCGAAATTTTTGATCCTTCACTGTGGAAGCCCGTCGACGGCTTCTCCGCGCTGCAAGACATCACCTACCACCACGACAATGCCGGGCGGGTCGCCCGCGTGGCATTCAACCGGCCAGAGGTGCGCAATGCGTTCCGCCCGCAGTCTGTCGATGAGCTCTACCGGGTGCTCGACGATGCCAGGCAGAACACACGAATCGGCGTGGTGCTGCTCACTGGTAACGGGCCGAGCCCCAAGGACGGAGGCTGGGCATTCTGCTCCGGTGGTGACCAGCGTATCCGCGGCCGCGACGGCTACCAGTACCGCGACGGGGTCGCGAGCACAGGGCGCCTGCACATTCTCGAGGTGCAGCGCCTCATTCGGTTCATGCCGAAGGTCGTCATCGCCGTCATCCCCGGCTGGGCGGCCGGCGGCGGACACTCCCTGCACGTGGTCTGCGACCTGTCGATCGCCAGCAAAGAACACGGCATGTTCAAGCAAACGGATGCTGACGTCGGCTCGTTCGACGGCGGCTACGGCAGCGCATACTTTGCCCAGCACGTCGGGCAGAAGTTCGCGAGAGAGGTCTTCTTTCTTGCGCGTCCGTACGACTCCCAGCGTGCCTACGAGATGGGCGCCGTGAACGCTGTGGTGCCCCATGCAGAGTTGGAGACGACCGCTCTGGACTGGGCAAACACCATCCTGACAAAATCGCCGACCGCGATCCGCATGCTGAAATTCTCGTTCAATGCCGTCGACGACGGAATGGTTGGCCAGCAGATCTTCGCTGGTGAGGCCACCCGCCTGGCCTACGGCACCGACGAGGCCGTCGAAGGAAAAGACGCATTCCTGGAACACCGCGAACCCGACTGGTCGCCTTTCCCCTGGCAGTTCTAGCTGGCAGCACCCAGAATCAGGCGCCCGCGCCCTGCGAGCTCCCTTCCATCGTTGCGAGAAGACGCACTGTGTCAAGGGGCACTTACGAGCCGGTGGCGCCGTCCCACCAGTCCAGCACACGGGTGCCGTAGAACGTGAGCCACTTCGAAGGTTCGTCGGCCGGCACATCCACTTCGAACCACACCCGCCCGGGGTGACGGCGCTCCTGCAGCCAGGTGCCGTCCGGTTGCCTGGCGGCACGGATCAGGTCCATCGCCTCGGCGAGTCGGGGGTCAGGCACGGTGCCGTCATGCAGGGCCGCAGCTCGAAAGTGATCCGCGGCGCTGAGCACGCTGTAGAACCAGCGAAACGGGTAGGCAAACCGCGTCGCCCACGGGGCAACCTGCTCACCGGTGGACAGCCGGTGTAGCAGTCCACGCTGCAGCAAATACTCCTCTCCCGCGTGGCGGGCGGCACGCAGCTCCTCGGTGCCGCCGATCGCCATTTCGTAATACAGCAACCCCTTCAAGGAATTTAGCGTCGAGTGATACGAGGATCGGGTCGAGCCCTCCACCCATTCGCAGTTCCAGCCTCCGTCGGGTTGACGGTGATCGACAAACCATTGGGCGTTGTCCGAGACGTCCACGCCGAGCCACGCGCCGTTGGCCAGCGTGAAGGCGTTAATGCAACAGTCGACTTCGCCGTCCCAGTACGGCAGTTCTTTGTACTCCCACCGACTATTGGCGGCGAGCAGCTCGGCTGTTCCAGCGAGCATTGCTGCATCGACGCCCAGCTCGCGCAGATCGACGAGCGCCCAGGTCGTCGCTGTGTACGGCTGCCCCGCATCGGCGGCTGCATCGGGGCCATCAAAATCAAAGTCTCCCGGAAAATACGCGCCGCCCGCCCACTGACCATCACTATCCTGCAGGGCCAGAAGTTGCGCCCCGAACCCCTCAGTGTTCACCCGGGTCCGGGTTGCCCGCCACACCTCCGCCGGTGCGCCGACGAGGTCACGCTCGACGCGCCAACGCAGAGCCGGGTCGGAGTCGAGCATCCAGTCGAGAAGTCTCGGTTCGATAGTCATTTTCAGTACGTTACCCGCGCCGTCACCACTCGGAAAGAGCTTGAACCAACTTCAGCGACGAACCAAGCCGACCGCCTCGAGCGGATGCCTAGCCGTGCGCGGGTTGCGCATCTCACACGGTCGTATATGATTTAGAACACGATAATAGAACGACTAGTTCTATTATCGAACACGTTGTTGGGCTGGCATTCGAGTCGCCGCGCCGAGAGATCACACCGAGAAACCACACACAGAAGTGAGGAAGCCGTGCAATTTCACCACCACGGATACGTGTCCACCGATCCCCGCACCCAGGACGCCGCCGGGGTCGGCATCGATCGCCCCGTTGAGCTCCCTGACAAGGTCGACGTTCTCATAGTGGGAACGGGCCCGGCCGGCATGATCACCGCCGCCCAGCTCTCCCAGTTTCCGGGCATCACGACCCGCATCGTCGAGCGCCGCGGCGAACGTCTCGCGATTGGCCAGGCCGACGGAATCCAGGCCCGCAGCGTCGAGACCTTTCAGGCATTCGGCTTCGCCGAACGCATCATCGCCGAGGCTTACCGCATCACCGAGATGGCGTTCTGGAAGCCCGACCCCACCAACCCGGCCAACATCATCCGCACGGCCCGCGCCATCGATGACCCCACCGGCATCAGCGAGTTTCCACACCTCATCGTCAACCAGGCGCGCGTGTTGGACTACTTCGCCGAGGTGATGGCCAATTCGCCCACCCGCATGACCCCGGATTTCGGTTATGAAATGCTCAACCTGACCAACACCAAAGAGGGCAACTACCCCGTTACCGTGACGCTCCGGCACACCAGCGGAGAGCTGACCGGCCAGGAGCGCACCGTGCACGCCAAGTACGTGGTCGGCGCCGACGGCGCCCGAAGCGACGTGCGCGATTCCATCGGGTGCACGCTCGCCGGTGACCAGGCCTTCCACGCCTGGGGTGTCATGGATGTGCTCGCCGTCACCGACTTTCCCGACATCCGCACCAAGTGCGCAATCCAGTCCGGATCCGGCGGAAGCATCCTGCACATTCCGCGCGAGGGCGGCTACCTGTTTCGCATGTACGTCGACCTCGGCGAGGTGGCCGCCGACGACAATGGCGCCGTGCGCACGACGACGATCGACGAGATCATCGTGAAGGCGAATGCCATTCTGCACCCCTACACACTCGACGTGAAGAACGTCGCCTGGCACAGCGTGTACGAGGTCGCCCACCGCCTCACCGACCGGTTCGACGACCTTCTTCCCGAAGAAATCGGCATCCGCTCGCCACGGGTCTTCATCACCGGCGACGCCTGTCACACCCACAGCGCCAAAGCGGGCCAGGGCATGAACGTCTCAATGCAAGACGGCTTCAACCTGGGCTGGAAGCTCGCCTACGTGCTCGACGGCCGCAGCCCGGAAAGCCTGCTCAGCACCTATTCCGCCGAGCGTCAGGTCATCGCGAAGAACCTGATCGACTTCGACAAGGAGTGGTCGAGCCTGATGGCGGCGAAGCCGGAAGACCTCAAGGTTCCGCTCGAGGATTTCTACACTCAGACAGCCGAGTTTCCGGCGGGCTTCATGACCCAATACCCGCCGTCGATGCTCATCGGCGAGGCGACCCACCAATCCCTCGCCACCGGATTCCCGATCGGCAAACGGTTTAAGTCCGCCCCGGTGGTGCGCGTGGGCGACGCCAACCCGGTGCAGCTGGGCCACCACCACCGCGCCGACGGCCGCTGGCGCGTGTATGCATTCGCTGACGCATCCGCTGAAGCACTGGCTACCTGGGCCGAGTGGATGCGCACCGCCCTCGATTCGCCGCTGCGCGCGCACACCCCGGCCGACAGCGACATCGATAGCGTCTTCGACGTGAAGGTGGTCTACCAACAGCCGCACACCGAGGTTGACTTCGGCCAGGTTGACGAGGCATTTTTGCCGAAAACGGGCCCGTTCGGGCTGATCGACTACGAGAAGGTCTACGCCACCGACCCGGATCATGACATCTTTGAGCACCGCGGCATCAGTCGCGCCGGCGTCGTGGTGATCGTGCGTCCCGACCAGTACGTCGCGAACGTGCTGCCGCTGACGGCGACCGCGGATTTGGCCGCGTACTTTCGGCAGATGCTGCTCGTTCGGTAGCGGCCCCTTCGAGCGGATGCCGGTGGGTCGCCGGCCTACTCGGCCGCCGGACGCTGGCGGTTCTGCTTCGTGGCTGAGCGCTGCTGCTTGACGGCGAGGTGCCGCCGAGCGGAGCCCTTGGTCGGTTTAGTCGCGCGGCGCTTGGCCGGCTCCGCGGCTAGTCCCTGTGTCACCAAGTCGGCGAGCTTGCGCAGGGCCGACTCGCGATTGCGCAGCTGGGAACGCTGCTCGCTCGCGGCGACGGTGACCACCCCGGAAACGAGACGGTGCTCGAGGCGGGTGAGCAGCAGCATCCGCTCGTCGTCGGAAAGCACCGTGGACTCGGCGACGTTCCAGGACAGTTCAACCCGGCTGTCGGAGGTGTTGACGTGCTGACCACCGGGACCGGACGATCGCGAGAAGCGCCAGCCGAGTTCGCGCTCGGGAATGGTCAGCGCTGCCGACACCTCAAGATCCATGCCCCTAGCGTCGCACACCCCAAGATCCCGCGCGCACGATACGCATCAAACCCTTCGCTACGGGGGCTCAGAACAGTGGCGTTCTCAGAACAGCGGCCAGGGCACAGCGGGCATGTCGCCGCTCGGGGCCGGGAATCGTGCTTCAGAGCGCAATTGGTCGCAACGCGCGGCGAATGCCGTGAGTTCTTCGGCGCTGATCAGGCCAGCGAGGGTGGTGCCGAGTTCGCCGGAAAGTCCGGCTTTGACCCGGTCGATGCCGTCGAGCTCGTCGGTGGTGAGCGCGTCGCCCAGCCACCCCCACAGCACGGTGCGCAGCTTGTGTTCGACATGAAAAGTAAGCCCGTGATCGACTCCGTGTCGGTGCCCATCGGTCATCGCGAGAATGTGGTCGCCCTTGCGATCGGCGTTGTTCACGACGACGTCAAACACGGCCATCCGCCGAAGCGGGGCACTGTCTTCGTGAATGAGGGTGACCATCCGCTCGTGCTCGTCTCGCCCGTCGAGAATGTGTCGCCACCCGGTTTCAGGAACGGCGTCAGCAGCCACCAGGTCGACGGGGCTCTGGGCGGGGTCAGGCTCCTGCCAGATCTGCACCATACCTTCGCCCATCGGGCCATCGCGCAGCCAGGTACGCGGCACGATGTTCCAGCCGAACGTTTGCGAGACCAGGTACGCCGCGACCTCGCGGCCGGCGAGATTGCCGTCGGGAAAGTCCCACAGCGGATGCTCCCCCGCCACCGGTTTGTAGACGACCATCGCGCCATCGATACTGCCCAGGAAGGTCGCATTCGAGGCCGTCGTGATTCGGCCGGTGAGTTTCAACTCGCCGTCGACCAGGTCGGGAATCGGCATCAGTCCTCGGGAACGATGCAGGTGTGCCCGTCGGCGTCAATGGGATAACCGCAGAGGGAGCACATCGGCCGCCCGGCGCCCACGACCTCTCGAGTGCGCATCGCGAATGCGCGGGCGGTTCCGACAGGCATGCGCACGAGCAGTACATTGGCCGCTTCTAGCGGTTCGAGCGATTCCTCGTCTTCGTCGACAATCGGGTAGGCCTCGATCACCACTTGAACCGTCGATGGATCCCAGCCCAGGCTCATCGAGCCGGTGCGAAATTCCTCGGAGACCGGTTGCTCAAGCGGGTCGTTATCGACGAGCTCGATGGGTGTACCGGTCGGGATGCTAAACGGGTTGCCCTCGAAGGTGATCAGCTGGTCGAGAATCTCGTCGATCTTTTCGGCGAGCAGCGCCGACTGCTGTTTCTCTAATGCGATGCTGACGATCCGCGTGCCGCTTCGCACCTGCAGATAGAACGTACGCTCCCCGGGCAGGCCAACGGTACCGATGACGACCCGGTCAGGCCAGACGAACTCATGAACGATTTGGGGCATGTCCGTATTTTAGACGCGAGAGTTGCGCGATGCCTGCGGGCCGCCCCGGCCACCGTTGCCAGCGTCGGCAAATGGATGCACTGCGGCCGTCGAACCGCCGCTACTAACCAGCACAGGCGTCATTGATTCCGCTCAGCTGATCTCGCTGCGCAATGGGAGCGTTCGCACGCTGACGAATTGGCGCACGCCCCCGTCGATGGGGTCGGTGAAGCGCACCTCGTTCGCAAGCAACTGCAGTGGGCGGGTGAAATCATCGAGCGCGACATCCTGCACGATCGGGTACAGCGGGTCGTCGCTGATCGGAATCCCCAAGCCGAGCATGTGCAGGCGCAATTGGTGAGTGCGACCGGTGCGGGGTGTCAGCCGGTAGCTGCCCTGGTCGTCGATCACTGATTCGAGTTCAATCAACGATTCTGCGTTGGGTGACGCGCCCGGCAGCACCTCGGCCTGCAACCGACCACGGCGCGTCGTGAGGTGATTGCGCACCGTCACGGGGAGTTCGAGGCCCGGTAGCAGCGGCGCCAGCGCGCGGTAGGTCTTAGCGACCTCGCGGCGTTGGAACATCGACTGGTACGCCCCGCGCCAACGTCGCTCGGTAGCGAGAACCAGCACCCCCGACGTCACCCGGTCCAGCCGATGCAGCGGGGAAAGTTCCGGAAGCTGCAGCTCTGCGCGCAGGCGCACCACCACACTCTGTACGACGTGGCGCCCGCGGGGAATGGACGAGAGAAAAGCGGGCTTGTCGATCACCACAATCCGCTCGTCGCGATAGATCACGTGGATAAGCCCCGGAACAACTGATTCCTCGGCCAGATCGCGGTGGAACCACACAAAGGTGTACGGCCGGTACGGATCGTGGCCGCCGACTGCGGTGCCCGACTCGTAGACGAAACGCCCCCGAACCAGAAAGCCGGCCACGTCGACGAATTCCGACAAGCGCTCGTCGAGCCAGGCGCCCATCGTCTTCCAAAGCGGATGCTTCGCCCATTCCGGCGTGCACACCCACGCGGCATCGAGGCCGTGACGTTGCGGGAGCGGAGAACGCGGGGGCATCCACTGATCGTACGTGGCCCAGCCGCGCGCTGCGCTGCGGCGATCATGCGCCTATAAACAGCAGCAGGAGATGGGTGACGTAGCCGGGCTAGACGATCGCCAGCAGCAGCCGGAGACGCCCCAGAATGTGCCATTGCAATCCGCGACGAAGTAGATGACCGCTGTCAGAACGACACCCCGCAGACCAGCGCCGCATTGGCGAACGGCGTTGCTTCCCCCGTGCGAATGAACAGCTTCGCCGTGGCGGAGAACGTCTTCAACTCCGCGTGGCTGATGTACTCGATTTCGTTAAAGCGCTCAGCCAGCCAGACTCCAGCGGGGGCGGTTTTGGCTTCCTCCGCCGCGACGCACCCCTGGAACACCATCTCATCGAGCAGGGCGTCGAGAACCTGTTCGAACCGCGGGATACCGTGCACCACAGCCAAGTCGATGACGGGAACCCCCTGCGGGATCGGCATGCCACAATCCGCGAGCAGAACGACATCTGTATGACCGAGCCGGGCCAGTGCCCCCGATAGCTCAGCGTTCAGGATGCCCCGCCTTTTCATGCGTTCACCGTCGGCAGCACGTCCGCCATTGTCGGATACGAGGTCTGGGTTCCGCGGCTCTGCACCGCGAAGGCCCCAACTCGCACGGCCAGACGAACGGCCTCATGCAGGCTCATCCCGCCCGCCAGCTGCGCGCTCAGCGCTCCCACAAATGCATCGCCAGCTCCCGCGCTGTCCACGGCCACGACCGTCGGCGATGGCACGGTTTTGGCACCATCGCCATCGGCACAGATGGCACCCTTCGCGCCGCGCGTCAGCACAACGGATGCGACGCCCGTCTCCAGCAGCCGGCTCACCAGCTCACCATCATCGGTTGGGACAACGCGGTGCGGTTCCAGTTGTGCGAGTACGAGGGCGGCCTCGTGCTCGTTGACGACGAGCGGATCGGCGCGCCGGATCGTCTCGGCATCCAGTTCGATCACTGGGGCCAGGTTTAGCACCACGCGTCCCGTCGCCAGTCGCGCCGCTTCGGCGATTCCGTCGGCCGGGATCTCACCCTGGAGAACCACCACGGCAGCAGCAGCGATGATGCCCGCGCTGGCCTGAACGGTCTCGGCACCCATCAGAGCGTTGGCACCGGGGACGACGACGATCGTGTTCTCCCCGTCATCATCTACGCTGACCAGGGCCAGCCCGGTGGGTTCATCGACCGTTCGCACGGCCGACTGGTCAACACCTGCATCGGTCAGGATCGCGGTGGCGACGTCGGCCTGCGAATCCCGACCGACAGCGCCAACCATGCGCACGCTGGCACCGAGTTGGGCCGCGGCCACGGCCTGATTGGCCCCCTTGCCGCCGGGCAAGAATTCCATCGACGTTCCGATGAGGGTCTCGCCCGGCTTGGGGTGGCGATGCACGCGGATCAGCTGGTCGAGGTTGATGGATCCAACGACGACGACCAAGCCGGGAGCGGCCGTGCTGGCTGGCGGGGTGAGGGCACTAGTGGCGAGGTGACTCACTTGGCGAAGTCGCCGACATTCGTCTTGGTGACCGAGACGACCTCGACCGGAATGGTCTTCGCGATCGTCTCGCCGTTGATGGCCTTGATGGCGAATTCGATGGCGAGTTTGCCGAGCTCGGCCGGTTGCTGGGCGATGGTGGCGACCAGGGTGCCAGCCTCGATTGCGGCGAGTCCGTCGGCCGTGCCGTCGAAGCCGACGACGAAGACCTCGGAGCCGGCCCGTGCTCCCAGCGCCTGAATGGCGCCGAGGGCCATCTCATCATTCTCGGCGAAAATACCGGTGACGCCCGGGTTGGCCTGCAGCAGGTTGGTGGTGACGTCGAGCGCGGCGGCACGGTCGAAGTTGGCCGTCTGGGTGGCGACCACGGTGATGTCGGGGTATGCCTGCATGCCCTCGTCGAAGCCAGCGCCGCGCTCCCGACTGGCAGACGTTCCGGCTACGCCCTGCAGGTGGATAACGGTGCCCGTTTCGCCCATGGCTTTGGCCAGCTCATCGGCTGCCTGACGGCCGCCGGCTACGTTATCGCTCGCGACGAGTGATGCCAGGTCGACGCCGGTGACGGTGCGGTCGACTCCGATGACCGGGATTCCGGACGTGATCAAGGCATCCACTGCCGAGACGGCGGCATCCGAGTCCACCGGATTCACAATAACGGCCTTGGCACCGCTGGAGGCGGCCGTCGCGAGCTGGTTGGCCTGCGTGGCCGAGTCGTTCTGGGCGTCAACGATACTCAGCTGCACTCCGGCTTCCTTGGCAGCAGCTTCTGCACCGTCTCGCAATTCCACGAAGAACGGGTTGTTCAGGGTGGAAATGGCCATCACGATTTTGTCGCCGGAGGCCTCAGCGCCGCCGCCACGCCCACAGGCAGTGGTTCCGACCAGGATCAAGGCCGCTGTTGCGGTCACGGCCGCGATTTTGAGGAACGAGGATGACTTCATTGTGTTTCCTTTGGGTGAGGCGGATGGAGCGGAAAGTTCGCTGAAAGCGGTCAGCTATTGCGAGTCTTGCGGCGAAGCACGTCGATGCCCACGGCGAGGGCGATCACGAGACCGATCACGACCTGTTGCCAGAACGAGGTGACATTGAGCAGGTTCAGGCCATTGCGGATAACGACCAGAACCAGGGCGCCCACGAGGGTGCCCGAAATTCGGCCGAGACCACCGGAGAGTGAGGCGCCACCGATCACGACGGCCGCGATAGCGTCGAGCTCGTAACCGGCGGCAGCCTGGGGCTGCGCGGAATCGAGGCGCCCGGCGAGCAGCAGCCCGGCGAGGGCAGCGAAGAGTCCGGCCAGGGCAAAGACGGTGACGAGGATGCGCTTGACGGGCAGCCCGGAGAGCCGGGCCGCTTCTGCGTTGCCGCCGACGGCATACATCGATCGGCCGATCACGGTGCGGTTGAGCAGGAAGGACGCGGCCAAGGCAGCGATCACGAGAATGACGATCGGCATCGGTACCGGTCCCAGGTTGCCCCCGAGAAAGGAGACCTCGGGCGCGGTCTTGATCGGCCGGCCGTCGGAGATGACCAGGGTCAGTCCGCGGGCCACGCTGAGCATCGCGAGGGTGGCGATGAACGACGGCAGCTTTCCGTAGGCGTTCGCCAAACCATTGATAACTCCGGCGAGTGCTCCGACTACCAGACCGCCCACGAGGGCGAGCCAGCCGGGGAGGCCAGCACTGGCGAACATCCAACCCGAAGACATGGCCGACAGTGCCGCCACGCTGCCGACGGACAGGTCGATCCCTCCAGCGACGATGACGAAGGTCATCCCAAAGGCCAGAACGGCAACAGTGGATACCTGGATACCGATGTTGAGCAGGTTCGGCCCGGTCAGAAAGTCCGGGGTTGCGATGAACAGAGCGAGGCAGAGAACAACCAGGCCGACCAGGGCGCCGTTGTTGGCGAGGAACTTCTTGTAGTCGAGGCCGCGGCGCGGCGTCGGCAGGGTGGTGGTGGACATGAGGTGCTTCCCTATCTCTGTTCGTGCGTCTCGTCGACATCGCGGGCGGCGAGTGTCATAACTGCGTCTTGGGTGGCCTCTGCGGAGCTGAGCTCGCCGGCGAGGCGTCCGTCACGCATCACCAGAATGCGGTCGCTCATGCCGAGAATCTCGGGCAGTTCGCTGGAGACCATGAGAATCGCTCCCCCGGCCGCTGTGATCGTGTTCATCAGTTCGTAGATCTCGACTTTGGCTCCCACGTCCACGCCGCGCGTGGGCTCGTCGAGCAGCAAGACCGTGGAGGCGGCGATGATCCAGCGGCCGAAGACGGCCTTCTGCTGATTCCCCCCAGAGAGTGCGCCGATCGGCTGATCAATGGTGTGCATGCGGATGCGCAGTCTCTTCGCGACCGCGGATGCCCGGCTGCGCTGGCCGGCAAAGTCGACCATTCCCAACTTCGCGGTGGACGCAAGGGTTGCGTAGCCGAGGTTGTTATTAACTGATGCGTCGAGCACCAGCCCCTGTCCCTTGCGGTCCTCCGGCACATGCCCGATGCCCGCAGCGATAGCGGCTTTGATGCTGCCCTTCGGCAAAATTTGGCCGCGCACGGCGACCGTGCCGGAGGTGTACCGGTCGGCGCCGGCGATGGCCCGGATAAGTTCGGTGCGTCCGGCGCCGACCAGGCCAGCAATGCCGAGTACCTCGCCCGCTTTTATGGTGAAGCTGATGTCGCGAAACGAGCCGGCCGAGGTGAGGTTATCCACGGTGAGCACCTCCGCGGCCTGACCAAGGTTTTCGGACAACCGGGGAAACTGGTCCTCAATGCCTCGGCCGACCATCAGCTTGACGAGCTCGTCCTCGGATGTTGAGGCAGGAACCTCTCCGATGAATTCACCATCGCGCAGCACTGTGACGGTGTCTCCGACTTCGGCGATCTCGTCGAGGTGGTGGCTGATAAACAGCATGCCGACGCCCCGCTGGCGCAGGTCGGCCATGACGGCAAACAGATTTTCGGTTTCATGGCGCGTCAGCGCCGCGGTCGGCTCGTCGAGGATCAAAATGCGGGCGTTGATGCTCAGCGCCTTGGCGATCTCGACCAGTTGCTGCCGGGCGATGCCCAGGTCTCCGACCAGGACATCAACGTCAATATCCAACCCGATCAGGGCCAGGGCGGCACGGGCCTGCTGACGTAGGGCCCGGCGGTCCACGAGACCGTGCCTGGTCGGCATCCGCCCGAGCATGACGTTCTCGGCAATGCTCATGGTGGGAACCAGGTTGAGTTCCTGGTGGATCGTGGCGATGCCCACCGCCTCGGCCGCGCGGGTGTTCGGCAGGGTGACGGTTTTCCCATCAACGACGATGTGGCCGGAGTCCGGCTGGTAGACACCGGCCATCATCTTGATCAGGGTGGATTTTCCGGCACCGTTCTCCCCGAGCAACACCTGAACCCGGCCGGGATACACACTGACCGTGACATCGTTGATGACCGTGACCGGCCCAAAGACCTTGCTCACATTCTGCAGGGTCAGCAGCGGTTGTTGAGTCATGTTAGTTCTTCCTTCGGCTGGATGCGGGCAGGATGGGCAATGACGACGAGGCTCGGATGACCAGTTCGCTCGGGAGCACCACCGATTGGGGGGTTTTCCCGGCGACGACTTCAAGCAAAAGGTCAACGGCGATCCGGCCCATGTCCTCCACGCTGTGCGAGATGACGCTGAGGGCCGGGTTGAGCAGGGCGAACCACTCGATGTCATCGAAGGCAACCAGCGCGAGGTCCGTGCCTATGCGCAGACCTAGCTTGTGCAGGATGGCGATCGCGCCGACGGCCATTAGGCTGTCCGCGGCAAGCAATGCCGTGGGTGGGTCGTTCAGCCCGAGCAACGCGTGCAGGCCGGCCGAGCCACTCGCCGCCTGGAAGTCTCCGAAGTAGACCAAGTCGGGGTCCTGGCTGAGACCGGCGGCGGCCACGGTCGAAGTGAATGCGGCGAACCGGTCGCGTCCGGTCGAGGTGGCTTGCGGGCCGGAGATATACCCGATCCGGGTGTGCCCGAGGGAGGCGAGGTGTTCGACGGTCTGACGGATGCCGACCTCACTGTCGGTGGTCACGCTCGGCACGTCGATGCCGTCGACGGCGCGGTCCACGAAAACGGTCGGGATCTGGCGCTCGATCAGGGAATGGATGCTGCCGCTCCCGTCACCGAGCGGCGCCACGATGATGCCGTCCACCCTCCGGGAGATCAGCGTGTCCAGGTACCGGTCCTGCTGTTCCTTCTGCTCGTTGGCATTCCCGAGCAGGGTGACGTAGCCCGCGGAGAGTGCTTCTTGCTCGACAGTATGGGCGAGGTCGGCGAAGAACGGGTTGCGCACGTCCGGCACCAGCAGGCCGATCGAGTCGCTGTGGGTCGAGCGCAGCGCTCTGGCCTGGGCGTTGGGCCGGTAGTCCAGCTCGATGACGGCAGCGGCGACATTCTCCCGCGCCTGGGGAGAGGTGGCCGGGTTGCCCGAGAGCACTCTGGACGCGGTGGCCGCAGAAACACCAGCGCGGGCGGCTACGTCTTTAATCGTGATGTCCGCCATATTTTCACCTCATTGTGGTCGTGGAATCGATTCCATGGAATCGATTCCATATTAGGTCGCTGAGCGAACGTGTGTCAATGTGACCAGCCGAACGAGCCTCAGTACTCAAGCGATCGCCTGCACTCGGTCTGTGGAATCGATGCATAGGTACCCGAGCGACTTCAAGAAAAGAAGCGTGTTGCGGCGGGCTACTGCCACCAGGCCTCAACACCGTTGACCCCGATGTCAGAGCAGCGGGAAAACCTGCTCACGAACCTGCTTACGCAAGACCTTGCCGAGCATCGAACGCGGTGTGTTCTCGATTTGCACGATCCGTCGCGGAATCTTGTACGCCGCGAGGTGTTCCCGGCAGTGCGCCCGCAATGCCTCCTCGTCGAGGGTGGCACCGGCCTTGAGTTCGATCGCGGCGACGACCATCTCCCCGCCCCGTTCGAGCGGTCGGCCGATCACGGCGGCGTCACTGACGCTCGGGTGCAGCCGCAAGACGGCCTCCACCTCAGAGGGCGACACGTTGAAACCGCCCGTGATGATCAGCTCCTTGGCGCGATCTACGATCGTGGTGAAGCCATCCTCATCCACGGTCACGATATCGCCGGTGCGCAGCCAGCCATTGGGTAAGAGCGTCTTCGCGGTCTCCTCCGGATTGTTCCAATAACCCTGAAAAACCTGCGGTCCCTTCAACAACAACTCGCCCGGCTGCCCCGCCGGCACCTCTGTGCTCGGGTCATCCAGATCGACCACTTTCATCAGGGTCGAGGGGAACGGCACACCGATAGTGCCCGTGCGCCGGCTGGCATGAAACGGATTACCCAGGGCGACGGGAGACGACTCGGTCATGCCGTATCCCTCCACGAGAAGTCCGCCCGATACCGACTCCCACAGTTCCACGACGTGATCGGGCAGATTCATGGCGCCCGAAATGCAGTACTTGCACGAGCGCAGCGAGATTCCCTTTTCCTTCGCGGCGAGCGCCGTGCGCTCGTAGATCGGCGGTACCGCGCAGTAGACGGTGGCCGGCGACTTCTTCATGGCGGCGAGAATCAGCCCGGGCTCAAACTTGGGGAACAAGACGAGCAGGCCCTGCTTGCGGATGCCGTAGGTCAGGTAGAGAGTCATTCCGAATGCGTGGAACATCGGCAGGATCGCATAGAAGATTTCTTTGCGGTACTGCGCTCCGTGCATCCACGCCTCACCCTGCAGGGCATTGGAATACAGGTTGAAATGGGTGAGCATGGCCCCCTTGGGGGTTCCGGTGGTGCCCGAGGTGTATTGAATGGCGGCCAGGTCATCGACCGACGGTCGCGGATGCTCGGAATCGATAACGCCGAAAGCGAGCAGTTTCTTCCAGGACATCGTGCCCGGAGCCGGGCCCGTCAGCGCCGCGCGTGACTCGCGCAGGCTCTTCACCGGCAGGTGCAGGGCGAGGCGCTTCAGGGCGGGAAACGCCGTGAGAAGGTTGACCGAGACGACGTGGTCAATCTCGATGTCGGCCGGAAACTCACGCACGGCGTCCGTCGCCTTGTCCCAGGCGATAACGACGCGGGCCTGATGATCTTCGAACTGGTGGCGTAATTCTCTGGACGTATAGAGCGGGTTGTGCTCCACCACCACCGCTCCCAGGCGCAGCACCGCGTAGAAAGCGACGACGTGCTGGGGGCAGTTCGGCAAGATCAGGGCCACCCGATCACCAGCTAGCACCCCGAGACGGCGCAATCCCTCCGCGGCCCGGTCGATCTGGTCGCCAAGTTCGGTGTAGCTCGTTCGACGCCCGAAAAACTCCAGAGCAGGGTGGGTGCCGGCCTCGGCCACTGAACGCTCGAGCATAGCCACGAGGGACTCCGTGGGGAGTTCAATCTCAGCGGGAACGCCCGGCTGGTAGTTCTTGACCCACTGCGCGTGCTCATTGTTTGCCATGACCCCATCCTCCCTCGATGTGAACCAGAATCCTGCGAGTGACGAGCGGATGCCGTGACAACGCGAGCGCACCGCCTCCGGCAGCCGCCGCGTCGTCGCGGTGCGTTCTAGGGTCGCTTCACGGCGGCGGCGACGGGCACCCCCACCTGAACGCTGAGCGCCTCGAGCACGTCGGCCGCAGTCTCAGCGGACTGGATCGCAGCCCGGAAGGCCGGCTTCATGAGCGCTCGGGAGAGCTGAGCTAACACCTTGAGGTGCTCGGTTCCGGCCGCAGCCTCCGGCACGGCGATCATAAAGATGAGCCGCGCCTTCGAGCCGTCGGGCGAGTTCCAGTCGATGCCGTCGCGGCTGCGCGCGAAGGCGAGAACGGGTGAACTCACGCCGTTGGACTTCGCGTGCGGGATAGCGATTCCGTCGCCGATACCGGTCGTCCCACTCGCCTCCCGGTCGAATGCGGCCTGTGCCACGAGTGCCTCGTCGGTTACCCGTCCCGTGCTGCTCATGAGCCCAGTGAGGGTGCGGATCATGTCGTCGCGGTCGGTATCCGTTGGGTCCAGCACGATCGTGCGCTCATCGATGTAGTCGAGAACCGTCTTTTTCACTGCGGGCGCGGGCTGGGGCTGCGCGGCGAGTGGCTGCGCGTCGGCCACAGCTGCACCGGCGACGGATGCTCTGGCCGATTCCCGCCGTACACCCCTGCGCGCTGAGATCCCAAGCAACAGAACCGCGACCAGCGCGGTCACAACCGACCCGAGGAGCATGGCCACGAAATACATGGGGATCCCGGAAACGGCGCCGAAGACGGCAACGATTGGTCCGCCGTGGGGCACAGCGTTGGTCACCGCAAATAAGGCGGCGATACCGCCGGCGATCGCCCCACCGATCATGTTGGCCGGGATGACCTGAAGCGGTTTGGCGGCAGCAAGCGGGATGGCTCCCTCGGTGATTCCGAAGAAACCGATGAAGAGGGCCGCGATGCCGGCCTCACGTTCGGGCTTGGAGAAGTAGCGACCACGGATGAGCGTCGCGATCCCCATGCCGAGGGGTGGCACGGCGATGGCAGCGGCGACCATTCCCATGGGCGCCGAGTTGCCCGCCGCGATAAGTGCCCCGCCGAAAAGGAACGCGGTTTTGTTGACCGGGCCGCCCATGTCGAAGCCCACCATGGCGCCTAGGATGAGGCCCAATACCACGACGCTGCCGCCCTCGAGGTCGGTCAGGAAGGTGGTCATGCTTTCGAAGACCCAGCTGATGGGCTGGCCGAGGGCGAGCACGAAAGCGCCGCCCACAATCACGGTTGTCAGCACCGGGATCACCAGGATCGGCATGATCGGGCGAATGAAGCGGTGCACCGGGATTTTCTTGATTCCGAGGGCCACGAAGCCGGCGAGGAAGCCGACGACGATGCCGCCGATGAATCCGGCGCCCGATTCAGAGTTGTAGAACGAACCGGTCGTGGCGATCCAGCCGCAGATCATCCCGGGGGCCAACCCTGGGCGGTCGGCGATCGCGTAGGCGATGAAGCCCGAGAGGATGGGCACCATGAGGGTGAACCCCAGCGCGCCGATACTGTTGATCGTGAACCAGAAGCTGTCTTCGGGGATGACCAGCCCTTGTGGGGTCGCGACTCCACCGAGCGAGAGAGAGACGGCAATCAGGAGTCCCCCGACGACAACGAACGGGATCATGAATGAAACGCCATTCATGAGTGACCGGTACAGCGTGGCACCGAAGTTAGAACCACCGGTCGGACGCGCCCCGGCCGTTGACCCGGGCGAAGCAGCCGTTCCGATGCGCGGCTCGGCGGCCAGGGCATCCGCAATGAGCTTGGCGGGGTGGTGGATGCCGTCGGCCACCGGCACGGAAATGAGGCGCTTGCCGTCGAAGCGGTCGAGGTCGATCTGGGTATCGGCCGCGATGACGATCGCATCCGCTCGGTCGATATCGGCCTGCGTGAACGTATTCTCGACTCCAACGGAACCGTGCGTCTCAACCTTCATGGAATAGCCCAGTTCAGCGGCGGACGCCTCGAGCTTTTCAGCGGCCATGTAGGTGTGGGCGATGCCCGTGGGGCAGGCGGTGATGCCGAGGAGGTGGATTGTTGGTGCAGTTGCGGGCGATTCACGCAATATTTCTGGCATTGCAGGCAGACCTTTCAAGAACCAATCGCCGTCCGACGACAGGCACGCAGACAAGATGCGATGTCTATTCAGAATAACTCTTTGAGCCTTGGGCACTGGCCGCAGCCTTCGCCGACCCGTGGGTAGGTCAGACAGTGCCACGTTCCAGCCACGATCAGGTCGGTGGCACCGCGTAACGTTGTGCGAGCGGATGTCACCGTCGACACGTGCTCCGGCACGGGGTTCCCTCGCATTTCATCTTCGGTACTGAAAGATTTATTTATGACGACCACCGTTCCTGCCCTCGCCGCCCCCGCGGCCAACCAGCCCCTCGTTCGCACCACGATCGAGTTGCGCACCCCCGGCGCCAACGACGTGGCGATCGACATCAAGTTCGCCGGCATCTGCCACTCCGACATCCACCAGGCTCGCGACGAGTGGGGCGTTGGCCTGTTCCCGATGGTTCCCGGCCACGAGATTGCCGGCATCGTCTCCGCCGTCGGCAGCGACGTCACCCGCTACCGCGTGGGCGACCGCGTCGGCGTTGGCTGCTTCGTCGACTCCTGCCGCGAGTGCGCCAACTGCCTCGCCGGCGAGGAGCAGTACTGCCTGAAGGGCGAGGTCGGTACCTACAACGACCGCAACCACGACGGCACTCCCACCAACGGCGGCTACAGCACCGCGATCGTCGTCGATGAGAACTACGTGCTCGGCATTCCCGACGGCATCGAGCTCTCCGAGGCCGCTCCCCTGCTCTGCGCCGGCATCACGCTCTACTCCCCCCTAACGAACTGGAAGGCCGGCCCCGGCAAGAAGGTCGCCATCCTCGGAATGGGCGGCCTCGGACACATGGGTGTGAAGATCGCCCACGCGCTCGGCGCCGAGGTCACCGTACTCAGCCAGACCCTCAGCAAGAAGGAAGACGGCCTGCGTTTCGGCGCAGATCACTACTACGCCACCAGCGACCCGACCACCTTCACCGAGCTCGAGAACCACTTCGACCTCATCGTGAACACCGTGGCCGCGAACCTCGAACTGGAGGGCTACCTGAAGCTGCTCGCCCTCAACGGCACACTCGTGCACGTCGGAATCCCCACCGAGCCCGACAGCGTGAAGATGGTCTGGCTCGCCGCCCAGCGTCGCTCCATCGCAGCCTCCAAGATCGGCGGCATCCGCCAGACCCAGGAAATGCTCGACTTCTGTGCCGCCCACGGAATCGGAGCCGACATTGAGATCATCTCGGTCGATCAGGTGAACGAGGCATACGAGCGTGTTATCCGCAGCGACGTGCGCTACCGTTTCGTTATCGACGTGGCCACGTTTGCGAACGAGACCCGCGCCGACGCGTAGGCGCCCCGACCTGCGCGGCATAAGCCGCGCAGGTCGATAAAAAACCCAGGTACGAACCGCCCCGGGCCGCAGATTTTAACGCGGCCCGGGGCATCCGTCATTAAAGGAGTCCCATGAAGTACGTGAAGTTCGCCAGCACCGGTCTGGATGTCTCGCCGGTGGCCTTGGGTTGCATGAGCTATGGCGAGCCGGAACGCGGCAACCATGCCTGGACGCTGACCGAGGAGACCAGCCGGCCGTTCATCCGTCAGGCCGTTGAAGCCGGGATCAACTTCTTCGACACCGCGAATGGGTACTCGGCCGGGTCAAGCGAAGAAATCCTCGGCCGCGCACTCAAGGAGTACGCGAACCGGGACGAGGTCGTTGTAGCGACGAAGGTCTACGCGCCCGTCGGCGAGGGCCCCAACCAGCGCGGCCTGTCACGCAAAGCGGTGCTGCAGGAGATCGATAATAGCCTGCGCCGCCTCGACCTCGACTACGTGGACCTCTACATCGTGCACCGTTTCGACCCATTCACTCCCCTCGAGGAAACGCTTGAAGCCCTGCACGATGTGGTGCGCTCCGGTAAGGCACGCTACCTGGGCGCCTCCTCGATGTTTGCCTGGCAATTTGCCAAGGCGCTGCGCCTGCAGCAGGTGAACGGCTGGACCCCGTTCGTGTCGATGCAGAGCCAGTACAACCTGATCAACCGAGAAGAGGAGCGGGAGATGTTCCCCCTCGCAGTGGATGCCGGCATCGGCCTCACCCCGTGGAGCCCGCTGGCGCGTGGAAAGCTCACTCGGGATTGGGACGAAACGACCGCCCGCACCGAGACGGACCTGTTCGGCCAGACCTTATACGCACAGGCAGAGGACGGCGATCGTGCTGTTGCATCGGTCGTCGCCGCAATCGCCGCTGAACGCGAAGTGCCGCGAGCGCAGGTCGCCCTGGCCTGGGTGTCGGGCAACCCCGCCGTGACGGCGCCGATCGTTGGCGCCACGAAGCCGCAGCACCTCGACGATGCCATCGCTTCGCTCGACCTAGAGCTCAGCGCCGACGAGCGCGCGCGCCTTGAGGCATCGTATGTTCCGCGTCTGCCCGAAGGGTTCTAGACCTTCAGCGAAAGGACTCGAGCGCGGCGGCATCCGTCTGATCTGTGCGCCAGGAGGCCAGAATGCGCAGCGCGTCGCTTGAGGCCGACTCCGGCTGGGTGCTGTAAACGAAGAGTTGCTGGTCTGGTTCGCCCGGAACCGGGAAGGTCTCGTAGTCCACATCGACCCGGCCCACGATCGGGTGCACGAAGCGCTTCACGCCGAACGTGCACTCCCACACGCGGTGCTGACTCCACCACGCGCGAAATTCGTCGCTCTTGACGGTCAACTCACCGATCAGCTCATTGAGGGCCCGGTCGTTGGGGTGAGACCGCGCATCGTGACGGAGCATAGCCGCCACATCGCACGCCACGATCTCCCAGTCCAGGTACAGCGTGCGCGCCGACGGGTCGAGGAAGGTCCATCTGGCCATGCTGCGCCCGAGTCCCGAGCTCTTCGTGAAGTCCTTCAGCAGCAGCTTGGCGAGGTCATTCATGGCCAGCACATCCATGCCGACGCCGAGCACGAATGCCGGCTGCGTCGTGAAGGAATCCATGATGGTGCGCACCGACGGCCGAACCGCGTGGGTGCGCCGCCGCTGCTGGATGCGACCGCCGGTCGAGGCGGATAACAGCGAGAACAGGTAGCTGCGCTCCGCCTCATTCAAGTGCAGCACCCCGGCGAGCGCATTGACAACGGCATCGGATGCCTGCGTCACCCGGCCCTGTTCCATACGCGCGTAGTAGTCAACGCTCACACCGGCTAGGCCGGCTACTTCATCACGGCGCAGTCCGGGTACCCGTCGGGCGGCCGCGTGGGGGTTGACCGGCAGGCCGACATCGGCCGGCGTCAGGCGGGCCCGGGCTGAGCGCAGAAAATCCGCGAGGGTATCTTTGTCGTCCATCACTCCAGTATCTCCCGCCACCGCGCGTCGAAGTTGGGAGGCGGCCCGACAACTGGCGTTTATGCTCCGAAAATGCCGACACGGCGGCCCGCCCGTCGTCGATCAGGAGCTCAGCGTATGGGCAGCGGCGAGCGCTGCTGGCTGGAATCATGAACTGTACAATTGAGTATTCGTGCAAGTCTGGGCTCTCCAGCGTCTGTCGGGTGTAAAGCTGCACCGTGTCTTCTGTTTCCACCGCCTGATGGATCAGCGCCGGGTCGCCATTCTTGCCTCCTCACGAGCAAGAGAGCCACACACATGAAAATGCAGGATCTGACCGCAAAAATCGCTGTTATCACGGGAGCCTCCAGCGGAATTGGAGCAGCCGCAGCGCGTCTTCTGGTCGAAGAGGGTGCCCACGTCATCCTGGTCGCCCGGCGCGTGGAACGGTTGCAGGAGCTGGCCACCGAGCTCGGAGACTCCGCCACGGTTATGCAGCTCGATGTCGCGGATGCCGCCGCGGTCACTGCGATGTTCGCCACGATCAAGAGTCGTTTCGGTGGGGTGGATCTGCTCTTCAACAACGCCGGCCTGGGCATCAGCTCGCCATTTGAAAGCAGCGACCCCGCTGACTGGAAGTCAATGATCGATGCAAACCTGTATGGCGTGCTGAACTGCACCCAGGCGGCCATCCCGCTCATGCGCGGTCGCGCCGGCGCAATGATCTGCTCCGTTTCGAGCGTCGGCGGCCGATACGGCGCAGCAACCTGGTCGGTGTACAGCGCGACGAAGTATGCCGTCGTCGGTTTTCACGATGCCCTGCGCAAAGAACTTGGCGAAGAGGGAATCCGCGTCTCAGTTCTTGAACCGGGCGCCGTCTGGACCGAGTTCGGCGAGAACGTCAGCGATGCCCTCCTGACCCGCCGCACCCAGCTGGAAGCGATGCAGTCCGAAGACGTAGCCCGGGCCTTGGTCTTCGCTTTTGCGCAGCCGGCCAATGTGCTCATCCAGGAGATTCTCATGCGCCCGGTCAAGCAGATCGCTCCCTGACCTGTTGCCGCTTCGAGGCCGGCACCGATACGATCCACGGACAGTGTCGCTGTGAGCCCGGCCTCCCGTCAGCTACCGGGAACTAATCGCACCTGGTCGCCGCAGCCGACACTTCCCGGGCGAATGACCTGGGCGTAGACGCCGAATGGAATGTCACTCCCATTCAAGCGGGCGAGGGTCTTCAGCAGGTTCGTGCCGCGCGCGCCGGTGTCGGGCTCCAGATCGATGACCGCGCAGCGAGGAATGCCGGCGCCCACGAGCAGGCGTGCGCTGCCCACGTCGAGTTCACGACCAGCCCAGGAATCTTCAACCTGTGCAGCCGCGTCGCCCGTGTCAATTGTGAACGTCGCCCGAAACCGGCGAGCATCAACGGTCGTGGCCGCCTCATCGGCGAGCCGGCGAAGCGAACTCGTCGTCACGATGGTGACGGAGTCGCCGTAGACCACGCCGCCTGGGGCGTTGATCTGTGCCACAGCAACATCCTTCCCGAGCAAACGAGAGAATGCCCGGGCCCACGGCCCGTCAATCACCTGCATGCCAACGGAGCGACCCCAATAGTCGAGTGTGACATTTTGACCGTTGAACTCGGGTTTCGCGGCAATCTGCTGCCCGCCGATGTTGACCGACAACTCCCCGTCATGCCACCGGGCTCGGCAGGTGATCAATAACGGATGCTCAACGGTTTTCAACACGCGGCCGTTCGCGAGGTCAACGACCGCGAAGAGCCGGTCCCCCACCGGACCGTATGCTTCGAGCAGCACGTTTTTGCGCGTCGTGTGTGGGCCGCCCTTGAGCGCCGACAGGCCAATGTCGCGAATCTGCATAATAGTGATCACCCTATCGGCAGACTGCTCGCGGGCCGGGGCTGCCCAAAGTACTTGCCAAACCTCGCTGCGACCGCGGAGCGCCGGCCACAATCTACACGTGGCCGATCAGCGCAGTCGTCGAGCCCGCAGGACAACGTCGTGGGTGTGATGCGACCCGGCACCGGACGCTACATGGCGCGGCCGGGTCTCATCGACCTCAACCTGCCAGTTGTCGTCCAGCAGCGCAGCGACCTGGGCCGGGCCCACATAGTCGTCGGCATGAAAACCGTGGGCCGCGGCCTCCTCTTCCGTCGGGGCGGGGTGATGCACAAAGAGCAGCACACCATTGAGGGCGACCGCCGCGAGCAACGCGTGCTCGGCAACATTCTCGTCGGTGCGCAGCAACGCGGGGTACTGCGCAGAAACCAGATCGAAGGTTGCCGGCGGTAGCGCCGCCTCGACCAGGCCGGCGTGTAGCCAGTTCACCTGCACTCCGCGAACGGCGGCCTGGGCGGCTGCCCGGTCGAGCGCCACCCGCGACACGTCCAGCGCGGTGACGCGCCACCCGTGTTCCGTCAGCCAGAGGGCATCCGCTCCTTCGCCGCAGCCGACGTCCAGCGCGCGGCCGGCCGGTAATCCTTGCACCTCAGTCAGCAGTGTCGCGTTCGGCTGCCCGCTCCACAGCTGTGCCATGTCGGCGTAGCGTTCGTCCCAGAATTCCTCGACCGTGCCGGGATCGCGAGGGGCGTGAACAGCGGATGCCGCCTCCGCATCGTGGTCGGTCTCGATGGGTGAGGTCTCGTTCGTGTGCTTCATGGTTCAAGCATCCGTCTTTCACCGGTTCTCAACAAATTCTGGTGGCCCACGACGCCTCATGGCAGCAGTCGATTGCTGGTGCAAGTGGGAAGCCGAGTTGCCTTGCCCCCGCCGCGCGGCGCAGACTGGACATACCGGATCGCAACTGAGTCTTCCGCCTGTGGCTAAGGAGCTCACTATGACTGAACCCAACGATGCGCGCGTCGGCCTCTATATCGACTTCGACAACATCGTCATCTCGCGTTATCAGCAGTTGCACGGGCGTAACGCTTTTCAGCGCGACGGCATCCGTGATTTCAATAAGTCGAGTCCGAATGCCGACCCCGAGGTCGCCGCACGGCTCGCCGCCGCGACGGTGGACTTCAACGCCATCATCGACTTTGCAGCGTCGTTTGGCACCTTGGTTGTGAACCGTGCCTACGCCGACTGGTCAGTGCCCGTCAATGCGAGTTACCAGCGCCAACTCATGTCTCGCGCGGTAGACCTAACCCAGCTGTTCACCACGACCACCCGCGGAACCAAGAACGGTGCCGACATCCGTTTGGCCGTCGACGTGGTCGAAGACCTCTTTCGACTGCCCGACCTGACCCACGTGATCATCATCGCCGGCGACTCCGACTACATCGCCCTCGCCCAAAAGTCGAAGCGGCTCGGTCGCTTCGTGGTCGGCATCGGCGTTGCGGGCTCAACGAGCACCTCACTCGCCGCTGCGTGCGACGAGTTCGAGGACTACGACTCGCTGCCCGGAATTGGCAAGGCGACCGTCACGACCATTACGGAAAGGCCCAAGGCCAGCAGGAAGGCCCCGGAAGCTGCCGAGATTGCACCCGAGCCGGCGCCCATCCAGGCCCGTCTTTTCGCCACTAATCCCATGTTTTCGCACACCGAAGACGCGCAGTTCGACGAGCCTGAGGCCGGCGACGATATTGACCCACAGACGCTGGCCACGGAGCTCCTGGTGCGTGCGCTGCAGATCGGTCACGCTAAGGGTGACGCCGACGAGTGGCTCAACACGGGCACGATCAAAAATCAGATGCGCCGCATGGACCCCTCCTTCAACGAGAAGCCGCTCGGCTTCCGGTCTTTCACCGACTTTCTCTCCTCGCGCAGCGACCTGGCCGAGCTGAAAGAGGATGGCCCGCAGCGGCTCATCCGACTGCGCCCCGAAGCTGAAATCAGACGCTAAGTCCGGCGGGGCGCGCAGCCGGCCGAATAGCCGCGCTTCTAGATGGCGAGGCCGAGCGAGGCGCGCTGGCCTGCGGGCAGCTCCCCCAGCATCCGCTCAACGATGTTGTGAGGTTCGATCAGGCCGAGCGGCTCTCGGAAGGAGAACCCAGATCGCGATGATGACGAGGAGTGTTGCGCCACCCGCAATGAAACCGGCGCCTCTCGAAACGACGACATCGAAAATGAGCAGCACGACGCCGGCAACGACGAGCCCGAGCACACCCAGAGTGGCGATGAGCAACCGATGGGCGGTGGCGACCAGCTCGGCCTTGGCCTTCTTACGGAACAGGGTTCGATGCAGGCTCACGGGGGCCAGACCCAGGATCGTGCTCACGGCCGCCAGCACCACGAGCACGAGGTAGATGAAGACTTGATCACGGTCGAGGTCGGTGAATCTGTTCTGAAAAGCCAGCGTCAAGAGAAAACCCGTGATGATTTGGGTACCGGTCTGCGTGACTCGGAGCTCTTGGAGCGTGTCGCTCCAAT
The DNA here is from genome assembly GCF_004403185.1 of Cryobacterium suzukii. Classification (GTDB taxonomy): domain Bacteria; phylum Actinomycetota; class Actinomycetes; order Actinomycetales; family Microbacteriaceae; genus Cryobacterium; species Cryobacterium suzukii. The sequence continues at coordinate 86,358 of NZ_SOHJ01000007.1, read as the reverse complement.
TGCGATCGAGGCGCTCAACGGGTGATTCGTCTCGACCGTCGTTGGGATCCGCATCCGCTGTCTCTGTCATGAGCAGATGCTAGCGCTGGTGAGCGTTCAGACGTTGTGTTCAAGAGGACTCCCATTAGGCGGTAAGCTCTTACAGTTGTCTTCCGCAGGTTTTGAGAGTTGAAATCGCGTTGTGGAAGTAGCGGGCTGTGGCGCAGCTTGGTAGCGCACTTGACTGGGGGTCAAGGGGTCGCAGGTTCGAATCCTGTCAGCCCGACATTTACCAAAAGTCCCGGAAACTCAAGGGTTTCCGGGACTTTTTAGGTTAAAGAATTGATCATCCCATCGAAAACCCATCAAAAACCCCTCCGAGATTGCCCTCTGGCGGCTCAGGCGCGCGAGACGACCACGTCACATTTGTTCCCCTTTGATTGCTTAGGTACGCCGGTCGCACCTACGGAATATGAACACGAACGAAAACAATTCAACCGCCGTCTCGTTGGAGCCGCTGATGGATGTCGCCGAGCTGGCGAACTACCTCGGCATCCCGGTCTCGACCGTCTACGACTGGCGCGTGCACGGCAAAGGCCCCGTCGCGTACCGGTTCGGCAAGCACCTGAAATTTGCGATCTCAGACGTGCGCTCCTGGATGGCACAGCAGCGCGAACCGTCTGGGCAGCCCCGCACCCCTGCTCGGCGGTGAACTGATGTCGCGGCCGCGTCAGACGATCGGCACCTTCGGCGACATCATCACCCGCATCAGGCCGTCGGGCCAGTTCGAGGCGCGAACCCACTACCGGGATTGGAATGCCCAATCTCGCCGAGTGCAGGCCACGGGCGCCACTGCAAAGGCAGCCGAGCGCGCGTTGAAGGGCAGAGTCGCTGACCGGAGTCAGGTACAGCCAAAGAACGTCTTTCTGACTCCAGACAGCCCGTTCCCTGACCTGGTGACGTTCTGGTTGGACGACAACGAAGGGGAGGATCGAATTTCCAAGACCACCCGCATTCTGTATGAGCGCAACATGCGCACGCTCGCATTATGAGGTGTTTCCGGCAGCTCACACGGCATGCTTGCACCAATGCTGGCCCTATGGGGGGTGCTCGTCAGGTGTGTCGACTGGGCAGCGGAATCTGATAGCCCATATGTTTTGAAGTTGGGACAAATTCCACGAGGGAGGGCCGTGATGACAGTTGTTTTGACACTGAAGGGAACGCCGGTGACTCTTGAGCGAAAGGTCTTCGTCGCCTTGTTCAAAAACTCAGTCGTGTCCGAGCGCGCCGGCGTGAACCACGCGCTTAAAGGGAGACCTCTTCCGTTCAATGAATTTCTCCAGCTCGCCAGACAGGCGGAGATCCCGTATCCGCTATTTTTCGCCCCACTGAGCGTTGTCGAGGCTCAAATCAAGCTGAAAACCAAGAAGCTCATGTCAGGCTTCACCAAAGCTTCGTTCTCGATGCACTCTCGTCACCGAGTCGAATTGTGCGATGTCGAGCTCATCGTCAAGGATTTACTGCGCAAGCAGGAACTGCTCCGTGTCAACGACGCCAGCTTGGTCAAGAATCCCATTGTCGGACTCCTTAGGAATTCGCGTGGGACAGTGCAAGACGACGCGAACCGCCTGATGGACGCCATCAGCTTGACAGGAGCCGACATTCGAGCGGCAAAGAACAAAGAAGCTGCCCTCGAGTTGCTGATCGTCCGACTTGAGGCCAAACAGATCTTCGTGTCACGCAGCGCAAAGGACCATATGCCGCAGGGAATGCCAAGGCACGCGAAGTTCAGCGGGATGACGATCAAGGATAAGAAAGTTCCGTTTATTTTCCTGGCCACCGGAGACGAAGGCGAGCACTTGGAACCTGCTGGTCGCAAGCTTTTCACTCTCGTTTTACTGACGGTCCTGATCGCGCGCGAGACTTTCGCCCCGGTCAACTACAACGGCCATACCAAGGACGAAACGTCTCCGTTGGAGTACCAACTCACTGCAGAACTATTGATGCCAGCAGGAATAGTTCAAGCCATGCGCTTCCCCGATCTCCAAGCGGTGAAAGATGCTGCTGACGAGTTCAAGGTGACACCAAGCGCCATTGCAATGCGTGCACGCCGACTTGGTTGCATAACAAGAGAGGTTTTTGAAAACTACATGGATGCGCTGAAGGCGGAGTACGGGCTCCGAACGAAGTCACAGGCGCGGAGCCCGCGGGCGGTAAACGCCCTCAAGAAGTACAACGGCCTTGAGTGTTCAAGACGGATGCTCGCGATGTTGGATGCCGGGCAACTAAACAGAACCGAATTTCGACGGATTGCACTTTTGAATAAGATTTCCTCTTCCCAGATCGACGAGTTCAGGGCGGCCGTCGGTTGAATGAGACCAAGTATCTTGTTGACAACAACGCGCTTGTCGCATTGAAAGGCGATCGAATCCGCACAGACTTCTTCCACGCATTCTGCCGAGTGACCGCTGACGTGTTGTTCGAGGCCGACCTGAATCCAGAGCAGGCGGCGATCGCTCAGATCGCACACGAGCCCACACCAGAGGTTCTTGAGCAAATTCGTGCGGTCATGGGCACCGTGCTGCCCGGCGACACGCGACTGATCGACCTCTATAAGAACAAGGGCGCTGCTGACCCGGGGCTAATTGCCTTGATCCTTGCAACAATTGCAGCCGGCGATGGAATGTTCTTCTCCGATACTTGGGTGCTTGTCACTAATGACAACGCAGTCACCGCCAAGGCCACTGAGTTTGGTGTTGCGTCGATCAAGCCGGGAGACCTTGCGGCGCTTATTGATGGCTCCCGAACGTAAGGAGCACCGCGGTTTGCACCGCGCAACGGTGTGAGTTTCGACTGTCGAACGCCCTGCTTTGGTCCGAAACGAGAAGCCTGCCCCCGACCAGAGATTCTAGTTGTGCGTGGCCAGTAGAAATTTCGTCTTTACGGCGACATACCAGCGGCGCGATTCGGGCCCCGAACGGCCGTCGCCACTAAATACGAGTAGCTCGACCGCTAGCTTTTGGCCGGCGGGTGGACGCCCATGTGAATCAACGCACTGCCCGTCCTGTCGTCCAGTTTTGCATCCTTTTCCGTCCAGCCCGCGGCCGTCGTCCCAGGGTTTAGGCAGGAGCCGCGTTCCACCGGATCGGTAGTTGCAGGTCCCTACCCGAATAGCGCTGGCGGGTCGGCGCGGGAACGCCAAAGCGGCAGCTCGTCGCAACGCACCAGAGGCCTCGCGATGCGGCGCTGGGGTCGCGAGATGAGTTCGCCAGTTTCGTTGGGTCCGTAGACACCGCGGTTCCAACGGCCGGAAGATCAACAGATCGTTCACTCCGCCACCCTTCGGCCTGGATGCGCATGGATGCGCCGGGTGATGTGGGAACCTAAGTAAAAACGGACGCGGTCTGGTCAATTCCCAAGGTTCGAAAGGTCACGGTCGCGCTGTGTCGACGCTCTTTGAAAAGTAGCCCGTGGGCGCTGACAGTTTCAAGCGGTCAATGCAAGAACGGCGGCGTTGAAGACCTCATGAGGATTCTGCCACTTCAATGCTCTGCGTGGTCGATTGTCGCGCCCGTCTCTTCCAAGGGAGTGACAAGCCGGCGCCATCGATGTCGGCTGGCTGGCATCCGCCTGAATGTCTTATCGTGAGCTGAACCTAGCCGACAAGTCCGTGGGGCTTTTTCCGACCCGCTCTGCAGACTCAAGGACAAGGTGGTCCCACCACTTTTCACGACCGCGGGTTCGTTTGGAAGTGACATGCCAAGCATGGCAGCTAGAGCACGGATGAATTCCAACGGGGAGCGATTCGCCTCCGCGGGAGCGAACGGCGTGCAGCGCTTTGGCGGCGGCGCGGGGTGAGCGGTACGGGCGCTTGATGCATTTGGTGGTTGGCACAGCAGTGCAATCCCTTCCTGGATGGGGTTGGGGCCTGCACTGCAGTGGCCAGACTGCGCTAGGCGTCGATGCCCGGCGGTCAAGATGAAGCTATCAGACCTCGAGGCAAGAGGGCCAGCGCACGGTCGCTTTACCGGCGTACCTAGGCCGAGCGGGTTTCGGCCGTGCTGACATAACCGCACTTATCGGCAGGGCAGGAACGGCCGACTCATGTTGCTGATTCCAAGGGCAAGGGTCGCGAAGAAGGTTGCAGTACCACCGGAGCGCTGTAAAAATGCGACTCCGCGACGCCCTGTCGCATTGCTCCGTTAACAGGAATCGGCAACTTCGGCCCGGGTATCCAGAAGATGAAGAACCCGAAGGTCAAAATCATCAACCACTGGCCCGAGTCATCGCCGGGCAAGCCGGCGGCACCCGCAGCGCAGAAACCAAAAGCGACGGGAAGGGAAATGTGAGGCTCTCCCGATATGGTCAAATAGTGCAAGCAAACACCTACCCACTGAGCCAAATCCTTTTGCCGGACCGCCGCTATCTGATTCCCACATTTCAGCGTGACTACGAGTGGAGCCGCGACGGACAGTGGGAGCTGCTTTTTGAAGACCTTGCGGCGACAGCGGATCGTCTCATCGACGTACGCACGAGCGGCGCGACTGACTCCGCACTGCTCGCGAGGGAAACGACCGTGTCGCCGCACTTTCTGGGCGCGATAGTTGTGGCCTCGGTCCTCTCTCCCGCGGGCGGAATCACGTTGCGATCTGTCATTGACGGGCAGCAGCGCCTCACTACAGCCCAGTTGCTAGTTCGCGGCGTACTCGACGTCCTCACGGCCGAGGGCTCCCTGAAGCAGCATCAACTTCGCGAGATGCTCTTTAACAAGGAGTACCTTGTTGTGGCCAAAGAGGAGAAGTTCAAGCTCTGGCCTCGCCGAAATGATCGTCTAGTTTGGCCGATTGCGATCGATGACGCCATACCTTCGTATGACGACTCGGATCACCTCTATCTTCAGGCGCGATCGTTCTTCGCGACGAAGACACGCGAGTACGTTGCCGACGACGAGGGCGTCGATACCCTGCGAGTGGACGCACTCGCTGATGCCCTATCTACGCTCTTCAAGCTGGTTGTCATCGATCTCGAAGACAACGACGATGCGCAGGTCATTTTCGAGGTGCTGAATGGTCGGCAAACGCCACTGTCAGCAATCGACTTGGTAAAAAATCTCTTGTTTCTCCGCGGCGAGCTGGCCGCCGCCGACGTCGAGACGCTGTACGACAAATACTGGGCCCATTTCGACGACATCTGGTGGAAGGAAGAAGTCGGCCGCGGCCACGCCCAGCGTGGACGCCGAGACGTCCTCCTTTCCGTGTGGCTTACAGCTGAACTGGGCAAAGAAGCAAGTGTCAGCCACCTATACGCCGAGGCACGTGCATATCTCAACGACGGACCGAGCACAGAAGAAGTGCTTCAAAGTCTTGCTCGCTTCTCCACCGCGTATGAAGCAATCTATGGCCACATTACGGTGGCCGAAGTTGAACTCAAAACGGCCTACGAGCGGATACGAAACCTCGACATTGCAACGGCTGTCCCGCTCCTAGCTTGGCTGCGGGCGGTACCTCTTGACCGGCTTACTTCGGCGGATCACGTACGCGCTGTTCATGCGATCGAGTCCTGGGCCCTGCGTCGTGCATTTCTCGGACTCCAGACGCGTGGGTATGGGGCGCACTTGACCCGTGTGCTGAATGATGCCAAACGGGCCATTGAGGCTGAGAGCGATGTCGCCAACGCGATCATCGATTCCCTCCAACGAGGTGCGCACGCGTGGCCGACTGACCGCGAGGTAGGAGCTGCGTTTCGAGACAATCGTTTCTACGGGTATATCGGTCAACCTCGAATAGCGTTGCTGCTATCGGCGATCGACGTACATCTTCGAAGGAATGACCCCCACCAGCCGTCCGCAAGCATCGACTACTCCAAACTTCAGGTCGAACACGTGATGCCGCAGTCCTGGGAATCGAACTGGCCATTCTTGGAGAAAGGTATGCCGATAATGAAAGACGAAAACGATCCAACCTGGCTGAACGCTAGCGATGAGCGCAATCGAGCAGTGAATCGCCTCGGCAACCTGACACTCGTCACAGGATCATTCAATAGACATCTTTCAAATGTTGCGTGGTCAGTGAAACGAACCGAGTTCGCGAAGCAGAACACGCTAGTCAGCAACTTCGCTGTCGCTAATAGCGATTCGTGGGATGAGAGCCGCATCAGTGCCAGAGCGCTCGAACTTGCAACAGTCGCGACAGAAATATGGCTCTCGGCTGACGCTTTGCGCGCGTAGCTCTTGCCATAATCCGCGAAAACTCTCTCTCGTCGTCATCCGCGGAACGGTCCTATTATTTTGACGGAGTGGCCGTCAGGTCAGCGGTCGAGGTTGCCTCGATCAATGCGATGCGGGCCGCGTCAAGGGCCGGGCGAGTGCAGGATAACGCCGGTTCACGAGTGCTGGCATTTAGCTAGCTCAACAGTTGAGAAGCGCGCGTTGACTTGCGAGTCCCCACTCGCAACGTCCAATCCACTAGCCTCACCTTATGCCCGACGATTCCGTGCTCACTAACGATCTTCCCCTCCTGTTTCAGACCCCTCCTAATTGGCCAACACCGTCAGCGGCCTGGGTTACCGGCCACTTAGGCTTTCCATCTCCGCTGGGGTGGATTCCAAATCCTGGCTGCCCTCAAGCTCCGTTGGGATGGGTGTTCTGGCGCAAGAACGAAGCCGTATGGCCGGGATTTGCCCGGAAGCATCTCGCGCCGGCCCACCGGTCCATTTGGATTGGATCAGTATTCCTTGTTGGCGGTATTGCACTCACCCTTGCGGGCCATGCGGCCGCAACAGAATCAGGAGGCGGAGTCTCACTGGTCTTCTGGGGTGCCATTGTCTGGGGCCCGATCCAGATTATCCGGGGCTCAATGCGAATCAGACAGATCAACGTTCAACTCATGAACAACATTCGGCAGGCTGCCCTCACAATCAAACACGACCTGGATCTGGTTGCGTACCAAGAATATCTAAAGTCGAAGGGAACACGTTTATGACCCCCGACACCGCTGCAGCGATCCTCAATATCAGTACCTCGTCACCCCGAACGGAGATCGACAAGGCGTTCAGGCTGCGCTCACGCATGTCGCACCCAGATAGATTCGCCGGAGCGCCCGCAGCAGACATCAGAGCTGCAACAGCAGAGTTCGTCCGCGTCACCGAAGCCCGAAACGTCCTCCACTCACATTTGCTCGCACCCGAACCTCGCCCGCCGCAACCGCAACCGATGAGCTTTGAAGACTTTGTCCGCGTCCGTGATGCCCAGGCCTGGTCGGTGAATCCCCGCACCACACCCCAAGCGCGAGCCGATTCGACACCACCAGAAAGTGGAATAAGCGGAGGCTGGGTAGCACTGATCCTCATCATCATCGTCTTGATAGTTGTGGGCGTAGGCGTCAGCCAATCGACAACTACTGAACAAGATAATGCTGGCAATGCCACGTCAAATGTCGATATTTACGACAGCGTTCTTCAAGAAGATCTGGATGAGGCAGCCACCGCCCGTCTGTGCTCAGCCGAGAATGGGTGTTGGTCATGGACGCTTACCTCGGAAACAGATTGTCAGGCCGCTGAGGTGACTGTGGAATTCTCTGAAACCCTGGACGGAGATCCTGTCAGTTCCCATTCACAGGTCGTGACACTTGTCGCGGATCTCCCAGTTGAGTTCGTTGACCCAGGGAACGGCGAATCAGCAGAATGGGCAGCGATCACCGCAATCGTGTGCTAGCGCCTCCATCAGCGCGAACTGGGCAGGTCCGATCGTGCCGGGATGGTTGCCGGGGGGCCGCCCGAATGTGATCTACGCGACGGATGCTGACTTCGACGCGAAGCGATCCCGCTATCCCACCTCAAACAAGCTGCATTTGTCTTTAACACCGCTGAGCCGCGAATGAAATCGCGATTCGCACTCGATCCGATCTGAGCAAGCCAGAGATCGTGCCCCGGCAGCGCTGGAGGAAAAGAATGGGGACTGCAGAGGAAAATGAATTCCACAGTCACCGACCATCCGCGCCCTGCTGGGTTCCGCAAACAGCCCACAGATACCAAAAGTCCCGGAAGCTCAAGGGTTTCCGGGACTTTTTAGGTTAAAGATTTGATTAAGTCATCACTACGTCTTCACTTTCAGCGTTCCAGAGCCGGTGATTCGGCTCTGTCGTCCGAGGCACCGACGTCGGTTTCGGTACCTCCCGATCGTTCGGGATCGTCGTGCACACCTTCTGGGCATGAGTATCCACGACGACAAGCTAACCTCCCCTCCCACCGACGACTGGGGGCTCGAACGTTGCCGAGCTGGCGGCCTACCTGGGCATCCCCATCTCCACGGTCTACGACTGGCGGGTGCACGGCAAAGGCCCCACGGCCTACCGGTTCGGCAAGCATCTGAAGTTTGCCATCTCCGACGTGCGAGCCTGGATCGCCCAGCAGCGCGAGCCCTCCTCCAGCGAGCCCAGGCGCACCGATCGGCGGTGAGCTGAGATGGCCCGGCAGAGGCCCACGATCGGCACCTTCGGCGACATCAACACCCGCCAGACACCGACCGGCAGGTACGCGGCGCGAACCCGCTACCGGGACTGGGACACGCGCGCCTGGTGCAAGCCACCGGTGTCACGGCCAACGCCGCCGAGCGGGCGTTGAAGGCCAAGCTCGCCGACCGGGACCTGTTCCAACCCGCCGACACGGCGCTGACGCCCGACAGCCTGTTCAAAGACCTGGTGACGTACTGGCTGGACGACATCGACTTGGAGGATCGCATCTCCCGGACCACCCGCAACGTGTACGAGCGCAACATGCGCACCCTGGTCTCACCGAGCTTCGACAACTTGGCGCTGCGGGAGATCGGCGTGGCCCGGTGCGACAAATTCATCAAGCAACTCGCGAAGCTCTCTTACAGCCGAGCGAAACAGGCGCGGGTCGTGCTGCGGCTGGCATTGGAACTGGCCGTGCGGCACGAGGTACTCCCCCGCAACCCAATGGACCATGTCTCCCGCCTCCACCGCGAGCCACACGTGCCAAATGCCCTCACCGCCCCAGAGGTGAATGTCATCCGCGCGGCGATCGCGCAATGGGAGAGCGCCGCCAACCATATCTCTGGCCCCAAACCCGATGGCCAGCTCGGCGCGATCATCGAGGTGATGCTCGGAACCTCGGCCCGGATCGGTGAGGTCCTCGCCATCCGACGCCGGGACATTGACATCACCAGTGCCGTGCCCTCCATTCGTCTGGCCGGAACCATCGTCAGTCGCAACGGCGAACTGACCTTCCGGCAAAACCATCCCAAAACCGCGCAGTCCACGCGTGTTGTGGCACTGCCGACATTCACCGCCGACGCCGTGCGCCGGCGGCTCGCCAAATTCGGGAGCCTGGGCCTGGATGGGCTGCTGTTTCAGTCCCGCGACGGCACTCCATTGACGACCGCGAACGTGTGAGCGACCTGCAGAAATTCAACATCCAACGAATGACCTCGACCCAGTGCGTCCGGTGTGGCGCGGCGCTGCCGCCGGCCGCGATCACCGGACGACCGCGCGTCTTTTGTGGACCTGCCTGCCGCAAAGCGGCACACGACGACAGACGGGCTCGTAAACCGGAGGCATTTCACGTGCGAATTGTCGACCGCACTGTCGTGGAGACAGTCGAGAAGATTCGGACCATCGATGAAGGGCACGACATCACCGAGTGCGTCCGACAGGTCTGCGGATCACCCCGGGCGATTGCGAATGTCCTCGTCGCTCTGAATGGGTTGGTCCGCTCGGACACATTGCTGCTGGACAACAAGGGGGCTCCCGCACTGCGTTTGATCGTCGACTTGAACCGCGCCATTCAGAATACTGCTGAGCGCGCAAGCCGGCCGCGCCGCTGACGCCGAGATCATCGCGGTACCGGAGCACGGAAAGGATGAAACTCAGGCTTGCGGCATCTTGCCAGATTCCGTCTAGAGAAAGCACGCAGCGGTGTGTTGTCGGATAGCGTCGCGTATTTCGCGGTTCGCGGGCTTGTCCATCTGTGGAGGTGCGCACGCGCAAGCACTTCCATGGCTACGGTTGTAACGAGCACAGTGATTGAGAGCGCGTGATGACGTACAGCGTAATTCGAGTTCGCGCGACGCCTAGTGCCTCGCGCTCAGGGCACATGGGTGGCGTGGTCGTGGTTGCTGGTATCGCGGTGGCCGCGTGGATCTCTTTCGGCCGCCACCTCTTCGGGATCGGTGGCGACCTCACCATCATCTACGCGGCGACGCTGGGTGTGATTTTTGCCGCCTTGCTGGTGTTCACGGGGCTCGCGGTACGACGCACGGCACGTCGAGGGTTCGAAACTCGCGCGATAACATACGTGTTTTTTCTTGTATCAGGCGTTATCGGACTCTTGTTGGGGCTCACGCTTCCAGATTCAACACCTCGCGGTTTGCAGACAATCATCAGCGGACCCACACAGCCTGCGTTGGATATCGCTATTGGTATCGCGAACCCCCTGGGCGTTATCGGAATCGCGACCGCGATCATTGCGCTCGTGCTTTCGATTCGCGATTCGCGCGGGCGAATCACGCTTGTTGAGTCTTGGAGCGACGAGGATGACGGCGCTCTTGTCGACCCCGCGTAGCGGCAATTCGTTGCATCGACGCCGCTCCTAAAAGACCCACGTGCAGCGCGTCAGGCCGGAAACACCGTCTAAGAGACAGCCTCCACCTAGGCTGAGCAGTATGACGGTCGAACAGGTTGAGCAAGGGCCTCGCCAAGTCGCGCGCACTGTTGAGGTGCCGGCCTCGGCCGAAGACGTCTTCGCGTTGGTGGCTGATCCGCACCGTCACGGTGAGCTGGACGGATCGGGCACCGTCGGCGGTACGGTGTCGGGTCCGCGGCGGCTCACCCAGGGCGCAAAATTCTCGGTAGCGATGAAGCAGTTCGGCGTCCCCTATCGCATCACCAGCACGGTGACGCGCATCGAAGACGGTCGGCTTGTAGAGTGGCGTCACCCCGCGGGACACCGGTGGCGCTGGGAACTCACGCCGCTCACGCCCACGTCTACGCGCGTTACTGAGACGTTTGACTACAGCACCGTCCCAGCCGTTCAGGGAAAGGTCTACGAGCTGCTCGGCTTTCCTCGGCAGAACGCCGCCGGCATCGAAGCCACCCTTCGCCAACTCACGTCGCGCTCCGCCCACGCTTGACGTGAGGCCATCGGGCCGGAGTCGGTTACGCGGCCGTGATTACCAGCGCCACCGACTCATCGGTCGTCCGGCTCAGGCGCCGGACCGCATGGTGGCGAAGTGCTCAGTGACTAGATCCCGCTTAGCGCTTCCGCATCCGCCGCAACATTCTTCTGCACGGCGAACTGGGTCCGGTGCAATTCCTCGTACCGCCCACGCACAGCCAGCAGTTCCTCGTGCGTACCGCGCTCCACGATCGAGCCGTCCTCAACCACGAGGATCAGGTCCGCGCTGCGGATGGTGGAGAGTCGGTGTGCGATCACCATCGCTGTCCGTCCCTTGAGCGCCTCGCTGAGCGCCGCCTGCACGGCGGCCTCAGACGTCGAGTCCAGCGCCGCCGTCGCCTCGTCGAGGATGACGACGCGCGGCTGGGCGAGCAGGAGCCTCGCGATGGTCATCCGCTGGCGCTCACCCCCGGACAATCGGTAGCCACGCTCGCCCACCATGGTGTTCAGCTGGTCGGGCAGGGACCGGATGAGCGGCTCCAGCCGCGCACGGCGGACGGCGTCCCACACCTCATCGTCGGACGCTTCCGGCCTCGCGAGGCGCAGATTGGAGAGGATGGTCTCGTGGAACAGGTGGCCGTCTTGCGTCACCATGCCCAGGGTGTGCCGCGTGGAGGCGAACGTGACGTCGCGGATATCCGTCCCCGCGAGGCGCACGGCGCCGCTGTCGACGTCGTACAGGCGCGAGAGGAGCTGCGCGATCGTGGATTTGCCGGCACCGGACGAACCAACGAGGGCAACGGTCTGACCCGGCTCGATCCTGAAGGACACGCCGTGCAGCACCTCCTCGCCGCCGCGGGTGTCCAATGTGGAAACCTCCTCGAGAGACGCGAGAGATACCTTGTCCGCGGACGGGTAGGCGAAGCGCACGTTGTCGAACTCGACGGACACCGGGCCTTCGGGCACGGAGACGGCGTCGGGCTTCTCCTTGATGAGCGGGTCAAGGTCGAGCACCTCGAAGACGCGCTCGAAGCTGACCACCGCGCTCATGATCTCCACCCGTGCGTTTGCGAGGCCGGTGAGCGGCGCGTAGAGGCGGGTGAGGAGGAGCGCCAGGGTGACCACGTCACCGGTGTTCAGCTGGCCGGCTAGTGCGAGGGCGCCGCCGAGCCCGTACACGAGCGCGAGGGCGAGAGCGGAGACGAGCATCAGTGCGGTGTAGAAGACGAACTGCAGCATTGCGGCGCGCACCCCGATGTCGCGGACACGGGCGGCGCGGACGCGGAACTCCTCGGCCTCCTCGTCGGGCCGGCCGAACAGCTTGACGAGGGTGGCGCCGGGCGCTGAGAAGCGCTCGGTCATCTGCGTGCTCATGGCGGAATTGTGGTCGGCGGCCTCGCGGCGGAGCGCGGCGAGGCGGCTTCCCATGCGGCGGGCGGGTACCAGGAAGATGGGGAGCATAATCACGGCGAGAACCGTCACGAGCCAGGACGTGCTGAGCATGACGACCAGGGTGAGGATCAGCGCCACGACGTTCGTGACCACACCGGACAGCGTGCCGCTGAAGGCCTGCTGAGCGCCGATCACATCGTTGTTGAGGCGGCTCACGAGGGCGCCCGTTCGTGTGCGGGTGAAGAACGCGATCGGCATCTTCTGCACGTGGTTGAAGACGGCGGTGCGGAGGTCGAGGATCACGCCTTCACCGATCCGCGCCGAGTACCAGCGCGTCACGAGTGACACGGCGGCGTCGGCCACCGCCACGAGCGCGATGACGACGGCGAGCCACACAATCGTGGTGACCGCGCCCTGGGCGACGATGACGTCGACCACCTGGCCGGCGAGTACCGGCGTCGCGACCGCGAGGAAAGCTCCCACGGTGGAGAGGGTGATGAAGATCAGCAGCTTAGACCGGTAGGGCACCGCGAACGTCATGATCCGCCGCACGGACTCACGGGAGAAGCCGCGTTTGCTGTCCCTGGCGGTAGAGATCTTGTGCAGCGAGCTCCAGGCCGCGCCTTCCATGCTCATGGTGGTTCCTTTCGTTCGTACTAGGACAAGTTTAGATAACGAGTTGCCCGAGCTCGGTGTTCTCCCCAGTGGCGGCGAACCGGGGCTTCTTTCATGAAACGGCTCGGCCGGCAACGAGCGCGTGGGCGGGGTTTACAACGCGGCTGCCGAGGCGATGCGCGGTGCGCCGGTCAGCGTCGGCAATGACATACGCCCGCCAAAGCGGTTTACAAGGTCATCATTTACCCATCACATTCATCACTAAATGACCCAAAACGATGACGTACAATTGGAGGCAGCGAACCCCGGTTCCCTGCAAACACAAGGGAATCCGAGGGTTTTCGGAGACATTCGGCAACGACCAAAGGGCCGTTCGCGAAACTGTTCACGAAACGGCCCGGTCGGAACAAAGAAATCGCTCCTGGGGATTCTCAGGGGCGATTTCTGGTTTAAGCGGGGTATTCGTGGGGTTGTGTTGGCGATTCGTCGACCGAGACCGTGTCGCCGGTGGTTTTTTGTGTTTTGGGGCGCGTCAGATTGTTCGGAATGCGGGGAGGCGTGCCCTCTTGGGCGGTAGTGGCGGCGTATGTGGCCGTTTAGGTTCTTCGCGGTGGTCCGCCGGTCTCGTCGCCGTCTGATCGTTTGGGTTTAGTGGGTCGCTCTACATCGGACGGGTAGGTGTCCGTGTAGGCGTTGTGGAATTCGCGATCGCGGCGTCGCTGAGGGGCGAAGCGAGGTTCACCGTTGACCTGCTTCTTGGCCTCGTCTTTGATCTTGTCGCTCATAAAGGCCGCGATCTTGCGCAGGTTGAAGTTGGTGAGCAGCATCGTGACGATGATTTGAGCGGCACCAAAGCCGCGGACGCGGCGGCGGCTGGCAGATTCGATGTCTTCGGTGCCGCCGCTCTTCACCTGGTAGTTGAGCGATTCGATGCTGTTTCGCGCGTGGGTATGGAACACTGCCCATTCCTTGCTTCCGTAGTCGCGACACCGAGTGGATGCGAGATCGCGGTGGTCGACAAGAAGGGGAACAATGCCGATGCGTCACCTGCCACTTATGAATGACGCGTTCGACCGGGTACTTCGGTCACGCGCGCTGCGGCGACCAGTCGGCGAATGTTGTCACGCGGAGCTTCTGCGAGCCGGGTGGGATTGTCGAGAATCAGTGTGATTCGACGGTCAGGCTCGTATTCTGGCCAGTCGTCATCGAGGTTGCCTGCGGTCGCGAAGGCGACCCAGTTCTGGCTAAGTCGGTCGCGTAAAGGGAGCGGGGCGTTGGACCCCAACTCACTTCGGGCGCGCTGCGAGTCGTCAATGTGGCGGAATAGGAACGGCAACTCGAGGGAATGTCCCGCCCGTCGCACCCAAGGTGTGCACTGCTGTTCCCAAGAAAAAAGATAGGACCTAGTTGAGCCGGTCGCGTTCGCGCGTGCATCGAGAAGGCGCTGGCTAGGCTGCCGGTATACCGTCTCTGTCAGGCAGGCTTCGAGCAATTCGGCGTGTGTTGCCTCGCGGCCAACGTCACGTCGGAACGCTTCCCGGAAAGCCTCAAATCGGCTGAGGGAATCTTTCGCTTGCGTTTCTTCGGGCAGCAGCCTACTAAGGCACGTATCCAGAAGTGCGCGTGATGCGTGAGTGTCCGGTCCGAGTAAGTCCACGAGTCCGCTGGCCTCGTTCACGTTGGTTCCTACGATCAGGTCGATGGACGACGATGAACCCGCGGCGACTGAGGCCACGGGTGTGCTGAGCAGCAGGCGCCCATCGATCGAGGGGCGGAACACCGGAGTTGGTTGGGGGTGCCCGGCGGAATGCCGGGCCATCAGGTGTTGCTGTGCCCCAATGATCGCTGGCCACGGCACGTCAATCAATCCGGCGGGATCGTCGCCGAGTTGAAGTAGTTCGAGAAGTTCGGCGGTGACGGCCTCTCCGTGGTCGCGAGAGCCGACGCGCTCGGGATCTCCGCTCTGGACGATTGCTCGGCGCATCAGCCTTTCTGCATTCGGTGACGCGAGAAGGGTGGCGACCATGGTCGCCCCCGCTGATTGACCGGCGACGGTGACGTTCAGGGGATCTCCGCCGAAGTTGGCGATGGCGTCGCGCACCCACTCAAGGGCGGAGATGATATCGACCAGTGCCAGGTTGCCAGATTGGTGGTAGTCGGATCCGAGGAGGTGGTCAAGGGTGAGATATCCGAGGGCGCCAAGACGGTAGTTGATCGATACGACGACTATTCGGCCAAAAGCAGCAAGCCGTGCGCCGTCGCGAAGTGGTTCGGCATTGGACCCAGCGACGTGTAGGCCGCCGTGTATCCAGACGAGGACGGGCAGATTGTTCGCTGACGGATCTGCGGTCCAAACGTTCAGGTTCAGGCAGTCGCGCTCGCACATGATCAGTGTTCCGGAGTCGTCTTCTTGCTGAGGAGATGCCGGTCCGGCCTCGATGGCGTTACGGATTCCTTTCCACGGTTTGACAGCGCGGCCGGCCCGAAATCGTTCCGTCGCGACACGGTACGGGATTCCGAGGAATGCGGTCGCTATGCCATCTGGGGTATTGACCACACGACCTCGAAGGATACCGTCGGGCGTGTGGACCTGCGACGTTGAGCTGTCAGCCACGATCGCGGGCGGATCGATGTAGGACTGGTCCGTGGCCAGGCGAAAGGGTGCTTTGTAGGACGAGAGACGACGCGCCGATGGCGGCTGCGTCACGCGGGTTTGCTGAGAGCTCAACGCTGATGGGGTGTGTGCTGCGGGCGAATCGTTGCGACTCGAGCCGGGTTCTAATCGCTCGCGTGTACATGGATCCGGCAATGGCGACGCCGGGCCCCGTCAAGATCAGGGCATCGAGGTCGAATAAGTTAGCCAGTGTTACGGCGCCCTCGGCCAGATACACCGCGGATCGTTGTATGAGCGTACGGGCTGCAGCGTGTCCGTTAATCGCGGCGAGTCCTAGGACGTCGAAGTCGCGAGCGTTCCGTTCGACCTCGAAGGTGAGGTCGAGGTCGTCGAACGCCCGCTTATTCGCCGACGCTTCACTCAGCACGGCCGATGGGGCGGCGTAGCGTTCAAGGCAGCCGAAATTGCCGCAGAAACACTCGCGGCCGCCGGGAACGACCGTGACGTGACCGATCTCGGCCGCGTTGGAGCTGGCACCTCGGTACAGCGCACCGTCGAGCACGACCCCGGCACCGATTCCCGAGCCGATGTAAATGCTGCCGAAAGTCTCGTGCCGCGAAACACCTCGGCTCCAAAACTCGCCTATCCCGGCAGCAGCGGCGTCGTTGTCGACGAGTAGCGGTACGCCGACCCCCGAGCCGATTTCCTCGCGTAGCGGAAAGTCTCGCCAATGCTGGAGGGTTGGCGGGCCCAGTATACGTCCAGCTTTCTGGTCGATCGGTCCCGGGGCGACGATAGCGACACCGGCGATCGTGGTTTGATCGAGCCCGCTCCCACGCACGAAGTCCACGTACCCTTGAACTATGCGGCGGGTGACTTTCTCGGGCGGGGCCAGTGCCGCACCGTCAATCTGGTGACGTGCGATGACGCCGCCAGAAGTGTCCGTAGCAACGAGGGTGATCGCTTCGAAAGCGAGTTGAATACCGACTCCGATGCGGGCGCGGGCATTAATCTCGAGCATCTGCCGCGGCTTGCCCCCAGTTGCGGTGGATCCGGTCAATCGGACTATTCCATCGGTAAGTAATTTGCGCACGATCATGGAGATCGCCGGCTGCGTTAGCCCGGTCGCCGCGGTCAGTTCAACGCGGCTAATCGGACCGGAGGAACGGATGAGGTCGACGACCAGGGCACGACTGCCCGGAGCCGCCGGAGTCGCTTCAGGACGGGCCACTGTTACTCCTCTCGGTCTGCTCGCTAGCGTACGGTAAAGCCACAGGCGCACTGGCGAGTTCAATTGGGATCGGTGCCCCACCGTCCCGCCGAATGCGATGGCAGAGGGGCCGTAGGCATCTACGCTGGAGCTGTCTTACCGAAAGAAGGCCCCCGTGACTGACCACCCCCCGCTGCGCCCGATCGGCCTCGCCCTGGTACGGGCGACGGAAATCATGGGTGCGGAGCCGTACTTCCATGAGTTCATCGCCGGAATAGAACAGGTTGTGCGCCCAGCTGGGTATTCGGTCCTCTTGAATGTGCTGCCAAATTCCACTGCGGAGGTTGCGACCTACCGCCGCTGGAGCGCCGACGGCGAAGTCAGCGGCGTCATCCTCGTCGACCTCGCCATTGATGACCCGCGTCCGCAGCTGGTCCGCTCGCTGGGTCTGCCTGCGATTGTCGTAGGCCCACCCAGCGCAGCTTCGGGCTTCCGAGCCGTGTGGACAAACGACGACATAGCCATGCGTGATGCTGTCGAATATCTTGCCAGACTCGGCCATACCCGGATCGCTCACGTCGGCGGCCCAGACACGCTGCTGCATACCAGGATCCGGCGCGACGTTTTCCTTCGGGAGTGCGAGCGCCTCGGTATCGAGCCGGTCGCGCAAAATGGGGATTACTCCCGTGTATCGGGTGAACGTTGCATGAGGACGCTGTGCGCACATCGGGAACAACCGACTGCCGCGATCCTCGACAATGATCTGATGGCGCTCGGGGCGCTCGATGCAGCGCGGGAGCTGGGAATTTCGGTTCCCGGAGGTTTCTCGTTGCTTGCATGGGACGACTCTGCTCAGTGCCAATTGAGCGAACCGCCGCTGTCGGCTGTGTCGCATGATGTCCAGGTGATTGGGATGCTGACCGGTCAGGGGATTCTCGCGGAGATTGTCTTGGCATCGGCCCAATCGATTGCCAGCCCCCCGGTGGTGATCATCACGCGCGAGTCGACCGGGGCTCCGCTCCCTGTTATAACGACCTAAGCTATCGGCCTCCAGCCAGCGGATATCCACTCATCAATTCTTACATAAATAATTTATGTATGTGCTTGACAGTGGGGTTAGACATCGGCAACGATGAGGTGGCGTCACAGGATCCCGCACCCGCAGGGTCGCTCGGCAAGAAGACACGTCCCCGGTCGAAGGAGCCCTGGCAAGAATGAAACGTGCCCCCCACCCGTCCGCATCACCGCGGCAGCACCCTCGCTCATCCGTGGCAGGACTCGCTCTCGTTGCCATCACGGCCGCATCCCTGGTCGCAGGCTCCCCTGCGGGTGCCAGCGCGCAAAATTCCGACTGGAAGAACGAAAACACCGACTTCGTGCAGCGCGATGGCAGCTCTCTTATGCTTAATGGCGAGCAATTCCGCGCCAGCGGAACCAACATCTACTGGCTGGGTCTCGATGAAAACGTCGGTGGAGTCAACTATCCGACATTTTTCCGCATCAAGGATGCGCTGGATACCGCCGCTGAGATGGGCATCACCGTCGTGCGTTCCCACATGGCTACTTCCACCAGTCAGGACAATGCAGATCCGCTGGCCCTCATGCCTGCACTCGGTCAGTACAACGAACAAGCTTTCCGCACCATCGACTTCGCCGTCGCCTACGCCGGAACGCTGGGCATCCGCCTCGTATTACCTCTGACCGACGAGTGGGAGTATTACCACGGCGGCCACCGCGACTTCACGACGCCGCTCGGGCTCGACGCAGACCAGTTTTACAGCGACCCGTCCGCGATCACCGCGTATCAGGACTACGTCGACTACATCCTCGCGCACACGAACTCGATCACCGGTACCCGTTACGTCGATGACCCGACGATCATGGCCTGGGAGCTCGGCAACGAACTCGAGGGCATGACTCTCGATTGGATCAATACCCAGGTCGCCCACATCAAACATCAGGCGCCGCAACAGCTCGTAGCAGCGGGCCGCCGCTTCGACATCGACCCGGACACCCTTGCAGCCCCCGACCTCGACATCGTCGATGTGCACTACTACCCTCCAACTGCCGAACGTGTCTCCGCAGACGCCGCCGTTGTAGCTGCCGCCGACAAGGTGTATATCGCGGGCGAGTACGCCTCCACGGCCGCGACCGCGGAACTCATGGACGCCGCGGCCGCCGATCCGAACGTCTCGGGAATGTTCTTTTGGTCGCTCTTCGGTAACAACGATCGCGGTGCCCAGGTCCAGCACGACGACGGGTTCACCCTTCACTACCCAGGAGATTCGGAGCGCGCGAAGGAGAACGTTGACGCCATCCAGCGCTACAGCGCCGCGACAGGGAGCAAGCCGGGACACCTTAAACTCGGCACTCCTCTGATCACCGCGATCACTCAGAACTACGGCATCAACGTTGTCGCCTGGCGCGGGACTGCGGGCGCTGCCGAGTACATCGTGCAGCGGTCGACCGACGGGAGCAAGTGGGTCGACGTGACTGACACGGCGGTGTCCGCCTCAGCGTCCCCCGTCACGGATTACGAAACACCGGACGGCGCCGCTTACCGGGTAGTCCCAGTCGACGCCGATGACCGTCGCCGGAGTGCCTCCGATGCCGTCACGGCACCCGACGAAGGAGATGTCCTCGTCGACCCGCTCGAGAGCTGGTTACTCACCTCAGCCCACGAAGGAGCCGACATACTCGCCACCCCTGCCGGCGGCGTCGCCGCGGGAACAAAAGGCGGCACCGCCAATATCACGTGGCAGAGCGAAGGCCTCACTCGGGCGAAGTTCCAAGTCACCGACCCGAAATCCGCCGTCGTGTCGACGAGCGTCGATGGAACGAGTTGGACAGTGGTACCGACCGAGACCATTGTGCGTGGTGGACACAGCTTCGTAGAAGCCGACGGCCTCTCCGGAAGCGCGCTCCGCCTTAGCTGGCGAGGCAACGGCAGAGTCGAACGCGCCACCATCACCAGCGCAGTCGAGACTGTCGCACTCTTCGACCCCCTGAATGACTTCTCGAAAACTGAGCAACACAGCAGCAACCTCTCGTTCGACAGCAGCAACCCTTCGGCGTTCGGAGGCGACGCATCTCGCGTGAAACGCGACAGCGCCGATCCGGCAAGCCTGTCCTGGGCGTTCGATGACATCAGTGGCGCCGACATCGACGCGTGGTATTGGCCCGACCAGGCCATCACCCCTCTCACTGTCGAGGGGTCTGCCGATGGGGCCAACTGGACAACTCTCCAAACGCAGACGCGCGCCGGTGAAGGGAACTGGAAGCCGTATACGTACAGTGTCGACGGCTTGACCGGCATCAACCACCTCCGAGTGTCCTGGCCCCAGTTGCCCGGCGAGATTTGGACCCCCCAGATCGGCTCGATCAGTCTATTTTCCCCAAATGCGGCACCACTGACTGCGCCCGGCGCAGTCGAACTTGGAGCTCCCGAAACGGGTGCGGTATCAGTCCCCGCCACGCCGACTTTTTCCTGGGAAACCGCCGTCTCTGCCGCCTACTACCGGTTCGAACTGTGGAAAACGAACGATCCCGGAACGCTCGTTATCTCCGCAACCGGCCTAATCGCCACGGGCTATCGCCCGGCTCTCGAACTTGACCCGGAAACTTCCTACTCCTGGCAGGTAACGGCGGTGAATGGCATCGGTTCGACCACCTCGGAGCGACGCGGCTTCTCCACTGCTGCCCGTCCCTCTGAACCTATCGTTGTAGACGACTTCGACGGTTATGCCGCCGATGCCGACCTGCAGGCCGCCTACGTCCGCAACACCGGCGGCGGCGCTATCACGCCTTCGCTCACCGCTCAGGATGCGAATGGTAGCCAGGCGGCTCGGTTCGATTATGACCTCGGCACCGCCGGCTATGCCGGCACCGTGAACACTTTTGGCACCGCGCAAAACTGGTGGGGGTACTCCGGTCTGACGCTTAACGTGAATGCCGATGTGAGCAATTCACTCTCGGTTCAATTCGTCGCGAACGGCGCCTATTGGGAGGCGTCGATAACGCCGCCAACGAACGGATCTCAAACATTCACCATTCCCTTCACTGACTTCGCATCCCCGTCGTGGGCGCCACAGATCGACCTCGACCTCACCACCGTCACGCAGTACGCGCTGTATATCAACGGGACTGGCACCGGCACCATGACGATCGACGACGTCGCCACTGTCGTGGTCGGCCGTTAGCGCCGCCTCACTTCCATCCCCTCTTTATCCCGAACCGCACACCCGGTCGCCAATGGCGGCGACGACAAACCTAGGAGAAAATCGTGCAACACACGCAACACATCCGCCGGACCGCGCTGATGGGCGCTACCGCCATCGCGGTGACCGCCGCGCTGGCCCTGTCCGGATGCGCCGGCAACTCCGCAGCCAACGACTCCGGCGAACCAGCCGGCGAGATCACCGTGCTCACCAACCGCACCGACCTCGTCGACACCACCTTCGCCGACTACGCCGCGACCTTCGAAAAGAAGTATCCGGGAACCACCGTCAAATTCGAGGCCCTCACCGACTACGAAGGCGACACCAAGATTCGCCTGAACTCCAAGGACTACGGCGACGTATTGCTCATCCCGAGTTCAAACGTCACCAAAGACAAATACGCGAACTACTTTGAGCCCCTCGGCTCCACGGACGAGCTGTCCAAGGAGTACCGCTTCACCAACGAAGGTTCCTTCGACGGCACCGCCTATGGCATCTCGACCTTCGGCTCCGCGATGGGCTACGTGTTCAACCGTGACGTCTGGACCGCTGCCGGCATCACCTCTCCCCCGACCACGGAAGCTGAGTACCTGACGGCTTTGGGGAAGATCAAGGAAAACGGCGTAACGCCGTACTACACCAATTACAAGGACGGATGGCCCCTGGCGACTATTGAGGGCAATCTCGGGACCGTCCAGGGCGCGGACGTGCGCAGCCAGATGATCGCAGACGATGCCCCCTGGACAGAGGGCAACGACCAGTACAACATCGACGGGCTGCTCTACGACACCGTGGCCGCTGGCTACAGCGAAGACGACCCCACGACCACGAACTGGGAAGAATCCAAAGACCTCCTCGCCACCGGCGAAATCGGCTCGATGATTCTCGGCTCGTGGGCCGTCGCTCAGATGCAGGATGCCGCGGAAAAGGCCGGCGAGTCGCGTGACCTCATCGGATTCTGGCCGATGCCCTGGGCTCAGAACAGCACATTCACCTCAGTGACCGCCTCGGACAAGTTCCTCGCGATCAACAAGAACTCTGACAACAAGGCCACCGCTCGCGCCTGGGTCGACTGGTTCACAGACGAGTCTGGATTCGCCGCTAGCCAGGGCGCGATCAGCCCCGTCATCGACGCGGACGCGCCCGACACCCTCTCCGACTTCACCGAACTGGGCGTGGAGTACCTCGAACTCGCACCGGACCCTGTCGGCAAGGAGGCCGTCATCACGGACATCGCAAACGAGGCTGAAATCGACCTCTTCGGCAACTCGTACCGCCAGAAGATCATCGACGCCGCCCGCGGTGCCGGAGACGGCGACAAGCAATCCCTGTTCGATGATTTGAACGAACGTTGGGCCACAGCCCGCGCCACAATCTCCGAGTAGCGACCCGATGGGCGGCACGCTTTTTAGTGTGCCGCCCATCCCTCCCCCATCTTCAACCGCATCCACTCAGATGCCGAAAGGATCGTCATGGCGATCACTGACGCCCCTCCTCTCGAGGTCGGGGCCAGCAAACCGATTCGTCCCGGCCGCAAACAGCGACTCACCGGCCGACGCATCATGCCATGGCTGTTCCTGGCGGTGCCGCTCGCGTTCCTCTTCGTCTTGACCTACATCCCGGTCGCGAACATGTTCTGGTACAGCGTCACTGACTGGGACGGCCTGGATCCGGAGAAGACTCTTGTCGGCCTCGACAACTACATCGAGATCTTCACCCGCCCGGAGATCTTCCGAGTGTTTTTCGTCAGCCTCTTCTACCTCGCGGGGGCCATCGCTCAGCTCGGCCTCGCACTTTTTTTTGCGGCCCTGTTGAGCTTCCAAACACGCTTCCGCAACTTCTTCAAGGGCGTCATCTTCTTCCCCTATCTCATCAATGGAGTCGCGATCGGGTTGATGTTTCTCTACTTCTTCCGCCCGGACGGAACCCTAGACGCCGTCCTCGGCGCATTCGGGGTGCAGGAGACCCCGCAGTGGCTCGGCGACCCATCCGTTGTCAACGTTTCCCTGGCTGCTACCTCGGTCTGGCGGTATATGGGATTGAACTTCGTGTTGTTCCTCGGCGCGATCCAATCGGTCCCGGCAGAGCAGTACGAGGCGGCCGACCTTGACGGAGCAAGTTCATGGCATAAGTTTCGGTACATCATCGTGCCGAGCATCCGGCGCATCCTGGGACTATCGTTCATCCTCGCGATCGCGGGTGCCCTGTCGGCGTTCGAGATGCCGTACATCATGACTGGCGGCGCCAACGGCTCAGAAACTTTCGTCATCCAGACCGTCGACACCGCCTTCCGCTATTCCAAGGTCGGTCTCGCCTCCGCGATGGCCGTCGTTCTCCTAGCGATCGTCCTCATCATCACCGCAGTGCAACGACGCGTCTTCCCCGACGAGAAAGCGGACCAGGAATGACTAGCACCCAACCCCGCGAAGTTGACGTCACGGGTATGCCCGTCGGCGACTTTCCTGCGTCTTCCAGCCCGGTTATAACGACCTCCCGGCGGCGCCTGCCGGCGGGCGCCGCCGTGGGCACGATCGGCAAGTACGCCTCCCTCATCGTGGCTTGCCTGTTCGCGCTCATCCCGATCGGCACGATCTTCATGCTCGCCTTCAAGACGTCCGAGGAATACCGAGGGACGGGTCCACTCGTACCGCCCAGTGACTGGTTAAACTTCGACAACTTCGTCATCGCGTTCACCCAGGGCGACATGATCATCGGATTCGTGAACACGGGAATCATCCTTGTCATCTCGATCACCGGCACCGTGCTCATCGGCACCATGGCTGCGTACGCCATCGACCGGTTCCGATTCCGCGGCCGCTCCCTGGTGTCTGGACTGTTCCTACTGGCGACCCTCGTCCCCTCCGTGACCACTCAGGTGGCGACATTTCAAGTCATTAACGCATTGGATCTCTTCAACACCCGCTGGTCGGCCATCCTGCTGTTCACCGGCACCGACATCGTGGCGATCTACATCTTCCTGCAATTCATGCAGTCGATTCCGATCTCCCTTGACGAAGCCGCGATGCTCGACGGGGCCAACCGATTCACTGTTTACTGGCGGATCATTCTGCCGCTGCTCAAGCCCGCAGTGGCGACAGTCGTGATCATCAAAGGCATTGCCGTTTACAACGAGTTTTATATCCCCTTCCTCTATATGCCTTCTCAGGACCTCGGCGTGATCTCCACCTCTCTCTTTCGGTTCATGGGCCCGTTCGGGGCGCAGTGGGAGGTCATCGCCGCCGGAACCATCCTCGTCATCGTTCCCACCCTCATCGCCTTCCTTTTTCTCCAGCGTTTCATCTACAACGGACTCACCTCAGGAGCCACCAAGTGACTAACACCATTCCGGATCTGAACATCACCGGCGCGACTGTGCGCCCCCTGCACGACGGCTGGAGCGTCCGCGCACATCGCGGTCCTATCCCCGCCTCCATAGACGGCCAGTCGATCCCCGCAACCGTTCCCGGACTGGTGCACACAGATCTCCTGAAGGCAAACCTGATCCCTGACCCGTACCTAGACCAAAACGAGAAGAAGGTGACCTGGATCGGCGAAAGCGACTGGGAGTACACCACAATGTTCGCCTGGTCCGCAGATGCGCACGACCGTCATGAACTGGTCTTCGAGGGCTTGGACACCATCGCAACGGTCACCCTTAACGGGCACCGGATCGCGACTACCCGCAACCAGCACCGCACCTATCGGATCCCCGTCCACGAAGTCCTCATCGATGGACAGAACGAGCTCTCCGTATTCTTCGCCTCCCCTGTCGCCGAAGCCGACCGCGCTAGCCTCGCCCTCGGCTACCGCCCGCACACCTACTCCCACCCGTTCAATGCCATCCGCAAAGCCGCTTGCAACTTCGGGTGGGACTGGGGGCTGGATTCGGCATCGGTCGGCATCTGGAAGCCAGTCTCCCTGCACGCTTGGAGCACGGCGCGGCTCTCCACCGTGCGTCCAGTGGTGAGCGTTGAAGGATCGACTGGACGCGTGAGCGTGAACGTTGACATCGACCGCGCCTGTGACGAGGCAGTGGTTGTTACCGCAGCTATCGCCGGAGAGACCTTCGCTTCCACTATCCCGGCCGGGACCACGACTGCAACCATCGACGTCACCATCGCCGACGTCGACCTGTGGTGGCCACGTGGTCACGGCGGCCAGCCGCTCTACCACCTGGCCGTCGACGCGAGCGTCAACGGCGCATTTGTCGACAGCTGGACCACTCGAGTCGGCTTCCGCACTATCGCGGTCCAACTCGATCCCGACGACGAGGGCACCTCATTCCGATTCGTCGTGAATGGCGAACCCGTCTGGATCCGGGGGGCAAATTGGATCCCGGATGATGCCTTCATCACGCGCGTCGACCGCGCCCGGCTGGCACGGCGAATGGACCAGGCCGAGTTCGCCAACATGAACCTGCTGCGCATCTGGGGCGGCGGCTATTTCGAGTCCGACGACTTCTACGACCTGTGCGACGAACGTGGCATCCTCGTCTGGCAGGACTTCCTGTTTGCCTGCGCGGCGTACGCCGAGGAGGAACCACTCTGGAGCGAGGTTGAGGCCGAGGTGCGCGACAATGTGACGCGCATCATGCCGCACCCGAGCCTCGCCCTCTGGAACGGCAACAATGAGAACATCTGGGGATACGAAGAATGGGGATGGGCCAAGCGCCTGCAGGGACGAACCTGGGGGCTGGGCTACTATCTTGATCTCCTTCCCCGCCTCGTGTCAGAACTCGACCCGGGCCGCGCCTACACGCCGGGAAGCCCCTGGTCGGGCGACACGAAGATCCTCGCAAATGACTACGACCACGGCTCCGTCCACCTGTGGGAGTTGTGGAACCGAGTCGACTACCCGGCATACCGCGACATCCACGCCCGGTTCGTGGCCGAGTTTGGCTGGCAGGGCCCGGCATCTTGGTCAAGTATTGAGCGATCGATTTCCGACAACCCCCTCACGCCGGAGTCCCCCGGGATGATTCATCACCAGAAGGCAACGGATGGCAACGACAAACTCACCGATGGGCTAGTCGCGCACCTGCCTCTCCCGGATGACACCGAAGACTGGCACTGGGCGATGTCTCTGAACCAAGCGCTCGCGGTCACCCTCGCAATCGAGCACATGCGATCGGAGAGCCCTCGCTGCATGGGCTCCGTGGTGTGGCAGCTCAACGACTGCTGGCCCGTCACCTCTTGGGCCGCCGTCGACGGCTACGGTGTCGCCAAGCCCCTGCTGTACGCGCTCAAACACGCGTATGAAGACAGACTGCTGACAGTCCAGCCGCGCCAAGACTCCCTCGCCGTCGTCGCCGTCAACGACAGCGCCGAGGACTGGGACGGCGAGTACGTGATCCGGCGCCTCAAATTCGACGGGACCGTCCTTGCAGAGAACCGGCAGGACGTGCGAGTTGAGGCGCGTTCCGCAGCGACGGTCACGATCGATGCAGCGACTAGGACTCCCGGCGACGCCAACGACGAACTGCTGGTCGTTGACCTCGGTGCGACGCGTGCGTTCTGGTTCTTCGCCGAATACCGCGACTCCGCACTCGAACCCGCCCGTCTGACCACCGCCGTCGAGATCGTCGACGGAGGTGTGGACGTCACGGTAAAAGCGGACAACCTCGTCCGCGACATCTCCCTATTAGTCGACAAGGTCGACCCGGAGGCAGTCGTTGACGATCAACTCATCACCCTGCTTCCGGGTGAGTCCGTCGTGTTCCATGTCACCACCGACCGCCCTATCGACGCCCAGCAGTTGGTCTCCGACCGGGTGCTGCGCACCGCCAACCAGCTCGTGGCCGACTGGACTTAGAAAAGCCCGTCACTCGAGGTCTGGCAGGTGCTTGCCACCGCCAGGCCTCGCGCGCCCGGATAAGTCATTAAATCAAGGAACTCCGATGCTCAACCAACTGGCACTAGCAATCGATATCGGCGGGACTAAGGTCGAGACCGCCCTCGTCGACGATGACGGATGCATAGTCGCCGATACCCGGCATCGCCTCCCGACCGGCCGGGATATTACTCCGCACGACCTCGGCTGCGCTTTGGAGGTCTGCTTCGCCGCGTCGACGGCGAGGTTGGGCAATGCGGTGATCGTCGGTGTAGGGATCGGATCCGCAGGCCCGATCGATCTAGCCGCAGGAAGGATCCTCCCGAAGAACCTACCCCTCTTGCACGGCTTTGAAGTCCGAGCTTTCGTTCAGGACCTTATCCCCGACCGTCCTATCGAACTCCGCTTGGACGGAACCTGCCTCGCACTCGCCGAACACTGGATCGGTGCGACGCGTGGGACCGAATCGTCCATGAGCATCGTCGTTTCGACCGGTGTTGGCGGCGGCATCATGCTGGACGGCCGGATAGTTTTTGGCCGCTCCGGCAACGCCGGCCACATCGGACAGATCCACCTCGACCGCTCTGACGACGGGACATCGGACGGCGGAACGCTAGAAGGCATCGCTTCGGGGCTCAAAAGTGTCGACTGGGCCCAAAGGCACGGATGGACCGGACAGACTGGTGAGGACCTTGGGCGTTCGTCAGCAGCCGGCGACGCCACCGCGATCGCCGCAATTCATCGTTCGGCCACCGCAGTGGGACGTGCCATCGCGAACGTCGCCACACTGCTCGACCTCGAAGCAGTCGCCATTGGCGGAGGGTTCTTCAATGTCTCCCCTGCTTACCTGAACATCGTCCGCAACTCGGCGCGTGATCATGCCATCTTCGACTATTCCCGCGACGTCTCGATCAACTCATCGGGTCTAGCAAGCGACGGCCCACTGATCGGCGCGGCGGCCCTAATCCACCGACCACATCTGATCCACCACCCAAGGAGTATCACGCTCGCTACAACCCGTTGACACTCCGCCACCCGTTGGATGGACGACAGGGAGGGCACCGGCCTGGTGACCTCCCTGCTTGCGAGCGCCACCGGTTAGGTCTGGGGCCTCGCCCAGTCAACACGTTATGGAAGTGTCAGCTCACCCTGGTTTAGAACACGCGGGTGAAAGTAGGTGCTCTGTATCTCCGCATTCGTGTTATTTCCGCGAAGTTGCTCGGACCAGATCATGAAGTAGGACCAGCGTGTCTGACTCTCCAGCAAGGCGCTGTCCGGAACCTTCCCCATCTCCGCGACCGCTATTGGCTTTGATCCGGCAATTGACTGCATCTGCTGGTAATCGCTCGAGCTCGGGTAGTTCTTGTACCAGACGTCGAGAGAAGCAACATCCACATACGAATTGCCTGGATAGTAGTTCGACCAACCGCCCTGCGGATTGTCCTGAACGTTCCAGACCCAAATCAGGTTGGTAAGTCCCTGCGAATCGAAGTAATCCTTCATCTGCTGATAGATCTTCGAGCTGCCATTCACACCGGGCCGACCACCCCACCAATTCCAGGTCTCGTTCATCTCGTGAAACGGCCGAAACAGAACAGGAACGCCATCGTCCTTGAGCTGTCGCAGGTACGGCACCACCTCGGCCATCCGCTGCCGCCAAGTGGCGTTCAGCGCGGTCCCTCCCGTAACGATCTGCAGGTACTGCGCATCGGAGATGGAAGTCTTCACTCCCCCCTCAAAATTGCACGTGCTCGGTCCCGTTGGTGAGCAGGCGTGCCACGCGAGAGTCACGAGGGATCCATTGGCCCACTCCCTCTTAGCCTGGTCGACGACCAGCTGCCGATTAGCCGCATCGGGCGCGGTGAAGAATAGATCGCCACCCCAAAGACCGGGATACTGGCCTGTGATGTCCTTCACCTGCTGGGTGTACTGCCCCGGGGCGCTCGCTGGCTCTTTGTTGTGCTGTCCAGAGACGATGCCCGTACCCGTGATGGATTGCAGGTACTGCACGACGGCAGCCTTGGTCGACGGCTGGAATGCTTGCGCTAAGTCCGGCGACGGTGCCACCACCTGCGCGAGCAACGCGCTAACGCAAACGGCCATACCTAGCGCAGCGCGGCGGGCGTGAACTCTGTTTCGAGTCATGGTTCCCAATCTCCGAGTCTCGTCAGTGAGACTCAATCGACCTAACTTTGGTCCCTTTCACGACCGAGGTCAATGATTTCATCATTAATTTAAGATATAGAACTATGAAATGTTGAGATCGACTTTTGCCTATGCTTCTGCGCCGTCGACGGCTCGTTGGATTGCTCGGTATACCGTGAATCTGGTGACGCTGACGAGTGCAGCGATCTGCGCGGCGGCGCGTTCGCCGCGCTGGGGGACTTCGTCCAGGAGCTTTTCCTTCTGCTCCTCAGGCAGTTTACGTTTACCGCTATGGCGACCTGTAGCCCTTCCAAATGCGAAGCACACGCGGGTTTCAAGAACGGCAACAGTGGCACGGAAATGATCCCCGTCAAGAGCCTGTGAGGCGTCACAACGTCGTTAGATGGGTTTATAAACACGAAAGTATCAGTGATTACTTCAGGAAATACCGTCGACCTCTGTGATTCCCATGCCGAGGCGGCGCAGGTCAAGAGCGTCCTAACTAAGTTAATACTGGGCACGCACCCGTCAAAAACGGCGCAGGACTTGGCAGCAGTTGCTCCTGCCCGAGCAGCAGCACCCCAAGCCGACGTGACAGTGCAGCTTTCCAAGCTGGTCGACTTGAGAACAGCGGGTGTTCTCACCGACGAAGAGTTCAGCCCAAAAAAAGGCGGAATTGTTGGCAAGGCTCTAACTTTCAGCGCGGTGCCAAACCACGAAAAATGCCCCCTCCTCTGGATGAGGCGCGGCATTTTCCTGCAGTAAGGGGCTTCCGCGACGGCACCGGCCGGGACAGGCGGCACCTTCGGCACACCGCCAGAGAACTCGAAGTCGAGCCCGAGTGAGAGGATTAACAGAATCGAGCCGCGCGAGGCGACGACGGCCTCGACCTCCGCGACGAGGTCCGGCGTACCGATGAGGTGCGGAGCTCGCGCGAACCATTCGACGATCCCCTCGGGTGGCAAGAATGTCGCTGTAACCAGCCTTCACGGTAAGGGCTGCGCTCAGTGTTGTAATTCTGTCAGCGTCGGCCGCCCCGACATAAAGCACTGTAAGCGCTCGATACGCTACGGGTTCCCTCGCAGAGTAGGCGGACTTACGCGGGGCGGTGATTCGCTCGGGCGCGATCAGTGAGCGACGCAAGGACAGGCGCGAATCGCGGATCCGTGAGGCCCACCCGTACTTGGATCAGCCGCGGTCTGGCCTGCCTCGCGCATCGGTTAGCACAGGCGTGGGCGCAGTGAGCACACTCTCTCTTCGAGAGCCTGGGCCAACACCCAAAGTCATCCGGGCGATGTTGGCGTACCTGACGGCCAGCTCTTCGGGCGAAAGCTCACCGTCACGGCGGTACCACTGCGCAATACCGGTACACATAGTAACGATGGCTCGACTGGTGTCCTTGGGATGCTCCGCGTCAAAGACCCCCTCCCGCATACCCTGATTGATGATGTCGTCCACCATTTGCTGCTGTTTATCGCGGGATTTGATGTGCGCCGTTCGCGACTCGCCTTCCAAACTTCGGATCTCACTTGCCGCAATGAAGGCGAGCTCACTGCGATGAGCGTGAAAGAGCGCCAGACATTCGATGAGAAGTCGAAACTGTTCCTCCACCGAAGAACCTGCCTCCGCTACGGCATCTTCGCTCCTAACCAATAAATCCGTCATCGCAAACTGAACGATCGCCACGAGCAGTGCCTGCTTGGAGGCGTAGTGGTGATACAGGCCCGGTACGGAGAGCTTGGCCCGAGCGGCCACTGTGCGAATTGTCGTGCCGTGATATCCGTGCTCCACAAAGCTATCGAGAGCCGCTTGCAGCAGGGGTGGCAGCACGTTTTCGGAGTATTTGCGCCACGCGGCCGCATCCTCGACTTTTTTCGCAGTCTCAACTTTCACGAATACTCCTTCACCTGTTAATGCCAGATTGCCATTGTCTGTCTTGACAGATGATGACGTCTACTCCAGACTAACTCCTACCGAGCGATCGCTCGGTAGGAGTTAGTAAAGTCAATTCCGGCGACGATGCCGGAGGGGGGCGGCTGCCGTGGCTCGTTCATCTGTGACCAACCGTTGTGAGATCGGCTCGTCCGTACAGAGTCGTTCTGGGATCAACACCGGAGAGAATTCTCAGACCGCACCAGACCTGCTGAGCAGGAAAGTACACGCAGGATTGCGGTACGAGTCGACCGTAGAGGCGTGGAAGGCCCGCGTCGCCGCCAATCCGGAGCGCGTCGCATTACGCTATTTCGATGGCAGGATGACTGCCGCCGAAGTCGACCGTGCCTCCGACGCTCTCGCTGTAGCGCTCGTGGCCCGCGGCACAATTCGCGGTGCACGGGTGGGCATCTACCTCCAGAACACCCCCCACTACGCGCTTGCCCTGCTGGCCCTCTGGAAACTGGGGGCGACCGCACTGCTGCTGAACCCCATGTACAAACGCCGAGAACTGCGTCGCCTCGTTGACGACTCGGGTGCAATCGGTATTATTTGTGCCGATACCGCTGTGTCGGAAACTCGTCAAACGCTTGCCGGAGGCACGGCTCGCTGGCTCATCAGCACCTCTGCACGTGACTTTCAAACCCGAAACGATCCGCGTAGCTGTGACATGACGGCGCGTCCGGTGGCTTCGGTTGATGGGGACGTCGCGGCTCTCATTCGCGAATTCGACGGCTTGCGACCCGCTGACATTGATCTGACCCGCGACGACGTGGCGCTGTTGACCTATACCTCTGGTACGACCGGGCCGCCAAAGGGCGCCATGAACACCCACGAAAACGTCCTGGCCGTCGCCACGACGTTTGCCCGATTTGCACGGCTGGTCCCCGGTGACGTCGTCATGGCCGTGGCCCCACTGTTTCATATCACTGGCGCCGTAATTAACGCTGCGATCTCTCTATTCACCGACACAACCCTGGTTTTTACGGGCCGCTTTGACCCCGATGTCGTGTTGGAGGCCTTCGCCGAGCATAGGGTCAGCTATACCATCGGCTCGATTACCGTGTTTAACGCGATTTTGGCGCTTCCGCATGCCAATGCCAGCCATTTTGCCGCCGTCAAGACTTTGTATTCCGGCGGGGCGCCAATCCCGCCGGCCACCGTGGAACGCTTCAAAACGCGCTTCGGCGTCTACATCCACAATGCCTATGGATTAACCGAAAGCACGTCCGGTGTAATTGCCGTTCCTCCGGGTGCCGAAGCGCCGGTCGACGCCTCCAGCGGCACGCTGTCTATCGGCATTTCGTTACCGCTCGTTGTAGCCAGAGTCATCGACCAGAATGGTCAATCCGTTCCCCCGGGCACCCAGGGTGAGCTGGAATTATCTGGTCCCCAAATTATCCCGGGTTACTGGAATAATCCGGATGCCACCTCCCACGCAATGCCCGGAGGCAGGTTCCGCACCGGCGACGTGGCCATCATCGACGCACAAGGCTGGATTTATCTAGTGGACCGGCTCAAAGACCAGATCAACGTCTCCGGGTATAAGGTCTGGCCCCGCGAGGTCGAGGACGCGCTGTATGAACATCCCGCAGTCCATGAGGCCGCTGTGATTGGCCAGGCGGATGACTACCGCGGCGAAACCGTCGTCGCTTTCGTGTCCCTGAAATCAGGTCTATCGGCCACTCCAACCGAGCTCATCGCATTCACCAAAGAGCGCCTCGCAGCTTACAAGTACCCCCGCATCGTCCACATCATCGACGACCTACCCAAGACACAGACCGGAAAAATTCGCCGCCAGGAGCTCCGTGATGAAAACACGGCAGCCCAGGGCGTACCGTCCCAGAAAGACAAATTATGAGCGAACAACCCATCCAAGCGCACCGCCTTGAGGGCAAGACGGCCATCGTCACGGGCGCCAGTCGCGGTATCGGACTGGCCATCGCCTTGCGGCTGGTGGCGGAGGGCGCCCGGGTCTGTATCACCGCCCGTAACGCCGAGGCGTTAAACGATGCGGCCGCCCAGTTTCCGAAAGGATCTGTGATCCCCCTCGCCGGCAAAGCCCACGATCCGGACCACCGCGTCGAGGTGCTCAACGCCGTCGCCGAAACATTCGGCCAGCTGGACGTCCTCGTCAACAATGCGGGCATCAACCCCGTCTACGGCTCGGTTATGGATCTAGATCTGTCCGCCGCGCGCAAGATCACCGAGGTGAACGTCTTCGGCACCCTGGCCTGGATCCAGGATACTTACCGCCACGTCGCGCTGGATTTCGCCGGCCGCGGCGGTACCGTCATTAACGTGTCTTCGGTCACCGGGCAGACACCGGCACCGGGCATCGGTTTCTATGGCGTGACCAAGGCCGCAATAGCGCATCTGACCCGCACCCTCGCCGTCGAAATGGGACCGAAGATACGAGTGAACGCGGTTGCACCGGCGGTGGTCAAGACGCAATTCGCTCAGGCCCTCTACGAAGGCAAGGAGGCGGAAGTGGCCGCGAGATATCCTCTGGGACGCCTTGGCAACCCGGAGGATATTGCCGCCACCGTTGCCTTTCTCGCGTCCTCAGATTCGGCCTGGATCACCGGTCAGGTCATCAACCTTGATGGCGGCCTGCTCGCGGCCGGCGGCACCGCTTAACACCCCCACTCATCGGCCCCGGCCGCGAAAGGAAATAGAACAATGAGCACCGAGTCACTGCCCGCCGATATCGAAGATTTGCGAATCCGTACCCGCGAATTCATCCGCAGCACGGTCATTCCCGCCGAGCCGAGGCCGGGCGAGCGCCTGGGCCAGTCCACCCGGGACCGACTCCAAGCAGCAGCAAAGGCCGCCAATGTCTTTGCCCCACACGTCCCTAAGGAATTCGGCGGCCAGGGCGTCCCCATTCAGCACTGGTCCGCGATCCTTCAAGAGGCCGGATATTCCCCGATCGGCGCGTCCGCGCTCAACTGCATGGCGCCCGACGAAGGCAATATGCACATGCTAAATCTGATCGCCACGGAGGCACAGAAGCAGCGCTACCTTGTGCCCCTGGCCGCCGGCACGTCGCGGTCCTGCTTCGGAATGACCGAGCCGCACCCTGGCGCCGGTTCAGATCCGGCCGCCCTGCTCACCGAGGCGACAAAGGTCGACGGCGGATGGTCCATAAATGGTCACAAACGATTCACAAGTGGCGCCGACGGCGCAGCCTTTTGCATCGTGATGGCCCGCACCGAGGCTGTCGGAGACGCTCCGACCGGTGCCACCATGTTCCTGGTTGATCTCGACAACACAGGCATCCGGCTCGGCGAAAGCATCCACACCATGGACCGTGCCATCGCTGGCGGTCATCCCCACATTTATCTCGACGACTGCTTTGTGGCGGATGATGCGGTACTGGGTGCCGTCGGACTCGGCTTCAAATATGCCCAAGTGCGCCTTGGCCCAGCCCGTCTCACACACTGCATGCGCTGGCTCGGACTGGCCCGGCGCTCGCTGGACATTGCGCTGGACCGAATCGAGCGCCGCGAAATGTTCGGCTCCCCAATGAAGAACCTGGGCCTTGCCCAGGAACTGATCGCCCAGTCCGTGATCGACATCGAAACCTCCGATGCCATCATCGAGAAGACCGCCGCGCTGCTCGCAACGGATCCACGGGCCGGATCCGCGATGTCATCTATCGCAAAGGTGCACTGCTCGGAAGCGATCTTCCGGGTGGTCGACCGCGCCATCCAGCTCTGCGGCGGCGACGGTGTTTCAGACGGGCTCCCCCTGGCCTCCTACCTAAACGAGGTGCGCCCGTTCCGGATCTACGACGGCGCCAACGAAACCCATAAATGGGCCATCTCCCGACGCGCCTCGGCGGCGCGCAAGCGGGCTGTCGATGCGGGCGAGCCGTACCTGGCCGACGTGCACGGCTCCGATCTGCACGGCGCTGATCTCAACACTGAGCTGGCAGGAATCCGTTGATGCACACCGCTCCCGACGGCGTCGAAGTCGTCGCCAACCACGCCGACGCAGCGCGGCTGGGCTTGCCGCCGCTTCTCATCCTTGACGCAGTCGAAAAGTTCATGGATGCCAACGGGCTCGGTTTCGGGCCGCTGTCCTGGTGTCGGATTGGTGACGGCCAGTCCAATGTCACCTATCGTCTCCAGCGCGGCATCGAGGTGTTTGTGTTGCGCCGCGGCCCCCGTCCGCCCCTGCCGCGATCCACCCATGACATGGTTCGTGAGGCTCGGATCCAACAGCTGGTTAGAAAACAGGGGGTGCCGGTTCCCGAAATTCTCGCCATTTGTGAAGACGAGTCGCTGCTCGGTGTTCCCTTTTACATCATGTCTTTCCTGGGCGGCACCGTTATCACCGATCGAATCCCCGGCTACCTCGGCACCATGGCACAGCGCGAGGCGACCAGCGCCGCCGTTGTTGACACGCTGGTGCAGCTACATCAGGTGGATGTTTCCGCCGGAGAACTGGCCGCGTTCGGGCGCCCGGAAGGCTACCTAAAGCGACAGGTCCAGCGCTTTTCTGCCCTGTGGGAGGTGAACACCACCCGGAATCTGCCCGCGGTCGTCAGCATCGGCGGCTGGCTGGAACGCAATATTCCCACCAGCCAGGCCGCCACAGTGATCCACGGCGACTTCCGGGCCGGCAACCTGATGTTCGAACCGTCGTCCCCGGCACGCGTGATGGCCATTCTGGACTGGGAAATGGCCACGGTGGGTGACCCGTTGGCGGATCTTGGCTATCTCACGGCAACCTACTCGGAACCCGGAAGTTTTCCTACGCCGCTCGAATTGACCAGCGTGACCCGCGAACCTGGATATCTCACCCGCGATCAGCTCATTTCGCGGTACCGCGAGCGGATGCATGTGGATTTGGATGCGCTGCCCTGGTACCAGACGCTGGCACTGTGGAAGGCATCCATCTTCTGCGAAGCCATTTACACCCGCTGGCTCAAGGGTGAACGACCGGGCGACACCGGCTTCGGCCCCTCGCTGGAAGAAGGCGTCCCGAGGCTACTGGACGGTGCCCGGCACTTTGCCGGCGTCAGCTCAACCGTCGCATCCTGAACCCATTCCCCTGCGGGATCTACCCGCACGACAAAGTCGTCCGGCTTGCGATCCATCGACATCCCGCTTGGGGTGCACTGACGTGAATACCTTGAGGCAAAGGAGCCTTTTCTGATGACCCAGATTGACGAGACCGACAACGACACGGCCAGAGGAACCACCGGCGTCGCCGAACGGTCGAAACGGCGGGACCTGATCGCCAGCACTCTCGGCAACGTTCTCGAATGGTATGAGTGGAGCGCCTACGCGGTCTTTGCGCCGTTCATCGCCGCTGCCATGTTCAACCCCGAAGATCCCATCTCCGGACTCCTCTCCACTCTGGGAGTATTTGCCGTCGGCTTCTTGATGCGACCGCTTGGCGGCATCGTCT
Organism: Cryobacterium suzukii; assembly: GCF_004403185.1. Taxonomy (GTDB): domain Bacteria; phylum Actinomycetota; class Actinomycetes; order Actinomycetales; family Microbacteriaceae; genus Cryobacterium; species Cryobacterium suzukii. Next base: position 49,874 of record NZ_SOHJ01000007.1, on the reverse strand, counting down.
TCGGCCTGGTCGCCGACCGGCGCGGGCGCAAATTCGTCTTGGTCACAACAATGCTCATGATGGCCGGTGGAAGCCTGGCCATGGCTGTAATGCCGACGTATCAGAATGCCGGCGCCTGGGCGTCATTCCTGCTGCTCGCGGTCAGGGTCATTCAAGGGTTTGCGCACGGCGGAGAAACCGCTACCGCTTATACCTACGTGGCCGAAATTGCGCCGCGGCGCCATCGCGGACTCTGGGGCAGCGCCGTCTTCATCGCCATCTTCGGCGGGTCTGTATTGGCCTACGGTGTCGCTGGCGGTGTGACCAGCATCATGCCCGACGACAGTGTGGCGGCCTGGGGATGGCGTATCCCGTTCATCCTCGGCGCTTTCCTCGCCCTTGCAGCTCTCTACATGCGACGCAACATGGGCGAGAGTGAGGTCTTCGACGACCACACGGCCGGCACCGAAAAGCCGGCCCCGCTCCCGAAAGCTCAGGTTGCCCGAACAATTGTGCTGATGATCGCCATGACGTCTGGGGTGACAGCGGCTCATTACACCTGGACCTCGTACGCCTCCACGTACGCGATCACCCAGAAAGGCATGGACTCGGGCACCGCCTTCTGGATGACTCTGACGGCCCAGTTGATCGCCCTGGCAACTCTGCCGCTCTGGGGCTGGGTTTCCGACCGAGTCGGTCGGCGCCCGATGATGCTGATCTTCGCCGTTCTCATGATGGCGCTTTCCCTCCCCCTGACTGCCATGATCGGTTCGGCGGGGTGGACGCTCCTGCTCGCCTCGGCGATCGCTCTAGTGATCGTCGCCATACCCGGTGCTTTGCTTTCGGCCATCCTCTCTGAGAATTTTCCGACCAGAATTCGCACCAGGGCCATCGGTTTCGCCTATTCCATTTCAGCGGCTGTGTTCGGCGGCACCGCTCCCTACTTAAATGCCCTCCTAAACTCGCTGGATGTTGGCTGGCTCTCCAGCGTGTACATCATTGTTCTCTGCGCGTGCACGGGGATCGCCTGTTTCATCATGAAGGAAACGAAGGGCATCGACCTGAAAGACGCCTAAAATCTGTGTTCGGCGGTGGTGCGGCTCCATGGCCCACCGCCGGCACGGGGCAGCCGAGTGCCACCGATCGGCGGTGAGCCAGCTCGAGCCGCGGGCAACTGGCCGCCTCCCGAAAGATGCAACAGCTTTATTGAGTCTTTTCGTGTGCGAATGCGGCTTGTAGGGCTCTGGAGTAGTCCCGGAGGGCGGTTTCCACATATGGCAAGGGGGACGATTGCCCTGAGTGGAGCCACTTGCGGAAACCGACGAACATGGCGTGCCAGTAGCCGTGGCCGAGAACTTCCGGCAACGTGTCATCTGGGTCGAGTCCCTCTCGGTCAGCGATGAAGCGGGTGATGGCATCCCGCCAGGGTCGACCCTGCATGTACGCGTAACTTTGTAGGGACGGAACTGCCTGGATGAGGGTGACTTCGGCGCGCATGATGGGCAGAACAGCGGGATGGGTGTGCAGGCCGGAGAGTACGGCTGCTACGACCGCATCGGTGCTGACGATGTCGATGGGAGCATGCTCCAGCGCATTGGTGAGGTCTTCAAGCTGCCGGTTGAAACGGTTCCAGACGATGTCGGCTTTGTTCGGAAAGTAGTTGAACAAGGTTTTGCGTCCGATGCCAGCGGCGCTGGCGATGTTGGTCATCGTTGTCTCGTCGAAGCCGTTTGCTAAAAATAGGCCAAGACCGATCTCGGCGACGGCATCCACTGACACTGTCGGGGGGCGTCCTCGCCCTCGACTCTCTGCGATGTCGGGGGTAGCCATTGACTCGACCCTACTCTCTGGCAATACTTGAATTAGAACACTGAGTGTAATTAATGAAGTGTCTTCGACGCATGAATCGGTGCGTCCGTTGATCATCCACAAAGAAGAGGAAGTTCAGCATGAATTTTGACTACATTATCGTCGGCGCTGGAGCAGCGGGATGTGTCCTGGCCAATCGGTTGAGCGAGGACCCCGCGAATCAGGTGTTGCTGCTTGAGGCTGGAGGCTCCGATCGTAGTCCGGTGATTCTCGTGCCGAAGGGGTTCTATTTCACGATGACGGACCCGAAATATACGAAGAAGTTCGCCACTCAACCGTTTGGAACCGGTTCCGTAGAGCAGTGGTCGCGCGGTCGCATGATCGGCGGTTCCACCGGGGTGAACGGCATGGTCTGGAATCGTGGATGGAAGCCCGATTACGACTCGATCGAAGCGGCGGGAAATCCTGGTTGGGGGTGGGACACCTTTGTGGGTGCCTACAAGAGCATTGAAGACCACGCACTTGGCGCGTCGAATACTCGAGGCGTCGGCGGTCCCGTGGGGATTTCCGTGGCTTCGCCGCCCGAGGAAGTCAGTGAGGCCTTCATGGACGCCGCAGGGAAGCTCGGGATGAACCGGGAAGACGACCTGAACGGGAGCGACAATGAGCGCGTCGGATACGTATCGTCGAACATCGCGAACGGCTTGCGTGTCAGCGCTGCGGAAGCCTATCTACATCCGGTTCGGCAGCGCCCCAACTTGACGGTGCTAAGCCATTCGGAGGTTGGATATGTCCTCTTCGATGGGAAGCGTGCCACCGGCGTGCGCGTTGAGCGCAAGGGCGTGACGGTCGACTACTCCGCCCGTAAAGAAGTGCTCCTGGCCGGCGGTTCGCTCGACACTCCGCTTCTCCTCGAACGCTCCGGCATCGGAGATCCAGATCAGCTACGTTCCGCCGGGGTGAAAGTAGTCGTGGACAGCCCCAACGTCGGAGAACGGTTGCACGAGCATCACGGCACCAGCTTTCAATTCTCGATGCAGGGCGCAGACGGGTACAACAAGCAGCTCTCCAACGTATCTCGGCAGGTGCTCACCGGCACGAAGTATCTGATGCAACGTGACGGCGTCATGTCGTTCGGTGGCTATAACGTATTGATGTACTACAAGTCGGATCCGAAATCCGACCGGCCGGACACGCAGGGATTCTTCACACCCATCTCCACTGCGGCGGCATCGTTGACCTCGGGCAAAGTCAAGGTCGACAAAAACCCGGGAATGATGTTCCTGACGTATCCGCTTCGCCCGACGAGCACCGGCTCCATCCACATCACCGGCAACTTGCCGTCGAACAAGCCGACGGTTATCGCGAATTTCCTCGAAACCGAGCACGACCGCCGCCTGGTCGTTCTCGGGGCACGGAAGGGGCGCGAAATCATGGCCCAGAGTCCGATCAGTCGACTCGTGCGAGAGGAAACCCTCCCTGGCACTGATTACACAACGGATGAGCAGATACTCGAAAACGCACTTAACCGCGGCGGAACCGGTTACCACACGCTGGGCACGTGCGCGATGGGACCCAATGACGACGACGTCGTCGACGCACGGCTTCGTGTTCGCGGGGTGGAAGGACTCCGAGTCGTTGACGCGTCCGTCTTCCCACACATGCCATCGGGCAACAACAATGCCCCGACTCAGGCTCTCGCCTGGCACGCGGCACAACTTATCCTCGAAGATAACTCGTGAGCAACTCCCCTGCGCCGTGGTAGCGGCCTAGTTCGATCGGGTTTTGCGGGGTGACCCCGGCAGGTCTGCGGCTACCGGCTCACGGTCGAGTCGGTTAGTTATCGGAGACCCTCTCCGATAACTGGCCGACTGTGTTCCTAAGGGTCTTGCACGGCAGGCCCGTGTGATCGCCGCTGGTTTTCAGGCGCCGGCGACGCCGCTCTGCAGCCGCTCAGTGGCCGTGCGCCTCGGAGCCCTCGGTGAGCTGGCCCGAGTAGGGTGGCGAATGCATAGCTCAGACAAGCAACAAGGAGACAACACGATGACTGATTTTCAGGGAAAAGTGGCACTCGTCACGGGCGGCGGTTCCGGCATCGGGGCGGCCATCTCACGAAAGCTGGCCTCGGCAGGCGCGTCGGTCGTGGTCAGTGACCTCAGGCTCGACGCCGCGCTGAAGGTAGCCGAAGACATCACGGCCGCCGGGCACTCCGCCGCAGCAGTCGAGCAGAACACGACCGTTCCGGCGCAAGCGGATGCTGCCGTACAGTTCGCGATCGACACCTACGGCGCACTTCACCTCGCGGTGAACAACGCGGGAATCGCCCCGGCCCCAGCCCCCGTCGGCGAACTCGACCTTTCCGATTGGGACAAGGTCATCAACGTCAATCTGAACGGCGTCCTCTACAGCCTTCGCTACGAAATCCCCGCCATCGAGAAATCGGGCGGTGGCTCCATCGTGAACGTGTCGTCCGTCCTCGGCACCAACGGTGAACTCAACGCCTCATCGTACGTCGCAGCAAAACATGCCGTCGTCGGACTGACGAAGGCGGCCGCCCTCGAGTACGCGACCAAGGGCATCCGCATCAACGCCGTTGGCCCCGGTTATATCGACACTCCACTGCTCAGCACCCTGCCCAAAGAAACGTACGACGGGCTGGTAGGCCTGCACCCCATCGGCCGACTGGGAACGGCGGATGAGGTCGCCGACCTGGTCATATTCCTGCTGTCAGAAAACGCGAGTTTCATCACCGGCAGCTACCACCTCGTCGATGGCGGGTACTCGGCGCGCTGACCACGCGGCCCCACCAGCGGGCGGGACGCGCCAACGCACGGTTGCGTCCCCTGGGTGGTGTAATTTCCGGGGTTTAATTCGTTGGATTGTCAACGTAGTGCGCTCATTGAAATTCCGCGGCCTGGACGGTGTCAGGCTCGTCATCTTCGACGCCCACAGCGACCTAAAGAAGGCCATCAGAACCGTATTTGGGGTGCCTGTACTGAGTGGCCCGGGTGCGCACATTTCGCAGCGCGCCGGGGTCAGAATGGCCAGAGCCTTCGGATCCTGGCGCGCAGCTCCTGTCGTGCCATTTCGGATTCGCACGGCCCGTTGAAGATCGCGAAGTCGTCGAAGCGATGCGCGCCGGGACGGGTGGCCACCGTGCGGGTGGCAGTGACCACCGCTCGTAGCTGGTCGACGGTCATCGGGAGCGGCGCTTCGTGGGGATGGTAGGCGACGCTGCGTGCATAGTCGCGGCCAGGGCGGTTCGACATTTCGATGTGGGCTCCCATGACTCGACTCACTGGGTGGAGCTTTGAGAAGGTGAGGAGCCGGGCGACGCTGTCCTGGAATGCGGCGATGTCGTGCACGTAGAGCCGGCCGGGGTAGACCGTGTCACCCGTGAAGAGTAGTTCGGTGGTGGGGTCCCAGATCGCGATCGACGAGGCTTCGTGACCGGGGATGGCAAGGACCGCCAGCCGCCTCTCACCGAGTTCGAAATGCGCCTCCCCAGCGGGCCAGTCGATGAGTCCGAAGAACTCGGCGACGTCGCTCGGCGCGTGCCCAACTAGGACGGTACGTGGTCGATCTGCGAACTGCCCATCGGCGGCGATGTGGTCGCCATGGGAGTGACTGTGTGCAACCACTAGTTCGTAGTCATCGTGTGGATGCTGGGCAAGCCATTCATTGCACAGCCGGTCGACCAGCTCTCGGAGGGGGAACGACGCAGGGTCGGACGTCGCTCCTGTGTCGAGCAGTAGCGCGCGGGCCTCGCCGAACATCAGATAGAGGAAGGGGGCTTCGTAGTTGATGGCCATGCTCTGCCTGAGCACGATGGTGCTCGCGTCAATCCAGTGGGTCTGGATGAGCGGGTCCGTGGAGCGCCGGAACGGCGGCGCCCCGTGATTCCACCTGACGTCGAGATCCATCGGATTCGCTGGCACGGGTCAGAATGGCTGGTCTGTGGCGGGCAGCGGCTCCTGCGGTAGCCGCGACAGCAGCGTGGTCAGTTCGTGCTTCATGCCGAAAGGGTATGCCCTGACGCCGGGTGACGTGGTCCAGTGGTGTGATGAAACGTGATGTTTATGGGCGACGACGAGAACAGTTCCCCCAGGTGTCGAGCAATACCAAGGTACCGCACCCGCGCAGGGTGAGGATTCCGACCACCCATCCATCCCAGGGAACACACGCGACCGCCCGGGCAACGGATCCGGACCCTTCGATCCGACTCCCCCGGCGCCGACTAAAGCAGCGCGCTGGGAGTGTCGTGCGAACGATCGTTACCGAACATCACACGCTACAGACCGTGGCGTCGGACGAATTCACAAGCCACCTCGGCCGCACAACTTGAAACGTGCCGAGGTATCGGTTGGAGGAATCAGTTGCGGCTTGCGCGGCGGCGGGCGCGTCGCGTCGCGGCTCCGCTGCGCCCGTAGACGAGGTACATCGCCAGGCCCATGATGATCATCAGGAGCACGGTGTACACGAAGGTGATCGACATCGAATCCAGGTTGTTTTCGCCCTCGGTGCTGGCCTTGATCGCGATTCCCAATGGTTGGTATAGCGGGTGGTATAAGAACACGGCGGCGTCATAGTCGTCGAGCAGGCTGTTGAAGTTGAGCGCCGTGATCGCGGCTGCGGTCGGGATTACGAGGGGAAAGAGAACCTTGCGCAGGGTGAACATTGATCCCGCTCCGAGAATGCGCGCGGCGTCTTCCAGCGACTCTGGCACCGACGCGAACGCCGCTTTCAGCAGCCGTAGGGTGAACGGGATCTTCACAATGATGTAGGCCAGCAGGAGGAGGCTGGTGGTGCCGGTGAGTACCTGGCCGCCGACGAGCGCTTGCGGCCGGTCAAACGTCATGACCAGCGCGAGCGCGATCAGGATCGTGGGCAGGATCCACGGGATATGGAGGAGGTATTCGAGCAACCCGGTCACTGGGTTGCGATATTTCTGTAACACCCTTGCGACGAACAACATGCCCAGTACCACGATCGCCGAAGCCAGCGCGCTGTAGACGACGCTCACTATGAATGGGCGCAGTACCGACGGGGTGCCGAAAACGGTTGCGTAATTGTCGAGGGTCAATGCATCCCAGGTGATCATCCCGCGCAGAATGGCGGTCGAGTCGAGAAATGAGAACAGTACGATGAGCAGTACCGGCGTCGCGTAGACCACGAACAAGGCATAGGCAAGCACGTGCACGACGCCGTTGGTGACCCGATTGGGAATCTTCTGCTTTTGGAGCGGCGTGGCCACCTTGGCGACAGAAAAATACACCCCGGACTTCTCGGCCCGGTTCATCATGGCCAGCAGCACGATCGTGGCCAGGCCCAGGATGATGGCGAGCAGTGCGGCCAGATCCTGTGAGCTACTGCTCTTCGAGAACGTCAGAATCATCGGGGCAACCGTCTGAAAGTCGGTACCGCCCAGCACGATCGGAGCGGTCAGCGCACCAAGTCCAGTGAGGAACGTGAGCACCGTCACGGCGAAGATCATCGGGCGCAGGGCCGGCAGCACGATCCGCCACAGAATGCGCAGGGTTCCCGCCCCCATATTCCGGGCCGCCTCGATCGTCTGGTAATCGATCTTGGCGAGTGACGAACCAAGAAAAAGCATGTGGTTGGTGGTCGTTGCGAGAGTCATCACGACCACGACGGCGAAATATCCGGAAAACCAGTCACGGTCGATGTCGGGAAACCAGTTGCCCACCGCGTTCGTGACGAAGCCGTAACGACCGTAGATGAAGTTGTACCCGGCGGCGAGCACGATGCCGCCGTAAATGAGGGTTGTCGCGTAGCCGAGCCACAGTATCCGGGCACCCCGAATGGCGAAATAATCGGTGACGAGCACGATGAAAATACCCACCACGTTCACCGTCACGGCGAGCGTGCCGGCCAGCAGAAAGCTGTGCCACAGGCTGTTCATGGCCCGCTCTGAGCTGACCAGTTTCTCGAACGCGCGAAAGCTGAGCTGGCCGTCGGGGAAGAACGTGCCGATCAGGAGGGTGGCGTTGGGAAAGATCAGGAACGTGGCGATGAACCACACCGTCACCAGGGCCACGATCAGCACGAGGGGCGACCGCAGCATGGAACGCCAAGAGGAGGTGCGCATGCTAATACTGCAGGATCGACGAGGGGTCAATGTGTAGCTCGGCTCGCGAACCGGGCGCAAGCGGCGCCGCGCCGCCCTCGGGTACGAGCGCGCGAATCATGCTGCCGGAACAGTCGATCGTGTAGGTGCTGTGCGCGCCGTGGTACGCGCGTTCAGCGACGGTTCCCTCAAGACGGATGCTGTCGGCCGCGTTTGCAGGAGGCTGCAGCGACACCTTCTCGAGCCTCAGGTATGACGCCTTGTTTGGGTGCAGAGCGGTGCCGCCACCACGCTGCAGCCGCTGCACCACCTCGCCCGACAACTTATTCATGGCACCCACGAACGTGCACACAAACTCTGTGCTCGAGCGGTTGTAGATCTCCTCCGGAGTTCCCACCTGTTCCACCACGCCATGATTGAACACGGCGATGCGATCGCTCATCGTCAGGGCTTCCTCCTGGTCGTGGGTCACGTAGACCGTCGTGATGCCGAGCTCGCGCTGCAGGTTTTTGAGCTGTTCGCGCAGCTGCACCCGCAACTTCGCATCGAGGTTGGAGAGAGGTTCGTCGAGCAGCAGGATGCGCGGCTTGAGCACGAGCGCGCGCGCGATGGCCACGCGCTGCTGCTGGCCGCCGGAGAGTTCGGAGACGTTCTTGCTGAGCTGCTCCGATGTAAGCTCCACCTGCCCGGCTATTTCCGCGACGAGGGCACCCGTCTGCATCTTCTTTGTCTTGCGCACCTTCAGGCCGAAGGCGATGTTTTCCCACACGCTCATACTCGGGAACAGGGCGTAGTTCTGAAACACCATTCCCACGCTGCGCTTCTCGCTCGGAAGCTTCGTCGCGGCCTGGCCATCGATATAGATCTCGCCTTTCGTCGGTTCGATGAAGCCGGCGAGGGTGCGCAGCGCGGTGGTTTTCCCGCATCCGGACGGCCCGAGCAGGGTGAAGAACTCACCCTGCTTCACCTCCAAATTGAGTTCGGGAATGGCGGTGTGTTCGCCGAAACGCACTTCGATGTGGTCAAATCTAATCATGTGAACTCCCACCGGGTGCGGCTGTTGACGAAGCCGCACCCGGCGACTTGTGGCGGGTGATGGAGGTCGGCGCTCGTCGGCGCGGATGACCGTTAGGGCAGGTACTCGAGCTCGGTCTTCTCGACCCACTCGCCGATGTGCTCCCGGGTCAGTGCCCAGTCAATGTCTTGCTTGGGCAGTGATTCGATCAGCTCGACGACCGCGGGGAGCGCCTGAGCGCGGGCCTCGGTGTTCACGGGGTAAGCGGCGAATTTGGCCGCAAACTGGCCCTGCACGTCGGAGCTGCCGAACCAGTCAATGAACTCTTCGGCCTGCTCCTGGCGCGGAGTGCCGTTAATTACGGCGATCTGCTCTGTGACGTACGGAACACCGTCTTCGGGGCTGATGACTCCGGTGACCGTGCCGTACTCGGTATCACGACTCGTGATACCGCTGCTCGGAATCACGCCGAAATCGACCTCACCGCGGATCAACCGGGCATACAGGTCGGTGCCCTCGACAGCAGGCGAACCGTGCCCGAAGTATGCCTGCACCTGGTCCCAGCCATCGTCGGATATACCCAGGTCGCCGTCCTCGTCCGCGTAGGGAGCGAGAAGGCCCGCGAGCACCAGCTGTGGTGTCGCCTGGCCGAGGGCAGTGTTCACTTCGTAGTTACCGGTGTACTGGTCGCCGTCCCAGAGGTCGGCGATCTCGGTGGGGGCATCGGCTGCGCTGACCGTGTTGGTGTCGTAGGCCATGACGATGGCCTGTTCAACCAACGGCCAGAATACGCCGTCCTCCGCGTCGCCGGCGGTGCTGTCGACTTCGCCGGACCAGGCCGGTGTGTACGCGGAGACAGCCTCCTCGGCCTTGAGCGTTTCGAAGAACATGTTGTTTAACCCGAAGACCACGTCGCCCACGGGGTTATTCTTCTCGGCCACGATCCGGTTTGCGAGGTCGGCGCCGCCGAGGCCCACGATCTCGATGTCGAGGCCGGCAGCGGAGGCCTGCTCCGTGATCCACTCGCCACGCCCATCAGAGTTGGAGTTCGTGTACACGATGAGCGTTCCAGTAGCGTCGCCGGAAGCGGCAGTATCGGTCTCGGCACTGCACGAGGTCAATACCACGGTGCTCAACAGGGCGAGCGCGAAGGAGCTCGCGGTGATGGTGCGCTTATTCAATTGGTTGTCCTTTTCTGAGCCCGGTACAACCAAAAAGTCGCCCCCGAGCCAAACCTGTGATTCGACATTGACATCACCACGCTACGGCGGGGACTCACTCGACCCTATCGTTATGACACAAATTTGGCCTACTGTTCACTCGATGTGCACACACCCGCAGCAGGGTATGCAGCTATCGCCGTGCACCGCGCCGCAAGGCGGGCCGAACGCGCCGCCCAAGCAGCCCTGAATGACTTTTCCGCTCGCGATGACTCCCGGCTCCGTCCCTACGTGCATGCCACGACCGACGACGTCTGGATCAACCTCGACCCGGTCGTCTCGATCGAGGAACAGCTCGACAGCAACGCCTTCGCTAACGCTGTGCGAGAGGGAATCACGCCGGAAGAGCACTATCTATGTGTGGAGCTGACCACCTCGAACGGGAGCACACACCTAGTCTCGCTCGGCGTGTACCCGAACCAGGCCGGCGTGAGGTTGCGCAGGGGGCATCTTTGTCGTCTTGAAACCGGTCAGAATCGTGGGCAAACTGTTCGCGCGTTCCTGTTTACCATCGCACCTGCCGGCCATGAGGTTTCTGCCCATTGTGGGTATTGTTTCATCATGGACCGCATCAGAACTGTCAGCGCATTCGTCGGGCGTTGGTTCGCCGTTATTGTTTTGGCTGCGGGAGCGTTGGCGCTTGCTGTCCCCGACGCATTTTCCGGCCTGACCGTGGCGATCCCATGGCTACTTGCCGTGATCATGCTGGGAATGGGTATGACGCTGCGCCCGGTTGACTTCGCGATTATTGCCAGGCGGCCGTGGGCGCTTCTGCTGGGCGTTGCGGCCCAGTTCTTCGTGATGCCGTTGCTCGGCTTCGGGATTGCCGTCGCGCTGGGGCTTTCGCCCATGCTGACGGCCGGCATGATTTTGGTTGGTTCTGTGCCCGGAGGTACAGCGTCCAACGTGATGGTCTACCTCTCTAAGGGCGATACCGCGTTGTCTGTGGCGATGACGTCCGTCTCGACTTTGCTGGCCCCCGTGCTGACGCCGCTGCTCGTGCTGGTGCTCGTCGGAGAGTCCCTGCCCGTTAATGCTGGCGCTTTGTTCGTGTCGATTGTGCAGATCGTGCTGGTTCCGGTAGTGATCGGGCTCGTGCTGCGCATGATCGTGCCGCGCCTGGTGGAGCGTTTTCTCGATGTTTTGCCTCTGCTGTCGGTAGCCGGCATCACCGTCGTGGTTGCGGCCGTCATCGCCGCGAGTGCCTCCACGCTGTTGTCGATTGGCGTGCTCGTGGTCGTCGCCGTGATCCTGCACAACTCCCTCGGACTGACGCTTGGGTACTACATTGGGCGTCTGTTCGGGCTTCCGGTCGCCAGTCGCCGAGCTCTCAGCTTCGAGGTGGGCATGCAGAACTCCGGCCTGGCTGCCGCCCTAGCCGTGGCGCATTTCAACCCGGTAGCCGCGCTGCCAGCGGCAATTTTCTCGGTCTGGCATAACGTATCGGGTTCGGTGCTCGCCAGCTACTGGGCGCGTAAGGATCTACCGTCCGATGAGGTTTCCGAATCCTTGCCGGTTACCGCCCGCGCCTAACCGGGGTCTGGCCAGTAATGGAACGGTGGTCGCAGCTTCACGCATTTGGCGAGATGTAAACCGAATCTACCGATAGGTACACAAGCTGGCGGCGACGACAGCAATTGCGGTCGCCATGGCCGTTATCCAGGTCGGCACAAGATCGTCAGGAACGCTGTCTCAGCGGAGATCCACGTGCTCACACGGTAACCGGAGCGCATCGTGCTGGTGCGCCATCGATATTCAGTTCCATGTGTCGAGGAGTGTATCCTGGCTCGCCGGGAGGCTGCTCGTCACCACGTCACCCGCCCACCAGCCAGCCAGCCCGCCAGCCCGCGCATCAGGATCGCGGTCAACCTCGCAGACTTCCGGCCGTCGCCGCCCCGGTCTCACCATTAGCAAGTCGGTCACTCCCCCGGGGGTTGAGTACCCGCCGCCGACAGAGTTTGACGAGGTGTGGTCAGCATCGAAGGACGTTGCGAAGGGTGCAGCCGGCGCGTCGAATGCCCCCGCGAGCACATGGGCCACGCCACTGGCAACGAGATCGCTGTCGAACGGTCCGGGTGGGACCGCGAACCGGGCACCGGCGGGAACTGGTGTGGGTGCACCAGGCCTGGCCGGCGCTGCCCTAGTTCATTACCAGGCCGCCGTCGACGACCAGGTTCTGCCCGGTGACCGACCGCGCCCAGGGGGAGGCAAAAAAGAGTACCGCATCCGCAAATTCGGCCGGGGTTGTCACTCTGCGTAGCGGGGTGGAGGCGGCGATGAAGTCGAACACGTCCTCGGGGGTAGCCGCGCTGGCATCCGTGGTGCGCAGCAGCCCGCCGGAGACCATGTTTACGGCGATGTTGTGCGGGCCGAGGTCTGAGGCGAGGGTGCGGGTCAGGGAGAGCAGGGCGGCCTTGGCGGCCGTGTAGTCGTGGTAGGGCACCACCGGGTTCTGAAACAGGTTGGTACCGATGTTGATGATGCGGCCAAACCCGACCTCGCGCATGCCTGCCAGCGCCTGCTGGGTTGTGTTCAGGGCGCCACGGACGCTGCCCGAGAATTGCGCCTGGAATTCGTCCCAGCCGATGTCGGCAGCGCCGGAGCGGGCGTCGCCGTTGAAGCTGAAATCGACCAACGCGTTATTGACCACCGTTGTCACGCTGGAGCCGAAATGTGCCTGCGCCTGCGTGAGTATTGCGGCGACCTGGGTCGGGTCGGTGACGTCGGCCTGTACGGCAAGAGCGTGTTCAGGCCCATAGCCGGAAGCCAAGGTTTCCGCTGCTGCGGCGCTGTTGCGATAGTTGATGACCACCCGAGCGCCCTGAGCCGCGAAAGCGTGCACGATGCTTTCACCCAGGCCGCGTGCGCCGCCAGTGACCAAGACAATCTGTTCTGCTATTTGCATGATTTTCTTCACCTTGGGTAAGGCGAAAGGACGAGATCCGGCACCAAAGCAGTGCACGTAATTCTCCGTGACATCCCTTCGCTAGTTCGAACTAGATCAGGTTCAACGGGTGTCATCTCAGCCGACCGTCATGCAGTCGGCACCCCGTGTCGCTGAAAACGAGTATACGCAACCGCCTGGTACCGGAAAATTCGCGTCCTGAACTTATAACCAACCGGGCTGGTCGGCTGTGTCGTCGCGGAGCTCAGCATCAACTCCGCGTTTGACGGTCTGGCCCGGCCGCGTGCCCTGCACGCCACCGACGTCTTGTGCGGTGACCCCGATCGTGGTGGCAGGATCGCCTGGAACGGCACCGGTGAGGTCGCCTGCAATCTGATTCTGCGACCGCCCGAACCGATCGACGTATCGGCTACCTGTGCCGGCTCTGGCGGGTCCTGACAGTGAACGACGCTTTCTAGTCAGCGCTGATCTGGTGGCGGAAGCGATCGCGACGGCTGTGGAGGTTCCAGAGGTGCTCAGCGAGCACTGACGGGTCCTTCTCGGGGTCGCCGGCGATGATGCGGCCGCCGATGATGAGCTGGGAGACCTGGATTCCTTCTTCTCCGAGGGCCTCGTTGAGCAGCTGCGCGTAGGCGGCCTGTCCAGCGAATGCGATTGACGTGCCGGTGACATTGCGGCCCGGGGTCACGGCGGATCCGCCGTTGACGAAGAGGATGGTGCCGCGGTTAGCGCCGAGGAAACGCATGCCGGGGAGGACCTGATGCACAGCGGCGACGGGTCCGTAGATGGAGAACTCGATTGGGCCAACGAGGTCGGCGGGAGTGGTCTCCAGAACCGGGCGCATGAAGTCCTTCTGCGGCAACGGGCTGTATTGCAGTACCTCGATCGGGCCGAGAGTTTCTGCGACCTGTTCGAGAGTGCGGGTGATGGAGGCCGGATCGCGCACGTCGGCGACGAAGCCGTGTGCTGTGATGCCCTCGGCCAGCAGTTCGGCGGCGAGGGCATCTACGCGTCCCTGGTGGCGGGCGATGAGCGCGACGGTGAAGCCTTCGGCCCCGAATCGCCGCGCGACGGCGGCCCCGAGTCCTGAGCCAGCTCCGATGATTGCGATAGTAGTCATAGCTGGTACAAGGGCCATGCTGTCCGAGAAATTCCGATACCCGCGATGTGAGCTCCCGTGAGTGACGAGCCGTGGATTGGTAAGCCGCTCCGCTGCGTCCGGGCTTGGCCTGGTGGGTACCGGGCCGGGAACGGGGCAGTTGGTGGTCAGTGCCCAGCATTGACCGGATGCCGTGGACGCGACATCGAAGAGCGCTTGGTGGGTGAGGCCCAGTTTTTCACCGAGCACGAATGCTTCGCTGACGGCGATCATCGAGATGCCGAGGATCATGTTGTTGCAGATCTTTGCGGCTTGTCCGGCGCTCGGGTCGCCGCAGTGCACGATGCGCGCCCCCATCGTGGCAAGAATTGGTTCGGCGATCGCAAAGTCCGCCGCCGACGCCAGGCCGCGCGTCGAAGCAGTCCTCTCGCCGCTTGCAGCTCGGTCTCCATGTCGGCGAGGGTGAACAGCAGGAACTGTTGTTCGACGAGGAGCTAACCTTCATCGGGCACATAAAGACAAGATCGACGACGAGGTCCATGTAGTGCCAGAACTCGCGATGGTCGGCGTAAAACGATGTCGGGTGGGTAGACCGCGCTTATTGGTGCAGAGGCAGCCTGAACCTGAAAAATTATGCACCAGGTGATTCTCGCTGTGGCGGGCGACGCTCGCGACAAGAAGTTATGGCCATGGTTGCTGTTCAGGATCAAGCAAACGCCCATCATGTACCCACCTGAATCGACCCGGAGCGATTTCTCGTTCAACCGGATGCTGTGTGAGCCTCTCCCCACCGTCTGACGCCGATGGGACGATTCCACGCACCGTTCCCGACCGCTCTCGCAGCCCCGGATCAGCCCGGGAACGCTGCGTCGTACACCGCGCGAAGTTCGGCACTGTCGGCCCCGGTCACGCCGCAACCGGTGATCGTTCCCTCGACGGCGGCGACGAGGTAGGTCTGGCCGACCTCGAAGGGAACGCCCGAGAAGTCGGAGGACGTCGCGTCGACCTGCGCCACCTCCACGCGGTCGGCGACGTCGCCGACGAAGCGCTCCGTGACCTCCAGCAAAACGGTGTCGCCCTGGATCTGCAGCACCGTCGCGGCGAACGCCTGCTCCTGCGCCGCGACGGTCGCCGGCTCGAGCACGAGGCAACTGCCACTCGCGAGGCCTCCGCCCATGGAAGGCTGCAGCGACTCGACAGTGGGTTCCGGGCCACCGAGAACGAGGGGCACGACGATCACAGCGGCGATAGCGAGGCCGGCGGCAACGCCGACCACCGGCATCCACCGCCGGAACGCGCGTCGCGGCGCCTGGGGGGTGACGGATGTGGTGGTAGCGGTCTGGTCGGTCATGATCTGCTCCATTCTGTGGTCGAGCCACGTCGGCGAGGCAGGGGGCAGCGCGCGGGCCGGATCGGCGGCGCGCAGCTGGTCGCGCAGCGCACGGTCATCGTCGTGCATCTTCGCTCCCTTCGTCATAAGTCATATGTCCGGTCGGGCTGCCGAATTTCAGTAGCTCCTGCTTGAGGCGCGCCTTCGCACGGTGCAGGCGGATCGCCGCTGCGTTCGCGCTGATGCCGAGCACAACGGCAAGCTGCGGGCTCGTCAACTCGTCCCACGCCCACAGCCGCAGGATCTCGGCGTCGTTTCGACGCAGGCCGGCCAGGGCGGTGGTCACTCGGTCCGCTTCGGCGGTGCCATCGACGGCGCCATCGACGGTGGATGCCGCGGGGTTCTCGTCCGCAGTGGCCGACGGCGGATCGATGGCAATAATGCGGCCGATGAGCCGGGTGCGGCGACGCTCGGCGCGGCGGGCGTTGCTGAGGCACTGTCGAGCGACGACGATCGCCCACGGGAGTGCGTCGTCGGGCACCTCGTCGAGGCGGCGCCAGCACACCAGCAGGGTGTCGCCGATTACATCGTCGGCCGTCGCGGGGTCGGTGCGGCGGTGCAGGTAGCGGCGCACCGGGTCGGCGATGAGCACGACGAGGTCGCGCATCCGTTTCTCGCGCGCTGTGTCCGTCACAACTCTCATACTGACGCATGTCCGGCAGGAGCGCGGGGATTTCATGCGAGCTGATCTCGCACCGTTCTACCCTGTCGGATTGCTGCCCGGATGGACTTTCGACAAGATGTCTTTGGTGGAGGAGGGCCGCGCCCGCGCGAACGGCGTCCACGGATCTCCGGCGAGTTCCGGCGGTCTCATTGGACGCTGGGGGTTCGGTGGCTTCGCTTGGCGGCTCCCCGGTGCCTCACCGATCAAGCACGTACCCAGTGCTCGGGGGAACGACTACCGGTCGTTACGAAGACGTAGGACCGTCTCGAGCAGACCTGGAAAGCAGTTTTCGAAGTCCGGCCGTAGGGACACATAGCAGCGAGTGCCGGCGGGTCGGCTCTGGACAATGCCTGCCTCACGGAGGGTTTTCATGTGGTGGCTCAACGTCGAAGCCGATACTGGGACGTCGAAATCCGCCTGAAGATGTTCCTCCCGATCGGCGAGGACTCTGACGACGCTGAGGCGCACCGGATCACCCAGGGCGGACAGCGCGCTCTCAAGGGACACCGTGTCTAATTCGGGGTGAACGATTTGACGCATTCTCCGATTCTAGCAATGATTGATGTTCGACGAACATCAATCATTGGACGCTTATGAGCATCGACCCCACCGAATTTTCCGGCCGCACAACCCTCGTGACAGGCGGTTCGCGCGGTCTGGGAGCCGCGATCGCGTCTCGGCTCGCTGCCGGCGGCGCCGACGTCTGGATCGCCTCCCGGACCGCTCCGAACGAATCCGAGGTCGGGGTGCGTTGGCTCGCGGCCGATCTCGGCACCGCAGAAGGAGTCTCCGCACTCGCCCGGCGGCTTGCGGATAGCGAGATCGAGGTTGACCTTTTGGTCGACAACGCCGGTGCGGCATCCAGCGCTCGCGACACCTTAGACACCCCCGACGAGGCGTGGTCGAAAGACCTGGAGTTGAACCTGCTCGCAGCGGTGCGCCTCGACCGGGAAATCGTTCCCGGCATGGTCGCCCGCGGCCGAGGGGTTGTCGTGCACATTTCTTCGATCGCGAGCCACTATCCCCAGCCACAGCAGTCGTCGTACTCCGCGTCCAAAGCGGCAATGAACTCCTACAGCCGCACTCTCGCCGCCGAAGTCGGGCCAAAGGGCGTACGGGTGGTCAACGTCTTGCCCGGATTCATCGCCACGGCCGGCGCCATCGCGCACCACAGCACGATGGCCGCCGAACGAGGCATCTCCCTCGAGCAGATGCAGCGCGAGCTCGCCCTTGCTCTGAAGGTCCCCATGGCGAAGCCCGGATCCGCCGGCGACGCGGCCGAGCTGGTCGCGTTCCTCGCATCCGATCGAGCGAAGTGGATCACCGGAGCAGAGTTCCGAGTGGACGGCGGCATCATTCCCACCGTCTGATTTTGGGGCGGAGCCGGGAGTCCTCCTGCCCGTCACTCGACCACAATGCCACGGTGCGTTTCTGCCGAGTCAGGAACTGCTTTCGCACCCTCTTACGGACGAGATCGTCGACCCGGCGTCAGCCAACTAGTCGATGGCTCGAATTGTCCAGGAGGCGCCTGCCGAGCCGCCTGGCTCAAGGACGTTCAGGTTCACCCCGGAGTTGAAGGCATCCGGCGGACAGGTCATTGGTTCGACGGCTAGTCCGATTCTGTCAATGGCGGGTGTGGGTTGGTCAGCGGTGTGCACTTGAACCCAGGGACATTCGCCATCCCAGCTCAGCGCCACTCCACTGCCCGCGCTCGTCGTGACTCGAACTGTGGCGTTACCTTCCTCGTCCCGGTCCAAGCTAGTGAAGGCATGGTCGATGAAGGTGTCATTGATAGTTCGTGGCGCGCGAAAATCAAAGGCGGCGAGATCATTTTCGTTGACGTCGCGAAGGTGAAGGGGAATGAGACGGTCGGGAGTCACGGTCAGTATTTGCCTGGCGGGGAGTTCGAGCGTCCAGTCGTTGACACGGCCGTCGCCCGCGACAAGGTAGGGGTGCGGAGCGATACCAAACGGGGCAGCAGTTGGGCCGGCATTCGCTGCCGTCACTGTCGTTCGAAGGCCTCCGGCGTCAAGCGCAAAAGCTACCTCTAGTGTCACCCGGTGAGAGTATCCAGGTTGCGCTTCGATAGCTGCTCCGAGAACCAGCCGACGGGTCGTCTGCCTCACCACAGCAAAGTCCAGCCATGCCACGAGTCCATGGAGAGCGTGTCCCCTCAGCGGTTCGGTAATGCTCAGCTGTTGCTCAACGCCACCGAATGAGTACCTTCCATCAACGACTCGGTTCGGCCACGGTGCCAGCACTGCGCCGCGAAAGAACGGTCGCACTTGGTCGGCATCGAACGGCACGATGAGGTTCCGCCCGTGGTACTGGAGCGATCGAATGCTCGCCCCGATGCTCGCGATCGAGGCGGTGTATCCGTTAGCTTCGAGAACGAATTGTGTTCCCGACAGCGGCCTGAGCGATACAGAGTTTTCCATGGGGCGCCATTCAGTTAGCGTTGGATTGCTTGGTTGGGGATCACGATCCGGGGAATGTCGGCATCCCAATCTGCCTCAGCAACGTGCAATGCGCGATATGTGTAGTCCTTGTCCCACGCATGGAAAACGATGTAGTCCTTGCCACCCACATCCATGACCAAGTCTTGGCCACCGGGCCCGCGATATAGACCGCCCGAAGTGTCGGTCGAGAGGATCGGACCAACTTCCTTCGTCCACGGGCCGTCGATTGAGGCAGCCGTTGCCGCACCGACGGCGTATTGGTCACCTCCGTAGGAATTCGCGGAGTAGAGCATCACAAGTCCTGACCCTCGAGCCACAATGGTCGGAGCTTCGATAAGGGCGCCCTCCCAATCTTCGGTTTGCCTGAGGATCCTGATGGGGTCCCCCGTGATGCTGCGTCCGTCGGGCGAGAGCGTAGCCGCCTGAATCCAAGTATCGAGTTCGCAACAGTTCCCGTCATTTTTCCAGACGAGGTACAGGACGTCGTCGATGACGACGGTGCTCGCATCGATTGCACCGCCCTGGTCTTCGGAACACACGATCATGGCGTCGCCCTGAACGGTGAACGGTCCGGCCGGTTCGGTGGCAGTAGCAACCCCGATGCACTGCAGTGTTGGCGCAAAATTCGTCGCCGTGAAGTACATAACGAAGGAATTGTCGGTGAGCCTCGTTACTTCGGGTGCCCAGGTCTTCCCCGGAATGATCCAGCTCGGCAGCTCCGGCAACGCGTCGGGAAGGACCTCCCAATCGAGAAGATCGGTGGAGGAAGCGACCTGCACGTTGCGGTTGTTGTCGTTGGTGGCATACGCAAAGTACGTGCCGTCCACCTTCATCACGTCGGGGTCAGCAAAATTCACGTTGAGAACTGGGGCACCTGCTTCTGCGGCGAGCGCCGTGGGCGCCGATTGCTCTGCGGCCGCCGTGCAGCCGGTCACCACGAGGGCGGTCATCATTGCTGCCGACACCGAGGCAAACGCTGCGCGGCGAGCCGACTTCATCGGGTGCTATCCCTTAACGCCGGAGCGAGAAACGCCCTCAATGATGAAGCGCTGGAGAAAGATGAACAGCGCGAGCACCGGCACGCTCGCGACGACCGCGCCGGCCATCAGCAGGTCATAGCGCACGGCATTTGCGGATTGAAGCGTGGACAGGCCAGCGGGCAGGGTTTGTACCTCCGGGCTGAACAAGACGTAGACGGGCCAGAGAAAGTCATTCCAGTTGCCGAGGAAGGCGAGCAACGCGAGTGTTGCGAGAGCTGGTTTGGCGAGCGGCAGAACTACTTGCGTGAAGATCACGAATCGGTTCGCCCCATCGAGCCGGGCAGCCTCCTCCAACTCCACGGGCAGACCCACGAAGAACTGTCGCATGAAGAACACTCCAAAAGCGGATGCAGCCGTTGGGATGATGATCGCGACGAGGGAGTTGAGCCACCCCAGTTCACTCACGATGAGGTAATTGGGAATCACCAGAATCACCGGCGGCACCAGCAAAGTCGCGACGATGATAACGAAGACGAAATTCTTGCCGCGAAATTGCATACGCGCGAGCGGATACGCCGCGAGTGACGCTGTGATGACGACCAGCGTGGCATTCAGGGCGGCTGCAACCATACTGTTTGCGAACCATTGCAGCACCGGAGTCGCGGTCCCGGGAGCCAGGATAGACGCGAACGCTTGCAGAGAAATCGGATTGGGGATCCACGACGGTGGAATAGCAGTCGCGTCGGCCCGGGTCTTGAGGCTGGTCACGATCATGAAGACGATCGGGCTGATGAACGCGATTGCGATTGCGCCGAGAACGACGACTCGAGCGATACTGCCACTCCGCTGGCGTGCACGGCGTGTTCGGGATCCCGCACGGACCGTCGTCGTGAAACCGCTCACGAGCGCACCTCCTTCTCGAGCTTCCTGGGCTGTTTCTCGCGAAAAATATAGAAGACAAAGGCACTGATCGCCATGAGGAAGACGGTGAGCACGTAACTCATCGCTGCTGCGCTGCCCATCTGAAAGTTGCGCAGGCCTGTGTCGGCGATCTGATAAATGGCCGTGCGCGTTTCACGCCCGGGGCCGCCCTGGGTCATGAGATATGACTGACCAAACATGTTGGCGGACGCGAGGAGGGTGATGATCGTAATAAACGACAGGATGGGCCTGAGCCCCGGAATCGTCACGTGCAGAAACTGCATCCACGGTCCGGCCCCATCAACGCGCGCGGCTTCATAGAGCTCGACCGGGATGTCCTGAAGGCCGGCCAGGTAGATGACGGCATTGAATCCGAGCGTCCACCAGACAGTCACTCCCACGAGCGCGACCCAGGCCGCGGGCGTCGTTGTTGTCCACGCCGTGTCGTCCGGGAGTCCGAGAAGTCCCAGATAGTGGTTCACGAGTCCAATATTGTTATCGAGCAGGTATCGCCAGAGTACCGAGATGACGGCGACGCCGAGCACGTAGGGGGCGAAGTAGATGGCTCGGAGAAAGTCTCGTCCGGGAAACTTCTTGCTCATGAGCAACGCAACGGCGAGTGGGACGATCAGGAGCAGCGGCACGCTGAGTACCGTGAAGATTGCGGTGGCCCGCATAGATCCCCAGAACGGGCCAGAAACCGTCGATCCGGGCGAGAACAAGGCGGCGTAGTTGTCGAGGCCGACAAAGGGTTTGTTCGGCAGCGTGTAGTCCCAGGAATGAAGACTG
This sequence comes from Cryobacterium suzukii, assembly GCF_004403185.1. Lineage (GTDB taxonomy): Bacteria > Actinomycetota > Actinomycetes > Actinomycetales > Microbacteriaceae > Cryobacterium > Cryobacterium suzukii. The sequence goes on along the minus strand of NZ_SOHJ01000007.1, from coordinate 28,556 downwards.
ATCCACACCCCGAGAACTGCCGGAAGGACGACGAAGCTGCCAAACAGCAGCAGATAGGGCGCGAGAAAAAGCCAGGGCGTTGCTATCCCCTGTTGCCGATTGCCCGCTCGCACCCCACGATTTTTCTGCGACTCCGGTTGAGAAGCCGAGGGGCGGCGCGCCCTCCCCGCAGGAAGTGCGCGCTCACCTACCTTCGTCGACATTCGTCAGCCCCCGAACGAGGCTTTGTTGTCGTCCATGAGTTGCGTCGCAGAGTCGGCGGCTTTTTTGAGCGCCTCACTCGGCGTTGTCGCTCCCTGAACCCCGTCGGCGACGGCGATTTCGAGGGTCTCAGCCTGCACTCCGCCGATCCCAGGAATGGGCGGCAAAAAACGCATCGAATCGATCGTCCCCGCGATTACTTCCTGCGGGAGCCCCTCGAGGGCGCCCGCATCGCGCACTGACTGACGAGCGGGGATCATGCCCGAGCCTGCCCACTCAGCCGACTGCTCGCTCATCCAGGCGATGAATACCTTCGACGCGTCAACCTTGTTCTGGTCGGCTGTGCTTTGGCGCGGGAGGAAGAAGTTGTGGGAGTTGGCCCAAACAGCGTCTGTTTCGCCGATTGTGGGAATCGGGGCGACCGCGTACGGAAGACCGGACTGGGCGAGATCGTTGATCTGCCAGATGCCGTCCCAGGTAATCGAGGTCTCACCGTTCTTGAAAGCGACGTATTGAGAGTCGATGGCGACGTCACTCGGGCTATAGCCGTCGTCCACCATAGAGCGCTGCCATTCAAGTGCCTCAACCCCGGCCGCTGAATCAAACGTTGCTCCGTCGTCGCCATACGGTTCACCGCCGTTCTGCCAGAGCAAGGAGAGATTCATGAGGTGGCTTGGCCACCGCGTCGGCATCCAGAAGGGAGTTTCAAAGCCAGCTGCCTGGAGCTTGTCGAGCGCATCTTGGAAGGAAGCCGCGTCGGTCGGGGCCTCCGTGATCCCCGCAGCGGCGAAATGTTCGGTGTTGTAGTACATGGCGAGGGAATGCACGTCGAGCGGGATGCCGTATCGGGCATCCTTATAGACGCCGGCATCCCACACTTCCTCGGTGAAGTCATCCGACGTCAGACCCAACTCCTCGGCGAGATCGTCGATGGGTACTATGACGTTTCGCGCGGCATTGGTCGCTAGTTGGTCCAGGTGCATCACGCCGACGTCCGGGCCCTCTCCCGCGGTCACCGCGGCGGGAAGGCGCTGGTAGAAGTCAACCCATTGCATCGTGTTTGAGACAACCTTGATGTTGTCGTGCTCCGCGTTGAACTCGGAGACCATCGTCTCCATGAACGGGCCATCACCGCCGGTGAATCCGTTCCAGTAGGACAGCTCGACTTCGGGTCCGGTGTATTCACCGGTGAAGGGCGCACTCACCGTCTGCCCGGTCTCACCCGCAGAGCATCCGGCAAGTACCAGCATGAATGCGGCACCAAGTGCGGTGGCTGTAATCGCTCGCCGCCCCAAGAAGTCTTTCTGCTTCATGATCGTTCGTCCTCCTCATCGAAAACATCGCTCCGCGACCCGTGCGCAAAGCCGGCCACATTCTTCCCGCACGTAACGGTGCGGCAAACGAGTGCCTTCCGATAATGTACAGCGCTGGAAAGAGATTTGTCTACACCTGGCAAATCCCACGTATAGGGCGTTTCCAGCGCCAGCCGCAGTCGCCCTAGGATGGACCGGACCGAACTGGACGGAATAGACATGGCACGGGTTCGACTAATTGACGTTGCAGAACTTGCGGGCGTGTCCATGAAGACCGTCTCGAACGTCGTCCACAGCTACCCCCACGTGGCCCCCGCCCTTCGCAAGAAGGTGCAAGCAGCCATCGACCAGCTCGGATATCGCCCCAACCTGACGGCACGGCGTCTGGCTACCGGAAAAACCGGGATGATCGCCCTGGCCATCCCGGAGATCGACCATCCGTACTTTTCAGAGCTTTCCCGTCATATGGCCGAGGAAGCGACTCGGCGGGGATACCGCGTCATCATCGAGCAGACTTTGAGCGATCCTGATTTGGAACGAGCGGTACTCAGCGATCGCGAAGCCGGGCTGGTTGACGGCGTGATCTTTCACCCCGTCCGCATGGAAACGCTCGACATTGCCAAGCTCGATGCTGGCACTCCCCTGGTTCTACTCGGCGAGGCCGCAATGCCAGTCATGACCGACCACGTGATGATCGACAACGTCGCGGCCGCTCTCGATGCTACGCGGCATCTCCTGGCGAGCGGATGCCGCCGGATCGCTTTTCTCGGAGTCATCGCGGCCGACATCACTGGTTCGACGAAGCAGCGTCTTCTTGGCTACCAACAGGGCCTGTTGGAGGCAAACGTTCCATTGGATCCTGAGCTCGTATTCACCGCGCAGGAATTCACGGCGGAAGCCGGCCTCCGTTCAGTCACTGAAGCAATCGAACGCGGGATGCGTTTCGACGGCGTGGTCTGCCGCGACGACCGGTTCGCGATCGGCGCGCTGAAGGCCCTGCATGACTCCGGGCGATCGGTACCCGAAGATGTAGCCGTGGTCGGCTGGGACAACACCTTCCTGGCTGCATACACGTCCCCGACGCTCACCTCGGTGGCGCCGAAGAAGACCGCACTGGTCGCGGCTGCCTTCGATCTTCTCGAGGAGCGGATTGCTGGATACCGGGGCGTCGGCCGACACGTGATCGTGGGGCATTCGCTCGAGCTGCGCGAGAGTGCGCCACGCACTCCCTAGCGATTCCAACCGCGCAAAACTTTACAGCGCTGTAATTTGGCGGCATGATTGCGGTATGTCGCGTCCTCTCTCCATTTCTGCCAGTGCCCAGGGTGGCGTGTACCCCCGCCCCCAACTCGTCCGCCCGAATTGGCACGACCTCGCCGGCGAGTGGGCATTTGAACACGACGACCACGACACCGGCAGGAGCGAGCGTTGGTTCGCAAACGCTTCGCAGCTGAGCCGGGTCATCACCGTTCCGTTCCCTCCCGAGTCGGAGATGTCGGGAATCAGCGACCCCGGCTTTCACCCGGTCGTCTGGTACTCACGCGTCATCAGCTCAGAAGACGTGGCCGCGAGCGGTCGATCTTTAGAACGTGACCGGGTGATATTGCATTTTGGAGCGGTCGACTACCGCGCATCTGTCTGGATCGATGGCCAGTTCATTGGGTCACACGAGGGCGGCCAGACGCCGTTCTCGTTTGACGTTACCGAAGCACTGACGCTCCACACGGACTGCGTGCTCGTGGTTCGTGCCGAGGACGACCCCCACGATGTCGCTCAGCCGCGCGGCAAACAGGATTGGCTTGAAGAACCGCACGTGATTTGGTACCACCGTACGACCGGCATTTGGCAACCGGTCTGGCTCGAGTCCGTGCCAGATCAGCGCATCGCGGCACTGAATTGGACCCCGAATGCGCAGGCGGGGAACGTTGAGATCGAGGTGGACCTGACCCGGCGACCGGCGACCGGCGTAACGGTGCAGGTTGAATTGTCCATCGCCGGCGAAATCCTTGCCAGGCAGTCCTTCTTGACCCTGGAACCGCGATCTCTGGCAACCATTCAGATTGCGCGACAGTCGAACGGTCAGGCCTTCGAGACTCTGTTGTGGTCGCCGGAAAACCCGCGGCTTATCGACGCGCATGTCTCAATCATTGCCGACGACGGGAGCGTTCTCGACGATTCTTATTCGTATTTTGGGTTACGCAGCGTCAGCGTCGCGGGCGGTAGGTTCCTACTCAACGACCGACCCTATTTTGTGCGATCGGTGCTCGAGCAGGGCTACTGGCCACAATCGCACCTCGCTGCCCCTTCAGCCGAAGCCCTGCGCGCCGAGGTGGAGCTCATCAAGGCCCTCGGGTTCAACGCAGCACGAATTCACGAAAAGGTCGAGGATCCCCGATTTCTTTATTGGGCGGATCGGCTCGGACTCCTCATTTGGGGTGAAATGGGGAGCACCTACGAATTCTCTTCAGAGGCAGTGTCGCGAGTCACCCGCGAATGGACGGATGTCGTGCGCCGTGACCGATCGCATCCGTCCATAGTCACGTGGGTTCCCCTCAATGAGAGTTGGGGCGTTCAACAGATCGCTCACGACGACGCGCAGATGAACTTCGCCCAGTCGCTCTACCACCTGACTCGATCGCTCGATCCGAGCCGTCCCGTCATCTCCAATGACGGCTGGGAACACGCCACTTCTGACATCCTCACGATCCATGACTACGCCGGTACGGCCGAACAGCTCGATGCCAGCTACAGGGACATCGACGCCATCCGTGCCCTCGTTGCGGGAATTGGCCCAGCCGGCCGCCGCCTACAGCTCATCCCCCGGGAGGTCGATGGTCAGTCGATTATGGTCACCGAATTCGGCGGGGTCAGCTTCGCGCCCGACGCTGCCGGTGACTCCTGGGGTTATACAACAGCAACGAGCCATGAGGACTTCGAAAGTCGAGTGTCAGGTCTCGTGGGCAGCCTTCGGGACAACCCATTGCTCTCCGGCTTTTGCTACACCCAGCTGACGGACACAATGCAGGAGACCAACGGGCTGACCGACGCGAACCGGCAGCCCAAACTACCGATCGCCGTCATCCGCAACATTGTGTCCGGGGAAGGCGTACCACTCTCCGAGTGACGACCGTCGCTGCTCATCCCATTTTTGACGCGACTCTCCCACCTGCTGACGAGAATGGAGTCCCGCGGCTATCTCAAGCGCGAAAAGCAAGAACCCGCTCCGGCTTCTCCGAGCGGCATCGGTTAGTCGGCTACGACGGAGAAAATATCAGGCGTTCAGGGGCAGCCCTTCCGCGAACCGAGCGGAGAGTTCTCGCTTCAGAACCTTGCCGCTGGCGTTCAACGGGAACGCGTCGACGAACTCGACCGACCTTGGGTACTTGTAGAGTGCGATGCGCTCTTTGGCATACTCGATGATGTCCTCGGCGGTGACGGTAGCACCGTGCACGCGGATGACAACTGCCGCCACTTCCTGACCGTGGATCTCGTCGGGAATCCCGAAGACCGCGACGGCCACGATCTCAGGATGCCGGGAGAGTACTTCTTCGACCTCCCGCGGGTACACGTTGTATCCATTGCGGATAATCAAATCCTTTTTTCGATCCAGGATCCGGATGTAGTCGTCGTGATCCTTGATTCCGAGATCGCCGGTCCGAAACCATCCGTCGACAATTGCGGCATCCGTCGCCTCAGGGCGATTGAGGTAGCCCTTCATGATGTTGTGCCCGCGAATAACGAGTTCGCCGAGCTCGCCGCGAGGCAGTAGCTCGATGGCCTCTTCCAAGTCCGAGCGTGCGATCTCAACGTCGACGCCCCAGATCGGCGTTCCGATCGACCCCGGATGCGGCGCGGTGCCAACGTGGTTGAAGGTCGCGACCGGTGACGTCTCGGTGAGTCCGTATCCCTCGTGGATGTCGACGTCGAAGACGTCCTTGAAACGTTCGATGATTGCTTGCGGAATGGATGCACCCCCGGAGACGGCATAGCGCATCCGTCGCGGACGCTCCTGGTTGCGCGTCGCCGCATCGAGCAGGGCGATGTACATGGTCGGTACGCCGAAGAATACGTCGATCTCGTGCTTATTCAGGAGTGCGAGTGCCGTGTCTCCGTCGAACTTTGGCACGAGCACGATGGTGGCGCCGGTTCGCAAACCCGCGTTCAGAACGCAGGTCTGTCCGAACGTGTGGAAAAGAGGCAGAGTGCCAAGGATGGTGTCGCCCGCGCGCAGGTCAAAGGTTGAGACGAGGAGCGCGTTGACCTGTTCGACGAGCGAGAAATGGCTACCTTCCGCTCCTTTGGGCGTGCCGGTAGTCCCGCTCGTGTAGAGGATGGTTGCGGTGTCGCCCGGGTCAGTCGGGGTGACACCGTCGATGGGACTCGCCTCTGCCGCGACGTCTTCGAGCCGAAGCTGGGTCCCGTTGCCTTTCGCCTCAGCGACCGATAGCACGGGAACACCGGCCTGGGCTGCGCCGCGAGCGCCCGCAGCGAGAAGTCCCGCGTGGATGACAATGGTATGAGCACCGCTGTCCCTCAGCACGTACTCGATCTCGTCGGCGCTGAGGAGCGCGTGGATCGGTACGACTGTCGCACCGATGGCGAGGATGGCGTAGTAGGCGCGGGGAAAGTCGGCAACGTTGGGGATAAGAATAGCCACCCGATCGCCCCGGCCGACGCCCTGCGATCGAAGCCCTCCCGCGTAGGCGCGAATCTGGTCCCACAGCTCGGCATAGCTCACCTTCTCGTCGCCGACGATCAGAGCGATCTTGCCGCCCTGGCGGCGTGCGGACTCAGAGACGATAGTGGCGACGGAGATCGTCGCGTGGTTCGATGCGGTCGATGACATGGCTGCAACTCCTTTGTTGTGTCATGGAATGGCTCTTTGATGCGTGACACGGAGTGTCAGGTGCCAGCATTCAGTTTCCGAGTTCTCGCGCCGTGTGTCAAGCCTCTTCCTCGGACAGTCATCCCGATAGGCGTCCGTTTGACACGGAGTCCCATGACATGGCACGCATAGGCGTCCGGGGAGCACGCGCATTCTGACAAACGATGATCAGAGTTGATGATTTTATCGACAGCACCACTAGCTGCCTGCATAGTCATAGGGTCAATCCGACCTTATCTCGACGGTTTCAGCCGCTATCGCCAGACGACCACTTGAGATTGGACCCACCTGCGCATGCCCGATTCGCTGCCAAAGCGCACCGTCACCTTTATTTGGGATGTCGGTGGCCGGGCAGGTGGGCTCGCTCCCCGTCGTGATCAAAGATCGTGAGTAGTTCCACGGGTCCCTCGTACGCCTCGATGGCGTGCGGGGTCATCGTGGAGAACTCGGCTGCCTGCCCCTCCCGAACGAGGATCGTTCGCTCCCCCAGTCGTAGCTGGACGGTACCGCTGAGCACCGTGAACCACTCGTACCCTGGGTGTATCTGCGACTCACTCACTACGCGGTCAGACGTGTATCGCATCTTGGCGATCGTGACGCCGCGCCGGTCGCGTTCGCGTGAGAGCAGCCACACCGTCGAGCCGATGCCCATCTCGGGCTCGGGGCGAATGACGACGTCATCGTCACCCGCTGGCTCGACGAGCTGATCCAGGGTCGTGCCCAACGCCTGAGCTATGGGCACGAGTTGGTCCAGGGCAATGCGTCGATGCCCCGTCTCAATGCGACTCAGGGTCGACGGAGATAGATAGCAGCGGGTAGCCAGAGTGTCGAGCGTCCAGCCCCGCGCGAGGCGCAGGCTTCGGATACGTTGCCGAACCACGTCATCGATCACTTCTTGCGTCATACGCAAGAGCTTATGCTATTAATGCATTTTGCACGTAGGGTTGTCCCTATGACGCATACTCACAGTGCCCAGAATTTTTCTCACCACGACCGGCCCGGCCACGGCCCCGCCCCGGAGAACGATTCCGTCCTGCCGGAGTTGCTCGATCTCGATGCGGCGCTGGGCGCCCCCGTCCTGGCCGCGGCGCTCGACGCCGCTTACACAGCGCTCAACGCCGCACCCCGCAGCATCGTCGATCTTGGCGCCGGAACGGGAACTGGATCTATCGCACTGGCGACTCGCTTCCCTGACGCACGGGTTCATAGCCTCGATGCCTCGGTCCAGATGTTGGAACGACTTGCTGTCACGGCGGCGACGACAGGAGTCGCCGATCGGGTGGAGACGCATCTCGTCGACCTCGACGGTGACTGGCCCGATGTCGTACCCCGCGGCGTGGACCTCGCCTGGGCTGCCCTGTCGCTCCACCACGTCACAGATCCCGCCCGGGTGCTGCGGCAGGTATTCGACGTACTGCGTCCCGGCGGAGTACTGATCGTTACCGAATTCACCGACGTGACGACCTACGACCCCGCAGACCTCGGAACGGGGCGCGATGGCCTCGGCGACCGTGTCGTCAGCGCACTTGCCGCGCACGGATATCCCGTCACTGCTGAGTGGATGACCGCCCTCACCGCCGCTGGTTTTGCCCCGGTCCAACGCACTGCCGCCGCACTCACCGCATCGGCGCAGACTTCGGATGGTGCGCGCTACCTCGAGTTGAATCTGACACGGAATCGGGAGTTCCTCCGGGAAGACCTGGACGGCGATGACCTCGCGGCGCTCGACGCTGCGACTGCAGCGCTGAAAGCGGGAACGTCTTACGTTCGAGTCGCATCTGGTCGAGCGTTCTGGTCGGCAGTCCGGCCAGACAATGTCGACCCACTGGCCGCTGCCGCGACGGACAGCACCAACGCCATCGAGGACAAGCAGCGGGAGACCGAGACCGAGGCGCGGCGATGACCGCCGCGCTGCAGGCCGACGTGGTAGTCGTCGGGGCCGGCCCCGCTGGTCTGGCATCCGCCATCGCCCTCGCCCGCTCTCGCCGTGACGTCATCGTCGTAGACGCCGGCACGCCACGCAACGCCCCAGCCGATGGCGCACATAATGTCCTCGGCCAGGAAGGCGTCGCCCCCTTGGAGTTGCTCGCGCGCGGGCGCTCTGAGGCCCAGGCCTACGGCGTTCGGATCGTGCCTGGAAAAGCGACCGGTGCCTCCGGCATGGTCGACGACTTCACCATCGAAGTGGACAGCGGAGCCGTTTGCGTCCGCGCGCGTCGGGTGATCCTTGCCACCGGGCTCAAGGACGACTTGCCCGCCGTGCCGGGCATTGCCGAAGCGTGGGGCCACAGCGTGCTGCACTGCCCGTTTTGCCACGGTTGGGAGGTGCGCGACCAACGCATCGCCGTTCTCGGCCGCAACGAGAACGCGTTGCACCAGGTCATGCTGTTTCGCCAGCTCAGTGACAACGTCACGCTCTTCCTGCACGACGCTCCAGAACCAACCGACGAGCAATGGGAACAGCTCGCGGCGCTGGGAGTATGTGTCGTGACTCCGCGAGTTGAGCGCCTGGTTGTTAATGGCACACAAGTTCGAGCCGTTGAAATCACGGGCGGGCGATCATTCGACATGGACGCCGTCGTCGTCGCGCCGCGATTCGTCGCGCAAACCGCACTGTATGAAGCGCTTGGGGGCGCGCTAACGACGACACCATACGGCGAGCAGATCACAGCTGATGCGCGCGGTACAACGGCCGTACCCGGCGTCTGGGCCGCTGGGAACGCTACGGACCTATCCGGGATGATCGCCAGCTCAGCCGCCTCAGGGGTTATGGCGGGCGCCGCGGTACACGGCGACCTCTCCATCGCCGACCTCGCGCACGCTGTGCAGGAGCGTCGCAATTTACTGCCTGCCGCTACGGGAACAAGCAATTAGCAGCCGCGACAGTCGCCTACCTTCCAAAACACTGAGATTCGGGCGGAGCCCGTGACCAAGTATCGGATGAAGTCCAGAATGGCAGGCATGACGAACTTGTCTCGCGCCTCGCTGGTAAGCGGCGCATTTGTGCAACTGGCTGATGCTCTGGTGGGAGAGTACGATTCCGCTGATCTCCTGCGTACTTTGGTCGATCAGTGTGTTGTATTGCTCGACGCCACAGCAGCGGGCCTCCTACTGGCGGACCAACATGGCATTCTTCAGGTCATCGCCTCCACGAGCGAAGAAAGTCGCCGAGTCGAAGTCCTGCAACACCAGGCCGGAGCCGGTCCGTGCGTTGACGCCTATCGATCCGGCACGGTAGTCACGCTGAGCGATATTGCAGCGGACGGTAACGACTATCCCGATTTTCAGGCGGCGGCACTGGCCCAAGGTTTTCTATCCGTACATGCCATTCCGATGCGCTTTCGTCCAAATACAATCGGCGCACTGAATCTGTTTCGAAATCGGAAAGGCGCCTTGAGTGATGAGGATGCTGTCATCGGGCAGGCGCTGGCCGACGTGGCAACCATCACTCTCCTGCACGAACGCACAGCTCGAAAAAACGCGACGGTGAATGCTCAACTTCAGCACGCACTGAACAGCCGAGTTTTTATCGAGCAGGCAAAAGGTGTCATTGCGGCACGCAACAACATCAATATGGATGAGGCTTTTAAACGTCTCCGCGCGCACGCCCGTTCGCGTCAAGAGCCCATGCACAGAAGTGCCGCTGACGTCATCAACAATCTCGTACTGATCTAGGCTAAGCATCCCTACGGCGCCAGCAGAGCCGGCGGCCAAAAAACACCATCATTCGCGAGGACCTACTCTTGTCCAAGGATCTCCTCAGGCCGGGTAGTGAGCGGCCGAGCACACTGTCCAAAATATCCGCAGCAGCTCAGAGGCCAAGTACCTCAGAGCAAGTCCGCCGTCTTTCTCAGGTCCACCCCTCGTTCAGGGATAGATGACACGCTCGAAATCGGTACAAATAGCGGCCGGACCTGCGATAGCAGGCCCAGCCGCATCCATTTGAGGGATTTCGAGTTCAAGCATCACAACGCTGTAGCTGACACGGATCCATCGCCATGACAGCGATCAGGACTACCCCTTTTTGATCGTGACGAGAGTGTCGTCGGGTACGTAGTAGTTGCTCGCAAAGTCAATCTTCGTGGTCGTCGGGGCGATCACTGCGCAGTTGGCGAGGCGAGAATCACGACCAAAACTGTTGTCGGTAATGGCCGCTCCCATGATCGGGCCGTAGGACTTTTCCGCGATGTTCACGGTGCAGGCTCCACCATTAGCGAAATTGTCGCTGAAAGTGAAGTTGGAAACCGGTCCCCGGTCCTGCGTGATCTGCACGGCAGCGCTGTGTGAATCGGTGAGTCGGTTGCCGGTTACGGTCACGTTGTTTCCAGCTTGAATCTGTATGCCATCGTCGTGACTGGGCGAACCGCCCTGATTCGGGTCATTGAGGTAATGCATGTGGTCGTGGATCCAGGAGTCCTGCAGGCTCACATTACTTCCCGTGATGTGAATGCCATCGATGACGTTATTGATGTCCAAGCGCGTTGCCGTGAAGTTATAGCCGTAGATCCCATTGGCGTCGGGCGAAGCGGAGCTCGGGGACAGTTCGGTGTCGGTAACGACCAAGTTCCGGTGCCCGCCGAGGTTATTGATTAGCGCTCCTGGACCGTTCATGGTGCGACCCCGAATGATGGAATTCTTGATGGTTACATCGGGGGCGCTGATCTTGATCAGGCCGCGAACATCGAGGCCACTCAGCACGGTGCCCGGCTTGGTCACGTTGATGTCACCGTTGTGCACGGTCAAAGCAGTTCCGGATGGAACTCCCGTGTTGGAGGCGCCGGGCGTCCCACTCGTCACTGGAGCGGGCTCCGGGGTGGGAGCCGGTGCTGGTGTCAGTGTCAGTGTCGGCGCAGGTGCCGCCACTGGTGCGGGCTCCGGTGTCGGCGCAGGACTGCTTTCGGCGCGCTCAAAACCGTCGACCGAAAGGTTGAGCTTGACGTCGGCGACGCTACTGACAGCGGTGACCGTGCCGTCCATCTCCGGAGTCACTGGAACCGATATGGTCTTGGTTTTGCTGGTACCAGCCGGCGCGGTAAACGAGTACGTTTTCGAGCCCTTGGGACCAACTGCAATTTTTACCTGAGTTCGGGCTGCGACCTCAGAGGTGAAGAACTCTATTTCGACGGACTTCAGGCCCGACGGCACTGTGCCCAAGTCGGTGGTGACTTTTTCGCGCTCTGGAATCACGATCGAGGCGCTCAGCGTGTCGGCGCTGCTGGAACCAGCGTAAGCCGGACTCACGGCGAGGCCTGAAAGGGCGACGACGGAAACCGCCAAAGCCGAAAGAGCGGCCTTCCGTGGGGCCGTGCGCGGCGTGCGGTTAAAGACAGCCCGGGTGGTACGAGTTGAATTTTTATTCGATAGCGGTGTGCGGGTATTTCTCAAGGCCATTGTTTATTTACGTATATTCTCTGTCGCGCACACGTCGGGGGCGTGCAGGTGATCGGCCGTAGGGGGCCAAATGTACCCAATGAGCATTACCCACTTAGGGTGCGCACGCAAATCGACTGAACTCGTTTCGCAGCCGCGACGGGCACTCCGCGCTCAAAAAAGCGGCCGGACCTGCGTTAACAGGGCCGGCCGCTTGGAATCTGGGAATCTAGCGTTTGCGCTTCTCGCGTACGCGCATGCTGAGGTTGATCGGGCTGCCTTCGAAGCCGTAGATCTCGCGCAGGCGTCGCTGGATGTAGCGGCGGTAGCCCGGGTCGAGGAATCCGGTGGTGAACACCACAAACGTCGGCGGGCGGCTCGAGGCCTGGGTGCCGAACAAAATTCGAGGCTGCTTGCCGCTGCGCACGGGGTGCGGATGGGCGGCAGCGAGCTCGGCCAGGAAGGCGTTGAACTTGCCCGTGGCGATGCGAGTGTCCCACGATTCGAGCGCGAGCTCGAGCGCTGGAACCAGCTTTTCCATGTGGCGACCGGTTTTGGCCGAGATGTTCACACGCGGGGCCCAGGCCACGTGCGCCAAGTCCTGCTCGATCTCTCGCTCAAGGTAGCGGCGGCGGTCGTCGTCGATCTGGTCCCACTTGTTGAAGGCGAGCACGAGTGCGCGGCCCGACTCGATGACGAGGTCAATGACGCGAATATCCTGCTCGCTGATGACCTCGGTCACGTCGAGCAGAACAACGGCAACCTCGGCCTTTTCGAGAGCGGCGCTGGTGCGCAGGGAGGCGTAGAAGTCAGCGCCCTGCGAGAGATGCACACGACGGCGAATGCCGGCGGTGTCGACGAAACGCCAGACTTTACCGCCGAGTTCAACCTGCTCGTCAACCGGGTCGCGGGTCGTGCCGGCGAGCTCGTTGACGACAACCCGCTCCTCCCCCACAACCTTGTTGAGCAAGCTGGACTTGCCGACGTTCGGGCGGCCGAGGATGGCCACGCGGCGCGGGCCGCCGACCTCCTGCTTGGCGACATTGGAAATTTCGGGCAGCACAAGCAGAATCGCGTCGAGCAGGTCGGCAACACCACGACCGTGCAGGGCGGAGACCGGCCACGGCTGGCCGAGGCCGAGCGACCACAGACTGGCCGCTTCGGGCTCCTGGCGCACGTCGTCGACCTTGTTGGCAACCAAAAAGACCGGCTTGCCACTCTTGCGCAGCATGCGTACGACGGCCTCGTCGGTCGAAGTTGGGCCCACGTTGGAGTCGACGACAAACATGACCAGGTCGGACAGGTCAATGGCGATCTCGGCTTGGGCTGCGACGGACGCGTCGATGCCCTTGGCGTCCGGCTCCCAGCCACCGGTATCGACCAGGCTGAACTTGCGTTCGTTCCAGTCTCCCTTGTACGCGACGCGGTCACGCGTCACGCCGGGTGTGTCCTCGACGACGGCCTCACGACGGCCGAGAATACGGTTGACCAACGCCGACTTGCCCACGTTCGGACGACCGACAATGGCGATCACCGGAACGGCAGGCAGGTACTGGATCGCGTCGGGGTCGTCGGTGACGGCCTGCAGTACGTCGAGGTCTTCCTCGTCGAGGTCGTAGTTGTCGAGGTCCGTGCGCAGCGCGGCGGAACGCCGGGTGGCCAGTTCCTCATCGAGGTTGGCGAGTCGTTCGGCCAGCTCGGTGTCGAGCGCTGTGCTCGTGTCGTCGTATTCGTTACTCATTCAAAGCCCGCTTCGTGCATGTGTGGTAGACGTCGATGACCGCTTCAATGGTCTGCTCGAAGTCGAGATGGGTGGAGTCGACGGTTATGACACCGTCTGCAGCGCTCATGAAATCGACAACCTGTGAGTCAGCGCGATCGCGTGATCGTAGCTGTTCTGCCACGGTTTCAGCCGATTGGGTCGTTATTTCCGCAGAGCGTCTAGTCATTCTAGCCTCTTCGGTAGCCGTGAGTAGAATGCGCACCTCCGCCTCCGGGGCGACGATGGTCGTGATGTCGCGTCCTTCGATGATGACGCCGGGCCGATCCACGTTCTCGGCGATGCTGCGAAACAGTTCGGTGAGCGCGCCCCGCACCGCGGGAACGCGGGCGACAGCGCTGACCGCTGCACTGACCTCCGGTGAGCGGATGGCGTCGGTCACGTCGGTCTGCCCCACCGTGACGAAGTATTCGTCTGGGTCGGTACCGATCGAATAATCGAAGTCTTTGAGGAGCGCGGTGATGGCATCCGCTTGGGTGTTGTCTGTCTTGCGCTCAAGCGCCAACCAGGCCAGCGCGCGGTAGGCGGCGCCGGTGTCGAGGTAGGCGAAACCGAGGCGGCGTGCGGCGGCACGGCTCACGCTCGACTTGCCGCTGCCGGCCGGCCCATCGATGGCGACGAGGGTGGGGAGGGTGTGACGTGCCATGTAGGTTAACCAGCAATCCGCCAGCCGCGCGCGGCCAGCTCTTCGGCGAGGCGAGCGACGGCGCCGGGCAGGACAGAGATTTCGGCGAGACCGATCTGGGCGCCCGGCGAGTGTTCCAAGCGTAAGTCTTCGAGGTTAACATCGAGTTCTCCGATGTCGTTAAGCAGGCGAGCGATCTGGCCGGGCTGGTCGTTGACCATGACGACCATCGAGGAGAACCGGCGGTCCTGCCCGTGTTTACCGGGCAAACGGGCCACCCCGGCGTTTCCGCCGGCGAGTTCTTCGGCGACCTGGCGCTGAGATCCGGGCGCGGCCGGATCTTCGAGGGCGTCGATGAACCGGTCGAGGTCATCACGGTAGGCCAGCAGCACATCACGCACCGGGCCGGCGTTAGCGCCGAGAATCTGCACCCACAGATCGGGGTCGCTCGCGGCGACCCGGGTCACGTCGCGCAGGCCCTGGCCGGCCAGGTTGAGCGAAGAATGTGCCGCTCCGGTAAGGCGGCGGGCCATCAGACTGGAAATGACCTGCGGCACGTGCGAAACCAACGCAACGCCGAGGTCGTGCTCTTCCGGCGTCATCTCGACCAGGATCGCGCCGAGGTCGAGGATGAGGTCGTCGAGCGCACCGGCCTGCTGGTAACTGATCGCGTCGTGCGCGGCCACAACCCAGGGGCGGCCGATGAACAGATCAGCGCGGCCGGAGAGGGGGCCGCCCTTCTCCCGACCGGCGAGCGGATGCGACCCGATGTAACGGCTGATATCGGCTCCGCGCTCGCGCAGCTCGGCGAGCGGCGCGAGCTTGACACTCGCGACATCCGTCACGATCGCGCCCGGGTAAGCCTCGAGCTCGCGGGCGACGATTTCGGCGGTGACATCGGGGGGCACGCACACCACGATCAGTTGCGGTTGGTCGCCCGGCTGCGCGGCGCGGCCGGCGCCATAGTCGATGGCGATGCGCAGGTTGGTCGGGGACGCGTCGGCAAGAATCGTCTCGATCTTGCGACCCCGCAAGCCGAGGCCCACGCTGGTTCCGAGCAGGCCGACGCCGACGATGCGCACCGGGCCGACGAGGCGGCTTTCAGCCATGGTTATGTCCTCCCGTCGCTGTCGTTAGTTCGCGTCAGGGCGCGCGCTCGGCGCCTGACGGGACACGGTGAGCAGCTGGCCGAGTTCTTCGCGGGTGAGTTCACGCACGGCACCCTGCTGCAGGGTGCCGAGGTTCAACGGTCCGAATTGGCGACGCACGAGGTCGACCACGGGATGACCGACGGCGTCGAGCATCCGTCGCACGATACGGTTGCGGCCGGAATGCAGGGTGAGCTCGACCATGCTGTGCCCACCGCCGGGAGGGCTCGTGAGGATGCGGGCCTTGTCGGCGTGGATGGGGCCGTCGTCGAGCTCGATGCCGCTTTGCAGCTGACCGATGGTCTGCGGCGAGACACGGCCCTCGACCTTGGCGATATAGGTCTTGGAGACGCCGAAGGACGGATGCGCGAGCACGTGCGCGAGGTCACCGTCGTTGGTAAGAATGAGCAGGCCGCTGGTCTGGGCGTCGAGCCGGCCCACGTTGAACAGACGTTCGTCGAACTGGTCGGTAAATTCGCGCAGGTCGGGTCGTCCGCTTTCGTCCTGCATCGAGGAGACGACGCCGACCGGCTTGTTGAGCATGAGGTAGCGACGGGTGGTGTCGAGCTGCACCGCCACATTGTCGACGGCGACCTGGTCGGTCTCAGGATGCACGCGGCGGCCGAGCTCGGTGACGACCTTGCCGTTCACGCGCACGCGGCCCGAGGTGATCAGGTCTTCGGAGACGCGGCGGCTGGCGACTCCGGCCGAGGCGAGCACCTTCTGCAGCCGCACACCGTCGGCTGCTGCCTCTGGATTGAAGTTGGGGTCGCGGGGCGCACCGTCATTGGTCGGATTGGCGCTGGGCGTGTTGTCCTGGGTCAAAGTAGATCCTCGAATCCGTCGGTGCCGCCGTCGAGTAACGGCGATAGGTGGGGTAACTCGTCAAGCGAGTTGATTCCGAGCTGGGTGAGCAGCAAGTCTGTGGTGGCGTAGTTGATCGCGCCGGTTTCACTGTCGGTGAAGGCCTCGGTGATGAGGCCGCGACCGAGCAGGGTGCGCACGACGGAGTCGACACTGACGGCGCGAATGCTCGCGACCTGCCCACGATTGATCGGCTGCTTGTACGCAATCACGGCGAGGGTTTCGAGCGCTGCCTGGCTGAGCCGGCTGGGATTCTGGGTCAGCACAAAGTCGGTCACGAGCTCGTCGTGCGTGGCGCGCACGTACATGCGCCAGCCGCCGGCCACCTCGCGCAATTCAAAACCGCGGCGCACCGTCGACGTACCGTCCGGTGCCTTAACGCCATCGAAATCGGCGACCAGGCGGGCAACGGCTTGCGCCACCTCCGTGATCGGCCGCCCCACTGCGGTCGCGAGGTGCACCAGGCCCTGGGGCTCGTCGGCGATCATGAAGACGGCTTCGAGCTGGCGGTCGAGGGCGTGGGATTGGTGCGAAACGGATGCTGCGGCATCCGTTTGCCCGGTGCGCGACCGGGCGTCCGCGGCCTGGTTTGCATTATTTCTGAACTCAGTTGTCATAGTCAGCTCCGAGCGAAGCGAGATTTTCGTCGGACCACTCGCGCCCGTCGAGCGACCGGCCGCTCAAGCGCAGGATGAGCTCGCCGAGGGGCTCGATTTGGTCAAAAGAAAGGGCACCATGGCGATACAGCTCGAGCACCGCGAGAAAGCGGGCGATGATGACACCCTTCAGGTCAACGCCAGCGATGAGCGCCCGGAACGAGACCGGCTCCCCCGGCTGCAGCATGGCGACGACGTAGGCGGCCTGCTCGCGGATACTGACCAGCGGCGCGTGCAGGTGCTCCAAGCCCACAACGGGCAGCTCGCGTGGTGCAAGGGCTACGGCGGCCAGCGCGGCAAAGTCGGCGAGCGAGAGCGTCCAGACCAGCTCTGGGGTCTTCTGACGGTACTTCTCCTCGAGCCGCACCGACCGCACGTGACGGTGGGTCTCGATGTCGAGCTGGCCGGTGAACCAGGTCGCGGCTTCTTTGAAGGCGCGGTACTGCAGCAGGCGAGCGAACAGCAGGTCACGTGCTTCGAGCAGGGCCACGTCTTCGGCATCAACCAGTTCACCCTGTGGCAGCAGGCCGGCCACCTTGAGATCGAGAAGCGTCGCGGCAACGACCAGAAATTCGGTTGCCTGGTCAAGTTCCTCGGCCGCGTCGAGGCCGCGCAGGTACGAGATGAACTCGTCGGTCACCTGGCTGAGCGAAATCTCGGTGATGTCGAGTTCGTGCCGGGTGATGAGTTTCAACAGCAGGTCGAACGGGCCCTCGAAGTTGCCGAGGGCGACCGAAAACGCGGGCTTCTCGGCCGCGCTAGGCGACTGCGCCACGGTGGATCAGTTCGCGGGCCACCTGCAGGTAGGCTTTGGCAGCAGCGTGCTCGGGCGCGAAGTCGGTGATGGGCACCCCGGCCACGCTCGCGTCGGGAAATTTCACGGTGCGGCCGATGACGGTCTCCAGCACGCTGTGGCCGAAGGCGTCGACGACGCGCTCGAGCACCTCGCGGGAGTGCAGGGTGCGGGAGTCGTACATGGTGGCGAGAATGCCGTCGAGTTCGATGGCGGGGTTGAGCCGGTCGCGCACCTTATCGATGGTCTCGATGAGCAGCGCGACGCCGCGCAGCGCGAAGAATTCGCACTCGAGCGGAATCAGCACGCCGTGGCTGGCGGTAAGCGCGTTCACCGTGAGGATGCCGAGCGACGGCTGGCAGTCGATGAGGATGACGTCGTAGTCGCCCGAGACCTTGCGCAGCACCCGCGCCAGGATCTGCTCGCGGGCGACCTCGTTGACCAGGTGCACCTCGGCGGCGGACAAATCGATGTTGGCCGGGATGACGTCGAGTCCCTCGACCGAAGTCGGCTGGATTGCGTCTCTCGGGTCGACCTTGCCATCGAGCAGCAGGTCGTAGATGGTGGTGACGTCGTGGGTGGGCACGCCGAGACCGGCTGAGAGTGCGCCCTGCGGGTCGAAGTCGACGGCGAGCACGCGACGGCCGTAGCTGGCCAAAGCTGCGCCGAGGTTGATGGTCGTCGTGGTCTTACCGACGCCACCTTTTTGGTTGCAGAGGGAGATGATGCGAGCGGGACCGTGGCTCTTCAGCGGCACCGGTTCGGTGAATTCGTGTTTTTCACGTCCCGTCGGACCTACCGGAGCGTCGTCGAAACCGGGTAGCGAAATTCGCTCGCTCAACTTACGCGTCACTGGCCCGTCCTTGATTTGTCCTGCACCCATCACTTGGTCGATTGTAGCGAGTGCAACGGCTGGTCGCCGCAAGGATCGCCGCGTAGCCCCGTCTCGGCGACTCAGCCGGCAGCATCCGTCGCCGTTGTGGCTGGAGCGCACCCGCGACTATTTGAGCGATACGTTTCGAGACGCGAACCCGCCGAGGCTGCTTTTCACGGTGATGTTTCCCGGGCACCGCCGGGACACGACCACGCGTTGCGCACCGCGCTAACCGCGGGTAGCGTGACGGCACTGAGAACTTTCATCGACCAGAGGACGAATCATGAGCACGAAGAAATTTGGCGGTCTGCAGGCACTCGCGATCGTGGCGGCCGTGGCGGCTCTGACCGCGGCCAACACCGGTGTCGCCGTGGCCAGACCGGATGGCGGACCCGCGATCCCGCTGAACAACGGTCAGGAAACGACTGGGGCAGACACTGGGGCGAGTGGTTCCTTTAGCTATTCCATCAGCGGTGACCAACTGTGCTACACCATGACGGCGCGAAACCTGTCGGTGCCTGCTGTGGCGGGCCACGTACACCTGGCGCCCCGTACGGTCGCCGGCCCGGTCGTCATCCCCCTTATTGTCGGCTCCGGCACCAGCTGGACGGTGCAGAGTTGCGCGACCGCCGACCCCGCCCTGCTCCAGGCCATCAGCGCCAACCCCCGCGCTTACTACATCAACGTGCACACACCCACGTTCCCTGGCGGCGAAATTCGCGGCCAACTGAAGTAGCCCCGAGGTGGCTACCGCGCCCGCGGGTGGGCCGTCGTGTACATGTCACGCAGGGTGTCGATGGTGACCAGGGTGTAGATCTGGGTGGTGGCGACCGAGGAATGACCGAGAAGTTCCTGCACGACACGCACGTCGGCGCCGCCGGCGAGCAGGTGCGTCGCAAACGAGTGTCGCAGGGTGTGCGGCGACACTGGCACCGTGAGCCCGGCGCGCTCGGCGGCGGCGCGAATGATCAGCCAGGCGTTCTGTCGGCTGACCCGTTGTCCGCGCAGGCCGAGGAACAGGGCCGGCGTCGAGCGTCCGCGCGCCGACAGCATCGGCCGGGCCCGCACGAGGTAGTCCGAGACGGCGGCGCGCGCGAAGCTGCCGACCGGCACGATGCGCTGTTTGTCGCCCTTTCCGGTGAGGCGCACCGAGTCAAACACCTCCACGAGCACATCATCGACGTTGAGGTTGACCACCTCGCTCACCCGGGCGCCGGTGGCGTAGAGCAGTTCGAGCAGGGCCTTATCGCGCAGCCGCTGAACGTCGTCGCCGTCGGTCGCCGCCAGCAGCGCGCTGACCTGTTCGATCGAAATCGCCTTGGGTAGGCGCAGGGCGAGTTTGGGGGGTTTGGTGTCGTGCGCGACATCGGCTTCGACGAGGCCCTCATCGAGCAGAAAGCGGTGGAATCCGCGCACGGTCGAGAGGACACGGGCGATCGACGCCGCCGTCAGCGGGGCTTCCGCGCGCAGGCCGAGATGCTGCACAAACGATGAGATGTGACGCCGAGTGACCGACCGCAGGTCGGTGATCGGTCTGGGTGGATCGTCTGGAGAATCAACCGCCAGCCACGCCGTGTACAGCCCGAGATCGCGGCGGTAGGCCGCGACGGTGTTCACGGCGAGGCCGCGTTCGACCGCCACGTGCCGCAGGTAGGAGTCCACCGCCGTCCCGACGGTCGTCATGCTCAGACCGTGATGTGCAGGCCGGGCGACTGAGTGCTGCGCGGATGGCGCGGCCACGGCGAATCCGCGGGTGCAAGCGCGCTCCAGCCGCGTGACCGAGCCACCTGGGCGGCCAGAATGCCCACGATCATAATCGGGTTGGAGACGCGCCTGGCCATCACTGCGTCGACGCACTCGTCGAGCGATACCCAGCGCGTTTCGATATCGGCTTCTTCGTGGGTGCGTTCGAATGCGGCGATCGCCGAGACTCCCCGCGCGAGGTAAACCCGAATGGCTTCGTTGCTGCCACCCGGCGAGGTATAGAACTCGGTCAGCAGCGCCCACTCGGTGGCGACGACATCCGCTTCTTCAGCCAGCTCGCG
Source organism: Cryobacterium suzukii (assembly GCF_004403185.1). GTDB lineage: Bacteria > Actinomycetota > Actinomycetes > Actinomycetales > Microbacteriaceae > Cryobacterium > Cryobacterium suzukii. The sequence continues at coordinate 8,002 of NZ_SOHJ01000007.1, read as the reverse complement.
CTGGGCGCCGACGACGGCGTTCTCACCGGCAATATCCAGCAGCCCGGCCGGCAGTTCCCAGCCGCGCAGGCCGGTCGGGTGCCGGTACTGCTTGATCAAGAGCACGCGGTCCTGTTCGTCGAGGGCCAGCACAGCGACCGCGCCGGGGTGATCGATGTACTCGCGGGTGATGCTCGCGGCATTGTAAGCGAACGAGTCGCGGCGCACGTTCCAGATGGCGCCGTCAAAGACGACCTCGCTCGCGGTTACCTGAACCGGTACAACGTCATCCTGCAGCAGATCTTCAGGCACTGAGCTCTTCTTTCACCTCGAACAAGCGGCTGGCCTCCTGGCGGTCGAGCGCGGCCTTGATCAGACCGCGAAACAACGGATGGGCGTGGTTCGGCCGTGACCGCAGCTCCGGGTGGGCCTGGGTTCCAACGTAGAACGGGTGCTCCTCGCGCTTGAGCTCGACGTACTCGACCAGGTGGCGGTCGGGGCTGGTGCCGGAGAACCACAGGCCGGCCAGGGCGATCTGGTCGCGGAAAGCGTTGTTGACCTCATAGCGGTGGCGGTGACGTTCGGAGGCCTCATTGGCGCCGTACAGTTCGGCGACAAGAGAGCCTTCGGCGAGGGTGGCCGGGTAGAGGCCGAGGCGCATGGTTCCGCCGAGGTCTCCGCCGGCGATGATCTCGACCTGCTCTTCCATGGTCGCGATGACCGGAAATTCGGTTTCCGGATCGAATTCGCTCGAGGATGCTCCGGGCAGGCTGGCCTTGTTCCGGGCGTATTCGATGACCATGCACTGCAAACCGAGGCACAGGCCGAGCACAGGGATGCCGTTCTCGCGGGCGAATTTGAGGGCGCCGAGCTTGCCCTCGATTCCGCGAATTCCGAACCCACCGGGTACACAAATGCCGTCGAGTTCACCAAGCAGCCGGGCAGCTCCCTCGTCGGTTTCGCAATCGTCCGAGCCGATCCAGACGATTTTGACCTTGCTCTGGTTGGCGAAGCCGCCGGCTCGCAGCGCCTCGGTGACCGAGAGGTAGGCATCCGGCAGGTCGATGTACTTGCCGACCAGGCCGATGGTGACCTCGTGCTTGGGGTGGCGCACGGCTTCGAGCAGGTTCTCCCAGCCGGTCCAGTCGACCGTGTCCGCGGTGAGGCCGAGGGCGGTGACGATGTACTTGTCGAGGCCCTGGTCGTGCAGCATGGTCGGGATCTCGTAGATCGAGGCGACGTCGACGGCGTTCACGACAGCGTCTTCGTCGACGTCGCACATGAGCGCGATTTTGCGCTTGTTCGACTCGGACACCGGCCGGTCGCTGCGCAGCACGAGGGCGTCGGGCTGGATTCCGATCGAGCGCAGAGTGGCGACGGAGTGCTGGGTGGGCTTGGTCTTTTGCTCGCCGGCTGCGCCGAGGAACGGCACGAGCGACACGTGCACGAAGAAGACGTTGCCGCGGCCGAGTTCGTGGCGCACCTGGCGGGCGGCCTCGAGGAACGGCTGGCTCTCGATGTCTCCGACCGTGCCGCCGACCTCGGTGATGATGACGTCGGGGCGCACCTCATCGCTGGCCTGCAGGCGCATGCGACGCTTGATCTCGTCGGTGATGTGGGGAATAACCTGAACGGTGTCGCCGAGGTACTCGCCGCGACGTTCCTTGGCAATGACCTGCGAGTAAATCTGCCCGGTCGTCACGTTGGCCGACTGGCCGAGGTTGATGTCGAGAAAGCGTTCGTAGTGCCCGATGTCGAGGTCGGTTTCGGCGCCGTCGTCGGTGACGAAGACCTCGCCGTGCTGGAACGGGTTCATCGTTCCCGGGTCGACGTTGAGATAGGGGTCGAGCTTCTGCATGACGACTCGCAGGCCGCGTGCCGTGAGTAGATTACCGAGACTGGCCGCCGTCAAGCCCTTACCGAGCGAGGAAACCACGCCCCCGGTCACGAAGATGTGCTTGGTCGTGCCGTCTGATCTGTCCGTAAGTATATTTTCCACCACGGGCTTCAATGCTATCACCAGAAAATTTGTCGCTTACTTTTTAGGGGGACGAGAGTTGGGCTGTGCAAGGTCGAGAAGTTCCCTGGCATGTTCGAGACCGCTCTTCGAGTCGGGCAGGCCAGAAAGCAAGCGGGCCATTTCAGCAGCACGGTCGTCGCCGCGAAGCTGGCGCACGCTCGAGGCAGTGACGGATCCATCGCTGTCTTTGACGACGCTGAGGTGGTTACCGGCAAACGCTGCGACCTGGGCGAGATGGGTGACCACGATAACCTGGGCGGTTTCGGCCAGTCGCGCGAGTCTGCGGCCAATTTCGATCGCGGCGGCTCCGCCCACACCGGCATCGATCTCGTCAAAGACAAAGGTGGGAACCGGGTCGGTCGCGTTGATGACGACCTCGATGGCGAGCATCACCCGAGAAAGTTCGCCGCCGGATGCCCCGCGCGCCAGGGCTCTTGGCTCGGCGCCAGCGTGCGGCTGTAAGAGCAGGCGCACGAGGTCGATACCAGTGACGGTGAACTCCGGGCCTGCTTCAATTTGCACGAGCAGCACGGCGTCCGGCATCGCCAGCGCGCCGAGTTCGGCGGTCACCCGAACACCGAGTTGCACCGCGGCCGCCAGGCGTAACGCCGTGAGGGCAGCGGCGAGATCGGTGACGAGCTCTTGGTCGGCATCCGCTTCGGCGCTGAGCTGCTCGATGCGGTCAGAGTCGGAATCGAGCTCGAGCAGGCGGGCGCTGCCGGTGTCGAGGAACCCAATGGCTTCCTCGAGGCCGCCCGGGTACTTGCGGGCGAGAATGCCGAGTTCGGCCCGCCGCTCCTGCACGATTTCGAGTTCGCGGGCACCATCGGCATCGAGGCCGGCGAGGTAGCTCGAGAGTTCGGCAGCGATGTCGGCAACGACGAAACCCGCGTTGGAGATGGCGGCGACGAGCGGCGGCAGGGCCACGTCGTGGGCGGCGACCCGGTCGAGGGCGCGCCTGGCGGCTTCGAGCAGGGCCACGACGTCTGGCACGTCATCGGGGTTGTCTTCGGCGGAGATGAGCTGGCGGGCCTGCTCTCCGGCCAGGCGTAGTTCTTCGAGGTTGCCGAGGCGTTCGGCGCGTTCACCCAACTCGGCGTCCTCGCCGGGTTGTGGGGCAACCGTTTCAATCTCGGTCAGCGCGCTGCGCAGTTCGTCGGCCTCGCGGGCTCGCAGGTCTCGTTCGGTGACGAGCCGGTCGAGATCGACCTGGTTGGCCTGCCAGCGGTGGAAGGCATGCTGGTAGTCGCCGAGCACGGCGGCGAGTTCGGGTCCGGCGAAACGGTCGAGGGCGTCACGCTGGGCGGCGGCGGAGCGCAGACGCACCTGGTCACTCTGGCCGTGCACGACAACGAGGTCGTTGCGTAGATCACCGAGCACGCTCGCCGGAGCTCCGCGTCCCCCGACCATCGCGCGGCTGCGTCCCTCGCTCGAGACGGAGCGTCCGAGGATGAGTTCGGGTCCGTCGAGGTCTCCCCCGGCGTCACGCACCCGGTCGGCGACCGCGCTGGCGGGGTCGATCACCCAACGCCCCTGCACGAAACTCTGCGGCTGGCCCTGGCGCACGGTGCCAGCATCCGCTCGATCGCCGAGCAGGAGTCCGAGCGCGGTGACCACCATGGTCTTGCCGGCGCCGGTTTCCCCGGTCACGGCGGTGAAACCGGGGCCGAGCGGCAGCGTCGCCTCGGCGATGACGCCGAGGTCGCGAATAAACAGCTCGTCGATCACTCGCGGCCGACCGGGCCGCGCCAGCCGGTGACCGGCAGGTTGAACTTGTTGACCAGTCGGTCGGTGAAGGGGCCGATGTGCAGGCGGGCCAATCGCACCGGAACGCCCGAGCGGCGCACGATCACACGGGCGCCGGTTGGCAGGTCCTGAGTACGACGACCATCGGCGCAGAGCACTGCACGGGCGCCGGTGCGGGACAGCACCTCGACAGCCAGTGACGAGTCCGGACCGACCACGAGTGGCCTCGCAAACAGTGCGTGCGCGCTGAGCGGAACCAGCAGCAGCGCTTCGACGCCGGGCCAGACAATGGGGCCGCCGGCCGAGAACGAGTACGCGGTCGAGCCGGTCGGGGTAGAGAGTACGACACCGTCGCAGCCAAACGACGAAAGCGGGCGTCCATCAACCTCGACGACGACCTCGATCATGCGTTCGCGACTGGCTTTCTCAACGGTGACCTCGTTCAACGCCCAGGTCTCGTAGACGACCTCGTCGGCCACCTTGACCCGCACCGACAGGGCGAGTCGTTCTTCGACCTCATAGTCGCCCTTGAGGGCGCGGCGCACGGCCTCGCCGAGGTCGTCCCGCTCACTCTCGGCGAGAAAACCGACGTGACCGAGATTGATTCCGAGCAGCGGGGCCGAGCAACCACGCACGAGTTCGGCCGAACGCAGAATGGTGCCGTCTCCGCCGAGCACGATGACAAGCTCAAGCTCGGAAGTTTGCACCGTCTCACCGAGAATCGCGATATGACCATTCAACTCCGGACAGGCGGCCAGAAGGTCAGCACGTTCATCGCTGGCGAGCACCGGCACGGTCCCGGAGGCCAGAAGCTGCTTACACACCGTCGAGGCGGCTTCGACAGAGTCGGCGCGGCCGGTGTGGGCGACGATAAGAAAGTACCGCGGGGTCTCGCTCACTTCGTCACGCCCCCACCATGGTTTCGATCCGGTCCATCCATTCTGTCGGATTTGTGCCGGTCGTGGCGTTCATCCAGCACAGGTACTCGTGATTTCCGGCCGCCCCGATGATGGGCGAGGCGATGACTCCGCAGGTTTTCAGGCCGAGGTCCCAGCCGGCCCAGAGTACACCGGCCACGGAGTCGCTTCGGAGGCCCTTGTCGTGCACGATGCCCTCACGAATACCACCGCGGCCTACCTCGAACTGCGGTTTGATCAAAAGCACGAAGTCGGCGCCCGGTGCGGCCGTGGCTACGAGGGCCGGCAAGACGGTGGTGAGTGAGATGAACGACAGGTCGGCCACGACGAGGTCGGGTCTGGTGTCGATTCCGGATGCTCCGGCGAGGGTTTCCGGGGTGGCATAGCGGATGTTGTACCCCTCGACCAGCTTCAGCCGCGGCTCGGTCTGCAGTTGCGCGGCAAGCTGGCCGTGGCCGACATCGGCAGCAATGACCTGAGCGGCGCCACGTTCGAGCAGTACCTGGCTGAAACCGCCGGTACTCGCCCCAGCGTCGAGCGCCGTACGGCCGGTGACGCTGAGGTTGAAGGCATCGAGCGCGGCGTTGAGTTTGTGGGCGCCCCGGCTGACGTAGTGGTCGGTCGCGGCCACCTCGAGAACGGCGTCCGCTGAGACTTTGGTGCTGGCCTTCACGACCGGGACACCGTTCACCGTGACGAGGCCGTCGGCGATGAGTTTGGCCGCTGCGGTGCGGGAGCGAACCAGCCCACGATCGGCCAGGGCGGCGTCGAGACGGGAGTCGGGCATCCGTTCTGGAAGCCCGTCAAGCGGGTCGGCGTCGTTCAGTTCAGAATCAGCGTGGTACTCAGGCATGGGTGTGTCTGTTTCATGGTCGTGGGGGGTATCAGCGCCGGTCATGCCCGGCCTGCCGCGTCAATATCAGCGTCCTCGAGCTGTTCGCGCAGCTGCTCATGCAGCGCTTTGAACGCTTCGGCGCGCATCTCGAGCGGCCGGGTCTCGATGTCGGCCAGCTGCGGCGCGAGATCAAGCGATTCTTCTTCGGGCATGACAGGCTCGGGGTTCACACTGTCTAGGCTACTGCGCGAGATACAGTCGCTCCGGAACGTTGAGCCCGTAGATCGCGCGCCCGGATCGGTAGATCGCGGCGCACGCGGCGCGCAGCAGGTTGATTCCGCCGTCGCCCTCTTTGACGATTTGCACGTCGTTGCCGTTGATGCGCACGCTCGCTCCATTCACCGTGGCGGTCGAGCCGTCCTTGGAGAACACAGTCTCCGGGTACGGCTCGTGCAACTGTTGCAGGTTTTCGATGATGAACGTCGGCCGGGAGTCTTTGTCGGCGGCGAGGGCCTGTTTGGCCCGGTCGATGCCGGTGAGCACAAGCACGGCGGGGATTCCGGCCCGATTGGCGCCCAGAATATCCGTGTCGAGTCGGTCACCGATGAAGAGCGCATTCTGCGCGCTGAAGCGCCGCGTGGCCTCCAGAAAGATAGCCGCTTCGGGTTTCCCAGCTACGAGTGGAAGTCGACCGACGGCGGCATGCACGGCGGAAACGAGCGTGCCGTTGCCGGGGGCGATACCGCGGGCGACCGGAATGGTCCAGTCGGTGTTGGTGGCGATCCACGGAATGCCCGTGCCGACACCGTCGGCGTTGAGCGCGAAAGCCGCCTCGGCGAGGTGCACCCAGCCGAGCTCTGGCGCGAAGCCCTGAATCACGGCGGCGGGCTTGTCGTCGGCCGACCGAGTGACGACGAATCCGGCCTTGAGAACCTCGTCGACGAGCCCGTCACCACCAATGACGAGGATGCTCGCGCCGGGTTCCACCTGCTCGGCCAGTAGCCGCACAGCCGCCTGGGGCGACGTGACAACATCCGCTGCCGCCACGCTCAACCCGAGCTGGGTGAGGTGGTCGGCAACCGACTGGTCGGTGCGCGCGGCGTTATTGGTGATGTAGCCCACGCGGATGGTCTCGGCGGCACGGTTCAGGCTCTCGACGGCGAGGGGAATCGCCGCCGGGCCGGCGTACACCACACCGTCAAGGTCTGCCAGAAGTACGTCTACACCGGCCAGCGGCGTCGCCGACTCAGGCTTTCGGCGATGCAGCATCCGGCTCCGTTTCATCGTCTTGCGTAGCGGTTGCCGCGGTGTCGGCCTCGGCGTCGGTCACGTTGATCTCAACGTCGGCCTCTGCGTCTGCGGTGTCCATAGTTTCGGTAACGGCGTCATCAGCATCGTCGTCATCCCCGGCGTCAGCGGCGAAGTACGCGAGGGCAGCATCGTCATCCTCTTCCATTTCTTCGATTTCGATGGTTTCGTCATCGTCACCGGAGGCTCCGAGGGCAGCATCGGCGCGCGAAGCGCGTTCGAGCCACTCATCGGCCTCGCTCTCCCTGCCGAGTTCGGTCAACACCTCTGCGTAGGCGGCAAACAGTTCGGGGCTGTAAGAGAAGGCCGTGTTGGGATTAAGCTGCGGAATTTCGAGCTCGACGAGTGCGGCATCTGTTTCACCGAGGTCGAGGCGTGCGCCAGACATGGCGATGGCCAGGCCCACCTGGACGGATGGGGACAGTGTGGCGCGGTCAACCGAACGGCCCAGCTCGAGGGCACGGTCGGGACGGCCGACGCCGCGTTCGCTGTCGACCATAAGGGGGAGCTGATCGTTCAAGCCCGAGATGCGACGGTAGGTGCGCAGTTCGCGCAAGGCCAGAGCGAAGTCACCCGTGGCGTAGGCGGTAATCGCCAGGCTTTCGCGCACCACACCGATGCGCCCAGCCCGGCGGGCAGCACTCATCACGTGTAGGTGGGCGAGCTGGGGGTTCTCGTCGATGACGCGAGCAGCCATGGCTAGGTGGCGTCCGACGGTTTCGGCATTCTCCTTGGTCAGGGTCTTGAGCTCGTTGCGGGCAATGCGGTCCAGGTCGTTAGCCGACACGTCGTCGGGAAGTTCCGGGTCGTCGTGGCGCGGCCGCACCGAACGCAGCTCACGCTGCATGCGCTGCTCCTCGGTCATCTCCTCTTCGACGACGCGGGCATCGCGGTCGTTACGGGCCGGGGCGCCGTCGCGGGTCCACAATTTCTTGCCGGCATCCACGCGCGGGGCGCCGGCACGGTTCGGCGAACCGCCGCGCTGGGTCCACGGCTTGCTGTCGTTGTCGGAGCGCGGTCGATCGCTGCTGGGCCGATCGCTGCGCTCGGGACGTGCGCCATCCTTAGCCCACGGCTTGCGTTCCCCGCCCTGCGCTGGACGATCGGAGTTACCCCGGTACGGGGGACGCTCACCCTGCGAAGGACGATCAGAGTTACCCCGGTACGGAGCGCGGTCATTACCACCGGAAGGACGAT
>NZ_SOHJ01000001.1 GCF_004403185.1 Cryobacterium suzukii | reverse complement strand
CTCAACTGGACCAGTCCGGCTGGCAAGCACTGCGCCACCGATCCCGCCACCCGCATCGGCCCACCGCGAGAACAGTCCGACACGTCACCACCGCAACCCGGGCCCGCAGCCGAACCGACCCCTCCCGACCCGTGGGCCTCTGCTTGGGACATCGCGGACCCCGACCCGCAGCCGTTCTAGGAGCAGTTCGGTAGACCCGCGCCCGTTTGGAAGACCGGTCCGGTCGTGAGCCACGGGCTGTGCCCAACCGTTCGGCATCGTGCCGTGCCGCACCGCAGCGTGCAGCACCTCACCGCACCGTGCAGCACAACACCGCCCGGCTACCGCAGCGCGCTGATGCGCAGGGCAACCGATTTGAAGTTCGCTATGCGCTGTTCATAGCGTGCAGCGAGAACGATGAGCAGGATGCCGCCGCCACCGAGCCAGAGGAACCACGGAACCACGCTGTAGGCGAGGGCGATCCACGGCCAGAGCTGGGCGACACCGTGGATGAGCAGCACGGCAGCACCGATTACGAACGGCGCTTGCAGTCGCCGCGTGCTGCCGATCGCGAGCACAATAATGGCTACAACACCGAGGCTGACGATGCGCCACAGGTCGTTGTAAGTGAGATCGAGCACCAGCGACGGCACCAAAAGTAACAACAGTCCCGGACCAAACCAGGGCCAACTGCGCGCGCGCGGATCGCTGTGCAGGCGCAGCCAGCCCGACCCGATCAGCGCGAAGGCTACCGGCACGGTGACGAGTTCGAACGGGTCGACCACGCCAGAGCTGGCCACCGTGATAGCGGCCACGGCAGCCAGTGCGAGCACGCTCCAGGCGGTGATTGCCCCCAGCGGCGCCCGGGGCCGCGCGAGGGCGATCACATGCACCGCGGAGAGAGCGAGCACGAGCAAAACGGCCCGGGGCGTCGACAGCCCGGCATCTGCGGGGGCGCTGACAACGGTGAGTTCGACCCAGGTCAGAACGGATGCCCACACCAGCACAAGCGCGATGCCCGCGCTGCGTCGGACCGCCGTGGTTTCGGCATCCGTTTGGCGAACCAGCAAAACCGCGGTCGTGACCGCAGCCATGGCGGGAAGGACCAGCCACAGCTCGAGTCGCCCATCGGGCGCGCCGGGCGCACCGACCAGACGCTGCGTCTGCGCGAAGGCTGTGACGACGAGGGCCATCGCGCCGGCCAGACCGGCCGCAGCCAGATAGGTTGACGATTGCGGAACCCAGCGCACCAGGGCGGCACCGATCATGAGGGTCACAGACACGACGGCCAGCACGATGGGGCGCACCAGCGACCCCGACTCGGAGGATACGGCGAGCGGGACCAGAGCAATGACCAGCCCGGCGAAAGTCAGGAGGCCAGCTACCGGACTTGCCTCGCTCGAGCGATCGGTTGTGCCGTAGCGGCGAGTCAGCGCGGCCGTGGTGAGCACGATGCCGGCGACCGGCAGCACATACGGTTCGAGGGCCACGATACCGGCCCGATCGAGGCCGAGCCAGAGTCCGGCTGTGCCGAGAAACAGGGCAAGCCAGCCGAAATGGCGGCGATTCGACGTGGAGCCGAACAGCCCGTCAGGTGCGATCGCCATGATGAGCGCCACGATGCCGGCGAACACGATCACGAGCCAGCCGAGGGAGCGGAACGTGACGACCGCCGTGAACAGGGCGGGTGCGAGCACAATCGCGGCGCCCATTTCGAGGGCGATCCGGTCGCGGCGGGCAAACGGATCCACGCCCAGCGCGCCGGTCGCGCCGGCCGCACCGATGGCGGCACCGATGGCAGTGGCGCTGGCCGTGACGCTGTCGGCGCTGCCGGTACGGTTTGTAGCGAGCAACAGCGCGAGCGAGCAGACTACGAGGGCGACAGCCGGTGCTGCGAGTGTGAAAACGGATGTGACGGCAGCCGTCGCGAACAGAACCTCGCGTATCAGTAGATACAGCGACGGGGCCAAGGCGATGGCGGCGATGGCACGTTCCCAGTGCAGCCCGCCACGGTTGGCGCGCAGAAAGACCCACAAAGCGCACGCGGCGGCCAGGATACTGGCGCGCAGGATGGATCCAAAAGGTTCGGGCTGCAGCAGGGATTCGCCGGTGGCAAGCGACCACGATCGAATCGGAGGGACGAAGACAATCACGGTCGGAACGAGGAGGGTGATGAATGCCCAGCGCCGATCGAGAAGAGAGAGCGCCGTTGGCCGAAGCGCTGCCGCAGCGACGAGCAGGTGCAGGAGGGCCGCTGCGAGAAGGATGGCTGCCGTGACGTTGGCCAGGTTGATCGCGTCAGACCAGCGCTGGTCCGGCGCGAGGGCCAACGGAACGTGACCAACCCCGACCAGGGCGATCACGATCGCTGCGGCCAATAGTGCTCCGCGGGCGTGAGCGCGGGAATCACTGGCGAGCACGGGGTTGGCGAGCGCGGGGCCTGCGGCCCTGGGCGTGACCAACAGGCGGGAGAACCAGAGTGCGAGGACGAGCGATACCGTGCCGAACCACCAGGTTGTGGGGTGCGCCCAGCTGATGACATAGCCCAGCGCCTCGCCAGCGGCCAGGAGCGCAATGATGGCCGGCGTCAAAAAAGCTGGCATCGACGTTGGCACAGATGATCGCGCGAGGAGCAGTCCGATGAGTGCGCCCGCGCCGAGCAGCAGGTAGAGCGCGACGATAATTCCGATGGACGGGGAGAAGGGCACAGCGAGAATGACAACGGCCAGTGCGAGGGCGGTCACGATTTGGCGCCGGGCGCGGAGCAGACCGCCCAAGGCCCAGCCGATGAACAGTATTGCGCCGACTCCGACCAGCGCGAGCAGTGCCCAGACGTTTTCGGCGTTGGCGAGGTCAGGGACGACCTCACGGCCGCGCAGTCCGTTTGCTGTGGCTTGGATGAGTGGCCAGGCGGCATACCCGGCAGCGACCAGCAGCGGAATGGCCGCGACCGTGGTGGCCGAAACGGCCGCCATCAACCCGGCCGTGCGTGCGGCTGAGGGCGCGGCGAGGTGACGTGCGAACAGTTCGAGTGCCACGGCCAAGGCAGCAGCGACGAGCAGGGGCACGGTGAGTGAAAACGGCAGACTGTCGTAGCGACCGGCAACGACCGGCGCGATGCCAGCCGCCGCGAACGCGGCCAGAGACGCCGCCAAATAGGCGAAGGTTCGGTATTCCCCCATGAGCCGAGCCGGCTGCGCAGCGCCGACGCTCTCCACGATCAACGCGGACTGCGGCGCACGCAGTACGAGCACGGCGTGCGCCGTGGCAACGAGCGCGACCGCGCCGAGGCACCAGACCGGCGCGATGAGACTGTCGGACTCTACGAAGACCGCAACGACGGCCGCCGTGACCAGAGCCAGCGCACCCAGCGCGAGTAGCAGTATCCGCTCGGGGAATCGATCGGTGGTCGGCCATCGGCGCCCATCCGTGGGCCGGGGGAGTGTTGCGCGATGCAGCAGGGCGGCGATGGCGGCGCCGAGAAAACCGACGAAAACGCGAGTGAGCGTGTCCTGGCTTTGGAAGAGACCGGCCGCGAAGAGTCCGATGCCGGGAACCGCGACGACGAAACCGGCGATACTGCCCACGCGCAGGTTCGATCGGTCGTGCCAGCCGAGAAAGAGCGTCGCGCAGACTGTCAGGGCGACTCCCCAGTAGAGTGCTCCGTCTCCGGCGGCGAGGCCGAAGAGGTTGTTCTGCCGCATGCCCCAGACGTCGAGAAGCACGAGCACCACGGCAAAGCTTCCGATTCCCTCGGCGGTGGACGTCAGCCGCGAACGACGCATCCGGGCGGCGACCACGAGAGCCGCCACGGTCAGCAGCGCGACGACAACAAAGCGGAACCCCAGCCCGGCGACGATCCACGCAACGGTGAGAAAGAAGATCGCAGCGACCGAGACCAACAGCACGCCGATAGAGAGAAGCACGACCTGCACGCTGGAACGCCGGGGCTTTGTGGCCAGGGCCGGCGCAGCGCTTCGGCCGGGGGGGAGCAGCGCTGGTGTCTGCGGCGATACCACCACCCCGGGGCCCGGCAGGCGGGCCGTCGGGTCGAACACCGGCGGCGCGGCGGGAGCGGCTGTCGACAACGTCGTGGTCACGGAACCAGCAGCGGCCGAACCAGCAGCGGCCGAATATGTGCTGACCGGCCGGGGCGCGGCGACCCGGCCGGTCTGCGTTTCGTAGCGGATACGTCCGATCAGCTCGGCACGACGCTGCAGCGCTGCTGCGGCATCCGCTGAACTGGCCAGTAATTCTGTTGCGGCCTCGTGCTGCAGATCAAGTTGGCAACTGGAACAGACCGGCGACCCCAGCGGTGTGTGACAGGCCGGGCAAAGCGCCGTGTCACTCAGATCTCTGGCATTGCGCGGCCAAATGATGCGACCGGCATGCCGAAGGTAAAATTCTCCGCTCTGGACTGGCTCGTGCACTGACATCGATCTCCCCGCGGTCGGTCACTCTTCCCACAGGCTACCGGGCACAGAAAAACTGGTTAGACCGCGCCGCAGGGTGTGGACACTTGCCGACGACGCGGGCGGGGGGAGGAGGCGACGAAAGGATCAGAGGCTGTTGGTCGCCAGCCAGCTGACCAGCACGCGCTGAAACTCCAGCGGATGCTCGACGCTCGGCAGATGAGCGGTGTCGCGGAACGTGCAGCCGCTGGCCTGCGGCAGCATTTCCAACAAAAATTCGTAGTGGGCCAGCGACGACGTGACGTCGAGCTCGCCCACGGTCACCAGCGCCGGAACGTTGATGTCACTGACCTGGTCGAGTGCGGGTGGCTCGAGCGGAATCGGGATCGGTGCTTCCGTGGCATGGATGACATTGCGCAGATTGAGCTCCTGCGCGAGGGCCAGAAAAGCGGGGTCGACGTCGGCCGCCGTGCGGGTCGGCCCGACCGCCCAAAGTGCTACCTCGAGCCGCGCCAGCCGCGGCCATTGGCGACCGGTGAAGGCCGCATCCAGCTTGTCGAACAGGGCGTCTTCACGTTCGGTGAGCTCCACATCGGGAAACCCGCTGGGTCCTGACCCGATAGTGACCAGGCCCGCGACGCGCTCGGGGCATGCCACGGCAAGATCGATCGCAATCGTGCCTCCGCGCGAGCACCCGATCAGGGTGGCCCGAGCCACGCCGAGATGATCGAGTAGCGCCGTGGCATCCGCTCGGTTGGAGAATTCGACATTCTCGGTCGTGGTTTGGCCGAAACCACGGGTATCGAAGCGGATGACGTAGTGGTGGGCCGAGAGGGCGGCGACCTGCGGATCCCACATGCGCAGGGTCGCGATGCCCGCGTGCAGCAGGAGCAGGGCTGGCGAGTCGGGGTTTCCCTGGGTCTCGTAATAGAGGGAAGCGCCAGGAACGTCGAGTCGGGGCATGCGTTGAGCGTAGCAACGTCGATCGCACGGCCGAAAGGGCCGCGCCGGTTCGTGCTCGGGTAACGCTTAGGATCGTCAGAATGGGCGGTGTTTTGGTCGGTTTTTCGATTATCGGGTTTGTGATCCTGATCGGGTACTTTGTCGAGCGGTTCGGCATTGTCGGTGCGGGCGCAGGGCGGGTACTCAACCGTATGGCCTTCTTTGTCGCCACTCCAGCGCTGCTCTTCACCGTGCTCTCGCACGCGGATGTGTCGGTGTTGTTCTCCAAGTTTTTGGTCGCCATCGTCTGCACCATCGTGGTCGGCGTGCTCATCTACCTCCTCCTCGCGCGGCTGTTCTTTCGAACGCCGCTGGCCGAGACTGTGCTCGGTGCATCGAGCGCGACCTACGTCAACGCCAACAACATTGGCCTGCCCGTGGCCATCTACGTGCTCGGCAGCGCCCAATATGTGGCTCCCGTGCTGCTGCTGCAGCTGGTGATTCTGGCCCCTACCATCCTGGCTGTTCTCGACGTGGCCACCCGCGGCCGGGCTTCGTTCGTGTCGATCGTGACGCAGCCGTTTCGAAACCCGATGATTCTCGGCTCGCTTGCCGGCGTGCTCGTAGCGACCTTCGACATCACGGTGCCAGCCCCGGTGCTGGCACCGTTCGAGCTGATCGGTGGAGCCGCCATTCCCCTGGTGCTGCTGTCGTTTGGTATGTCACTACACGGCCAACGATTGCTGAAGGCCGGAACCGGGCGCAAACAGGTCGTGGCAGCCACCCTGATCAAGGTCGGACTGATGCCGATCATCGCGTTTCTGTTCGGACAGTTCGTGTTCGACCTTGATGGCGCCGAGCTGTTCGCCGTAGTGGCCGTGGCGGCGTTACCGACCGCGCAAAACATCTTCAATTTCGCCTCGCGTTACGATCGAGCCATGGTCGTCACCCGCGACACCGTTTTACTCACCACAGTTCTGTCGATGCCCGCTTTACTCATCATCGCGGCCCTGCTCGCCTGAGTCCCGAAAGGACCGCATGTCTACTTCTGGCCCGTTTACGGCACCCGAGCCCACGAGCTTGCCGATCGCTGGCTCGGCTGAGCGCTTCTACGTGCACCGCGTGTACTGCGTCGGCCGCAACTACGCCGAGCATGCCCGGGAGATGGGCAACGACCCCGACCGCGAGGCGCCGTTCTTCTTCGCGAAACCGGCCGACGCCGTGTTTGCCGTCGACGAGGGCGTTCCCGCGTACGGTGTCGCTTCGCACACGGTTCCGTACCCGCCGGAGACCGACAACCTGCACTACGAGATGGAACTCGTGGTCGCGATCGGCGTCGGCGGCGCCGACATTGTGGCCGCGGATGCCCTCACCCACGTCGTCGGCTACGGCGCCGGCGTCGACCTCACCCGGCGCGACCTGCAGGATGCCGCCAAGGCACTGCGTCGCCCGTGGGATCTGTCCAAGGGCTTCGATTTCTCGGGACCTTGCACGCCGCTCGTTCCCGCCAGCGCTATCGGCCATCCCGCTTCGGCACGCATCTGGCTCAATGTCGACGGTGAGACCCATCAGGACGGCGACCTTGCCGACCAGATCTGGCCCGTGCCCGACGTTGTCGCCGCTCTGTCACGGTCTGTCACCCTGCGGCCCGGTGATCTCATTTTCACCGGCACTCCCGCCGGTGTCGGCCGAATTGAGCCCGGAAGCACCGTCACCGCCGGCATCGACGGGGTCGGCGACCTCACCTTTCGCGTGGTCTGACAGCAACCTCAGCGCTCTAGTAGCGCTCCGAGGGCAGTCGCGGTATGGCCGCGATGTTCATCGAGCAAACGGATGACCAACTCGGCGTCACCGGCGGCGAACGCGTCGACGATTCCCGCGTGCTCGCCTTCGACCCGCGCCCGGTTGCCGGGCTCCTGGTAGTAGAGCCGGCGGTAGGCTTCGGTCGAATCCCAGAGTGCGCGCAGAATGCGTTCGAGCCGCGGCAGCCCGGCGCTGGTCACGAGCACGAAGTGAAACCGCCGGTTGGCCTCGTGCATGGCGAGCAGATCGCTGGCCGCGTTTGCCTGCTCCACCACTTTGCCGGCCGCACGCAGGTCGACGAGCACCCGTTCGCCGCCGCGGGCGATCGTGGCGCGCACGGCCTCCGCCTCGAGCAGCTGGCGCAGCCGGTATACCTCGAGCAGGTCGGCGAGGGACAGCTCGGTCACTCGGTAGCCGTAGTGTGGCTCGTGCACGACGTGCCCCTCGGACTCGAGCGTGTTGAGCGCTTCCCGCACCGGAACCCGGCTGACGCCGAGGCGTTCGGCCAGGTCTTCCTGCCGCAGTGGCTGGCCGGGAATCAACTCACCGACGGCGATCAGCCGCCGAAGCTCACCGAGCACGAACGCCGGAACGGTCGGCGGGCGCTGGTTTCGCAGGGGGGAAGGCACGCTCAAAACCCTAACTCAACGAATAAGGCGGCTCAGCGGAACGCCGCGATGCCGGTGATGTGCTGGCCGAGAATGAGGGTGTGCACCTCGTCGGTGCCCTCGTAGGTGCGCACGCTCTCGAGGTTGTTGGCGTGGCGCATCGGTGAAAAGTCGAGGGTTATGCCGTTCCCGCCGAGCATCGCGCGGGCCTCGCGACAGATGGCGATGGCCTCTCGACAGTTGTTGAGCTTGCCGACCGATATCTGGTGCGGCGCGAGCGTGCCGGCGTCCTTGAGCCGCCCGAGCTGCAGAGCCAGCAGGGTGCCCTTGTTGATTTCGAGGGCCATGTTGACCAGCTTCTGCTGGGTCAGCTGGTAGCCGGCGAGCGGCTTGCCGAACTGCATCCGCTCTTTCGAGAAGGCCAGCGCGGCGAGATAGCTGTCGCGGGCCGCGCCCATGACCCCCCAGACGATGCCGTATCGGGCCTCGTTCAGGCATTCGAATGGTCCGCGCAGGCCGCGTGCCTTGGGCAGCATCGCCGAGCCGGGCAGGCGCAGCTCGGTCAGCTGAATCTCACATTGAATCGAGGCACGCATCGAGAGCTTCTGCTCGATCGGCGTCGCCACGAAACCGGGAGTGTCGGTGGGCACGACGAAGCCGCGGATCCCGTCATCCGTCATCGCCCAGATGATCGCGACCTGCGCGACCGAGGCGAGGCCGATCCAGCGCTTGGTGCCATTGATCACCCAGTCGCTGCCGTCGCGGCGTGCGAAGGTGCTCATGCTGGCCGGGTCGGAGCCAGCACTTGGCTCGGTCAGCCCGAAACAGCCGATCACCGAACCTTCCGCCATGCGCGGCAGCCACTCGTTCTTCTGTTCCTCGGAGCCGTGCTTATGGATGGCGCTCATTGCGAGCGAGCCCTGCACGCTCACGAAGGTGCGCAGCCCGGAGTCGCCGGCCTCCAGTTCGAGGGCGGCGAGTCCGTATTCGACCGCGCTGCGTCCGGGACAGCCGTAGCCGGTGAGGTGCATGCCGAGCAGGCCGAGTTTGGCCATCTGCGGAATGATCTCGAGCGGAAAGACCGCCTTCTCGTACCACCCGGCGATGTTCGGCTTGATGGTGGAGTCAACGAACGACCGCACCTCGCTTCGCAGGGCGATCTCGGTCTCGGTCAGCAGGGAATCGATACCCACGAGGTCAGCGGCGTCGGTCAGGTCGGTTTCGGTCAGTTCGGCATTGCTCAGGGCGGCAGCGGGCATGAGTCGTCTTTCAGTCGGTGAAGCGGATGCTTACGGTCGGGAGAATGTGGCCCCGGTGTGCTCGCCGAGGAGGGGCGGCGGGCGCAGGTAGCGAGCGGGGGTATCCGAGAGACTGATCGGATTGGCGATTTGCTGGCTCACGCGGGAACCCACGGAATCCGTTACCGCAACGACGGGGGCCAGGCCGAGCAACGCCGCCAGATCGAGGGCTTCGACGATCGAATTCACTTTGCCGGCGGGTACCCGCGCGACCGAGAGTCGCGCTGTCCACTGGGCGGCAGATTGGGTCTCGAGTTGTTCCTCGAGCAACGCCTCGAGCACGGTGCGATGCGCGAGGCGGTTCGCGTTGGTTTTGAAGCGGGCGTCGACACTGAGTTCGGGTAGCCCGAGCACCTGCACGAGGGCGCTGAACTGCTTGTCAGTGCCGACGGCGATCGCGATCGGGTCGTCCAGGGTGCGAAAGGTCTCGTACGGCGCAATGCTCGGGTGTGCGTTGCCGAGACGTTTCGGCGCGACGCCGGTGGCGAGGGTGCTCGAAGCCTGGTTGACGAGCCCGGCCAGCAGGGAGGAGAGCAGATTCACCTCGACCCGCTGGCCGCGGCCGGTCTGGTCGCGTGAGCGCAGGGCGGCGAGGATGCCCACAACCGCGTTCTGCCCGGTGAGCACGTCGACGAGGGCAACACCGACCTTGCTCGGCTCCGCATCGGGAGAACCGGTCACGCTCATCAGCCCGCCGACCGCCTGCACGAGCAGATCGTAGCCCGGCAGCGTGGCACCGCCGAGGCGTCCGAATCCTGTGATCGAGCAATAGACGAGCTCGGGGCGTTCGGCCTTCAGGCTGGCGTAGTCCAGGCCGTACTGCTCCATGACGCCGGGACGAAAGTTCTCGATCACGACATCGGCGCTCAACGCCAGCGCGCGTGCCACGGCCAGGCCGCTGTCGGTGTGCAGGTCGCAGATAACCGAGCGCTTATTCCGGTTGACGCTCGCGAAATAGCTGCCCATCCCGTTCGAATCGACCGGCGGCACCCAGGCCCGGGTGTCGTCACCGAGCGGATGCTCGACCTTGATGACATCGGCACCGAAATCGGCGAGCATCATCGTGGCAAACGGCCCGGCGAGCACGCGGGAAAAATCGGCAACACGGATGCCGTCCAGCGGCCCGGTCGCGGGTGTCACGTCATCAGTCCCACTCATTTGGATACTGTATCCAATTGTTCGAAATAGCGGAAGGGGCAACGGGGTCATCGGCCGTGTGAGGTCATTCTGGACCGGCTGCGCGCAACCTCGGACAGGGGGTAAGCCCCTCTGTGACCAAACGGTTACATGGGCAATTGGGTGGTCAAACATGGCTTAAAGCTCGTATTTCTGCGAGACTGAAGTTTTGACCTTCCCCGCAGCGCGGGTAATCACGTCCAGTACGTCGGGCATCCCAACAAAGGAATCCCATTGACGGATCAAACATTTCAGATAATCGCGATCGTTTTATACCTCGCTGGCATGGTCGCCATCGGGTATTTTGCCTTTCGGCAAACCAAAGATCTTGACGACTACATGCTCGCCGGCCGAGGCCTCAAACCCGGTACCGCTGCGCTGAGCGCCGGCGCGTCAGACATGTCCGGCTGGCTGCTGCTGGGTCTCCCCGGAGCCATCTACGTGTCCGGCCTCGTCGAGGCGTGGATAGCGATCGGCCTCACCATCGGTGCCTGGCTGAACTGGAAGTTCGTTGCTCCGCGGCTGCGCTCGTACACCGAGGTGTCGAACAACTCGATTACCATTCCGAGTTTCTTCGAGAACCGACTGAAAGACACCTCGCGCCTGTTGCGTGTCGTCTCCGGTGTCATCATCCTGGTCTTCTTCACGTTCTATGTGTCGTCCGGCATGGTGGCCGGCGGCGTGTTCTTCGAAGAGTCCTTCGGGTCCACCTTCCTCACCGGCATGCTGATCGTGGCCGGCGTCACCTTGCTCTACACGCTGTTTGGCGGTTTTCTCGGCGCAACGCTCACCGACGTCGCCCAGGGAATCCTCATGCTCATCGCGCTGATCGCCGTTCCGCTGGTTGCTCTTAACGCCACCGGCGGCATCACCGCCACCCTCGACTCCATCCGCCAAGTTGACCCGAACCTGCTCTCCCTCACCGCTGGTGGGTCAGTGCTGGGCGTCATTTCGGCCGCAGCCTGGGGCCTCGGCTACGTCGGACAGCCGCACATCATCGTGCGCTTCATGGCCATGCGCACCCCGCAGGATGCCAAGGCCGGCCGCCGGATCGGCATCGGCTGGATGATTCTCACCGCTCTTGGTGCCGTCGCCACTGCGCTTATCGGCATCGCATACTTCCAGCAGAACCCCGACCTGTCGCTCGCGAACCCGGAAACGGTCTTCCTCCTGCTCTCGCAGACGCTGTTCCACCCGTTCATCGCCGGCCTCGTGCTGGCTGCGGTGCTGGCCGCCATCATGAGCACTATCTCCTCGCAGTTGATCGTCTCCTCCTCGGCACTGGTCGAGGACCTGTATCGAATCGTCGGCAAGGACGCCTCTCCGAAGCAGCTGGTCATGCTCGGACGCCTCGGCGTGCTGCTCGTTGCGGTCGTTGCGGGACTCATCGCCCTGCAGCAAAATTCGACCATTCTTGACCTGGTCGGCTTTGCCTGGGCCGGATTCGGAGCTGCCTTCGGACCGGTGGTGCTGCTCTCCCTGTACTGGAAGAAGCTGTCCACCGCGGGCACGCTGGCCTCCATGATCACCGGTGCCGTCGTCGTCTTCGTCTGGGGCAACTCCGCGCTCGGCGACGTTCTGTACGAGATTGTGCCCGGCTTTGCTGCCAGCCTGATCGTGGCCGTCGTGGTTTCCCTCGCGACCTACAAGCCCAACGCCGACATCGACGCTGAATTCGACGCCGCTGCCGAACAGGCCCATCCCAAGTACCAGGCTCGCGAAAAGGTCTCCGCGTAGCAAGCACTTGGAACGTGGCCGGCGGTTTAGAAGATCATCGGCCGGTCGTCGTCATCGCCGCCCAGGTCGAGGTCGACGAGCACCGGCACGTGGTCGCTCGGGGCGTCGCCCTTGCGTTCGTTACGGTGGATGCTGGCATCCGTCACGAGGTCGGCGAAGGCCGGCGAGCCGAGGATGAAGTCGATGCGCATGCCCTCGTTGCGCGGAAAACGCAGCTGCTTGTAGTCCCAGAAGGTGAAGCCCTCCGGCACGATCGGCCGCACGACGTCGGTCAGACCGGCCTGCTCGAAGGCGTCGAACGCTGCACGTTCTTCGGGCGAGATGTGGGTGGACAGGCCCGGTACGAAGCTCGGGTCGCCCATATCCTCGTCGCGGGGAGCGACGTTCCAGTCGCCCATCATCGCCAGGGCAAGCGCGGGGTGCCGGCTAAGTTCCTCGGCCGCATGGGCCTCGAGGGCGTTCAGCCAGGCCAGTTTGTAGGCGTAGTGCGGGTCACCGAGAGCGCGCCCGTTCGGCACGTACAGGCTCCATAGCCGCAGGCCGTTCACGGTTACACCGAGCGCGCGCGCCTCGAGCGGCTGATCTGGACCAACCGCACCTTTTTGAAAGCCGGGCATATTCGGAAAGGCGGTGACGACATCCGTCATCGGTTCGCGGCTCGCAAACGCCACACCATTCCACTGGCTTAGGCCGTGAATGGCGAGGTCGTAGCCGGCGTCCTCAAATGCCTGGGACGGAAACTGTTCGGGCTTGCACTTGATCTCCTGCATGGCCAGAACATCGATGTCCTCGCGTTCCATCCAGTCGACGATGCGCCCGGAGCGGGCACGTACGGAGTTGACGTTCCAGGTGGCAATGCGCATGCTCTCAGCCTATAAGGCGGCAAGCGGATGCCGCCTCCGCGGTATCGAATGCGCTTCAGCTCGTGTTGCGATTGAATGGGTACAAAATCTTTAGGCGCAGGAAGGTCACAATGACGGAGTTGCAGATTGGCTACGCGGCCATGTTGGAGCAGTTCGCACCGGCTGAGGCGGTCGCGCTCTCGTCGTACGCCGAGGAGCACGGTTTCACCGGCGTCATGGCGGCCGATCACTTTCAACCGTGGGTTCCGGCCCAGGGTCAGTCAAGCTTCGTCTGGAGCGTGCTCGCCTCCATCGCCGAGCGCACCAAGGGCGATTTCGGTCCCGGCGTGACCGCCCCGACTTTTCGCTGGCACCCGGCGATGGTGGCTCAGGCTTCGGCCACACTTGCTTCGATGTATCCCGGCAGGCACTGGCTGGGGTTGGGGTCCGGCGAGGCCCTGAACGAGCACATCGTTGGTGGTTACTGGCCCGAAGCGCCCGAGCGCATCAACCGCATGTTCGAGGCCATCGAAATCATCTCGAAGCTGTTCGCCGGCTCGATCGCGGGCAAGGATGTCAAGCACTCCGGCCAGTTCTTCAAGCTCGAGTCGACTCGGCTGTGGACCATGCCAGAGGTGGCCCCCGAGATCCTGGTCGCCACCGCCGGCCCGGTCACCGCCAAGCGTGCGGGCAGGCTCGCCGACGGCCTCATTACGGTCGGTGCCCCACTGGAGAAGATCTCGATGCTGTTCGGCAAGTTCGACGACGGTGCCCGCGAAGCCGGCAAGGACCCCTCGATCATGCCCAAGGTGCTGCAGCTGCACATGAGCTGGGCTGAGACCGACGAAGAGGCCATGACCAATGCGCTGCACGAGTGGCCGAACGGGGGCATGAAGTTTCCGAAGGGCGACATCCGTTCGCCGTTCGAGTTCGAGCAGATGGCCAAGCTGGTGCGCCCGGAGGACTTCGAGGGCCGCATGATTATTTCGGCCGACCCCGACGAGCACCGCAAGTACATTCAGAAGTTCGTCGACCTCGGCTTTGATCGCATCTACCTGCACAACGTAGGCCGCAATCAGAAGCAGTGGATCGACGTCTTTGGTGCATCCGTTCTGCCGAAGCTCGTTCGGTAGATGCCGTACGATTCCCAGCCCGACGCTGCCGCCGCAGAAGTGGGCGCTATGGAACTGTTCGGCCTCAAGGTGTTCACGCTCAGTGGATTCGGCGAGATTCAGGCCGGCGACGACCTTGCCGGCCTGATCGCGGAGGCGGCGCAGTCGCGCCTGCTCGACGGCGATATCGTGGCCATTACCAGCAAAATTGTCTCAAAAGCCGAGGGTCGCGTCGTAGCGGCGGTGGATCGGGAGCAGGCGATCACCGACGAGACCGTGCGCGTCGTGGCGTCGCGGGCGCACCCCGGCGGGGTCACGCGCATCGTCGAAAACCGGCAGGGCCTGGTCATGGCTGCGGCTGGCGTCGACACCAGCAATGCCCCCGATGGAGTGGTGCTGCTACTGCCGGTGGATCCGGATTCATCCGCGCGCGTCATCTGCGCTGCCCTCCGGGAGCGCACCGGGCTGCGGCTCGGCGTGTTGGTGACCGATACCGCCGGGCGCCCCTGGCGGGAAGGCCAGACCGACATGGCCATTGGCGCGGCCGGGTTTGCGGTGCTCGACGATCTGCGCGGCACAGCGGATACCTCTGGCCGCCGCCTCGACGTCACCGTCGCGGCCGTCGCCGACGAGATCGCTGCCGCTGCCGATCTGGTCAAGGGCAAGACCAGCGGCAACCCGGTCGCCGTGGTACGCGGACTCGGCCGCTTGGTCGGTGACCTGGCCCTTCCTGGCGCTCGGGCGCTGCAGCGCCCGAGCGACAGCGACATGTTCCGTCTCGGCACGGCGGAAGCCTCTACCGAGGGATATGCCGAGGGGTACGCCGTTGGCTACGCCGCGGGGCTCGCGGATGGAAGAGCCTAGATCGAGATCGTAAGGGCCTGGATCAGGCCGCTCTCGGCGTCGAGCTCGAAACGATAGTTCAGGTCGACACTGCGGCCCGGAAAGTTGCCCTCGACGCGGTTGACGACGGTCGTCGACGACTCGTCTGTGTCGGTGCGCAGCAGGGTGGTCGTGTACTCGAACTCGGCAACGCTGCCGGCGAGCCAGGCGGCGATGGCCACCTCGCCCGTATAGGTCTTGCCATCATCGACAACGACCGCGTTCTCGGTGAAGGTCGCTCTGGCAGACGCGGGTCTGGCGCTCGCGCTGCGTTCGAGGTAGGTGGTGATCGACATGGACAGCGTACGCGCTTGGGTGGTGACTGACATAAAACCTCCTGGGTAGTTCAAACGAACGTATTCGGGTCGACGGATGGTTGCAGTCGACTCTTGAGGCTACCGCGCGTCGACTGTGCATGACGCTGCTAGCGTTTTGCCATGGACGAAACACGCGGCACAGACGACCGAATGCCGCAGCCGGCCACGGCGAGCTGGGTGGTCGTCGTTCCCGTCAAGGGGAGCTCGGAGGCGAAGAGCAGACTCGGGGGTGGGCCGGCACGGGCGGCGCTCGCCGATGCGTTCGCGCTCGACACTGTGGCGGCGCTGGTGGCGGCATCCGCTGTGGCTCGCGTGTTCGTGGTGACCGCGAGTGCACGTCTGGGCGCGCCGCTCGCCGGGCTCGGCGCGGTCATCGTGCCCGAGGCGCCCGGCGCTGAAACGGGGCATGCCCGGTTGAATGCAGCGATCAGGCAGGGCATCGTTGCCGCGCGTCTTGACCAGCCCGACGCGAATCTGGCCGTGCTGACCGGGGACCTGCCAGCACTGCACCCGGCCGACCTTGACACCGCCTTCGCGCTCGCCGCGCAGCACACACGGTCCGTCGTACCCGACGCGGAAGGCGTGGGAACGACGAGTCTGTTTGCCCGTGCTGGCATCTCGTTCACGCCGCAGTTCGGAGTCGGCTCACTCGCCGCGCACCAGGCCGCCGGGCACGTCGTGCTTGACCTGCCCGCTACGTCGAGGCTGCGCCACGATGTCGACACCGTTGCCGACCTCGACGTGGCCCGGGCACTTGGGCTCGGCCCGCACACGAGCGCGCTGCTCGCCCAGCGCTAGTTCAGAGAGCGAGTACGGCGGCGGCGATCGCGGTCGTGGTGGGCAGGTCGGTCATCCACAGTGGCGCCGCAGCAGAACGGATGCCGGCGGCCGCCAGCGCGGGCAGCGCCGCGGCATCCGTTTCATCGACGAGCCACGCGTCCAGCACCCCGCCTTGACTGCGGGAGCCGTAATGCAGTCCGACGGCGAGGGCGCTCGTTTCGACTCCGATCGTGTGCAGGCAGGCATCGGCCATGCCACGCACGGCCGCGCCGCCGATAATCGGGGACACCCCGACCACCCGGGCGGTCGTGGAGCGCAGGGCCGCACGAACGCCGGGTACGGCCAGGATTGTGCCGATTGACACGACCGGGTTTGACGGCGGAAGCACGATGAGGTCGGCCGTTTGGATGGCTTCAAGCACGCCGGGGGCTGCGACCGCGTCGGCCGGCCCTCGCTGCTCAAACCCGGTCACGGCCACCCTGGCGCGGTAACGCACCCACCATTCTTCAAAATGAATATAATCACCGGCCGCGTGCTCATCAATATTCTCAGCGAGGCATACGTGAGTTTCGATGGGGTGGTCACTCATCGGCAGCAGCCGCACTCCTGGCTGCCAGCGACGGCAGAGAAATTCAGTCGCTTCGCTGAGGGTCGACCCGCTTCGCAGCAGATCGGTGCGCACGATGTGCGTGGCAAGGTCGAGATCGCCGAGCGTGAACCACGACCAGCCCCGGCCGTAGGCGGCAATCTCCGAGGAGGCCCGCCGGGTTTCCTCTGGACGGCCCCAGCCCTGCTCTTCGTTGATGCCGCCGCCGAGGGTGTACATGACGGTGTCGAGGTCGGGGCAGATGCGCAGACCGTCGAGCCACAGGTCGTCGCCGGTGTTCACGATTACCGTCACGGCTGCGTCGGGGGCGGCCGTGGCGAGGTGGGCCAGCAGCCCGCGGGTGAAGCGGGCGCCACCGACGCCGCCAGCCAGTACGGTCACGTTCCTCATGAGTTGCCTTTCGACGTGGCGGCGGAGTACACGATGACCGGATGGCCGCCGCGCGGGTGTGGCAAAACAAAGCAGTCCACGCCGTAGACTTCGCCGATGATCTCGGGGGTGAGTACCTCGTCGGGGGTGCCGGTGGCTACGAGCCGGCCGCCGTCGAGCAGCAGAATCTCGTCGCAGTACGCCGCAGCGAGGTTGAGGTCGTGCAGGGCCATGATCGCCGTCACTCCAAGCTCCCGCACCTGCCTCAGCAGCGAGAGCTGGGCGCTGACGTCGAGGTGGTTGGTCGGTTCGTCGAGCAACAACAGGCTCGGCTGCTGCGCCATGGCCCTGGCAATCTGCACGCGCTGCTGCTGCCCGCCGCTCAAGGTCTGCCAGGAACGGTCAGCCAACGCCGCCGCGCCGACGGCCTCGAGGGCGCTGAAGGCGACGGCGCGGTCGTCGTCACCGCCGAACGACCCCATCAGCTTGGTGCGGTGCGGAATGCGGCCGAGCAGCACGACCTCGAGCACGGTCAACTCCACGCTCGGCGCCGCATTCTGTTCGAGCAGCGCGATGCGGCGGGCCGCTTCGCGCCGGGGCAACGACCCGACCGACGCGCCGTTGAGGGAAACAGCGCCGGTATCCGCTTTGTCGATGCCGGCGATGAGCCGCAGCAGGGTGGACTTGCCGGCACCGTTCGGCCCGAGCAGGCCGGTGACGCTGCCGGTGGGCAGCGACGCCGAAACGTCCCGCAGAATTCTGGTGCCGTCGATGGCGAACGACAGCTGGTCGAGGACTACGCCCACAGGTGCGACTTCTTCTTCTTGATCAGCAGAATAAAGACCGGCACGCCAATGAACGCGGTGATGATGCCCACCGGCAACTCGCGCGGATCAAACACCGTGCGCGCGAGCGTGTCGGCGATGACCAGAAACAGCGCGCCGCAGACCGCTACCAGCGGTAGGAGCCGGCGGTGCCCCGGGCCGCTGACGCCGCGCACGAGGTGCGGCAGAATGAGCCCGACGAATCCGATCGACCCGCTGACGGCCACCATCGCGCCGGTCAGCAGCGCGACCGATCCGAGCAGCGCCCAGCGGGTGCGGTTCACGTTGATGCCGAGGCTCGCCGCCGAGGTGTCACCGAAGGCGAAGGCGTCGAGCCGGGTCGCGGACAACAGGATGCCCGTGCCGACGACGGCCACGGCCGTCGCCGCGATCGCGACGCTCTGCCAGGTGGCGCCAGCCACCGAGCCGAGCAGCCAGTTGAGAATCTCACGGTAGGAGTCGCCCTTGGCAGCCCAGAAAATGATGAATGATGTCAGGGCGCCGGCGAGCTGCGCGATGGCGAGCCCCGCCAGTACGGCCCGCACCGGGGTGATAGTGCCGCCGACCCTGGCGATGCTCAGAGTCGCGACGAGGGCGAGTAGAGCGCCGGCAAAAGCCGCGGCCGGCAGAAAAAAGCCGATACCGAGAATCACGACGCAGACCGCACCGACGGATGCCCCGCTCGAGAGCCCGAGCAGGTATGGGTCGGCGAGGGGGTTGCGCGTCACGCTCTGCATCACGGCGCCGCTCAGCGCGAGGCCGGCGCCGACCAGCGCAGCCGTGAGCACGCGGGGCAGTCGCAGCTGCCAGACGATGGAGTCGATGAGGATCGGAACCGGTTCCGTCGCGAGGCCGAGGTGGGCGCCGATACTGCCCGCCACCTGCCCAAGGGACACGGCGGCAGGCCCGATGGTCACCGCAACCCCACACGCCAGAATCAAAGTGATGGTGGCCGCGAGGAACCACCCGAGGTATCTGCTTCGAGTCACCGCAGTTCCCGACTGGACAAGATCACTCGTTCAGGTCGGCTAGCTGGGTGATTGCGGAGGACGCCGCTTCTACGTTGCGGATGCCGGCCTCGGTCGAGGCGAACGGCAGGATGATATAGCGCTGGTTTTTCACGGCATCGAGCACCTGGGTGGCCGGGTCCGATTCGAGGTGGGCGATCTTTGAGGCGGCCGTGTTCCACGTGGCGTCGACCAGCACAATGACGCTCGGATTGGCCTCAATGACCGATTCCCAGCCCACCGAGGTCCAGGTGTCGCTCACGTCAGCGAAAATATTGGTCAGGCCCGCGGCCTTCATGATCATTTCCGGCGAGCCGATGCCGGCGCCGACGTAGGGCGTGGTGGTACCGCTGGAGTACCAGAGGGCGGATGTGTCCGTGGAGGTCGGTTCGAGCGCGGCCAATTCGTCCCGCAGGGTGCTGACCAGGTCGGCGGCGGCGGGCGCTGCCCCAAAGATTGCGCCGGCTTCCTCAATTTCGGTGAACACGGTGTCGAAGGTGAGGGGGTTGGGCATCCGCTCGCCCTTGCACGCAGCGGGGGAGACGTAGGTGCCAACGCCGAGCGTCTCTAGGGCGTCACGTTCTCCCGCACCGTCCGCGGTGAAGTTGGATTCCCAGCCCCCGTAGATGAAGTCGGGGTTCAGCCCGAGTACGGCCTCCTGACCGGGCAGAAAGTCGCTGATCACGTTGAGGTCGGCGCCTTTCGTTTCGAGCGACTCTGGCAGCGGGCCGTCGAGAAAGGCCGAACCCACGATGCGGTCGCCGACGCCGAGGGCCAACAACAGTTCGGTCGCCGACGATTTGATCGACACGATACGTTCGGGGGCTGACTCGACAGTAACGACCCGGTCACAGTTAAAGGCTGTCACCGGATAGCTTGCACCAGCGGCGGGAGTCTCGGCGGGGGTGGTGGCTGGCGTGGCGGCGGCGGCGCATCCGCTCAGCAGCAGGGTCGAGGTCGCCAGCGCAGCCAGGCACACGGTAAGTCGATTCATGAGGTCTCTTTCGGCTCGTCGCGGCTCGTCGCACGAGGCAACGCGACCGCAAACTGGCGGAACAATGGTGGACCTCGGCCCAAATCCAGGCCAGCAGAACCGGTCAAAGCAAACCGGTGGTCTGCCTAAACTCTAGATGAGTGCGGACGGGTCCCACTCCGCGACCCCTACAACATCGACCGATCAATTCCTGAAGGAAGAACATGGCTGACACAGGGTGCGTTCTTGGACTGGATCTGGGAACAAGCGGGCTCAAGGGCACTCTCCTTCGCCATGACGGACGCGTCTGGGCGACGGCTTCCGCCGAGTACGAATTCGACTCCCCGCACAGCGGATGGGCTCAAATCGATGCTGCCAAATGGGAATTGGCAGCACGCACGGTCGTCGGTCAACTCCTGCAGCTGGCACGAGATGCACAGATAGAAGCAGTCGGTATCGATGGGCAGATGCACGGGGTCCTCCTCGTCGACGAGCGCGGAGAGGCTATCGCCCCAGCGCTACTGTGGCCAGATACCCGGGCGCGTGCCGAAGTCGAGACGTGGCGCGCAATCGCGCCGCATATAAGGAGTGCGCTGGCCAACCCTTTAGGCCCCGGAATGGCGGGGCCTCTTCTGCTCTGGGCGGAACGTCACTGGCCCGATCAGTACCGCAGTGCCCATCGGTTCCTGTCTCCGAAAGATTGGCTCCGTACACGACTCATTCCAGGAGTTCTGGTCACCGACGCGTCCGACGCCTCCGCAACGCTGCTCTGGGATGTTGTGAACGATGGATGGCACCGTGAGCTCGCTGCTGAGTTGGGCATCCGCGCTTCGCTATTCCCCGAAATCCGGCCCAGCAGCAGCGTTGCCGGGCGTCTTGATTCGGCAACTGCGGCGAGTTGGAGCCTCCCAGCGGGTATCCCGGTTTCTGTTGGATGCGGTGATGTCGCCGCCACCTTGACAGCGATCAACACCGGGTCTGCAGCGTTGTCGATCATCGTGGGCTCTGGTGTACAGGCGCTCGTGGCCGACATCACACCGGCCGCCACTGCGCAACCTACTTTTCATTCATTCCGGTCCGCAAGCGAGTCCTACTTCGGAATGGCCGCCCCGTTGAACGGTGGCCTCGCCCTCCGACGCGTACGCGAGCTGCTCGCCATGGAGTGGAGCGAGATCTACGAATCGCCATATTTATCGATTCCCAACGATGAAGCCGTTTTCCTGCCGTACTTTGCCGGCGAACGCATCCCCGCACTCACTCACGCATCGAACGCAGGCTGGCAAGGAATCGGGCTCAGCACCAGTCGTGACATGCTCGCCGCCACGGCCGTCGAAGGGATGCTTTTCGGGCTCCGCCGTGCGATAGAGCAGCTACCCGGGCACGCGGGACTCATCCAAATGGTCGGGGGTGGCAGCAAGCATCCTGGAATTCGGCAACTAGCCGCAAACGTTCTCGGGCAACCCGTGACCGGTCGACGCATCGAGAATGCCACTGCACTGGGAGCGGCCCTCCTCGCCGGAGCGATTGCAGGATGGCCGGCTCTCGTCATCGACGAAGAAGAGGCATTGTTGTCTCAACCTGAGCCATCCGACCGTATCGAGGAACGATTCGCCCGCTTCCAGGAAGCATCCGATCGAGTCGTGGAGCAGAGCTGCTGAACGAACGGGCCGACCGCGTTTGGGCGGGGCTAAGACCAGCGCGCAACGACCGGGGGGACAGTGGAGTCAAGCGGATGCGCCGCAGCACGGAGGGCCTCGGCTACAGGTCGTATGTCGTCGGGCAGGGCGCCGGCGGTCACCCGAATGAACTCGGGGCCTCCGGTGTTCGACAAAAAGGGCGAGCCGCCGGCCACGCGAATGCCCGACGCGGCGAGACGCACAATGGCGTCACGCTCGTTCTGCACCGGCAGCCAGGTATTGATTCCGTCGGCTTGCACCACGTCGAGCCCGAACTCGGCCAGGGCGTCGGCGAGTGCACGCTGGCGGGCGAAGTAGATGCGGCGGGCCTCGCTGACCTGCGCCATGCTCTCGCCGTTGGTGAGCAGGTCGTGCAAAATAGTCTGCAGCATACGGCTGGTCCAGCCGGGACCGAGCATGCGCCGTGACACGATCGGGTGGATGAGCGCGGTCGGTCCGCCGAGGGCGGCAATGCGCAGGTCGGGGCCGTGCGATTTAGAAAAGCTGCGCACGTGCAGGGTGCGCTCCGGCAGCCAGAGGCCAAGACTCACCTCGGGCGCGATGCTGATCTCGGCGGAATGGTCGTCTTCGATCACGATGGTGTCAGCGCTCGCCGCAGTCGTGCGTAGCAGCCGTGCCAGTTCTTTGGCCCGATGCGTCGTCATCGATGCTCCGGTGGGGTTCTGCGCGCGCGGCTGCAACAGCACAACCGCCGGGCCGAGCTTCAGTGCCGCAGCGAAGTCGGCCGGAACGATGCCGTGCTCGTCGACGGCCACCGGCAGCCGCTCGAGGCCGAGCTGGTCGAGCAGGTCGAAAAACGGCGGAAACGACGGGTTCTCCACGATGACCCGGTCGCCGAAGTGGGTCACCGAGTCGAGGCTGCGCGAGATGGCGTCGAGGGCGCCGTCGACGATGGTGATGGTCGGGACCGGGTAGGGCCAGGAAACCCGCAGCACCTCGAGCAGCTCCGGAATAATCGGTAGATCCTGGTAGCTCGGTGTCACTGCCCGCTGGGAAACCCGGGAGAGTGCCGGTCCCAGCGACGGCAACAACCGCGGGTCGGGCGTGCCGCGCGAGAGGTCGAGGCGAACCGCGCCAACCGCGCCAATCATGGACTGGCTGCGGGCCGGCAGCCACTTGGGCGCGGCATCCTGCACGAAGGTGCCGCCGCGCCCGCGTGACGTGATCAGGCCGACCGCGGAGAGCGCCTGCCAGGCGTGGCTGACCGTGGCGGGGCTCACGCCGAGCTCGCCGGCCAGCACACGAACGGTGGGCAAGCGGTCGCCAGGTGCGAGCCGCCCGGAGGCAATCAGCCGGCCGATGGCCGCGGCAATCCCCGCAGGAGAGCGCTGCTCGATTTCGCCGATAAAGTTCTGCATTGCCCTTGCCCCCGGGTGCGCTGGCCGACAGGATGATTAATGCGTGCGATACACAGAGAAACACATTTGAAATGTTTACGTCAAATAATAACAATACGAACAGCGCGGTCTGTATTGTCCCTTGACTAACGAAAGCAAGTGGAAGGCACAGCATGAGTGTTGACAGTAGGAACATCGTTCGAACAGCGATCACCCAGGCCACCTGGACCGGCGACGAAGAGTCCATGATCGCCAAGCATGAGGGCTTCGTGCGCACCGCCGCCGCGCAGGGCGTGCAGGTGATCTGCTTTCAGGAACTGTTTCACGGCCCCTATTTCGGCATCGTGCAGGACTCCAAGTACTACGACTATGCCCAGGCCGTGCCCGGCCCCATCGTCGAGCGCTTTCAAAAGCTCGCCGCCGAGTTCAAGATGGTCATCGTCGTGCCGATGTACGAAGAAGAACAGCCCGGCGTGCTCTACAACACCGCGGCGGTCATCGACGCCGACGGAAGCTACCTCGGCAAATACCGCAAGCACCACATCCCCCACCTGCCGCAGTTCTGGGAAAAATTTTACTTTCGCCCCGGCAACACCGACTACCCGGTCTTCGACACGAAGTACGGCAAGATCGGCGTCTACATCTGCTACGACCGCCACTTTCCCGAGGGCTGGCGCGCACTCGGCTTGAACGGCGCCGAGATCGTGTTCAACCCCTCGGCCACCAAGCCCGGCCTGTCCAACCGTCTGTGGGAGCTCGAGCAGCCGGCCGCCGCGGTGGCCAACCAGTACTACGTCGGCGCCAACAACCGCATCGGCAACGAGGAAGCCGAGTTCGGCGAGGAGGCCGTGACCTTCTACGGCAGCTCCTATTTCGTTGATCCCAAGGGGAACTACGTGGGAGAACGAGCCTCGACCGACACCGAGGAGATCGTCGTGCGCGACCTCGACCTCGGTGTGATCCGCGAGGTGCGCAACTCCTGGCAGTTCTATCGCGACCGCCGCCCCGACTCCTACGAGCCCCTCGTCGCGCCGTAGTCCGAGCAGACCACAACGGAGAATGCCTTGAAGACTTTGATCAAGAACGGCACCGTGGTCAACGCCACGGGCCGAGGACTTGCCGATGTGCTCATCGACGGTGAGAAGATCGCCGCGGTGCTCGCGCCCGGCGCGAACCTGCTCGGTTTCGATGTGGCGGGCAACGTTGACCGCGTCATCGATGCCGGCGGCAAGTACGTGATCCCGGGTGGCATCGACGCCCACACTCACATGGAGATGCCGTTCGGCGGCACTCAGGCCAGCGATACCTTTGAAACCGGCACCCGCGCCGCCGCCTGGGGCGGCACCACGAGCATCGTCGACTTCGTCGTTCAGTACGCCGGCGAGAGTGTGCTCGAGCGATACGCTGTCTGGCAGGAGAAGGCCGCTGGCCAGTGCGCCATTGACTACGGCTTTCACCAGATTCTCTCCGACGTGCAGGACAGCTCACTCACCGCGATGGACGAACTCGTGAACGAGGGCGTCTCGAGTTTCAAGCTGTTCATGGCCTACAAGGGAGTGTTCCTCAGCGACGACGGTCAGATCGTCAAGGCCATGCAGCGGGCCGCCCAGAACGGCAGCATGATCATGATGCACGCCGAGAACGGCAGCGTCATCGACCTGCTCGTGCAGCAGGCCGTCGCCGCCGGCAACACCGGCCCGCTCTATCACGGACTCACCCGGCCCTGGCAGGCCGAGGAAGAAGCCACGCACCGGGCGATCATGCTCGCCAACCTCACCGGAGCTCCCCTTTATATAGTGCACGTCTCGGCCAAGCAGGCGGTGGACCAGATCGCGACAGCCAGGGATAACGGCCAGAACGTGTTCGGTGAGACCTGCCCGCAGTATCTTTACCTCTCGCTCGAGGACAACCTCGGTGCCGAGAGCGACGAGTGGGGCCGTTTCGAGGGCGCAAAGTGGGTCTGCTCCACGCCGCTGCGTGCCAAGTCCGAGGGCCACCAGCACCACATGTGGCAGAGCCTGCGCACCAACGACATCCAGATGGTCTCCACTGACCATTGCCCGTTCTGCATGAAGGGCCAGAAAGACATGGGCCTGACCGATTTCTCCAAGATTCCCAATGGCATCGGCTCGGTCGAACACCGCATGGACCTCTTGTACCAGGGCGTCGTCGATGGCAAGATCTCGCTCGAACGCTGGGTCGAGGTGTGCTCAACCACCCCGGCACGCATGTTCGGCATGTACGGCCAGAAGGGTGTTATTGCGCCCGGCGCCGACGGCGACGTGGTGATCTACGACCCGAACGGGCACACGTCCATCGGTGTGGAAAAGTCACACCACATGAACATGGACTACTCGGCGTGGGAGGGCTACGAGATCGACGGCCACGTCGACACCGTGATCTCTCGCGGCAAGGTCGTCATCGACGATGACGCCTACCTCGGCATCAAGGGTGACGGTCGCTATATCAAGCGCGGCCTGAGTCAGTACCTAATATAAACGGCGTGATCTAAGGGGATCGCATGGATTTCGGAGCAGTACTCCAGACCAACCCGCCGTCGGCGCGCACCGTGCAACTGGCCAAATTGGCCGAGGCGCACGGGTACAGCCACGTCTGGACCTTCGACTCGCACCTGCTCTGGCAGGAACCCTATGTGATCTACAGCCGTATCCTGGCCGAGACCAGCAAAATAATCGTCGGTCCCATGGTCACCAACCCGGCCACCCGCGACTGGACGGTCACGGCGTCGACCTACGCAACCCTCAACGAGATGTACGGCAATCGCACCATCTGCGGCATCGGCCGCGGCGACTCGGCCGTGCGCACCACCAACGGCGCCCCGACCACCCTGAAGACCCTGCGCGAGTCGATCCACGTTATTCGAGAGCTCGCCAACTCAAGACCGGTCGAATACAACGGCGCCACGGTGCAATTTCCCTGGAGCCGCGGCTCCAGCCTGGAAGTGTGGGTCGCCGCTTACGGCCCGCTCGCGCTCAAGCTCGCCGGTGAGGTAGGCGACGGCTTCATTTTGCAGATGGCCGACCTCGACGTCGCCAAGTGGATGATCGAGAGCGTGCGCACCGCAGCCTCCAACGCCGGCCGAGACCCCCTGTCGATCAAGTTCTGCGTCGCTGCCCCCGCCTATGTCGGCGAAGACTGGGAACACATGCGCAACCAGTGCCGCTGGTTCGGCGGCATGGTCGGCAACCACGTGGCCGACATCGTGGCCAAGTACGGTGCCGATTCCGCCGTGCCCAAGGCGCTCACCGACTACATCAAAAACCGCGAGGGCTACGACTACAACCAGCACGGAAAGGCGGGCAACGAGCACGCTGCCTTCGTGCCAGACGAGATCGTCGACCGGTTCTGCCTTCTTGGCACCGCGAAAGAGCATGTCGAAAAGCTGGAGGCGCTCAAAGACCTCGGCGTCGACCAGTTCGCCGGCTATCTGCAGCACGACAACAAAGAAGAAACCATGCGGGTCTACGGTGAAACCGTGATTCCGGCCATGGCTGACTCGATCATGGCCACGAAATAGCCAAGCGGATGCCGACGACCAGCGAGCAGCCCGCCCCGCTCACGCGCGGTGCGCTCGGAGTAGCTAAACAGCCCCAGCCCCGGCGGTCGGGGGTGCGCACTCGCCTGCGCGGTGGCCTGTTGGGTCTGGCCGGCCTCGTGCTGCTCGCCCTGATTTGGGAGCTGTACAAGACCTTCGGTTCGGTCGACGGCGTTGTCATCGGCACGCTTACCGTCTTGCCGCGCACGAGCGACCTCGCCATGCCCCACCTCTGGGTCATGTTTGAGCGCGTGCTTGAGCCGGTGACGGGCGCGGCATCCGCTGTGCCGTTGTGGGCGGCGGTGCTGGCCGGTTCGCTGTTCACCCTTGGTATCGCCGCGGTCGGCTGGCTGGTGGGGGTGACCGTTGGGCTCGCCCTGGCGCTGCTCATGCAGCGCTTTCGCCTGGCCGAGTCGGCGATTCTGCCGTGGATCATTCTGAGCCAGACGGTGCCGCTCATCGCGATCGCCCCGCTTGTGCGACGTTGGGGCGCGCAAATTCAGTTCGGCGAATTCACCTGGGAGAGCTGGATGTCGGTGGCCCTGATCGCTTCCTACCTCGCGTTCTTCCCGGTGTCGGTCGGCGCCCTGCGCGGCCTCGCCTCGCCCGATAGCAACCACGTCGACCTCCTGCACTGCTACTCGGTGGGGTGGTGGAAGACGCTCTGGCGGCTGCGCTTGCCGGCCAGTGTCGGCTATCTACTGCCGGCCCTGCGCTTGGCCGCGGTCAGCGCCGTGGTCGGCAGCGTCGTCGCCGAGGTGTCGATCGGACTGCGCGGCGGCATCGGCCGGCTCATCGTTGAGTACGCCGGCGCGGCCGGCAACGATCCGGGCAAGCCCTGGGCGCCCATCTTCGGATCGATCCTGGTCGGCCTTGTCGCCGCCGGTTTTGTGGGTCTGATCGGCTTGTTCCTTCGTCGCTTTCGCAGGGGAGAGGTGTCAGCATGACCAACACAACGAGTGTGCCCGCTGTTGATATACACGGTGTCAGCCGCATCTTCGCCGCCCGCAAAGGCCCAGGGGTCACCGCCCTCGACGACGTGAGCCTCACGGTTGCGCCCGGTGAATTCGTGAGTCTGATCGGACCGAGCGGATGCGGCAAGAGCACGCTTCTGAGACTCGTCGCCGACCTCGACGTTCCCACCAGCGGCAGCATCGAGGTGTTCGGCAAGCCGGCCCGACAGGCCCGCATCGATCAGGACTACGGCATCGTCTTTCAGCAGGCCGGCTTGCTGCCCTGGCGCACCGTCGCCGGCAACATCGAACTGCCCCTCGAACTGCACGGAGTGGGCAAGGCGGCCCGGCGCCGTCGCGCGGCCGAACTGATCACGCTCGTCGGGCTCTCCGACTTCGCGAGCCACTACCCAGACCAGCTCTCCGGCGGCATGCAGCAGCGCGTAGCGATCGCCCGCTCGCTCGCCGAAAGCCCGAGCCTGCTGCTCATGGACGAACCGTTCGGCGCTCTCGACGAGATGACCAGGGAGCGCATGCAGAACGAACTCGTGCGCATCTGCGCCGAGACCCAGGCCGCCGTGGTGTTCGTCACTCACTCCATTCCCGAGGCGGTGTTTCTCTCCAACCGCGTGGTGGTCATGTCGCCGCGGCCCGGACGCATCCGCTCAATTGTGAGCGTGGGACTTGGCGACGTGAGCGGCCGCGGCGAGGGCCTGCGCGAAAATGAGGGCTTCTTTCACTCCCTCAGCGAGGTGCGCGACCTTCTCCACGGCGATGACGCGGCCGGTGCTTCCGAAAATCAGGCCGGTGCTCGCGGGGTCGAGACGCGATGAGAACCGCCCAGCCGGGGCTCGTTCAGACCGTACTCGCCCCGATCGTGTTCGGGGTGGCCGTCATTGTGCTCTGGCAGGCCCTGGTCACCGGGCTGGCCATTAAGGCCTTCATCCTGCCGGCACCGTTTGCGATCGGCGCTGAATTCGCCGGCAATCTAAGCAACGTCGCCAGCGGAATGGCGGTCACCGGCCGTAACTCCCTGATCGGCCTGGTCATCGGAGCCCTGTTCGGCATCGCGCTCGCAATCGTTGCAGCCCTCGCCCGGCTGCTCGACGAGATGGTGGCGCCGATCGTCGCCGCCCTCTCGGTGGTGCCGATCGTGGCGCTCGCCCCGGTGCTGTACACGATGTTCGGTGCCGGCGCGGAGACCGCCCGGCAGCTCGTCGCGGCGCTCGCCGTGTTCGTGCCGGTCTACTTCAACACCCTCAGGGGCCTGCGCCAGGTGCGGCCGGTGCACCGCGACCTCATGCGTGCCTACGCCGTCACCAGTTGGCAGGCCACCCGGGCGGTCACCCTGCCCACCGCCTTGCCCTACGTCTTCACCGGCCTTCGCGTAGCATCCTCCCTCGCCGTGATCAGCGCCCTGATCGCCGAATATTTCGGCGGACCGGTCGGCGGCCTCGGCAAGTCGATCACGTCAGCCGCGTCGAGCAGCAACTACGGCCTGGCTTGGGCCTACGTGCTCGGCTCGATCATTCTTGGTCTCCTCTTCTATTGCGCAGCTCTCGCCGTTGAGAAGCTCGCGACCCGCCGATCCGGCGGCTAACCGGTCCACCCGTAACCACTCACAGCACCAGCAACCAAGGAGGTAGTCATGAAACAGCGCATCACATGGTTCGGCACACTCGGTTCTCTCGCGGCAGTCGGCGCTCTGGTTCTCAGCGGATGCAGCAGTGACGGCAACACGCCGGCCTCGAGCGACGCGAGCGGCGCCCTCACGCCCATTACCCTGCAGCTGCAATGGTTCGCTCAGGCCCAGTTCGCCGGCTACTACGCCGCCGTCGACCAGGGCTATTACGAAGATGAGGGCCTCGACGTGACCATCGACGAGGGTGGCGCCGACATCGTTCCGCAGGATGTGCTTGCCGCCGGCGACGCCGACTATGCCATCTCGTGGGTGCCCAAGGTGCTCGGTTCGATCGAACAGGGAGCCAACATCACCGACGTCGCTCAGATCTTCGAGCGCAGCGCCACCACCCAGATCTCGCTTAAAGACAAGAACATCACGACGGCGGCCGACCTGGCGGGCAAGAACGTGGGCAGCTGGGGCTATGGCAACGAGTGGGAACTCTTCGCTGGCATGCAGAAGAGCGGCGTCGAGCTCGGCGACATCAACCTCATTCAGCAGGCCTTCGACATGACCGGCTTTCTGGCTGGCGACATCGACGCGGCCCAGGCCATGACCTACAACGAGTACGCCCAGGTTCTGGAAACCGTCAACCCCGACACCGGCGAACTCTTCCAGCCCGACGAGCTCAACGTCATCGACTGGAACGATGAGGGCACCGCCATGCTCCAGGACTCCATCTGGGCCAACGCCGACAAGCTCGAAAGCGACGCGGACTACGCCGACAACACGGTGAAGTTCATCAAGGCGTCGATCAAGGGCTGGATCTACGCGGCCAACAACCCGGAGGAGGCCGCCAGCATTGTCACGGCAGCCGGTTCGACTCTCGGGGAGAGCCACCAGCTGTGGATGACCAACGAGGTCAGCAAGCTGATCTTCCCGTCGAGCAACGGCGTCGGCATGATCGATGAAGCAGCCTGGGCCAATACGGTCGACATCGCCATGAACACCAAGAACGAGACCGGCGCCACCATCATCACGACCGAGCCGCCAGCAACGGCCTACTCGAACGAGTACGTCACGAAGGCCCTCGACGAGCTGAAGGCTGAGGGTGTCGATGTTTTGGGCACCGACTGGAAGCCCACCGAGGTCACCCTCAACGAGGGCGGCAACTAGCTGCACCCGGCCGGGCGGCGCAGGTCGCCCGACCCCACACCTTTCTCAATATGACAACCACCCCGTTCCTCCTACCACCACAAAGAAAGCCAGCGATATACGTGACTGACACCAGCACACAAACTCTCAATGCGCACACCAGCGAACTCGACCGCGCGCACGTCTTCCATTCCTGGTCGGCGCAGGCGGCGCTCAAGCCCCTCGTTATCGCCGGCGGGTTGGGCTGCCGCGTTTGGGATCACGATGGACGAACGTACCTTGACTTCTCGAGTCAGCTGGTCAACGTGAATATCGGCCACCAGCATCCGGCCGTCGTGAAAGCCATCACCGAACAGGCCGCCCTGCTGACGACCATCGCCCCGTCCACCGCCAATCTCACCCGCGGCGAAGCGGCCAGGCGCATCACCGACCGCGCCCCGGCCGGGTTCAACAAGGTCTTCTTCACCAACGGGGGAGCGGATGCCAATGAGAACGCCATACGCATGGCCCGCCTCTATACCGGCCGCGACAAAGTGCTCTCGCTCTACAAGTCGTACCACGGCAACACCGGAGCGGCCATCGTCGCCACCGGCGACTGGCGCCGCATTCCCAACGAGTATTCGCGCGGCCACGTGCACTTCTTCGGCCCGTTCCTCTACCGCAGCGAATTCTGGGCCACCAGCGAGGCCGAGGAATGCGCGCGTGCCCTGCACCACCTCGAACGCGTCATCCAGAGCGAGGGCGTGGCCTCGATCGCCGCCATTTTGCTCGAGTCCATTCCCGGAACCGCCGGCATCATGATGCCGCCGACCGGCTACCTGCCCGGCGTGCGCGCGCTCTGCGACAAGTACGGCATCATGCTCATTCTCGACGAGGTCATGTGCGGCTTCGGCCGCACCGGCCACTGGTTCGCGTTTCAGGCGTACGACGTCGTGCCCGACCTGATCACCTTTGCCAAGGGTGTCAACTCCGGTTACGTGCCCACCGGCGGCGTGATCATCTCCGATACCATCGCGGCCACCTTCGACGAGACGGTCTTTCCCGGCGGACTCACCTACAGTGGGCATCCGCTCGCCATGGCGTCGATCGTCGGCGCGCTCGACGCGATGGAGGCCGAGGGCATCGTCGAGAACGCCGCCCGCATCGGCCGTGACGTGCTCGAGCCGGGCCTGAAAGCGCTGCAGGCTAAGCATCCGATCATCGGCGAAGTGCGCGGTGTCGGCGTTTTCTGGGTTCTCGAGCTCGTGGCCGACCCGGCGACCCGCGAGCCGGTGAGCGCCGCCGTCATGGCCCGGGTCAAGGCCGAACTGCTCGGCCGCGGCCTGCTGCCGTTCCTCATGGAGAACCGCATCCACGTTGTGCCGCCCTGCGTCGTCACCGATGCCGAGGTGGCCGAGGCGCTCGCCATTTACGACGAGGTTCTCAGCCTCGACCTGCTGTCCTAACCGATCCACTGAAAGGCTCAACCATGACCGACCTCCCCACCATTTCGCACTACATCAACGGCGCAGCCGCCACCGGTACCTCCACCCGCACCGCGCCGGTTTTCAACCCGGCCACCGGCACAGTCGCCAAGAACGTGTTGCTCGCGAGCACGGCCGACCTCGACGCCGCCGTCGCGGTCGCCCAGGCGGCCTACCCGGCCTGGCGCGATATGAGCCAGGCCCGCCGTCAGACCATCATGTACAACTTTCGCGAGCTGCTCAACGCGCGTAAGGGTGACCTGGCCGAGATCCTGACCGCCGAACACGGCAAGGTCACCTCCGACGCACTCGGCGAGATCATTCGCGGGCTCGAGGTCGTCGAATTCGCGCTCGGCATGCCACACCTGTCCAAGGGCGAGTACTCCGAAAACGTCTCGACCGGCGTCGACGTGTACTCGATTCGTCAGTCGCTCGGCGTCGTGGGCATCATCAGCCCGTTCAACTTTCCCGCGATGGTGCCGCTCTGGTACTTTCCGATCGCCATTGCGGCCGGCAACACCGTCGTGCTCAAGCCGAGCGAGAAAGACCCGTCCGCGTCGAACTGGCTCGCGGAGCTCTTCACCGAAGCCGGGCTGCCCGCCGGTGTACTCAACGTCGTGCACGGCGACAAGGAAGCCGTCGACGCGCTGCTCGTAAACCCCGACGTGCAGGCGATCTCCTTCGTTGGCTCGACGCCCATCGCCCGCTACATCTACGAGACTGCCGCCAAGCACGGCAAGCGCGTGCAGTCCCTCGGTGGCGCGAAAAACCACATGCTCGTGCTGCCAGATGCCGATCTCGAGTTGACAGCGGATGCCGCCGTCAACGCCGGTTTCGGATCCGCCGGTGAGCGCTGCATGGCCATCAGCGTTATCGTCGCCGTCGAGCCCGTCGCCGACGAACTCATCGCGAAGATCGCCGAACGCGTCAAGGGCCTTACCGTTGGCGACGGCACGCGCGGCTGCGACATGGGCCCGCTGATCACGAAGGTGCACCGCGACAAGGTGGCCGGCTACATTGACATCGCCAAGGCTGACGGCGCCGACATCGTCATCGACGGTCGCGGCGTCAAGGTCGACGGCGATCCCAACGGTTTCTGGCTTGGCCCGACCCTGTTCGACAAGGTCAGCGTCGACTCGGCCGTCTACCTCGACGAAATCTTCGGACCGGTGCTGTCGATCGTGCGGGTGGCCAGCTACCAGGAGGGACTCGACCTCATCAACGCCAGCCAGTACGGCAACGGCACCGCGATTTTCACCAACGATGGTGGGGCCGCCCGCCGGTTCCAGAACGAGGTGCAGGTGGGCATGGTCGGCATCAACGTGCCCATTCCGGTGCCGGTCGCGTATCACTCCTTCGGCGGCTGGAAGAATTCGCTGTTCGGTGACGCCAAGGCCTACGGCCCCGCCGGGGTCAACTTCTTCACGCGCGAGAAGGCGGTAACGAGCCGGTGGCTCGACCCCAGCCACGGCGGCATCAACCTGGGCTTCCCGCAGAACTAGTAACGCCGAAAGAGCGCAGAAAGTGCCCGTTTGGACCTCCACGCGGGCACTTTTTGTGCTCTGGCCCACCTATTTCGCGCTGTGAGAGTGTTGCACCTGCGAGGCTTGGGCTCGCAGGGCCTCTATGACGGTGCGCACGGCTAAGCGCTCGGCTCGGTCGGGGCGCATGAGCGCCACGATCTGGCGCTCGGATTCGATGCCCCGCAGGGGCTTCAATACGAGGCGGCCGGGCTGGCCACCGCCGGAGGTATAGCGCGGCACGAGGGCGATGCCGAGCCCGGCAATCACAAACGATTCGATCAAGGCGAGGTCGGCAAAGCGCTGCGCCATCGACAAGTGAGCGCCAGCTTCCTGCTCGATCGCGTGCAAAATGCGCTCGAACGGGTACCCGTCGGTCACCCCTATCCAGGTCTCCCCGATGAGGTCGCTTGGGCGCAGCCAGGCCCGATCGGCAAGTGGATGCCCCACCGGCAGCCCCACATCGAGCGGCTCGGTCATCAGCGGAACGACCGTGAGGCCCCGGCCGGCCCAGGACAGCTGCCCGCTCATTGCATGGGCCAACACAATGTCATACTCGGCGGTGAAGGCGGGAAAGTCGCTCAGTTCGGGGTCTTCGTCGGCGCAGTTGAGCACGAGCCCAGGCCCTAGGTTCTTAATTACACCGGGCAACAGCATTTGACCGGCTGTTGGAAAGGTGACAAGGCTCACTTCGCCGGTGGCGTTGTTGCGAAATTCGTCCCAGAGCGCGGTTGCCTTCGCGAGCGATACCGCGACATCCGTTGCGCTGCGGGCGAGGGCTCGGCCGGCGTCGGTGAGCACGAGCCCGCGTCCTTGCCGCTGGGTGAGCGGCAGGCCAGCCTCACGTTCGAGCACCTTGAGCTGCTGCGAGACCGCCGAGGGGGTGCGGTGGGTGGCGAGGGCGACCGCGGTGACGCTGCCGCGGTCGGCGAGTTCGCGGAGTAGTTCGAGCCGCTGCACGTCCATGTAGCCAGTCTAAACAATTCATGCAGAATAAAGCGATTGTGCTGCACCGTCAGGGGTGGTCAAATAAAGAGTCATACACGAGCAGTGTCGCCTCCGTGCCGGGCCAGTTCACCTCCTTCGAAAGGCACCCCGTGTTCATCCTCATCGCCATCTTGCTCGTTGCTGTTGTTTCAATCGTCGCCCTCGTCGTCGAGGTGCACCGCGATGGCTACCGCCAGGTCGAGCGTCGCAACCTCGTTCGCATCTTCTAGCAGCAGAATCCGGCTACCCGCGCACTGCCGAGTCGTAGCCCAGGCGACGGCTCGCCTCGATCGACGTCCGGGCCACCAGGGGGCCGAGACGGTCAACGTCGTCGGGCGTGACCCGCTGGGTGGGAAAGCCCAGGCCGATAGCACCGGCCAGTTCGCCCATGTGCGTGAAGACGGGTGCGCTGATCGAGCCCACGCCGAGGTTGCGCTCGCCAAAGGCAGCGAAGTAGCCCTGCTCGCGGGCGACCTCGACCTGGGCATCGAGGGTTGCCAAATCGGTCGGTGTGGAACCCGTGAATGCCTCAAGATCAGACCTCTCGATGGCGGCGCGGGCGTCCGGATCGAAGGCGAGAAAAATCTTGCCGGGAGCGCCGGCGTGCAGCGGCATGACCATGCCGACCACGAACGGCCGGATCACCACGTGCCGCGTCTCGGCTACGGCCACGATGGTGCGGAACGCGCCGTCGCGAACGTAAAAGCATGCCGTCTCGCCGGTCGCGTCGCGCAGCTCCTGCAGCACCGGCTTCACAAGCTGCACTGAGTCGAGGCCGAGCGTGCCGGGCGCAGCCCAGCGCACCACTGCAATTCCAATGCGGTACCGATCCTGATCGCGATCCAGTAGCCCCTCATGCACCATGTCCTGCACGAGGCGCTGGCAGGTGCTCGATGGTAGGCCGGTTTTCTTGATCACCTGCTGCAGGGTGAGTTCGGGTGCATCCACCCGGAAACAGTTGAGAATTTCGGTGATTTTGTGCAGTACCAGCGTGGGTGACCGGCGACTGACCTGTTCCGTTGACACGATCGTTGCTCCTACGTTTCTGCTGGGTCCATCGACTCCAGAATAGAGCCGTGCCGATCCCGACGGGTGCCAGCGTCTTGACAGAACCTAACGTAACCCACAGGATGGGACTGTGACCTGTCTGATGGGTTGCAATGTTCAACTCGCTCAGCCCAGCACACAACGACGTGGAGACAGCAATGACACAGTCCAACCTCACAGCGGACGCCATGACGTCTGCCAGCCGGCTTGGCTCCTCGCGAATCGGCCTGATCGTCCCGAGTTCTAACACGACCATGGAGACCGAGCTGCCGGAGCTCTTTCGACGCCAGACCGCGGCAACCGGCCACACCTACACCTTTCATTCCGCCCGCGCCGCACTGAAAAACGTGACGACGGAGGAATTACTCGCTATGGCCGCGAAGGCCGCCGACTGCGCCACGGCTGTCTCCGACGCCGACGTAGACGTGATCGCGTATGCCTGCCTCGTAGCCGTCATGGCGCAGGGCCCCGGCGCGCACGAGCCCGCCGAGAACGTTATCCGCCAGGCGGCCGCCGACAACGCTCACCCCGCCGAGGTCACGAGCAGCGCCGGCGCTCTCGTGCGCACCCTGCAGCAGCTCGGCGCCCGCCGCGTGGTGATGGTGGCCCCGTACATGGAACCGCTCACCCAAATGGTGAGCGACTACATCGAGGGAGCGGGTATCGAGGTGCTCGACACCGTGAGCCTGGGCGTGGACGACAACC
This sequence comes from Cryobacterium suzukii, assembly GCF_004403185.1. Lineage (GTDB taxonomy): Bacteria > Actinomycetota > Actinomycetes > Actinomycetales > Microbacteriaceae > Cryobacterium > Cryobacterium suzukii. The sequence continues at coordinate 123,126 of NZ_SOHJ01000001.1, read as the reverse complement.
TTGCCGTGGGATGCCTCAATCCGCTTAATCTGCCCGAGTTCGCGCGCAACCTGAAGCACGAGGGAGCCGACGTTATCGTGCTTTCAGCCTGCGTGCAGATGCCCTCGCTTCCCGCCGTGCAGGCGGTCGAGGACGAGCTCGGCCTGCCGGTGATCACCGCGGCAACAGCGACCACCTGGGAAATTCTCCAACTACTCGGCCACACCCCGGCGATCACGAACGCCGGTGGGCTGCTGGCCGGCACACTGACATCTCTGGTTCCGCGCATTCGCACCGACGCGTAGGGCAGTCGCATGTCCATCCCACTCGTCGCCTTCCTCGTGTTGATCGCGGCCTTCGCCATCGGCTCGTTCTCCAAGATCAACGCCGGGCTCATCGCGCTCGTGGCGGCCTTCGGCGTCGGCACGCTCGTGGCCGGCCTGCCCATCACAGAGGTGATCAGCGAGTTTCCGTCTGGCTTGTTCTTCGTTCTCGTGGGAGCAACGCTGCTTTTTGCCATCGTGCGCATTAACGGAACGATCGACCTGCTCGCGTACTGGGCCGAGCGCCTCGCGGGCCATCGCAAGGTGCTGGTACCCGTGCTCATGTTCCTGCTCACGGCCGTGCTCGCCACGGCGGGCGCCTTCACCCCGGCCGCGATCGCTATCGTGGCTCCGGTAGCGCTTGCCCTCGGTAGCCGCTTTGGAATCAGCACCCTGGCCATGGGCCTCGTGGTGGTGCAGGGCGCTAATGCCGGCGCGTTCTCGCCGGTCAATCCGTTCGGCGTGCTCGCGAACGTGATGCTGGACGATGCCGGTGCCAGCGCCGACTCACTCAAGTTCTTCATCTATTGTTTCGTGTTCAACGCGCTTCTTGCCTTCGTTGCTTATGCGGCAGCGCAGAAGATCATGGGAAAGCGTCTTCGCCGTGCGGCCGAGCTGTCGAGCGGAGTTACCAGCGAGGTCATGACGGGCTCCGGCGGCACTGCCGCCGGAACTCGGGCGGGGACATCCGTTCTCACTAGGCCGGTGAAGACGGCACCGGTGAAGGTGGCCGCGACGCCGATTCGAATTCTCACGCTAGCCGGCCTCGGGGTGATGCTCGTGCTCACTACCGTGCTCGGTATCGATGTGGGGGTGGCGTCGTTCGTGGTCGCCCTCGCGCTCATCGTCGTGAACTCGAGCGTGCAGAAGTCGGCTGTGGAAAGCATGCCCTGGTCGGCCATTCTGCTGGTTACCGGCATCGTCACCTACGTTGGCATGCTCGAAGCCATCGGCGCGCTCGAGGAACTGCAGAACGGTATCGCCGAGCTCGGTAACAGCTCGATCGCGGCCCTCGTGACGAGCTACGTCGTAGCGATTGTCTCGGCGTTCGCGTCGACCACCGGCACCCTGAGCGTGATCAGTCCGCTCGTCACGCCCATCGCAGTCGACCCGCTGCTCAGCCCCATCGGCGTGATTACGGCAATCGCCATAAGTTCGTCCGTGGTGGATGTCAGCCCCATGTCTACGAGCGGCGCACTGCTCATGGCCAGCGCCCCGCCCAAAGATGAGCGGCTGTTCTTCCGCGCGCTGCTGGTCTGGGCTGTCGTTATGATCGCCGTCGTGCCCGTGCTCGTGTGGTTCTGCTTCGTGCAGCTCGGCATCAGCTAGCCAATACCCCTCCCTCGAAAGGTTTTCTCATCACTGAATCCGCCGTTCTCGCGCCAACCACCCTGGCGTGGATCACCCGCCTGATCGCTTTTGACACCACCAGTCGCAATTCGAACCGGGAGTTGATCGACGTGATCGATGCGGAGTTACGGGTGCATGGGCTGGATCCGGTGCTCGTACCCAACTCCGACGGTACGAAGGCCAACCTCGTCGTCACGATCCCGGCTCACGATGGGTCGACGACGGGTGGCGTGATGCTCGCCGGCCACACCGATGTGGTTCCCGTGGATGGGCAGGCCTGGAGCAGCGACCCGTTCACCGCCGAGGTGCGCGAGAACCGGCTTTATGGCCGGGGCGCCGCCGATATGAAGGCGTTCAGCGGTGTCATTCTGGCGTTGCTGCCCGAGCTCGTGTCCCGGCCGCTTGCGACACCGCTGCACCTCGCGTGGACCTACGACGAAGAGGTGGGATGTCACGGAGCCATCACCCTGTTGGCCGACCTGGCCGCGCGGGGCATCCGGCCGTCCATGTGCATAGTGGGGGAGCCGACCAGCATGCGTGCGGTGTCGGCGCACAAGAGCAGCCACCTGTATCGAGTGAGTTTCACGGGGCTGGCCTCGCACTCCTCCAACACACCCAATGGCGTCAACGCCATCGAGTACGCGGCCAGGGCCATAGCGTTTATTCGTTCGATTGCCGACGAGCACCGCGTGAACGGGCCCTTCGATGCAAGCTTCGAGGTGCCGTACACAACCATTAACGTGGGCACGATTTCGGGCGGGGCGGCCGTGAACACGGTCGCCGAGCGATGTGATTTTGAATTCGAATTTCGCGCGATTCCGGGAGTGTCCACCTCCGCGATCTTTTCCCGCATCGAAGATTTCGTGCTCGGGGAGCTACGCCCGGCGATGCGGGCCGAACATGCAATCGCCGACGTGTCGTTCGCTCCGATCGGCGCCGTTCCCTCCCTGAGCGCGGCGGGAACCGGCGCCGCACTGCAGCTGGTGCACGAGCTCACCGGAACAAGTTCTGAAGAGACCGTCGGTTACGGAACCGAGGGTGGCCTGTTTCAACTGGCCGGAATCGACACCGTGGTCTGTGGTCCGGGCAGCATCCGTCAGGGTCACACCGCAAACGAGTTCATCGATCTGGCGCAAATCAGTGCCTGTGAAGATTTCATGCGCGCGCTCGCCCGGCAGCTCGCGCACCAGCACTGACCTGATCGCACACCTCTTCGGCACAGAAAGAATCCCATGACCAACGCGTCAGCAGTCCCCGCCGTTTCCGGCACGTCCCAAACGGATGGCCCCGCCCTCGCCGAAAGGCGCAGGCAGGCCCGAAAGGCGGTCGTGGCCGCATCCATTGGCAACGGGCTGGAATGGTTCGACGTGATCGTCTACGGCACCTTCGCCGTGACCATCGCGAAGTTGTTCTTTCCCACGGCCGACGAGACGGCGTCGCTGCTGCTCGCCTTCGCGTCGTTCGGCGTCTCATTCATCATGCGGCCGCTCGGCGGCATCCTGATCGGGCGCTATGCGGACCGCGCCGGGCGCAAGGCTGGCATGCTCGTGTCCATCTCGGTGATGTTCCTCGGCACGCTTTTGATCGTGCTGGCCCCCACGGCCGCCACGATCGGGGTGACCGCTGCCGCGATCATTCTCGTGGCCCGGTTGCTGACCGGCTTCGCCGCCGGCGGGGAATTCGGCACCGCGACCGCGTTCCTCATCGAGTACGCACCGCACCGCAAGGCGTTCTACGGAAGCTGGCAGGTGGCCACACAGGGCGCCGCGATACTACTAGCCGGGCTGTTTGGTTTCGTCCTGAACAACTACCTGAGCCAGCAAAGCCTCGAAAGCTGGGGCTGGCGTGTTCCGTTCATTTTCGCGCTACTGATCGGCCCGGTGGGTTGGTACATCCGCTCAAAGATGCAGGACACCCCGGAATTTCTGACCATGACGCCGTCGACGTCACCGCTGAAAGAGACCTTCATCGCGAATGCTGGACGCCTCTGGACAATGGTGGGCGTCGTGGCGCTCGGGTCGGTGGGCGTGTACATTGCACTGTTCATGCCCACCTATGCCATCGTGAATCTGGGCATGCCCACCGCTGCGGCGTTCGTCTCCACGCTGGTGTTCGGCGTGATCATGAGCGTCGGCTCGCCGTTCATCGGTAAGCTCGCCGACCGGGTGGGACCGGCCCGAGTGATGACCTGGGCGGCCGCGGGAACGCTCGTACTCGGCGTTCCCCTGTTCATACTGCTGAACCAGTCGCCCAACCTTGTGACCATGATCGGCATCGAGCTGGTTCTCGGCGCGCTGGCCACGGCGTACTTCGCGCCGCTGCCGGCGATCATGTCAGCAATGTTCCCCGTGCAGATTCGCACGACGGGGTTGTCGCTCGGTTACAACATCGGCGTGACCGTGTTCGGCGGATTCGCCCCGTTCATTCTCACGTTCCTCATCAGCACGACCGGTTCGCTGCTCGTGCCGGGGTACTACCTCGTGGCGATCGCGGCCCTGTCCCTCTGCAGCATCGGGGTGTCGCGGCGCGTATTCCAGCAGCGGTAGTGGGAGGCAGGCCCGATTGCCGCCCGAAAACTCGAACACCACGTGAAAAAGCCTTCTCCCGTCGCGCCTGTTGGCGACCACGTTCGGCCTGCTGGGCATGCCCTAAACTGGCGATTGTGACTGATACACGGCAGAAACTCATCGACTTCATCTCGGCCGAGGCCGTTTTTCACGGAGACTTCGTTCTCACCAGCGGCAAAAAGGCCACATATTACGTGGACCTACGCCGGGTGAGCCTCGACCATCGGGTTGCGCCGTTGATCGGGCAGGTCATGCTCGACCTCATCAAGGATGTTCCGGATGTGGTTGCTGTTGGAGGCATGACCATGGGGGCCGACCCGATCGCCGCTGCGGTCATGCACCAGGGTGCTGCCCGCGGCGCGACCTATGACGCGTTCGTCGTGCGCAAGGAGCCCAAGGATCACGGCCGCGGCCGCCAGGTTGAAGGCCCCGACCTCGCCGGCAAGCGCGTGATCGTGCTCGAAGACACCTCGACCACCGGTGGTTCCCCTCTCGCCGCCGTCGAAGCCTTGCTCAAGGTTGGTGCCGAGATCGCTGGCGTCGCCGTCGTGGTCGACCGCAACACCGGTGCCCGCGAAGTGATCGAGGCTGCTGGCTACCCCTACTTCGCCGCGATCTCCCTCGAGGATCTAGGGCTCAACTAGTGGGACCAGACGACGAGCGGGGAATCGACTGGCTCGCGTCGCAGCTCAACCCGGGCGCCGCTGCTGCTGACTCGCCTGATGACTCAGCCGCCGAAGCTTCAGATGACGCGAAAACGGACGCCGTCAAGACGGACGACGCGAAAACGGATGCCGCCGCACCCGCGAGCCGCTTTGGTCGCCGCGCGCGTCGCGCCAAGCCGGTCGCAGCCGAGCCCGAGGTTGCAGAGCCCGTTGAGCCGCCCGTTCCGGCAGCGCCCGCCGGGCCGCCTCCCTGGTGGACGACTCCGCTGCCGCAACCGGTCGAACCTGAAGCTGACAGCGCTGAGGTTGAGCCCAGTGGATACTCCGATTCAGCGGATGACGATGAACCAGCCACTGCTGTCGAGCAGCAAGCCGTTCCGCCGACCGATAGTGAGCCAGACCTGGCCCCACAGCCCGCTGCAGGTGTCGACCCGATCACGCCCGACCCGATCACGCCCGAGCCGATCACGCCCGAGCTAACCACACCGGCACCGGTGGCCGCTGTCGCGCCCGAGGCGGTCGAACAGCAGGTCACGGCCGCAACCGAGCTGCTTCCCGTCTCTGCACAGGATGCTGACGCGCCCGACTCTGGGGCGAGCATCCGCTTGGCCGAAGCCGAAGCCGAAGCCGAAGCCGAAGCCGAAGCCGAAGCCGACCAGCCAACGCACACCGAGGCGCAGAGCCGCCACCGGTCCCGGCGCGGCGCTCCCGGAGCGACCCAGGCGGCCCTGGTCTGGACATCCGTCGGATTACTCGCCCTCGTCGTGCTCGTGGGGCTGTTCTATCTCGGCCAGCGTCTCGTCGCGAGCCCGGTAGCGGCGCCGGCACCGACCCAATCCGCGACGCCGACGCCGACGCTCACACCCACGCCGACCCCGGAGATCACTGCGGCGCAGGCTGCTGGAGTGCACGAGTGGAACACCCTGTTTGGTGGCGAGTGCCTCGAACCGTATGCGTCCCCGTGGGCGGAGGATTTCACGGTCTTCGATTGTGCAGCCGCACACACGGCCCAGCTCGTGTATCGCGGCAACTTTGGCGGCGACGCGACCACGGCCTTTCCGGGGGAGGCAGCACTCGCGGCCCAGATCAACCTGCTGTGCACGGCACCCGGCATCCTCGACCTGAATGCGGCCGGCGCCTACCCGAATCTGCAGATGCAGGGGAGCTATCCGATCAGCGAAGAACAGTGGACCGATGAGCCCCGCTACTACTACTGCTTCGCGAGCCGAGCCGCGGCCGAGCCGCTCACGGCCAGCATCATGGGAGCCGGTCCAGCTGCCTGACCCTGGTCGAGCGACAATGACGTCCATTCCACACTCCGTGTAGAAATGCGAGCAATTATGACCAACTCACCCACGCGGCCGACGACAATGCGCACGAGCGTTTTGCTGAAACAACAGGAGCTGACGATTGAGGAGCGCCCCGTGCCCACGGTCGATGCCGACGAGGTGCTGGTCAAGGTCGCCGCGGTCGGCGTCTGCGGCTCAGACGTGCATTACTACCGCGAAGGCCGAATCGGTGACTTCATCGTCGACGCGCCCCTGGTTCTCGGCCATGAGCTCAGCGGCACCATCGTGGGGGTCGGAGTCGACGTCGACCCCGCCCGCATCGGGGAGCGGGTGGCCGTGGAACCCCAGCGTCCGTGCCGCCTGTGCCGCGAATGCCGTGCCGGTCGGTACAACCTGTGCTCGAAGATGGAGTTCTACGCGACGCCGCCCATTGACGGGGCCTTCTGCGGCTACGTGACGATCCAGACCGAATTCGCCCACGCGATTGGCGACTCGGTGTCGTTTGAGGCCGCTGCCCTGCTGGAGCCGCTTTCCGTTGCCATCGCGAGTGTCCGTAAGGCCCAGATCGTTCCGGGCTCTTCGATCCTCATCGCCGGGGCCGGTCCGATCGGCATCATCACCGCCCAGACCGCGCGGGCCTTCGGGGCAAGCGAGATCATTGTCTCGGACCTCATAGCGGCGAAGCGGGAGCGGGCCTTGAAATTCGGCGCCACCCGGGTCATCGATCCTGTGGCCGAAGACCCGGCAGCACTCAACCTCGACGTGAACGCGTTCATCGACGCGAGCGGGTCTGCGCGGGCCGTCGACAGCGGCATCCGCTCGGTACGACCGGCCGGCACGGTCGTTCTGGTGGGGCTCGGGAGTCCCGAGATGATTCTGCCGGTGTCGCACATTCAGAACCTGGAAATTACGGTCACCGGCATCTTCCGTTACGTGGACACCTGGCCAACGGCCATCCACCTCGTCGCCTCCGGACAGGTTGACCTCGACTCCCTCGTGACCGGCAAATTTGATCTCGAGCACGTCGCGGAAGCCCTCGACAGCGACCGAAACGACGACAGCCTCAAGTCCATCGTCTACCCGAACTAACCCAGAGAGAAACCGGAGCACCACCATGAACGTATTCAGCCTCGAGGGCAAAACAGCCCTGGTCACCGGCGGCAACCAGGGCCTGGGTAGGGCCTTCGCCTTCGCGCTGGCCCAGGCCGGCGCACACGTCGCGATCGCCGGGCGCAGCGCGGAGCGCAACGCTGCCGTCGCCGTGGAGGCAGCGGCTGCCGGCCACGACTTCGTCACGATCCAGGCCGACATCACGAAAGACGACCAGGTCGCGCGCATGACCGAGGAGGCCATCGCCGGCCTCGGCAAGATCGACATTCTGGTGAACAACGCCGGCACCTGCTACCACGCACCGGCGTTCGACGTGACCGACGACGAGTGGGCCGCGGTCTGGGATCTCAACGTGCGTGCGCTCTGGAAGGCGAGCCTCTCGGTGGGCGCGCACATGCGCACTGAGGGCAAGGGGGCCATCGTCAACATCGGCTCGATGTCGGGCATTATCGTGAACCGCCCGCAGATGCAGCCGGCGTACAACGCCTCCAAGGCTGCGGTGCATCACCTGACCCGTTCCCTCGCCGCCGAGTGGGCACCGCTGGGAATTCGGGTCAACGCCGTTGCCCCTGGCTACGTGAAAACGGACATGTCTCCCGTCGACCGGCCGGAATTTCAGCGCTACTGGGTCGAGGACGCGCCGCAGCAGCGGTTCGCCCTGCCAGAGGAGATCGCACCCTGTGTCGTCTTCCTCGCGAGTGAGGCTGCGTCGTTCATCACCGGCTCGGTGCTCGTAGCCGACGGTGGATACACGGTGTACTGATTCCAGCACCGGCGCACGCACACGGATCGCTAAACAAACCGGCTGGAGGCGCCTAGATTTCGTCGCTCTCGATCGGCTCGGTCGAGAGCAGCTCGTGCACGCCGGCCACGATCTCGTCTGGCCGAAACGGGTACCGGTTGATCTCGGCCTCGTCGCTGATACCGGTCATTACAAGAATCGTGTGCAGCCCGGCCTCGATGCCCGCGACGATGTCGGTGTCCATGCGGTCACCGATCATGCCCGTGTTCTCCGAGTGCGCACCGATCTTGTTCATCGCCGAGCGGAACATCATCGGGTTGGGCTTGCCGACGACATAGGGCTCCATGCCGGTGGCCTTGGTGATCAGCGCCGAAATCGCGCCGGTTGCCGGCATCGGGCCGTCCTTGCTCGGTCCGGTCGCATCCGGATTGGTCGCGATGAACCGCGCTCCGCCGAGGATCAGCCGAATCGCCTTCGTGATCGCCTCGAACGAGTAGTTGCGCGTCTCGCCGACCACTACATAGTCGGGGTCAGCCTCGGTCATGATGAACCCGGCTTCGTGCAGCGCGGTCGTGATGCCGACCTCGCCGATCACGAAGGCCGTGCCATTGGAGGCCTGAGACTTCAGAAAGTCTGCCGTTGCGAGCGCGGAGGTCCAGATGCGGTCCTCGGGCACGTTCAGCCCGCTCGAGCGCAGCCGGGCGCTCAGGTCGCGGGGCGTAAAGATGGAGTTATTGGTGAGCACTAGAAACGGCGTGCCAGCGTCGGTCCATTGCTGCAGCAGCTCGGCCGCCCCCGGGAGGGCCTGATTCTCGTGTACGAGCACACCGTCCATGTCGGTGAGCCAGCATTCGATTTCGTCGCGTCGTGCCATCAGGCGTCCCTTCTCGTCGACTCCAGCCTAGCCGCGCAACGTTTCCGCCCGGTTCGCCTCAAATAAGCGGATGCCGCGCCGTGACCCGAAATCGCCAGCGCGCTCGGGCCAGCGGTGACCAACCCGGGTCAGCGCATGAGTCTTTTAGACTCTTGCTTTTTTAGTTTGACTGTACGCAGCCCTGATTTCTCGGCTAGCCATGTCGGCACTACATTCCACGCACCCCATATTGAATGCTTGTGGGAGCTCTCGCAACAGGCCGTTGCGATAACGGGTCGTTGACGAGACGATGAAAGTCTGGCCGAGTTGGCAGTGCGTCTTCTTCGCGTTGAAACAGGGTGATGAGCGGGCTGCCGGTCAGCGCTGACAGGTGGTAGAGACCGACAACATTATCGCCGAGTTGCTCATCAATGGTCTGGGCCCTGTTTTGGGTGTGTCGCTTAGGCCCCATGGCCAGGCTGGCCTCGGCGCCGTTTCGTATCAGCCATGTGCCGGTCAGATCGATGAGGATGATCGCGCGGGTTGGCATCCCACCGGCTATCGTCGTACCGCGGTCACCGCTGATGACACGTTCCTTCTGGAAGACCTCAGCAAGCGCTGTGGGCAGGGTGGCCTTTCGCACGACTGAGGTAACACCGGTACTAGCTGTGCGCGCTGACAGTGCAATGGGAGTATCAGGGATAGGCCGCTCAGGCCTTCACCTAGATCGACACGGCCGCGGCCGGCGTGACCAGTCGGCTCTGGCCATCCGCTAAAACGATGGTCAGCGGCGCCGGTTGTGGAAGTCATATCTCTGTCAGGTAGTAAGGATCACTGTGGGTACCCGAGCGATCGTCGGCAGCCTGAGGGGCCACTCCCCTTATTGGGTGTACATAACCACGATTCGGGCACGTGGGCACTGCCATGCTGATCTTTGGGGTATTTGGGCTATGGCGCCCGAATGTGTGAGAAGAGGAAATCATGGTGCCACACACCACGCAGACGTTTGACCGCGCCACTTGCTGGGGGCGTACCCGCCGGCTCGCAACCGCTATGGCGGTCATCGTGGCCCTGGTCTTTTTGCCCGTTGTGGTGCTCGGCTTGCCAGCGCACGCAGTCGCCGCGCCGTCTATCACGGTCGGCCCGGCAATCGGAGCTGGCGTCACCGACGGCATTGTCACGGGCCAGAACCCGGTGTCGGTGCCTGTAGTGCTCAGCGGGATTGACGCTGTAGCGACCGCCAACCTTGTCGCCGTGGTCAGTCTGCCGTTGGACGGCGGATCGCTCGGCATTGATCCGGGCGCCTCGGGGGTCACCCTCGAATTTGGTTACACCGCGTGGTCTGGCGTGCAATCCATCGCGTTCCACGGCACGACGGAATCGGTCACGCAAGTACTCGCCTCGAACGTGACCTGGACGGCACCGCTGTCTGGCGCCCCGATCGAACTCGACGTGACCGTGACCGAATACAAGGAAGGTACGTTCTTCAACGCCGCCAACGGTCACTACTACCAGGCGGTCACCGAGTCGGCCGCGATTTCTTGGACCGCTGCGAGCGAAAAAGCCGCAGCATCCACTCAGTTTGGCCTCACCGGCTATCTCGCGACGCTGACCAGCAAGCAAGAGAACCTGTTCTCGAAGAACAATATTAACGGTGCGAACCTCTGGATCGGCGCCACCGATGCCACGGTCGAAGGACAGTGGCAGTGGGAGACCGGCCCAGAGGCCGGGACCCGCTTCTGGAACGGCGGTATGGAGGGCTCACCGGCAGCGGGACAGTTCTCCAGCTGGCGCCTGGGCGAACCGAATAACGCCAACGGCGGGGAACACTATGCCAACACCAACTACGACGGCGTTTTGGGGCGCTGGAACGACTTGCCCATCAACTGGCCTGAGGTCAAGGCATACCTCGTCGAATTCGGAGGTCCGAACCAGCAGAGCACGGCCGTGTCGGCCTCGGCGACCGGAACACTGACGGCCAGCATGCCCCTCGCGGTCGGCACCGGCTCGGGTAGCGCCTTCGTGGAGGGCGCCCTCACGACGCCCTCGGCAACGGCGACCACCGTGCCATTCTCGGTGCAGCTGCAGCGTTTCGGCACCGTACCCAGCCCGAAACTCGTCGCCACTATTTCTCTCCCAGCAAATGCCGGCACCCTCTCGGTCACCAACACCACCGGTCTGACCCTGGAAACCGGTTACCTCAGTTTCACCGACACGCCATCCCTGGGTTTCTCGGGTAGTCAGAGCGTGGTGACCGCGGTGCTCGACCAATACCTGGTGTGGAATGCTCCGGCGGGCGCGGCCCAGACCTTCGACGTGAGCGTCTCGGTCTCGGAGAAGGTCGAGAATGCGTTTTATAACCCCGACAACGGGCATTACTACGCGGCCTACAATCTTGGTGGCGCCCTCACGTGGGCTGCTGCGGATAACTACGCCACCAGCCAGACGTCCTACGGCATGAAAGGCTACCTCGCCACCATCACGAGTGCGGCCGAGAACGCCTTCACGGCCACCTACACCAATGCCGCGAACGCCTGGCTCGGCGCTTCAGACCAGGACACGTACATCAACCAGAATTCTGACGTTCAGTACACCAGCCAGACCAGCGGCCAAGCCGCCGAGGGCAACTGGTACTGGGTGCGCGGACCAGAGGCGGGCACCCAGTTCTGGGAAGGTGTCTTTAACGGATCCGCGGTGGATGGGAGTTTCTCCAGTTGGCAAACCGGCGAACCGAATAACAACCCAAGCGAGCACTACGCTGCCACCAACTACAACACCGCTCTCGGCCTGTGGAACGACTTCCACGGCGGAAACAGCGCGGTCCAGACGGCCCTGATCGAGTTCGGCGGTATGCCCAACGAGGTCAGCACCGCCAAATCTGCCATCGGAACCGGCACCTTCATCACCCAGACGGCACCCGGCATTCCCAGCAACGTGACCGTGCTTCAGCGGGGCGACTCGGCTACCGTGGCGTGGGCTGCGCCTACAGAAAACGGCGGAACGCCGATCACCGGCTACACGGTGTTCGACGCTGGGAGCGGCCTCGGCTGTACGGCATGGGCCCCCGCCACGAGCTGCGTTATTGAGGGCCTCGTGTCCGGCACCCTCTACGGATTTCAGGTCGTGGCACGTAATGCCGTCGCCGCAGGCACCGATTCGCCCGCGGGGATGGCCTTCGCCGGCCTCGCCGGGCCGAGCGACACCACCCCCAGCGCCCTGATCGGGCGGCCGAGCGGCCTGCCGATCATGGTCGACCCTACGGCCTTCAAATCGGAGTCCTACGCCACCGCCCGCCTGTACCAGGCAGGTGGTGCCGTGACGTTCGCCATTCTCGATGCCGACGAGGACGGGTACTGGGACGACGACCCGACCGTGGCGGTGACCGGCAATGGCACCTCCGACCTCACTCTCTCCGGCCCCTCCGAGGCCATCAAGGCCGCCTTGGCTGGCGCCGTCTCGGTGACCGGAGGCGGTCTGGCTGGCGACTATCCCGTTCTACTGACCGCCACCAAAGGAAGCCTCAGCCCGCTTCAGAGCACGAGTGAGTTCAGTCTCGCCGTACACGCGGCACCGTCAATGCCCACCGCGGTGACCGCCGTCGCCGGCGCCGGAACAGCCACCGTGAGCTGGACCGCACCGACCGAACTGGCTGGCACGTCGAGGTACCTGGTGACCGCCTCGCCCGGCGCCCAGACGTGCATTGCCGACGCCCCGGCGACGAGTTGCACGATCACCGGCCTGACCGACCGGGCACCCTTCACCGCCAACGTCACGTTCGACGTGGTTGCGATCAGCGCTTACGCGGCGAGCCTGGCCAGCGTGCCGTCGGCATCCGTTTTCGTGGCGGCCACCGTGCCGGGTGTGCCAGACAACATCACCATTGTCGCGAAGGGTGCCTCGGCGACCGTCTCATGGACCGCGCCGGCGAACGGTGGCACGTCGATCACCGGCTACCGGGTGTTCGATGCCGCCAGCGGCCTCGGTTGCACGGTGGCGGCCCCGGCCCGAAGCTGCGTCGTTGCGGGCCTCGTGCTCGGCGCGAGTTACGACTTTCGGGTGACCGCCATCAACGGTGTCGGAGGCAGCGCTTTGTCGGCGACGGTTGTGCTCACGGTGCCCGTTGCGACTGTCGGTGAGACGGGTGCCGATGGCATGGCCGCCGACACCGTGACGGTCAGCGGCTCCGTAGCCGCCGCCCGCCGCGATCAGGTGCTCAGCGCCTTCGGCGTAACCGAGACTGTGGAGCCGACGGAGGCTGGCGAGCTCGTGGTGACCGGTGGCTCCAGCGTCACGGACACGGACGATGGTTCGGCGTCGGGCACTGCCGAGTCAGACGACGTCGACACGAGCGCCGAGGCCAATACCGGCTGGATGAGCCTCACGAACTGGGCGCAGACCAGCACCATCGCCGGCGGCAGCCTGCTGCTGATTCTCGTAGCGTTCGCGTTCTGGTGGTTCCTGATCGGTCGTCGCCGCCGCCAGCGTGACGACGACGACGGCTCGACCTCGTTTTAAGGTAGTCGCTGGGCCCGCTCGTTCTGGGCGGGCTCGGCGATTCTGTGCTCAGGCGCCGGTGAAGACGAGCACGTGCAGCACGACATCCCAGAGTAATTTGCGTGAGGTCTTCAGTTTTCTCACTCTCGCTGCAAATAATGGGGCAGAAACGAGCAACTATTTGCATGAAAGCCCCATTTAACCTGCCGCTGTCAGCCGTTCGACAGCGTGAAATGTGTCATGGAGCCGCCAGGCGTCAGGCCGTCACCCAGATCGACGCGGCCGCCGCCGGCGTGACCAGCCGGCTCTGGCCATCCGCTAATACGATGGTCAGCGGCGCCGCCAGGGTGAACTCGGTGCCGGGGCCGATCAGGTCGGCCGCGAGCTCCCGGAGCACGATCGGGTCGCGGTCGCTGATGCGTAGCACGGTTCCCACATGCCCGACCGGGGCGTCGGCCAGCAGCACCGATTGCTGCCGCAACACGGTTCCGTCGGCGGACGGAATCGGGTCGCCGTGCGGATCGTGCGCCGGAAACCCGAGCCGCGCATTGATCGCCGCGAGCAACCGGTCCGAGATGGAGTGCTCGAGAATCTCGGCCTCGTCGTGCACTTGGTCCCAGTCGTAGCCCATCTCGCCGACCAACCAGGTCTCGATCAGGCGATGCCGCCGCACGACGGCGGTCGCGCGCAGCCGGCCGGCATCCGTCAGCGTCAGCGGACCATAGGGAACGTGCGTGATGAGGCCGCTTGCGGCGAGCTTCTTGACCATTTCCGTAACGGATGACGGTGCCACCCCCAGGCGCACGGCGAGCGCCGAGGGAGTGATCAGGTCGGACTGCCACTCGGTGTGGGCATAGATGGTCTTGAGGTAGTCCTCGGCCGCGCCGGTCGTGTGCGTCATGTCCATTTCAGGTTACCGTTCAGGCTCCGGTGAAAACGAGCACCAGCAGCACGACGTTCAGAGTGACCAGCGCGAGGGCGCAGACGACCCCGGCGGCGGTCGTGAACCAGCGGTTGGTGAAGCTGCCGAGGAGGCCGCGCTGCGCGGTGAGCCAGACCAGCGGAATCAGGGCGAACGGAATGCCGAAGGACAACACCACCTGGCTGAGCACGAGCGCCTGGGTCGGGTCGAACCCCACACCGAGAATGAACAGCGCCGGAATTAGCGTGACCAATCGGCGCAATATTAGAGGAATGCGCACGTGCAGCAGGCCGTGCATGATCTCGGCCCCGGCATAGGCGCCGACCGAGGTAGAGGCCAGACCCGAGGCGAGCAGTCCAATCGCGAACGTTGTCGCAATTGCCGGCCCGAGCGTGTCTTTGAGCGCCGCGTACGCCCCCTGTAGGGTGTCGGTTCCGTCCACACCCTGCAAAGCGGATGCCGCGAGCAGCAGTATGGCCAGGTTCACCGTTCCGGCGATCGCCATTGCAATCGTCACGTCCCATTTGGTTGCCCAGATCAACCGCCGGGTGGCGACGATTCCCTGCCATTCGGGAAATCTGTCCCTGGCCAGAGAAGAATGTGCGTAGATGGCGTGCGGCATGATCGTGGCGCCCAGGATCGATGCGGCGAGCAGTACCGAGTTGGAGCCCTCGAACCGCGGTACCAGTCCGGAGAGCACCCCTCCGGCTTCGGGCGGCGAGAAGAACACGCCAGCGGTGAAGCCCACGGTGATGATGAGCATGAGCGTGATGACGACGCGTTCGAAGACGCGCGGTCCGCGGCGCGTGTGCACCATGAGCACGATCATTGAAATGGTGCCCGTGATCACGCCGCCCCAGATCAGCGGCAGGTTGAATAGGAGGTTGAGGGCGACCGCGCCACCGATGATCTCGGCGAGGTCGGTGGCCATGGCGACGAGTTCGGCCTGCACCCAGTACAGCCGACGGGCCGTCGGCCGTTTCATGCGCACCCCGAGAATCTCGGGCAGGCTCGCCCCGGTGACGATGCCGAGCTTGGCAGAAAGATATTGGATGAGCCAGGCCATGACGTTGCCCGCTACGACCACCCACACGAGTAGGTAGCCGTAGCGTGCGCCGGCGGTCATATTGCTCGCGACGTTTCCCGGGTCGAGGTAGGCAACTCCGGCGACGAGAGCCGGTCCGAGCAACCACAGCAGTCGAGACGACGCGACGGTCGTCGGGGCGTGCGCCAGATTTCTCTCGGGCGCTGGTGCATCCGTTTTGGTCATACCGAGACCATACTCATCATTTAGGCAAGCCGAAACCCCGAAACTGAAAATTCATCGAGTCAATATTCCTCCGCGCTATCCCGCGCGCACACCGCTCTCAACCCGGTCGCCGAGATCGTTGTCAACATTGTGCCAATAGGCAAAAGCACGCAGAAGCACTGGCTCGCTCACGCCCTTGAGCAGATGCCCCACGATGTTGCTCACCAAGCGCGCTCGGGCAGAATCGTCCAACACCTCCCGCACTAGCGTTCCCGCTTGTCCCCAATCGTCATCCTCCGGGTGAAGGGAAGCGGCTGAACGCACCAGATCGCCGTCGGCGAACCACACGGCCGATTCGCCAAAGCGTGCCGTGTCCGCGGTCGGCCCGCCCTTGGAGTTGGGTACGTAGACCGGATCCCCCGGGTTGTGCTGACGCATGCTCCCATCTTTGGCATAGGACCGAACTTCAGCGCCCCGCGGCCTGTTGACGGGTAGTTCGTTGTAGTTGGTACCGATCCGTGCCCGGTGCGCATCGGGATAGGAAAACATCCGGCCCTGCAACATGCGGTCTGGACTCGCCCCAATCCCGGGCACCATGTTGCTCACCTCGAACGCTGCCTGCTCGATTTCTGTGTGATAGTCAGACGGGTTTCGGTCGAGCGTCATGCGGCCAACGTCGATGAGTGGGTAATCCTTCTGGGAAATTACCTTGGTCAAATCGAAGGGATTGAATCGATAATTCTTCGCTTCATCGAAGGGCATGATCTGCACTTTCAGACTCCAGCTCGGGTACTCACCGCGCTCGATCGCCGCGTGCAGATCGCGGGTGTGATAATCGCCGTCTGTGCCAGCCATGTCGTCGGCTTCGGCCTGCGTAAAGAACTCGATACCCTGATCGGTCTTGAAGTGATAGCGAACCCAGAACCGCTCACCCGACGCATTCACCCACAAGTAGGTGTGGCTGGAGAAACCATCCATGTTTCGCCAGGTGCGCGGAATCCCGCGATCACCCATCAGCCACGTCACCTGATGCGCCGACTCCGGGGAAAGCGTCCAGTAATCCCACTGCATGTCATTGTCACGAAGATTGGTATCGGCGCGACGTTTTTGCGACCGGATGAAGTCCATGAATTTCATCGGATCCCGCATGAAAAAGACCGGGGTGTTATTGCCGACCATGTCGTAGTTGCCCTGCTCCGTGTAGAACTTAATGGCAAAGCCGCGCGGATCACGCCACGTGTCGGGGCTGCCCCGTTCTCCGGCTACGGTGGAAAACCTGATCAGGAGGTCAGTTTTGCGTCCGGGTTGAAACAGATCGGCCGTGGTGTATGCACTCACGTCGTGGGTCACCTCCAACCGACCGAACGCGCCACCACCCTTGGCGTGCGGCTGTCGTTCCGGTACGCGTTCACGATTGAACTGGGCCATCTTTTCGATGAGGTAGTGGTCCTGCAGGAGGATCGGCCCGTCCGGGCCGACTGTCAACGAGTGCTCGTCGCTGGCTACCGGAATGCCGGCGCTGTTCGTAGTGAAATTCTGCTCTGACATGATTGTCCAATCTGTCGACCGATCCGCTTTCGAAAGCTCCGAAAATGGTCAGCTAGCTTCCGGCCGAGATGGTGACAGCAGCGATCCCATTTGAACGTTGTTCCTCAACCAGTACCTCCATACGACTCCTCCTATGCGGCGGCGTCAAGAACAATCCGGAACATCGCCAGTTTCAGACCATGGTCATGCTGCTCTCTGATCTGGGGGATACGGTTAAGCAGTGAATGAACCAGTAAGCAACCGGCCGGGTCTTGCGACAACGCCCGCCAACCCCACCCCTGAGCGCTCGACCTACGGCGTCGGCCCGTGGCCGGGGGAGTGGCCGAGCGAGGAGCGCTACGACGCCGACCTGCTCGAGCACGGCGATACCCGCAACGTGATCGACCGCTACCGCTACTGGAACATGGCGGCCATCGTGGCCGATCTTGACGAGCACCGGCATCCGTTTCACGTGGCCATTGAGAACTGGCAGCACGACATGAACATCGGCTCCATCGTGCGCAGCGCCAACGCGTTCGGCGCCGACACCGTGCACATCATCGGTCGAAAGCGCTGGAACAAGCGCGGCGCCATGGTCACCGACCGTTACCAGCATGTTCTGCACCACACCGACGTCGCCGCCTTTGTGGACTGGTGCGAGAGCGGCGCGCTGCCGATCATCGCCATCGATAACGTGCCAGGCAGCGCCATTATCGAGACCTTCACCTTTCCCGAACGCTGCGTACTCCTGTTCGGCCAGGAAGGCCCCGGTCTGTCAGAGGAGGCTATCGCTGCCGCCGATTCCATCGTCGAAATCAGCCAGTTCGGGTCGACCCGGTCGATCAACGCTTCGGCCGCCGCGGCCGTCACCATGCACTCCTGGGTGGTTCAGCACCGGTTCTGACGTTTTCTGCATTCGGCGACGGTTTGGGGCTAGCGTGACGGTATGACTGCGATCACTGACGATCTTCCCGCCCGGCTCCTCCACGAAGAAAACGCCGGATGGCAGGCCATCTTGGGCGGGCGGGGCGGCGCGTACTATCAGCGCGAAATGACCGACGACGCACTGATGATCGTGCCCGGCGCCGTCATCACTCGCGACCAGGTCACCGCATACTTCGATCAGGCGGCTCCGTGGGAGAGCTACGGTATTCACGAACCCGCCATCATCCGCCTCGGTGAGCATGCCGGTGTCGTCGTGTACAAGGCGATCGCCCGCCGGGGTGAGGTGGTCGCCGAGTTGAACATGTCGACGACCTACCTGTTCGTGAACGGCGGCTGGCGCGTCGCAGCCCGGCAGCAAAGCCCGGCCTAGCCTTTTCGGCCGACCGGGCCCGTCGCCGGGGTGGGGCGCCGCTGCCTTGGTAGGATTCAGTGTGACCGGCGACAATTTGATTTCAGAGCCCGAGACCCTTCTTCCCGCAGAACCGGAGGTGCTCGAGGCCCTGCGCCGAACCGCGAGGAGCGAGATCGCCGCCGTGGTGCAGGTGCACCCGACGTCTCCGCTGGCCTGGGCTGAACTGGCCGACGCCACCCACTCCGAGGGTCGACTCTTAGAGTCGTACGCCTACGCCCGGGTCGGCTACCACCGCGGACTCGACGCCCTCCGCAAGGCTGGCTGGCGCGGCCATGGCCCCATTCCGTGGCGCCATGAGCCCAACCGAGGAGTGCTGCGCGCCCTGTTCGCTCTGCGCCGGGGCGCCGAAGAGATCGGCGAGACCGACGAGGTTTCCCGCCTCACGGCTTTTCTGACGGATGCCGATGCGAGCGCTATCTCCATCATCGCCACCCTGCACACCGGCAGCCCGGGGTTCGACCCGGCACCGCCCACCGAAGCTTTCGTTATTCGAGGAGAAGACTAGATGCCCGCGATCGTACTCATTGGAGCCCAGTGGGGCGACGAGGGCAAGGGTAAGGCCACCGACCTGCTCGGCAGCCGAGTCGACTATGTCGTCAAGTTCAACGGCGGCAACAACGCTGGCCACACCGTCGTCGTCGGCGACGAGAAGTACGCGCTGCACCTGCTGCCGTCGGGCATCCTGAGCCCCGGAGTCACCCCGGTCATCGCCAACGGCGTCGTCGTCGACGTCGAGGTGTTGTTTGAAGAACTCGATGCGTTGTCCGAGCGCGGTGTGGATGTCTCACGGCTCAAGGTCAGCCTGAACGCGCACGTGATTACCGCATACCACCGCACCCTCGACAAGGTCACCGAGCGTTTTCTCGGCAAGCGCCAGATCGGCACCACCGGGCGCGGCATCGGCCCCGCCTACGCGGACAAGATCAACCGGGTCGGCATTCGCGTGCAAGACCTGTTTGACGAGAACATTCTGCGCCAAAAAGTGGACGGTGCTCTAGACCAGAAGAATCACATGCTGGTCAAGGTCTACAACCGTCGCGCCATCGAGGCCGAGGAGATCGTCACCGAACTGCTCAGCTATGCTGAACGCCTGCGCCCCATGGTCGCCGACACCGCCCTGCTTCTGCACCAGGCCTTGAACGCCGGCAAGACCGTGCTGTTCGAGGGTGGCCAGGCCACCATGCTCGACGTCGACCACGGCACGTACCCCTTCGTCACGTCGTCGAACGCCACCTCGGGTGGCGCGGTCACCGGTTCGGGTATCGCTCCGAACCGCATCGACCGGGTCATCGCCGTCGTCAAGGCCTACACGACCCGCGTTGGCA
Organism: Cryobacterium suzukii; assembly: GCF_004403185.1. Lineage (GTDB taxonomy): Bacteria > Actinomycetota > Actinomycetes > Actinomycetales > Microbacteriaceae > Cryobacterium > Cryobacterium suzukii. Next base: position 103,374 of record NZ_SOHJ01000001.1, on the reverse strand, counting down.
GCGGCCCGTTCCCCACCGAGTTGTTCGACGAGTCAGGCGAATACCTGCGCGCCAACGGGTTCGAGTTCGGCACCACCACCGGGCGTCCGCGCCGTTGTGGTTGGTACGACGCTCCGATCGCCCGCTATACCGCGCGCATCAACGGCGTCACCGACTTCGTGCTGACCAAGCTCGATGTGCTCACCGGGCTGGCCGAGATCCCGGTTTGCGTGGCCTACTCTGTTGATGGTGTGCGTGTCGACGAAGTGCCGGTCTCACAAAGCGACTTTCACCACGCCGTTCCAATTTACGAGAACTTCCCCGGCTGGACCGAAGACATCACCGGCGTGCGCACATTTGACGAGCTGCCGCAGGCCGCACAGAATTACGTGCTTGCGCTCGAGCGCATGAGTGGATCGCGCATTTCGGCGATCGGCGTCGGCCCCGACCGTGAAGCCATCGTGGTGCGGCACGACCTGATCGATTAAATCTGCATCGTCAATGTGTCTGATTGACGCAAAACGGAGAGAATTTCTCACTTAACCTGTCACACTGTGCGAGTGAGCGCCGTGAGACCCCATTCCCTGACCCTGACCGGTCGTTTTGTGCAGCTTCAACCGCTCGGCAGTGCGGTGCTGCCCGACTTGGCGCGCGCTATCGCGCACCCCGAAGTGTTCGCGGCCGGCTACGGTGGCGGCCCGGCTGCCCTGCACCGCGATGTTGACGGCTTCATCAGGTGGGCGCACGATTATTTTCAATGGGAGGGCCTGCCCTACGTGGTGCGGCTGCTCGGCGGCCCGAACGACGGCGACGTCGTCGGCACCACCACCCTCGGCGATATCGACGTCGTCAACGAAGCCATCCACCTCGGCTGGACCGCCTACGACCCGCGCGTCTGGGGCACCGCCGTCAATGCCGAAACCAAACTGCTCGTGCTCGGTACCGCCTTCGACAATGGCTTCGGCCGGGTGAAAATTCAAGCGGATGCCGTCAACGAGCGTTCGCGCGCAGCCATCCTCGGCATCGGTGCCACGTTCGAGGGCATCCTGCGCCGTGATCGTCCGCGCGCCGACGGTACCTGGCGTGACAGCGCCGTGTACTCGATCCTCGCTGACGAATGGCCGGCCGTGCGCGCCGGGCTCGAGGCTCGCCTCGACACCTTCGAGAGCCGGTTTGTGACCTATCGCGATCTGCGTGCCGCCGGGCCGAGCGGCACAATCTTGGGCGGCGGGCCACGGGGCGGTTTTGGTCGGGCCGCCGGGACTGCGCCGGGTGTGCCGGATGTGCCGGATGTCGAGCGCAGCGGCGGGGCCGACACGCCTCAGTAGGGGAGTGGCATCCGGTTCTGTCAGTCGGGCAGATTTTTTGAATTAGCCACGCAGCGCATCCGCTGCCATTGTTCGGCGCTTTTCAGACGTTGAGCCCAGCCGGACGCGTGCTCGGCAGCGGCCGATATAGGCTCGGGGAGTGCCCTTAACGACTGCCGCCAGCAAAAGCCTGATCGTGCTGCAATTTCTTGGCATGGGGGTGATCTGGGGCTCGAGCTTTCTCTTCATGAAGGTTGCGCTCGATGGCGTCAGCTTCGGGCAGATCGCATGGTCGCGACTCGTGCTCGGCGGGCTGACCCTCGGGCTGATCGTGCTGGTGAACCGGCCCCGCGTTAATGGCGGACCGGTACTGCCCCGTGAGGGCGTGGTCTGGCTGCACTTTTTGGTCATCGCGATCAGCGGATGCGTGATTCCGCACCTGCTCTTCGCCTGGGCCGAACAATACGTCTCATCGAGCCTGGCAAGCATCTACAACGCGGTCACCCCGATCATGACGGCGTTGATGGCGACGCTCGCGTTTCGGGTGGAGAAACTCGTGCGCGCGCAGGTCGCGGGTGTCGTGCTCGGCATTGTCGGTGTTGTCGTGATCATCGGTCCGTGGCAGTATTCCTCGCTCACGGGCGATCTTTGGGGCCAGCTTGCCTGCCTTGGCGCGGCCGTCTGCTACGGCTTCACTTTCGGCTACACCCGCCGCTTTCTGAGTGGGCGGCCGATCGCGGCATCGACGTTCGCCTTTCTGAACATCGGCATTGCCGGCGCCATCATGCTGCTGCTGACGCCGGCACTGGCCTGGAGCCCGGTGGCGCTGACCGTGCCGATCGTGCTGTGCCTGGTCGCTCTCGGTGCGCTCGGCACTGGTCTGGCCTACATCTGGAACATCAACGTGTTGCGTGCCTGGGGACCGACCAATGCGTCCACGGTGACCTATGTGACGCCCGTGGTCGGCGTGGCGCTGGGGGTGCTCGTGCTCGCGGAAACTTTCTCCTGGCACGAGCCGACCGGGGCGCTGTTTGTGCTGCTCGGCATACTTCTGACGCAGAAACGATTGCGGCTGCGGTCGTTCGGGGCGAGCGGCCGGGCGGCGGCGGCATCCGCTTGACCGCGTGCGCATGCATTATCGTAAAAGTATGGCCGTACACGAGGAATTACCCGCCGACGCCGACGCGGCTGCGACCCTGCAGCTGCACAGTATTCGAGAGAGCATCGACAACATTGACGCCGCGCTCATTCACCTGCTGGCCGAGCGGTTCAAGTTCACCCAGCAGGTTGGGCGGCTCAAAGCTGCCCACGGACTTCCGGCTGCCGACCCGGCGCGTGAACTCATGCAGATCGACCGCCTGCGTGGCCTCGCCGAGGACGCCCATCTTGACCCGGCCTTCGCCGAGAAGTTTCTCAACTTCATCATTGCCGAGGTGATCCATCACCACGTTCGAATCGCCGGCGGCGAGCCGGTGGCGCCGGGGCGCTCTGCCGGGTCGGCGCCAGCATCGTCGTCGATTTCAGCGTCGTAGCCTGGTGAGCTGGGACCCGCGTTCGCTGCCGGACCAGTCCGGCAAGACCTTCGTCGTGACCGGCGCCAACGCCGGACTCGGTTACTTCACGAGCGAACAGCTCGCAGGCACGGGCGCCCACGTTGTGCTCGCCTGCCGCAACCTCGCCAAAGCGGATGCCGCGGCGGCGGCCATCCGCACCCGCGTACCGGGGGCATCCGTTTCTGTGTGGCAGCTCGACGTGGCCGACCTGCAGTCCGTCCGCGCCGTGAGTGAGACCTTGCGCGCGCTGCCGCGCCTCGACGGCCTGATTCTCAACGCCGGAATCGTGCATCCGTCCAGGGATCGTCAGGTGAGCCTCGATGGCAACGAGCTGATCTTCGCCACGAATTTTCTCGGGCACTTCGCACTGGCCGCTGGCAGCCTCGTGGCGTTGCGGCGCACGCCCGGTAGTCGGGTGGTGTCGCTCGGGTCGTTGATTTCCCGGCTGATGGATTCCTCGCTCGACGATCTGCAGCTGGCAACCACGTACAACGGGTGGAAGGCCTACGCGCAGTCCAAGATCGCCATGCAGGTGTTCGGGTTCGAGCTCGACCGGCGCCTGCGGGCGAGTGGTGCCGGAACGGTGCAGTCGCTGGTGGCGCATCCGGGATATTCCATTTCGGGGTTGACCCCTGGCATCCGTTCGGTCAATGAGGTGTCGCGCGGCAAACGGGTGCTCGACGGTCTGCAAACCGTGATCGGAGCCCAGGGCAAGCACCACGGCGCGTGGCCGACCGTGCGGGCCGCGATCGACCCGGATGCCCACGGCGGCGACTACTTCGGCCCGCGCCTGCTGACGCGCGGTGCCCCTACCCGCCAGTTCGCCACCCGCACCTCCCGTGACCGCGCGGTGGCCGCCCGTCTTTGGGAGCGCGCCGAGAACCTGATCGGCGAACCCTTCCTCTAGGGTCCCTGCGCCCCTCTGCTTTACGCGAACGCGGCGGGGAGAGGGGATTGGTGACGATCACGCATCTCGGCCAGCGAGGCGGCGAAGACGTCCTGAACCTCGAGGGCGTGCAGGGTGGCGTCGGTCACGCCGATGCGCAGCACCGGAATGTAGCGACCGGCACACAGGCCGAGAAACTTCACGTCGTCTTCGCGCGGCACGCTCACGATGACGCGAGCGGCCGACTCCGAGAACAGGGCAGTGGATGCGTCCACCCCGTCCCGATCCAGAATGTCGCCGAGCCAGACCCGTGCGCCCACACCGAAGCGCATCACGGCCTCGGCAAGGGCCTGGGCGAGCCCACCCTCGCTGAGGTCGTGGGCACTGTCGATGAGGGCTTCCTTCGACGCGGCGTGCAGCAGTCCGGCGAGGGCCTTCTCCCGGCCGAGATCCACGACCGGCGGACGACCACCGAGGTGGTTGTGCACGACACCGGCCCAGGCCGAGCCGTCGAGTTCGAGGCGGGTGTCGCCGAGCAGGTAGATGTTGTGCCCGTCGTCCTGCCAGCCGCTCGGGATGCGGCGGGCGACGTCGTCGATCACGCCGAGCACGGCCACGACCGGGGTCGGGTGAATCGGCTGGTCGCCGGTCTGGTTGTAGAACGAGACGTTGCCGCCGGTGACGGGAATCTCGAGCTCGAGGCATCCGTCGGCGAGAGCCGTCACTGCCTCACGGAACTGCCACATGACCTCGGGGTTCTCGGGGGAGCCGAAATTGAGGCAGTCGCTGACGCCGGCCGGCACCGCGCCGGTCGCGGCGACGTTGCGATAGGCCTCGGCGAGGGCGAGCTGCGCGCCGCGGTACGGGTCGAGCTGGCAGTAGCGGCCGTTCGCGTCGGTGGCGATGGCGAAACCAAGACCACTCTCTTCGTCGACGCGGATCATGCCGCCATCGTCAGGAAAGGCCAGAGCAGTGTTGCCCTGCACGTAGTGGTCGTACTGGTCGGTGATCCAGCTCGGGTCGGCGAGGTTGGGCGAGCCGAGCAGGTCGAGGAACTGCTCGCGCAGGGTCTCGCCGTCGAGCGCGCGCGGCAGCACGGAGGCGGTGTCGGCCTGCAGTGCGTCGATCCAGGTCGGGTAGGCGAGCGGGCGTTCGTAGACCGGGCCGTCGACGGCGACGGTGCGCGGCAGTACGTTGACGATTTCTTCGCCGTGCCAGTTGATGATCAACCGGCCGGTGTCGGTGACCTCGCCGAGAACGCTGGTCTCGACATCCCACTTCTTCGTGACGGCGAGAAAGCCCGCGAGCTTTTCGGGCGTGACGATTGCCATCATGCGTTCCTGGCTCTCGCTCATGAGAATCTCTTCGGCGGTGAGCGTGGGGTCGCGCAGCAGCACCTTCTCGAGTTCGATGAACATGCCACCATCGCCGTTCGAGGCGAGTTCGCTGGTCGCGCACGAGATGCCCGCAGCCCCGAGGTCCTGGATTCCCTCGACGAGCTTGCCCTGAAACAGTTCGAGGCAGCACTCGATGAGCACCTTCTCGGCGAAGGGGTCGCCGACTTGCACCGCGGGACGCTTGGTGGGCCCGCCGGCGCTGAACGTGTCCGAGGCGAGAATGGATGCCCCGCCGATGCCGTCGCCGCCGGTGCGGGCTCCAAACAACACGACCTGATTGCCGACGCCGCGGGCGTTGGCAAGGTGCAGGTCTTCGTGGCGCAGCACGCCGACCGAGAGAGCGTTGACCAGCGGGTTGCCCTGGTAGACCCGGTCGAACACGGTCTCACCGCCGATGTTGGGCAGGCCGAGGCAGTTGCCGTAGAAGCTGATGCCCGAGACCACGCCGTGTACAACGCGGGCGGTATCGGGGTCGTTGATGTCGCCGAAGCGCAGGGCATCCATCACGGCGACCGGGCGGGCGCCCATCGAGATGATGTCGCGCACGATGCCGCCGACGCCGGTCGCGGCGCCCTGGAACGGTTCGATGTACGAGGGGTGGTTGTGCGATTCGATCTTGAACGTGACCGCCCAGCCCTCGCCGACGTCGAGCACACCGGCGTTCTCGCCCATGCCGACCATGAGGTTTTTCTTCATGGCGGGGGTGACCTTGTCGCCGAACTGGCGCAGGTACATCTTCGAGCTTTTATAGGAGCAGTGCTCGCTCCACATGACCGAGTACATGGCCAGCTCGCCCGACGTTGGCCGACGGCCCAGAATTTCGCGGATCTTCGCGTACTCGTCGGCCTTGAGCCCGAGCGCCCCGTAGGGCTGCTCCTTATCCGGCGTCGCAATAGCGTTGGAAACGGTGTCGGCGACGCCGTGGGAAGAGGTTTTGGAAACAGCGGTCACGTGTGGAATTCTCCCCGAGATAGCGGATGCTTGACCCGGCAAGTCTACCGGTCACCCCGACCACGCCCGCAGGCAGCGAACTGGCGCCTCCTTCGCCCCTCTGTTGGCTGGTCAGTCGACAATCAGGATGGCGACAGCACTGTCGCTATCGCGGCGTTGCCCAAGAGCCCGAAACAGTAGAGGGCTATCAAGGCGGCAATAATTACGACAACCAGGGTGGGGACTACCCACGGTCTCTTGTCCATAGATCCAGTACCCACATCCAGGATAGAAGTACTTCACGCCTCAACTTCAATGCCCTCAATAAAGCGGGCAGACTTTTCGGACGTCACCGTGAAAACGGCGGATTCAGACCCACCTACTCCGTCGATGGCGTAGATCGTTTCATCGTGCGTCCACCCTACTTGAAGCGGCATTGATGGCTGTGACTGCGAATGCGTCAATGCGCGGCTTCCGCACGTTCCGGTCCGTACACTTGTCACATGGCAGCCAGCGTTCGCCTCGCCCGATCACGAGACTTCGATGCCATCGAGAAGATTGAAAACGACGCTGACCGACTCTTGGTCAACATGTTCAAGTCGGATGACTGGGGTGCCGCACCCACGGGCGCTGCTCGTGCGTCGGAGCCCGGCTTCATCCTCGTCCTTGAGCTCGACGACGGTCACGTAGCCGGCTTTGTCCATGTCCTAGAGGTCGACGGCATCTGCCACTTGGAGCAGCTGTCCGTCGCACCGGGGGATGCGCGAAAGGGTTGGGGTCGAGCGCTCGTGGAGGCCGCCAAAATTCAAGCGCAGAAGCGCGGCTACCACCGCATTTCGCTTCGCACCTACGCGGACGTCCCTTGGAACGCCCCGTTCTACGCGAGTGCCGGTTTTGTGGAGGAAGAACCAGCAACGCAATTTCATCTTTCCCTTGTCGGCATCGAGGGCGAACTTGGGCTTGACCGATATGGGCGCAGGGTGCAGATGGTCGCGCACGTTGATGCGCCAGTTCCAAAAGACGTTTCCTGACGGGCAGTGCTCAAGCAGCCCTGCAGTCTGCCAAAATGGGCCCGTGAATGACTGGGAAGAACGGATCAGAATATTTTGGACTGATGTCAGTGGCGCCGACCAGGAGTTCACTTTTGACTCTATGCAGGCTCTGATCGCAGAGCGACGTGACGATGATCCGGCCGCCATCTTCGAGTGGGCGTCGGTGCATGATTTTCTTGGACGGGAAGCGGAAGCGATTCCGCTTTACCGCCGTGCGCTGGAACTTGGTCTCGATCCTGTCCGCAACTCTCAAGCTCAAATTCAGCTGGCCAGCTCACTTCGCAACGTCGGTGAGACCACCGAAGCGGTCAGGATTCTCGAAGGCATGGAACCGGACGCAACTGTCGGCGACGCCCACGAAGCTTTTCTGGCTTTGGCGCTCTTCGACGCTGGGCGGCCTGGCGATGCTTTACGAGTCGCCCTCAAGGCTTTGGGAAAGACCCTGCCCGTCTATCGTGGTGCGATTAACCACTATGCCGACGCGATTGTCGACTCCAAGTAGCCGCCTGCGCTCCCGATGGACAGAAGATTCAACCGTCCCGGTGAGGGTTCGAGCTGCGGACACATGTGACCGTGACGGGTACGCTGTGCGATAAGGGGAAACGTGTGAGGGGAGCATGGTGATGCAAGAGTTCTACATGATTTGCCACCTTGCGCTCGTTATTGCCAGCCCGCACGTGACGGTGGGTCATCCGGTGATCGCCATCACGGTCGCTATCGGACTTCTCATCGGCCTGACCGTGATCGTCGCCCTCTTTGTCTCCATCGTGGCGCGGAAATTCAACCCGACTGCGTTGTCCACGCAGAGCACAGGACACCGACCGCGTTCGCACTCCACACCACAGATAACGCGATGCGGCAGAGGTACTCCTATGCCGCGCGCTCCCACGCGTCAGACGCCCGTCGCCTGACTCTTAGCGCAGCACGTCGATTCAACGTGCATCGCTCCTTTAGTAGCCAGCCGGCATACCCAACTGCGCGCCGCTATCTATAGGAGACGTAATGCTACCGGCATCAACACAGCCACAACTCGGTTCCCACCGTGATTCGCATTCAAGGCGAATACAGGAATTTTTGACAGGTGCCTGGTGGAAGCTTAATGACCTCGCCGCCGCCATGTACATCGGGGCAGCCTCGCTCATCGGCTTCGAAGCCCTTGCGCTGATTCTCGTTTTCACAACCGCTTGGCCGATCGCCATCCCGATCGTCGTTGGGATCCTTTCGCTGCTTTTCTTCGCCCGCCGATTCCTTGTCCGGGTCTGGCGTCGACTCCTGCCAGCCCAATCGGGAAGTAGATACCGTTTAAGAGACAGTCCCGACGGGTAAGAGAGCGTCTCGTTGCCGTGCGGCGGTCTGAGCGTCGGAGCTCAGTGGGACGACTTTTAAGGTCGGGTCGGTGTGCCGAGTGATAGCGCCGGCCGCGTGGAAATTTGTTCGAACGCGTCATGAACTGCGGAGAGCGCGGCATCGCGATTGTCGGCGTCAAGGTGAGCTGGCCCGTACGTGACGATCGGTTCCAAAACGTCGTAGCCAACGAAGCGAAGCATTCCTAGATGTATATGGAACAGGTGCGTGTTGAGGACGCCGAATCGGTGGCCCTCGCCGAACGAGTCGGGGGAACCTCCGGTGGTGATGAGCAGGACTGCTTTGTGACCTGCAAGGGCGGCCTGGTTGAAGAGGCCGTGCTCGCCGCCGAAAACGGCTCCCATGACAAAGACTCGGTCAATCCACCCTTTGAGAATGGCGGGGAGGGAGAACCACCACAGAGGGAACGACAACACGAGGAGATCGGCGTCCAGCAGCGCTTCGAGGTCTGCGCGAACTTCTGCCGCGAGAGTTTCAGCGTTTGCTGCGGCCAGCTGTTCGGCCTGCGGCTTGAAGTATGTCGCGGCCGACGGGAACTCTGAGCGATCAAGCACAGGCGACCAGTTCTTCTCATACAAATAAATTGTCTTGACGTAATAGCCCTGATCCTGCAGGGATGATCGTGCAGACCTCATCTGCGCATTGCTGAACGAATTTGGTTCGGGATGAGCGTGCACTATCAAAGCTGTTGGTTTCGCAGTGTGCTCGGCAACGTCCGGGAATGAGGTCATACGCACATCGTATCGTCATATCGAATAATCACGATATGTTAAAGAAACATGCCTAGAGGAAGTCGACTATTTTGGGCTTTACAGGTCTCGTCCCAGAGAGATCACGAGCTTTTCAATGTGCGATTCATCGCGCCGGTAGTGCGTCCACTTGCCGATCCGGGTTGACGTGACGAGGCCAGCCCGTTCGAGTACAGCCATGTAAGCCGAGATAGTGGACTGCGCCAACCCTGTCTTCGCTTGAATGTGACTCACGCACACGCCGACCTGAGAGCGATCAGCGATCGGCTCATAGTCGGCGAAATCGACCTCGGGATTCTTCAACCATCGAAGTATTCGCAGTCGAATCGGGTTGCCCAGGGCCTTGAAAACCTCAACCAACTTTTCATCTGGAGTGGGTCCCGGATCCGACTGCATATACTTCCGTCCAACGTGTCGACATTCCTCGATATCTCGCTCCGAGCATACATACCTGCGGACACGAAAACTATCCGGTCATGGTCAGCAGGACCGTCCCGAAGAGGGTGCGGCTGGCTAGCTGGCTGGCTGGCATTCGTGAGCCAGCCGTGAGGCGCATCCTCTAATACAGTGAGGGCATGTCCCGCAACGTTGTCCTGATCCGCTCGGCTGAGCTTTCCGACGTGGCACAGTATGCCTACGCGGCAACAGCTCCCGCTGAGGCGCGCCTCATCTTTCTGGCCGGCGCCTGCCCGCTAAATCTGGATGGCAGCACTGCGGCAGTCGGAGACTATTCGGCGCAGGCGAGCAAGGCGATGGAGAACCTTGTCATTGCTCTAAAAGCGGCAGGCGCTCGACTCGAGGACGTACTGAGCACACGAGTTCTCGTCGCATCCTCCAACCGGAGCGACCTCGTTGCGGCTTGGACAGTCATTCGCGAGGCCCTCGGCACGCATGACGTTCCGAGCACACTTCTGGGAGTCACGGTCCTCGGCTACCCGGATCAGCTCGTTGAAATCGAAGCCGTCGCGGCAGTGATCGACTGACCAGGCCGTTCCGCAGAGGGTTCGGCGGCCCATAGGCTGTGGGTGGGGAGCGCGCGCATCCACTTTCACAGCACCTGCTTTTGCGGCAAGAATATGGAGCGACCATGGAACACACGGGTAGTCGCATGATTAAAGCAGCCAGCACAACGATTGCGAACATTCTCGCCGATATTCGGCGGTTACCGGAGTGGAATCCCGCGATTCTTTCTGTCACAACAGACGATTCAACTGCGGTCGTTGAGAAGAAATACTCGGTACGAGCCAAACTGCCCGGTTCCACCACGATTGCCTACGACGCGGTCTCCCGAGACCAAATCATTTGGCGTCTCGACGGATTTCACGCCCATGAAACGGGAACGTGGAAACTAGTGCCGGTCAATGACCAAATGACTGAGGTCACCCATGCGATTACTCACAGTGGCGCCGTCTTTCTCGTGCTTGCCGGAGCGTTTCAGAGTGTCCCAGGATTGAGACTCGATCGACTGCAGCGCCGAGCAGAAGACGGCGAGTAGCGCAGAACCTCAGGATTCGAGCCAACTCTCCCATTCCTTCCAGGAGGGATGAAAGAACATCACGAAGGCCTCAGACGTCTGGCTGTTATCCGGCGTGACTCACGGTGTGTGAATGACATGGTGCATTCGCACTAGTGCAGCCAAACCGCAACTTGTGGCAATCAGATGATACATAAGTGTATTGTTTAGGTGATACAGAGTTGAGGGGTGTCGGGATGACTTGGTTTTACTTTGTGGTACTGGGACCAGTGTTCGCGGGCATCCTTCTCGCCCTGGCATGGTGGCTGATTTGGGGGCGTAAGAGGCAGCTATCTGGCGGCGGCGTGGGCGCGCCCACTGTGGCGGCGGGCTTGCTTCTTGGCGGCGGCGCCGTTGGCTTGCTGTTGCTAGCTACCGGGCTGTTTCCGCTGCATCTGCCACCTGAATACTTTGTCTGGTATCACAACTACCGCTTCACGAGCCCACTCCTGCTCGGGATCCTCGGGATGGTGCTTCTCGCTTTCCCGGTTCACGGTCAAAGCGGGCGGGGCGTTGCGGATCTCACTCCACGGACGCCGCTGACTTTTGCGCGAGGCTGGTGGTTCGTCACCCCTGCCCTGCTTCTTGCGCTCATCCTTAGCGTCACCGTCATGACCGGTGCCGCGTCCCAGCCGGAACCCAGCACAGGGCACTACACGATGTACTTAGTGGACCTTGGGGGCGGACGTAAAATGGGCTCGAGTATCTACGGATGGTACAACTCCATACCGTCGCTGATCCTGATCGGCGTCTTGATCATTGTCGCCATCGCGGTCCTGGTGCTCATCGCCCGACCCACACCGGCCCCCAACCGCGAGCACGACGTTCACATCCGAACTTTCCGCACAGGCAACGTTCTTGCGATCGGAACCAGTGCCCTGCTCATGCACCTTGGGTTCATACTCAGCTCACTCGCCGGGACCGTATCGATAACATCCTCGTTCCCGACCTCGAAGGGAAGTGTGACGTTCTGGACGACGTTTGCTGGGCTACAGCCAATGTTCGCCGGCGCGTCCGCAGTCGCCGCGGCACTCGGGTTCGCGCTGTGCGGCGCTGTCGTCCTGTCAGCGATACCGTCGCGGCGGCGGGCACCGGCTAAAGCCACAACACGATGATTACCCTGTCAGGATCTGCCCCGCCCACGGAGCAGATCCGCGATCAAATCCGCGGGCTGGTCGCGTCGGGCCGACTCGCAGCCGACGAGCGTCTTCCCTCGGTTCGTCAGCTCGCGAAAGACCTCGGCGTCGCCCCCGGAACTGTGGCGAAAGCGTACAAAGCGCTCGAAGCCGAGGGCTACCTCACAGCCCGTACCGGCGGGGGAACCCGTGTGAGCCGAAGCGCCACGACGATACCGCGGCCAGTGTTGGAAGCCGCCCGGCAACTCGCCGCGACCAGCGCTAACGCCGGGACGGGGCTGGACGAGACCATTCGCATCCTCCGTGCAATCTGGCCCGAGCAGCCAATCCAGCCCGAAACACCCGACGCGTCAAGGGCGCGCTGAGCGAGCCGCGCCGGGAGTGTCTCAGATGCCTCGTTAATCGTTTTCCTTACGGTCCCGCGAATGACTGAGCCGCGAATTCTTGACCGATCGTTCTTGACCGATCGTTTCCCTATGCGTAGTCTGAGGGTATGGGTAGGAACAGATCATTTATCGAAGCCGAGGTTGTGGCTCAATGTGCCGAAATCTTTCGCAGCACTGGTTATGAAGGAACCTCGATAGACGATCTCGTGCAGGCGACGGGCCTGCATCGGGGGAGCCTGTACAAGGCTTTTGGAAGTAAACGCGGTCTCTTCGTTTTGGCGCTTAGGCAGAGTGCCGGGCCAGCAATGCCGACGCATGATTCAACTGATTTGCTACTCGTCGCCCTCATGGAACTCGCTCCGCGGGACCCAGAAATTCGATCCATCGCCTTCGGCATCCTGTCCGGTGTGGCACCAAGGCACACCCCTCAATCGCTCGGGGAGCGACTCCTCGAGCGCGCCCGCGAACCACGCGCCAACGAAGCCACAACAAAGGATTCCGCATGAACATCATCACCCTGACCGACACGATGCTTGTTGTTGAGCCCCAGGGGCTGGACAAGGTCTGGTCCTTCAAGCGCAAACTCGAAATCCCGTTGAGCCATGTTCGCGGTGCAACATTCGATCCCGGTGCAAATCAGGAACCCAAAGGACTCCGCGCCCCTGGACTGGCGCTACCGGGAAAATGGGCAGGAACATTCAATAAGGACGGCGACAAGTCGTTTTGGAACGTCAGTGCTCCAAGTGAAACAGTCGTGATCGAACTCATCGACGAGCACTACGCACGGCTGGTTCTCACCGTGGGTCAGCCCCGATCCGTCGTGGACGCCATTAACGTCGCCGTCCAGCCTGGCTAGAGAACTGCCGGTTATCGGGGCATTTCTGTCACTAAGTTTTTCGCGACGTACCTTTAGCCATAGCGAGATATGTGCCTGCGCCGAGCACGATTGCAATGCTGAGCGCAATGGGGAAGTGAATTACCGTTGACCCAGAGCGCCGCAAAAAGGAAAAAAGCGGCGACAAACAACGCAGAAACTCCCGGGATAAGAACCGTCGTGATCTTGTCGTTCATGGCCCCATCCTTTTGGTGCGGTCTGAGTTGCGGAGGTTCCGTCTTGCGCTATTTCGTTCGTCACCTGAGCGGCCGATACTGTTGCGGAATGGACACAACTCAGCGGCGGCAGTATCGGTGGGCGGCCGGGTTACTCCTTGTTCAGGGCGTATTAATGGAAGGCGTCGTATTCATTGGCGTCCTTGTTCTCCTTGTTCTTAAGATCCCGCAGGCATCGATTGTCGAACATGCTGATGTTTTCGCCCTTCCCTATTTGCAGGACAATCTCTATCTCATGATGGCTATGAGTGGGATTTTCGCGGTTCTACGAATCCTCGGGGCGCTCGGGCTGCTGCGGAACCAGCTGTGGGGACTCGGGCTTTCCCTGGTCAATTGCATTGTGACGCTAATGCTGATGGTCTTTTTGCTTCCCGCCGGCCTCTTAGATGGGGTGCTATCGGGTACCGCACTCGTGCTGTTGCTCTTCGCCTGGCTCGGCCAGGCGCCAGACGGACAACGAAAGCCTATTTTCTAAATTACGTTAGCCAGCCGGTAAATCCACCTGCGCGCCGCTATCTGTAGAAGACAGGATGCTAAGTCTGGGGTGTGATCCTGCCGGCACAGTCTGGAAAAAAAGACACGAACCAGATTTTGAGCGGAACTCGCAATTGAAGCGATAAGTGTCTCCGTGAATCGGGGTCAGCAGGCCGGCCCGCACGGGGCTAAAATTGTATAGCCCTGTCGGTCCTGATGTGTCATGGGGCGTCGCGATTAGTCGGGTCTTTTGATGCTTGGACATGACAGTGCAATTCCCGGCATAGTGGTCGACATGTCTACTACTCGAACAATCGGTCATTCTTCTCGACGATCTTTCTTGGTCGTCGGCGCGGCAGCGATGGCCCTTGCAGGCTGCACCACAACGAGCCCCGCACCAGCCTCGTCGATTTCAAACTTTGGGCGGAGTGTCCGTCAACTTGAGTCGACATCGGGGGTGATGATTGCCTTGAGCGCGAAGAACGTACGTTCCGGCCGGCAAATCAACCATCGTGCAACCGAGCCTGTGCCGATGTGCTCACTTTTCAAAGTGCTAGCAGTGGCAAATCTGCTCCGCCTACGCGGATATGAAGACCAATACTGGAGCACACCAATTTCTTTCACTGCCGCTGACGTCGTCGTGAATTCACCGGTCGCAGCTGCTTCAACGTCGATGACGATGACGCCGAATCAAATGGCAGACGCCGCCCTCCGATTCTCCGACAACACAGCAGGCAACCTTCTTCTCCGTGAGCTCGGCGGGCCAGCAACAATCACGCAGTTCGCTCAGGCACTCGGCGCAAGGCGAACGCGGCTGGACCGTATAGAGCCGGAACTCAACGAAGGACTCCCCGGAGACGTTCGCGATACCACTACCGCTGAAGACATGGTTGCAATCATGGAAGCACTCCTCATCGACGGTGATGCCGGGCAGCTCGCACGTAGCCGCCTCCAGGATTTAATGCTCCGCAACACCACCTCAGGTACGCGAGCTCGTGCGGGCCTGTCCGAACCGTTCGAGCTCGCGGACAAAACTGGCGCAGGCAATTACGGAATCGTCAACGATGCCGGAGTGCTTTGGCAGGGGCAACGACAAACAATTGCCATGTGCATTCTCACTCGAACGGAGGTAGCCAGCGCTCCGAACAATAACGATGTCATCGCTGATGCGACCCGCCTCATCGTCTCGGAGTTCGCAGTCTGAGCGAAGTGTGACCAGGATTCCCCGTACGGATATGTCGTTGGCGGTTTCGGCGGCTCGCTAATTGCCGTTTGGGGCCTCGGGAATCGCATCGTGCCGAATGGCGGGCGCAGCGAGCAGGTTTGCAAGGTTCGCAGTTCACCTCCGGTACGAGCGTGCGTTAGATCCGTGACGGAACGTGTCGCGCGACCGGGGTCTCGTTTGTAGCCGATAAGAGCTCCAGCGCGGCGGCATCGGTTGAGCCGGGTTCGGCCGCGTGCGTCATCATTCGGTGTCCGCTGGCACCGGGGAGGTGGAGGACCTCGAAACTGAGGTCGAAGTCCCCAACCTCGGGGTGGTGAAAACGCTTGATACCGCTCACGCATTGTTGGACCGGGTGTTTCGTCCACATCGCAGCGAAGTCGGGGCTCTTGAGCGTGAGTTCGCCGATGAGCTGGGTCAGTTCGGCGTCGTCCTGATGTTGTGCGGCGATGAACCGCAGGGATGCCACGGCGAGTGAGGCCTCGTCACGCCAGTTGCGATAGAGGTCTTTCGTGTGGGGGTCGAGGAAGAGCATCCGGGTGAGGTTTGGCCGATCGAATGGCCGGCTTGGCGCGTCTAAGTCGGTGTGCCCGGCGACGAGTAGATGCCCGAGCGGGTTCCAAGCCAGGACTTCGTTCCTTCGGCCCATGATCACGGTCGGAACATTGGCCATGGCGTTCAGAAGACGTATGGTGCCGGGCGTTGCCTGGTCGGGTTTGCCCGGAGCGCGGCGCTTGGCTTTGGCGGGTCGTGCCAAGTCATGCAGGTGCACTTTCTCATCGTCATTCAGGTTCAACGCCCGCCCGATTGAGTCGATGACGGATTCGGAGGCGTTCGTCGATTGGCCCTGCTCTAAACGTGTGTAGTACGTGGCCGACACGCCGGCGAGTTGAGCGAGTTCCTCGCGTCTGAGACCGGGCACCCGACGGGCACCGTAGGAGGCGATCCCTGCCTCCTCGGGGGTGAGTTGTGCGCGCCGAGTTCGAAGGAACTCGCCGAGTTCTTCTGTGTGGTTCATGCCAGCCATGGTTACATTCTCGACTGTCTGAGCGGATCAAGCCTGTCCCTGTCAGGGCTAGGCACCGTGGGGGTGGGATGAGGCGGGTCTGGTTGATGCGCGCACGGTGGCTCACTGTGGCATTGTGCCGGTTTTCCCGGCGCCCACGAAGCGTTCCTCTATCGAAAGGACGGCATGTCCAGTACCGTTCAAACTTCCGACCACGCCGTGAACCAAGCAGGCCCCGTCGGGGATACCGCGAGACTGACGGGGCGGCAACGCCTCGCCCTGTTCGTCTTACTCACGGCCAGTTTCACCCTTGCCGTGGATTTCTCGATCCTGACCGTGGCGTTGCCGACCATCGGTGCCGACATCGGATTCAGCCTCGATCATTTGCAATGGATCGCGACCTCGTTTGCCTTGTGCGCGGCAGGGTTCACCCTGTTCTTCGGTCGGATCGCTGATCTGTTCGGTCGTCGCCGCCTCTTCCTTGTCGGCATCGCCCTGCTCGGCGTCTCCTCTCTCGGCGGCGGTTTTGCACAGGAACCGGTGTTGATGATCGTCGCACGGGTGGCCCAGGGGCTCGCGACGGCGATGGTCGTGCCGGCGGCCCTATCGCTTTTGACGACTTCATTTACCGAAGGACCACAGCGAAACAAGGCGCTCGGCCTTAACGGCGCTTTGATGGCGGCAGGGTTCACGACCGGAGCGATCCTCGGCGGGGTGCTCACCGACCTGCTCAGCTGGAGGTGGGCATTCTTCATCAACGTTGTCGTCGCGGTTGTGGTCCTCGTGATCGCGCCTGTCGTCCTGAAGGAAAGCCGCCCGAACGAACGCCCCAAGCTTGACGTCGCCGGTGCTGCCACCGTGACCTTCGGGCTTCTCGCTCTGGTCTACGGGCTGACCACGGCGGGCGAAACCTCATGGGGGAATCCATCGGCCTTGGGGGCAATCCTGGCCGGCTTCGTCTTCCTGGTCGTCTTCTGGCAGGTTGAAAAGCGAGTGGCGCATCCGTTAGTACCCGTCGCTATCCTCAAACGGAAAGCTGTCGCCTGGGGCAACATCGCCGGGCTACTGGCCTTCGCCACTGAAACCTCGCTGGTGTTCCTGCTGACTTTGTACGTGCAGGAAGTACTCGGCTACTCGCCGCTTGCGGCTGGACTCTCCTTCGCCGTCCTCGGAGCTGGCACCGTGCTCGGCGGAATCATCGGCCCGAAAGTTATTGGCGCACTCGGCTCAGGCCGTTCAATCGTCTCCGGTTTCCTGCTCCAGGCAGCCGCCACGATTCCGCTCATGTTTCTCGGCCCAGACTCCGGCTGGATGCTTCTCCTGCTCGTCGCGACCTTCATCGGGGGTATCGCAAACCTGGTCGCGATCGTCGGATACGTCGTCACCTCCACCTCCGGCCTGCCCGATACGGAACAGGGCCTGGCGACCGGCCTGGTCACGATGAGTCAGCAGGTCGGAATCACGCTGGGAATCCCGATCATGTCCGCGATCGTCACTGCACGGATGAACACGCTCGGCGACACCGGACCCGCCGGAGTCCTCGGCGGTGTCACGACCGCGATCGGCGTGAACGCATTACTCTGCGTGCTGGCCGCCGCAGCTATCGCGCTATTTCTTCGCCCCACAAAGTCAGACGAGGTCAACGCGAGGCTCACACAGGCCAAAGCCGCGCTTCAGCCCAAGAATCTCAGCGCACTTCGCGTCGCACCACTCGCACGGCGCCCACTATCAGTGGCAGTAGCACCCACACCGTAATTGAGATCGCGATACGTTCGAGGTCATCGACGGTGGCGCGGCCATCGAGTAGTGCTGTCGTGGTAGTGCCGATGTCGAGCCACGAAGCGATGGCGGCTCCGGTCGTGCTGGAGACGGCAATGAGGCTCCAAGCCATGGCGCTTGTGACGACGAAAATGATCGCGGCGGGGGCGTTAAGGATTAATGTGCCGAGCGCGACCCCACTGAGCACGAGTATCACGTTGACGACGAACCAGCCTGCAGTGGCCGCCGGATCAAAAGTCCAGTCGGCGGCGACGCCCCGAGCGGCGGCGACGGCTCCGATAATGACGAAGGCGACTCCGACGAGTACAGCGCAGGTCAGCGCAGTCGCGATCACCGGGGGGAAGAGTTTGGCTGCGACGATGCGCACTCGTCGGGGTTCGAGAGCAAAGGTCGTCGAGGCGGTGCCGTGGCTCCATTCGCTTGTTACGGCGAGGATGCCCATGGCCGGAAGGAGAATCGAGAGTACCGCCCCGGAGATCATGATCACGCCTTGCACTGTTGGCTCCATAAACCAGGCAAATCCGGTCATGATGCCGATTGCGAGCACAATCGTCACGACTGTGAGCATCTGCCCGACGAGTGTGTCGAAGAACTTACGGGTTTCAACGTCGATGAGGCGGTGAAACGGGATGGACACGCTATTGACGCTGATGGCCGGCGTTGTAGAGACTGTTCGGGAGATCATTCTGCGCTCCGATCGGTGGGGGTGGTGAGCTGGAAATAGAGGTGCTCGAGGTCGTGACCGGCAGCCAGTTCGCGGGTGGAGCCGGCGGCGAGCACGCGACCGTTGCCGATCATCACGATCCGGTCGGCGACCTGCTCGACCTCATGCAGGAGATGTGAGCTGAGAAGTACCGCGCAGCCGTCATCGGCGAGGGATCGGACGAGGGTGCGCAGCCAAGCCATGCCCTGCGGGTCGAGCCCGTTGGCCGGTTCGTCCAGCACAAGCACACGGGGCTCGCCGAGGAGCGCCTGAGCAATACCGAGACGCTGCCGCATACCGAGCGAGTACGCGCGCACACGGGTCGATCCTTCTCGCCGGGTTAGTCCGACTCGGTTGAGAACCGTGTCGACCTGGGGGATGGGCACGCCCATCATCCTTGCCGCGATTCGGAGCGTTTCCCGGCCGGTCCGGCCAGGATGAACAGCTCCCGCATCGAGCAGACTTCCGACGTGGCGACCCGGATTAGGAAGTTCGGCGTATCGGGAGCCGAGGACTGTCGCGGTACCAACCGTCGCTCGGGTGTGGCCGAGGAGAATTCGCATCGCCGTCGTCTTGCCCGCTCCGTTAGGGCCGAGAAACCCCGTCACGGAGCCTGGCGGCACCGTGAAGCTGACATCGTCAAGAGCGGTACGGCCTCGGTAACGTTTGGTGATTCCGGTGAATTCGATCATGCATCCAGTTCAGCCCGTCGCGCACAGCAGCACATCGGGCGAAGGTCGAAGAGGTGATGACCGTTCGGTGCGACGGTGGCGCCATATTGTCGACTGCTGTCTAGGCTGAAATAGACGAAGGTCAATTCATCACAAAGCGTCGCTCCCGTAGGCTCGGAGGATGGACCAGTCGAAGTGGATGCGCGCGATTCCTTACGCCTGCGCACTCGCCGTCATGGGATTCTTTAGCATCATCCTCGTCTGGATTGCCGTGACCGAGCCCGAGCGCAGATGGTGGGTGGCCGGTGATCTCGCCGTCGGAATCAGCGGACTGGTTCTCCTGCGGGCCCGACACCGCGCACCATTGGCCGTCGCGCTCATAACCGCTGCCGCTGCGCTCCTGTCTACCACCGTCATCGGGCCAGCCTTCGTCGCCTACGTCTCCCTCACGAAGCACCGCCGATGGGGCCGCATCGTGCTGGCCGCCCTCCTGCTCTGGACCGCCACCGCCGTTTACTCCAGCGGTGATGGCCTCACCCAGCAGCTGATCCTCGCCGTCTCGACGATGACATTATCGATCACCGCGCTGACCGTTGCCGGCCTGTACCTGCGCAGCCGCCGAGATCTCGAAACCGAGCGTGCCAACCGGCGCGTTCAGGAACAACTCCGCCAACTCGAACAGCTGGAGCAAGCCCGACTGGGCGAACGAGCCCGCATCGCTCGGGAGATGCACGACGTGCTTGCCCATCGCATCTCGCTGCTTTCCCTGCACGCCGGAGCGCTCGCCCATCGAACCGATCTCAGCGCAGCCGACGTGCGCGCGGCCGCAACCGTTATCCACGAGAGCGCGCATCAAGCCCTTACCGAGTTGCGCGCGACCCTCGGCAGCCTTCGTGACGCTGCGTCGACCGCACCGCCTCAACCATCATGGACAGAACTCCCCGCGCTCCTCGACGAAGTTCGCGAGGCCGGCCAGATCGTCGAAATCAGCGACGAGGTGAAGGATGCTGCGCAGTTGCCCGCTCAGATCGGGCGTCACGCCTATCGCATCGTGCAGGAGGCCCTGACGAACGCACGCAAACATGCACCAGGCGCGCGTGTCGAGGTGCTGATGCGCGGGCGACCTGGGCAAGAACTCCACCTGCGCGTCAGCAACACGCTAACACTGGGCCGCGTCGATGCTTCATCCGGTGGCCTCGGACTGATCGGCCTGACGGAACGGGTAAACATGGTCAGCGGAGCCCTGACGAACCGCGTCGCCAATGGACGGTTCGTTCTCGATGCGACCCTGCCTTGGGAGATGCCCGCGTGATCCGGTTGGCGATCGTGGACGACGACGCGCTGGTGCGCACCGGGTTACGGCTCATCCTCGGTGGTGAAACTGACATCCAGATCGTCGCCGAAGCAGCCAACGGCGTGGAGGCAGAAAAACTTGCCGGTGACGTGGACGTGATGCTGATGGACATCCGCATGCCGGTACAAGACGGAGTAACAACTACGGAGAAGCTCATGGCGCACCCCACGGCGCCAGCCATCATCGTGCTGACCACTTTCGAAGCGGACGACCTCGTCCTGCGCGCTCTGGGTGCCGGCGCCGCAGGCTTTCTGTTGAAAGACACCTCGCCAGCGCGCCTGATCGCCGCAATCCATGCCGTCGCAGCCGGTGAGCCCATGCTCTCACCAACGATTACACGCCGGTTGATCGCCGCAGCCACCAGCGCCGCTGCAACAGCTTTGCTTAACTCCGCAGCGTCCGCCGCACTCGCCACACTCACCGACCGAGAACGCGAAGTCGCTATCCAAATTGCACGCGGACTTCCCAACGCAGAAATAGCCACTCATCTGTTCATGAGCGTCGCGACCGTAAAAGCAACGATCACACACATCTTTCAGAAAATCGACACCACCAACCGAGTGCAGCTGGCGATGATGGTGCGCAATGCCGGACTGCTTTGATCCCCAACCGGCGCCCGCCTTTTTAAGCGAGTACGCAAAGAGTTGGGTGTGTCGTTGGGGTCCCGCAGAAGATTCGACTTCCGCCACCGATCACTCGATTACGGCTCGGTACACCGCAGCTTTTCGACCGGGGAAGAGCCAGCTTCCGCAGGCGATAGCAAGCGGCAACAGGATGGCAATGGTGACGATGAGCAGCCACGGCGCCGCGAAGGAGGTTCCGGAGCCCGGAAGCGTCAGCGCAATCGGTGGGATTAGCCCGATGGCGGTACCCAGAACAGCACCGGTTCCGGCTATCATCACGGCCTGCCAGAATCCGAATCCGCGCTGCACGCGCGGACTGCTGCCGATAGCCGCCAGCGTCGCGTGGTCACGACGACCGTCGAAGCGTGCCAGCCCGATCGCCACGGCAGCCGCGCCAACGGCAATCAGTGCGCAGAGCGCCAGGAGCCCCCAAGACAGGGCATTTGACGCCGTCGTCGGCCCGCGCTCCACCTCGGCCCAGTATCGACCGGGTTGCTGAATGAGCGTGTCAATTGCCGCGTTGAGCGCATCCGTTTGATCATCTGTCGGCAGTGCGGTGGTGGAGGCGAGAACTATCGAATCGGCATAGTCGAGCCCGAGCGTCTGAGCGGTCTGCTCAGAGATAAAGATGCCGAAGTTGATTGGATGAGCGGCCTCGTTGACCACCGCGTTGATGCTCACGCTCTTTTCTGCCTCGCCCATTCCCTCGCCGAAACGACTTGTTCCGTAGAAGGAGTCCTCCCAGGATGCGGCCGTCCACCAGGAAATGGTCACCTTATCGTCGGTCAGATACTCCGGGTAAAGCGAGACTGCTCCGCCATTGGCCAGCGCATCCTTGGCCGCTTGGGTCGGTTCAGAATCCAGGATGAGTGCAAGATCGGCGTTATCGCCGACCATGATGTGGTCTCGGCTGCCATTGGAACTGATGCCGCTCGTGACGAAAGGGTGCTGACACCGCCAGTCGGCTTCCATCTCCTTCATGGCCTTTCGCGCAGCCTGGGTCGTTAGCGGGCCATCCCACGCGGATATGGCGGAGCACCGGTTGGCCGGAGGGAGAGCGAGAGTGGGCAGGAGTTGAGCCGACTCTGTGTCGGAGAGTTGAGCGTCCCGCGATTTCGGGCCTCGAGGATCCGCAACGCCCTTGAGGGTGCGCACGGTGTCGACGTCCACGGAGGCCCGTGCCGCAGCGACGAACGCGTCCGGCTCGGCGAAAGTCGTGACCAGCCGCGTCTCCTGATCCGGATAGGTGAGCGTTAGCCGCACCTGTCCTGGCATGGTCGAATAGTCGTAGTTGGCGCGGTTGGTTGTTTCGGTGCTGGTCATCATCGTCATGGCGAAGACGGCGGCGAATACCGTTGTCATGATCACCGCCAAGGCAGGAACGCTTCGGCCGGTATTGCGTGCGGCATCTCGGGATGCCAGTCGGGCAGCTACTCCTCTTTTCGAGAGCAGTCGAGCGAGGAGTCGGAGTACGAGTCCGCTGCACAGGAGTAGACCGAGCTGAGCCACGATCGGCCCCACGAGCAACATTGCGAACAGCGCCCAGTAGAGTAGGTCCCTGGCTTCGAGGAAGCCCTGCTCGGCCAGAACGATGTTCAGGATGCCGCCCAGGAGCGTGAGGGAAATCCCGACCAGCACGGCGATGATGCCAATGACCGGTCGTCGCTTGCTCGGAATGGAGGGACGCCTGGCACCGCGCAACGCAGCGATTACGTCGAGTTTCGAGGCGCGGATTGCGGGAACAACGGCGCCGCCCCATCCGACAATGATGGCGAAGATGGCGACGCCGATCATGGCGGGCCACCAGAGGTGGTACCCGAAATACATGGTCGCGCTGCCGTCGTCGGTGAGCAGCATGAATGCCGAGCCGGCTCCAATTCCGATCCCTACCCCCACAATGCCGCCGAGCGCGCCGAGGACAATGCCGTTTGCCGCAATGATCGAGAAGATGGTCGAGCGGTTCGATCCGACGCTGGCCACCGTCGCAAGCGAGCGCTCCTGGGCTCTGGCGCCGACCGCGAATGCGGCACCGGCCAGGAGCATCACCTCGAGGAGACCAAATCCCACGATCAACCCGGCGACCAGGAGCCAGGTACCGAGGGCGCTACCCTCACTCACGGCGGGATAAGTGCCAGCCGGAGGCGGATTTTCGAAGACATCCCGCGAAAGCGCGACAATGCCGTGCTCGTTCAACTTCTGAACTTGTGCCCAGTCGACAATCGTATCCGGCAGATAGGTTTTCGCTTCCGGATTGTTTTCGGCGCCAGTGTCACCGCCGAAGGTTCCGGGAAATCCGAACAGGGTCTGACGGCTGGAGGGCTGGGTGCGATCATCGAGTGCGCCAACCACCGTCACCGTCTTCTCCTCCGGCGCCAGCAGCTCGGCCTCATCGCCGAGGCTGAGCCCCAACCGGTCGAGCATCGCGGCGGACGCCATCACCTCGTTGGTGTTCTGAGGAGTCTGGCCGGCCGTCACGTCATAGTGGCCCGCCAGCGATGGGTCCCACGTTTCGCCCTCGACGGCATCGAGCACTGCTACGCCGGAACGGGTTTTCGCCGTCACTGACGTGTCGAAAACTGGGATCATCCGGGTGTCGGCTGGAAACAGTGCGCGCAGTTCAACCGGCTCGGTCTCTTCTCCCGTTGAGGCACTGGACATCAGAAAGAACGGGTCTTGTTGGATGCCGCTGCCCGGCATAGAGAGCTGAATCTGAGCTTGTGTGTGCCCGAGGGTGACGGCCAAACGTTCTGCAGTCGTTGCCACCGTGCTCGGGATAATCAGGGTGATGGCGGCCATTCCGGCGACCGGAAGCGCAACCAGGGTAACGATCAGCGCGCTGCGACCCGGCGACCGGGCGGTCGACCGGCGGGCGATTCGTAGGGCGACCCTCGCCCGGCGGAGGGCGGCGAAGAGGCGAGGCGGATTGGTCGCCATTCCCGGGGCCAGGAGCGGCCCTGCCTGGGCGGCTTGAGCGGATGCGCGGCGAGGCCCAGGATGTTTCATATGGTGCGCCGTCCGGCAAGGAGTGATTCGGGATGATCGCGTACGTTCTCGTCCACGATCCGGCCGTCGCGAAGGAACACGATGCGATCAGCCCAGGCTGCGTGGCGTGCGTCGTGGGTGACCAGGATGCCGCCGGCACCGGCATCCACCCGGTCGCGGAGCATCCGCAGGACGCCCTCTCCGGTAGCGGAGTCGAGGGCGCCGGTGGGTTCGTCGGCGAGAATCAGGCGTCTGGTGCCGACGATGGCGCGGGCGATGGCGACCCGCTGCTGCTGGCCACCGGACAGGTCCTCGGGGAAACGCTGCGCGTGGTCCTTCAGCCCGACCGCCGCGAGTGCGTCAAGCCCAGCCGTGCGCGTCTTCCGGCGAGGCCATCCGTCCAGTTCGAGCGGCAGGGTGACGTTTTCTTGCGCGGTGAGCGTCGGGATCAGATTGAAGTCCTGGAAGACGAAGCCAAGCGTGCGCCGACGCAGGATGGCGATCTGCGCGGAGGGAAGGTCGGAGAGCCATTGGCCCTCGATGACTACTTCACCGCTGGTCGGCTGGGTCAGTCCGCCGGCGATAGTCAGCAGGGTCGATTTTCCCGAACCAGACGCGCCCATTATCGCGACGAGCTCGCCGCGGGACACGGTGAGGTCGATGCCGGCAAGGGCTGTGACGGAGGTCTCGCCCCTGCCGTAGTGCATGGCGACCCCGTCGAGGCGCAGAAGTTCATCGGGCTTGGTGGGGCGCGTCGAACCAGCGGCGAGTTGCGTGCTCATAGCGAACCAGCAACCTGTGCGTCGTTATCCACAGCCGCCCTGACCGGCCGGCCGCGCTTGGGCGGTTCCAGTGTGAGCTGCATCGGCGCCATCAGACCAGCGGCGGATGCCCGTGCCAGCCTGGCCTCCGAATGGTCCAGCCAGCGCACCTCGGCTTCTGCCGCGAAGATGAGCGAGTCGACGACGAGCTGCCAGGCGAGGTCCCCGGCGGACTCCGGCTCGCCGCTCGCGTTCTTGGTCTTCGTCAGATCCTGCAGGGTGCGGAGGCTCCCGCGGCGCTGCACCTGGATCACTGCGGAAATGTCGACACCGGGCAGGGTGACCGCGATGGCCAGCTTGATCGCGAGTTCGTCACGCGCGGCAGCTGAGCGCACCACGGGAGAGCTGAGCCAGCTCGTGACTTCGTCGTGGCCGGCATCCGTGATCTGGTAATAGACGTGGCCTTGCTCGTCGGTGTCGCCCTTGGCGACGAGGCCATCGCGCTCGAGCCGGTCGAGAGTGTTGTAGATCTGGCCGACATTCAGCGGCCAGATCGACCCGGTACGGCGGTCGAACTCCGTTCGCAGCTGGTAGCCATAGCACGGGCCCTGGTCGAGGATGGCGAGAAGGCTTTGACGAACGGACATGGGTGCTCCCTGAAGTGGCGTGGTGCGATCGCGCAAGAATCGTGCAGCATTTGCTAATGCAAACTAAGTATCTAGTTACATAGTATAGATATACCGAGAATGCACCGAATCGCCTACGCCACGCGAAAGGGGAAACGTCGATGACCGTGTTCGACGGCGGCAATGTATGCGCCACGATCGAGGCACGACGGCTCTGGGGGCGTTTGTCTCGTCGGGCGGGCCTCGCGTGCGATGCGGGAAATCTTTTCGTTGTCCTCCCGGCCTGTGTGGGGCTAGGTTGTGACGCATGGAGCGACTTCAGCCGCGTGCGACCGTGGCAGTACCGGTTTCTGCCCTCGCGCTGGCAGTCGGCGCTGCGGCTGCCTTCGGCATAGGCGACGCAGTCGGGACTTTCAGCGGCGCCGGTGAGGGCATGTTCGTGCTCACTTGGCTGATGGGTTGGGTGCTTCTCACCTGGGCCGTAGTCATCGGCGGAGGCTACGCCGTTCTGCTCGGACTACGGTCGCTTTCTCGGCGGCCGGTATCCGTTGTGCAGGTTGCGCTTGTCGCCTGCGCTCTCTCGCTCATCGCGGTCGTGCTGGCGACCCACCCACTCTGGGGAACCGGTTCGGCCGTCGGCAGCTAACCGACGGTTCATCAGCTCGCTGAAGCCCGCGACCGTGTAACTATGCACTGTGTGTATAGTTGGTGTCGTGGACAACTCATTGACGCTGCTCGGGTTGCTCAGCGTCGAACCGAGCTATGGCTACGACCTCAAGCACACCTACGATCGATTCTTCGGGGTGCGCAAGCCCCTCGCCTTCGGTCAGGTCTACGCGACCCTCGCGCGCATGACCCGCGATGGGCAGATTCTTGCGCTCGCCGACGAGGCCGGCGGCGGCCCCGACCGCAAGAAGTACGAAGTGACGGACCTTGGCCGGCAACGCGTTTCGCAGTGGATGTTCACCCCCGACGTCCCCTCAGAGACTTTGCAGAGCAACCTTTTTGCCAAGACCATCATTGCCCTTCTTGTCAACGACAATGCCGACCGACTCCTCGACGTGCAACGCACCGAACACCTCGCGCGGATGCGCGAACTCACCCGGGAAAAGCAGGGCGCGGATTTGATGCGGATGCTGCTCTGCGACCACGCGCTCTTCCACATTGAGGCCGATCTGCGCTGGATCGACCTGACTGCCGCCCGACTCACCCAACTGCGAAACGAGATTACGCTGCCATGACCGCCTTCATCCAGGCCAGGGGCCTGCGCAAGTCCTTCGGCACGACGGATGCCCTCCGCGGCATCGATCTCGACATCCACCGCGGCGAGGTCATCGCGGTGATGGGCCCGTCGGGCTCTGGCAAGTCGAGCCTGCTGCACTGCCTCGCCGGTGTACTGGTACCCGATAGCGGCACGGTAATCGTCGACGGTGTCACCGTTAGCGCCCTCAACGAGGCTCGCCGCTCGGCCCTGCGCCTGACCGAGTTCGGCTTCGTTTTTCAGTTTGGGCAGCTACTGCCCGACCTGACTGCGGTTGACAACGTCACCATCCCCCTATTACTCGGGGGTATGAAACGCAAGCAGGCGCTGAAGGAAGCACACGGATGGCTCGACCGCCTCGGCCTCGAGGCTGCCGCCGCCAGACTGCCCGGGGAGCTCTCCGGCGGCGAGGCGCAGCGCGTAGCCATCGCCCGGGCCCTCGTGGCGCATCCGTCGGTTCTCTTTGCGGATGAGCCCACCGGTTCCTTGGATTCCCTCGCCGCCGAGAACGTTCTGACCGCCATGCTCGAGCTCGTACGACAGGCGGGAACTACCCTGGTAATGATCACCCACGACCCTCGCACAGCGGCCTACGCCGACCGCGAGATCATCGTGCGTGATGGCCAGTTGGCCGCAACTGACCGAGTCGGAATTTCATGAATCCGAGCATCGTGCGTTTAGCCGTGGTCGGCAGCCGTGCCTCCTGGGGGCGGCTACTGGGTATCACTGCCGGTGTCGCGGTGGGTGTCACGCTCGCGCTCTTACTCTGGGGCGCCTACCAGGGTCTGGACGCCCGTGATGAGCGATCTAGCTGGATGAGCGCCTCCGGGGAGTACGTGGTCGGCGGCGACACGAGCCAGCGCGCGGTGACCGGCGACATGGCGTCGCTCGGCAATGACCGAGTGCTGCTGGCCCCCACGACCGACCGGCACGAGGGGGTGCGGATCTCACGCTTTGATGTCGCTGCACCGACAACGTCAGGCGTTACGATTCCGGACATCGCTGCCTTACCGCAGTCGGGGGAATACTACGCGTCGCCCGCGCTCATCGACCGCATTGCGCGGGTTCCAGCCGACGAGCTCGGAGACCGCTTCGGCACCCTCGCGGGCACCATTAGCGACTCTGGTCTCGCGAGCCCCGACTCGCTCGTTGCGGTTGTCGGTGCCGCTACGAGCGACCTGATCGAGCGCCCCACAGCCCAGATTGTGACCGGCTTCACGGGCCCGCCCTACCGTGCAAGCTCCAATTACCAAACCGTGGCGATCGTGGGCGCCATCGCCGTGCTGTTTCCGGTGCTGCTGCTGGTGAGCATCGTGACCGGGCTCGGCGCTGCCGCCCGGCGGGAGCGCTTCGCCACACTACGTCTGATCGGCGCCACCCCGCGCACGGTCGCCGCGATCGCCGCGATGGAGACGGCGGCCACCAGTTTCGTCGGCGCGCTGATCGGCGTGCTCATGGCCGCGCTGCTCGGCCCGGTTGCCGCGCTCGTTCGCGTCGACGACGGCGCGTTCTTTCCCGCGGACCTCGCCGTGACTCCGTTCGCGGCCGCCATGGTGGTGGCTTTGACCGTCGCGGCATCCGCGGCGACCGCGGGCTGGCGCATCCGTCGCGCGGGCATCGGGCCGCTCGGCCAGACGAAGCAGCCACAGGAGAAGACCCCATCACTGCTTCGCCTGCTGCCCCTCACCGGTGGACTTGGCCTGCTCACGGCCACGACCCTGGCCGTGCTCGCCGGACTACCAGTTCCGCGTGTGGGAACGCTGATCATCATCGGTTTCACCATTACCACCGTTGGTCTGCTCGTGGCGGGCCCGTACCTGACCCTGATTGCCGGCCGCATCATGGCGCGGCGCAGCGGAGCGGCGGCTGGAATCATCGCGGGCAACCGCATCCGTCGCACCCCCGTGGCCACGTTCCGCTCCGTGAGCGGCCTCGTGGTTGCCGTGTTCATGGTGAGCGTCTTCGCGGGCGCGGCGACAACCGCTGACGGGGGCGTGATCCCCGTCGCCGGGCCAGGATTACTTCCCGTCAGCACCCTTATCCAATACCTGGAGCCCACCTCAGACGCGGCCGACCCCGCCGAAACGGATGCAGAACTTGCGCGCCTCGCCGCAATCGCGGGCGTCACCGGGGTGGTCACCGTTTACAGGCTTGACTCGGGTCCCGACGCGGGCCGGCTCTTGCTCTCGGCGGATGCCGCGAAGGGCCTCGGCCTCGGGGCTGTTCCGTCCGCGCCCGTCGTCTCCGTCAATAGCGACGTTATGACAGGTGCGACCGCCGTGTTTACCGCGGCGGAAGTGACCGATATGGCAGCGCTCACGCCGAGCATTCTGCTGCTCGGCACCGACGGGTCAACGGCCGCGATTGAACGGGCACGAACGGCGTTGCAGGCGGGCGGGGTTTTTGCAACAGGATGGGCGCCCGCGGGTACCCGAACGGATCTCGCCGATGATCGACTGGAGTCCATGGCCGCGAGTTTCGCCACCCTCGCCTACCTGGGTATCGGCGTGGCGACGGTCATCGCCGGACTCTCACTTGCCATCGCCACCATTTCTGCCATGATCGACCGCCGGCGGATGCTCGCCCTGCTGCGGCTGCTGGGCATGAATTTCTCTGGCCTGCGCCGTATCATCACCCTCGAAGCGGCCGCACCGCTACTGTCGGTAATGGTCCTGTCGATCGGGCTGGGCTTTCTCGTTGCCGAACTCATCCTGGTAGGGCTGACCGACGGTGGCCGATCCGTTGGCTGGCCCGATCTGCGCTACCTCGGAGCGCTCACGGCCAGTGCGGTGCTCGCCCTTGCCGCGGTCGCCGCTGCGGCCAGTCGGCTGGGGAAAAACACGGATTTGGCCGCGATTCGCTACGAATGAACTACTGATGGAGGATGGATCTGATGCGAACGCGAGCTGACGAGTCGACCCCGGGGGATCACCGCAGTCCTCGGGAACAAGCCGTTGCCGCATTTACGGCATTGGTCCTCCCCGTCCGGGTGTCCATCCCGAGCATCGTGTCCCTCGTCGAACAGTCAAGAAAGACCCACATCTCAATCGCGTCCTCGTCGCTGCTAAATGGAACCGAAATTTGCGGACTCTGGCTGTCACGTGAAACCGACGATCTGATCTTCCACGTTGAAACGGATTCGGAACATCATCGGCAGCAGATTGTATGTCATGAGTTGGCGCACATGATCTTGCGCCATGACGAGGTGGCCAGCCCCACGTTGCACGGAATGCTCGGAACGGATGGTGCGGGAATCGCGTTCGGTCGCTCCGATTTTCGCGACGAGTTCGAGTTGGCTGCCGAGGCGCTGGCGGACCTCCTGACCAGTGCCATCCGCACCAGCACCAAGGAGCCCGCGGGCTTCGAAGGTGTTTTCGGATGATTCAATTGATCGTCGCCCTGGCCCTCTGGGGACTCGTGGGCGCGCTAATGATCGGTACCCGTCGACGCACTGATCAGAGCATTCTCTACGCCGCCGTTATGATTGCGGTCTCGCTGACCCTGAATATTGACGCGGTGTACTTCGCGGCAGATGGGCTTCTCGGGGGCCGTAACTATGCGGACCTGCCCGCAAACCTTCTACTTCTCCTGGGTGTCTATTTTCTGTCTCGAGCCATTCTGCGAGCGTCGTCGCCCAGCCGCGCGGACGCCACGGCCAGGCCGTTTCGGATCGGGGCGATCATCACGGCCAGCCTCATGGTGACGACCTTTGTTTTCATTGACGCGCCCACGACCTCGGGAACGTTCATGCAGGACTTCGGTAACCAACCCGCAGCTGCTGCCTACTCTCTGGTGCAATTCACCTATTTGGGCATCGTCGTGGCACTGACTGGAACGATTTGCCTGCGCTTTGCCGGACGCATGAGTACGCCGACTCGTCGACTCGGGTTCCGTATCGTGGGCGCCGGTTGTGGCGCGGCCGTTCTCACCGTGCTCAGCGTCGTGGGCATGGATCTTGCGCATGTCTTTGGAGCGATGTCGCTGCTGGCCCTGTTTGCGAGTGCCTACGATGTGCTGAACCTGGCCGCGATCCTGCTTCTCTGCTTCGGGTTGTCTCTCCCTCCGATTCTGGGCTGGGTCAGCAATGGGATCAACCGGCGAAAACTGCAGGCGGCTCTGCCCGACCTCACTCGCATTTGGGTCGACGTTTCTGCCCAACACATTGAGTTGGGCGATGAGTCTCACCCCAACGCACCAGGGTCGGTACCGCGCGACGTCGACACGGTTGTGCACCGCATGCTGGTCGAGATCCGGGACGCTCTTCTGTTCAACCCGACTGCTCGCGAGCGACTTACCGATAAAGATCTCGCGTTGCTCACAGCGACCGAGGCGCGCATCGGTGCGCAGCAGACATCCGCGTGAGACTCGGTTATCTGCTGCTCGCCGGCGGTCTGGCCGCTGGCGGTCTCGCCGCCGGTGGTCTCGCAGTCGCGAGTCTGGCCGTTGTCAGACAGATCGTGAGAACAAATGCGCCCCGACGCGAACGACTTCGTGTCCTCGCGGTCGATGATGTCTCGTCGTTGCCGAATACCGTGACCCTGCCGCTGAACGAGGCGACGCGGGCGCCGGGCCAGTACTCGATCTGGTTCGATTCCGGCCGCGGCTACGCACAGCTCGGGGGAATCCTCGCCGTTGATGAACGAGCCTCGACCGTCACGCGTGCGGTCGTCAACTCGCGCGGCGCACCGTTTCGAGCAGGCGTCTCGGCGCGGTGGAGCGGAGTCGTACCGTCGCGGGCAGGGGATGTCGGACTGCCGTTTCGCGCCGTCACCGTTCCGACCGAACTCGGTCCCGCGCCCGCTTACCGCTTCGACGCGCCGATCGACCGGCCACCGGCCTCAACGTGGGCGATTCACATCCACGGGCAGGGAGCGAGCAGGGCTGGCCCGCTGCGCGGTGTTCCGGTCGCGCACCGTGCCGGCCTCACGTCGCTCGTGGTCTCGTACCGGAACGACCACGAGGCCCCGAGCTCGCGCGATAGAAAGTCGATGCTGGGCCAAACCGAGTGGCGCGATATCGACGCGGCCCTCGAGTACGCCGTGGCCCACGGTGCCGAAAAGATAATTCTCGTTGGCTGGTCGATGGGCGCGACCATCGCTCTGCAGCTCACCCGGTCATCGCAGCATCGGAAGCGAATCGCTGGGCTGTGCCTCATCGCCCCTGTCGTGGATTGGCGGGCGACGATTCTCGCCGCCGGCCGTCGAGCGCGCGTGCCGGCTCCTGTGACTCGCGTGGCGTTGTGGGCACTGGAAAGCCCCGTGTGGCGACTGGCCACCGGCCTGCAGCAGTCGATGCGCCTCTCCGATCTCAACTGGATCGACAACGGCGCCGACCTCAACGTCCCAACGCTGGTACTGCACAGTTCCGGCGACCGCTCCGTTCCGATCGCCCTCTCGCAGGCGTTCGCGGATGTCCACACGGAGATGATCGAACTCGTCACGCTACCCCCGGCTCCGCACACACTCGAATGGAACAGGAGCCCCCACCTGTGGGAATCCGCCCTCTCCGATTGGCTGCATCGCCTACAGCTGCCGGTGAGTAAAAGACCAGCCCGTGGTGAAACCAGCGCCTAAACTCCACTCGTCTACTCAGCCTTGACAATTCCCGCGACCATGATTGGCTCGTATTACGCGATTTTCTCCGGAACAGTAGCCTCGTGAAAGGAAGTGGCTCATGAGCCACCATGCCGTTATCAACCCCGCCACAGGCGAGACCGTCAAGACATATCCCCAGATTTCGAAGGATGAACTCGAGCAGGCCATCGCATCGGCGGATGAGGCCCACATTGGGTGGTCTCGGAGTTCCTCAACAGACGAGCGGGCCGCGCTCCTGCGCAGGGTCGGCGATTTGCACGCCGAGCGTCGCGACAAGCTGGCGGCCATCATCGCGCGCGAGATGGGAAAGCCCGTCGACGAAGCGCTCGGCGAGGTCGACTATGCCGCCGACATCTACCGGTACTACGCCGACAACGCCCAGGAATTTCTGAAGGACGAACCAATTGCCCTTCTTAGCGGCGAGGGTTCCGCCTTCATGCGCTCCAAATCTCTCGGTGTGCTGATTGGAATCATGCCGTGGAATTTCCCGTACTACCAGGTCGCGCGCTTCGCCGGACCGAATCTCATGACCGGCAACACCATCATCCTCAAGCATGCGTCGCAGTGCCCGGAATCGGCCGCGGCGATTGAGCAAATATTCCAGGACGCAGGCTTCCCGGCTGGCGCCTACGTCAATGTGTATGCGGACAGCGAGCAGGTCGCCACGGTCATCGCCGACCCGCGGGTACAGGGTGTTTCCCTCACCGGTTCGGAGGGCGCCGGCGCGGCTGTTGCCGAGGTGGCCGGTCGCCACCTCAAGAAGGTCGTGCTGGAACTGGGCGGGTCAGACCCGTTCATCCTGCTGAGTACCGACGACATGGCCGCCACAGTGGATGCTGCCGTCGAAGGTCGCCTCCGCAATGGCGGGCAGGCCTGCGACGCCGCCAAGCGGTTCATCGTGATCGATGAACTTTATGATGAGTTCACGGAGAAGTTCACCGCCGCCTTCCTGGCGAACTCACCCGGCGACCCGACCGTTGACGGGACAGACTACGGCCCCCTTTCTTCCCTCGGAGCGGCCGAGCATCTCGAGGAGCAGGTGGAGCGCGCTGTCGCGCAGGGGGCGACCCTGGCGAGCACTGGCAAACGGTCTGGTTCCTTCTACCCGTCGGCCGTGCTCACCGATGTCACGCGGGACAACGACACGTACCACGAGGAGTTCTTCGGCCCCGTAGCGTTCGTCTATCGGGCAGGCTCAGAGGATGAAGCCGTTACCCTGGCGAATGACACTCCGTTCGGGCTGGGCTCCTACCTGTTCACGACCGATCCCGAGCAGGCACTGCGGGTCGCCGACCGGATCGAGGCCGGCATGGTCTACGTCAATCTGGTCGGCGCAGGCAGCGCGGAGCTGCCGTTCGGCGGGGTTAAGAGAAGCGGCTTCGGGCGCGAACTCGGACGCTACGGTGCCAGCGAATTCGTGAACAAGAAGCTCATCCGTATCGGCTGACCGATCGCCGACCTCGGCGGCCGACGCGGCGATTGCCGGTTGGCCGCCGATTTGGGGCGGCAGTGGCACCTCACCGCAGGGAGGCCGTCGTAAATCTCACCAACATCAACATCAACATCAACATCAACATCAACATCAACATCAACACTGACCCCGAAGCGCCGGGACACGCGTTAGGTGAAATCTGCCAGCCACAGGTCAGGGCCGAAGACCTCATATTGGATGTCCTTAGCGGGCACGCCCGCCGCGATCAAGCTGCTGCGCACGGCCTGCATGAAGACCAACGGGCCGCACAGGTAGTAGGCGGCATCGACGGGCAGCTCCACCGCGCTGATGTCCATGAAGCCGACCAATTCCCCGTCGGCCATTTGCGTGGGTTCGGCGGGGTCAGCGAACCAGGCCGTCATCGAAGCGTCGGGCAGTTTCGCCAGATCCTCCTCAATCTGCTGGCGCAGGGCGAAGGTGTCGGCGGCGTTGTCGGCGTGCCAGAACCGCACGGTGCGCTGAGATTTGGCCTGCACAAGGTGCGAGAGCATCCCCGCCATGGGGGTGACGCCGATTCCCGCACTGGCCAGCACGACGGGACGATCCGTGTATTCCAGGACCACGTCGCCGAAGGGGGCCGAGAGCACGACCTCATCGCCAACTTCGAATTGCGAGTGCAGCAAATTGGAGACCTCGCCGTCGGGCGTTTTCAAGCCGTGCACGCGCTTGACGGAGAATTGACGGTGCTCCCCGTCATCGGCTTTGGTCAGGCTGTACTGGCGAGGCTGGTGCACACCGTCGGGCATGAGCGCCTTCAGCGTCACATACTGCCCGGGCAGTGAGGGTTTCACGTCTCGTTCGTCGGTGCGCTCGACGACGAAGGTCACAACATCGTCGGTTTCCTGGATGCGCTCAACCACCCGCCAGGTGCGCCAGATCGTCTCTGGGGACAACTTCACGGCCCCGTAGAGGCCGCGTTCCTTATTGATGAGCACGTTGGCCATGATCCAGTAGACCTCGTCCCAGGCTGCGGCGACATCGTCGGTCACCGCGTCGCCGAGCACGTCGCCGATGGCCCACATGAAGTGGTCGTGCACGATTTGGTACTGGTCTGGGCGGAGCCCCAGGGACACATGTTTATGGGAGACGCGGGAGAGTAGGTGGTCGGGCAGCTCGTCAGGCTTTTCAACCAGGCTGGTCGCGAACGCCGCTATGGACCCGGCCAATGCCTGCTGCTGCCGGCCGTCGGCCTGGTTTCCCCGGTTGAATACCCCGTCGAGCAGCTCCGGGTGCTCGGCGAACATGTGCTCATAGAACCGCTGCGCGATTTCCTTGATGTTCGCGCCCACCACCGGCAACGTTGCGGTGATGACGGGCAGGGAAGTGTCAGAAAGCATGATAGGGCTCC
Source organism: Cryobacterium suzukii (assembly GCF_004403185.1). Lineage (GTDB taxonomy): Bacteria > Actinomycetota > Actinomycetes > Actinomycetales > Microbacteriaceae > Cryobacterium > Cryobacterium suzukii. The sequence goes on along the minus strand of NZ_SOHJ01000001.1, from coordinate 68,115 downwards.
AATACAGACGAACTGAAAACCAGGCTCACGGCCTCACCGAGGAGGGTAGCACCGGTGCCCGGATGCTGCGTGGTGGCTAAACCGCCGCTGCACGTTCCTGCGCGCGAAGATCCTTCCGCAGAATCTTGCCGGAGGCCGACTTTGGAATCACCTCGATAAATTCGACCGCGCGCACCTTCTTGTGCGGGGCGACCCGCTCGCCGACAAAGGCCATAATCTCCTCGGCCGTGACAGCAGACTCAGCCACGATGACGACGAAGGCCTTCGGTATCTCCTGGCCGTCGGCATCCGCTGCACCGATCACGGCCGCATCCTGGATGCGCGGGTGGGTGAGCAGCAGCGCTTCGAGTTCGGCCGGCGCTATCTGGTACCCCTTGTACTTGATCAGCTCCTTGCTACGGTCGACAATGGTCACCTCGCCGAGCGCGCTTACCGTGGCGATGTCGCCGGTGTGCAGAAACCCGTCGGCGTCGATGGTCTCGCGGGTGGCCTTCTCGTTATTGAGATAGCCGAGCATCACGTTCGGACCGCGCACCAGCAGTTCGCCCCGCTCGCTCACTCCGTTTTCTGGAGCCTCGATCTCCGCGCCGGTTTCGGTCGAGATGAGCTTGCAGTCCATGTTCGGCACCGTCACACCCACCGAGGCGCGCGACAGGTGCGGAGCATCGATCGGAATCAGGTGACTGACCGGGCTCACCTCCGTCATTCCGTAGCCCTGCAGAATGCGACAGTCCAGCCGGGCGGCGACGGCCGCGGCGAGGGCGCCGTCGAGCGGCGCTGCCCCGGAGAGGATGGTGTGCACGCTCGACAGGTCATATTTTTCGACCAGCGGATGCTTCGCCACGGCCACCGCGATCGGCGGCGCAATAAAAAGGTAGCTGCAGCGGTGGTCCTGGATCATGCGCAGAAATTCGACGAAGTCGAACTTCGCCATGGTGACGAGGGAGGCCCGCTGTTTGAAAGCGAGATTCAGCAGAACCGTCATTCCGTAGATGTGGTAAAACGGAAGAAGCGCGAGCACCCTGTCGTCCTGCACGACCCCGACCAGGTCGCGGGCCTGCTGCACGTTCGCGATGAGGTTGCGGTGGCTGAGCATAACGCCCTTGGGCGCTGCGGTTGTGCCAGAAGAGTAGGGCAGAACGGCCACGTGTGTGGCCGGGTCGATGGTTACGGCCGGCGCTGCGGCATCCGCTGCCAGCAAATCAGCGAGCGACGGATGCCCCGCCTCGCCATCGATGACCACGATGCGTTCGTCTGGAATGCCCGAAGCGTGCGCTGCGGCCTTGGCGCCCGGTAGCAGCGGCGAGACGGTGATGAGCCAGGTGGCGCCGGAGTCGTGGAGCTGGCGTTGGATGTCGTCGGGGGTGTAGAGCGAGTTGATGGTGGTGACGGTGGCGCCCGCGCGCAGGATGCCGTGGAAGACGGCCGTGAATTGAGGCGTGTTCGGGCAGAGCAGGCCAACGACCGTACCGGGACCGACGCCCTCTGCGGCAAGAGCACCAGCCACCCGCGTGATCTGATCGATCAGAGTGCGATAGCTGAGTTCCTCACCGCTGACCCCGTCGATGACGGCGGTGCGATCGAGTTCGGCCTCACTCAAATCGTCGAACAGGTAGTCGAAAATGCTGACGTCGGGAATCTCAACGGGCGCGTAGGGGCTCGTGAACACAGGGATCTCCTTTGATCGGGTGTGAGCTGCCCACGGTACCGCCCAGCGCTCGGGCGAAACTGTGCATGTGACCACAGTCACGCTCGTACAATTGCCGCCGCCCGTTCACGTGCCGGTTACCCGGTGCACCATCGTTGTTGGCGCGGCCTGCTTAACGTGGCTAAACGTACTGGCCTCGACTTGGGAAGGTTCATCGCAACCCTGTGCGATTCGCCCATCTCCCCCACCCTGAAAGGCACCCCATGAGCTCCGCACCTCTTTCCCTTGATCTCGATCTCGACGATTTTGGCACCGAAGACGTTGACGTTGAGCTCGTTGTCTTCGACATGGCCGGCACCACCGTGACCGACGACGGACTGGTCGAGCGGGCGTTCTTGCTCGCCGCCGAGCGCAGCGGATTGGCGGACACCGCCGATGAGCTCGCGGAGGCCGTCGAATTCGTGCGCGAGACCATGGGGCAGTCCAAACTTGATGTCTTTCGCGAACTGACCGACTCCGAAGAAGCGGCCGTCGCCGCGACGGCCGAGTTCGAAACCGCTTACGGTGAACTCGTCGAGCAGGTCGGGGTGACGGCGATCGCTGGTGCGGCCGACCTGTTCCAGGAACTACGGGACGCCGGGGTGAAGGTGGCGCTGGTGACCGGATTCTCCCGAGCGACGCAGGATGAACTCATCGACTCACTCGGTTGGGACGACCTCATCGACGTCAGCCTCTGCCCGGCTGAAGCCGGACGTGGCCGCCCCTATCCCGACCTGCCGCTCACCGCGCTGTTGCGCACCGGGGCGTCGAGTGTTGCCGCCATGGTTGTCGTCGGCGACACAGCGAGCGACATGCTCTCCGGCTTGAACGCCGGCGCCGGCCTGATCGTGGGAGTGCTGACCGGCACACACGACGCCGACACCCTCGAAGAGGCCGGGGCCGACGTCGTCATCGCGAGCGTCGCCGACCTCGCCGAACTGCTCGGCCTGCGTGAGGAGACGATGGAGTAGCCATGCCCGAACACGATCCAGTTGCTGAACAAGTGACGCTGCCAGCCCTCACCCTCGGAGTCGGGCGTGAGGTGGTGTTGCCGCGCGCCGCGGAGGCCATGGTCTGGTCGGGTGTTGGCCAGCCGCTCGCGTGCGTGGCGGTACCCGGCGTGCTGCTGCGGCCCGGTGATGTGCTGGTCGAAGTGGAATTGGCCACGGTCTGCGGCTCCGATGTCCACACAGTGCTCGGTCACCGTTCGGCCGCGAAACCGCTCGTGCTCGGCCACGAGCAGATCGGACGCATCGTCGCGATCGCCGAACGATCATATGCCGCAAATGGAATGCCCCTGCGGGTCGGGCAACGAGTGGTCTGGTCGGTCGCCGTGAGCTGCGGAACGTGCCCACGCTGCCGCCGTGGCGTGCCCCAGAAGTGCCTCGAGCTGGTCACCTACGGCCACGAACGGATGCAGCGGGGTTGGGAACTCAGCGGAGGTTTTGCCAGTCACGTGCAGGTGCGCGCCGGGACCGCGGTCGTGGTCGTCGACGAGCAGGTTCCCGCCACGGTACTGGCGCCGGCTTCCTGCGCGACCGCCACGGTTGTCGCGGCGCTGGGGGCGGCATCCGCTCTCGTGCCGCTGGCCGGAGCTACCGTGTTGGTGACCGGCGGGGGAATGCTGGGTGTCACGGCCTGCGCAATGGCCACGGATGCCGGGGCGCTCGTGCTCGTCAGCGACCCCGATGCGGCTCGCAGACGGCTTGCCCTCGCGTTCGGCGCCGCGGCGGTCGCGGACCCTCGGGCACCGCGCGATTCGCCGACCGGGGTTGCGAGCGTGCTCGCCGCGCTTCAGGATGCGGGTGCTGCCGAGCCGACGATCGCGCTCGAACTGAGCGGCGCCCGGATGGCCGTGCAAACGGCGATAGACCTGATCGGGACCGGCGGTGTGGTCGTGCTGGTCGGCAGCGTCTCACCCGGGGAGCCGGTGCTGCTCGACCCGGAGTCGATCGTGCGCCGCCTGATCACCGTGCGCGGCGTGCACAACTACACGCCGAGCGACCTGCAGCAAGCCGTGACGTATCTCAGCGGAGCGTGGCACCGGCATCCGTTCTCGGCCCTCGTCGGAACGACCTTTCCCCTCGAGAAAGCGGATGCCGCGCTCGCGCTGGCCGCCACCGCACGCCACCCCCGTGTCGGCATCACCCCGCAGCCGCCCGCGACGCTCGGCTGATTCACCCCGGGTGTTCGAAGAGGGGGTGCTCCAGCAAATGGGCTAGCTGGCGCCGCCGGGCGGGCCGATCGTGAGCAGAGTCGCCATAATCGACACCAGCGCGATGCCCATGATGCTGGCGAGCAGTACCGGTCGGGCCAGCATCCAGCGCAGCAGGGCGCTGAGTCGGGTGTGATCGCGGGGGTCACTCGTGCGCGTGGAGCGCCACCCTCCGCCGAGGGCCCCGCGGCGTTCGAGGGCCTGGTCGAATGGAATCGTCGCGAACGGAATGATCGCCGTGAGGCAGGCGAGCGCGATTAGCCGGGCCTTCCAGTGCTGGTTGACACCGATGAACACCGCCGTCATGCCGTAGGCGATGAAGACGAGACCGTGCAGGAACCCGCCAATCTGCACACCCCACTCACCGGCCTGTACAACGTATTTCAGCAGCATTCCGACGATCAGCAACGACCAGGTGATCGCCTCGGCAATGGAGACGAAGCGGTACAGCGAGCGGGGAGACACGGGAACACTCCAGAAGTCGACGGATAGGGCGGGCGCTATGCCCGAGGATGAGCCTGATCGTGTAGGCCAGTCACGTCCGGGTGAGGCTCAGGGTCAGCTGGACAGTTCGATCGCGGCCGATGTACGACCTTGGCCAGCACCGGAGCGAACAGCACCACGAGCAGGCCCGCCGCCGGAACAATGAGCAGGCCGAATCTAAGGGACGAGGCATCTGCTATCGCACCGACGAGCGGCGGCGACAGGAGAAATCCCACTCGCAGAAGCCAACTCACGATTGTGAGGCCCGTGCCGGGCTTGAACCCGGGGAGTTCATTGGCGGCATGCATCGCTGCCGGGATGAGCGTTGCTACACCCAGGCCGGCCAGGCCTAAGCCGATCACCGTTCCGACGATTGTCGGGAAGATCAGGGCAACGCCCATTCCGACGAAGACGATCACACCACCCGTGCGTGCCACTGCGCGCTGGCCGAATCGGTCCACCAGCCGGTCGCCGAAAATCCGCCCGACAAACTGCATCCCCTGCAGGGCGATGAAGCCGACACCAGCGATGAATGCCGATGCGCCGAGGGAATTCGACAGGTAGATCGCCGACCAGGAGCTTCCCGCATCTTCTACAACAGCGCCCGATGCTGCGATCAAAACCAGCGCGGCGAGGACCGCGTACTTTGCCAAAGATCCCATCGTGCGCCCGGCTGTTTTCGGTCGGCTGCTTTCCGGAGGCAGAAACGGGGTGACCTCGGAAGGTTCCGGACCATCCAGGAGCAACCGGTACGCAACGAGCGCCATGAGACTGAACAGAACGGCGGACGCGGTGAGGTGAGCGAACAGCGGGATGGCCAGTTGCGCCGCCAAGGCGCCGAGAATACCGCCGCACACCGCTCCGACGCTCCACACCGCGTGGAAGGAATTCAGGATCGACCGTTGGTAGAGGCGCTGCACTCGTAAACCGTGCGAGTTCTGCGCGACGTCGGTGATCGAATCCATCGCTCCGGCGAGAAAAAGGCCGGCGGCGAGGGCGACCCAGACGGGGGCGACTCCGGCCAGAAGTATTCCGATGGCTGTCAGTGCGGTGGCCACGATCGCCACTCGAGACGAGCGGAAGCGGCGAACCAGTACTCCGGCCGTCAACCCGGCGATGAGCGCCCCGAGGGGGAACGCGGCGACAGCGAAGCCAAACGCCGCGTTGGTCAGTTCGAGGTCGGCTTTGATCTCGGGGTACCGCGGCAAGAGATTGGAGAAGAGAGCCCCATTGGTGAAGAACAGCACCCCCACGCCGGTGCGAGCTCGACGCACACGGGTGGGGGGTTGCCGGGAGGGGCCTGGCATGGGCTAGCGCGCGACGAGCGCCCCGGCGATGACCGAGGTGAAGAAGGTGAGTCCGTCGACGCCGCTCGCCATGGCGTCGTCGGTGTCTGGTCCGAACCCGGCCTCGACGGCGTGCTCGGGGTGCGGCATGAGGCCCACGACATTGCCGCGGGCGTTGGTCACGCCGGCGATGTCGTTCAGCGAACCGTTCGGGTTGCCGCCGATGTAGCGGGCCACGATGCGGCCCTCGCCCTCGAGTGTCTTGAGGGTCTCGTCGGAGGCCATGAATGAGCCTTCGCCGTTCTTGAGTGGAATGACGATCTCGGCTTTGGCGGCGAACCCGGTCGTCCAGTCGCTCGCGTTGTTCTCGATGCGCAGGCCCTGGTCGCGGCAGATGAAGCGGCCCTGTTCGTTGCGGATGAGTCCGCCGTCAAGCAGGTGGGCCTCGGTGAGCATCTGGAATCCATTGCAGATTCCGAGCACGGGCATGCCCTTCTTCGCCGCGTCGATGACCTCGGTCATGATCGGCGAAAGGCTCGCGATGGCACCGGCCCGCAGATAGTCGCCGTAGCTGAACCCGCCCGGCAGCACGAGGGCATCGACACCGTGCAGGTCATGGTCGCCGTGCCAGAGGGCCACGGCGTCGGCGCCGGCCAGGCGAATCGCGCGCGCAGCGTCGCGATCATCGAGCGAGCCGGGAAAGGTGACGACGCCGATGCGCATCAGGCGACCGCTGACGAGGGGGCGTCCTGCACGTGGATGCCGACGACATCCTCGATCACGGAGTTGGACAGGACGGTGTCGGCGAGCTCGCGCACGGCGGCTAGGGCGTCGGCATCCGCTTCACCATCGATGGAAATCTCGAAGCGCTTGCCGACGCGCACGCCGGTGACGTTAGCCAGCGCTGACTGGGTCTGACCGAGGCGACCGAGGGCGCCGGCAACGGCCTTGCCCTGGGGGTCAAGCAACTCGGCCTTGGGCATTACTTCGACGACGATCGTTGGCACAGGGCACTCCGCATACAGTCTGGGGCTTATAGTCGTGGCAAATCCCTGCAATTCTACAGGCCGGGCCGACCGCGCTGGCCCGCCTCGGTGCCGGCCCACTCGGCTACGCCGCTCTGGCCGAGCAGAATGCCGCGCAATACGTCGCGCACGGCAGCCACCCCGTCGTAGGTCTCGACGAAGCTCGTGCTGAGCGGGGCGAGCCCGAGCCGCAGCCCGTTGGGTGACCGAAAATCCGGGATCACATCGTTGTCCCACAGAATCTTCGTGACCTGGCGCATAAGCGGATGGTTGATGGTCACGTGCCCGCCGCGATGGGTCTGCTCGCGCGGCGAGGCAACGGTGACCCCCATCGGCGCAAGCCAGTCATCAACGAGCGTGATCGCGAACTCGGTCAGTGCGACCGACTTGGCTCGTACAGACCCGATCGTGGCTTCGCCCAGCATGGCAATGGTGTCCTGCATGGCGAGCATGCCCAGCACGGCAGGCGTGCCGCTCATGAATCGACGGATGCCCGTGGCCGGCTGATACCCCGGCCCCATCTCGAAAATGGCTTGCGAACCCATCCAGCCCTGAATCGGCTGGGTCAGCACGGGCTGCAGGTCGCTTTTCACATAACCGAAGGCCGGAGCACCGGGGCCCCCGCTCAGGTATTTGTAGGAGCAGCCGACCGCGAGGTCCACGTCGCAGCGGTCGAGTTCGATCGGGACAGACCCGACCGAGTGGCTCAGGTCCCAGAGCACGAGGGCGTCGTGCTCGTGCGCGACGGCCGTGATGGCCCGCATGTCAGCGAGGTAGCCGGAACGGTAGGCCACGTGGCTGAGCAGCACGAGCGAGGTCTGCGGGCCGACGACGCTGCGCACCTGTTCGGCGGTGACACCGCCCTCGGTATCGGAATCGATCCAGCGGAGTGTCAGGCCGCGCTCGCGCGCGATGCCTTCCAGAACGTATCGGTCGGTGGGAAAGTTGTCGCTGTCGAGCACGATCTCGGTGCGGCGCGGCCGTGAATCCACGGCGGCCCTGGCCAGTTTGTAGAGCAGCACGGTGGTCGAGTCACCGACGAAAACCTGCCCGGGCTCGGCGCCGAGGCAGGCCAGGCCGAGGTCGTCACCGATCTGCAATGGCAGGTCCATCCACTGCTCGTCCCAGCCGCGAATGAGCCGGGTGCCCCAGTCGTGTTGCAGAAAGTCGGCGATGCGCTCGGCGCTGGCCCGCAGCGGGCGACCGAGCGAGTTGCCGTCGAGGTAGGAGCGTGGGTTGGCGGTCTCGACGTCGGCGTCGGTTCCCAGAAACCTGGCGCGATAGTGCGCCAGGCCGTCAATGCGGTCCATCCGCCGGGCAAAGGCGAGGGGGACGTCGAGGCCGGTCGCTTCGTTCATAGTGGGTGTCATGCGAGAACCTCGAGTTCGGGGCGGGTGAGGGCGCGAGCGGTGACGAGCCAGTCGGTGAAATCCCGCGGATCCTGCGGCCGCTCGCCCGGTATAAAGGTCACCCGATTATCGCCCAGGGTCAGGCCGAGCGGCGCCGGCGAGCAGAGCGCGGTCAGGACGTCGCCGGGGGACAGACCGACGCCGAGCAGCGCCGCGATTTCACGGGGGTTCAGCCCGAGCGGGAGTGGCCCGTTGCCGAGATCGGTACCGTACAGCACCCGGCCGCCGGCCGCGTGGAACCGACGTAGATTGTCGCTCGCAATCTCGAATGCGGGGGTGGGGCGACCCCAGCCGTGAATGTCCAGCGTGCTGATCCAGGTCATACGTGCGGCCATCGCCGTCACGAGATCGTCGGCGAGGTGCTCCGAGAAGGGCGTGTGGGCGAACGCATCCACTCCGGCCACAAACGCGCGATCGGCCTGCCGTGCACCCTCGGCGTGTGCGACGACCGGCAGCCTCAACTCGTGTGCGCGGCCGACGACCGCGGCCAGTGCCTCGGTGCCGAGCACCGGCCCGGCCAGCGAGTTCAGGGTGAGTTTTAGAACGGATGCTCCGGCCGCCGCCTGCAGATCGACCGCGACGGCGGCATCCGCTGCTGAGTCGACCGCACAGCTCCAGCCGGGCTCGGCCCACACTGCACGCGAGGGGTAGCCGCCGGAAGCAGTGATGAACTGGTGTGCGCATGCCAAATCGGGCAGAGAGGTGTTGAGACCGTCAGGCAGCCAGCCGCCGAGGTCGATCGCCCTGGCGACTCCACCACCGGGCAAAAGAGTCCCGTCGATCAGGGCGAGGTGCACGTGCGCGTCGAGAAAGCCCGGCAACACGGTGCCTCGACCAGCCAGAAAATGAGTGGTCACGCGCCGATCTCCGTGCGCACGGCGAACAGCTCCGGGAAAAAAGTGAGTTCGAGGGCTTTCTGCAGAAAGGCCGCGCCGCTCGACCCCCCGGTGCCGTGCTTCATACCGATGATGCGCTGCACCGTCTTGAGGTGGCGAAACCGCCAGAGCTGGAAGTTGTCCTCGAGGTCGACGAGTTCCTCGCAGGCCTCATAGGCGGCCCAGTGTTCGCTGGCGTTCTCGTAGATTCCACGAAAGGTTTGCACGAGCTCGGGGTGAAATGTCCAGGCCTCGGTCACGTCACGCTCGAGCACATCGGCCGGAATATGAAAGCCGGCCCGGTGCAAATAGCGCAGAAACTCGTCGTAGAGGCTGGGCGCTTCGAGCGTGGCGGTGAGCAGGGCGTGGGCGGGGACATCCGCTTCGAACACCGTGAGCATGCGGCGGTTCTTGTTGCCGAGCACAAACTCGACCGCGCGGTATTGATACGACTGGAACCCGCTGGAGTTGCCGAGAAAATGCCGAAACTGGGCATATTCGGTGGGCGTCAGGGTCGCGAGCACCGACCACTGCTCGGTGAGGGTGCGCTGAATATGCTTGACCCGGGCGATGCCCTTAAGGGCTGGCGCGAGCTGGTCCTGACGCAGTGCCTCGATGGCCGCTTGCAGTTCGTGGAGTACCAGCTTGAGCCAGAGCTCTGTGGTTTGATGCTGGATGATGAAGAGCAATTCATCGTGGTGTTCCGGAACGCTGACCGGCTTCTGCGCATCGAGCAGAGTGGGCAGGTCGAGGTAGGCCCCATAGCTCATCTTCTCTCGAAAATCCGTGACGATCTTGGGGTCGAATTCGCGAGTGTTGTTCTTGAGAGTCATCGGGTTCCGTTCGGCTTGTTCAAATTGTGCGCAGGTCGCAGCGGCGGGCGCAACACCAAGGCGAACCCTGCCGGTCAAAGTTCTAGACTGGAGCGCATGACCCCGCCGACCCGAAAGCCTCAGGATGGCGTGCCAACCCCGTCTGCATCCGAGAAGTCATCGCCCGTGCCGCCCCGTCGGCGCGACGCCCGCCTGAACCGTGACCGCCTCGTTGTGTCGGCGCGCGCCCAGTTCGCGCAGCACGGTATCGATGCCTCACTCGAGGAGATCGCGCGTCAGGCCGAGGTCGGCGTGGCGACCCTGTACCGCAACTTTCCGACCAGAGACGACCTGGTACGCGCGCTCTATGACCTTGCCCTCGCCGAACTGCACGCGGTGCGGGGGGAGATCGAAGCGGCGCCCAACCCGTGGGAGGCGCTCGTCATCTACACCGAACGGGTCGCCGAATGGCTCGTCGCTGAACCGGCGCTGCCGCCTATTTTGCGCCGCATGGCCCAGCTGGACCCGTCGGCGCGACCCGCCGCCGAGTTCGACGGCTTCATCGCGAGTCTCGTGGCCCGCGCGAAAAAGGATGGCACGCTGCGCCGCGACGTGGACGCGGTCGACCTCGCTGTGCTCGTCACCATGGTCGGATCGCTGGGCAGCCTCGGCGCCGGCTATGCCGGCCAATGGCGTCGCCAGCTCTCTATCGTGCTCGACGGCTTGCGTGCGGCCGATGCGCCCCGGCCCAAGCTGCCCGGCCGCCCGCTCAACGTCAAGGACTATCAGGCCACCGTGCACGGCCTCACCCGCCGCGCCGCCCGCGCCGCCCGCTGAGCGGTTACGGCGCCGCGACCGGTGTGGCAGCTTCCGCCGAGCGCACCCGGATGCGGTTGGCCCACGGGTCGTCAAATGCGAGGGTCTGCCCATCGTGACTGGTGTCGACTCTGTAGTGGGTCATCCGCTCGTTGAGGGCACCGATGTCATCGATACTGGGCACGATGATGCTGATCTCGCCGAGACCCAGCGCCAGGCGGCGCTTGCCGCTGCCCGAGCTCTCCCAGGTGTTCATGGCCATGTGGTGGTGGTAGCCGCCGGCCGAGACGAACAGGGCGGAGGGACCGAAGTTCGCGGTCGCCTCGAAGCCGAGACGGTTCACGTAGAACTCGCGAGCGCTCGCGACGTCTCCGACCGAGAGATGCACGTGGCCGACGATGGCGCGGCCCTCACTCGGCTCGGCCGACATATGCTCAGAGATGAACGCGTTCGGGTCGAGGTAGAGCGAGGCCATTTCAACCTGGCCGTGGGCCCAACTCCACAGGGTGCGGTCGCGGTCCCAGTACAACTCGATGCCGTTTCCCTCCGGGTCGGTGAAGTAGAAAGCCTGGCTGACCAGGTGATCGGCGCTGCCGGTGAACGTTCCGGGGGATTTCGTGCCGATCGAGTACACGGCGGCGGCGAGGTCGGCCTGCGTGTCGAACAGAATGGCCGTGTGGTACAGCCCAGCCGAGCGCGGTTCGGCGGCGGTGAGTTCGGGGGCGTGCTGCAGAATCACGAGCGGGGTCTGGCCGCGACCGAGCACGGCGACCGGTCCGTCGTGGCTCTGTAGCTCAAGCGTCACGACGTCTCGGTAATACGCGATCATGGCGTCGAGGTTGCCCACGCGCAGGGACACCGCGCCCATTCCGGTTTCGGCGGCCAGCAGGTCCTTCGCGGTAGGAGTCACGACAGAGGTAACTCGGGTGCCGCCCCGGCTATTCCGCGAGCGGGAGCGCATCCGTTCGCCCTGGTGTGCCGCGCGAACCGACTGGGTGGGGAGGTCAGGCGCCGGTGAGGCGCTCGAGCAGTTCGCGATAGCGGGCCGCGGTCTGCTCCACGATCTCGGCCGGCAGCTCGGGCGGGGCACCGGTACCGTCCCAGCGGGCGGCGAGCCAGTCGCGCACGATCTGCTTGTCGAAGCTGGCCATGCGCTCGTCGGGCGTCGTACCGGTGCGCCAGGCGTCGGCGTCCCAGTACCGACTGGAGTCGCTCGTGAGCACCTCGTCGGCGAGCACGGTCATGCCGGTCAGCCGGTCAGCGCCGAATTCAAACTTGGTGTCGGCGAGAATAACGCCGGCCTTCTCGGCAATCGCTCCGGCGGTGGCGAAAAGGGCGAGCGAGAGGTCGCGGAGCTCGGCGGCAATGCCCGGCCCGACGAGTTCGACCGTGCGTTCGAACGTGATGTTCTCGTCGTGCTGGCCCATTGGAGCCTTCCAAGCGGGGGTGTAGATGGGTTCCGGCAGCCGGTCGCCGTTCTGCAGACCGGCCGGCAGTGCGATGCCGCACACCGACTGGGACTGGACGTATTCCTTCCAGCCGCTGCCCGTGAGGTACCCGCGCACAACGCACTCGATCGGGTACATGTCGAGGGTGCGGCAGAGCATTGCCCGGCCGGCGACGGGCGCGGGGATGAGCTCGCGCACGGTGCTCCCCACCTGTTCGTGGTCGGCGACGAGGTGGTTGGGGATGCCGGTCAACCGGTCGAACCACCACAGGCTGAGGGTCGTGAGCAGCTCGCCCTTGCCCGGGATGCCCGGCTCCAGCACATGGTCGAACGCGCTCACTCGGTCGCTGGCGACCACGAGCACCCGGGAGGCGCTCACCAGGTCGGCCGGGGCATCCGTCCTGCCGTCGCTGGGAATATAGAGGTCTCGCACCTTGCCAGAGTAGGCATGAAGCCATCCCGGCAGATCGCGGGCGACGGATGCTGTGGGCTGGGCGGATTCGGTCACGCTTGTATTCTCTCTTACTTCAGCAGGGCAACGTCGGAGACGAGCTCGATGTGCGAGAGCATCGCCGCGCTCGCGGCCGCGACGTCCTGCGCCCGGATCGCCGCGGTGATCGTTTGGTGCGAGGCCAGGGACTGCTCGGGCCGGCCGGGCTGGGCCAGAGACTCCAATCTCGTTTCGAGAATCATCTCGGCGATGAACGTCATGAGCTGGGCGAGTACGGGGGAGTGGGCGGCAGCCGTGACGGCCTGGTGGAAGAGTTCGTCGCCGTGCGCGCCGCGGTCGCCGACCGCGATTTCCTCGGCCATGATCCGCACGGCGTTCTCGATCGCGGCCAGGTCGGCATCGGTTCGACGCAGCGCGGCGAGCTCGGCCAGCTTCACCTCCAGGGTGCTGCGGGCTTCCACGATTTCCGGCAGCCGGTTTCGGTGGTCGCGGAGTCCCTTGATCACCGTTGCGATGCTGGGCCGGTAGACGAGCACGGCGCCGGTGCCGTGCTGAACATCGATGACTCCGAGTACCTCGAGGGCGACGAGCGCCTGCGCCAGGGTGGCGCGCGAGACGCCGAGACGTTCCGCAAGATCGCGCTCGGCGGGCAGCAGGTCGCCTGGGCCCAGGTGAGCCGACTCGATATAGGAGAGAAGCTGCGCCACGAGCTGTTCGTACAGCCGTGGTTTCGACACTCGCGACAGGGGCTGGGGTTCTAATTCCTGGGCCACGCGTGTGCCTCCTCATCGAAGTGTGACCCTCAGGGTACACGGGCATTGACAAACTCACCTACTATCTAGGAGGCTAGTCCAGTGAGCCAATAGCCCACATTCGCTTGAATCATGGAGGAACAAGGATGTCCGCTCCCATCATCTCGATCATCATCCTGGCGGTGATGTTTCTAACCGCCACGCTACTTCCCGTCAACATGGGGGCGCTGGCTTTCGTCGGTGCTTTCCTGCTCGGCGCCGTCTTCCTCGGCATGGAGACCACCGACATTCTCGCCAATTTCCCCGGCGGGCTCTTCCTGACACTCGTCGGGGTCACATACCTCTTCGCGATCGCGCAGGGTAACGGCACGATCGACCTGCTCGTGCGCGGGTCGGTTCGACTTGTCGGTGGACGGGTCGCGCTCATCCCCTGGATCATGTTCATCATCACGGCCGTGATCACCGCCGTGGGTGCCCTGTCTCCGGCCGCGGTGGCCATCGTGGCGCCGATCGCGCTCGGTTTCGCCCGCAAGTACAAGATCAGCCCACTGCTCATGGGCATGATGGTGATTCACGGAGCGCAGGGCGGCGGATTCTCGCCCATCGCCGTCTACGGCGTGATCGTCAACAGCCTCATCTCGACCACGGGGCTCGACGCAAGCCCCACGGCGGTATTCCTGTCGAGCCTCATCTTCAACTTCCTGATCGCCGTCGTACTGTTCATCGTGCTCGGTGGCCGGGGGCTCCTCTCGAGCCGGGTCGGACACTTCGTGGAGCAGGCAGCCGAAGCTCGGATGGCGGTCAGCGTAGGCGCCAGGGCCGGTGGCGACGTGGCGTTCAAGGGCTTCGGTTCTGGTATCTACGGCCCCCGCGACCCTGCCGGTGACGGCGCACAAGAGACGCCGAGTCGTGCAGAACGCATTCCTCAGCTGATCACCATCGCCGGCCTCATCGCCCTGGCCGTCATCGCGCTCGGCTTCAAGGTTGATGTCGGCTTCGTGGCCATCACCATCGCCGTCATCCTCGCCCTGGTCTCGCCCGCGGCGCAGAAGGGTGCCGTCAACAAGATCAGCTGGTCGACCGTGCTGCTCATCTGCGGCATGCTCACCTTCGTGGGCGTCCTCGAAGAGGCCGGCACCATCGAGTACGTGTCGGATGCCGTAGCCAACCTGGGCATGCCCCTGCTGGCGGCGCTGCTGATTTGCTACATCGGCGCCATCGTCTCGGCGTTCGCCTCCTCCACCGCCATCCTGGCCGCCCTGATTCCACTCGCCGTGCCGTTCCTGGCCACCGGCGAAATCGGCGCGATCGGCGTGATCTGCGCCCTCGCCGTGGCATCGACCATCGTGGACGTGTCACCGTTCTCCACGAACGGTGCCCTCGTGCTGGCCAACGCCCCCGACGACGTCGACAAGGACCGCTTCTACAAGCAGATCCTGGCCTACAGCGGCATCGTCGTGGTGGCCGGCCCCGCCATCGCCTGGGCGGTGCTGGTCCTACCCGGCTGGCTGTAGACGCACACCGCATACCGCACATCGAGAGAGGACTGAATATGAGCACGGACACTCAGACCCGAGCGAAAGGTCCACTCGAGGGCTATCTGGTCGTTGACCTGAGCCGTGCCCTCGCCGGGCCGCACGCGAGCATGATGCTCGCCGACCTCGGGGCACGCGTCATCAAGGTGGAGAATCCCGGAATGGGAGACGATACCCGGGGCTGGGGTCCGCCGTTCGTCGGTCCCGACGACAACCTGCAATCGACGTATTTTCTCTCCTGCAACCGCAACAAGGAGTCGATCGCTCTCGATCTGAAGAGCGACGACGGCCGCGCGGTGCTGCGCGACCTGCTGCTGCGCGCCGACGTGGTGGTGGAGAACTTCCGCCCCGGTGTTCTGGACCGCCTCGGATTCTCGCCCGAGGCGATGCACGAACTCAACCCGTCGCTCGTCATCCTCTCGATCACCGGTTTCGGCCACGACGGCCCCGAGTCGAGCCGCAGCGGCTACGACCAGATTTTGCAGGGCGAAGCCGGCCTCATGTCGCTCACCGGATCCGGCCCCGACGACCCGCAGCGGGTGGGGGTGCCGATCGCCGACCTGCTGTCGGGCATGTACGGAGCCTTCGGGCTCCTCGCGGCCCTACTGCAGCGCGAGCGCACGGGGGAGGGGCAGATCGTTCGTACCTCGCTCCTGGCCGCGCTCGTGGGAGTGCACGCCTTTCAAGGCACCCGCGCCACGGTGGCGGGCGAAGTGCCAGAGGCCCAGGGCAACCACCATCCGTCGATCGCACCCTACGGCCTGTTCGCGTGTCGCGACGGCAGCGTGCAGATCAGCATCGGAAGTGAGAAGCTCTGGGCCACCTTCGCGGCCGAGTTCGGCCTCAATCCCGCCCAGGCCGAGTGGGCCACCAACGCGCACCGCGTGCGCAACCGGGAGAGCCTCAAGGCGGCGATAACGGATGTCTTCGCTCGGTTCGACGCCGCTCCGTTGTTGCAGAAGCTCGCGGAAGCCGGAATTCCGGCTGGGAAGGTGCGCTCACTGGATGAGGTCTATCAGTGGGATCAGGTGTTGTCGCAGGGGCTGTTGATCGACGTCGAGCATGACGTTCTCGGCAAGATCAGTCTTCCCGGCCCGCCGCTGCGGTTCTTCGGACCCGCCGACACCGCCGAGACTACCAACACCACGCACTCTGCTCCGCCGGTGCTCAACCAGCACGGCACCGAGATACGCGACTGGCTCAATCGCGCAGTGGAAGGGATCTAACGTGCAGAAGGAAAACGCGTTGACCGAACCGAAAACCCGCCACCTCAGCGCCGCCGAACTCATTGCGGTGGTACTCGACGACGGATCGTTCTCGAGCTGGGACCAGCCCGTGGTCGATCCCGACCCGGACGAGGCGTACCGGCTTGATTTGGCGAAGGCGCGGCAGAAGAGCGGCAGTGACGAATCCGTGCTGACGGGTGAGGGCCTGATCCGCGGGCGTCGGGTAGCGATCGTGGTGAGCGAGTTCGCTTTTCTGGCCGGCTCCATCGGGCTCTCCGCCGCGGACCGTATCGTCGACGCGATCGAGCGCGCCACCCGCGACGGGTTGCCGGTACTGGCCGGGCCGGCCTCCGGCGGTACCCGCATGCAGGAGGGCACACTCGCCTTTCTCTCCATGGTGAAGATCACCGCCGCCGTGCGGGCGCATCGCGAGGCGGGGCATCCGTATCTTGTCTACCTGCGGCACCCCACCACGGGCGGGGTCATGGCGTCGTGGGGATCGCTCGGGCACGTCACGGTGGCGGAGCCGGGCGCGCTGCTCGGGTTTCTGGGCCCGCGGGTGTACGAAGCGCTCTACGGAAAGAAGTTTCCGGAGAACGTGCAGGTCGCCGAAAACCTGTTCAACCAGGGCCTGATCGACGCCGTTGTTCCGCCCGAGCAGCTGCCGGAAATTGTCGACCGGGCGCTCACCATCCTCACCGGCACGGCGACCACCCCGGTAGCGGTCCCGGCGACCATGCAGGTGCGGCCCGTTCCTACTGGCGCGTGGGCATCCATTCAAATCTCGCGAAACCCGCGCCGGCCCGACCTGCGCCAGCTACTCGCCTACGGCGCCCACGACGTGTTGCCGCTCAACGGCACGGGCGAGGGCGAAAACGACCCGGGGCTCATGCTCGCCATGGCGCGATTCGGGCAGCAGAGCTGCATCGTTCTCGGCCACATCCGTCCGCGGCCGTCGCGAGACACCACGATGGGCCCGGGGTCGCTGCGCGAGGCCCGCCGAGGTATGCGCCTCGCCGAGGAGCTCGGCCTGCCGCTGCTCACCGTGATCGATACGGCCGGGGCGGCCCTGTCGAAGGAGTCAGAGGAGGGCGGGATGGCCGGTGAAATCGCCCGCTCCCTGCACGAGCTCATCGGCCTGCGGTCGGCCAGCGTGTCGGTCCTGCTCGGCCAGGGAGCCGGCGGTGGGGCACTCGCACTGTTACCGGCCGACCGCACCATTGCCGCGCAGCATTCCTGGCTGTCGCCGCTGCCGCCCGAGGGCGCGAGCGCCATCGTGCACCGCACGACGGAATTTGCCCCGGCCATGTCGGAAGCGCAGGGCGTGAACGTTGCGTCGCTCTTTGCCAAAGGGATCGTCGACCACATCGTCGACGAGCGCCCCGATGCAGCGGAGGAAGGTCGGGCATTCTGCCAGCGGATGGCGGCGGCCATCGAGTACGAGCTGTCCACGCTCGCGAGCGTGCCGGTAGACGAGCTGCTCACCCGCCGGGTGTCCAAGTTTCGGGCAATGGGCCGGCGCACCTAAACCACCGCTAGGGGATGGCATCGACGACAAATTTCTCGCCGAGCCGTGAGGTTGGGCCTTATCCTTCGCGAAAATGGGCTGAACCTCACGGCTCGGCGAGCGGATGTCGAGGGTCAGGCGACGCGGGCAGCGATGTCAGATCGAAAGTGCGAGCCTTCAAGTGATACATGGCCGAGGGCCTCGTACGCCCTGGCCCTGGCCTGGACGAAGGTGTCGCCGACCGCGACGACGCTGAGCACCCGGCCGCCGGTTGACACGAGAGCTCCGTCGATGAGTGCCGTCGCCGCGTGCGCGATCGTGACGCCGTGAACGGCGAGGGCGGCGTCGAGTCCGGTAATTTCGCGCCCGACCAGCGGATTTTCTGGGTAGTTCTCGCTCGCCAGCACAACGGTCACTGCAACATCGCCGGAAAATTCCGGTCGCGGTAGCGCGCCCAGACCGCCGGTCGCGGCGGCAAACAACAGGCCAGACAGCGGCGTCACCAAGCGCGGCAGCACGACCTGAGTCTCTGGATCTCCGAAGCGCGCGTTGAATTCGATCACGCGGATACCGGTATCCGTCAAGATGAGGCCGCAGTAGAGCAGCCCGACGAACGGGGTGCCCTCGGCGGCGAGCTGGCGCACGGTCGGCAGTGCGACGGTCTCGATGATCTCGTTGACGAACTTGTTCTCGCTGCCGAAGGTGGCGTCGAGCCAGGGCAGCGGTGAATACGCACCCATCCCGCCGGTGTTGGGGCCGGCGTCGTTGTCGCCCAGACGCTTGTAGTCCTGAGCGGGGGAGAGCGGCACGACGTCCTCGCCGTCGCTGAGCAGAAAGAGTGAAATCTCCTGGCCGTCGAGAAATTCTTCGATCAGTACGCTGCCATGTTCGAGCCAGAACGTGGCGTGGGCGAGGGCGGCGGCGCGGTCAGGGGTGACCAGCACACCCTTGCCGGCGGCGAGGCCGTCGGCCTTGACCACGTAGGGGGCGCCGAATTCGTCGAGGGCGGTTTCGGCCTCGGCGAGGGTACCGGCGCGAACGGCTAGGCCGGTGGGAACCCCGGCCTCATCCATGATGCGCTTGGCGAAAGTCTTGCTGCCCTCAAGCGCGGCGGCGGCCTTGTCGGGGCCGAACACGGCGATGCCACGGGTGCGCAGCGCGTCGGCAACTCCGGCTACGAGCGGAGCCTCCGGACCGATGACGACGAGTTCGACGTTCTCGCGAATGGCATAGTTGGCGACCGCATCGGCATCCGTTGCATCGAGCGCGACGACTGGCACATCGGTGGCAATGCCGGCATTGCCGGGAGCGGCCGTGATCGAGTGCTGGGGCTCTTCGCGGAGCAGCGCAGTAATAATGGCGTGCTCGCGGGCACCGGAACCGAGAACCAAGATTTTCACCATTTTAGGTTATCGGATGCCGTGGGCCGACGATTTCGCTCCGCCAGACCCGCGCAGGTTCCGAACCATGGCGGCAGCGGTTTGGCAGAGCGATGGCCCGCCTGTAGAGACGGGCCATCGCGTTTCGTGCCTGCGGGAATTCTTAAATGCGTTTCTTAGTGCAGGAGACCGCAGGCGGCCGGGTCCGTCGCTTCTGCGGGCAGGTTCGGGTTGAGCTCGCTTGCACCGGCGCTGAAGTCATAGGTGCCGTTGCCGTTGTAGTCGATCCCGTGGATCACGACGACGCCTTCGCCGGCGCGGATGGCATCGGCAATTTCCTTGGCCGTTCCGGTTCCCTCCACCTTTGCGATGTGGATGTCGTCGCGGCTGTAGCTGTAGCTGCCACCTTCAGACACGGGGAAACGGGTGATGTCCAGGAAGCTGGTGGGGGTCGTGTCGCCCGTCGTGTTCAACGATACGACGACCGGTCCGTAGGCCGGAATGCCTTCTACTGTGTTGAGGCGACCGTCACTGTTGCTGTCCAGCGCCGGTGTTGGGCACTCGTTCAGGGCCTGTTCCCCGTAGTGGATGTGCTGCGCGTGCGGAGCGTCTGGCGTCAGGCCGGATGCCTGCACTTCGATGTGCTTGATCTTTTGGTTGCGAACGACCGCGGTAGCGGTGCCGGACGCCCCGGAGCCGTTGAGCTCCGTGAGGTTTGCGCTCAGCGTTACCGTTTTATCGGCGCCGGTGGGTTGCGCAGTCTGCGCTTGAGCCGCGCCGGATCCGAGAGCAGCTACCGCGATGAGGGTAGCCATCGAGGCTCCGAAAATCCCCATTGAATATCGTTTCATTTGTGTCTCCTTGATAAGTGTCCGGCGAGAGAGAGATCCCACCGGTCATGGTTGCTTCGGAGCGGACGCTGCGTTGGTTCGGTCGCGATCTGACTTCTTATCTCACTCGAAGTGTCCAGTCATCGTTGGCTGTCGTGGACGACAGGCCTCGCGCTGATCCGGCAGACTGGAACCATGGCACGAGCACGAATTGACGACGGAGCTGGCCGGGCGGCCGTGCGTCAGGCGCTTGCCGCGCTCGCCGGAGGCACCAGCGCGAGCCGAGACATCCGCGCGCAGGCCGTGCGCTACACCTTGCAACTGCTCGCCGAGCAGGCCGAAGGCAACACCCTCGAGGTGCGCGTGCCTCCATTCGGCGCCGTGCAGTGCGTCGCCGGCCCCCGCCACACTCGCGGCACCCCGCCCAACGTGATCGAAACGGATGCCGCCACCTGGCTTGCGCTCGCCACCGGCGCCCTGCCCTGGGCGGACGGTCTGGCGAGCGGCGCGATCCACGCCTCCGGAGCCCGGGCCGACCTGACCGGGCATGTGCCGGTACTGCCCCTTCCGTAGTGCTTGAGTTTGGATGCTCGTCGTAGGTTTGCGTTGAGTCAATGGCGCTGGTGCTCTCCACCTCGGACGTGCTGGACTCGGGCTGGAGCAGGCGCGCGTGATTGTGTCAGTGCGTGACGGCCTGCGCTCCTCCGTTCTGGTAACGCCCCGTCCGTTCACCGGAAAGTCACAGACCGGCCTCATGACGCCTCTACTTTGAGTGGGACCGACCATGAAATAAAGGCCTACTTCGTGCGCACCCTTTCCCGCTCCTTCCTTCCGCGGCTGATCGCTCTTGGCTTGGTGCTGCTGATCGGCGCCGGAGCTGGCGCCCCGGGATTGTCGGCCTCGGCGGCAACGCAGGTGGTGATTCCGCCACTGCTGGTCACCGAAGTCACCCCGGACAACGCCGGGTACGACAATTTCGAGTTCTTCGAGGTGACGAACACAACGACCGTGGACATCGACGTCGCGGCCGCCGGCATCGGCCTGGCCTACATCTTCACTGACTCGGATGACCGCACCAAAGACGTACCCTTCTTCATCCCGGCCGGCACCGCCATCGCTGCCGGAGCAACCACGGTGTTTTGGATCGAATACACCACCACGACCGTCAACACCCAGGCGTTCACCGAAGCCGATTTCCGTGCGCATTTCGCCACGGAGACCAGCCCCGCCGACGTGTATCCGGTGGTGCGGGTCACCGGACAGCCGGGTATGGCAAATGGCGGTGGGCGCGGAATCCGCATCGTCGACGGCACCGACGCCTCGATCAGTTGGGCCGTCTACCCGGCCGGCTCCGTGGGAGTCGATAAAAGCGCCCACTTCGGCGCCCCGACAACGAGCACATCGCCATCGCAGGAGCTGGTGCAATCGCTCGGCACGCCGACCCCTGGCGACCCGGCCCCGGACACAACTCCGACTCCGACTCCGAGCCCGACCCCGACGGCCACCCCGACGGCCCCGTCCAATGCCGACACCGCCCCGCTGCAAATCACCGAGATCACCCCAGACACGACCAACGTAGGGTCGGCCGACGGCGGCGAGTTCATCGAGGTCTACAACGCCACCGAGGCTCCCATCAACTTCGGGGACTACACGCTCAACTACCTGTATCCGCTGGCCGACCTCACCAACAGCTCAACGGTGCGCTGGCCGAGCACCCCGAGCGACGTCGTTATCGCCCCCGGCGGAAACCTCGTGTTCTGGATCAAGAACGGCCAGAACGACGCCCTCACCGAGACGGACTTCAACGCTGCATTCGGCTCCGACCTCACGATGGGCCTGGATTTGGTCGAGGTTTTCAGCGGAGGAATGGCCAACGGTTCGGCGCGCGGAATAGAGATTTTGACCAACACCGGCTTCAGCGTGAACACGGCGTACTACAACCTCGCCAATGCCGACGACGTCGACCCGAACGTCGGAATCCAATACGGCATTGACAGCAGTAATCCCGGGCGGCAGCTGAACCTCGGTAAGGCCGCGGCCAATCCGGGCAACGTTTTCGCGGCGCAGGTGCCGAGCGACCTCAAGACTGTCGCCGCCGACTCGACGTTGCCGGTGATCGTCGACCGTACCCTCGGCCAAATCGACCCGGCCGACAACTTCGCCCTGTCGGCCACTGTCACCGACAATGTGCAGGCCCTAACCGTCGAGTTACACCTCAAGAGCAATATCGACACTGAATTCATGACCACAAACTTGTCGACCGACGGCGCCGATGGCTACCGCTACGACCTGCAACGGGTCGACCTCACTGGCAAGCGCTGGTACGAGTACTACTTCACGGCCAGCGACGGCAGTACCCGAGCCAGCACCGAAGTCGTGCGGGTCGACCTCACCGGGGTTGACAACTCGCCCGTGCGACTGAACGTCACCGCTGGCCAGTTCATCGCCGGCAGCACCGTGCTCTCGGCTGCAGGCGAGAGCAGCACAGGCGGAATGACCCTGAGCATCGACGAGCAGGTCGTGCCGACGAGCCTCGAGCTTGAGTTCGCCCCGCAGTTCGTGTTCGAGGTCACCGCAGTGAACACCTTCTTTCAAAATGGTGTGCTGGTCGGCCCCGACGTGTTGCGCATCTTCGACGACGGCATCCCCGAGGGGTGGGAGACCATCGCAACGCCGGTGCCGCTGACCTACGTGACCCGGGGCAATGACCTCGTCGTGAGTGTCTGGGCTGGGTCCAAGGTCGCCCCGGAGATCAACCCGAACGAGAACAACGACGACTTTCAGATTCGCAACCCCCGCCTCGTGCTGCCCGACGGGCGCAGCCTGCAGCCCAGGGGCTACACCGACCCCAGCCTGGCGCTGAACATGGGTGACAGCGCCGGCAAGCTCGACTTCTACGACGCGAGCTTCACCATCCCGGACAACGCGTACCTGGCTGTCGCTCATTCCTGGGACACCACCGCGGTCGCCGACGGCGCGCACACCGTGCAGGCGAGTAACGGAATCGACACGGTGAAACGCTCGGTGACGGTCGACAACACGGCTCCGGTGGTGACGACATCCGCAATTTCGGGCCAGCTGTACCAGGGCGAATTCATCATCGACGGTGCGGCGACGGATGCCGGTGCCGGCTTCGCCACGCTCGCCGCGACCCTCGACGGCCGGGCCATCGAGCTGCCCTATGCGACCTCGTCGATCCAGCTGGCCGACGGTGCGCACACCCTGGTGCTGGCCGCCAGGGACAACGTCGGCAACGTCAGCGAGCTCAGTACGGTCTTCTCCACCCCGGTCGAGGAACCCGGCAACGAACTGATCACGCCGCTCGACGGCGCCATCGTCGGGGCGGGACCGCTCAGCCTCACCGCGCGGGCGACCGACCCGACCGGCGACCAGCTGGACGTCACGCTGCGGCGGGGATTCGTGGCATCCGCTGCCGACAGCAGCGTGCGCGGCTACTCGGGCACCACAGCCATCGCTAATGGCACTGATCGGGCCGCCAAAACACTACTGACCGGCGACGAAGTCACCGCGATGGCTCGGCTGGACGGCGCAGCCGAGCCGGTGACCTCCGACTCGCAGTTTCCCTACCAACTGTTCGAGGTTGATGTGCCAGCCGATGCTGGCGCTGACTTCACCGCGCGGGTGCGCTGGGACGGCACCGCGAATGACGACGCCAAGGTGTTGCTCTACGTGCAGAACCTCACCACGGGCGGGTGGGAGGAGTTCGACCGACACGTGACCATTGGCGAGGGCGCGACCGCGTTCACCCTCGACGCCATGGTGCCGGCGCTCGACCACGTGCAAAATCAGGTCATCACCGTGCTGATCCAGCACTCCGAGGGCTTCGCCGGTGCCGCCCTCTCGGAACGGTCAAGCGCCCTGCCGGTCAACAACGTGAACGATACCGCGCGGGCGAACTACGACTTCACGCTCGCCGTGGAATCCGACACGCAGTACTACAACGACACGTTCTACCAGCGCCAGCTCGACATTCACGACTACCTGCTCGAGCAGCGCTCGGCCATCAACCTGCAGTATCTGTTCCACACCGGTGACATCGTGGACAACTTCGAAGACGAACACCAGTGGACCAATGCCAATGCGGCCTACCGCATGCTCGACGACGCCCAGCTGCCATACGGAGTGCTGGCCGGCAACCACGACGTCGGCCAGAAAGACGCCGACTACGCCGCGTACAAGACCAATTTCGGAGCCGCGCGCTACGACGGTAACCCCTGGTACGGCGACAGTTTCGAAGATAACCGCGGCCACTACGACCTGATCACTGCCGGCGGAATCGACTTCATCATGCTCTACCTCGGATGGGCGCCGAGCGCCGAGGGTATCGCCTGGCTGAACGACGTGCTGGCGCAGTATCCCGAGCGCACCGCCATCCTAAACCTGCACGAATATATGCTCACCACCGGCGGTCTCGGGGCAGTACCCCAGCAGATTTATGACGAGGTCGTCGCACCGAACGCCAACGTGGCCATGGTCTTCTCCGGCCATTACCACGACGCGTTCACGCGCATCGATACGTTCGACGACAACGGCGACGGCACCCCCGACCGCTCGGTCTACCAGATGCTGTTCGACTACCAGGGCCTGCCAGAGGGCGGCCAGTCGTTTTTGCGGCTGCTGCACTTCGACAACGCCGCCGAGCAGATCAGCGTGCGCACCTACTCGCCGTATCTTGACGTGTACAACTCCAACGATCCCACCCTCGACCCTCAGCACCAGGAGTTCACGGTTCCGTACGCCGCCTTCGGCCTGACGTCGATGCAGAAATCCCTCGCAACGGATGCCTTCACCGTCGATATCCTCAGCAAGACCGCGATCGCAGCGTTTGAGACGGTGGCGAGCGGCACCATCGTGACCGCGCGGTGGAACCCCGGCCTTGGCACCCATGGCTGGTACGCCTACTCGAAAGACCCCTACGGAGCCGTCGCCTACTCCGAGGTGCGCACCCTGACCGTCGCAGCGCCGGTCGTGGTGCCCGAGGTGACGGTTCCCAAGCCGCCGATACCCCGCGTTTCGGCGCCCACCGGGTCTGGTTCGCCGCGGACCGTGGTTCCGGCCGTGCTGACGCCCGCCTCGCAGGCCCTGGCCGACACAGCGAGCGCGGCGCTCGCTGCAGAGATCGCCGCTGCACCAACGGATAATGCCCCGCACACCGCGGCCGACGACGTCGGTGTAGTGGGTGAGATCAGTGTAGTCGACGACGTGGTGCCGTTCACCATCTGGACGATCGCTCTGATCCTGCTCGGTACCGTGGCCGCCACGGCAATCGCGGTGGTTACTATTCGGGTGGTGCGCACCCGCTCCTGAGCCGGGTCAGGAGAGAGTAAAGCGGGCCCGGTCGAGCCACCCCACCGGGCATTTTTCTGCGCACTACCTGAGGATTGCCTCAACCTCGGCCTGGGCGGGCATCGACGTGGTCGCCCCGGCGCGGGTCACCGCGATCGAGGACGCCACCGTGGCGTAGCGCACCGCCTCGATCATGTCGTCGGGAGTGACCTCGGTGCCGCGCACGTAATCGACCGCCAGCCGTGCCACGAGCGCCCCGACGAAGGTGTCGCCAGCCGCGGTCGTATCGACCGCCGTCACCGGGCGAGCCGGGGCGAGGCCCAGGGTTTCTCCGTCGAAGGCCACGACCGAACCCTCCGAACCCAGCGTCACGATCGCCCAGGTACCGCCGGCGCTGAGCACCTCCGCCGCACGCACCGGGTCGCTCTCCCCGGTGAGCTCCGCGGCTTCGCCCTGGTTCGGCACGACGAGGTCGACCGAGGCGAGAAATCCGGTCGGCAGCGGCACCACCGGCGCCGGAGTCAGCACCGTGAACACCCCGGCCGCGCGAGCGAGCGCGAGCCCCTCGACCAGTACCCGGATCGGCAGCTCGCACTGCATGACCAGAAACGACGAATCGGCAACGACCGTGCGCTGCTCCACGCTCAGGGTGGTAACGGTGGCGTTGGCCCCCGACACCACCACGATCGAATTCTCGCCGCTGTCCACGACGGAGATGTGCGCGGTGCCGGTGGGGGCATCCGCCGTGGCGAGCTCGGTAGAACGGATGCCCTCGCTCACCAGCAGCGCGCGCAGCTCGGTTCCATAGGCATCCGCTCCCACCGCTCCCAGAAAGGTCACGTCTGCGCCGAGTCGAGCGGCGGCGACCGCCTGATTGAGCCCCTTGCCGCCCGGGACCGTGCTGAAACCGGCCCCGAAGATCGTCTCACCGGGCAGGGGGAGGCGCGCCTGGCGCACGACAAGGTCCATGTTGGCGCTTCCGAGTACCGCAATCGTGTTCATAGAGTCAGTCTCCCATCTGCCCATGGGACAATAAGCGAGTGAGTTCCACCGAGCAGCCCCAGGACCCGTCGGCCGACATCGTCGCCGACACGGCGTCCGCCAGTGAGACCGTACTGGCGGAGACGACCGTGACCGTGCATCGAGCGCCGCGCTACCGCAATTTCATGCTGCTCGGCGCCATTGTCGGCGTACTGCTCGCCCTGATACTCACGATTTCCTTTCCCGAGAACGACGAGTATGACCGGGTGCAGATTTTCGGCTTCCTACTGCTCGGCGGTCTCGCCGTCGGCACGACGCTCGGCGCGGTCGTGGCCCTCATCATCGACCGGATCATCGGTCGATCACACGTGTCGGTCGTCGCGGATAGACTGGGGGCGAACGAGGTTAGTACCAACGAACTGCGTACCGCTGAGCCTGGCTCCGGCACTCCCAACGATGATTTTCAAGCGTTCAACGAGAAGTAAAGAGGCTGCGGCTTGCCCGGTGGCGACGGACTGTTAAATCACGATCTTCTTCAAGGCGAAAAGGGCCCGCAAGATGCCTGTGGCGTCTTCGGTGTCTGGGCTCCCGGCGAAGAGGTAGCCAAACTCAGCTACTTCGGGCTGTATGCCCTGCAACATCGGGGTCAGGAATCGGCCGGAATCGCTACGAGCGACGGCAGCAAGATCCTCATCTACAAAGACATGGGGCTTGTCTCCCAGGTCTTCAACGAGGCCTCGCTGAGTACCCTGCTCGGGCACATCGCTGTCGGGCACACTCGGTATTCCACTACGGGTTCGTCGAGTTGGCAGAACGCCCAGCCGACCCTCGGGCGTACCTCGAGCGGAACGGTGGCCCTCGGCCACAACGGCAACCTCACCAACACCGCCGAGCTGCTGCAGCTCGTGCGCGAACGATATCCGCAGGTTGATGGCGAACTCGCCCGCGGTAACACCACCGACACCGCAGTGATCACCGCCCTGCTCACCGGCGATCTCGATCACACCCTCGAAGACACGGCGCTAGAGGTGTTGCCGCGCCTTCGCGGCGCCTACTGCCTCGTTTTCATGGACGAAACGACACTCTATGCGGCCCGCGACCCGCAGGGGGTGCGGCCGCTGGTGCTTGGCCGCCTCGAACGCGGCTGGGTCGTCGCCTCCGAGACCGCAGCCCTCGACATTGTCGGTGCGAGCTTCGTACGCGAGGTCGAGCCGGGTGAGCTCATCACCATCGACGAGAACGGGCTGCGCACCCAACGATTTGCGAAGGCCGAGCCCAAGGGTTGCGTCTTCGAATACGTCTACCTCGCCCGCCCAGACACCACCATTGCGGGTCGCGGTGTGCACGAGGCCCGGGTCGAGATGGGGCGCCGCCTCGCCGCCGAGCATCCGGTCGAAGCCGACCTCGTCATTCCCACCCCGGAATCCGGCACCCCGGCAGCTATCGGCTACGCGCAGGCATCGGGCATTCCGTTCGGGCAGGGCCTGGTCAAGAACTCGTACGTCGGTCGCACCTTCATCGCGCCGTCCCAGACCATCCGACAGCGCGGTATCCGCTTGAAGTTGAACCCGCTCAAGAACGTCATCAAGGGCAAGCGCCTCATCGTGGTCGATGACTCGATCGTGCGCGGCAACACCCAACGCGCTCTCGTCAGCATGCTGCGCGAGGCTGGCGCCGCCGAGGTGCACGTGCGCATCTCGAGCCCACCGATCACCTGGCCGTGTTTTTACGGAATCGACTTTGCCAGCCGCGCCGAACTCGTCGCTACCGGCCTCGAGATTGACGAAGTACGCCAGTCGATCGGCGCCGACAGCCTCGGCTATCTCTCCGAAGACGGCATGATCGAGGCCACCGAACAGCCGCGCGAACGCCTCTGTACGGCCTGCTTCACCGGCGTGTACCCGATCGCGTTACCGGA
Source organism: Cryobacterium suzukii (assembly GCF_004403185.1). GTDB lineage: Bacteria > Actinomycetota > Actinomycetes > Actinomycetales > Microbacteriaceae > Cryobacterium > Cryobacterium suzukii. Next base: position 40,174 of record NZ_SOHJ01000001.1, on the reverse strand, counting down.
ATCGCAGCACCTTGGCAAGAATTTGCTGGAGCGGCCTGCCGCCTCAAACGGATGCGACCCCGGTCCGGATTCCGACCTGGAAGCCGTACTGGCGCCCTCCGTTCGTAAAGAAGAAGCCCTTGCTCGATTGGGCCAAGTACCGTTCGGTGACCCGGGAAGACCAGAATGAGCAATTCCAGCGTTAGTTCCAATGCCACGTATGCAGCGGCCGGAGTCGACACCCGGGCCGGTGACCTCGCGGTCGAGCTCATGAAGTCGGCCGTCTCCAAGACACACGGCCCAGAGGTCTGGGGCGGGGTCGGCGGCTTCGCTGGATTGTTCGACGTGTCGTTCCTCACCAAATTTCGGCAGCCCCTGCTGGCCACGTCGACGGATGGTGTCGGCACCAAGGTCGCCATCGCCCAGGCGATCGACAAGCACGACACCATCGGGCAAGACCTGGTCGGCATGGTCGTCGACGACATCATCGTGGTCGGTGCCCGCCCGCTGTTCATGACCGATTACATCGCCTGCGGCAAGGTCGTGCCAGAGCGCATCGCCTCGATCGTGGCCGGCATTGCCCGCGCCTGCTCCGAGACTGGAACCGCTCTCGTCGGCGGTGAAACGGCCGAACACCCGGGCCTGCTCGGACCCGACGACTATGACGTGGCTGGCGCGGCCACCGGAGTGGTCGAGGCCGACCAGGTGCTCGGCGCCGAGAAGGTTCTCTCCGGTGACGTCGTCATCGCGCTGGCCTCCAGCGGTCTGCACTCCAACGGCTACTCGCTCGTGCGCCATATTCTGGCGCAGCGCGGCATCGGCTACACCGACACGTCGGCTGAACTCGGTGGCATGGTCGGCGAAGTTCTGCTGGAACCGACCCGCCTGTACACCGGCCCGCTACTCGACGTGATCAACGATCCAGAACTGGCCGGCGCCATCCACTCGCTCAGCCACGTCACCGGCGGCGGCATCGCGGCAAACCTCGCCCGCGTGCTGCCCTTCGGGTCCTGGGTTGAGGTGGACCGGTCCACCTGGTCGCCCGCCCCCATCTTCCGGGTGCTCGGCGACATGGCCGGGTCCACGCTGGAAAGCGCGGAGGGAACCTGGAACCTCGGAGTGGGCATGTTTGCCGTCGTGGATGCGGCATCCGCTTCGTCGGTCATCGCCCGCCTGGCCACGAGCGGCATTCCCGCCTGGGTCACCGGCCGCGTTTCGCGCGCTGCTCACGACCTGACCGGGTTCGAGCAGGGTGCCAAGGGCGTCAACGGTGGAGCCGTGCGCCTCGTCGGGGCCTACGCAAGCTAGCCCGCCCAGCAGCGCTGGTATGCCGGACGACCACGAATACTTCGCCGCACTCGGGCTGTCAGCAGTCGCCGCCCTGGTCGGTTGCACCACGGGTCTCATCCTGACCCGCGGGTCACGCCGGGGCAAGCCGACCGACGCTTAGGCGCGCTTTTTCTCGTCTTCGGTGGCGTAGTGATCCACATAACGGTCATCGTCGCCGTCGGGGTCATCGTCATCGTCGGCGGAATCCGTGGAACCATCACCGGCGCCATCTCCGGCCGCGTTCTTCGCCTTGTCCGCTTCGTACTCGGGCCACTTAGCGAGGTCTTCGTCGAGGCGCGGGTCGGACGGATGCCCGGTCAACTCGCGTTCGAGCGCGTTGTAGTTGGTATCCGGGCTGAAATACTTCAGCTCCCGAGCTACCTTGGTGTGCTTTGCTTTTTGACGGCCGCGCCCCATGCGTGACCCCCTTACGATGCCAGGCCGAGCGAGTCGCGAGACCCTCGGGATTTGCCGAACGGAATGTGTAAAAACTAGAGTTTAGTTTAGCATGATGGGCCTTGTGCCCCGCGGACGCCGTTCGCACGGCTAATCCGTAGGAATGGGGTGACATGACGGGCAACGTCAGCGTGCCCATCGTCATCATCGGCGCCGGCCAAGCCGGGCTCTCCGTTGGTTTCTACCTACGTCGGTTTGAGCTCGTGGCCGGCCGCGATTTTATTATCTTCGACCGGGGCCCGGGCACGGGCGGCGCGTGGCAGCACCGCTGGCAGGCCCTGCACCTCGGGTCGGCGCACCGCGTCAACGACCTTCCCGGCATGAAAGAACTCGGCCTGAGCTTCGATACGGCCGACCATACCGTGCCGGCCCGCGACGTCGTCAGCGACTACTATCGCGATTACGAGCAGCACTATGAACTCAATGTCGTGCGTCCGGTGACCGTGACCAGCGTGGCTCCCATGCAGTCCGACCTGGTCGTGGCCACGAGTTCGCCCGTGTTCGGTGACCAGAAAACCGATGCGCGCATGATTGTGAACGCGACCGGTACCTGGGGTGCGCCCTTCGTGCCGCATTACCCGGGCGCGCGCACCTTCGAAGGAACGCAGGTGCACACGGCGAACTATGTCTCGAGCGAAGCGTTCGCCGGTCAGCGTGTCGTGGTGGTCGGCGGCGGAACGTCAGCGATCGGGTTCCTGCTCGAGCTTGAGGGGGTGGCGAGCGACCTGACCTGGGTAGCACGTCGTCCGATCGATTTCAGTCACACCGACGAGCTCGCGGAAGTGACCGCCGTGGCGGCCGTGATGTCGCAGGATCGCGCGGCTCGGGCCGGCAAAGCCCTCCCGAGCATTGTCAGTGGTGCCGGGGTGCCGGTAACGCGCCGCATCGCGGCCGGCATCGACCGGGGAGTGCTCGTGGCTCGCCCCATGTTTTCGAGCATTGAGCCGACCGGTGTGCGGTGGAGTGACGGAACCTTCACCGAGGCGGACGCGATCGTTTGGGCATCCGGTTTTCGGCCGGAGCTGCGGCACCTGGCCCCGCTCAAGCTGCGGGAAAAAGCCGGCGGCGTCTCGGTTGGTTCCGGCGTGTCCTGGACCGACCCGCGCATCTTCTTCGCCGGATACGGCCCGCAGGCGAGCACCGTTGGCGCCAACCGGGCCGGTCGCATCATCGCCAGACAGATCATGGCCAGGCTGTAGCCCGAGACCAAGTCCGTTGCTATTTGCGCTTGCGCCGACGGGATGCCGACGGTCGCGATTGCGGAACGGTTCCGACGATCGGGGTCGACTTTGTCGCCCCGTCCACGGTGCCCGCCGGAGGGGCGAGCGGTCGGCGCGATACCGGCCGGGAGCGCACGGGCTCTCCACGACGGTCTTGACCGGGGATCGGGCGGGAGCGGCGGCCGTAAATGAGCTCGGAGGAATCGAGCAGCCATGGCACGAGGGCAATCGTGACACCGTGCACGAGCATGAGCTTTTGGCGCAGCCGGCGCGCCTTGTGGTTGTGCAGCAGGCCTTCCCACCAGTGCCCGACGATGTAGATCGGCGTGTACACGGTGATGACCTCGGAACCGTGATCCTGGCGACGCTCCTTGATGTAGCTGATCAGCGGCCAGCTGATGTCGCGGTAGGGCGAGGCGACGATGCGCAGCGGCACCTGGATGTTCTGCCTGACCCAGGCACGTTTGAGTTCCTTGGTCTCGGCGGTGTCAATGGAGACATGTACCGCTTCGAGACTGACATGCCGCGCGGCGATGGCGTAGTCGAGGGCCTTCAGCACGGGCTTCTGCATCTTGCCGACGAGCACGATCGCGTGGTCGCCCTGCGACCCGAAGGTCGTGACCGGGTCGACCTCGATCTCCTTCGCAACGTCGCGGTAGTACCGGTTGACGCCCATCATGAGAAAGAACAGAATCGGCATCATCACGAAGACAAGCCACGCGCCGTGGGTGAACTTCGTCACGGTCACGACGATGAGCACCACTCCGGTCAGTACGGCTCCAAAACCGTTGATCGACAGGCTCAGAATGATCGAACCCCGGTTCGGCGGGTTCTTCTTAAGCAGTTTCAGCCAGTGCCGCACCATGCCGGTCTGGCCGAGGGTGAACGACACGAACACACCGATGATGTAGAGCTGGATCAACACGGTGAGGTTGGCCTGGTACACGACCATGATCGCCACCGCGGCCAGGGCCAGTAGAACGACACCGTTGGAGTAGATGAGCCGGTCGCCGCGGGTGCTCAGCGACTTGGGGGCGTAGGAGTCCCGGGCGAGAACGGAGCCCAGAAGCGGGAAGCCGTTGAAGGCCGTGTTCGCGGCCAGCAGCAGCACGGCTGCGGTCGCGGCTTGCAATACGAAGAACATGATGGAGAAGTCGCCGAAGGTCGCGGCGGCGACCTGGGCGATCAGGCTGCGCTGCGGAGCTGTGGCGCACTCGGCCCAGCCGATCAGGTCGCAGGCGCGCTCCGCGTAGTGCACCTGGGAGATGAGGGCGAGGGCGGTCAGTCCGACGAACAGAACGATGGCGATGCCGCCCATCAGGGTGAGCGTGCGTTGGGCGTTCTTGACCTTGGGGTGTTTGAACGCTGGCACCCCATTGGCGATGGCTTCCACCCCGGTGAGGGCGGAGCATCCGCTCGCGAAGGAGCGAAGAAGAAGCAAGATGAACGCGGCCTGAGCCAGATTCTCACCCTGAACGTCATACCCGGCGGACTCCGCGACGGGGGCGTCGCCGAGGAGGGCCCGCACGAGGCCGACGACGATCATCAGCAGCACGCTGCCGATGAACAGGTAGGTCGGAACGGCGAAGGCCTTGCTCGACTCCCGAACGCCGCGCAGGTTCGCTGCCGCAAGCAAGATGATGAACACGACGGCGAGTTCGACGCGCAGAGGGGCCAGCGCGGGTATCGCCGAGATGATGTTGTCCACGCCGCTCGCGACCGACACGACCACGGTCATCACATAGTCGACCAGCAGAGCGGATGCGACGACCAGGCCGGCCTTCTCACCCAGATTCTTGTGGGCGACCTCGTAATCACCGCCGCCCGAGGGGTATGCCTTGATCAGCTGGCGGTAGGACGCGACCACGACGACGAGCAGCACGACGACGACCGTGGCAACCCACGGCGCGAAGCTCAGGAAGGCGAGCCCACCGAGCGTGAGGATCATGAGAAGTTCTTGCGGCGCGTAGGCCACGCTCGACAGCGGGTCGCTCGCAAAGATGGGCAGGGCGAGGTGTTTGGGCAGCAGCTGGCCGTCCAAATGCTCGGTGGGGAGCGGATCGCCGATGATCCACCGCTTGGGTGAACGGTTCTCTGGTACGGGGGCATTCGCCTCGGGTGTCACGAGGGACGACACTACACCTACCCGGTTCCCTGTCAAATCGATTGGCCGGCGTAAAACCGGCAATATTCCGACACACCGTGCTTTTCGGTCGAAAGCGGCGTGTCCCGAACATTGCCGGTTTTACGTGCCGGGCTACGGGTTCAGGGTAGCGAGGATAGTCGTGCGCACGTCGGCGAGTTTTCGTCGGAGTGACGAAACGGTGTCAGGCGGCAGGACCGACCGGTAGGCCTGCGTGCGAAGGTCGGCGCGCAGCTGCTGCCGGAACTCATTCAGCACCATGTCGGCCTCGCGCAGAGCCCGGGTGGAATCGTGGCGCGGGGTCGATGCCGCAGCGGTCGATGCGTCGGCAGTCGAGCTCTCGGACGGCGGTTCTTCGGCCGCTGCCGGCGTCGGGCGGGGTCGCTCCCAAGTCGACGAGCCGGTGGGATCCCACGAAGCGGCTGTGCCGTCGTAGCCGCGCGGGTCGCCCTTGGTCGCATCGCGGGCCTGCCGCGCGGCCGAGGCGAGGTCGGCGCGCAGGGTTTTCATGGCTGAGTTGACGCCGGTGCGCACCTGGTCGGCGAGGCGTCGCACGGAGTCGGTCACCTCGTCTTCGATCGCTCCGAGTTCTCCCTCGCGCTCGAGCAGCTCGGCGCGGCCGGCATCGGTGATCTCGTAGACGGTCTTGCGGCCGTCGGCCTGCTTGGTGACGAGTCCTTCCTCTTCGAGCTTGGCTAGCCGCGGGTAGATCGTGCCGGCGCTCGGGCTGTAGGTGCCGCCGAACCGGTCACTCAACGCCTGGATCAGCTCGTAGCCGTGTCGGGGCCGCTCGGCGAGCAGGCTCAGCAGGTAAAGGCGCAGGCTCCCGTGGGCGAACATGGCGCTCATGCCGGGTCCTGCGGGGCGTGGGCGTCAGCGGCGGCCGGCGCTGCGGCATCCGCTTGACTCGTGGATTCGCTGCGCACGACCGAGATGTCGCCAGACACAGAATTGGAGCGCACGTCGAGCCAGCTGCCGTCGAGGGCGCCGGTGGACCCCTCGTAGCCCTTGCCGAACGCGGTGCGCACGGTGTGGTCGTCGAGCTGGAGCGTGCCGGAGAGGGTGTTGAGGTGGTACCGCGCGGCAACGCGGGGTTCGAGCCGCACGGTGAGGTTGCCGCTGACCGAGTTCGTCACGATCTGGTCTGGCGTTCCGGCCAGGTCGAGGAACACGTTGCTCGAGACCCCGTCGAGCGTGAATTGACGGATGCTGCCGCTCGCCGTGATATCGCCCGATACGGTGTGCACGGAAATCGCTCCGACGTGATTGCGCACCGAGATTTCGCCATTCACCGCGTTGAGCTCGAGGTTACCCTGCACGTCGTCGATGACGAGGTCGCCGGAGACGGTGCTGAGTTTCGCGTCATTGCGGAGGCCAGAGACGAGGGCATCGGCCGACACGACCCCGAAACGCAGCGCGACGTCGCGGGGAACGGAGATGCTCACCTCGGCGCGCGCTGTGCCGCGAAACGACGCGAACACCTCGATGAAATTATCCCAGCGCAGCTGCGGGTGATCGATCTCGAGGCGGTCGCCGTCCATGGAGATCTTCAAGTCTTTGCCGCTGACGCCGTGCACTTCGATGCGCGCGCCGGGCTCGTCATGGCCGATGATGTCGACCGTACCGCCGATGAGGCCGACCTTGAGCTTACGCACCAGTTCGACATCGATAATCTTGGTCTGCCCGGGGGCGACCAGCCATTTTTCCAGTGACACTGGGTTGTCCTTTCAGAAGGGTGAATTCGCGCTATATCGCGTGTTCTGAAGGACACGATATAGCGCGTTCCTGAGAGTAGCAAGAGGGTCAGTACAGAAAAATGGTCAGCCAGTCGCGATTGTGAGCGTGCACGAGCACGAGGAACACCACCACGTCGAACAGAAGGTGCACACAGACCACATAGGTCAGCGATCGGGTGCGAGCGAAGGTGTAGCCCTGCAGCAGGGCGAACGGCACAGTGAGCAGCGGACCCCAACTCTGATAGCCGAGCTCCCAGAGGAACGATGAGAAAATCACGGCCTGCAAAATGTTGGCCTGCCAGTCGGCAAAATGCCGACGCAAAAGGGCGAAGGCGATGCAGATGAAGAACAATTCGTCCCAGATGCCCACAAAACCCACGCCCACGAACAGCCGGGCGATCTCATCGGGCGTGGTCACCGTCGGCCAGTTCTGGTACGCGCCGCTTCCGATGAAGTAGCTCGGCAAAATGAAGTACCCGAGCAGCACCACGATCGGCAGGTAGGCGCGTTCGAGAGTGGTCCAGCGCTGCCCGGTGCGAATCGGAAACCGAATCGCGTGGTCCTTGAAGTAGAAGCGCGAGAGCAGATAGGGCACGAGCACCGAGAGGCTTAGTACCGTGCCCATGAGCGCGATGTTGGGGTAGCTGATGTTCGCCTCGACCGAGATCGAGCTGATGATGCCAAGACCAATGGCAAGCAGCAACAGGTCGCGAAACAACGCCCGGTCGATCAGAACCGCGAGCACGAGCGCCGCGGCCAGCATTGCGTAGCCGGGAGCCGGCATCCGCAACGCAAAGAGCAGCACAGCGGATGCGCTCACCAGCGCCGCCGGAATCAGCCCCCACCGCGATGTCTTGCCCATGCTGCACCCTACCCAGGGCGGCGCCCAATTTCGCGAGAGCGGGCACATGGTTGCTCTAGCACCCGCGAAGGAGCGATTCACCCGCTTTCGCAAGAGGGCCTAGATTTTAGGGATGACCCGCCTACCCCTTGAGACCGACCCCGTCGCGATATTGCAGCAGCTCGTGCGCATCGATTCGGTGAACCCCGACCTCGTGCCGGGAGCCGCCGGGGAGGCCGAGATTGCTGCCTGGTGCGCTGACTGGCTGCGCCAGCAGGGTTTCGAGATCACGGTGCTGGAGCAGACTCCCGGGCGCCCGTCGGTGGTCGGCCTGAAACGTGGCACCGGCACGGGCCGTTCGCTCATGCTCAACGCCCACCTCGACACGGTCGGCGTCGCGACCTATGCCGGCGACCCGTTCAGCGGTGATCTCCGTGACGGCCGGGTGTACGGTCGCGGGGCCGTCGATACCAAGAGCGGGCTCGCGGCCATTCTCGTGGCGGCGGCGCGGGCATCCGTGCACGGGATGGCCGGGGATGTGATCGTTACGCTGGTCGCCGACGAAGAATTCGGCAGCATCGGCACCGAGGAGGTGCTGCGCAGCTTTCGCGCCGACGCCGCCCTCGTGATCGAGCCAAGCAGCCTCGAACTCACCACGGCGCACCGAGGCTTCGCCTGGTTTGAACTCGAACTGACCGGCCTGGCCGCGCACGGCTCGCAGCCCGAGCGCGGCGTCGATGCCATCTGGCACGCCGGCCTGGCCCTGCGCGCCCTCGACGAACTGCGCCAGCGGCTGAACGCTGCCCCGGCCCACGCTACCCTCGGCCACGGTGCGGTTCGGGTGTCGAAGATCGCCGGTGGTGACGACGCGGCCACGGTCGCGGCCCGCTGCGTGCTAACCCTGGAACGACGGATGCTGCCGGGCCAGTCACCCGACAGTGTCGAGGCCGAATTGCGCGCGCTGTTCACCGCGCTGGCTGTTGAGGAGCCCGAGTTCCAGTTCGCGCTGACCCGGCTGGTGGCCCGCGCTGCGTTCGAGGCCGAGCCGCACTGGCCGATCCTGCGTGCGCTGTCCGGCAATGCCGAACGAGTGCTCGGGCGCCCAGCGGTCACCCGCGGTGAACCGTTCTGGACCGACGCCGGACTCATTCTCGAAGCCGGCATCCCGTGCGTCGTGTTCGGCGCCGACGGTGAAGGCCTGCACGCCGACACCGAGTGGGCCGACGCCCCGTCGGTGCGCGCGCTCGCCGACATTCTGACGGACACGATCACCGAGTTCTGTGGGCTTACAGCCGACTGATCCGCTCCCACCCCCTGCCGTCGTGCCAGGACTCGATAACCAGGTGCGTGTTGTCGGGGTCGATGTAGGTGAGCACGACTTCGTACAGCCGCAGTTCGAAGCTCGAGGTGCCCGGCGGATCGGTTGACGCCGGCTCGGTGACGACCAGCACCCCGGCCATTTTTGCGTCACCGGCCCAGTCCGACGGCGGTCCAGCCGGCGGTTCCAGGGTCGGCGAGTGGATGGCGACACGTGGGTCCCGCAGCACATCGTGCAGTTTGAGCGAATCGGGCATCATGCCCAGAGTGATGCGCGCGGGCTCGATCACGAGTTCGGTGCCGCTAATGCGCGGGGAACCATCCCGGCGCAGGGAGGCCATTGTCTTGTTGGTGCCCGCGTCGAAAATTGCGCGCACCCGGGCCGCGAATTGCGGCGCATCCGCTTCAACTTCGTGCCACGTTGCCATGCGCTAAACGGTACTCCGAGGCACCGACATCGACACGAGACATTGCCTCTCGATCTTGACCTTGACCTTGACCTTGACGTTACGTCAAGTTCTATCGTGGAAGATGCCAGCGAAAGGAGATCGACATGGACTGGTCGATACAGGACGTAGCGCGATTGGCGTCGACGACCAGCCGTACCCTGCGGCACTACGGCGACCTAGGGTTGCTGCCGCCCAGCCGCGTCGGCAGCAACGGCTATCGCTTCTACGACGAGCACTCACTCGTGCGCCTCCAGCGCATCCTGATGCTGCGTGAGCTCGGGCTGGGACTGCCCGCAATCGGCGACGTACTTGGGCAGCAGCAAGACGAAAACGCCGCCCTTCGACATCACCTCGATTGGCTCAAGCAGGAACAACAACGGCTGGTCCGACAAATTCGGTCGGTCAAAAAAACGATTGACACCCTGAACAGAGAGGAACAACTCATGGCAGAAAACATGTTTGACGGTTTCGACCACACGGAGTACCTCGAGGAGGTCGAGCGGCGCTGGGGAGCGGATGCCTACCGCCAGAGCGACGCCTGGTGGCGGAGCATGTCAACGGCAGAGAAAACCGCGTGGCGGCTGCGCCAGCGAGCGCTGGGCGCCGATTGGCAGGCGGCTGCGGTGCGCGGGCTCGATATCGTCGGCGAGGAGGCGCAGGCACTGGCACAGCGGCAGTTCGACTGGTTGCACGGGATTCCGGGAACGCCCGGTGTTGGAGCGGGGCCGACCCGGGAGTATTTTCTGGGGTTGGCGGAACTGTACGTGGCGGACGAGCGGTTCGCGGCGAACTATGGAGGTCAGGTCGGCGCTGAATTCGTGCGGGATGCCATGGTGGTGTTTGCGGAGCGGAATCTGTAGTTTTCTCGGGCTCGGTTACGGCGTGGGCTCAAGAATCGGTTGGCCGGCGGGGGCGGGGCGCCTGATCGCAAACAAGGGGATCGTGCGCTGGCAGAGGGGGCCGATCAGCACGGCGAAGAGCGCGGTGCCGATTCCCACGTTGCCCCCGAGCGCCCAGCCGATGCCGAGCACGATCACCTCGATGCCGGTACGAACGATCCAGATCTTCCAGCCGGCGCGTTTGTGCAGGCCGGTCATCAGGCCATCGCGCGGACCGGGGCCGAAGTGCGCCCCGATGTAGAGGCCGGTGGCGACCGCAATCAGCAGCAGCCCCGCGGCGAAGAGCAGGATGCGCGCCCACAGATCGAGGTTGGCGGGAAGCAGCCACAGTCCCACATCCGCTGCCGGGCCAACAAGTACGGCGTTCAGCAGCGTTCCGGCACCGGGCTTCTGTCGAATCGGAATCCACAGCAACAGCACGACCCCGCTCAAGAGAATCGTGATCAGCCCGAAGCCCAGGTGGGTGTGGTTGTCGATGCCCTGCGTGAGGACATCCCAGGGGGCCACGCCAATTCCAGCGCGCACAATCAGCGCGATGCCGATTCCGTAGAGAAAAAGGCCAATAAACAATTGGATCAGTCGACGAGTCACGAGAATTCAGTCTAAAGGTCGGGCGTAGGTGACGCACTGGCATACTGAGTTGGTGCATTTTCTCGCGGTAGTGAGCATGAAGAATCGGGCGCTGATCGCCCTCATCACCATTGTGGCGGCCGTGTTCGGCAGTCTGGCCCTGACCGGGCTCAAACAGGAGCTGATTCCGTCCCTGCAGCTTCCGCAGCTGCTCGTGTCGACCAGCTACCCGGGTGCTTCGCCGCAGGTCGTTAATGACGACGTGTCTACCCCGATCGAGACCGCCATTCAGGGCCTGGTCGGCCTCGAAACGACGTCGACGACGAGCAACACCAACTCCTCGCTGGTGAGCGCCACCTTCACCTACGGTACCGACCTGGTCAAGGCCGAATCCCGCATCGACCAGGCCATCAACCGCATTAAAAACGTGCTGCCGGCCGATGTCGACCCGCAGGTGATCAGCGGAAGCATCGATGACTTTCCGGTGATCTCGCTTGCGGTCGCGTCGAGCGATACCGCGGCGCTCGCCGACGAACTGAAACGCAGCGTGCTCGGCGACATTCGCGACGTGGCCGGCGTGCGCGGCGCCGCCCTTGTCGGCGACATCGGACGCCGGGTCACGATCACCCCCAACATCGACGAGCTCGCCGCGCGCGGGCTCAGCGCTCAAAACATCACTTCGGCGCTGCAGCAGAACGGGTCACTTCTTCCGGCCGGCGCGATCACCGAGGGCGACACGACCCTGTCGGTACAGGCGGGCTCGACACTCGGGTCAGTCGACGACATCGCGGCACTGCCGCTCATTGCCAGCTCAGCCGGCTTCACCGGTGCTACCACCCCAGCGGATGACGCTCCCACGACCATCGGCGATGTCGCCACTGTCGACCTCGTTGAGAACCCGGTCACGAGCATTTCCCGGGTGAACGGCGAACCCGCTCTCACCATTGCCGTCACCAAGATTCCTGCGGCCAACACCGTCGACGTCTCCGAGGCGGTGCGCGCCATGCTTCCGCAGCTCGAGGCGGCCGTCGCGCCGGCCACGTTCACGGTCGTCTTCGACCAGGCGCCGTTTATCCAGCAGTCGATAGACGCGCTCACCCAGGAAGGCCTGCTCGGCCTCGGCTTCGCGGTTATCGTGATTCTCCTGTTTCTACTCTCGGTGCGCGCAACGCTGGTCACGGCCATCTCGATTCCGACCTCGGTGCTGATCACCTTCATCGGCTTGCAGAGCGTGGGTTATTCGCTCAATATCCTCACCCTCGGAGCACTCACGATCGCCATCGGCCGGGTTGTCGACGACTCGATCGTGGTCATTGAAAACATCAAACGGCACCTTGTTGCCGGCGCCGACCGCGCCGCCACGATCGTCTTCGCGGTCCGGGAAGTGGCCGGAGCGATCACGGCCTCGACCGTCACGACGGTCACGGTGTTCCTGCCGATCTCCTTCGTTGGCGGATCGACCGGGGAATTGTTTCGCCCCTTCGCGCTGACCGTGACGATCGCTCTGCTCGCCTCGCTGCTGGTCGCGTTGACCATCGTGCCCGTGCTCGCGTACTGGTTTCTGCGGGCGCCCAAAGCCGTCGTGGCCGCCGACACCGAACGCCCCGAGGAACGCGACCTTGAGGCGGTTGCAGCCCCGACAACCGTGAAACCAACGAACGAGCCGGCCCGGGGCGAAATCGGGCGGGCTGGTGCAGTTGCACCCACGGCGGCGGCCACGGTCGGTGAGAATCCGGGACGGCTGCAGAAGGGCTACCTGCCGGTCATTCGGTTCACTCTGAAGCATGCCGTCGCGACCTTGCTGCTGGCCGTTCTCGTGCTCGGCGGAACGGGTGCGCTCGTGCCGTTCATGAAGGTGAACTTTCTCGGGTCAACCGGGCAGAACACCTTTCGGGTGACGCAAACGCTGCCGGTGGGCAGCAGTCTCGCGGCGCAGGATGCGGCATCCGCTTCGGTCGAGACCGCGCTGCAGGGCCTCGACGGCATCGACATCGTGCAGCTGTCCATCGGTGGCGGAAGCGCAGCGAGCGCCTTTCGCGGCGGGGCGCCCGCCTCGAGCGCTGTGACCTATTCGATCACCACCGCCGACGACGCCAACGCCGATGCGGTGCAAAACCACGCGCGCACGGCCCTCGCAGAACTGGGCGACGTGGGCGAGATTTCGGTGGCTGCCGCGAGCAGTTTCGGGGCATCCTCCGATATCGCCGTTGATGTCACGGCAGCAACGGATGCCGACCTGCAGACCGCGACGACCTCCATTCTCAGCGCGGTGCAGAAACTCGCCGCCATCAGGGAGAGTGCGAGCACCCTCGCCGCCTCGCTGCCGTACCTGGCCGTCACGGTCGACCGGCAGGCTGCGGCTGCTGTCGGGTTGAGCGAATTTGCTCTCGGCACCCTCGTGTCGCAGGCCATGCAGCCGAGCGCCATCGGCTCGATCGTGATCGACGAGACCAACCTGACCGTGTACCTGTCGGCGCAGTCGCCGCCGACGACCTCGGCTGATCTCGCGGCGCTGCAGATTCCGACCCGCACCGGATCGGTGGCCCTGGATACCCTCGCTACCGTCGAACAGGTCGAGGGGCCGAGCACCCTCACCACGGCGAAGGGGCTGCGAACGGCGACCGTTTCGGCGACTCCCGCGAGCGACGATCTGGGCGCGGCTAACGCGCAGCTGAGTCAGATGCTTGTTGACACGAAGCTACCGACCGGAGCGACCGCGACGCTCGGCGGGGTCAGCGCCGATCAGGCCGAGGCGTTTCAACAGCTCGGCGTCGCCATGCTCGTGGCCATTCTCATCGTGTACATCGTGATGGTTGCAACGTTCCGGTCGCTGCTGCAACCGCTGCTGCTGCTCGTGTCGGTGCCGTTCGCGGCGACCGGGGCGATTGCGCTCCAGGTTGTAACCGGCATTCCGCTGGGCGTGCCGTCCCTGATCGGGGTGCTCATGCTGATCGGAATCGTGGTGACCAACGCCATCGTGTTGGTCGACCTGGTCAACCAGTACCGGCGGCGCGGCCTGTCGGTGTCCGACGCCTTGGTCGCTGGCGCGAGCCGCAGGCTGCGGCCCATTCTGATGACGGCGCTCGCTACCATCTTCGCCCTGTTGCCGATGGCGATCGGCCTCACCGGCCACGGCGGATTCATCTCGCAGCCGCTCGCCCTCGTGGTCGTCGGCGGGCTCGTATCGTCGACTGTGCTGACCCTGATCGTGCTTCCGGTGCTCTACCTATTGGTCGAGGGCGCCCGAGAGCGCCGCGCTCTGCGTCGGGCCCGCTGAATTCACCCCAATCGGACCCTGTCCCGCCCTGTTTTTTCAGGGACCCGCAAGTTCGGGCGGATGCGCCGTGCTTCAGCCGCCGAGAACGACGCTGCGGTTCAGAAAGAATGTCTGCGGGTCGATGCGCACGCCGTCGACCCGTACCTCGAGGTGGGAGTGGCAGCCGGTGGACAGACCGGTACTGCCGACGCTGCCAATTTGCTGGCCAGCGGTGACCCGATCGCCGGCAGCGACCAGGGTTTCACCGCTGGTGAGGTGGGCGTAGCCCGTCTGCACGCCTTCCCCGTGGTCGATCAGGATCCAATTGCCGTAACTCCCTACGGAGCTCGCTGCCCGCACGATTCCGGACGTGGCTGCAAAGACGGGTGCCCGACAGCCCGCCCCGATGTCGGTGCCGTAGTGGAACGCGCCGACTCCGGGGAGCGGGCGTATCGGGCGTGGTCCGTAGGTATCCGTTATTGCACCGTGCACGGGGTTGGCCCAACCCTGCTCGCCAAGCTGGCCGACGTCGGTGCGAATGATCGGGCGCAGATCGAGCGCTGCCAGGGTTGCGGCGGCGTTCGCCGCCTGCGATGCTGCGGTGACCAGCGCCAGACTCGCCGTCTCAAAGTCGCTTGAGGCCGCGTCGAGCGTCGCCTGGCTCGCGTCGACCGGCACTGAGCTCGCAGCGGCGCGCGTCTCGGTGTCCTGCTGGCTCAGCTTGTCTGCTCGCGCCTGGTCCGCTTCGGCCTGGGCTTTGATCGTCTCGATGTTGTCGGTCACGCGGTCCAGCTGGTCGAGCGTGCTGAGTTGGTCGAGCACGTTGCCGAGCGAGTGCCCGCCGAGAAAGACATCGGCGATTCCGGCCCCGTTTTGTTGTTGGGCGAGCTTGCGCGCGAGCACGGCGAAGCTGCGGGTGGAGACGCTCGCTTGCTGCGAGGCCTCAACGGCCAGGCGGTGAACGAGAGTGGCGCGGCCCTGCGCGATCGTCTGGCTTGCTCGGGTTGCTTCCAGGTCGCCGCGAGCGGTGTCGAGGGCGGCTTGTGTGGTTTGGGAGTGGGTGAGGGCCGTCGCCAGCGCTGCGGCCCGGTCCATGCTGAGTTCCTGGGCGGCAGTGCGGTGGGCTGCAACCTGCTCTGCTGCGGCACGCTGTTCGGCGAGCGCTCGCGCAGCAGCCGCCCGGGCGGTCGCCGTCGCTTGAGCGGATGTCGCGGCTGCTTCTTGAGCCGCCGCCACGGAATCGGTGGGTGCGACCGGAACCGGATCGACAGTCGGTTCAATGGTTGGTTGCGGGGTTTCAGGCACCGGCGGGATGGGGCCGTCACTTGGCTCCGGCGCGGGGTCCTCCGTTAGGAGGGGTGTTGGTGTTGGTGTGGGTGTGGACTCGACGTCCGGTGCCGGTTCCGCTGTCGGTTGTGGGGCAGGGCTGGCGATTGGCTCAAGTGCTGGTTCGGGCGTGGGTGCGGGTTCGAGCGTGGGTGTGGTCGACGGTTCAGGCGTAGGCGTTGGCGTTGGCGTAGGCGTAGGCGTAGGCGTTGCGGTGGGGGTCGGCTCCGCCGTCGCGATTGGTGCTGGGCTCGCGGGGGAGCCGACGGGCACCTCGTCGGCGCTCGCCGCGACCGGTGCGCCGAACAGCGCGAGTGACATGATGACGACCGCTACCAGCCAACCTGTGGCGCCCCGCGGCGCCCGACGCTGTGGTCTCGCGCGCCCAAGCCGAACGGTGTGACGGCGGGCGGCGGGTAGCAACATTGAGGCACCTGATCCATTCGGGTAATGGATTTACGCGGCTCGGGCGGGCCAGCGTGGCGCAAGTATGGCACGGTGCCGCAGTGCTTACAACGGGTTGGAGGCGTTGTGCAAGGTCGCTATAAGGTTTGCCGAATTTTATGCCAATCCGGATCCGGCAGCCAAGCACACCGCGCCCGACACCACGAGACCCACAACGCCTTCGATTTCGGGGGAGAGAAAGCGGTCGTGCCCGGGGCCTGCAGCGACGGTGCGCACGAGGTCGCGCACCGCTCCGGTCGCCGCAGCCGGGGTGAGCGGCGCCCTCAGGTCGAGCGATCGCGCGGCGGTCATGATTTCGATCGCGAGCACCCGGCCGAGTCCGTCGAGCGAACGGCGAAGCTTACGCGCTGCGTGCCAGCCCATCGAGACGTGGTCCTCCTGCATCGCCGAGGAGGGAATCGAATCAACGGATGCCGGCGCGGCGAGGCGCTTCAGCTCCGACACGATGCCGGCCGCCGTGTATTGCGCGATCATGAGCCCGGAGTCCACGCCCACCTCGTGCGCGAGAAACGGTGGCAGGCCCTTGCTGCGGCTTGCATCGAGGTGACGGTCGGTGCGTCGCTCACTCATGCTCGCGACATCCGCCGACGCTATGGCGAGAAAGTCGAGCACGTAGCCGAGTGGGGCGCCGTGAAAGTTCCCGTTGGAGGAGACGCGCCCGTCGACGGTGACGACCGGGTTGTCGATGGCGCTGGCCAGTTCGCGACCGGCGACGAGGGCGGCGTGGGCGGCAGTGTCCCGAGCGGCGCCGTGCACCTGCGGGGCGCAACGCAACGAGTAGGCGTCCTGCACCGACGTATCTTCCGGGCCGGCATGGCTCGCGAGCAGTGCGGAGCCGTGCAGCAGCCGGCGTAGGTTCGCGGCGCTGTCGGCCTGGCCGAGCTGGGGTCGCAGCTGCTGCAGATCGGCCGCGAATGCGGCATCCGTTCCGAGCAGGGCTTCAACGCTCATCGCCGCGGCGATGTCGGCGGTGGTGAGCAGGCGGGCCAGGTCATCGAGGGCGAGCACGAGCATGCCGAGCATGCCGTCTGTGCCGTTGATCAGGGCGAGGCCCTCCTTCTCGGCGAGTACGACGGGCGCGATTCCGGCTGCGGCGAGGGCGTCGCCTCCGCCGAGCAGGGTACCGGTCGCATCCCGCGCCTGTCCCTCGCCCATCACGACGAGGGCGCAGTGCGCGAGCGGGGCGAGGTCGCCGGAGCAGCCGAGCGATCCGTATTCGTGCACGACCGGGGTGATCTGCGCGTTCAGTACGGCGGCGTAGGTTTCGGCGGTGGCCGGCCGAACCCCGGTTCGCCCGGTCATCAGAGTCGACAGGCGCAACAACATAAGGGCGCGCACGACCTCGCGTTCGACTTCGGGGCCGCTGCCGGCGGCGTGTGAACGCACGAGGCTTGCCTGTAGCTGTGCGCGACGGTCGGGGGTGATGAAGGTCGTGGCGAGGGCGCCGAAACCGGTGGAGATTCCGTAGTGCGGGTCGGCGTCTTCGGCGAGGGAGTCGATGATCCGTCGAGTCGCGTCGACGCCAGCGAGCGACTGCGGTTCGAGCACGATCCGGGCGTCGCGGCGGGCGACCGCGACCACGTCCTCGAAGGAAACCGGTCCGGTGCCGACGGTGACGAATTCGTTGGAGGGAGTCATACTTCGATTCGACACCAAGGAGCGGTCCGGCGGTCAACAGATAGACTCTTTCTGTCCGGGATCTCGGACAGACGTGTTTTGGTCACAGCCGAGGCGAGCAGATGACACGGTCGAAGGTTCCCGCAGCGGATAGCGCTTTGCGCATACTGTCGCATCTGGCGACTCAGCGCGGCCCGGTGCCGGCTGTCACCCTCGCGACGTCCCTTGGCCTGCCGCGCTCGACGGTATACCAACTCCTCGCGGTGCTTACCGAGCGGGGTTTTGTGGTGCATTTGCCGGAGGAACGTCGCTACGGTCTGGGGGTCGCCGCGTTCGAACTGAGCACGGGGTTCTCACGGCAGGAGCCGCTCTCGCACCTGGGCCGTCCGCTCATCGCGCAGCTCGTCGATCGGCTCGGCGAGAGTGCGCACCTTGTCGTGCTGCACGGCCGTGACGTGATTTATCTGGTCGAGGAACGCGCCCCGCGTCGGCCGTCGCTGGTGACGGATGTCGGCGTGCGTCTGCCCAGTCACCTCACCGCGAGCGGGCGGGCACTCCTGGCCGCACTGCCGGCGGCCCAGCTGCGAGCGCTCTATCCCAATGCTGCAGCGTTCTCTACCCGCAATGGCCAGGGGCCGAAGAACTCGACCGAGCTGCGGCGGCTGCTTGCGCGCGTGCAAACGGATGGCTTCGCCCTCGAAGACGGCGAGATCACCGCGGGGATGGCATCCGTCGCTGTCGCGGTGCGCGACCACGCCGGCTGGCCCGCCGCGGCCATCGCGGTCACCTTTCCGCAGGAAAACATCCCCGAGGCCGACCGGTCGGTGCTCGCCGAACGTGTTGGTGACACCGCAGCCGAACTCGCCCGTCGCATCCGCGGCATGCAGAGCTCCCTCGCAGGCGGCAGTCGATAACAAGCGTGCACCCGCGCAGCGTGAAGATTTGGGCGTCGCGGAGGTGTCGCTATTTGGCGCCTGTCGCTATATAGTGAGGATTTCTTTCAGTTGTATCGCTGTTGAGTGTACCCATCGGAGGCTGCCGCGTGGAACTGAAAGACTTCCTCAGGACTTTCCGAACGAGCTGGATCCTCATCACCGTTTGCACCCTGCTGGGTATCGCCGGCGGGGCGGCATTGTCCTTCATCACCACTCCCCAGTACGTCGCTTCCACTCGACTTTACGTCTCGGTCCGGACGGCAGCAAGTGGCGGCACCACCGAGCTGGCGCAGGGCACGACCTTCGCCCGCCAGGCGGTGACCTCGTATGTCGAAGTCGTCAACAGCGCCGTCGTGCTGGACGATGTCATTGACGAATTAAACCTCAATCTCACAGCGGCTCAGCTCGCGCTGACGATCGATGCCTCATCCCCCCTCGATACCGTCCTTATCGACATAAAGGTGACCAATGAAGATCCGGTGCTCGCGGCTGAAATCGCGAACTCCGTTGGAAAGAATTTTGGCCGAATTGTGGTCGACCAGCTGGAAAAGCTGGATGGAGAAGAGGCCAGCCCGGTCAAGATCGAGACCATCCAGCCCGCGCTCGTACCGCGGCTGCCGACCAGCCCGAAGGTCCCGTTGAACCTTGCGATTGGCCTGGTGGTCGGTCTGGCGATCGGATGCGGCATCGCCATTCTGCGCAGCGTGCTCGACACGCGTATTCGTGGTCTGCGCGACATTGAGGTTGTCACCGACGCGCCAATGCTCGGTGCCATCACCTTCGACCCCGAGGTCAAGAAACGCCCGCTGGTGGTGCACGCCGACCCGAAGAATGCACTGGCAGAATCCTTCCGAACCCTTCGTACCAACCTGCAGTTTGTCAGTGTCGAAGGCGGTCCGCGCAGTTTTGTCGTCACAAGCTCAATTCCCGCCGAGGGTAAGAGTACGACGGTCGCCAACTTGGCCATCGCGCTGGCGGAGACGGGGGCGCGAGTCGCCCTGGTCGATGGAGACCTGCGGAAGTCCCGCTTGGCTCACTACATGGAAATCGAGGGCGGCGTCGGACTCACCGATGTGCTCATCGGTCGAGCCAAACTTGCTGACGTCCTTCAGAAATGGGGCACGGGAGAGCTGTTTGTGTTGCCCAGTGGTCGCGTGCCACCGAATCCCAGTGAGATTCTCGGCTCCGCTGCCATGGTTCGTCTGCTGGCAACTCTGACGGAGCAGTTCGACATTGTGCTCGTGGATGCGACGCCGCTGCTCTTGGTCACGGATGCTGCGGTGCTGAGCAAGCTGTGCGGTGGCGCACTGATGGTGGTGGCCTCCGGGCGCACGACGCGCACTGAGCTGGCCGCCGCGGTGCGCGCACTTGAGCGCGTGGACAGCCACTTGGTGGGCGTGATCATCACCATGCTTCCTGGCAAGGGTCAGGGCACGTATGGTTACGGCTCGTACACCTACGGCACCCGTCACGGCGATAGTGACCCTCTCCCCGTCGAGGCGATCCAGGACCATCGGGGAGGGCACAAGACGCATCGGCGACTCCACAAAATGAATCGCAGACGCGGCTGATGGTGGACTTTGCCATCCTCACGGTCTGTTCGGGCAATATCTGTCGATCGCCGATGGCTGAGCAGCTTCTCCGGGCCGGGCTGGCCCAGTGGCCACACGTTTCCGTGGCCAGTTCCGGGACGATCGGTCTGACCGGGGAGCGGATGACTGAGCAGGCCGCCGCACTGTCCCATCAGTTCGGCGGGGACCCATCCGGCCATGTTGCTCGGAAACTCACCGCCCAGCAGATCAATGCGGCGAACCTCGTGTTCGCGATGTCACGCGAGCATCGTCGCGCCGTCGCGGAGCTCGTGCCACGCGCCGTCCGCTACACCTTTACCATCCGCGAGTTCGCGCGTCTCATCGGCGGCGTGACCGAGTCCGATCTTGGCGCAGCGGCTGCACTGCCCGTCCATGATGCCACGGCCCGTTTCTGTACGCTCCGGGACCTGGCAGCGTCGCAGCGAGGTGTCGTTGCGCTGGCAGCCTTAGCCGAGGACGACGACGTGGTCGACCCGTATTCTCACGGCGATGATGTGTATGCCGAATCGGCCCGGCAGCTGGTGCCGGCAGTCGAGTCGGTCCTGTCGCTCTTTCGCCTGTCCGCGACAGTGACGCGACCGTCTTACCAAATAAAGACGGCTTTGCGCTAGCCCCCGAACGGGGAGGATGCGGGGTACGTTAAGCCGTGAAAGGGGTCCCGTGCCCATAAAACATTCCCCTAATGGTAAAACGCTTCCCCTGCGGCGGGCCAAGCCCTGGGTGCGCTTTGGTGCGCAGTACGCACTGGATGATGCTGCCTGGGGCGTTGCCCTTATTTTCGCCGTGATTCTGCGTTACGATTTCAACCTTTCGGCAATATCCTGGCTCCCGCTGTTGACATTGTGCGTGGCGGCGTGTGTCGTGCAGTTCGGCGTCGGATCGCTGTTCTTTCTCTATCGGGGGCGCCACGCCTACGGCAGTTTCGCCGAGGTGCGTGCCCTGTTCTGGGCCGTACTGTTGGTATCGGTCGTTCTCGGGGCACCCATCGTGGTCTTTGGCATGACGCTTCAGATTCCGCGCAGCACCGTCGTCATCGCACTTCCTATCGCGTTCGTATTGATGGGCGGCGTGCGCTACGTCAAACGCCTCCTCGGTGAACGCTCGCTCGCTCCAAACGATGGTGCCCACCCGGCTCTCGTGTACGGTGCTGGCTATCTGGGGGCGGTAATCGTGCGCCGGATGAAGACCGACAGCCAGTCGCCATTTCTCCCGGTTGGGCTGATCGACGATGACCCCCTGAAGCGAAACGTTTGGTTGGATGGCGTGCGCGTGCTCGGTACCCGGGACATGCTCGCCGGAGCCGCGAAAGCCACCGGTGCGACAACCCTCATTGTGACGATTGCCAGAGCGGACGCGGCATTGCTGCGAGATATTACCGATGCGGCGATTGACGCAGGGCTTCAGGTGAAGGTCCTGCCACCATTTCAGGATGTACTCGAAGGCAAATCGCGCCTCAAAGACCTCGGCGATATTTCCATCGAAGATCTCATCGGTCGGCACTCCGTTGACACTAACGTCGAATCGATCGCTGGCTACTTAGCCGGCAAGAGGGTGCTGGTCACGGGTGCCGGCGGGTCCATCGGATCAGAACTCTGCCGCCAGATTCACAAGTTCGGCCCCAGCGAGCTCATGATGCTAGACCGGGACGAAACAGGCCTGCAGAGTGTACAGATCTCAATTCTGGGACATGGATTGCTCGATACCGACGATGTCGTATTGGCGGACATTCGTGACCCCGCGGCCTTAAAAGTCATCTTTGAGGGTCGGAAGCCCGAGGTGGTGTTTCACGCCGCCGCCCTCAAACACTTGCCCCTGCTCGAGCAATATCCCGACGAAGCATGGAAGACCAATGTGCTCGGCACGCTCAACGTTTTGGAGGCGGCTCGTGCGGTCGGCGTCACCACATTCGTCAACATCTCAACCGACAAGGCCGCGAATCCTTCCAGCGTGCTCGGCCACTCCAAACGCGTGGCCGAGAGGCTCACGGCGTGGGCTGCCCTGGAGACCGGGCGGACATACGTCTCGGTTCGTTTTGGCAATGTAATCGGCAGCCGCGGCTCAATGCTGCCGACGTTCACCTCGCTCATCGAGGCAGGGGGGCCGTTGACGATAACGCACCCCGATGTCACGCGATACTTCATGACGATTCCCGAGGCCTGCCAGCTGCTCGTGCAAGCGGGTGGCATTGGTCGCCCCGCCGAGGTGCTCATCCTCGACATGGGCGAGCCGGTGAAGATACTGGATGTTGCGCGCCGCATGATCAATATGTCGGGCAAAGACATCGCGATCGTGTACACCGGCTTGCGCGTAGGCGAGAAGCTCCACGAGGAACTCCTCGGCGACAACGAATCGAATGAGCCTCCCGTGCACCCCAAGATTTCTCACGCATCGATCAATCCGATCTCACCGCACCATCTAGACAGGGCCGGGTGGGAAGAACGCTGTCGATATGAGCAGGAGGAACGACGCACCGGCACGGGTGCGACGGATCGCGCATGATCCTGTTCATTGTGATCACGCTGGCCGCAGTCCTCGTCGTGAGCCTGCTGGCCCCGGCCGTGCTCAAGCCGATACTGCTTCGAATGGGCGTCATTGACGTTCCCAATTCGAGGTCATTGCATAGTCACCCAGTCGTCCGTGGTGTGGGGCTGGCTCCCCTGATGGCGATCCTGGTCGGCTACGGGATCCTTCTCATCGGCTCTCCTGATTCAGCGCATTGGCCTGAGTTCATCGTGATTGTCAGTGTGTCGCTCGCGGCAGGACTCCTGGGACTGGCCGAAGATATCCGTGGGCTAGCGGTTGTGGTCCGCGCCGGAGGGCAGCTGGCAATTGGCCTCGTCGGCGCCTTCGCGATTGCCGCGTACATCGGCGGCTCCTGGTGGGCGGCGGCGCTTTACGCGGTCGGAATCGCCGGTTACATTAACGCGGCCAACTTCATGGACGGGGTGAACGGTATCTCCGGCCTGCATGGAACGGTTGTCGGGGCTGCGTATGGCGCTCTGGGCATAATCGCAGATGCGCCGTGGCTCACCGCCGCGGGGTGGATCTTGGCGGTGGCCTTCGCCGGCTTCTTGCCATGGAACCTGATGCATGGCGGGATGTTCCTGGGCGATGTGGGCAGCTACCTGCTGGGTGGAGGCATCGCCATCATCGCCGCCGCAGCGATTGCGAGGGGAGTTCCCATCGTCGCGGTAGTCGGTCCGGTACTCATCTATCTTGCAGACACCGGCATGACACTTCTCGGACGGGTTCTTCGTGGTGAACGGTGGTTCGAGGCGCACCGCGGTCATGCTTACCAGCGCTTGGCCAACCTCGGTCTGTCCCATTTACAGGTCGCATCGATCGTGACCATGGCCGGTGTGGGCACCGCCAGTCTGGGCCTGATGGTTGCCGTATCACCCGAAACATGGGGGGTCGCGGTAGTACTCATGATCCTGACTGCGACGGGATATTTGTCGTTTGCCTCCGCCCTCGGAGGATCACACCGACGAGACGCGGCACGCGGGGACGGGAGCGTCTGATGAAGATTCTTGTGACCGGAGCCAACGGCTTTGTCGGGCGTCACCTGAGCTCTCATCTGGTCGAGGCAGGCCACGAAGTCACTGCTGCCGTCCGGACTGCCGGGGCGGCTCCTGCCGGAACGAACGAAGTCGTGATCGGGGACCTCGGGCCAGACACGGTGTGGACCGACTTGCTCATGGGGAATGATGTTGTCATCCATCTGGCCGCTCGAGTGCACGTGATGCACGACACCGCAGCCGACCCGCTTTCCGAGTTTCGGCGGGTGAACACGGCGGGAACTGGAGCGTTGGCCCGTGCCGCAGCCCAACAAGGAGTTGCGCGGTTGGTGTTCCTCAGCAGCATAAAGGTGAACGGCGAGGGGACGAGCGGCAAGCCGTACACTGCATTCGACGAGCCGCGCCCCGAAGATCCGTACGCCATTTCAAAGCACGAGGCTGAGATGACCCTTCGGGAGGTGGAGCACGAGACCGGCCTCGATATCGTCATCGTGCGGAGCCCGCTGGTGTACGGGCCGTCCGTTGGTGGAAACTTCGCCAAGACGCTGGCACTCGCTCGCCGAGGGTTGCCACTTCCGCTCGGGAGCGTTCGCAACCGCCGCACGATGACTTCGGTATGGAATCTCGTCGACCTTCTCGAAAAAAGTGCGTCCGACATCAGTGCCGCCGGTGCACTCGTATTGGCCGGAGACCAATTCAGCCCGTCAACTGCGCAGCTCTTCCGAGAGATAAGCACCGCGATGAAAAAGACAAGTCGACTCTTTCCTTGCCCCCTTGCACTGCTGCGACTTGCCGGGAGAGTTACCGGGCGATCGGCGATCATCGAGCGGCTCGCAGAGTCGCTCGAGGTTCAGGCTGGATCCAGCTCAACCGGCTGGAAGTGGGAACCGCCATTCGAGTTCGCGGCATCGATCCGACGCACGGTTGCCTGGTATCTCGGAGAGGAGCGGTTGTCCTCACGAAAGGACGCGATGAGGATTGCGATCGTCACTCAGTATTACGCGCCCGAAGTCATTCGAATTCCCGATACGCTCGCTCGCCGTCTCGCGGCGCTCGGTCACGAGGTGCGGGTAATAACCGGCTTCCCGAACTACCCAGACGGCGGCCTCTTTCCGGGGTACCAGCAACGATGGAACCACGTCGAGAATCTGGACGGCGTCCAGCTGCGACGCGTGCCACTCGTCATCAGCCACAGCTACAACCCCGTCGCTCGGATGGCAAACTACCTGACATTCGCCGGGAGCGCAGCTTTGGCGTGGCGATGGGTGCGTTCCGCCGACGTGGTTTACGTGTACGCCACGCAGATGACTCCAGCCATTGGCCCCTCGCTGTGGCACGTGCTCTTTCGGACACCCTACGTGCTGCACATTCAGGACCTGTGGCCCGAATCCGTGACCGGCTCGTCCATGGTGAGCGCCGGTATCGCGAAGCGCGCGATCGGAGGACTGCTGAACCCCTGGTTGCGTTTCCTTTACCGCACAGCGGCTGCGACCATCGCGATCGCGCCGTCGATGGCTCGCATGCTGGTCGAACGCGGCGTCCCACAGAATCGTATGCACACCGTCCTCAATTGGGCGGCCACCGAGCCCGACGCCAGCGAGTCGGAGATCGGATCGAAGAAAATCTCGTCATCAGACCAGGTATCGATTGTCTACGCGGGAAATCTTGGGGACTATCAGAGCCTGGACACCGTGATCGAGGCGGCCAACTCGGTGAAGCACATCCCCAACCTCCGAGTGAGGATTGTCGGCTCCGGTGTTGCGGAAAAGAGACTGCGGGAATTGGCCAGGCGTCTGGACGCACGCAACGTCACCTTCACCGGCCGGGTAGCACCCGAGGATATGGGAGAGATTCACGCCGAGTCTGACTTTCAAATCGTTTCGCTCAAGAATCTTGAGATATTTGACGGCACGATCCCGTCGAAGCTCCAGGAGAGCCTCTCACATGGAATCCCGGTAATTAGCACGGTGCGCGGGGACGTGGAGACACTCGTTCGAGCCAACGGAATTGGTTTTGCGTGCGATCCAGAAAATTCAGATCAGCTCGCCAAGGCGTTCATTCGAGCCACGGAACTGGAGCCGGAACAGAGAGCGCGCATGGGAGAGACGGCAAGACAGTGCTACAGCCGTTTAATGTCGATCGACAGCGGTGTTGCTCAGATTGAAGCAATTCTGCGATCGGTTTCGCGCCGGACGACGCATAAAGGCACCTGGACCAAGCATGATCCTCGAGGCGGTGCTGGTCTATGACAAACCGCATCTACATTTCCTCGCCCGACGTCGGTGACCTCGAAGAGAAGTACGTGATGGCCGCGATGCGGTCGGGATGGATAGCTCCCCTTGGCCCCGATGTGGATGCGTTCGAGCTCGAGCTTGCTGCGTGCGTCGGTGTCAAACACGCTGTTGCGCTCAGCTCGGGGACCGCTGCCCTGCATCTGGGACTGCTCGGACTCGGCGTTGGGCCGGGGGACGTGGTGCTCACGGCGACGATGACGTTCGCGGCCACGGCCAACGCCATCGTCTACACGGGGGCCGCGCCGAGCTTTATCGATTGCGAGCTCGAAACCGGCAACATGGATCCGACCTTGCTCCGTCAGTCCCTTGAGCGGCTCTCGGGAAGCGGCCAGAAAATCGGGGCCATCGTGCCCGTCGACCTGCTGGGCAAGGCCGCCAATTACACCGAGATCTGTGCCATCGCGGCGGAGTATGGTGTCCCAGTGTTAGTGGATGCTGCGGAATCTTTCGGAGCGAAGCACCGAGGGCGTCCGGCCGGATCCGGTGGGCGCGCCTCCGCCACGTCCTTCAACGGAAACAAAATCATGACCACTTCGGTCGGCGGCATGCTGCTGACCGATGACGCCGGTCTCGCCGCGCACACTCGGTACCTCGCCGGCCAGGCGCGCCAGCCGGTGGCGCATTACGAGCACGTCGACATCGGTTACAACTACGGAATGAGCAACCTCCTGGCTGGCCTCGGTCGCGCGCAGTTCTCGCGTCTCGATGAGATGATCCGCCGGCGGCGCGCGATGCGCGATCGGTATCGGCAGCTATTCCTTGGCGTAGACGGCGTCGAGATCTTCGGCGGTGTGGATGATCACGAAGACAACTGCTGGCTCACCGCCATCGTCATCGATTCTGCGCGGACTGGTTGGTCTCGCTCGGACCTGGGGGCTTTCCTGCGCGCTGACGAAATTGAAACTCGCCCGTTGTGGAAGCCGATGCACCTCCAGCCCGTTTTCGCGTCGGCTCCTGCGCTGACAAACGGCAATGCTGAGCGTCTCTTCCAGACGTGCCTGATACTGCCGAGCGGTTCGGCGCTGTCCCAGGCCGAGATCGCTTGGGTGATCGGTCGACTCACCACGTTTCTCTCGCGTGCGTCATGAAGATCGTCATAGTCAGCCAGTACTACAAACCGGAGGACGCCAAGATCTCCAGCACACTCGCGGCGGGGTTGGCAGCGCGCGGACATTCGGTTCGCGTTGTCACCGGCTACCCGAATTTTCCCGAGGGTCATCTCTATCCCGGATATCGCCAACGGCTCACGCACAGGGAGATGGACGGCGCGGTTGACGTTAAACGCGTGCCGATTTTCATAAGCCACTCGCAGAATCCGTTTGGCCGAATCGCCAATTACCTGAGCTTTGCGTTTGGCACGCTCGGGGCCGGGCGATACGTCGCTCAGGCGGACGTGATCTACGTGTATGCAAGCCAGATGACCGCGTCGATTGCACCGCTGGTGTGGCGTCGAACCCTCCGACTACCGTTTGTCCTGCACGTACAGGACCTGTGGCCGGAATCGATTACGGAATCGTCGATGGTGCCGGGAAAAGCGCTCAGGCGGGCCATCGATGCCATCCTCGTTCCCTGGCTGGAGTTCACCTATCGCTCCGCTGCCGCGACGGTCGCCATCGCACCAACCATGGGGCGACTGCTGTGCGCACGTGGGGTCTCAGCTGAGCGCCTGCACACCGTGTACAACTGGACGAACGGCGATGAGCTCCTGGGGGTGAGGCGTCCAGAAGCTTCCCCTGTATCACCCGATTTGGCTCCTGGACTGACAGTGACGTATGCGGGCAATGTTGGACGCCTACAGGACCTGGCAAACGTGATCCGTGCGGCGCATCAGGTTGAGGATCTTCGAGGATTCCGCCTCGTAATCGTCGGCACGGGTGTCGCAAAAAAGGAATTGCTGCGTCTGGCTGCGAGTCTGGGCACGACGTCAGTCGAGTTCCGAGACCGTGTCGATCCCTCTGAGATGTCCGCTGTCTACGCGGAATCTGATTTTCAAATGGTGTCGCTGAAGAGCCTGGAAATTTTCCGGGGGACGATCCCGTCGAAACTTCAGACCAGCCTCGCTCACGGCGTGCCCGTCATCGCCGCGGTCGGCGGTGACGTCACCGAGCTAGTGAAGGATCACGGTCTGGGACTCACCGCGGCGCCCGGCGATGTTGATTCCATCGCCGGGGCATTCCGGGCCGCCTACTCGATGTCGTTTCGCGACCGTCGAGACATGGGGTCCCGGGCGCAGCGGTTTTATGAAGACCACATGACGTCCGCGGCCGGAGTCGACGCCATTGAACGCATACTCGTTGGCGTTGTTGCGGGCAACCGGGGTGGAGCGCGGTGATGTACCGGCCAGTCAAACGAATTCTCGATCTGTTAGGGGCGGCGGTTCTGATTGTCATAACCGCCCCGATCACGTTCTTACTCGCCCTCGCGTTGGCGATTGCGCATCGGGGGAGTCCGTTTTTTGTGCAGGAACGGATCGGCTTCCGCGAACAGAACTTTCGCATCGTTAAGTTCAAGACCATGAGCGATATTCCAAACGATGGATTTGAACCGCTCCCCGATGCCGAACGTCTTACGGCGCTGGGCCGTATAGTTCGCGAGGCGTCGCTCGATGAAATTCCACAGTTGATCAATGTGCTTCGGGGCGAGATGAGTTTTGTCGGTCCTCGCCCGCTCCTCGTTCGATACCTGCCCTGTTACCGCGGGGAGGAGCGAATCCGGCACACCGTCCGCCCTGGGATTACCGGACTTGCGCAGGTCAGGGGGAGGAACGATTTAGGGTGGGATTCGCGCCTTGCTTTCGACGTGCAGTACGTTCGCCAGCTGTCCGCGAGCCTGGATGCGCGCATCCTGCTTGCAACAGTGAAATCTGTTCTGACGGCTTCCGGCGTCAGAGTCGACGCGCACAGCGGAGAGTTGAGGGATCTTGATGTTGAGCGCGGACGTTGAGGTCTTGCGGTGGCCGTCCTCGATGGATGACTCGCTGCTTCTGCAGAAGCTCCACCTGGACCTGGCGCGCTTGTCGCGTGTTGCCCGTTTTCTTATTTACGACGACGCGCATTTTCCCGACTACCTGCTATCGGTACTCGGTGACCCCGATCACGCATTCACGCGGCCAGCCGGTTCGTCGAACGCGAGCGGATTTTGTCATCTGCGCATTGTCGACGAAGGGCTCTTCCTCAACAACATCTACCTGGCGCCCGAGTATCGGCGGAGGGGAGCGGGGAGGAAGCTGCTGCACGACACAATCCTTCTCTTGAAAACTGCACGACACGTCTCCGTTGAACTCGATGTGCATGAATCGAATATGCGCGCACTGGCGTGGTATCGGAGGCTTGGCTTCGAAGAAGTCGACCGCACGACGTGGTTATTTCTTGGGACCCCGTTGGCCCCCGAATCGCAGCCGGGCATTTGCTTGCGCTCGGATGATAATCGTTTCTCGCAGATCTATTCCCATGACCTCCATATCGGTACGAGAATCGGTCGTCGAGCCATCCTGAACGGTACCGATTTCGCGGAGCGTCTGGGGGCGCGAGATTTCGATGAGGTGGCCGCGCGAGTACCGGCCAGAGAAATGTCTCCTCGAGGCGTTGTCTTGGAAACATCCATTCGGTTGCGCGCTGACGTCGAACAGGTGTTGGAGGAACTGGCGAGATGAGTGAGATGTCTGTTCAGCACGGAGGTGCACGGTCGTCATTTCGAGTCCTGAATGCGGCGGATACGGCAGATGCTGCGGCATGGTTGCGCCTCTGGGAGCAATGGCCAGGCCGGGAGGTGCATGCCCATCCGGGGTACGCGAGTTTATTCTCGAATGAGCACACGGATGCATTCTGCGCCTGCCTCAGTTCTCGGGGCGGAACGGTGCTGTTCCCCTTCCTCTTACGGGCCGTACCCGACGAACTAACTGCTGGCAAAGCGCCAGCGGGTCTTCACGACATCACGACGCCCTACGGCTACGGCGGAGCGTTCTGCTGGGGCCCGGAGTCGGCAGATTTGGCCGCTGAGTTCTGGGCGGCGTTCGATAGCTGGGGGCGCACCCGTCAGGTGGTCTCGGAGTTTATTCGCTTCAGTCTCAGGCCGGAAATTGTGCTGCCGTACCCCGGAACAGTCGAAGTTCGGCAGGACAACATAGTGCGAGGCCTCGATCTATCACCGGACGACCTGTGGATGGACTTCCAGCACAAGGTTCGCAAGAACGTTCGGAAAGCGGAACGGTCCGGCGTTGAGGTAATCGCCGACCCGGAGGGATCTCGGTTCGAGGACTTCTTTCGAATCTACGAGGCGACCATGGACCGTCGCCATGCGGACGCGGCGCACTGCTTCTCCAGAAGTTTCTTTGAGAACATCCACGAGAACCTCGCTGGCCAGTACATTTACTTTCACGCGAGTCATGAAGGAAAGGTGATATCTACTGAACTCGTGCTCGTATCAGCCGAAACTGTCTACTCGTTCTTGGGAGGCACCATGAGCGAGTACTTCGAGCTGCGCCCGAATGATCTGCTTAAGTATCGCGTGATGCTCTGGTCAATTGACCATGGACTGCGTGACTATGTGCTTGGTGGAGGATATTCACCAAACGATGGCACGTTTCGTTACAAACGTGCTTTCGCTCCGAGCGGAAGTCGACCGTTCAGGGTCGGTATGCGCGTGCTTCAGCCAGACGCATACCTGCAATTGCTGTCGACCACGGCGGCTGAGTGCGCAATCCCAGGGTACTTCCCTGCCTATCGGAGGAGAGAACATGTCATCGAGTTATGAAGGTAAGCGCATTCTCGTCACCGGGGGCACCGGGTCGTTCGGTCATACGGTCACTGAGAAACTTCTGGAGCGTGGTGCGGACCAGATTCGCATTCTCAGTCGCGACGAGACAAAACAAGACCTGATGCGTCAAGAATTTTCGGACTCGCGCCTCCGCTTCTACGTGGGCGATGTCCGCGATTACCGCAGTGTCGAACGCGCCATGCGCGACGTCGACTTCGTCTTCCACGCTGCCGCTCTCAAGCAGGTGCCGTCCTGCGAGTTCTTTCCGATGGAGGCCGTCAAGACAAACGTCCTGGGGAGCGAGAATGTCGTGCGCGCCGCTGACAACGCTCATGTGACCTCTGTCGTCTGTCTAAGCACCGACAAGGCGGTATACCCGGTCAACGCCATGGGGATGAGTAAGGCGCTCATGGAAAAGGTCGCGCATTCCTATGGTCTGAATAATCCGGAAGCTGAAACTACCATCTCGTGCGTGCGTTACGGGAATGTCATGTACTCGCGTGGATCGGTCATTCCGCTATTTATCCAGCAGCTCAAGTTAGATCGGAATTTGACGGTAACGAATCCTGACATGACTCGTTTCATGATGTCTCTGGCTGATTCCGTTGATCTCGTCGAGTTTGCATTCCACAATGCCAAGCAGGGCGATCTCTTCATCCGTAAGGCAAAGTCGTGCACGGTGGGTAGCCTGGCGCAAGCGGTCATCAATCTTTTTCAGTCTTCCGCTGATGTCGACGTCATTGGCACTCGGCATGCAGAAAAACTATCTGAAGCCCTAGCGAACCGGGAGGAACTCGCGCGCGCCCAGGACATGGGTGATTACTTCCGCATCCAGGCCGACAACCGGGATTTGAACTACAGCATTTACGTCGAGCATGGGAATGTCGCCCAAGCGGAGTACGCCGACTACGACTCGCACACCGTGGAGAGAATGACGATCTCTGAGGTTGAGGACCTGCTCCTGACTCTGCCAGAGGTGCGCGCCGAACTGAGTGCCGCAGGCCTGCCCAACAAGAGAGCGGTCTAGCGTATGGAGCACGTCTCTCTAACCGGCGGGACTGGTTTTCTTGGTTGGCATACGCGTGCCGCCCTGAAATCGTACGGTATCCCTACGCGGACCGTCGCGGTCGGCGATTCTTTCGATCTCGACCGCGCGGCGGCTTCGATTGCGGGCGCGTCCCGTTTCATCCATATTGCTGGAGTGAATCGCGGCTCAGACGACGAGGTGCGCGTTGGCAACGTGAGGTTTGCCGACCAGATGGCGGCCGCCATTCGCCGGGCAGAGCCAGCGCCGGCCGTCGTTGTTTACGCCAACTCCACCCAGGCCGGGCATGGAGGGATCTACGGTGATTCAAAGGCCGCTGCCGCGGAAATCTTGCAGAGCGCTGCGAACGCCGTCGGGGCGGTATTTCAGAACACCCTGCTACCGAATCTCTTTGGAGAGCACGGTCGGCCCTTCTACAACGCAGTGACGGCTACTTTCTGCCACCTCATCTCGCAGGGTGAACAACCGACAGTCCAGCAGGACAAGGAGCTGACGCTTCTCCACGCGCAGGACGCCGCGGATCTCCTGATCGAGGCGGGGAGGGAGATTGACGGCAACGCTCGACAAGTGCACGAGACGGTAAGTGGGCTGTTGCGCCGACTCAGCGGGATGGCGTCCCTGTACGACCACGGGCAAATTCCTGATCTCGCGTCCAAGTTTGACCGGGATCTTTTCAACACGTATCGGTCGTACACTTTTCCGGCGCAAACGCCCATTCGCCTCACCCGGCATGAGGATGCCCGCGGCTCATTCTGCGAGATCATCCGGTCGCACGGGGGTGGCGGGCAATCGTCTTTCTCCACGACCGTGCCAGGGATGACTCGCGGTGATCACTTCCATCGCCGCAAAATGGAGAGATTTACGGTCGAATCCGGAGAAGCAGTCATCGCACTCCGTCGGCTTTTCCATGACGAGGTATTCGAGTTCCGTGTTTCCGGTTCCGGTCCAGTCGCCGTGGACATGCCGACCATGTGGGCACACAAGATCACGAATGTCGGCAACGCCGAGCTTTTCACGTCATTTTGGTCGAATGAGATCTTCGATCCGAACTTTCCAGACACCATCGCGGAGGCAGTATGAACACTCAGCGCAAGCTCAAGGTTCTGACAGTTGTGGGCACGCGGCCCGAAATCATCAGACTTTCCGCGACCATTAAACGGCTTGACGAATTTACGGATCACGTACTCGTGCACACCGGACAGAACTACGACTACGAACTCAACGAGATCTTCTTTGAAGACCTCGGCCTGCGCCGTCCTGATCGCTTTCTCAACGCTGATACCAGCTCTCTCGGTGCCGTTCTCGGGTCCATTCTGGTTGCGGTCGAGGCCGCGTTGCTCGAGGAGAGACCCGATGCGATGCTCGTGCTGGGTGACACAAACAGCTGCATCGCGGCTCTGATGGCGCGGAGATTGAAGATTCCGGTCTACCACATGGAGGCAGGGAACCGCTGTTTCGACGAGAACGTTCCAGAAGAAGTCAACCGCAGGCTCGTTGATCACGTCGCCGACTACAACCTGGTGTATACCGAGCATGCGCGGCGGAACCTACTCGCCGAAGGGATCCATCCTTCGCGCATACTCCTCACGGGTTCCCCGATGCGGGAAGTTCTTGAGGGCAACGTGGAGGCAATCGACGCCAGCGACGTGCTCGAACGGCAGCGGCTCGAAGCCGGAAAATATATTTTGGTGAGTCTGCATCGGGAGGAGAATGTCGACAATCCAGAGCGGCTGGCTTCCGTACTTCACGCGCTTCGGGGCGTGGCAGATGTCTACGAATTGCCAGTGTTGGTGTCGACTCACCCCAGGACACGCAAGAACCTGGAGGGACAACCCGATGAGCTGAAAGACTCGTTCAGGTTTCATGCCCCGTTCGGATTCAACGACTATGTACGCCTGCAGCGGTCCGCGCGCCTCGTGTTGTCCGACAGCGGAACCCTCAGTGAGGAATCGGCGATTCTCGGTTTTCCGGCGGTGTCACTTCGAGACACTATTGAGCGACCGGAGGCGCTGGAAACATCCGTGACGATCACCGCCGGGGTCGACCGGCAGAACATCCTCGACGCGGTATCAATGACATTACAATCATTCCGTGCCGACGGTCCCGCTACAGTTCCGTGGGAATACCAGGTGCAAGATACCTCGCGTCGGGTAGTGAGCTTCATCCGTTCGACTGCGATGACACATCACGCACGAGCTGGCGTGCGGCTCTTTGAGCGCCCGTGACGGACGGGCAACGAGGACGGCCGCTCCACGCGATATTGGCCAGGGGCGGGTCGATTTTCGCGAGTTTCCTCCTGGCCGTCGTGGTCGCCAGAATGCTTGGACCGACCGACGCCGGTACGTTCTTCGTTGTGTTTACAAGCCTGGCCGTATTGGCTACCTTTGCCCGCCTCGGCTCTGACAACCTTGCTCTCAAACTTTCCGGCGGTGCGAGCGTTGCGCTACGACTGGATTCCGTGCGATTGCTCTGGATCTGCGCAGTAGGGAGCGTGATTTCGGTCGCCGTCGCCATCGTGGCGTTTTCGATCGCGTTTCGACTATTGCCCGGTTTGGGCATCTCGGCGGCGTTGCTCGCGGTGAGCGCAATTATTCCGCAGGCGTACAGCGTCCTCTCCGGTGCAATCCTCCGGGGGAACGGACGGCTCGCCTCCGGCACATTTGCGGAACTTGGATCCATGCCTGCGCTCGCCGTTGCCATCCTCCTCACGAAGGCGATGCTTTCTGAGTTGAGCTTGACCGACGCGATTATTGCGTTGTCGGTATCGTCGTGGCTCACGGCAGCGTGGGCCATACCCGCCGCAATTCGCTCGGTACGCATCGTTTCAACCGAGGCGACGGCCGGCGCGTCATCACAATCGATTCATGACTTCTTGAAACGTTATTTGGGGCGCATGATCGCCATGATGGGCACATCGCTCCTGTTCTATTTCCTCACGTGGGCGCCGCTGTTCGTGCTCTTCCTCACCAGCAGTCCAGACGATGTCGCTTTCTTCACGGTCGCCGCACGTCTTGCTGCATTCATTGGCCTGGTATCAACAATTCAGGTTTCGTATCTTGCCCCTGCCTTCGCCCGCCTGTATCACCGCAGCGAGCTGCAGGTGCTCAATGACTTGTGCAACAGATCCGCCTGGCAGGCGGGGATTGCTGCCGTCGTTCCGACCGTAGTCTTTGTCGTCGCTTCCCAGCCGCTCCTGGAGTTGCTGTACGGGGCGGGCTTCTCGAACGCGGCAGTCCCTCTCGTTTTGCTTACAATCGCTGCCTTTCTCAACGTCGTCATTGGGCAGGTCAATCAGCTGATGCTCCTGTGCGAGCTGGAACGTACTGCGCTGATCCTCAACCTGGTGTGGCTGGCTGCGTGGTTGGCCGCCGGGCTCTGGCTCAGCTCGCTCGGCGGAGTAGTGGCTGCTTCGGGCTTTGCGCTCGTCTCCGGCGTGCTGTACTCGGTGCTGGCTGCTCGACAGCTCGCCAAGAGCCGCGGTGTCTATTCGTTCCTACGAAAGATGCCGCCTCTCATGGGCTGACAGGTCCAAATCGTTTACTCGTGTTGGAGGAGCCGTATTCCGCGACCGAACGCAGCAGGTACAGCGCGACGAGCATGATGTATCCGAGATAAATCGGGCCACTCACAGCCAGCTGTAAATTCTGCGGTACGAACATCATGGCGAGCCACGTGTAGCACAACACCGAGGTGGAGAGCCAGTCTGCCTGACGCAGTGATCTGCGCCACGCAGAGCCCAGGAGAAATGCCTGGAAGAAGATGACCAGAGGGATGAGGATCCACGGAACGTCATTGGCGATGCTGGTAAAGGCCGTGCTCCAATACCCGGTGCCCGACCACCCGAGTGAATCGAGCTGAGAGGTGACGACGGGTGCGGATTCGAAGTTGAAGGTTTTCGACAACAACGACTCAACGGCTCTGGAGTGGCTGAACCCCCCACCGAAAACCCAGGTGGCATCCATAGCGCGCCCCAGCCCCTCGAAGCCCTGCGTGGCGTAGGACATAATATTCACCCATGCGGCTTCGAACACATTGGGATATGAGTGGTCGATCGTGCAGGTGGCTCCCCCCGGGGCGCAGATTGGGTCAACGGAATTTCGTGCCAGTCTTCGAGCGCCGAAGCTGATGATCATCGCAACGGCGACGAGGGCCAGAACGGTAACCTCCCGCCACCGCAGGGGAAGGCGTCGACGCACCCGTGAAAGCGCCCAGGCACCGGACAAAACAATGAGCGAGAACGCGATCTGCTGGTCACGTCCGACGAGGAAACTCGTTGTCAACGGTGCCACGAGCGCGAGTACCAGAAGTATCCCGTGCCTGCGCCCCTCAAACCAAGCCAACGACAGGAACGGAATGACGCTGAGCGTGAACGGCGCTAGCGCAGACTGCAGGAGAAGAATCCCAGTGCGCGCCCCTAAACCTTCACTCATCCGCTCCGAGGCTTGCGCGAAGGCGGCACCCTGGTTCTGTATCGCCGATCCAACGTCTAACACGCTGAAGCCGGAATAGACACTTGCCAGCGGGAATACGAGCACCAAGGAGGCGACGAGGCCAATCCGCACCACCCACGGAACCCGCCAATCGCTGGCTGGACTGTCCGTACGGAAGGGGTGTCGGGCGACAGCGGCCGCGTAGCCTCCAATGGCCCCGAGGAGGCAGGCGCCCGTGAGTAGGGTTACCCAGACAGCATTGGTGCGGACGTAGTCAATGGGCCATCCCACAATGTAGAAAACGAAGCACAGCGCCCACCAGGACGTGAAGACTTTCAGGGGGAGTAGCCGACTCTGGGAGGAAACGGTGTCGGACAGCGAACTTTTGTGACGTCCGCTTCCAAACATCGTCCCACGGACCCTGCCGCTTTTCATGATCGACCGGGGGTGTTTATCGCGAGCTCAACGGCGGCTTCCAGCCTGGAAACGGCTCGCGAAACCGACAGCTCTGAGCTGAATAGCGCCAGCGCGGCGTCCGACCGAGCGGGGAGCGAGCCCGCCTTGTATTCGGCATAGAGGACCAGGAGCGCCCGCGCCAAGGCGACGGAGTCGCCGGCCGGGACCGCGATCCCTGCTCCCCACTGCTCGATGAGTTGCCCCGCATCTGAAGACTCTTCGACGCAGACGACAACAGGCAGGGCGGACGCGCAGTACTCAACAATCTTCGACGGAAACGTTGGGGGCGTGACGTTGGGCACAGTGATGGCGATACCGACGTGGACGGAGTTGATCAGGGCTCGGTACTCGGACCGAGGAAGCGACGGCTGGAATACGAGGTTGTTTAGGCCGAGATCCCGACTGGTGGCAATTAGCTTCTCCTTCTCCGTGCCGTCCCCGAGAACGAGAATCTCAATGTCATTGGACTCACCTTGCAGTTCTTTCGCCGCTAAGAGTAGGGTTTCGATTCCGCGACCGTGAGCAAGCTGGCCCCCAAAGACGGCAGTGAATCGGTCACGTCGAGTCCCGGAGGCGAACACGTTGGGCCCAGATGCCCATGGCGGGACGATGGCGATCTGGGCCTTCAGCCCGGGGTGATACGAGCGCAAGAATCGCTCATTTGCATCTGACATGACAGCGACAATGTCGGCTCTCTTCATCGAGGCTCTTTCAAGGTGGCGTAGCGGCATATGCCATGCGCGCGCCCGGATTCGCCCAATTTCTATCTGGTGGATCGGGAAGAAATCCCACAGGATGAAGAGCAGCGTCTTCGCGCGGCCCCTGATGCGAAGGCGTGTAGGGAACCCCCACGAGAAAGTCGCTATCGATGTGTACATGCAAACGTCATAGTCGCGTCCGTGGCTGAAGCGGTATCCGCGGGTATGTAATCCAAAGCCCGCCGCAGAATGGGCGAGCAACTTACCAATCCGACCGGGGCGGATCACGGTGGGACCTACGCTGCAAATTCGCACGTTGGCATACTGTATAGCGGCAGGTCCCTTCGGACGGGCGTGTTTCGAGTCGAATACGATTACGTCGACTTCATGGCCAGCTTGGGCCAGCGCGAGCACCAAATCATCGAGTAGCCACGGACTGATGCCCGGTCCTGCGAATTGACCGGCAACGACTAGTGCCCTCATCGCTCATTCCCGTCGCGTCGTTGACGATCGGTCTGGACAATGGTGTCCAGTTTTGCCACTATAGTGTGGTGTTTAGGTTTCCGACAGAGAGAATAGTAGGCAACATGGCAGGCATGCTGCGCTGCGTATCGATCCCGGTCGGGACAGGGGTGAGGGAACGAAACTGTGTCCGAATGGGCGAGGGCTGCCGTCTGGCTGAAACCTCCACTCAGCGGGCCGCCGGGTGGGCCTGCATCGGGGTGTGGCGACCGTGACGTCTCACAGGAGCACTGGGGGTTCGCGCAAACGAAAGGGTTGGAGGTTCGCCCTCCTTGCGATCCTGGCGGTCNGCGATCCTGGCGGTCGGGTTACTCATCGCCGGTGCCGCCGGCATCTACGCGTGGAACCTCAGCCGCACCTTCGATACCCAGACGATAAAAATTCCAGAGGCCTTCCCAACAGACGAATCCTCGCGTCCGCCTGTGGTTCTACCTGTGCCTGAGGCGGAGGCTGAGGCTGAGGCTACGAAGGCGCAGAACATTCTTCTGCTCGGCTCGGACACGCGAGGCTCGAACAGTAAGTCCATAGCGGATCTGAGCGGCCAACGGTCGGACACGATTATGGTCATGCACATTCCGGCCAACCGAAAAAACATTTACGTCATGTCCATTCTGCGAGACAGTTGGCTCGATATTCCAGGCCACGGGCAGGCCAAGATCAACGCCGCCCTCTCTTTCGGTGGCGTGCCGTTGGCCGTTCAAACCATCGAAGGGCTGCTCGGTGTTCGGATGGACCATGTGGCCATTATCGATTTCCAGGGATTCAAGGACGTCACCGATGCCCTTGGCGGCATCGACGTGGACAATCCGATTGGATTCGCGTCGTCCAGCATCAGAGGACATTACTTTGCCCCGGGAATACAAAGCGTGAATGGCGCGGAAGCGCTGGCATTCGTGCGTGAACGATACGCCTTCCGTGACGGAGACTTTCAACGCGCGCGCAACCAGCAGCAGTTCATCAAGGCTTTGTTAAGCAAGTCCCTGAGTGCGGAGACCCTGATGAATCCGGCAAAGGTGAGTCGTCTGATCGGCGCTGTTGCACCCCATCTCGCGGTGGATGAGGGGCTCGATTCGGCTTACGTGGCGGGACTGGCGGTGGAGTTGCGTGACGTGCGGGTGGGTGACGTCACCTTATTCACGATGCCGACGAACGGCACCGGTACCTCGCCCGATGGGCAATCGATCGTGAATATCGATTGGACCGCGCTGACGGCCGTGCAACAAGGGTTCCAGACCGATACTTTGGACGCATATCAGCCCGAGGTGCAGACGATCGGCTGAGTACTGTCTTGGGCCTGCCAACAGGGTGAGGGACTGCTCGATGACGAGGGTTGCCAGCACGGAATCAACGTAAATCCAGAATCTTATCGTGACATTTTGCGTCCGATCGGGTAGCGTATACAAGTCGGCTCTTGACACCGCGCTGTGCGCGGATGGGTTTGTAAGTCAAGTTGGGCCGGTTTCCCAGTAATCCGCTGGTGAAAAATCACTGTATGTGAACGGCCCCGACCACAGTTTGCTCGGGTTCTCAGTTACGTCGCATGTGCGATGTTGTTCTGCCATGTACTGAACACAACCCAGAGATATTTTTATGCCTCAAGGCAATTCGCACAACTCCACCGTCGGTCGCGGCGGTAAGAACTTCGATCCCAAGTACGCCTCCAAGGGCGGATCGGGCCACGGCGGTTCCAACAACGCCGGCAGCAAGAGCCCCGGACACCGCGGTTACCGCGCTGACGAGGGCGCGCCCAAGAAGCAGCGCTGGAACGCCGACGAGCGCGCCGCGCGTTCGAACGAGCGCCCCTCCAGCGAGCGCCCAGCCTATGGCTCGCGTTCCGTTCGCCCCGAAAACGGCGGCCGCACCAACAGCGAGCGCAACGAGCGCCCCGCTTACAACAACGACCGTCCCCGCACGGATCGTCCCGCCTATAACAATGACCGTCCGGCGCGTACCGAGCGTCCTTCCTATGGTGACCGCAACAGCGCTCCCCGCACCGAGCGTCCGTCTTACGGTGACCGTGCGCCGCGCACGGATCGTCCGGCGTACAACAATGACCGTCCGTCTTATGGCGGCCGCAACAGTGCCCCGCGCAATGACCGTCCTGCATATAACAACGACCGCAACAACGACCGTCCGTCCTACGGCGACCGCAACAGTGCCCCGCGCGCCGAGCGTCCCTCCTACGGCGACCGTGCCCCGCGCACTGACCGTCCTGCATACAACAACGACCGTCCGGCGCGCACCGAGCGCCCCTCGTACGGTGACCGCAACAGCGCTCCTCGTACCGAGCGTCCGTCCTATGGTGATCGTGCCCCGCGCACTGACC
>NZ_SOHJ01000015.1 GCF_004403185.1 Cryobacterium suzukii | reverse complement strand
AGCTATTCAAACATTTACGGAGAGTTTGATCCTGGCTCAGGACGAACGCTGGCGGCGTGCTTAACACATGCAAGTCGAACGGTGAAGAGGAGCTTGCTCCTTGGATCAGTGGCGAACGGGTGAGTAACACGTGAGCAATCTGCCCTTGACTCTGGGATAACTGCGGGAAACTGTAGCTAATACCGGATATTACCTTGGAAGGCATCTTCTGGGGTGGAAAGAATTTTGGTCAAGGATGAGCTCGCGGCCTATCAGCTAGTTGGTGAGGTAATGGCTCACCAAGGCGACGACGGGTAGCCGGCCTGAGAGGGTGACCGGCCACACTGGGACTGAGACACGGCCCAGACTCCTACGGGAGGCAGCAGTGGGGAATATTGCACAATGGGCGCAAGCCTGATGCAGCAACGCCGCGTGAGGGACGACGGCCTTCGGGTTGTAAACCTCTTTTAGTAGGGAAGAAGCGACTGGGTTTTCCTGGGAGTGACGGTACCTGCAGAAAAAGCACCGGCTAACTACGTGCCAGCAGCCGCGGTAATACGTAGGGTGCAAGCGTTGTCCGGAATTATTGGGCGTAAAGAGCTCGTAGGCGGTTTGTCGCGTCTGCTGTGAAAACCCGAGGCTCAACCTCGGGCCTGCAGTGGGTACGGGCAGACTAGAGTGCGGTAGGGGAGATTGGAATTCCTGGTGTAGCGGTGGAATGCGCAGATATCAGGAGGAACACCAATGGCGAAGGCAGATCTCTGGGCCGTAACTGACGCTGAGGAGCGAAAGCATGGGGAGCGAACAGGATTAGATACCCTGGTAGTCCATGCCGTAAACGTTGGGAACTAGATGTGGGGACCATTCCACGGTCTCCGTGTCGCAGCTAACGCATTAAGTTCCCCGCC
The DNA here is from genome assembly GCF_004403185.1 of Cryobacterium suzukii. Taxonomy (GTDB): domain Bacteria; phylum Actinomycetota; class Actinomycetes; order Actinomycetales; family Microbacteriaceae; genus Cryobacterium; species Cryobacterium suzukii. The sequence goes on along the minus strand of NZ_SOHJ01000015.1, from coordinate 108,409 downwards.
TGGGGAGTACGGCCGCAAGGCTAAAACTCAAAGGAATTGACGGGGGCCCGCACAAGCGGCGGAGCATGCGGATTAATTCGATGCAACGCGAAGAACCTTACCAAGGCTTGACATATACCGGAAACGGCCAGAAATGGTCGCCCCGCAAGGTCGGTATACAGGTGGTGCATGGTTGTCGTCAGCTCGTGTCGTGAGATGTTGGGTTAAGTCCCGCAACGAGCGCAACCCTCGTCCTATGTTGCCAGCACGTAATGGTGGGAACTCATGGGATACTGCCGGGGTCAACTCGGAGGAAGGTGGGGATGACGTCAAATCATCATGCCCCTTATGTCTTGGGCTTCACGCATGCTACAATGGCCGGTACAAAGGGCTGCGATACCGCAAGGTGGAGCGAATCCCAAAAAGCCGGTCTCAGTTCGGATTGAGGTCTGCAACTCGACCTCATGAAGTCGGAGTCGCTAGTAATCGCAGATCAGCAACGCTGCGGTGAATACGTTCCCGGGCCTTGTACACACCGCCCGTCAAGTCATGAAAGTCGGTAACACCCGAAGCCAGTGGCCGAACCCGTAAGGGACGGAGCTGTCGAAGGTGGGATCGGTGATTAGGACTAAGTCGTAACAAGGTAGCCGTACCGGAAGGTGCGGCTGGATCACCTNACAAGGTAGCCGTACCGGAAGGTGCGGCTGGATCACCTCCTTTCTAAGGAGCACGTGTCGTCCCGTCTGTATACAGCGGAATATGGCGACCAGTCACACCAAGGCGAATGTTCTTGGGTGGCGCTCATGGGTGGAACATTGACATTGATGCANTCCTTTCTAAGGAGCACGTGTCGTCCCGTCTGTATACAGCGGAATATGGCGACCAGTCACACCAAGGCGAATGTTCTTGGGTGGCGCTCATGGGTGGAACATTGACATTGGTATGAGGACGGTTGGTTCTCACTCGGTACGCCTGGTTCGCAAGAGTCGGGTTGGAAAAGTGGGTTCTGAAGAGAGTCATATATGCACGCTGTTGGGTCCTGAGGGACCGGAACGATTACGACGTAAGTTGTGGTTGATCTGATTCTTCTGGACTTCTGTGCGTTGGCATCACTTGCCGGCGTGGAGGGGTACCGCCCGTACTTTGAGAACTACACAGTGGACGCGAGCATCTTAAATTTGACTCTCGTAAGAGAGCAAATTACAAAGATCTAAGCAATNTTGGCATCACTTGCCGGCGTGGAGGGGTACCGCCCGTACTTTGAGAACTACACAGTGGACGCGAGCATCTTAAATTTGACTCTCGTAAGAGAGCAAATTACAAAGATCTATTTANAAGAACGGCTGAGATCTACTCGGTACGCCTGGTTCGTAAGGACGGGGTTGGAAAGGTAGGTCGCAGAGAGACTTGTATATGCACGCTGTTGGGTCCTGAGGGACCGGAACATGGGTACTTCGGTACGCATGGACTGTTCCTCTGGACCTTTTCTTGTTCACATCACTCGTGGGCATGAAGGGGTACCGCCCGTACTTTGAGAACTACACAGTGGACGCGAGCATCTTAAATTTGCCGCAGTTATCTTTGGATGCTGCGGTCAATTACAAAGATCTAAGCAATTAGATCATTGGTCAATTTCGATCATCACTTTCGAGTGATGATACTTAATCGATTCAAACTCATGTGATTTCAAATTTTTAAGAGCAAACGGTGAATGCCTTGGCATGTAGAGCCGAAGAAGGACGTAGTAATCTGCGATAAGCCTCGGGGAGTTGATAAACGAACTGTGATCCGAGGATGTCCGAATGGGGAAACCCCGCCAGGCCCGTAAGGTGACCTGGTGACTCCCGCCTGAATATATAGGGCGGGTAGAGGGAACGTGGGGAAGTGAAACATCTCAGTACCCACAGGAAGAGAAAACAACAGTGATTCCGTTAGTAGTGGCGAGCGAACCCGGATGAGGCTAAACCGATCATGTGTGATAGCCGGTAGGCGTTGCATGGTCGGGGTTGCGGGACTTTTCTGCCTATTCTACCGAATGGTAAGGGTTAGAACGTTGTATAGACGAACAGGATTGAAAGCCTGGTCATAGAGGGTGCGAACCCCGTAGTCGAAATGCAGCAATCGCCCGAGAAGTATCCCAAGTAGCACGGGGCCCGAGAAATCCCGTGTGAATCCGTCAGGACCACCTGATAAGCCTAAATACTCCTACATGACCGATAGTGAACAAGTACCGTGAGGGAAAGGTGAAAAGTACCCCGGGAGGGGAGTGAAATAGTACCTGAAACCGTTTGCTTACAAACCGTTGGAGCCAGCTTTGTTCTGGTGACAGCGTGCCTTTTGAAGAATGAGCCTGCGAGTTAGTGATATGTGGCGAGCTTAACCCGAGAGGGGAATGCGTAGCGAAAGCGAGTCTGAATAGGGCGATTCAGTCGCATGTCCTAGACCCGAAGCGAAGTGATCTATCCATGGCCAGGTTGAAGCGACGGTAAGACGTCGTGGAGGACCGAACCCACTTCAGTTGAAAATGGAGGGGATGAGCTGTGGATAGGGGTGAAAGGCCAATCAAACTTCGTGATAGCTGGTTCTCTCCGAAATGCATTTAGGTGCAGCGTTGCGTGTTTCTTGCCGGAGGTAGAGCTACTGGATGGCCGATGGGGCCCAAAAGCTTACTGACGTCAGCCAAACTCCGAATGCCGGTAAGTGAGAGCGCAGCAGTGAGACGGTGGGGGATAAGCTTCATCGTCGAGAGGGAAACAACCCAGACCACCAACTAAGGTCCCAAAGCGCGTGCTAAGTGGGAAAGGATGTGGAGTTGCACAGACAACCAGGAGGTTGGCTTAGAAGCAGCCACCCTTGAAAGAGTGCGTAATAGCTCACTGGTCAAGTGATTCCGCGCCGACAATGTAACGGGGCTCAAGCACGCCACCGAAGTTGTGGCATTGATATTTTTGGTTAGCCGCACCCTTGTGGTGTTGGTTCAGCCGTGTTGATGGGTAGGAGAGCGTCGTGTGGCCAGCGAAGCGGCGGTGTAAACCAGCCGTGGAGGCCACACGAGTGAGAATGCAGGCATGAGTAGCGAAAGACGGGTGAGAAACCCGTCCTCCGAAAGATCAAGGGTTCCAGGGCCAGGCTAATCCGCCCTGGGTAAGTCGGGACCTAAGGCGAGGCCGACAGGCGTAGTCGATGGACAACGGGTTGATATTCCCGTACTGACGAAAAACCGCCCAAACTAATCCAGTAATGCTAAGCATCTGAATCCCCTAGATGGATCCCTTCGGGGTGAAGCGTGGGGCCTAGCGTGCGACCCTATGCTGGTGCGGTTAGCGTATTAACAGGTGTGACGCAGGAAGGTAGCTGAGCCGGGCGATGGTTGACCCGGTCTAAGGATGTAGGGCGAACGATAGGCAAATCCGTCGTTCATGATGCCTGAGACCCGATGGGTAGCCCGTAAGGGTGAAATCAGTGATCCTATGCTGCCAAGAAAAGCATCGACGCGAGGTTTTAGTCACCCGTACCCCAAACCGACTCAGGTGATCAGGTAGAGAATACTAAGGAGATCGAGAGAATCGTGGTTAAGGAACTCGGCAAAATGCCCCCGTAACTTCGGGAGAAGGGGGGCCTGAGGCGTGAACGGACTTGCTCCGGGAGCGTTCGAAGGCCGCAGAGACCAGTGGGAAGCGACTGTTTACTAAAAACACAGGTCCGTGCTAAGTCGCAAGACGATGTATACGGACTGACGCCTGCCCGGTGCTGGAAGGTTAAGAGGAACGGTTAGCCGCAAGGCGAAGCTGAGAATTTAAGCCCCAGTAAACGGCGGTGGTAACTATAACCATCCTAAGGTAGCGAAATTCCTTGTCGGGTAAGTTCCGACCTGCACGAATGGCGTAACGACTTCCCAGCTGTCTCAACCGCGAACTCGGCGAAATTGCATTACGAGTAAAGATGCTCGTTACGCGCAGCAGGACGGAAAGACCCCGTGACCTTTACTACAGCTTGGTATTGGTGTTCGGTGTGGCTTGTGTAGGATAGGTGGGAGACTGTGAAGCTTGGACGCTAGTTCAGGTGGAGTCATTGTTGAAATACCACTCTGGTCATATTGGATACCTAACTTCGAACCGTGATCCGGTTCAGGGACAGTGCCTGGTGGGTAGTTTAACTGGGGCGGTTGCCTCCTAAAAAGTAACGGAGGCGCCCAAAGGTTCCCTCAACCTGGTTGGTAATCAGGTGTCGAGTGTAAGTGCACAAGGGAGCTTGACTGTAAGACTGACAAGTCGAGCAGGGACGAAAGTCGGGACTAGTGATCCGGCAGTGGCTTGTGGAAGCGCTGTCGCTCAACGGATAAAAGGTACCTCGGGGATAACAGGCTGATCTTGCCCAAGAGTCCATATCGACGGCATGGTTTGGCACCTCGATGTCGGCTCGTCGCATCCTGGGGCTGGAGTAGGTCCCAAGGGTTGGGCTGTTCGCCCATTAAAGCGGTACGCGAGCTGGGTTTAGAACGTCGTGAGACAGTTCGGTCCCTATCCGCTGCGCGCGCAGGAAATTTGAGAAGATCTATCCCTAGTACGAGAGGACCGGGATGGACGAACCTCTGGTGTGTCAGTTGTTCCGCCAGGAGCACCGCTGATTAGCTACGTTCGGAACGGATAACCGCTGAAAGCATCTAAGCGGGAAGCCGGCTTCGAGATGAGATTTCCATCCCTTCGGGGGAGAGGCTCGCAGCTAGACTACTGCGTTGATAGGCCGGATGTGGAAGTGGGGACTAAAGACCCATGGAGCTGACCGGTACTAATAAGCCGATAATTTGATAACACTCAGTTTGAAGAAGCTGCTTTAGCGTCCACTATGTGGTTCTCGATGTACGGTCGAGAACAACACCCCGTCACAGGGGTGCTATAACTAAAAAATATAGAANCCATGGAGCTGACCGGTACTAATAAGCCGATAATTTGATAACACTCAGTTTGAAGAAGCTGCTTTAGCGTCCACTATGTGGTTCTCGATGTACGGTCGAGAACAACACCCTGTCACAGGGGTGCTATAACTAAAAAAGTTTATAGATTCGATTCATCGGAAGATGTTTCGGCGGCTATAGCGAGAGGGAAACGCCCGGTCACATTCCGAACCCGGAAGCTAAGACTCTCAGCGCCGATGGTACTGCAGGGGGGACCCTGTGGGAGAGTAGGACACCGCCGGACTTAACTTAGAAACACCAGAAAGGCCACCCTCGGGTGGCCTTTCTGCGTTAACGGCCACCTCGGGTGGCCGTTCCGCGTTAACCACGGTTCAGGATGGCTGTGACCGGGGCTGGACCAGAGACTGGAGCCCTGCGGGGCGGCGGGACACTCGCTCCTCAGCTCAAACATTCGGGGTGTTCCGGCAGACTCCGCGACGAGCGTGCGGAGCCCGCCGGAACACCCCGAAAACTCGACACCCCGCGAATATCCCACCACCCCACCCACGAAACGAACAGATTTACACCGCCAAAGCTGGCGCTATCCACCCCTCGGCCACGTTGCTACGGGTGGGGCCCTCAGCGGCGTTTTGCGTAAAGGCTTAGGCTTGGTACGTCTGTCGAAATGCCGGACTAATTACACAGGAGATACAGTGAGCCCTTCAGGACCCCGCGACGGCGATTCCCGTAACAACGGTCAGGATGACCGTCGTTCGAACCAGAGCGGCCGACCCTCGAACGGGCGACCTTCCGGCGGTCGCGATGGCGCCAAGCCGCCGTACCGCGCCAACTCTGACCGCCCGCAGCGCGACGGCGAACGTCCTCCGTATCGCGGTAACAACGACCGTCCCGCCCAGGGTGGCGAGCGGCCACCGTACCGGGGCAATTCCGACCGGCCGGCCTACGGTGGTAATGACCGCGCTCCGTACCGGGGCAATTCTGATCGTCCGGCTCAGGGTGAGCGTCCTCCGTACCGGGGTAACTCGGATCGTCCTTCCGGCGGTAACGATCGCGCTCCGTACCGTGGCAACTCTGATCGTCCTTCGCAGGGTGAGCGTCCGCCATACCGTGGCAACTCGGATCGTCCTTCGCAGGGTGAGCGTCCTCCGTACCGTGGTAACTCCGATCGTCCTTCCGGCGGTAACGATCGCGCTCCCTACCGTGGTAACTCTGATCGTCCGGCTCAGGGGGAGCGTCCTCCGTACCGGGGTAACTCCGATNGGGGGGACCCTGTGGGAGAGTAGGACACCGCCGGACTTAACTTAGAAACAAACGGAAAGGCCACCCTCGGGTGGCCTTTCTGCGTTAACGGCCACCTGCGGGTGGCCGTTTTGCGTTAACCCGCGAGTCAGGATGGCTGAGATCGGGGCTGGACCAGACACTGGACCCCGGCGGGGCGGCGGGACACTCGCTCCTCAGCTCAAACATTCGGGGTGTTCCGGCAGACTCCGCGAAGAGCGTGCGGAGCCCGCCGGAACACCCCGAAAACTCGACACCCCGCGAATATCCCACCACCCCACCCACCACACGAACAGCAAAGGCCACGCACTGCGTGTGCGTGGCCCTGTGTCGTTAAGACACTCGCGGCCGCTATCCCACCACCCCACCCACCACGTGAACAGCACAGGCCACGCACTGTGTGTGCGTGGCCTGTGTCGCTAAGACACTAGCGGCGGCGGAGGCCGTTCAGAGCTACGGCAAGCACGTCGTCCGCTAGGTGGCTGGCGTCTTCGGTGCCCTCAGGGCGGTACCACTCGGCGATGGAGTTGACCATGCCGAAGAGCAGACGGGTGACGACCCGCGGGTCGATATCGCTGCGCAGCGAGCCCTCATCGCGGGCCTCCATGACCAGGGTCGAGACGGCGCGGTCGAAGGCGCGTCGACGGGTGAGCGCCAAGCGCTCGACCTCCGTGTTGCCGCGCACACGGAGGAGAAGCGTGACGTAGGGCAGGCGCGTCGTGAGTACGTGCACGGCGCCCCGAAGCACGTAGGCCAGGCGGTCGATCGCGCTTCCGGTCAGCGCACCAGACTCGAGCAGCACGCCCTCGAGGCCGTTAAGAGCTTCATCGAGAGCGAGCTGGAGCACTTCGTCCTTGGAAGTGAAGTGGTGGTAGATGGCAGCCTTCGACAAGGCCAAGCGGGTTGCGAGCACTCCCATCGAGGTCGCGTCGTAGCCGAACTCATTGAACGCGGTGACGGCGATCTCAAGAATGGCACGCTGGTCGTAGCCGGGGCGCCCGCGCTTAGGGGTGTGTACGTCAGACATAGGACTTGAGTCTCTCACGCAGGCGTACCGTCTACGACCGGCTAGCGCAGGTCGTAGACGCGCTTGTGCTTGCCGGTACTGCGCTCCAGGGTGCCGGGTTCGACTATGAGCACGTTGACGCTTGATCCGATCCGATCCTTGATCAGGGCAATGAGCAACGCACGGGCTGTGGCCGAGGCCGCATCATTGGCGTGCTCGTGTCGCTCGATGCGCACGGTGAGCTCGTCCATGCGCGACGGTCGGGTCAGCTCAAGCACGAAATGCGGGGAGAGGTGCTCGATGCCGAGCACGATCTCCTCGATCTGGGTTGGAAACAGGTTCACCCCGCGCAGAATGATCATGTCGTCGTTGCGGCCGGTGATCTTCTCCATGCGGCGCATGCCGGGGCGTGCGGTACCGGGAAGTAACCGGGTCAGGTCGCGGGTGCGGTAACGAATGACCGGGAAGGCCTCCTTGGTCAGGGACGTGAAGACGAGTTCGCCGGTTTCTCCGTCGGGAAGGCGGTGTCCGGTATCACCATTGATGATTTCGGGCAGGAAATGGTCTTCCCAGAGGTGCGGGCCGTCCTTGGACTCGATGCACTCGTTACCGACACCCGGTCCCATGACTTCGCTCAGCCCATAAATGTCGAGTGCGTCGAAATCGAGACGGTCTTCCAACTCGAGCCGCATCTGGTTGGTCCACGGTTCGGCCCCGAGCACGCCTGCCTTCAGGCTCGAGCGTCGCGGATCAAGGCCAGCAGCAACCATGGCGTCGGTGATCGTGAGAAGGTAGCTGGGCGTAGACAGAATGACATCGGGCTCAAAGTCGGTGATCATCTGCACCTGTTTGTTGGTCTGGCCGCCCGACATAGGGATGACGCAAGCGCCCAGCGCTTCGATGCCTGCATGGGCACCGAGGCCGCCCGTGAACAGGCCGTAGCCGTAGGCGTTGTGTACCTTCATTCCGGGGCGCACTCCAGAAGCGCGCAGGCTGCGGGCGACCAGTCCAGACCACATGGCGAGGTCGTTCTTGGTATAACCGACCACGGTCGGCAGGCCGGTAGTGCCCGAAGACGTGTGAATGCGCGCGACCTGATCCATCGGAACAGCGAACATTCCGAAGGGGTACGAAACCCGCAGGTCGTCCTTCGTCGTGAACGGCAGCAGCGTGACGTCTTCGAGGGTGCGAATGTCGTCGGGGTGTACTCCGACCGCATCAAATTTGCGCGTATAAAGAGGTACGTTTTCGTAGGCGTGCCGCACGGTCTGCTTCAGACGGATCAGTTGCAGCGCGCGAATCTCGTCCTGAGACATCCGCTCGGCCGCATCGAGCTCTTCGAGTGCCGGTGCGTGCAGACGGGTCTTAGTCAACGTTGACATGGTGCCTTCCGGAAGGGTTAGAGGTGGGTGCGGTCGGGAACAGGCAAGTTGGTGGTGCGACTGCGACCGCGAAACTCGGCGACGGTTACGTCTTCACCGACCGCATCTCCATCGACGCTGACGCGCACATCGTAAATTCCACTCCTACCGCTCTTCACCCGCAGCAGTGCGGTCGCGGTCAGGTTCTGGCCACTCGTGGTCGGCTTCAGAAAAGTGATATCGGCCCCGGCGGCGAGCGTGACGTGGTGCGAATCGTTACAGGCTATGGCGAAGGCGGTGTCGGCGAGGGCAAAGACGAAACCGCCGTGGGTCACATCGAAACCGTTGAGCATGTCGTCGCGTACGACCATGGAGACCACCGAGTGGCCAGGCTCGTTCCGGTGCACGATCATTCCCAGAGAAGCGGAGGCGCGATCACGCCTCATCATGGCCTGGCTGCCGGCGGGCGGTGCTTGGGGCATTCGGTTCTCCTCGTTGAGTTGCCGTACCTGAGCCAAAGCGGTGGTGCTGCTTGGGCATTGGTGATCGGGGGTTGCCCGCCCAATAATGTGACTATATACTAACTGAACGATCGGTTGGTAATAGAATGCCGACGAGCGTTCAAAAATCTCGACGTGCATCACCTTAGCGCCGAGTCGCGCGCTCGTGCATGTTCAAGATCCTTCCACGACCACCGCAGTCAACGCAGACCAGGAGCCGATGATGACAAGCACCATCACGCCCGATACGAGCGCAACCGCCGACATCAGCGTCGAAGAGCAGCAGTTCAACGACTTGATCGAAGCCGACTCGCGCATTGAACCGCGCGACTGGATGCCAGAGGGATACCGCAAGTCGCTCGTGCGCCAGATCTCGCAGCACGCACACTCGGAGATCATCGGCATGCAGCCCGAATCGAACTGGATAACGCGCGCCCCGAGCCTTAAGCGCAAGGCCATCCTCATGGCCAAGGTGCAGGACGAAGCCGGTCACGGTCTCTACCTGTACTCCGCCGCGCAAACCCTCGGCGCCACCCGCGACGATATGACGGATGCCCTCATCGCCGGCAAGGCACGCTACTCGAGCATCTTCAACTATCCGACCCCGAGTTGGGCGGACATGGGCTCGATCGGCTGGCTCGTCGATGGCGCTGCCATCTGCAACCAGGTGCCGCTCTGCCGAGCCTCCTACGGCCCATACGGCCGTGCGATGGTGCGCATCTGCAAAGAAGAGTCCTTCCACCAGCGCCAGGGCTTCGAGATTCTGCTCGAGCTCATGCAGGGCACCGACGAGCAGCGTCAGATGGCTCAGGACTCGGTCAACCGGTGGTACTGGCCCGCACTCATGATGTTCGGACCGCCCGACGATGACTCGCCCAACTCGGCTCAATCGATGGCCTGGAAGATCAAACGTCACTCCAACGACGAACTGCGCCAGCGCTTCGTGAACATGCTCGTTCCCCAGGCCGCGGTGCTCGGCGTCACCCTGCCAGACCCCGATCTGCACTTCAACGAGCAAACCCAGCAGTGGGATCTCGGCGTGATCGACTGGACCGAGTTCCACGAGGTGCTCGCCGGCCGCGGCCCGAACAATGCCCAGCGACTGCAGCGTCGCCGGGACGCCCACGAGGACGGCGCGTGGGTACGCGAAGCTGCCGCAGCCTATGCCATGAAACAGAACGCCCGCACCCAGTCCGCACGAACCGAAGAAATGGCAGCCAAATGACCACTCCCGGCGATTCCGCAGCTGAAATTTGGCCACTCTGGGAGGTCTTCGTGCGCTCCAATCGTGGCCTGAGCCACGTGCACGTTGGCTCCCTGCACGCGCCAGACGAAACCCTCGCCGTGCGCAATGCCCGCGACCTGTACACCCGCCGCAGTGAAGGCGTCTCGGTCTGGGTCGTTCCCGCCGCCGCCATCACCACGAGTGATCCGGACGCCAAAGGCGCCTTCTTCGAATCGCCCGCCGGCAAGAACTACCGCCACGCGAGCTACTACTCCAAAAGCGAAGGAGTCAAGCACCTGTGAGCGAGCAGATTAAAGCGGATGCCCCCGCAGACGATCACGGCCACGTCGCCGTTGATGTCACCACCCTTGACGCCGAACTCATCGAGGGCGCGTCGCACGCGACCCCCGACATCGCGGAGTACGCCCTGTGGCTTGGCGACGACTCGCTTGTCCTAGCCCAGCAGCTCGGCGCCTGGATCTCCCGCGCACCAGAGCTCGAAGAAGACGTGGCCCTCGGCAACGTAGCCCTCGACCTGATCGGCCACGCCCGATCGCTGCTGCACTACGCCGGCACCGCGTCGAACCGCACCGAGGATGACCTCGCTTACTGGCGCACGGAGCCTGATTTTCGCTCGCTGCACATCGTCGAACAGCCCAACGGTGACTTCGCGCACACCATCGCGCGTCAGTTCATCGTCTCCCACTACCTGTTCGAGCTGTACAGCCGGCTGCGGGCATCCGCTGATGAAACGCTCGCCGCCATCGCCGCCAAAGCGGTGAAGGAGGTCGACTACCACCGCGACCATTCCACCCAGTGGGTGCTGCGCCTCGCGCAGGGAACCGACGAGTCGCGTCGCCGTATGATCACCGCGCTTTCTGACCTGTGGCCCTACGTCGAGGAGATCTTTCGCGACGACCCGCTCATCGACCGTCTCGAAGGAATCGCGGTTCGCCCGTCGAGCCTCCTTGCGGCATTCGATGCCGCCATCGCACCGGTGCTCGCTGAAGCCGAACTCGAAGTTCCGCGCGGATTCATCGCCTCCGGCGGCGGCCGCACCGGCAAACACTCCGAGCACCTCGCCTTTCTGCTCGCCGAAATGCAGGTGCTCACCCGCGCCCACCCCGGAGCATCATGGTGACCACCGCCGCGCACGAGGCAATCTCGCGCCCGCGTCCCACCGACGCGGCTTCGCTCGCCGCCTGGACGATCGCCGCGCAGGTCGTCGACCCCGAGATTCCGGTGCTCACCATCGAGGACCTCGGTGTGCTGCGGTCGGTCAGGGTCACGAGCGACGCTGTCGCGGTGACCCTGACGCCGACCTATAGCGGATGCCCCGCCATGGACGCCATGCGCGACGACGTTCTCGCGGTGCTCGCGAGCGCTGGCTACGAGAATGTGTCGGTGCGGCTCGTGCTCAGCCCGGCCTGGACCACCGACTGGATGAGCGAGATCGGTAAGAACAAACTCCGCGAATACGGCATCGCCGCCCCTACCGGGCACGCAACCGTGCGTGGTTCCGGCCCGGCTGGCCCGATTCCTCTGAAAATGGCCGTCAAGTGCCCGCGCTGCTCCTCGCTCAACACACGCGAGCTCGCGCACTTCGGCTCCACCTCCTGCAAGTCCCTCTACGAATGCCGAGACTGCCTCGAGCCGTTCGACTACTTCAAGGTGCTCTAATGGCTGCAACACGTCTCGAATCCACCAACGAGGGTGCCACGACTCTGGCGCCGGTCAAGCACCGCGCCCGCTTCCACACCCTGACAGTGGCCGAAGTGCGCCAGCTCACCGCCGACAGCGTTGAGGTCACCTTCACCGTTCCGCCCAAACTGCAGGGCGCGTTCGACTACCTGCCCGGCCAGCACCTCGCCCTGCGCGCCACGATCGACGGCAAGGAGCTGCGTCGCAGCTACTCGATCTGCCGGCCGGCCGGTGTCAAAACCAGCGCATCCGGTCAGATCAGTGTCGCGATCAAACGCGACCTCGGCGGCGCCTTCTCCACCTGGGCCAACAGCGAGCTGCACACCGGCGACACACTCGACGTGATGAGCCCGCAGGGCAGCTTCACGTCGACGCTGCGGGACCTCGACCAGAAGCATGTCGTTGGAGTGGCCGCCGGATCGGGAATCACCCCGCTCATGGCGCTCGCGCACACCGTGCTCGCGGCCTCGACGACGTCGACGTTCACCCTCGTCTACACCAACCGCACCGCGCTCGACGTGATGTTCCTCGACGAACTCGCCGAGCTCAAGGATCGTTACCCGGCCCGCCTCGCGCTCTACCACGTGCTCTCGCGCGAGCAGCGCTCATCCTCGTTGCTCTCCGGCCGCATCGACGAGGAGAAGTTTCGGCGCATGCTCGACACGATCCTGCGCCCGGCTACGGTCGATGAGTGGTTTCTGTGTGGTCCGTTCGAATTGGTGCAGCTCTGCCGCGACACGCTCGAGAGTACCGGCGTGGACCGGTCGCACGTGCGCTTCGAGCTGTTCACCACCGGTGAACCGTCGGCGGCCAACGGCGACCGCGGTCGACCGGTCATTATCGGCACGGGCGACAAGACCTTCCAGATCGAGTTCACCCTCGACGGCCAGAGCAACACGGTCACCACCCCGGTCAACGCTAACGAGAGCATTTTGAATGCGGCCCTTCGGGTGCGCCCCGACGTTCCGTTCGCCTGCGCCGGAGGTGTTTGCGGAACCTGCCGCGCCAAACTGGTCAGCGGCGATGTCACCATGACCGAGAACTACGCGCTCGAGCCCGAAGAACTCGCTCGCGGTTACGTGCTGACCTGCCAGTCGCACCCGACCACCGACACCGTCGTCGTCGACTACGACGTCTAACCCATTAGAAAAGCGGATGCCGTGATTGAGCTCTCGATAGACAACGACGTCGCCCACGTGGTGCTGAACGCGCCCGACAAACTCAACGCCCTCGATGAGGCCGCGATTGTCGAACTCGACGCGGCGTACCAGGAGGCCGAGCGGGCCGGCGTGCGCGCGCTCGTGCTGAGCGGTGAGGGCCGGGCCTTCTGCGCCGGCCGCGACATTTCGGCGGTCGACCCGCGCACCGACGACGTACTCGGCTACCTCGGCGACCTCGTCACCCCGCTGCTGCAGCGCATGAGCCGGTTTCCGGCACCGACCTTCGCGGCCGCCCACGGCGCGTGCCTCGGGGTGGGCCTCGGCCTGCTCATCGCCACCGACGTCGTCTACGTCGCCGATACCGCCAAGATCGGTTCACCCTTTGCGAACCTCGGCGCCACCCTCGATTCTGGCGGACACGCCCTGTTCGTGGAACGTCTCGGCGCGCACCGCACGCTTGACCTCATCTACAGCGGACGCCTGATGTCTGGAGCCGAAGCCGTCGCCAGTGGACTGTTCAGCCAGGTCTTTGCAGCTGCAGAGCTGACCGAGGCCACCGTGCAGGCAGCCGCGCGCGCGGCATTCGGTGCCACCCAGGCTTTTCTCGCGAGCAAGGCGCTCGTGCAGTCACTGCGGGACGAACGGCTTGGACTCTGGCAGAGCATGAGCGACGAGACCGCAGCCCAGGCCACGCTCTGTGCTACCGGCGACTACCGTGAAGGCTTCGCCGCCTTTCAACAGAAGCGCAAACCCACCTTCACCGGCCGCGCCTAGGCCAGTCTTCTTGCAGGGTCGGTCAGCTATTCTGGAGGAAGTTGCTCTGGAAAAAGTCACCCTGGACGATATCGGAGAGGGGCCGCATGCATACACGCTGGGCCCGCTTTGCCCGCGGCTGGATCGTCGCCGCATTCTCGACCTTCGTCGCCGCACTGTCGCACACTCTCGGCGGCGGTTTTGCACCTGGCCTTTTGGCCGTCGTCGTTTCGCTTGCCTTCGCCGGAATGGTTTGTATCGCGTTGGCCGGCCGCACTCTGTCACTCTGGCGCGGTGCCGCATCCGTGCTGATCAGTCAGCTCATCTTTCATGGACTGTTTTCACTCGGCGCACCCGGTGGTGCGCTCGGAACGGAGGCCCTCGCCGCGTCGGGTACCCACCAGCATGCGGCGCTGCCCGGTCTGATTGGCCCGCTCGCTATTACGCATGACGGTGCGACCATGTGGGGCGCCCACCTCGGAGCCGCCATCATCACTATTCTGGCGCTGCGTTTTGGGGAGCGCGCGTTCTGGAGCCTTGTCGAAAGCGTTCGCCTGGGCGTGCGTAGCCTGTACGTCCCCGCACCGTTGGTCGTGCCGGTCGCGGTACCGCTTCGCATCGGGCATGAGGCGCCGGTGTTCACGCCGCGCGACCTGGTTCTCGTGTTGTCGGCCATGCGGCATCGTGGCCCGCCGTCCGGCGCGTTCTTTGCCTGACACAGCCACGAACCAGACCATTTTCCCCGCCGCACCGAACGAAAAGCAGAGGCCGCTCCGGCCCCGTTCGGTTAGCGCCGGGCACCCCACGTTAAAGGACACTCATGAAGTTCACGACCCCTCGCGGTGCCGCCACTACGCTGGCCGGCTCCGCCCGCCGCAAGCAGTCGGCCTAGCACCGTGCGCGCTAACACGACGCCCCACGGAGCGACAGCCCCCCTCGTTCGAACTGCGAATCAGCGGCCGACCCGCCGGCAGCCTGCTTCGGCCACTCGCCGCACGGCCCGAGCCGTGTTCGCGGTCGTCGTCGCTGCAGCAGCCCTGGGCTGGGGCGCGGCACCGGCATCCGCTCACAACAACGTCGTCGGCTCCTCGCCGGCGGCCGACGCGGTGGTGACCGAGCAGCCCGGTCTGTTCTCGGTTACCACGAGTGACCTGTTGCTCAATCTCGATGGATCCGGCTCCGGCACCGCGATGGTCGTCACCGGGCCGGCCAGTGCGCCGCTGTTCTACGGCGATGGGTGCGCAACGGTCTCCGGTGCCACGATCGAAACCGCGGCGCAGCTCGGCGCGGCCGGCGAATACACGGTGATCTGGCAGACGGTCTCCACCGACGGCCACTCGATCTCGGACGAGTTCACTTTCGACTGGAAGCCGGCCACGGGCCAGTCGCTCGCCGACGGTGCGGCCACGGCTCCGACCTGCGGGACCGAAACGGATGCCGCCACCGCGGAGGCCACCGCGGACGCCGGAGCGAGCGCCGCCAGTGACAGCCCCCTCTCGACTGGCGCCTGGATCGGCGGAGCCATCGGCGCGATACTGCTCGCTGTCGCAGTGGCCCTGTTCGTTTTGCGCCGCAAGCGCCGCCGCTGACTCACCCGACAGCGGGTAAATTTTTGCTTCAGGTACCGCGAAGCAACCAGTTACCCGCTGTCGCGGATCGGATCGACGCGGGGGAACGTGTCAGGGGGCCCGGGTAAAGTTGTGCACGTGAGTTGGAACGCTGAGCTGCCCTGGAACCCCGACGACGTTGAACCACCCCGCGATTTCGACAGCCCGAGCGATTTCGATGGCCCGAGCGACTTCGATGCCCCAGACGACTACGACGCTCCACCGCCGGAGTCGGACCGAGATTATGCTGACCGCCAGTTTTTCGGGCGGCAGCCGGCCAACCCGGTCACGGCACCGGCGTCGAGCCAACGCAGCGGTGCAGCAGCCACCCGGTCAGCCACACCGATTCGCGCGGCGACCCGCAAATTCGCCACCGCGGCCGAAGCGCTGCACACCGTGTTCGGCTACGACTCGTTCCGCGGCGATCAGGCCGAGATCATCGCACAGGTTGTTGACGGCAAGGACGCCGTCGTGCTCATGCCCACTGGCGGCGGCAAGAGCCTGTGTTACCAAATTCCCGCGCTTGTGCGACCCGGCACCGGCATCGTCGTCTCACCCCTCATCGCCCTGATGCAAGACCAGGTGGATGCCCTGACTGCAGTCGGCGTGCGCGCCGAGTTTCTCAACTCCAGCCAGGACGCCCAGACCCGCAGCCAGGTCGAACGCGACTATCTCAACGGCGACCTCGATCTGCTCTACGTCGCCCCGGAGCGCCTCTCCAACGAAGCCACCAAACGGCTGCTCGAGCGCGGAACCATCGCCCTGTTCGCCATCGACGAAGCGCACTGCGTATCGCAGTGGGGTCACGATTTTCGACCGGACTACCTCGCGCTCGGCGAACTCGCCGACCGCTGGCCCGACGTGCCGCGCATCGCCCTCACCGCCACCGCGACGGATGCCACGCACCAGGAGATCACGACCCGCCTGCAGATGGGCGACGCCAAGCATTTCGTGGCGAGCTTCGACCGGCCCAATATTCAGTACCGCATCGTTGGCAAGGCCGAGGTGCGCAAGCAACTGCTCTCTTTCCTCAAGACGGAGCACCCCGGCGACGCCGGAATCGTCTACGCGCTCAGCCGCAAGACGGTCGACCAGACCGCCGAGTTTCTGCGGCAGAACGGCGTCAATGCACTGCCGTATCACGCCGGGCTTGACGCGGGGCTGCGCGCTCGCACCCAGTCCCGGTTCCTTCGCGAAGAGGGCGTCGTCATCGTCGCCACCATTGCGTTCGGCATGGGGATCGACAAGCCCGACGTGCGCTTTGTCGCCCACATCGACCTGCCTAAATCGGTCGAGGGCTACTACCAGGAGACCGGTCGCGCCGGCCGCGACGGGGCCCCGGCCACCGCCTGGCTCGCCTACGGCCTGCAGGACGTCGTGCAACAACGCCGCATGATCGACGAATCGCCCGGTGACCTCGGCCATCGGCGCAAACTCTCCGCCCACCTCGACGCCATGCTCGCCCTCTGCGAAACGGTGCACTGCCGCCGGGTCAACCTGCTGCGCTACTTCGGCCAGACCAGCGAACCCTGCGGCAACTGCGACACCTGCCTCGAACCCCCCGAAGCCTGGGACGGCACCATTCCCGCCCAAAAACTACTCTCCACCATCGTTCGGCTGCACCGCGAACGCAACCAGAAGTTCGGCGCCGGCCACCTCATCGACATTCTCCGCGGCAAGGAAACCCCCCGTGCCACCCAATACCGGCACACCGAACTGAGCACCTGGGGCCTCGGCGCCGACCTCAGCGACCAGGCCTGGCGCGGCGTAGTGCGCCAAATGCTGGCCCAGGGGCTGCTCGCTACCTCCGGAGAATACGGAACCCTCGTGCTGACGGATGCCGCCGCCGGGGTTCTCGGCGGCAGTCGCGGGGTGCAACTGCGGCGCGAACCCGACCGCCCCGCACGTTCCAGCGCAGCCCGCCGCCCGAGCGCAGCGAAAGTCGCAGCCGCCGACCTCAGCACGTCTCAGGAATCCCTGTTCGAGGCGCTGCGGGTGTGGCGTTCGGCCGAGTCCAAGGAGCAGGGCGTTCCCGCCTACATCGTCTTCGGCGACGCGACCCTCATCGCTGTGGCCGCAGCCGGCCCCACCACCCTCGACGCACTCGACGGCATCACCGGTATCGGGGCTAAGAAGCTCGAAGCCTACGGTGCGGCCCTCCTCGAGGTTGTCGCGGCCTCCGCCTGATCGCAACGGTGCGCTATTTGTGTGGGAGCGCAGGTGTCCACGGCCCGAAGTTGTAGTGAACCTACAAAGCGGACGCCGGGGGCGGCATCTGCGTTGTCGTCCCCGCACGGCACGTTTCACGACCGCGACCACGCAGCCCTAACGTTGCGAAGACCACTTTCGCGCGAACAGTTAGGACCACCCATGGTTGACACAGCCCAGCGCTCCGGCACCCGATCGACGACGATCGACCCCAGCGTCGACACCGGTCCCATTAAGTCCATCGGTGATCCGACCGCCCCCGCGGTCAACGTCGAACAACTCGGGCGCCAGTTGCTCGGCACCTGGGCCGACGTGCGCCTTGCCGCCCGGGAAGTCACCGCGCGCCCCGACATGCAGCGCATTGAAGGTCTCTCCATGGCCGACCACCGGGTGCGCGTGCTCGAGCAGCTCAAGGTGCTCGCCGCCAACGGCCACGTGCTGCGTGCCTTTCCCAAACACCTGGGCGGGCAAGACGACCACGGCGGAAACATCGCCGGCTTCGAAGAGCTCGTCATCGCTGACCCGAGCCTGCAGATCAAGGGCGGCGTGCAGTGGGGCCTGTTCGGCGCCGCTGTGCTTCACCTCGGTACCAAGCCCCACCACGACAAGTACCTTCCCGGCATCATGGACCTCTCCGTTCCCGGCGCGTTCGCCATGACCGAAATCGGTCACGGATCAGACGTGGCGAGCATCGCGACCACCGCGACCTTCGACGCCGCGACCGGCGAGTTCATTATCAACACTCCCTTCCGCGCCGCCTGGAAGGACTACCTCGGCAACGCCGCGAAAGACGGCATAGCCGCAGTGCTGTTCGCGCAGCTCATCACCCGGGGAACGAACCACGGTGTGCACGCCTTCTACCTGCCCATTCGGGACGCCGATGGCGATTTCCTCCCCGGTGTCGGCGGCGAGGACGACGGCCTCAAGGGCGGCCTCAATGGCATCGACAACGGCCGACTGCACTTCACCGACGTGCGTATTCCGCGCGAGAACCTGCTCAACCGGTACGGCGACGTCGCCGAGGACGGCACGTACTCCAGCCCGATATCAAGCCCGGGTCGGCGCTTCTTCACCATGCTCGGCACGCTGGTGCAGGGTCGCGTCTCGCTCGACGGGGCCGCCACCGCGGCATCCGCTCTCGCCCTGACCATCGCAATCACTTATGGAAGCCAGCGTCGCCAGTTCACCGCTGGCAGTGACACCGACGAAGAGGTTATCCTCGACTACCAGCGGCACCAGCGCCGCCTGTTTCCGCGCCTCGCCACGACCTACGCGCAGACCTTCGCGCACGACGAGTTTCTGGTGAAGTTCGACGACGTGTTCAGCGGCAAAACCGACACTGACGACGACCGGCAAGACCTCGAGACCCTCGCCGCCGCGCTCAAGCCGCTCTCGACCTGGCACGCACTCGACACCCTTCAGGAGGCGCGTGAAGCCTGCGGCGGCGCCGGCTTCATGGCCGAGAACCGCCTCGTGGGGCTGCGCGCCGACCTCGACGTCTACGCGACCTTCGAGGGCGACAACAACGTGCTGTTGCAGCTCGTTGCTAAACGCCTGCTCACCGATTACAGCCGCAAATTCGCCACAGCGGATGCCGGCGCCCTCGCCCGCTACGTCGTGCAGCACGCGGCCGGTCGCGCCTACCACGGCACCGGCCTGCGCACCCTGGGCCAGTCCGTTGCCGACCGTGGATCAACGGCCCGCTCGGTCGGCGCCCTCCGCGAGTCTGATGTTCAGCGCGAGCTGCTCACTGACCGGGTCGAGAGCATGATCGGCGAGGTCGCCGGCAAACTGCGCGGCGCCACCAAACTGCCCAAAAAGCAGGCTGCCGACCTGTTCAATGCACACCAGAACGAACTCATCGAGGCGGCCAGGGCCCACGGCGAGCTGCTGCAGTGGGAATCGTTCACCCGGGCACTCGACGCTACGACGGACGCCGGCACCAAGCAGGTGCTCACGTGGCTGCGCGACCTGTTCGGGCTCGGCCTGGTGGAGAAAAACCTCGCCTGGTACCTCATCCATGGTCGGCTCTCCGCCCAGCGGGCCCAGGCCGTCACGGCCTACATCGACCGGCTGATCGCGCGCATCCGTCCGCACGCCCTCGATCTGGTCGATGCGTTCGGCTACTCGCAGGATCACCTGCGGGCCACGATCGCGAGCGGCATCGAACGTGAACGCCAGGTCGAAGCCCGCGACTACTATGCCGCCCAGCGGGCGTCCGGGACCGGTCCTTCACCCGAAAAACCGGTCAAGCGGTAAGGCAGCACGCGTCGTACCCAGGTATGACGGCAGTGGCGCACAACCATCCCCTCGGTTGATGCGCCACAGGGGGGTCAAACCATACCGTTTGGTATGGGGGCTTCAACGCAATAAAACGGGGCCTCACCCACTAACGGAATGAGGCAGTCGTGATCCAGGCACAGTCCCTGACCAAGCACTACGGAAGTAAGACCGCGGTCGACTCGGTCGACTTCACGGTGCAGCCCGGCAAGGTCACCGGTTTTCTCGGGCCGAACGGCGCGGGCAAGTCCACCACCATGCGCATGATCGTGGGCCTTGACCGGCCAAGCGCCGGCTCGGTCATCGTCAACGGCAAGCCGTACCACGAGCACAAGGCACCGCTGCGCGAGGTTGGCGTCTTGCTCGACGCCAAGGCCGTGCATACCGGTCGCAGCGCGTACAACCACCTGCGCGCCATGGCGGCAACCCACAACATCCCCACCAGCCGGGTTCACGAGGTGATCAACCTCACCGGCCTCGAGTCCGTCGCCCGCAAGCGCGTCGGCGGATTCTCCCTCGGCATGGGCCAACGCCTCGGCATCGCCGCGGCGTTGCTCGGCGACCCAGCCACCCTCATTCTCGACGAGCCGGTGAACGGCCTTGATCCAGAGGGCGTGCAGTGGGTACGCAAGCTCACCAAGCAGCTCGCGGCCGAGGGCCGCACCGTGCTGCTCTCCTCACACCTGATGAGTGAGATGGCGCTCACCGCCGACCACATCATCGTCCTCGGTCGCGGTCGGGTGATAGCGGATGCCTCGGTCTCCGACATCATCGCCTCGGCCGCCCAGAACACGGTTCGCGTACGCACCCCGCACACCGCGGCCCTGGCTGCTCTGCTCGCTCAGGCTGATGTGACCATCACCAACGTCGAGCAGGACGTGCTCGAAATCAGCGGACTGACCGTGAACGAGATCGGCGATCGCGCCGCCGCCGCCCAGATCTCCCTGCACGAACTCTCAGCGGTGAGTGCCTCACTCGAGGACGCCTACATGAAACTCACCCAAAACGAAGTGGAGTATCGCACCGGCGATACCTCCTCCCGCACTGAAACGGAGGCGGCTCGATGAGTACCGTAACCCCCACCCAGCCATCCACTTCGCGTGCCTCGTTCGTGCCGACCGGCTCCGGGCTCAGCTTCACCGGCCTGCTCCGCTCCGAAACGATCAAGCTGTGGAGCCTACGCTCCACCTACTGGACCTACTCCCTCGTCATCGTGGCCGCGCTCGGCTTCGGAGTGCTGATGTCGTTTGCGCTGTCAGCCACGGCCGGACTCGACCCGGCCACCGGCGCGCCCATGCCGATGGAGAGCGCTCAAATCTTCGTGATCGCCTCCACCTCCGGCTTGGCGCTCGGTCAACTCATCGTCGCCGTTCTCGGCGTTCTCTCGATCAGTGGTGAGTATTCGAGCGGCATGATCAAGTCCACCCTCACAGCGGTTCCCAACCGCCTGCCGGCTCTCTGGGCCAAGGTCATCGTGTTGTTCGTTTTCACCTTCCTGATCGGCCTGGTCAGCGTTGTGGGGGCCTTCCTGGCGGCCGTTCCCAGACTGGGCGTCGAGAACATCACCGCGAGCCTGTTCGACGTCGACGTGCTGCTGCCGCTGCTTGGTAACGTGCTCTTCCTCGCGCTGATCGCGGTGTTCGCTGTCGGAATCGGCACGATCGTGCGTAGCAGTGCCGGTGGTATCGCCACGGTGCTGGGAATCCTGCTTCTCCTGCCCACGGTGGTAGCGCTGTTCTCGATGCTCGTCGAGTGGGTTAACGACATTGTGCCGTTCCTGTTCACAGTGGCGGGCTCGGAAATGGTCTACCCGAACACGATGGAATCCTGGCAGGCATTCCTGGTTGTCATCGCCTGGGTCGCCGTCAGCCTCGGTACGGCTGCGCTGCTGCTCAAGCGCCGCGACGCCTAACCCGTACCATCGAAGAATGAGTACCACCACGTCTCCCCCCGGGCGCGCCCTCGCGCCGGGGGGAGATGTGCCTCTGCCCACTCCGCCCGGAGTGGTGCGGCGGTTCTGGAGCCGGCATCCGCACCTGGCCGATGCGCTCATCGTCTTGATCTATGTCGTGCCCATGGTGCTCGTTCTGGTGCTCAACCTGTTCGACAACGACCCCGCACCGGTCGGCGATGTCCTCCTCAATGCTGTCATCATGCTCGTTCTGGCGGTCACACTGTTCTTTCGGCGGCGGATGCCACGGCTCGTCCTGGCCCTCACCTGGATCGGCCTGCTCACTTTCTCTGACTATGGCGAGGTGCACCTCATCGCCCAGCTGCTCGCGCTCTACGCGGTCGCGGTATATTCCGACATTCGCAGCGCGTGGGTCGGGTTCGGCGCAGCCGTTGGGCTGGCGAGTCTGGCCGCGTGGCTCACGGAAGACCTCGACGAGATCGCCTGGATTCCGGTGGCCATCCAGATCGCTATCATGATGCTCGCCGCCACCCTGGTCGGCGTCAATATGGGCAACAGTAAACGCTACGTGACCGCACTACTCGACCTGGCCGCGCAGCTGACCCGCGAACGCGACCAGCAGGCGCAGCTCTCGCGCATCTCCGAGCGCACCCGCATCGCCGGTGAAATGCACGATGTGGTTGCCCACAGCCTCTCGGTCATGGTCGCGCTCGCCGACGGTGCCCATGCGATCGCGCCCAAGGACCTCGAGCGTTCCCGCGCGGCCATGCTCGACGTCGCTGCCACCGGTCGCCGGTCGATGACGGAGATGCGCCGCCTCCTTGGGGTGCTCGATGTCGGTTCCGACCCGGCGCCCCGGGCTCCGCAGCCGGGGATCGACCAACTTGCCGACCTCGTCGAATCCTTTCGGTCGACGGGGTTGCCGGTCGTATTGGAGCGCAGCGGCCGCGAGCCCGCCAATCCCAGTGTGCAGCTGACCATTTTCAGATTGGTGCAGGAGTCGCTCACCAACGTGCTGCGATACGCCGATACGCCGACGCGGGTCGTCGTGCGGCTGGGCTCTGTCCCTGGCGCCGCCGAGGTCACGATCAGTGACAACGGTCGGCACCGCAGCCCGCCGAGCCCGCGTGGATTCGGCCGCGGACTGATCGGCATGCAGGAACGCGTCGCCATCTACGACGGAACCTTCGAAGCGGGAGCAGGCCTCCACGACGGCTGGCGTGTGCACGCCTCGATGACGTTTGAGGATGAGACATGACAGCTCCCGAGGCGCAGCCCGCCGACATGATTCGCATCATGCTCGTCGACGACCAGGCGCTCCTGCGCGTGGGCTTTCGCATGGTGCTCGAGGCCGAAGACGACTTCAGCGTCGTCGCCGAAGCCGGCACTGGTGCCCAGGCGATTGCGCTCGCCGCGAGTGTGCGCCCGCAGGTCATCCTGATGGATGTGCGCATGCCGGGGCTCGACGGCATCGAGGCGACGCGGCAGATTATGGCGACCCACCCGGACACCCGCATCATTATCCTCACCACCTTCGACCTCGACGAGTACGCCTTCGGCGGCCTGCGCGCCGGCGCGAGCGGCTTCCTGCTCAAAAACTCCGAACCGGGGGAGCTGATCAGTGCCATTCGCACGGTCGTTTCGGGGGAGGCATCCGTCTCACCGCGGGTGACCCGGCGCCTGCTCGACCTGTTCGGCACCCAGCTTCCACAGGCCGACACCGAAAACGGATGCGCAGCCACGGCCCTCGCAGCCCTCACCGAGCGGGAAACCGAAGTTTTCCTCGCCATCGCCGAAGGGCTTTCCAACCCCGAACTGGCCGAGCGTTTCTCTCTCTCCGAATCGACGGTGAAGAGCCACGTCGGCCGAATCCTGCACAAACTCGGCCTCCGTGACCGGGTGCAAGCGGTCATTCTGGCCTACGAACAGGGCCTCGTCGGTCAGTGACCGTCGACCGGGTCCGTCACCGGCCGCGGCCTTCGGCCTTTCGGGCGCAATCGATGCACAGCTCGGCCGTCATCAGGGCGGACAAGCGGGCGGCCCCGATGGGTTTACCGCATCGGAGGCAGGTGCCATAGCTCCCGTCAGCAATTCGGGCAAGCGAACGATCAATTGCGGCGACTTTCTCGTTGAACTCGCCGTGGACGCCGACAATTCGTGACCACTCACCCGAGAGGGTTGGACCTTCTGGATCGTGCTCATCGTCGGCCGATCCGTCGCTCCGCGCCTCACGCACGCTCGTGAGCGATTCCGCTAGCCGGTTGAGTTCGGTCGCTATTATGGCGCGCTGATCCCTGAGGGCCGTGTCGAAGCGCCGGAGCTCGGCATCCGTAAGAGAGGTGCTCGCCATGATCTATCGTCGCACTCCGCGATCGCTTCGGCCAACGGTAGGTGGGTGAAATTCATCAACCTCCGATCCGGGGAATAGGCTCAACGCATGCGTACCTTCTACCCCGAGCTCGAACCCTACGAAACCGGCATGCTCGATGTCGGTGACAACCAGACCATCTACTGGGAAGCCTCTGGCAACCCAGACGGCAAGTCGGCGGTCTATCTGCACGGCGGCCCGGGCGGCGCCTCCAGCCCGGACCAGCGACGGGTTTTTGACCCGGCGAAGTACCGCATCATCCTGTTTGACCAGCGCGGTTGCGGTCTCAGTACACCGCACGCGAGCGAGCCCGACGTTGATCTAAGCGTCAACACCACCTGGACCCTCGTGGCCGACCTGGAGAAACTGCGCGAGCACCTCGGCATTGAACGTTGGCTGGTTTGCGGCGGATCATGGGGCAGCACGTTAGCCCTCGCCTACGCTGAGACGCACCCAGAGAAGGTCACCGAACTCGTCGTACGCGGCATCTTCACTCTGCGTCCGGTCGAGCTCGACTGGTTCTATGAAGGCGGCGCTGCCGCGATCTACCCCGACCTGTGGGAGTCCTTCCTCGCGCCCGTTCCCGAAAACGAACGCGGCCACCTGATCGAGGCCTACGGCAGGCTGCTGCACGACCCCGACCAGTTCGTGCGTGAACGTGCTGGCGTGGCGTGGGCCACCTGGGAATCCTCGACGATCACCCTGTTACAGGAACCCGACAAGATCGCCCACTTCTCCGATCCGTCCTTCGCGGTGGCCTTTGCCCGCATTGAGAACCATTTCTTCGCCAACAAGGGCTGGTTCACGCCCAACCAGCTCATCGAGAACGCCTCCCGCCTCGCCGACATCCCCGGCGTCATCGTGCAGGGCCGCTATGACATGTGCACCCCGGCGTTCACCGCGTGGGACCTGCACAAGAACTGGCCAGAAGCCGAATTCCTCCTCATTCCCGACGCCGGCCACGCCTTCGACCAGCCCGGCATTCTCGACGCCATTATTGTGGCGACCGACCGCTTCGCAACCTAAACCACTGAGAATTTGTCAGAAGATCTGCGCGGATCTGCAATACTGACCGCATGACCGACTCGAACTTCGCTTCCCTTGCCGTGGTGGTGGTGAACTTCGGGTCGGCAGTGCTGCTCGAAGAGAACCTGCAACCGCTGTCCCGATCGGCACCGGGCCTGCAAATCGTCGTCGTCGACAATTTCACCGACGCCGCAGAGCAGGCCAGGGTGAGCGCGCTCGCCGAGCGCGAGGGCTGGCAGTACGTGTTGTCGCCGACCAACCTCGGCTTCGGGGGCGGTATGAACCTCGGCGTCGCGCGGGCGCAGCAGAATGGGCGCATCCACTTTCTCCTCTTGAATCCGGATGCCGCCATCCCCGCCGACCAGGTCGCCCGCCTGCTTGAGGCGGTCGCCCTGCATCCGCTCACCCTGGTCTCGCCCCGCATCCTGCGGCCGGACGGCACGGTGTGGTTTGACGGCAGCGACCTGTACCTCGAGGACGGTCGGGTGCGTGCGACCCGCAAGCGCGCGGACCGCTCGGGCGGACGCACCACGCCGTGGTTGAGTGGCGCGTGTCTGATGATCAGTGATGATCTTTGGCGCCGGGTCGGCGGGTTCAGCGACGACTATTTTCTGTACTGGGAAGACGTCGAACTTTCGCACCGGGTGCTGTTGGCCGGGGGAGAGGTCAGGGTCTGCGCCGACGCGTACGCCACTCACGCGCAGGGCGGCACCCAGGGCGTCGGCCAGCACAGCGCCGGCCAGGCCAAGTCTTACTCCTACTATTACTACAACGTGCGCAACCGCCTGGTTTACGCGGCCCGCAACCTCACCGACGATGACCGCCGGAGATGGCGTCGACGCAGCGTGCCGGCGGCTTGGGAAGTCATCTCCCGCGGCGGCCGACGCCAGCTGTTGACCTCAGTGCAGCCACTCGTCGCTGCAGCGAGGGGGTTGCGCGACGGCCTCGCCTATCGGCCCGCGTCCGATGCGCTGCCTACAACTGCCGGCACCAGCACGGTCTAGCGTTTGCGCCGCCGGGCGAACCGCTTGGCGTACTCGCGCAGGGTCACGAAGTCTGCGCGCCGCACGCCGTAGAACTGCAGCGGGTTGATGCCGAATTTGCGATACATGAACAACAAATTCAGGTTGCTCGAGATGAGGTTGCCGGCCAGGGTCGCCAGCGCGGCTCCCATCGCGCCGAATTGCGGTGCCAAGACGATCAGCATGGCGATGTTCACCAGGCAGGCGATCAGCAGTGACACGCTGCGCAGGCCGGGGCGTCCACGGGCGCTCAAGCCGGAACCGCCGATCGACCCAGGAGTGCCGAGCACAACGGCGGCGAGCAGCACGCCGGCCACCGGGAGTGCCGGACGAAAATCCTCGCCGAACAGAAAAGGCAGCCACCACAGCATGGTGATGCCGAGGAACGCGGCAGCCAGGCCGCACAGCATGGTGCTGATGCGAGCCGAGGAGGCGAGACGCGCGTCGACGGAATCAGCAGCATCCGTCACAAAGGTCACGTCCCGCACCGCCTGGTTGATGATCAGCGGCAGTTCACTCACGCTCACCGCGACCACGTACAACCCGAGCTGATAGGTACCGGCGAACGGCGTCATGAGCACCTGGTCGAGTCGAGACAGCAGAATTCCCGACAGCGAGCCGACCCAGATGCGCAGTCCATAACTCAGCAGTCCGGCCGCGCGCGCCTCGCGCGGAACGTCGAAGGCTCGTGGGTCGAGGCTGCGCATGCGCCCGATATAGACGAACAGCCCGGTCACCGGCATCGCGGCCACGGCGATCGTCGCCACGAGCGGTGTCAGGGTGCCGGTGAGCCAGAATGGAATGAGCACGGCGAGCCGCAACGACGAGGTTACTATGCGTTCTAAGGCGACCAGCCGCCAGCTTTGGGTGGCGGATGCTACCCCCCGGAACACGCCGACCAGCAAATTGGGCACAATGGCCAGGCAGGCCACCAGAATGAGTTGCTGCACCGTTGGGTCGCCACCGCTGAGCCAGGCCGCTGACAAAGCGACGGCACCCATGGCGAGGAGCCCGGCGACAACCAGAATGAGCATGCCCCGGTTCGAGGCGTTGCGGGCCAGGGTGGGGTTGCGGGCGATCGCCCAGGTGACGGCTTCGGGCACGCCGAAGGTTGCTACGGTGACCACGAGGGCGAGCGGCGCGGTCGCGGCGGCCACAGCGCCACGACCGTCGACGCCGAGTGCCTGGGCCAGGATCGGACCGGAAAACAGCGCGACGAGCGGGGGAAAAGCGTTTCCGATCAGGGCAATCGTCATGTTGCGCGATACCGAATTCGCAGCGGACCCCTGGGTGCCTGCCGTGGTCACGGTCGGCGGGGCTGGCCGTGGCGCCGGTCCGCGTGGCCGCCTAAGCGCCATTGCTGCTCGCGACCTGGCCCAGTGGAACCCCCGGCAGCGCGCCCAAATCGTGGCGGTCGTCGCGCAGCATCCGCTCTCGTTCCCGTTCGCCCACGCACGCCGCGAACTGCGCGTCGTTACCGCCCTCTGTCACGTTCTGCCGATACAAGGTGCCGCGTTGCGAACCCGGAATCGCCGGATATTCCGCCTGCCGGTCACCAACTTGGCGGGCGCGAATTCCGTGCCGCACGGCGACCGAATAGACCCAGAGGTCGTCCGCTCGTGGGGCAACCCGGAGAAAGGCCTCACCTTCGGCCCGCAGGGCAGCAAGCAGTTCGAGCGGGTAGTAGATGCCGGAGACGCCGGTGCAGAGTGTTCGAAAACTAGCCGCGGTGCCGCGGGCAGCGACCCAGCGGGAATAGGGCGCTACCCGGTCGCCGTCGAAGGTGATCGTGTGGGCGCGCTGCCCGGTGATCTCCAGTGGATGCCGGGCGGCCGCCTCGAGTAGTTCGGCCAGCCAGGTGCGCGGGTACAGCACGTCGTCGTCGGCTGCGACCAGGGGGAGGGTCGGGGCGGAAGAGGCATACGGGAACTGTTTTTTGTGCGGTCCGAAGTCGGGGCAGGAACGAATTTCCAGGCCTCGCCGCTGCAAACGACGCAGCGTGGCCGGTGGGTGCGCGAGCGCCGCGTCGTCATCGAGCCAGAGAATGAGGCGCCGTGGGCGGATTCGCCCTGCGGCGATGGTCTCGAGGGCATAGTGCACAAGGTTGATCCGATGGCCGAATGAGGTGAGGTTTACCACCACGGTGCCCGATCCCGTCACTGACCGGCGGCTGAGCCGGTTGGTCAAGCGTAGGCGCGCGAGGCGCAGCTTGATGCCGGCCCGCTGCGCCAGACCGGCCGGGTCTCGGCGCAGATCGGTGACAAGCCGATGGACGGTGTTGATGACCACGTTATTGATGACCACGAGCTACTTCCGGTTGCACGATGAATATCTCTCACGAAATCGCCACTATACAGGCCGCGCCACCCACCCCCGCGCCCCCTCCTCGGGGGGTGATTTTCCCTCAGTTTGGCGGGTGTTGCCCTTGTTCCTTCGTTACTGTGCCGTCTATTGTTATGCACGATGCGGCTGCGCAACAGGGCTGGTACCCGAATCGTCCCTGTGTGGCCCGGGTGGTGGTAGCTATTGTTCTCTCAGGTGCGCTCCAATGTCGCCGCGGTGCGTCCTGCTCCGATTTCGCCTCCGCGCACGCGCGCGGGCCGTTTCGTGTACCAGACCCCGCCCCTCGTCAATAAATTCATTGCCGTTATCGTTCTGGTCGTTGTCGCGTTGCGCATCGACGTCGACCGAGGCGTCACCGTGGGCGCCGTGGTCTGTGTGGCCCTGTTCCCGGTCTGGTTCCCGATTCTGCGCCAATACTGGGGCGCTCGGCTGTTCCTGATCGGCGGCCTGGTCGCCATCGGCTCGGGTATCTGGCTCGCCGTACTGTCCGCGCCCACGCACGATGCGAGTCTGGGTCAGGCGTTCGGTGCGATCGCCGGTCTCGTTGGGTTGCTCGCCGGCGTCGGATTCGTGCTCTGGGCGCGAACCGTCCTGCCCGACTCCCAGATCGCCATCTGGTACGGCGCCGGAATCCTGCTCGGTGTTTCGCCGTCGAGCGAGCTCTACGCGGAAAATCCGTGGCGCTTCGGCTATTCGGTGGCCCTGACGATATTGCTGCTCGGGATCACGCTACAGCTGCGCCGCCGCTGGCTGGAGCTGGCCGTCGCGCTGGCACTCACTGTCGTGGCTACCGTGACGGATGCCCGTTCCGCGTTCGCGTTCATGCTACTGACCGTGCTGTTGGTCGCCTGGCAAATGCGCCCGACCCGACCCACGCGCGGCAAGTCGACGCTGCGTGCCCTTCTCGGACTGGGCGTGCTCGGTCTCATCGTCTATAACGTGATTCAGGCGCTCATTCTCGACGGCGCGCTCGGTGAAGCAACCCAGCAGCGTACCCTCGCCCAGCTCAACGAGGCCGGTTCGCTCATTCTCGGCGGGCGCCCCGAACTCGCGGCGACGATCGCGCTCATGCAGCATCAGCCGTGGGGATTCGGCGTGGGCATCGCACCGAATCCGCAGGACATACTGGCAGCCAAGACCGGCATGGCTGCGATTAACTACGACCCGAACAACGGCTACGTCGACAACTACATGTTCGGCGGTCACATCGAACTGCACTCGGTCATCGGCGACTTCTGGGCGGCCTTCGGCATTCCCGGGCTTGTGCTCGCCCTTTTCATTCTCGTGCTCATCGTGCGCAGTATTGGCATACACGTGGCAGCCAACACCGCCAGTGCCGTGCTGCTGTACCTCGGCATAAAAGCGATCTGGTTCATGTTCTTCGGCCCGTTTTTCAGCTCCTCGGTGCTGCTCGTGCTCGTTCTCGGACTCCTCATCACCCGTAGAGTGCCGACCGAAAAGGATGCCGCGCTGCAGCGCCCCAGACCCCTTCGGCCCACGATGGTTCGGCGCCGACAATGAGCGCCACCAACCCCGCGGCCGAACGCGTTGGCTGGGTCGATACCGGCCGGGGCATCGCTATCCTGCTCGTTGCCCTGTTCCACTCAGCGAATTGGCTGCTCGGCGCCGGTTTTGATATTCCGTATTGGCGGGAGATCAACGACTCACTGTCGTCGATGCGCATGCCCTTGTTCTTTGTCCTGTCGGGCCTGTTCGCCCCCAAATGGCTCCTCAAACCGTGGCGCGACCTGTGGACGGTCAAGGTGCGCCTTTACCTCTGGGTCTTCCTGCTCTGGGAGGTGGTCGGTTCGATCGTCTTCTTGCTCGGTCAGACCATGAAGGGCGAGGGCTTCGGCCTCCGCCAAGCTGTGCTGGGCCTTGTCGTGTCCCCGGTGCTGCCCCGGTTCGAACTCTGGTTCATCTGGGCTTTGTCGATCTTCTTCGTCGTGGCCAAGCTCAGTCGTAAAGTAGATCCCCGACTGCAACTCGTCATCGCGGGCGCCGTATCAATCGTGGCCCTGAGTGGGCTGGAGACGGCCAACGTGGGCTGGTCCGGGTCGCTCAAGTACTACTTCTTCTTTCTGGCCGGCATCTACCTGCGTAGCTGGATCATTCGCATCGGCACGGTGGATAACCGGCTGCTCGTGGGTGCAGCCATGTTCGTCTGGGCAGCCGTCACCGCCGCCATCGCGCTGCTCGGGCTGCGCGACGTCTTTGGTTTGTACTTTCTGAACTGTTTGGTCGGTGTCGTCGGTGGGATTGCGTTCAGCCGCACCCTGCGCGGCGTGCGCTGGTTCGGCATGATCGGGCGCATCACCCTGCCCATTTACCTGGCGCACACGCCCATCGTCATCCTGATCTCCTTCCTACTCTCCCTGCCGATCTCCTTCCCTGCAGCCGCCGTCATCGCGCCCGTTCTGCCGCCCATTCTCGCGGTCACGGCCGTACTGCTCGCCCTTTACCTCAATCGGTTCGCATCCCGAAGCGCCCTGCGCTATGCCTACGAGCCGCCGCCGGTTGTCACCGAGTTCGACCAGCGTCTCTATCGCTCGATTCACCCGTCCAGATCGAACGAGGAGTCGACATGACCGGGGCGCGGGCACTTGCACCAGTGGCGCCACGGGAGGCCTGGATCGACGTCGCGAAGGGGATCGCCATCGCCCTGGTCGTGCTCTATCACTCGATCATGTACCTCGATGAGGTCGGGCTGGCCGGGGCGCTGGCCCCGCTCAACCCGCTGTTCGACACGTTTCGCATGCCCCTGTTCTTTTTCATGTCGGGAGTTCTGGCCGCGTCGGCCATCCGCTTGCCCTACTGGCAGCTATTTCGCAAGCGGATGTCGCTGCTCCTGTATCTCTACGTAGCCTGGGTAACCCTACAGACGCTGTTCTTGCTCGCTCTGCCGCCGATCAGCCCGTCGGGAGCGCCCAACGCCACCTGGGCCAGCCTCGTCACCCTATTCGTTCGGCCCAGCTCCAACCTATGGTTTATCTACGCCTTGCCGCTGTTTTTCACGCTGGCCTGGCTAATGCGGCGATGGGCTCCAGCCCTGCAGATAGCTCTGACCGCTGTCATCGCGGTTCTGTTCGGTACGGGGGTGCTGCACACCGGCTCACCGTGGGACAAAATGGGCAAGTACGTCGTGTTCTTCATCGCCGCTATTTATCTTGGACCGCTGGTGCGTCGTCTCGTTCCCCTCGTGCGCTGGTGGCACGTTGCCTTGTTGTGCCTCGGCTATGCCGCGCTGGTCGTGATCACCACAAAATTGACGCTCACCAAGGTTCCACTCGTATTGCTGGTCTTAAGTGCGCTCGCCGTCGTCGTCGGCATCACCGTCGCCGTATTGCTTGCCAAGCTACCCACCTTCGATTTCGTGCGCTCCCTGGGCTCCCGCACGCTGCCGATCTACCTCGTGCACACCTTTCCCATGACGGCGCTCGCGGCCATTCTGGTTGCCTTCGACGTACACGTTCCGGTCTTGGTCGCGACGCTGTTCCCGCCGCTGCTGTGCGCCGGTTCGATTGCGGTCGCCCTGGCGCTCCACTGGCGGTTTCACACCATTCCAGGCATCTTCACCGTGCCGGTCAAAGACTGGGTCATCGTTTCGCAGCGGACAGTGACCTCAACGAACGCGCAATGCTGATTTGACGTAATTTCACTTTTGGGTAACACTCTAATATCTATCGGCGACTCCCTGCAGTTGTCTCACCCGCATACCCGAACGTGCACCACCGAAATGAATTCATGACCGACCATATCTCACGTTCTCATCGCCGACCGCTCACCCTGACCCCACAGCATTCTCGCGGCCCACACCAGCACCACCCCACCGACCATCGTTTTGACCCACCTCGCCCAGACCTCACCCGTCCCGATCTGCCGAGTGCAGTCCGTCTGGACCGCACTCGGACGCGACGCAATTCCAGCACACGAACCCGAGCTTTGGTGACCGCAGCTACCCTCGCCGTTCTGATTCCGCTCGCCGGTCTGGCGGCGCCGGCCCGGGCCCAGGCCGGAGGCGTCGTTCGCATTGCTACCGCGAGTGCCAGCACGACGGGCGTCCCCTCCGGTACTACCCTGAGGGTGCACTACGGCGATCTCAATATCACCACGGCCGGCACGGTCATCAGCGGGCTCGATATTCGCGGCCTGGTCAAGATCAACGCGATCAACGTAACGATCAAGAACTCCATCATTCGCGGACGAAGCGTCAGTGCTCCCGCTGCGCTGGTCAATAATCTCGGCGGGCGCTCGGGTCTGAAGATCATAGATTCAGAGTTGTATCCGTCGAAGCCGTCCCCCGATATCAATGGAATCTACGGCTACAACTTTACGCTGACCCGCGTAGACGTCCACGGTGTCATTGATGGTGTTCACGTGACCGGCAGCAATGTCACCATCGCTAATTCCTGGTTGCACGGCAACCTGCACTACGCCAGTGACCCGAATCAGGGTGGAAAGCCCAGCCATGATGACTCCATCCAGATTCAAAAGGGCAGCAACATCAAGGTGTACGGAAGCACACTGAGCGGTTCCCACAACGCCGGGGTGCAGATCACGCAGGACACCGGTGACGTCTCGAACTTCTCCTTCACGAACAACTTCGCCGACGGCGGCGCCTGCACCATCAACGTGGCTCAAAAATCGTATGGTCCGATCTACGGCATCGTCGTCACCGACAACAAGTTCGGACGCAATACCAGGGTGGCCAACTGCGCCATAATCTCGCCCAGTACGACCAAGATCAGCACGGCGCGCAACTACTACACGCCCGATAGCACCACAGTCTCGGTGCATGCGGGCTAACCCGGAACGCCACACCCCGGCGCCTCAAGGTATTCACAACTTCTCGTTTGACCGAACCGCACCGATACGGAATGCTGTACCAACGACAGGCGGCTCCCTTCAGCTGCCCCGCCCAACACGCCCCGAAGCGTGTGCAGGACACGAAATTACCTTTATGAAACCCAACCCGAATGTGATCCTCGGCTTACCCGCCCCGCAGCGAACTCGTTCCTCGTTTCGTCGCGCACGAACGACGGCGGTCGCCGCTGTGATACTCGGATTGACCGGCGCCCTTGTGGGAATCGCCCCCGCCCAGGCTGCGGAAGAGATAGAACCCAGCTACACAATCACTCCAGGGGTGACCGAGCCTGCAGCGCCCCCCGCGGCCGACACCATGTACGGGACGGGCCTGACCCCGGCGCAGCTGCGTTGGCTGCTGGCGCAATTGTTTCCGACCACTCCCGAACCGATTGTGGCCCCGGCACCGCGGCCTGCTCCGGCACCGGTACCTGCACCTGCCCCGGTGCCGGTGCCGTTGCCGTTACCTGTTCCCATTCCGACGCCGACACCGCCCTCCACGGAAGGCACGCCGAACGGCAGTAACACCGGCGTGCCAGCCGGCACCGCGTTGACGGTGCACAACGGCGACCTCACTATCACCCAGGCCGGTACCGTTATTGACGGACTGGACGTTCGTGGCATGGTCAAGATCCAAGCCCCCAACGTCACAATCAAAAATTCGATCGTGCGCGGGCGTGACCTGAATGGTCCGATGGCCCTTATCGGTAATCTCGGCGGCTACGAAAATCTGCGCATCATCGACACGGAGCTGTTTCCTTCCACGCCGTCACCCGACGTTCAGGGAATCTACGGCTACAACTTTGAGGCAACCCGCCTCAACATTCATGGTGTTATCGACGGCATCCACCTCACGGGCGGAAACGTTGCGATCACGGACTCATGGGTGCACGACAACCTGCACTACGACAAAGACCCAAATCAGGGTGGCACGCCGAGCCACGACGATTCCATACAAATTCAAGAAGGATCAAATATTCGCATCGACGGCAACCGGTTGACCGGTGCATGGAATGCTTCAGTGCAGGTCACTCAGGACCGCGGCGACGTGTCCAACCTCACGATCACTAACAATTTGGCCGATGGCGGCGGATGCTCGATCAACCTCGCCGAGAAAACCCACGGCCCTATCCATGGCGTGGTCATCACTGACAACACTTTTGGTCGCAATACTCGGGTCGACGATTGCGCGGTGATTGCGCATCCGTCCACGAAGGTGCAGATGGCGCACAACTATTACACGCCCGATGACACCCTGGTCGTGATTCACCCCGGGTAACCGGCGTGACCAGGAATCACAAAAGAGGGCGGGTTCCTCGTCTACTGCAGGAGGAACCCGCCCTCCCGCCGTTCCGGGGAGCCAGTCGGCTCTAGGACGTGCTTTCAATCGCTCGGGTCTGCCAGCGGGAAGCGGCATCCGGTCGCGTCAGCGCGTCCAGGGCCCGACGCAGCATCGTGCTCGACGTGTTCACTGTGTAGGGAAAATAGACCACATCAACGCCGACAGCAGCGAACTCGCGCTCCAGGTGCATGCCACGGGGGGTTCCTCGCCAGTCGTCGCCCTTAAAAAAGACGTCAAAACGCAGCTGGCGCCACGTCTCCATTTTGTCGTGTACGACTTCGGCGACGGCCTCATCGACGAATGAAATATGCCGCACAATCTCGAGGCGCTCAAACAGTGGAACAACCGGGGTGACGCCCTTGGTCAGCTCCAGCATTTCATCGGACACGACGCCAGCGATCAGGTAGTCGCACTGGCTTTTGGCGTGTTTAAGAATGTTGAGGTGGCCCACGTGAAAAAGGTCGAAAGCACCTGCGGCATAGCCGATGCGGAGGGGCCTCGTTGAATTGGTGTTTGAATCCGGGGAAAAAGATTGTCCTGCGGGCATAAAGTGCTCAGATTTCTCTCAGGCTACCCCGCGAGCGCGGCAGAATTCGGATAGAGGGGTCAGGGGAGGTAATGAGGAATCCTAACGTCTATTGGCTGGTCTGACTAGGGCGTTGTGTGGCTCGTTCATGCTCGGGCTGCAACTTATATTTCGGGGGTAGGAGGAAACGGCAACCTGAGTATAATTCGGGAATTACGGGGGTCGGCTTGAGCCTCCGAAAACGAGAAGATGAGGGTCCTTTATGTCGTGGCATTTCCGTTCCCCCGTGACAGCCGTTGTCGCCCTCTCAGTACTCGCCAGTGCGATATTTACCGGGGCGGGGGCGGCCCAGGCCGACACATCGCCGCCCAGCGCCTCCACTCCTAAAACCGTCGCAGCGGATGCCCTGCCCACAGCGCAAATCAACGGCGTCGTGTGGTCGCAGGTGATCGTAGGAAACACGGTCTATGTTGGCGGTGAATTCACCAAGGCGCGTCCCTCGGGAGCCTCAGCTGGAACGAGCGAGGTATCCCGCAACAATCTCATGGCCTACAACTTGTCGACCGGCGTGATGACATCCTTTAATCCCAGCGTGAATGGTGTCGTGCGGGCGATTACCGCTTCTCCTGACGGATCCCGCATCTACGTTGGTGGTGGATTCAGCACCGCCGGCGGCGTCTCCCGCACGCGGCTCGCGGCATTCAGCACAGCCACCGGGGCGCTCCTGTCCGACTGGAAGCCGACGGCGAACGGCACCGTCCGCGCCCTCGGTGCCTTCGGTAGCACGGTGTACGCCGGCGGTAGCTTCACGTCGATCAGCGGCCAAAGCCGCCAGAGGGCCGCATCGTTTGATGGGCTGACCGGTGCCGTGGGGGCGTGGAAAGGCACCATTCCCAATGGTGCGGTCAACGCGCTGACAGTCTCACCCAACGGCGACCGGGTCGTCATTGGCGGGTCGTTCACCTCGTACAACGGGGCAACCACTCCCGGCTACGGAATGGCTGCCACCGACTCGAGCACGGGTGCCGGCGTGACCTGGAACATCGGCAAGCTGATCAAGAATGCCGGCCCCAACGGGGCCATCCTCTCCCTTACCTCTGACGCTGACGGCGTCTACGGTACCGGCTACGATTTCGGTGCCGGCGCTATGTTCGAGGGAACTTTTCGGGCCAGTTGGAGCAACGGGAACACCGTGTGGATTGAAGACTGCCACGGCGACACCTACTCGGCTGTACCCGTCGGTGACGTTGTTTACACCACCGCCCACGCCCATTTCTGCGGCAATATCGGTGGCCCCCCCGAGACGAATCCGCGCAGCTATCACCGCACCCTGACATTTACCAAGGCGGCCGGCTGCACGATTGCGCGCAATCAAACGGGCGGTAGTTACTTCAACTTCGAGGGTCGGCCGTGCCCCACCCTGCTGGCGTTCTTTCCCGACATCAACACCGGTACCTTTACCGGGCAAAGCCAGGGTCCGTGGAACCTCGCGGCAAACTCCCAGTACGTTCTCTACGGTGGCGAATTCACCATCGTGAACAACAAGCGCCAGCAGGGCCTCGTGCGCTTCGCGGTGTCGTCGATCGCACCAAACAAGGAGGGTCCAAAGGCCACGGGTTCCAACTTTCAGCCCACGCTCAGCACCCCCAGCGCGAACTCGGTGAAGGTGACCTGGAAATCCAACTACGACCGAGACAATGCACAGCTCACCTATCAGGTGCTCCGAAACGGTGTCGTGGTGCGCACGCAAACCGGACTGTCAGCGGACTGGCATCGACCCACCCTGAGCTGGACCGACACTGGACGATCGGGTGGCACGACCTACACCTATCAAGTGCGGGCGATCGATCCGTTCGGTAATACTGTGACCGGATCGTCGGCAAGCATTCAGGCGACCGGTGCGGCCATCAAGACGGCTCCCGACCAGACCATCACACCGGATGCGCCGGCGAATGCCCCCGACGCAACGCTGACGCCGGATGTCGCTCCGGTGCCCGACGTAGCTCCACTGCGGGATGTCGCTCCGGTGCCCGACGTAGCTCCACTGCCGGATGTCGTGCCGGAACCGGGGATGCAGCCGGAACCAGGAACCAAACCGGTGCCGGATGACGTGCCCGCGCCCCTGCCCGAGGTGCCAGCCACCTAGAGCGGCGGTTCGTCGTCCATCACCCCTGAAGGGGCCGCCCGCTAATCGGGTGGTCCCTTCAGTTTTGCCCTGTAGAAGTCCGTGCCGTGCTGTTTTTAGCTTCTGGCGATGACCCGGGCAATGAGGTCGCGGCGACGCTCCTGCGAAAAAAGCGTATTGACCACGGCCGGTTCTGGCAAAGCAGGGTGTGCTTTCAATGTCGTGGCCAAGTCAAGGAGTGCGACGGTGATGTCCCGCTCCGGGGAATCTGTGCGCGGCACCCCAATGCCGCCGACTACCGGAAGGACTTCTCCTGCGCCGCCGTCTGCGAAGCCCACCGATCGCAGGCCGACCCGCCAGGCTTCGATCGGGACCAACCCGAACGGCTCGGGTGTTGACGGAAAACAGGCCACGGCATCGATCTCATCTGCGATGGCCGCAACCGAGATCGCTTCTCCGCGGTACTCGATGCGCGGGTCACGATTGACCAGCGCCAGCACGTCCTGAAGAGCATCATCCTGTCCGGGATACGGCGCACCGAAGAGCAGGAGCCGCCAGTCCCGGCCGGACAACGCCGTCGATTGAAATGCCTTGGCCATCTCGAGATGCCCCTTGTGCCCGTTGACGCGTCCGACGACGGCGAGCGTCAGCGGGTCGTGTACGGCACGCACCGGTACCGCCTCGACGGCGCTGAACACCGGAGACGTGACAGTCAGGCGGCCCCAACCGACGCCTTGGGAGTGCAGCCACTCGGCAGTGGCCCTACTGCACGCGCACACCGGAAAGGTGCCGGGCGCCAGCAGCGTGCGCACGAGCAGGCCGCCGACTCGCCCCAGGAGCAGTTCGTGCACCGAGACGTAGAAGCGTCTGCGACGCAGGCGCAGCAGTGGAATGTAGGCGCTCAGGGCCAGGGTCCACAGAACCACGACGTCGGCGAGTGCCACGTCGTGTCGCAAAGTGAGCGGGTGAAGCAGGTCGGTCAATTTGCTTCGACGAAGCACTACCAGTGACGGATCAATTACGACCGAAACTGATGCGCCGAACCGGGCCAGGTCCGTGGACAAGGGACCGGTCTGCGGAACAACGATGAGCACCTCGTGCCCGAGGCTGACCAGGCACTCGACTTCCTGGCAGAGCACCTTGCTGGCACCGTAAGCATCATTGCTGCCGTGCAAAATGGCAAATTTCATGTCTGTCGCCTCGGTCGAGTGTTCGGGGTGTTGCCGGGTGGGTTCCGGAGTTCCACACTGTACAGCCTGAGTGGGTGCCCCCGTATGGGGTCCACCCGCCCCCTAGGAATGCGGGCGCGTCCCGTGTATTAATGGCTGCACCGTATTAATAGCTGCACGGTATTAATAGCTGCACCAAGAATTCAACCCGATCGTGTGACCAGCAACCTGGAGTTTCACCATGGCAGTGCGCCACCCCGCCGGTAGCAACACAGGCCCCACCACGGGGGGGAGTTCGATTCCTCGGCGGCGTTTCTGGTGGATCGTTGCCTTCGCTGCGCTGGCAGTCCTCATCGTCGTACTCGTGGTCGCCGGTGTCGCCGCATCGAACAGTGGCGGCCCGAACACGGCCGCACACAACAACGGCCCTGCGCCGAGCTCGCGGACGACCGCTACGCCAACAGCGGTGCCATCGCCCGACCCATCACCCACAGCGGTTCCGACTGCCGCGACGCCGACACCGCCCGAGCCGACCGAGGCTGCCGCGATCGTTCCTGCACCGCCGGCCGAGCAGGCGCCGGTTCCGCTGACCGACTCCGCCGCGGCCGTTCCGGGTGTGGTGTTCAGCATCGGCACACTCGAAGCCGTCGACGGGGTCGCGCGCGGTCCGGGCGAGGTGGGTGGGCCGTCCCTGCGTTTCGCCGTGACCGTGCGCAATGACACGGCCGATGCCGTGTCATTGACTTCAACGGTAGTCAACCTGTTTTTCGGCGCTGAGCAGAGTCCGGCGACTGAATTGACGGCGTCGGGTGGGGCGCCGTTGCCGGAATCGGTCGCTGCGGGGGCGACCCAGCAGGGGGTCTTCGTTTTCGCGATACCGAGTGACCAACGTGACCAGGTTCGCATCGCCGTGGATTACTCCACAGGCGTGCCGATTGTGCTGTTCGAGGGCGGCGCCCCGCGCTGAGCGGCTCTGTGACTGTGCCCCGGAAAGGGGGCAGCCATCCATGAAAGATTCTCACTATACTCCGAAGAATGCGGTGGCTACCCGACGGCCCGGCACCTCGTCCCGAGTAAGGAATCATCGTGCGACTTCTCCCTGTGTCTCGCCCGCAAGCCAACGCGACCATGGCCGCGTCCAGTGGCGCGAGCCGACCGCGTGCCGCTCGGTCGCTGAAAACCGGCTGGGTCAGTCTGGTAACCATCGTCACGGTGCTCGCGGGCGTCCTAACGGTACCCCTGACGGCGCAGGCGGACACCAGCCCGGTGGACGCGGCCACACCGCTCACCGTTGCTGCCGATTCCCTGCCCACGACCCAGATCAACGGTGTCGTCTGGTCGCAGGTGATTGTGGGTAACACGGTCTACGCGGGAGGCGAATTTACAAGGGCTCGGCCGGCCGGCTCGGCAGCCGGTGTCAACGAGGTGGTACGCAACAATCTGCTGGCCTACAACCTGACTACCGGCGTGCTGGTGGCGAGCTTCAATCCAGACCTGAACGGAGCCGTTCGGTCTCTCGTGGCATCGGCCGACGGTACCCGAGTGTACGCCGGAGGGCACTTCACGACAGTCGGCGGGGTAGCCAGATACCGTCTGGCCGCGTTCGACACTGCCAGCGGCGCCCTCGTGTCGTCCTGGACGCCGGCGGTGAACGCCTCGGTGAAGAGCCTCGCTACCTACGGTGACACCGTGTACGTGGGCGGCGTGTTCACTACGGCCGGCGGCGTCGCTCGTAATCAAATCGCAGCCTTTGCCGCCTCAAATGGCGCGCTGCGGAACTGGAGCGGAGAACCGGTCGGCGGGTCGGTCAACACCATGACAGTCTCCCCGGACGGCAGCAAAGTTCTCATCGGGGGGTCGTTTACCTCCTACAACGGCAGCAATGCCCCCGGCTATGGAATGGCTGCGACGGACGCCGTCACCGGCGCCTCCCTTCCTTGGGCCGTCAACGCTCTCATTCGCAATGGCGGCGTCAACGGGGCCATTACCAGCCTGACCTCCTCGGCCGACGGCGCCTTCGGCACCGGCTACGATTTCGGAAGCGGGGCAAACTTCGAGGGCACCTTCCGGGTTAGCTGGAGCGACGGATCCCTCATCTGGATGGAAGACTGCCACGGTGATACGTACTCGGCGGTGCCACTCGGCAACGTCGTATACACCACCAGCCACGCGCACTACTGCGGCAACATGGGCGGCCCGGTCGAGACCGCACCGCGCTCCTACCACCGCACTCTCGCCTTCTCCATGGCTGCGACCGGCACGCTCACGCCCAATGCCGTCGGTAGCTATTTCAGCTTCACCGGCAAGCCGAGTCCGAGCATCCTGACGTTCTACCCCGAGATCAACTCGGGCACCTTCACCGGTCAGGGCCAGGGTCCGTGGACCATCACCGCCAATAATGAGTATTTGCTCTACGGTGGTGAGTTCACCAACGTCAACAATAAGGGCCAGCAGGGCCTGGTGCGCTTCGCGAACAAGGCGATTGCGCCCAATAAGGAAGGACCGCGGGTAGCGAACGCGGCGTTCGCCGCATCCGCTTTCGTGCCGACCGTCGACTCGCTGTCGAATGGCACCGCCCGAATCGGCTGGAAATCGGCCTTCGACCGGGACAATGAACAGCTCAGCTACGAGGTGCTGCGTGACGGCGTCTCCGTCGGCACGGTGAAGGGCCTCTCGACCGACTGGTCCAGGCCGGCCATGGGCTTCACCGACACCGGACTCACGCCTGGCCAGACCTACGCCTACCGCGTGCGGGTGCAGGACCCCCTCGGCAATGTGAAAACCGGCAACCCCACGAGCGTCACCGTCTCTGGAACCGGCGAGTACAGCGCCTACGCCAAGACCGTGCAGAGCGACACACCGGTTTCGTACTGGCCGCTCGGTGAAGCCACTGGCACGGCTGCCTTCGACTGGGCCGCCGCGTCCAACGAAACCACGGGGACCGGCGTCACTCGAGACGTCGCGGGCGCGCTCACCGCCGATTCGGGAGCCGCCTCGCGATTCAGCGGCACGTCCGCCGGAACCGCTGCGTCATCAGCCTTTGAAACCCCGCGGGGAGCCTTCACCGTCGAAGCCTGGGTCAAAACCACCACGACCCGTGGTGGAAAAATCATCGGGCTCGGAAGCGCTGCGAGTGGTGCATCCACGGCCTATGACCGTCACGTTTACATGGACAACGCCGGCCGCCTCTGGTTCGGAGTGAAGCCCGGAATCCTGCGCACGGTGAACACGACCGCGTCGTACAACGATGGCCAGTGGCACCACATCGTGGCGTCGGTCGGGGCCGCAGGCATGTCGCTGTACGTAGACGGTACTCTGGTGGCAAAGCGCACCGACACGACATCGGCGGCACCGATCCAGGGCTACTGGCGCATCGGAGGGGACAACCTCAGCGGGTGGACCAGCCGGCCGGCGAGTGATTACATTGCCGCGGACATCGACGAGGTAGCCGTTTACAACACAGCCCTCAGCGCCAGCGCGATTGCCCGACACAATTTGATCGGCCGATCGGGACCAACCGCCAACGTGGAACCGACGGCATCATTCAGCAGCGCGATCACCTATCGCGATCTGAGCGTTGACGCCACCGGGTCGACCGACTCCGACGGCACCATCACGAGCTATGCCTGGAACTTCGGCGACGACAACACCGCAACGGGAGCCACTGCAACGCATTCCTATGCGGCGTCCGGCAGCTACCCGGTCACCCTCACCGTCACCGACAACTCCGGAGCAAGCACGGTTACCACCCGTACGGTTATTGCCACCGACCCGCCGGCCAACGCGCTGCCGACAGCAGCATTCAGCTATCAGGCCACTCCACTCACCGTGGCGATGGATGCCTCCACCTCCGCCGACAGCGACGGCACCATCACCGGCTACAGCTGGGACTTCGGCGACGGGAGCACCGGCAGCGGTGTGACCTCCTCACACAGCTACGCCGTCGAGGGCGCCTACGACGTGACCCTTACCGTGACCGACAATTCCTCCGCCACCGCGCAAACCAAGCAGACGGTTGTCGTTCCGGCAGCCGACCCGAACACACCGCTGGCCACCGATGCGTTCTCCCGCACCCTGGCAACCGGCCTGGGCACCGCCGACACCGGGGGAGCCTGGACGACGACCGGTACGGCATCGAACTACTCGGTCAGTGGTGGAGTCGGTCGACTCAAGGCCGCCGCCGGAGCCACCGTCAATGCCTACCTGTCCGGCGTGTCCCTGCTCGACACCGACATGCTCGTCACAACGACCCTCCAGCAGGATGCGACCGGTTCCGGCGCGTACACCTCGCTGATCGGTCGCCGGGTCGGCACGGACGACTATCGGGTGCGCATGAAGAATCTGTCGACCGGAGTTGTGCAACTGCAGCTCATGCGCGGTGCTACCACCCTGAAGGCCCAGAACATCTCCGGCCTCACCTACACAACCGGAACCGCGGTGCAACTGCGTGTTCAGGTCATCGGCTCGGCTCCGACGACAATTCGTGCCAAAGTTTGGCTACTCGGCACGCCGGAACCGTCGGCCTGGCAGACCACGGCTACGGATTCGACCGCTGCGATGCAGACGTCCGGTGCCGTTGGCCTGGCCTTCTATCTGGGTTCGACCGCCACAGTGACGCCCGTCACCGCGACCTTCGATGATCTGATCGTGAAGCGAGCCAATTGAACCGCGCCCCGCTCCCGAGCTCCTCGTTTTCGCACGGAACAACCAGCACCGTTCGCACCGCTACAGAAAGGGTTGGGTATGTCAGCCGTCAATCGATCCGCACGTGACCCGCGCGTAGTGATTGCGGTGCTGACCTATCGACGCCCGGCCGATCTCGAGGAGCTCCTGCCGGAACTGCTCGACCAGGCCGGCATGGTGCTAGCGCCGGTGGAGATCATCGTCATAGACAATGATCCTGACGCCGGAGCTCGCACCCTCGTGACCGATACCCGGTGGGTGGAAGGGGAGCCTGCATCGACCGGAACGACTCCCATCCGATACGTGCACGAACCCACCCCGGGTATCGCCTCGGCGCGCAATCGAGCGCTGCACGAAGGTCAGGGTGCCGACCTGCTCATCTTCATCGACGATGACGAACGACCCAGCAGCCACTGGCTCGTGCAACTGCTCGATACCTATTCGACCTATCGGCCCGCCGCCGTCGTCGGCCCGGTACTGTCGCAGTACGACATCGAACCGGACCAGTGGATTCGGGCCGGTGGCTTCTTCGAGCGCCGCCGGTTCACTACGGGCACGCCGGTATCGCTCGCGGCAACGAATAATCTGCTTCTGGATCTAGCTCAGGTGCGTCGGTTGGAGCTCAGCTTCGACGAACGGTTCGGGCTGTCGGGCGGGTCGGACTCGTTGTTTACCCGGCAGCTGCACCAGCGCGGCGGGCAGATGATCTGGTGCGATGAAGCCATCGTCATCGATATCGTGCCGGCGGA
The DNA here is from genome assembly GCF_004403185.1 of Cryobacterium suzukii. GTDB lineage: Bacteria > Actinomycetota > Actinomycetes > Actinomycetales > Microbacteriaceae > Cryobacterium > Cryobacterium suzukii. Next base: position 64,308 of record NZ_SOHJ01000015.1, on the reverse strand, counting down.
TCGCCTCACCCGGGAGTGGGTGCTGCAACGCGCGTTTCGCATGGGAAACACCTGGAGTCGCATCAACCTCGACGACACTGAACATGCCAAACGGGTGCTGGTCCGTATGAACCTGCAAGCGCGCGGCGCCGCGCGGGTTTGCGGCGGGATCGTGCGATACCTCGCCGGATCCCTCGTCGGGCAGGTCCCGTTGCGCGCCCGAGGCCTGCGCACAGCCGCCCGCGGTGCCGGGATGCTGGCCGGTTCGGTGGGCTCGGTCTACCACGAGTACAAGCGTGGCTAGCGTTCGAATTCTGACCGACCGGGCACGGCTGTACCGCACGCTGCGCAGCGCCCACCTCGAGCGGGCACATGAGTTGCCACCGGCCGCCATTCTGTTCCGTATTAAGAGGTACGACTTTCACGAGGAACTGGCCACGGGCCTCGTGCTCGTGCAGGCGCACCCCGTGCGCGCGGCGTGGTTGCTGGCTCGCTCCACGGTCACGACGCTGGAAATCGGCGAACCGCTCATGCTTTCGAGTGTCTGGGCCAGCACGCTTGCGATCAGCGCCCTCCGCCTGCGGGCGCTGATCGATGGTAGCCGAGCGAACATCGTGTGTTACGCCCTGGAAAACGCCGACCCGTTCGAACGCCCACTCGACATCCGGGCGCGACTGCGTCGCGGTCTCAACGGTATCGCCGCCCGCTTTGTCTGGCGTCAGACCGACCGTATCGTTTTCGGAACGGATGCGGCCCGCGTCACGTACCGCACAGCCCTGCCGGAACCCCCTCGGGATGCCGTCTCGGTCGTTATTCCGGCGTTGCCGGCCGCATGCGCCTGCAACGCTGACGGCGACCCTGAGATGAACCGGGTGGTTTTCCTTGGAGCGTTCGCCCAGCGCAAAGGGTTGCCAAGCCTTCTCGCGGCCTGGCCCCTGGTGACCAAAGTGCTGCCCGAGGCCCGCCTCACCCTGATCGGCAAGGGTGCAATGGAGAATCAGGCGCGCCAAGCCGTCGCCAACGACCCAACGATCGAGCTTGTCATCGACCCGCCACGCAGCGAGATCCATCGACAGTTGCGCCGCGCCAGCGTGCTGGCCCTGCCCAGCCAACCGACCGCCACTTGGCGGGAACAGGTCGGCCTGCCGATCGTCGAGGGCCTCGCCCACGGCTGTTCGATTGTAACCACGACCGAAACCGGGCTCGCGTCCTGGCTCAACGAGCACGGCCACGAGGTGGTCGCGCCGGGCTGCACCCCACAGCTGCTCGCGGATGCCGTGGCGCGCGCCCTGCAGGCACCTCGCCCCGCAGTCGAGGATCTGCCGGGCGTCGATGGCCGGCTCGCCGCCGACGCCTGGCTATTCGTTGGCGCCTGAGCGCTATGCCGCCGATCGTGTGCCAGACGATCCGCTCGGTCTAGCGCGAGCGGACTGACTGCACGGCCCTGCCATAGGCCTCGACGTGAGCGGCCGCTCCGACCGACCACCGGCGGTGCGAGAGATCGGGCGAGGGGGCGCTCCGCGGCCGCCGCGCCCGCACAAGGGCATCGGCCAGAACCGCAGCGCACAGCGGCCCAGTGTAGGTGAGCACCCAATCAGTACCGACCTCGTTGGCGAGCGCGGTGGTTACCGCGTTCTCTGGAACCAACACTGCCCGATCGAGAGAGAGGGCAAGCAGCGCTGCGCCGGAGTTATGCATCTCGGCGTATGGCAACACGACCAGTTCGGCTGAGTGGATGGCGTCGGCCAGCTCGGCATCACTCGCGTGGCGCAGGACTAACTCGATGCGCGGGTCACCGGCCGCCGTGAGCTGCAGCCGCTCTGCCAGGTCGCTGGATTGGGGAGCGCCGACGATACGCAGCGTTGGCAGCGGATCGGCCAGGGCCCCGGTGTCCAGCTGCCGAAAGGCGTGGACCAGGGTGTCCACACCCTTATAGGGGCGAATGAGTCCGAAGTAAAGCAGCCGACCAGGCGCGGCCACGCCCGACGTGACGTCGTAGAACCAGTCTCGGTAATCGCCGTGTGGGATGGTGTGTTCTAGCGCGTCAGCGGGCACCGGTGTGAATGGGTTGAGCCTGATCCACAGGGTGGTGCGCTGGTCGAACCGCTTAAGTAAGCGTTGGTCATGCCGCGGTGAGAGCTCATGGCTGCGCACGTTGTGGAGCGTTCTCACCACCGCGGTGCGATGCAGGCGCAGCCGCATCAGGAACAGCCGGAACAACATCCGTCTGGCAAGCGCCCGCACCGGTGTTCGACCCTGCAAGAGAATTTCCGGCCAGTGTACGTGGAACACGTCGTAACGGCTGGTGAGCGCTCGGCGCCAAGTGAAGCCGAGCACCTCGACGTGCGGGCTGAGCGACCGGCTCAGTTGCAGCAGATAGGGATTCGTCGTAGTGCGACCCTCCGGAAATGACTGGAGGACCCGCACTATGACGACCGAGTAGATTCCGACGTGCGGGAGCTACGACGGCCCGTCTCATCAAAGGTGGTGCGAGGTTCTCGGGTGGCCGTGACCCGGTTGGTCGTTCCCGGAGTCGGCGCGGCAGTACGAGTCGTTGGGGTGAGCGGCCCGTAGTACACCTCAGCGCGACGTTCCCGCACTTGGTTCAGCACGATGCCGAGAATGCGCGCGTTGACGGCTTCGAGCGACTCCAAGGTGGTAGCCAGTTGTTGGCGGGTGGTCGCCTTGTAACGAGCGACGACGATGGCGCCATCGGTGAGATGCGACAGGCCGAGGGCGTCGGTGGCCGGCAGCAGTGGCGGGGAATCGACGACGATGAAGTCGTACTCAAGCAGTAGGCCCTGCATCAGGGTTTTCATCGCGGCGGAACCGAGCAGTTGTCCGGGGTTGGGCGGCACAGCGCCGGAGGGCAACACGTCGATGCCATTCGACCAGCGCACTATGGCGTCGTCGGGTCCGACATCGCCGAGCAAAATGGTCGTCAGTCCCACGTCGCCTTCGAGGTCACACAGCTCGGCGATCGACGGGCGACGTAGGTCGGCATCAATCAGGAGTACTCGCGACGACCGTTCCGCCATGGCGAGTGCAAGGTTGATCGCGGTCGTGGATTTACCATCGCGCGTCACTGCGGACGTAACCACGGCGCTGCGTGGCGGGCTGTCCACGTCGATGAATTCCAGATTGGCCCGCACTCGCCGGTACGCCTCAGCCAGGGCGCTGTGTGGCATCACCCGCATGACCAGGCCCGCTGGGTCGGTGCGCTTCTTGCGACCGACCATTCCGAGCAAGGGATCAGAGGAGACCCGATCGAGGTCCTTCTCCGTGCTCACCCGGGTATCGAATATCTCGCGGGAAAGGGCGTAGAGCACACCCAGAACGAGCCCGAGCAGCAAGCCGGTGATGACGATCAGCTGCGTATTCGGTGCAAACGGGCTGCCCGGCAGTTGCGCAGGAGAAACCGTCTCGACCGTGATCGATGGCAAATTGTCGGGCCCTTTCGGCGCCAGGTTCCCGACCGCGGTGGCGAGGGAATCGGAGACAGCATCAGCGATGGCCACGGCCTGCGTCGACGACCGGCTGGTAACGGTGATGTCAATGAAAACGGTGTTGAGGGGAATCTCCGCGGTGACGCGGGAGGCCAGTGCTTGCGTGGAAATATTCAATCCGAGCTTGCTGATCACCGGCCCAAGAACGGTCGGTGTTGTGGCGAGTTGCGCGTAGGACTGCACAAGGTTTTGAGTGAAGGTTGATGATTGCAACAGCTCGCCGGTGGTCTCACCCCGGTCGCTCGTCACGAAGACGCTGTTGGTTGCCTGGTACTGCGCCGGGAGGGTGGCCGCATAACCCCACGCCACCGCGCCGCCCAGGACGCCCACAATAGCGATGGGCAGCCACCGTTTCGTGATGGTCCTCAGATAGTCGATTGGTTCCACAGCTTTCTCCGTCCGGTTGCGCCCACACTACAATCTAGGTGATCAAAACTCACGTCCGAACGTGGGAAGAAGCCGCCCCAGAAAGGGGCACACGGCAGAGTCGCTTCGTTGTTACAGCGGATGTCGTACTACGGTCGGGCGACTTCCACGCGTCCCAGCGCGGTCATATCGCGAAACCATTTGCCGAGCGCCAAGGCGAGATAAAGCGCATTGGCCACGAAAAGCAGGCTGTACAGGCCGAAAAAAGCTAACGGAGCGCCCAGTAACACGAAGGAGAGGCAGAGTATGCCGTAGTCGGTCGGCAGACCAAGAAATGACCGCAAGGCGGAACGGGGAGCTGTGGAAAGCGGCGCCGTCGGTGCGTGCTTGGCCTTGAGCAGATCGTTCAGAATCATTGCAAAGAACGACACGGCTGCCACAGCCGCAAACCCGATGGGCACGAGCAGCCAGGTCGAACTTGACAATGGAAAGTGTGTGAACATCGTGATGAGCACCGCTAGATGCAGGGTTGAGATCTTGATGGAGTCAACGACGTGGTCGAGCCATTCCCCCGAGGGGGAACCACCACCGCGCAACCGGGCGACCTGGCCGTCGGCCGAGTCGAAGGCGTACCCGATGGCGAGCAGCAGCCACACCACGAGTCCGAGCCACCAGCTCGGCTCACCGATCGCCAGCAGTCCGATCGCGCAGAACGTGAAGCCCGCACTGACGGCGGTGACGTTGTTGGGGGTCAGGCCTAAACGAAACGCGCCCGCCGCGAGGTAGCGCCCGACGCGACGGTTCACGTAGACCGAATAGGCCGGAGCGCCGCGGGACGCCGTCTTCTGGGCGGACGACAGACGGCGAACGGTGTCAACGTACGATTCGGTCGAACGAGCGATTTGGGCTGAGGTGCTGGTCATAAGATGATCCCTCTGGAAGGCGCGGTTGACGGTTGCTTGCTCAGGCTGTCGGAAAGGCTCCACATCGACACTCCGGCCCTGCCGCTGCTTTGGCGGTGGGTGCTGTAACCAACGGCCACCCGCCTGGCGAGTTTTTCGTAGCTGGTCGTGACGCTGTCCCAGTTATAGAGATGCTCGGCGCGGGCTTGCAGTGCCGCCGCGACCTCTGCGACTCGCTCGGGACTCACTTCCGCGTCTTCGATCAGGGCCCTGAGGGAATCCGCCCCAGAGAAGTAGGCGCCATCTCTGCCGAGGACCTCACGATTGAAGACGACGTCCCAGGCGATGACCTTGGTGCCGGCACCCATCGCCCGCAGCAACGACGGGTTTGTGCCGCCGACCGAGTGGCCATGCAGGTAGGTGCTGGCGTGTTTGTAGAGCTGGTCGAGCTGATTCTGGTCCCACACACTGCCAAGCATGCGAATGCGGGAATCGGAGGCGGCGAGGTCACTGATGCGGTTGGTGTGTTCGGCCGCATAGGGCGCAGAGCCGACGACCACGAGCGGGAGGCGCGCTTCGCTGGCGCGGTATCCCTCGACGATGATGTCGACATGGTTTTCTGGTTCGAACCGGGCGACGACCAGGTGGTAGCCGCCCGGGCGAAGGCCGAGTTCAGCGAGCCGATCTGCCGGGGTGTCGTGCAGAATTCGGGTGCCGTAGGAGATCAGCTCTGTCGGGATGGAGAACTCGTCCCGGTAGTAGTCGACGATTCCCTGCGCGTCAGCGATGAGGGCATCAGCTTCACGCACCGATACTTCCTCGGCCCAGCGGTAGTAGCGTCGACCGGCGCCGCCCCACTTGGCGCGCTTCCATTCCAGGCCGTCGACGTGCACGACGCTGGGGATTCCGCGTAGGCGCAACAGTGGCACGAACGGGGCGTTGGCGGCATTGAATACGAAGGCCACATCGGCCGGACGGTGCAGGGTGGCGTGCAGGACCGACAGCCCAGTGTGGCTCAGGGTCTCGAGAATTTTGTGGCGCACTGCCGGCAGCTCGACGAGTTTCATGCCGAGGTACTCTTTTGGCACCGGCTGGGTGGTGCGGCGACAATACACGGTCACGTCGTGACCACGGTCGACGAGCCGGCGGCCAATTTCCTCGACGGCGGTTTCAAAGCCGCCGTAGGCTGCGGGGACTCCACGGGTGCCGATCATTGCGATGTTCAGACGCCGGTGGGTGGTGGGCGCAGTGTGTTCGATGCCCGCGGTCATGTCAATATGCCCCTACTGGTTGAATGACGGTCTTAAAGGTGCGCCAAATGATCATCAGGTCGCCCGCGAGCGACCAGTTCTCGACGTAATACAGGTCGAGACGAACGCTGTCTTCCCAACTGAGATTGGACCGCCCGTTGACCTGCCACATACCGGTTAGACCTGGTTTGATGTATAGGCGGCGGTGCACATGGGTTTCGTAGACCTGGACTTCTTCGGGCAGTGGCGGACGCGGGCCAACAAGGCTCATCTCTCCGACAAAAATGTTCCACAGCTGCGGCAGTTCGTCGAGCGAATATTTGCGCAGCACGCGACCGATCTTGGTGATTCGAGGGTCGTTACGAATCTTGAACAGCACCCCAGAAGCTTCGTTCTGGTCGAGAAGGCCGGCCAGGTCGTCTTCTGCGGTCTGAACCATCGAGCGGAACTTGACTATGCGGAACGTCTGCCCATTGCGGCCGCATCGCTCCTGCCGAAACAGCACCGGACCTGGGCTGTCCAGTTTGATGAGCACGGCGATCACTGCGAGCACGGGCAGTAAGAACAGCATGGCGAAAGCCGTTGTGACGATGTCCAGGGTGCGCTTGAGGGCATGTCGGCCCCCTTCGAACCGGGGAATTTCCACGTGGATCAGCGGAAGGCCGTCAACCGGACGGAAGTGGATGCGGGGACCAGCGACATCCGTCAGGCGGCTGGAAAGAACAAGCTCCGCGGAAGTGCCCTCGAGGTCCCAGCCCAGGTTGCGAATGTAAGAACTGCCGCCGCTGGGTTGCCCGGCCACGATGACCGTGTCGACGCCCATGGAAGCCGCCGCCGCGGCGACATGTTCGAAATCGGACACGATCGGTACCAGGCGCTCGCCGGCCGAGATCTCGTCACCGACACCGTCCTCCAAGGCCGCGCCGACGATGTAGTAAGCGGCCCCGGACTTGGTGTCGATCTGGCTGACCACGTATTCCACGTCGTCGCGATTTCCGACGACGATCACGCGAGAGAGATAGTGGCCGAACTTGCGTTGGTGCAGCAGCCATTTGCGCCACAGCCACCGTTCGAGAACGAGCGCGACAATTCCAAGCGGAAGCGCCAGAACAAAAAAGAGCCGGGCGATGTCGATCTGAAAGATTAGAAAGGCGATGGCGAGCATGCCGAAGGTCACAGCGCTGGCATTGATGACCTGCTTATACTCGCTCGCCCCGACACCGACGACGCGGGAGTCCCGAGTATGGAAAAGCTCGAGGGTCGTGAGCCAGGTCGCCACGATGAGCAGCGATACGAGCCAATAGTTGGCACTGAACGATCCAGGCACGGCTGGAATGCCGTCCACGCCAAACCGAAAGACCAGTGCAACACCAACCGCGAGAACAATGACCACAACATCGGTCATCCGCAGCTTGGTGCGGTACCGCCGAGCCCACATCAGCCCTGATGAAGGGGTGTCGACCGCAAGGTCAGCCTGCGCAGGCATCGCTTGGTCAACGAGCCGAAGTTTAGGGGGGCGCTGAAGCGGCCGAGATTGCGGAAAGGACGCGGGCGAATCTGATTCACTCATGCGTTATCCCCCTACAGTCGTACGTGAATGTGATGCCGGGTATGGTCATTGTGGTGCGGCGGTACCGGAGATTCGTGCAGCGGGTTTTGGGAGTGGTTCGGCTGATTGGGGTGGATGTCACGGCTTTATTCCCTGCAGTCGGGTTTACAGGAACAGATGGTCATAGTGACGAGGTGGCGATGCTGGCACCTGTCGTTGGATGGAGCGCGGCGTCGGAAGATGATTCTTTCTCAGCAACTTACTGGCAGAGACTACCCCGATTCAAGTCGGCGGCGCTGTAACCTCAACAGGGGTCAAAATCCCCTGTATATGGGAGCAAGCGGGGCCAGATGCATCCGCAGTCTGGCTACTCCCGTGTCTGGACTCGGTATCGCGGGCATAAATCAGGTTCCTGTCACGGCCGACTCGGTCGGCCGGGGCGCATTCAATGACCGAGGGTGCGGGTCCTAGGCTGGTATTGCGTCTCGATTGCCGGGAAGAGTTCACATGATGGTAAGAAATTCGAAATTCGCCGTTGTCGACGGCCACAACGACCTGGCCTGGCTGTGCCGGGAACACCGCGAATATTCGGTTGCCGGGCTGGACTCCGAGCATGATTCTGCCCTCAGCCGCTTGCAGACGGATATTCCCAAACTGCGTCGCGGAGGGGTGCAGGGCCAGTTCTGGTCGGTATGGGTGCACACCGACCTTGCCGGCACCGATTCGGTGCAGGCCACTCTCGAGCAGATCGATTTCATTCACCGCTTGATTGCCGCGTACCCCGACGACTTTGTGCGTGCCGTCACCGCTGATGACATCGAGGCCGCCCAGCACGGCGGAAGAATTGCGTCGTTCCTCGGGGTCGAGGGCGGCAATCAGATGAACAACTCGCTCGCGGTGCTGCGCGAATACGCCCGACTGGGCGTGCGCTACATGACACTGACCTGGAATTCGTCAACGGAGTGGGCCGACGCGGCCGTCGGCGAGGTGACACACGATGGCATCAACGATCGTGGTCGGGCCGTTATCGCGGAGATGAACCGCATCGGAATGATGGTCGATCTCTCGCACGTCTCCGCTGCCACTATGCAGGACGCCCTCGATGCCACAACGCTTCCCCTTCTGTTCAGCCACTCGTCGTGCTTCGCCCTCAATCCGCACCCGCGCAACGTGCCCGACGCGATTCTCACCCAGCTCGCCGCCAACGATGGTGTGCAGATGCTCACCTTTGTGCCCGCCTTCCTCTCGGCCGACTACCGCAGCTGGGAGGACAACGGGTCGGTGGGGGAGAAGCCGGTGGTGACCGTGGCGCACGTCGCTGACCACGTGGAGCATGCCCGCAGCGTGGCCGGCGTCGATCACATCGGTCTCGGCGGCGACTTCGACGGCTGCCCCGATATGCCGGTCGGACTCGCCAATGTGGCGGAGTACCCCAACCTGTTCGCCGAGCTCGAGCGTCGCGGCTGGAGCGACGCCGACCTCGCCAAGCTGGGCTCCCAGAACGTGCTGCGCGTGCTTCGCGCCAACGACCCCGCCTACCGCGCCTTCGTAGCCTAGGGCAGTTGAACCAGGTCGCATTCTCGATAGGCTGTGAACGAACATACGGGGGAACGCATAGTGACGAGTGAATCGTTGGGGGCGGGGATGTCTACTCCGCGGTTTCTGTTGACTGCTGACGAATTGCATTTTGTGCAGGATCACGTGCCGACGCTGCGATTACCGCCGAGATTTCGTCAGGAATGGGCCAGTGAGCTGGGCCCCGCCGAGGCCGTGGAGCGGGTGCGGGCGGCGCTCGCCAGTCTGATCGCCAAAGGCCTGGTCGCAGCGGATGTCCCGCGCGACCCGATTCCCGCGAACCTGAGCGACTGGCTTCTTGAGCCGTTCATGGTTTTCCTGTCGCTGCACATGGCCCCGGCCTGGGTGTTCGAGGTGTCCGCATGGACCCGAGAGTCGACCCTTTTGCTCGTCGCCTCGGCGCGCGGCGGTTTCGGCTCTTTGCTCGCGCGGGCACAGAACGTCGAGATCGCCGACGGGCGAGGAACGACCGGCGATCTGGCTGGCGTCGAGTTCGCAGTCGTGCCGTTCCCGGACCTTGCCGGCGAACTAGCCCTGGCCATCCCGCGCGGTGGAGAGGCCGGCGACAACGGGCCCATCGTGACGATGTCTCTGACGGATAGCCGCGGCGGCATTGAGGTTCTCCGCGCCCGTGACCCGCTCCTTCTGGAGGAACTTTCCCACCGAATCGGCGGTCCCGGCGCAGTGCAGGCGCTTTCGGGGCTTGCTGGCGACCTCAACGCCGGGTTCGAGCTTCGACTCTCGCGGGAGGACGGCATCCCCGTGCGGGTGCTTCGCTATGTGCGCGGCGCAGCCGGCTGGCGCAGCGTGGACGTGCGGGTGCCTGCAGGCGACGACGGCCTACCGACTGCGGAACAGGTGGTCGACTCCGGAACCATCACAATTGCCGCAGTGACGTACACCGCCATTCGGGCGGAAGTCGCTTCCCTCTGCGCAGAAATCACCCTGAAGGAGATGGCCCATGAGTGACTTCACGGTCACCGGCGGTACCAATACCTCCCCCCTCGTCGCGACTTTCGAAGACATGCGCACGTTCTCGACGGAGCTCGGTCAGGTGCAAAACTATCTCGCCACGGAGAGCCTGCATATCGCGGCCGTGGCGGCCGGCGGTGACTTGCTCGAATCGGCGATTCTCTCGCCGGCCACCTTCGCAGATGCTGAGACGAAGATCCTCCAGGCCGCCGCCGTGTACCTCGTCCAGACCGCCAGGGTCGCGGTGCTGCACCTCTTCATTGACGGCGCCATCGTCACCTACGAGACGGTGGAATCCGCGCTCGCCACGGCCGCAGGCGGCCTCTACTTCGTGGGCGGTTTCGCTGTTGGTGTCGTGGCGGTCGCTGGGGCCACGGTCGTGGCCGGTGGGGCAGCGCTCTACGCGGCCGGCGTTGAAGTTAGCTATCAGCTCACCGAGGTGGCTGACTCGGCCGGAGCAGCGGTGGACGCGATCGGCGACCAGGTAGAGAAGAACCCGTGGCTGCTCGCCACAGTGCTTCTGCCGGGCGGTGCGGGTGCGCTCATCACGCCCGGAGCGAGTGCCTTTGCATCTGCCTATTCACCAGCGGATGCCGCCACCGCTGCCAACCAGCGGCTCGCGGCCGAGTTCGCGGCCCTGCTCGCCAGCGCCCCCGATATGGACGCGATCCAAGCCTGGGCCAGCGAGCATACCGACCTCGTGCAGACGATCATCAACTTCGCTCCCGGGCTCCTTGCCGGAGCGACCTATGCCGTTGGCCCGCTGGCCATCGTCGGAACGACCTCCCTGACCGGTGCACCCTGGCCGCCCCTCAACTACGACCAGCTCGTGGAAGGCATCATCGCCGGCGGTGGCCGCTTCGGCGCATTCGACGACGCGACCGGCCAGCCGACCGTCGCTCCCATTGCCTTCACCGACTCCAAGGGAGCCCCGATCCCCCAGATCGTGCCGACCGACCTAGATACCTTGTTTAAGGGCGCCTGGGACATCGACAGGAACGGGAACGCCCCAGCTGGCTCCCCCAAAGGTTCTCCGGATGTTTTCTCCGACATTCGGCTTGTGGAACGAGTAGGAGTTGACGGCGTGAGTCACTGGATAGTCCAGATCCCCAGCACCCAGAACTGGGGGCTAGCACCCGGCACCGCCACGAACGACGTGCCGAGCGACCTGGCGTCCATGGCGCAGCATCAAACCGTGCTCATGGAGGCCGTCAAGAGAGCCATGGACCAGGCGGATGTGAAATCCCACGATCCGGTCATGCTCGCCGGCTTCAGCCTCGGCGGAATCACCGCGGGACTGATGAGCTCCGACCCCTGGATGAACCAGCACTATAACATCACGAACGTCGTCACCGCCGGTGCGTCGATCGGCAACTTCGACATTCCCGCTGACGTCAACGTGCTCTCCTTCGAACACACGGGGGACCTGGTCCCGGCAGGGGATGGGTCAGACAATCCGGCAACGACCAATCAGGTCACGGTGTACACCGACCCCCCGGGAATGGGCGACAAATCGGAACCGCACGACGCTCTGAAGTACGCGGTAACGGCCGGAAAATTCCAAAACTCCTTGGATCCCAACGCCGACACGTTCACCGCGTCCGCGAAGGGTTTTTTCAGCGGCAAAGAAGCGACAGTTCACGACTATGCAGCAACCCGATGAGGAACAAGAGATGAATATCCGAAAATCTTTGACCGGCGTTGTGATTGCTGTCGTAGCGGCGGCGGTGGTGCTGAGCGGCTGCTCGCTCCTGAAACCCGGCACATCCGCCGTCGCGCCGACCCCGTCCGCTGCGTCCACCGGGATCAGCAGTGATGCCGCTTTCGTGCTCTTGAACGCCGTTCCCGGCCTTAGCGACGCCACTGTTCAGTCCTCAATTTCGGGTTTGTCCACGTCGCTGATCATCGAGGTCTACGTCGATGATGAGGCCGCGATCACGGCCTCCGGGGTTCTTGATTACGTGCTGCGGGTTGGCTGGGCGACGTCTTTTGACCGCCAGCCTGGGAGCGTGATATTGACCGTGCGCAACAATGGCCGAACCCTCGACCTGCAAGCGCAGGCGAACCTGCTCGCCGGAGTCGAATATCCTACGCTCGCACCCTCGCACAGCGTCTATCTCGATGGTCCGGAGTACTTGGGTGCGTGGCCGGGCGTCGTCCCGACGCTGTCGGTAGGCTGAGATTTGTTCCGGGTGCGGGCGTCGTAGCCGCACCGGTTTTAGAGAGTTCTACGGTTCGCAGGCCGACGGCTGTGCTGCGTCCGCGAAGGGTTTTTGTGCGACGGTTCCGCGACCGCTTAGGATTTCGCAGCAACACGGTGAGGACCCAGAGATGAGTATTGGAAAACGTTTGATCGGCGCCACGATTGCTGTCGTGGCGGCGGTTGTGCTCAGCGGTTGCTCGAACCTAATGTTCGACCCCTCCAACAGCACATCCGCTGTCGCACCGACCCCGTCCGCTGCGTCCACCGGGATCGGCAGTGATGCCGCCGTCGTGCTGCTGAATGCTGTAACCGGCCTGAGTGACGCCACTGTTCGGTCCTCAATCTCGGGCTTGTCCACGTCGGCGATCATCGAGGTCTATGTCGATGATGAGACGGCGATCACGGTCCCCGGGATTCTCGATTACGTGCTGCGGGTTGGCTGGGCGACATCTTTTGATCGTCAGCCCGCGAGCGTGAAATTGATCGTGCGCAACAATGGCCGGACCCTCGACCTGCAAGCGCAGGCGAACCTGCTCGCTGGAGTCGAGTACCCCGCGTTTCCGGAACTCTATAGCGTCTATCTCGATGGTCCGGAGTACTTGGGTGCGTGGCCGGGCGTCGTCCCGACGCTCTCGGTAGGCTGAGGTCAGTGCCGATATGAGCGTCGTAACCGCACCGGTTTTGAAGAGCTCTGTGGTGCGCAGGCGATGGGTGGGCTGCGTCCGTGAGGGGTTTTTACGCGGCGGTTCCGCGACCGCTTGCGATTTCGCAGCAACACGATGAGGACCAGACATGAGTGTTCGAAAACGTTTGATCGGCGCCACGATCGCTGTCGTGGCCACGGCAGTTGTGCTCAGTGGCTGCTCGAACCTAACGTTCGACGCCTCCAACAGCACATCCACCGTCGCGCCGACCCCGTCCGCCGCGTCCACCGGGATCAGCAGTGATGCCGCTGTCGTGCTCTTGAACGCGGTTCCCGGCCTTAGCGACGCGACTGTTCGGTCCTCAATTTCGGGTTTGTCCACGTCGACGATCATCGAGGTCTATGTCGATGATGAGACGGCGATCACAGCTCCCGGGATACTCGACTACGTCCTGCGGGTTGGCTGGGCGACATCTTTCCCTCCCCAGGCCGGCTTGGCGAAACACTTCGACGCTGAGCCCGCGAGCCTGCTAATGACCGTGTGGAAAGACGATCACAGGGTCGAGCTGCAAGCTGAGGCGAACGTGCTCGCTGGGCTCGAGTACCCCACGTTCCAAACGTACAGCGTCTACCTCAGCGGTCCGGAATACATGGGCACGTGGCCGGGCGCCGTCCCTACGCTGTCGGTCGGATGAGGCCATGGCGGGAATCGGCGCTGACGCCGGATGGGTAGAAGCCAAAGCCAGACGGACTGGTCTAGCGGCGTGCGCCGCCCAGGGAGCGTTGCACGTCGAGCCAGTCCTGGGAACCGTCTGCCGGACGGTTGGGGACGGCCCGCACGATGTCCTCGGCGCGGGCGACGGCCTCCGGAGCGACGTCCGTGCCGAAGACCCGGAAGACGGAGACCTTGACGTTGTTGACCTGGTCGGGGATGGACGCGAGCACGGTCATGAACCCGGTTACGGCGTTTTCTGCGACATCGTGAACGACCTTGACGACGTTGCCGACGATCGAGCGCGCCTCGTCGAGGCGCTCACCCGCCCACTCCTGGGCCTGGTGGATGAGTGCCTTGACCTCGTCGACGGACCGCGCGTGGTTCGACAGGGCATCCGCTGCTGTGTCGAGTGCGGCAGCTGAACGACCGAGAGTGTCGGCGGTGACGCCGATTTCGGCTCGGAACGCCGTCGCGGCGACGGAGTTCCAGTTCATCGCCTCGGCCCGCGCCTTGATCGCTAGTGCGCGCGCCCGGACGTCGTCGCCGTGGGCGCGCAGGCGCGCCGAGTCGGACCTGACGACTGACATGTCTCCATACATTCGTGCCTCCAAACAGTGGCAGCCGCCGTGCAAGGCCGGCTGCCAGACATCGAGAGGTTAGCGGGAGAGGCGCGCGGCGAGCTGCGCGTCGACCTCGGACAGCGTGGTGGCCGTGGTGCGCAGGTAGTTGGAGAGCCCGTCGAGACCGCTGATCGTGGCGCGCGCACCACTCGTGAACTGCTCATAGGAGGCGTTGAATGCGCCGGAGGACTTGTCGGTGACGAAGCCGGAGCTCACGAGAGAGCCGATCAGGCTCTGCAACTCGGCGAGCTTGGTGTTGATGTCGTCGCGGCCAGCCACGAGGCGGTCTGCGGACGAGTTGAGTTCCTGATACGAGACGTTGATGTTGGCCATTTGATGCTCCCCCATATGAGCTGCATTGTGCAGATAGCCCCACGCTACCAGCCCGGACGCCACGCTTCGAGGATTCTCGACGTCGGATTTACCGATGATCCGATGACTGTTGGATAACCGCCCGGCCACACACATTACGAGCGGCGCATGTTCGTCTGGGGCAAGGCCCTGGGGTTGCGCAAACGTCGGTCCCTGGGCCATGAAAGAGTCCCGTGGAAGGTCGGGTTCGAGGGTCGCTGGGACTACGTCGGAACGAGACGAATTCAGATTTGTATTTCGGGCACCAGAGGTACGTTGGTGGTCGCCCGGCGATTGACGCGGTCGGCGAGAACGATGGCGATTACACCGAGCAGTACTGTGCCGCCGATCCGGGCAACGCCGTCCAGCCCCGTCAGGAGCCATGTCAGCAGATTGGGTCCGTATGCGGTGGCCGAGCCTCCGCCCAGCACTTGCAGTAGCAGCCAAGTCAGGGTCACCGCCGCCACAATCCCGGCTGGCACCCAGTTCCACGGAGCCGGCACGGCGCCGAGCCGGGCGATTTGCATGACCGCGACCAATGCGAGAGCGAATTGCACGAATGAGTCCGCGTAGGCGAAGGCCATGAGCGCGGTCGGAGCGGGGTCGTTCGAGAAGACGTCGCCAATAAGGCCGTACAGTACAGACCCAAGAAGAAGCCAGGCAGCCAACACAGCGAGAGCGGTGGTGCCAACGGGGCGGCGCGCTGTGACGCTGCCCACCCCACGCACGCCGAAGGCGAACACCAACAGAGCGGCGGAAAACAGGGCTGGTCCCACCATCTCGGCGTACGGGAAGAGCGTGGGCTGCGCGATCACCGTGATGACGACCGAGGCAAGCAGTAGCCCACCGCCGATCAACAACGCGAGGGAAGCCGGTGATGCTGCGTGATCACGAAGCTGTGAGTTTGCCATGCGCCCGAGTCTACTCAGAGCACGAGGGGTGTCCACCTGGTCGGTGTGGAGTCGAAGCTCTACGCGCGGGCAACTTCTGCTAGGCACGATCCGAGTGGGGCGTATCGACGTAGCGTTGAGAAAATTGACATAAAAAAAGCCACTCCCCAGTGTTTCCTAGGGAGTGGCGGTGGTGGCCCCGACCGGCGTCGATCCGGTGACCTTTCAATTTTCAGTCGAACGCTCTACCAACTGAGCTACAGGGCCCCGAAGCTGCGCTATAAACGCCTCTTCTAAGAAAAAAGCCCTTCCTTTCGAAAGGGCTATTTTCTTTGCGACCCTGACCGGACTTGAACCGGCGACCTCCGCCGTGACAGGGCGGCGCGCTAACCAACTGCGCTACAGGGCCTCGATGTGAAAATGTGAATCTGTGTGCGAGGCACTTGGTAAGACTATTCTATTTAATTTACTACTCCGTGCACGTACAGTTTGCGTAGCCCCAACGGGATTCGAACCCGTGTTAACGCCGTGAAAGGGCGCCGTCCTAGGCCGCTAAACGATGGGGCCGTGAGCCACAAAGTTCATGGCTGCCGAAGAGTAAGCATACGGACTTGTGGGGCGAAGGCCAAATCGGCGCGCGCAGCATCTGGATGAATGACAATTATTTTTCGACGCCAATTCGCAGCACGCCCGCAAATGGGCGGGCCAGCGGTTGTTTCGCGGGTTAGATTCGCCGTTAAGACTGGGTGAATCCTGCCCACCTTGTTACGCTCAAGAGTCTGCCTCGGCGCACGTGGCGACTGCTATAAGCCTGTTGGGAAACAATGATTCGCATGAGAACCGTGGCCGGCCGCAAAGCTGACCTGCCCACCCGCCGCTTGCGTACAACCAATCGGTGGCCCAGGCACACCCTGGCCTTGACCAGCATCATGGCCGCCATGACCCTGCTGGTCACCCTGATCAGCCCCGTAGCACCGGCGAGCGCCGTTGATTACCCCTCCTGGCAGGACCTGCAAGACGCCAAGGCGAACACGGTCTCGGCAGCGGCGCAGGTGACCGCCATTGAGAATCTGATTGCCGGCCTACAGGTGCAGGTGCAAGAAACCCAGGCCGCTGCCGAAAAAAGCGCCAGCGAACTTGAGGTTGCGCAGCAGGAATTTGACGACGCCACCCGCCGTGCCGAAGATATCCAGACACAGGCCGATACGAGCAAAGCCACAGCGGATGCCGCGACGAGACAGGCCGGTCAGCTCGCCGCCCAGCTCTACCGCACCGGCGGCACCGATCTCAGCGTGAACCTATTCCTGGAGGGCGAAGGGGACGGCGCCGATGCTGACCTGCTGCTGGCCAAACTCGGAAACATGAGCAAGCTCGTTGAGCGCAGCTCAGACGTCTACGAATCAGCGCAATCGGCCACGAATAACGCGCAATCGCTCGGCGACCAGGCCAAAGTCGCCCAAGCCGAACGTGAGACGCTGCGCGTCGCCGCCGAGGCTGCGCTTGCCGCTGCCCAAACTGCGGCCGAAGCAGCAGCGAACGCGCTCGCCGACTCTGAAGCCAAGAGCGTGGAACTCGAACAGCAACTGCAGTTCATGCTCGACGCCCAAGCCACTACAACAGCCGGGTATGAAGCCGGCGTCGCCGAACGCGCTCGGATTGAAGCTGCTCGTGTTGCGGCTGAAGCTGCGGAACGGGCAGCGGCAGCGGCCGCGGCCGCAGCAGCGGCGCGTGCTGGTAGCGGCGGTTCCGGTGGATCCGGTGGCTCGATGAGCAAGACCGGTTGGGCGGTTCCGGCCAGCGGCCGCATCACCGGTGGCTACGGCCCCCGGGCGGTCATCTGTAACGGCGGTGACTGCAGCGGAAGCTTTCATTACGCCACCGACCTCGGCACCGGCTGCGGTGCGCCTATCTACGCCGCCCATGCTGGCGTCGTCACCTGGGCTGGCCGCCTCGGCACGTACGGAAACTTCGTGAAGATCAGCCACGGCGACAACGTCTCAACCGGCTACGCCCACATTCGTAATGGCGGGTACAACGTGAGCGTTGGACAGTCAGTGTCGGCCGGGCAAGTCATTGCCAGTTCCGGCGACACCGGCGCAGCCAACGGCTGCCACCTGCACTTCGAAGTATGGATCGGTGGAAACCGCATCAATCCCGTTCCATTCATGGCCGACCGGGGAGCATCACTTGGCTAAGAGCACCACCTCTGCACACGCACGGGTTCGCACCAAGTCGAAACGACTGCTTTCCGCCGTAGCCCTCGGCGCGGTCTCGGCTGTCACAGCATCCGTTGCCGCCGCGGGCGGGGCCGCTTTCGCCGCCCCCGACTATCCGAGCTGGAACGACGTCGAGAAGGCCAAACAGAACGAGTCGACCAAGCAGGCCGAGATCGCGACTCTCGGAGAACTGCTCGACGGTTTGGCGAGCCAGGCAGCGAAGGCCGTTACGATCGCGCAGATTGCGGCCGAGGCTTACCGCGTGACGCAGGACGCACTGGACGCCGCCACCCTGCGCGAAACCAGCCTCAGCCAGCAGGCAGCAACCGCCGAAGCCACTGCCGCAACATCGAAAATGCGTGCCGGCCTCATTGCCGCGCACCTCGCCAAGTCAGGCGCCAGCGGTCTATCACTCAACCTGTTCCTAAACGGTAACAGCGCGGATAATCTGCTCAGCCAGCTGGGAACGGCCAGCAAGCTGAGCGAACAGTCGGAGCAGATCTACACCGAGGCTGTGCAGGACAAGAATGCGGCGGAGTCTCTCGGCGACCAGGCGGCATCAGCGACCGAGCAACGCGAACGGCTCACCGAAGAGTCCAAGACCACGTTTGACGCGGCTACGGCGAGTTCGAACGCTGCCGAGGTCGCCTATGACTCCCAGCAACGCAAGTCGAGTGAACTCTTCGAACAACTCGCCCTGCTCAAAGACACCACGGCCGAGGCCGAGCGCAGCTTTCACGTCGGCGAGGACGCGGCCGCTGCGGCCATAGCGTTCGCGCAAGCGCAGGCATCCGCCGCTGCAATAGCGGATGCCGCAGCCGCGCAAGCCGCGCAGCCCACTCAGCCCGCGCCTGCTCAGCCCGCGCAACCTGCTCAGCCCGTGCAGCCCGCTCGGGACGCCGGGGCGGCGGCCGGTTCAGGATCTGGTTCCGGGTCGGCCACGCCGGTCACGCCCGCTGCACCGGCCGCGCCAGCTCCTGTACCCAACGCCAGCGTCGTTGACACGGCGCTCGCGTTCGCCCGCGGCCAGCTCGGCGACCGCTACGTCTTCGGAGGCTCTGGCCCCGACGCGTGGGACTGCTCGGGGCTGACCAAGGCCGCCTATGCAGCCGCCGGCGTTTACATCGGCACCCACTCAGCCACGAATCAGTACAACACCATGGCCCAGCAGGGCAATCTCGTCTCTTTCGCCCAGGTTCAGGTGGGCGACCTGGTGTTCTGGGGCAGCCCGGGCAACTATTACCACGTGGCGATCTACGTCGGTAGCGGTCAGGTGCTCGAAGCCCCCAACCCCTCGGCGCGCGTGCGTGTGCACAGTATCTGGTCGTCGTGGGCCGTCGCACCGTACGTCGGCCGACCCTCCGCCTAGCTCCGGTTTCTCACCGCCGATGAGACCGCGCGGCGGCTAATTCGGGAGATCCGCGCGATGGCCGCAAGCCGCCGGTAAAAAAACTGCTGAATTAGCCCCGTCTGCGCGGCTGCAGACAGAACAAAGGCCCCCAGGACAATCCGGGGGCCTTCGTAGGGGGTAAGGGTTAGTGGCCCTCGTCGGCCAGCTTCGCAATGCCGTCGACCACGATCTGGTTGGCTTCGGCGGCGTCGCCCCAGCCCTCCGTCTTGACCCACTTATTGGGTTCGAGGTCCTTGTAATGCTCGAAGAAGTGCTCGATTTCCTTGCGGGTGTACTCCGGAATGTCGAGGACATCTTGAATGTGATCCCAGCGGGGGTCGCCCGCCGGAACGGCGATGACCTTGGCGTCGGAGCCGCCGTCATCGGTCATGTTGAAGACGCCCACCGGACGCACGGAGACACCCACGCCCGGGAACAGCGGGTAGTCGAGCAGAACGAGAACGTCAACGGGGTCGCCGTCGAGGCCGAGCGTGTTCTCGAAGTAGCCGTAGTCGGTGGGGTACATAAAGCTCGTATAAAGCACGCGGTCGAGGTACACGCGACCGGTTTCGTGGTCTACCTCGTACTTATTGCGGCTCCCGCGAGGGATTTCGATGACTGCGTCGTATTCGGCCATGGCTGGTTTCTCCCTTGATCAAAGTCTGCCGCTAACGTTACTGGATGGAATCTGTCCACCGCCCGCGCCTAACCCCGGCCCTGGCCGATATTCGCCGGGCCGTGCGTGGGCTGCTACCGTCGGACGGGCTCGTTCTGGTCGGCCTGAGCGGCGGCGCCGATTCGCTCGCGCTCGCTGCCGCGACCGCCTTTGAAGCCGGGCGGGCGGGCATCCGTGCCGGAGCGGTCATCGTCGATCACAATCTGCAAACCGGGTCAGCGGATGTCGCGGCGCGGGCCGCCGCGGCCGCCCGCGAGCTGGGCCTTGACCCGGTGCTGGTGTTGAGCGTTACGGTCGACAGCGAAGGGACGGGCCCGGAGGCGGCCGCCCGCACCGCTCGGTACACGGCTTTCGACCTGGCCCTCGAACGCACCGGGGCGAGCAGCGTGCTGCTCGGCCACACCCTCGACGATCAGGCCGAAACCGTGCTGCTCGGGCTCGCCCGCGGCTCCGGACCGACCAGCCTGCGGGGCATGGCTGCGCGAACCGGGCCGATTCTGCGCCCGTTGCTCGGCATCCGTCGGGCCCAAACCCGCCAATTCTGCGCCGATGCGGGCCTCGAGCCGTGGAGCGACCCGCAGAATTTCGACCCGCGTTACGCTCGGGTGCGCGTGCGGGAGACGGTACTGCCATTGCTCGAGAACGAACTCGGCCCTGGCGTCTGCCTGGCGCTCGCCCGTACCGCCGACGCGCTGCGCGAAGACTCGGACGCCCTCGACGAGCTGGCGCGCACGATGCTGCAGGAACATTTTGCCAACGGCACGATTGCGACGGCCGTGCTGGCGTCCGTGCCGGCGGCGGTACGGCAGCGAGTGATTCGGTTTGGAGTCGAGGCGATGTGTGGGGTGTGGCTGAATCGAGTTCAGACCCTGGCAGTGACGGCGCTCGTGACGGAGTGGCACGGACAGGGGGCGCTCAGCCTGCCAGGTATTAGAGTTGTACGGAAGGACGGCATTTTGTTGTTTTCCGCGCCTGGACTCACCTAATACAAAGGAATGCTTTTTCCACATGGAACCTCGCGACATTGATGGCGACCTCACCGAGATCCTGATCAGCGAGGAGCAGATTCGGGCTCGACTGGCCGAAATGTCACGCCAGATCGAAGCCGATTACGCCGGCACCGACCTGCTGCTGGTCGGAGTGCTCAAGGGTGCGGTCATGGTCATGGCCGATCTGGCCCGTGAATTGCATCACCCGGTGACCATGGACTGGATGGCGGTCAGCTCCTACGGCTCCGGCACACAGTCCAGCGGCGTCGTGCGCATTCTGAAGGACCTTGACACCGACCTCTCCGGTCGTAACGTGCTCATCGTCGAGGACATCATTGACAGCGGGCTGACCCTGTCGTGGTTGTTGGCGAACCTAAAAACTCGCGGCCCGGCATCCATTGAAATCTGCGCGCTGCTGCGCAAGCCGGATGCCGCGCGCGTCGATATTGACGTGAAATACGTCGGTTTCAACATTCCGAACAAGTTCGTCGTCGGCTACGGTCTCGACTACGACGAGAAGTACCGCAACCTGCGCTCGGTGGGTATTCTCGCCCCGCACGTTTACTCCACCGTTGCCGCGCCCGCGCTCTAATCACAGCCTGCGCACCACGTCTGAGTTTCCCTTTAAGCGAACACACGGCTTTCCCCTGTATTCGAGCGCTAGCCTGAGGTCACCATGAACGTCAAGAAGCTACTCCGCGGCCCGATTCTTTACATTGTGCTCGCCGTCATCGCCGTCTGGGTGGGGTCAAGCCTCATCACCATGAGCGGATTCCGTGAGGTCAGCACGCAAGAGGGCCTCGGTTACCTCAAGTCGGGCAACGTCGCCGAAGCCACCATCGTCGACGGCGAACAACGCGTCGACCTCACGCTGACCAAGGCCAGCGGCGACCTCGGTACCCAGGTGCAGTTCTACTACGTGGCCCCGCGCGGCGAAGAGATCATCACCGCCGTCACTGCGGCGAACCCCAAGGACGGCTTTACTGACGAGGTGCCGCAGCCCAACTGGGTTCTGGGCGTGCTCAGCTTTCTACTTCCCGTCTTGCTCATCGGTGCTTTCTTCTGGCTCATGATCTCGATGCAGGGCGGTGGCAGCAAGGTCATGAAGTTTGGCAAGTCCAAGGCCAAGCTCGTCTCCAAGGAAAGCCCGCAGGTCACCTTCGCCGATGTCGCCGGTGCCGACGAAGCCATCGAAGAGCTCGAAGAAATCAAAGACTTTCTCAAGGAGCCGGCCAAGTTTCAGGCGGTCGGCGCGCGCATTCCGAAGGGTGTGCTGCTCTACGGCCCTCCCGGGACCGGTAAAACTTTGCTTGCCCGCGCGGTTGCCGGCGAAGCCAATGTGCCGTTCTACGCCATCAGCGGCTCGGACTTCGTCGAAATGTTCGTCGGAGTCGGCGCCAGCCGGGTGCGCGACCTGTTCAGCCAGGCCAAGGAAAACGCTCCCGCCATCATCTTCATCGACGAGATCGACGCCGTTGGCCGGCACCGTGGCGCCGGCATGGGCGGCGGACACGACGAACGCGAGCAGACCCTCAACCAGCTGCTGGTCGAGATGGACGGCTTCGATGTGAAGGCCAACGTCATTCTCATCGCCGCCACCAACCGCCCCGACATCCTCGACCCCGCCTTGCTTCGCCCTGGCCGGTTCGACCGCCAGATCGGCGTCGACGCACCCGACATGCTCGGCCGCAAGCGCATCCTCGAAGTGCACTCCAAGGGCAAGCCCATGGCTGAGGGCGTCGACCTCGAAGTGCTCGCCCGCAAGACGCCCGGCTTCACCGGAGCCGACCTCGCCAACGTGCTCAACGAAGCTGCGCTTCTTACTGCCCGGTCCAACGCCCAGCTCATCGACAACCGTGCCCTCGACGAGGCCGTCGACCGGGTCATGGCTGGACCGCAGCGCCGCACCCGTGTCATGCGCGACAAGGAAAAGCTCATCACCGCGTACCACGAGGGCGGTCATGCCCTCGTGGCCACCGCGATGAACTTCACCGACCCGGTGACCAAGATCACCATTCTTCCGCGCGGCCGGGCCCTTGGTTACACGATGGTCATGCCGCTCGAAGACCGTTATTCGGTCACGCGTAACGAACTGCTCGACCAGCTCGCCTACGCCATGGGCGGCCGTGTCGCCGAAGAGATCATCTTTCACGACCCGACCAGTGGTGCCTCCAACGACATCGAGAAAGCCACGGCCACCGCCCGCAAGATGGTGACCGAGTTCGGGATGAGCAGCGTCGTCGGTCCGCTCAAGCTCGGCCAGGGCTCTGGCGAGGTTTTTCTCGGCCGCGACATGGGTCACCAACGCGATTACTCGGAGCGGGTCGCCGAGAGCGTCGACCGCGAGGTGCGCCAGCTACTCGAAGACGCCCACGACGAGGCCTATGAGGTACTCATCAAGAACCGCGTGATTCTTGACGAGCTTGCGACGGCCCTGCTCGAGCATGAAACGCTCGACCAGACCGCCCTCGCCGAGATCTTCGCCAATGTCGAGCAGTTGCCGCCCCGTCCGCAGTGGCTATCCAGTGACAAGCGCCCCGTCTCGGACGTGCCGCCGATTGCAATGCCCGCCCCGAAGGCCCCTATCGACGGCGACGCCGTTGACGGTGGCATCTCCAGCGGCGATGCAGTCCACGCCAAACCAAAACGCGCGCCGGCACTCAATCCCCGCCCCGCGACCGCCTAGGCGCTCGTGGCAGTGGACAGGGCGCGCATCCGGGCGGCCGTTTCGGAGATTCTCGCCGCAATCGGTGAGGACCCCGAGCGGGCCGGTCTGGAGAGCACCCCACGACGGGTAGCGGATGCCTACGGCGAGTTCTTCGCGGGGCTCGACCAAGACCCGCAAGATTTGCTGCGGGACTTCGTTCCGGTCGAAGGTAGTACCGGCGAACTCGTACTGCTGCGCGACATCGCCTTTCGCTCGATCTGTGAACATCACCTGCTGCCGTTTCTCGGCACCGCCCACGTCGCGTATCTGCCGCGGGATCGCGTCGTCGGCCTCGGACGGTTGCCCGCCGTGGTGGAGACGATCGCCGCCCGGCCGCAGTTGCAGGAACGTCTCACCGAGGAGATCGCTGACGCACTGCAGGAGGGGCTCGACCCGCTCGGGGTGCTCGTCGTGCTCGACGCCGTGCACGGCTGCGTCGGCACCCGTGGCCCGCGCCAGGCCGCGAGTTCTACCGTGACCATGGCGTCCCGCGGCACCCTGATGGAACCGACGGCCCGTGCCGAAATTATTGCGCTGATTTCGGCTGGCGGGTGACGCTCATCATGGGTGTGCTCAATGTCACCCCCGACTCCTTTAGCGATGGTGGCCAGTGGGCGTCAACGGATGCCGCCATCGAGCACGGACTGCTGCTGCACGCCCAGGGCGCCGACCTGATCGATGTGGGCGGCGAGTCCACCCGGCCCGGCGCCACCCGTGTCGCGCCGGAACAAGAACAGCTCCGCATCATTCCGGTGGTCACGGAGCTCGCCAGTCAGGGGCTGCGCCTGAGCATTGACACGCTCAATGCCTCCACGGCCCGCGCCGCCGCGAAAGCGGGCGCGAGCATCATCAACGATGTGTCGGGCGGGCTCGCGGACCCCGGCATGGCCGCCGTCGCCGCCGACACCGGCCTGACCTATGTCGCCATGCACTGGCGCGCTCATGCCCAGCAGATGGATGCTCTCGCCGATTACGGTGATGTCGTCACCGATGTCATCGCCGAACTGCGCGCCCGCGTCGACGCCTTGACCGCCGCCGGAGTGGCTCGGGAGCAGATCGTACTCGACCCCGGGCTTGGATTCTCCAAGAAGGCCGAACACAACTGGCAGCTCATCAACCGGCTCGACGCCTTCGCGGAACTGGGCCTCCCGGTCATGGTCGGGGCATCGCGCAAACGCTTTCTCGCCGCTGTGCTGCCGGTCGACGCGCCCGTGCTGGATCGTGACCTGCCAACGGCGGTGGTCAGCGTGCTGGCAGCCCAGGCCGGAGCCTGGGCCGTACGCGTGCACGACGTGGCCGCGACGCGCACCGCCCTCAACGTGCTCGCCAGTGTGCGCGAGTGGACGTCCCCGAGTCCCAGGCAGGTGCCCGGTGCCGCTTCGCGTCCGTCACAATGGACCCATGACTGATTCGATCACCCTCACCGGCCTGCGGGTGAACGCCCACCATGGCGTCTACGACTTCGAGAAAGAAAACGGTCAGGACTTCGTCATCGACGTGACCGTCTGGCTCGACTTGCTCCAGGCGGCCGCGAGCGATGACGTGACCCAGACCATCCACTATGGCGTCCTCGCCGAGGAGGTCACCGCAGCGGCTGCGCACAACCCGGTCGATCTCATCGAAACCGTTGCCGAACGCATCGCGAAGGTCGTGCTGGCCCACCCGCCGGCGCTGCGCGTGCAGGTCACGGTGCACAAACCACAGGCTCCGATTTCGGTTCCGTTCACCGACGTCGCCGTGCAGATCACCCGGTCGCGGCCATGACCGGTCGCAGCGAACGCGTCGTACTCGCCCTCGGCAGCAATCTCGGTGACCGGACGGCGACGCTGGCCGGCGCCGTGCACGATCTCGCCGGCCTAGCCGGTGCGACGCTGGTTGCCGTCTCGCCCGTGTACGAATCCGCCGCCGTGAAACTCGACGGCGTCGACGAGAACGCTCCGCGGTACCTCAACGCGGTGCTCACCATCGACTACAGCGGCGACCCGTACGCACTGCTCGACGCCGTCAACGCCATCGAGGCGGAGCACGGCCGGGTGCGCGCCGAACGGTGGGGCGACCGCACGCTCGACATCGACCTCATCGTGTTCGGACAGCGGATCGTCGATGACGACCGCCTGACCCTGCCGCATCCGCGGGCAGCAGAACGTGACTTCGTACTGGCGCCCTGGCTCGATCTCGACCCAGGGGCCGTCATCCCCGGCCGTGGACTGGTGCGCGACCTGCTCGCCGCAACCGACAACACGGTGCGCCGAGCAGCGGAAACCGCCGCCTTCGCACCGACGTTCGGATCACGGCAATGAAGCGCTCCCAGTCGACCGGGCTGCTCGCAATTCTGCTGGTCGGTCTCGTCGTCGGCTTTCTCGTCGAGATCGCCTTCGCGGCCTCCGGGGCCCCGATCGTTGTCCCGCCGGTGACCCTGCCGTTGACTCTGATTCTGCTGGGCACCGTGATCGTCAGCCTGGCGTGGAAGGTGCGCCAGGGCAGTAATCGTAAGGCGCTGCGCCGCATCGACCCGTTCTGGGCTATGCGGGTCGCCGTACTGTCGAAGGCGACCTCGCTGTCGGCGTCGCTGCTTTTTGGCGCGGCCCTCGGCATCGTGCTGTACATTCTCACCCGATCGGTGGTTCCCGCGGTCACGTCATTGTGGCTGGCGATCGGCACGGCCATCGGCGCGGCCCTCATGCTCACGGCCGGCCTCGTGGCCGAACACTTCTGCACCCTCCCTCCCGACGACGAAACCGACGACTCGGGAGGTACCCGTGCCTGATTACGAACCAAACCCGTCCGCCGGGCAGCAGGCTGAACCGGCACCTGAATCGTCCAATCGGCTCGAACTGGTCGAGACCGGCGAATGGAAGCGCGTCTCCCCGAAGTACGTGGTGGTGGAGATCGTCGGCACCATCGTCAACGCCGTCGTGGTCTGCGGCGGAGCGACCCTGCTCTGGCTACTGCTCGACCAGACCTGGGCGTTGTGGGTCGGAATCGTGGTCCTCGCCGTGTCAATCATCAACCTCGTGTTCGAGCCGCGCCGGGTGCGCGCCATCGGCTACCTGCTCCGCGCCGATGACCTGCTCTTTCGCCGGGGTATCCTCTTTCAACGCTTCGTGGCAGTGCCCTACGGGCGCATGCAACTTATCGATATCACTCGCGGCCCGATCGCCCGCTGGCTCGGTTTGGCCGATCTCAAGTTCGTGACTGCCGCTGCGAGCGCAGGCGTCTCTATTCCAGGGCTGGCCGAGGCCGATGCCGAGAGCCTGCGCGACCGGTTGGTGGAGCTGGCCGAGAGCCGCCGGGCGGGGCTGTGAACGAGGAGCCGGTTGCTCACGCACGGCCAGCCCTCACCGCACCGCGCACTGACCTCACCGACGGCGAGTGGCACCGCCTGCACCCGGCGACACCGCTGCTGCGCGGGGGCATTTTCATGGTGGCCATCATCGGTTTCATCATCGCCAACCTGCGTGAACGCCTCATCGACCTGTTCACCGGCGAAGAGAATTACGGCGGCGATCCGATCGACGCCATCTACGAGCGCGGAGCAACCGGCTGGGCTTTGCTCATCATCGGTGGCGTGCTGGTGGTCATTCTCGTGGTCTTCTATCTGTCCTGGCGCCTGCATACCTTTCGCGTGACCGGAGAGATCGTTGAAGTGCGCAGCGGCCTTGTTTTTCGCAGTAACCGCAAAGCCCGCCTCGACCGAGTGCAGGGCGTCAACCTGACCCGGCCGCTGATTCCGCGGCTGTTTGGCGCTGCCCGGCTCCAAATCACCGTGGCTGGGCAGGACGGCAACGTGGAGCTCGCGTACCTCGGCTCGAAACTTGCGGATGACCTGCGCCGCGACATCCTGCATCTGGCCTCCGGCCTGCGGCAGGCTAAACAGCCCGCCGCCGCACCCGATGCGCCGGTCACCTCAGCGCCGGCCGTAGACGGAATGCCCATTGCTCATTCCGCCCTCGGCGACTTCGCGACCGCGCGATTCAACGAGTTTCGGGCACCGGAACTTGACCCGGATGCCGCGCCGCCGCACTCGGTGGTGCGTATTCCCCCGCGGCGCCTGATCGGGTCGGTCGTGCTCAGCGGCTTCACCGTCTTTCTGCTGTTGGCCGGCATGGGCCTGATTATCAGCGTCATCGCTGGAAGCAGCGGCTGGGTGCTCGTGGCCGTGTTGCCCGGCCTCATCGGCAGCGTCGGTTACTATTTCTCCCGCATCACGAAGACACTGCGATTCAGCATCACGGGCACCCCGGATGGCGTACGGGTCGGATACGGTCTGCTCTCGACCAGCAGCCAGACCCTGCCTCCAGGGCGTATTCACGCTATCGAGGTATCGCAGCCGATTCTCTGGCGTCGGTTCGGCTGGTGGCAGATCAGCATCAACACGGCCGGGCAAGCCTCCGGTCGCAGCTCGACCCCGGTGACGGGAACCACGCTACTGCCGGTCGGCACCCTCGCCGACGTTGAAAAGGTACTGCAACTGGCGTTGCCCGACTTTGACACGGAGACCCATCGTGCCCTGATTGAAAACGGCATGCTCGGCGGCCGCAAGCGTGACGCCGGCATCGCCGATTTCTATAGCAATGCGCCCGCCCGGGCCGTCTGGCTGCGCCCGTTCTCCTGGTGGCGCACCGGCTGGGCCGTCTCGGGCAGCGTCGCCCTGATCCGGCGCGGCATACTCTCTCGTGACCTGATTCTGGTGCCCCTCGCCCGGATGCAGGGGGTGCGCATCAGCCAAGGCGCGATTCGCCGTCGCCTGCGCCTCGCGTCGGCCGCCCTGCACACGGTCGCCGGACCGGTCACCGCCTCACTCAGCGTCATCGACGTCGACGAAGCCCTCGTGCTGTTCGAGTGGATGTCCACCGGGGCGGTACGGTCGGCGCTCGCCGACACCAGCCACCAGTGGAGCCGCACCGCCCCACCAACCCAGGAAGCAACGGAATGAACGTCAAACCGGGACGCCTCGGCGTCGGTATCATCGGGGCCGGCCACGTCGGCCCCATTCTCGGCGCCGCGCTCGCAGGGGCAGGCCACGCGATCGTCGGCATCTCCGCGATCTCGCAGGCCAGCCTTGAGCGGGCCGAAGCTATTTTGCCACTCGTGCCGATTCTGACGGTGCCCGAGGTTGTCGAACGCAGCGAGTTGGTCATTATTGCGGTGCCCGACGCCGAGCTGGATAACCTCGTGAAGGGGCTCGCGGCAACAAATACCTGGCAGCCCGGACAGCTCGTGCTGCACACCTCCGCTCGCTACGGCACCACGGTGCTCGCGCCGGCGCAGGCCGCCGGCGCTATTCCGTTGGCCATCCACCCGGCCATGGCTTTCACCGGTACCAGCCTCGACCTGGCCCGACTCGCCGACAGTTACTTCGCCGTGACCGCCCCGGGCCCGGTACTGCCGATCGGGCAGGCGCTTGCCGTGGAGATGGGCGGCGAACCGCTCATCGTCGCCGAGGCCGACCGGGCCAGCTATGCCGAAGCCATCCAGATCGCTACCGCCTTCTCCACTTCGATCGTCGAGCAGGCCACGCATCTGCTCGCCGGGATCGGTCTGGAGCATCCGGGGGCTATCCTCGGTCCGCTGCTGCGCTCCGCGATGGAAAACGCTCTCGCGCGCACGAGCCCCGAACGGCTGGACCTCGCCGGGTTTGACCAAATTGAGCAGCGGCAGCATCCGCTTGACGACGACCGGGAGGTCGAATGAGCACCATCCAGGTAGTGAGTACCATTACCGAGCTGCACGACAGTCTGGGGCAGGCCCGCGACAGTGCGGCACTGACCGGTGGCGATACGCGCATCGTGCTCGTGCCGACAATGGGCGCCCTGCACGCCGGCCATCTCGCGCTGGTGCGACGGGCGCACGCACTCGGCGGCATCGTGGTGGTGTCAATTTTCGTCAACCCGCTGCAATTCGGCGCCGGTGAAGACCTCGACAGCTACCCGCGCACGCTCGACGCTGACCTCGCGGCCCTCGGAGCCGAGAACGTCTCGTTCGTGTTCGCGCCGAGTGCCCGCGAGATGTATCCCGGCGGAGCGAGCGACACCCGGGTCACCGCCGGCCTGGTCGGCTCGCTCTATGAGGGCGCCGAGCGACCGGGGCATTTCGACGGCATGCTCACCGTTGTAGCGAAATTGCTGGGCATCGTGACCCCGGATGTCGCAGTGTTCGGCCAGAAAGACGGCCAGCAGGCTTTTCTCGTGCAGCGTATGGTCGACGATCTCAACGTTCGCAGCACCATTGAGGTCGTCGAGACCGTGCGGGAACCGGGCGGGCTGGCACTGTCCAGTCGTAACCGCTACCTCGATGAGGCCCAGCACACCGCCGCGCAGGCCCTGTTCGCCGCGCTTACCGCGGCCGTGGAAGCGGCGCCGGCCGGCCCAGCCGCTGCCCTCGTTGCGGCTCACGCGCGCATTGCCGCCCAGCCGTTGGTTAAACTGGACTATCTCGTAATCGTGCACCCGGAAACCCTGCTGGCCGTGCACGACGATTATCGCGGGCCGGCCCGGTTGCTCGTGGCCGCGCGCGTCGGCAGGACTCGGCTGATCGACAACGTGTCGCTCAGACTGGGGTGAGTCGCAGCATCCGCTTTTTTGTGAAACGACAGCACCAACGGAGAACCGCATGAGCCAGAACCCCACGCCAGCCTCGAACGACGAAGGCTTCTCCGACGCGGAGATGAACGAGCAGAAGGCCGTGCGCCTCGGCAAACGGGACCGCCTGAACGCGGCCGCTGCGAGCCCGGCCGGCGGTGCGTACCCGGTGTCGGTTCCGGTCACCCACACCATTCCGGCCGTGCGCGCCGAATTCGGCGCGCTCGAAGCGGATGCCACCAGCGGCGTTACCGTGGGACTGGCCGGCCGCATCGTGCACCTGCGCAACACCGGCAAACTCTGCTTCGCGAGCCTGCAGAGCGGCGATGGCACCCGCATCCAGGCCATGGTCTCCCTCGCTGCCGTCGGCGAGGAATCCCTCGCCGCCTGGAAAGACCTCGTCGACCTCGGTGACCACCTGTTCGTGGCCGGCGAGGTCATCTCCAGCCGCCGCGGTGAGCTGTCGATTATGGTCGCCGACTGGAAGGTCGCCGCGAAAGCCCTGCTGCCGCTACCCAACCTGCACTCGGAACTGAGCGAAGAGACCCGGGTGCGCAGCCGCTACCTCGACCTGATCAGCCGGGAACAGGCCCGCACCAACGTGCTGTCCCGATCCAAGGCGGTGGCGAGCCTGCGCAAGACGTTCACCAACCTTGACTTCATCGAAATCGAGACCCCGATGCTGCAAACAATGCATGGTGGGGCATCCGCTCGGCCATTCCAGACCCACAGCAACGCCTTCGACACCGAACTCTTTTTGCGGATCGCCCCCGAACTGTTCTTGAAGCGGGCGGTCGTCGGCGGCATCGACCGCGTCTTTGAGATCAACCGCAACTTTCGCAACGAGGGCGCCGACTCCACTCACTCGCCCGAGTTCGCGATGCTCGAAGCCTATGAGGCGTACGGCGATTACAACTCCATCGCCGATCTCACCCAGAAGCTGATTCAGGATGCCGCCTTCGCGATTGCCGGATCACACGTGGTGACCTGGGCCGACGGCACCCTGTTCGACCTCGGCGGCGACTGGGATCGCATCGGCATGTACGACAGCCTGTCGACCGCCGCCGGCATCACGATCACCCCCGCGACGCCCCTCGCGGACCTCGTCGCGCTCGCCGAGCGTGAGGGCATCGAGATCGACCATCCCATTCACGGCAAATACGTCGAAGAGCTGTGGGAGCATTTCGTCAAGGGCGATCTGGTGCGCCCGACCTTCGTGATGGACTTTCCCATCGACACGAGCCCGCTCGTGCGCGGCCACCGCTCTGTGGCCGGCGTGGTTGAAAAGTGGGACCTCTACGTGCGCGGCTTTGAACTAGCCACCGGCTACTCCGAGCTCGTTGACCCGGTCGTGCAGCGCGAACGCTTCATCGAACAGGCGAGCCTGGCCGCCGGGGGAGACCCGGAGGCCATGCGCCTCGACGAAGAATTTCTGCGCGCGCTTGAGTACGGCATGCCGCCCACCGGCGGTATGGGTATGGGCATTGACCGCATGCTTATGGCGCTGACGGGTCTCGGTATTCGTGAGACGATTCTCTTTCCACTGGTGAAGTAGGTTGCGATGACGTATCTGCCCGACGATGAGCTCAAGTCCGATGACGGGGGGCGCAAACCGCCGTCGATGAACCGCATCGCGATCTGGGTGATCGTGGGTGGCGTCGGGGTCTATTTTCTCGGAACCGGCATCATTGGACTGCTCAGCAAGTAGCTGCTCTCCCAGTCTTTGCGCGTAAGCTGAGGCCGTGATTGAGAACTTTTGGGGTAACGCGCTTTTTTCGGTCGTGCCCACCATTGCGCTCGGCCTGATGTTCTGGTTGATGCTGCGCTCAATCCTGCGCGCCGATCGCACCGAACGTAAGGTGTACGCCCAGATCGAAGCCGAAGAACGCGCCAGACTCGGTCTCGACAAACCGGTCACCTAAGTACCGATGTTCGGCATCGACGGCCTGACCATCACCGTTCTGCTGGCCTTGATCGTTGACTTTTCCGTTCGTGTCGTGGCCATCATCGTGGTCCCGCGCAACCGCCGTCCGATGTCGGGTATGGCCTGGCTGCTGACCATCTTTTTCATTCCGTACCTCGGCGTGGTGCTTTTCTTGTTGATCGGCTACCGCACCCTTCCGAAAAAACGCCGATTAATGCAGGATGAAATTAACAAGTTCATTCTCGAGAGCACCGAGGGAATGGACCTGGTGCGGCGCGACCATCCGTGGCCGAGCTGGCTCGAATCGGTCGTTGAACTCAACCGCAACCTGGGGGCGATGCCCCTCGTCGGTTACAACACCGCAAGCCTGATCAACGACTATCAGGGTGCCTTTGACACCATGATCGCCGACATCGACCTGGCCAAGAAGTACGTGCACGTCGAGTTCTACATTCTCTCTCTCGACCCCACCACCGCGCCGTTTTTCGACGCTCTGGAGCGTGCACACCGGCGTGGAGTGAACGTGCGCGTGCTGATGGATCACATTCAGACGATGCGCAAGCCCGGCTTTCACCAGACCAAGAAACGGCTGACGGATGCCGGCATTCCGTGGCAACTCATGCTTCCGGTGCAGCCGTTCAAGGGCAAATGGCAACGACCAGACCTGCGCAACCACCGCAAGCTGCTGATCATCGACGGCCTGGTCGGCTTCATGGGATCGCAGAACATCATCGACCGCACCTACAACATGCGGCGCAACATTCGGCGGGGTTTGAAGTGGAAAGACTTTATGACCCGGCTGGAAGGCCCGATCGTGTCCGGGCTGGGCGCGATTTTCATCACCGACTGGTACAGCGAAACCAACGAGCTGCTCACGCGTGACATTGAGCCGGTGCATCCACGGCCGGTGGCCGATGCCCTCGACTGCCAGGTGGTGCCGAGTGGCCCCGGGTTCAAGGGCGAGAACAATCTGCGGTTGTTTCTCGCCTTGCTCTATTACGCGCAGGACCGAATCGTCATTACGAGCCCGTACTTTGTGCCGGACGAGTCGATCATGTACGCCATTACGACGGCCGTGCAGCGAGGCCTCCACGTGGAGCTTTTCGTGTCAGAGATCGGTGACCAAGCCGTCGTCTATCACGCCCAGCGTTCGTACTACGAAGAGCTGCTGACCGCCGGAGTGCACATCTACATGTACAAGGCGCCCTACATTTTGCATGCTAAGCACTTCACGATCGACGATGAAGTCGCCGTCGTCGGGTCGAGCAACATGGACCAGCGCTCGTTCAGCCTCAACATGGAGGTGTCACTCATGGTTCGCGGGCGCTCCTTCGTGCGCAACCTGCGCGTCATGGAGGACGAGAACCGCTTGAACAGCCGCGAGCTGACCCTTGAAGAATGGCGCAAGCAGCCGCTGCGCTCCACGATCCTCGACAACCTGGCCCGGCTCACGTCTGCGGTGCAGTAGAGCGGTAAGCGGATGCTGCGTGCGGGTCCGGAGCGGGGCATCCGTCACGCTGTTCATATAAAAACAACGGCGTGAAGGATGCTGCTCCGCAGCATCCTTCACGCCTACGGCGAACAAACGCCCGGAAGCGGCGCAGGCTGGCTACTCTCGATGTAACGGCACCAACTGCCCTGGCGCCAAGGGAGCGATCACATGTTTGAAAGATTTACCGACCGAGCTCGTCGCGTCGTCGTTTTGGCCCAAGAAGAGGCCAAGATGCTTAACCACAACTACATCGGTACCGAGCACATTCTGCTCGGGCTGATTCACGAGGGTGAAGGCGTCGCCGCCAAGGCTCTCGAGAGCCTCGGTATCTCGCTGGACGCCGTGCGCGAGCAGGTTCAGGACATCATCGGTCAGGGGCAGCAGCAGCCCACCGGCCACATCCCCTTCACGCCGCGGGCGAAGAAGGTTCTCGAGCTGAGCCTGCGCGAAGCGCTGCAGCTCGGCCACAACTACATCGGTACCGAGCACATTCTGCTCGGCCTCATTCGCGAGGGTGAGGGCGTTGCCGCCCAGGTTCTCGTGAAGCTCGGCGCCGACCTCAACCGCGTACGCCAGCAGGTCATCCAGCTCCTCTCCGGTTACCAGGGCAAGGAGCAGGTGGCGGTCGGCGCCAACGAGCAGGCGGCCAACACAGCCGGCAGCCAGGTGCTCGACCAGTTCGGTCGCAACCTCACCCAGATGGCCCGCGACAACAAACTCGACCCGGTCATCGGGCGCGAGAAAGAAATCGAGCGGGTCATGCAGATCCTCTCGCGTCGCACCAAGAACAACCCCGTGCTGATCGGTGAGCCCGGCGTTGGTAAGACCGCCGTCGTCGAGGGCCTCGCCCAGGCCATCGTCAAGGGCGATGTGCCCGAGACGCTTAAGGACAAGCAGCTCTATTCGCTCGACCTCGGCTCGCTCATCGCCGGCAGCCGCTACCGCGGTGACTTCGAAGAGCGTCTGAAAAAGGTCACCAAGGAGATTCGCACCCGCGGCGACATCATCGTCTTCATCGACGAGATCCACACCCTGGTGGGTGCGGGGGCCGCCGAGGGCGCCATCGATGCTGCGTCGATCCTCAAGCCGCTCCTCGCCCGCGGTGAGCTGCAGACCATCGGCGCGACCACCCTCGACGAGTACCGCAAGCACTTCGAGAAGGATGCCGCCCTCGAGCGCCGCTTCCAGTCGATTCAGGTCGACGAGCCGTCGCTGCCGCACACCATCAACATCCTCAAGGGACTGCGCGACCGCTACGAGGCACACCACAAGGTGTCCATCACCGACGGTGCCCTCGTGGCCGCGGCGAACCTCGCCGACCGCTACGTTTCCGACCGGTTCCTGCCCGACAAGGCCATCGACCTGATCGACGAGGCCGGCGCCCGCCTGCGCCTCTCGATCCTGTCGAGCCCGCCCGAGCTGCGCGAATTCGACGAGAAGATCGCCGTGGTGCGCGCCGCCAAGGAACTCGCCATTGAAGAGCAGGACTTCGAGAAGGCCGCCGGCCTGCGCGACGAGGAGAAGAACCTCCTCGGCGAGCGTCTGCGCCTCGAAAAGAAGTGGAAGTCCGGCGACGTCAAGACCACCGCGGTCGTCGACGAAGGCCTGATCGCCGAAGTTCTGGCCCAGGCCACCGGCATTCCGGTGTTCAAACTCACCGAGGAAGAGTCCTCGCGGCTCGTCTTCATGGAGAAGGCACTGCACCAGCGCGTCATCGGTCAGGAAGAGGCCATCTCGGCGCTCGCCAAGACCATCCGTCGTACCCGTGCCGGCCTGAAGGACCCGAAACGTCCCTCCGGTTCGTTCGTCTTCGCCGGCCCCACCGGCGTTGGCAAGACCGAGCTGGCCAAGGCGCTCGCCGAGTTCCTGTTCGACGACGAGGCCGCCATGATCTCGCTCGACATGAGTGAGTACGGCGAGAAGCACACCGTGTCGCGCCTGTTCGGTGCGCCTCCCGGGTTCGTCGGCTTTGAAGAGGGCGGCCAGCTCACCGAAAAGGTGCGTCGTAAGCCGTTCTCCGTGGTGCTGTTCGACGAGATCGAGAAGGCTCACCCCGACATCTTCAACTCCCTGCTCCAGATTCTGGAAGAGGGCCGGTTGACGGATGGCCAGGGTCGCGTGGTCGACTTCAAGAACACCGTCATCATCATGACCACCAACCTCGGCACCAAGGACATTTCGGGCGGACCGGTCGGCTTCCAGCTGGAAGGCGACAGCACCACCGGGTATGAGCGCATGGCCGGCAAGGTGAAGGACGAGCTGAAGAAGCACTTCAAGCCCGAGTTCCTTAACCGCGTGGACGAGATCATCGTGTTCCCGCAGCTGACCAAGCCCGAGTTGCTGCAGATCGTCGATCTGTTCATCAAGCGTCTCGGCGTGCGTTTGCTCGACCGTGACATGACCGTCGAGGTCACCGTTCCGGCGAAGGAACACTTGATCGAGGTCGGTTTCGACCCGACGCTCGGTGCTCGGCCGCTGCGTCGCGCGATCCAGCGCGAGGTGGAGGACCGTCTGTCGGAGAAGATCCTGCAGGGCGAACTCAATGCCGGTGACCACGTGCACGTGGACTACGTCGACGGCGAGTACATCTTCACCACGACGACCAGGGTTGACCCGGTCGGCGTGGGAGTGAACACGTCCGCAGCGATCGGCACCGGTCCGGCTACCCCCGACCTGGCCATCACCAGCGACTAGAGGTTTCGTAGAAATAGGCCCGGCAGATTCATCTGCCGGGCCTTTTCTGTGCCCGGGGCGGCCCTGCGTGTGCACAACTCCGGCAAATTCTGAAGCATCGGGTGAAGTTCCGCGTCATTCCAAGAGTTGCCGGTCGCAGCGAACGCGAATTGCAGGAATTATGCGCGGGGAGAGTCTGTGGAAGGGGATCAATAGACTGGAGGAGTGAATTTGGAAACGGGATACACGGTACGCCGCGCTCGTACGAGTGACGTGCCCGGCATCGAGGCGCTCGTCGAACCGCTCGTGCAGCAGCGCATTCTGCTCGGCAAGGACCGCGTCGTGTTCTACGAGGCGGTTCAGGAATTTCGGGTGGCCGTTGACTCCTTCGGGAAGCTGATCGGCTGCGGCGCCGTCCACGTCATGTGGGAGGACCTCGGCGAGGTGCGCACCCTTGCCGTCGACGCCCAGTGGCTCGGCCGCGGTGTCGGCTACACGATGATGCAACGCCTCGAAGCGGATGCCCAAGACCTCGGCCTCAGCCGACTGTTCTGCCTCACCTTCGAGGTCGGCTTCTTCGCTCGCAACGGGTTCAGCGACATGGGCACCGAAACCGTCGATCCGGCCGTCTACGCCGAGCTCGTGCGCTCGCCCGACGAGGGTGTGGCCGAGTTTCTCGACCTGGCTCGGGTGAAGCCGAACACCCTCGGAAACACCCGCATGGTGAAGAGGCTGAACTAGCGAATTTCGCTCGGATCGGCCGAATCGCGTATTTAAGAGTGCTCATACGAGCAAAATACGCGGTGTTTACCCCCCGGACATGGGCCGTCGCTAGGCTGCGATCAATTGCACCCGCCAAACCGTGGGCCGGGAGATCTTTCGATAGCACGACCCCGGGTGCAATGACACGACCTATGAATGAGGAGATCCATGTCATCCGCCGTTCGCCGCCGCTCCAGGCTGGTTTTCGCCACACTCCTCGGGGTGAGCCTCGCGGCCGCTCCGATCATTGCCCTACCGGCCAGCGCTAACACCGCCGGCACCGGAGTCGTCATCAATGAGGTGTACCTGAACGGGGGAAGCTCGGGCGCGACGTACCTGAACAAGTTCGTCGAGCTCTACAACCCGACTGCCGACAACGTGTCGCTCGACGGCACCTCCATTCAGTACCGTTCAGCCAGCGGATCATCGAACCCGACCGGGGTTGTCGCCCTGACCGGCACGATCGCTGCCGGCGGCTACTACCTCGTGCAAGGCAGCTCGAACGCGGCCAACGGTGCGGCCCTGCCCACGCCGGATGCCTCCTTCGGCACCTCCTTCGCCGCCGGCTCCGGCACGATCTTCTTCGCCAACCAGCCCACGGCACTGACCGCTCCCGCAACCGGGTCGCTCACCGGACAGACCGAAATCCTGGACCTGATCGGCTACGGAACCTCGAACACGTTTGAGGGAACGGCCGCAGCCGCAGGATCCGTTACCGCGTCGGTGAATCGCACGACGTTTGTCGACACCGACGTCAACTCCGCCGACTTCAGCTCGAAGGCGCCCACGCCGACCAACACGGCCGGCGACACCGGAACCCCGGTGGAACCGGAGCCTGACCCCGACCCGACCCCGGTACCCGACGAGCTCACCGCGATCGACGCGATCCAGGGCACGACCGATGCGAGCCCGCTCGCCGGAACCGTCATCAAGACCTCCGGCGTGGTCACGGCCGCGTACCCGACGGGTGGCTTCGACGGTTTCTACCTGCAGACCCCTGGTACCGGTGGCCAACTGAACCTCGCCAGCCACACTGCTTCGCACGGTGTCTTCGCGTACTCCAATTCGGCACGGGCCGACGTGCAGATCGGCGACCACGTGCAGGTAGTGGGCACCGTCGTGGAGTTCTTCGGTATGACCGAGGTGACCTTCGGCACCGTCGGCGATGTCGTCCAACTCACCGACCCCGCCGTGGCGGTGATACCGGCTACGGTCTCGCTGCCGACCAGCACTCAACAGCGGGAAACCCTCGAGGGCATGCTGCTCGCCCCGCAGGGTGACTTCACCGTCACCAATAACTACACGACCAACCAGTATGCCGAGATCGGCCTCGCCGCCGGAACGACGCCGCTCGTCGGCCCCACGGTGACGGCACGGCCCGGGTCGGCGGAGTACACGGCGGCCGTCGCGGCCAACGCCGCACGCGCCGCGACCCTCGATGACGGTGCGAGCACGAACTACCGTTCCAGCATCAACCAGGGAATCCCGGTTCCATACCTGACCGTTGCAGACCCGCTGCGCATCGGTGCGGCCGTGACCTTCACGACGCCCGTGATCTTCGATTACCGCAACTCAACGTGGAAATTCCAGCCCACCGAGGCGCTCACCGCAGCAAACGCCGCCACGGTTCAGCCGGCCACGTTCGCCAATACCCGCGCGCTGGCTCCCGAAGACGTGGGTGGGGACATCCGTCTCGCGAGCTTCAACGTTTTGAACTACTTCTCCACCGTCGGCGATTCCCTTTCCGGCTGCTCGTATTACAACGACCGGGCCGGGAACCCGATCACCGTGCGAAGCGGATGCGACGCCCGCGGCGCCGCGAACACCGTCAACTTTGAACGCCAGCAGGCCAAGATCGTCTCGGCCATCAACGCGCTCGACGC
The DNA here is from genome assembly GCF_004403185.1 of Cryobacterium suzukii. Taxonomy (GTDB): domain Bacteria; phylum Actinomycetota; class Actinomycetes; order Actinomycetales; family Microbacteriaceae; genus Cryobacterium; species Cryobacterium suzukii. The sequence goes on along the minus strand of NZ_SOHJ01000015.1, from coordinate 25,494 downwards.
CGACGTGGTGTCGCTGGAGGAGATCGAGAACTCGGCCGCGTTCGGCAAGGACCGCGACGATGCTCTCGCCAACCTGGTGAACGCGTTGAACGCAGCGGCCGGCAGCACGGTCTGGGCCTTCGCGGCCTCGCCCACCGAGCTTCCCGCCAACGAAGACGTCATCCGCACCGCCTTCATCTACAAGGCTGGCACCGTAGAAACCGTGGGAGGGTCGAAGATCCTCACCGGGTCTGCCGCTTTCAGCAACGCACGTCAGCCGCTCGCCCAGGCCTTTCAGCTGGCCGGAGACACGGACAGCTCATTCCTGGCCATCGTCAACCACTTCAAGTCGAAGGGTTCGGGCACCGGCGTGGACGCAGACATGAACGACGGTCAGGGCGCCTCGAACGCCTCCCGGGTGAACCAGGCCACGGCCCTCGTTGACTTTGCAAACGGGCTGAAGACCAGCACGGGCATCGACCGGGTGTTCCTCACGGGCGACTTCAACGCCTACGACCTCGAAGACCCCATCAAGGTGATCACCGACGCCGGCTACATCAGCCAGGGCGCCAAGACCGGTGAGTACAGCTACGCGTTCGGCGGCACGGTCGGCTCACTCGACCACGTCTTCGCGTCTCCCGAAGCGGACGCCACCGTCAACGCCGTCGATGTGTGGAACATCAACTCCGTTGAATCGGTCGCGCTCGAATACAGCCGGTACAACAACAATGTGACCGACTTCTACGTCGCTGATGCCTTCCGATCCTCCGACCACGACCCTGTCATCCTCGGACTCAACCTCGCGGCCCCCACCGCGATCGAGCTCAACCTGCTCAACATTAACGATTTCCACGGACGCATCGACGCCAACACCGTCAAGTTCGCGGGAACCATCGAGCAGCTGCGGGCCGAGTACGGCGACGCCAACTCACTCTTCCTCTCCGACGGCGACAACATCGGCGCCTCGTTGTTCGCGTCGGCGTCGCAAAGCGACCGGCCCACCATTGACGTTCTCAACGCCCTCGACCTCGCAGCCTCCGGCGTGGGCAACCATGAATTCGACCAGGGTTTCGGCGACCTGACGGGTCGGGTGGTCGACGCGGCCGACTTCGACTATCTCGGAGCGAACGTCTACAACGTCGGCACGGAAACGCCCGCAATGCAGGAATACGCCCTCCTCGACGTGGCGGGCATCACCGTGGGTGTAATCGGCGCGGTCACCGAAGAGACCCCCGCACTCGTGTCACCCAACGGAATCGCGACCCTGAGCTTCGGCGACCCGGTCGCGGCTGTCAACCGAGTGGCATCTCAACTGATCGACGGCGACCCGTCCAACGGCGAAGCGGATGTGCTGATCGCCGAATACCACGAGGGCGCCGGCGCGGGAATCCCCGACGGCGCAACGCTCGAGCAGGAGCTCGCCGCCGGCGGAATCTTCGCGAGTATCGTGAACGACACTTCGGCCTCGGTCGCCGCGATCTTCACCGGCCACACGCACAAGCAGTACGCGTGGGACGCACAGGTCCCCGGCGCGGCCGATGGCGTGACTCGCCCCGTGCTGCAGACCGGCAACTACGGCGAGAACATTGGGCAGGTCGTGCTCAGCTACGACATCGCCTCGGGTGACACGACCACCGTGACCAACCGCAACGTAGCCCGCTCCACCGCGCCCGATGCTGACCTCGTGGCCACCTACCCGCGCGCTGCCAAAGTGCAGGCGATCACGAACGCCGCGTTGGCGGAGGCTGCGATCCAGGGCAACGTGCCAGTGGGTTCGGTCACCGCCGACATCACTCGCGCCTGCGTTGGCGGAGTCGCCCCGTGCGCCGAAAATCGCATGGCGCCCTCTTCTATGGGCACACTCGTCGCCAACTCGCTGCGCGAATCGCTGGCCGACCCGACCATCGGCGGCGCCGAGATCGGCATCGTCAACCCCGGTGGTATGCGTTCCGACCTCTCACTCGCTCCCGACGGTGTCGTGACGTATGCCGAGGCGAACGCGGTGCTGCCGTTTTTGAACAACCTGTGGACGACAAGCCTCACCGGTGCACAGTTCAAGACCGTTCTCGAACAGCAGTGGCAGACCAACGCAGACGGCACGATTCCGAGCCGTCCGTTCCTGCAACTCGGCTTGAGTGACAACGTGAATTACACCTTCGATGCCGCTCGTGCCGCGGGGGACCGTGTGACGGGTATTTGGATCGACGGTGCCGAGATTGATTCGGCGCAGTCCTACCGCATCGGTTCGTTCAACTTTCTGCTCACCGGCGGCGACAACTTCCGTGAGTTCAAGAATGGAACGGACACCCGCGACTCCGGCCTCGTCGACCGGGATGCCTGGATCTCCTACATCCAAGCCAACAGCCCGCTGTCTCCGTCGTTCAAGGCCAATCAGGCCTCGATCACCGGGGCCCCCACAGCCGCGGTCAACCCGGGTGACACTCTTACCCTCACGGTCGGAAGTCTCAACCTCACCTCGCTCGGCGCCCCGAAAAACACGCAACTCGCGCTGAAGTGGTCGGGTACCGACGTGGGTACGGCATCCGTTGATTCGACGGGTACGGCCACCGTGACCGTCACGGTACCGGCCGACGCGGTCGAAAACAGCGTGCTGGAGATGACAGCCGCATCGTCGGGTACCATCGTGCGCGTGGCTGTCGCGGTGGCCGTGACCGCCGAACCGGGCGAGGCGCCCACCGCTTCATCGGCGAAGGAACTGACGAAGAAACTCAAGAACGCGATCGACACCGACCAGAATTCGTATCGGGCCGGTAACAGGGTTGTGGTCGAGGTCGGAATGAAGCACGCCGGAGAATATGTGTCGGTGTGGGCCTACTCCAAGAAGAAAGCCGACGACCTCGGCGGCTGGTTGCTCGTGAACGCCGAGGGCACCGTGAGCTTCACTCTCGCCGACGACCTCAAGCACGGCCGCTACCGCGTCTCCGTGCAAAATACGACCGGTGCCGTGATTGGTTGGACCGATGTCAAAATCAACCACGCCAGGAAGCCGCTGACGAACGGACTCCGCTAGCCCCGTCGTTGCGATGGCCCGCCCGCACCGGTTCGGTTGCGGGCGGGCCATCGATTCTTCCGGCATCAATTGTTGCCGACACGCACACCATTACCGGCTTCTGGCACCGTCTTCAATAACCTTGGGGCATGTCGACGATCAAGCAATCGGTCGGCCGCCAGTCCAGCAAGGTGTACCGGCGCCGGCGTTTCGTAGTCGGGCTCGGGCTTCTCGCCGTGCTCGTCATTCTCTTCCTCATCATCGTGCGACCGGGAGCAAGTAGGGGCGACGCAGACGCCTCGAAATCACCCGCGGGCGCTTCGACCGATTCGGCTGCACCGACGGATGCCGCCACCACGATTCCCGCGACGGCCAACGCCGTCGACGGCGCTGCCTGCGACCCATCAGCGGTAGAGGTCGCAGCCATCACCGACGCGACCAACTATGCGGCCGACGCGCTGCCGCAGCTGTCGCTCAGTCTGACTAACATCGGAACCACCGACTGCGTCATCAACGCCGGTAACGCCAGGCAGGTGTTCACCGTGATGAGCGGCACGGACGTCTACTGGACCTCGACGGACTGCCAGACCAACCCGATCGACGCCCAGGTAACCCTCAAGCCCGGGGTCGTCATGCCTCTCGCTGCCCCGATTGCCTGGGATCGCACCCGCTCGGCCGTTGACACCTGTGCAGCCGAAACCCGCACCGCGGTTCCGGCTGGCGGAGCGTCGTACTACCTGCACGTGACCGTGGACGGCATCGAAGCGGCCGACCCGGCGCTGATGATTCTCAACTAGGGTCGGCGCCGGGGCTACGGTATCCGTTCGCTCGTGGCGTGTGCTGCCAGCTGGGCGCGCACGGTCGCGACTGATTGAATGAATGAGTGACCGATACGACTGCCAACACCCGCTCCGAGGCGCTCGCCGCCGCCCTGGCGGCGCAAGACGTCGTCGCCGTCGCCTATGCGCTGCGCAACGACTACATGATCGTGCCTCAACTCGTCGTCAACGGCGAGGCAGCGCAGGTGCGTGTTTTCGGCCGCGAAGGCTCCGACAAGCGGATGCTGCTGCTCTTTTCCGCGGCGGAGAACTACGTGCGTGTGGTTCCCGACGACATCAACCCGCAGGTTATGGTCTGCGATGGCCAGTGGCTGCGGGAGTTTCTCACCGTGCACGCCTCGACGCTGGAAATGGTCTTCTTCGACATCGCCGGGCCGAATGTAATGCAGGCGGCTCCGGCCGATCTGCTGAAGGCACTGAGCCCGCAGCTCGGCCACAGCGACGAGGAATAGCGATGGAGCGTCTGTATCGCGCGTTCAGCGCGTCACCGACCCGCTGAACCGCCGTGGCCTATCCCCACGCCCGATCGAGTTCGGCGTCGCGCGGATTGCGGGTCGTGCCGAGAGCGAGGGCAACCGCCGCGTGAATCGAGCCGCAGGCGGCATCGATCTGGGTGGTGAAGCCGAGGCGCACCGCCTCGTTCACTCGTTGTTTGGACATGAGCGCGCCGCGCACCTCGCCGGCCAGGCTGATCTCGCCGAACGCGACCACGTTGTGTGCCACGGCGAGCCCCGTGAACGCCGAGGCGATGGCGAGTGCTATCGCCAAATCGGCGGCCGGCTCATTGAGACGGATACCGCCGACCGTCGACACGTAAACATCTTTGGTCGACAGATTCATGCCCGCACGCTCCTGTAACACCGCGAGCAACATGGCCACGCGGGCTGAATCGACGCCGCTCGTGACGCGGCGCGGGTTCGGAGCCTGGGTGTCGGTGACGAGTGCCTGCACTTCGACCGGCATCGCCCGGCGGCCCTCCAGCGCGACCGTGACACAGGTGCCATCGACCGGCTCAGTGGCACGGCTCAAAAACAGCCCGCTCGGGTCGGGCACCTCGGCGATGCCATCGCCGGTCATCTCGAAGCAGCCGACCTCGTCGGTCGGCCCGAACCGATTCTTGAGCGCCCGAATGAATCGCAGCGACGTCTGGCGGTCTCCCTCGAACTGGCAGACCACGTCAACCAGGTGCTCGAGTACCCGCGGCCCGGCAATCGAGCCGTCTTTGGTGACGTGACCGACGAGCAGCACCGGCAGATTGCGATCTTTGGCGACCCGGATGAGAGTGGATGCGACTTCCCGAACCTGGCTGGGCATGCCCGGCGAGCCGTCGGAGAGTGCGCTCGACACGGTCTGCACGGAGTCGATGATGATGAGGTCGGGCTTGACCGCGTCGATCTGCCCGAGAATGACCCCGAGGTCGGTTTCGGCGGCGATGTACAGCTCGGGTTCGAGTGCGTTGGTGCGTTCGGCGCGCAGTCGTACCTGGCTCACCGACTCTTCGGCGCTGACGTAGAGCACGCGGCTCTTCGCCGCAGCCGCCTTGGACGCGACCTCAAGCAGCAGCGTGGACTTGCCAACGCCCGGCTCGCCGCTGAGTAGAATCACCGACCCGGGCACGATGCCCCCGCCGAGCACCCGGTCGAACTCGTTGATGCCGGTCGGCCAGTGGGCGGCGGCATCCGTTTCAACGTGGGTGATGGGGCGCGCGATACCATCCCCGACGAGTGTGATGGCCTTGAGCTTACGGGTGATGCCAGCCGTCTGGCCGGCGTCGACGACGGTGCCCCACTGCTGGCATTCGCCGCAGCGGCCCGCCCATTTCAGGGTGGTCCAGCCGCACTCGGAGCAGCGAAAGGAAGAGACGGATTTTGCCATATTTCGAGCCTAGCCGGGGCCACCGACAGTCGGTCGTGCGCGCGGCGCGTTCTCTAGTCGGCCTCGGTTGGCGTGTGGTTGACCGCCGCGAAACGGTGCGCGACGTCGGCACTCATGGCCGGAAGAAACGCCTCCGCCCAGGACCGATACCCACGGTCGTTGGGGTGAAAGCGATCCTTGGCGACGTGGGTCAGGATGCTGCGAAAGCCTGCCCGTTTGGTCGTCGCGTGCAGCGGAACCACCGTCAGCGTGCGATCGGCCGCGATCCGGCGAATGATCTCGTTGGCCATCGCCACCTTGATTTCATTGTGCGGCAGGTGAAAGCACGGGAGGTCGGCGACGAGGGCGTGCGGTGGCAGCGCGTCGAATACAGAGCGGATGCCAGTTTCAAAGGCATCAGGGTTCCATTGGGCGATGTCGTTGGCGCCGATCGCGACCGTGACGAGGTCGGGCTCGAGCTTGTCAAAGCGCGGAAGCTGATCGCGCACGGCCAAAGCAACAGTGGCACCCGACACGCTGAGGTTCACGACGCGCACCGTCCGTCCGGTCGCCAGCCGTACGTGATCGGCGAGAACGCCGACGTAGCTCTTGTTCGGGCTTGAGGCCCCGATGCCCTGGGCGGCACTGTCGCCGATCGCGACGTAGAGCAGTTCGCCTGGCTGTTTGGCGTTGTCGCGCCACCACGCCGAGTGCACCGGAAGGGTTTCGTTGAGAATGGCTTTCCGCTGTTCGAGGTCGCGTCGCCACCAGGTGGTGACGAGCACGATGCCTGTCGCGAAAACGGCTACTCCGGTAGCGATGGCAGAACGGATGCGTGGAGTCGGTGAGGTCACCCGCTGAGGCTACTCCGCGGCATCCGAGTGTCCGCTGCATGTTCGCCGATTCGCGCCGGACCCCAGTCTCTACTAGAATCGTCCGCGGTACCGTGTCCGAGCGGCCGAAGGTGCGACTCTCGAAAAGTCGTGTGGGGGAGACTCCACCGTGGGTTCAAATCCCACCGGTACCGCCACGAAAAACCCCCTACATCCCAGTGTTTTACTGGGGAGTAGGGGGTTTCGTTTTGTCTAAGAGGCCGTTTTGGCAACATTTTGGCAACACTTGAAAAAATTTCGGTGCGAAAGACGAGCATCGACGTGATGAAAAATGGCCTGTTGGGCCTCGTGCTGCGCATCGCAGAAGCCGCTCATGGGAGCAGGTTCAGGCCCGTTTTGCGTGGTTCGGATCACCCTGAAAAAGTGATGAGTGGCCGAAGTCGCAGGGAGGGCATCCGAGTCATCCGCTATGCCGGCCGCGCGAATTATCACCGACGTCCTGGTTCGGCCAAGGCGTGAAGGCCGCCGCAGCGTCAGGCTGATCGTCGGATCGCCTCAGTCGATGCTGAGAGTTCGAGCGTCGTCGAGTGCGTCGGCTACCGAGTCGAGGTCGTCGTCGAAGAGGTCGGCGTAGGTTTCGAGAGTCATAGCTGCCGACGCGTGGCCAAGCATTCGTTGGATGGCTTTCACATTGGCGCCGGCGGAGATGGCCAGGCTCGCTGCGGTGTGGCGCAGATCGTGCAAAGTCATTCGCGGAAACGTGCTGTCGGCAGTTTGCGATTTGCGCACCGCCGACACAAACCAACCACGCCGGGAATCGGGGCTGCGGACGTAGTCGAGGCCACTTCCGAAAAGCAGCTCGCCGCGACCACGGGTGCCCCCAGTCGAGTTTTTCATGAGTTCGACGAAGAGCGGATTGAGAAACGTTGGATAGGGGACCGCGCGCGCTTGATGCGTCTTGGGTGTGCCGACGTGGATAGTCCCACTGACGCTCACCGCATTTTCGTGCACCTGTATACGCCGTCGCACCGTGTCCACGTCGCGAATTCGCAACGCGGTCGCTTCACCCCAGCGCAACCCGGTATAGGCCAAGGCGAGAACGCGAGTCGAGTGCTTACGGGAGTTTTGCGCGAGCAGAGCGACCTGGCGGTGCGACAGATATGCGTGCTGGCCCTTTGTCTTACGCGGCAGTGTCACTCCCCGCGCGGGATTCGAGGGAATGCGCCGATCCTTCACTGCAACATCAAGGATCGCGGCCAGCACACCATAAATCCGCAAAACGGTCGTCGCGCTGCGGCCCGCAACCAGTGGCGAGTAGCGCTTGATGGTAGCGCCAGGCCAGCGACTTGGTGTGTAATCGCGTGACATCGTGGACAGTGGATCTCAGAACTTCGTGGACGCTGGGTCTCATGGCTTCGTGCACAGCTACCGCTCTGGCTCACCGAGCACTGCGGGGAGATCAGTCTGGCGCTGGGCGAACTGTGTCTGATATTCCGCGTTCTTGCGTTCCCAGGGCTTCGTCGGGTGGGTCACGCCAACGCCTTGGATGGAGTATGAGGCAACGTATCGGCCTCGGACGTTCAGCGCGACCATCGGCAGCGGGAAGGAGAACACGATCTCAGCGGTGACGGGATCGGTTAGCAAGAACGCGTCGTCTGTGATCGTCCGGTAGAACGTGCGGTCGGCGTACGTCGTCGGCAGGGAGACCTGGTAGCCCTGAAAGTAGACCTGCCGGTTGGCTTTGGTGACCTCCACGAGTGACTGATCCGCTGTTTGCGGCCGTGCGTTGTCGTCGGGCATAACCTGCCCTGTCTTGGAGATCGTCAACGGCGCCCGGTGAAGGTCTGACTGTCGTCGCGAGCGAGCCCGCCGGTACGCCGAGGCTTTCGCTTCAAGCACCGACAGCGGGATCGGCTCGGTCGCTGGCGTGTGCTCGAGCAAGTCCCACGCCGCCCGCGGCGTAGCTTGTTCGAGGGCTTGATGCGGTCGGCGGTTGTTGTAGTGCTCCCGGAAACGCTGGATCCGGACACGGAGATGCTCGAGAGTGGCCGGACGGTCGGCGTCGAGGAATCGGATCAACGTCTGGTGCGAGCGCTCGTTCTTGCCCTGTGTGGTGGGCTTGCCCGGCAGTCCGCTGATCGGCATGGTGCCTTTCGATGCCAGAAAGATCTCCACGGAGCCGATCGTGCCTGCGCGCAGCTGGTTGAACGCCAGCGAGTTATCCGATAACACTTCCTGGGGTGCCCCGCATGCGGCGATTGCCCGTTCGAGGACGTCCTTGGCATCAGCACTGTTCTCATGCCGCGAATACGCGTCGGTGCCCACGTCGTATCGGCTTGCGTCGTCGAGCAGTTGATATACCGTGACGGTTTGCCCGTTCGCCAGCCGGTACTCGAACGCGTCCAGTTGCCACAGCGACATCGCTGTCGCGCGCACGAACGGGATGTAGGACGACTTCGGTCGCTTCCTCGGTGACGCGTCTACCTGCCCGACGCTGGCCAGAAGACGTGCGATCGTCACCACCGACGGGACCTTTCCTCCGGGGAACCCGCTGTCCATGGCCGCTTCGTAGTAGATCGAGCGGGGACCATAATCCCAGCCATCAGTCTTGAGCTTTTTGCGGATCTTCACGACCTCATTCACGACGACCTGCCCATAACGCCGGGCCGGGACGTTTGGGGCGCGGGAGCGTGGGTGCAGCGCAGCAGCAGCCTCGTGGACAGCTCGTCCGCGGATCTTGTAGAACACCTCCGCGAGATCTTCAGAGAGAGGCAGAACCCGATAATCGACAGCGCGTGGGGCTGGGTCGGGTCGTATTTCATGATCGCGGCACGAGTCTGGGGTGAAAGAGAATTCGTCATTCCCTAACTATCATCGGCGCAAGTGTCTCCGATGCTGTGAGACATCGTGTCCACGATGTCATGAGATCGTGTGTCCACGATGCGTTGAGACAGGACACACGAAGCCATGAGACCCAGCGTCCACGAAGTTCTGAGATCCACTGTCCACGATGTCACGCGATTACACACCAAGTCGCTGGACTGGCGCTACCGTCAAGCGCTACTCGCCAGAGGACGCTCTCATGCAAGCCCACAACGCTAACAGTGTCGTCCGCTGGATAGACATTGTGAATCGAGGCATTCAGTCCTGAGCTTCCCGAAGGTGGATGCGGGCGCCGCCCGGAACGAAGACTAAGCGACCGATTTGAAGCAGGTTGCAGCACTCAGCCAAGTGAAAGATAACCTCGAAGCATGAGCATCGGATCTACTATTTTAGAAATAAGCGTGGCCCTAGCCGTGCCAGTCACGATTTTCGTCGGCTCGCGTCTCGTTCCGTCAATGCGGTGGACTCGTCGACTCGTTGGCGATTTGACTATCGCCGCTCAACTTCCTGCGGGCAGCCAAAAGTCTCAATTCGAGGTTTCAGTGCAACAGCAAGCAGAGCGTCTTCTGCTCTACCGCGCGAAGATGACCGGGTTGAATTTGTTCGCCCAAGCTTTCACGTTGTCCGTCTTCGCCGTGTCGATCGTTTTCTACATCGGATATTTCACGTGGTTTGCGCCGCCTAATTTTAGTTTTCCTGACTTTGTGGACAGCGTCGGATGGGCGGTCTTTCCGTCGATGGGTGTGGGACTCGTTTACGTTGCATTGCAGGCGTCGGGCCTCACGGTTCCGAAGCCAAGAAACCTTCCGATGGCGGCGCTCGGCGATGATATTGCTCTGCGCGAATGGGCTTTGAATGAACCGGGCAGGCTATTGCTGAAGCTGGCAAAGTCCACGGCGTAGCGTCACACGCGGAGGGTAGTCATCGGCGGAGAATGTCAAGAGACGACGCTTCCGCGCTGATAAAGGATCGCTGAGTAACTTTTACATGCGTGCGATTACCGTGGCCTGGCCCCTTACCCGGTCGTTTACCTCGGCAGGGGGCGCGCCGGGGTAAACGACCGGGTAAGGGGTCTCTTTCCCTGTCCCACCGCCACCCCCTCGCTGCGCTCGCTTCCCAACCTCCCACACCCATCGTTCCTCAGTGTGTAGGAGGTTGGGAAGTAAAGGGGTGGTGGTGGGACAGGGAAAGAGGAGAAAAAAGTAGAAGAAAAAAAATACATAAATACAAGAACAAAAACAGAAACAAAAAACAGAAGAGAAAAAGACAGAGAACAAAAACAAAAAAGCAGAGAAGATGAAGAACGAGAGACAGAAAAAGCAAGCCAGAATGAGCAAGAAATGCGGCAGCTGGGAGCGGTAAAGCAAGCAGTGAGCAGACCAGAAAATGAACCGTCCCGGGTTTCATGCCGCCGTTTTGTTGGCGGCTGCGATTTTTTATCGGGCCGTTTGTTGGCTCTTCGCAATTAGGGGTGTAGTTGGGGTCGGAATCCGCCGGCTTCGAGGAGCGAGCGGGCGATGTAGTGCGTCAGGTTTCGGAAGCCTGAGGCTGTGCCGCGGAGGTGATCGAGGCGTCCGTTGATGGCTTCGGTTGGGCCGTTGGAGGATCCGGGTCTGTCGAAGAACACGAGGATGTCGGCGGCGCTTTGTTTCAGGGTTCGGCCGAGTCGGTGGAGCTCCGTCAGGAGCTGCGGGACGTCGTGGCTGATCGAGTCGATGACCGCTTCCATCATGGTCTTTCCGGTCCTTTTACCGGTCTTTGAAATACTGAAACAACCTGTTCTCGCGGACCAACAAGAATGGGAGGCTCGTGCCGACGATGGCGCACACCGACAGGACCAAGAAGTTATTGCGAAAGATCTCGATCGGCGTGATAGAAATCGTTCCGACATAGGAAGATGCCACTGCCGCGATTGGTGCCGCGATCAGTAAGGAAGATAAAATAGCCGCCAATGTCTCCGTAAATGCGATCGCCCAGAGGTCCGGCTTTCTAAAACCAGCGTGTAGCAACGAGGCTATTTCCAGTTTCCTCCGCAAACCAAGGAAGATCATAAAAACGAGCGCAGCGAGTCCAGCCACTACTGTCAGTGCAGCGGTAGGTCGAGCAGAGAATCTTCTGAACCCGTCAAAATTCTGCCCTAGCGTACTGTTGACTTGACTGTATTCGGCCGAGTTGGCGCTTCCGTCAGAGTGTAGCGTTTCTGATGATCTCAGAAGCTGAGTGAGATTCTGTTCGTTCGGCCAACTCTCCGCCCAGCATTCGTCAAACTTCTCTTGCGAAGTCGACGGAACAACGACCGCGTATCGGAGATCAGACCTTCGCCCATCAGAGGGAAAACTGTAGACCCCACCTATTGAGGCAGCACCGGCCGTGGTAACAAGTAGATCTCCGGTTGTGTATCCAAGAGCGATCGCAACCTCTTGCGAGATAAAGACCCCCGAACTGCTTGCGGGGGGATTATCGGGAAAGAGCAGAGTAATGAACGATGAGGTGACGGTGTATGTAGGGATCTCCGACGCAGGAAGGGCCGATGCTGTCACCTTCGTGTCAGAAACGCGGAGAGCTCCGGCGCGGAGATTGCCGTGATTCAGGGCGGTACAGGTCTGAGGACTAATGTTCCCATCAGAACGGATTGTCTGGATACTCGCTCCGGCTCGCTGAAATTTCGCAGCATCCAACTGGATCTGATGGGCATAAGAAGTGTCTATGAAGAATGTGATCAACAAAGCAGCCGAAACAAAGCCCGCGACCATCAGAAACCGTGATGTCCCCGAGGCTACATTTCTGGCTGCCTCTCCGAGTACAACCCGGCAAGGCTTCATTGAAAACATCCCAAGTCTATTCGCTGGGTGCAGCTATCTTGCGTCGCACGATCATGAGTAGCCACCACGACGATTGATCGCGGCGATGAAAGCTGCCTAATCGACGCGTTGACTGCCTGGGCCGTGTGCGTATCTAGCTGGGCGGTCGGCTCGTCAATCAACAATAGCTGTGGATCGGCTGCAAGACCCCGCGCTAGCATTAGCCTCTGGGCTTCACCCCCGGAAAGCTTGCGGAATTGCAAGTGGGCCACACCCTCAAGACCAAAACGTTGCAGGTTTGCACGCGCCCTATCCTCAGCAACGACGCGAGAATTACCCTGTGCCAAGTACGGGTGCACTACGTGATCTAGTGCCGTCCTATGAGCAATTCCATGAGGGTTCTGAAAGACCCATCCCTGGCGTTCTATCCCTTCCCAAGTCACTGATCCAGTAGTTGGCGCTAGCCACTTGGACACTATCGAAAGAAGGGTACTCTTCCCCGACCCGGATGGGCCCACGAGAGCGTAAGTCTCTCCTGGCAACAGAACAAGACTGAGATCTGTGAAGAGGTGCGCATTATTGCTAAATGCGTGGCCAACTCGATCCAGTCGCACTCTCATAGAATCACCCACAAGTTGTCTGGTCCTGTTCGAGCAAAGCAATCTCCTTGCCAGCGATTGATTCGCCCTCGTTCAAAACAGTTGACCCGAGAATAGATGTGAGTATCGTGACGGAAAGTGAGGTGCCGTCTTTCAAGGTGATGCAGGCAGAATTCCCGTCGACATCATGCAGGGCGGCTGGCGGTACAGTCGTAGCCCTAACGCCTTCAACAAGACGGGTCGAAAGAGACAGACGTTCCTGCCCTTCTTCTAGTTCGGCATATTCTGCCAGCGACGCTATCGCGGCAAGGGCCTCAGACTCGACGATCGGTTCAGAGATATTGAAGGCGAACTCTTTGGATCCAATTGAAATGACGCGAGAACCATCAATTGCCTCGGCGTTGAACGACTCAAAGCCGGCCGAGATCAGTTGAGGCGGAAGTATCCCGAGGGGCGCCCCAAACGATATGGAAGCCCCAAGGGTGCTGGCACAAGATTCCAAAGGACCAAGCCCAGGGGGCAGCCAGATAGAGGTGGCGGGGTCAAATGTGCCAGACCGGGGTAGGGTAGTCCGACCGATGTTGGTGAGGGCGCTTGCATAGGATCGGGCTGCACTGGTGTCCCATTCTGAGTCGGCGGAAACCTCGTAGCCAAGCGCAGCCAACGACCCCTTCAGAGCCTTTGCATCAATTCCTTCGTCGCCCGGATTTAGGGTTCGCCAAAAGGGTACTTCGCTGGCGACATTCAGAAGCGGTTCGCCATCAACGCTGAAATTTGATGCACCTGACGCCAAAGTGAGGCCGGCCAAACACGTCTGGTGCGTAACAGTCCCGCTGACGGGTGAAAGCAGGCTCACAGCTGGGGCGATCTGCAGCCGGAACTCGGCATCTTGTCTGTCGTCAATCGACATTTCGGATGCATTAGCCCATCTGATAAGCGTTGGTTTCTCAAGGCCTTCAGGTGGTTCGGCGGGGCTGACTACCACTCCAAGCAAAGTGCCGATCGAGAAAACCGAGAGAAAGGACACGATTAGGATCCCTGCGCCCGCTCTTGGAAGCGTGATGCCACGTGCCACTCTTTTATTGACTTCTACTGGAATAATTGAGCGGATCGGTACGGCAGCCTTCAAATTCGTCCGTCTCGATCATCGCCGATAAATTAACGCCATTCTCGTAGTCGGCAATTGAATATCCATTGTCAACAACCCCAGTGTCCTGAAGGCATTTGAGGACGATGTCCGCCTCGTCAAGTCTGGCAGGGTTCCTAACAATTGCGTCATGCAGGGCCAGGACATCAACGCCATTTTCTGCATTGCAGGCTTGTATCTTCTCCTGTGATGTTTCTGGACCTGAATAAGAAAGCTGCCCATTTGTCTTGAAGCTCGCAGTCAAGCCCAGTGAGGTGAAACAATCGATAAGCTTCGATTGGAAATAGGAATACTCTTGTTCAGTGATCGATTCGTCAACTAGTGCCAACGCAACGTCATCACTTGTTGCGTTCTGAAGCGCGGCCTCGAAGATGTCCGAGTAGGGTCCGGTGAATTGTCCGGTGGTGTTAGTCGTCTCTTCGCGAGGACTGGCGCTTTCCGCTGCTGAGCAGCCGGAAAGCGCCAGTGTCGCGAGGAGAGCGAGCGCGATAGCTCGCGGCGCTCTGATCATGTCCTTAGTTGCTAGTAGGTGTTCCAGTACGCTTTTTCAACATTGACCCAATAGTCAGGTTTCGATGCCTTCGCCCAGACGCCCTTGATTTGCAGGTCCTGAGTGCAGTTGTTAGCCCACGATCCGTCGCACACCGTTGCGCTGTGGGTTTTCGATGAGTGGTAGTAATTGGAGTAGGCGGTCCCGCTGGAGTCACCCCACTGCCAGGTCCCCCCGCCCACATTCTCCACGTGATTGGCGGCAAAGGCCGCGGTCGCGGGTACAGCCGTGAGCAAAGCGAATACCGTAGCGGTGACGAATAGGCCTTTAGTAATTTTCTTCATTTTCCCCATTTTCTTTGGCTCCGCGTGAGAGACGGATGCCTCCCCCCGAGATTGAAAATAACACAGGCTTGGTCCTTGCACAACCATAGTTTCACTGAATGGCGAGGCCACTGGCCATGACTTACTGTTCTGTGTCCGCCCGGCACGCGTGGCGCAGTATGTGTGCCGGCACTTTCCGTAGCTCCTCATTTGGTGGCGGGCAAGTCAGAACTACGGGTTGCCCGCGCACAATATGCACATCGATGTGGTGAGGAAGCGCTCAAAACGTCCGGGCGTTTGCCCAGCTAAGTGAGACTCCCGACGACCAAGGGCAGGAACAAGGGAATCAATCTGCATCAGAAACACATCCATTTCTCGGAGATAGGGGAGATAGCGGAGATATATCTTGGCTAGGAGAAGTGTTATGGCTTATTGGTTAGCGAATTGGAACCGTGGATTTTGATCAGCAAGCCAAGACCGACCTACTAGAAGCAGTCGAAGCCCTCCGCGTCGAGGCGGAGGGTCCCGCGCCTGATACTGGTGCCGTCGTCAAGAAGGCAGGAAGACTCAAGGCTGCTGCTGCGAGCATCGGTATCCCCGCGCTCAGCTCTGCCGTCGGCGGAGCTGTCGAGGCGTTCACATCGCTGGCAATTGGCGGTGCATTCGGCTGACCTGAAGACGTGAGTGAGGCGCCAGTTGGGCTAACGCTGTGTCGCCAGCGGCGCCCGCCAGTGTTGACCCAGTCCCGGCTGAATCGTCGTATTGCTCCGGACCCACCGGCATCCTCATCGGGGCAGAGACGACTGACATCGTCGTCAATCGGTACCCAGACGAGTCGTTGCTCACCGGCGACGCGCGCTTGTATCAGCCCGCATTTAGCGTGCAGGCGATCGCTGCGGTCACAGACGCCAATGTCGCCGTCACCGCGGCAGACCAGACACATGTCGGGGATGAATTTGACGTGGCCGCCGAAGGTCAGCCCGCGAACCGCGTCCACATTCTGGACGTCTTTGGAATTCGTTCCGTTGCAGTGGACCTCCCCACCTCGTTTCCGGGGATTATCGATGATGCAGGGATGGAAATGGCCTATGGGGCTATCGCCCATTCCGATCCCGATTCAAGCACCATCACCGAGATCGTCGCGCCGGCGTATCTGTTCTCTCTCGCATAAGTCCCGATGCTGATCAAGAGTGAGGATGAGAGATGATTCGGTCATTGATTGAACGCAAGGAAACGGGGCTGTGTGGTTGACGCGGGCAGGCGAAGCAAACGGATCGTAGGAATTGCCCGGCACGGACGGTTGAAGCGCTCGAATCCGTATGTCACCGCCCTCAAACTGGTGGCGGCCGTGCTGACTGTTGCCGTAGTGAGCACGTCGGCTGTGGCTGCTGTTGCGGTGTGGAGCTTCAGCAAGACCGTTGACGACAACGCGATCGACATCACCGTTGGCGACACGGCAGCGCCCGTGCCACAGCTCGAAAGCTACGAAAACGGCTTCAACATTCTCATGGTCGGCATCGACAACGACGCGACGCAAAGCGCGGCCTACGGCGAACGCCAGGGCACCCTCAACGATGTGAACATTCTCGTGCACGTGTCCGCAGACCACAGTAGCGCTGTCGTCGTGAGCATCCCCCGCGACCTCATCGTGCCGCACCCCACGTGCACGGATGCCGAGAGCGGTACCGAGTTTTCGGCGATGGCCGCCCGCCCCGTCAATGAGGCCATGTCCCGGGGCGGGCTACCCTGTGTGGTCAAGACCGTGTCCGAGTTGACGGGGCTGACCATCCCGTATGCCGGACTCATCTCGTTCGACGGGGTCGTGCAAATGAGCGACGCCGTCGGCGGCGTTCCCATCTGCCTCACTGCGGCCATCAACGACGACTCTGCCGGACTGTACCTTCCCGCCGGCCCGAGCATCGTCGCTGGCGACACCGCGCTGGCGTTTCTGCGCAGCCGCGATGGCGTCGGCGACCGCAGCGACCTGGCGCGAATTTCCTCCCAGCAGATCTACATGGCCTCACTCATGCGCACCGTGCAGGGCAACGGAACACTCACGAACATTCCGACCCTGATCAACCTCGCCAACGCTGCGGCCATCAATATCAAGCTGTCGACGTCCCTCGCCGATATCGACACGATGGTGTCGATGGCCTTGGCGCTCAAGGACATCGATCTGGACCGAATGCTGTTCGTGCAATATCCCGGCACGACCGGAGATTCCAACTATCCGGGAAAGGTCGTTCCTGCAGAAGCCTTAGCCGCAGAGATATTCACCAAACTATCTGCCGATCAGCCCTTCACCCTCCCGGGAACGACGTCCGCTCAGGAACCGACAACGGATGCGCCGGTACCGGTCGAAACGTCAACGCCTTCGGTCGACACCGCCGTCCCCGCGCCAGCACCGACCGTTGAGGCCCTGAACGGGCTCACTGGCCAGACAGCGCAGGACGAATCGTGTGCCGAGGCCCGCACCGGGTGACGGCGGTCGGCAACACGCGGCGATGACAACGATGAATCAGGACCTCGGTGTGTGCGGCACGCCACGGACGCTGGTCCCCGACCGTTGGCGTTCCTTACGGGACGTCCCTGGCCGGAATCTGATGAAAGCCCACCACATCGCGAGAAGCGGGACCGGGCTTCGGTGTCAGAGCATTGCAGCGGAATTCAAATTCAAGTGAGCGCAGTGGCGATCAAGCCGCGGATGTAGTCGTAGTCCGGGTTCTGCGGGTCGACGCCATTATCTGGAACCAGCTCGACGGTACCTACCGATAGGTCTCTGGTCTTGCCTGCCAGGTTAGCGAAGTAGCCGAGCATTCCCTGCGGTACGTCGGTCTTGACGACCTGCTGGCCGGCCTGGGCCACACCTTGGAATTTTGTGAGCACGTTCGCCGGGTTGAACTGTTTGAGGATCGCCTCCTGCAGGATGCGCTGGCGGGCCATGCGGTCGTAGTCGCTCGTTCCGTGCCTGGATCGGGCATACCAAGTGGCGTGGTAGCCGTCCATATGCTGCTTGCCCGGCTCGAACCACTCGGCGACGTCGTTCAGCGCCTCATCGCCGCCGAGCGGAACACGGTCGGTGACAGTGATGTCTACGCCGCCGAGGGAGTCGATCAGGTCGGAGAAACCTTGCATGTCAATAAGCACGTAGTACTGGATCGTGAGGCCGGTGATTCCACTGGCGGCGTCGCGCATCCCCTCAATGCCTGGATCGCTGTTGTCGGCCGAGGCATTCGGGTGCATCTCCGGGCTCTTCAGGGCAACCTCGGTATAGATCGAGTTGAGCATGCAGACATCCACGTCGCAGCGATTGCCGTAACCGTAGCCGTCCGGGTAGACCGCATTCATGGCGAGTCTGCCGGGAACGGCACGTCTTCCGACTTTTACGAGCTCCATTCCCACCGCCCCAAAGTCGTCATACGCAGCAGGAAAGAGGAGCATGCCAGAGTCGCTTTCTACGTGAAACGCAGCTACTGGAGGGAACGAAGTTCCCCAAGGCCCAATCACCGGTGTCTGGAGCCGAGGCTGTGCGCCCAGTCAGCACGAGATCGTTGCAAGTACGGCCAAGTTTCTGGCACGGAACAGTGCGCCCCCAAATCGTCCCCATGCTTGCACCGTATCGCTACAGCGAAAGCAACATCGACTTCGGGGCGACTGCACCAAACTTCTGGCGCTGACGCATTGAATCGCACGAAGGACCGATAAGTAACCTCACTCATAGGCTGCACCGGCACCGAACAAAACCGTCATCCCTATCCCACAGTCGACGGCTCAAGCTGGATTCCCAAGGCAAAAAGCGCAGAATGACGCCTGCGCCCAAGCCTTCACCGGGTGACGGTAGTCGAACCGGACCTTGAAATTGATGAAATACGACGTGGGTGTTTCCAGCCCGACACGAACAATGCCCTGTCATCCACCTGTGGCGTCCCATACGCCGAACCCTCTACGGGACAGTCTGGCCGAGCTAGGTGTCCCTGGCGATCAATCCTCCATCAGCGATGTCGGCCCCGTTCGTTACCTGTCCCTAGCAAATGCGCCGCCGGTTACGGTACCCGGAGTTCCTTGAGCGGATCGCGACGGGCGGCCGCCAGCGCGGGTACCAGTGCCGCGATCACGCCGATGGTAGTCGACAAGAGTGCGACCGCGCCGACGAAGTCCCAGCCGGGGAGCGGATCTCCCGAGGCGGTCAGCCCAATCGACGCCGCAATACTTCCGATCGTGGCACCGACCAGGGCGAGGGCGCCGGTTTGCGTCAGCAGCAGGACGATGATCAGGGTTTGGGAGGCGCCCAACGCGCGGCGACGGCCGAAGTCCTTGCGGCGCAGCATCACCAGGCCGTAGAGAATCGCAGCGACGAGTACCGCGGTCAGGCCGAAGATCACGATGACCAGGCTGCGACCGAAGGAATCCAGTTGTCCTTCGACCATCCCACGGAGCGCGGCCAGGTTTTCGCTGGTGGTAAGGGTGACTTTGGTCGGATCGGTGACGCCGAGCACCGATTGCGCTGCTTCGCTGACCGGCGCAACCAGGTCTGGCCGGTCGGCGATGATGACGAGCACGGACACGATTCCCCGGGTGTCGGCGGTTTGCGGGGCGATAGCGAGCGGTTCGAGGAAGGCAAGAAAGTCCGGCGTGGTCAGGCGGCCAGTCACCGCAAAGTCGATGCCGGAACCGTCGACAACGCCGCCGACGGCATCCGGCATCCCCAGGCCCGCCAACGCGGATGGTGACGCCCACACCGAGGCGTCAGCCACCGGCGGGAGCGAGGTGATTCCGAGGTGCTCGAGCTGACTGCTCCAGACCAGGCGCAGCGGGATCTTCGTCGCGCCCGGGAACTGAATGTTGGTGACGTCCTGCGGGCCGCCGAACGCGCCCGCCCACTGGATCCCATCGATGTGAGCTAGCCGCTCCAGCACGGTGGCATCGAGTCCCGCGTCGGGCTCGGCACGGATGACGATGGACCGCGTCCCCTCGGAGTCGATCGATCCGAGCACGGCCTGCTCGGCGCCGACCGTGCGGCCCGTGGTCAGCAGCACCGTGGCGCACATCCCCGCGACCATGACGATCGTGACAATGGATGCGACGGGTTGCGCCCACGCTGTCGCCAACGCTTCCCTCACCACGGCCGCCCAGCGGCCTAGCGCGGTCATAGTTCGAGGCGGCGGTCGCAGCGCGCGACCAGGGCCGGGTCGTGGGTGACGACGATGACGGCTGCGCCGCTGTGGGCCTGCGCGTGCAGGGCATCCACGACGAGGTCGGAGGACGCCGGGTCCAGGTTGCCGGTGGGTTCATCCGCGAGCAGAATCTGCGGGTCGTTGAGGAGGGCCCGGCACAGGGCGATGCGTTGCGCTTGCCCGCCCGACACCTGGCCAGGTTTCGCTCCCGCCCGCAGCGCAACACCGAACTGGGCCATCAGCTCGTGCGCCCGCCGAATCGCCGGCCCCCGCGGAGTGCCACGGTAGAGGGCGGTTTCGATGATGTTGTCCAGCACCGTGCGCGTCGCGTCCAGGGCGGCATCCTGAAACACGAAGCCGTACTGGTTTGCGCGGAGGCTCGCGCGGTCGGCGTCACGCCGGTGGGCGGCATCCCTTCCGTTGATGGTTACCTGCCCCGCGGTGGGTTTGAGCATCAAGCCGAGCACGTAGAGGAGAGTGGATTTGCCGCGCCCGGACGGGCCAGTGATGGCAACCACTTCCCCGGCGTGGAAGTCCGCGCTCCAGTCCGAGAGGATCGGCGCGGACGGCACGTAGCCGAAGGTGATGCCCTGGGCGGCGATCCGAACAGTATCAACCATTGCTACTCGGCTGTCGCGGGGACGCGCACGGAGGTGCCGTCGGCGACGCCGTCGATGATGGACATGCCGCGGGCGCCGGTGACGACCGTCACCGGATGGTTGACACCCGAGTTGTCGACGACCGAGGCGGTACCGTCGGCGGCGCTGAGCAGCGCGGCGCTGGGCACGATCAGGCCGGCGATGGATTCCACCGTGACGATGCGGGAGGACAGCAACGACTGTTCGGTCATGGGGATGCTCGCGCAGGCATCCGCGCAGATGAGGGCACCGTCCTTACCGGCGAGGGTGATGACGATCATGCCGGTCTCATCGGCCAGCTGTTCGGTGACGAACCCTTCCCAGAGGCCGCCGTCGATGCTGGTGATTTCCACCCGTGTTCCGGTCGGCATTAATGCGGCCTGCGATTCACCGACCGGAACCGTGAACACCGGCGCCGGCGGTAACGCCCGCACCACGTTCTCCCCGCCAGCCAGGAGCGCCCCGCGGGCGATGATCTCGGTGTCGAGGGCGACCTGCGTCGGCAGGGTCGGCACGAAAATGACGTCACCCGGCTGCACGACGCCGTCTGCGGGGACGCCAAGTGCCTTTTGCCACGCCTTCACCGCGGTCTTGGTACGGGCACCGAACTTCCCATCAACGGCACCGGTGTAAAGGCCCAGGTCGGTCAGTGCCTGTTGCAGCTGCGTCACGTCCGCTCCGGCGGCGTCCTGTGCCAGCGCGCGGAACGCGGGGATCTGTCCTTGAGCGATCACGACTGGTCGCAGGTTCACGGTGTAGAGCGTCGCCCCGGCCGCGACGCTTTGGCCCGCGGAGACGTTCACCGAGGTGACGGTCCCGACTGCCTGATTCGATCCAGCTGGCTCTGGAGTCCACTGGGCCACCGTGTTCAGGTTGATGCTAGACCCCACCTCACCCGCAACGACCTCCACCAAAGTGAACGCGGTCGTAGCCACAACATCCCTCGGGGGTGTGAGCGCTGTCGCCGCCGCCCACCCCACACCGGCGCCAGCACCGACTGCTACGAGCAGACCGGTGACCCAGCGCGCCCAGCGCGGTGAGCGAACCGCTGCTGCGTCACTCATGTGAAATCGACGGGGAGCTGCGGGCACTTCTTGTTGATCGTATTCCATTCAGACTGTCCGCCCCCCGCTACGCCTTCGTAGAGGTTCCAACCACCGGTCTCGGCATAAGTATCGATGAACGTTTCCCGGCTCGGAGCCTCCGGAGTGTCATACCCTTCGGCCGCTAAGCAGGGCTGGAGCTCGTCGGTGAAGTAGTCAAATAGCTTCCCGAGACGCTCATCGTTCAGCGGCACATTGAACTTCGGATCCATCGGATATTTGGCGTTGCAGGTATACCAAGCCAGGGCATGCGCTCCGGCTTGAGACTTTTGGATCCCGCCCGACTCCACCCCACCATCCGCTGTGGCCCGCATATCCGGCCAGCCCAAATCGTGCATGCAACTCTCCATTGTGATTGCCCAGTCATCGGAGTCGGTGAAGCGGACGATGTCGATCTCCGGACGCTCAGCATCCGGCGACTCCCGCAATACCCGGTCCCATTCCCAATCGAGTTGTTCTTGACCCGCGACGTCGAGGGTGAGCGACAGCGAGCTCGCTGGCGCTTTAGAGCTGGGGGTCACTGGGCCAGGGGTGGTGTTCGCACAACCCGAGAGTAAAACGAGCGCGGTCGACGTCAGTACAAGCAGAGCCGCCCACGACTTACGCGACCTAACGATGGCGAGCATTTTCCCCCAAATCAGGCCCGGTTACACCAGACCAGTCTTGTGGCGACACTAGCGAGGATTGGTGAACAGCTGGTGTCGACGCTCGGCGGCCGCGACCTTGAAGGCAGATGGGAATGGAAGCGAAGAGTCGTAACCACCATCACCGCCTGTCTGTCATCGCCCGCAAGGGGAACCACCAACGGGACGGCCTGGGTCTAATTCTTCAGAGGGATTCGTGCCAGGACCGTCGAGTGGCGAGCCGGGTGGTCAGAAAGAGCGCAGCGCCCAGGACTCCGAGGATCGCGGCGAACGTGATTCCCCAGTCCCACACGCTGGTCTGGGTATGTACCAGGAGGAGTTCATGCTCGCTCGTGAAGTAGGAGCATTGGACCCCCACGGGGAAGGACGAAAATGCGCCGTCCGTAGTCCAGCCTGCTGAGGGCAGAGCCAGATTACCTAGCTCGGGGTTCTGATAGCAGGATTCTCCGATGCCCGCATGAGAGATGATCGCGAGCTGAAGCCCTGTCAGGGCGATGAGGGCCAGCGACGGAATGCCGAGGATCCAGGACCGTGCAGTCACGGCGAGGAGCACGGGAAAGGCCGGTCTTTGCAGTTGCATTTCGTGTACCCCCTTATTCACAGAGTACGTGCTGCCAGACACCGGGGTAGGCGTTTGAAGAAGTCACCAGCGTGACAGATTCAGTGCCCGTAGCCGAACGCTCCGCGGGACATCGAGCCTAGGCGGCCGTGATTGGTTGCTGAACGACATCTGCGCCCTAGATCGCACAGTGTTTGAGCGCAGATGAAATTTAGTTGTTCATATCTTGTCTCGCAAGGTATAGTCAGCCGCATGGCTGAGAATCCGACTAGTACACAACTCCGGCGAGGGGTCGTGGGGCCGTGCATCCTGGCTCTACTGTCGTCGGGCCCACGTTTCGGGCTCCAACTCGTTCGGGAGCTGGATGACGTAGGTCAGCTGCTCTCCAGCCAGGGAACGGTTTACCCGCTCCTTAACCGACTGCACGATGCCGGTTTCGTCACGAGCTATTGGGAAGTCAACGAGACCGATCGGCCACGCCGGTACTACCAACTCACGGAGGGTGGCCGTCTGGAATTGGCATCCTTTCAGGAGGACTGGGAGCGATTCTCCGGTTCCGTCACGTCGCTCCTGGCCACCATTCCCGAGAAACACAATGACAGGACCCGCGATGACGTCTGACACCGACCACCGACTTGTTACCCAGTACTTGCGCCAGTTTGACGCGGCTGCAGGGTCGCTCTCAAACGCTCGACGGGCGGTACTTCGCGAGGAAATCGCCAATCACCTGCGCGAACTCGTTCAGCCAGACCTGTCGGATGCGGACGCATCCGCGGCCTTGTCCAGCTTCGGGTCACCGGCCGACATTCTCGGGCAAGAACTCGACGTTCTGCCGCCCCTCGGGGCTTCGCAGCGTCGTCAGAGACGGGTCCGCCGGACCGTTGCGATTGTGGTCTCAGCCGTTGCCGCGGCAATCCTTCTGATCGTGCTACTTCCGCTCCTCTTCGTTGTCGCTCCCGTCCCCGTCGCGGGCCCGGACGGCGAGGTCACATCTGTGGTCAACGCCAATCCTCAGGGTCCCGCTCGGGTGACCGTGGGGACGGGCTACTTTGAGTATCAAGCGGCCATCGAAGCGATCGAGGATCCGCTCCCGGCGGGTGCCGTTTATCCAGCCGGCGTTCCAGAAGATTTGGATTCGGGCACGAGCTCAACTGGCGTGATGCAATCGGGCGCGGGGTACGTCGTCGCTCAATATACATGGCTGTGCGCGTGGGAATCCGAATATCTGACGGCGATGGCCCAGGAAGATGCCGAACGTCAAGTTGCAGCGGAGGCCATGCTCACGACGTGGTCCACCAGTGAGTTTTATATGACAACCGATCCGAACCGAGACTGGGTGGCGAGCGTTTTGGAGCCGGTTCGGTTCGGTGACTCTTCAGGCGTCGTCCGGGATCAGCCCCAGTCCTGCTCGCAAGCGGGAATCATTAACGTCCGAGGCTAGACCGAGCATCACGCGTGCAAGGCGTCACCCCTGGCACCCTGACTTATGCCGATCGGGGCTGGGATCCGCCAACCCTCTGCGGGACAGCGACCGTATCCGGACACACCGCGGACATCCGCCGCACGGCGGTCAGGTGTTGGCTCGGCAGATTGGTGGTCATCTGACTCTTCGCCGTTATCGCGAGTCGGCTTTTCCAAATCCGGCTCGTTGTGCCCGTTCGGGCACCTCCTCCAGCTCCTCGAACACGGTTATCTGGAGCCCGGCGGGTGCGTCGAGTCGGGAATTGAGTGATCGCCACGGTGTCTCGCGTGGTTCACCAATAATGGTGGCCCCGGCCGCAGCCAGTTTGGTGGTGACACCGCGTCCGTCGGTTACCTCAAATGCAAGCCGAATGCCGGATCCTTGGCGTTCCCCGGTCTCGACTTGGTCGATCATCCGCTTCTGGGCTGGGTTTGAGATTTCAAGGGTCGCCCGGCCAGCATCCAAAATCGAGACACGCGCGTCGCCGTCTCCTTCGAATGCGACCTGCTCAGGCAGTCTAAGGGTGTCGCGGTAGAAGGCGATGGCGGCGTCGAAATCCTCCGCCTCCACAATGACGCGAAGCTGGAGGACGCCGGCAGAATCGTTCGTGTGTGTACTCATGATCGCTACACTAAAACCTGACATCCATGTGAGGGGCAAGCGGCTGATGAGAATTGGCGAACTGGCCAGAGCAACCGGCGCAAGCCCGAGATCACTCCGATACTACGAAGAGCAGCATCTGCTCTCTTCGAACCGTTCGACCAGCGGTCAGCGGTTTTATTCGCATGCGGCGCAGGAGCGCGTTCTTCTTATTCAGCGTCTATATCAAGCTGGCCTGTGTAGCTCCACAATCGCAGAACTTCTTCCCTGCATCACGGATCCTGCGGCACGAACACCCCTACTGCGCGATCGACTCATCAGCGAACGGGCACGGATCTCAGCACAAGTCGACTCCTTGCGCGAAACGCTGGCCTCCTTGGACGCCGTCGTGAGCGCACTAGGAACTGTCGACTCTTCCAACTGATTCCCTTAACGTGCCCGTTAGCCGAAGGCGGATTCAACCGGTCGTCGCAACGATGGGCTTTTCTGGCTCTGACAATAGTCGTTGCATGGCTTGAGCGGGTGTGATGCCGCCGAGCGTTTTGCGGGGTCGATT
>NZ_SOHJ01000008.1 GCF_004403185.1 Cryobacterium suzukii | reverse complement strand
CGGCGGCACCCGCACCGCCCGACGCGGTCCCCGCACCGCCCGACGCGGTCCCCGCCCCGCCGGACGCGGCCCCCGCCCCGCCCGACGCGGCCCCCGCCCCGCCGGGGCAGTAGCCGGCCGAAAGCGGCTACGCACTCTGCGCCGCATTGAGTTGGTGCAGGGTGCCACCGGCGTGAGATGAAAACTGCGCCGGATGCGCGGCGAGTTCAGCCGCGTAGGCGGCGGCGCTGGCCACTTCCTCCGCGGCAGCGTGTTCGACGGCGTGCCGCTCCTTCACCTGGCGGGCCACATCGAACAGGTTCCACAGATTCTCCCCGGTCACCGAGACGCCGCGCGCACCGGAGCGCCGGGTGCGACCGCGCACGAGCATGTAATTGGTCTGGAACACTTGCCCGCCGACCCGCTCCTGCGCGTCGTGAAAGAACACGACGTTGGAGACCGGGCCGGTGCCATCATCGAGGCTGATGAAGACCACGCGGCGGCCGCCGCGCATCGGCGGTGTGTTTGTGGCCCGACGTACCCCGGCAAGCAGCACCTCGGTGCCGCCGGGCAGGTTGCCCAGCTCGCTCGCCGGGGTCACCCCCAACTCCTTGAACAGCGCGTGAAAGCGCTTCATCTGGTGGGTCGAAACGGCCAGGTTAAGGTCGAGCAGCTCCAGATCGGTCTGGGTGCGGCCACGCAGCTCGAGCGAGGTGATGGCGCCGGCACGGTCGCCGGAGTACCGCGGCACCGGCAGCTCCACCTCGAATGCGAGCTGGTCGGCGCGAATGACCACGGCGGTGCCGCGCAGCGACTGGATATGCGCGAGCAGTTCGTGCCGCCGGGCCCGGTCGTAGCCGATGAACGTGTCGAGGGCGCCCACCCGGGCGAGCGCCTCGAAAGTGCGCCGACGGGGGTGTACCCGGTCGCGAAAGTCCTGTAGCGACCCAAATGGCTGATGCCGAGCAATGCGTTCCCGCTCCGCCTCCGTGCTGCCGACCAGTTCCGGCAGCGCCAAACGGATACCCTGGCTCCCGTCGGCGAGATCCTCCACCCGGTAGTCCAACGCGCTCGACTGCACGTCGAGGGGGAGTACCGGTACCCCGAGCACCCGGGCCTCGGCGACGATGAGGTCTTTGGGCCACATGCCGGGGTCGTGAGTGAGCAGCCCGGCCAGAAAGGCCGCAGGGTGGTGGGTTTTCAGCCACGCCGACTGGTAGGTGGGCAGAGCGAAGGCGGCGCCGTGGGCCTTGGCGAAACCGAAGCTGCCAAACCCGGCCAGCACCGTCCATACCTGGTCAATGACGGCAACGCTGAACCCACGCGCAAGCGCCCGTTCGCGCACGTACTGTTCGATCTCGGGGAGCTGCTCGGGCTTATCGAGGTGGCGGCGAAAGACATCCGCTTTGCCCAGGCCGCAGCCGGTGAGTTCGTCGAACAGTCGCATGACCTGTTCGTGAAAGATGACAACGCCGTTGGTTTCGCGCAGAATCGGCTCGAACCGGGGGTGAATATAGTCGGGGGCGACCTCGCCGTGCCGGGCCTGCAGATATTTGAGCGGCATATTGTTCTTCATCGGGCCGGGTCGAAACAGTGAGATCTCCACGGTGAGGTCGTTGAACACCTCCGGTTGTAGCTTGCCGACGAGCTCCATCTGGCCGGGGGACTCGATCTGAAAGATGCCGAGGGTGCGGGTGGAGCGAATGAGCTCGAACGTCTTCGCATCGTCGAGGGGGACCCGGTCGAGGTCGATGCTCTCGCCGGTGAGCCGGTGATGCTCTTCAACGGCGTGCGCCATCGCCGACTGCATACGCACGCCGAGAATGTCGAGCTTGATCAAACCCATCGGGTCCATGTCGTGCTTGTCGTACTGCGACATCGGCAGGCCCATACCGCTCGCCTGCACCGGGGTGCGATCGAGCAGGCTCGCGTCGGAGAGAATCACACCGCAGGGATGCACCGAGATGTGCCGGGGGAGCCGGTCAAGCTTGGCGGTGAGGTCGACGAGCAGGTCGAGCTGTTGCGACTCGCGCACCTCGGCGGCGAGGGCCTCGAGTTCGGGCTTCTCTTCGAGGGCGCGGCGAAAGTCGCGGGCGTTGAACCGCCACATCTGCTTGGCGATCACGTTGATCTGGGCATCGGGCAGGCCGAGGGCGAGACCGGCGTCGCGCACTGCGCCACGGCCGCGGTAGGCGTTGGTCATCGACATGAGCGAGACCCGGTCGCTGCCGAAGGCACGAAACACCTCGCGGTAGATGTCGTGGCGCCTGGCTGACTCGACGTCGATGTCGATATCGGGCAGCGTCTGGCGTTGGGGGGAGAGAAAACGCTCCCAGAGCAGCCCGTTGCCGATGGGTTCGACCGAGGAGGTGCGCAACGCGTAGTTGAGCACCGAGCCGACCCCCGAGCCGCGCGCTTGAATGCGGATGCCCATCCCGCGAATAATGTCGGCCACCCGTGACACGGTGAGAAAGTAGCTGGCAAAGCCTAAGTGTTCGACCGTTTTCATCTCGTGGGCGAGCTGGGCGTGGGCCGCTTCGACCGCGCGCGAGCCGCTCGCGGAGTACAGGTCGGCGATACCGCTTCGAGCGCGCCGCCACAATTCGGTGACCGGGTCGCCGGTGACGCCGATGATGCGCGCTTCCGGCATGCGCGGGCGCCCCAGCCCGATATCGAGAACCGGGTCGAGGGTGCACCGGTCGGCGAGCTGCTCGGTGTCACGCAGTAACCGTTCGAGCGCCCCGTCATCGTGCAGACCGGCATCGACGACCATGCGGGCCACCTGGCGCATCGCTCCGGCCGGTTTGAGCCAGGCCTGGCCGTTGGTTTGGGGGGTTTCGAGTTCGGCAAGCGGCAGCAGAAAGCGTGCAGCATCGGCGAGATCGGCGGTGACCGCCTCGTCGGGCGTGCCGTACCGCACGGCATTGCTGAGCACTGCGGGCAGCCCGGCGTTCTCGGCGAGGGCGAGCATGCGCGTGGCCGGGGTCACGCTGCCGACAGCGCCGCTTTCGGCCAGGTGACAGACGATTTCGAGTACGACGGCCTGAGCGGGCAGGGCCCGCTGCCAGCGGGCGAGCCGCGCCGCAGCATCTGAATTGTCGCGGCGGGCGATGGCGAGGCCGACGTCGGAGTCGGGGCCGAGCAGCACGGTGAGCGAGGAGAGGCCGGCCAGATCGGCCAGGCGGGAGCGCGAAATGCTCGGTCCGGTACTGCCGGGCGTGAGCGCGGAGCGTTGACCGGCACCACCGTCGTGGGCGGAGCTGACCGCCCGGCAGAGCGCGGCGTACCCGCGACCCTCGGTATTGCCGTGGGCGAGCACGACCACTCGGCCGAGCGGGCGATACTCCTCGTCGTGCACGGCGAGTTCGGCGCCGAGCCCGGGGCGGATACCCACGGCCACGCAGGCTCGCACGTGTTTGACGGCTCCGTAGAGTCCGTCACGGTCGGTAACTGCCAAAAAATTCGCGCCCTGCGCGGCCGCCTGCTCGGCCAGGACTTCGGGAAGCGTTACCCCGTAGTGGGTCGAATAGGCGCTCGCGACGTGTAGGTGCGCGAAGCTCGTAGCCAGTGCGTTGCTCATCCCCAGTCCAATGCTAAAGTCCAGGACCCGTCAATGCCGCGGCGCAGGTCGTAGCGGTGTTGTTCTTCGCCGCCGCGACTGGCATCGAGCCGCCACAGCTCGGTGTCGATGCGGGTGGGGGTTCCTTCGTTTTCCCACCATCGGGTGCGTTTGAACACGGCCTGCGGTTGTCCGATGACGGTGTGTTCGAACCGATTCCAGATGAATGCACGTGGGTCGCCGTCGGCGGACAGCTCAACGTCGACCGGTGCGTCAATAATTTGGGGCAAGGTGGGCTCCCTAGGCTCGTGACGGGTGATAATGGTAAAAACCTGATGAGCGATGGTTAAAAAACTCCTGCAATGAGTTCGAACAAAATCTTGTTGAAATCAATGACTATCGAATATTTCTTCTAGGTAAAAGTGTATGTCACCCCACCGACATGCGCCATGGGCGATTGCCCGCGGCCCGGCTGACGCTCGCGATCTACGATGGCCAGATGATCGAAGTAACACCGAACGGCAGTGCACCGACCGAAAGCTCACCCAGCACAGCGCAGATCACCAGGGAGCTCGCCCAGCGCCTGGTCGAACAGCTTGCGCCGAGCCTGGTGCACAACGTGAACATCATGGATGCGACCGGCATGATTATTGGCTCGATGGACGCCGCCCGCATCGGTACCCGGCACGATGGAGCCCGGGACGCGGCGTTCCGCGGGGAAGCGGTACACATCGCCCCCGGTGACGAACACCCAGGCACCCGGCCGGGCGTGAATATTCCGCTGATCCTCGAGGGCCACGTCGTGGCGGTCGTGGGGGTCACCGGAACCCCCGCCGAGGTTCTGCCGGTCGCGCAGGTGCTCGTGCTGACCGTTCAGATGCTGCTCACCCAGGAACGGCTGCGCGACAACGCGTCGTGGCGAGAATCGGCGACCCGGGACATCCTCTCGACACTGTCGCTGGGTAAACTCACCGAAAGCCGCCTGATATCCGGATTGCGGGGCATCGATATGCCCCTGCAGCCGCCGTGGAACCTGACCGGAGTTTTCAACACTGCGCTCGGCGCGAACCAGTCGGTGTCGCTGCTGCGCCAGCTGCGCGAGCTCTCCGGGGTGGTGGCCGCCGATATCAACGGCGCCGTCTGGGTGCT
Source organism: Cryobacterium suzukii (assembly GCF_004403185.1). Lineage (GTDB taxonomy): Bacteria > Actinomycetota > Actinomycetes > Actinomycetales > Microbacteriaceae > Cryobacterium > Cryobacterium suzukii. The sequence continues at coordinate 155,636 of NZ_SOHJ01000008.1, read as the reverse complement.
GAGCGGGTCGTCGACGGCGATCGGTTTGTCCCTGCTCCGGCAACGCCTGCAACAGTCCCGCGTGCAGCCCCTGTGGTTTCTGACCGGGCGGGTCGGCGCAACGATGCCGCAACTCACTGGTGACGCCGAGCGGCTCGGCGCGCTGCTGGCGCGGCCTGGACTGCTCGTCCCATTCACCACGGAGGCCACCTCAGAGATTCGGCTCGACTCGCTGGGGCTCGAACTTGCGATCGCCGGCCTACCCGAGGCCATGATCGACGACCTCGCCGCATCGGTTCTCGCCCCGCTCAGTGACACCCTGCGCGAAACCGCCCGGATGTTTCTCGGCAACGAACTTTCGATTGCCGGCGCTGCGCGAGCGCTCGGCGTGCACCGCAATACCGTCGTGCAGCGACTCGACCGCATCGAAGTGCTCACGACCCTCAATATGCGGCGTTTCAGTTCCGCCGTCTCGATGCGGGTTGCGCTGGCGGCCGACGACGCTCTTTATGTGCACGGTACACAGTAATTGTCTCGAAACTTAGCGAAAAATGTGGGTTCACTCCACCTGAATATGTGCGCGATTGTGACCTAGCCTGAACTAATGAATGATCACCCGGCAAGGAAGCCGCTCACCATAGTCATCGCACCGGATTCGTTCAAGGGAAGCCTCAGCGCTGCTGCTGCCGCCGCAGCCATGGCCGACGGGGCCCGTGACGCCGCCATCGCCCTCGGTCTGCCGCAGGCCCAGATCACGCTCTGCCCAATGGCCGACGGCGGCGAGGGGACCCTCGATGCCATCGCCGCCGTCTGGGAGGTCGAGCCCCGCACCATGCTCACCGTCGATGCGCTTGGCCGCAGCCGACTGGCCCGCTATGCGCGGTCAGCCGATGGCCGGATCGGCCTGATCGAGGCAGCCGAGTCCAATGGTCTGCCACTGGTAGCGGATGCCGCACCCCAGCCCCAGCGTGCCGACACCTTCGGCGTCGGCCTGATCGCCCGCGAACTGCTCGACCAAAACGTGGAGGAGATTCTGCTCTGCGTCGGCGGCTCGGCCAGCACCGACGGTGGATCCGGTCTGCTCGCCGCGCTCGGCGCACGCTTCCTCGATGCGGCCGGAGAAATCGTCGCTCCCGGCGGGGCCGGCCTGGCGCAGATCAAGTCGATCGACCTCGCCGGACTACACCCGCACGCCCGCGCCGTGCGCTGGCGTGTCGCCGTCGACGTGAATAATCCGCTCTGCGGCCCGACCGGCGCCGCCGCGGTGTTCGGCCCGCAAAAGGGTGCCGCGCCGAGTGACATTGCCGAGCTCGACGCCGGCCTGGCCCACCTCGCCGCCATCGTGCTGGGCGAAACCGGTGAGGACATGACCGACCGGCCCGGTGCGGGAGCGGCCGGCGGTATGCCGGCCACCCTGGTGCCGTTGCTTCGCGCCGAGCTGGTTCCCGGCTCCACCCTGGTAGCGGATGCCGTCGGCCTGGCCGACAAAATCGCCAACGCCGACCTCGTGCTCACCGGGGAAGGCAGCTTCGATTCCCAATCCCTCGGCGGCAAGGTAGCCGTGGCTGTCGCTCGTCTGGCCCCGGCAGGATGCCCGGTCGTCGTCATCGCGGGACGCGTGGCGCTGCCTGCGGCCGACACCGCGGCATCCGGGGTCACCGCCGCCTTCTCGATCGCCGGCGGACCGGCGACCCTCGACGACCTGCAGCACCACGCTGCCGAACGCGTGCGCGACACGACGGCGCACGCCGTCGCCCTCTTCCTTCAGTCCCACTAGTTGCCGCTCCACCCAGAAATAGAAAGGCCGTCTCAATGCTGAGCATTGCCATCCTGGTGACTCTCGTCGCCGCCATCGTCTTCGCCACCGCGAAGCTGAAGATCAATCCTTTTCTCGCTTTGCTCGCCGCGGCCTTGGTCGGTGGTTTCGCGTTCCGGTTGCCGGTCGACACGATCGCCCCGACCATCACGACGGCCTTCGGCGCCACTCTGGGCAACATCGGTCTGATCATTCTGTTCGGCACCATCATCGGGGTGATCCTTGAGCGCACCGGCGCCGCCATTGCCATGGCCGAAGCCCTTATACGGGTGTTGGGCACCCGATTCCCGACCCTCACCATGAGCGTCATCGGCTTCATCGTGTCGATCCCGGTGTTCTGTGACTCCGGCTTCGTCATTCTGAATTCGCTCAAGAAGTCGCTCGCCGCCCGCGCCAAGGTGTCGCTGGTGGCGATGACGATTGCGTTGATGACCGGCCTCTACGCCACCCACGTGTTCGTGCCGCCGACCCCCGGACCGCTCGCCGCCGCCGGCAATCTCAACATCATCGACCAGCTCGCACTGATCATCGGATTCGGTCTGATCGCCGCCGCGGTCTCCGCGGTGGCCGGGCTGCTCTGGGCGAACCGGTTCCTGAAGAAGAACATCGAGCTCATGCCGGAAGTGGCCGGCGAAGAAGACGAGCAGGACTACGACAAGATTCGCGCCTCCTACGGCAAGCTGCCCAACGCGTTCATGGCTTTTTTGCCGATTCTCGCGCCGATCCTGCTGATCTGCATCGCCTCGATCGCCAAGCTTCCCACGCGGCCGTTCGGCGAGTCCGGCCTGTACATCGCCGTCGTCTTTCTCGGCACCCCGGTCATCGCCCTGGCCGTCGGCTTGCTCGCCTCCCTGTTCCTATTGCGGGGCAAGGGCAAGCTCGACATGTTCGGCGAACGCGTCACAGAGGGCATTCGCATCTCGGCACCCATCCTGCTGATCACGGCCTCCGGCGCCGCCTTCGGAGCCGTTCTCGCGGCCTCCGACCTCACCGACTTCCTCGGCAGCTCCCTGTCGACCCTCGGCCTCGGGCTCGCCGTGCCGTTCCTGATCTCGGCCGCGCTCAAGACTGCCCAGGGTTCATCCACTGTAGCGATGGTGACCACCTCGGTGCTGCTGTTGCCCCTGCTGCCGGCGCTCGGCCTTGATTCTGACCTGGGCAAGGTGCTTTCTGTGCTCGCGATCGGCGCCGGCGCCATGGTGGTCTCGCACGCCAACGACAGCTTCTTCTGGGTAGTGTCGCAGCTCAGCCGTATTCCAGTCGCGACCGCGTACCGCACGCTCACCCCCGCCACGGCAATTCAGGGTGTCGCCGGTTTCGCCGCCGTTTGGGTGATCGGCCTCTTCGTTTTGTAGGCCTGTGTGCCCGGCGACACCGAGCGTTCATGTTCGGTTAACCGCCGGGACACCGAGCGGCGGGAAGGTGGTTCCGCCCCCAGTTCGGGGGCTGACCCCATGAGGAGCGCTCGCATGTTGAATCGTGAATCCACCGGCCCCCGTCAGCACGCGACCGATCGTGATCGACCGTTGCTGCCGCTGCTTCCGATGCAGGGGCACACGCTCGGCAAACGCAGCGCGGTCACCTGCCACCTCAAGTGTGCTGACGCCTGCTTCCACCCGGTGCCCAACGAGAGCAAGAACGACTACTTTCGCGACATCGTCGGCGCTGCACTGAGCCGCCGTTCCCTGCTCGTGGGCGCGGGCGTCGGCGCTGCGGCGATCGTACTCGGGTCGGGCCAGTCGGCACCAGCGATGGCGGCACCCGGCGGTCCGGCCAGCCGTGGCCTCGCATTCACGCCGATCGCGCCCGTTCCGGCCGCAGTCGACGCATTCTCGGTGCCCGCCGGCTATGCGTGGAACCCCATCATCCGCTGGGGCGACCCGCTGTTCGCCGCCACCGATCGGTTCGACCCAGAACACCAGACGGCCGCGTCGCAGGCGCTCCAGTTCGGCTACAACAACGACTACCTCGACATTCTCGAGGGTCCGGGGCGCAAGGGGCGGGACGGCATCCTCGTCACCAACCACGAATACACCAACGAGAACATCATGTTCGCACCCGCAACGACACCGGCCGAAGCGGATGAGCAGCGTCGCATTGCCATGATGGCCCACGGCATGTCCGTGGTCGCCCTCGAACGCAAGCGCGCCGGCCAACCCTGGACCTACCGGGTGGGTGACCGCCTCAACCGGCGCATCACCGCGAGCACGCCGTTCACCGTCACCGGTCCGGCCGCCGGCAGTGATCTGCTGAAGACGAAGGGCGACCCCGCGGGACGCACCGTGCTCGGCACCCTCGGCAACTGCGCCGGCGGCACCACGCCCTGGGGGACGGTACTCTCCGGTGAGGAGAACTTCAACGGATACTTCCGCACCACCGGCACCAGCACGGCTGATGCCCGCTACGGTCTGGCCAACCGTCCGACCGGTCGGCTCTGGGAGCGGGTCGACGACCGCTTCGACGCCACCGTCGCCGGCAACGAGAACGAGCCGAACAGATTCGGCTGGATCGTGGAGATCGACCCGGAGGCACCGAACGAGCCCCCGGTCAAGCACACGGCCCTCGGCCGGTTCAAGCACGAGGGCGCCAACGTTATCGTCGGAAAGACCGGCCATGTCGCCGCCTACATGGGCGACGATGAACGCTTCGACTACCTCTACAAGTTCGTCTCCTACGACCGCTTCGACAAGAAGAAGAGCCCGAAGGCGCGCACCCACAACAAGACGTTGCTCACCCGCGGCTCCCTGTACGTGGCCCGGTTCGCGGGCAACTCGCCGGCCGCCGAGATCACCGGCACCGGCCAGCTGCCCGCCGACGGACTCTTCGACGGTACCGGCCAGTGGGTGGCGCTCGTCATCGACGGCGTCTGCCAGGTTCCCGGCTTCACCACGGATGATGCGCTCGTGAACACGCGCCTGGTAGCGGATGCCGTCGGCGCCACCAAAATGGACCGCTGCGAGGACGTCGAGCCGAGCCCGGTTACCGGAAAAATCTATGTCGCCTGCACCAACAACACCGATCGCGGCCTGCCAGGCAAGGAGGGCGCCACCGAGCCCAACCCGCGGGCCATCAACCGCGATGGTCACATCGTGGAGATCACCGAAACCGGATCTGACGCCACCTCGGTGACCTTCGACTGGAATCTGCTGCTCGTCTGCGGCAACCCGAAGACCAACACGAGCACCTACTTCGCCGGTTTCCCGAGCGACAAGGTGTCGCCGATATCCTGCCCGGACAACGTGGCCTTCGACACCGAGGGCAACCTGTGGATTTCCACCGACGGCGCACCGAGCACGATCGGATTCTGCGACGGACTGTTCAAGGTTCCGCTCGCCGGCCCCGAGCGCGGGCGGGTGCAACAGTTCCTCGCGGTGCCGCGCCAGGCGGAGACCTGCGGGCCGGTCATCCGCTCTGAGCAGTCGATGGTTTATGTCGCCGTGCAGCATCCGGGGGAGAACGGCAGCTGGGCCGCCCAGTCCAGTCGATTCCCGGACTACGTTGCGCTGGGTGCGACCGCGCCGGCTGGCGCGTGGGCCGGGCCGCGGCCATCCGTCGTGCAGGTCTGGAAGCCCTGATTCGCTCCCCGTTCTGGTCGTTCCTTAGGCCAGAACGGGGGCCACGAACTGGGAGTTGACCGATTGTAATTTCTCAGATCCGTGGTGAAGTAAAAGGGCTGCAGTCAGAATCGGCAGCGCTCACCCATTGTGGAGAAGGTCGTCTGGCCTGCTCCACGAAGAAAACGAGGAAGGTAGTTCATGACGGGGAACAGAGCAGTTGCCTACAAGAGCGCCGGAGTCGTCGAGGTCATTGACATCGACTACCCCACGTTCGAACTCAAAGACGGACCGGGCGTCAACCCGGCCAACGTCGGCCGGAAGGTGCCACACGGCGTCATTCTCAAAACAGTAACCACCAATATTTGCGGCTCCGACCAGCACATGGTGCGTGGCCGCACAACCGCACCGGCGAACCTGGTGTTGGGTCACGAAATCACCGGCGAAGTGGTCGAAGCCGGCCCCGACGTGGAATTCATCAAGGTGGGCGACATCGTGTCGGTACCGTTCAACATCAGCTGCGGTCGCTGTCGCAACTGCAAGGAACGCAAGACCGGCATCTGCCTCAACGTCAATCCGGACCGTCCGGGCAGTGCCTACGGCTACGTCGACATGGGCGGTTGGGTGGGAGGCCAGGCCGAATACGTGCTGGTTCCCTACGCCGACTGGAACCTGCTGAAGTTTCCCGACCGGGACCAGGCGCTCGAAAAGATCATGGACCTCACCATGCTGTCGGACATCTTCCCGACCGGATTTCACGGGGCCTACACTGCCGGTGCCGGCGTCGGATCGACCGTCTACGTGGCCGGTGCCGGCCCGGTGGGCCTCGCGGCCGCCGTCTCGGCGCAACTGCTCGGCGCGGCCGTCGTCATCGTCGGTGACATGAACGCGGACCGCCTCGCGCAGGCCCGCAGCTTCGGCTGCGAGACCATCGACCTCAGTAAGGGCGAGCCGGGAGAGCAGATCGAACAGATCCTCGGTGTGCCAGAGGTTGATGCCGGTGTCGATGCCGTCGGATTCGAGGCGCGCGGTCACGGTAAGGACGCCGACCACGAGGCCCCGGCTACCGTGCTCAACTCGCTCATGACGGTCACCGCGGCCGGCGGTGCCCTCGGCATTCCGGGCCTCTACGTCACGGGCGACCCGGGGGCCAAGGAAAAGGCGGCCCAGGTGGGCTCGCTGTCGATTCGTTTGGGACTCGGCTGGGCCAAGTCGCTGTCCTTCACCACCGGCCAGTGCCCGGTGATGAAGTACAACCGCCAGCTGATGATGGCGATCCTGCACGACAAGGTACAGATCGCCAAGGCCGTCAACGCCAAGGCCATCAGCCTCGAAGATGCCCCGCGTGGCTACGCCGAATTCGACGCCGGCGCGGCGACGAAGTACGTGCTCAACCCCAACGGGTACGTCAAGGGCTAACAACAGGTAAGCGGATGGCCCGCCCGGGAATTCTCGCGGGCGGGCCATTCCTGTCTGCGTCCATCAGCATCCACTTAGAACCGGCGTTCTGGGCAACCCCGTGCGGGGCGCGGGGTTAGGGTGGAAACATGACCGGCGCCGACCTTACAGAACCAGCTCCGCGCTTCTATCGAGAGCGCGCGGACATTCCATTGACCCTCGAACCGCCCACCGGCGCCGTGACCGACCGGATGAACCGGCCGTTGCATGACCTGCGCCTGAGCGTCACCGACCGCTGCAACTTTCGTTGCGTGTACTGCATGCCCAAAGAGATTTTTGGCCGAGACTTTGCGTTCATGGAACACGACGAACTCCTCAGCTTCGAGGAGCTGACCCGGCTCGCTCGCGTGGCCGTCTCCCATGGCGTTGAGAAGATTCGGTTGACCGGCGGTGAACCACTGCTGCGCAAGGGGCTCGAAGATCTCATCGCCCTGCTGGCCGAGCTGCGCACTCCCGACGGACGTGAGATCGACATCGCGCTCACCACGAACGGGTCGGCGCTGGCCGTCAAGGCGCAGGCGCTCAAGGATGCCGGCCTGAAGCGAGTCACCGTGTCGCTCGACTCGCTCGACGACACCACGTTTCGCACCATGAACGACGTGAAGTTTCCCGTTGCGAAGGTACTGAACGGCATCGACGTGGCCGAAGCGGTCGGGCTCGGCCCGGTCAAGGTCAATATGGTCGTACAGCGCGGCAAGAACGACCAGGACATCGTGGCCATGGCCCGCCATTTCAAGGACACCCCCTACATTTTGCGGTTTATCGAATTCATGGACGTCGGCACCAGCAACGGCTGGGAGATGGGCGCTGTCGTGCCGTCGAAGGACGTCATTGCGCGCATCCATGCCGAGTTGCCGCTCGAAGAGATCGCTCCGAACTACAGCGGTGAAACCTCCCGCCGCTGGCGCTACCAGGACGGTGGCGGCGAGATCGGCGTCATCTCGAGCGTGACCCAAAACTTCTGCCAGACCTGCTCGCGGGCGCGGGTCTCGACTGATGGCAAGCTGTTCACCTGCCTGTTCGCCACCGAAGGCCACGATCTGCGGGCCCTTATGCGTGGCGGCTGCTCCGACGCCGAACTCTCCACCGTCATGGCGCACCTCTGGCGGGAGCGCACCGACCGCTATTCGCAGCTGCGGAGCGCGAAGACCAGTGAGCTGCGGGCATCCGGTGCCAAAAAAATCGAAATGTCCTACATCGGCGGTTGAACGGCCCGGTGGTGGAACGGCCTGGTGACGGCGGGCGGCTGATGGCCCGGTACGCAACGCCGGTAGCATCGCGACACGCCGAGGTGTGACGCCCAAAATTGCGGCGCGCCCCAAAAAATTGCCGGTTTTACGTACCCGTGTCCCGGCGAACGCCGACCCGTGGCAGACTTTGACTATGAGTAGAATTACCGCGCGACGCAAAATTACCCGAATCACCGTCGGTGCCCAGCCTCTGGCTGGCGAGGACCTGCTCGCCGTCGAGGAACCCCTGGAAATTCGAGTGAACGGGCGCCGTCTCGCTGTCACGATGCGCACCCCGGGCAATGACATCGACCTTGCGGCCGGGTTTCTGGTCTCGGAGGGCGTCATCACGCAGGGTGACGACTTCAATTCGGCTCGCTACTGCGCCGGGGCCGTCGACGGAGTCAATACCTACAACGTGTTGGACGTCACCCTGGGTGCCGGCGTCGCACCGCCGGCGCCCAGCCTGGAGCGCTCCCTCATCACCAACAGCTCCTGTGGCCTGTGCGGCAAGGAGAGCATCGATGCCGTACGCACCAAATCAGTCTTCGAGATAGCGGATGACGCGGTGCAAGTGACTGCCGAATCGCTGACGACTTTTCCCGAGAAACTGCGCGCCGGGCAGAACGTGTTCGAGAAGACCGGCGGCATTCACGCTGCCGGGCTGTTCGATGCCGCCACCGGCGAACTTCTCGTGCTGCGCGAAGATGTCGGCCGGCACAACGCCGTCGACAAGGTCATCGGCTGGGCGGTCAAAGAGAACAGGCTGCCGCTGACCGGCACGGTTCTCATGGTGTCGAGCAGGGCGAGTTTCGAACTCACCCAGAAGGCCCTGATGGCGGGTATCCCGGTGCTCGCGGCGGTCTCGGCCCCCTCGTCACTCGCCGCGGAGTTCGCCGCCGAGGTCGGCATGACCCTGGTCGGCTTCCTCCGCGGCAACTCCATGGTCGTCTACGCTGGCGGCAACCGGATCATCGATGCACAGCGTGACGAGCAGGCCGCCTAGCTCAGGCTAGGCGGTGGCGCCGGCTGCAACGAAGCGCACGGTCATGGCCTTGTAACCGGGGGTGTTCGATTCGCGGGCCACGAGCTCGCGGTGCATGAGCGCGTTCGCCTCCGGAAAATACGCAGCTGCGCAGCCACGCGGTGTCGGATAGACCACGAGGCGGAACGTGTCGGCACGACGCTCAACACCCTGGTACGTGCTGATCACATCGACCATGTCGCGGTCGGCGAAGCCCAGCTCGGTGACGTCGTCTTCGTGGATGAGGATGACGCGACGCCCGTTCTTGATGCCGCGGTAGCGATCGTCAAGCCCGTAGAACGTGGTGTTGTACTGGTCGTGGCTGCGGATGGTCTGCAGAATCAAGTGACCCTCTGGCGCCGACAGGTACTCGATCGGGCTCACCGTGAACCGGGCCAGACCAATATCGGTGGCAAAGCTGCGCGTATCGCGCGGCGGGTTGGGCAGCACGAACCCATTCTTGGTCTTGAGCCGAACGTTGAAATCGACGAAGCCGGGTACAACGCGGGAGATGTGGTCGCGAATGACGTCGTAGTCTTCGGCCATCGCCTTCCAATCGACCGCGTGGTCGTCTCCGAGCGTGGCGTGGGCCATGCGGGCGATGATTACCGGTTCGGCCAGCAGGTGCTCCGACACCGGGTCGAGGCGTCCCTGAGTGGTGCGAACGACCGACATGGAATCTTCCACCGAGAGCACCTGCCGGCCAGACGGATGCTTGTCATCGGTATCCGTACGGCCGAGCGTCGGCAGAATGAGCGAGGTCAAACCGTGCATGACGTGCGAGCGATTGGGCTTGGTGGAGACGTGCACGGTGAGACCGACGCGCTGCATGGCCTTCTCCAGGAGCTCGGTATCGGAGCAGGCCAGGGCGAAGTTGCCGCCCATGGAGACGAACACGTCAACGCGGTCGTGCACGAAGGCATCCACCGTATCGACGGAGTCGAGACCGTGCTCGCGAGGGGACACGATGCCGAACTCGGCGTCCAGGGCGGCGAGCATGGCCTCTTTCGGCTTCTCCCACACACCCATGGTGCGGTCGCCCTGCACGTTGGAGTGGCCGCGTACCGGGCACGCTCCGGCGCCGGGCTTTCCGAAGTTGCCCTGCAGGAGCAGTAGGTTGATGATCTCCTTGAGAGTGTTCACCGAGTGTGGCTGTTGGGTCAGTCCGAGCGCCCAGCAGATGATGGTGGCCTTGCTCGCGATGAGCAGTTGCGCCACCGTCTCGATTGAGGCACGGTCCAGGCCGGTCGCTTTCTTCGTCTCGGACCAGTCGATCACCGAACGAGCCGCGCGGTAGGCGTCGATTCCGTCCGTGTTTGCGGCGACGAACTCGTGGTCGATGACCGATCCTGGCACGCGCGCTTCTTCTTCGAGCAGCAGGTGGCCGAGTGCCTGGAACAGGGCCAGGTCGCCCCCGACCTTGATCTGCAGAAACTCATCGGCCAGGTTGGTGCCCTTACCTACGACACCCTTCGGGGTCTGCGGGTCCATAAAGTTGAACAAGCCAGCTTCGGGCAGCGGGTTGACGGCCACAATCTTGCCGCCGTTGTCCTTGCACTCGGCCAACGCCGACAGCATGCGCGGGTGGTTGGTGCCTGGGTTCTGTCCCACCACCAAAATGAGTTCGGCCTGGTGAATGTCCTCGAGCGAGACCGTGCCTTTTCCGATACCGATCGTGGGGTTCAATGCCGAGCCGGAGGACTCGTGGCACATATTGGAGCAGTCGGGCAGATTGTTGGTGCCGATCGACCTGGCGAACAATTGGTACATGAACGCCGACTCGTTGGCGGTGCGGCCCGAGGTGTAGAAGACGGTGCGGTCGGACACGGTGGCGCGAATCTGCTCGCCGATGAGCTCGAAGGCGTCATCCCAGGAGATCTGCGAGTAGTGCGTATCGCCCGGGCGAATGACGACGGGGTGCGTGATCCGGCCCTGGTTGCCGAGCCAGTATTCGGTCTTGGTGGCGAGCTCGGCGATGGAATGCTCTGCCCAGAACTCGGGCGTCACCGTGCGCAGCGTGCTCTCTTCAGCGACGGCCTTCGCGCCGTTTTCGCAGAACTCTGCGGTCTTGCGGTGTCCCTGGGATTCCGGCCACGCGCATCCGGGGCAGTCGGTGCCGTCGCGCTGATTGAGGCGCATCAGGGAACGCGCGGTGCGCACGATACCGGCCTGGGCGATACCCCGATCGAGTGCCACCACTACGGCTTCGACGCCCGCCGCGTGGGTCTTGGGCGCGGTGACGACCAAATTATCTTCGTTGATGTCTTCAATCGGAGCAGAACGTGTCATACAGCTATCCTGCCTTGCCGGCGAGGGGAAATACCCCCGATCTGCGAAATGGGTGAGGATTTCGATGACATTTCGCTCGATACGTTCGTATAGTGTTCTTATTCGCAGACATTGCAGACCCCGTCACGTAGTATGCTCACGGTCACCGTGGGCACCCTGACACGCACAACACAGTCGTTATTCGCCCCCTGCAGCAAGGACACCCCAATGAGCTGGCTCGATCGAGACCACACCATCGCCCCGCCAGGATTCAATCGCTGGCTCATTCCGCCGGCCGCACTCGCCGTGCACCTCTGTATCGGCCAGGCCTACGCCACGAGCGTCTACAAGACGGCGCTCGTGGCGCACTTCGACGCCAGCCTGGTTCAGATCGGGGTGATCTTCTCGATCGCCATCGTGATGCTCGGTCTGTCTGCGGCAATCATGGGCACCTGGGTCGACACCAACGGACCGCGCAAGGCGATGTTCGTCGCTGCTCTGTTCTGGTCGGGGGGATTCCTCGTCGGTTCGCTCGGAATCTTCACGAATCAGCTCTGGCTGGTGTACGTCGGCTACGGCTTCATCGGCGGTATCGGGCTGGGTATCGGTTACATTTCGCCGGTCTCCACGCTCATCAAGTGGTTTCCGGACCGTCCGGGACTCGCGACCGGCATGGCGATCATGGGCTTCGGCGGCGGCGCCCTCATCGCCAGCCCGGTGTCGACGGCGTTGCTCGCCTTCTACGACCCCAACTCCGGGGTCGAGAACTGGGTCGCCAGTGGTGATTCCGTGGGCAAGCTCTTTCTCACCCTCGCCGTGGTGTATCTCGCGTACATGATGTTCGGCGCTTTCACGATCAAGGTTCCGGCCGCTGATTGGGTGCCGGCCGGATTCGATCCTTCGAAGGTGCGTGTCAAGGCCCTCGTCACGAGCAACCACGTTTCAGCCAAGAATGCCATTCGAACGCGTCAATTCTGGCTGCTCTGGACCGTGTTGTTTTGCAACGTCACGGCCGGTATCGGCATCCTCGAGCAGGCCGCACCGATGATCCAGGACTTCTTCCGCCAGAATGACGGCAACTCGCTGGTCTCGGCGGCCGTTGCCGGCGGTTTTGTCGGCTTGTTGTCGCTGGGCAACATGGGTGGACGTTTCGTCTGGTCGGCTACCTCGGACAAGACCGGGCGTAAGAACATCTACATGGTCTACCTCGGTGTCGGCACGGTGTTGTACCTGTTGCTGGCCCTCTTCGGATCGAGCACGACGGTTCTCTACGTTGTTCTTGCCTTCGTCATCATCTCGTTCTATGGTGGCGGTTTCGCGACTGTACCGGCCTACCTGCGGGACCTGTTCGGAACCTTCCAGGTGGGGGCTATCCACGGCAGGCTGCTGACGGCCTGGTCAGCGGCTGGTATTGCTGGTCCGCTCATTGTGAACTCGTTCTTGGACGCTCAGGGAGCTCCGGGTGAGTTGACCGCTGCGGCCTACCAGCCGGCCCTGCTCACCATGGTCGGGCTGCTCGTTGTCGGCTTCGTGGCGAACCTCTTCGTACGACCGGTTCACACCGACTTTCACGAACCCGAAAAGCCGCTCGTCGGTGGAAAAGCAAGGAAGGCGCACGCATGAAGGTTGTAAAAGTCATCGTGGCTTGGGCGCTGGTGGGGATCCCGCTGGCCTACGGTATTTCTCAGACACTCGCGAAGGTGACGGCCCTGTTCGGCTAAACCTGGCCTCTTCAGACCTAAACAAATAGAGCCATGCCCCACTTATAGGGGCGTGGCTCTATTTGTGTATTGGGCGGTCGGTACCGATCAGGGCAGTTTGTCAGCCCGGGGGCCGTAATCATGCAATGATGGCGGATGGGGAAGTCGCTAACTTAGTTAGCTATGCCTGATTTGTGCGCTTTCGTGTTCGGGACCTCACCGTTTCTCGACTTGGAAGTGTCGAAATCCACCCATGTTCACTCGCGGCAACCCCGAATTGCCACGATTGATCCGCGGAGTTTCACGAAGAAGGAGCAGCCAATGGCTACCCACACCGCACTGGACAACCAACGATCCGCTGCAACCCTGCTCGAGGGAATTCGACGCGCCGACGACCTCACCGTGGCGGCCAGCCGCGATGGGGGCGCCAGGGCTGTGCGACTGCTCGCCCAAGCCGCGACCGATTTAAGCGACCAGCTCACCGCTATCGCCGCCGTGCACGCCCTCGCTCAGGTCTTCGACGACTCTGCCGATGAGGTGCTGGTGGCCCTCCTCTACCACGACTCCGCGTTTCTGCGCGAGCATGCCGCCTGGGCGTTCGGCACCCGGCTGCCGCGCTATGACGCGATCGCCGGTCTGGTCACCCTGGTTCGGCAGGGCGGCTTCTCCGGCATGCTCGCCCAGCGCACCCTGGAACAGTGGGGCTCTTCGGCTGCGGACCAGGTGGCCCTGCTGCTGGAGGGTTCGCTGCTCGGCATCTCTGAAACGGATGCCCGCGCCCGCCTCATCGAAACCATCGGCCTGATCCCCGGCCGAGTTCCCGAACGCCTGCTGCGCCGGGTGGCCACCGACAGCGCTGAGAGCCTGAGCGCTCGTGCCGCCGCAATTGCCGGCCTCGGTGACCGTGCCCCCAGCGAAGTCGTGCTCGGGTTGCTCAGCGCTCTGTCGCAAGACGACATAGCTGCCGGCGATGACATCGAACTCGCCGCCGTAGCCCGGCTGGCACTGTTCGATCTCACGGCGACGACCGCGCCGCGGCCGAAATGGAACCGGGGGACCACGATCGCCCAGCTGTTCCTGCACGCAGACATCGACGGTGGACTCTCCCAGGTGGGTGTCGGCGACAACGGCGGCATCGCGACCCTGCTGGTACGGCTCGGTGACGCCCTCGTCGCCGGGCCGACCGGCCTGCCCGGCGGCGAAACTCAGAGCGCCGCGGCATCCGCTCTACGTGCGCCGTTTGTCGGTAGTTGTTTCAGCGCTAGCCGCGCGAAAGAAGGAGACTCGGTAGAACGGGTCATCACCATGTCGCGCGGCACACACGAATCGGCGCTGAACGGCCTGGCCGATGTCGGGAGGACCCGGCGGGGGCACTCCTTCGCGGCGATTCCGTTCATCGACGGCGCGGTCCCATCCATCGATGCGTGGCCTCGGCGCGTTGCCGCGCAGCGCGGCATTCGGCGCATTCTCCGCTCGGCTGGTGTGGTCGATGCGATTCACCTGCGCATGGCCGACGTCGGCAGCCTCGCCGCGGCAACAGTGGCGCGGGACCTGGACATTCCGGTCGTCTTCACCGTCGCGCCAGACCCGCACGGCGTGATCGACTCCCTCGAAGCGAGTGGCGCGCTCACTCGGGCCAACTTCGGCACCGTCGATGCGGTCGAACACTTCTGGTTTCGCGCCCGCCTCGTACAGCGGCTCGCCGCGGATGCAGCTCACACCGTGCTGTTTCCACGCCCGCGACTAAAGCAAGATATGAAACGTCTGACTGGCATCGACATTGACGCGCACCCGGAACGGCACTCGGTCATTCCCGAGGGAATCGATCTCGCGGTGATCGACCGCTCCCGAATGGATGCGCTCGGCTCGCTCGGACTGACCGGCGGAAGCCTGGTGGTTTCACACGACGCCCACGACCGCGCCGCCGCCGAACCCGCTGCGCTTGCCTTTCACCAACTCGACGCCCTACTACGCACCCTGCCGCCGTCCCGGCGCGGACTGCCGTTGCTGATCAGCGTGGGTCGGCTACACCGAGTCAAGGGCATGGCCGCTCTGGTCGAAGCCTGGACTGGGAGCGCGACCCTGCAGCAACGCTGCAACCTGCTTATTGTCGGCGGCGACCTGGAGCATCCGTCGTTTGATGAGGGCGTTGAGCTGGCGCGGATGGCCCGCTCCCTACCTGGTTCTGGTCGTGACGACTCCGCCTCCCATGGCCTGCTGTTGGCCGGGCATCGCGCCAACGACACCGTTGCGCGGTGGCTGGCCGCCGTCCGCTACGGCCGGCCGGGCCTGGCGGCACCGTTCGGGGTGTACGTCTGCGCCAGTATGAAAGAGGAGTTTGGAATCGCCCTACTCGAGGCGATGGCCACCGGGCTCACGGTAGTCGCGCCGAATGGCGGAGGACCGGCCACGTACGTCGAGGACGGAGTGACCGGTATTCTCGTCGATACCGGTGACGGTGCCGCTCTCGCTCGTTCCATGGCTGAAGCCGTGGACCTTGCTGGTGGAGCGCGGGGCGGCGCCAATGCGACGCGAGCCCGCAGCATGGTGGCGAACAATTTCACGATTGGGGCGATGGCGTCCGCCCTCACCGATGTTTACCGCGACGTCGCCGTGGCGACCGAGCCGGCGGCCTGGGAACTGAGCGTGTCGTGACCCTGTTGATCATCAGCCCGGACTATGCCTCGCACCTGTATCCGCTCGCAACGCTCGGCGTCGCGTGGGCGCAGGCCGGCGAGCGCGTCGTGGTGGCGAGCGGGCCGGCAACGGCCGACATCGTCGCCGAATTCGGTTTTGAACGGGAAAACCTGCAGCTAGGCCGCGGTTCCAACCCCGGCACGATCCGCATTGAGCAGCAGCCCATCGGCGAAGACGACGCCCTGCGTGGATTTTTCGATGCCACCCGCCGTGGCATGGTCGAGACCCTGCGCTTTCAGGCCGAGGCGCGCAGCAGCGATCTGCTCTATAACCCCGTCGCGATTGCCCGCGAGGTGCAGCGCATCGTTGAGCGGCTACGGCCAGATCAGGTGATCGTTGACCACCTCGCCTTCAGCGCCAGACTGGGTTTGCTGAGCGCTGGTGTGGCGCACGCGGACGTGGTGCTCGGACACCCCTCGGCTCTGCCGGTTGGCGCGGAGGTTTACGGGTACCCGCCGGCCTGGCCCGCCGTGTTCTCTCCCGAACCGGCCGAGCTGGCTCTGCTCGAGCTGCAGTGCGAGGCCGTGCGCGATTCGTTCACCGCCGAGTGGAACGATGCGCTTTTTGAACTCGATCCGTCCGCGGCGCCGAGCCTCGACGCGTTTCAGGAGTGCGGCGATCTGCTGCTGCTCAACTACCCGGGCGAACTGCACGCATCGGCGCGCACCGATGAGCTTCCGCCGCATCTGTTTCTCGGGTCGGCGGTACGCTCCGAGGCCGTCGACCCCGAGGTTGAAGCCTGGCTGGCGGCCGATCCTCGGCCCCTCGTCTACGTGAGCTTCGGCAGTTTTCTCTCGGTACGCGGTGATGTGCTCGCGCGGGTCGCCGCCGCCCTCGACGCCCTGCCGGTTCGGGTCGCCATCGCCGTCGGGGCGACCGACCCCGCCGAGCTGGGCCCCATTCCGGACTCATGGCTGGTGCGCGGGTTTTTGCCACAGGTGCGCCTGCTGCAGGAGGCTGCCCTCGGTGTGACACACGGCGGCAACAATTCGGTGACCGAGGCGATGACGGCCGGAGTTCCGCTGGTCGTGCTGCCGTTTTCTACCGATCAGTTCGCCGGCGCGGCCGCCCTCGACGCAGCGGGCTTCGGCGCCTCGTTGCCGCCCAATACCGCCACGGTTCTCGACCTGCGGGCTGCCTGCGAACGGCTGCTGCGCCTCTCCGGCGACCCGCGCGCCCGTCTCGACGATCTCGCGCTGTCGTTGACCCGGCAATCCGGGGCCGAGCGGGCCTACGCGGCGCTGGGCCGGGTGTCGGCGCGGGGGTAGCCTCGTCGCGTCCCTGGGGCCGCTCAGGGGGCTCGCAACGTCGCGGAGCCAGGAGGGTGCGGGGCCTCCCAGTGCTTTCCGGGCCCGGGCCGGGAAAGTGGGCCCACGATAGATCATGGGCCCACGGTCCGAAGGTGGGCCCGGTGGTTCGGGGGACCGGGCTGCGTGGTCGAAAGAGGTTAGTCGGGCCGGTCGACGTCGGCCCCGGTGCCGAGGTCGCCGCACTCGACCGCCTCGACGTCGTGTGCGCGCAGGTACGGTCGCGCGCCGGTATCGCCAGCGAGAGTGTCGAGGAGCGGCGCCCAGTGCGCCCGGCCGATCACCACGGGATGCCCCGGCTGGCCGTCGAAACGGGCCTGACGCAGTGTGCCGGCGTCGCTCAAACCAATCAAGCGGGCCACCGTCGCGGTGTTCAGATCGGGCACGTCCACGGGAATGACGGCGACAGCGACGAGGTCGGGCTGTTCGAGCGCGCAGCCCAGGCCGGCGCGCAGGGAGGCCGAGAGCCCTTCGGCCCAGTCGGTGATCTGCACGACCAAGACGGATGCCGCCGGCCGGGCCGCGCTGTGCTGGCGAGCGCTGTGGGCCGCCGTGCTCGGGGCTGGCGCCGTTTGGGCGGCCGTGCTCGGGGATGGCGCCCCGTTGGTCGAGTCCGGATCAGTGCTGCCAGTGTTGCCAGTGTTGCCAGCGTTGAGCAGCGCCGCGGCGTGCGCCCCGTCCGCACCGAGCACAACGATAACCGGGGAACAACCGGCAGCTACGAGCACGTCGACGGCGGTCTGTAGCCAGGACCGGCCAGCGGCATCGTGCACGAGCGCTTTGGGCATGCCATAGCGGGAGCCAGCACCAGCGGCGAGCACGAGGCCGCCGATTCGGGCGGTGCCGGCGGGCAGCAGGATGCTCGTGGGCTGGGTGTCCGGAGGCGGCATCTGCATGTCTGCCATCGTAGGGTTCAGGGGCTGTGACGTGACGCCAGGTTCGCGCGTGACTGCGCCGAGCCGTGACGCCAAGTTCGCGCGCATTCGCTCGCCGAGCCGTGAGTGTCGAGCGCCGAGCCGTGAGCCTCAGCCCTGATTGCGGCTTTTTCGGTCCCAAACTCACGGCTCGGCGACTTGATTGACGCGAAACTCACGGCTCGACGAGCGCGAGCGCGATCACGTGCCCCTCCCGCGCGACGCGTGGCGCGGGACCTCTGGCCAGACCCGAACTCCCGCGTACTGGCGTAGGTCCCGCGTCGCGCGGCGCATCCGCTCAGCCGTGCAGCAGCCGCCAGATGCGGTCGCGCGACATCGGCAACTCGGTCGGGCGGATACCGATCGCATCACGTATGGCATTGGCCAGCGCCGGCGCGACCGGGTTGTAGGTCGATTCGCTCATCGACTTGGCACCGTAGGGCCCGAGCACGTCGTGGGTCTGCGCAAAGTAGACCTCGGTGACCGGCAGATCCACGAGTTGGGGAACGTGGTAATTGCGCAGCACCCGGGTCGTCACGGTCCCGGCGCCGTCGAGCAGAACCTCCTCGAACAGAGCAGTGCCGAGCGCCTGGGCCACCCCGCCCTCGATCTGCCCGCGGCACTGCTCGGGATTAATGACGAAGCCAGCATCCGCCGCCTGGATCGATTGCAGAATGCGCACCTCGCCGGTGTCGGTGTTCACGGCCACCCGAAACGCGTGCACGTTGAAGGCCAGGGACCGCAGCGCACCGTCTTCGCGCCTTGTGGCGGTTAGGTCGACGTCGTTGGCCGCGGCCCAGTGCATCAGGTAGTCCAGCGAAAGAAGGTCGGAATCTGACTCCACGGCACGTAGCCCGTCACGCTCCAGCTGCCAGGTCGCCGCTGCTGAAAGCCCGCTGCATGACGCCGCGGCTTCACCGAGCGACTCGGCCAGCGCGGTCGCCGCGGCGAGCACGGCCTTGCCGGCCACGACGACACCGGCCGAGCCGAACGCGCCCGAGTCGTAGCCGGCGGCATCCGTATCGGAGTGCATCAGATCGATGCGGTCCACGGTCGTGTGCAGCGCCGTAGCCGCGATCTGCGCGTGCACCGTCGTGGTGCCGTTGCCGAACTCGGTGGTGCCGACCCGCACCAGATAGCGGCCACCGGCCATCAGTTGAACGGATGCCTGCGAGCGGTGCCCGCGCGGCGGCGTGGTCGCGATCATCGACGACGCCATGCCGGTGCCGATCCGCCACTGGGGCCCCGCCGGGGGGACGACCCGATTGGCGCGTTTCAGGGCGGTTTCGGCGAGGTCGAGGCACTGGTGTAGGCCGTAGCTGCCGAAGACGAGGTCGGGGCCTTCCTCATGCGTGACCACGAGTGGGTCACCCGGCTTGACCGAGTTCAGTCGGCGCAGCTCAAACGGGTCCACGCCGAGTTCGCGGGCCAGTTCGTCGAGGGCACACTCGATTGCGAAAATGATCTGGCCGAGGCCGTAGCCGCGGAAGGCGCCCGACGGGGGGTTATTGGTGTAGACGCTCTGGGCATCCACTCTCTTGTTGGGCACGTTGTAGAGCGCGACGGATTCACTCGTACCGTGAAAAATCACGCCGGGTGCGTGGTTGCCGTAGGCGCCGGTGTCGGCGAGCGCGTCCAGTGTCAGGGCGGTGAGGCGGCCGTCGCCCTGCGCTCCGAGGGTGACGTCGATGGTCATCGGATGCCGTACCGGGGCGAGGGTGAACTCGTCGGTGCGGGTGAATTCGTACTGCACCGGGCGTCCGGTTTCGAGCACGGCGAGGGTGACTAGGTCTTCCGTGAGAAGCTCCTGCTTGCCGCCGAAGCCGCCGCCGACTCGCGCGGTAAAGACGCGTACGCCAGCTGGGTCGAGGTCGAACAGGCGGCAGATCTCCTTCTGCACCAAAAACGGAACCTGCGAGCTCGTGCGCAAGATCAGCCGTCCGCGGTCGAGCCAGCCGATCGTTGCGTGGGTTTCAAGGTGAGTGTGCGCGATGCGCTGGGTCTGCCAGCGGCCAGAGACGACGGTCGTGGCCTCGGCAAGACCGGCCTCAATGGAGCCGTGTTCGCCGTGCAGCCGAGCCACCAGGTTGCGCCCCGGGTCTGCCAGCCGCGAGACGACCGGATCCTTGTCGCCGTGCACGAGGGGAGCGCCGGGCGCTCCGGCCAGTCGAGGATCGAACACGGCGTCCCGTAGGTCGTACTCGACGTCAATGAGCCGGCAGGCAGCTTCGGCGATCGCCACCGAATCCGCCACGACCGCCGCCACCCGCTGGCCGCGAAAGCGCAGGGTCTGGTCGAAGACCAGGGTGTCGTCGGGGTCGTCGAAGCGGCTCTCGTGCCGCGCGGTCGAAAACAGCGTGGTGGGGGAGTCGGCATGGGTGAGCACACGGTGCACGCCCGGCAGCGCGGCAGCCCTAGCCACATTCAGAGAACGGATGCGTGCGTGCGCGTGCGGACTCCCCAGCACGGCCAGGTGCAGCAGACCGGGGATGGCCACGTCGAGGGTATAGGGTTCCAGGCCGCTCACCACGCGCTCCCCGGCGATCGCGCCGGGGGAGGTGCCGACCAGACCGGCTGCCCGCGCCGCCCGGGTGCGCCCGGTCGCCCGTACCGGTCCGAGGCTCGAAGCCTCGGAATGCTCCGGCGCGGTGTGGCAGGATCCTTCCGGCGGGGTGTGCTCGCCGACGATCGAATCGGAAATCGAGCGGTAGCCGGTGCACCGGCACAGGTTTCCCTTGAGCAGTCGGGGCAGGTCGTCGACGCCCAGCGCGGCATCCGCTTCGATGGCGGCGGCGGTGACGATCATGCCCGGGGTGCAGAAGCCGCACTGGAAGCCGGAAGCGTCGACGAAGCGCTGCTGTATCGGGGCCAGATTGCCAGGCCTGCCAAGGCCGGCCGCCGTCGTGATCTGCCTTCCCGCAGCTCGGTACGCCGGGTAGATACAGGAGTGTACGGGCGTGCCGTCGACCTGCACCGTGCAGGCACCGCAGTCGCCGGTATCGCACCCCTTCTTCACGTCGAAATGCTCGTTCTCGCGAAGAAGCGTGCGCAGGCACTGGCCGGGAAGCGGCGTCGCTTCGACCCGGGTGCCGTTGACCTCAAAGGTCATGGCGCCGATCTCCTCGATTTTCGCCTGTTCCAGCGTCATGCGCGGCCTCCGGCCAGTTCGAGTTCGACGCGAATCTCTTCGCCGAGCAGCAGCCCCATCGCGCGTCGCCAGTCGGCGGCGCCGTGGGCATCCGTGAACCAGCAGTCGATCGTGGCGATATCGCGGGCGAGTACGTGGGCGGTGGGTAGCACCGAGTAGCGCAGCTGCACCGGGCGCAGCGTCGCCGCCGTCACCGTGAGCACGAAAGCACCGAGCACGTCGAGGCGTCCGGCGAGCACCGCGCCCGAGCGCCCGAGCGGCGACAGGGCAATCTTGCGATACGCCGTCTGAGCGTGCAGCGAGGCGAGCGGCACGTGGATCGAGCGCAAGACATCGCCGTCGGCGAGCACGTTGGTCATATTTCCGGTGACAAACGAGCGGGCCGGCACGACATCGTCGCTGCCGTCAGCCCGCCAGACCAGCAGTTCGGCGTCAAGCGCGACCGCGAGGGTGATCATCGGGCCGGCCGGTAGGGAGGTGGCCAAATTGCCGCCGACCGTCGCCACGTTCCACACCTTAAAGGAGCCGAACAGGGCCGTGCAGCACTGATAGAACAGCGGATGCGCCGCCCAGCCCGCCCGCATCGGCAGCCGGGAGAGCTCGTCCAGCGTACAGGTCGCACCGATGACGAGGCCCTCGTCGGTCACCGTCAGGGCCGGCCAGTCGAACGTCTGCAGGTCGACGAGACCGGTGAGATGAGCACGCGGGTCGGCAAACAGCTCTGATCCGCCGGCCAGCGGCACGACGGTCGGCCCGAGCGCGCCGAGGTCGCTGCGCTGTCGTGCTGCGGTGATCTGGGTCAGGGTGCAAAGATCCATGGGTCTTCCGTCGCGTGCCGGGTCGAGCCGTGCGAGCGGTCAACAGCACACGGAAGTGATTTTAACAGCAGGCTACCGTACAGAAATTTCAGGTGCCGCCGCGGCGTCACACGTCGATCGCGTAGACGAGTTCTTCCTGCAGCATGCCCAGCCATTCATAGAGTTCGCGCAGAAACGGAGTGTCCTCGGTGGCGAGGTTCACGACGCCGTCTGGCGAGATCTGCAGCCGGTCGGCGAGGGTCAGGCGCAGGTCGGTGAGGCTGCGCAGCCAGGCCTGCACTGCGTCGGGGTCGACACTGACCGTGACCGGCTGGCGATCCTCGCTGTCGGGCGTGGCGGCATCCGGTTCGCCGGCAGCCAATGAGTCCAGCACGATCTGGGCATTCTGCGCTTTGCGCTCGAGCAGGCCGGTCGCCGTAAAGCGGCGGAATTCGGCCGCCGCTTCGTCGTCGTCGCGGTAGGCGTCGGGCAGCAGTCGGCCGAAGACTCCGTCGCTTGCGGCGAGCTGAGGGTCGGTGCTGCCGGAGTGGAGCATTTCGAGAAGCTGGGTAGTGACGAGGCCGAGTAGGTCCGCTTCGATCGCTTCGAAGCGGCCGAGCAACATGCCGTCCGGCTGCGGGGTGAATCGCCGCAGGGTGCTCATTCCTCGGCCTTCGCGAGTGTCGCCCAGAGACCGTAACCGTGCATGGCCTCGACGTGGCGTTCCATGGATTCTCGATTGCCCGTAGCTACGACGGCCCGGCCGTTGTTGTGCACCTGCAGCATGAGTCGTTCGGCTTGCTTGGGGGTGACACCGAAATAGCTGCGAAAAACGTAGGCGACATACGACATGAGATTCACCGGGTCGTCCCAGACCAGGGTCACCCACGGTCGGTCGAGTGACACCTCCTCGCGCAGCTCGGTGTGTTCGGCGGTCTTGGTCACCCCTCAAGCCTCACACGCTACCGCCGGGTTTTCCACCGCCGTGACATACTCCGCTTCGCGGTGTCCGCATTCGGGGCGAGGGAATATCCTTGGAGTATGACGTCTTTTGCACCATCGTCCGCCGTTTTCCCAGCCCATGCCGCCCAGCACCCAGAATTGGCTCCGCTCACCAACACCGACGTTGAGCGCATTCGCAACGACTTTCCGGTGCTGCACCAGACGGTGAACGGGCATCCGCTCGTCTATCTCGACTCGGGAGCGACCTCGCAGAACCCGATCAGCGTGATGGAGGCCGAGCAGGAATACTACGAGCAGCGAAACGCCGCCGTGCACCGCGGCGCTCACACGCTCGCCGTCGAAGCGACGGAGGTATTCGAAGCCGCCCGCGATAAAGTCGCCGCGTTCGTCGGCGCAGAGGCCGACGAGATCGTCTGGACCTCCAACGCCACCGAGGCCATCAACCTGCTCGCCTACAGTTTCTCCAACGCCTCGCTCGGCCTCGGCGGCCCCGCCGCGCGCCGGTTCAGCCTGGGCGCCGGCGACGAGATCGTGGTCACCGAGATGGAACACCACGCCAATCTCATTCCCTGGCAGCAACTGGCGCTCCGCACCGGGGCGACCCTGCGTTTCATTCCCGTGCTCGATGACGGCACCCTCGACCTGCTTTCCGCAGCGGATGTCGTGGGCCAACACACGAGACTGCTCGCTTTCACGCATGGCTCGAACGTCACCGGAACCATCAACCCGGTCGCCGAACTCGTGGCGCTGGCCCGAAAAGTCGGGGCACTGGTCGTACTGGACGCCTGCCAGACCGTGCCACACCTGCCGGTCAACGTGAAGGCGCTCGATGTGGACTTCGCCGTCTTCTCGGGTCACAAGATGCTCGGCCCGACCGGCATCGGCGTTCTCTTCGGCAAGGCAGAACTGCTCGCCGAAATGCCACCTTTTCTCACCGGCGGATCGATGATCACGACCGTGAACATGCAGACTGCCGAGTTTCTCGCGCCGCCGCAGCGCTTCGAAGCCGGCACGCAGCGCATCTCGCAGGCCATCGCTCTGGCGGCGGCCGTCGACTACCTGAGCGAAACCGGCATGGAGCGGGTCGCAGCGTGGGAAGCCCAGCTCGGCCAGCGCCTGGTCGCCGGGGTCGCCGAGATCTCCGGCGTGCGCCTGCTCGGCCCCGGACTCGGCGTGGAACGACTGGGGCTCGCCGCCGTCGACGTCGCCGGCGTGCACGCCCACGACGTCGGCCAGTTTCTCGACGATGCCGGCATCGCCGTGCGGGTCGGTCACCACTGCGCCCAACCGCTGCACCGCCGCCTGGGCGTGACCGCCTCCACGCGCGCGAGCACCTACCTCTACAACACCACCGACGAGGTCGACCTGTTCCTGGCCACCCTCGCCGAGGTCGCTCCCTTCTTCGGCGTCAAGCCATGAGCGACCTGCAGCAGCTCTACCAGACGATCATTCTCGAGCACGCGAAAACCCGCCACGGAGCGGTCGAACTCGCGCCGCTGGCCGAGGCCGTATCCCGCGGCGCCGCGAGCGGCCTGAGCGTGGCCGAATCGCACCAGATTAACACCACCTGCGGCGACGAGATCACGCTGCGCGTCTCGATCGACACCGAAACGGTCACCGAGCTGGTCTGGACCGGGGAGGGCTGCTCGATCTCGCAGGCATCCGCTTCGATTCTCACCGACACCCTGCGCGGCCTCAGCACGGCCGAGGCACGCGCCCTGCTCGACAACTTTCGCGAGATGCTGCGCTCCCGCGGCAAGATTGAACCGGACGAAGAGATTCTCGGGGATGCCGCCGCCTTCGGGGGAGTCTCGCGCTACCCGGCCAGGGTCAAGTGCGCCATGCTGCCGTGGGTCGCCTTCGAGGCTGCGCTGATCGAGGCGGAGTCGCGGTAGCCGAGTCGCGCGTTCCACCGCACACTGTCGAACGAGTCCGTCGATGTTCCGGCGGAACTGCGTGCATCACCGCTCGGCGAGGAACTGGGCAAAGGTGCGGGTGCCGGCCCGATTAGCGGGAACGAGGTTGTAACCGGCGCGGAAAGCGGAAAAAGTCTTGCCGGGAAGGCGCAGCGGAAGGATGGCTCGGCGAGAGCCGAGGGTGGCCAGGGCGAGCCGTTGGGCCGAAAATATCTCTGGTCCGCCAATGTCGGGCGTCTGCCCAGCCGGTCCCGTCGCGACGTGGGCAACGAGCCGAGTGGCCACGTCTCGCACATCGATGGGCTGCAGCCGGATGCTCGGGGCGAGCACCACCGGTATCCGTCGTTGTGCACGGAAAATGCTCCAGATCAGATTGTGGAATTGGGTGGCGCGCAGCACCGTGTACCCCAGTCTCGATGCGGCGATAGCCTGCTCCGTGGCGAGCTTCTCGCGGTAGTAGCCGAGCGGAATCTGATCGACGCCGACGATGGAGATGTAGATCAGGTGGGCCGGTTTCTCGGCCCGCACCGCGCAATCGATGAGTCGTTGGGTCAGGTTTCGGTCGCCGCGCCGGGGATTGGTGGCGCAGTGGATGATCGTGTCGACGCCGCGCAACGCTCTGTCCAGCCCGGCACCGGTGGCGAGGTCGCCGAGGAATCTGGTGCTATCGGCGGACGCCGTGCGGCTCAGAATTCTGAGGTCGTGTCCCTCGGCGACGACCCGCGGTGCGACCGCGCGCCCCAGCGTTCCCGTACCACCGGTGAGTAAGACTGTATTCATGCTGGCAGTCTATTCACCCCAGACGTCACGCGCCGGGCACCAGTCGGCGTTAGGCGGCGAGGGTGCCGAGCTCGGCGTGCAGCGGCCAGTCCTGGTCATCGAGGATGAGCTGGGCGCAGGCACCGGTGCGGGCGTTGACCACGATGGGAGCCATCAGGTTCACCGTCGTGGTGCTCTCGCCGGGGTTGACGACCACGAGCACGAGGGCGTCGTCGGGGGTCGTCAGCGACAGGGCTTTGGACTGCTCGCTGGAGATCGCCGGGGTGTAGCTCGGCAGAAAGATGGCCGCGTCCAGCACGAACAGGCGCGTGGTCGGCTGAGCGGATGCCTGCAGCGAGTACAGACCGGCGGCCCCGTCGATCTCGTCGAGCACAAAGTCGGTGAGCGGAGCCAACCCGGGCGGGGGCGACACAAAGCGCAGAGTCGGGCTGGTGAGAGTACTGCTCATGCGAGAAAGTCCATCAGGGTTGGTTGAAGTACACGGGCAGTGACAGCGAGCGCGGCCTGATAGGTCATTTCCTGTAGTTTCAAATCGAGGATTACCTGGCCGAGGTCGGCGTCTTCGATGCCGGAGCGCTGGGCATCCAGTGTGCCGGCTTTCTCGAGCAGGGTGGACTGGGCTCGTTCAATTTGCACCTGGCGGGCGCCGACGTCTGTGTGCTGACCAACCATGACTGCCATCCGTTCATCAATAGTCGTAAGGCGTGCTCCCACATCAACGGGCGTCGGCGAGCGTAAGTCTCCTACGATGTTGTCGAGCAGATCGAACACCGAGCCGGAGCCCACGCTGGTCGGAGTGTCGAAGATCGCGCCGCCGTCGGCGTCGACCCGCACGGTGCTGGTGGCGCTGATGCGCCGTTCGACGCTGCCCGCGCCACCCATATATTCGTAAGTCGCCGGGTTCGAACCCCGAAGGATAAACGCCGTCGCATCATCCGAATTACCGGCGAACACGCTACGGCCGAGAAACGTCGTGTTGGCCTGGGTGGCGAGGTCGGTTTTGAGACCTTCCAATTCGACGGCGATCGCTTCCCTCGCAGCGTCCGTGAGCGCTCCGGAGTTCGCGCCCTGCACAGTCAGGTCGCGCACGCGGTTCATGATGTCGGTGGCCGACGACAGGGCCGAGTCGATCGTGGTCAGCCAGTCGTTGCCGTTGTCAGCGTTGGAGCTGTACTGATCGACCGCGCGTATCTCGGCGCGCACGGACATCGCGGCCGCGGCGGCGGTCGGGTCGTCGGAGGACCGGTTGATGGTCTTCAGCGTGCTGGCTTGTTCCTGCAATCGCGCCAGCTGGGTCAGGTTGTCTTGCAGATTGCGCTGGGCCGCACGCATCTGGGTCTGGTTGGTCACTCGATCAACCATGATCTACCTCCCGACCAATCCGGTGCGGTTGATCAAGGTATCGAGCATTTCGTCGACGGCCGTCATCATGCGGGCCGCGCCTTGGTACGCGTGCTGGAACATGAGCAGGTTCACATTCTCTTCGTCGAGGTCGACCGAGGAGTTGGAGAGTTGTTGGTTGGCGGCCCCCGACGACATCGAGCTGGCCAGGGAGGCCGACTGCAGCTCGGTCTGCGTGAGTACGCCCGTCTTCGTCACGAAGTCCGACCAGACGGTGCTCGGCGAGACGATGACGCTGCCATCTGGGGCGAATCCGGCGCCGAGCTGGGCGATTGCATCCGCTATCGTGCTGTCATACGCACCAGAATCACTTGATGCGCGAACGGCCATATCAGCGGATGCCTGTGGCACGATACTGAGAGCCTGCGCGGCCGGTGTGCCAGACGCGACAGCGAAGAACTTCTGGTCGGTCGCATCCGCTTGCGTGAATCCGGTCGAGTAGATGGCGTTGACCTTGTCGGCCAGATCGCTCGCGAACGAGTTGTACGAGGCCGCGGCTTCGGCCAGCGCGCCACCGGCGCCACTGCTGGCCGGGCCGAGCAGCGACAGCGCGCCGGCGATTTCGCCGCTGGCCATCGAGACCGGTGTCTGAGCGTTGTCTGTCCATTCGAGCTGCACCGACACGTTGTCCTGCATGACCCGTGCACCAGTGACGCGCAGGTGATGAGCCGTCCCGCCGGATACCAGTGCGTTACCGCCCACGAGCACGTTTACGGTGCCGTCGGCCTGCTCTGTGACGGTTGCGCCGGTGAGGGCAGCGATCGTGGTGGTGAGGGAGTTGCGCTGGTCGAGCAGTTCATTGGCCGTACCGCCCGTGGCCAGACTCTGGCGAATCTGTACGTTGAGCGCGGCGACCTGAGCGGCCGCACCGTTGAGTTCAGAGACCATGTTGTCCAGGTCGGTGCGCACCGATGACCACTCGTTCGAGACGGCCTGATAGCCCTCGGAGATCTGCGTGACCAGCTCGCCGGCCGTTCCGAGCAGCAGCGCGGCAGGGGCGGCCGTGTCCGTGCCATTGGCGAGGGTCTGCCAGCCGGCCCAGAATTCGTCAAGTTTTGCAGAGATGCCGTTTTCGCCGGGCTCATTCAGTGAGTCTTCGACCGAGGCGAGCGCATTCGCGCGCACAGCCGTATAGCCGGCGGTTGCGGCGGTCGCTCGAACCCGCGCGTCGAGTTGGGCACTAGCGAGGCGTTCGATCCCGTCCATGGCTACGCCTTCGCCGACCCGGGCGCCCTGCGAAAAGACGCCGGTCGAAGCCGTGGCCCCGAGAGCGGAGGTCGACACGCGCTGCCGGGTGTAGCCATCCGTATTGGCGTTGGCAATGTTCTGCCCGACCACGTTGAGGCCTTGGCGCGCTGCGACGAGGCCGGTGTACGCGGTGTTCAAACCGCCGAAAGTGCTCACCGGGTGGTCCATTCGTTTCGCTTACAGGTCATGAGGTGCCTTAAAGGTTGCGGTCGAAGATGCGAGCGACGGTTTCGGGAGCGGCGGTTGCACCACTCGCGTCGTAGGTACGGGGGTTGACATTCAACGTGCTCAAGGTCTCTTGAGTGGAGCGAACCGCTGCGCGTATGTATCGTTCGTTGGTTCCCTGCAGTTCCCTGATCTGAACGGTGAGATCGCCCATGGCCTTGAGGTGAGAAGCGAAGATTTCGCCCCACGGGCCGGCCGGGGAGTGTGCAGCGAGTTCGCTCAGGGTGGCGTCCTCGGCAGTGCCCCACTGTGTGGCCAGCGCAGCGACTTCAACCGAGCGGCCGAGGCCTGCCTCCCGCACCAACGTCAAAACCTGCTCGACTTCCCGAGTGGCGTATTGCAGCCAGCGCGATTTGCCGCCCTGAAGCAACAATTGTTCCTCCTGGAGCTTGAAGATGAGAAGCTCCAGCAGCTCGCGTTCACGCCATAGCAGCGCGGACAGTTCATTGGCGCCCATGACTACTCCACCCATCATTTTTGGCCTAGGCCAGCGTCACACCGATGCGTGCCGTCCAGTTCATTCGAGATCACTATCGGTCACCCTGTCATGCCCGTTAGGGAATTGGCGGTGAAAATAGCCGGTTTGTCCTCTTAAGAGAGGACGGAACTACGCCCAAAATGGGCATTTTTTGGTCCTCATTTCCCCATAACTGGGGTAGCTTTGACCATGAGGTCAATGTGCCTCGCGTTGGGGTGATCAGGGCATTTCCCCACGCTGGAGACAGGTGACATGTTTCGGGGGGCACTGTGAATCGCAAAGACCGTAATGCGCTCGTCGTGGAGAATTTGCCGCTCGTCGGCTATCTCGTATCTGAGGTCTGGGCTAAGGCTCGTCACCTCTCCCGCGACGACCTCGCGTCGGCCGGTGCACTGGCGCTGATCACATCAGCGGATGCCTTTGATCCGGCTCTGGGGGTACCCTTCGGTGCTTTCGCCCGCCGCCGCATTATTGGCGCTTTCGCCGACGACATGCGCTCGAGTGATTGGGCGACCCGCTCGGCTCGCCGCCGCATCAAAGAAACCCTCGCCGTGCAGGACACGCTCTCGGCAGCGCTCGGGCGCACCCCCAACGTGAACGAGATCGCGAACGCCCTCGGTGTCGACCGTGACACTGCAGCGGCTGGCCTGGCCGACGCGGCCCGCACCCTCTCGGCCCTCGATGACACAACCGCCGAGTTTCTCGTGGCCGATACCGCCATGCCAGAAGAATCCCTACTCTCCACCGAACGCCTGGTCTACCTGCGTGCAGCCGTCGGCGCCCTGCCCGACAAAATGCGTGCCATCGTCGAACAGATCTATTTCGACGATCGCTCCGTCAAAGACATCGCGGCTGAACTCGGCACCACCCACTCCGCCGTGTCGCAAACGCGGGCGGAGGCGATTCGCCTGTTGCGCGATGGGCTGGTCACGCACTACTCCGACGAGACCGTGGCGGGGTTCAAGCCGGAGTCCCGCATAGCGCCGGCCCGACGCAGCGCTTACCTGGCCCGCCTCGCCGATCTGGCGAGCGTCGGTCTGACCCACAGCGTGCAGGAGCACCGGCAACTCGATACCTCCCGCGCCGCATCCTGACTCTGCCCTAGCGCTCGGTCGGTAGTTGAACTGTTGGATCGTCCGGCCCATGGAACGAACCGTTGAGGGCGTTGAAGTGCGCAGCAGATCAGTCTTCGCGGATTTCTAACCCGCATTCGAAACTGGCCGATAGCTCATGGTGCTGGCCCATGGATGGGCCGGTGAACTTGACCCAATCACGGAGGATTCATCATGGCCATGCAGGTAAACACAAACATTGCGGCGAACAACGCGTACCGCAACCTCGCAACAACCCAGAACGACCTGTCGAAGTCGCTGGAGAAGCTCTCCAGTGGTCTTCGCATCAACCGTGCAGCGGATGACGCAGCCGGGCTCACCATTTCCGAGGGCCTGAAGTCGCAGGTCGGTGGCCTCACGGTCGCCAGCCGCAACGCGCAGGACGCCGTCAGCGTCATCCAAACCGCTGAAGGTTCGCTCAACGAGGTCACTTCCATTCTGCAGCGCATGCGCGACCTCGCTGTGCAAGCCGGTAACGACTCGAACAATGCCGAATCACGCACCGCGATCACGACCGAGGTTGGACAGCTGACCAATGAGCTGACACGGATTAGCGAATCTACCAACTTCAATGGAACGGCACTTCTCAACGGCGCACCGGACTCTGCAGGGGTGCTGAGCTTTCAGGTGGGCGCAAATGGCGACGCCAGCAGCCAGATTGCCGTTGATTTGAGCAAGGCGAACGTTGCCGTCATCGGCAGGGGGCTCGCCTCAACCAACGTCGGAACCTCATTTGCCGGGGCTGCGACCGCGACCGGCGCCTTGACCTTCAGCATTACAAATGGTGCCGACGTTGTTAGCGTTGTGACGGGCAGCGTTACTACCGGAGATACCGCGACCACGGCCGCAGCCGCATTGAATGGTGATGCCAACTTCAGCAAAGCTCTGACTGCTTCTGTGGATGAGGGAGGCAAGCTCAATATCAAGTCGCTCAGCGGTGGAGTGATTGCGGAAACGACAACCACTGCTGTCCTTGGTGGGGCGGCTGCAACCCAGAGCCTGATCGGCGGCTTGGATTTCTCCAGTGCAAGTGGCGCCGCGTCGTCTCTCGTTACACTCGACAAGCAGATCACGGCCGTATCGAGTGCTCGCGCCGAGCTCGGTGCAAACCAGAACCGGTTCGAGAGCGTTATCAAGAACCTGGCCGTCTCCAAGGAGAACCTCACCGCTGCCGGATCGCGTATTCGCGACACCGACATGGCCGAGGAAATGGTCAAGTACACCCGTGCGAACATCCTGTCGCAGGCCGGTACCGCCATGCTCGCGCAGGCCAACCAGTCCAACTCGGGCGTTCTGCAGCTCCTCCAGTAACACCAGCTCAACCGCTCGACCAGATCGATCCTGATCTGAGCTTGGTGGCGGCCGAGGCGCGTTCTGCACAAGCGCCTCGGCAGCCCCCAGGCTTTTTTCACACCAGCACGGGCATCCGCTTTCTTGCGGTCTGCCAGAGTACAAACTAAGAGAAGGTCGTTCTATGTCTCTCGCAGTCGATGGCCTGATCAGCGGCCTGGACACCACGTCGCTCATCAACTCGCTGATGACCCTTGAGGCCGGCCCGCAAAATCAGCTGAAGGCCAGGGTTACCAGCTCGAACACCCTGGTGACGGCGCTCCAGGGGTTGAACACCTCGATCGCTTCACTCGCCACCCTCGCCGCAAAGGCGACCGCTACCGACGCGCTTGACCTCTACTCGGCGAAGAGCAGTTCCCCGGGCGTCACCGTTTCGGCCGGGGCAACGGCTACCGGCGGTGAGATCGACATTGTCGTCGACAAGCTTGCTCAGGGCCAAGTATCGGTCTCGAGCGCGGTAGCCGTCTGGCCCGGCTCCAACTTCTCCATCACCAACACGGCATCGGGCGTGGCCACCGTCATTTCTGCCGGGTCGTCGAGCCTCGACGACGTCATTACGGCAGTGAACGCCTCCGATGCCGGAGTGAAAGCGGTGAAGGTGGCCGCCGGAACGGACAGCAGCGGCAACGCCCTCTATCGCTTGCAATTCACCGCGACGTCGACCGGAGTCTCC
Source organism: Cryobacterium suzukii (assembly GCF_004403185.1). Taxonomy (GTDB): domain Bacteria; phylum Actinomycetota; class Actinomycetes; order Actinomycetales; family Microbacteriaceae; genus Cryobacterium; species Cryobacterium suzukii. Next base: position 123,599 of record NZ_SOHJ01000008.1, on the reverse strand, counting down.
AGCGCATTCGCGTTCACTTTCGACCCGTCCGATCCGGCGACCGATCCAACGATGACCGAGATCAAGACAGCGCAGGATGCCTCGGTGCGGCTCTGGGCCAATACCGGCGCCCAGCAGACGATCACGTCGGCGACCAACACCTTCAGTGACCTGCTGCCCGGAGTCTCGGTGACGGCATCCGCTGTGTCGACCGACCCGGTGACCGTGAGCGTCACCCGCAACGATGCCGCGGTGAGCACTATCGCTTCTGACCTGGTGGGCGCGCTCAATGGGGTCTTCGCCCTGATCTCAACGAAATCCGCCGTGGTCAACAGCACGGATTCCACCGGAAAGGCCGTGCTGTCGGCGGGGGTCTTCACCGGCGACAGCACCGTGCGCGACGTGAAGCAGTCCATTTTGAACGCGGCCTCGGCCCCGGTCGGCGGCAGGTCGCCGTCGGACATTGGCATCAGCATCACCAAGAGTGGCACGCTGGAATTTGATTCAACCAAGTTCGCAACAGCGATGGCCGAGGACCCCGACTATGTCAAGGGCGTGCTGGCCGAGATCGCCGCGCGCGTGGGGGCAGCGGCGGAGAACGCGTCCGACAAGTACGACGGCATGATCACCGGCAAGATCACCGGCCAGGAAAGCCTCGTCAAGAGCCTCGGCACCCAGATCGACAGCTGGGACCTCCGACTGGCATCGCGCCGGTCTACCCTGGAACGCACCTACGCCGCGATGGAAGTGCAGCTGAGCAGCATGAACGCTCAGTCTGCCTGGCTTAGTGCCCAGGTGAGCGCCCTGACCAGCTCAACCTCGAAATGATGACGATGACCATGAGTGCAGGATCCAACGCGCAGCGATCGCGCTACAACCGCGACGCGGTGCTCTCGGCTACCCCGGTTCGGCTGCTCACGATGCTCTACGACCGGCTGCTGCTCGACTTGAACCGCGCCGAAGCGGCCCAGCAGCGCCAGGACTGGCAGATGGCGTCAGACAATCTGCTGCACGCCCAGGCGATCGTGTCGGAGTTGAGCACGTCGCTCATCGTCGAGGCGTGGGACGGCGGCGAGGGACTCTTCTCGCTCTATACCTATGTGTCGACCGCAATGGTCAGCGCGAACACCAGCCGCGACCCGGCCCGCACGCGCGAGTGCATCGTGCTGCTGGAGCCGCTGCGGCAGACCTGGCACGAAGCGGCCGAGCTGCTGCCGGCCGCGCCGTTGACAGCGGCCCACCGAAGCGGTGAGCTCGGCATTGGCTAACCTGTCCGCCTGGGAAGCTGCGCTCGACGATCTGGAGATTCGACTGGACGCTGCGGCTCTGTCGATGGCGGTCGGCCGGTCGGACAGCGAGGCGGGTTCTGTTGGCTCCGGGGGGGTCGCAACGGGATCGACCGGCGAAGGCGGGGGAGTTATTACGCCGGTCGAAGCGGCCTGGACGGCACCGAAAGGGCTCGGTGCGATTCCCGCAGAACTTGCCGCACGCGTGCAGGACCTCCTGCACAACCAGCAGAAGCTGATCAATGAATTGGAACGGGCGCGCACACTCACCCTGAAACACCTCACCGCGGTGCGGTCGGTGCCTCCGGAGCGGGATGCGCGGGCATCCGTCTATCTGGATGTGGCCGGTTAACACCTGCCACTACGCGTAGCGCAACAAACTTGGGAATTGTTCTTACGAACTGCTTACGCATCTGTCGGGGCGGTCGATAGCAAGGGGTGAGCACGGATTGCTCACAATCAGGCCACGGATCGGCCGTCTTGTCTTTCGTCGACGAAGCGGGTACGCATGCTTGATTCCGTGACCTCTCTAGCCCTCACCAGCGCATTGGACGGTCTGGCCCTGCGCCAGCGCACCATCGCGAACAACATCGCGAATATCAATACGCCCAATTACCACGCAAAGATCGTCTCCTTCGAGAACGCTCTGGCAAAATCTGTCGCCGATGGCAGCGGCGTTGCGGCGTCCACGACCGAGCGCTCACTGGATCCGACCCTGCTCAACGGCAACAACGTCAACCTCGACACCGAGACGCTCGCCAACATCGATGCGCTGCTGCGCTACCAGTTCGCGGCTCGGGCCGTCGAAGGACCAGCAACGTCAATGCGCGCCGCAATGAAAACCGCCTGATGGTCGACGCCATCGGCATCGCCGGAAGCGGGATGACCGTACATCGCAAATGGCTCGATGCCATCGCCGACAACCTCGCCAACGCCAACACCGCCACCGCGACCAACAACGCCGCTTTCCAGGAACGCTACATCGTGGCGCAGGAAGGCACCGGCAACGTCGGAGCCAGCGCAAGTGCCGCGTTTGGTAGCCCGGAGGGAACCATCGTGTATGAGCCGGAGCATCCTTTGGCCGATGCCGACGGTTACGTGCGTTACCCCGAAATCGACATGGCCAAGCAGATGGGCAACCTGATCATGGCTCAGCGTGGCTACCAGGCCAACGCCGCCGTCGTCGACCGGGCCAAGACTGCCTATGAAGCCGCACTACAGATCGGACGTGGCTGATGCCGCTCAGTGCTATCAACGCAACCGCCGCCGCAACGTCGCTCTCCGGCGTCATGGGCACTTCTGCCACGACCGCCACGCAGAGCCTTGACGGCTCCGGCTTCGGCACCGCCCTGTCGGGCGCCATCGACAACCTGCAGCAGCTGCAAGGAACTTCGAACGCCCTTGCTATTCAGGCCGTGACCGGTGACCTCAATGACATTCACACTGCTACCATTGCGTCGACTCGCGCGCAGGTGACCATGGAACTCGTCGCCGCAGTGCGTAACAAAGGCGTCGACGCCTTCAACGAGATCATGAGGATGCAGGCCTGATGCCCCGGCAGGTCACCAGCGTGTTTAAACGCTTCGGAAACGCCATTCGCGAGTTCACCATCGCCCAGCGCACGGTCGCAATCATTGGCGTCGCGGTGCTCGTACTCGGCATCGCCGCGCTCAGCATGTGGGTGACCAAGCCGGCCTTCACGCCCCTGTTCTCCGGTCTCAGCGGCGAAGACGCAAATAGCATTGTCGAGCAACTGCGGGCTGACGGCGTGGAGTACGAACTAGCAAACGGCGGCGCCACCATTCTGGTGCCCGAAGCGAACGTCTACGACGAACGCATCAAGGCGGCCTCGGCCGGCCTGCCCACGTCGAGCACCGGGGGATATTCTTTGCTCGACACGATGGGTGTCACGTCGAGTGAGTTTCAACAGTCCGTAACGTATAAGCGGGCGCTCGAAGGCGAATTGGCCAAGACCATCGGTGCGCTCGACGGCGTTCAAATTGCTTCGGTGCGGCTTGCGATCCCCGAAGACAGCGTGTTCGTGTCGGAGAAGAACGACCCGACGGCATCCGTTTTCGTTGAAACCGAAAACGGCGTTTCGCTTTCCAACGACCAAGTTCAGGCGATTGTGCACCTGACCAGCGCGTCGATCGACGGCATGTCCGCGGCCGACGTGGCTGTCGTCGATTCGAGCGGCGCCGTGCTGTCGGCCGTCGGAATCGGCGCCACGGGGGGAGCGGAGCAGCAGGCCTCTGACTATGAATCTCGTGTGAGTACCGCAGTGCAGGCGATGCTCGACAAGGTCGTCGGTGCCGGCAACGCTACCGTCGTCGTTGCTGCCGACATGAGCTATGAATCGGCCGAACGGGTGGAAGAGTCGTTCACCACCCCGATCGAGACTCCGGCCCTCAACGAATCCGTCGACACGGAAACCTATACGGGAACCGGGGGCAACGCCGCTGGCGTGCTCGGTGCAGAGGCGGCAGTCGCGGCCGATGGCGCCACGGACGGCACGTTCTCGAGCGAGTCGACCACGCGCAATAACGCCGTCAATAAAGTGACCGAGAGCCGCACTATTCCGGCCGGTGCAATCACCCGGCAGACGGTTTCCGTGGCCGTCGACGCGGATGCCGCCGCCAATCTCAACGTGGCGGATATCACCTCTCTCGTCACGTCCGCCGCTGGAATCGACGCCATTCGCGGCGACGCCGTCACCGTCGAGGTCATGGCCTTTGACACCGCCGGTGCCGCAGCGGCAGCCGCAGCGCTCCAAGCGGCAGCGGATGCCGCGGCCGCCGACCGGTTCGCCGATATTGTGCGGGTGGCCGTGATCACCGCTGGCATTGTTGTCACGCTCGTTGTCACCCTCATTCTGTACGCCCGTCGGTCCAGGCGCCAGAGCCGGGAAACGGTCGAGATCGGTGATCTGACCGAAATGCAGGATGCGCTCGGTGCAGCGCCGACACCGCTGTCGGTCACCGCGTCACCGGCAACCCTGTTCCTCGACCAGGGCAACGACACCCCGACCAAGATCCTCCCGACCGTGGCGTTCGTGCCGAGCGACACCGACATCCGTCGTGCAGAAATCGACGCGCTCGCCCAGAGCGACCCGCGCAGCACCGCGGAGTTCCTGCGGGGACTCATGGACGACCGGCAGCCCGCATGAGCGAGGTACTCACGGTATTGAGCGGCACCCAGAAGGTTGCCGTCGTGCTCATGAACATGGACCGGCAGCGCGCGACCGAGGTCATGAAGGAGTTCAGCGATATCGAAGCCGAGGTCATTGCGGGCGAGATCATTCAACTGCGCAACGTCGATCCGGCACTGGCCGAAGCCACACTCAACGAGTTTCACGAAATTAGCCTCAAGGGCCGCCGTCTGTCGAGGGGCGGCCACGACTTCGCGATAGGCCTGCTCGAGGCCTCCTTCGGTGCTGAGCGCGCGGCCGGCGTCATGAACCGGGTTGCCACTTCGATGGCAGGCAAGGCTTTCGAGTTTCTGGACCCATCAGAGCCCGGTGACGTGCTCACCCTGCTCGATGGCGAAATGCCCCAGACCGTCGCCCTCGTTCTGGCGCACTTGAGGCGCGATCAGGCATCGGCCGTTCTGGCCGGCATGGACGCCAGCTTGCGCACCGACGTAGCCCAATGTATCGCCACCATGTCCAGTGCCACCCCCGAGGCCATTCGCATAGTCACAGACACACTCAAATTGCGCACGGGCAAGATCGTGGCCCGGGCCAGCGCAGAGGTTATCGGCGGTATCCAGCCGCTCGTCGACATCATCAACCGAGCGGATGCCGCCACCGAGCGGGCGCTCCTGGAAAGTCTCGAAGAACGCGACCCGGCCCTCGCCGAAGAGATTCGTTCACGCATGCTCACCTTCGCGGACATCGTCAAGCTCGAAAGCCGGGACGTGCAACAGGTACTGCGCGGTATCGACACGAATGTGTTGGCGATGGCGATGAAAGGCAGCACCGACGCCGTCATCGAGGTCATTCGGGCCAACCTCTCCGAGCGCAACCGCGATGTGCTCGACGACGAGACCAAAAGCCTTGGTCCGGTGCGCATGCGCCAGGTCGAAGACGCCCGCGCCGAAATCGTGCGCGCTATTCGCGATATGGAAGCGCAGGGGAGCATCACGGTGCAGCGCGGTGCCGAGGACGAATATGTCAACTGACACCGGATTCGGCCGTATGGCCTTTCCCCGTCTGCACGACGAGGAACAGGACCGTGCAGCCGAGCAGTCGCGCGCAGAAGGCCACGCCGCCGGCTACACCGAAGGGCTGCGCCTGGCCGCAGAGGATGTCGCGCGCCGCGCCGACGAGATCAACGCCGAACACGCCGAAAATGAACGCTACGGCGAAGCTCAGATCGACCACGCGGTGCGTTTGCTTGCCGCCGCAGCCCGCGCCCTCGACGAACGCAGCATCCCGCTTATTCAACAGGCGGAATCCACCCTCGTCAACACTTCTCTCGAACTGGCCGAAGCCATACTCGGCTGCGAACTCAGCCACACCGAGCCATCCGCTCGCCGGGCGTTGGAACGCGCCCTGCATCAGCCCGACCAGCTGGATCGCAGCGAGGTCCACAGCATTCGCATGCACCCGGAAGACCTCGTCGTGCTGAACGCGCAGACGCGGGCGCTGGAGAGCATCCGCTTTGTCGCCGATTCCCGGCTCAAGCGCGGCGACGCCATCACGGAATTCAGTGACGGGTTTCTCGACGCACGCATCGGCACGGCGTTCGCCCGCGCGAAGGCCGCCCTTGCCGAGGTCGAAGAATGATCACGGCCTGGCGCCCGCGGGCGCCAAAGCTCGCGCAGGCGATCGAAGCGGGCCGCCCGGAGCGGGTCGGTATCGTGTCGTCCATCGTCGGGCTCGGCGTGGAGGTGCGTGGCCTGCGCTCGGCCATCGGCGACATTGTCACCCTCGACGCCCGTCCCGGCCACGAAGGAATCGATGCGGAGGTCGTTGCCACGACCCAGACCAGTATCCGCTGTATGCCGCTCGGCCGCATCACCGGGTTGCAAGCGGGAGCCCGGGTGCGATCAGCCGGTTCGCCCCTGCTCGTGCCCACCGGTCGCGGTCTGTTCGGACGGGTCATCGACGGTCTCGGGCGCCCGATCGACGGCAAGGGGCCGCTCGATTCCGACGGTGCCGTTCTGCTCGAAAACGACAGCCCGTCGGCCATGCACCGGGCGCGCATCACGACCCCGCTGCACTTGGGCGTACGCGTTCTTGACACGCTCACGACGGTCGGCCGCGGCCAGCGCCTCGGGCTGTTTGCCGGTTCCGGAGTGGGAAAATCGTCGCTGCTGTCGATGATCGCCCGCGGAACGGATGCCCAGGTCTCGGTCATCGCACTGGTGGGGGAGCGCGGGCGTGAGGTTCGGGAGTTTCTCGAAGACGATCTCGGCCCGGAAGGCCTGGCCCGTTCCATCGTCGTGGTCTCCACCTCGGACGAACCCGCAATGATGCGGTTGCGCGCCGCGTTCACCGCGACCCGCATCGCCGAATCGTTTCGCGATCAGGGCGCCGACGTCATGCTCATGATGGACTCGCTCACCCGCGTCGCCATGGCCCAACGCGAAATCGGCCTCTCGGTCGGCGAACCGCCGGCTACCCGTGGCTACCCGCCCTCGACGTTCTCGGTGCTCGCCAGACTCCTCGAACGCGCCGGAACCGGTGAGACCGGCTCGATCACCGGAATGTACACGGTGCTCGTCGACGGTGATGACCACAACGAACCGATCGCAGATGCGGCGCGGTCTATTCTCGACGGTCACGTCGTGCTCGACCGTAAGCTCGCCATCACCGGCCATTTTCCGTCGGTCGATGTGCTCTCCTCCATTTCTCGCGTTGCTGCGCGGGTGAACAGCGCGGAACGAAACGCGATCGCGACGACCCTGCGCACGGTGATGGCGGCCCGTCAGGGCGCGCAGGACCTGCTCGACGTCGGAGCGTACCGGGTCGGCACCAACCCCTTGGTCGATGCGGCCGTTGAGAATGACTCGGCCATCAAAGCTTTTCTACAGCAGCGGATGAACGACCAGACTCCCAGTGAGCAGGCCTGGGCCCAGCTGACCCAACTGACCCGTGCGTTCGGGGCTGTCGCATGAGCCGCCTCTTTCCCCTCGCCGGACTGCTGCGATTGCGCAAGCTGCAGCAGGACCAGGCTGCCCTTGACCTCGCCGAAGCGAACGCCCGGGTGGCGGCGAGCGAGGCCCGCCATGGGCGCGCCCGCACCGCGCTTAGCGCCCTCGGCAATTCCCCGCAAACCATCGCCGCGCTCAACGCCATGGCAGCGGCGCGGTCGTCGTCGCGCAGCATGCTTGCCGAGCTCGAAGCCGTCGGCCGCAATCATCAGGTGAGCCTGGACTTCGCCCAGACTACGTACAACGCGGCCAGGGCCGAGTCGGTCGCGCTCGAAAAACTGCACGAGCGGCACGCTGCCGCACTGCTGGCCCAAGACCTGCACGCGGAGCAGACCGTGCTCGACGAAATTGCCGGGGCACGCTGGCATCGCTCCCATACCGCCACGAGCGATACCGCCACGAGCGATACCGCCACGATGAATGAGGAGGAGACACCATGACGATGATCGCGGCCATGGGGCGGATCAGCCAGATCCAGGCCACTCTGCAGCAGCTCTCCGGCGCGTCGACAGACCGGGTGACGACAACGGCCGCGGCGGCGACGACCGCTGCGGCATCCGCCTCGGCTGGGAGCTTCGCCGCGACCCTGGCGGCGGCGCTCGGCACCGCCGGCACGACCGCAGCCGGCCCGACCGGCTTGGGCACGGGTGCAAGCGGCACCGACGTGGTCGCCTCCGCGGAGAAATACCTCGGCGTACCCTACGTGTTTGGTGGTGAAGATTCCAGCGGAATGGACTGCTCCGGACTCGTACAGACCGTCTATGCCGATATTGGAATAGAACTGCCCCGACTCGTGTCGGGGCAGATGAAGATGGGAACGGAGGTCGCTTCCCTCGCGGAAGCCCAGCCTGGCGACCTCATCGTCACCGGTGGTGGCGACCACATTCTCATCTACGCCGGCGATAACAAGGTTATTCACGCACCGTATCCGGGTCGAACCGTCTGCCTGCGCGAGGCCTATATGACGGATGCCGACATCACCACCATCCGCCGCATCATTCCGACCGACACCGCTGTAACGGGCGCCGGCTCTGCCGACAGGCTCAACGCAGCCTTTGCCGCTTTCGCCCAGCAGAACTCAACAGTCACGGGAAGCGCACTATGACTCTCACCCTCGGTCAATTTCGGCCAGCCGGAGCGCCGCCCGTGCCTTCATCCCCGCGCGAGACGAAGTCGGTTTCGCCGGGCGCCGACGCCTTCGGGTCGATCATGGATGACACCCTTGCGGGGCGACCTGACGCTCCGTCGACTCCGGTGTCGACGGAGTCGACGGGGGATCATGCCAGAGATTCCGCGGCCGGGGCGTCGTCGACTGCGTCCCCAGCGCGCCCGGATTCCGCCATTCCGGTGGTCCCCGTATCGTTCTCGGCGGCTCTCACGTTGGCCGGCGACGGGGCGGCCGCCCCAAGCGTGACGGCCACGGACACAGTTGCGGTCGACGGCACGGCTCATTCGGGCACCTCGGCTTCGGGTGCCGGCTGGAGCGTACTCGATACGATGGCCCCTCCCACAACGGCCGCTGCGGCCCTGGCCGCAGGTGCCGGCACCTTGGAAGCGGCGGCCGGTTTGGCGGCGTCGAATATCCCGGCTGCCGTGGCACCGATCCCCGCACTGCCGATCCCCGCACTACCGGGCACCGCGGTGAGCACCACCGCTGCTGCATCGCCCAGAGGCGGTGCCGCAGCTGCTGCGGGGCCGACCGCCACGGCGTTCGCCTCCGTCGTCACGGCAACAGCTCCGGGCACTGCCGGTAAGGCGGCGGCGACCGGGGTCGGCAGCACCGGCCCGGCAGCAGGCGCGTCTGATGCCACAGGGGATGCCACTGTGTTGTCGGCCCTGCCCACGTCAGCGACCGCCGGAGCTGCAATATTGGCCGGCGCCCCCGGCCTCCCCGGTGCAGCACAGGCCGGTGCAGCACAGAACACCGCGGTAGCCGGCACGGGGACGGCTGGCTCCGCGCTGCCGGACTCCATACGGCTGACCGGGCGAGGCGCCGGCGCCGAAGCCGTCGCCCCCTCGACACCCGCCGTACCCACTTCGGTGCCCATCGCGATGTCGACCCCCACGGCCACCCTGGTGGCCGCACCCGCTTCGGTTACCGCCCTTCCGCTCACCGCGCAGATCATGAAGCCGCTGTTCTCGCTCGCCACCGCGGCTCCCGGCGAGCACGTACTGACCATCAGCGTGTCTCCCGACAACCTGGGACCGGTCACCGTGCGGGCGCACGTGACGGGGGAGGGCATTCGGGTGGAGCTGTTCGCTCCTACCGATCTGGCCCGCGAGGCCCTGCGTGTGATTTTGCCCGACCTGCGTCGTGACCTCGCCGGTTCCGGGCTGAGCGCGCAGCTCGACCTGTCGTCCGACAGCCAGGCCGGCGATCCCAGTGCGACCCGTCAGCCCCGCTCCGAGGCTGACGGACGCGATCCCGACGCTCGTGGCCCAGCCGAACGAGCACCGGACACTCCCCAGGAGCAGCGACCACCCCAATTCGGGTCCACCCACACCATCGACGTACTGGCTTAGAAGGAGAAAAACCGTGACAATCGACGCCATGGCAGCTACTGCCGCCGCTCCGACCGGAATGTACTCGTCCACGACCACGACGCGCACCCCCAACCAGTCCATGGACTCGGAGGTATTCATGTCGTTGCTGGTGACGCAGTTGCAAAACCAGGATCCCAGCGCTCCGATGGATACCAACGAGATGATCGCCCAGACCACCCAGCTCGCCATGATGGAAAAGCTCACCGAAATGGCCACGGCAAGCGAGGAGGGCTTTTCCCTCCAGATGCGAACCTCGGCGGCAGCCCTGGTGGGGGAGACGGTCACCTATACCGACGCCGACGGCGTCGAAATCACGGGGCTCGTGTCGTCGGTCTCGTTCGCCGGCCCCGTGCCCACGGTCACCGTCAACGGTGAACCGGTGGCCCTCGATGTTATTTCCGGCGTGACCAGCGCCGTTGCCGCAGACGCCGCGGAGGCGACGACCGCGGCCTGATCCGAGGTTTTTCCTCGACCCACCAACTGCACCGCATAATTCTTTCCTGAAAGGCAGCACCCCATGCTTCGTTCTCTCTACTCCGGTATCTCTGGCCTTCGTTCACACCAGACCATGCTCGACGTGACCGGTAACAACATCGCCAATGTGAATACGACGGCGTTCAAGGCGTCCGCCGCTCAGTTTCAAGACACCCTGTCGCAGCTCACCGAGGCCGCCGGCGGCGCCACGGCCACCACCGGTGGTACCAACCCGGCCCAGGTCGGCCTCGGTGTGCAGGTCGCCGGAATCTCCACGAACTTCGCCCAGGGCTCCTCGCAGGCGACCGGCAAGACCACCGACTTCATGATCAACGGCGACGGCTTCTTCGTGACGTCGCTCGGCGACGAAATCCTTTACACCCGTGCCGGTTCTTTCAATTTCGACTCGGCCGGCCGACTGGTCTCGCCCGACGGCGCAATCGTGCAGGGTTGGGGCGCAACCAACGGCGTCGTCAACGCTGGCGGAGCCACCGGAAACATGACTCTGCCGGTTGGCGCGATCGTGCCGGCATCCGCTTCGACCGCCGCGACCTTCAGCGGCAACCTGCCGTCGGATGCGGCAGACGGCACCATCCTCACACGCAACGTTGATGTCTTCGATGACCTGGGAAACTTGCGCACGGTGTCACTGGATTTCACGCGTACGGCAACGCCGGATGGCTGGACCGTTGGCCAAACCGGTGGCGACCCGGCTGACGCCGTGCAGCTCACCGCAGAGACCGCAGCAGACGGAACGCCGACGGGCGACTTCGGAGATGTCACTGGTTTTGTGGTCGATAAGATCACCATGAACTTGAACGACCTCAAGGGCTTCGCCGGTCTCGCCACCGTTGCCGGTAACACCGACGATGGCAACGCGGCCGGCACGCTCAACAGCTACACGCTTGGTGCCGACGGAACCCTCGTCGGCCTGTTCAGCAACGGTCAGCAGCAGGCCATCGGCCGCATCGCCCTCGCCACCTTCGTCAACCCGGGCGGGCTCGAAAAGGCCGGCTCCTCCGCCTACCGCGCCACCTTCAACTCCGGTGGCGCCGAACTCGGAACCGCCGGCACCGGCAGCCTCGGCTCGCTGACCAGCGGCGCGCTCGAAATGTCCAACGTCGACCTGTCGCAGGAATTCACCAACCTGATCGTCGCCCAGCGCGGCTTCCAGGCCAACGCCCGAATCATCACCACCTCAGACGAGGTCTTGCAGGAGCTCACCAACCTGAAGCGGTAATCGCGCTCAGTAGACACGTTTATGGGGTCCCAAAACTTCCGGACCCCACAATCTTGTCTACTGAGTTTGGGCTGTGCATAACTTTCCGGGGATGCGCGGGATGCGTCATCCTGATGGCGTGAACTACTTCTAGGATTACGGTGAGCTGCTCGAATAGAAGGGCGACCACCACTGCACCGATCAGCGCCAGTGGCGCCGCGACCTCACGCGCACGGCCGACATGGAGTCCGAGGGGCTGCACGTCACCCGGGTCAATGCGGAGGATCTGCGTCACGAGCGCGAACTGGTAGCACGCATCGAGCGCAACCCTGATGCGTCGCGGATGGCTCCGCCGCGCTCAGTAGACGACTTCGGCTGGTTGCAAGGACAGACAACCCCTCAAAATTGTCTAGTGAGCGCCGTTGAGCTAGCTAACATGAGCCGCTCGGCGGCCGATGGTACACAATGACGCCTCCCTCGAGTCGTTCGAGACAGGATGAGCACATGATCGTACTTACGCGGCTGAATGACAGTCACTTTGCGATTAACCCGGATCTGATCGAGCGCATCCACGCGAACCCGGATACAACACTCGTCATGGTCGACGGCGCCAACTTCATCGTCACCGAGTCCATGGAAGACGTCATCGAGAAAATCGCCAGCTACCGTGCCCACGTCATCGCGCTCGCCTACGACCCGAGCGCCGGGGACCTGCCACGAGGCCCCAGGAAGCTCTAGTGGATCCCGCAACTCTGATCGGCCTGGTACTCGCCTTCGGTGCCCTCGTGGCCATGATCACCATCGAACATTCCTCCGTCATGTCTATCCTGCTGCCAGCGCCCATGATTCTGGTCTTCGGCGCGACCATTGCGGTCGGCCTCGCGGGCGGCACGATCAAGGACTTCACGTCTGCTTTCAAGGCAGTCCCTGGAGCGTTCCTCGGCAAGACCACGCCGCCGCAGTCCGTTATCGACCAGGTCGTCGGACTTGCCGAAACCGCCCGGAGTTCCGGCCTGCTCGCGCTTGATCAGGCCGCCGACAACGTCAAGGATCCGTTTCTGCGCGGCGCCCTGCAAAACATCGCCGACGGTACAGACGGAGATGAACTGAGGATGCTCCTCGAGGACGAGATCGCGACAGCGGCTCGATCGAATCGAAATGCCGCCAAATTTTTCACCGGTCTCGGCGGGTACGCCCCGACGGTGGGCATCATCGGCACGGTCGTATCGTTGACCCACGTTCTCGAAAACCTGGACACGCCCGCGACACTGGGACCGATGATCGCGGCCGCCTTCGTCGCAACTCTCTGGGGCCTGCTCTCGGCCAACTTCATCTGGCTACCGCTCGGCTCACGCCTGCGCCGCCTGGCCGACCTCGAAGCCGACCGTATGACTCTGGTCTTGGAAGGCGCCCTGGCCGTGCAGGCCGGCAGTCAGCCACGCCTCCTCGGAGAACGCCTGCGCGCCATGGTTCCCGCTGAGCTGCTGCCGAAAGTCGGTGCCAAGGGCAAAGACGGCGCAGCGGATACCGCCGGGGCAGCCGCCAAGACCAAGACCAAAACTAAGACCAGTGGCAAGGGTAAGGGGAAGGATAAAGACCTTCCCGAAGCAGCATGAGTGTGCGGGCCAAGCGCCGCAAAATGGTGGAAGAGGAGGACGTTCACCCCGACGAACGGTGGATGGCTTCCTACATGGACATGGTTACCGTGTTGATGTGTATGTTCATCGTGCTGTTCGCCATGTCGACCGTCGACCAGGACAAGTACGAGCAGCTGGCCAACTCCCTGGCCACCGGTTTCGGAGCGGTGGATGCCGGCAAGGTCGACACCGCGGAGGGAGTCGTTGTTCCGGCTGACCTTATCGATAACGAGGGCGAATCGCCCACGGAAGTCACGCACTCAGCGGATGCTCTCGATCCGGCCGACGCGACCGCCCTGGCAACGGCAAACGCCGAAGCGGCCGCGCGGGAGGTCGCGAAGCTTGATCAGCTTGAGATTGCTGTCACGGGTAACCTGACCGCAGCCGGGGTAGCCGATCTCGTGGAATTTCACATCACCGACCGTGGTCTGACCCTGGGGCTGGTCGGGAGTGAAACATTCTTCGCACCGGACAGCGCCCAGCTCACGGTGGCTGCGATCACGGTGCTCGATGCCGCAGCACCGGCCCTCGTGGCCACCGCGCAGAAAATTTCGGTGGAAGGGCACGCGGACAAACACGGCCAGTCCGCCACCTTCCCCACCGACTGGGAATTGTCGGCCAGCCGGGCTACCCAGGTGTTGCGTCGCCTGGTGGAGCAGGGCGGCGTCGCCGGAGACCTGATCTCCGCAGTCGCTTTTGGGTCGGCTCAGCCGGCGAACACCGGATCCACACTTGCGGACATGGCGCAGAACCGCCGGGTCGACATCGTGCTGCTCTCAGACCAGCCGGACAGCGTGCGAGCACTCATTCCCGGAGTCGTGGCCGAGAATTGACCGTGAACCGATGCGGCGCATCCGCTAGCTGAGACTTCTTACCTTTCGACCGCGTCGGTCGATAGTCCCAACGTGACAGTCCAGGATCAGGTCGGCAACAGCGCGCTCGTTAAAGCGGCAAGAAGTGTTGAGCTGTACGACTTTCGGCGGCCCACCACCCTGGCTCGTGAACACTCCCGCGTTTTGGAACTGGCCTTTGAGACTTTTGCGCGGCAGTGGGGCACCCAGCTGACCGCACGCGTACGCGTGCTGTGCATGGTGACCTGCGAGCAGGTACTCATGGCCACCTACGACGAGTACGCGGGTTCGCTACCGCCGAAAACGGCCATGGTGCTGTGCACGGTCGCCGGCCTGGAAGCCCGCGCGGTCATTCAGTTTCCGACCACGTCGGCACTCACCTGGGTGAACCACATGCTCGGCGGCAGCAGCAGCATCCCGGTGCTCGTTGAACGCAACTTCACCCAGATAGAGCTGGCCCTGATTCGCAAGCTGATTTCGGAAAGCCTCGAAGACCTGCGTTATTCCTTTGGGTCATTGATCGTCGACGAAATGGGCGTCGAGGCCATCCAGTACAACTCCCAGTTCGCCCAGGCGGCGGCAACCGGCGACCTCATGGTGGTTGCGACCTTCGCAATTCGAGTGGAAAAGGTCACCGCCACAGCGACGGTGGCGATTCCCGCTGCGGCCCTGATGCCGCAACTCGGCGAAGCAAACCCCACGAGCACCATGTCGAACGCTGCCGAATTTCTGCAGGCACAGATCGCGGCCGTACCGGTTGATGTATCGCTTCGACTCGAGACCGCCCACGTACTGCCCAGTCGCATTCTGTCCCTGGCGGTCGGCGATGTTCTGCACATTCCGCATCCCCAGCATCGTCCGCTCAATCTGACCGTTGACGGCCAGTCGCTGGCCCGCGCGGCCGTCGGAGCCAACGGTTCCCGGCTGGCCTGCATCGTCACTGATACCGAGGAAACAACCCAATGATTTCTACCCGATCTATTCCCGAAGTCGCCGTCGACGCGCTCATCCGCGTGTTGCCCACGACGGTGCCGCTACAGGCACTGCCGCACCTCGGCAGCGCCGAATTGACATCGCGTATCGGTTCGGCCGTTGTGGCCTCGTTTGTGGGTACGACATCCGCGGACCTGGCCGTTGTACTCACCGATTCCGCGTCGCTCGATGCCGCTGCAGGGGCGAACTCGCAGCTCGTCTCCAGCCAGGACGTTCTGCGTCCGGCCCTGGAGAGCGCCTCCGGAGTGCTCGGAATCGGCGTGCTCGGCGATTCCCGGGTCGAAGACGCCTCAGCGCTGTTCGCCGCCGAAGAGACCGAGGTTTTTGAACTGAGCGCGGGCGGGGTCGTGACCGGTTGGTTTGCCATTCGGCTGCGGCAGAACGGAGTTGTTGGCGGACCAGGATCGGCGCCAGAGCGCACAGCACTGGGCAACCTCGGGCGCATCAGCAACGTCGAGATGTCGTTGACGGTCGAAATCGGGCGCACCCGCATGTCCGTGCGTGACGTCTTGTCGCTCAAACCGGGTGCCGTCATCGAGCTGGATCGCTCGGCGGGAGCCCCGGCCGATATTCTCCTGAACGGTCGATTGATTGCCCACGGCGAAATCGTCGTCGTCGACCAGGATTACGCCGTGCGCATCACCCAGATTCTCGATGTAGCGGATGGCCTGTCGTAAGTGGACACCCTTATTGTTGCGGTGCGCGTCGTCCTGTCACTGGGCGTGGTTCTGGCACTGCTCTGGTACCTGCAGCGACGCCTGTCACGGGCAACGCGCGCGTTGGGTGTGGCCAACCCGGTGACCGTCGTTGGCCGTCAGCCCATCGGGCAGAAGGCATCCGTTGTCGTCGTCGAGGTCGATGGAACGCGCCTCGTTCTCGGCGTCACCGAGCAGGCCGTGACCGTGCTGCATGAGAAGTGCCTGGTGCCGACGACGGTTTCGACCCTCGACGCCGCCATTTCGGTGCTGGGCGGGTCGCAATCGGCACCAGCGACGGCGTTCGCCCGTTCCCTGGCCGCGGCTGAAGCGGATGACGCGACTCGCGTAACGCCCTCCGCCCCGCTAGCCGGGTCGATCCTGTCGCCGTCGACGTGGCGCCAGACCGCCGCACTCCTTCGGCAGGGCCGGTGAATACTCCGCCGTATCGGTTCGGCACC
The DNA here is from genome assembly GCF_004403185.1 of Cryobacterium suzukii. GTDB lineage: Bacteria > Actinomycetota > Actinomycetes > Actinomycetales > Microbacteriaceae > Cryobacterium > Cryobacterium suzukii. Next base: position 107,304 of record NZ_SOHJ01000008.1, on the reverse strand, counting down.
CGGGCCCGTTTTGCGCGCATCGGCCTGTTCATCGTTTTAATCGTATTGACCACGACGGTGCTGCTCTGGCTGGGAGCTACGGCCGGCCACGCCATGCCGATCGACCCGACGCCTCCGACCGATCCGACCGACCCGACTGACCCCGGTGGTGGCGGCCTCACTGTAGACATTAATGGTCCCAACGGTGCGCCCTCATCGGCAATCGTCACCCTGCTGGGCATTACCCTGCTGTCGGTCGCACCGGCGCTGCTGCTCATGATGACGAGCTTTACCAAGATCTTCGTGGTGCTCGCTATGACCCGCAACGCCCTCGCACTCCCGTCGATCCCGCCCAACCAGGTGCTCGCCGGACTGGCTCTTTTTCTGTCCCTGTTCATCATGGCGCCCGTGCTGACCGACATCAACAACATCGCATTGCAGCCGTACCTCGACGGTTCACTGAACTTCACCGACGCGCTGAGTCTGGGTTCGGAGCCGCTGCGGCAATTCATGCTCGCCAACACACGCGGCGAAGACCTGGCCCTGATGACCCGGGCCGCCGATCAGCCGAACCCGGACAATCCCGATGAGGTCACCCTGCTGACGCTCATTCCCGCGTTCATGATCTCGGAACTGCGTGCCGCGTTCATCATCGGTTTTGTCATCTTCATCCCATTCCTGGTGATCGACATCGTCGTCTCTGCGGCGCTGATGTCGATGGGCATGATGATGCTGCCGCCGGTGATGATCTCGCTGCCGTTCAAGATTCTTCTGTTTGTGCTCGTCGACGGCTGGGGGCTCATCATCACGAGCCTCATCGGCAGTTATCAGATGGCCACATGAACACCAACGCGGTGCTCGATATCGGTCTGCAGGCGCTCATTCTCGCTGCCAAGCTGTCGGCGCCTGTTCTCATCACCGCTCTCGTGGTGGGATTCGCCATCTCGCTGATGCAGTCGATCACGCAGATTCAGGAAGTCACGCTGTCGTTTGTACCCAAGGCCGTGGCAGTGTCCTTGGCTCTACTGATTTGCGGCCACTGGATGATCGCCGAATCGATTGCATTCACCAATCAGATGTTCGAGAAGATTCCCTCCCTGCTCGGCGGCGGCTGACGTGGAGTTCACCCTCAATTTCGCCTGGATCGAAGCGGTCATGCTCGCCGGTGTGCGCATGGTCGCCTTTCTGGTCATTGCGCCGCCGTTCTCGTATCGCGCATTCCCCGCACGGATCAAAGCCATGCTCGCCATCGGACTGGCCCTGGCCGTATCGCCGCGGGTCACCGCCGACTACGTCTCCCAAGACACCGCAGGCTTCGTCGGCGCCCTGATTCTGGAAATTCTGGTCGGTGCCACGCTGGGCTTTTTGGTTTTTTTGGTCTTTGCCGCAGTGCAGTCGGCCGGTGGTCTCATCGACATGTTCAGCGGATTCCAGATGGCGCAGGGCTTCGACCCCCAGTCCATGATCAACGGTGCCCAGTTCACCCGCCTGTTTCACATGACCGCCCTCGCGCTGATGTTTGCCTCCGGTGCGTACCAGCTCGTGCTCGGGGGCCTGTTTCGCAGCTACACCGCCATCCCGCTTGGCTCTGGCCTGGACCTCGCCGCGCCGGCGCAGGCCATTATCGCGGGCACGACCCAGATGTTCCTCGCCGCCGTGCAGATCGCCGGCCCCCTGCTCGTCGTGCTGTTTTTAGCGGATGCCGGCCTCGGCCTCCTCACCAGGGTCGCCCCCGCGCTCAACGCGTTCGCCCTCGGCTTTCCGCTTAAAATTCTCATCACGCTGATCCTCGCCGGGACGGTCTTCATGGCCCTGCCGCGCATCGTCTCGTCGCTCACCGGGCAAGCCCTCGATGCACTCATGGGGGTGAGGTAATTGTCCGAAACTGATTCCGGTGAAAAGACCGAGCCGGCGACCCAGAAACGCATGAAGAGGGTGCGCGAAAAGGGTGAGCTGTCCAAATCTCAGGATGTCACGGCGTGGCTCGGCGTTGGCGCCGCCGGCCTCATGCTGCCGGCGACCATCGCAGCGGCCGGCGCTGCAGGTACCGACCAGATGTATCTGATCGGTACCCTGGCCAGTGCTCCGGACCCGAGCGTGGCGGTCGAAGCCCTCGGCAACGGGTTGGCGTCGCTCGCCGATATTCTGACTCCGTTTTTTGTCGTGGTGCTCGTGGTCGTGCTGGGCGGTGCTGCGTTGCAGGGCGGCATCCACTTTAAGAAGTTCACCGGAAAGTACGAGCAGTTCAACCTCGTCACCGGTATGAAACGCGTGTTTGGCACCCAGGCACTGTGGGAGGGCGTCAAGGTGCTCGCCAAAACGGCCGCAGTCGGGATCGTCCTGTACTGGGTGATTCAGGGACTGATGCCGGTGTTACTGACTGCGGGAGGGCTACCGGTCTCGGAATTGCTCAGTGCCGCCGGCAGCGGAACGGCCGGACTGCTTCAGGCAGCAGTGGCGGCCGGCCTCCTGCTCGCCGTCGCCGACATCTTCGTCATCATGAAACGCAATCGCAAGAAAACCATGATGACGAAGAAGGAGGTCACAGACGAGAACAAGGCCGCAGAGGGCGACCCGCTGATCAAATCGCAGCGCCGCTCCCGCCAGCTGATGATGAGTCGTAATCGCATGATCGCCTCGGTCGCCGATGCCAACGTCGTGCTGGTCAACCCGACGCACGTGGCCGTGGCCCTCAAATACGAGCCGGGCAAATCCGCGCCGCGCGTGGTGGCCAAGGGAATCGGTCATGTGGCCGCCCGTATTCGCGTGCAGGCCGAGACCGACCAGGTGCCGATTGTGCAGGATGTCCCGCTCGCACGGGCACTGCACGCGGCTTGCGAGATCGGCGACGAGATTCCCACGGAACTATATAGCGCCGTTGCCAGGGTGCTCGCCTTCGTCATGGCCCTGCAGAAACGGGGCAGTACGGCGGGAACCCACACCATGAGCGCACTGGCGGGTGCGCCGTCATCATCGTCAACACCCACATCAACACTGCAGACTGCCGGAGGCCGTTCGTGAATCGCAATCTCATCAAGCTCGCCGTTCCGGTCGGTGTGGTCGGCATCATCCTGCTGCTGGTCGTGCCCATTCCGGCCGGCCTGCTCGACATTCTGATCATTCTGAACATCATGCTGGGCCTGGTCACCCTGCTCACCACGATGTTCGTGAAGAAACCGCTCGACTTCTCGGTTTTTCCGTCGTTGCTGCTCGTGGCGACGCTCTTTCGTCTCGGCCTCAATGTGGCCTCCACTCGCCTGGTTCTCGGTGAGGGCTATGCCGGTCAGGTTATCGAGGCTTTCGGGCACGTCGCCGTTGGCGGCTCGATCATTATCGGCGCGGTCATCTTTCTGATTCTCGTCGTCATTCAGTTCGTTGTCGTCACCAAGGGTGCCGAGCGTGTGGCTGAGGTCGGTGCCCGATTCACCCTCGACGCCATGCCCGGTAAGCAGATGGCCATCGACGCCGACCTCAACGCCGGCTTGATCACCGACGCAGAGGCCAAGGACCGTCGCGCCGAGGTATCGGCCGAAGCGGACTTCTATGGCGCCATGGACGGTGCATCCAAGTTCGTCAAGGGTGACGCGATCGCCGGCCTGATCATCATCATCATCAACATCATCGGCGGCATCGCCATCGGCATGCTGCAGCGGGGCCTGGAGATCGGCGAGGCGGTCAACACCTACGCGCTGCTGACCATCGGCGACGGCCTCGTCACCCAGATTCCGGCACTCCTCATGGCCGTCTCCACCGGCATGATCGTCACGCGCTCGAACGCGGAGACCGACATCGGTTCGACGGCATCCGCTCAGCTGACGCAGTCGCGGAATGCCTTGACCATCGCCGGCGCGGCCGCTGTGCTGATGGCGCTCATTCCGGGCATGCCGGTACTGCCGTTCCTCATCGTCGGGATGGCTCTGATGGTCATCGCCCAACGCATCAAGGCCGGTGAGGTCACCAAGGAGGCGAGTATCGCGGCCACCACGGCCTCGGAGAGGACCGCTCCCAAAACCGACACGACCGAAGACCTGATCGAGCAGATGCGCGTGCACGCGCTGGAGATTATGCTCTCGCCCGACCTCGTTGACCTCGTTTCCGGTGCCTCCGACGATCTGCTGGCCCGGGTACGTGGTCTCCGTCGCAAAATCGCCATGGATCTCGGCGTGGTCGTGCCGCCGGTGCGCACCCGCGACAGCGTCGATCTGCCACCATCGACCTACGTCATTCGCATTGCCGGTGTCGAATACGGGCGTGGCCTCGCCCCCGCCGGCAAGGTGCTGGCCCTCGGCGACGCTCTCGATACCCTGCCAGGACAGGTCACGATCGAACCGGTGTTCGGCCTGGCCGGCAAATGGGTGCCGAGTGAAATGCGGCACAGCGCCGAAATGACCGGAGCCACCGTCATCGACCGGGTCTCGGTCGTGGTCACTCACCTCTCCTCGATCATCACCACCAACGCCGCCCGGCTGCTCACTCGCGAAGACGTGCGGGTGCTCACGGATGGCGTCAAACAGGTCAATCCTTCGGCCGTCGACGATCTCATTCCCGGCTTGCTCTCCCTCGCCGAGGTTCAGCGGGTGCTGCAGGGGCTGCTGGTAGAGCAAATTCCAATCAACGACCTGCCGCGCATCTACGAGGCACTGTCCTTGCGCGCTAAGGCGTCCAACGATGCTGAGGGGCTGGTCGAAGCTGCTCGCCAGGCGCTCGGTCCGGCACTGACAGCTCAGTATCTCGATGGCACGCTGCTGCGTGTGATCATGATCGACCCCACGCTGGAACAATCCATGCTCGAGGGCCTGCGCCCCTCAGATCAGGGAACGCAGATTCTGATGGATCCGGCGCGCCTGGAAAGCGTACTCGCCTCGGTACGCACCTCGGTGGCTAAGGTCGAGGCGAGCGGGCAGACCGCGGTACTGGTGTGTGCACCAGCGCTTCGACCGGCTATCCGTCGCCTCATTTCGACGCAGACCGGTGGCCTGCCGGTATTGTCATATCAGGAAGTAACATCGGCGAATGTGACCATTGAGACTGTGGGTGTGGTGCGTGGAGCCGAAACGATTTCTGCTTGAGGGTCCAACCCTGCGGGAGTTGAAGGAACGCGCCGTCGCCGAGCACGGTGCCAATGCCACCATCATCGCCGCGGAGCGGGTCACCGTCGGCGGCATCCGCGGATACTTCGCGCGTCAGCACTATGAGATCACGGTCGAGGTTTCGGAACCGGCAGTGCGCAAAAAATCGGCGCACACCGGCCTCGATATTTCGGCTCGGCTGGGGATAGCGGCGCTGCTCGACGACGCCGACGAGGCTGAATCCCGGCTGCACCCCACGCAGGCTTCTCCGCAGCTATCGACGGCGTCCGACGGGTTCGCCAGGCTCATGGACGAACTCACCTTCGCCACCGGCCGCGGTGCCGTTGCGGATTCGCGACCTGAGCCGGTCACGGGAGTACCAGCAGCTCCGACTTCGGCACCCGTTTCTGTACCCGGTTCTGCACCAGCGCCGACAGCCGCTCTCCCTCCGGTGCCGGCCCCGCTCACGAGGCCGGGGGACCTGGTCTTGATCGTCGGGCTCGAGGATGACCCGCTCACGATCGCGCGGCTGATGCTGCGCGTGGCCGGTGCGGGCGAACTCCGCACCTCCGGCACCCTGCCGCAGGACGGCACTGAGCGGGTCGACGACCGGCGCGGCGCTATGCTGGCCAGAGCCCAGGGCGTGGAGATCGGCCACAGCACCTTCATCGCCTACGGGCTCAAACCCGCTTCTGACGCGCTGGCGCGGGCGGCAGCGCTCACCGAGATCGGTGCAGACCAGGTTTGGGTGGTCGTTGACGCGAGTCGAAAAACCGAGGACACCATCCGCTGGGTCAACATGGTGCAGAGCAGTGTTCGGGTACACGCGGTCGCTGCGCTCGGCCGCCAGTTCACGACCTCACCGGCCACTGTCGACGACCTGGGCCTGCCGGTGGAGTGGATGGATGGGCGGGTGGCCGCGGCGCCGACTGGCCGCCGCGCGGCCGTGCCGCATTCCCGAGCGGACGAGCGCGAACGGTAGGCTGGAACGATGCTCGTTCTGACACGCAAACCGGGGGAAAAGATCCTCATCGGTGACGATATCGTCATCACCGTGCTCGACGCCCGCGGCGACAGCGTGCGCATCGGAATCGACGCACCACGGGGCGTGAAGATTCAGCGGGACGAGGTCGTGCGCGCCGTCAGCGAGGCAAACCTCGCGGCGAGCCAGATCGACACCGCAGCCGAAGATCGAATCAAACGGTCGCTCGAAGTTCTCGCCGCGCTGCAATCAGCCCAGTTGAGCCAGCCCCAGCCGCAGACCGCTACACCTCCGCTGTCGAACCCGCCTGCGGAGAACTAAACCGTACCAACGACCGCTGCTACAGCATCCGTCACTCGTTGACGTGCCCGCGCAGCTCATCAATCTCCCGGCGCTCACGTTTGGTCGGCCGCCCGGCCCCGCGGTCGCGCATCGGCACCAGAGCTACCTCTTCGCGTGGCGGCGGCGGGGGAGTCTTGTCGACGTAGCATTCGGCAGCGACAACTGCCCCGACCCGCTTGACCACGAGCCGTGACACGATCAGCACCCGGTCGAAGCCGTCCGAGCGCACGCGCACCTCATCGCCGATATGCAGGGCCTGCGCGGCCTTGGCCTTGTCCCCGTTCACCCGCACATGTCCGGCACGGCAGGCGGTCGTGGCCATCGAGCGGGTTTTGAACAGGCGCACGCCCCAACTCCAACTGTCGACGCGGGCAGACGTTAGCTCCATCTATTCACTGTAATAGAAAGTACTTGAAGCGAACGTTCAGCCGCCCTGCCGCACCCAGACGATCAGCAGCATCGTCACGAGAAAACCGGTGAAGAAGTTGAGCCAGAGAAAGCGTTTCCAGCCTCGGTTGGCGCTCTCCGAGTGCTCATCGCTAATTGACCAAAACGGCAGCGCCGCCAGAATATAGGGAACGGCCAGCACCGCCGCGAGCGGCCCCGGCCACGGTGTAGCGAGCATGAGCAGGCCCGCCAGACCCCAGAAGGTGATCGCGAGCCGCACGGTCGGCCAGGCACCGAGAGCCGTCGCGATCGACGCGATTCCGGCCTGGCGGTCGGGTTCAACGTCTTGCACCGCGCCGAAAGCGTGGCTGGCCATGCCCCACAGAAAGAACGCCGCGAGCAGGGCGAGCAGCCCGAAGTTTACGGTGGCGCCGGCCACCACGAGCCCGTACACGGCGGGGCTGACGAAGTGGGTGCTCGAGGTGATCGAGTCGAGAACTGGCCGTTCCTTGAACCGCAGCCCGCGCACCGAGTAGGCCACGACCGCAAACAGGCTCAGGGGGAGAACGACCCACGACAGCGGATGCCCAGCCCCCGCCAATAAGACCATGGCCCCGCCCACAATTACGGAGGAAACAACCCCGGCGGCAATCACCGTTCGGTGCAGAGCGGGGTGCAACAGCGCCCCCTCAGCGCCGCCCTTTCGCGGGTTGCGCAGATCGGACTCGTAGTCGAAGACATCGTTGATGCCGTACATGAGCAGGTTGTAGGGAATGAGAAAGAACAGCGTTCCCACGATCAGCAGCGCGTCGAAGCGCCCGGTGGCCACCACATACGCGGCGGCAAAGGGGAAAGCCGTGTTGATCCAGCTGAGCGGCCGCGACGACAGCACGACCTGCCGGGCCTTCCACCCTGTGGTACCGACCTGCTCAGTCATCCGTTCTTCCTAACCTGGTACCGCCCGAAAGCACCCACAGAGCCGGAAGCAGAAGTGCCGCGGCCACCGGGTAGGCAAAATCTTCGATCGGGGCGAGGCCGATCAACAGCCCTGAAATGTGCTTCGGGTCGTAGCTGAACAGTCCAGCCGCAATCATCAGGTTATCGAACACGGCCGTGAGCAGCAGGGTGAGCGTAAGCGCATCAGCCACGGCGGAGACGAAACGGGCCGAGATAAGTCGGCGCTTCACCGCCACGACGGCTACCAGCGCGGCAACGACGAGAAAGACCGCATTCAGCAACAGGTACGTCATTGCACTGCCCGCCGCGCAAGTACGAGGCGGATCGCCTGCATGAGATTCATGGTGAGATAGCAGAGAAAGGTGAGAAAGAAGAATTCCTCGAGCGGCAGTTCCGGCGCCAGCTGAACGCCGGTCATCAGCGTGGTCTCACCCCGGTAGAAAATGCCCAGGCCGATACCGGCGAGGTCCCAAACCAGAAAGAACAATACCCCGATGCCGAGCACGAGGGTGGCCCGGAGGGGCGAGCGCCAGAAGAAGAGGTGGAAGTGCCAATCGAGCACGGTCATGCCTCCGAGCGCGACGAGCAGCGCCAGCAGGTACAGAACGCTCACGACCGCCTGTGCGCAGACTCCGCTGGGGTCGCGTCGGCGTGGCGTGCCGACAGCGGTTCGGCGAGCGGTTCCGTCGTTGTGTCATGCCGAATCCGTTTGAGCAGGATTTCCGCGCTGATCAGGCACATCGGCAGGCCGATACCGGGGATGGTGGTACCGCCGGCGTAGTACAGGCCCGCAATCTTCTTGGACATGTTCGTTCCGCGCAGGAAGGCACTTTGCCGTAGGGTGTGCGCTGGTCCAAGGGCGCCGCCCTTCCAGCTGTTCAGGTCGTCAGCGAAGTCGGCTGGGCCGACCGTGCGACGCACCGTGACGCGATCGGCGAGGTCGGGGATGCCGGCCCACTGGGCGACCTGCGCGATGGCGGCATCCGCTATGAGCTCGATCGTGGCCGAACCGGCGCCGTTGATGCCGCCAGCACCGAGCGCCACATCGGCCGGTACTGGCACCAGCACGAACAGGTTGCTGTCGCCGGCGGGCGCGACCGAGGGGTCGGTTGCGCTCGGCATGCACACGTAGAGCGAGGCGGGGCACGATACGGAGGTTTTCTTGCCGAATATCTGTCCGAAGTTCGTTCCCCAGTCGGTCGTGAAAAACAGGGAGTGGTGCTGCAGCTGGGGGAGTGGGCCGCGCACGCCGAGCATGACCAGCACGGCACCAGGCCCCGACCTACGTTTCTCCCACCAGCGCTCCGGATAGGTCTGCAGCTTCGCGGGAACAAGTTTGGTCTCGGTATGGTGCAGGTCGGCTGACGACACCACGATGTCGGCGTCGAGGTCTCGCGGCTGCCCAGAGGCGTCGATGTAGCTGACTCCGTTTACCGTCCTGTCGGCGCTGACCCGAATGGCGCTCACTCGCGCTTCGGTGATTATTCGAACTCCTTCGGCGCGGGCGATTGCGGCGATGCTCTCGATCAGCGTGCTGAAGCCGCCCTGGGGGTAGAGCACCCCGTCAGCGAGGTCGAGATGGCTCATCAAGTGGTACATCGACGGTGTCAGGTTCGGTGCCGACCCCAGAAAAACGGCCGGATACCCAAGAATCTGACGCAGTCGCGGGTCCCGCACATAACCGGCGATGAACTTGTCGAGTGGCTGCAGCAGCAGTCGAGCCAATCGCACCAGGCGCCGCAGCACGTCGGGTACCAGAAACGGCCGGAACGACTCGAAGCTCGAATAAAGAAACCGTTTCACGGCCATGTTGTAGGTTTCGGTGGCCGAGTCGAGGTAGCGATCGAGTGCCCGGCCTGCCCCCGGTTGCATCGACTCAAACAAGCGGATGTTCGCGGCGCGGTCGCTGCGAATATCAACCGGCTGGGTATCGCCCTCAAAGAGCACTCGGTAGCCAGGATCCAGTTTCACGAGGTCGAGCTGCTTTGCCGCGGTCGTGCCGAACAGGCGGTAGAAGTGCTCGAAAACCTCGGGCATCAGGTACCACGATGGGCCGGTGTCGAAGCGGAATCCTTCGGCCTCCCACAGTCCGGCCCGCCCGCCGAGTTCCGCCCGGGATTCCAGCAGCGTGACGTCGTGGCCTTCGCGGGCCAGCAGGGCGGCGCTGGCCAGACCGGCGATACCGCCGCCGATCACGGTGGTGCGTGTCATCGCTTCCACGCGCCGGGGCCGATGCTCGAGGTGAGTGCGATCATGAGTTTTTCTCCATCTGGCACCCGCACGCGGGAGCGCAATAACTGATCGGCCGGGGTCGACCGCAACCGCCGGGACAGCCGAGTAAACAGCCCCTGGGCCGCGGCCACGGCCCGCCGGCAACCGGGCGGCAACAACGGCAAAACGGCGCTGGCAATGGCTAAATCGTCGTCGATGTCGTCCAGAATCACGTTCTTCTGCTCGTCGCTGAGGTTGAGCGGATCGATCCCCGGAAAATAGTTGCGGCCGAGCATCTCGCGATCACACGACAGGTCGCGCAGAAAGTTGATCTTCTGAAAGGCAGCACCGAGATGGCGTGCGCCATCTTCAAGCACGCCCAGTTCGGTGGCGCCGCGCGGGGACCAGTGCAGGAAACAGCGCAGGCACATGAGCCCGATCACTTCCGCAGAGCCGTAAATGTACTCGGCGACGCCTTCAGCGCTAAATGGGGTCGGATCGAGATCGCGGCGCATCGACGCGAAGAAGGGTGAGATCAGGCTGGAGTCGATGCCGCACTGCCTGGCCGTCGCGGCGAAAGCATGCACCACGAGATTGGTGCTGTAGCCGCGCACGATCGCGCGTTCGGTCTCGAGTTCGAGCTCGTCGAGCAGCTGCCGCTGTTCGGCAACCGAGACGCCTGCCTCCGCGGCAGCTCCGTCGACGATCTCGTCGGCAATACGGACCAGGGCATAGATCGTGCGTACGGGCGTGCGCACCTGGGCAGTCAGCAGCCGAGCGGCGAGTCCAAACGATGTGGAGTAATGTCCGATCACCGTCGTCGAACTGGCCTGCGCCGTCTGCGCGTACTTGTTTAGATTCGTGTCAGAGCGCATTCGAACTGGCACGGTTGGCAGGTGGGTCATGCGCTGGCTCACTAACGGGCCCGATTCACGGCGGTCTCGGCCAGCTCGATCAGGCTCACCCGCAGGTCTCTGGGAATGATCGCCGGGTTGAGCGTTTCGACCGCCAGACGGGAATGGTCGTAGGCAAGCCCCTCAGCGACCGCTTTCGCACCGCACGCCCGCAGGTGCTCCCGCGCCCGTTCGGCCTCCTCGTCACTGAGATCGATCTTGCCGAGGTATGGCGCAATCAGCGACCAGCTCTGGGTGCCGCCGGCGTGGGCGATCAGCGCGGTCTGTTTCCCCTCGCGCAGGTCGGCGGTGACACTCTTGCCGGTCTTGACGGGGTCGCCAAACACGCCGAGCAGATCGTCGGTGAGCTGAAACGCCACCCCGACGAGGCGTCCGTAGTGCCCGAGCAGGCGAATCGCCTCGGCCGACGCGCCGGCCAGCACGGCCCCCGCCTGTAATGGCGCTTCGAAGGAATAGACGGCGGTCTTGTTCTCCAGCGTGGCGATGACCTCGGCCACGGTGAGCGGATGCCCCGCCGAGCTGTTGGTGACGTCGGCCAACTCCCCGGCGGCCGAGACGAAGACCGCGCGATCGAGCAAGTCGAGCAGCCGCAGCCGGGTGGGCCCGTCGACCGGCAGTTTCGCGAGCGCGCGATGCGCTTCACTCAGTGCGAGGTCGCCGGCGAGAATGGCCGCAGCAGCGCCCCAGACACCGGCCTGGTCGGTGGCGACTCCGTGCGCTAGAGCGCGGTCGTTGAATCGGCCGGCGATGTTGGCAACTCCGCGCCGGGCCAGGTCGCGGTCGATCACATCGTCGTGAATCAAGAACGCCGTGTGTAACAGTTCGAAGCTCACCGCGACCGGTGACACGAGGGCCTGATCGCGCCCGCCGAAACCGGCATAGGCCGCTAGCACGAGGGCGGGCCGTACCCGTTTCCCGCCGCTGCTGGCCTGCTCCAGAGAATCCCAGAGGGCAACATAGTGTTCGCCGTAGTCACTTGCACGCAGTCGTGCCGCGGCAAAAAAACGGGTGAGTTCGGTCTCGACGCCCTCCGCAACCGTGTCAAGCACGAAAAACCTCCAGCTCCTGCACCTGCAGCGCCATCCAGGGACTGAACGCCCACGGGGCATCCGTCACCGCGCGGGACAGGTCCGCCGGGCGGGTCCAGGCGTATTCGGCGACCTCGTCGGGGTTCGGTGTCGGCTCCTGCAGGGTAGTGGCGAGGTAGACCGGGCAGATTTCGTTTTCGACGATGCCGCCACTGTCGGTGGCACGGTAGCGGAACAGGGGGAGTGCGAGGTCAAGAGTGTCGAGCTCGAGCCCTAGCTCAAAGCTGGCCCGGCGGGTGACGGCCTGCGTCAGCGGTTCAGCGGGCAGCGGATGCCCACAAAACGAGTTGGTCCACACTCCCGGCCACGCCGTCTTAGTCAGCGCGCGGCGGGTGACCAGCACCGCGCCGAGCGGGTTGAAGACATAGCAGGAGAACGCCAGGTGGAGCACGGTGTCCGCACCGTGCATGCTGTACTTTGGCGCGGTGCCGATGTGACGACCCTCCTCATCGAGAAGGATTACGTGTTCATCAGGAGCGTTTGTAGTCTGCACGTAGGCTCTCCTTCTCGGTTCAACCTGATCATGATAGGAATAACTAACCAGGTTAGCGACTGTCCACGTTACCATGGGTACATGTCCCACGATGAGAGTAACCCGCCGGTAGCAGGGACGTACTGGTACGACCCCAAGAATGCTGGAGTTTCTTCGGCGATGGACGTTTTGCGCGCCGTACGCCGGTTTCGAGTTGCTGACGCGGTGATGCGTCATCGCGCCCAGGCCGACATGCGCATCAACGAAACCGACCTGATGGCCCTTCGTCATCTCATCGCCTGCGAACGCCATAACCGGGTTGCCAGCCCCAAACACCTCAGCGAATTCCTGAATATCTCGTCGGCCGCCACGGCGAAACTCCTCTCCAGGCTCACGGCCTCCGGTCACATCCGCCGTGAGGTGGATCCGGACGACGGTCGTGCCCAAAGGTTGTACGTTACAGAGACATCGCACATCCAGATTCGACGGGCGCTGTCGGATACCCACGAGCAGCTGATGAAGGTCGCCCTCGAACTTACGGCCGACCAGCAGACGGCCGTGGTGCACTTTCTCGACGCCATGAGCGCCATCGCCGTCATGCCACATTCCGAAGTGACCACCGTCGAGCAGCCAGTTGAGTCCTGACGACCGTTCTGTTGGTGATACCAGTGCCGCTTAAGATAAATCAGTGACTCATATCTCTGCACCCAACGCTTCGGCGTCATCGGCCGCCGCCCACGTCGAGGCTCTGCTGGCCTCCTACCCTGACTTTCCGCAGCCAAATATCTTGTTTCGCGACCTCAACCCGGTCTTTGCCGATGCCGTAGCGTTTCGTGCGATCGTCGATGACCTCGCCGATCAGCACCGCGGGCAGTTCGACGCCGTGGCCGGCATCGAAGCACGCGGCTTTCTCCTGGCCGCAGCCGTCGGCTATGCGGCCAATGCGGCCGTGCTGGCAGTGCGTAAAGGCGGCAAATTGCCCGGCACCGTCTTGACTGAAGAATACGACCTGGAGTACGGCTCGGCCCGGCTCGAACTCGAAGTCGGGCAGCTTCCGGCCGGTACCCGCGTGCTCATCCTCGACGATGTGCTCGCCACCGGCGGCACCATTGCGGCCACGAGCCGCCTCATCGAGCGCGCCGGCTATACCCTCACCGGTGTCGGCGTCGTGCTTGAGCTCACCGACCTGCACGGCCGCGAACGGCTCGGCACTGCGCCGGTGCACGCGATCATGTCGATCTAGGTGCACCGGACGATGTTGCGCATGAACCTGGGGCGTGTGTGGGGCATGCTTGGAGCATGACTGACAGTTCGGGTGTCGATGCAAGCCGGGCGTGCGGGGCTGCGATCCCCCCAGCCAGCCCCAGTAGGGACAGCGGCGATGCGTGGGTGCACGCTCCCGACGGCCGCAAATTTTGGGGCCGTTTTGGGGCCGCCGGACTCCTCGTGCACCACCCCCGCCGGGGAGTGTTGCTGCAGCACCGCGCGCTGTGGAGCCATTTTGGCGACACCTGGGGGTTGCCCGGTGGTGCTCGGCACGAAAACGAAAGCGCGATCGACGCTGCCCTGCGCGAAGCCAGGGAGGAAGCCGGCGTGCCAGCCAACCTGGTGCAGGTAAAATTTACCTCCCTACTCGACCTCGGATTCTGGTCGTACACCACCGTTGTCGTGGAGGCGACGCAGGAGTTCGAACCCGTCATCAGCGATCAGGAGAGCATCGCCCTGCGCTGGGTATCGGCCGATGCCGTTGATCTCCTTGCCCTCCATCCTGGTTTTGCCGCCAGCTGGCCCGCACTGCGCGGGCGGCTGGGCTGAATCTGGTCCCACTCGATAGACTCGCACTGTGACAGGGGCAGCGAACGAGGTGGTGAGCGACCGGGTGTTCAACATGCCCAACATGCTGAGCTGTCTGCGTCTGGTGCTGGTGCCGGTTTTCCTCGTACTCCTCGCCCAGGGAGAGGATGCCTGGGCCTTGGTCGTGCTTAGCATCTCCAGTTTCACCGACTGGCTCGACGGCTTTCTCGCGCGGCGCTGGAACCAGATCACCCGTCTCGGCCAGCTGCTGGATCCCGCCGCCGATCGGCTCTATATCTTTGCCGCTCTGATCGGACTGGCTTGGCGTGATCTGGTTCCCTGGTGGATTGTGCTGATCATAGTTGGGCGCGACATCTTTCTGCTGGCCCTGGGGATCATCCTCGCCAACTTTGGGTTTGGTCCGCTGCCGGTGCACCACCTGGGCAAGGTTGCTACGTTCTGCCTGTTCTACGCACTGCCGATGATCATGCTCGGGCAGGCCTTTCCGCAACTGGAATGGTGGTCGCAGCCGGTGGGGTGGGCGTTTGCCCTGTGGGGAGCTTTCCTGTACTGGTGGGCTGGCATCGTCTACGCCATTGAAGCGACGCGAGTGATTCGACTGCCGAGGGTCGCCCCGGGTGTATCTTCCGATACGCTGGAACGATAGGAGGTGCATGATGGTCGATCTATCCGGAAAGAATAATTCCAAGGAGCAGAACGAGCCCGTGCCCGCAGATCAGCCCGAAAACCCGACGACAGGCGAAGCAATGCCCAGCAAGGCGCAGTCCACCCCAGCATCCTCCGATCTTGGCTCGACCGGTGACGAGACGCCCGGCGAATCGACGACGGTGCACGACATGCTCAGCACCGACACAACCATGAACTTCAGCCAGGAGTTCGCCGCCCAGATCGCCTTCATCGATTCCAATGTGACCGTGGAAGAGCAGGAGTCCATCGCGGCTTTGCCCTCGGGTTCGGCACTCATGGTCGTGCGCCGCGGGCCCAATGCCGGCGCCCGCTTTCTCCTCGACGCTGATCTGACGAGCGTTGGTCGCCATCCCAACGCTGACATTTTCCTTGACGACGTCACGGTGTCGCGTCGGCACGCTGAGTTTCTGCGTACCGGCACATCGTTCACGGTGAAAGACCTCGGTTCGCTCAACGGCACCTACTTCGCGGGTGAACGAATCGAGACGGCTGCTCTGACCGACGGTGCCGAGGTGCAGGTTGGCAAGTTTCGCCTCACCTTCTACGCTTCGCGCCTCGACCTCGCCCGCGCGACGAGCGAGTAGTGGCGGCAAACTCCGCCCAGGCTCGTTCCGTGTCTGTGTCTTCGTCGGCAGCTCACGGGCAAGCTTCGGGATCAGCGCCGCTGCTGAGTATCGGTCAGGTGCTAGCGCGACTCACCCCGGAATTCACCGATCTGACCCCGTCGAAACTGCGCTTCCTCGAGGAACAGGGCCTCGTCGCGCCGGCCCGCACGGAATCCGGTTATCGCAAGTTCTGCGCCAGCGACGTCGATCGCCTGAGATTGATCCTGTCGATGCAGCGCGATCAATACCTGCCGTTGAAAGTCATCCGCTCCTATCTTGCTGATCTGGATGCCGGGCTGTCGCCGGTGCTGCCTGGCGGAACCACCCCCGGGCCGTCAATGTTGGGAACGCTGCGACGGTTGACCCGAGACGACCTGCTGCGCGAGGCCGGAGCCTCTGCCGCTCTCCTGCATGACGCCGTATCCGCGTCGATTATCCTGCCCGCCGAACACTACGGCGACGGCGTGCTGCACGTGTTGCGTGCCCTCGTCGAACTGCAACGCACCGGGATCGAGCCACGGCACCTTCGAGGCTTTCGCGGGGCTGCTGAACGCGAACTCGGTCTTATCGAAAGCGCGCTCGTACCGCTCTCCCGCCGCAAAGACGCCTCCAGCCGGGCCAAGGCGGCTGAAATGGCCGTGGAAATTGCCGGGCAACTCGAGGTTATTCGAGGCAGCCTGATTCGGTCAGCACTGGGCCGACTGGCCAAGTAGGTCGTAGACTGGCGCAGGCACAAAGCGGCACCGGCGTCCTGCGCTCCAACCGCGCCGCCTGCCGTTTACAGTACTTGACCGACACGCCAAACCGGTCAAGCGGATGTCGGGCCCACAAGCCCCGCACCTCGGTACCGTAGATAGTGTCGTCACAGCACGACGTTTTTGCAGACCAGCACCACCGCACGTCCGCACCAGTTTGATTCCGCACCACCGTGGCCGAGGCTCGCTTGATTGCAGCGCTCAGTCATCGCACGATGTAACCCCCGAGAGGCAACCCTATGAGTGAGCTCAAGCCTGATGCTGACGCTTCGCGCTACTCGTTAGGACTGCTGTTCACCGATGGCATGCCCGAGCTTGATGAGAACTCCGGCTACCGCGGTGCTGTTGCCGCGCGCGCGGCCGGCATCAGCTACCGTCAGCTCGACTACTGGGCCCGCACTGGCCTGGTTGAACCCACAGTGCGCGGCGCGGCCGGTTCCGGCTCCCAGCGCCTCTACGGCTTTCGCGACATTCTCGTGCTCAAGCTCGTCAAGCGTCTGCTCGACACCGGCATCTCCCTGCAACAGATTCGCACCGCCGTCAACCAGCTGCGCGAATCGGGCATCAGCGACCTCGCGCAGACCACGCTCATGAGCGACGGCGCCAGCGTCTACCTGTGCACCTCCAACGACGAGGTCATCGACCTGGTCAGCCGTGGCCAGGGCGTCTTCGGCATTGCCGTCGGCAAGGTGCTCCGCGAGGTCGAGACCAGTCTGGTCGAACTCGACATGCAGCCGGTTGATCCCACCGACGAGCTAGCCGTCCGCCGGACCACCCGCAAAATCTCCTAGCCCCCTCCATCCCCGCCCCGCCGCGGAGCCGCCAATTAGCGGTGCGCGGTAGTTGCGCCAGTACGCGGGAGGCGGAACTCCCGCGTACTGGCGCAACTCCAGCGCCACGTGTTGCGCGGGGCGCCCTGCAAATCAGCACAGGCCGAGGTCCGCTTTTGCGAGCCCGCAGGGGAGGAAGTTCGAACTCCTCAGAACCCGACGACAGACCGCTCAGACCGCGGGAGCCTCGGCGTACTCACCGATGCGCGCTGTACGCAGCACCCGGTCGAGCAGCTGGTCAAAGTAACCGGCCATTTCGAGCGCACTGTCACCCGGCCAGATGTGAAGGGGCTTCGCGGCGCCCTGCGCCTGCTGTAGTGACGTGCGCTCGGGCAGCTGCGGGCTCAGCACGAGGGGGCCGAACATGTCGCGCAACTCTTTGATGCGGAACTGGTGCTCGAGCGAAGCGGAGCGGGACCGGTTCACGATGATGCCGAGCGGCTGCAGGCGCGGGCTCAAGCCACGACGAATTTCTTCGATCGCACGCAGCGCACGGTCGGCGGCAGCGACTGAGAACAGGCCCGGCTCAGTGACGACCGCGACCCGGTCGCTCGCAGCCCAGGCGGTGCGCGTGAGGGCATTGAGGGAGGGCGCACAGTCGATGAGCACGAGCTCATAGTCTTTCTCGATCGTCGAGAGCGCCTCTTCGAGTTTCCAGATATCGCGGATGCTGGGGTGAGGCCCGTCAAAATTGATCGCCGACGGGCTGCCGATCATGACGTCGATGGTGCCTGGGCGGTTGCGGGTCCATCCACTCGGGGCGATCGCCGCGCGAACCGTCTTTTCCTTGGGCGAGCCGAGAACATCGGCGACGTTGAGGTGACCGGCTACCTGGATATCCATGCCGGTGGACACATCGGACTGCGGATCGAGATCCACGACGAGTGTTCGCACGCCACGGGCGAAGGCAGCGGAAGCCAGACCAAGGGTCACAGTGGTCTTGCCGACACCACCCTTAAGGGAACTTACGCTGAGTACGTGCATGAGTAGCAACGTTACCTTCACTAGTGTTAGAGAACCTAACCGTTAGCTGTGCGCCCCGTACGCCCTCGAAAGGCTTGCATGTTTGAGAAAATCCTTGTTGCCAACCGCGGAGAGATCGCAATCCGTGCCATGCGCGCGGCTTACGAGCTCGGAGCCAAGACCGTGGCGGTGTTTCCGTTCGAGGATCGCAACTCTCTGCACCGCCTGAAAGCGGATGAGGCGTACCAAATTGGTGAGGTCGGGCATCCGGTTCGCGCTTATCTCGACGTGAGCGAAATCATCCGGGTTGCCCAGGAATGTGGCGCCGACGCCATTTATCCCGGCTACGGTTTTCTGTCGGAGAACCCCGAACTGGCCGATGCTGCCGCTGCTGCCGGCATCACGTTCATCGGCCCGGGTGCCGACGTGCTCGAAATGGCCGGCAACAAGGTCACCGCGAAGGAGCACGCCATTGCTGCGGGCGTTCCGGTCTTGAAATCGACACAGCCATCGACCGACGTTGAACTGCTGATCAGCCAGGCCGACGAGATCGGTTTCCCCATTTTCGCCAAGGCCGTGGCCGGCGGTGGTGGGCGCGGCATGCGTCGCGTCGCCAAAAAGAGCGAGCTGCGTGGGGCTCTCGAAGAAGCCATGCGCGAGGCGAACAGTGCCTTTGGCGACTCAACGATGTTCCTTGAGGCTGCAGTGCTGCGCCCCCGCCACATCGAGGTGCAGATTCTCGCCGATGCTTCTGGCGAAACCGTGCACCTGTTCGAGCGGGACTGCTCGGTGCAGCGTCGGCACCAAAAGGTCATTGAGATTGCTCCCGCGCCAAACCTGAGTGACGAGATTCGGGTGCAGCTCTACGCCGACGCCATCAAGTTCGCCCGGTCGATCGGCTACGTCAACGCGGGCACGGTCGAATTCCTGCTTGACACCGTCGGCGAACGCGCCGGACAGCACGTATTCATCGAGATGAACCCACGCATCCAGGTCGAGCACACCGTGACCGAAGAGGTGACCGATGTCGACCTGGTGCAGGCGCAGATTCGCATTGCCGCGGGGGAGACCCTCGCCGAGATCGGCCTCGCCCAGGGCGATATCCGGCTGCGCGGTGCCGCGCTGCAGTGCCGCATCACAACCGAGGACCCCGCGGCTGGCTTCCGGCCAGACACCGGCAAGATCACCACCTATCGCTCTCCCGGCGGCGCGGGTATCCGCTTGGATGGTGGAACGATCAACACGGGCGCGCAGATCAGCCCGCACTTCGACTCGATGCTCGCCAAGCTCACCTGCCGGGGCCGCGACTACGCGGCCGCCGTCGTGCGCTCCAAGCGCGCGCTGGCCGAGTTCCGCATTCGCGGGGTATCCACCAACATCTCCTTTTTGCAGGCCGTGCTCGACGACCCCGACTTCGCCGCCGGCGACCTCAGCACCTCCTTCATCGACGAGCGCCCTGAGCTGCTTCGCGGCCGCGAATCCAAGGACCGCGGCACGAAGATTCTCAACTGGCTCGCCGACGTCACCGTCAACCAGCCCAACGGCGTGCCGCCGACCACGGTGCACCCGCGCGACAAACTGCCACAGCTCGACATTACCCAGCCAGCCCCCGACGGTTCACGCCAGAAGCTGCAGCTGCTCGGCCCAACCAAGTTCGCCGCCTCCTTGCGTGCCCAGACCGCGCTGGCCGTCACCGACACGACGTTCCGGGATGCCCACCAGTCGCTGCTCGCGACGCGAGTGCGCACCAAGGACCTCGTCGCCGTTGCACCCTATGTTGCCCGGCTGACCCCGCAGCTGCTCTCGGTCGAAGCCTGGGGCGGCGCCACCTACGACGTGGCGCTGCGTTTCCTCGGCGAAGACCCCTGGGAGCGCCTCGCCGCGCTACGCGAAGCCCTGCCGAACATCAACCTGCAGATGCTGCTGCGCGGCCGCAACACCGTGGGCTACACCCCGTACCCGACCGAGGTCACCGACGCCTTCGTGCGCGAGGCGACCGACACCGGCGTGGACATCTTCCGCATCTTCGACGCCCTCAATGACGTGTCGCAGATGCGTCCAGCCATCGACGCCGTGTTGAATACCGGCACTGCCCTGGCCGAGGTCGCCGTCTGCTACACCGGCGATTTGCTCGACCCGGCCGAGAACCTCTACACCCTTGACTACTACCTGCGTCTGGCCGACCAGATCGTCGAAAGCGGCGCCCACGTGATCGGCATCAAGGACATGGCCGGGTTGCTCCGGCCGAGCGCCGCCGAGAAGCTGGTGTCCGCGTTCCGCGAACGCTTCGACCTGCCCGTGCACGTGCACACCCACGACACCCCTGGCGGCCAGCTCGCCACGCTGCTGGCCGCAGCTCGGGCCGGCGCCGACGCTGTCGACGTCGCATCCGCTCCGATGGCCGGCACAACCAGCCAACCGTCTGCATCCTCTCTCGTGGCCGCCCTCGCCCACACCGAACGCGACACCGGCATTTCGCTCAAGGCCACGACCGACCTCGAGCCGTACTGGGAGGCCGTGCGCACCCTGTACAGCCCGTTCGAATCTGGCCTGTCCGCACCAACCGGCCGGGTGTATTCGCACGAGATCCCCGGCGGGCAGCTGTCGAACCTGCGCACTCAGGCCGTCGCGCTCGGCCTGGCCGACCACTTTGAACTGATCGAAGACATGTACACCGCCGCGAACACCATTCTCGGACGAGTACCCAAGGTCACTCCCTCGTCCAAGGTGGTCGGCGACCTCGCCCTCTACCTCGCCGCGGTGAAGGCCGATCCGGCCGACTTCGAGGCGAACCCTGGCAACTACGACGTGCCTGAGTCGGTGATCGGGTTCATGGCCGGCGAACTCGGCGACCTGCCAGGCGGCTGGCCTGAGCCGTTCCGCACCAAGGTGCTTGCCGGGCGCAACGTGCGCGTCGGCGTCACCGAGATCACTGCCGGGGAGCGCGCCGCGCTGGGTGCGACGAGCGTCGAACGTCGTGCCATGCTCAACCAGCTATTGTTCCCCGCGCCGACCCGCCAGTTCGAGCAAATCAGGGAAAGGTATGGCGACCTCTCGGTTGTCGACACCGTCGACTACCTCTACGGCCTGCAGCAGGGCCAGGAGCACGCCGTCGAAATCGCCAAGGGTGTGCGGCTCTACGTGGGCCTGGAAGCGATTGGTGAAGCCGACGACAAGGGCATGCGCACCGTCATGACCATTCTCAACGGCCAGCTGCGCCCGGTGTTCGTGCGCGACACGAGCATCACCGTGCAGACCAAGGTCGCCGAGAAAGCGGATGCCAACCAGCCCGGCCAGATCGCCGCCCCCTTCTCCGGCGTGGTCACTCTGCAGGTCGAGGAGGGTGCGCACGTCGAAGCCGGCCAGAGCGTCGCCTCGATCGAAGCCATGAAAATGGAAGCTGCGATAACCTCGCCGATCGCCGGGACCATCGAACGCGTCGCCATCCCGCTCACCCAGCAGGTCGATGCGGGCGATCTGCTCGTCACGGTGCGTCCACGCTAAGATTAGGGCCGTTATCGACCAGTTGAGGAAGTACCGTGCCAGACAAACGTACTGACAACCAGAGCGCGCCCGCCCGCCCGGTGTCTGCCGCAAAGCGAACCCGCGACGAGCGCGACAGTCTCGGCACGCGCGGTGACGACTACCACAGCGAGCTGCCGCCGCACACGATCGACAATCTCGCCGCATCCTTGCCCGAGAGCCTGAGCGTGCCGATCGAGGTGACGGTCGGGCCCCGCCGCTCTGTGGCCGCCGCCGTTGGGCCGGTATCCGTAGCGGGCAATGTGATCGAGACAACGCGGATCGTGTCGACCCCGGCCACCCACACCGTCGAAATCTCAACGCCAGCACCGGCCAGGGCAGCCGGCGCCAGTTCGGCCATCGAATCACTGTCGAGAGCGGATGCCGCCTCCTCCGTCCGGCGCGACCGCATCCGCACCGAAAACAGCACGGCCCCCGAGTCTGCAGCCATGCTCACGTCTGATCGCCTGCTCGCGGTCAACCGCAAGACCCGCAAGGCGCCGCAGGGCGTCTGGCCTGAATTCGTCTACGCGCTCACCCTGCACCTGGTCAACCTCGGCGACTCCGCCAAGGTGCTGGCGTATAAAGAAATGGATGAGCGCATTCGGCGCCAGTTCGAAGGCGGCACCCGGTTCGTGCCGATCCTCACCCGCAAGGGCGGCGTGGGCAAGACCACTGTCACAACCCTGCTCGGCATGGCCCTGGCCGATGCCCGCGACGACCGTATTATTGCCATCGACGCCAACCCCGACCGCGGTACCCTGTCCGAGCGCGTCAGCAAGCAGACACGCTCGACCGTGCGCGACGTCGTCTCGAAGGCCGCGTCGATCGGCAACTTCACCGACTTCTCCGCGCTGGTCTCCCGCGACGAGACCCGCCTCGACATTCTCGCCTCCGACACCGACCCGCTACTGTCCGAAGCATTCGATGAGAACGACTACAACGTCGTCGCCGACCTCGCCGCCCGGTACTACTCGATCGCGTTGACGGACTGCGGCACCGGTATCGTGCACTCGGTTATGCGAGCGACGCTGCAGCGTGCCGATTCCATCGTGATCGTCTCCGGCGGCAGCGTCGACGAGGCCCGGTTGGCGTCGGAAACGCTGACCTGGCTCGAAGCGAACGGCTACGGTGAGCTGGTGCGCAACGCGATCGTCGCGCTCAACACCGCCACCCAGGGCACCAATCTGGTTCGGCTTGAAGAAATTGAGTCGCACTTTCGCTCCCGCGTGCGCGAAATCGTGCGGATTCCCTACGACCCGCAACTCGCCGCAGGCAGCGTCGTGTCGTACAAGGACCTGAAGCCGATCACCCGGCTGGCCGCACGCACTCTCGCCGAGCTTGTCGTCGAGGGGCTCCCCGCCGACCGCAACCTGTAGCCAGCCGCGAGCCGCCGACCCACTCGCCATTCATCATCCGCCCTACCGAGGAGTTTCCCCGTGCCCGAACGCCAGATCCGTCTCTTCGGAGATCCGGTGCTGAAAACCGTCTCCGATCCCATCGACGGGATCGACGACCGGGTGCGCGGTCTTGTACAGGACCTGGTCGACAGCGTGCGACTGCCCGGTCGGGCCGGCGTTGCCGCCTCGCAGATCGGCGTCAACCTGCGCGCCTTCAGCTACAACGTCGACGGTGTTATCGGCTACATTCTGAACCCAACGGTCGTCGAACTCTCCGGTGAGCCCGACCTCGTCGACGAGGGCTGCCTCTCCGTACCCGGACTCTGGTACCCCACGGAGCGTTACCCGTTCGCCCGAGTAACCGGCATCGACCTCGACAACAATCCGGTCGAACTCTCCGGCACCGGCATCATGGCGCAAGCCCTACAACACGAAACCGACCACCTCGACGGCTTTCTTTACATCGACCGTCTCGACAAAATCAACCGCAAGGCCGCAATGAAGGAAATCCGCGAGTCCACCTGGTTTTAGCACCGAGCTCTTCGAAATCGCATTAGTGATAAACCGAGTCCCAGAAACGTGACCAGCGGGCCGCGTTCAGATTCCGCCATGCTGACCCGGTGGCGGGCCGTGAGAACGTGAGGCCTAGCCGGTGCGGCCACACGTCCTTACGGCTGGTCCGGGCGATCGGTTACGGCTGCGTCGGCCCGATCGCCCGGCGGGACTCTCAGTCGAATTCGATGACCACCGGACAGTTGGAGATACCGGGCAGGGCCCGGAGACCTTCCAAGCTATCGTTGGCCGGTCCGGTCCCTCCGCTCACGAGCACGCCGTCTTCGAATAGGTCAGCCACGTCATCGTGGTCCATGAGCCTGACCTGCTGGCCGCTGTCGATGGCTTGCTGGGTCCACACAGCGGGCGTCACATCCCAAATGGGGGTGTAGTCGTTGTCGCCGGGTATGACCTGAGTGATGTTCAGCGGATCGCCCTCGCCCGCAACTGCCGATTGCAGTCCCTGACGCTGAGGGTTGTTCACGCCGCGTTGGCCGTTGATGATGGGAATAATCGCGGCGCGGGCAGAGGCGTCGCGGTCAAAGGAGGCCAGGCCGGGGGCTGCATCGAGGTTCGGTGCCCAGGTCGAGCCTTCTAGGGCTGCCACGAGCTCGACAGATGCTTCCTGATGGAGGTATTGCACGCGGTTACCTTCGTAGAACCCGTTCAGCGTGTCAAGGGTCACCCGGCGATGGGCGTAGTCGATACCGTTGGGCACGATGGCGTCGTGGAGACCGGATGCATTGGCCACTTGGGTGGCGTTAAGGACCGTTCGTCCGTCTGAAGTGACGAGAGGGCTATAGTCCGCGTCACCAATCGCGCCCGCATGGAATTCTGCCGGTGGAAAGGACTCCGGACCCGGTATCACTACTCGGGTCGGACTGAAATCCACGGTGCCGGTGAAGTTGAGCATGCCATTGACTCGGTGCGCTTGCTGGACGGCTCTCGTCCCGAGCGCGTTGGCCAGCTTCTCGGCATGGTTAACACCGCGGCGTTCCGCATCACTTTTGTTGGAGGATTCTGTCACGACGTACCAGACCACCGATCCATCGTGGCGACCCTTGTACAACGGAAGGGTGACCGTGCCATTTTCGCTGTCCACAGCGATCGCGCTGTCGAGAAAGACTTCGGCCCCCGACGCGACGGCAAGTGCGGGCATCGATGACAAAGCCATTAACGCACCCACCACCAGAACGCAGGCAGCCTTCAGCGGTGAGGATTTCTTGAGGACAGGTCTAGCCGCGTGCTCATGCATAGGACTCAACTCCCGGCGTTGTGGGCATTTAGTCTCGGGCCGTTGCCGCGCAGACTCGGCGCGATCGTATACCCGAACACTTCAGCGCGCTATCTGCGCCTGTCCGGGCGCTGTGCCCGTTGGTGACGACACGGATGCAGCCGATTAGATCGAAATTGCCGATTTCAGAACTGGGCTGCGCACCATGGACCAAGGCCTATACGGGGGAGGAGGAGCCAGTCGTGGGATCTACCTTTTTCGACGACCCTCAGGAAAATGTCCGAACATTCTCTTCGGATCCGCCCCGGAGAACAGTGCCTCTCTGCTCACAGATCACTCGCGCAGCGAGATCCCCTCGGTGACGGGCGCCCCCGAATACATGGCCTCGATCTCGTCGGCGAAGTCGCGCAAAATGATGTTGCGCTTGATGCTCATTTTCGGCGTCAGATGCCCGCTGTCTTCGGTGAGCTCAATACCGAGCACCGCGAATTTGCGAATCGACTCCGCCCGCGACACACTCTCGTTGGCATGGTCAACCGCGCGCTGGACTTCGGCGAGAACGGCTTTATTGACGGATGCCTGCGCGAGCGACATCCCGGCATCCTCGTGGTTGTTGTTGAGCCAGACCGGCAGCATGTCGGGGTCGAGGGTGATGAGCGCGCCGATGAACGGTTTTTGGTCGCCCACGACGACGACCTGGCTGATTAGCGGATTCGCGCGAATGGGGTCTTCGAGGGCGGCCGGTGCCACATTCTTGCCGCCGGCCGTGACGATGATCTCCTTTTTACGCCCGGTGATGGTGAGATAGCCGTCGGAATCAAAGTCGCCGATGTCGCCGGTCTTCAACCAGCCGTCGTCAAAGGTGTCTGCGGTGGCCTGCGGGTTGTTCCAGTACTCCTTGAAAACGTTGACGCCCTTGACCTCAATCTCACCATCGTCCATGACGCGAACCGAGACGCCGGGCAGGGGAGGGCCGACGGTGCCGATCTTGGCCCGCGTGGCCAGGCCCACATTGGCGGGGGCAGTCGTTTCGGTCAGGCCGTAGCCCTCCAGAATGACGATGCCGAGGCTCTTGAAGAAGTGACCGAGGTGGGCGCCGAGCGGGGCGGAGCCGGAGACGGCCCAGACGACCTTGCCGCCCATGGCGGCACGCAGTTTGCTGTAAACCAGCTTGTCGAACAGAGCGAATTGGATCTTCATCCCGAACGGAATCGATGTCCCGGCCTGCATCAACTTGGAATGCTCGACCGCCACGTGTGCGGCAGCATCAAAGATTTTGCCTTTGCCCCCGGTGATGGCTTTCTGCTGGGCCGAGTTGTAGACCTTTTCGAATACCCGCGGTACCGCGAGCAGAAAGGTCGGTTGAAAGCTGCCCAGCGCGGCGAGGAGGGTTTTAGTGTCGGCTTGATGACCGACGCGCACACCAGAGTGCACGCACAGCACCGAGATGAAACGAGCGAAGACGTGGGCGGTGGTGATGAACAACAGGGTCGAGGCGCCTTCGGGGTGAATCAGTACTTCCTTGAGCGCGACCGCGGCATTGCGACTGGTCTCGAGAAAGTTCGCGTGGGTGAGTACGCAGCCCTTGGGCTTGCCGGTCGAACCGGAGGTGTAGATGAGGGTAGCCATATCATCGCCCACGGCGAGATTACGGCGACGTTCGATCTCAGCGTCTGTCACGTCGGCGCCCCCAGCGACGAGCTTGTCCAGGTCGCCCAGGTCAATCTGCCAGACCGACCGGATATTGCCAAGTTCCGGGTGCACCTCGTCGAAGCGGGCGAAATGGTCGGCGGTTTCGACGATGACCGCCATGGCGCCCGAGTCGCTGAGGTTCCACTGCACCTGGCTGGGCGAGCTGGTCTCGTAGACGGGTACCAGGATTGCTCCGGCGAACCAGACCGCGAAGTCGATCAGGGTCCACTCGTAGCGGGTCTTGCAGATGAGCCCGATCTTGTCGCCGGGCTCTATGCCAGCGGCAACGAAGCCCTTGGCCAGCGCTACGACCTGCGCGTGGAACTCCCGAGTGGTGACGGGAAGCCATTGGCCGCCACGCGGCAGCGAAAACAGTACAAGATCAGGAGTCGCGGTCAGGCGGTCCATCAGCAGGTCGGTGATATTGGCGCCAGGATCGGCGGGAACGACGGCGGGCATATCAAACTGTTTCACGGCAACTCCTTCGGTACCGGCTGAACGTGCCAATTGCGCAATCGCAAGGGATTTCAGCGGTGAGCGGGTGTTTCGTCCAGCGGCAAACTGGTTTACTACACTCTAGAGGGTGTCCTGCGTGGCCGTCCGGCCGACGGACGGGACTTTTCCCAGGCCGAGAAAGAAAGGTGGCCCGTGCACGCCATAGGCATCGATATCGGGGGCACCAAGATTGCCGGAGCGCTGGTCGACGAGGCGGGCACCATCATCCGCTCTGATCGGCAGCCAACCACGCCGGGCAACCCGGACGCGATCGAGGATGCCGTTGTTGCGATGATTCGGGGCCTCTCCGAGGGCGAAGACGTCGTCGCTGCCGGGGTCGCGGCGGCCGGTTTCATCGACTCCGCCCAGTCGACCGTATATTACGCACCGAATATCAACTGGCGCAATGAGCCGTTCCGCGACAAGCTCGAGGCTCGACTCGACCTGCCGATCATTATCGAAAACGATGCCAACGCGGCCGGCTGGGCGGAGTTTCGCTTCGGTGCTGGTCGCCCGTACACCGACATGGTCACCCTGACCGTCGGCACAGGCGTGGGCGGCGCGATCGTGACGGGCAACGCACTGTTCCGCGGTGGTTTTGGCGCCGGCGCCGAACTGGGTCACCTCCGGCTAGTGCCCGATGGGCTGCCCTGCGGCTGCGGAGCCCATGGCTGCCTGGAGCAGTACGGCTCAGGTCGGGCACTGCTGCGTATCGCCAACGAATTCGCGGATGCCGGCGGCGTCGGCCTGGGCCTGGCCGCCGTCCGTGAGCGGCGCGGCAAACTCACCGGCAAGGACGTCGGACGGCTGATCCAGGACGGTGACGGCGGCGCCCGCGCGGCCCTGCGCCAGCTGGGCGGTTCCCTTGGGCAGGCCTGCGCGAGTCTCGGCGCCGTGCTCGACCCGCAGGTGTTCGTGTTCGGCGGGGGAGTGGCGGCCGCCGGAGACCTGCTGCTCGAACCGATTCGTGCCGCCTACCTCGAATATCTGCCGGCGCGCGGCTACCACCCGGAAGCGGCGTTCGCCATCGCCCAGCTCGTCAACGATGCCGGTGTAGTGGGAGCGGCCGACCTCGCTCGAATACACGCGGTGCGGTGAGCGGATGCCGTGGGCGCCGGCCGCGCGCGGCATCCGCCCTGCCGTGGCGGGCGGACTAAGCTTTCGTAGTCGGATAAAGGAGTGCGAATGTTCTATTGGATCATGAAGAACATCGTCATCGGACCGCTGTTGCTCACGCTGTTTCGACCGTGGATCATCGGCCTGGAGAACATTCCGAAGACTGGCCCGGTCATTCTGGCCAGCAACCACCTCTCCTTCATCGACTCAGTTTTTCTGCCGCTGGTCGTGCCGCGCCGCGTTGCGTTTCTCGCCAAAAGCGACTATTTCACCGGCAAGGGTCTCAAAGGCTGGGCCACGCGGCAGTTTCTCACCGCGGCGGGGCAGCTCCCCATCGATCGCTCCGGCGGTAAGGCCTCGGAGGATTCGCTGAACACCGGCCTGCGAGTGCTCGGCGAGGGCCGCATCCTCGGCATCTATCCCGAGGGCACCCGCAGCCCCGACGCCCGCCTCTATCGCGGACGTACCGGTGTGGCCCGTATGGTGCTGGAATCGGGCGTGACGGTCATTCCCGTAGCCATGATCGATACCGAAAAGGCCATGCCGACCGGCACCAGGATTCCGCAGGTGCGTCGCATCGGCATAGTGATCGGCAAACCGCTCGACTTCACCCGGTTCACGGGTATGGAGGGGGACCGGTTCGTACTGCGCAGCGTCACCGATGAACTCATGTACGAGTTGCAGCGACTTAGCACGCAGGAGTACGTCGACGTCTACGCTTCCTCGGTCAAGGAGAAGCGGGCCAGCCTTTCGCGATAGGCTGCCTGAAGTGCTGTCTGCGCTTGTGGCGGTGCAGCACCTCATCCATTTCGAGTCGTCCACGTTGTACGGCCCAGCAGAGAAAACAGGAACCATCCCGTGGTAGACCCCACCGAGCCCATCGTTGCCGCAGAAGCCTCTGTCATCACGGGTCTCGACCACTGGCGCACGCTGCCGATCAAGCAGCAGCCGACCTGGCCCGACGCAGCCAAGGTGGCAGCGGCATCCGCTGAGCTGGCGACACAGCCGCCGCTGGTCTTCGCCGGTGAGGTCGATATTCTGCGTGACCGGCTGGCGCAGGCTGCCGGCGGACAGGGTTTTCTGTTGCAGGGCGGCGACTGCGCCGAGACGTTCAGCGGCGCTACGGCCGATCAGATTCGCAACCGGGTCAAGACCGTGCTGCAGATGGCCGTTGTGCTCACCTACGGTGCCTCGATGCCGGTGATCAAGATGGGGCGCATGGCCGGCCAGTTCGCCAAGCCCCGCTCGAGCGACTTCGAGACCCGCGGCGACGTCACACTACCGGCGTACCGCGGCGATATCGTCAACGGCTACCCGTTCACTCCCGAGTCGCGCGAGGCCGACCCTGACCGGCTCGTCAAGGCCTACCACACGTCAGCCTCGACCCTCAATCTCATTCGTGCGTTCACGCAGGGTGGCTTCGCAGACCTGCGCCAGGTGCACAGCTGGAATCAGGGCTTTGCCGCCAACCCGGCTAACCAGCAGTACGAAAAAGTGGCCAAGGAGATCGACCGCGCGATCAAATTCATGATCGCCTGCGGCGCTGACTTCGAAGCGATGCGCCGCACCGAGTTCTACACCAGCCACGAGGGCTTGCTGATGGACTACGAGCGTCCCATGACGCGCATCGACTCCCGCACTGGAACGCCATACAACACCTCGGCCCACTTCATCTGGATCGGCGAGCGCACCCGTGACCTCGACGGCGCCCACGTGGACTTTTTGTCGCGGGTACGCAACCCGATCGGCGTCAAGCTCGGCCCGACCACCTCGACGGACGACATGCTGCGACTCGTTGACAAGCTCGACCCGAACCGCGAGCCCGGCCGCCTGACCTTCATCACCCGCATGGGCGCCGGAAAGGTGCGCGACGCCCTGCCGCCGCTGCTCGAGGCCATCAAGGCGAGCGAAGCGACGCCGCTGTGGGTCAGCGACCCAATGCACGGCAACGGCGTCACCACGCCGACCGGTTACAAGACGCGTCGTTTCGACGACGTCGTCGACGAGGTCAAGGGCTTCTTCGAAGCACACCGTGCCGTCGGAACCCACCCCGGTGGAATTCACGTCGAGCTCACCGGAGACGACGTCACCGAGTGCCTCGGCGGCTCGGAGCACATCGATGAGGCTGCCCTGGCGACCCGCTACGAGTCCCTCTGTGACCCGCGCCTGAACCACATGCAGTCCCTAGAGCTCGCCTTCCTGGTGGCCGAGGAGCTAGCCGCGCGCTAGCCCCCTTTTGGACGGGGCCCGGGCCCCGTCCGTGGGCCCAGTTTATAAACTGGGCCCACGGTCGTAAGGTGGGCCCGGGATTAGCCGAACGGGTTCGTCGGCTTGAGTGTGATCGTGCTGCCCTTAGCCGCCGCCGTACCCGCGACGGGGTTCGTCGATGCAACGTCGAGGAGCGCGGCGATCGCGTCAGCACCCAGGTTGTAACTCAATACAAAGCCGAGCGCGGTCAGGGTGTCCTTGCCCTCGCTCCAGGACATGCCAACGACATTGGGCACTGTGACCGGTTCGGGCCCGCGGGAGATCACCAGGGTAAGCGTGGCGCCCTCGCGAATTGTCCCATCAGGCACCTGCGCGGTGATGACGTCGCCCTCCGCGATCGTGTCGCTGTAGGTCTGCTCGCCCGAGACCACGACCAGGTTCTTGCCGACCAGAATGTCGGTGGCCTCGGCCACGGTCTTGCCGTCGACGTTCGGAATGGAGCCGAGCGAGACGACTAGATTCACGGTGAGGCCTTCGAAGTACTCGCCGCCGGCCGACAGGTCAGCGCCGTCAGATTCCTTGCTCGCCGAGATGACAGAGCTCGCGGCCACGTCGCCGTTGAAGACCGGATCGACGCTGCCCAAGATCGCCTTCAGGTCGGTGATGGCAGCGGATGCCGCCTCCTGCGTCAAACCGGCCAGGGCTGGCAGCGTAATGGGCTGCAGACCCTGGGAGACGATGATCGTGACCGTGCTGTCCTGCGGAACCCGGCTGCCGGCATCCGGATCGGTGCCGATGACGAGCCCCTCGGCGATCGTGGCGCTGAAGGCACCACCGAGCTCGGGCGTGAGGCCGAGCTCGGTCAATTGTATCGACGCGGCCTCGGGGGAGGCCGACGCGAAGTCGGGCACGGACACATCTGACCCGGGGCCGGAGCCGAAATACCAACCGGTACCGCCGAGGGCAGCCGCGATGAGGATAACGAGGGCGAAGAGCCAGAACCCTCGGCCCTTGCGCTTGTCCGCTTTTTTGCTCAGTAGATCACCGCTGTCGGGCGGGCCGACCGGACCGGTGCCGACCGGGTGAATTCCGAGCAGGGTCGCGGCGGGAGGTTTTGTGGGCGCGAGCTTGGCGCCAAGAACCTGCGTTTCGGCATCCGAGACGGCGTCCGCGCCGGTACGCAGGCCGGCGGGCAGCACCATGGTCGACTGCAGAGTTAATTCCTGAGTACCGCCGCGCACCAGCGTGCTCACGTCATGCAGTTGATCGAGCATGACTCTGGCGTCACGGGGACGGTCTTCTGGGTCGCGCGCAGTAGCCCAGAGCACGAGTTCGTCGAGTTCGCGGGGAATGGAGGCGACCTTGCTGCTCGGCATCGGCACAGTGTCGTTGGCGTGCTGGTAGGCGATTTGCATCGGTGCCTCGCCCACATAGGGTTGCTCACCGGTGAGCATTTCGAAGGTCATGATGCCGAGGGCATAGATATCGCTGCGTGCATCCGCGATACCGCGGGTGACGAGTTCGGGGGAAAGGTAGGCGATGGTTCCGAGCAGGGCTTGGCCGGTCGCCGTGTTGTTGTTGGCCGCGCGCGCCAGGCCGAAGTCGCTGATCTTGATGCGACCGTCATCGGCGAGCAGTACGTTCTCGGGCTTGACATCGCGGTGCACGATGCCCGCCTTGTGGGCGGCCGCCAGCCCGCTGAGTACGGCTTCGAGAATATCGAGCGTCTGCTCGGGGGTGAGATGACCGTAATCCTTGAGCAGGTCACGCAGGGTGATTCCGGGAAGATATTCCATCACGAGGTACGCCATGTCGGCGTCCTGGCCCTGGTCGAAGACGTTCACGACGTTGGGGTGGGCGAGTCGCGCGGCCGACCTGGCTTCTTGAATGAACCGAACCTTGAACGCGCTGTCGTCGGCGAGGTGGCCGTGCATGATCTTGATCGCGACCCGGCGTTCGAGGCGCAGGTCGGTGGCCAGATAGACCGTGGCCATGCCGCCGCGCGCAATGCGCGAGCGCACCTGATACCGGCCGTCAATAAGACGGCCTATCATCGGGTCGGTCGAGGGAACGCTCACCCCTTGAGTCTACGGAATTCGGCGGCGGCACCGGCGCGCGGCGCGCACAAGGCGCCGCCCCGGTCGGGGGCCATGCGGCCCGGCCGCCCGGAACGGGAGGGCAACCGGCCTACCCGAGTTCGCTGATCCAGGCCCGCGCCGACGTTTCCCACTTCGCGTAGTAGTCGGGATACGCCGAAATCTGCACGGCCTGCGCGGCCTGGGTCACGGTCATCGATTCCCAGCCAGCGATGTCAAGCAGCCCGCGGGTCACGTTGGGGTTCGGGTTGCTCGCGCCACCGAAAAAGGCGCGGCTGGCCCGCACCGGGTCCATGATCTGCTCGGGTGTGCCCCAGCCGGCACTCGGCCGCTGTTGGAACAGTCCGAGGGAATCCCGGTCGCCGTAGTCCACGTTGCGCAGCCCCGACTCCTGGGCCGCCGCCGCCAGTGCCACGACGAGACCGGCCTGGTTCACACCGGCACCCCGACCGACCGACACGATCGTCTGGGCATTCTGCCGCATCTCCTCAGACATCGGAGTCACCACACCGGCCGATGCGATCGTGCTCGTCGGGCGAGCGGGTGCCACGGCTGCCGGAACCGACGCCGGCGCGACCGGCAAGGCCAAAACCTGTCCGGGGTAGATGATGCTCGACCAGCCGAGGCCGTTAGCGTCGAGCACGGCCTGCACGCTCACTCCGGCTGCGCTGGCCACGGTGGTGATGGTCTCGCCGGGGGCGATGGTGTGGGTGACTGCCGCGGCAACGTGCGCTACCGGCGCGATGTACGCCAACGACTCCAACGCCGGGGTCTCGGCAAGAAGCACGACCTGACCGGGGTGAATGACGCTACTCGCGGTCAGGCCGTTGGCTCCGAGAACATCGGCGGTCGCCAGGCCGTGGGCGGCCGCGATGCCACTGATGGTGTCACCACTGTGCACCGTGTAGTTGTTCGGTGCGTCGGCAGCGGATGGTGCCGGCGCCGCTGTCTGAGTCAAGGTCAAAACCTGGCCGGCAAAGATCAAAGCCCGGGAATCGAGACCGTTCAGCGTCAGCACGGCCGAGGTCGTCAAACCGAACCGCGCTGCGATCGCGCTCACGGAGTCGCCATCCACGACCGAGTACTGGGCCGGTGCACTCTGCACGGCGGCCACGGTGGCCACCGCCGACACGGGACTGGTCTCGGCGAGCTTCGACTTCAGCGGCTTCTTCGCCACCGCCTGGGCGTGCACGGGCGCCGCAAGGTTGAGGCTGATCGCGAGCGTGCTCACGAGCACGATGGGCACGGTCAGTAATGCCGAACGGGAGCGTCGGTCGCCGGGCTTTTTCGCCAGACCCGTCGCAGCATCGGCACCGGAAAATGCGACAACGCTCCCCGACTTGGCACCCGTCACGCTTGGCGCGGCGGTATCCGTCGTTTTCGTATTCACCTTGGTCGACATGGTGCTCCATTCATTGTG
Source organism: Cryobacterium suzukii (assembly GCF_004403185.1). Taxonomy (GTDB): domain Bacteria; phylum Actinomycetota; class Actinomycetes; order Actinomycetales; family Microbacteriaceae; genus Cryobacterium; species Cryobacterium suzukii. The sequence continues at coordinate 73,513 of NZ_SOHJ01000008.1, read as the reverse complement.
CGCACACGCTCAATGTGTGCAAAAAATTCGTACAGCAACGTGCAGTGTGGGGCAATCCCCACTATGAGGTTTTCATAATTATGCAGGGGAGTCAATCGAACGGTCAGCACGAAATAGCTCTGATCTCGATAATTAAGCGGTCGGAAGTTTTGCCCCTGCCCCAATTCATGGGAAGCTAAATGAGTGAGTGATGTGTCTTCAGAGCCCGAGTGGCTTACTATTCCTGCCCTAGTCAACCTGCTCGGAATGAGCCAGAGCCGCGTTCGGCACCTGATCGACGACAAATACCTCCTGGCTATCCGGCGTGACAATGTCGTGTCGGTTCCGTCACTATTTCTGCGTGACGGCGCTCCCGTACCCGAACTTCGCGGCACGCTGTTCGTGCTGGCCGACGACGGCTTCACGGACATGCAGGCCATGACCTGGCTACTCGAGGTCGACGACAGCCTCGGCGTACCGCCGATCGAAGCCCTCCGCGCCGGGCGCAAGGCCGAAGTGCGTCGGGTTGCCCAGGCGCTCGCCTAGCCAGCCGCTCGCCTAGCCAGCCGCTCGCCTCACCGGCTGTGGCCTGAACGGGCCATGTTTCAGACGAACGCGCGCCGATCAGAACGCCCGGCGCGTCACCCGATCGGTCAAGTCCCGCAACTTCTGCTGGGCCTCGGCAGTGATCGGTGCGGTCTGAAGTACCGCCAAAGCCTCGGAAACCTGCGATTCGATCAGTGCCTCGACCCGGTCGACGGCGCCACTGGCGGTGATGAGCTGCTGCAACGCACGAATCTGCGCGGCGTCGAGCGCGGGGTCGCCGAGTTGAGCATCGAGCGACGCTCTGTCGGTGTCGTCCAGACTCTCCCGAGCCAGCGCGATCAACACCGTGCGCTTGCCCTCGGTCAGATCGTCGCCACTCGGCTTGCCGGTCACCGCGGCGTCGCCGAATACCCCCAACAAGTCGTCGCGCAGCTGGTAGGCCATGCCGAGTGGCAAACCGAAGGCACGCAGCGCGTCCAGCTGTGCGGCTGAGGCGCCGGCCAGCGCCGCGCCGATCACGAGGGGAGCCTGAACGCTGTACTTGGCCGATTTGAACACGATCACCCGGAGGGCCCGATCGAGCAGCTCCGCCTCCGGCTGGGCCAGCCACGCGCGTTCCTCGAGAATATCGAGATACTGCCCGGCTGTGACCTCGGTGCGCATGTGGTTGAACTCGAGCCGGGCACGTCGGGCCGCGGCCCGATCGGCGAGTCCATAGAGACCCTCGTCGAGCAGTTCATCGCTCCAGCCGAGCAATAGATCGCCGAGCAGAATCGCCGACGCTCGACCGAACGAGACGGAGTCGGCGGCCCAGCCCTCACGCGCGTGCAAACTCTCGAACAGCTTGTGGGCGCTCGGAGCGCCCCGTCGCGTGTCGGAGTTGTCAATGATGTCGTCGTGCACGAGGGCAGCCGCATGAAAAATCTCCAGTGCGCTGGCCGTCGATACAACGGCCGCCAACCCTGCCGCAACGGCTTTTAGGCCGGCGGATGCTCCGGCCTCGTCAGCCGCACCGGTTGCACGGTCCGTCCATTCGCCTGCGTCCCGGCTGACTGACTTCTGGCCCGGTTCCTGGCCCGTTTCCGAAGCGAAATCAGTCGCAAGAACGCTCCGCGCACCCCAGTAACAAAACTGGGCCCGAAAGCGTTTTCCACCGCTGAGAAACTGCCGTGAGTAGTCAATAAGGGGAGCTAGATCTGAGCTGATCAGGGTCACAATTGGAGCACGGGACGTGAGATACTCGTCGATGCGAGATTGAACCAAGTCGACCAGGCGTTTGCTTTCAGGCACCCGTATAGCCTAGCCACCACGGCGGGGTTAGAATTAAGAAGTTCGAGCCGTCCTGTTCGGATTTGTCACCCCACCCGCTCGATCCCGTAACTGGAGGGAATGAGATGCCGCTTTCGGAACAGGAGCAGCGACTCCTTGAAGAGATGGAGCGCAGCCTCTATCACAACGATGCCGACTTTGTCGCCAGCGTTGGAGCGTCCAGGCTTCGCCCGAACTATCGTTCCATCGCGATCGGTGTATTGCTCGCCGTCGCCGGCATCGTTGCACTCATCGCCGGTGTAGCAATTGCGCAATTGTGGGTCGGCATTCTCGGCTTCATCGTCATGTTTGGCGGCGTACTCATCGCCGTGACGCCCGGCCGGGCCATTCGTTCGGTGCCAGGACCCTCGGCGCCCGGTCGCCGTCCAGCCCAGGCTAAGTCCAACCAGGGCTTCATGGATCGACTGAATGATCGTTGGGACCGCCGGCAAGACGGGCAATAGCTCGATCAACCCTCAGCCCTCCACCGGGCTCGCATAACTCAAAAACTCGCAGTACCGAAGGGCCGATCATTCGATCGGCCCTTTTTTTGTGGCCAAAACGCGCTAGTAGTATCCGTTATTGAAAATACTGCTCCATTTCCCTCCACCGCGACTCTCCGGTGATTTGCGGTGTATTCGGCATTTTATTTAGAAAATACGCTCAAAAAACCTAGGCTTGTGGTTGAAGGTGGAGTAAAGTGGAGGCACACCTGAATCTGGCCGGAAGAAAGGGGTGAGCGTGTTCCTTGGCACCTACGCCCCCCGGCTCGACGAAAAAGGTCGCATTATTCTTCCCGCGAAATTTCGGGATGAGCTCTCCACCGGTGTGGTGATGACGCGGGGGCAGGAACACTGCATCTACGTGTTCAGCACCCGTGAATTCGAAACCCTGCACGATAAAATCCGCCAGGCCCCCGTCACGAGCAAGCAAGCTCGGGACTATCTCCGGGTGTTTTTGTCGGGCGCGAGCTCGGAAACACCGGACAAACAAAACCGCGTCACCATCCCCGGCAATCTCCGTAGTTATGCGGGACTTGACCGGGAATTGACCGTCATCGGTGCTGGCAGCCGAGTCGAGATTTGGGACAGCGAAGCGTGGGCCACGTACCTCGCCGAGCAGGAAACCTCGTACGCCAACACGACGGAGGAGGTGATTCCGGGACTCTTCTAGCCCCTGGTGCCTGACTCCCAGCCGTTTTTGCCCTGACACACTTCCCCCGTGCCAGGTCGAAATGGAGGGGAATCAGGCCTCACGGACTAGCCCGGCATTATGGCCAGCAATGAAATCCACACCCCGGTACTGCTTGAACGCTGCGTCGAGCTGCTCGCTCCGGCCCTCACTAAGCCCGGCGCCGTTCTCGTCGACGCGACACTTGGCATGGGTGGCCATGCCGAAGCGATCTTGGAGCGTTTTCCTGAACTGACCCTGGTTGGCCTCGACCGCGACACTGAGGCTCTCGCCATCGCCGAGGAACGCCTCAAGGGCTTCGCGGGCCGGGTGCACCTGGTGCACACCGTCTATGACGGCATCGGCGAAGCTCTCGACGGCCTCGGCATCAGTGAGGTTGCCGGCGTGCTCTTCGACCTCGGCGTCTCCAGCTTGCAGATCGACCGCGTCGAACGCGGTTTCTCCTATTCAAAGGATGCGCCGCTCGACATGCGCATGGACGGCACCGCTGGCCTGACCGCTGAGAGCATCCTCGCCGATTACAGCGAACGCGACCTCAAACGCATCTTCCAGGACTACGGCGAAGAAAAACTTTCCGCCCGCTACGCCAAGGCCATCGTCGAAGCCCGCGAAACGATTCCCTTCGTTCGGTCAGCGCAACTGGTCGACGTCATCACCAAAGCCACCCCGGTCGCCGTCCAGCGCCTCGGCCACCCGGCCAAGCGCGTGTTCCAGGCGCTGCGCATCGAGGTCAATCAGGAACTAGCCGTGCTGGAACGGGCCATTCCGGCCGCCCTCGACCGCGTGCAAGTTGGCGGCCGCATCGTTGTCATGGCCTACCAGTCTCTCGAGGACCGCATCGTCAAGCGGGCCTTCGCCGCGGCCTCTGGCTCAACAGCTCCCGCGGGCCTTCCAGTGGAACTGCCCGAACATAAACCACTCTTTACCCTTCTGCTGCGTGGCGCTGAATTGGCCTCCGACGAAGAAAAAGCACTCAACCCCCGCGCGACGCCGGTTCGGCTGCGCGCTGCTGAACGACTGAGAAGGGCCGCCGCATGAGCGACAACCTGGCACGCGTGTCATTTTCAATCGAACGCGAACCCTTCGAGGCGCCGGTACGGCGTGGGTTTCGCCTTGTCTCAGCAGCTCCGAACCGCCGGGCGCGCCCGCGCATCTTCTACGCTCTCACCGCGGTGGCCGGGATGGCCGCCATCATCTTGGCCCAGCTGTTGCTCAGCGTCGGTATCTCCCAGGGTGCCTATGAAATCTCCAGCCTGCAGTCAAGCCGGTCCGAGCTGGGTCGCACGGCCGCCAGCGTGAGTGAAGACCTCGTGCGGATCTCCTCCCCGCAGAGCCTCGCCACGAATGCCGAGGGCCTGGGCATGGTCAGCAATTCCAACCCCGTCTTCCTCCGCCTGTCCAACGGAGCTATTTCGGGCGCTCCGGCCTCAGCGTCTGGCTCGCAGGCCGGAGCGGCCAGTCTCGTTCCTAACGCCCTGTTGGCCGGTAGTACCCCGTTCTCGGCGCTTCCGGATAAGGCGGCAGCGGCCGGCGGAACCGTTGCGATTACGAGTGCACCGGTAGTTCCCGCGGGACTCGCGGCGCCCACTACCCGATAGTTTCCTCGAGTCGACAATGATGGGCAGATGAGCGTGCGCAACAGTAATGCCCGAAACCGCAGTGCCCGAAGCAATCCGACCAACTCTCGGTCCAGCCGCCATCGTACTTTTTTCACCATTCTTGTGCTGTTCGCCGTGATCGCAGTGTTCCTGGTGCGTTTGGTGGATATCCAGGTCGTACAGGCCGATTCGCTCACCAAAGACTCCGTGGGGAACCGCTCAGTCGGCCAGGTGGTCTACGGCTCGCGCGGCGAAATCATCGACGCCGAAGGCGTCGTGCTCGCCGCAACGGTCATGCGCTACAACATCACCATGTCCCCGGTGAATGCGACGCCTTTCAAGCGCACCGTCGACGGCAAGAGGATTGAGATCTCGGTGGCTGACGCCGCTGCCGAAATTGGCGAAGCAACCGGCCAAACCGGTGATGCCATCCTGCAGACAATCGGGGCCGCCCTGACGGCCAATGCTGAGGCGAACTTCGCCTATATCGCCCAGAAGGTCGACGTCGATGTGCTGCGGGCCGTGCAAGACCTGCACATTCCCTGGACCTACTCCGAGAACAGCCCGAGCCGGGTGTACCCGAACGGCGCCGTAGCCGGCAACATGCTCGGTTACCTATCGGGGGAGGGTGTTCCGCAGGCTGGGCTCGAATCCGGGCAGGACGCCTGCCTGGCATCCACCAACGGCTCGGAAACCTACGAAAAGGGTGCTGACGGCGTGCGCATTCCCGGCAGCAGCGTCACGAGCACCGCCGCCACGGATGGCGGAGACGTCGTCACCACCATCGACTCCGACCTGAATTGGTTCGTGCAACAGACTCTCGCGGCCCGGGCGCAGGAAACGGGTGCTGCCTGGGCGACCGCGGTGGTGCAGGACGCCAAGACCGGCAAGCTGCTCGCCGTGGCCGACTACCCCTCGGTGGACCCGAACAACGTCGGCGGTACCGAGAACCCGGATGATCGCGGCTCCCGCGCCTTCACCCAGTCCTTCGAACCCGGCTCGACCTTCAAGGCGCTCACCGCGGCATCCGTTCTCGATGCCGGGGTGGCCACCCTGGAAACCGGGATCGTCGCGCCTTACCGATACCTGCCGGACAACGGCGCCAATATCAATGACAGTCACTCCCACCCCGACCAGAACATGACCATGACCGGTGTGCTGATCGACTCCAGCAATACCGGCATGTCCAAGTTTGGGGAGATGCTCACCGACCAGCAGCGCTACGACTACATGAAAGCGTTCGGTGTTGGCACGCCCACCGAGACCGGCTTTCCCCGTGAAGATGGCGGCATTCTGCACCCGGTCGACGAGTGGGACAACCAGACCAGCTATGCGACCATGTTCGGGCAGGGCCTTACCACGACCGCCCTGCAGGTCGCGAGCATCTACCAGACCATCGCCAACGACGGCGTGCGCATGCCGGTTCAGCTGATCGAGGGCTGCAGGCAGGCCGACGGCACCATGACGAACGTGCCAGACCAGGTCGGTACGCGGGTGCTGTCCGAGAAGGCAGCCAACGAGACCAGCGACGTGCTCGAAATGGTGTATCAAAAAAGTTGGGTGCATAGCAAATGGAACATTCCCGGCTATCGGGTCGCGGCCAAGACCGGAACAGCGCAGATGCCGGACGGCCAGGGTGGGTACTCCGACGGGTATCTGGTGTCGGTGTCGGGCTACGCTCCGGCCGACGATCCGCAGTATGTCGTCTCGGTCAGCATCGCCGACCCTGTTAAACTGAACACGTCTGCCGCACCGGCTCCGGTCTTCCAGGAGATCATGAGTCAGGTGTTGAAAAAGTACCGGGCGGTTCCCTCAGGCGCGACTGCGCCTGACCTCCCTTCCACCTGGTAAGAAAGCGAGCCCTGCGTGTCTGAATTGGCGCCGTCGGCTCTCCGTCCCGAGCATCCCGTTCCACGGTCGTTGTCGGGATTGGTTGCCGAATTTGATCTAGAACTGCGTGGAGACATCGACGGTCTCGAAGTCACCGGAGTGAGCCTGAGCTCGCGCACGGTGCAACCCGGCGACCTCTACGTCGGCGTTCCCGGTGCGCACCTGCACGGCGCGACCTTCGCTGCTGCGGCCGCCGAGGCGGGGGCGGTGGCCATATTGACCGACGAGGCCGGAGTGCTGCTCGCTGCGGCCAGCGGTCTGCCGATTTTGGTTACACCGGATGCCCGCGCCGCGCTCGGTGCCGTCTCCGCCTGGATTTATCGCACCGACGACAACCCGGCGACCCTGTTCGCGGTCACCGGCACCAACGGCAAGACCAGCGTCGTTTACCTTTTGTTCGGTATTCTGAACCAACTCGGCGTCGTCTCGGGACTCACCTCGACCGCCGAACGCCGCATCGGCGATCTCGCCGTGACGAGTTCGCTCACCACGCCCGAGGCCAGCGAACTGCACGCCCTGCTGGCCCGTATGAATGAAGCCGAGGTACGCGCCGTCGGCATCGAGGTATCGGCGCAAGCCCTCAGCCGCTACCGGGTCGACGGCCTCGTCTTCGATATCGCTGCGTTCACCAACCTCAGCCACGACCACCTCGACGACTACCCGGCGATGGACGACTACTTCCAGGCCAAGCTCGAGCTGTTCCAGCCCGACCGCTCGCACCGCGGCGTCGTCACCGTCGACACCGACTGGGGACGTCGCCTCGCCGACGAATGCCGCATCCCGGTGACGACCATCAGCAACCGGGCAGACGTCGACGCCGACTGGCACATGACCGTTGTGGGGGAGTCCTCCACGCACACCGACTTCGTGCTCGACGGCCCCGATGGCCGTCGTCTGCACACCCGGGTGCCATTGCTCGGCTGGTACATGGCGGCCAACGCCGCCCTGGCCATCGTCATGCTCGTGGAAAGCGGATTCGACCTCGGCGCCATTCAGCACACGCTGAACCGCGACGGTGGCATTGTCGCGTTCATCCCCGGCCGTGCGGAGCGCATCTCCGGTGATCGCGGGCCGCTCGTCTACATCGATTACGGGCACAGCCCCGATGCCTTCCTCAATACGCTCGAGGCGCTGCGCAAATTCACCCCGGGTAAATTGATCATGCTGTTCGGCGCCGACGGCGACCGCGACACGACAAAACGCGCCGATATGGGTCGGATCGCCGCTCAGGGCAGCGATATTGTGGTGGTGACCGACTTTCACCCGCGGTTTGAGGACGCCGCGAGCATCCGTGCCGTTCTGCTGAAAGCAGCGCGCGAAGCCGTGCCAAACGGCGAATTTTACGAGGTGGCCAACCCACGTGCGGCATTTCGCACGGCGCTGTCACTCGCACACGAAGGAGACACCATTCTGTACGCCGGCCCAGGTCACGAGGACTACCACGAGGTACAAGGCGTGAAACTGCCGTATTCGGCCAGGGATGACTCTCGCCAGGCGCTGCGCGAAGCGGGGTGGCTGTAGATGATCGCGCTGTCCCTGGCCGATATCAGCCAGGTCGTCGACGGTGCCCTGCACCTCGCCGGCGCGTCCGCGCAGTCGGATCTTGTCAACGGATCGGTGCAGACCGATTCTCGCCTGATCGAACCCGGCTCCATCTTCATCGCTAAGCCAGGCGCGGTCACCGACGGGCACCTGTTCGCGCCGGTCGCCGCTGCCCAGGGTGCCGCGGTGCTCATTGTGGAACGACTGCTTGACCTGCCGGTCACTCAGATTGTCGTCGCCGACGCCGTTGCAGCGCTCGGCGCCCTGGCCTCCACCGTTGTCGCCAGGGTGCGCGCCGCCGGGACGCTCAAGATTGTGGCCGTCACCGGTTCCAATGGCAAAACCACGACCAAGAACCTGCTCCGCAGCATGTTCGAACGGGTCGGCCCGACCGTCGCCCCGCGCGGCTCCTTCAACAACCAGGTCGGTGCGCCAATGACCATGCTCGAGGTCACCGACGACACCCGCTTTCTAGTGATCGAGATGGGCGCCAGCAGCGAGGGCGCCATCGCGAACCTCGTGCGCCTGGCCCGACCCGACGTCGGCATCGTGCTCACCATCGGCCTCGCCCACGCCGGTGAGTTCGGCGATCTTGACGGCACAGTGCGGGCCAAGTCCGAGATGGTCACCGATCTGCTTCCAACGGATGTCGCGGTGCTGAACGCCGACGACCCGCGCGTCGCGCAGATGGCCGCCATCACCCCGGCGCGCATCGTGCGGTTCGGAGAGTACGGCCAGGTCGACGTGCGCGCGAGTGACCTGCACTCTGGTCGCACCGGAACGACGTTCACCCTGCACCTTGCCGACGGGCAGAGCGCGCCGGTCGTGTTCCCGGTGCTCGGTGAGCACCATGTCATGAATGCCCTCGCCGCTGCCGCCGCCGCCGAGGTTCTCGGGGTGTCGCTTCGCGATATCGTCGCCGCGCTGGAAGCCACTACCAGGGCCGAACGCTGGCGCATGGAAGTGCTCGGCGGAAAGGACGACGTCACGATCATCAATGACGCCTACAACGCGAGCCCCGATTCGATGAGCGCAGCCCTCAAAACGCTCGCCCAGATTGGCACTCCCGGACGCAGAACCATCGCGGTTCTTGGGGAAATGGCCGAACTCGGCGAACTGGCCGGTGAAGAGCACGATCGCATCGGGCTACTCGCTGTAAGGCTGAACATCTCCCAGATGATCGTGGTGGGCCAGCGGGCCCGCCGCATGCACATCAGCACCATCAACGAGGGATCCTGGGACGGCGAGTCGGCCTATGTCGACACGCCGGACGAAGCCTTCGAACTGGTGCGCAACAGCGTGAATCCGGGAGACACCGTGCTCGTGAAGTCATCCAACTCCGCGGGTTTGCGATTCCTCGGCGATCGACTGGGAGACTTGTTCTCGTGAGAGTCCTTCTGCTGTCCGGAGCGTTTTCGCTCGCGTTCACGCTGTTCCTGACGCCGCTGTTCATTCGCTTGTTTAAGAAGCTCGGCTGGGGCCAGTTCATTCGTGACGACGGCCCCAAGAGTCACCATGCCAAGCGCGGTACCGCAACCATGGGTGGAATCATCATCATCCTGGGCGTGCTGATCAGCTATTTCACGGCCATGCTGATCGAACAACGGCCGTTCACCCCGTCACCGTTGCTCGTCTTGTTCATGATGGTAGGCCTCGGGCTTGTTGGTTTTCTCGACGACTTCCTGAAGACCCGCCACCAGCGCAGTCTCGGGCTTGGTGGCTGGTCCAAGGTTCTCGGGCAGGTCATCGTCGCTGGCGCCTTCGGTGTTCTGTCGTTGCAATTCGTCGACCGCAACGGCCAGACACCCGCCTCGACCAGCATCTCGTTCATTCGCGACCTACCCCTCGACTTTCTGAAACTGGGCACGTTCATCGGCATCGCCGTGTTCCTGCTCTGGATCTGCCTGATTGTGGCCGCGACCTCGAACGGCGTCAACGTCGCGGACGGCCTCGATGGCCTCGCCACCGGTGCATCCATTTTTGCCATCGGGTCTTTCGTGGTGATCGGTTTCTGGCAGTCCAACCAGAGCTGCTTCGGGGGAGCGGATGCCGCCGACCAGTACAAGTGCTATCTCGGCCCCGATTCCTTCGACCTCGCTATCGTTGCGGCAACCATAGTCGGTGGCCTGATCGGCTTTCTCTGGTGGAATACCTCGCCGGCCAAGATCTTTCTGGGCGATACCGGTTCGCTCGCCCTCGGCGGGGCGCTGGCTGCCCTCGCCATTCTCAGCCGCACCGAACTGCTCCTCGTGCTCATCGGCGGCCTGTTCGTGATGGAAGCCGGATCGGTGATCGTGCAGCGTGCCTACTTCAAAATCACCCACGGTAAGCGCATCTTCTTAATGAGTCCGATTCACCACCACTTTGAACTCAAGGGCTGGGCCGAAGTGACGGTCGTCGTGCGGTTCTGGATCATCGGTGGACTGCTCGTCGCAGCCGGTGTCGGCTCGTTCTACCTCGAATGGCTGAGCCGCTAATGAGCGATGACGCCGGTACGAACGACCGCCTGAATCATCTCACCAGCTGGCACGCGGACTGGAAGGGCTTGCGCGTTGCCGTGCTGGGCCTCGGCGTGACCGGTTTCGCCGCCGCCGACACCCTCGCCGAACTCGGCGCCGACGTGCTTGTTCTGGCGTCTGTCGGCCCCGACGAACGCTTTGACCTGCTCACGGTGCTCGGAGTGCCGTTCGTGCAGGCTGACCTGCGGGAGGTGCCTGCGGAACTCGCGGCGCAGATCCCGGAATTGATCATCGTGTCGCCTGGCTTCCATCCCGATCACCCGCTGCTCAATTGGGCGGCGGAGAACCAGATTCCAGTCTGGGGTGACATCGAACTCGCCTGGCGGCTGCGCGACAAGGTCGGCGTTCCCGCCGAGTGGATGCTCGTCACCGGCACCAACGGCAAAACCACCACCGTGCAACTCGCCGCCACCATGCTCGCCGCCCACGGCAGCCGAGTGGCCCCCTGCGGCAATATCGGCGTGCCCGTGCTCGACGCAATCCGCGATCCCGCCGGCTGGGACGTGCTCGTCGTCGAACTATCGAGCTACCAACTGCACCACCTGCCGCAGAGCGGTCCTGGCGCGCTGGCACCCTGGGCCAGCCTCTGCCTCAATATCGCTGACGACCACCTGGACTGGCACGGTTCGGCCGCCGCGTACCGTGCGGCCAAGGCCAAGGTGTATCTGAACACCGCGGTTGCCTGCGTCTACAACACAGCGGATGCCGCTACCCGGGAAATGGTGCAGGAAGCCGACGTGCAGGACGGTGCCCGGGCGATCGGTTTTGGCCTCGGCGTGCCAGGGCCGAGCGAATTGGGCATCGTCGACGGCATCGTCTGCGATCGCGCCTTCCTTCCGGACCGGCTCGAACGCGCCCTCGAACTGACCACGGTTCCGCACCTCGTATCGGCCGGCCTCGGCGCCCCGCACGTGATCATGGACGTGCTCGCCGCGAGCGCCCTTGCCCGGTCGTTCGGCGTGGCGCCGGCCACCATCCACACGGCGCTGGAGACCTTCCACCTCGACGCACACCGCATTGAGACGGTCGCCATCGGGGACGGCGTGGAGTGGGTCGACGATTCCAAGGCGACTAATCCGCACGCGGCCGATGCCTCCCTGGCCGCTTATGAGTCGGTCGTCTGGCTGGTTGGCGGGCTGCTCAAGGGGGTCGACATCGATCAGCTCGTGCACAAGCACGTGGGTCGCCTGCGCGGCGCGATCATCATCGGCGTCGATCGCCTGGCATTACGCCAGGCATTCGCGCGACACGCCCCCGACCTGACCGTGTTCGAGATCGACTCGGACGACACTGAACTGGTGATGACGCAGGCGGTGCGGCTGGCCGCCGAACTCGCTCGCGCCGGTGACACCGTGCTGCTCGCGCCGGCGGCCGCGTCCATGGACCAGTTCGAGAGCTATGCCGAACGGGGCCGGCTCTTCAATCAGGCAGTACACGATCTTCTAGGCAGGTGACGCGGATGGTACAGGTGCCACGTAACCCCGCATCCCGCACCCCATCACGCCCCGTCACCCGCACCACGCCTGATTCCGGGCGCCCGACGCTGGCACCCGTCCAGCCGATCGAGGCGCAAACGCCAGGCGGACCACAAGTTCGAATCAACCTCGGTCGGGTGTTCAGAGCTGAGGGCGGCAACTACTTTCTACTGCTGGGCACCACCCTGTTTCTGGTCATCTTCGGCCTTGTCATGGTGCTGTCGTCGTCGTCGGTCGACTCCTTTCTGGCCGACATGGGTTTCTTTGGCGGGCTGCTCCGACAGGGCATGTTCGCGCTGATCGGCATTCCACTCATGCTCGTCGTCAGTCGGCTGCCGCTCGCGTTTTGGCGGCGCGTGGCCTGGCCGTCGCTGCTGATCACCTGTTTCTTTCAGTTTCTGGTGGTGGCCACCGGACTCGGACGCGGCACCGGAGGCAACACCAACTGGCTGAACATCTTTGGCATCCAGTTTCAGCCGTCTGAGGGCATCAAGGTGGCACTGGTCATCTGGCTCGGCATGATCCTGTCGAAAAAACAGCATCAGCTCGATAACTGGAGGCACGTATTCATTCCGGTGTTCGGGGTAGGCGGCGGCGCCACGATGCTCGTCATGATCGGCGGCGACCTCGGAACCACCATGATCATGGCCGGCATTTTGTTCGGCGCCCTGTTCTTCGCCGGAGTCAAACTGCGTCTGCTCGCCGTACCCCTGCTGGTCGGTGTCGTTGGCGCTATCGTGCTCGCTATCGCGAGCCCCAATCGCCTGACCCGCATCATGAGCTTTCTCAACGAGGGCTGCACCGAGCTGATCGGGGAAATCTCCGCGAGCTGTTGGCAACCGCTGCATGGCACTTGGGCGCTGGCCAACGGGGGAATACTCGGCGTTGGCCTCGGCAATTCGAAGGCCAAATGGTCCTGGTTGCCGGCCGCCGACAACGACTACATCTTCGCCATCATCGGCGAAGAGCTCGGACTGATCGGCTGCATCGTCGTGCTCGGCATGTTCATCTTGCTGGCCTTCGCCTTTCTGCGCATCATGCGAACGGCCACAACCGTGCAGGCCAAGGTCTCCACCGCCGCCGCCATGGTCTGGATCATCGGCCAGGCCTTCGTCAACATCGGCGTGGTGCTCGGAGTGTTCCCCGTGTTGGGCGTACCGCTGCCGTTGATTTCGGCCGGTGGCACCGCTCTGCTCACTACCCTCGTGGCGATCGGCGTCGTGCTCTCTTTTGCGCGCGGCGACCGCTCGAGCGAACCGAAGAATGATTTCGACGACACCGACTCCATCGAGGCTGACCGGGCATGACCACGTACTTACTCGCTGGCGGCGGAACCGCCGGCCACGTCAACCCCCTACTCGCCGTCGCCGACCGCATCCGCAGTATCGAAGCGGATGCCACGGTGCTGGTTCTCGGCACCGCTGAGGGTCTCGAGGCACGCCTGGTTCCAGCCCGCGGCTATGAACTCATCGTCGTGCCCCGGGTGCCGTTTCCGCGCCGGGCGAATCGGGCGGCGCTCGATTTTCTGCCGCGATTTAACGCCGCCGTCCGCAGGGTGGCCACGATCATTCGATCTCGGAAGGTCGATGTCGTCGTCGGCTTTGGCGGCTACGTTTCCACGCCGGCGTACCTCGCCGCCCGCCGTGCTGGCGTGCCGATCGTGATCCACGAGGCGAACGCCAAGCCGGGCCTGGCCAACAAGCTGGGTGCACGCCTGACTCGGCACGTCGGCGTCGCGTTCGCCGGCACTCCGATTCGGCACGCCCGGTTTGTGGGCATGCCGCTGCGCCCCGAGATCGAACACCTCGACCGGGCAGCGTCCCGGCCCGACGCTGCCGCGTTCTTCGGTCTCGTACCGGAACGCCCCGTGCTGCTCGTCACCGGCGGGTCACTTGGTGCCCGTAAGCTCAACGCCACCCTGGTCGCTGCTGCGCGGGACCTCGTGGCGGCGGGCTGGCAAGTACTGCACATTACCGGGTCGAAGGCCGAGGTCACCGACCCGCAGCTGCCGAACTACCACCTGGTCGCGTACTGCGACCGCATGGATCTCGCCCTCGCGGCGGCTGATTTCGCCGTGACCCGGGCCGGAGCGGCGACGGTGAGCGAGCTGTGCGCGCTCGGTATTCCGGCCGTGTACGTGCCCTACCCGGTCGGCAATGGGGAACAGCGTTTCAACGCTGCGCCGGTGCTGGCGGCCGGTGGGGGCGTTCTGGTCGACGACAAGGACTTCGTGCCGGCCTTTGTTCAGGGGGAGTTGGTGACCCTGTTGGGTGACCGGGCGCGGCTGGCGGCGATGGGGATAGCTGCGGCATCCGTTGGCGTGTTGGACGGCACCGCGCAGATGGTCGACCTGATCCACGAGGCGGTCACGACCTGAACACCGGTTGGCACGCGTAACGTAGTGCCCGCACGAACTGTTTTTTTAGCTTCAATCGAGAAGAGCGCACCACGGTGATCAAACCAGACCTCAACCTGACCATTCCCGACCAGCTCGGAAGTGTGCACTTCGTGGGCGTCGGCGGATCCGGCATGAGTGGCATCGCTCGGCTGTTTCTGAACCAGGGCTACACGGTCACCGGATCGGACGCCAAGGATTCACCGAACGTGCAGGCCCTGCGTGAACTCGGTGCGACCGTGTACATCGGGCATGACGCCGCCAACGTCGGCACCGCCGACTCTCTCGTTGTCACCGGCGCTCTCTGGCAGGACAACCCCGAGTACGTACTCGCCAATGAACGCGGCCTGCCGGTGCTGCACCGGGCGCAGGCCCTGGCTTGGCTCATCCGCCAGCACCGCCTGGTATCTGTCGCCGGCGCACACGGCAAGACCACCTCCACCGGTATGATCGTCACCGGCCTGCTCGGCCTCGGCCAAGACCCGAGCTTTGTCAATGGTGGCGTGATCGAATCGCTCGGGGTGAGCTCCGCGAGCGGCGCCGACGACCTGTTCGTGGTCGAAGCTGACGAATCCGACGGTTCTTTTCTGCTGTACCACACGGCAGTTGCCCTGGTTACGAACGTTGACCCCGACCATCTCGACCACTACGGCTCGCTCGAAGCCTTTGAGGCCGCCTTCGTCGAATTCAGTCGGAATGCCAGCGAACTGGTCGTCATCTCCTCCGACGACGTGGGCGCGGTAAGGGTCACCGCGGCCATCACTGCCGGCCTGAGCGACGCGGATGCCGCTGCCCGCGTGGTCACGTTCGGCGAGCACCCGAATTCCACAGTGCGCGTGCACTCCATCACCACTACCGGGCCGGTTAGCTTCAGCGTCGCCTGGCGAGGCCAGGACTACAGCGCCACCCTGCGCATCCCCGGCAAACACAACGCGATCAATGCGGCCGGTGCCTTCGCCGTTCTGGTCGGCCTCGGCTTCGACCCCGCAGCCAGCCTCGACGCGATCGCCGGCTTCGGCGGAACCCAGCGCCGGTTCGAACTGCACGGCACGGTCGGTGGCGTCAGCGTCTACGACGACTACGCCCATCACCCGACCGAGGTCGCCGCCGCCCTCGCCGCAGCCCGCACCGTGGTCGGTGAGGGCCGCATTATCGCGGTGCACCAGCCGCACCTGTACAGTCGCACACGCCTGTTCGCGCGGGAATTCGCCGAGACCCTCGAGGCCTTCGCCGACCAGACCATCGTGCTCGGTGTCTACGGCGCCCGCGAAGACCCAGAACCCGGTGTCACCGGCGCGCTCGTCTCCGAACGGTTCCGCGACCCGTCCCACGTGGCATACGTGCCCGACTGGCAGGATGCGGCCGACTACCTCGCCAGTATCGCCCGCGACGGTGACTTCGTCGTGACCCTCGGCTGCGGAGACGTCAACCGTATCGTGCCCCAGTTGCTCGCCTCGCTCGAAAAAGTACGCGGATGAGGCGGCGGTGAGACGACCGGCCAGCTTCGATCGTCCGGCCCAGCCGCCTCCCGAGTCGGCTCGCTCGAGCGCTCCTGCCCCGAAACGGCCTGCGGACTCGCCCCGAGCTAAACCGACGTCCACGCCACCCACGGATACCGACGCGGCGCGAGCGCCAGCGCGGCCGCCACGGAACCCGCCTTCCTCATCGACAGCGCCGAAGGCTGCACGTGGAGGGGGAGCCGCTGCACAAAAACGCGCGCCGAAACCGTTCAACGCGTCCGAAACGACGACGGAACCGATCGTTCTCGCCGGGGGAGGCGCATCCGGTTCGCTCGTCAGAGCTGCGCCAGTGTCGGTTCTGCCGCACGCGGTGCCTGCTGCTTCGGTGCAGGCAGACGGGCCCCAGGAACCCTCCAGCGGCAGTGCAGGCGCCAGCGCGGCCCGGTCGTTGCTCCGGGCGGCCCAGCGCGCCCGCAAACGTTTTGAACGGGCCGAAGTACGGCGGTTCACCGGGCGCACGCGTCGTCGGCGAACCGCGTGGATTCTCGGTGTCGGTTCGATTCTTCTCGCTTTCGCGCTCATCATCGGCGCCGCCTATTCACCCCTGATGGCTCTGCGCACGATAGAGGTCGTCGGTACCAGCCGCATTGCGGCAGCGGATGTGTCTGCAGCGCTTTCCGAGGAGCTCGGAACCCCGCTGCCCCTGATCGACAGCAATTTGGTCAAGCGTGAACTGTCGCAGTTCACCCTGATTCAGAGCTACGTCACCGAAAGTCGCCCGCCGGGCACGCTCGTGGTGCGCATCGTCGAACGTGTCCCGGTGGGTGTGCTCGCCGGTCCGACCGGGTTCGATCTGGTCGACGCCGCCGGAGTGATCATTGAAACAACGCCGGAGCGCACGGCGGGCTACCCGCTCATCGACGCGCCGGACGGAATCTCCAGCCCCGGATTCAAGGCGGCCGCCGCGGTTCTCGCGGTGCTGCCCGAAAGCATCCGTACCCAGTTGGACGCGGTGACTGCCGTTACCACCGACGATGTCACACTGAGCCTGCTCGGTGGTGAGCGGGTGGTCTGGGGCAGCCCGGAAAAATCCGAGTACAAAGCCATCGTGCTCGCCGCCCTGCTGATCGGCCACCCCGCCGGCACGGTCAATGAGTACGACGTGTCGTCGCCCGACAGCGCGGTGCTGCGGTAGTTTGCAACGGATTCTGCCCGTTCTTCGCGACACGCGGGCGCGCCTCCCCAGCCACGCGCCGCGCCCGCATACTTTCGTAATCAGGAATTGCATACTCAGCATAACTTTAAACTTCGACTAGAGGTTTAGGGTTCCACCCGGAGGCCGGACGTGTCAAACAATCAAAATTATCTAGCCGTTATCAAGGTTGTCGGCATCGGCGGTGGTGGCGTCAACGCCGTCAACCGCATGATCGAACTGGGCCTCCGCGGTGTTGAGTTCATCGCCATCAATACGGATGCCCAGGCTCTGCTCATGAGCGACGCCGACGTCAAGCTCGACGTCGGTCGTGACCTCACCCGCGGCCTCGGTGCCGGCGCAGACCCTGAGGTGGGTCGCCGCGCCGCCGAGGACCACGCCGAGGAGATCGAAGAAGCCCTCGCCGGGGCCGACATGGTCTTCGTCACGGCAGGAGAGGGTGGTGGTACCGGTACCGGTGGCGCCCCCGTCGTCGCCCGCATCGCCAAGTCGATCGGCGCGCTCACCATCGGTGTCGTCACCAAGCCATTCGGCTTCGAGGGCAAGCGCCGCCAGGCCCAGGCCGAGACCGGTGTTGCCTCGCTCAAGAACGAGGTCGACACCCTCATCGTCGTGCCCAACGACCGCCTGCTCGAAATCAGCGACCGCGGCATCAGTATGCTCGAGGCCTTCGCGACCGCTGATCAGGTGCTCCTGGCTGGCGTGCAGGGCATCACCGACCTGATCACCACCCCCGGGCTGATCAACCTCGACTTCGCCGACGTCAAGTCGGTCATGCAGGGCGCCGGCTCGGCCCTCATGGGCATCGGCTCGGCTCGCGGAGCCGACCGTGCGATCAAGGCGGCCGAACTCGCCGTCGCGTCGCCCCTGCTCGAAGCCTCAATCGACGGCGCCCACGGTGTGCTCCTGTCGATCCAGGGCGGATCCAACCTGGGAATCTTCGAGATCAACGATGCGGCCCGCCTCGTGCAGGAAGCCGTGCATCCGGAAGCGAACATCATCTTCGGTGCCGTCATCGACGACACCCTGGGCGACGAGGTCCGAGTCACCGTCATCGCCGCCGGCTTCGACGGTGGCGAGCCCGGCGCCAAAGCGGTCGAGGTGCGTCGTGCCGACCTGGTGGCCGCTGGAATTGCGGCTGGCGCCGGGTCAGCAACGGCCGGCGCGGCAACATCCACGCTCAGCGCCACACCGGCGACCGACTCCGGCAGCTACAGCGACGGCGAGCTCGCGGCCTCCGTCTGGGGCGGCTCTGACGCTGGTAACGGCGTGACCGTTGCCGACCCGGCCTTTGAAGAAGAGGCCGACGATCTGGACATCCCCGACTTTCTCAAATAGGTCGATGTCAGGCAATCCCGGAGTCGAGCACGTCGCGTCGACTCCGGGATGCACCCATTCCACCACACGCAACGAACAGAGCACTATGAGCCCGGCATTTCCTAACGGGGCACCCTCCGAACCGGCGTCAAACACGTCGGCACCGAGCGATCTGGCAACCCGTCTGGAAACCGTGCGCGTTGGTGTCGCCGATGCTGCCCGAACAGCGGGCCGCGAGCCGGCCGACATCACCACGATCGTCGTCACCAAGTTTCACCCAGTTTCACTGCTCGAAGAGCTCTACGCCCTCGGTGTACGCAACATGGGAGAGAACCGGCATCAGGAGGCGCAGTCCAAGGCCGCGTCGCTTGCCGATCTCGACCTCGTCTGGCATTTTGTCGGGCAGATACAGGGCAAGAAGGCGCGCCAGGTGCGGGCCTACGCCAACGTCATCCACTCGGTCGATCGCGAGTCTCTCGTGACCGCACTGGCCTCGGAAGAATCGACGATCGATTGCTTCATCCAGGTGAATTTGACGGATGACGCGGCGCGCGGAGGCGTGCATCCCGCGAATCTGTCTGCTCTGGTAGACAGCGCCCTCATCGCCCCCGGCGTGCGCCTGCTCGGTCTCATGGCCGTCGCTCCCTTGGGGGAAGAGCCGCGCCGTGCTTTCGCCCACGTTCGCGAGCTCAGCGAGCAGATCCGTCAGCAGGCCCCCGCGGCCACCGCGCTGTCCATGGGCATGAGCCAGGACTATGCGGCTGCGGTGCTCGAAGGGGCGACACACCTAAGAATTGGCACGGCAATCACCGGCAATCGCCCGGTGCTCTAATAATCTCGAAGTAGCAAACCAACACGGAGGTCGACATGTCCAACCCGCTCAAGAAAACCATGGTCTACCTGGGTCTGGCAGACGAAGAGCTGGAGTACCAGGCGCCCGCCAGCGCCCAGAGTGCTGCTGCCACCAACCACGTGAGTGCCGTTCCGTCCCGCGGTCACGACAATGCGCCGCACGGTAGCGGCGCACCCTCCAACACGGCTCAGAACTCTGCCGGTCGTGCACCGGTCACCCCCCTGCGCAAGACTTCGACCCCCCAGAATGTGGCTGCGTCTGAAATGAACGAAATTCTCACGGTTCACCCGCGCGCCTACAAAGACGCCCAGGTCATTGCCGAATCCTTCCGCGAAGGCATTCCCGTCATCATCAACCTGTCGCAGATGAGCGACGGTGACGCGCGCCGCCTCATCGACTTCGCCAGCGGCCTGTCACAGGGCCTCTATGGCAAGATCGAGCGCGTCACGGCCAAGGTCTTCTTGCTCTCGCCGTCCCACGTCGTCGTTTCCGGCGACAGCACCACCGAAGAGGGCGCTGAAGATAGTTCCTTCTTCGCTCAAGGCTAGACTTAAGTGTGACTGGTCTATCAATTCTGGGGAATCTTCTCTATTTCCTCTTCTTCATGTACTTCCTCGTCCTCTGGGGTCGATTCATTATCGACCTCGTGCGCGGTGTCAATCGGGCTTGGCGTCCACAGGGCTTCCTCCTCGTGCTGGTCGAGCTCGTCTACACGCTGACGGACCCGCCGGTACGTTTCTTCCGTCGCCTGGTCCCGCCGCTTCGCATCGGGCCGATCGCGCTGGATTTCGGCTTCACGCTGACAATGCTTTGCTGCATCGTCGGCATGACCGTGGCAGGAATAATACAACGGGCCTAGTGAGGCATGTATCCTTGTCGGATGACTGGTTCGCCCCGAGCCTGCACTCGCTCGTCGGTAGCCCGTAGTCAATCCAACACTTGAGGCACTCATCGCCTCGAGTCAGTCAAATGTTCGCAATAAATACAAGTTTTGAGGGTGGAAAGCCATGGCGCTAACTCCGGAAGATGTAGTCAACAAAAGGTTTCAGTCGACCAAGTTTCGTGAGGGATACGACCAGGACGAAGTCGATGACTTCCTCGACGAGGTCGTTGTCGAACTGCGTCGCCTGACCAAGGAAAACGAAGAACTGCGCGGCCAGGTCGGCTCCGATGCTGCTCCCGCAGCCGAGTCAGCTCCAGTGCCTGCCGTGTCGTCCGAACCCGTTGTCGTCGAACCCGTCGCCGTTCCGGTTGCCGCTGTCGCCGCGACGCCGATCGACGAGACGGCCGGAACGACCAACCTGCTGCAGCTGGCTCGCCGCCTGCACGAAGAGCACGTCAAGGAAGGCGCTGAGAAGCGCGATGCCCTGATTGCTGAAGGCCACGCCACCGCGGCGCGCGTCATCGCCGAGGCCGAGACCCAGCAGCGCGTTCAGCTGCAGAAGCTCGGCCAGGAGCGTTCGACGCTCGAAGGCAAGATCGACGAGCTGCGCACGTTCGAGCGCGAGTATCGTCTGAAGCTCAAGAGCTACATCGAGGGTCAGCTGCACGACCTCGACGCGAGCTCGGCTAGCTCTGCGGCTGACGCCGGCAACACGCCGAAGCCCAGCTTCCAGGGCTTTGGAGCCTAGCGCCGGAACGAAGAAGCGTTCGCGAGCGCTTATCGTTCTAGCCCTCGTCGCGCTGGGCGTTTACGCGCTCGATCAATTCAGTAAGTACCTCGTTGTCGCGTCGATGATCGAGGGTTCCGTGATCCGGGTTCTGAACGATCTGCTGCAATGGCACTTCGTTCGGAACCCGGGGGCGGCCTTTTCGCTCGCGAGTGGGTCCACCTGGATCTTCTCCATCATCGCCGCCGCCGTTGTGGTGTTCATCCTGTGGTTCGCCCGGCGCATCCACTCATTCGCCTGGGGACTCGTCTTCGGGCTTTTGCTCGGCGGAGTGCTCGGCAATCTGACCGACCGGCTTCTGCGCGAACCCGGCTTCGGGGTCGGGCACGTCATCGATTTCATCTCGACACCCTGGTTGTTGCCGGCGATCTACAACGTCGCCGACATGGCCATCGTGAGCAGCATGGTCATCTTCATGATTTTGACCATTCGCGGCATCGGCCTCGACGGCAAGAAGGTCGTGGCCGTCAGCAAGACCACCACCCCAACACTGAAACAAACGGATGCTGTGACTCCCGATTCCTACACCAGCGACTCCGTTACTCCCGACTCAACGAGCAGCGACCGGCCAACCCCTGGGGCCGAGGCCCGCCCATGACTGGTTCTCTCGACCTGTCCAGCCCTCCGGAGCGGCGATCGCTGCCCCTCCCTGACGGGTTGGAAGGCGTGCGCGTTGACGCCGGCCTGGCCAAGCTGTTCGGGTTCTCCCGCAGCTTCGCCGCCGAGGTGTCCGAAGCAGGCGGCGTCGTGCTTGACGGCATCGTCGTCGGCAAATCGGATCGTCTGCGGGCCGGCAGCTGGATCGAAGTGACCTGGCAGCCCAAGCAGCCGGTGCGCATCATTCCCATCGCCGTTCCCGACCTCACGGTTGTGCACGACGATGAGAGCATCGTCGTCATCAATAAGCCGGCCGGCGTCGCCGCCCATCCGAGCGTCGGCTGGACCGGGCCGACCGTTCCGGGCGCCCTGGCGGCGGCGGGGTATCGCATCGCGACGTCCGGCGCTGCCGAACGGGCGGGTATCGTGCATCGCCTCGACGTCGGTACCAGCGGGCTCATGGTCGTTGCCAAGTCGGAGACGGCCTACGTGGCGCTCAAAAAGGCGTTCCACGACCGCGAGGTGGAGAAGATCTACCACGCGGTAGTGCAGGGCCATCCCGACCCGCTCACCGGCACCATCGACGCGCCCATCGGCCGCCACCCACGGTCGGACTGGAAGTTCGCGGTACGGGCTGACGGCAAGCATTCAATCACCCACTACGAGACCCTCGAAGCCTTCCCCTCGGCCTCGTTGCTTGAGGTGCACCTGGAAACAGGGCGCACCCACCAGATCCGCGTGCACATGACGGCCCAACGGCATCCGTGTGTCGGCGACGCCATGTACGGTGCCGATCCGTCGATCACCGCCCGGCTCGGACTTAAACGCCAGTGGCTGCACGCCAAACAGCTGGCTTTCACCCACCCGGACAGTCACGAATGGGTTACCTACAACGCCGATTACCCGACCGACCTCACACACGCACTCAGCGTGTTGCGCGGAGATTGAACTTCGGTATTCGTCTTCAAATTCGTTTCATTGACTGCTCGGAGCAAGTGTGAGTAACGCGGTAACCGCCACCGATTCGTTCGTGCACCTGCACGTGCACAGCGAATATTCCATGCTCGACGGAGCGGCCCGGGTGAAACCCCTGATCAACGCCGCTGTTGAGCAGGGGATGCCGGCGGTGGCGATCACCGACCACGGTAACGTGTTCGGTGCCTTCGACTTCTGGAAGAGCGCGACCGACGCCGGCATCAAGCCGATCATCGGTACAGAGGCGTACATCACCCCCGGCACCGACCGCCGCGACAAGACCAGGGTGCGCTGGGGAACGAGTGGCCAGAACCGGGACGACGTCGGTGGCGCCGGCTCGTACACCCACATGACGCTGCTCTCCGAGAACACCGCCGGCATGCACAACCTATTCCGGCTCTCGTCGAAAGCCAGCCTTGAGGGCTACTACTTCAAACCGCGCATGGACCGCGAGCTGCTCAGCCAGTACTCCAAGGGACTGATCGGCACCACCGGTTGCGTCGGTGGGGAAGTACAGACCCGCCTGCGCCTCGGCCAGTACGAGGAAGCCAAGAAGGCCGCCGGAGATTTCCAAGACATCTTCGGTAAGGAGAACTTCTTCTGCGAGATCATGGACCACGGCATCGACATCGAACGCCGCACCATGACCGACCTGCTCAAGCTCGCAAAAGAACTCGACCTGCCCCTGCTGGCCAGCAACGACCTGCACTACACGCACGCTCACGACGCCACCGCCCACGCCGCCCTGCTGTGCGTACAGTCGGCGTCCACCCTCGACGACCCCAATCGGTTCAAGTTCGACTCCAGCGAGTTCTACCTCAAGACGGCCGCGCAGATGCGGCACCTGTTTCGTGACCACCCGGAAGCCTGCGACAACACGCTGCTCATCGCCGAGCGCTGTGAGGTGGAATTCAACACCAAAGCCAACTACATGCCCCGCTTTCCCTGCCCGGAGGGTGAGAACGAGGAAAGCTGGTTCATCAAAGAGAATGAGATCGGGCTGGCCAAACGGTACCCGAAGGGCATTCCGGACGACGTACGCAAGCGCGCCGACTACGAAGTCGGCATCATCGTGCAGATGGGGTTCCCCGGCTACTTTCTCGTCGTTGCCGACTTCATCATGTGGTCCAAGCAGCAGGGCATCCGCGTCGGCCCTGGTCGTGGCTCGGGCGCTGGCTCCATGGTCGCCTACGCCATGGGCATCACCGACCTCGATCCGCTCGTGCACGGACTCATCTTTGAACGGTTTTTGAACCCCGACCGCGTCTCCATGCCTGACTTCGACGTCGACTTCGACGAGCGTCGTCGCGGTGAGGTCATTAAGTATGTCACCGAGAAGTACGGCGAGGAACGCGTTGCCCAGATCGTCACCTACGGCACGATCAAGGCCAAGCAGGCCCTGAAAGACGCTTCCCGCGTACTTGGTTTTCCGTTCGGCATGGGCGACAAACTCACCAAAGCCATGCCGCCGGCCATCATGGGTAAGGATGTGCCCCTCACGGGCATGTTCGATAAGGACCATCCGCGCTACCGCGAAGCGGCCGACTTTCGCGCGGTGATCGAAAGCGACCCCGAAGCGCGCACCGTCTTCGACACCGCACTCGGCCTGGAAAACCTCAAACGCCAGTGGGGCGTGCACGCCGCCGGCGTGATCATGTCGAGCGACCCCCTGATCGACATTATTCCGATCATGAAGCGTGAAGCGGATGGCCAGATCGTCACGCAATTCGACTACCCGGCTTCCGAGGCCCTCGGGCTGATTAAGATGGACTTCCTGGGGCTGCGCAACCTCACCATCATCGACGACACCCTCGACAATATCGCGGTGAACCGCGGCCACCGGCCCGTACTCGAAGACCTCGGGCTCGAAGACCCCGCCGCCTACGAACTCCTGGCGCGCGGAGACACCCTCGGAGTGTTCCAGCTCGACGGCGGCCCCATGCGAGCGCTTTTGCGGCTCATGAAGCCCGACAACTTCGAAGACATCTCGGCCGTCATCGCCCTGTACCGCCCGGGGCCAATGGGCGCCAACTCGCACACCAACTATGCGCTGCGCAAGACCGGTGTGCAGGAGATCATTCCCATCCACAAGGAGCTCGAGGAGCCCCTCAAGGATGTCATTGGCACCACCTACGGCCTGATCGTGTACCAGGAACAGGTGATGTCCATCGCGCAGGTACTCGCGGGCTTCACGCTCGGTGAAGCCGACCTGCTGCGCCGCGCGATGGGTAAGAAGAAGAAGTCTGAGCTGGACAAGCAGTTCGAAGGCTTCTCAAAGGGTATGCAGGACCGCGGCTACTCCATGGATGCCGTGACCACGGTCTGGAACATTCTGCTGCCGTTCTCCGACTACGCCTTCAACAAGGCGCACTCCGCTGCGTACGGGGTGCTCTCCTATTGGACCGCCTACCTCAAGGCGGTCTACCCGGCGGAGTACATGGCGGCCCTGCTCACGAGCGTCGGCGACTCCCGTGACAAGCTTGCGCTCTACCTCAACGAGTGCCGCCGCATGGGAATCCAGGTGCTGGCGCCCGACGTGAACGAGTCGATCGGGTTCTTTGCGGCCGTGGGTACGGACATCCGTTTCGGTCTTGGTGCTGTCCGCAACGTTGGGTTCAACGTGGTCGAGGCCATTCGCGGCGCCCGCGAGGAAAAGGGACGCTTCGAATCGTTCCATGACTTTCTGCGTAAGGTGCCATTGCCGGTTGCCAACAAGCGCACCATCGAATCGCTGGTCAAGGCGGGGGCATTCGATTCGCTCGGTGCCACCCGGCGCGGCATGGTCGAAATTCACGAGTCGGCCGTTGAATCGGCCGTCAAGATCAAGCGTGAAGAGAGCAACGGCAATATCGGGTTCGACTTCGACAGCCTGTTCGACGAACCGCAGGACACCGAGCAGGTGCCAGACCGACCCGAGTGGAGCAAGAAGGAGAAGCTCGCCTACGAGCGGGACATGCTCGGACTCTACGTGTCCGATCATCCGCTCGCCGGGTTGGAGATTCCGCTCGCCAAGCACGCCAGCACCACGATTGCCGACCTGATCGCCTCGGAATCGACCGAAGACGGTGACACGGTGACCGTGGCGGGACTGATTACGAGCGTGCAGCACCGCATTGCCAAGAAGTCGGGCAATCAGTACGGCATGATCCAGGTCGAAGACTTCGGCGGTGAGATCACCGCGATGTTCATGGGTAAGGCCTACCTCGAGTTCGCACCCGAGTTGATCAGTGACGCGGTCGTCGTCGTGCGCGGCCGAGTCAGCCTGCGCGATGACGGCATGAACCTGCACGCGTTCAGCGTGTTCCAGCCGGAGCTCGGCCAGGGTTCAGACCAGAGCATGGTCTCGATCACGGTGGGGGAGGCCCGCGCGACCACCGACACGGTCGGTGCGCTCGGCGAGATCCTCCAGCGCCACGCCGGAGACGCCGAGGTACGGCTGAAACTGGTCAAGGGTGATGTGGCGCGGGTGTTCGAGCTGCCGCACCGCGTCAAGGTGAGCGCGGACCTGTTCGGCGAGCTTAAAAGCATCCTCGGTCCGAATTGCCTGACCTGATATCCGGCGCGCGCTGCAGAAGACTGAGCGCCTAGGCTGGCTACATGCACAAACGAGAGCCGATCTATTCGACTGCGATCGGCGCTGGACGCGCCCTGTTTGGACTGCTCCGGGTGCGCCCGACCGTGACCGGCCTCGAACATGTGCCGGCCACCGGTGGTGCGGTACTCGCGATCACCCATTTCGGCTACCTCGACTTCGCCCTGGTCGAGTGGATCACCTGGCGGCACAATCGTCGCCACATTCGCTTCATGGCTAAGAAGGGCGCCTTCGACCAGCCGCTGGTTGGACCGCTGCTTCGCGGCATGAAGCACATTTCGGTCGACATGGAGAGCGGCGGGGAGGCCTACGCGCAGGCCGTCGACGCCCTCCGTGACGGCGAACTTCTCGGTGTTTTCCCCGAGGGCGGCGTCAATGCCTCATTCACGGTGCGGGAGCTCAAAACCGGCGCGGTGCGCATGGCGCAGGCCGCGAACGTGACGATCATTCCGGTCGCCGTGTGGGGCGGGCATCGGCTGATGACCAAGAACCACCGGTCGACACTCCGGGAGCGGGTCGGCGTGCCGGTCAGCATCCGCTTCGGTCAGCCTTTTTCAGCGGATGGCGCCGACCCGGCGGACAACAACGTTGCGATCGCCACCCTGCGGCTGCACGACACCCTCCAGGCCCTCGTCGACGCCGTGCAGACCGAGTATGCGGTGCCGGGCGCCGGAGCGTGGTGGCAGCCGACGCACCTCGGCGGGACCGCGCCGACCCCGGCAGAGGCCGCGGTCGTCGAAGCCGAACGCCGGCGCCGCAAGGCTGCCGAAAAGCTCCCCGGCCACAAATAGCCGCGCGGCTCGACCAGGCCGGACCCTGGAACGCCCGACCGCAGATGATGGGGCCAAGGGGCACCTCGCGCCAGCGGGCTCTGCCGCGATCCGTATGGAGGAGAGACGGCTCTAGACGGGGGCGCCCGGAACCCGGTAGGTACGCTCGTGGTAGAGCAAGGCCTCATCATCTGGGCCCATACCGCCGCCCTCGATCTGCACGACCACGACGGCGTTGTTGTGTACCGACACCCGTTCCACGATGCGACCGACCATCCAGCTGGTGACCCCCTCCAACACCGGAAGTCCGTAGGGGCCGGGCCGCCAGTGCTCACCGACGAAACGATCGCCGTGCGGCCCGGCGAGCTTCTCGGCGACGCCGCGGTTGTGCGCTCCGAGCATGTGAATGACGACGCGTTCGGCGGCGGCGATCGCGGTCCATGAGCTTGCCGACCGGGCCATATTGAACGTCGCGAGCGGGGGAACCGCGGACAACGACGCGAGGGAGGTGGCCGTGAAACCGACCGGGCTTCCGTCGGGGGCGAGGGTCGTGATGGCGGCGACCCCGGCAGCATGACGGCGGAAGGCATGCTTGAACGCGGCGAGGTCGTCTGGGGCATTGGGATCGGCGGCGAGCGGCGGGGGGACTGGCAGAGTCACTGGGGGTTCAACGTTGCTTTGCATACTCAACCAACAATCTATTTCACCCTCAGCCTATTCCCGTGCGCTGATGGTTACGGCTCGCGCCGGATAGGCTGGGTCACGATGATTCAGACTATTGACCTTCGCGGGACCGAGCCAACACCGGCCTCCCTCCTGGCTGCCGTACCGCGCGCCGCCACGAGCGTCGCCGTCGCTGCCGACATTGCGGCCGAGCTCATCGCCGATGTGCGCGAGCGTGGCGAGGTCGCCCTGCTCGACCAGGCTGAGCGCCTCGACCGGGTGCGCCCAGGCCAGGTGCGGGTTCCCGCCAGCCACATCGCCGACGCCGTCGCGGGACTCGATCCGGCCGTGCGCACCGCCATCACCGAGACCATCCGTCGAGTGCGCCTGGCCAGTGCCGCGCAGGTACCGCCGCGCCTGACGACCACGATCGAAGCTGGAGCCACCGTCACCCAGCGCTGGCAGCCGGTGAGCCGAGTTGGCCTCTACGTACCGGGCGGCAAGGCCGTCTACCCTTCGAGCGTGGTGATGAACGTCGTGCCCGCGCAGGTGTCCGGCGTGCGGTCGATAGCGCTGGCCTCGCCGCCGCAGAGCCACTTTGACGGCCGGGTACACCCGACCATCCTCGCCGTTGCCGCACTGCTCGGTGTCGATGAGATCTATGCCATGGGTGGCGCCGGCGCTATCGGTGCCCTCGCGTACGGGGTGGCTGACATCGGCCTCGAGCCCGTGCAGATCGTCACCGGCCCCGGCAACGTCTACGTCGCCGCCGCCAAGCGGCTTATTCGTGGGCAGGCCGGCATCGACTCCGAGGCCGGCCCCACCGACATCCTGGTGATAGCGGATGCCGCCGCCGACCCGCTGCTCGTCGCCGCCGACCTGGTCAGCCAGGCCGAGCACGACGAACTCGCAGCCGCCGTGCTCGTGACCGATTCGGTGAAACTCGCCGACGCGGTGGCGGCGCGACTAGGCGAGCTGGCAGCATCCACGACCCACAGCGAACGGGTGACCGCAGCGCTCGGCGGACGCCAGTCGGCGATCGTGCTCGTCGATAACCTGCAGGTTGCCGCCGGGTTCAGCAACGCCTTCGGACCGGAGCACCTCGAAATTCAGACGAGCGACCCCGATGCGGTGCTGGCCGACATCGAAAACGCCGGCGCAATTTTTCTCGGCCCATATTCGCCGGTGAGCCTCGGAGACTACGTCGCGGGTTCCAACCACGTGTTGCCAACCGGAGGACAAGCCCGGTTCTCGTCGGGACTCGGCGCTTACACCTTCCTTCGACCGCAGCAGGTCGTGCGGTACAGCCGCGAGGCGCTCGAAGCTGTCGCCGATCACATTGCGGCGTTGTCGAACGCCGAAGCTCTGCCGGCACACGGCGACGCTGTGGCTGCCCGGTTTTCGGCCGAACGCTAGGCTGGTAGCACCATGTTCTGCCCGTTCTGTCGCCACCCCGATTCCCGAGTCGTCGACTCGCGCACGAGCGACGACGGATTGTCGATTCGCCGCCGCCGGCAGTGCCCGGAATGTGGCCGCCGCTTTAGCACCACCGAGACAGCGAGCCTGAACATCATCAAACGCAGCGGCGTGGTTGAGCCGTTCAGCCGCGAGAAGATCGTCTCCGGGGTACGCAAAGCGTGTCAGGGACGACCCGTCACCGACTCCGATCTGGCTATGCTGGCCCAGAAAGTCGAAGAAGCCATCCGCCAGACGGGCGCCTCCCAAGTCGATGCGAACGACATAGGCCTGGCCATTCTGCCGCCGCTACGCGACCTCGACGAGGTCGCGTACCTGCGATTCGCGAGCGTCTACCAGGGCTTCGACTCGCTTGATGACTTCGAGAGCGCCATTACCCAGCTGCGCACAGAGCACTCAGGACGCTCGAAAACCGCAAGCGCAGGGTCGACAGCCGGCGCGCCCGTTGTCGGCCCTGCCGCCACCAAACGGTAGGGCCGGATGTATCCGCTGTTCTTCAAGCTCGTGCTCACCCGGATGGACCCCGAGCGCGCTCATCACCTCGCTTTCACCGTCATTCGGCTGCTGCCGGCGCTGGGCATTGGCCATCTTGTGCACCGATGGACGCGTCCGCGCACCGACCTCAGCGTGAACACCCTCGGCCTGCACTTTGCGTCACCGTTCGGCGTAGCGGCTGGCTTCGACAAGGACGGCGAGGCCGTGATCGGCCTTGGCCAGCTCGGGTTCGGTCACGTCGAGGTCGGAACGCTGACGGCCGTAGCCCAGCCCGGAAACCCGAAACCGCGCCTGTTTCGACTCGTGGCTGACCGCGCGGTGATCAACCGCATGGGGTTCAACAACCACGGCGCCGCCGCTGCCGTCGCCCGACTCACCCGGGTACGGGCACGTGCCGGGCGCCCGGTGCTCGGCATCAACATTGGCAAGAGCCGCGTGACCGCCGTCGAGAACGCCACGGGCGACTACCTGCAGAGCGCCGAAACCCTCGCCCCCCTCGCCGACTACCTCGTGGTCAACGTGAGTTCACCCAACACCCCAGGGCTGCGCGGACTACAGGAGCTGGACCAGCTCGCCCCGTTGCTCACCGCGGTCAAGCGAGCTGCCGGCACCACCCCGCTGCTCGTCAAGATTGCACCAGACCTGGCGGACGCCGAGGTCGCGCGCATCGCGACCCTCGCCGTCGAACTCGGCCTCGACGGCATCATCGCCACCAACACCACAATCTCGCGCGCCGATTTGAAAACGGATGCCGCCACCATCGTCGCTGCCGGGGCCGGCGGCCTGTCCGGCGCTCCGTTGCATACCCGGTCGCTCGCCATCCTGCAGCAGATCCGTGCTGTCGTGCCGCCCGACTTCTGCGTCATCTCCGTTGGCGGGGTAGACACGGCCGCTCAGGTCGCCGAGCGACTCGCTGCCGGGGCCACCCTGGTGCAGGGCTACACGGCGTTTTTGTACCGTGGTCCGCTCTGGGCGCGCCAGATCAACCGCGGGCTCGACCGCATCCTGGCCGGAACGAGCCAATAAACGGAAACACTCGCGTCGGCCGCGCGTCAAACTTGTTCGACAAAACCACAGCAGCTGTAACTCCACAGCGCCCTTGCACCCGACAGGAACTCCGCAATGACAGCATCCAGAGGCTCGTTCAACCATCGATCGGTAACCCGGGTGGCGCGCGGAGTCGCGGTCGCCGCCGTACTCGCGCTCTCCCTCGCTGCTTGCGCGGGCAGCGGGGACGCGGATCGAACAGGGGCAGATGGCGCGAGTGCATCGTTCGGCGACGCGAGCATTCAGTTCAGCTGGATCAAGAACGCTGAGTTTATGGGCGAGTATCTCGCCGACGAGAATGGTTACTTCACCGACGCCGGGTTCGACACGGTCGACATGATCGAGGGCCCCGCGTCCATCGAAGCCGCCGTCATCTCCGGAAATGCCGACATGGGCATCGGAAATGCGATCTCCACCGGCACCATCGTCGCCAACGAGGGCGCGCCGCTCAAGATCATCGGCGCCACGTACCAAAAGAACCCCTTCACTATTCTTTCTCTCGCCGACAAGGGGAACATTGCCACCCTCGACGATCTGAAAGGCAAGACCATCGGCGTGCAGGCAAGCAACCTGAGCCTGTGGGAAGCCTTCCTCAAGGTCAACAACATCGAGGAGAGTTCGCTGACGACGTTGCCGGTGCAGTACGACCCGACCGCGCTGTTCACCGGCGAGGTCGACGGCTGGTTCTCCTACCTCACCAACGAGTCCATTGACGCGGAACTCAACGGACTCAACCCGGTGAACCTGCCGCTGGCCGACTTCGGCCTGCCGTTCGTCTCCGAGACCCTCACGGTCACCGACGACGCGATCAGGAATGACCGCGAAAAGCTCAAGGCCCTCCTCGTCGCCGAGATTCGCGGCTGGACCGACGCGATCAACGACCCCCATGCCGCTGCGAAACTGACCGTCGACACCTACGGGCCGACCTTCGACCTATCCATCGAGAAGGAGACCCGACAGGCCGAAATTCAGTCCAGCGACCTCGTTGTCAGCTCGGAGACCCTCGCCAACGGCCTGTTCTCGATCAGCACAGCTTTGCAGGAGCAAAGCATTGACACGCTCACTGCGACCGGCCTGACGATCACGGCGAACCAGCTGTTCGACCTGAGCCTGCTCGCAGAGGTTTACGCCGAGAACCCGGACCTTCTCGCCTACGGTAACCAGCCGTAGCACGCAGCAGCCTGACGCGCACCATCGGAGCGCGTCAGCGTTTGCGCGGATGCCGCGCGGGAACGTGAGGCAGCACCTGACCCTGCACTACAAACCACCCCAGTCTTGCTATCGCCAAGGAGCGAATCACGTGAACAGTACTGACGCTGGAGTTCGTGATTCGGTGGCCCGCCCGAGTTCCAGGAACGAAGCCGCGGGCACCGGCCTGCACATCTCCCAGCTGCATAAGGTCTTCGCGGTCGGGCGCAAAGAAGTCGTTGCCCTCGACAACGCCAACCTGCACACCGACAAAGGCAGCTTTCTCTCGCTGCTCGGGCCGTCCGGTTGTGGAAAGTCGACCATTCTGCGCATCCTGGCCGGTCTGGAACAGCCCACGAGCGGCACCACCAGGGTCGACGGCAAGAGCCCGCAAGAACTGCGGCAGGGGCACCAACTCGGGATCGCCTTCCAGGACTCCGCCCTGCTGCCCTGGCGCAGCGTACGTTCGAATATTCGCCTACCGTTCGAGGTGGCCCGCATTCCCGTCGACGATGCGTACATCGACGAATTGGTCGCACTCGTCGGCCTGCAGGGCTTTGAGAATGCCAAGCCGGCGCAGCTGTCCGGCGGCATGAAGCAGCGCGTGTCGATCGCCCGGTCGCTCGTGCTCAAGCCCTCGGTGCTGCTGCTCGATGAACCCTTCGGCGCGCTCGATGACATGACCCGGCAACGCCTCAACCTCGAGCTGCTGCGCATCTGGACTCAAAAGCCGGCCACGACCCTCATGGTCACCCACGGCATCGCCGAAGCCATCTTCCTCTCCGACCACGTCGCCGTCATGAGCGCACGTCCCGGTCGGGTGAAGGAAGTTATCGATGTCGACCTCCCACGCCCCCGGCTGCCCGAGATGATGCGTTCTCCCGAATTCCACGCCCTGCACGACCGCGCCTCCGACCTGCTGTTCAGCGATGCGGCCGTGGCGGGCGACGACCAGTGATCCGAGGTTCACTGCGCACGCTGCCCGCCTGGGCGACCGGCCTGGTTGGTGGAGGGATCATCATCGCCCTGTGGTGGATCAGCGCCGTCACTGTTTTCGCCGAGGTCGGCTCGCTCCCCGGTGGAGCGGTGCCGACCCCGCTGGATGTGGTCGTGCAGCTCGTCAACGACGGCCCGGCGTTCTATCTACCGCACGTCAGCGTCACCGTGCTCGAAGCACTCATCGGCTTCGCCTGGGGCAATGGGCTCGCCCTGGCCCTCGCGGCGCTCGTGCTCTTGCTGCCGCGCATCGAGAAGATCGCAATGCAGGTAGCCGTGATCACCTACTGCATTCCGATCGTGGCCATCGGCCCCATCGCGTACATCGTGATCGGGGCGCCGAGCGCGGGCGACCCGGCCGGAACGGCCGTGTTCCTGGCCGCCATGTCGGTGTTCTTCACGACGGTCATTGGTTCGCTCGTCGGCCTCAAGGCAGCGGACGCCGCTAGCCTCGATCTCATCACGGTTTACGGCGGCAGCAAGTTCACCCAGCTGCGTAAGGTGCGCCTGATCGCCGGGCTCCCCAGCGTTCTGACGGCGCTGCAGGTCGCAGCGCCAGCCGCGTTCATCGGTGCGATATTGGGGGAGTATCTCGGCGGGGTCAGTCGGGGACTGGGTATCGCCATGCTCGTGGCCGGATCAACGGCCAATGTCGACCGGGTCTGGAGCCTCGCGCTCGTCGCCGGGGTCACTGCGGGGCTCGGCTACGCAATCTTCGCAGTCATCCTGCGTTTTGCGACACCGTGGACGACCGGACGGAGCAGCCGATGAGCTTTGCCCGGGTAGCGCTCACGACGGTATTGCGTGGTCTGCTGACCGGACTCATCACGCTGGTTCTGGTTCTGCTCGCCTGGCAGGGACTGCTGCTGCTGCTAAACATTTCGCCGTTCCTGGCCAAGGGGCCCTTCGACGTGTGGACCTGGCTCGTGACCGTACCCGACGCCGCCGACAATCGCGCCCTGATTCTTGGCAACCTTATGGTCACCCTCGGCGACGCCTTTCTCGGCTTCGTCGCCGGCCTCACCTGCGCCCTGCTGCTCGCCGTGGTCTTCACCCTGTCGCGGGGGATCGAGCACGCCCTCATGCCCATAGCCCTGCTGCTGCGCTCGGTTCCGCTCGTGGCTCTCGCGCCGATCATCAGCCTCATTACCGGTCGTGGGCTGACCACCACGGTGGTGATGGGCGCCATCGTGGTGCTGTTTCCGGCGCTGGTAAACATTGCCTTCGGGCTACGCTCATCGTCACCGCAGATCAGCGACGTGATCACTGTCTACGGCGGCAGCGCCTTCACGAGCCTGCGCATGGTGGCGCTGCCCAGCTCGTTGCCGGCCTTCTTCGCGGCGGTGAAGATCTCGGTACCCGGAGCTATCACCGGCGCGCTGCTGGCCGAATGGCTCACGACCGGTCAAGGGCTCGGCAACTCGATTGTTGCCGCGGTTGCCAAGGTACAGAATTCCGAGGTGTGGGCATCGGTCGTGGCGATCACCATTGTGTCCCTCGTTCTCTACGGCCTGGCCCAGGTCGTCGAGAACCTGGTGCTGCGTCGTATGAGCATGGAGGCGAGCACAGCAAACTGACGCGCTGTACTGTCGAGGACTTTCTTGCGTGGCTACAACAGCCCGTGCTCGGCGAGCTGATTGGAGAGGCTGGAGCCGTCCGGGCCGTAGACCCAGGGGCCCTCAGGGCCGCCCTCGATGAGCACGGCATCGCGCGAGCGACCGCCGGCGAGTACCGCTTCGCTCGGGGAGAGTTGGCGGATGGCCACGGCTGCTACGCTGCCCGGATAGTCGCGTTGAAAGTCGCTGTAGATGGCCTCGTCGTGCTGGCCGTCATCGCCGATCAAAATCCAGCGCATCTGCGGAAACTGTTCAGCGAGTCGGCGGAGGTTCTCGCGTTTGTGGGCACTGCCGCTGCGGAACCAGCGGTCGTGCGTTGGTCCCCAGTCGGTCAATAACAGCGCCCCGGCGGGATACAGGTTGCGGGAGAGAAAACGCGACAGGGTGGGTGCCACATTCCAGGCGCCGGTAGAGAGGTAGATAACCGGGGCGCCGGGGGTGAACGACGCCAGACGCTCCAGAAACACCGCCATGCCGGGGGTCGGTACCCGGGCGTGCTCGTCGAGCACAAACGTGTTCCAGGCGGCCAGTAGGGGGCGAGGGAGTGTGGTGACCATCACGGTGTCGTCGACGTCGGAGACGATGCCGAGGGCGACCGTGGGTGCCACGATGAAGATCGGGGCTTCGACCACGTTCGAGAACTCGGTATGCAGTCGGGCAACGTGCCACCCGGCGGGCAGCGACACAGGAACCACGGTATCGACGACCCCGCCGCGATCCGCCTGAACACGATGCGTCTGCCCGTCGATCTCAATCGTGACGGTGACATCGTTGACTGGCACACTCGTAAAGCTCCGCCAGCCTCGAATGCCCGCGTCACGGCCATCCGCTCGGGGGCGTTTTTGACGTTTCGCGGGCTTTTCCGGCTTGGTCAGAAGTACTCGGCAGAGGATGCGTACCCAGGCGGTCGAGCCGTAACCGGTATACGGGATGACGGTGGGTTGGTAGCCGCGGCGACGGGCGGAATGCTCGCGATGGTCGTGGAGCCAGTCTTCGATGCGAGCCGCACGGTGCATGATTCGCTCGGGACTGGGTGCACGCGGAGTGGCGTCTGGGGACTCTGGCACTCCTTCATTCTGCCACGTTGCTGTGCATCCCCCGATCAAGCCTGTGAAAAAAGGGTTTTACCCCGTAGGATGGTGACTTATCTTCAAGGGGGATACATGTCGCTTGGTGGCCTATTAGGTGAAGAGACCGGTGCAGCACCACAACAGGTGCGCACAGAGCCGATTCAGCAGCGCAGTGCTGCACGTCTGTCCGGTTTGCTCGATGCGGCCGCCGCCGTTGTGGACGAGGTCGGTTTCGACCGCATCACGACCGCGATGGTCGCAGAACGCGCCGGTGCATCCATCGGTACCGTGTATCGCTACTACCCCGACAGGGTGGCTGTTCTGCACGCACTGCACGAGCGTGCCGTGGTGCGTTTTCGGCAGCGTGTCGTCGACGAACTCAGTGCCAGCACCCTCACCTCCTGGTGGGACGCCGTGGACTGTGTTGTCACCGCCTTTGTCGGCCTTTATCGTACGGAGCCCGGCTTTCGCATTGTGAACTTCGACGACCGCGACGGTGCTCCCGTCGCCGACGTCGTTGCGGATGCCGACTTCTTCGCCCGCCGCCTCGCCGATGTTCTCGTGAACGAGTTCGATCTGCCAGCCGGCGACGATTTGATCTTTCGACTCGGAGTCGCCGTCGAAATGGCAGACGCGCTGCTCGCCCGCGCCTTCCACACCGATCCGATCGGTGACGAGCGCTTCATCGCCGAGTGCCGCCTGGTCATGCGCGACTACCTCGACCGCTTCTATAGCCCGCAGGCGCTGAATCTTCTCGCCACTGCGTCGTAATACCCGCTGAAAGCCGGGCACCCCACTGGGGGTGCCCGGCTTTTTTGTACCGCGGGGCCGCGCCTGTTCGCTTATAGATAAATCTTTGTTCGCGATGTGTTTTGCCTGTCGCCCGAAATAGTGATTGGGTTAGCATCTGGTTGTATTGACCCGAAAAAACGAGGAGCGAGCCACCAGGATGATTGAATTCCACTCGGTGACCAAACGGTTCCCCGACGGCACCCTCGCCGTCGAAGACTTCAGCCTTGTGCTGCCTTCCCGCAAGACGACCGTCTTCGTCGGCTCATCGGGCTGTGGCAAAACCACACTGCTGCGCATGATCAACCGCATGATCGATCCCACGAGTGGGTCTATCGCGATCGACGGAGTCGATATCGCAAGCGGGTCGGCCGTTGCATTGCGGCGCAGTATCGGATACGTCATGCAGAATTCCGGACTTCTTCCGCACCGTCGCGTTATCGACAACGTTGCCACCGTCCCTCTCCTCAAGGGCGTCAAGAAAGCGGATGCCCACGCGCAAGCCATGGAATTGCTGGACACGGTAGGTCTCGATCGGGTACTCGCCTACCGGTATCCCAGCCAGTTGTCTGGCGGGCAACAGCAGCGTGTCGGCGTCGCCCGCGGCCTGGCGGTGAACCCGAACATTCTTCTTATGGATGAACCGTTCGGTGCGGTCGATCCGATCGTGCGCGACGACCTTCAGCAGGAATTGCTTCGCCTGCAACACGACCTGGACAAGACTGTCGTTTTCGTGACGCATGATATCGACGAGGCGTTCCTGCTTGGCGATCAGGTCGTGATCCTGGAGAAGGGCGCACAGATTGCTCAGGTCGGAACCCCGAAAGAGATTTTGGCCAACCCGGCAAGCGACTTTGTCGCCTCTTTCATCGGAGCAGACCGCGGAAAGCGACGCTTGGCCGTTGATTCGAGCGTCGCTCGTTCCGGCGACGATGTCGTTCTCGTCGATGGTGCCGGCTACGTCGCCGGTGTAATCGAGGCACCGGGGGGCGTTCTGCCCGGCGCGGGTGCCGGAGTGAACACGGATTCCCTGGCTCGCAGCGTGTCGAACAAGACGGATCAGGCGGGCGATGCCTGATGGTCTGGCTGTGGGACAACCTCGATCTGGTACTCAGGCTGACAGCTGATCATGTCCGTCTGAGCATCATCCCGATCGTGGTTGGTTTCATCGTCTGTAT
The DNA here is from genome assembly GCF_004403185.1 of Cryobacterium suzukii. Lineage (GTDB taxonomy): Bacteria > Actinomycetota > Actinomycetes > Actinomycetales > Microbacteriaceae > Cryobacterium > Cryobacterium suzukii. The sequence continues at coordinate 36,105 of NZ_SOHJ01000008.1, read as the reverse complement.
CCCGTTTGGCTGGCTCGCGAACCGGTACACGGTTGCGCGCACCATTCTGCTGACCCTGGGCGGAGTCCTCTTCAGTATTCCGTCGCTGGCCCTGTTCGTGACCCTCCCAGCTCTTCTTGGCACTCGCATTCTCGACGAGGCCAACGTCGTTGTAGCGCTCTGCGTCTACGCGATTGCGGTGATGGTACGCGGGGCAGCGGATGCGTTCTCCTCGGTGTCGAGGGACGTCATCTCCTCGTCCACCGCCGTCGGGTTTTCGGCGGTGTCACGGTTCTGGACCGTCGAATTCCCCCTCGCTGGGCCCGTATTGCTGGCAAGTCTCCGTGTTGTCTCGGTCAGCACGGTCAGCCTGCTCAGCGTCGGATCTCTGATCGGCGTCCAGAGCCTGGGTTATCTATTTATCAACGGCTACCAACGTGACTTTCCTGGGGAAATCCTGATCGGAATCGCATTCACCGTTATTGTCGCCGTGGTCTTTGACACAATTCTGGTGCTCGTGGGCCGTCTGCTCATGCCCTGGACGCGCGCGACACCACGCCGCCGCTCCGTGACGTCGGCCTCGGCGGCGGTGACCGCATGAACCTATTTCTGGACGCCCTTAATTTCTTGTTTGATCCGGCCAACCTGGCCGGTTCCAATGGAATCCTGTCCCGCCTCGTCGACCACCTCTGGTACACCGGCCTGAGCATGGCCGTCGCCGTCGTCATCGGCATCCCGCTTGGGCTGCTGGTCGGACACACCGGGCGCGGGCGCAACGCGGTCGTCGCTGTCAGTAGCGCGGCTCGCGCACTTCCGACGCTCGGGCTGATCTTCCTCATTATTCTCTACACCGGTCTCGGGGTCGGTCCGCTCATCGTCGTGCTCGTCATTCTCGCCGTTCCGCCGCTTCTAGCCGGTGCCTACTCGGGCCTCGAAGCCGTTAATCGCCAGACCATCGACGCTGCTCGGGCGATCGGTATGACGGAGTGGCAGATTCTGCTCAAGGTCGAGATGCCCCTGGCGATGCCGCTCATATTCGGCGGCATTCGCTCAGCGACTCTTCAGGTGATCGCGACCGCCACAATCGCCGGCTACGTCGGCCTGACTGGCCTCGGCCGTTTCCTCATCGAGGGTCTCGCGCTGCGCGATTACAAGCTCGCCCTCGCCGGTGCAATACTCGTCATTGCCTTGGCGCTTTGCGTCGATGCGATTCTCGCGCTGGCCCAACGACTCGTCGTTCCGCACGGGGTTGCCCGCGGACTGACGCGACACACCGATGAATCCGCCGCGCCAACACCAAGGCAGCACGGGCGCGTCTCACCAGCACCATCCAACCCTTAAGGATATGTCGCATGTTCACACAGCACCGAACATTCACCCCGCGTCGTGGTCGCCTCGTTCTGGGCGCAGCGTTAGCACTGTCCGTCACGGCAGCCCTCGCCGGATGCAGTTCCAGTGACCCTCTCGACCCCGGTTCAGCAGCCCCTGCCGATCCAACGACGATCACAATTGGGTCGCAAGGGTTTGCGGAGAGTGAAATCCTCGCGCAGATCTATGGCCAGGTTCTCGCGGCCAACGGCTATACGGTCGACTACAACCCGGGAATCGGTTCGCGAGAAGCGTTTGTCCCCGGTCTGAAAGACGGCTCCATCGACATGATCCCGGAGTACTCGGGTAACCTACTCCAGTTCCTCGACCCGTCGGCAAGCGCATCCTCGTCGGAAGACATCGAAGCAGCCTTACCAGCGGCCCTCGAACCGGAAGGTCTCACGGTGCTCGACGCAGCACCGGCCGAAGACGCTGACTCGCTCGTCGTAACGCCCGAATTCGCCGCGGCCAACAACCTCGTGACCATCGCTGACCTGGCTCCCATCGCGTCAACGATTACCCTCGGGGCTAACACCGAGTTCCAAACGCGTCCGTACGGCCAGAGCGGCCTCGAGTCTGTATACGGCGTGACCGGCTATACCTTCAAGGCGATCGACGATTTCGGTGGGCCGGGTACCCTGAGCGACCTCCTGGCCGGGAATATCCAGGTAGCCGACATTTATACGACGACCCCATCGATCAAGCAGAACAACCTCGTCATCCTCGAAGACCCGGAAAATCTCATTGCAGCCCAAAACGTGGTGCCGCTGCTGAATACCTCGGTCTATTCAGATGAGCTGGCCGCGCTGCTGAACCCCGTGTCGGCCAAATTGACGACGGAAGGGGTGCTCGACCTGAACGAAAAGAGCAACTCCGATGCAAAGCCCTCGCCCGAGAAGCTCGCCACCGAGTGGCTCACCACCAACGGTTTTCTGTAGTGAGGCGCTGCTCTAGGCAGCGAACAGAATGAGCGCCGGCCCGGCCAGGAGCACCGCCGACACGGCGAGTGTTCCGGCCGTCGCCACGTAGCCGAGCGGCACGATCGGGTTCACCAGCCGCGACACTCGCGGCGCGACCTGGTCGGACGGATGCTCGGGATCTGCAGCGTGTGCTCTTCCAGAGCGCGAAGCGGATGCGACGGCTCGCGCCGCCGCATCCGCTTCGCGCTTTAACGGGGGAGAAGACCCGACGAGTGCGAATGCTACGAGGGCGATAGCGCGTGCCAGTGTGTAGTCATCCACGACTCGGCGGGCGTGATCGTCGGCGAGCATTTCGACCAGCAGAGCGACGGCGTTTTCGGCGCGGTTGGCGATGGGAAACCACGGCAGTGCGCTGTGCCAGCTCTTGAACGCGAGCAACACCAGGTGGTGCTGCTGCACGAGGTGCGCCTGCTCGTGGGCGATCACGGCGCGTACCTGGTCGGCATCCAGCAGTCGGAGCAGTCCGTTCGAGAGTACCGTCGCCGAGTGCCCGACTCGCGGCAGGCAGTAGGCGACCGGGGCGGGATGGTCAATGACCCGCATTCCCGGCTGACCGCGCAGGGGATCGCTGAGCAGGGTGATGAGGGCGTGGTGACGCCGGCGCTGCCGCTCGGCCCGCACGAAGGTGGCGAGCAAATTCAGCAGGAGGTGCGTGCCGAGCAGAACGGCCGCGCCGAGCGCGAGCACGTGGGTGAAGGTCGTGCCGGTGGGAAGGGTGCCTGCTCGCAGATCGCCGCCCAGGGCGGCGATGCTCTGCGGCAGTGCGTCGCCGAAGGGAACGAGGCCATAGACGAGCAGCGATCCAATCATGGACATGCCGCCGGACAGCGCAATGGCTTGCCAGAGTACGAGTGCCACGGCTGGAGAACGCGCCGGCCAGGCAGAGCGGGCGAGCACGAGCGGCACCGGCCAGGCGAGCAGCACGGCGATGGCGCCGAGCAGGGCGGCGGCGGTGATCACGTGAATCGGCGAGTTGGCTGGTAGGTCAGGCGGTGTGTGTGGGCGCGACGCCGAGTAGTTGCCGCAGGGTCTCGGCCTCCTGCGGGGTGACATCGCCGATGAACCGGGCCAGCGCCGCCTGGCGGTCGGGCACCTGGCCGAGCACCTCGTGCATCAGACCCGCCGTGTGTGCGGCGCGAGTCATGACCGCCGTGTAGGCGTGCGGGCGAACTCCGCGGTCACGAGCGACGAAGCCCTTTGTTTCGAGCCGGGACAGTACGGTCAAAACGGTCGTCGTTGCCAGCTGCTTCGTGGGGGTACTCGACAAATTTGGATGAGTCAGAGACTCCTTGAGTTCATTGGCTGTCAGCGGGGTCGAAGAATCCCACAGGACATCCATCATCAGCCTCTCGAGTACACCCAGCGATCCCATGTTCTTTATAATACGCCGCAAAACGGAGACTTCTACGAATCGTAGAAAAACCGATTTCTACACAGGGTAGAAGTGTAATCTTCTACACGGCGTAGAAAAGTGCGTGCTGGGAACAAAAATGCTGGAGGGCATATGAACGACTGGTTGGATCCGTTACTCCTCGCCCGGTGGCAGTTCGGTCTCACCACCATGTACCACTTTCTTTTCGTCCCACTCACGATCGGTATGGCGCTTACTGTCGCGATCTTCCAGTCGGCGTGGGTGCGCACGGATAAGGCGAAATATCTGCAGCTGACGCACTTCTTCGGCAAGATCTTTCTCATCAACGTCGCCATGGGCGTAGTGACCGGAATCGTTCAGGAATTTCAGTTCGGCATGAACTGGTCGGACTACTCACGTTTCGTCGGTGACGTCTTTGGCGCACCGCTCGCCTTTGAGGGCATCGTCGCGTTCTTTCTCGAAGCGACGTTCATCGGACTGTGGATCTTTGGCTGGGACAAGCTGCCCAAAAAGATTCACCTGGCCACGATCTGGATGACCGTGGCCGGCTCGATCACCTCGGCCTATTTCATTCTTGCCGCGAACGCGTTCATGCAAAACCCGATCGCGTACACAATCAACGAGGAGAAGGGGCGTGCCGAACTTACGAGCATCTGGGAACTGCTCACGAACCCCATTGCCGTCGCCGCGTTCCCGCATACGATCTTCGCCTGCTTCATGGTGTCTGGCGGACTGATCATCTCGGTGGCCGCCTGGCACCTGTATCGCAACCAGCACCTCGACACGATGCGACCCGCACTCAAGTTCGGTCTCTGGATGATGGTCATCGCCGGAGTGCTCACCACCCTCGCGGGTGACCAGCTGGGCTTGGTGATGGTCGACGCCCAGCCGATGAAAATGGCGGCGGCCGAGGCGCTTTATCACACGGCGACGGGCGCCAATGCAAGTTTCTCCGTCTTCACTCTCGGCACACCGGACGGCGTACACGAGCTGTTCTCCGTGCGTGTTCCGTACCTGCTCTCCTTTCTGTCGACCCACACCCTTGACGGCACCGTCGAGGGCATCAACAACCTGCAGGCGCAGTACGTCACTCTCTACGGCCCCGGCGACTACACGCCGACGATCTGGATCACCTACTGGGCATTCCGCTGGATGATCGGTCTCGGCCTCGCGCACATGCTCGTCGCCGTCGTCGGCCTATGGCTGACCCGTGGGGGGCAGAGCCCAAAGCGCACCTGGGTGTGGAAGGTGGCCATCTGGAGCTTCCCGATGTCGTTGCTGGCGATGAGCGTCGGCTGGGTCTTCACGGAAATGGGCCGTCAGCCCTGGCTCGTGTTCGGACTCATGCGCACGGCGGACGGTGTCTCGCCCGGCGTGACCGGTGTGGAGATCCTGATCTCACTGATCGTCTTTACCGTGCTCTACGGAATCCTCGCAGTGGTCGAGTTCAAGCTCATCCTGAAGGCCGTGCAGAACGGCCCGGACGATGCGCCGGTTCAGGACGCCGAATCCGGCGACCGCAAGCACACTGTCACGGTCTACTAGAACGGGTAGCGGAAATACACAATGGATCTTTCAATACTCTGGTTCTGGATCATCGCTTTCATGTTCATCGGCTACTTCGTGCTCGATGGCTTCGACTTCGGAGTTGGCATGTCGCTGCCGTTTCTCGGCCGCGACGACACCGATCGCCGCGTTCTCATTAACACCATCGGACCGGTCTGGGACCTCAACGAAACCTGGGTCATTGTGGCCGGGGCTTCGCTGTTCGCGGCGTTCCCGGAGTGGTACGCAACCATGTTCAGCGGCTTCTACCTGCCGCTGCTGCTGATTCTGGTGGCGCTGATCCTGCGTGGTGTGTCGTTTGAGTATCGCCACCAGCGTCCCGAATCATCCTGGAAGAAATGGTTCGACGGCCTGATCATCGTCGGTTCGGCCGTTCCGGCACTGCTCTGGGGCGTGGCCTTCGCCAACGTCGTGCGCGGCGTGAAGCTCGACGCCAACCACGACTACATCGGTACCCTCTTCGACCTGCTGAACCCCTATGCCCTGCTTGGCGGCATCACGACGCTGCTGCTGTTCTTCGTGCACGGGGTGGTGTTCGTGTCGCTCAAGACCGAGGGGGACATCCGGGTGCGGGCCCGCAAACTGGCGACGAAGGCGCAAATCGTGACGATCGTTGCCGCGGCCACCTTCCTGGCCTGGACGACCTTGGCGTACGGCACCGTGGCATCCGCTATTTTTGCAGCTCTGGCTGCTGCCCTGCTGATCGCATCGTTCCTGGCCAACCTGCGCGGGGCCGAACGGCTCGCGTTCGGCCTGATGGCCGGCACGATCGGTCTCGTCGTGCTGACCCTGTTCTCGTCATTGTTTCCCGACGTCATGCCGGCCAGTAACGACCCGGCCAACAGCCTGACGATCGCGAACGCCTCCTCGTCGACGTACACGCTCGGGGTGATTAGCTGGACTGCCCTGATCAGTATGCCCGTCATTCTGCTCTATCAGGGCTGGACCTACTGGGTGTTCCGCAAGCGGATCGGCCGGGCCCACATTGACCTCGCCGTTCACTAAGGCAGTGCGTCCCCTGGATCCTCGCCTCCTTCGCTACGCCCATGCAGCGCGTCGGTTTCTCCTGGTCGGCGCGCTGCTGGGCCTGGCGCAAACGCTCGTCGTCATCGCGTTCGCCTGGTTGCTGACCCGGGCGATCACGCTCACCGTTGCGGGAGAGCCGCTGCGCACAATCATGCCGACCCTGGCCGCCCTCGCCGGCGTTGTCGTGCTGCGCTCGGCGCTCATCTGGCTGCTCGAAGTCGCGGCCAACCGTGGCGCCGCCCAGGTGAAGAGCCAGCTGCGCGCCAAAGTCATGGCCAAGCTCGCCGAGCGCGGCCCCGACTGGGTCGCATCCCGGCAGAGTGCGCGACTCTCGACCGTCGTGACGACCGGGCTGGACGCGCTCGACAACTACTTCGCCCGGTACCTGCCACAGCTGTTGCTGACCATGATCGCCACACCCATCCTGATCGCGGTCATCCTCTCGCAGGACCTCATCAGCGGGCTCATCGTCATCGTCGTGATTCCGCTGATTCCCATTTTCATGATTCTCATCGGCCGGGTCACCCAATCGGTGCAGCAGGAGCAGTGGCAGGCCTTGCAGCGTCTGTCGACCGGGTTTCTCGGCGTGGTCGGGGGCCTCGGAACCCTCAAGATTTACGGCCGGGAACGACGCCAGTTCGACCGAATCAGGTCGATCACCGAGGAATACCGCACCCGCACCATGACGGTGCTGCGTGTCTCGTTCCTCAGCGGGTTCGTGCTCGAACTCGCCGCCAGCCTCTCAGTCGCGCTCATCGCCGTGTCTATCGGCCTGCGGCTGATCGACGGTGCCCTGCTGCTCGGCGTCGGCTTGTTCGTTCTGCTGCTCGCCCCGGAGGCTTTTCTCCCGGTGCGTCAGGTCGGCGCGCAATTCCATGCCGCATCCGATGGGCTCGCCGCCGCCGAAGAATTGTTCGCCATCCTCGACGACGAGACCACCCCGGCAATCTCGCGAGCGGATGGCGCCGCCCAGGCAGTGCAATTCGGCTCGGGAGCCCTGCTGCTGGACGGAGTCTCCGTTCGGCGCGGCGAAACTCTCGTGATCGATCACGTGCACGCGGAATTTCCTCCCGGACAGCTCAGCGTTCTGCGCGGAGTGAGCGGGGTCGGCAAGTCGACCCTGGTCGCAGCCCTGCTCGGTTTCGTACCCTTTACCGGTACCCTCACCCTCGATGGTGTGACCGTGCCGGCCGGCGCGACGCGCGGCTGGCTGGCCTGGGCCGGCCAGCGCCCCGGCTTATTCCGGGGGACGGTGGCCGAAAATGTGGCGCTCGGGGCGGCATCCGCTGATCACACCGGCCTCGACCAGAGGCTGGTCTTAAAGTCACTGGGCTGGGCCGGTGCCGCCGAGGTATCACCGGCTACGGTTCTCGGGGTGAACGGTGAAGGTCTCTCGGGTGGTCAGGCGCAACGCGTCGCCGCAGCCAGGGCCATCTACCGCGCCATTTCGACCGATTGCCACGTGCTGATTCTGGACGAACCGAGTTCGGCGCTCGACTCCGCCGCCGAGGCCGGTCTGCTCGTCGGGCTTCGACGCCTGGCCGACCAGGGGCGCATTGTGATCGTCGTCAGCCACCGCCCGGCTGTCGTGGCGGCCGCCGACAACGTGATCGAACTGCAGGAGCTGGCTCATGTCTGAGGCCACGCTCCCCATTCCTATCGGCGACGTATTGCGCCTCGCGCAGCCTCGCCCGCGCTGGTTCGTTCCCGGGCTGCTGGCCGGAATCGGTAGCGCCGTCATGGCGGTAGCACTCCTGGCCTGCTCGGCCTGGCTGATTACCGTCGCGGCCGAAATGCCGTCCCTCGCGGTTCTGGGCATGGCCGTCGTCGGGGTTCGCGCCTTCGCCATCTTTCGCTCCGTGTTTCGCTATCTGGAACGGCTCTCCAGCCATGATGCCGCGTTCCGGCAGCTCGCCGAGCTGCGCCTCGGCGTGTTTCGACGCATCGTGCCAATCGCCCCGGCCGGGCTCGCGAGCACCGGCCGCGGTGACCTGCTCACCCGTCTCGTGCGGGATGTCGACGATCTTCAGGACCTGCCGTTGCGCGTTGTGCAACCGCTGATCGTGGCGGGAACAACCGCCCTGCTCAGCGTGGTCGCCATCTGGCTGATCGTGCCGGCTGCCGGACTCACGCTGCTCGTCTGCCTGCTGCTGGCCGGAATACTCGGAACGTTCTTCTCCGGCACACTCGCCGCACGTGCCGATCGTGAACTCTCACCACTGCGCGGCGCCCTCGCCGATGAAGTGCTCGAAATCGTCGAGAACCTCGACGTCCTCACCGCCTTCGACGCTCTAGGCCCGCGTCTCGAACAGCTCGCGCGTACCGACGCGCGCCTCCGAAAGGCCACTCTGCGCCGATCGGTCGGGATCGGCGTTCAGTCGGCGGTGGTATCGCTGTTCGCCGGCGCGGCAACGCTCGGAGCTCTGTATTTTGGTGTCCCCGCCCTCGATAGCGGCGGTGGTGTGCTCAGCCCCGTGCTGCTCGGCCCGACCGTCATCGTCGCCGTGCTCGTACCGATGGCCGTGTTCGAGGTCTTCGGCATGATTCCCCTCGCAGGCTCGGCCTGGCGGCAGGTGCGAGTGAGCGCTACCCGGGTCGCCGGCGTTGTTCCGGCGACGGTACCGGGGGAGATTCCCGTCGACGTGGTCGACCCGCAGACCTTATTTACCCCCGACCTGACCCGCGGTCCGGTTGTACTGGAACTGACCAACCTCGGTGCGTGCTGGCCAGGGCAGCACGAACCCGGCGTGGCCGGCGTGACCCTGCGGCTGGCACCGGGCGACCGCGTACACCTGGCCGGGCCGAGCGGCGCCGGCAAGACCACCCTCGCCCAAACCCTCGTGCGCTTTCTCGACTACACCGGTTCGTATCGATTGAACGGGGTTGAGACGCGGTTGCTCGCCCAGCGCGAGGTGAGACGTGTGGTCGGACTGTGTGAGCAGCGCCCGTGGTTGTTTGACGACAGCATCCGCCAGAATTTGCTGTTCGCCCGCGATACCGCCACCGATGCCGAGCTCGACGCCGTGCTGGCCCGAGTCGGACTGGCGGAGTGGTCCCGCGCACGCGGCGGCCTCGACGCCCGCGTGGGCGAGCGTGGTTTGCTGGTCTCCGGCGGTCAGGCGCAGCGGATCGCCCTGGCGCGGGCCCTGCTCGCCGACTTTCCGGTGCTGATCGTTGACGAGCCGACCGCCAATGTCGACAGCGTCGGGGCGGATGCCCTCGTGCGCGACATCCTGACGGCCGCGGCCGATGCGCACCGAGCAGTGCTGCTCATCTCGCATACCCCGGTGCCCGACGAACTCCTGACCGCCAGGGTAACGCTTCCGGCCCGTGCCGGAACGCACACCTGAGGTCAGTCCATGTGGCGCAGTTCGCGGCGATGCAGCCACTTCTTGATCAGGAAGACCGCGAGCACGAATAGGGCGATCACGCCGACAAAGAGGTAGCCGGCGAAGTGCAAGCGCCCACTCAACTCGCGGTAACCTTCCGCCGCAGCCGAGCCGACGCTCACGTAGGCGAGGGACCAGATGACGCAGGCGGGAACGGTCCAGGCCATGAAGGTGCCATACCGCATACGGCTCATTCCCACGGTGAGCGGGATCAGCGAGTGCAATACCGGCAGAAACCGAGAGATGAAAACCGCCAACCCTCCGCGCCGCTCGAGGTAATTCTCCGCGCGAGCCCAATTGTGCTCGCCGATGCGCCGGCCCAGCCTGCTGCTCCTAATGAACGGTCCGAAATGGTGCCCGAGGGCAAAACCGATGCTCTCCCCGGCCAGGGCTCCAACGATCACGGCCAGAACCAGGGTGACGAATTGCACCGGGCTGGCTACCGCAGTGCTCGCAACGATCACAATGGTGTCGCCGGGTGCGATCAGCCCCACCAGCACCGAGGTCTCCAACAGCATGCCCACACCGGCCAGAAGCGTTCGAATGACCGGGTCGACGCCGGAGACGGTGTCGAGGATCCACGTGAGGATGTCATTCATTGTGCCCAGCCTACGTGCCGCGCGCGATTCAACAAGGTCGTCCCGGCCGGCACCGCACCGAAAAGCTAGGCTGTTGTGGTGACCGGCACCGTGCAGAGCAAGCTCCTGGCCGACTGGTTCGACCCGGCCGCAGTTTTTACGACGCTTTATGGTACCGACCGGTATTCTTTCTGGCTCGATGCCGGCCCTGGCGCGCGCACCGGCATCAGCTACCTCGGAGCGGCGTCGCCCCGATCCCGCTTCGTCACGGCCTCGGTAATGGAGGGAACGGTCACCAGCACATACGTTTATCCACAGGATGCTCCGCCTCCGCTCAGCACGCACGAGACCGTCTTCGAGTTTCTGCGTCGAGACCTTACCCGCGAGAGTCCAGCGGCAAGCGCTGCTTCAAACCTGGACGGGTTTGAACTCGGTTGGGTCGGCTGGCTTGGCTACGAACTGGGTGCGAACACCGTTGGTACGCCCACGCACCAGTCACGGTACCCCGATGCCGCCCTGCTCGAAATAGACCGCATGATCCGGTTCGACCACGGTGACCGTACGGTGACGCTGGTGGCACGCACGAGCGCATCCGAGATAGAAGCGTCCGTCGCCGACTGGTTCGATCAGGTCATTGCGGCCCTAACGGCAACCAAGACGGTGAACCAGCTAACACCCGCGCCGACCCGCACTGCCTCGCCGTGGGCATCCGCTGCCGCGCACTGGCGTCACAACCCCACCGACTATTCCGCCCTGATTGAGACCTGCCTGGCTGTCATCGGCGACGGCGACGCTTACCAATTGTGTCTGACCAATGAGATTCAGGTGCCGGGCGAGTGGCACCCGGTCGAGACCTACGGCCGGCTGCGAACCGGCAGTCCGAGCCACCACGGCGGTTTGCTGCGCTTCGGTGACGTGGCGCTGCTGAGCGCGAGCCCGGAGCAGTTTCTGCACGTGAGCCGGGATCGACGCATCCGTACCAAACCGATCAAGGGCACCCGCCCACGCTCGAATGAGGCGGCCGAAGACGAACGGCTGAAAGTCGAACTTACGCGAAGCGACAAGGAGCGCGCCGAGAACCTTATGATCGTCGATCTCATGCGCAACGACCTCGGTCGCATCGCCGAGCTCGGCACCGTCGCTGTCTCGAGCCTGCTCGCCGTGGAGAGTTACCCGCACGTACACCAGCTGGTTAGTACCATCGAAGCGCAACTGGCAAGTGGCGTCACCGTCGTCGACGCCATCGAAGCGTGTTTTCCGGCCGGTTCCATGACGGGTGCCCCGAAGCAGAGCGCGATGGCCATTCTGGACTCGCTCGAGCGGGGTCCGCGTGGTATTTATTCTGGAGCGTTCGGCTACATCGGGGCGGATGGCGTTGCCGACCTGGCCATCGTCATCCGCAGCATCGTGCTCGATTGCGCGGGAGCCACTATCGGCACGGGTGGCGGAATCACCGCACTCTCGATCGCCGCCGAAGAGATCGAAGAGACCCGAATCAAGGCGGCCGCGCTGCTGGCGAGCCTCGGCATCGCCGCGCCCTAGTAATCTAGAACGCGTACACGTGCGCTTCGTCGCGCGTGCGCCCGAGCGTTTGCTCCCGCATCGATCATGTATATCCCCTGCAATGAATGAGAGTCACGTGGAACACGAGCACGAAAGCGTACGCATTGACGCGCGCGACGAGAGCGACGAAGAAGTCTATGATTTCGCCGCGATCCAGGCGAAGTGGCAACCCATCTGGGAGGAGCTCGCTCCGTTCAAGACGAGCGCCGAGGGTGACACCCGACCCCGCAAGTACGTGCTCGACATGTTCCCCTATCCCTCCGGCGACCTGCACATGGGCCATGCCGAGGTGTACGCGCTCGGCGATGTCGTCGCCCGCTACTGGCGCCACCAGGGCTTCAACGTGCTGCACCCGATCGGCTGGGACTCCTTCGGGCTGCCAGCCGAAAACGCCGCCATCAAGCGGGGCATCGACCCGCGCGGCTGGACCTACGACAACATCGCCCAGCAGAAGAAGAGCATGAAGCTCTACGCGACCAGCTTTGACTGGGACCGCGAACTGCACACGAGCGACCCCGAATATTACAAATGGACCCAGTGGCTGTTTCTGCAGCTGTACAAGAAGGGGCTCGCCTACCGTAAGGACAGCTGGGTCAACTGGGACCCGATCGACCAGACCGTGCTCGCCAACGAGCAGGTACTGGCCGACGGCACAAGCGACCGCAGCGGCGCTGTCGTCGTGAAGAAGAAGCTCACCCAGTGGTACTTCAAGATCACCGACTACGCCGACCGTCTGCTGGATGACTTGAACCAGCTTGAGGGCACCTGGCCGGCCAAGGTGCTCAACATGCAGCGCAACTGGATCGGGCGCTCCATCGGAGCGGATGTCGACTTCCAGGTCGAGGGTCGCACGGAGCGCGTAACCGTGTTCACGACCCGTCCCGACACTCTGTTCGGCGCGACCTTCATGGTCGTGGCGCCAGATTCTGACCTCGCAGCCGAACTCGTCGCTGAGGCAACGCCCGAGGTGCAGGAGGCGTTCCAGGAATACCTCGTGCAGGTACAACGCAGCACCGAGATCGAGCGTCAGGCCACCGATCGGCCCAAGACCGGCGTGTTCCTCGGTCGCTACGCGATCAACCCGGTCAACGGCGAACGCCTGCCCATCTGGGCCGCCGACTATGTGCTCGCCGACTACGGCACCGGCGCGATCATGGCCGTGCCGGCCCACGACCAGCGCGACCTCGACTTCGCCCGCGCCTTCGACCTGCCAGTGCGGGTCGTCGTCGATACCAACTCCCCAGCCACCGGCATGATCCCGGTGATCACCCAGGGCATGCTCGACGGTACAGAAGAGCTGCCTGAGCTCGACCCGCTCAGCACCGGCGTCGCGCTGGCTGGCGAGGGCCGCCTGATTAATTCGGGCCCCCTCAATGGCCTGAGCAAGATCACCGCGATCAAGCGCGTCATTGAGCAACTGGCCGCCGACGGACTCGGCCGCTCCGCGAAGAACTATCGCCTGCGCGACTGGCTCGTCTCACGCCAGCGTTACTGGGGTGCTCCAATCCCGATCATCCACGGCGCCGACGGCACCGAGATCCCGGTTCCCGAAGACCAGCTGCCGGTGTTGCTGCCGCCCGCAGAGGGCCTCGATCTGAAGCCGCGGGGAACTTCGCCGCTGGGCGGAGCGACCGACTGGGTCAATGTGCCGAATCCGATTGACGGCACTCCGGCGAGACGCGACGCCGACACTCTCGATACCTTCGTCGACAGCTCCTGGTACTTTCTGCGGTTCTTGAACCCGAGTGATGACACCAAGGCCTTCGACCCGAAGGAGGCCGAGAAGTGGGCGCCAGTCGACCAGTACGTCGGCGGTGTCGAGCACGCCATCCTGCACCTGCTCTACGCGCGCTTCATCACGAAGTTTCTGTTCGACGAAGGCTATGTGAGCTTCACCGAGCCCTTCACCGCGCTGCTCAACCAGGGCATGGTCATTCTCGACGGTGCCAAGATGAGTAAGAGTCGCGGCAACCTCGTCTACTTCACCGAGGAAATCGAACGCCACGGTGTCGATGCCGTACGCCTCACAATGGCCTTCGCTGGCCCGCCCGAAGACGACATTGACTGGGCCGACGTGTCCCCGGTCGGCTCGGCCAAGTTCCTCGCCCGCGCCTGGCGCGTCGCGCGCGACGTAACCAGCGCGCCCGATGTGGAGTGGAAGACCGGCGACGTTACCCTGCGCCGTGTCACCCACCGGTTCCTCGCGGATGCGCCCGGCCTGGTGGAGTCGTTCAAGTTCAATGTCGTCGTGGCACGCCTGATGGAGCTCGTCAACGCCACCCGTAAGGTCATCGACACCGGTGCCGGCCCGGGGGATGCCGCAGTGCGTGAAGCCGCCGAGGCCACCGCCATGGCGCTGAACCTGTTCGCGCCCTACTCCGCCGAAGATATGTGGGAGCACCTCGGCTATGAGCCGTGCATCGCTCTCGTGCCGTGGCGTAAGGCCGAACAGACGCTGCTCGTGCAGGAGTCGGTGACGGCGGTCGTGCAGGTCGACGGGAAAATGCGTACCCTGCTCGAAGTTTCGCCGAAAATCTCCAGCGAAGACCTGGAGAAGATGGCGCGGGACGCCGCTGCGGTCATCCGTTCGATCGGTGATCGCGAGATCATCAAGGTAATTGTTCGCGTGCCCAAGCTCGTTTCGTTCGTCACACGACCGTAACGAAGTGAACGCCCCGATCGATCGTGAGTGATCGGTCGGGGCCTTCTCCACAGCCCTGCTTCCCGCTCGGCTGTGCACAGATCGGTCGACCGGCGGCAAGCGGATGCTCCGCGCGGCCTAGCCTGCCAGCATGCAGCCCGACCGTTCCCCCCTCGATCTGGAGCGCCTCGCTCCCGCAGCTCGGGGTCGTCCCCGAATGCGCGTCGGCGTCGGAGCGGCGGTCGTGCTTCTGCTGCTTGCCCTCGTCGCCGCCGCCATCGTGTCCGCCTTCGGCCAGCAGGCCGGGCAGCGCACGGTCGGGTCCAAAGCGGTGTCGATCTCCTCGGGCAGCAGCGCGACAGTTGAACCGTTCGACGCAGGAGCGGGTGCCGCGCCCGGCCAGGCGACAGCGACGGACGCCGGCGTCATCATCTTTGTGCACGTTCTGGGAGCTGTGGCCCGTCCCGGCCTGTTTCAGCTGCACGATGGCGACCGAGTCATGGATGCGATCGCTGCTGCCGGTGGTAGAACAGCGGAGGCCGATCCTGCGGGCGTGAACCTGGCGCGCGTTCTCAGTGATGGCGAGCAGTTCTATGTTCCCCGACAGGGCGAGGTGCCACCGGAGCTCCCCTCAGCGGTCGGCGGCTCGGGAGGAGCCAACGCGAAAGCGCCCAAGGTGAACCTCAACACGGCAACGGTGGCCGACCTGGACTCTCTGCCTCGGATCGGCCCGACCATGGCCCAGCGCATCATGGACTACCGCACGAAGAACGGCCGGTTTACGAGCATCGACGGGCTGCGTGACGTCGCGGGGATCGGCGACAAAACCTTCGAGGCTCTCAAAGACTTCATTACGGTATGAACCTCGATCTTCGGCTTGCGTTGCCGGCACTTGCTGTCTGGCTGACCGCCGGCCTGCTGATCGCCGCGCCCGACGGGGCCGTCGCCGTTGCTGTGACGCTGTGGCTGGTGGCGGGCGGCTGTATCGGCATAGTGCTGATCAGCCGAATGCCGCGTCGCATCCAGTGGCCGACAGCGCCGAAGTCCACGCGCTGGCAGACAGCGTGCGCCAGCGTGGTGCTCTGCTGCGCCGGCGCGGCGCTCGTGGCCACCGCCGTCGGCGTGTGGTCGCCGGTTCGGCTGCCGCCGGAGGTGCGCGACGCCGCCGGGTCGCACGCGCCGGTCACCGCCACACTCACTATCTGGTCGGTGCCGGTTGCGGCCAAAGCATTCATCGGCAGCGGACCGTCGGGACGGGTGCGGTACAAGGCCACCCTGACCCAGATCGACAGCCGCGGCAAGACGGCGCACGTCTCAAGCCCGGTCGTCGTGTTCGCCGAAGCAGCCAGGGGCGGAACCGAACCTGAGATCGGGTCAATCCTTGAAGTGCGCGGCACGCTGCGCATGACTGAGCCCGGTGATGCCACGGTCGCCCTGTTATTCACTACCGAGACAGCGCGTCGTGTCGCGGCACCCCCGTGGTGGTTGCAGTGGGCCAACGAGCTGCGAGCCGGGTTCCGGGCGGCCGCGACGAGCCTCGCCGGCGACGGCGGAGACCTGCTGCCGGGCCTGGCCATCGGCGACACGAGCGCCGTCAGCCCCACGCTTGATGCCGCGATGAAGACCAGCTCACTCAGCCACCTGACGGCGGTGTCCGGCGCCAATTGCGCGATCGTCATTGCATCGATCATGCTGCTCGGCGGTTATCTCAGGATGCGCCGCTCCTGGCGCATCGCGCTCTCGTTACTGACGTTGCTCGGCTTCACCATTTTGGTCACACCGGAGCCGAGCGTGCTGCGCTCGGCAGTCATGGCCACGCTGACCCTCGCCTCGATCGGGGCCGGACGACCGGGACGGGGCGTGCCAACCCTGCTTTTCGTTGTGATTGGGCTGCTGGTGAGCGATCCGTGGCTGGCTCGCAATTATGGGTTTGCGCTCTCGGTACTCGCGACTGCCGGACTACTCGTGATCGCCGGTCCGCTGAGCCGGGTGCTCAGTCAGTGGATGCCGCCCGCCCTCGCCGCCATCATCGCCATTCCGCTCGCGGCCCAGCTGGCCTGCCAACCGGTATTAATTCTGCTCAGTCCGAGCCTGCCGCTCTATGGGGTTCCGGCAAATATTCTGGCTGGCCCGGCCGCGCCCGTGGCGACAGTGGTCGGGCTGGTCGCGTGCCTGACCTTGCCGGTGCTGCCAGGGGTGGCGTCTGGGCTGCTCGCACTGGCGTGGATTCCCTCGGCCTGGATTGCCGCCGTCGCGCAAGCGGTTTCGACCCTGCCGGGTAACCGGCTGCCCTGGCTGGGCGGCGCCTGGGGGGTGCTGCTGCTCGCCGTCGGGACCGTGCTCACCCTCGTCGTCGCTCTGCGCGGACCGGGCGCCCGACGCGCGCGCTGGCCGGCGGCAGTGCTCGCCGTGCTTTTGGTCGGGCTGGGCGGCTACGCCGGGTCGCTGATCGGCACCGGAATCGGCCGGGTGGTTTCCTTTCCGCCGAACTGGCAGATAGCGGCGTGTGACATTGGCCAGGGCGACGCCGTGGTCGTGCGTGACGGCGACGCCTACGGTCTCGTTGACGTTGGACCAGACCCCAAGCTGTTGAGTACCTGTCTCAATATCCTGGGCATAACCCGCATCAATCTCCTCGTGCTCACCCACTACGACCTCGACCACATCGGCGGGGTCGACGCCGTCATCGGCCGGGTCGACACGGCCCTCGTCGGCGTGCCCGAGAATGCCCAGGATGAGAGCCTGCACGCGCGCCTCACCACGGGCGGGGCAACCGTGCGGCAGGCCGCGCGCGGCGATTCCGGCACACTGGGCGGCCTGCACTGGAACATCCACTGGCCGGTTCGTGGAGCGACGACCATGCAGGTTGGCAACCCGGGAAGTATCATCATCACGTTCGACGGGCGCGGCATCCGTTCTATTTTCCTCGGCGACCTGGGGCAAGAGGCACAGGATGCCCTGCGTCGCGTGTCACCGCCGGGGCGGGTCGACGTCGTGAAGGTCGCCCATCACGGTTCGGCCGACCAGAGCCCGGAGTTGTACGCGGAACTTCGTGCTCGCGTCGGATTAATCTCGGTCGGGCTGAAGAACACCTACGGTCACCCCACCGACAAGCTGCTCAATATTCTCGCGTCGGTCGGCACCGTGTCGGTGTGCACAGATCGGGAGGGGATGTCGGTCGTGGCGCCGGGAGCCGACGGCACTCTCGTACTCTGGACGGAGAAGGTCGCCGCCCGAGCTCCGCCAGTGTCACCGACCGGAACGCCGGCCGCGGTTTCGGTTGCTCTGCCTGCCGCGGCTGCTCCGGTCGGAGCGGCTCCCGACACGGCTGCTCGGGTCGTCAGCGGTGCGGGATAGGCTGGTTTTATACCCGCACCAAACCCAGGGAGATCGCATTGGCCGCACGACCCGCCACGACCGGCTCCCGGGCCGGCAAGGCAGCCCCCACCCGACCGACTAAGGGCACCGTGATTCCCCAGTTGGGCTGGCATGAGGTGCGTCCCGCCCCGATCGTGCTCGTCTCCGGCACCGAAACATTTCTCGCCGAGCGGGCCATTCGCCAGCTGCGCGATTTTCTCAAGCGTGAAGACCCGAGCCTTGAAATCAGCGATGTGCAGGCGGACAGCTACGCGCCCGGTGAGCTACTCACCCTCGCGAGTCCCTCGTTGTTCGGCGAGCCACGCCTGATTCGAGTCAGCAACGTTGAAAAATGCAGCGACACCTTTCTGGCTGAGGCGCTGGACTACCTGCAGAACCCGGCCGACGACACGTATGTCGTGCTGCGGCACGGCGGGGGAGTGCGCGGCAAGAAGCTACTCGACACCATCCGCGGCGGTCTCGGCGGCGCGATCGAAATCGTCTGCACCGAACTCAAGAAAGACACCGAGAAATACGAGTTTGCGTCGAACGAGTTTAAAGCCGCCGGCAAACGGGTCACGGTCAGCGCCCTGCGCCAGCTAGTGGCCGCGTTCTCTGACGACCTGGCCGAACTCTCCGCGGCCTGCCAGCAGCTCATCTCTGACGCGACGAGCGAGGTCACCGAAACCACGGTCGATCGTTACTACGGTGGTCGGGTCGAAACGAACGCGTTTAAAGTAGCCGACTGGGCCATCGCTGGCCGCAACGGTGAGGCTTTGGTGACGCTGCGCCACGCTCTGTCTTCGGGGGCCGATCCGGTGCCCATCGTCGCGGCGTTCGCCATGAAGATTCGCACCATGGCCAAGGTGTTCGGTGCCCGTGGTGGTTCAGCGCAGCTCGGCGCACAATTCGGACTGGCACCGTGGCAGGTCGAACGCGCGCAAAAAGACCTACGCGGCTGGAGCGACGAGGGCCTTGCCCGCTGTATCCTCGCGCTGGCCGAAACGGATGCCGCGGTGAAGGGCGCCGGGCGCGACCCGGTTTTCGCGCTGGAACGCCTGATCGGCATTATCTCGCGTCGCGGCGAGCAGTAGCGGTTGCCGGTGCATCGTCGCGCCAGACCTCAGCGGTTGCCGGCGTCCGCGACCGTGATGCTCGAGCGGTTCAGGTAGAGCCACACTCCGTGCTGAAAACTCGGATTGCCGCAAACCCGGCTGGCAACCCAGACCGGCAGCAGAGTCGACGAACTGGCCAGATCGGTCTGCTTAGCCAGGGCTTCAAACGATGACGGCAGGCTCGGGCAGTATTCGAGTTGCACTCGCCCGGTAATTTCGGTGAACTGCACCGACACCGGCCGTTCGGCGGGCGGCACCAGAATGCGTAGTGTTCCGAGCCCGACGACGGTCAGCAGGGCGGCGACCGCGAATACCGCACCGAGCCTCGAGCGCGAGCGGATGCGGCGAGCAATGCGCGCAGACCGTGCAGGTTCGAGGTCCCCGGGGTCGTGCTCTACCGCCGAGGCGGCACCGAGGTAGAACATGATTCCAATGATTAGAAGCATGATCGAGGCCAGCCCGATGAGCAGCTGGTTACGCGGACTGCCCGACACGGCATCGTTCGTGTTGACAGCCAGCCACACCGCGACGGCCACGGCTGCGGCGCCGAGCAACGCGGCGACAAAACGAGCGTGCGCACGCTGATGCGGGGCGTTTTCGGCGGTACTGACACTGGTCGGCGGGGTGCTCTTCACGGCGTCAGTCTAGTGGGGCCGCTGGCCCAGCCAGGCCGACTACCGCTTCGTGCCGGGCAGGCCGTCAACAACAAGAAAACCCCCGCCGAAGTGGCGGGGGTTTCTGTGCGACGAGGGGCGGCATCCGCTCGCTGAGAGCCGAGATAATCACCTCACGTGCTGGTGTTGACTAGACGAGTGCGGAAACGGCCTTCGCGATGGCCGACTTCTTGTTCGCAGCCTGGTTCTGGTGAATGACACCCTTGCTGACGGCCTTGTCGAGCTTCTTGGAAGCAAAGGCGAGACCGACGACGGCCTTGTCCTTGTCGCCAGCAGCAATTGCGGTACGAGTCGCGCGAATCGCGGACTTGAACTCGCTCTTGACGGCCTTGTTGCGCTCCTGGGCCTTCTTGTTGGTGCCAATTCGCTTGATCTGCGACTTGATATTTGCCACGTTTTTTACGCTTTCGTTAGGTTCTAGTACGGACAGCCGTTCAGCGGGTAGAGGGCGCTCGAACGGCGAAAATCGTGCGGGGTGGGACCCAACACGCAAGCCAACCACTAACGCTACCAGTAATTGCCCCAACCTCAAACCGCGCCGAGCAGATACCGGCCAGCAGATCACGTCGCGCGGGAGCTGCGGCGCTGCGCGCGAGTTCCGCCTCCCGCGCACTGGCGTAGCTCCCGCGCGACGTGAAAAGGGCTTCGCGACGAGCTACAGCAGGGTCTGCTGCAGATACTGGTCGGAGTCCGTGCAGACCAGGCGGCCGATCGCCCCGTTGACGATTGGAAGTTGCGGCGGGACATGCCCGCACTCGACGTTTCCGATGATGGGCACGCCGAGCTCACCCAGGGCGTCCAGCACGGCCTCGGACTGCGTGAGCGTGGGGGAGTCCTTGGCTGCCGTGCGACCAACAAGCACGGCGGCAGCGCCGTCGAAGAAGCCGGCCAGACGCATCCCGTGCAGAGCGCGGCAGATGGCGGTCGCCTCGTCACCGGCGGCCTCCAGGTAGACGAGGGTGGCGGCATCCGTTTCACCGCGCAGGCGGCTGGTGTCGGCATAGCGGGTCCCGGCGAGATAGGCCAGCGTCTCAATGCAGCCACCGATCAATCGCCCCGTGACGTCGACCGGCCCCGTGCCATCGTCCAGACGCACCCACCGACCGTGGCCGTTCCAGGCGTGCTCGGTGACGTCGGGGTGGGCCGACCAGTCGTCCCGGTCGTTCAGGCGGTGCACATCCGGTGACGACTGACGAAAGGACGCGCCAGCGGGGTGGCTGGCGATCTGCAGCCAATGCATGAGCGACGCTGGCGTCGTGTATGGCGTATCCATGAGGTTGCTGCCGTGAATGGTGGCCATTCCGCTGAGGAGCGTGATGGGCGTGAGCAGCGTGGAAATGTCGGAATAGCCGACGATCCAGGTCGGATCAACGGCGGCGATGGCGTTGAAATCCAGGTGCGCGATGAGATCGATCGCCGTCTCACCGCCCCACGGCGGCACGATGGCACGCACCTGCGGGTCGAGGAGCATCCCCATGAATTCGGCCGCGCGCTGTTTCACCGGCGCGCTGATGTGGGTCGCGCCGTCCATGCACTCCCCGACCACAACCCGGAACCCGCGATCCTCCAGGCTGTGAATTGCGAAGTCAAGTCGCGGCCGGAGCAGCGCGGCCACCCCGCTCGAGGGCGAGGTGACGCCGATCAGGTCGCCGGCACAGAGCGGTCGTGGGTAGCGGATGTCCATGGTCCGATAGTCGCAGGCCGACGCCCCACACGTCCATACGGCTGCGCAGCCACGCGGATGCCGTGACCTCAGGCCGTGCGCGACACCAGCCCGGCAATCCGCAGCAGTATGGCCGTGAAGCGCTCCGGTTGGGCGAGGCTCGACAGGTGCGTCGCCCGTGGCACCACGACGACCTCCCCGGAGCTGCAGGCAGCCAGAAAGCGCCGCTCGTTCAGCCGAAAATGATCGAGCGCACCGTTGACCAGCCAGACCGGTCCGGGATACGCGGCGAGGCTGGCCAGGGGAGTCAGCGTCGAAGTCGCCTGCAGCCCGGAATCCATCACGTCGAGCGCTGCGCCGCCCGCGAGCACATCGCGGGCGCCGGCGGCGGGCAACAGGAGACGCGCCATGTTCTCGTGCAGCCACAAGCCTCGATCGGGCAGTCGATGAATGATCCGGGCCAGCAACCGATATCCCTCGAGCAATACACCCAGCGGTACGGCGCTACACCCGGCGGCGACCAGCCCGGCCACCCGATCGGGATGTTCGGCGGCGTAGGCGACGGCGTAATAGCCGCCGAGTGAGAGGCCAACGAGCAGCACCCGGCCGCCGAGCTCTGCCACCCCGTCGTCGATGGCGGCGAGCGCGGCCGGCACCGTGAACGGCTCATTCATCCGCTGCCCGTGGCCGGGCAGATCGATCGCGAGCACCGGGTAGCCGGCCGCTCGGAGCGTTTGCTCCTGATAACGCCACATCGTGGCCGAGGCACGGATGCCGTGCACGAGCAAAACCGGCACAGGGGCCTCGGAAGTCGCCATACCCGTGAGCCTAGCCAGCCGCAGGTCCAGTCAGCTTGGCGTCTGCCTCTGGCTGCGGCAAATCCCCCTGATCAGCTGGATGGTTGGCCCAGCCCGCAGCGCGCTGGCGACCGTAAAAGCGCGCGGTCCACCCCGTTGCTGCGCAACATGCCTAGGCTGAAGCCATGACAACTGCGCCCACGCCCACTTTGACCGCCATCATCAACGCCCGCGTCGTTCCGGTTCTGGGCGATACCATCCCGAACGGCACTGTGCTGATCGAGAACGGTCGCATCCGCGCCATCGGTGCCGATCTGAGTGTTCCCAGTGGCGCAGAGGTCATCGATGCGAGCGGCAAGTGGGTGCTTCCCGGTTTCATCGAGGCGCACGGGCACGTGGGCATCCACGAAGAGGCAAACGGATGGGCCGGCAACGACACCAACGAAATGACCGGTCCAAACATGGCCGCGGTTCGAGCCATCGACGCCATCAACATTGACGATGAGGGCTTTCGCGACGCGCTCTCCGGCGGAGTCACCACGATCGTGGTCAAGCCCGGCTCCGGCAATCCGATCGGCGGCCAGTCGGTTGCGATCAAGAGCTGGGGCGGCCGCACCATCGACGAACAGGTGATCAGCGAATCGGTGAGCATCAAGAGTGCCCTCGGCGAGAACCCGAAACGGGTCTATGGGGACAAGTCGCAAACCCCGAGCACGCGCCTCGGCGTCAGCCTGGTTATCCGCCAGGCCTTCGTCGACGCGCAGAACTACGTCGAGGCGCGTGATGCCGCCGCCGAGAAGGGCGACGCTTTCACCCGCGACCTCGGCAAGGAAGCCCTGGCCAGGGTGCTCTCCGGCGAACTGGCCTGGGACCAGCACGTGCACCGCCACGACGACATTGCCACGGCCATCCGCTTGGCCGAAGAATTCGGCTATCGTCTCGTGATCAACCACGGCACAGAAGGCCACAAGATCGCCGATGTGCTCGCCGAGAAGAACATTCCGGTCATCTTCGGTCCGATGCTCACCGCACGCACCAAGGTCGAACTGCGCGACCGCGACATCGGCAACCTGGCCGTGCTCGCCGCCGCGGGGGTGCGCGTCGCCATCACGACCGACCATCCCGTCGTACCGGTGAATTTTCTTGTGCACCAGGCCTCCCTGGCTGTGAAGGAGGGGCTGCCGGTGCAGACGGCGCTCGAGGCCCTCACCGTCAACCCGGCTGTGATCCTCGGCCTCGACTCCCGGGTCGGGTCCCTCACCGTTGGCCTCGATGCCGACATCGTGATCTGGTCGGGTGACCCACTCGACCTCGGGTCGCGCGCCGAAATCGTACTCATCGACGGCGTCGAGGTCTACCGCCACAGTGACGGCTTCGGCCGGGTCGTGGAGCGCGCCCACCGCGCCTGACCAGAGTCGGACAGCGCTCTGCAACTCGCGTAGACGGTACAACCCGGCGGAGCATGGAAGAATGGACGAACTATGTCACCCCGAGCCCTTCACGCGCTGGAACCGGCCGCTACTGCCCCCGAGTTCATCCGCAACTTTTGCATCATCGCCCACATCGACCATGGCAAGTCGACGCTCGCCGACCGGATGCTGCAGATCACCGGCGTCGTCGACGAGCGTTCCATGCGGGCCCAGTACCTGGACCGCATGGACATCGAGCGCGAACGCGGCATCACCATCAAGAGCCAGGCCGTGCGGATGCCGTGGGAGCTGGACGGCGTCACCTACGCGCTGAACATGATCGACACCCCCGGCCACGTCGACTTCACCTACGAGGTCTCCCGCAGCCTCGCCGCCTGCGAGGGCGCCATTTTGCTGGTCGACGCGGCCCAGGGCATCGAAGCCCAGACCCTCGCCAACCTCTACCTCGCCCTCGAGAACGACCTCACGATCATCCCGGTGCTCAACAAGATCGACCTGCCGGCGGCCGACCCCGACAAGTACGCCCGCGAATTGGCGAGCCTCATTGGGGGTCGCCCCGAAGACGTGCTGCGCGTCTCCGGCAAGACCGGCGCCGGGGTCCAGGAACTGCTCGACCTCGCCACGACGATGATTCCCGCGCCTCAGGGCAACCCGGATGCCGCCGCCCGGGCCATGATCTTCGACTCGGTCTACGACAGCTACCGCGGCGTCGTTACCTACGTGCGCATGATCGATGGGCACTTGAAGGCCCACGAGAAAATCCAGATGATGTCGACCAAGGCGACCCACGAGATCCTCGAGATCGGCGTCATCTCGCCCGAACCGATCGAGAGCAAGGGGCTCAAGGTCGGCGAGGTCGGCTACCTGATCACCGGCGTGAAGGACGTGCGACAGTCCAAGGTCGGCGACACCATCACGACCGCCCTGCGCCCGGCGACCGACGCGCTGCCCGGCTACAACGAACCGCAGCCCATGGTGTTTTCCGGGCTGTACCCGATCGACGGCAGCGACTACCCGGCGCTGCGCGAAGCGCTCGACAAGCTCAAGCTGTCTGACGCCAGTCTCGGGTACGAGCCGGAGACATCCGTCGCTCTCGGTTTTGGCTTTCGCTGTGGCTTTCTTGGCCTGCTCCACCTCGAGATCATCACCGAACGCCTCGAACGCGAATTCAACATCGACCTCATCACGACGGCGCCCAGCGTGCCATACGAGGTCACCACCGACGACAAACGCACCATCACGGTGACCAACCCGAGCGAATACCCCACCGGAAAAATCGCCAAGGTGCTCGAACCCATGGTCAAGGCCGCCATCCTCGCGCCAAAAGACTACGTCGGCGTCATCATGGAGCTCTGCCAGAGCCGCCGCGGCACACTCCTTGGCATGGAGTACCTCGGCGAAGACCGCGTCGAGATTCGCTACACGATGCCGCTCGGCGAGATCGTGTTCGACTTCTTCGACATGCTCAAGGGCCGCACCGCCGGCTATGCCTCGCTCGACTACGAGCCCTCCGGCGAGCAGGAAGCCGACCTGGTCAAGGTCGACATCCTGCTGCAGGGCGAGCAGGTCGACGCGTTTTCCGCCATCGTGCACCGCGACAAGGCCTATGCCTACGGCGCTCTGATGACCGGTCGCCTGCGCAAACTGATTCCGCGCCAGCAGTTCGAGGTGCCCATCCAGGCCGCGATCGGCGCGCACATCATCGCCCGCGAGAGCATTTCGGCGATGCGTAAAGACGTGCTCGCCAAGTGCTACGGCGGTGACATCTCGCGCAAGCGCAAACTGCTGGAGAAGCAGAAAGAGGGAAAGAAGCGCATGAAGATGGTTGGCCGGGTCGAAGTTCCCCAGGAAGCGTTCATCGCGGCGCTGTCGGGGGACATCGAGACGAAAGACAAGAAGTAAAGCGGATGCGCAGATCCACTTTCACCGACGCCGCCGTCAGCTACGCTGCCATCGGCGGCACGCTGGCGCCCGACCTGATGAGCTATCCGCCCAAGGGGTACCGCCCGATGGAACAGAGCGTCAGGCTGGGCAGTTCACAGGAACGCTTTGAGGCGGCGACGAAGCTGCTGATGACGTGGGGAATCCAGCGCGGCAGCGGCATGGAGGTGACCGATCTTGAAAACGGCACCGGCGTGCAGTACACCCCGGTGACTTTTCAACCCGACGGTACGCCGGCTGCCAGCCAGCAGCATCCGGTGAACGAAGCGACCTTCGACGATGACGGCACCCCGTATATCGCCAACGGTATGACCGCGACGTTGAAAATGAAGGTCTGGCTCTTCGCGGTGACAGCGCCGGTGCGCGTGGTCTACGTCATCGACGAGGCCGCCCGCATCGGGTTCGCCTACGGAACTATGGCCGGTCACCCCGAGAGCGGCGAGGAATCCTTCATCGTCGAACACCGGGACGACGACTCGGTCTGGCTGACCATCCGCTCCTTCTCGCGGGCCAGCACCTGGTACTACCGCCTGGCCTGGCCGGTGCTGCGCTTTCAGCAGACGAAATTCACCAAGCTGTACCTGCGGGCCCTGCACCCCGTCGGCGCGATCAAATAACGCGCATCAAATAGAAACGTACTGGAGCACTACCCATGGCCGGACCCCACCCCGTCGGCGACGCCGCGCCCGACGACGGACTCCTTCCCTCGTCAGCGGCCGTCAGTGCGGCCGAACGCGATTTCGGCGTGTACCTGCACGTGCCGTTCTGCCGGGTGCGCTGCGGCTATTGCGACTTCAATACCTACACCGCGACCGAACTGCGCGGCGTTAAACAGAGCGATTACGCCAGCCAAGCCGTGCTCGAGGTGGAGGCCGCCGGCCGCATCCTTACCGCGTCGGGCGTGCCGGCCCGCGAAGTCGCCACGGTGTTCTTCGGGGGAGGCACGCCAACACTGTTGCCGGTGACCGACCTCGTGAAGATGCTCAGCGCCGTGCGTGACCAGTGGGGCCTGCAGCACGGCGCAGAGGTCACCACCGAGGCCAACCCAGACTCGGTTGATGCCGCCTACCTCGGTGCCCTCGCCGATGCCGGCTTCACCCGCGTGTCGTTCGGCATGCAGTCCGCGGTGCCGCACGTGCTCGCGACGCTTGAACGCACCCACGACCCTGAGCGGGTGCCGCTCGTCGTGGAGTGGGCCCGCGCCGCCGGGCTCGACGTGAGTCTCGACCTGATCTACGGCACGCCGGGGGAGTCCCTGGCCGACTGGCGCACGAGTCTCGAACAGGCGCTCAGCCTGCAGCCGGATCACCTCAGCGCCTATTCGCTCATCGTTGAAGACGGCACCAAGCTGGCCCGGCAGATTCGCCGCGGCGAGGTTGCTCCGACCGACGACGACCAGCAGGCTGACTTCTACGAGCTGGCCGACGAACTTCTCGCCGCCGCCGGGTACGACTGGTATGAGGTCAGCAACTGGGCCACGAGCGACGCCCACCGTTCGCGTCACAACCTCGCTTACTGGACCGGCCAGGACTGGTGGGGCGTCGGCCCCGGCGCTCACAGCCACGTCGGTGGTGTGCGCTGGTGGAACGTCAAGCACCCGGCCGCCTATTCCGAACGGATGCTCGGCGGCCTGTCACCGGCAGCTGGCCGCGAGACGCTCGACGCGCCCACCCGTGAGCTTGAACGCATCCTCTTGCAGAGCCGGATCCGCACCGGAATCCCGGTCGCATCGCTGTCGGCGGAGGGTCGCATCGAGGTCGCCGGACTCATTGCCGATGAGCTCATCAACGCCAAAGCCGCCCTCGCCGGGACAATCGAACTAACCCTGCGCGGACGGCTTCTGGCCGACGCCGTGGTGCGGCGCCTCAGCGATTAGCTAAAGAATTTGATGGTGAGCGGGTAGGCGTATCCTTGGCCGCGATTGGCCGCCAGCGCGGCCAGAATCGAAAAGATAATGCCGAGGACGAAGGCCACCGGCAAAATCAGGTAGCCGATCAGGATGGCCGTCAACGCGGTGGCCACCACGTAGACGATCGTCAGGGTGATCTGAAAGTTCAACGCCGTCGCGCTGTGCGCGCGAATGAACGGACCACGATCCCGCAGCACAATGTAACCGATGAGGCCGGGTAGAAAAGCGAGCAGAATGCCGCCGATGTGAATCAAAGTCGCCCACATTTTCTCGTCGGCGGGGCTCATCGGTTGTTGGGGGACATTCTGCGAATAGGGATTTTGCGGTGGGGTGGATTCATACGGGTTCGTGCGCGGATCGTTCTCGGACATGTGGTCTCCTGTTCGAGCAAATCGGTCTGGTCGGGGCGGTTCCGGCGCTTACTCACCGGAGCCACTCGTACAGTCGTGTACGGGCCACGCCTGTCCCTTCAGACTAATCGTCGTTGTGGTGGACTGACCGCTCGGCTACTTGATCAAGCGAATCGACCACGGGTAACGGTAGTTTCGGCCATCCTTGGCCTGCACAAATCCCAGGATCGAAAAGATCACCCCGGCCAGCCAGACGACCCAACCCAGAAGCGCGAGAATTCCGCCGATCCCAAACGTGACGAGGGCGAGGAAGGTCGAGACGACGATGATGGCGACGTACGCGATCAGGAGCGTGATCTGAAAGTTGAGTGCCTCTTTTGCTTCGGTGTTGGTGAAACGCCCGCGTTCCTTGAACACCAGCCAAATGATCAGGGAGGGCAGCAGGCTCAGGATTCCGCCGAGGTGCGCGAGCGAGGCCCACTGGCGATCGTCGGCTTCTGAAAGTGGGGCGGCCGTGGGCGGGGCGCCGTAGGGGTTCCCACCCGGCTGTTGGCCGTAGCCCGGTTGGCCGTACTGGGGCTGCCCGACGTTCGGTTCACGATAGTTCGGATCGTTCGGAGGTTGTGACTGCGGATCGCTCATGATCGTCCCTTTCACTGCACGCGCTGGGCGGGTATAACGGTAATTAAACCCTCGCTTCGGGCCGCTGGCAATGGGTCTGCTCAGGCAGTCGCGATATGATTAGCAGTCAGCGGATGCGAGTGCCAACGATGTGCCGGCAAACCTGCCTTCCAGTGTGCCTACCGGAGCGCGCGGCAAGCGGCATCCGCTCAACTGAAGCTGAACCCCACGAATCAGGAAGGCGGGCGCAATGGTTTCCGACCGTGGCCTCGATGTGTTGCGCGTCATCGTGCAGGACTACGTTGCCTCGCGTGAACCCGTCGGCTCCAAATCCATCGTTGATCGGCACGCCTTCGGTGTTTCCGCCGCCACTATTCGTAACGACATGGCCCTCCTCGAAGAAGAAGACCTGATCGCAGCGCCGCATACCTCGTCGGGGCGTATCCCCACCGATAAGGGCTACCGAGTTTTCGTCGACCACCTCGCTGATCTGCGACCACTCACTCCGGCGCAACGTCAAGCCATTGAAACCTTTTTGGGTCACGCCGCTGACCTTGACGAGGTGCTCGTGCGCAGTGTGCGACTGCTCTCCCAGCTCACTCATCAGGTCGCGCTCGTGCAGTATCCCTCT
This sequence comes from Cryobacterium suzukii, assembly GCF_004403185.1. Taxonomy (GTDB): domain Bacteria; phylum Actinomycetota; class Actinomycetes; order Actinomycetales; family Microbacteriaceae; genus Cryobacterium; species Cryobacterium suzukii. Next base: position 7,155 of record NZ_SOHJ01000008.1, on the reverse strand, counting down.
GTTTCCCGCGCCAAGGTGCGGCACGTCGAGTTCGTGCCGCTGACCGAGACCCGCATTCTGTCGGTGCTGATCACAGATTCCGGTGGGGTGGAACAGCGCGTGATCGACCTGCCGCGTGCGCTGGATGAGCAGACACTCGTCGAAGTGCGCGCCCGACTCAATGTCGCTGTCGTTGGACTCGGCATGGCCGAGGCCAGTGCCGCCCTCACCGCGAGCGTCTGGCCAGGCGCGCCGACTCTACAACCGCTCGTCGACCTCATCACGAGCACTCTCGCCGACCAAATCGGCGCCAATCGCCAGGATAAACTCGTCATGGCGGGGGCAGCGAACCTCGTGCGCACCGAGGAAGATTTCTCCGGCAGCATCTACCCGGTACTCGAAGCCATCGAAGAGCAGGTGGTGCTGCTGCGCCTGTTCGGCGAGATGGAGACCGACCAGCACGGAGTCTCGGTGAGCATCGGCCGGGAGAATGCGGCTTTCGGCCTGCCAGAGGCGAGTGTGCTGACCAGCGGCTATACCGCAGGCGGCAACCTTGCCCGCCTGGGCGTGCTCGGTCCAACGCGCATGGATTACTCCAACAACATGGCGGCGGTGCGTGCCGTCGCTCGCTACCTCTCCCGCCTGCTCGGCGAGACCTAAGGCTGTTGCCGCCCCGGCGGCTTCATCATTATTTCGAACAACCATCACAACTCAAGGAGAGCCACCTTTGGCTGACCACTACGAAGCGCTTGGCGTTGACCGCGACGCAACCACCGACCAAATTAAAAAGGCCTACCGCCGCCTCGCCCGTGAACTGCACCCCGACGTCAATCCTGGCGCTGAAGCGTCGGAACGGTTTAAGAGCATCACCCACGCCTACGACGTGCTGAGCGACGCGAAACAACGTCAGAAATACGATCAGGGTGGCGGTCAGAATGGCGGCTTCGACGGGCAGAACTTCGGCAACTTCGGCGACATCTTCGAGACCTTCTTCGGCGGGGGAGGAGGCAGCAGCCGTGGCCCGCGATCCCGCCGCGAACGCGGCCAGGACGCCCTCATCCGGGTTGAACTCGACCTCGATGAGGTCATCTTCGGCACGCACCGCGATCTCGAGGTCGATACCGCGATCGTGTGCGACACCTGCAAGGGCTCCTGCTGCGCCCCCGGAACATCACCGATCACCTGTGATATCTGCCACGGTACCGGCAGCATCCAGCGCGCCGTTCGGTCCCTGCTCGGCAACGTGATGACATCGAGCCCGTGCGGCACCTGCCGCGGCTACGGCACTATCATCGCAACGCCGTGCATGACCTGCTCCGGTCAGGGCCGCGTGCGCGCCCGACGTACGGTTCCGGTAGACATTCCGGCCGGAGTCGACACCGGCCTGCGCCTGCAGATGCCCGGCAGCGGAGAGGCCGGTCCGGCCTCAGGCCCGAATGGCGACCTCTACCTCGAGATGAAGGTGCGCCACCACGACGTGTTCAGTCGCGACGGCGACGACCTCATGTGTTCGCTCGACGTGTCGATGACGAGTGCAATTCTTGGCACTAACGTCACAGTGAAGGCTCTCGACGGTGACATCGAAGTCGAGATTCGGCCTGGTTCGCAAAGCTCAGAGGTGCTCACGATTAAGGACCGTGGCATCACCAAGCTGCGCGGCAGTGGCCGAGGTGATTTGAAGATCGGCATCCACGTGCTTACGCCGACCAAGCTCGACCACAAGGAACGCGACCTGATCGAGCAGTTCGCTGCCCGTTATGCAGCGCCTGCGCCCACCCTGAGCCAGTACCAGCAGGGCTTGTTCGCGAAGCTGCGCGACCGGTTCCTCGGCTGACGTGGCACATTTTTATCTGCAGGAAACGCTCCGGGCGGCGCAGTGTCGTCCGGGGGCGGTCGTTTCTGTTGATGGCGCTGAGGCGCGGCACGCGGTCACGGTCAGCCGGGTTCGTCCCGGAGACCGGCTCCGCGTTGGCAATGGAGCCGGGTTGCTGCTGCAGGGAACGGTGCTGACGGCGGAGGCCATGGTGTTGACCCTGCGCGTCGATGACGCGAGCGAGACCGCGGCGGCGACGCCGCGCATCCGTTTGGTGCAGGCCCTCGCCAAGGGTGATCGCGATGAACTGGCCATTCAGGCTGCCACCGAACTCGGCGTCGATGGCGTCATTCCCTGGGCCGCAGCCCGTTCCATCACCAAGTGGGAGGGCCAGAAGATAGCCAAGGGCCACGAACGCTGGACCAGCATCGTGCGTGAGGCCAGCAAACAGTCCATTCGGGCCTGGCTGCCAGAGGTTGCCCCGCTCGCCAGCACCAAACAACTGGCCGTGCTCGCCGCCACCACACGGATGCTGCTGCTCGACCCGACCGCGAGCGGTCGCCTCACCGAGGTGGCCGCGCCCACCGACGACCGCGACATTCTGCTCGTCGTCGGGCCAGAGGGCGGAATCTCCCCGGCCGAACTGCTACTTCTGGAACAAGCCGGCGCGACCCAGGTACGCCTCGGTGACACCGTGCTGCGCACGTCGACCGCCGGTCCCGCCGCCCTCGCAATCCTCAATGCGACCCTGGGTCGTTGGTAGCGCGTGCCGCTGGTAGCGCCGCTTAAGATAGAGGTATGTCTTCTTCCGGTTTTGAACCGACCATTTTCAGCCGCATCATCGCGCGTGAGATTCCGGCGACGATCGTCGCCGAGACCGAACACATCATCGCGTTTCTTGACATTGCCCCGAAAGCCCCGGTGCACGTCGTCGTCACCACCAAAGACCCGCAGTACCAGAACGTGGTCGAACTGGCCGCAGGCAACCCCGCCCTCCTGGCCGAACTCGTCGCGGTAGCCGAGCGCATCGCTGACGAACGAACCAACGGGCAATTCCGCCTCGTCTTCAACACCGGGGCGGCCGCTGGCCAGACTGTCTTCCACGTGCACGCCCACGTGCTGGGCAGTCAGGAATCGACCGACTCGCTGGGGGAGGACTCGCTTGGCGCCCTCTGAGCCCCACAACGCCAGATCCGACGCGAGCGCTAACACCAAATTGCGCTTCACCGTCGACGGCGTCGCCATGGTGCGCCTGCTCGGTCCCGAAGATCGCTACCTGAGCACCATCGAGGCTGCCTACCCCAGGGTTGACGTGCACGTGCGCGGCAATGACGTCACCCTCGGCGGCTCGGTCGCCGAGGTGGCGGCAGTGCGCCTGCTGATCGAGGAACTGCAACTGGCTCTGCGCACTGGCCACGATCTCGGCGAGACCGAAGTTGCCACCTCAGCGCGGATGCTCGCCGCAGACAGCTCCGTGAGTCCATCCGCCCAACTCGGTGCCCCCATTCTCACGGCGCGGAACAAGAGCATTCGGGCCAAGTCGATCGGGCAGAAGGACTATGTCGACGCGATTGATGACAACACGATCGTGTTCGGCATCGGCCCGGCCGGAACCGGCAAGACCTACCTCGCCATGGCGAAAGCGGTGCGGGCGCTGCAGAACAAAGAGGTCGAGCGCATAATCCTGACCCGCCCGGCCGTTGAGGCTGGGGAACGGCTTGGTTTTCTGCCTGGCACCCTCACCGACAAGATCGACCCGTACCTGCGCCCGCTCTACGATGCGCTCGGCGAGATGCTTGACCCAGAGCTCATTCCTAAATTGCTCGCTGCTGGCACGATCGAGGTGGCACCGCTGGCCTACATGCGCGGGCGCACCCTCAATGCGAGCTTTGTCGTGCTCGACGAAGCCCAGAACACCACGCCGGAGCAGATGAAGATGTTCCTGACCCGCCTGGGATTCGGCTCGAAGATGGTCATCACCGGAGACGTCACCCAGATCGACCTGCCGGCGGGCACGAGTGGCCTGAAACTGGTCACGCGCGTGCTCGACGGGATCGACGACATCCACTTTGCTTATTTGACCAGTGCCGATGTCGTGCGGCACTCGCTTGTTGGGCGCATCGTCGATGCCTACACCGAATACGACGCGCAGAGGCAGGCCCTTCGCCAGGAGAGTGCTGAAGCCCGAGAATTTGCCACCCGTGGCCCCCAGCGCACGAGCGCTTCGGGCCGCAACCCGAAACGGAGTTCCAGTTGAGCATCGAAATTAACAACGAGTCGGCTATCCCGGTCGATGAGGCTGCCATTTTGCGTCTCGCTGCCTTCGCGCTCGACACCATGCACGTACACGCCGACGCCGAGCTCGCCATCGTGCTCGTCGATGAGGGTGCCATGGAACAGCTGCACGTGCAGTGGATGGATGAACCCGGCCCCACCGACGTGCTGAGCTTTCCCATGGACGAACTGCGCCCCGGTACAGAGGAGCAGGAGACCCCGCCGGGTCTGCTGGGCGACATCGTGCTCTGCCCGCAGGTTGCCAAGGAGCAGGCAGAGACCGCGGGTCACAGCACCCTCGATGAGCTGCTGCTGCTCACCACCCACGGCGTGCTGCACCTGCTCGGCTTTGATCACGCGGAACCGGACGAGGAGAAGGAGATGTTTGGTATTCAGCGCGATATCCTCATCGGTTTCGCCATGCAGGAACGACAACGCCCCTGATGCACATCGTCTGGTTCATTTACGCGGCCGTGGTCCTGGTCGTTTTTGCCGGATTGATGGCCGCCGTCGACGCCGCGATCATGACTCAGTCCCGGGCCGACATCGCAAACATGGTGGCGAATCATCGCGCCAAACGGTCGTTGCAGGCCATCGCCGACGATACCGGCGCGCACCTGAATGCGATCAATTTCATTCGCATCACCGCCGAGACCACGGCCGCCGTCTTGGTCACCCTGGTCTTCGCGACCACGATCGAGGCCGTCTGGCTCGCTTTGCTGCTGTCGGCGCTCATCATGACCTCGGTGTCGTTTGTGCTCGTCGGTGCCAGCCCGCGCAGCGTCGGACGGGCCCACCCGGTCGGCTTGCTGGCCGCGACCGCGCTGCTCGTGCACGTCGGACGCGTTCTGCTCGGACCCATCGCGAACGCACTCGTCGCCCTCGGCAACCGGGTCACTCCCGGTCGCACCAAGCTGGCGACATTCACCTCCGAAGACCAGCTGCTCAGCATGGTGGACGAGGCCACAGAACTTGATGTGATCGAGGAAGACGACCGCGAGCTCATTCACTCCATCTTCGAGTTCAGTGAGACGGTCGTACGCGAGGTGATGATTCCGCGCACCGACATGATCACCATCGACGCCGACGCCAGTATCGACGCGGCCATGGGCCTGTTCCTGAGCAGCGGCACCTCGCGCCTGCCCGTGTTGGACGGTGAGGTCGACGACGTTGCCGGCATCCTCTACCTGCGTGATGTGGCCCGACTGGTTTTCGAGCGGCCGATCAACGCCCTTCAGCTCACCGTGGCCGACCTGGCCAGGCCGGCCGTGTTTGTGCCGGAGTCGAAGAAGGCCGACGACATGCTGCGACAGATGCAGTTGGAGTCCAACCACCTGGCCATGGTCGTCGATGAGTACGGCGGAATCGCCGGACTACTCACCCTGGAAGACCTGATCGAGGAGCTCGTCGGTGACATTTCCGACGAATATGACCGTGACGTGGTCGAGGTCGAAGACCTCGGCGGCGGGCATTTTCGGGTGAGTGCGCGACTTCCGGTCGATGAACTGGGTGAGCTGTTCGATCTCGAACTCGACGATGACGACGTCGACTCGGTGGGTGGCCTGCTGGCCAAGGCCCTCGGGCGGCTTCCCGTCGCCGGGTCGGTTGCCTCGGTCAGCGGGCTCAACCTCACCGCCGAGCGCACCGAGGGCCGCCGCAAGCGCATCAGCACCGTGCTGGTGGAACGCGACGCGGCTCTGATCGATGCGCAAACAGCATTCCTCACGGTACCGACGAGTACCCCAAGAACAGTGTCAGATGATGAAGGAGAACGGTCATGACCGGAGCAACCGAGGCACTCCCCGCCGATTATCGAGCGGGATTCGTCTCGTTCGTGGGACGGCCCAACGTGGGCAAGTCCACCCTGACGAACGCACTGGTGGGTGAGAAAGTTGCAATCACCTCGTCGAAGCCGCAAACCACCCGCCGCGCCATTCGCGGTATCGTGCACCAGAAGAACGGCCAGCTCATCCTGGTGGACACCCCCGGCATCCACCGTCCGCGCACCCTCCTCGGTGAGCGACTCAACAGCCTCGTCACCGCGACTCTGGCCGGCGTCGACGTGATCGGCCTCTGCATCCCGGCCAACGAGCCGATCGGCCCGGGCGACAAGTTCATCAACGAGCAACTGGATGCCTTCCCCCGCGCAAAAAAGGTCGCCATCGTCACCAAGATTGATGCGTCCTCTAAAACCAACGTTGCCAACCAGTTGCTGGCTGTTTCACAGTTGCGGGACTGGGAGGCGATCGTGCCGATCTCCTCGACCAGCCGCATCCAGCTGGACACTCTCGCGACGGAACTGCTGCGCCTGCTGCCGCACGCGGATGCCCCGCTGTACCCGGCCGACGCCGTCACGGACGAGACCCTCGAATCGCGCATCTCGGAGTTCATTCGCGAGGCCGCCCTCGAGGGCGTCACCGACGAACTGCCGCACTCCATAGCCGTCACCATCGATGACATCATCGAGCGCGACGACCAGGAACTGGTCGAAATCTATGCCAATCTGTTCGTCGAACGGGACAGTCAAAAGGGCATCATCATCGGCAAGTCCGGCAGCCGGTTGAAGGATGTCGGCACCCGCGCCCGCAAGCAGATCGAACCGCTCGTCGGCAAGCGAGTCTTTCTCTCGCTGCGGGTAAAGATCGCGAAGGAATGGCAGCGCGACCCGAAGCAGCTCGGGCGTCTCGGCTTCTAACGCGCCGGTCTGGCGCCTCCGATATCCGCCCGGAAAACCGCCAGCTCGCCAGCTCGCCCGTACTGCCGTACTGCCGTGCAAATCTGATTCCACGGTTCAAAAATCGTCGTGCGGGTGACCCCGTCTCGGGTCGTCCGCACGCCGTTGTTAAACGTGTCGAGATCACCATCTCGTGACTCGCCGCGGCTGCGCTGCAGACCAGGAGCGGCCCGTGCAGGTGCGCGCTGAGTTTCTGGGGTGCCAGCTACAGCTTTCTCGCGCGGGCGAGCTTTTAGTTTTGGTAAGCGTCGTGCGGGTTTCCCGGTTTCGGGTCGTCTTCATCTCGCTGGTCGAGCTTGCCGTCTCGTGATGCGCCGCTGTGTGCGATTTCAGCTAGCGGGGTGGTCGGTAGTAG
>NZ_SOHJ01000006.1 GCF_004403185.1 Cryobacterium suzukii | reverse complement strand
GCCGAGTTCAGCAGGCTCTCCGATGCCGAGGTGCTCGCGGCGCGGGGTCCGATCGCGGACCTGCTCCGGCTCAGCAACACCGCCGCCGCGATGCTGGCGGGCACGATCGCGCACCGATCCCGGCCGCAGCTGGGTCAGTCAGGTCTGGCCACGCGGCACGGGTTTGGCAACCCGACGCTGATGGTGCAGCACGCCACCGGCCTCAGCCGGATCGAGGCTGGCCGGCTGCTGGCCGTGGGAGTCCTCATGGCCGACACTGAAACTGCCGAACAACAGGCCGCCGACGCCGCCCGCGACGCTGCGCTGGCTGCCCAGACCGCCGCCGACGTTGCGGCGGACGCCGCCCGGGAAGCGGTGCGTGAAGCTGCTCGGGAAGCGGAACGAGCAGCGGCGTGGGCCGCGCTGCACCCGAATCTGCCGCCGCTGCCCACAGTGCCCCGGGCGGTAGTGCCAGTTGCAGCGGTGATGCCGGTCGCGCCGGTCGTGGTGCCGTGGCAGGCGCCGATCATGCACGCCATTGCCTCCGGCACCTTCTCCCCCAGCATCGGCGACGCCCTGCTACGCGGCCTGGGCACCCTCGACCAGGCGATCACCGCCGAGAAACTCACCGCAGCACTCCGGGCGTTGCTGGTGGAGGCACCGATGATGAATACCGAGCAGGCCTACAAACGAGCCCGGCGCCTACGCGACGACCTCGACGCTGCGGGCATCCTGGCGCGGGAGAAGCAAGCCCGCGACGACACCACCTGGTCGCTCTGGCGGCGCGCCGACGGCATGGTGACCCTGCACGCCCTAATGGCACCCGAGCAGGGCGAAATGTGGCTAGCGACCTACGACGCCCTGACCAGTCCACGACGCGGTGGCGTGCGGTTCGTCGACCCGACACGCGCCGCCTGGGCCCAGAGCGTGAAGGACGACCCGCGCACCCTCGACCAAATCGCCGCGGACTCCTTCACCCAACTACTCAAACTCGGCGCCGACGCCGACCCCAACACCCTCTTCGGCGGCCGCCGCCCCGTCGTGCAAATCATCGTCACCGACCACGACCGCCCCACCACCGTCTCCGCCCCCACAGCTGGTCGTGCGCACACAACTGGCCCGAACCCCGCGGCTGGCCCGGCCCCCGCGGCTGGTATCACGGAGAGCGGACGCGCCAAATCAGTATTCGCCTACCTCGAGGGCAACCCGGCACCGATATCGCCAGAGACAATCGACCGGCACCTCTGCGATACCGGCTACCTCGGCATCCTCTTCAGCCCGACCGGGCAACCCCTCAACGTCGGACGCGACCAACGCCTCTTCAACCATGACCAACGCCACGCCCT